>CAVXDI010000002.1:0-795355 GCA_963760585.1 uncultured Actinomycetota bacterium
CGCGATACGTGCCCGACTGCGACCCGGAACACCTGCGCGCCGGGCACTGCCCGAGAGCGGTTGACCTGCCCCACCGTTTGGGTTCCAGTTCCGGTGGCTAACTGACTGCGGTGATGGGGTCGTTCTCGGAGAGTAGTTCGTACTCGATCGGGGTGCGGTAGCCGAGTGCTGAGTGGCGTCGGCGGCGGTTGTGGAAGATCTCGATGTACTCGAAGATCGCGTTCGCGAGCTCGACTCGGGTCTTCCACCGTCTGCGGTTGAGAAGCTCGATCTGCATCGAGGACCAGAAGCTCTCCATCATGGCGTTGTCGAGGCCGTCGCCGACGGTGCCGAAGGATGGCAGCAGGCCGGCGGAGCGGATCTTCTCGCCGAAGACCCAGGAGGTGAACTGGGTCCCGTGGTCGGCGTGGACGATCCCGCCGGGCTCGGGACGACGGTTGCGGATGGCCATGTCGAGGGCGTTGACCACGAGGGTGGCGTCCTGTTTGGAGTCGATCGACCAGCCCACGATCCGGCGGCTGTAGGCATCGAGGACCGCGGCGCAGTAGATCCACCCTTCCCGCGTGCGGTGTTGGGTGATGTCGGTGACCCACAGCTCGTTGGGACGGAGGCGGTGGAACTTCCGGTTCACCAGGTCGTCGGCGGTGACGACGCCTCGTAGCCGCTTGACCCTGGTCGGCCCCGGTAGGCCGTAGACGCCGGCCTGGCTCATCAGCAGCCACACGGTGCGCTCGCAGACGGTGATCCCCATGCCCATGGTGAGCTCGGCGTGCACGCGCCGGTAGCCGTAGGTGCCGCGTGAGGCGACGTGGATCTCGCGGATCAGTCCGGTGAGCCACTGGCGGCGCAGCTGGGTCGGGGTGGTCGGAGTCCGCTTCTGCTTGTAGTAGTTCTGTCTCGCTACGCCGAGGACCCGGCAGCAGCGATCGGCCGGGATCCCGGCGTCGACGAGTCGGTCGATCACCGGGTAGAGCCTTTTGGGCGGGGCCGGTCCTCGCCCAGGAACTTCGCCGCCTGGCGGACGATCACCAGCTCGGTCTCGAGCTCGCGGATGCGACGCCGAGCCGCGCGAAGCTCGGCGGACTCGGTGGTGCTGACTCCGGGAATCTCGCCGCGGTCGATGCGGTCCTGCTTGACCCACTTCGAGAGCGTGACGGGATGGATGTCGAGTTCGTGGGCGGTTTGCTTCTGCGGTTTGCCCGCGCGGACGAGCGCGATGGCTCGAGCACGGAACTCGGGCGGGTAGGCACGGGGCACGGTGTTCAGCCTTCCGGTGAAGGCAGTCACTTAGCCACCGACACTGGAACCTTTCTGGTGGGGCAGGTCAAGCTGTCACCTATCCGTGCAGCAGTCCCAGATGCTCTTGACCGGTGGTGAATCGCTTTTCGATATTCAGAGGGTCCGCGCCACTTCGTCGCGTAGAACCGCGCGAAGAAGGGCCCGCTGACGCGTCAAAGGAGGCCGACGGCTTGGTCAAAACCTCGCCCGGCGCACGAGGATGCTGGAGGGACCTCAGGGCGCGGACAATCCCATGCCCTAGCCGCAGCGTTCACGGCCGTGGAGGATTCCCGTCGGTGTTCAGGTCAGCGGGGGCCAGGGCCTGGTTGCGAGAACTGACAGAGAGGGATGTGAACCCGTGGTGCCACCATCGGTCCGTGGCGGATCTTCGACCCACGTCGGCGGTCGCGGGCCCCTGCTGTCGGCGCTCGCAGCCAACGCGGCGGCGGGCACGTTGTTCGCGTGGAGCGTTCTGCTTCCCACCCTCAGCACTCACCTCGACCGCACGGCCGCGGACCTGGGGCCCGTCTTCTCCACCAGCTTGGCGGCCTTCGCCACCGCTGTGCTGTGCGGCGGCGGGTTCGTCGATCGACAGGGACCGCGCCGCGCTACCGCGCTGGCTGGCGCACTCTCCGGCGCAGGCCTCGTCCTCGCGGCCTACGCCACGAGCGTGCTGCTCCTGCATCTCGGAGTCGGAGGGCTCTTTGGTTTCGGGAGCGGTCTCACCTACCTCGCCACGGTGTCCTGGGCTACCACCCAGGCGTCCCGGCGGGCGTGGGCCCTGGTTCTCGTGGTGGCGTCATATGCCGCTGGTCCGATGGCCGCCGCGCCGCTCGCAGCTCTGGCAGCGGAACGTTGGGGCAGCCAGACCACGCTGACCGTCGCCGCTCTGACGGTTGGCAGCGTCATCCTCCTGGCGAGCCGGGGGTTGCCCGGCCCCTTCACCTCGCCGTTGGCTTCCAGGAGCGGGGAAGCAGCACCGGTCGGCGACGTCGTTGCCCTCACGGCGCTGTGGTTCTTCTCGCTGGGAGCATTCGCGCCCGGGTTGCTCAGCTTCGCCTTCGCCGCCACCATCGCGACCCAGGAGGGCGTGTCTCCCCGTGGAACCGGTGCGGTGGTGGCCGTGATGGCGGCGGCCAACCTCGTCGGCCGGCTCCTCGTCGCGCCGCTCCAGAACCGCGTGGGGCTCGGCGTGGCGCTCGGGGTCGATCTCGGTGCCCTTGCGCTCGCGCTGGTCACGCTGGCGTGGGTTCCTGGCGCCGTGACTAGCGTGTTGGGCCTCTCGCTGATCGGCATCCAGTACGGCATGACGTCCGCCCTGCTCCCACTGGCGACGCGAACCGTCTCGGGAGCTACCAGGTTTGCCACGGCGTACGGCCGCGTGTTCTCGTCCTGGGGCGTGGCTGGCCTGTTGGGGCCCGTAACTGGCGCGGCGCTCTACGACGGGACTGACGGATACTCCCGAGGTTTCGAGTTGTGGCTCTTCGCTGCGGGGGTCGCGGCCATCGCTCTGGTCGTCTTCCGCCGTCGCCCGCGGCCGGGCTTGAGTGCCGGACCAAGACCCTGACCCAGCCGCTCCGCACAGACGTCCGGCTCCGACCTCTCGCTCGTCGAGATCGGAGCCCCGAGTCGTCACGTGATTCGGGCCACCCACGCCTCGTCAGCTCACCATGTGGTGGCGGTGTCTGTCCGTGGTGAGACACAACGAGCAGATCGGCTCGCTGTGCACCGCACACCGGATCACATCCGGACGTTCGAACACCTGGTGGCACACGTGGCAGGTGTAGTCGCCGGCTGCGGGGTTGCCGTCGCGTCGAACCGTGGCTCGGCGATCCCGTCGTCGGTCTGCCTGAGGTAGTAGAGACCTGGACGATGGGTGACAGGACGACGCCCGCACCGGGCATCACCTCGGAGAAGCTGAACGACTGCGATCCGCTCTCGCCGCGGTAGCTGAGGAAGTCCCGGACGCTCGAGGGCTGGCTGATCATCAGGAACAGCCAGATCGAAGTGGTCCACGCTGGGACCTTCGTCAGCGTGTTCATGCCGTAGACGACCAGCGGGATGATGAACACCGTCGAGAGCAGGTAGCCCAGCCACAGCGGGACGTCGAGGCCCAGCTTCAGCCCCTGCGCCATGATCGAACCTTCGAGAGCGAAGAAGATGAAGGTATGGCTGGCGAAGATGACCCCGGTGACGACCGAGCCGTAGTAGCCGAAGCCCGCGCCACGTGTGACCAGATCCAGGTCCAGGTTGTATCGAGCACTGTAGTAAGCCAACGGCAAGGCAGTGATGAAGATGACGACCGCGGCGACCACGATCGCCACCAGCGCGTTCAGCGTTCCGTGCGCGATGGCGATACCTGCGCCGATGGCGAAGTCGGCCAGATAGGCCATCCCCCGAGCGAGGTGATGGCGACCGAGGTGGATCCCCACCGTCAATAGCTTCTTGGGGCATAGCGTGAGGCGTAGTCCTCGGTGGATTCCCGCCTGCTGTCACGACCAAGCTGATGTGAGTGTTCGGAAGTTTCGTCGATCTCGGCGTAGTTGGTTACTGGACCTTCCAAGAGGTCTCGGGCACTGCTCGGTGATGGTCAGTGCACATGGGGGCGTGTGGGGGGCCGGCGCCCAGGCGGTGTGCCGGTGAGCCGGGGCTCGCCCGTCCTGGCCCGGTCGGCCAGGGCCCGCTCAGAGGTGCCTGCGCCTCGGAGGGGGCCGGAGGCCGACCGGCCTCCCGGGACGGTGTAGATCCGCTTCGCGACGTCCGAGCAACGGGGGCACGGCGCGGGTCGGCTGGACTCGGCGGCGTCGCGGTGCTGGTCGAACGGACCGCAGCGAGGACACCGGTATTCGTAGACGGGCATGGTGAGAGCCTTCGGTGGGATCGGTCGTCGTGACTGGTCGGCGATCAGTTGATGTCCACCAGCGGCCTAGTGGGGCAGGATGTTCCGGTCGAAGATGGACAGCGGGATGCTGATGGACGCCGCCGCGTTGGGGATGTCCACCAGGCCACCGATGCGCCCTTCGATCGGTGCGGCACCCAGGAACAGGTAGGCCTGTTCGAAGGTCCAGTCCATCGCCGGCATCAGGTAGTTGATCGCGTTCAGGCAGGCCTGGCGGTAGGCGACCGTCGCGTTCAGGTAGTAGTTGCGTCCGTCTTCCACGCTGATGCCCTCGAAGGTGATGAACTCCGAGTAGTTCGGGCCGACCCGACCGGGCTTGAAGAACGGCATGGTCGACTTGTAGCGGTTCATGCCGCCCTTGATCACGTCGAAGTGCAGGTCGATGAATCCAGGCATCTCGATGGCCCCGCAGAACGTGATCTCGCCGTCGCCCTGCGCGAAGTGCAGGTCACCGATCGAGAACAGACCACCCGGGACGAACACCGGCATGTAGACGCGGCTGCCGACGCCGAGGTCCTTGATGTCCACATTTCCACCGTGCTCGCGCGGCGGGATGGTGCGGCAGGCCTCCAGGGCCGCCTTGTCGAAGGCCGCGCCGCTCAGGGTGCCGAGGAGCGCACCGCTCGACAGCGGCGGCAGGGCCAGGGCCGGGACCTGCGGCGCCCCGGGGACCTTGCCGTCGTGGGCCAAGATGTCGCCGGTGACGCGGTCCGGGTTGAGATCGATCAGCGCCTGCTCACGCCGGTTCCACTCGGCAAGCAGGTCGTGGGACGGAGCGCATCCGAACAGACCGGGGTGGGAGTTGCCGATGAACCGGACGCCCGGGATGTGTCGAGAGCTCGTCCAGACCCCGTCGAGGTCCCAGATGGCCTTCGATGCCTGAGGCGAGTAGTCGGTGAGGAACCCACCGCCGTTCTCCTTGGCGAAGATGCCGGTGTAGCCCCACGCCTGCTCCTGGAACGGTCCGATGTTCAGGATGTCGACCACCAGCAGGTCGCCGGGTTCGACGCCCTCGATCGCGAAGGGCCCGCTCAGCATGTGGCAGGGGTCGATGTCCATGTCGCGGATGTCATCGGGGCTGTCGTCGTTCTTGACCTGGTTGTCGGTCCAATCCTTGCACTCGATCCGGTACGAGCCTCCCGGTCGGATGGTAGTAGCCGCGGGGATGTCGGGGTGCCAGCGGTTGTGTCCCGGCACCGACTGGTGCCGCATGGACGTGTTCATGTCGCGGTCGATCTCGAAGATGATCTCGGGCACGTGACTCTCCATCTGATGGTCGCTGGACGAGGGGCCAGATCAGCGCCCGCGGCGACGGTGGTCCGGCGATCGCTGGAGACACTTTGACCCACCTGGGATATTCCCAACTGGAAGGAACTTTAGCAACGTAAACCGCCTGCGAGCCCGTCGTCAAGGGTCGATCCGCACGACGGCGATCGTCAGAGGCGGGTCACGATCTCGAAGTCGTAACCCCGCGCCTGGGCGAGGTACACCGATTGCGCGGCGTCTCGACCCTTGAACAACAGGCGTCCCCGTGGAACCTCCAACACGGCGCCGTCCAGCACCGCGGCGAACTGCGAGACCGCCATTCCCCCGGCGAGCTTCGCAAGCTCAGCGACCACGTGCACCGCGGAGTACGTGGACTCACCGACCGTGTTCAGAGCCGGTGCCTCCGGGCCGAACGCCTGGGCGTAGCGGCTCTGGAAGTCCAGAGCGCTCGTCGACACGAGAGAGCGGAAGTATCCGGCGGCGGCGAACACCCCGTGAGTGGCCTCGGGACCCGACGCCATCAACATGTTCTCCTCCATCAGCGGACTGAACCGGATCACCCGGTGGTCGAGTTCCCGCTCGGCGAACTGGCGGTTGAACTCCACCCCGTCCTGGCCAGGGAACAGCATCAGCACCCCGTCACAGTCCGACCGCTCGACGGCATCCAGCAGGTCGCTCATCTGCTCCAACGTCGACGGCATGTCGACGAAACACGACCCTCGGATCGACAGCTTCTCCGCGTGCGCGAAGCGGACGGTAGAGGCTGCTGTGAGCCGGGGCCAGAGGTAGTCGTTGCCGGCGATGAACCAGCGTCGTACCCCCAGCTCGTCTCGCAGCCAGGTCATCGCCGGCCTGACCTGGGCCAGCGGGACCTCGCCGGTGCAGATCACACCGTCGCTGCGCTCGCCGCCCTCGTAGAGAGCCGGGTAGACGTACGGGATCCTCCCGGCCAGGACGGGCACCACAGCGTGGCGCACGGACGAGATGTGCCAGCCGGTGACCGCGTCCACTCCGCTGGCGATGGCCTCACGCAGGGCCGCGACCACCGACTCGGGCGATCCACCCCCGTCGATGAGGACCAGCTCCAGCTCCTGGCCCAGGATTCCCTGGTCGGCATTCACCTCGGCCGCCGCCAGCCGAGCCGCCGCCTCGCAGGAAGGTCCGAAGATTCCCGATGGTCCGTGCTGAGGCACGATCACGGCCACCCGCCGCACATCCGGGTCTCTGCTTTGCAATGCGTCAAGGTCTGGCATGATGTTCCTGGTTCACACGACGGCAGAGGTGACGGACGATGGAGCGACACGGTACCGCGGCACCCGCATCCGTGCTCGCCTCAGTCTTGAGCGGCGCGGCCGGCTATGCCGCTCGAGCCACAGAGCTCCTGATGGACACCTCGCTGAACCTCGACCGCTGGCGCGTCCTCGAGCTGGTGGCGCGGCACCCCGAGCTGACCATGAGTGGTCTCGCCACGCAGCTGGGTGTGCCGTCCTCGACGGCGACCCGCATCGTCGACTCCCTGGTCGCCGACGGAGCCCTGCACCGGGTGGTCGACCTGGCTGACCGCCGCCGGGTGGGTCTCAAGCTCACCGAGCGCGGGCAAGTCATCGCGCTTGAGGCACGTCGGCGCCTGGAGCCACTGGAGACCGAGATCGGCAGACTCGTCGGCGGGGACCACGCCGCCGGCTCGGACGACGTCGACATCAGCCGGTTGGCTGGTCGCCTCATCGACCAGCGCCGCGCACCCGCCCGTCGCGAGGCCTGACCAGCCCATAGGCAGGTACCGCCCGGTGACGTACGGCAGCAGGCTGCACACAAGTCCGCGCCAACTCATCTGGAGCTCGACTCGGACCTCTTGACGTCACCGGAGCCTCGCCCTAGGTTCTCCCTAGTTGCTCCCAAATGGAAGCAATGGCACGATCCTCCAGCCCCGGAGCGTCCACGCACGCGCGCTGGCGGACGCCGTGCACCACTTCTCGTGAGCAACCAGGAGCGGAACCAATGACGGACTACGACATCTTCGAGCTCGGCGATGTTCGGTTGAGCACCGGACAGACCCTTCGCGCGGCCAAGCTCGCGTACAAGACCTACGGGACCCTGAACGACGACAAGTCCAACGCGATCGTCTACCCGACCTGGTACTCAGGGCAGCACCCGGACAACGAGTGGCTGATCGGTGAGGGCATGGCCCTCGACCCGAGCAAGTACTTCATCATCGTTCCGAACATGCTGGGCAACGGGCTGTCGTCCTCCCCCAGCAACACACCCGCTCCACACGACGGCGCCCGGTTCCCCAACGTCACGTTCTACGACCAGGTCGAGCAGCAGCACCGACTGGTCACCGAGCAATTCGGCATCGAGAAGCTGGCCCTGGTCACCGGCTGGTCCATGGGTGCCGGGCAGACCTACCAGTGGGCCGTGAGCTACCCGGAAATGGTTGAGCGCGCGCTCCCCTTCTGCGGCTCGTCGAAGACCTCCGAGCACAACATCGTGTTCCTCGAAGCAGTCAAGTACGCCATCTACACCGACGCAGCCTGGCAGGACGGGATGTACGCGAGCCAGCCAGTCAAGGGTCTCCGTGCGGTGGGCCGGGTCTACGCCGGGTGGGGCCTCTCGCAGGCCTTCTACTGGCAGAAGCTGTACGCGCAGGACCCCTTCGACTACGCCACGCTCGAGGACTTCCTCGTCGGCTTCTGGGAGGGCTTCTTCCTCGTCAAGGACGCCAACAACCTGCTGACGATGGCGTGGACGTGGCAGAACGGCAACGTCGGCAACACCCCCGGCTTCGACGGGGACCACGAGCGCGCTCTGGCCTCGATCAAGGCAAAGATGATCGTCATGCCCGGTGAGAAGGACCTCTACTTCCCTCCGGAGGACGAGGAGTACGCGGTGGGACACATCCCGGGTGCCGAGTTGCGCGTGATCCCGGGGGTGTGGGGCCACTTCGCCGGTGGCGGCGTCAACTCCGTCGACACAGACTTCATCAACGCCGCCCTCACCGAGCTGCTCGAGTCGTAGGAGGAGCCGTGACCACCACCCCAGACGCCATGCCTAACGCCATGCCAGACGCCGTCCCGGCCCCGCTGGCCGACTTCCGGCCCGAACCAGGCGTGGGCACACCCCTCGCCGTCGGTGCCTTCGCCTTCTCCGTGCTGATGCTCGGGATCCCCAACGCAGGGCTCATCGCCCCTGGCGCGGTCACCGTCTTCGCGGCTGTCGCCTTCGGGACGGGATTCGTCGGACTGCTCGTGGGCGGCCTGCTGGAGTTTCGAGCCAACAACATCTTCGGGGGCAGCTTTGCCGTCTTCTACTCAGCTTTCCTGCTGACGACGGCGATCATGCTGCGCTTCTACGCCGGCTCCATGGATCCGGGTGACTTCGCGGACGCCTTCGGAACCTGGCTGCTGCTCTGGTTCGTGTTCACCGCGATGCTCTCGTGGGGCGCGTGGCACATCAACCTGCCGGCATTCCTCGCTTTCGCCCTCCTGGCCCTCGCCTACCTCGTGCTCGGGATCGCCAACTTCGCTTCGGCGGACACGGCGGCGACCCTCAGCAAGATCGGCGGTTGGGTCCTCATTGCGGACGGCGCCGTCGCGCTGTACCTCAGCTGGGCGCTCGCGGTCATCCCCATGGTCGGCGAGAAGCTACCGCTCTGGCCGCATCCGTACCGACGGTGATAGCACCCGGGCAAGGCGCGGAGTCCGGGGCGCAGCAGTAGTTGCCGGCGGACCTCTGCTGCTGCGCCCCGTTGTGTCAGCGACCGGATCTGCGCTCAGCAGCTCCGGTCGCGGTGCGGTCCCTGCCGGCGCCACCGGGAATGAGCTCGAGGAGCAACCGCAGTGCGGGGAGTTGCTCGTCGGGCCTGAGCACCCGCAGGTCCGGGGTCCGCAGGGCGACGGCCGCGATCGCGTGGGCATCGGTGGCGTTGGTCTTTCTTGCGTTCCCGGTGTCGAAGACCCGCACCCGGGCGGCGAGCTTCGCGGGGACGTCGACCACTCACTCGTTGTCGGCGAGCAGCCGTTGGGCCAGCGGCCTGCCGACCCCGTGGGCGCCCTCGATGGCCCACCGGTGCTGCGGCCACTGGCGGCGGACGTAGCCGAGCATCGCCTTGTAGTCACGCGTGCTGGTACCGAACCTGCCGGTGGCGACCTTCTTGCCCTGGCCCTCGATGGCCTCGATGGTCACCGACCTCTTGTGGGGATCCACCCCCACGATCACATCACTCATCGTGCTGCCTCCTTGCCTTCGAGCGTCACCTGTCAGCGAGGCGGGCAGAGCTACTTTGAGCGGGGCAATCCCCTCTTGGGCCACGACCTCACCACGGTGACCGACGAGAACGCAGTCCGGAAAAGAGCCACAACCAGATGGCTGGGCAGCCGCGATGGAGAGCGTCCCGTCGGACACCTCGACAACAGCCTGGCCGGGCTGATGCCGTAAGAGAAGTCTTAAGTAGCCGCGAAGCGGCCGTGGGCTGGGAACCGGCTGCCCCTGACTAGCCGACCGTTTCCGTGGGGAAACCGTCGTCCAGACACAGGATGTTGTTTTCGCTGTCCCTGAACCAAGCGGCCTTTCCCATGGCTCCCATGGAAGCGACGTCGTCGTTCCACTCGACGCCTGGCATGTTGTCGTAGTGCTCGAACGTCACGCCCTTGGATTTGAGGTCGTGAACGGAGGCGTCGACGTCATCGACGTGCCATTGGGCGATGGTGTGACCAGCCTGTCCGGCGTACTCGGTTTGGTACACGCTGAATGTCGAGCCGCCGACCGTGCGGTAGACGAGGATGACACCTTCCATCTCCTGATAAGGCGTGAGTCCGAGCTTGTCGGCGTAGAACGCCCGAGCCCGCGCCAGGTCGGCGGCGGGGATGTTGGCGGTGACGGTTCCATTTTCAAGCATGATTCTTCCTCCTCGATATGACCGTCGACGGGGTTACCGAGCCGTGTGGCGGCCTGGTTCGGTGACGAGTAGGACTCTTCTCGCCTTTGGAACGCGGCTCAAGCCTGAGATAGGTGAGTCCCCGCCGGTCCAGGCGATCCTTGGGGCCACCGCAGCCGCTCGTTGGGCCCTGCGCCCACTCCGCCGGTGAAGCGGCCGGCGTCGTAGCCGCCAGCGGACCACTGCCGATCTCGGATCAGCAGAAGTGTCCATGTCGCCAAGGAATGCGTCACGCCGCTGCACGTCGCGCAGGCGATCCTTTTCGCTCCGTCTCGCGCACAGGCCGATGGGAACTGGTGCGAGTTGGCCCGACAGGCCGAGGAACCGCAGAGCGGGTCTGGCATCCGTGCGCCCAGGAGAGTAAGCAGGCATCAACCGGCGGTGCCGGACCGGGCACCGCCCGTCCGAGAGGAGTGGGCCATGCACGCACGTTCCACCACATTCAACGGGAGGCCCGAGAACATCGACGCGGGCATCGTGTTCGTCGCGAACGAGGCCGGGCCGATGCTGGGCAAGATCGAGAGTTGTGTGGGCCTCTCGATGCTGGTCGACCGCGAGACCGGGCAGTGCATCGCAACAAGCTCATGGAAGGACGAGGCGGCCATGTTCGCGAGCGACGCCCGCCTTCGCCCGATCCGCGATCGCGGGCGCGACATTCTGGGCGCCTCCATGCAGGTCGACGCCTGGGAGATCGCCGTCATGCACCGCACCCATCACGGCGAGTGCTGCCGAGTCAGCTGGTTGCAGGGCGACCTCGACGCCATCACGGAGACATTCCGACTCGGGAACCTCCCTGACCTCGAAGAGACCGCTGGGTTCTGCAGCGCCAGCCTGCTGGTGGACCGGTCTGCCGGCCTGGCCTGCGCGACCACGACCTGGGAGAACCGCGCCGCAATGGAAGCAAGCCGCTCGGCGGCTGAAGACATGCGCAACCGGACCGCGAGCGAGGCGGGCGGCGAGATCGTCGACGTACACGAGTACGACCTCGCCTACGCACACTTGCACGTCCCCGAGATGGCCTGACGACTCTCTGCGTTGCTCGAGCCCGTCCACCAAGACGACTCGGCCGACACATGCACCTGGCGCAGAGTGTCCACGACCTACGCCTGGAGTGCACGCGACTCGTACCAGGAGCCCACGGCCGTGAAGGCGCGCACACCCTCGCGAGCGGACGCCGTCGTGTGAGAGGGGCTAGCGTCGGTAGGCCAGATGCTCGGTCGCGTTGACGGCGGGCGCGGTCGGGCCAACGGGTCGCCGTGAGGCGACCTCCATGCCCGGTTTGACCACGCTTCTACCGTTTCGACCGACCGAGATGTCGCCGGCCCAACTAGCCGCCGTCTCCTACCTCGCCCGCTACTCCGGGCACACCCACGCTTATACGCATTCCAGCAGCAGCGCTGGTTCGCCTGGTGCGAGAGCAGCGGACTTGACCCGCCCGTAGGGATCCAGCGAGCTCACGTCGAACTCTACATCCGCCAGCTCGGCGACTTCGGGTTGATGGACTCCTCGGTCGTCACGATGATGCACGCCGTCCGCGGCTTTTTCCGGTTCGCCCACATCGACGGCCTGGTCCCTCCGACCCAGCCGTCTACGCGAGACTCCCGAAGATCCACTGCGACGAGTCCCGCGCTCAAGGCCTGGACCGACTCGAGCTCATCAGGTCCCTCCGGGTCGCCCAGACCCTCACCGTTCATCACGGCGCCCTGGCCTACCTCCTCGGCATCAACGCCCTCAGGGCATCCGAAGCCGCAGCGCCAAGGATCGAGGACTACGCCGACACTCTGCGCGGCCACCGCGTGCTGCACCTGGTCGGCAAGGGCAACAAGCCCGCCACCATGCCCATCACCGTCCCCGTGCTTCGCGTCCTGGAAGTCTGTCGTGGCCAACGCACCAGCAGGAGAACCATCCTCCGCCCGGTCTCGGGCAATCCGATCGACCGTCGAGACGTCTATCGGATGGTCACCAGGATCGCGAAAGCGTCCGGTGTCCCGCGGCACATCAGCCCGCACTCGTTACGACCCGCCGCCATCACCAATGCCCTCGACGCCGGCGTCCCGCTTCGCGATGCCCAGAACCTGGCCCGGCATGCCGACCCACGCACGACCGAGCACTACGACCGCGCCCGCGGCAACCTCGACCGGCACGGCGTCCACTTCCTCACCGCCTACGTCGCCGGAGTCTAGGCGGCCACACCGCGTCAGCTCCGCCCAAGTTGACGCGGTCAGTTTGCGCAGTTCGGCCCGTTCGCGATGGGTGCGTGCGCTGCCCCCCGGGCAGCGCACTCGACTGTGGATCGTCGACCTCGATGGTCAACGCGTCTTCTGGCCCGCGCCCGCGTCCCGGGGTCGCGTAAGTAGGAGGAGACCCAAGAAGTCGTCGGCAATGTCGGGTGCGTGCCCTTAGACATCGGGGGACTCGCGGTGCCGGGCGCGCATGTTCAACCACGGGGGGTCGTCGATGCGTCTATAGGTGCAAGATGGTTCGTGACGGCCTGAGGAGCAGCGATGGCGATTCGACACCAGGATGACATCGCGGCCTTCTCCGAGCTTGTCGCGGCGAGGTCACGGGCCTTGTACGGCGCGGCGTACGTCCTTGTCGGCGACCACCAGCTGGCCCAAGACCTGCTTCAGGAGGCGCTCGTCAAGGCCTACGTGGCCTGGCCCGGCCTGCGGGACCAGAGCAAGGCGGAAGCCTATGTGCGCCGCACCATCGTGACGACAGCGATCTCCTGGCGCCGCCGCCGCTCTTTCCTCGAACGCCCGATCGACCGTATGCCAGACACCAGCACAGCCGACGGCACCGAACGGCTCGCCGACGCGGATGCACTGTGGGAGCACCTTCGCAATCTGCCCACGCGACAGCGCGCTGCCTTGTTCTTGCGCTATCACGAGGACCTTTCCGAAGCCGAGACCGCCGAGCTGATGGGTTGCTCGGTGGGAACTGTGAAGAAGCAGGTGTTCGTGGCCCTGACCAAGCTACGCGGCGAGGTCGGCAAGCACCGTGGTGTGCAGTTCCTCGACGACGAGCGGGTGACCCGATGAACGGGCCGCTTCGAGAGACGTTCGCGCGGCGCATGGACGACGCCGAGCTCTCCGCCCTGGACATCGAGGCGCTGGTCGGTCTCGGCGAGAGCCGGCTGCGCCGGCGCCGCCTCGCAGCCAGTCTGGGTAGTGCGGTCGCCGTGATCGTCCTCGTCGGCGCAGTCGTTGTCGGGGTCCTCGGCACGGACACGTCCAAGCACGGCACGGGGCCCGTAGACCATCCCTCGCAGGGCCAACCCGTGCGCGCGCTCGTCTACAGCGATGCCCTTCGCACCAACACCGGCAACGGGCTTCGAGGTCGGACCGTTCATGTCGGCAACCGTGTGGTTCGAACCGGCAACGGGTTCGTCCACATGGACATGACCGACGACGGTGTCGTGTACACAAACGCTGATAGCGTGTGGTTCACCGACGGAGGCGCGACTACGTCGATCGGATCTCGTCCCTGCAGCTACGACACCCACTTCTGGGTAGGCCCGCGCGTGGCTGTGTCGGCGAACGCCGGATCACTCGTCGCCTGGTTCGACTGCTCGCAACCTGCCCGACCATCGCTCGTCGTGTTCGACACGAGGTCGATGCTGGAGACAGTGCGCAGGCCGATGCCCTCCTGTGCCCTGGTCGGTGGCTGGTGTCTGTTCGACGCAATCATCGGGGACCACATCTACTTCTCATCGGGGTCGACTCGCAGTGCAGACCACCTGATGTTCGACGTCACGACGGGTGGCACGAGCACGGCAACACACCAGTCGTACACCGAAGATGTGCGGAGTCATCCGCGCGGACTGGTGCTCGGCGACTCAGCGCGGTCCGGCGAGCCCACCAGCGGCATCGGGCTGGTTTTCCACGTGGACGGTTCACGGTTGGTCGCGCGAGTGCCGGCGAACAGCTCGTCGCAGTCCCCTCGAATCTTCGACACCGCCACAGGCCATCCGGTGGAGCTCCGGCTGCCCGATGGGTACAGCGCCCGCGGCGCCGCCGACCTCACCTTCTTCCAGTGGCTCGACGACGACACCGTGGCGCTGATGGTCGGTGGCGGCCGCTGGCCGGGAGGTCCCCGCTACGGGGACATCCTGACCTGTCAGCTCTCCTCCGGCCATTGCGTCCTCGACGTGAGGGCTCCATGGAACCCCAGCACCGTGCGGATCGTCCCCAACATCACCCTGCCCGAGGACTACCAGCCGCCAGGCATCTAGGAGCACGACCCGGAATCGTGCGTGTGCATCACCGAAGGAGGGCACCACCATGGCCCACGTTCAGAGAGGCCTTGCGTCCCTGATCGCAATGATGAGTCTGCTTGCCGTTGCCGGCTGCG
Organism: uncultured Actinomycetota bacterium; assembly: GCA_963760585.1. Lineage (GTDB taxonomy): Bacteria > Actinomycetota > Actinomycetes > Propionibacteriales > Nocardioidaceae > Nocardioides. Next base: position 14,730 of record CAVXDI010000002.1, read on the forward strand.
CAGACGGCGCTGGCGGAAGTTCGTCCTCTGGCGCTGCGTTACCCGATGCCACGTCGAGCAGCACGATGCCGCCAAGCGGAACGGATGGCGACCCGACAGTCATCGACGTGAACTCTGATCGCACCAGATTGAGCGCCGGGAAGTACGCGCTCGCGCCGATCGGACCGTCCCCAGGGCCGCTGGCCGTCGTCGACATTCCCGAAGGCTTCCTCAACGACGGCCCGTTCCTCTTCCCGCAGCGCGAAGACGCCCGCGGCGAGCACGCGGCCGTCAGTCGCGCGATCGGGTACTGGATCGTCACCGGCGTGTACACGGACCCATGCCTCAAGAAGTCCGATGCCGCCGACCCGGGCACCACGGCAGCGGACCTTGCCGCCGCCCTTGCCGCGCAGCGACTCACCCAGACGACCCACCCGACGCCCATCGCCATCGACGGACACGACGGCCTCTACATGGAAGTCACCTCACCCACTCATCTCGACTACGGAACATGCCGGCTCAAGACCTACGACTACTGGGTCAGCGATCCCGTCGGTGGCTTCTACACCGACCAGCCAGGCCAGGTCACCCGGCTCTGGATGATCGACGTCAACAACCAACGCGTGGTCATCGCCGTCGCTCTCGGGCCTCGTGTGGCTGGAGCGGACATCCAAGAGGTCACCGACATCGCCGAGTCCGCCAGATTCGTAGCCGACTGACGCTCGCATCTCACCGGCCCTCAAGCAGGGTCCGTGCGCCGGCCTCATCCGTCCTTGGCACGGTCTCAGAACGCGACATACCGCCGCTTGTGCCCCGAGGAGGCCCGGGATGCAATGAACCGCCGGAGTCTCGGGTCTCCGGCGGTTCGATATGAACGTAGCCCGGGTGGCGCAAGAGGAGCTCGGCGAATCCGCAAGACTGGCGCAAGACGACGGGCACCTCGACTGCGACAGCCGTGCCCGAACTGGGCACCACCCAGTGATGGCCATCCCCGAATTGCGGCATATGAGTCTTAGTGCGCCGCGTCGAATCCGCTTTTGCTGAACCTTGGTCATCCTCAGGTCTGGTGTCGTGAGCTTGAGCGTTTCGACAGCTGCGGCGGGAAACGGAGACGAGCGTGGGCTGGTCGAGATGGTGGGTACGGATCACCTGCGCGCTCTCCGCACTTGCCATTGTCGTCGGGCTCATCGCGATTTACGTGCAAGGCATCCAGGTCGAAGACCCGGCCAGCGCAACGCCGACGACGGACCCCGACAGGCCACTCATGGTGGCCCTGGGCGACAGCTTCATCTCCGGCGAGGGCGCCAAGCGGTACCTGACAGGGACCGGGTCGAAGGACAACGTCTGTCACCGAGCCAACACCGCCTACCCGTACCTGGTAGCGAAGAACCTCGACTACCGACTGGTCACCGCCGCGTGCTCCGGCGCCGTGACCGACGACGTGATCAGGTCAGGCCAGCACCCGCACAGCCCGAGCGATGTACTTGGAGGCAGGAAACAGCTCGAGGTTCTCGACCGCTCAGACCTAGTCGGCAGCCCCGCCGACATCGATGTGCTCGTGCTCAGCATCGGCGGCAATGACGCCGGCTTCGGCGACATCGTCCGGACCTGTCTGGACGAGAAGAACTGTCAGCGTCACGACGTGACGTGGATGGCCCGGCTGGAAAACGTCGCTCCCGCCCTCAAAGCGACCTACGACGCCATCGCGGCCAAGGTCCCCCAAGCCCGTCGCATCGTGATGACCTACCCCCAGACGATGGTCCCGACCCAGTGCGCACCGGGACTCGCGCCCGGCGAGGTTCGCTGGGTCAACAACAGGTTCCTGCCACGCCTGGACAGCATCATCACCTTCCAGGCGAGCCTCGCGGGTTTCGAGGTGGTTGACAACACCGACTCGTTCGCCGGCGCCCGCGTGTGCGAGGACGGCGAGCTGACGAGGGGGCGGGCGGCGAATGTCTTTTCCCTGGAGCGGGTGCACGGCAGGTTCGGCCTCGACCCGGCCGCGATCACTCGAGGCAGCTTTCACCCCACTGAGATCGGACACGCACTTCTTGCGGCACGCCTGCTGAGCGAGGTGACGTCCGTGGCTGAGTCGCCGGACCCCTGCGGTGCCGCATGCCCTCCCGCACCTCCGCCGAACCCGCCGACGCTGCCACCCGATGCAGCCACTCCCTTCCCCCAGGGAACCGACTGCGTGGGTGACTCGGTGGCGTCCGACAAGGTCCTCCGGCTCGAGAGCAGCAACCGCAGCGTTCAGCTGCCCGCGGTGACGGGTTCGCGCTACTGCTTCCGCAATTGGGAGGAGGCCTGGCGCAGCAAACGTGCCACCGATACGGGTGCGGGCATCTTCACCAAGCCCATCCGGGATGGTGAGGCGATCTCGGTCGAGGTCCTCACAGAGGCCCCCAGCGACAGCTGGACGAGAACCGTGCTCATTCCCGCCTCGGCGGACTTCGTCGGCAAGGCGACGCTCCTGGACCACCTACTCTTCGGGGTCCTACTAGTGGGTGTGCTCAGCCTGCTGGTCGCAGCGCTGCCTTGGTTCATGGCTTGGTGGCACTCGAGAAGTAGCTCTCGATAGGTCAACCCACGCCCGCGACCGGTCGCAGATCGGGTCGTGCGCAGGCACACCCGTACGGCTCCCGCAGCCTCCACCCCGGCACGGCCGCAACGTGACGGCAACCGCGTCATAACGCCGCGAGCAGGGCTTGTTGAGGGGCCCGTGTGTAGTGCCACTCAAAGGGCTCCATGTTGAGGCGGCAGGTTGATGATGACGCTCGGCGATGGCATGGCAACGGGGTCTCGCGCGCAGGCGCGCCCTGCCCTTGACGGCGCGGTGGTGCCGGAGTAGGACAAGTGATGACGGAAGCGAAACGAGTGACCGCAGGGGGTCATGATGGAGCGTCGTCGAGTACTTGCAGCCGGTGTTGCCGCCGCCATGATCACCTTCGCTCTTGCACCGTCTGCGGGTGCACGCGACGACCCACGGGGTGCTGATGCCCGAGCCGCCTACGCTGGCGACACCCAGCATGGCCTGGAGACACCACTCGCTGCGGGCGCCCATCGAGGACAGCGTGGACGGAGCGACGGATTCATAGTCAAGGGCCACCTCGACACCGGCGTCCTGAACGCCGACGTCTGGGCCCACAAGAAGTTCGCGTATCTCGGCGTGTGGTCGGGCAGTTGCCCAGCCACGGGAGTCAAGGTCGTCGACTACCACAACCTGGGGCACCCCAAGCTCGTGTCGCGGCTACGCAACGACACCGGCACGAGTGCCGAGGACATCGTCGTCCGTCACGTGAGCACTCCGTCGTTCACCGGCGACCTCGCCGTGACCGGCATTCAGGTCTGCGGCGACGTCGAGGATCCGGTGTTCCGCGGCTTGCAGTTCTTCGATGTCACCGATCCGAAGCATCCCGCCGAGCTCGGTCGTTGGACCGCCCCGGAGTTCAGTGTGGGCTGTCACGAGGTCGACCTGGTCCAGCGCCCCGACGGCCTCGTCCTTGCCGGCTGTGCCAACCTGTTCGCCGAACAGATCAACGGGAGTGACGAGGTCGTCCTGGTGGATGCCACCGATGCGACGACGCCGGTGACCGCCGGAGGCTGGGCGGTCGGCGCGGACCTCGGTGTGGACCCTGCCGCGACGGAGGAGAACCTCGGCTGTTTCGCGGCCTCGTTCGACCACAGTGTTCGCTTCGTCAACCAAGGGATGCGCTTGTACGGCTCCTACTGGGACTTCGGGGCCGTTCTGCTCGACATCACCGACGTGAACTCGCCGTCCTATATCAGCAGGGCCGACATCGCCCCACCGGACGAGGACGGGGACGTTCACTCGGTCGCTCGTGCCGGTGACACGCTGCTCGTGAACCCTGAAGACTTCTCACCGGTTGACTGCCCCGACGGTGACTTCGACGGGTGGGGAGACGTGCACGTGTTCGACGTCAGCGACCCCGCCGCTCCGATCCTCCAGGGAACCTTCTCCACCCCGAATAGCCGATCCGGACGCCAGGACGGCTTCTTCTCCATCCACAACACCGAGGTCGCCAAGGGCACCCAGGCGTTCTCGTCGTGGTACAGCGATGGCATCGTGTGGTGGGACTTCGCGGATCCCGCCCACCCGGTACGCCGCGGCCAGTTCGTACCTCCAGGCGCCGTGGACGAGTCAGGCATCTTCCCACCGGTCCCGATCGTGTGGGGCGTCTTCCTCGACCATCAGCGGAATCTCGTGCTTGCCAGCGACATGAACAGCGGTCTTTGGATTCTGCGACCGCGAGCGCTGGGCAACTTCTGAAATTCAGGGGGGTCGTGGTCAGGCAGTCAAGTCTCTGGCGTGGGCCCCGATCAGACTGTCGTGCCGATCCTCGAGTGGGGCACGGCGTGGTTGGAAATTGCCTGACTGCCCGCGACATCTGTGGTTCGGGCGTGCTCACGGTCCCCGGTACACGCCTGGGTCTGCTGCACGGATAGGTGACAACTTGACCTGTCACCCGTTCGTGCAGCAGACCCGTCGTCGTGCTTCCGGCCGACGGGGAGACTGTCATCGGATCCTGCCAACGGTTGCCGCCCCGTGTCGTGGGTGTCAATCTGACCCTGTCGGGGTCGCGCGCAGTGACCAGGAGGGTCCCATGAGGCCGGTCATCACAGGCATAGCTGCTGCGGCTGTTCCCGGCGCGGTGAGCGCGGTAGTCACACGTGTCCTCATGCGCGTGGTGTCCGCGGTCGCGAACACCGAACCCGAGTTCACGCTGGTGGGTTCGGTCGGGATCGCCGTCATCTACATCGCCTTCCTGCTGCCGGGATGCGTCGCTCTCGCGTGGAGCCGTGCGCGGTGGCCGTGGCTCTTGTTTGCCGGCGGAGCCGGGGTGCTGATGTTTGAGGCCGTCGCCATCGGCGTGGCGGAAACGTCTTCGGCGCACGCAATGACGCCTGTCCGGTGGGGGCTGCTCGTCCTGGTGCTGGGCGCAATGCTCGCCACGTACGCGGCCCACTTCGCGGTAGCGGCCCGGTGGGCGCGACAGGGAACGCTTCCCCGTTTCCGGCGATCGTCCGTCACGGCGAGCGTCCGATCGTGAAGAGCGGAAGTGAAGCCGTGGGACTCGATGGAGTTGGCGCTCCGCGACTGTGCCGTCGGCACCTGGCCACCGCTGGCAGCCGGTCAAACGGGTGCGCAGCCCCTGACGTGCCCCGCAACTCCTACGGGACCCGCACTCGTCCGGCTGAGCCGACATCCTCCTCGTCTCGCCAGCGTCGCCGGCGCCTCCGACTCGACTCGCTGCCTGCTCGGTAGATCGTGTTGCGGCCGCCTCCGGGGTTCGGCTGGTGCCGGCCCGGGGGGCACCCGCTCTCGCCGATGCAGTCCACCATTCGACCGAGGAAGGCGGGCAGCGTGTACCGGTGCCACTCCTCTAGCGCGTGAGGGGTTCGGGCGAATGTCGCCTCCCAGCGCAGGCAGCTGATGGTGGCGAGCTCGTGGACGAGGTGCGGATGGAGGTCCCAGCAGACCGGGACGACTCGATCGGTGCGCCAGGTGTGGTCCTCGTTGACCCAGGCGACCACGTCGTCGAGCCAGCCGTAGACGTTCCGTCGGACCTCCGGTGGGCAAGCCGGCGGGTCCCAGGGCCGCGGGAGCATGGCGATCCGACGGCTCTCGTGCTCGGTCTCCTCCGTCGCGACCACCGCGAGCCGCAGCTCGTCCAGCAGCCGAGCAATGACACCGGGCGGCTCGGGGAACGGCGCGGCCAACAGGGGGGTCTCCGTCACCGTCGTACCTGCGCAGCCATTTCGCGCGCCTCGGCCTGGGCGCGGAGCAACGCCTTGCCGCGGCGGCCATCGATGCAGCGGGACAGCTTCGCGACGAACGGTCGAGCGTTCTCGGCGATGACCAGGGCGTGGCGCTCCGGCAGCTGCCGCAGCTCCTCAGGGCGCAGCACCGGGACGTCGTCGCCGTAGAAGCTGCTCCCCCAACCTCCACGGTTGCGGTTGCAGCTGCGGCGCGAGACACGAGTGGTGCCGAGCAGGTCCGACACCTCCTTGTAGAACTCGCCGTCCTTGCCCCCTCCGAAGATCACCAGATTGTTGGTCAGGCCGAACATCGCCCGCGCCTCGTCCTCCCCGTAGCAGATGACGAGCTGGCGCCAGGTCTGCGCGGCGTAGATGAAGGACAGTCCCAGCGCCCGCTCGTTGGCCATCCGTGTCCGCAGCGTCGGCAGCGGCGTCGTCGACGGGAGCTCGTCGAGGCAGGCCAGGAAGGACGGACAGAGTCGACCGTAGGGCGACGAGGTCGCCATGCCGAGCGCGGTGTCCAGGACGTGTTCGGCGATGGCGGTCATCAGGGGCGAGGCCGAGGCGTACGGGTCCTCGCGGCCGAGCAGGTAGACAGTTCCACGCTCGACGATGACCTGCTGGAGATGTCGGTCGCCGGTCGTCCGGGCCCGGGGACGCATCGGCGCCGAATCGTCTCCTGGAAGAAGAGCGCCATCGCCTGCTGGACGGTCGTGATCGTGTTCCCGGCGGTCCGGTGATCGCCGTGCAGCGCCCCGCGCAGGAGGCCATCCCAGAACGGCGCCGCGGCGGGATGCGTCCGCAGGATCTCCTCCGGATGACTGGCGTTGTGCGGGTCGGCGATCCACAGGAGCACATCGTCCAGTGACGCCCCCGCGAGCGCTGCTGCGTGGAAGTACGCTTGGAGCACCTTCGCCGCCTCCGCTGCGTAGAAGCGTGCGGCCTCGTCACCGGTGCCGCGGCTGACGGCCCCACCGACCGTCCCCGCGGTGAAGGCTTTCGCCCGACGTTCGGCCACCATCGAGTCGGCACAGCCCTCGACCGGATCCCACACCAGCGCGGGGGCACCCGGCGCCAGGTCGAACGGGTCAAGCACATGGACGGGCCGCTCCCCCGCCGCCCGTTCCCCCAGGGTGAGAAAGAGGTCCTCGGGCTTCGTGAGCGTGACGAGTGCCGCTCCCGGGGCCGAGAGCAAGGCCGGCGTGAGCAGGTCGAGTGTCTTGCCCGAGCCTTGCGGACCGTAGACACCGGCCGTCCGGTCGAACGGCACCCACACCTCGACGCCGCCCGGGACCGTCGACCTGCCCAGCCGCCACCCCAGGTCGGTCGGCTCAACGGGCCTCATGAGCGCTGTCCGTCGACAAGGTCCGGTCGAATCGTCCTACGCCTCCGCAACAGGTGACGGCGGCCAAGGACGGCGGCGACCTCGTGCCGGGCCGCCAGGCCGAGCTGCGCCAGCGGCCCGACCGTGACCCACCACCAGGAAGGCCGACGACAGCACCGGCCGCGAGAAGAATCTCGACCACCAAGACCAGTGCGTACACCAACGCCGTCGGCGGGACCACCGCCTGGAGATCTCGCGCCAACCCCTCCCCGGGGTCGCCAGCAAGGAGACCCAGCAGGCTCTCCACCAAGCCTGGTCCCGGCCAGACGAAGCCTTCACCGCGCAGCGCGAAGGCGAGCCCCTGCCCCGTGGGCAGCGCGAGACCTGCGCCGAGCAACCAGACCAGACCAATCCCGACCGGGATCTCCCACGTCGTCGGAAAGACGTCAGTGCGGCGGCTCTGAACCCTCACGCCCCCTCAAGCGTCGAAGCGAGACCGAATGGACACCCGCACGAGCAGCGCGAGCGAACGGTCACCAGGCGCTAGTACCGGATGCGCGCGAGATACGGCAAGGATCAGTTGCCCAGGGAGCGGTTGCGGCGAGTGTGCGCCCGTACAAGGCCCCGTCACCGGAAGTCACCGCGGACGGGTCATGCGGGAACCGCTGCCGCGAGTCGACCGGACGTGGCTAACAAACCTGACCGTTCGTCATTCAGGGTTCCTCTTGCGACACGTCCGGCAACCGATGTGCGGACGTTGGAAGTAGCTGCCCCTTCTACTCAGCTGTCCTCCACAGCGCTGACGCGGCCCCCGCCCTTTTCATCAGAACGGGAGCCGCTTTCGCGCGCTCGTCCCCTCCTTGGGGGATGACAACAACCAGAGGCAGGTGATAGAAGCGTTTCGCCACACGGCAGGGGGATTGAGCCATACGGTGCGCATACCAAACCTTGAGAAAGAAGACCAACGTGAACCTGCGCCCCCGGCTCCGCCCGACCTACTCCGGGGTCACCGCGACCCTTGCCCTGATGATGGCGATGGGCGGCACGTCCTACGCAGCCGTCGCACTGCAGGCCAACAGCGTCAAGAGCATCCACATCGCCGACGGCACCATCCAGGCCAGGGACATCGCCTCGGACGCCGTCCACTCCGGCAAGGTCAAGGACGGGACGCTCCGCGCCGCCGACTTCCGCCAGGGCGAACTGCCCAGCGGAGCTGCTGGACCTCAAGGCGAACAGGGCCCCAAGGGCGATCAAGGCCTCCCGGGCCCCAAGGGTGACCAGGGCGAGCAGGGACTGCCCGGCCAGCAGGGCGACCAGGGCCCGCAAGGGCTGACCGGCGACACCGGTCCCAAGGGCTTGCAGGGCGAGCAGGGACTGCCCGGCCAGCAGGGCGACCAGGGCCCGCAAGGACTGACCGGCGACACCGGACCCAAGGGCGACACCGGCCTCAAGGGAGACAAGGGCGACAAGGGCGACACCGGAGCCTCACCCGTCACCGCGTTCGCTGTCGTTCGCGCCGACGGCTCCATCGACAACGCACGCGGCGTCACCCACGTACGCAACGAAGGACCCGCAGCAGGCGGAGTCGTCTACACCATCGGCTTCGGCCCCAACGTCAACGGTTGTGCCATTCAGGTCAGCGTTGTGGACTCGGCCCCCTCCATCTACTACTCCGAAGTTCCCACCGGCTACGGCACCGCGCGCAGCAGCGGCACCGGTTACCCCAGCGGCATGGGCGGCGCGCAGTCCGGCTTCAACGTACGGATCTTCGACACCGCCGGAAACGGTGTCGCACGCCCGTTCGTCATCTCCGCCATGTGCTGACTGGCGGTTCACTGAGGCCGGTTCCTCGCACACGACACCGCCCTGTCACCCACCCGGGTGGCGGGGCGGTCTTCGTGCGTCCTGACACCATCGGCATGCCCGAGACTTGCATCTACCGGCCCGACGAATGCCCCGACGTCGAGGTCCTCGCCGACGGCACCTGATGCCGCGGCGAGCTCCGCGCTTGGATTCGCCGCAACTTCGACTGGGTCGCCGACGTGCAGGTCAGGCCATCGGGCGAGCAACCCTCACACCTTGACACGTTCACCGTCGATGACGTCCGCGGCCAGTCACGCAGCCACAAGTCCGTAGATAGCGCGAGCGAGTCAGCCGTGCGGGCAAGCACCCACACGGGCGGGTAGGACATGCGGGGTTGGTGGGTGCCGACCAAGACGATCGCCCTCGCCCCCCAGTGACCGATCGACGAACGGGATCGTTCGGGAGGCGCCTAGTCTGCGGACGTGGTCCTACGACTGATCGGCGCCGGCTTGCCCCGTACCGGCACCTCGTCCCTCCGCGACGCTCTGGGGCACCTCCTGGGCGCGCCCGTCTACCACATGAGTGAGGCCCTCGCTCACCCTGAGCACGCCCCCACGTGGGTGGCCGCACTCGCGGGAAGGCCGCCGGTGTGGGACGACTTCCTGGCCGGGTACGCCGCCGGAGTCGATGCACCGTTCTCGAGCTGCTGGCGCGATCTGGCGACGGCGTACCCGGACGCCCCGGTGTTGCTGTCCCGCCGCGGCACTGCAGAGGTCTGGCACCGCAGCATGGAGGCGACTGTCCTGCCCCGGACTCGCGAGATGCTGTCGCGGGAGAACGACGACCCGATGGTGCCGCTCTTCCGGGTGATCTTCGCCGAGCTCAGCAGCGATATCGAGGACCGCGAGGCCATGATGGCCGGCTACGAGCGACGGCTCCAGGAGGTCCGCGCCGAGATCGCGCCGGACCGGCTCGTCGACTGGCAACCAGGCGACGGCTGGGACCCGATCTGCCGTGCACTCGGCGTACCCGTCCCGAACCTGCCCTTCCCCCACGAGAACAGCACCGCGGACTATCAGGCCCGCGCCGAGCTCCGGGCCCTCGAGGGGCGATGACTTTCAAAAGGGTCCCTCAAGGCGAACCCTGGTCGTCTCGTCAGCGACGGTGGTGCGGCAGCGCCTGAGCGGGAGGGAACGCGCAGCCGCGTCACGTTCTCACGCCCCAGCTGCATCCCGCTGTCGTAGATTGACCCCATGCTCAGCCTGCAACAGACATTGGCCTTCGCGGCTGTTGCCGCGATCATCATCGCCATCCCCGGGCCCAGTGTCGTGTTCGCCATCAGCCGGGCCCTGGCGCACGGCCGTCGGACGGCTATGGCGAGCGTCGTCGGCAACGCCGTCGGTCTGCTGGTGCTCGTCGTCCTGGTCGCCGTCGGCCTGGGCGCCCTGGTGGCCCGATCCGAGCTGCTGTTCTGGGTCATCAAGGCCCTGGGCGCCGGGTACCTGGCGTACCTCGGCATCCACGCCATCCGTCACCGGCACGACTTCAACGCCGACTCGCAGGGACCCGAGCCCGCAACGATCTCTTGGAGCAAGTCTCTGCGCCAGGGGTTCGTCGTGGGTGTCTCGAACCCGAAGTCGTTCATCCTCGTCGCCGCGGTACTGCCCCAGTTCGTCGACCGGGGCGCGGGACAGTTCGGGCTCCAGGTGTTCCTGCTCGGCGTCATCCTCGTGTCGATCGCCCTCGCATCCGACACCATGTGGGCTCTGCTCGCCGCCCGGATGCGAACCTGGCTCAGCCGCTCCCCGCGACGCGGCAGGCTGCTCGGGACGGTCGGTGGTGTCTCGATGATCGGGCTTGGCGTCTCGGTCGCCTTCACCGGGAACCACTCCAGGTAGTCGTCCCACTTCTCCCCGGTCACGTCAGCTCAACCCAGGCGGCTCTTCGGCTCGAGCTGGCGCCTGCGGGTGTCTGGGATGGAAACGCCTGCGGTGACAGGTCGGCGCCCCGGCCCAGGCACTGTCGAGGCCGTCGCCGTCGCCGTCGCCGTCGCCGATTGGCGATCCTGCTGCGACAACCGACCGCGCGGATCGCGACAGATCCGCGCGCCGCCTAGGGTCGCGTTGTGACCAGCCGTCCTGAGATCGTCTGACTCTGCGGGTCGGCGAGGTTCATGGCTGAGATGCGTGACGCCAACCGTGAACTGACCTTCACGGGCGTCATCGTCGTCGCTCCCAGTGAGGCGGACGTGGCGCCCACTTCCGAGCAGAAGGCTGTCCTGGACACCCTTCACCTACGCAAGATCGACTTGGCCGACCGGGTCTTGATCGTCGACCCCGGCGGGTACATCGGAGAGTCAACGCGGAGAGAGATTGCCTACGCACAAGCGGGCGGCACGCCCATCAGCTACACCGATCCCGTCTGACGACAAGGGGCGCGCTCATCGGCTGTTCCGCGCACATCAGCGGCAGATGCCGTTGTCTGGTCGTCGCGGGAATGGGCTGCGGGGTACCTCGGACCACGCCTACGATTGCGGTGAGCCCGCCCAAGGCGCACCTACCCGGTAAGAGAGCGTCCTGCCCGTCGCACGGTGGGGGTGGCAGCCCGTTCGAGCCGGGCCGGGTCCGGGGAACTCACGCCTCGACGGGAGGTGTCGGGGTTCCCGCACGTCGCCATGAGCGGACGCAATGATCGCGGCATGAGCGGACGGGCCTAAGTCACGGCGACGGCCACTCCGTAGCATCGGGCTCATGTACACGCCACCGTTCAACCGCGCTGACGACGAGGGCGAACTGCGCGAGTTCGTTGCCGATGTCCGGGTGGGCTGGTTGGTCACCAGCCGCGTGGGAGCCGCTCCGGCTGCGTCGTTCCTTCCGGTTGTATGGAGAGCCGACACCGTCATCGCCCACTTCGCCAAGGCAAACCCGCACTGGCGCGAGATCGAAAATGGCACCCCGACGCTGCTCATCGTGACGGGTCCCGACGCCTACGTCTCGCCGAGTTGGTACGCCACCAAGGCTGAGCACGGCAAGGTCGTACCCACCTGGAACTACAGCGCGGTCCACCTGACAGGCACGGTTCGGGTCCACGAGAACCCCGAGTGGCTGCGCGCAGCCGTGACGGACCTGACCGACCAGCACGAGGGGTCACGGGACCAGCCTTGGCAGATCAGCGACGCACCGGCTCCCTACATCGAGGGACAGTTGCGGGGCATCGTCGGAGTCGAACTCACGGTCACGGGCGTGGAGGGCAAGGCGAAACTGAGCCAAAACCGCTCGGACGCTGATCGCGTGGGCGTCATCGATGGCCTACGCGCAGACGGACGACCCGGCGATCTAGCGGTGGCCGAAGCGATGGCCGTCTCACTCGACCAGGGCTGAGGGCGCTCCGACCTCTCATCGGCTCCGGGCGGTTCCATAAGCCGAACGAGCAGCGGGACGGCGCCGAGGGATCCAGGAAGGGTGCGGACCCGCAAGAACGACGGTGCGATCGGTCAGAGGTCTTTGGTGAAGAAGTGGTCGGCGTAGGGGCCGTCGTGCCAAGGCTTGACCTCCCGATAGCCGAGCCGCCGGTACAGCCGCGCGGGGGCGGGCAGGTCGGCACGTGTATCCAGGCGCATCAACCGCAGGCCCCGGTCACGGGCGGCTTGCTCCACGGCGCCGACGACCGCTTCCCCGACCCCGGTCCCGCGGGCCGCGGGCACGACGTAGACCTTGGTCAACTCGCCGATGGCGTCTAAGACGCGCAAGCCGCCACATCCCACCGCCTCCCCGCCCAGCCGGGCCAGGGCAACCAGGGCGACACCTGCCATCGGCTGTGGGCCGAGCTCAGCATCGACCTCGTGCTCGCTGACGACGCGGTGCTGCCAGGTCTCCATCAGCTCGCGGATCTGCGCGCGGATCAGCCGTCCAGCCGCGGCGTCATCGGGCTGTACGAGGTCGACTCGTAGGTGCACCGGTTGAGCGTAGCCAGACGCACGCAGACGCAGTCGCGTAAGCCGACGGCAAAACCAACAAGTCGTCCACGCCCAATGGCTGGCTGACCCGTCCCATTCGCTGCCGGCTGCCGGCGCCGGACGCCGTTGGCCTCGTGGTCAGCGACCGGCGTCTGCTCCGGCGCTGTCCCACGAGGGGAACGGCCTACGGCGCGCGTCAGGGTCGACGATCTTGTTTGGGTCGACGACGCCACATGGCCGTAGGCGGATCGTTTGCTCGGAGCGTGCGACGCCGGACCCGCTGGCAGACCCTGACTCCGATGGTGTGCCGCGGGATCTAGGAGGGGGCCTGGTGGCGGCGCGCGTGGGTGCGGGCCTTCGAACGGTTGCCACACCACTCCATCCGGCACCAGCGGCGACGGCCGGTCCGATCGACGAAGAGCCACCCGCAGTCTCGGCCGTCACACGCTCGTGCCCGGGTCGCGTCGGCCGTACCGAGAAAGAGCAGGCAATGCCAGGCGAGCGTGTCGAGGGGGCGTCGAACACCCTCGGCGAACGCCAGCGTCGCTGGGTCTTCCCACTGCAGGCGGGCATCGGCCAGCGCCCGGCTGGCGAGGTCCTGCACGTCTCGGAGAGCCGGCGTCTTCGCCGCGGCGTCGTGGTGCGAGAGGAGATCGTGAACCGAGAATCTGAGCTGCTTGGCCCGGTGGAGCACCTCGGCCGCCGCGGCCGGGTCACGGCGCCCGGCGCGGCGCAGCGAGCGCACGTCGGCATCCGTCACCACGCCCACGCTCGCCGACCAGAGCACGAGATGGTCGTACGAGGAGAGGTAGTCGTGCGCTGGTGCTTCTGGGGGTCGGTCCCACCCGGCGAGCGTGTTCACCAGGTCCAGCGCCGTGCTCCCGCCGATCGCGCGCGGCAGCACCAATCCGTCACGCTCGTATCTCACGCTCAGGGCCATGTTGACCGTGACTCCTTTCGGTCGCAGACTAACCAGATGCGCCGCCATGTCCGGTTAGCCTACTTGCTGAGCTGACCCGTGTGACGACGAGTGGGGCAAGCGGACAGAGGGGCGAGATGACGAGAGTGAAGGTCGCTGGCCGGGTTCGGTGGCTGCTTCTCGGCGTGCTGGGACTGGTCGTCGCGTCGACCGGCTGCAGCAGCGATGACGCCGTGCGCGGGCCTGAGCCGGAGGCGCTGACGGCGGCGCGGGCGCAGGAGGTGCTAGCCGCGGAGGGCCCCTCGGGCGAGGGACGGCTGCCCGGCGGCACCTTCCGCTTCGGCGGGCTGGTCGACAATTCCGAGATGAGGACCGGCGGGCGGCTGGCGTCGGCCTCCTGGGACATCTACTGGCACGGCAACACCGGCGATCGGGGTGCCTGGGGCGTCGGGATCGACGTCCTCCGCTCGCCCGGGCGCGCGGCCCGAGCGCTCGACGACGAGGCCGGGTTCTGGTGCCCCGGTCCTCGTCGGGGGGTCCGGGCTCTCGAAAGCGGCGACTTGGACGACGTCCGCGCCGTGTCGTGTCGTCGCAACGGCGGCGTAGGGTTCTACGCCACGCTCGACGCGGCCGACGGACCGGTGCTGACCAGCCTCACCGTCGCCGGTCCGACCCGGCCCGCGTCGGTGGCCGCCCTCCGCGCCATCTGGCCGGCGATCCGCGACGCGGTGGTCCGGGTGCGCGCGTCCCTGGGCTGACTGCCTCCGGGCTGACAGCCTCCGGGCGGACGGGCCCCGGCTGATGGTTCCCGCGCTCGCCGTACTCGATGGGTCCTGCGGGGCCCAGGTCGTGGGCTGATTGGCCCACGAGGACCGCGCGAGGAAGGCGTCGCGGCGACGAACCCGGCACCCCCCGCTCGACGAGGTTCGACGCTCACCGCTCCAAGGGCCGAGTCCGGGTGGGGCCTGGTCAGCTGAGCGCGGCGACCAGCTCGGCCTTGGTCATCGCGTTGCGGCCGGTGAGGTCACTCGAGCGCGCGAGCGCCAACAGCTCCTGACGGGTCTTCGATTCCAGATCTCCCGCTGGCGACGTCGTCGATGCTGCCGTCGCCCCAGCTGGCGCTGCGTTCGCCGGGGTCGAAGCCGACTTCTTCGTCGTCTTCCGTGGCGTAGCGGGGGTCTGCTTCGCCGCCGACTTCTTGGCAGACGACCGCCGAGACGGGGTCGCCGCCGGTTCGGTCGCGGTCTTGGAGGTCGACTCACGAGCCGGTGACGTCGCGGTCTGCTCGTCGACCGACGTACGCGGCGACTCCTCAGAGGAGTCCTTGGACGGGAGCACCTCGTGGGCGACCTTGCCCGGCAGCCCCGCGACGAGCTTCGCCTGCTTCGCCATCCGCTTGGCTGCCTTCTGCGTCTGCTTCGCTGCGGACTCCACGCTCGCGACCGCTTCCTCGAGTCGACGCTCGAGCTGCTTGATGCGCTTGTCCGCCTTGTTTGCCTTGTCGACCGCCTTCCGCTTCTCGGACGACTTCGTCTGCGCGGCGGGCTCGATCTTCCTACCCGACTTCTTCTTGGTCTTGGCCATGGTGCCTCCCAGCGAGTGTGGATGTTCCCAGCATGCCCGGTGGCCGGTGGCCCCGCGGAGCGTGCCACAGCGGGATCCCCATCTGACCTGCCGATGATCGTTGCGGTCGCCGAGCCGTGAGCGCTTGCTGCTGAAGTCGGGCGCTGCCCGATGCTCGAGTCAGCTGCCTCACGTGGCATGACCAGGACACTTCTTGGAGGTGCGCCATGAGCGCCCTGCTTGTCGGGTATGCCCGATGCTCCACCGATCAACAAGACCTCACCGCGCAACGCGACGCCCTGCTCGGACTCGGTGTCGAGGCTGAGCGGATCTACGTCGACCACGGTCTGACTGGCACCAATCGCGAACGTCCCGGATTGCGAGAGGTGCTCGCTGCCTGCCGCGCTGGCGACACCCTCGTAGTGACCAAGCTCGACCGCCTGGCCAGGTCCCTACCCGACGCTCGAGCGATCGCCGACGAGCCCACCACGCGGCACATCAGCCTGAGCCTGGGAGGCTCGGTCCACGACGCCACTGACGCCGTCGGCCGGCTGTGCTGTTCAACGTTCTCGCCATGGTCGCGGAGTTCGAGTCCGACCTGATCCGGCTCCGCACCCGCGAGGGCATGAAGGTCGCCAAGGCCAAGGGCCGTCTGCGCGGGAAGCAGCCCAAACTCAACCGCAAGCAGGAGGCCCACCTGGTCTCACTGGTGCACAGCGGCGAGTACAGCGCCCTCGAGGTCGCTGAGCTCTTCGGTGTCGGCGCTCCACCGTGTACCGGGCCATCCCGGCTCCGACCACCGGCCCGTGCACGCGGACTTCACCAGCTGACGTTCGTCAATCGGGACGGCGAATGAGCGCTCGGCCGAAAACGCACGGACATAGCCGATGAGAGCAAGAAGCCTGCTGCGAGCAACCGCGCGGCCCGACCCAGGGGCTGTGAGCCCGTTGTCTATATCTTGCTCGCCACCACCATGTAGTTCTCGGCCTCCGGGTTGAACGTGCTCCTTTCCACGCGGAGTCCGACCCGGCGCAACTCGACTTCGAGTTCGTCGTGTCGGTAGGGCCAGCACGACAGCAGTTCCGAGCGGACAAGAACCGACCCGGCCGCATCAACTTGCGCGACCGCGATCTCGATGTGGTGCTCCTCCTCCCAATGCGGCGCAATCTCCCAGCGGTAGACGACGACGGCATTGCGACCGTTCCGGCGGACGAGTCGATCACTGACGTCTAGCCGGGAACCTCTGGCCCTCACGAGTTCCCAAGTGCGGGAAGTGAGTACCAAGCGTCCGCCACGGCGCAGAAGCCGTGACATCGACTCCAGGGCAGCAAGCCTGCCTCTCGCGCCCACGGCATGGTGCAGCGAGTTGCCCACGCAGAACACCATGTCGAAGGTGGCGTCATTGAAATGGTCGGGCAGCTCTTGCCAGTCCGCCCGCACTGTCCGGACAGATGCCCTGAACTCCTCAGACAACTCAGCAGTCCGACGAACCATCGCTTCGCTGGCGTCAGTCGCGACAACCTGCATGCCAAGACCAGCGAGGCCAACCGCGAGTTGCCCGGTACCGCACGAACAATCGAGGACTTGAGCGTTTGACGAAAGGAGACAAGTGACGTCAGCGAACGCCGCGGCGAACTCGGGGGGCGTCAACTTCGCGTCCGAGATAAGCCACTCGTACACCTCGGCAAGCACGTCATAGCCCGTCACAACTACTACCTCCGTCACGCGGCAGACTCACGCTGGCACATCAGTACATCAGCGGAGCAAGTCGGTTCGCCAATGCTTTCGCGAGGGGCAACCCGGACGCTCACGCCTTTGCCGGCTGCCGATGTTCTCAACTCGACTTAGCCTGGGGGCGACGGCGCTCGGCGCCGGGCACCGACCGCGATCCGCGCTCCCACAGGCGATCGTCAAGCGGTCAGGACATGCTCGTAGTGCTCGACGGTGGGAAAGGGCTCGTAGAAGTGGTGCAGCAGCTGGCGCCACTGCTGGTACTCCGCGGAACCGCGAAAGCCCACAGTGTGGTCCTCCAGTCCGTCCCATTCCACCAGCAGCAGGTAGGTGCTTGGGCGCTCCAGGCACCTCGACAACGTCAGGCTCCTGAAGCCGGGCATGCTCGCGATGATCGTCTTGGCCTGCCTGAAGGCGGCCTCGAAGTCGTCTTCGTGGCCGGGCCTGACCGGAAGTAGTGCATGTTCGAGGGTCATCTTCCAATGACAGCAGCCGGCCTCGCAGGTCCAGCGTCGGGGTCGGGTCCTGCGCGAGGTCCACACGCGCATCCCACAAGGGAATCGGCAGGCGGAGCGTGACCGCAACCCGATCCCTAGGCGGGACGAGAGCAGTCGGAACAGCGGACGCCGGGCAGCCTGCGCTTGACGGTCGTCCTGGGTGTCAGGCAGTGAGCTCAGGCGACGCACGCAAAGTCGACCAGCCAACGACTGGCCGCCGCATAGACCAATGGCGCTGCCCACGCGCCGATGACCCAGGGCCAAGGGGTGCGGAGGATGACGCCGACCGTGGTGCCGATGAGGTACGCGGCGACGGCCAACACAGCGGGTACCACCAGCGCTGCTCCCACGGGGACACACAACGGAATGAGCAGCCACGTGGTGGCAGCTGAGCCTAGCTGACCGAACGAAGCCACTGCCAGCAGCGCGGGCAGCCAGAGCCCGGTGACGGCGAGTGCCGCGGCGAGGTGCCCCATGATCGGGGAGGTCCGGGGCCATAGCAGGGAACGGGATCGAGCCGCGAAGAACGGCAGGAGTAGGGATGCCACGAAGCCGACCAACGGAGTGGTGAGGGCGAGGACGCCAGGTACGGCCAGTGCGACAGCGCTTCGCACCTGGACCGGATGCGACTCTGTTTGGTTCGTGGCCATGCTCACCGTGTGCTCCTTCTGTCGTCGATCGCCACGCTATCCCCGGCCAACGCCCGCACGCCTGAGCACCCGGGCTCAGATCCTGCGTGCCCATCAGCGTCCTTTCCGTGCGCAGCATCCGCTTGGCGCGGTGGTCAACCGGCCCTCGGTGTGGTCTGAGCGATGAATCTCCGCGCCGTGTTGGTCTGTACGCCGAATGCCGACTCACGGGAGGGTGACGCCATGCGGAAGCTCACTTTTGGCATGAACCTGAGCCTGGACGGCTACATCGCGGCGCCCGGCGACGACCTCGGCTGGAGCGTACCGAGCGACGAGCTGTTCCAGTGGTGGTCCGACCGGGTGGGGGCGACGGGCCTGGCGCTGTACGGGCGCAAACTGTGGGAGACGATGAGCTCCCACTGGCCGACCGCCGACCAGCAGCCTGGCGTCACACCAGCGCAGATCAAGTTCGCCCGCCGCTGGCGGGACATGCCGAAGGTGGTGTTCTCCTCGTCGACCAGTGCGGTCGACTGGAACGCCCGCCTGGTCACCGGCGACGCGGTCAACGAGATGTCCCGGCTCAAGACTGAGGATGGCGGTCCCATGGACGTCGGCGGCGCCACCCTCGCCGCGGCGGCCATGCGGGCCGGGTTGATCGATGAGTATGCGATCGTCACCCACCCGGTCCTGGTGGGCGGCGGTACGCCGTTCTTCACGGATCTGGACAACTGGGTGAACCTGGACCTGGTGGAGACGCGGACGTTTCCCGGCGGCGTGCTCCTGACCAGGTACCAGACCAGACGCTGAAGACCCGACCTCGGATCGGCGCGGGCTCGGGCCACCCAAGGATCTCGTGGCCGTGAGGGATCCCCGTCGGCGAAGACCACGGCCAGTGCGAAGGCGGCCAGGCCGCCCATGAGGACAGACAACCAGGATGCGCCCTTGGGACACGACCAACCGCACGACTTTCGACTCAAAAGCCTTTGGGTTAGATAGCGCACGCAGGCCGACCGTGTGGCAGCGGCGTGTTCTCGTAGACGGTCTATGCCGGGCTGGACGCGGGGCGCGAGCGTCTCGACGCGCGCAGGTCCAGGGCCGTCCACACCGATTGGTGAACGACCCACAGCTCACCATCCTCGCCGTCCTCGGCTTGTTTCGGTCGCGGACGCTGCAGGTCGTTCAGGTCCCACGCGAACACCGCGGTGCCCCGACCACGTTCCACGCCGAGGATCCCCCACTCGAAGAGCGCGTCGATGAGCACCGGCTTCGTCTCGGCGATCTGGTACTCCCGCTTCGCCGTATCCAGACGCTTGTTCAGGTCCTTGACGGTGTAGAAACGGGGACCGGACGAGATCGCGCTGAGCAGGCTTTCCGGCGATCTGACCGATCGGCCGTACCGAGCCTCCTCGAGCACGACATCCCGTCGCCACGCGCTGTAGTTCGACTCGGCCCGTTGGAGGGACTCCGCCCCCACGATGTCTTCGCCGTTGAGGTCGGCCTCGTCCAGGCAGAAGCCCAGGAACTGGATGAGGTCGCGGGGACGGGGTGCCACCCGCGAGAACAAAAAATCGACCAGGGAACGTCGCTCGATGCGTTCGGTGGTGAAAAGGCTGTCGATGCTCGTCAACCCGGGCACCCCAGCAACCTGAATGCGCCTGTCGACCATGCGAGTCAACGTCGTTCGGTCCCACTTGAGGTGGAGCTCGTGTCGCCGGTACTTGGTGGCATCGTCGAGCCCGTTCCGTTTCAGTACCTCGTAGATGTCGGAGCGCAAGAAGATCGAGAAGTTGATGGCCTGGTCCATCCCACGCTGGACGAGAATCCCCTTCATCCTCATGACGGCCGTGATGAGCGCGTTCAGTGAGGCGACCTGCTCGGGTTTGCCGGCCCACGCATCGTCGAGCTGATCGGCCAGGATCTGGAGGCGTGCACCTTGAGCCAGAAGGGTGCCGAGGGCGCCGTACATGCCCTCGATCACAATGATCTGCAGCCGCTCCTCCTCTCGCCCCTGCGGGTCACGGGGCGCCGCATCGTCCTTCAACTCGATCGACACGGGCACAAACGGGGCTTCCACCTTGAAGGTGAACGGGAGCTTGCGCAGGATCGTGGCGGCCGCCTCGAACACCTCGGTCAGCATGCCTTCGGACCGGAGATTCAGCTGGGTCCGCTCCAGGACCTTTTCGACCTCTGCGTCGAGGTCACGAATCAGCCTCTTGCGCTTCATGCCTCTCGCAGCGTCCACGAGAGCGTTGAAGCTCAGAATCAGCAGCGTCAACTCCCACTGACGACTGAGCACGAGCGGATTGTTGTTCGATGCCCGCACCGCACCCTCAAAGGCGGGCCAACTCGTGCGGTCGGCCGACAGCGGAATGGTCAGCAGACCCGAGTCGCCGTCCGGACTGGCGGAGTCGGACAGCTGCCGGAAGATGGCCGATTTGCCGGCGCCCCGTGCACCGAAGATGAGGCTTCGCGACATCCGCGCGACAGTCTCGTAGTCACGAGTCCGGACGAACGTATCGGCGAAGTCGCGTTCGTGCTCGGCGTTGCCCTCGCCCAGGGTTGCCAGCACCGCACTGAGGGACATCAGACTCCATCACTCGGTCGCATCTCGTCTTGGCTCAGCGAGATGAATCCATCGTCTCGCCATTGTCGGGCTGTGGGAAGCCCGCGTGTCCGTTCGCCGGTCGCGTGGGGCCGGGAAACCCCCAGCCCGACAGCGCCCTCAGCGCCACGAAGCCAGCCGCGGAGGTCTGACCGTCGATGAGAGTCACGCGGCAGATCCGGGCGTCATCCGACACCTACGCACCGACATCAACGCCAACATCGGCATCCCCACCATCGCCATCGCACTCGACGTCACCGTGCGCGGTGTCCCTCGGTGTCGCAGCACTGATCACCGTCAACCAGATCATCGTCGCTCAGCGAGCCAGTCACACCGACCAGGACGCCTGACCACTCGCTGAGCGTCTCCACCTCACGGGACGATCCGCACAGGGGCTGGGGACCTACTGCTCTACCCGAAGTCGCAGCCTGCGCTGAAGGTGAGGGCAGGGCGAGATGGTCTCGTCGATGCGTTAGAGGTTGTCATGAACCGGGACCAATACCCCATCTATGGCGTGGTCCTGGTAGCCGATGCCGCCGTTGCGGTCTGGGCGGGTATGCCTTTGGTGTTCCTGTTGTTCCTCGCGTGCCCCCTGATGATGCCTTTCATGATGAAGGGGATGGGTGCAATGCAGGGCAGCGATCAGGACAGCAGCGTGACCATTCCGCCAGCGGATCGCCCAGAACGAATTCGCTGAACGAATCCGCTGGACGACCTTCAGCGTCGAGGACGTCCGCATGCCGACTTCGAAGCAGCGCGATCCTTCATATGTTGAACACCATACCCCTAGGGGGTACCTTCACCTCATGACCAGGCACTCGACTCACCCCGAAGCGCACACACGTCCGGCCCACAAGGATCCGGTGTGCGGCATGGATGTGGAGCCAGCGACCAGCGAGCACACATCCGTGCGCGATGGCGAGACGTTGGGTCTGCTGCACGATCCGGTGTCAGGTTCAACTGCCCTATTCCACCGCCAGTGGGCGCGCGAAATGGGTCCAGTATTACGAGAGATGTAGGACCAGAAGAACGCAGGTGCCGAGGACGCCGGCGCCGGTGAGCAGTTGGCCTCTGCTGAGTTGCGCGCCGTCGAGGGGTTTGATTGGCAACGTGGTAGATGCAGCCATTGTGAGCGCGCTGACACCCCACAGCTTGGTCAATGAGATGCCCCACGCGACCCATTCCGCAAGCAGCAAGATGGCTAGGCCGGAGAGCAGGAGGGGGCTGCGGCGCTGACCCGTAACCGGCGGGCATCGCCGCTGACGACAGGCAGTGGGGCCCAGGGGAAGCCCGCGGCTCCGGTGGCTATTCCTGTCAGCGTTCCAGGGGTCCAGTTGTGCTGGGTGACTGCGAGTCGTTCGTGCTGCCCGACGAGCTGTCGGGCTCGCATCGCGGCTAGGGCGATGACGAGGACACCGATTGTGCAGGCCACCAGGTCCCATGTCTCGCGAGGACCGCGAAGCGATGTTGCGAGCACGAAAGTGACCGCGCTAGCCGCCACGGCCCAGCCGGCGCCTTCATGCGTCGCACGACCGGGAGCTGGTCAAGTTTCCTGCCGAACGTGTCCAGCGCCGTCTCGCATCTCTCTACCTGCCTACGCCCGATCAGGTCATGTCTGCCGAGGCCGATCTCCGCTCGACATTGTCAGCTTCGCGATGGCCTCGCGGGCCTGCGAAGCGAACGGTTCGTCAAGCGCCGCCACGCTCTCCAGATGCTCCCGAGCCTCGGGGATGCGTTCGTCCGCGAGCAGTGCGTACGCGAGGTACAGCTCGGCACGACCGGAGCGGTCGGTTTCGACGGCCTCCTCCAACAGTACGCGCGCCTGTTCGAGCTCTTCGGACGCCAGGTGGAGGACGGCCCGGTCCACCAACAGCTCGGCGGCGCGGTCGAGGGACAAGGCACGGTCCAGCTGTACGCCGGCCTCGTCGGGCCGTTGCAGCGCCACGAGCACCACGGCGTACTGACGCAACGTCGGTACGTCGTCGGGTTCGAGCGTGACGGCGGTGCGGGTGGCGTGCGCCGCGGAGCCGAGGTCGCGCAGCGACAGGAGGACGGCGCCGAGCTGCCGCCACGACGAGGCGTCGCTGTCGTCCACACCCACGGCGGTGGACAGCAACGCAGCAGCAGAGCGCAGGTCGCCGCCGGCGGCGAGGCACGACGCGTAGGAGCGCAGGACGTCGACCCGCAGAGGCAGTCGCTCGTAGGCCTGGCGGAAAGCGGACTCGGCCGAAGCGAGGTCGCCGGCGATCAAGGAGGCCTGCCCGAGGGCGACCCAGGCGGGCGAGTCCGGGTCGAGGGTGACGGCGCGCTGGAGCAGCGGCACCGCGAGGGCCGGCTGCGACAGGGCGAGGTAGGCGTTGGCCTTGTTCAACAAGGCGGTCGGCGACAGCTCGACGTCCTCACCGATGGCGTCGTACGCCGCGAGAGCGCCGTCGGCGTCGCCGCGCTGACTGCGCAGGAGGCCCAGGTTGTTGAGGGCGGCGGTGTGGCCGGGCTCGTCGGCGAGGAGTGCGTCGTACTCGGCCTCGGCGGCGTCCAGGTCGCCGTCCAGGTGCAGCATGGCGGCGCGGCGCAGGCGACGCGTTGCGTCCGGGAGCTGCGAGTCGGAGGTGCGCTGTCGCTGGGCGACGGCATGGGGTCCGGTGGCGTTGGGCATGGTTTCCTCCTGTGTGGCGGTTCAGGTGACCTTCTCGACGAGGCCCGACAGCAGGGCTTTCGGGTCGATGGTCGGCACCTCGAAGGTGACGTCGGACAGGGACGGCTCGAAGGGCTTGCCCTCCTGGTAGTGGACCGGCAGCGAGACACCGAGCTTGAGGCCGGAGCCGTACTCGAACGCGGCCAGCTGCCACTTCTTCTCGTAGAGGTTGATCGTCTTGAGCAGCAGGTCCAGGTCGACGCGGGCGAAGCCGGTGATGTCGAACTTGAACACCGGCTCGGCAGATGCCTTCGCGACGGCGTCGATGACCAGACCCGCGGCCGGCGTCCAGTTGATGTCGACGTCGGCGCCGATGGAGGCCTCGATGCCGAGCAGGCCACCGATCTCCAGACCGAGGCGCGCCGACACGATCGGGATGCCGGCGCCCAACGCGGCCGAGATGCTGAGCCGGATGCCGGCGCCGGCAGGCAGGGCGAGGGCGGCGTGGCCCTTGACCGTGGTGTTCTCCTGGTGGTCGGGGTTCCAGGTGATGCCGAGCCTGAGGTCCTTGAGCTCCGCGGGGCCGAAGAACGCCTGCAGCTGGGCGCCGCCAGCGATGGTGGCGAAGATGCCGACGTTCTGTCCCGCCACCGAGATCCCGATGATCGGGATGTCGATGCCGACCTTGAACAGCTCCTTGTCGAGGCTCTTGCGCGGGAAGATCTCCAGAGCCGCAGGAAGCCCGATCTCGCCGCTGACCTCGATCTCGCCGGTGGGGAGCAGCTTGAGGCCCGCGGTCGCCTTGAGCCAGGGCGCGAGCGTGAGGGCGACCTGTCCTCCGCCGTACGCCGCCAGGTCCTTGCCAGGCTCGCCGCCGGGCTTGCCGCTGGCCGGGTCGATGGGCTTGTTGGAGAGGCCGATGGTGAACTGGCCGGCCGCCATGCCCCGTGCGTAGGCCACGGTCGCCTCGACCTGGATCGCGCCGTCGTCATAGGTGCCGGTGATCTCGCTGGCGACACCGGGGATGCTCGGGACGGCCTTGATCTTGCCGGAGACCTTCCAGCCGCCCTCGGGGTTGCGGACCAGCTGCGCCTCGACGCTGCCGCTGGAGATGCCCGGCACCTTCGAGCCGAGGCTCAGCGTGCCGCCGAGCTCGACGGTGCCGTCCTCCTTGTAGGCGAAGGCGAGGGTGCCGCTCTCGACTCCCGGGATCGTCGTGGCGAAGGTGCCGTTGGCCTTGAAGCCCTCCTTGCCGAACTCGGCGGTGACCTGCGCCGACTTGAGGCCCTTGACCTTGCCTTCCTTGACCCCGAGCACGCCCTTGCCACCCAGCTCGTTGTCCTTGTACCAGAGCTCGACGCGGGCCGGCTCGAACAGGTCGGCCAGGAAGTTGAACTCTCCGCCGAGGGCGAACGAGACATCGTCGAGGCTCGCGCCCGCGGCGGCGTACACCCGGCCGCTGCCGAGCCCCTGGACCTCGAAGTTGGCCTCGCCGAGGATCTGGAAGCCCTTCAGCCCGAACCTCAGCTCCAGGCTGCAGACGCCGACCTTGATCGGTCCGGGGAAGGTGAAGTCGTCGGCGGTGAAGATCTTGGAGAGGTAGACGTCGTCGCCGTCGATGACGACGTCCACGGCCGCCTTGGCGATCAGCGGAACGGTCGGCAGGAGCCGGCCCCGGGCGACGAGCCCCTTGCCCGGGGCGAGGTCCATCTCCTCCAGCTCGATCGGGCTGAGCTTCTTGAACGACAGCTCGGTGCGTGCCTCGTTGAGGAACTTCTGCTTGTCGAGGAAACCGGCCCACGGGATCCGTTCGCGCGTCTCGATCTTGAGGTCCTTCTTGATCTCGTTGATGACGCTCTTGTTCTTCTTGTCCTCCTTGAAGAGAACACCCTTGGCCGTTCCACCTCCGCCCTTGCCGGGCGTGAAGCTCAGCTCGGTCAGACCGACGTTGTTGTTGGCCTTCCCGGCTTCCTTCGAGCCGAGGTGGAACCACCAGTCATTCATCTTCTTCACGCCGCCGGGAGCCTGCGTCCCCCACTCGATCTCGGAGCGCTGGCCGCCCATGGGCCCCATGAAGAGCACCAGCTTCTCGGCCGTACCGCCGGCCTTGTCCATCTCGGCGTCGGTCATCGCGCGCAGGTGGTCGAGGACGGGCTTGCCGTCTTTCACGTCTTGGTAGTCCCAGTTGCTGTTTTCCCTGCCCTCGACGGGCAGCGGGTCCTTCGAGATGGCGCCGATCGTGTACGCCCAGCCACCGCCGCGTGCGGAGGCGACGTCGGCCGGGATGTTGGCGACGCCTTCGGTCTTCGCCTTGTGAAACACCGCGTTGAGCGAGCTGGCAAGCTGGTTGGCGATCGTGGAGCCCGAGCTCATGTTGGCCTGCTCCTCGAGGAGCCAGTAGTTCGTCTCGTCGTCGAGGCCGCCGAGCTGGTACTCCACGCGGTGGTCGACGTGGAACCTGGTAGGCACGCCCTCGCGGTCCCAGGTGGGCCGCAGGGCCAGGTCCCCGAGCGACTCACTCGTGACGATGACGGGCTGTTTCGCCGCCTTGTCGTTGACGAGGTAGAAGTTGCCGTCAGCGTCCTTGGTCGCCGCCACCTCGGGCTTCGCGAGCACCTTGGTCGCGGCGTCCTGGGCCGAGGACTTGAGGTCCTTCTTCCACTTCGCCGACTGGTTGGTGTCGCGGGGCAGGCCGATCTCCACGCCGGTCGGCAGCTTGGCCTCGGTGGCCTTCTTCTTGGTCGCGGGAACGCGCAGCGTCGCCAGCTTGACCGTCTTCTTCGGCGTCGTCGTCGTGTCGATCGCCGACCCGTCGGGCCATGCCTTCTGGGTGACTTCCGGCAAACCTGCCGCTGGCGCTGCTGCGGGAGCCGTCGTGCTGCCGGTGGTCCGGTCACGCTGCGCCACCGAGCCCGAACCACCTGCCTGCTGCACGACGTGCGCGGCCTCGTGGGCCATCAGGCCGAGGTCGTCGGCCGACTGGCCCGAGCCGAGCGAGATGTCGCTGCCTTGGGTGAAGGCCTTCGCGCCCATGCTGTCGGCGGTCGACCGCGCGGCGGCGTCGTCGTGCACGCGTACGCCGCCCAGGTCGGCGCCCAGGCCGCTCTCGAGCCGGCCCTTGGTCTCGGGTGCGAGCGGAGTGCCGACGCCGGGCCGGGGTACGTCGACCGCGCGCGGCCCCGACGAGTCGATGGCCTTGGCCTGCGCAGGCCCGGTGTCGGTGTCGGTCGCGGTGTCGGCGTGGGTGGACGTGGCGGCGACGGGCTCTTCCTCCTCGTCGAAGAGCGCCTGCGCGACACCGCCGCCCTCCTTGACGTCGTCCTCGGACACGGCCGGGACCTGCGCCAGCCGCTGCAGCGCCTGCGGGCTCACCGGTGACAGCTCCTCGGCTGCCGCCTTGCCCTGCACGACCTTCTGCGCCGCGTGGTCGGCCTCCTTCTCGAAGGCATCGCCCGCGGCTCCGACCACAGCCGGCTTCATCTGTAGCGACGGCGCGACCGGCCCGACCGAGCGCCGAGGGCCGCCGGACCGGTGTCGCTCCGGGGAGTGGTCCCGCTCGCCGCCCGGGGAGTCGGAGGAGCGAGCGCGGGCCGTCGTCACGTCCGTCCGCCCCGGCGCCGCCGTCGCGCGGCAACCGCCATGCTGCGGACGTAGTGGTCGAGCGCGGGTGCCTGCGCGGCCGCCGTGAGTGCGGCGCCGGTGGGCATCGCGCCCGCCTTCCGGTACTCCGCGGCGAGGGCGGCGCGCAGGACGTCCGAGTCGAGCGCCGTGCCGTCGCGGGCGCTCAGCAGCCGCGCGTACTGAGCCGCGTTGCGGATCTGGCCCCCGGTCAGCCGGTGACGGTCCGCGATCTCGTCGAGCTCGGCCGGCGGGACGCCGTGGCCCGGCGGCAGGTGGAGCGCCCAGATCCGCCGGCGTGCGACCGAGCGCGGCTTGCCGAAGGCGATGGTGGCGTCCATCCGGCGAGCGAAGGCCGAGTCGATCCGGTCGGGGGCGTTCGTGGTGACCACGATGATGCCGGCGTAGGTCTCCAGCCTCTGGAGCAGGAAGTTGGTCTCGAGGTTGGCGTAGCGGTCGTTGGCAGAGCGCACGTCGGTCCGCGAGCCCAGGAACGTGTCGCCCTCGTCGAGCAGCAGCACGCTGTCGAGCTGCTCGGCATCGGTCAGCAGCCGCTCCAGGATCTTCTCCGTGACGCCGACGTACTTGTCGAAGACGGCGGCGAGGTCGACGCGGTAGATGTTGCGGTCGAGCACGGCCGCGAGGGTGCGCGCGGCGAGGGTCTTGCCGCAGCCGCTGGGGCCGGTGAGCAACGCGCGTACGCCGGCCCCGCCGACGCCCCTGTCGCCCACCGCGAGCTCCTCGCGCAGGCGGCAGCGGTGCTCGAGCAGCTCGAGGTCGGCTCGCACGGAGGGGCCGGTCACCACGTCGTCCCACGACAGGTCGTCGTTGTCGAGGCGCGTCGCCTTGGTCTCCAGGACGTGGTCGCCCAGCCGGCGCGCGGCCTGGCGCACGTCCGCCAGCCTCGGTGCCCGCCGCCCGTCGACCTGCGCCGCCACCTTGGCGTCCGCCGCGAGCCGCCGAACGTGCCCGTCCGGAACCACGAAGGCCTCGGCCAGGGCGTCCAGTCTTCCCTTGCTCGCGCGCGGCAGGAGCGCGGCCCAGAGCTTGCGCCGCTCGCGCGCGTCGCACCGGTCCACGAGCACGGTGGCCCGCCGGTCGTCAGCGCGGGTGGCCACGCCACCGGAGACACCGGTGAGGACGACGAGCGGTCCGGCGTACCAGTCCGGCCGGGGTACGTCGGCCTGCTGGCCCGGCCCCGGTTCCAGGACCGTGCCGGGGACCGCGCCCAGGGCCGCGGCGAGTGCCAGCCCCGACCCGTGCAGGAGCTGTTCCTGCGTCAGCCACACGAGCGGGGCGGCGAGGGTGGCCGAGACGGCGGCCGCGGCCTCGGCGCCCGGCACCTGCCGCACGACGACGATGTCGGCCTGACCGGCCAGCAGCAGCTCGAGCGGCCGCGACAGGCGGGCCTTCCTCTCCGCGCTCCAGTGGCCGACCGTCGACCGTGGTGCGGGCTTCGCGGCCCGCACGGCGGCGGCCCAGGTCTCGTCGTCACGGACGGCCGACCACAGCTCCATCGCCACCCGCCGCAGCTGCGGGGCCCCAGGCACCGGCTCGACCAGGTGCTCGCGCGTCAGCCGCTCGAGGGACCTGGCCAGGGCCCTCTCGGCCGGAAGCTCAAGGGCTCCGAGGACCGTGGCCGCCGGCATCGCCTCGACCGAGGTCACTCCCTGCAGCTCACGGACGACCGGCAGGAAACGGTCGTCCTCGTCGGGCAGGGCCACGAGCGCCAGCGCGACCTCGTCGCGTACGCCGGAGAGCGCGGCGATCCGGGTCAGCGGCAGCGGCTGGTCGGCCGACCTCTCCAGCGCGGCGACCCGCTCCTGCCACCACTGGACCGACTCGCCCCACGAGATGCCGTCGGGCAGCCACGCCGCGATCGTCTCGACGTACCCCTGCACGAACGGCTGGCGGCGCACCAGCCCTTCGACCCCACCGTCGACGCTGCGGTCGGCCAGGTCGAACAGCGCGGTGATGGCGGCGAGGGTGAGCGCGGTCGTGTGTCCCTCGGTCGTCGCGGGGAAGCCGCGTGCTCGGGCCCTCACGGTGACCCGCCTCCGACGAAGTGGAATCGGACCACCCGGCCGAGCTCGGGCACCCAGCCGGGGTCGGCGTCCAGGGCTCGGCGGCGCACGGACAGGTGTACCGCGTCCAGCGGCGCGACCAGATCGAGGTTGGCATGGTCGACCCGCAGGTACCCCGGCACCAGCAAGAGCTCACCCAGCCGTGGCTCGTCCGGGCCGAGAGCGAGGTCGGCCACGATGCCGTCGAGGGCGGCGCGGCACCCGTCGAGCACTTCTGGGCCGGGACGTTCGCCGGCCGACCGCCCGGCCAGCGCGGCCAGCACGTCCCACAACGCGTCGCCGTCGTCGAGTGCGTCCACCGCCCCAAGCGCCTCGCGCCCCAGACCCTCGAGGACGTCCCAGGGTGCCGCCTGGACCAGCCCGACCAGCCCGGCCGCCGCGAGGTCCAGGCGCCGGTAGGGGTTGACGAGGTAAAGCACTCCCCCACAGCCCGTGGCCACGCCCTCGTCCTCGAGGCGTACCGCGTCTGGGGCGGCGGGTGCCGATGGCGGCGCGGATACCCGGCCGGCCGCGTCGATGCCGGCGTCGCGACCCGGGGCTCCGGTCTGCCGTTGCAACAGGTGCACCCGGTCGGCACCGGTCGGCGCTGCCGCCTCCGGATCCTCGCGCTCCTCGTGCTCGGCCGGTGGTGCGACCGGCACGCCGGGTGAGCCGCCGGTCGTCACGGGCGACCTCGTCGGCGACGTACTTCCGGACGAGACGACGACGGCCCGTGACGGCGGCCGCACGACGGGCAGGCCTGGGTCCCGCCCGAGCAACACCCGCCCCAGCGACCCGAGCGAGGCGGCGAACCCGTCGTCGGCCACGACCACCCCGAGCACGACGTCGCTGCCGAGCCGCCCGAGCTCCCAGGCCGGAGCAGCTGGCAGGGCGGCCGGCCGGCTCTCGCCGGAGGTGTACGTCGACCCGGCCGGCGGCGGATCGGGAGCCTCGACGGCTCGCACCCAGAGCCCGTGCTGCTCCGCGAGGGCCTCGACCACCCGCAGCGCCCCTGCCGCGTCGAGCCCGCCGACCGCCTCGTCGAGCCGGTCCCACCCGTCGAGCACCGCGACAACAGCGCTCACCGGAGTGGCGGGGTCGCGCAGCACGGCGGCGGGTTCGGGAGGTGGCAGCGACCCCGCGACCTGGGCCCAGACCCACTCCGGCGCGACGCCGGCCCGGCGCAGGCTCAGCAAGTAGCAGGCCAGGAGCTCGGCGGCATCGGCGAAGAGCACCGCCTCGGAGTCGGGAGGTACGAGTCCGCGGTGCGGGCGGACCGCCGTCCTCGCCGCCTCGGCGAGCTCGCCCTGCACCGACTCCCCCACGTTCCACGGCTCGGAGACCACGACCACGCGGCGGACGAGCAGGATCGCCCGCTCGCCGACGCCGGGTGGGGTGAGCCCCTCGAGGTGCGGCGGCGGCTCGCACTCCGGCCAGCCCAGCAGCGCCAGGCGCCCGATGCGGTCGCCGACGGGGAGGCTGGCCACGGTCATGGGCGGATGAACCCGAAGGACGCCTGGGCCACGACCTCGGGGTCGCTGACGCTCGCCACGTCGATCCCGAACCTGTAGAGGAGGCGCACGTGCGGATGGGCCGCACCGACCTCTGTCTCGCCGACCACCGCCTCGGTGGTGACGCCTGCGCTCTCCCGGTCGCCGGCGTCGAACCTGCCGGAGGTCCGGCCGTCGTCGGCCGTGCGTGCGAACGCCACCTCCTCGGAGTCGTCCTTCACGGCCTTGATCTCGAAGACCGGCCCGAAGACGTTCGGCGCGTCGCTGCTCACCGTGTAATCGATGGTGACGATGGTGGCGCCTTCCTCCAGGAACCGGACGGCGTCACCGTGCAGGAAGCTGCCCACGTGAGACTGGACGGTCTCCAGCTTGATGGCGGTCGGCGTGATCTTGTACCTCCCCGCCTGGTTGGTGACGACGCGGTAGTGGGTGACGAGGCGGAAGCCGTCCCGCTGGGTCACGGGAGTGTGGTCCTGCTCGACGACCGTGAGCAGCAGCTCCTTGTCGTCCGGCGGCTCCACCGCTGCCAGCCTGTCGATGACCTCGTCGAGGTCGATGCGCTCCTGATAGGGGTGCTGCGCCGCCACGAACACGGCGTACGGCTCGCCCGAGAGCATCGACTCGTGCACCGCCGCGACCCTCAGAGGCAGGCCACGTGTGGTGAGCACGTCGATCGGCGGCAGCTGCGTGCCGTCGCGGATGATCGACTCGACGCGTGCGCTCCTGACCGGTCGCTCGCACCGCCGCCAGGCCGAGGTGGAGAGGTCGGCGAAGAACGGCAGCGCGTTGGCCAGGAACTCGGCCACGGTCGCCGGGCTGTCGATGCACCTCGCGGGCAGGATGCCCGCAGCGGGCAGGTAGCGGAAGTGCGTCCCGGCGAGTGGCTTCGCCGTCGCGCTCTCGGCGAGCAGATCGGCCAGCTGCGCCTGGAACTGCAGGTGCGTCGCGACACCGGCGCCCGAACGGAGCTCGGAGGTGAACGCCGCCAGCCCGACGGCGTCGTCGGTCGCGGCCCGGCACGAGCGCCGTACGGCCCACTCGTCGAGCTGCACCACGCTGCTGCCCTGCAGGTAGAACAGCGCCAGCGGCACCTCGCACGTCTTCAGGCCCGCCAACACGTGCGCCACCTCGAGGTCGGGTTCGACGTCGCCGGCCGTGGCGACGTCGCCGAACTCGCTCCAGGGCGTGGAACCCAGGAAGAGGTGGCTGACTACGTTGCGCGACCTTGGCGAGGCGGAGCCGAGGCCCGCCGTGCCGGTCACCGAGAGGGAGCTGGCCAGGAAGGTCGGGTCGATCGGGACCCGCCGGAAGCGCACCCCCTCGGCCACGAAGCCCGGTCCGCACGACTGGCCCGTCAGGTACGGGTCGGCCGGCGCCGAACCGGTCTCCAAGCTGTCGGGCCGGACCGTCAGCAGGAACGCGTTGGACGTGGTCGACGTCGGGCTCGACCCGCCGCAGTCGGCGAACACCGGACCCGAGGCGACCGGCGTGGTGGTGACGGCATTGGTGCCCGCGACCCGCACCTCGAGGTCGGTCGGCAGGTCGATCGTCTCGCCCTTGCGGTTGACGGCAACGCCGGCCGTCACCTTCAGCACCCCGACCGAGCCACCCGAAGTCGGCTTCGTGACGTGCAGCCCCGCCGCCACTCCGGGTCCCAGTGCCCGGCCCAGCAGCGAGCGGTGCCGCCTGTCGGCGGTCAGCACCAGACGGAGGTCGTCGGCGCTGAGGATCCGTCCGTTGAAGAAGTTCGGGACCGCGATGCCACCGGAGGTGTCGACCGCGTCGAGCGAGGTGGTCACGGCGCCTCCTCGGTGAGCTCGGGCACCTGGCTGAGCGTGAAGTTGTGGGTCTTGGGATCGTCGAAGACGGAGATCTCGACGTGCAGCGCGGTCACCCCACGGCTCTCTCCGAGCTCGTCGATGACCAGCTTCTGGAGGGCGTCCGCCGCTCCGCTGCGAGGGCGTGCGACCAGGACGAAGATCCCGTCTTCACGCAGGCGCACGACCTGGCTCGATACCACGCCGGTGTCCGACTCGCCCGTGAGCTTGACGACGATCGCGCGGCCCTGAAGCTCGAGGTTCTTCTGCCAGGCCTGCCCGTACCCGCGGAACGTCAGCAGCAACAGGCCACCGACGTTGGCCGACGCCGCGACGCGCTTGACCGTCAGGTCGCCGTACCGCGTGGTGAGCTGCGGGTCCTCGTCCTCCAGAAACCCGTCCTCGTTGAAGTTCAGCTTGATCACGCCGCCCGCCACGATCCCGTACGGCGTCGGTCGGCAACGGACGTGTGGTTCCTTCTCGCCCGCCGGGCCAATGGGGGCCAGCAGATCGGTCTGCGGCCGCCACATGCTCCCGTCGAACTTCAGCACCAACCCTGCGTCCGACGGGCTGTTGCCGAAGTTGTTGGGGATCTCGACATCCGCGAGGAGATTGAGGTCGAGCCGGCGCTCCTCCCATCGTGCGTTCGGCGGCGGCGCGTCGCTACCGACGCCCGAACCGACCTCGCGAGGGGCGACGGTGCCGATGACGACGTTCCCGGCGCGCGCCGTGGGCGCGTTGACGTCGGTCAGGTCGTCCAGCGGGAACGGCGCCGGCTGGGGGTCGCCGGGGTCGATGACGATCGTGCCGCCGCCCTCGACGCGGAGCAGCCACTCCTGCAGGAACTGCGAGGAGAGCACCAGCGGCCGGTCGGAGAACGTCGCCCACTTGTGGTCGGAGTCGGTCTTGAACGCGACCGTGTCACCGTCCTTGACCAGCGGCACCTCGACCCGACCGAGGATCACGCAGCCCGGGTCGACCGGGTCGAGGCAGCGGTTGGCGAACCCGCCCGGGTCGCCGCGCGAGGTCACGAAGTCGGAGAGCGCCTCACGCTTGTCGTCGAGCTTCGCGTCCTTCTTCAGCAGCGCCTTCATCACCTCGGCTTCGGGGAACTCGTCGAGGTCGCCCCGCAGGGGTGGCTGCTCGAGCGAGAGCTCGAGCCGGAAGGCGTCCTTAACGCGGGATGCCTGGACGGAGTTGTCGAGCGTGCGGCACGGCCCGCTGGGCACGGGCACCAGGTCGGTGGCGCACTCGTCGTAGCAGAGCGTGACCCACACGGTGACGGTCGCCGGCATGGCGGGGAGGTCGTCGCGGGCCTGCAACCACGGCAGCAGGTCGGCGCACTGGGTGACGTCGATGCAGATCCATCGGCCGGTGCCGTCGACTGCGGCGCCCGGATGGACCTCGAGGTGGCCGCCGTCCTCGACGACCAGCTCGAGCCCCGAGACCACGCCCCAGCCATGCAGGGCCCGCTGGTGCCGGTCGTCCCTGGCAGTCAGGTAGCGCTGGTCCTGCCGCAGCTCGTCGTCGCCGACGATCATGCCCAGCGAGTACCTGACCCGCTTGGTGGGGTCCAGCTCGGTCAGCTCGTGCGACGGCGCGAAGACGGTCATCGTCGCTCCCTTCGTCCACATGGTTGGCGGGTGTGGTGCGTCATCGGTCTCTCCTGAACATCGACTGGGTAATCAAGTCATGAGCAGCCGCACTCGGCGGTGTGTCCGGGCGGTGAGGCCAGGCCGGCCTGGGCGAGGCGGGTGCGGTCGAGGACGAGCGCAGCGCGCCGGGCGCCGGCGCCGAGCCGGGTGTCGACGCCCAGCCGGGCGTCCCCCAGCTGGAAGGCGGCCCAGTACGGGCGCACGTCGAACGCGGTGTGGGCGGGCTTCTCGATCTCCACGACGCGGCGGGCTCGGTCGAGTGCCCGCAGCTGCTCGCGCTCCGGGGCGTCGAGGTCGACCGGCAGCAGCACCGAGAACCGGTGGGCCGACTCGGCGATGGGCACGACGAGCGAGACGAACGTCTCCCAGTCCTCCAGCGCCGGCCCGAACGACGGCAGCCGGTCGGGGGCGC
The DNA here is from genome assembly GCA_963760585.1 of uncultured Actinomycetota bacterium. Taxonomy (GTDB): domain Bacteria; phylum Actinomycetota; class Actinomycetes; order Propionibacteriales; family Nocardioidaceae; genus Nocardioides. The sequence goes on from CAVXDI010000002.1 coordinate 49,224, forward strand.
CGATCTTCTCGAAGTCGACACCTCCCTGGATCTGGTACGCCGCCGCATAGCGGGCAGGCCGCTCGTACCGCTGAAGCAGGAACCGCCGGTACAGCGGGAGGTGCTGGTCGCCGAACGCGGGCGAGCGCAGCCCCAGCTGGCCACCGAGGAAGCGCGTCCAGTCGGCGCGTGCGCCCGCGTCGGCGGGGGTGGTGGGCGAGACGCGTACCTCGCCGGGCTGCCGGCCGCGCAGCCAAGCGGGGACCGACGCGGGGCCGGTCGCGGTCGACCAGTCGGCGCCGTACCTCGCGACGAGGTCGTCCTGGAACCGCTGGTGCAGCTCGTTGGCTCCCAGCCGCGCGCTCCATCGCGACGCCGGTGCCGTGTCGGCGCCCAGGGCGCCCGGGGCGCCCGCCGCCAGGTCGCCAGACAGCACCATTGGGCCGCCCGGCAACGGCACGGAGTTCGAGCGGCTCAGGTAGCGCTCGGCGACGCGGACCGTGAACACGGAGTCGGCCGCTCCCTCCTCGAACGCCGCCTCCGGGCACTCGTCGAGCACCAGCCGCAGCGCCAGCACCAGCCCGGCCGGGGTCCCCCTGGTCGCGAACAGCCGCGAGGCGTGCTGGAGGAACAGCCGCCGGCGGCGTACGTCGAGGTCGCCGTCGAAGACGGCGCCAAGCCACGAGGCCAGCCACCCCAGGTACTGCGACGGCACGCTCCGGCCGTCGAAGAGCAGGTCCGCGTCGGCGATCCGCCCCTCGAGGTCGGTGAGCAGGCCCTCGGGGTTGGCCAGGTAGCGCTCGAGGAACCGCGTCGGCGCGTCCTCGTCGGCGTACACCTGCGGCAGGTAGCGGTGCAGGTAGGAGAACCTCGGGTAGATCAGCCGCAACGCGCTGATCTCGGGGGTCGAGCCGCCCGCGCTCTCCAGGGTCAGCCGGAGCTGGCAGTAGCGGCCGTCCGTGCGCTGCAGCAAGGTTTCCCAGGTGCCCGTGACAGGGCGCTGCCCACGCGCGTCGACCGGTCCGACCGCGGTGTCGAGCGACAGCTCGGTGCCGCCGTGACGCAGGTACGGCGTGGGCTCCACGCGCCAGGGCATGCTCGCGAGCGTGGTCACGTCGTCGGCGGCCCGCGACTCCACGCGGACCGACGTACCGTCCGGCAGTCGCCCGTCGAGGGCGACGCGGTGCCACCGACAGCCGGGCTGGTGCCCGTCGAGCTCAGCGGTGACGGCGGTGCCCCAGCCGCGGTACTGCGATCGGCCGCGCGCCAGGAGCGGGTGCCAGCGCCGGCGGGTGTCGAACCACACCGTGGTCCCGTCGGTGACCAGGCCGCGACCCTGGTGCCGCCGCATCGGGTAGTGCGCGGGGAGCGCCGCGAAGCCGTCGTCGATGTCGAAGGTGAAGACCTCGTCGCCACCGGCGTCGCTGACGAAGAGGATCGCCCGGCCACCCGCGTCGCGCACCACCGCGATGTCGTGACCACGCACGCCCGGGTCGTTGGCGGGATTGGTCAACCGGCCCTCCAGCGCCTCGTCGAGGTCGAGCGCGCCAGTGAGGTTCTCGCCCTCGAACCGCAGCACCTGGCGGGTGCCGGCGTCCAGGACGAGGTACGACGTCTCGTCGACGGCGGCGACCGACACCGCGCGGGCCACGGGCAGCACACACGCGACGGGCACTCCGACGGTGTGGACGTCGACCGGAGGCACGGCCGGGTCGCGGTCACAGACCTCGAAGACCCCCAGAGAGACGGGCCGCTCCGCAAGCACGGACGGGTTCGCGTGACCGTCCAGCGGCCACACCCGCGTGGGCTCGGCGCGGCCCCGTTCGGCGTCCAGCACCAGCAACCCTCCCCCCGGCCGTCGGCAGGCGTCGACCGGGTGGAAGTCGGGCACGTCGCGCGACCAGTCGCGCCACACGGGCTCGCCACCGGCTAGCAGGTCGAGGAGGAGCAGCCCCGGTCCGGCGAGCGGTCCGCCGCCGGCGTCCAGGACGCCGACGACCAACCAGCGGTCGCCGGTCGCCGCGACCGCGCCGAGCGTGGCGGGCCTGGCGACTCGTGGCGTGCAGGCGGTGAAGGCCTCGGAACCCTCGACGCGCCCCACGTCTGACACGGCTCGCGGCCAGAACGGCTCGGCGTCGCCGTCGCGGCTGCGCCACAAGGTGGTGCGGTCGTCGCCGACGTGCCAGAAGACTCCATCGGGGTCACGGTCGGAGCCGCGACGATCGGTGGGCCGGAGGCGGACCGGGCTCGCGGTCCGGTCGAACGGCACCGTCCGCCGCAGCCGCAGCCCGCACGACGACGTCCACTCGAGGTCGCTCTCGGGCCGGCCGCTGAGCAGCGGCAGATTGCCGGTCGGGCCCGGTCGGGTGAACCAGTCGGCCTCGGAGAGCAGCAGGTGGAAGGACGAGCCGTTGACGTCGGGCATCAGCACTCCTCCGGGATCGCGGGCACGGGCAGCAGCTGCACCGACGGCGGCCCGGCGTCGGAGCCGGTCGGTGGGTCGCCGGGCTGGACGGCCAGGCCGACCAGGTGCGGGAGCTGGAGCCCGGTCATCGGCAGGGACCCGACGACCGGGCTGCCGTCGGGCAGGCTCAGCCTCACGCCGTTGACGCGGGCGACCCCGTCGACCCGGGCAACCACGGTTAGCACCTCGAGCGGGTCGACGGCCTTGGCCAGCGGCCAGCCCGCGAACGCGTCGTCGGACGCGAGGTCGAGTGGCGACAGCAGCGCTCGCACCGTCGCCTTGATCCGCTCGCGCACGTCGGGGATGTCGCGACCCGGCACCGGGTCGAAGCCGACGGACACGGCCAGGTCGACGTACTCCGGCCCGACGACGTGCAGCTCGGTGGTGACCAGGCGGCGGGCGTCGAGGTACTCGCAGACCGAGTCGAGGAACATCTGGTCCGGTCGCGGCGCCTCCGGCTGCGCGGGGTCGAACTGCGGGATCACCATCACGGTGACGACCCCCGGCGACTCCAGGCCGACCAGCTGCGGATGGAACAGCGGCAGCACCTCGACCCGGCCGATGTCGACGCCCGGGGTCCGCCAGGTGATCTCGCGGAAGTCGTCCCGGGTGACCAGGCGGTCGCGGTGGTGGACGAGCTCGCTCATCCGCGCCTCGGCGTCCTCCACCGTCTCGGCGTCCTGGCCACCCCAGGTCGGCACCGGGTTGGTCACCTGGACCCCCGGCGGCAGACCGAGCACCGTCTTGATCCCGCCGACCGGCAGCACCCCCGCGCGTCCCTCGGAGGAGGAGTAGCTCGCGCGGATCTCGGCGTCCCGCGCCGGCCGCGCTCCCCTGAGCCCGTCGCCGAAGCGCACCGTGCCGTCGGGGTAGCACGCGAAGACGTACGGCGAGCCGACGGTCGCCGTGCCCGGCCGGTCGGGTGACACGCCGGCCCCGACGACCGTCTCGGGAGGAGCGGTCCGCAGGTCGTCGGTGCGCGTCCACTCGACACCGTCGACCAGGAGCCTGACCGAGTCGACCAGCACGGACCGCTGGCCCAGGTTGGCGACCTGGTCGGGCTCGCCGGTCCCCCGCGGGAGCCGCTCGTCGGCCACCCGACCCACTTGGACGACACTGGTCACATTGAGGCCGACCCACGAGAACGACGCACCGAGCGCGCCGCCCGGGTCGGAGGTCGGACGGGCGCGGTTGATCCGGAGCCAGGTCACCAGCCGGGAACGCTCGGCGGGTTCCAACGGCGGCGGGAAGTCGCCGTACCCGTCCTCGGTCGCCTCGAGGTCGGCCCACACCGCGAGCTCGTCGGGGGGCGGGAGCGAGACGTCGAGCACGCCGGGCTCCACCAGGACGTCGCCGTGCTCGCTGGTGTCGAGCTCGCGGTAGGTCGGCACCCGCGGCTCCACGGGTAGCGGGCCGGGCGCGGGTGTGGTGACCACGAGCCGCGACTCGGGCACCGACCGCAGCACCGATGCCGGCGGGAGCACGCGGGAGGCGTCGACGACGTCCGGCACGATGCCCAGCGAGAGCACCTTGCCGCCGATCAGGTCGCGCACCGCACCCACCAGCGGCGGCTTCGGCGCGAGCAGGGCGACCCAGAGCGAGCGGTCGACGGCCGCCGCGATGCGGATCGGCCGGTAGCGCGCGCCCCCGGCCGGCACGTCCAGCCGCTGCGTGTCGTAGAGCTGGACGCCGTCGGCCGTCGGGTCGAGGTCCTCGTACATCGACAGGTACGCCGCGCGCGTCGCGTCATCGAGCTCGGTGGCCGAGGGCAGCTTGGCGCAGGCGATGGCTGTCACGGGCAGCACGTCGATGGCGTGCTCGGTGTGGAAGGGGATGTTGCCGGCCCGCACCTCGGCATCGGCCGGGACCACATGGGTGGTGAGCGGTCCCTTCGTGGCGTCGAAGGCGACCAGGCCCTCGGCCGGTGCGGCGCCGCGCTGGCGCAGGCCGAGCAGGTGCAAGAACGCGCGCCGGTTGCGCTCGGGGACCAGGTTCGCCCGGTAGACCAGGCTGTCGGTCATGAACGCGAACAGCTGGAGCAGGGTGATGCCCGGGTCGGCGTCGTTGTAGTTGGTCCAGTCGGGGTTGTGGACCGGGATCCGGGCCTTCGCCTCCGCGACGAGCGTCTCGTAGTCGAGGTCGTCGATGGGCGGAGGAAGCTCGATGGTCATCCGAGCACCCCCGCCAACCCTCTGAGGGCGTCGGCCCCGACGGGCACGGCCAGCGCAAGGTCGCCCTCGGACCCGGTCGCGACCAACCGGTAGCGCACCTCGACCCGGGCGTACCCCGGGTCGCCCCGGTCGGCCGACACGAGCACCGACTCGAGCCGCACGCGCGGCTCCCACCGCACCACGGCCCGGCGTACGGCCTCCTCGACGAGCCGGTGGGTGGCCGGCACGTTGGGCTCGAACAGGAAGATGCGCAGCCCGGTGCCGAACGCCGGCAGCATCACCCGCTCCCCCGGCTCGGTCGAGAGGATCAGGCGCAGGGAGACGGCGATGTTGTCCGGACCCTCCGAGAGGGCCAGCCGGCTCGCCGGGGAGAGCCTCACCGGGAAGGCGACCCCACGTCCGTACGTCGCGGCGAGGTCCATCAGCTGTTACCTCCCGGCTTGGGCAGGCAGATCTTGAACAGCGGCATCCAGAAGAAGACGATGTTGAGGATCATCACGATCACCATCAGCAGGATCAGCGCGGCGATGGTGATGATCGGGATCGAGAGGGTGCACAGCATCCCGAGGTCGAAGTTCTCCTTGGTCCCGAACTTGTCGATGCCCTTCACCTGGTCCATCTGGGCGCGCAGCTGCTTGGAGACCAGGATGCTCACGCTCTTCGGGAAGGCCCGCAGCCCGGCCTGCGAGGTGTCCACCGGCAGCGAGATCTGCACCGGCCGCTGGGGTGCGTCGGGGTCGAAGAACGACGCGAATCGGAACGGCACCGACGGTGCGCTGACCCACTCGGGGCGCGCGATCTTGCAGTCCGTGCGGCGGTAGACGCAGCGGGTGACGTAGGTCAGGCCGCGCACGGGGTCGGGCTCCTTGACGGCGGCTGCCCCGGTCGGCGCCGATGGCGGCTGGAGTGTCAGGCCGTAGCTCGTCAGCGCACCGACCAGGGCGTCGAGCCCCGAGCTGCCGACTGCCTGGACCCAGCCCTTCAGCTGGGTGGAGGGCGGGTTCCCCTTGACCAGCTCCTGGCGCTCCGTCGCCGCCTTCTTGACGATGGCGGCCCACGTGATGGTGCTCGGCGTCGAGAGCGCGGTGGCCGCGGCGAGCTTGCTGTCGGCCGTCGTCGTGACGTTCTGGCCGGCCACCTTCTCGATGAAGTCGACCAGGTCCACCAGGCCCCACAGCATCATCTCGACCAGGTCGGCGGGGGCGGGCGGCACGGGTGCGTCGCGAAGGGTCTTGACCTGGCGGAACGCGTCGTTCACCGTCCCCTCCAGCAGGGCACGGTGGGGGTTGGCGAGCACGTCGCCGCCGGTCTTTGTCGTGGTCTGTGCGACGGCCGCTTTGCCGCGGGCCTCGTACCGCTCCCGGGCACCGACCGGGACCAGGCCGGCGAGCAGCCGCGAACGGCGTCCGTCATGGGTGTGCACGGTCGGCACCAGTGGCAGCACCTCCTCGCCCTCGGCGATGGCGAACCGCTCGGCGACGGGCTGCCACGACCCTCCTCCGCCGGCCGGCACCCAGGCGAGCTCGGTGAAGGTGCTCGGGTCCTTGGCGTCGACAGCCTTGCTGCTGCCCGCGACCTCCACGCGGCGGAGCACAAACCCGACCGACTCGACGTCGGACAGGCCGCGGTCGGGGAACCCGAACCGCCGGCAGCACAGGTGCGCGGCCACGAGGTAGAAGCGACCTTGGGCCGGCTGGTACAGCTTCAGGCCGTCCGGATTCGGAGTCGGGGGCCGAGCCGGGACGGCGAAAACCGGCGGCTGCGAGTCCGACCAGTGCTCGGCCTTCGCCACGTGGCTCGCGGTCGTCGGCGGGTCCGCGGCCAGCGAGGTCTCGAGCTCGGTCATGAAGTCGTCGGTGGCGAAGCCGAGCAGCCCGGGCGCGTCCCCGTCGGCCATGACGCTTTCCAGGACACGCGGGCTGCGCCACACGACGCGCTCGTGGGCGTGCGGGGCGGGGGCCGGGCTCACCAGATGTTCCCCGCGCCAGGGGTGTAGCTCGTGCCGACCACTGCGTTGGCGATGACGGTGTCGGCCTGGACCACCCCGCTGAACTTGGACATCCCGGAGTTCACGGTCACGCTGCCGGCCGTCACCTCGACCGTGCTCGCGCTGACCGTGAGCTTCGCGCTCGTCTCGATGGTGATTCCGGCCGAGGCCAGCTCGACCTTGTTGCCGCCGCTGTCCTTGACCGTGACCGTCGCGGGGCTGTCCTTGAGCTCGACGCTCTGGCCGCCGGGCGTGTCGATGGTGAGCACGACGGCGCCGTCCGTGTCGTCCATCTTGATGCGGATGCCGGCTCGCGAGTAGATCGCCCGGATGTTGTTGTCGCCGTTGCCGTCCATCGACTCCGGCGGCGAGTCCGAGCCGTTCCACAGCGAGCCCATCACGTAGGGCCGTCGCGGGTCGCCGCCCTCGAAGACCACGGCCACCTCGTCGTCCGGCTCCGGCACGAACCAGAAGCCCCGCGACGGGCCCGCCATCGGCACCACCAGGCGGCACCAGCCCTCGTACGGCGTGCCGTCGGCGTCGCAGGCCCACGGCAGCTTGACCCTGACCCGGCCCTGGCCGTCGGGGTCGGCGACGCCGACGACCAGCCCGACGTACACGCCGAACCAGCGGGACTCGTCGCGCGTTCCCAGTCGCTGCTGGGGCCTGGTCAGCATGCCCGTCGCGTTGCCAGCTGGTGTTCACAGCATCAGCTCCGCCCGCTCGACGTGGACGTGCGTGCGGTAGCCGACCGCGAGGTCGAAGAGGTGCTGCGTGCCGACCACGTCGTAGACCCCGGAGAACCACGGTCCGAGTCCGGTCAGCTCGACCTGGGTGCCGACCTGGATCCGCGCGTCGCCGTCGGCCACCACCTCACCGGCCACGAAGCGCCGCGCCATCGCCAGGAAGTGACCCTCCGCGACCTTGCGCGCCTCGTCGGGACCGAGCGGCAGCGTGTGTACCACACGCTCGGGGCGGTCACCGAACGCCTGCTGCAGCAGCTCGGAGCCCGCCGTGCCGCCGCCCGCCCGCTCGGAGGCCAGCGCCGAGACGTCGGCCTCCACGTCGATGGCCTCCTTCGTCGAGGGGTCCCAGCCGCCGACGGAGAACGACGTGCGCTGCCCGGCGAGGTCGGCGCCGATGTTCGCCTCGCGGAGGTTCTGCCGGAGGCTGAGCACGACGCGGCCCTGGCGCCGCGACGTACGCCGGGCGACGTGCAGGATGTCGTCGTCCACCCACACCTCGGCGCCGACGCGGCGGGCGCGGCTGCGCACGAAGGCCAGGTCGCTCTGGTCGACCTGGGCGATGACGCGGTGGGTCGGGCCGGGCAGGTCGACGTCGGAGCGCAGCTGGTGGTCGGAGGCGATCTGCTCGAACGCCGACGCGTCGGTCATGTCCTCGAAGGTGCGCGTGCGGCGGGTCATCCGCAGGTCCTGCAGCCGGTCCTCGGCGAGCATGGTGATCACCGCGCCGCTGCGCTGCGCGAACTCCGCCCGGAGCCCCGTGACGTGACCGCTGAAGACGGTGCCCTCGGTCGGGCCGCCGCCGGCCGTGAGCTCGACGGCCTTCCCGAAGTCGAGCAGCTCGCGGTCGAAGAACTGGTAGTCGGGGTCGCCTCCGCGGGCGCCGACGTTCTGGAACCTGGCCTCGCAGGTCACCAGCCCCTCGGTCGTCTCGGTCACCACGAGGTCGTCGAGCGAGGCGCTGAGCAACCCCTCGGCGCGGCCGTCGATCTTCACCGACGGCGTCGCGGCGTACAGGGCGGGGGCGGTCGTCATCAGTCCGCCTCCCGGCGGGCCCGGCGCTGGCGGTCGCGCTCGGTGATGCGCACGACGTCGAGGGCCGAGAGAGGCTGCGGCTGCTGCGCGCCGTCGGGGCCGGGATCGCTCGGGGGTGGTGCGGCCACGACCTCCAGCTCGCCGATGATCACGGGCATCTCAGCGACCTCCGATGCGCAGCGACACCGAGGCGCCGACCTTCGGTGGTGACAGCAGCGCGCCGACCTGCGGCAGGCGCGGGTTCTCGATCCCGTTGGCGGCGGCGATCGCCTTCCAGTCGCCCGGCTTCCCGCTCTGGCCCGCGAGCTGCTGGACGGAGTCGCCCTGCTTGACCGGGGTCTGCGGCGTCTGGCCCGGCGACCCGACCCCGCCTCCAACTCCGCCGTCGGAGAGGCCCTGCACCCGGAACTTGATGTCTTGGGAGGTGAACCCGAGCGACATCCGCGACCGCAGCGGACGGCCGTCGGCGCTGAACAGCTCCAGCGTCTCGTTGAGGCTGGTCAGCACGCCGTCGAAGATGAACTCGCCCCACTGGAAGCGGACGCCGGGGACCTTGAACTTCGCGCTGCCCGACGCCTTGTCGGGAGTGATGAAGTAATAGACGCCCTCAGTCAGCCCGCGCAGGCCCCGGTCGTCGTCGATGACCGTCGCGTCGAACCACAGCTCCAGGTCCAGCTTGGTGGAGGTGGTCGCCACGAACTGCATGGCCGACGAGCCGGCCGTCTCGGTCTTGGCCACCGTGTTGGCCCTGGTCACCTTGAGGCTCTCGGGGTTGAACTGCACGGCCACGTCGCGTCCGGCGGACTTCGGCTTGGTCTCGTTGTCGCCGTCGCCGAGCTCGACCTCGATCAGGCGGGCCGGCCGGTGCTGGGTCTGGTCAGACACTGCTCGCCCCCTGGGAGCTCGCCCGAGAATTCGCCTGTGGCTTGCGCAGGCGGATGGTCTCGTAGGCGACCTGCAGCTCCTCGACGGCGACCTGGCCGGTCGCCGCGTCGAACCCCGGCACCTTGAGCTTGACCGGCAGGCACCGCTCGAGGACCCACGTCGCCTGCTCGGTGGAGCGGTCGGCGGCCTTGGACACCACGTGGCAGGTCGCCCGGAGGTGCCGCTGTTCGTCGATGTTGACCCGCTCGAACCAGTCCCACAGGTCGAAGGAGTCGGTCATCCCCCGCTTCAGGCTGAGGGTGCCGTTGTTGACCAGGCCGCCGAGATGGATCGACCGCCCGTTGTCGCCGCCCGACCGGATCGTCTTGTTGGCGACCGACACCTCGAGTCCGTCGCACGCCGAGAATCCGCCCTCGCACAGGGGCTTGCTCTCGCCGTCGAGGGTGATGAGCACCGAGAAGTTGAAGGCCGTGAAGATGTTCGCCGGGTCACTCATCGGGCCACCTCCGCCAGCTGGAAGCCGCCGTCGTCCGCCTGCACCAGGCGGACCACGAGGAACTCGAGCGGGTACGAGGGCGCGAGCTGCAGCTCGACAACGACCTGGCCGGCGTCGGTCACCCTCGGCGGGTTGAGGCCCTCGTCGCACAGCACGCGGTAGGCCTCGGTGGTCGAGGCGCCGGCCAGCCCACCGAGACGGAACACCAGGCCGAGCGCCGACTCGAACCTCGTCTGCAGCAGCCGCCGCAGGTCGGGTCTGTTGGGCTCGAAGACGATCTCTCGCCCCTCGCGCAGCGCCAGCCGGCGGACCAGGATGAGCAGGCGCCGTACGGTGACCGGCCGGACCTGCCGGTCGGGCGCCAGCGTGTCGACGCCGGTCAGCATCACGCCGCGCCGCGTCAGGACCAGGCCGTTGACCTGCACGGTCCTCAGGCGCGCCGCGTCGACGGGCACCCGGTCGGTGGCCACGCCGAGCATCCCGGCGAGCGGGGCGCCGGCGGTGGCGACCCATGGCCCACGCTCGATCGATCCCCGCGCGAGCCGGCCGGCGACGGCGCCGTCAGCGGGTATCGCGACGGTGCCCGCGCCCGCGGTGGTGCTGGCGACCAGGCCCCAGGGGTGGTGCGCGTGCAGGTACTCGAAGTGGTCGGCCAGCCGGCCCAGGTGTCGCTCGACCAGGTCGACGCCATACCAGCGGGGGAACGAGACCAGCACCGTGAGGTCCTGCCGAGCAGCAGCCATCGTCGCGAGCGCCCGGTGCACGTCGAGGGCGACGGGCGAGATCGCGTCGTCCCCGGCGCCCGGGTCCGGTTCGGTGACGACCCACGGGGTGGCGGGCAGTGCGCTGACCGCGACCGTCACCGACCACGGCCCGGCCACGCCGGCGAGGAGCTGCCTGACCCGCGCGTACGATGTCCCGTACGCGGGCCGGGAGAGCAGCAGGTGGGTGGTCGTCGTGGTGCTGCCGATGGTGGTGGTCGTGGTGTCTCGCTCGAAGAGGGGGTGGGGTCTGCGCTGGACCTCGTAGCTCGCGGCCGGCACGACGGTGGCCGGGGTCCAGGTGAGCAGCAGGTCGGCGAGCCCAAGGCTTGGCGCCGCCAGCTCGGGGGCGTCGCAGTCGTCGAACGGGCCGCGCGCGGGCGGGACCTGCACCGTGTTGGACCACGGTGAGGTGACGCCCCGGCGCACAGCCCGGACCCGGTGGAAGGAGCGCCCGCACCGGCCGCGGTCGACGTCGAGGCCACGCTCGGCGCCGGCGACGAGGGTCGTCTCGACCCCCGTGGCGAAGTCGGGCCAGACGCTGCGCTCGAGCACGAACTGGTCCGCGGCGAACGCCGCGTCCGCCAGCGGGAACGGGTCGTCCCAGGCAAGGCGGTCTGCCAGCAGGTCGAAGCTCAGGTGGGGGCCGAGCACGACCGGCGACCCCGGAGCCGTCGCCCGGCGCCAGCTGCCCAGCAGCGCGTCGGGCACGGCCACGACCGCGACGTCCTCGACGGGCAGCAGGGCGTGGAGGCCGCGGAGGTCCTCTCCCTCGACGAGGAACCGGCGCCGCGCCGTCTCGAGAAGAGTCTCGCGACCCAGCCCGCTGAGCCGCTCGTCGACGAACGCCGCCAGGTCGCTGCTGGCAGCGCCGTTGCGCGCGAGTGCCTCGCCGGCACCCGTCAGGGCCGGCCGCACGCCGGAGGCTCCGTAGGCAGGACCGAGGCCGAGCGGCAGGCACCTGGCCGGAAACCCGACGGGCAGCAGCTCCGGGGCAGCCAGCGCAAAGCGCGGGTCGTCGACGGCACCGTCCAGCGGGCCACGGTCGCCGGCCGGGCTGCCGGTGGCTGCTTCGCGATAGGCGCGCCGGAAGATCGTCCGGTCCGTGGGCAGGGCGCCGACCCACCGCGGGTGGTCGGCCACGAACCCGAGGCCCTCGACCGATGCGGTGACCGCGTCGCCACTGCGCGTGGCCAGGTCGAGCTCAAGGACGGCGGCGCGGTCGAGTACGACGGGTCCGGCGCGGCCGGTCCCCAGGGGCAGCAGCCGCCACGCGGGCCATCCGGTGACGACGCACCGGGCCGGCCCCACGGCGGGGTCGCCGACCGGGGCCGCGTCGACGGTCAGCACCACGGCGGGCAGCACGCCGGGCTGGTCGCGGACCTCGACGACGTCGCCGACCGTGGGCGCCTGGTCGGCGGCGAGCTCGACCACGCAGGTCGCCCGGCCGTCGCCGTCAACGACGAGCGAGTCGACGACCAAGACCAGGTCGCGGCCCGGCCCGAGGACCCGGCCGGCGAGCGGGCCGACCACCGCGAGGTCGCGCACCGGGTCCAGCCAGGTCTCCTCCGACGTCGACCAGCCCAGCGTCACCTGCCCGGTCGCGTCGGAACGCCGGCTGGCCAGCGGCACCCAGATGGTCCGGCCCGTGTCGAGGACCAGCTCCAGCAGCTCACCGGGCTCGGCCCGCACCGAAGCGGGCACCACGACAGAGCCGTCGACCCAGCCGGCCAGCGCGAGCGACCCCGAGAGGGTCGGCAGGCCCCGGCGGCGTACCCGCGCGACGGCGGCGTACCCGTCGAGGAAGGCGCCCGGGCTGCGGCCCTGCAGCACGACCGGCCTCATCAGCGCGGGGGCGCCCGCGTCCGGAGCCACCAGGCCCGTCACCACGAACTGCGAGGTCGACGTGTCCACGCCCACCCGCACCACCCAGCACGCGCGGCCGCCGTTGTCGAAGAACGCGCGCACCGTCGGGCCCAGCAGCCCCCGCGTGAGCTGGTCCGGACCGCTGCGCGTGGGCGAGGTGTCATCGGCCGCGTCGGCGAGGACCAGGTCTCCCCCGAAGATCTCCAGGAACCGTGCGTGGTCGTGGACGAGGACGGGGATGTCGAGCGGGCCGGCCTCGGCGTAGCCGACGAAGCCGGTGACGTCCAGGCGCGGCAGCACGGCGGCGCGGCCGGAGACCGGGGTCTCGAAGGAGACCCCGGGCAGCGGTCGCGGTGCCCTGCGCGTCGCCTGGTCGACACTCATGCCTGCTCGATCCTCTCGCAGGAGAGGACCAGCTCCTCGACGGCGACCTCGCCGCCCGCCGTGCCCGAGAGCGGCGGTCCGGTGTACTTCAGGGGCCGCGCGTTCGCCAGCTTCCAGGCCTGGGCCTGGGTGGTGCGGTCCTCGCCGAGCAGGGTGATGGTCACCGTCTTGGGCTGGTCGGACTCGCCCTCCTGCACGGCCTTGATCCACTCGAAGAGGGACAGGTTGCCGAGCACGCCGCGCTTGAGCGTCACGTCGGGAACCTTGGAGAGGCCCATCACCTTGATCGGGTAGTTGAAGGCGTTGTTGCCGTTGCGGTACTCCGCGGCGGCGATCTCGACGCCGAGGCCGCTGACCTCCTGGAAGCCGCCCGAGTCCTGCTGGGCGTCGTTGATGTCGGTGATGTCGACCAGGAAGTTGTGCCGCAGGTACGGGCGCTGACGTTCGGTGGCCATGGATTAGCTCCTGCCTTCTCGGATGGCTCGCTGGGATGGGATGTCAGGCCACGACGTCGAGCGTCTTCTGGCCGATTCTGAAGATGACGAACTCCGCAGGGCGTAGCGGCGCAACGCCGATGAGACAGACCAGACGGCCGTTGTCGAGGTCGTTCTGCGTCATGGTCGACCGGTCGCACCGGACGAAGAAGGACTCCTCCGGCTTGGCGCCCAGCAGGTGCCCGTTGGCGAACTCGTTGAGCAGGAAGTCCTCCACGGTGCGACGCACGTTGTCCCACAGCAGCTCGCCGTTGGGCTCGAAGACGGCCCACTGCGTCCCGCGGTCGATGGAAGCCTCGAGGAACGCGAAGTAGCGCCGGAGGTTGACGTACTTCCACTCGGGGTCCGAGGTCATCGTCCGAGCGCCCCACACCCGTCGGCCGCGCTGGTCGAGGTGGCGCAGGCAGTTCACGCCAAGCGGGTTGAGGAGCTCCTGCTGGGCGGTGTTCACATGGGTCTCGAACCCCAGCGACAGGGCGATCGTCTCGTTGGCCGGCGCCTTGTGGACGCCGCGCTCGCTGTCGTTGCGGGCGTAGATGCCGGCCACGAAGCCGCTCGGTGGCAGGTCGCGCTCGCCGCGGGTCACGCCGTCGTACGCGCGGATCCACGGGTAGTAGAGCGCGGCGTACTTCGAGTCGAACTCGCCTCGGAATGCGACCATGCCGCTCGGCAGCTGCTCGGGTGGCGCGTCGATGACCGCGATGCGGTAGCGCATCGTCTCGCAGTGCCGGATCACCCGCCCGACCCGGTCGATGACCTGCGACCGGTTGGTGTCGAAGTCGTAGGTCGAGCCGGGGGCCGCGACGATCGAGACGTCAGGCAGGTCGGTCAGGCCGATCAGGCCGGACTTCTCCAGCCCGTCGTCGCCGGTGTAGCCGTCGCCGTCGGGCCAGCTGCCGTCGGTGCCCAGGGTGAGCCTGGCGGCCACCGACCTGCTGGCGCCCGGGGCCGTGAGGGTGTCGGTCACCTCGCGGACCGTGACCTCGCCGTCGCCCAGGTTCCCCTGCAGGTTGGCGACGTCGGGGGTGACGTCCCAGGGGCCGGGCGGCGCGAGAGGCACGACGTACTCGTTCCCGTCGAGGACGGGTGCGGCCGCCAGCCCGAAGGCCGTCTGCAGGGCGGTCTTGATGGCGGCCTCGCTCGTTGCGTCGACGTCGATGGCCGGGGCGACCGGGCCAGGCAGGCTGAAGGTGCCACCGCCCGCCCTGACGGTCACCCGGCTGACGGGTGGCCCGGGCACGGCCGTGACGGTGGCCGGGGACGCCGACAGCGGGACGCCGTGCCCACCGAAGAGGGTGATCTCGTAGCGGATAGGCCCTGTCAGCCGCTCGACCAGGGCCTTGCCCGGACCGCCGAGGATCGCCTCGAGGGCGTCGTCGACGACGTCGCGGCCAGCTTGCCTGTTGATCAGGGCGGTGGTCTGGCCGCCGACGGTGAGCCGGAAGTCCGTCGTGCCGGGCGTGACGACCCACACCGTGCCTTTGCGGATGTCGACGCGGCCCTGGCCCCGCAGCTGTGCCGGGTCGGCGGTCAGTGCGTCGTCGGACGTCAGCGCGACCACCCACGGTCCGCCGGCCGGGCCGGTGACGACGACACCGCCACCGCCACCGCCACCGCCACCGCCACCGCCACCGAGGATCGCGGCCACCTCGGCGCCCGTGGAGTCGAAGGGGACGTCCTTGGCCGCCGCCGCCCCGACCTTGAGCGACACGGTGCCGCCGACGGCGGCCGACAGGCTGACCTCCCAGCCCTTGCCCGTGACGCCGGCGGAAGCACCGGCCTCACGGACCAGGAGCTGCGCCACCGCTGCCCCGTCGGCCAGGTTCTGCGCCGTGACGACCAGGGGTACGGCGAGCCCGGTGGCGCGGTTGACGGTCCCGTTCGGGCCGAACACGCGCTGGAGGGAGTTGCGGTCTTCGGGGTGCAGCCCGAGGCCCTGCCAGACCTGCGGGTCCATGAACTCCCCGAGCGGTCCGGCCTCGACGTCGACGGTGAGCACCCGGACGTCCTTGGTCGTGGCGGTGTCGAGCTGGGCCACGTGGCCGAAGGTCGTGAAGCCGCCCACGGTGTTGGTGGCGCTGGAGCTGCGCAGGTCGAAGGTCCACGTCTCGGAGACGGGGTCGAAGAAGTCGCGCAGCTGGGCGAACTGCCCGGTCTTCGTGGTCGCCCCGTCCTTGACCTTGTCGAGCCAGACGACCTGGTGCTCGAAGGCACCGCGCAGCCGCGGACCGCCGTCGGCGTCGGGCTGCAGGATGTTGGCGCTCATCCGCAGCGTGAGCTTGACCTGGAAGTTGCCCGCCCGGCCGGGGTAGCGCGCGGCGAGCAGCAGCCGCTGGGCGGCCGCCGAGGCACCCGCCGGGACGGTGCCGGTCCCGAAGCCCTGGATGTCCGTCAGGGTGCTGTGGCGCACGCGCGAGACGTAGCAGCGGCGGCCGCCGTTCTCGAAGAACGCCCGGACCCCGTGGGCCACGTAGTTGTCCACCGGATGGCCCACGTCGAGCCGGTCGATGCCGGCGTAGATCCGCTCGTAGTCACCGAAGCTGGTGAGCAGCTCGGGGACGCTGTCGACCGGTCCGAAGCGCGTCGGGCCGATGAACGCCGCCGTGCTGGTGCCGACGCCCTCGATGGTCTTCTGTCGGAAGGAGGTCTCCTCCACGAAGACTCCGGGCGCGAGGTACTCGGGCATGGTGCTCCTCAGGGATGGGCTGGCGCCTTCACCAGCAGGTCGGATCGTTGCGGGCTGTTGACCACCAGCTCCTCGCCGTAGGTGATCGTCTCCGTGGTGCTGGGGGTGTACGCCGCGCCCGCGAAGTTCGCGGTCGCGTCCGCCTGGTCGGCGAGGTCGGCGAAGTCGGGAACACCGGGGAAGTCCCCGGCCGTCAGCTGCTCGGTCAGACGCTCGTAGTGCACGCGGACCCGCACGCTCCACTGCTGACCGCTGAGGTCCAGCGGTCCGGCGCCGTCGGCGGGCACGGCCATCGGGGGTGCCGGGGCCAGGACCAGGGCGCGACCGCGGTCGTCGGACACGCCGTACCAGGTCTGGTCACCGCCTGGTGCCACGACCGCGACCTCCACCAGTGCGTGTGCCGCGGGCGCGAACGTGCCGGCCGCGGCACCGGTGACGGGGCGCTGCGCGTCGCTCAGGTCGAGGCGGACCGCGAGGTAGCCGGGCGGAACCCGCCGGGTCGCGGAGGCGAACAGGTAGAAGCCCGGCAGCGAGGGACTGACACCGTCGACCTCGGGCAGGGTGCCGGGAGCCGGCTGGACGCCTGCCACCGGCGCCGCCACCGACAGCGACATGGCGACGTACCGCCCGAGCGTGTCCGAGACGCCGAGCAGGTAGGTCCCGGGGTTGGAGGGGAAGTTGTCGATCGAGCCGCGCTCCGCGTCGCGCGTGGTGGGCAGCGAGACGAAGCCGTAGACCCCGGTGCTGGAGGGGCGTGCCGTCGTGACCGGGCCGCCCGCCTCGGGGCGAGCGCGGACCAGCAGCCCCTCGCGGACGGGCCGGTCCATCGCCCAGTCCCAGAACCGGACGCCGAGGGGCGCGCTGGTCGCCAGCTCCTCGAGCACGTCGACCTGGTGACCGCTGTCCAGCAGCACCGGGTCCGGCCGGACCGTCATCAGCGGACCTCCTCGAGGGTGCCGTAGCGGCCGAGCCGCTCCTGGACCTCGCGGGCCTCGGACACGTCGACGCTCGATTCGATGTGGAGGTTGGGAAGTACGTAGGGCAGCATCACGACGTCGTACCTGGCGGCGCCGAGCACCTCCCACAGGTGCAGCAGCTCCTCGTGGCTGACGTCGTCGTAGGTGATCTCGACGGTCTCGTCGGGGCGGAAGACGGGCGTCTCGCCGGCGTCTCGGTTCAGCAGGCCGGCCGGGAGCACGGGGTGGTCCTCCAGCTTGCGCATGATCCAGCCGGTCAGCGCCAGCTTGGTGCCCGGGTCGGCGGCGGAGACGACGACCAGCAGGTGTACGTCGACGGGCAGCTGGGGCAGGTCCCTGCGACCGGTGACGACGTCGGCCCGGCCGCTGGGGTGGCGCCGGGCGCCGTTGACCTGGATGCGGTAGACGAAGATGCCGGCTCCCGTCGGGAGCCCCTCGGCGAAGTCGCCGCCGTCGATCACCAGGAACTCGAGCTCGTCCACCGCGAAGTCCGTCGCCGTGAAGGCATCGTCGAGCAGCCCCACGATCGCGGAGCTGGCCGCTTCGATGGCCCGATACGTCGCCATCAGGTGTCCGCCCTGTCGGGTGACCCGTCGGGTGACTCGCTGGGTGACTCGCTGGGTGACTCGTCGGGTGTCTCGCCGGACCCCACCAGCTCGCCGAGGATCCGGTCGAGCACCGCCGTCAGCTCCGCGGGCGAGCCGCCACCGCCGACCGTGACGTACGCCGATCCCTGGTGTACCTCGACCACTCCGCGGAACGCAGGGTCCAGCCCCGCGATCTCGCGCTCCTCCAGCCAGGCGTGGATACGCACCTTCACCTCACGCCTGTTCACTGCGGTGATCTGTGCGACGGCGGGACTGCATGCGGCCCGGTCTACGCCCCGCCGATCACCCCTTGATCACCCCGATCACCGCCGAGTTGCTGGTGGGCCGACGCCATGCCCGGAGTTCATTCGGTGGGGAGGACGGCGAGGGCGCGCTCGATCTGCTCGACGGCGGAGCGACACGAGGCGAGCGCCGCCCGTAGCTCCCTCAGCGCGGTGGCCGGGGCCTGGGTAGTGGCGTCGAGCGGAGGTACGCCGGCCCGGACGGCCGCGGCGAGCAGGGCGGTCTCCACCAGAGGTTCGACCCCGAGGTCATCCCGCAGACGGCGCCGGCACACGTCGTACTGCCGCAGGGCGTCCGCGCGCCGGCCTGCCTCGGCGTACAGGCGGATCAACCGCCGGTGCATGTCCTCGCGCAGCGGGTCACGACGCAGCAGCAGCTCGGTCCACGAGATCGCCTCCTCCGGAGTCCTCGCGACCCCGACGAGGGTCTCCAGGACCGCGATCACACTCGTCGCGAGCTCTTCGCGCGCACGGATCACCCAGTCGTCGTAACAGCCGACCAGGAACTCCTGGGCGTCGATGCGCGCTGCGAGCGCGAGGAGGTCGACCGCCTGCGCGATGCCCGAGGCCGCGGCGGAACGGGTGTCCGAGCTGAGACCCGTGATGGCCTCGACGACGTCGACGTCGATGAGGTCCTTGTCGAGCCGGATGAGGCCGCCCCGCGAGACCTGGAGGACAGAGTCCCGCTCGACGCCGAAAATCGCCCGGGCCCGCCACACCACCGTGTTCAGCCGCCGGCGCCCGACGTCGGACGGCAGGTTCGGCCAGAGCGCCTCGACAACGCGTTCGCGGTGGCACGTCGAGGCAGGCTCCAGGCACAGGTAGCCCAACAGTGGCTTGAGGCTGGCAGGGATGCCGACTTTGCTCGAGTCGCGACGGCGCACCGCCGCCTTCCCGAAGAGCTGCATGCTCAACTCGGCCATCCGCGCCTCCCTCCCGAGCGATGCGGATCGCGGGCCCTCGCAACCACCCCGTCGCGAGTACCTGTCTAGAGGGCTTCCGCGGAATTTACCTCCGGCCTTCCGGCCACCTCAATAGCCCGATCAGGCCATCCGCCCGTTTCACCCAGGCGCCGCCGGAGCGAGTCGGCAGGCCTCAGTCCCGTCCGTGGGATGTGGCGACGTGGAGCAAGCGTGGCGTCGGCCGAATGGGCCCAGCAGAACGGCTGACCCATCCGGCCTCGCCGCCGATGTGCGGACGGGGCTTTGCGCCCACTATGACGCACGCGATCCTGCCCCCTGTTGCCGGGCTGACGTGAGGCGGCTCAGTCCTGGTCAGCAGGGGCCGGAGGATGCGCCTCGGTCTCCTCAGACGGAAGAGGTATCGGGACGGGCGGGAGATTGTTGACCTTTTCCTGCACGAGGTCCGCCACTTCAGCCATCGAGCGCGTACCAAGGTCGATGTGCCCGACCGAGTCGGGCAGGCCAATAATCGCCGGACGTGTGTTCCCAACCACGAGCGGTAGCAGGTAGTCCTCCGTGCGCTTGGCGGCAGCCTGCTTTCCGATCTCGATCTCGAAGGCGGGCCAGTCGCGTTCTGGGTAGTGCTCGGAGAGGCACACCACCATGAATTGCGCGTCCTGGCTGTAGACCTTGGAGAGTTCCTTGCGCAAATCCTTTCCCCATAAGGCCGCCTGCTGGTCGAAGTCGTAAAAGACCTCCAGTCCGCGCGCTTCCAGCGTGTCCTTGAGTTCCTCGGCTACGGCTCGGTCCGGTCCAGCGAACGAGACGGCCACGTCGTACTCGTAGCCGATACGTCGGATGTTGACCTGAGAACGGACCCGCGAGAAATCGAGGTGGTCAAGGTAGAACCTAAATACCGGGTCGTCGATCGTGAGCGTGCCGTTCTCGTAGATCAGGATGTCGGAGAGAGAATTCTCCTCGATCACTGTCGGCAGCGCTTTCAGAGCCCGGTAAAAAGAGTTGCGGACACCGCTTTTCTGGCTCGCGCCACTACCCACAATTTTGTGGTAAAGCTCGTCGCGGGAGATTTGATCTTTCCCGCTAAGTGCGACCTGCTCAATAATCGCATAGTAGGTGTCGTGGACCGATCGAGCCTGACGCCGCCCACGGGCCAGGCTCACGATCTTATTCAGGTATCGACCGTCGTACTGCTGCACGACGGCAGAGCGGATGAGGGGCAACTCAACAAGGAGCGTTCGCTGGTTCGAGCCCGTTGCGAAGACGTCTGCCTGGACACACGTGATTCGGCAGATGGCCTGGAAAATCGAAGGTGAACCCTGCGCCGCGGCTATCGCGGTCTCGCGGCTCCCCGGAGTGAACTTGACGTTGAGCGCGTCCTCGCCAGCCGTCATGAGCTGCTTCATGAACTCGTCGTTTTGCTTGCCGATGTGCCAGGCATCGTTGCGAATCGCGAGTTCTGGATCCTGTCCGAGGATCGCCTCGCTGGTCTTAGCGATGCCGATCATGAAGAGACGAATCCCGCGCTCATGCCATAGTTTGAGCAATGACGCCAGCTCGGTCCGCGCTCCGATGGATAGGTGATGAATGTCGTCGATCATCACCAGGTCATAGAGCTTGAGCCACGGCTCAATCTCGTCCAACGTGGGAGCGACATCGAATTCCCGGCCGAGTACCTCAAGGATGCTGGTCGCCTGGACGTGGCTGCGCCCGCTGAAGGTGTGCACCTGCTCCGGGCCCAACCCGAGACTGTCGAGGACCCGGCTGGCCACGGTGGATTTGCCACTGCCGGAAGGACCGACGAGGGTCACGTGCTTTCCGGTCGTGGCCAATGACCCCTTGAGCTGCTGCGCCTCGGCAGGCTGCACGTAGGTGACTGCTGGCAGCCCTGCCTCGTTGAAGACGTCGCCAAGCTTGTAGTCCACTTGCCACCCTTTTCGTGATTCGCAAAGACGACGACCCGATCCGGACGGTACCAACGGGGTGGAGCAGATGTCCTCGAAGTTGGGTTCCCGCGCGTCATTTTCCCGATCGCTGACGCCCAACGCACCGGGGCGCAAACAACTGCGAGCGGAGCCACCTGATGCTGAGCTAGAACCAGGTCGACGAGCTGGTCGAGTGGATGCTGAAGTAGACCGGCCGCCGCGGCGAGGCGACGAGGACCCTGCGACACCTGGCTGACCTCTCACGGGTCCTAGGCGACTTCGTCAAGAGGCTCGGGGAGTAGCCGCGGACGGAGGAGTGCTCCTGTAGTCCCCAGGCGATTTCGAATGAGCGGCACAGGACCCGGCGGGAGCCTGCGGGACAAAGCGTCGATCCCGGGAGATCGGGGACGCGGTCAAGATGATGCGGCTAAAGCAGCACGACCCGCTCGAGGGTGCTACCGGGGTGACTGACCTGATTCTGTCGCAGGTCGCGTGCAGGCCGGTCTGGAAGTCTCAGGCGAGTGATTCCCATCGAACTGTCGGTGGTCGCCGCTATTGTGCAGAACGCCAACCCGGCATAAACGAGCAGGAGCAGATGACATGGCCAAGAAAGTCTTTCTGAGTTTTCACTACGACGGCGATGTAACGCGTTGCCAGCAGGTCCGGAACATCGGCGCCATCGAGGCCGACCGCGAGGAGGTCAGCGCCCAGAAGTGGGAGACGATCAAGGCGGGCGGTAACAAGGCGGTCGAGGACTGGATCACCAAGGAGATGGCGGCCAAAGACGCCGTCGTCGTGCTTGTTGGTGGCGAAACCGCTTCCCGTAAGTGGGTTAAGCACGAGATCGAGAAGGCATGGAAGGAGAAGAAGCCGTTGGTCGGAATCCGGGTTCACGGCATGCACGACCTCCAAGGCAACAAGGGCTCCTTCGGCGAAGACCCCTTCAGCAAGGTCTTCGACACCGACGGCAAGCCGCTGAGCACCTACGTCACGCTGCACAACCCCAGCGGCGCCGACAGCAAGGCCGTGTACGCCACGATTCGAGACTCCTTCGAGACGTGGGTCAACGGAGCCGTGAAGCGCTCCTGGTGAGTCCATCGCGACAGCCTGATTGCGTCTTCTGCGACATCGTCGCAGGGGAGGACCCCTCGGCTCGACTTGTTGCCAAGGGTCGCGGGGTCACCGTGTTCCTACCGGATCGCCCAGCCACACGCGGGCATGTGCTCGTGGTCCCCGATGACCACGTCGCCGATGTCTGGGCACTGCCGCAGGGTGCGGCACGCAATCTGGCCTCGGAGGTCCTTCGCGTCGCTGGTGCCGCGCGCGACGCCTTGCAGCCTGACGGGCTAAACGTAATCCAGTCGAACGGGGCCGCGGCCACCCAGACCGTGGATCACTTGCACGTGCATGTCGTACCTAGATGGGCCGCCGACGCCATGGGTGAAATCTGGCCGTCGCCGGACCCCGCCTGGTCGTCAGCAGAACTCGATGCCATGCAGTCCGACCTTAAAGCGGCAGTGACGTCCAGCAAGCCCGCTGGCTATGACCTGAGCAACGATCAAGATCGGGAAGACCGGCGAAAGCACCTGGACCTGGCGTCCAACGTGGTCTCGCGGATGGCGGCCGCTTCCGCGATGGCGAAGGGGTGGTCGGTGACCCTGGCTGGCGCTGCCTTCGGTGTCGCATTGGTCCGCGATAGTTGGCCACTCATCGGGCTGGGCATCGTTGTGCTTGTCGCGTTTGGGTTTCTCGACGCCCGCTACCTCAACAATGAGCGGAGGGCGCGCGGCGTCTACGACGCCATCGCGGACGATAACGTCATCACGCCCTTATCGCTGAGTGGGCTGCCAACCGCCGCGGGTCGCAAGCATCGGTGCTGGCCGGACCGGTTCCGGTCGTGGTCCATCGCCTACTTCTACGTCCCTCTGGTCTTCGCGGGCGTGCTCCTGCTCGGGTACTCACTCGGCGCGGGCTCGGAGGAAGATGACCCTGCCCCTGCGTGGCCGCATCAACATGATCGGCAAACCAAGTAGCACCGGCCGATCTGGGTGTCAGTCGGCTTCAGCCCCAAACGCTCACCCGCCTCGGCGCGATCCTGGCGCGACGCTCCTATGCTTCGTCAAGCAGCTGCGGCCCCACTTTCGAGGAGCCGGTAAAGGTCGCGGGCGACGTAGCGGGCGAGGCAGCGTTTGATCTCGCGGCTGGTCTTGCCTTCGGAGGTACGGCGGGCGACGTAGTCGCGGGTGGCTGGCTGGTACTGGATCCGAACCTGCACCACGGTGTGCAGTGCGTTGTTGAGGTGGCGATCGCCGTAGCGGTTGAGCCGATACCGGGTGGTGACCTGGCCGCTGTTGGCCGGGATGGGTGCCGTGCCGGCGAGCATCGCGAACGCCGCCTCGGAGTGGATCCGTCCGGGGTGGGACCAGGCGCACAACACCGTGGCCGCGACGATCGGTCCGACGCCGAACTCCTCGAGCAGGTCAGGACGCCAGCTGCGGATGATGGCCAGGATCGCCTTCTGCAGCTCCCGTGCCTCCTTCGACATCGCGTGCGCGCGGCGTGCCAAGGTCCGCAGTGCCACCACGGTGCTGGCTGTCTCGATGTCCCAGGACGCGTGCACGCGCAGGCTCGCGGCGGTGTTGAGCATCGCGGCAAGCTTCTGACCACGGAACCGGACACGGATGGGTTCGGGTGCTGCGATCACCAGGCTGAAGACCTGCTGCTGGGCCTCGGTCGAGGCGTTGATCGCGGAGCGGCGAGCCGCCAAGAGCACTGACAGGGCTTGGCGTTCTCCCCCGCTGCGTGGAGTTCCCAGCCGAGGTCGAGCCATCGCTTCGCGCGCGGCTCGGATCGCATCGAGCGGGTCGGACTTCGCGCCGTTGCGGCGCGCGGCCCGCTTCGGGCGGTCCAGCTCGATGACGATCTCCGAGGACTCCAGCAGGTGACGGCTCAGGCCGGCGCCGTGGCCGCCGGTCCCCTCGATCGCCCAGGCCCGCAACATCGGCGTGGTTGTTGGCGAACTCCACCAGCTCGGCGTAGCCCTCGGCTGTTGCCTCGACGGTGATCTCGTCGAGGACACCACCAGTCGCGGTGTCGAGGACTGCCGCGGAGTGGGTGTGGACGTGGGTGTCGACGCCGATGACGACATCGACCACTTCGCGTAGATCGGTCAGACTGTTCATGCGTTCTCTCCTTCGCCGGACGGGACGTGGTTCCGGTCCGGGACGGAGGCTCGGCAGGACTGTGATGAGACACGCCAGGCGCTCCTAACGCCAGGTGGTCAAGCTCCTGATCAGGCCAGCTCCTCCAACCGGTCCGGGGCCGGCGACCGCGAGCGGACAAGTCGCAGCAAGGCACGAAGCCAGTCATTCCGGGGGTCACACCCGCGGTCACCAACCCACAGCCCAGCACCATCAGGCTGCGAAGGCGATCCTCACAGTCTTTCCGCCGCCAGCGACCGCCGCAACGATGACGGTCAACTGATTGATTCGGCGCCGTCCGCGTACCGCCGGATCGCGTCTGCTGCGGCCGTCGCCGAGTCGATGCTGACTGGGTAGCTGAATACAACCTCGTTCTTCGGCAGGCGGAGATCGGCCCCAGGAAAGTCGCGGACTACCTCAACGAGCCGGTTCGAGGCAACGACGAGTTGTGCGCTGTTCTGGAAGAGGCTGGCTTGTTGGCGCGTTCCGGAATAGGTCCAACGGATGTAGGTGCTCTTGGCGGGCGTCGAGGGAGACCACCCCGCCGCAAGCAACTCATCGTGGAGATGGCGCGCGGAGTCAGAACCTGAATAGCGCACGAAGCGGTCCAACATCGCCGCTACCGCTTCGTCGTCACTTCTCGTAATGCCGCCGCGGGCGAGATTGGCTTCCAGTGTGTCGATGACCTTCTCTTGCGTTGGCAGATCGGACTCGCTGACAATCTGCTCCAACGTATGGAGCGCCGCCCTACCCACGCTCACCTCGCTGTTGCCTACCCTCACGCGCGTCGGCACAACCCCGAAAGTTGCGCACAGCAGGAATACTCCAGCCACGATAAAGAGAGCGGCGGTGCCAAGCTCGTTCGTGGTCTCATACATCGCTAAGGTGCCACCGACGCCCGCGGCGATGCCAACGAGCCCGGCGAGTGCTCGCTGAGTCGTGGTGGCCAGGTCAGCCGCCTGTTGTCGACGCTCATCATTGCCTGCGTTCACATGCAGATGATTGCGCATCGCAACCGCCGTGGGCACACAACGCGTGCATGGGCATCGCGGTATCCACGTGCCTCGATCAACTGGCCAGGCCGGCACCATGACCGCCGGTCCTTTCGATCGCCCGCGCCCTCGGCATGGGGTGCTCGCCGGCGAACTCCGCCAACTGGGCGTAGCCCCCGGCAGCGGCACCCACAGTGACCTCGCCAAGCACGCCACCTGTTCCCCGCGTCGATAACGGCCGCTGAGTGGGTGTCGACACCGAAGACGACATCGATCACTTCGCGGAGGCCAGCGTTCTCTCCTTCGCCGCAGCAGTGTCACCCCGCCTCGTCAGGCAGCTCCTCGATCTCTGCGATCTCGAACTGGGCAGAATCCTCTTCCGACTCCCCGCCGTCGACATCACGCGGGACCGCCTTGCCCATTGCTCTCTCTACGAGTCGGCACAGCCGCTCTCGCCGGTCGGCGAAATAGCTGTCGAAGTCGTCGTTGCGAAGCAGCTCGGCCGGGACGAGGTGAGCTTCGAGCAAAATGTCAAGGTGCTCGGAAGAGATTTGCGCCTTCTTCTCGATGGCCCGCAGGTAGGCCGAGGGTGCAGCGCCACCGATAGTTCGGTTGGTGACTGCCGAAATGGCGGTCTTGTTGACGATGCTTTCGCGGTGCTCGTCGTCGATGCCGTTCTCGTTGCACCACTTCTGCGGGAAGATGTGGTGGATGTCGACGGCGAGGTTGACGTACTGCACCTTGTCGAGGGCCTTGTCCTCCATCCAGTCGCGCGCCTGGTTGTCCAGCAGGAGCGCGTAGATGCCCTTGTAGGCCGCAGCAAGTCTGGTGCGCAGCGAATGCAGGCGCGACTCGACGAAGGTCGCGTCGTTAACGGTGTTCGGGAGTGGCGCATCGGCTCGCCTCGCGCCCAGCCGGGAACCTGCTCGAGGTCTCGCACGAAGCGGGTCTCGATCGCGCTGCCGTAAAGCTCGCCGAGGATGCCGCACCAGAACCAGCGGACGATCCTCTCTCGTGGACCGAGCAGGTCCGCGTCATGCCCCATGACGACTCGGATCGCAGCCAACGGCACGAGCTGCTTCGGATAGGGAAGGAAGCGCGTGTCGAAGATGTGTCGGTCGGCGAGGAAGTCTGACGCCCAGATGAACGCCTCGCGCAGCGGCCCGACCCATTCGAGGTAGTCGTCGAGGGTGAGCTTCAGTACGTCCTCGCGCTTCGCGCTGATCGCCGGCGGCCGCGGCCCGGTGTCGGCCAGGTTGCGCTTGCGCGTGGCCAGCAGCGTCACCGCCTGGAGGAAGTCGGTGTTCTCCAGGCCCGCGAGGACCGGGTAGCGACGCGAACTTCGACTGGGTCTCCTTCCAGTCGTCGTTAAGCCGGAAGTCAGTGCCGTGCTTGTCGAAGTAGGTCTTGTCTCCTGCGAATGTCGCGGTCAGCAACTCGAAGACGTTCAGCGCGAGGCCGCCGGTGTTGACCTTCTCGAAAACCGTGGCGACCGCGGACTTGCTGGTGCCGTTGTCGAGCTCGATCGCGGGGATGTTGTAGGTGTTGGGCTTGATGATCGCGGCGTTGAAGTGCTTCGCGTGGTCCCGGTCCTGCAAGTCGAACAGCCACGACATCGCATCCGCTCGAACAGCAGCCGGACCGGGAAGAGCCCCGCACGCGCTCCTTTCAGGTGTTGAGACGTCTAGGTCGATGTCCTTGCCGAAGTTGGTGCGGATCTATCCCGTCGCCGGGCACCGAGACGCACGGCCTCGTCAATGCGGTCCTCGCCCTCGAGCGCGAGTGCCATGTCGACGTAGTAGCGCCGGCTCATCCGCTTGCCGCGGCTGTCCATGGTGTCGACGACGCCGTCGCCGGTCAGCGCCTGGGTGAGCGACGTGAGGCGCTGCTGGCCGTCGAGCAGCAGCGACTCGGCTGACGTGCCGTCGGGAACCGTCGTGCCCTCGACTGGGCGCGGCTTGAAGCGGATCTGGTCGTTGCCAGTCTTCAGCAGCATGACCACGCCCAGCGGGTGACCGCGCAGGATCGTCACCAGCAGCTGGCGGATCCGCTCGTCCTCCCACTTGTAGCCGCGCTGGAAGTCCGGGAGTTGGATCTTGCCGCTGGTGGTCCACTTCAGGTACTCGCTCAGTTCATAGAGCGGAGTCTGGAATCCCATCGTGCCCTCTCCTTTTCCTTGAAGCACCTTTGCGAGACCATGCCGCCCACACCGGCGCGGTCTCTGAGCGCGCAAAAATACGTCCCCTGGCTGAGGGCGAGGTTCGTGGCGCCGCCGGCTCCATCAAAACACCCGGACTGGTTCCATGGCAGGTGAATACAACTTCACTGGCGACGGCGGTTTGCGCAGGAGGGTCTAGGGGCTCGCCGTCTTGCCCGTCTCAGCCCGCCACGGCTCCACGGGGTCAGAATCAGCCCCTGCGCCCAGCCGGCTAACCGGATTCAGCATGCGTCCTATCGCCGCCTGTTGGCGCGTTTGGCCCGTTCCACGCGCTCGGGCTTTTGGGACGGGACGGGACGGGTTACCTTCAGTCGTGCTGCGTTGCAAGAGCCAGTCCGGCTTTCCATCCGGGGGCGCGCCCGCCGGGTGGTGGGCGGATTGAGTTCATGTCATGCCCTGTGCGTGCCAGGGCCCAGGCCACGACGGAGTTGGAGTTCCACATGTCGCCTGTGCCGAGCTCGTCTCGGCCCCACACGAGCGGCGGCACCTGCTTCAAGACGTCCATCAGGGCCGTGACCGTTGCCGGATCGTTTGTGACGCGGACGGGGCTGGCGACGGCCTCGGCGACGTCCGGGAGGTGGCCGCCGGGCCAGCAGCGCACCTCGTAGCGGAACGCGCGCATACGGCCCAGCCGTGAGGAGCCCACGGCGCCTTCGCAGAGCACACCCCGGCCGCTGTCCGAGACGTTCCAGACGGGTCCCATCTCGACCGCATAGGTGATCTCGTCCGCGCTCACCATGAGGCCCGAGTGATAGAGGTCTGAGGGTGAGCGGTGTTCTCGCCAGGCTGACCATCGCTCGTAGATGCGGCCGTTCCACCGGACGACATGCCCGCCCGCGCCCAGTGGCAGCCAGTAGAGGTCGACCGAGGCGATCTTTGTCTCACCTTCGGTCGTGTTCACCCTCGCCCCCTGGCGTGGGTTGGGTGCCGGTCATGGGGTGCGACGCTCCACCTGCAGGGAGGCGCCCCACGCGCGGGCGCGGTCGAGCTCACCGTCGAGGAGCGGCCCGGCCGTATCGGCGACGTAGAAGCTCTGGGTTGTCATCACCTGTCCCAGGTGACGACGGCGTACCTCTCTGGCTGCCGCCTTCGCGGCCGATCCCGGAAGGTGGCGGACCGACGCGACCCTGGTGTCGAAGGTCGCCACCCGGAGGTGATCGTGTGTCGCAAGTGCGTCCAGCCATTCCCGCATCCCGCTGATCACGTCGCCCTCGTTCGCGCCCTTGGCGCAGGCTTCCTGCCGCGTCGAGGCCCGGCTCATCGAGAAGGCGTGGGTCGGGCCGCCCAGCACCAGCGTGTCCACGTCATGGGGCAACGGGACGGGGGCCTCTGCGACGCTGACGACTTGCACGTCCTTGCCGAGGCCCTCGGCAGCGGCCTCAGCGACCTGCCGGGTGTTGCCCCACATCGACTCGAAGATCACCAGAACGCTCACGACCCTGCGCCTTCGTTCTTGCCGTCGGTCGGAGTGAGGGCACCCGACCATCGCCTCAGAAGCCATGCGCTGACGGCCAGGAGCAACAGGCTCGGTCCGGCGTCGGGTCCGAGGGCGACAGGACCGCCCGTGACCAACGCGTACGCCGGTCCGGCCCATAGCGCCCCGAACAGGGTCAGGATCTTAATGAGCGCGACGACGGCCAAGGGTGCACCGAGCCGGTGTTGGCGCAGGAGCAGAACCCCTACGGCGGCCAGCGCTGGGAGCACGATCACCAGGTCGAGGACGAAGACGGGGTACGGCGTCCCACCTGCGCCCGCCGGGCTCGGTGTGCTGCCTCCCAGCGCGAAGGGCACCAGGACCGACAGCCACAGTCCGCTGAACATCAGCGCCACGACGACGAGCATCCAGCCGGTGCCGCGGCGCAACCGGTTCGACGCGGTGTCGGGCCACTGCAGCGCCGCGATGCGCAACAAGCCACCGAACAGTGCCGCCCCCG
The DNA here is from genome assembly GCA_963760585.1 of uncultured Actinomycetota bacterium. Taxonomy (GTDB): domain Bacteria; phylum Actinomycetota; class Actinomycetes; order Propionibacteriales; family Nocardioidaceae; genus Nocardioides. The sequence continues at coordinate 78,230 of CAVXDI010000002.1, forward strand.
CTGTGGTCTCGAGGACGACGTACACCAGGAAGACCCGGTTCATCGGTACCCCGATCGCGTAGATCGCGTAGCTGTACACGACGTAGGCCAGCAGCCCGACCCACACCAGCAACCGCAGCTGTGAGATGCGGGCAGGCAGGGCCAGCGCCACTAGCAGACCGGCCACCAGGACGCTGACGACGTCCTGCCCGCGGGCCGCGAGGACTGTGGCGGCCGGCAAGGAACGGTAGGGGTCCGAGGCCACGAAGGCGTAGGCGGTGGCGATGACGATGCCGAGGGCCACGACGAGGCTCGTCCCCAGCATTGCGGGGGTGCGAGCGACGTCGCGCGGCGGTGACCCGGTGCCAATCGAGACCCGAGCCTGCGAGATCGTCATCGTGCTCCCGTCCGAGGGACCGCTCGTACCCTCACCCTCATCGTCGCTCCTCACGAAGACGGCCTTCAGGGCCTACGGTCCCGCCCACACGGACCATTGGACCCGAGGCTGGAACCAACTCACCCCGCGTGCTCCATGCCGCCACGCCGGGGTAGGAACCGCGTCATCGAAGCGGACCGCTCGGAGGTTCGCGGGGAGAGCAGAGAGCTCAGCGGGCCACCCAGGCTGCGGGAAGCCTGTTAGCACCGATCTGCCACATCTGAGTCGCGCTTGGCGCCATCAGGAAACGTCCCCAGACAACCGCGGTTGTCTGGGGACGTTTCTCGTCTGTTCCTCGGCTGCGGGAGCACTCAGTGCAGGTGCATGTGGCCCGCGTCGGCCTTCCCTGCAGGCATCCACACGGCAGCGAGCACCGCGAAGACGACAGCGATCACGGTGATGGCCGTGGAGCCGCGCCCGTAGGCGTCAACCACGCCGGCGGTCGCGGTGAGGTTGCCCGCCGTGCCTGCGACGGCGGACAGGACCGCCACCCCGAGTGCAGCGCCCACCTCGTGGCCCGTCATCAGGAACCCCGAGGCCATGCCGGTGTGCTCGGCAGGGATGCCGTTCATGGCGGTTCCGGCCACGGCGGCGAACACCAGACCCGCACCGACCCCGATGAGGCACAGCCCCGGGAGCAGTCCGCCGACGTAGGAGGACGTCTCGGTGGCACGCGAGAGGAAGAGGCCCCCGCCGGCGACGACGGCGAGCCCGACGGCAGCAATGGTCCGGACCGGGAGGTGGGCGCTGCCGTGAGCGGCGAGGTGGGTGCCGATGACGAGAGCGAAGGCGAGCGGGAGGAACGCCAGCCCCGACTCCAGTGCGGAGTACCCGAGCGCGGTCTGCCCGAAGATGGACGTCAGGAACACGACCGACATGAGCAGTCCGGTGATGCCGAGCATCACCGTGGTGCTCGACACCAGGCTCGAGATCTTCCAGGTGTGCGGGTGCACCAACGGCTGCTCGGCGTGGCGCTCGCGGATCACGAAAGCCGCCATCAGACCGCCTGTGAGACCCAGCCCGACGACGGTCGGGACCGAGGTCCAGCCCTGGGACTCCACTCGCGCCAGCGTGAACATCAAGGTGGCCAGCGAACCGACGCCGACGAGGGCTCCGGGGACGTCGAACTGGGACAGGCTCGCGGATCCCTTCGGGTCCCTCGGGACGACGTGGAGGGTGGCGGCGATGGCGAGCACGCCGATCGGCACGTTGATCCAGAAGATCGCCTCCCAGCTGGCCCACGTGGTGAGGACGCCGCCCAGGGCGACGCCGACGGCGATGCCCAGGCCACCGATGGCTCCCCAGAGCGCGAGGCCACGCGCCTTCTGCTTTCCGGTGTAGGTGGTGCCGATGATGGACAGCGCTGCGGGCGTCATGAGGGCTGCCGCGGCTCCTTGCGCGGCACGGCCGGCGATGAGCTCCGCAGCGCCGCCGGCGAAACCGGTGAAGAGTGACGCGGCGGTGAACAGCGTCAGTCCGGTGAGGAAGACCGCACGTCGGGAGACCAGGTCGGCGATCCGACCTCCGAGGAGCAGGCAGCCACCCGAGAGCAGGAGATAGGCAGTGACGACCCACTGCAGGTCGCTGCTTGCCAGCCCCAACTCGTGGCCGATGGTCGGCATCGCCGTGTTGACGACGGAGATGTCGATGACGACGAGGACCTGCGCCACGAGCGCGACGATCATCGGTCCCCAGGGTCGCGTGTCGGTGTTGGCGTCCGCCTCGACGGCGGTGCCGTGGTGTCCGTGCATGGGTGCCTCCGGTGGTGAGTGGTGAGGGGTGCGGATGTGGTCGTGCTGGTGCTGTGAGGTCGACTCTGCGACGAGTGCGACCTGGTCGCCCCGGCCACATGGCCGGGGTTGCCGGTTCAGGACCGGGGTCGCGCGAGGGTGACTCCCAGCGCAGCGGTCAGGAGCGCGACGATCGCGGCTGCCGTGAAGGCTGCGGTGAAGCCCGAGGCGTCGAGGGCGCCCTCGACGGGACGACCGGACGACATGCCGATGACGATGAAGGCGGCGGTCCCGAGCGCGCCACCGACCTGCATCGAGGCCCCGGAGAGGCCGGCCGCGAGGCCGGTGTGCGTCCTGGGAACAGCAGAGGCCACAACCATGGTCGTGGGCGTGAAGCTCAGTGCGACGCCGGTGGCAACCAGGAGCAGGCCCGGTAGGACGGAGAAGGCGTACCCGGAACCGGTCGGGACGTACGCCAGCCACAAGTGGCCGGCCGCGAGCACGACGAGCCCCAGGACGAGGCTGCGCACCGGGCCGATGGCGCCCAGGAGGCGCGGCAGAACTGTCAACGAGACCGCGAACCCCGTCAGGGACGTGGGGACCATGGCGAAGCCTGCCTGCTCCGGAGACATCGCGAGGACCTGTTGGAAGTACAGCGCGACCAGGACGGAGGTCGAGGCCCGGGACGCCCCGCCGAGCAGCGCGACGGCCGTGCCGGTGCGCAGGATGCGCGACCGGAAGAGCGCGAGTGGGACCAGCGGGTCCGCGGCCCGGCGCTCGATGGCAAGGAACGCCGCCATCAGGACCGACGAGACGGCGAACAGGCCGACGACGCGCGGCGAGGTCCAGGCGTGGTCGACGGCGTCGACGGCGCCGTGCACCAGGGTGATCACCGCTGCGGTGACCGCGGCTGCGCCGGCCCAGTCGACGGTACGTCGGACCTTCGAAGCCGCATCCTCGACCAGCATCCGCCGGCCCAACGCCACCGCGGCCAGGGACACCGGGACGGTCACCAGGAAGACCGCACGCCAGCCCACGGTGCCGGCGAGCAGTCCGCCGCTCATCACGCCGGTGGCTCCCCCGAGCGTCGAGGCAGCGCCCCACGCCCCCATCGCCCGGGCGCGTTGTGCCAGCGGGAAGGTGGCGAGCAACAGGGACATGGCCGCCGGACTCAGGCCGGCGGCACCGATCCCCTGGACGACGCGGCCCAGGATCAACAGCTCCTTGGTCACCGCCGCTGCCGCGAGGAGGGTTCCGACGGTGAAGAGGGCTGACCCCGCGATAAAGATGCGGCGGCGGCCGACGAGGTCGGCAGCCCTGCCAGAGAGCAGCAGGAGCCCGGCGAAGGCGAGGACGTAGGCGTTCACGACCCACGTCACGGCCGCTGGACCGAAGTCCAGCTCCTTCTGGATCGAGGGAAGCGCGACGTTCACGATCGAGGTGTCGAGCATGACGAGGAACTGCGCGGACACCAGCAGGCCGAGCGCGACCCGGTCCCGTCGCGTCATCGTCGCTGTTGTTCTGGATGAGGGGGTGGTCCCCGTGGATTTCATGAGCCTGCTCCTCACGCGGCCAGTCGGGGCAGGATGGCGTCGACCCGGGCGGCTCGGGCGGTGCCGCATCGGGAGCAGTGACGGCCTCGGACGAGATCCATGTCCTGACCGCACCAGCAGACGTCGGTGGTTCCGCCTGCTGGGGGCCGCACCTGCGTCGTGTCCAAGATCGTCGAGATCCGGTTCATCGTCCTCACCGCCTGGGTCGTTGTTGCCTGATGTCTCCACGGTGCCGCTGCATCGCGTCGGTCGGACCGGTCGCATAGCCGGGTTCCACCGGATTCGCGCGGGTTCAGCCCCTCGTGAGGGGTGTCCCGGTGCGGACCGCCCAGACGACGGAGGCGATGGCCTGCACGGACGCCGCGGCTCCGCCCGGGTCCTCGACGATGCCGGCGTGGCTGGCCGCGGCCTCGAGGGTGACGGCGTCGCTGGACAGCGCTGCCAGGTGCTCCTGTGCCTCGGTCCAGCCGTCGGTGTCGCGGGCGCTCTCCGCGCTGGTGAGCACGACGAGCGGTCGGTCTCCGAGACTGGTGAGCGCCTGGGCCTGCTCGAACACCACGGGGAGCATCGAGAGCTCGTCGCGGGCGTTGCGCCCGGCACGGGGCGTCGCCGACATGGCGTCAACGGGTGCCGCGTCGTCGGCGGGAAGATGGGATCCGGCGAGCGCCGCTCCGAGCCCCAGCCGGGCCAGCGACGGCAGGACTCCGTAGGCGCGCCGCATCAGGGCGTACTGATTGGGGTAGCTGGGGATCACGTCGAACTGGTAGGGACTGGTGCTGTCGAGCAGCACCAGGCCGGCCACCTCGTCGGCGTACTGGTCGGCGTACGTCATCGCGTAGGGGCCACCGATCGAGTGCCCGGCCAGCACGAACGGACCGGTCTCTCCGGCTGCCGCGAGCAGTGCGTGGAGGTCCTCGGCGGCAGCGATGCTGTCCTGGGGGTGCCCGAGATCGTCGCTCCACCCCTGACCAGCCCGGTCGTAGGCACACACGCGCGTCGTGGGCGCGACGCCATCGAGGATCCGGGCCCAGGACCCAGAGAACTCACCGAGGCCGCTGACGAGCACGACGGTCGGTTGGCCCTGGCCGCGGCAGTCGAGGTGGAGGTCGTGATCACCCACGGAGCGGATCGTGCCCGGCGCCGGGAAGGTGCTGGCGAAGGAGTCGGTGGCGACATTCCTGACGCCGGCACCCACGGAGGCGACGGCCAGAAGGACCAGCGTGACCGTCACCAGCCACCGACCCGGACCCGTCAGGTCCCGCCGCATCCGGGCGTACACCCACACGCTCAGCGCCAGCGCAAGGGGCGGCCACACCCACGTAAGCGCGGTCATCGTGTGGTCCGAGGGCGCGAGGGCCACCAGGGCCACACCGGTCGACGTCATCGCGACCGCGGGTACGGCGGCCCAGGACTGGGGACGACCCGTTCGCCCGGAGAGGACGTGCAGCATCGCCCAGCCGAGGCCGAACCCCAGCAGCGTCGCACCAGCCGTCACGGCTTCGGTGGCCCCCGGGAGCACCACCATCGTCAGGAGGACCGCCACCGCCAGACCCAGGGCCAGCGAGCCGAGGACGACCCGGGTGACCGGTCGGCTCTCGGGGCTCGGGGTGGTCGACCGGACGCGGCGGTGGACGTCGATACTCATGGACTTCTCGCTCTCGCAGTGGTGGGTGGTGGCACTGCGGTCGAGCGTGGTCGGTCGGGATCACGGTCACCCCGGCCAGATGGCCGGGATGCGTCGGTCAGGGCGGCGGGCGACTCAGCCCAGGTCCAGCCGGGCCAGTTCGCCGCGCGAGGTGACGCCGGCCTTGGCGAAGACGTTGCGCAGGTGGAAGGCGACCGTCCGGGGGGAGATCCAGCACTGCGCGGCCACGTCCTTGTTGGACATCCCCGAGCTCACCAGCTGGGCGATCTTGAGCTCCGTCGGCGTGAGCTGCACCAGCGTGGAAGGGTCCCGCTTGCGCGCCGTCTCACCCGAGGCCCGCAGCTCCTGGTCCGCGCGCGAGACCAGCGCCTCGGCGCGTACGTCCTGGAAGGTCTCAAGGGCGCGACGCAGCTGCAGGCGCGCGTCGACGCGCCGCTGGCTGCGCCGGAGCCACTCGCCGTACGCCAGGCGGACGCGCGCCACATCCAGCGGACGCCCACCGATCTCACCGTCCGACAACGCCTGCTCGAACAGGGGCCCCGCGTCGGCCCCGGCGGTCAGGGCCCTGCCGAAGGCCACGTCGGACAGCGCCCACGGCCGCCGGGTGGCCTCGGCGAAGTCAGCGAGCTCGTCGGTCCAGGCGCGTGCCGTCGCGGCCTCCCCGGCGCGAACCGCGACCTCGAACCGTTCGGTCGCCGCCAGCCGCTGGAGGACGGGCAGCCGGAGGCGTCCGAGCTGGTGGAAGGCACCCGACGTGTCCCCCGCGCTCGCCGCGCGGATACCCATCGCCCACCGCGTCAGGTCGTGCACCGGATCGGCCGTGATCCCGAGCGGATGCGCCGCGACCAGCTCCTCGAGCCGCGCGCAGCAGGTCGTCGTAGTCGTCCCGGTCCTGCTGGGCCGCCAGGAGCACGAGCCAGGCAGATCGGTAGCGCGGTCACCGCGGGTTGGCCGATGCTGGCGCCCAGGGCTACGGCCTCCTCGGCACTGACGCGCAGGGCGACGTGGTCTCCCCTCGTCCAGTGCCCGAAGCAGAGCCGCTGCAGGCAGTAGGTCACCGCGGTGGCGGCGCCCACCTCCCGCGCGCGGGAGAGGGCAAAGGAGTAGAACTGCTGCTGCCGGTCGTCGTCACCGAGCTGGAGCGCGGCGTTGCCGAGGTTCCACAGCACGTCACGGTCGTCGACGTCCTCGCCGATCACGAGGGCGAGGTCGAGCGCACCCACCGCCCCGGCCCAGCCCGCGTCCGCCACCAGGTCCATCGCCACCAGCAGGTGGCTGAGGCAGCGCGTCCGGGAGGAGGTGTCCGCACCGGTCGCGACCAGGAGGTCCTCGGAACGCAGCGGGGTCCCACTGTCGGCACCGAAGGTGCGCATCACGGCTGCGGCAACGCCGATGTCCAGGGCACGGACCGGGTCGGCCGGGAGGACGGCGTGCGCAGCGTCGACGAAGACGCGGTGCGCCTCCGGTGCCGAGCCTATGTTGACCTCGATGTGCCCGCGCAGCCGTGCCACGTCGCACAGCAGGAGCGGATCTTGCGTTTCCTTCCCGGGCGGCGCTCAGCAGGTCCTGGGCGCGCGACGCCTGTCCGCAGGCCCAGGCGCTGCGTGCCGCGGCGAAGCTCAGGTGGGCGCGCCTTCCGGCGTCGGTGGACAGCTCCGCCGCCCGCTCGAAGGCCGCCAGTGCCGCGACGTGGCCACCACGCCGTTGCGAACGCTCCCCCACGCCCTCGAGGGCACCGACCAGGTCGGGGTCCGGACCCTCGGCGGCGTGGGCGCGGTGCCAGACCTCGCGGTCCTCGTGTCCTGACCCGGCCAACGCCCTGGCCAGCGCCTGGTGAGCTCCCCGGCGGTCCGCCCCGGCCGCGGCCTGGTAGATCGCCGAGCGCACCAGAGGGTGACTCAGCGAGACCGAGCCGCCCGCGTCCACCAGCAGCCCCGAGTCGAACGCCTGCTGCAGCGCGGCCTCGTCCAGTTCCCATCGCGCGCCCGCACGACGCAGCACGTCGGGCTGGCCGGTGTCGTCGGCCGCGGCAAGCAGCAGCAGGCGCTGCACTGGGGCCGGCAGCCGGCGGCTACGGTCCAGCAGAGCCTGCTCGACCCGGGCCGTGAGGTGGAGCGTGGCCGGCAGCGCGGCCGACCCCTCGAGCTGGGCAGCCGTGAGCTCGCCAGGCAGCTCGAGCAGGGCCAGCGGGTTGCCGCTCGTCTCTGCGATGAGCCGCTGGGCGACCTCTTCGGCCGGGTCACCCCCCAGCCTGGCCGCCAGGAGTGCCCGGGATGCCTCGGCGTCGAGCCCGGTGAGAGCCAGCTCTGCCAGACCGGGCGCCTCGAAGGCCGGCACCGCACCGTCGCGCGCCGCAAACACCATCGCCACCCGGTCGGCTCCGAGCCGACGGGCGCAGAACAGCAGTGCCCCAGCGCTGGCCGGGTCCAACCAGTGCGCGTCATCGACAATGCACAGCACGAGGCTCTGCTCCGCGGCCGCCGTCAGGAGCGACAGGGTGGCCACCCCCACCAGGAACGGCTCGACCGCGGGACCCTCCTCCTCTCCGAACGCCACCCGTAGGGCACGCGCCTGAGGCAGCGGAAGGTGCTCGCGCAGCCGCGTCAACGGCCGAAGCAGACGGTGCAGGGCGGCGAAGGCCAGCGGGGCCTCGACCTCGAGACCCTGGGTGCCCAGCACCGTGGTCCCCTCGTTGTCGGCGACCACCGACCTGAGCAGTGCAGACTTGCCGACCCCCGGCTCACCTCGGACGACGACGCTGCGGGCCGTCCCGCGGCGGGCCGCGTCCACGAGCGCCGCCAGGAGCGCTCGTTCGGGGCCCCGGCCGAACAGCACGTGCCGAAGGTACACGCCCACCAGCTCGATCGATCCCGACAATCCGGCATTTTGGCCGGGGCGAGGCGACCGGTCCAGCGCGCAGGATCTGTCCCGTCGGGCGCTGCCGCGCCCCATCTGACGATCGCCCACGAGGAGGCCCCCATGCACGACCATCCCCCCACCGTTCCCGCACCCGATGGACCCACGAGCGTGCCGCCGCGTCGTCAGATCGGTGTCCTCGTCTTCGACGGGGTCGAGGAGCTGGACGCCGTCGGCCCGTGGGAGGTCCTGTCCCACTGGACCCAGACCTGTCCCGAGGACGGCTGGGACGCCCTTTGCCTGTCCGCCGACGGGGCGCCCGTGGTCGGGGCCAAGTCCCTGGTGCTGGGGGCGCACCACTCGTTCGACGACGCCCCGCCGCTCGACGTACTCATCCACCCGGGCGGGCCCGGCACCCGGCCGATGCTCCGAGACCCCGACCACCTCGACTGGGTCCGCGAGCTCCGGGACTCCGTGCCCCTGATGACCTCTGTCTGCACCGGGAGCCTCGTCTACGCGGCCGCCGGACTGCTCACGGGCCGTCGGGCCACCACTCACTGGGCGTCCCTGAACCTGCTCTCCGAACTCGACCCCACGATCATCACCGACGTCGCAGCACGCTTCGTCGACGACGGCGACCTCATCACCAGCGCGGGTGTCAGCGCCGGCATCGACATGGCCCTGCACCTCGTGGCGCGGCTCACCGACGTCGAGCGCGCACGCGAGGTCCGTCGCTACCTCCAGTACGACCCCATGCCCCCGATTTGATCCCCGACCCCGTCCGCACCCGACACGAAGGACATTTCCCATGAATCCCGAAGCCACCGCCACGTCGACCGACACCATGCGGGCCATCACCCAGACCCGCTACGGCGGCTCCGATGTGCTGCGACTCGCGCAGGTGCCTCGCCCCGTCATCCGGGACGACCAGGTGCTGATCCGCGTGCACGCCGCCGGGCTCGACCGCGGCACCGAGCACCTGATGACCGGCCAGCCGTACGCCGTGCGGCTCGCCTCCGGCATCCGCCGACCGAGGAATCCCGTGCCCGGCCGCGACGTCGCGGGGGTCGTTGTGGACGTCGGTGCGACGGTGACCCGCTTCTCCCCCGGCGACCAGGTCTACGGCGTCGCGCCCGGGTCCTTCGCGGAGTACACCGTCACCGGCGAGGACCGCTTGGCGCACAAGCCGGCCAGCATCTCCTTCGCCGAGGCCTCCGTCATCCCGATCTCGGCGGGCACAGCCCTGCAGGCACTCACCGACGCAGGCAAGGTCCAGCCCGGCCAGTCCGTGCTGATCACCGGCGCCTCGGGCGGTGTCGGCAGCTACGCGGTGCAGCTCGCCGCCACCTTGGGCGCCAAGGTGACCGGCGTGTGCAGCAGCTCAAAACTCGACCACGTCGCCGCCCTCGGCGCACACCACGTCATCGACTACAGCCGCGACGACTGGGCCGACGGCACGCGCCGCTTTGACCTGATCCTCGACATCGCCGGCAACCCGCCCGTGAGCCGGCTGCGTCGTGCCCTGACGCCGCGCGGGACGGCTGTCTTCGTCGGCCGTGAGAGCAGCGGCGTCATCACGGGCATGCGTCGACAGCTCGGCGGAGCGCTTCTCTCGCTCTTCATAGGCCAACGCCTCGTCCTGCTGCTGGCCCGTGAACGCTCCACCGACTACGAGCAGCTCGCCCGGCTCGTCGAGTCCGGCCAGCTCATGCCTGCCCTGGACCGCTGCTACCCGCTCGATCGTGCGGCCTACGCGGTGCGGCGCCTTGAGGACGGGGCCGTCCGCGGGAAGGTCGCCATCACGATGTGACGGCAGCCGCGATGCTCAAGGCCCGAGCCATCACCGAGGTCTGCACCCGGCGCGGTCGCATCCACGCCAATGCCACCGTCGCCAGCCGCCAATCAGCGGGCTGTCCTCGTCCATTCGCGGGTTGTCGGCCGCCGGCTCGTCGTCGGTGGCGTCTTGGCCGGAGCCTTCCCGGCGCCCAGCACCCAAGTCTTGATCGCCGGGGATGAGCCGCATCCTCGCGCGCTCGGGTCGCATGCGCCCATTTACCAAGAGTCTGATGGGTTGACGACCGTAGAGGACCAGCGTTGTGAGAGGACCCGCTGGGTCGGCGACTGTCACACTCGCGAAACAACGGGGCCTGCGGGTCGCGAGCGCAGCGCGCGTGCGCAGAGCAGCACGGAGGGGGCAGGGTGGAGCGAACGCCCCCGGCCAAGGGGGTGGCCAGGGGCGTTCGGATCAAGAGGCGGCAGAAAGCCACCGAGGTTCGGTGTACGGGGTGAGCGGGGCAGCCGGCGGAGTCATGCGGTGGCGCGGCGCACGAGGATGTGAGCACGAAGCTTGTGCAGGCGCGGCATCAGGCCGTAGATCACGATCGGGACGGCAACTGTGGCCAGCACGAAGGTGCGGAGCACGCTGGGCAGGTCGGCGAGAGAGTCGCCGAATGTCAGGTTGAGCACCGTCAGGGTCGGGAAGACGGCGACCCAGATCATCAGCGCGAGCTGGTGCTTGGTGGGCGGCGGGACGGGATTGGCGCGGTGGGCAGTCTGTGGGTTGGACATGGTGATACTCCTAGGTTGGTGTGTTGTGGGCTCGACTCGAAGGCCGCTCGGGCGGTAGGGGGCGAGGCCCGCGGTACGCCGCGGGCGGTCGGTGGGTGCCGACAGCTGGGTCGCTGCGGGTCAGACCGGGAGGCCGAGCCGGAAGTTCACGACCGCGATCGGTAGGTCCTCGTCGACCATGTCGTTGTTGATCGCGATCGCAGCTGCGGAGCCTTCTCCGGCGGCAGTGATGACTTGGGCGCGCGGGTTGACAGCGTTCCCGGCGGCCCAGACGCCGGGCACACTGGTGCGGCCAGTCGCGTCGGTGGCGACCCAGCCGTTCTCGTGGGTCGAGCACCCCAGACGCATGAGCAGGTCGTCGTTCGGGACGAAGTGGGGTCGAACGAACACCGCGGCACGCCGCACAACCTGGCCCGACTCGAGCTCGACCCCGGTCAACTGGTCGTTCTCGACCACCAGACGCGAGACGGGCTCGTGTACGACACCGATGGCGCGGGCGACTAATTGCTCACGTTGGTCGGTGGTCAGCGTGGCGCCATTGGTGAAGAACACAACGTCGGAGGACCACTGACGGATCAGGTGCGCGTGCGCGATGGCCAGGTTGATCTGTTCAGTGGGTCCGGCGAGAACGCCAAGAGGCTGATCTCGGACCTCGTAGCCGTGGCAGTACGGGCAGTGGAGCAGGTCGCGGCCCCACCGTTCCCGTACGCCGGGGAGGTCCGGGATGTCGTCGCGCAGGCCGGTCGTCACCAGGACACGTCTGGTGCGCAGCGTGCTGCCGTCGTCGAGCGTGACGTCGAACCGACGCCGGTTGCCGTTGGCGGTTGACGTCGGAGCGACGGCGGCGACGTCGATCACCCGACCTCGGATCAGGTGTCCTCCGTAGCCGGTGACCTCCTCGCGTCCTGCGCTCAGCAGGTCCGTGGGCGAGACGCCGTCGGAGCCGAGGAAGCCCTGCATGTGCGCGGCCGGGGCGTTGCGCGGCTCGCCGGCGTCGATCAGTGCGACCTGGCGGCGGGCGCGGGTGAGGACCAGGGCGGCTGAGAGGCCGGCTGCGCCGCCGCCGATCACCACCACGTCGAATTCGTTCATGACTAGAGAGTGACCGCTGAGAACCTCAGCGACAACGGTTGTTGCTGATTCTGGGAACGCGGGGTGCAATAGGGCCATGGCGCTGCGAACGACCCCAATCGACGACGTTTCTACCGGCGCAGCCCCGGGCGGCCTGATTGCTGCGGCCCTGGATCTGGTTGGTCCCCGACTGCGTCGGGTCCGCGAGCAGCGTGGCCTCACCCTCACCGAGGTCGCCCACGTGACCGGCATCTCCAAGAGCACGCTGTCGCGATTGGAGAACGGGCAGCGGCGACCGAGCCTGGAGCTGCTCTTGCCCCTCGCCCAGACGTACCGGGTGCCGATCGACGACCTTGTCGGTGCACCCGAGGTCGGCGACCCCCGCATTCGCCTGAAGCCGCGGCGCGTCAACGGCCGTACGGTGCTGCCCTTGACTCGGCCCGGCGGGATCCAGGCATGGAAGATCGTGATTCCGACGTCACAGTCGGAACCGAAGCCGCGCACGCACGACGGATTCGAGTGGCTCTACGTGTTGTCCGGCAGGATGAGGCTCGTGATGGGCGACCAGGACGTCATCTTGGGCATCGGTGAAGCAGCCGAGTTCGACACCATGATTCCGCACTGGTTCGGCAGCACCGGTGAGGGTCCCGCTGAGGTACTCAGCATCTTCGGTCGCCCCGGCGAGCGGATGCACACACACGCGGAGCCTGGACCATCCGACTCGGTGCACTGATGACCGACCCGCTGGTCGAGACGAAACTTCTCCTACCCAAGCCGCGCCGCGAGGTCGTACTGCGCCCTCGGCTGTCCGATCTGCTGCTGCGCGGCTCGCATGCCCCGGTCACGCTGCTCTCTGCGCCCGCGGGCTTCGGCAAGACGACCCTGCTGACCTCCTGGTTCGCGGCCGCTGCGTCCACCCAAGCCGACGACCACCGCGTTGCCTGGGTGTCCCTCGATGAGCGGGACCGTGAGGCCACGCCGTTCTGGACCTACGTCCTCCGGGCGCTCGACCGAGCCGTTCCCGGCTCAGCTACCGCATCGCTCAGCCTTCTGCAGTTCGGGCACGCGACGGTGGAGGTTGTGCTCGCCGGCGTGGTGAACGAGCTGAGCGTGCACGACGGTGAGGTCACGCTCGTCCTCGACGACTACCACCTCGCCGACGGCGGCGAGATCGCGGCCAGCATGACGTTCCTCCTCGACCACCTGCCTGCCCAGCTCCGGTTGGTCATCGGCACCCGAGCCGACCCAGCGCTGCCGCTCTCGCGGCTGAGAGCTCGCGGTGAGCTCGTCGAGATCCGCGCGGCGGACCTCCGCTTCACCGGTGAGGAGGTGTCCAACTACCTCAACGACCTCAACGGCCTTGACCTCACCACAGCGGACCTCGCAGCACTCGAGGTCCGTACAGAGGGGTGGGTCGCCGCTCTCCAGTTGGCGGCGCTCTCGCTGCACAACCGGACTGACCGAGCTGACCGCGCAAGCTTCATCGCCGGATTCGCTGGCGCCGACCGATTCGTCGTCGACTACCTCGCCGACGAGGTCCTCACTCGACAGCCAGATGACGTGCGCCGCTTCATGCTCGACACCTCGATCCTCGATCGGCTCACCGGATCGCTGTGCGACGCGGTCAGCCCCCAACCAGAGCGCGTTGGCGGCCAGAGTGGCAGGGCGATGCTCGAGGCCCTGGACAGGGCGAACCTGTTCCTGGTCCCGCTCGACGGCCACCGCAGCTGGTACCGCTATCACCACCTGTTCGGAGACGTCCTGCGCGCGCACCTGCTCGACGAGCGGCCAGGCGACGTCGTGGACCTGCATCGTCGAGCCGCCGGCTGGTACGCCGAGGCGGGCGAAGTCGAGGCCGCGGTCCGGCATGCCCTGGCCGGCGGAGACATCGTGCGAGCAGGGGACCTCATCGAGCGGAACTTCCGGGCGCTGGGTCGCGGGCGGCGCGAGGACCTCATCCGCCGATGGGCCCACGAGATGCCCCACGACGCCGTCCGCGACCGCCCGGTGCTGGCGATCGCGTTCATCGGCGGACTGATGGCCAGCAACGACTTCGACGGCGTTGACCTCCGCCTCGACCATGTCGAGCGGCTGTTGGCGAAGCCGGTCACGGACCTGGTCGCTCGTGGACCGCGACGAGCTCCCTCGCCTGCCCGCGACCGTCACGATGTATCGGGCCGCACTCGCGCTCATCGGCGGCGACCCTGCCGGTGCCATCATGCTGGCGAAGCAGGCCATCGAGACAGCAGTCGACGGTGACGACATGGTCACCGGTGCCGCAGCAACGCTCTCCGGTCTGGCGTCCTGGAGCACCGGAGACATCGCCGCGGCTCACGCCAGCTACACCACCTCGATCCCGGCTCTGACGCGCGCCGGGCACATAGCGGACGTACTGGGCTCCTCGATCGCGAAAGCCGACATGGAGCTCAGGCTGGGCCATCTACGTGGAGCCGAACGCACCTTCAGCCAAGCGTTGGAACTTGCGCAGGCCAACGCTCCCGCCGGTTCAACTGTCATGCGGGGCACTGCTGACATGCTCGTCGGGTTGAGCCGGGTGGCCTGGTACCGCAACGACCTCACCGCCGTGGCCACCTACCTACGCCGCTCCGACGAGCTCGGAGAGTCCGCATCGCTGCCGCAGAACGCCTACCGGTGGAGGGTCGAGATGGCCAGGCTACGGACGGCAGAGGGTGACTTGTCGACAGCCCTGGATCTCCTCGGCGAGGCAGAACGGATGTACGTCGCGGACTACTTGCCCAACGTCCAACCAGTCCACGCAGCCCGGGCCCGCGTGCTCGCAGCGCGCGGCGACCTCGCCGAAGCCCGTGCCTGGGCACGCCAGCACCAGGTCGCCATGACCGACGACCTGTCGTACGTGCGGGAGTACGAACACATCAGCCTCGCCCGGATCTTGCTCGCGGAGCACGCTGCCACCGGTTCCAGGCAGACGCTGCGAGACGCTGCTGGCCTCCTAGACCGTCTGCTGGTCGCGGCCAAGGAAGCTGAGCGTCTCGGAACGGTCATCGAGCTCAACGTGCTCCGGGCCATCGCCCACCACGCAGACGGCGCACGAGACCAATCGCTCTCGGCCCTCGGGCAAGCTGTCGACCTCGCTGAGACAGACGGCTGGGTCCGAGTCTTTGTCGACGCAGCCCCCGTCCTGACCGATCTGCTGCAAGAGCTTGCGACGCGTCAGCGACAGTCTGACCACGTGCAAGAACTTCTCGCAGCGGTGGCGGCGGCCGGGAGCCCCTCCACCGCAGCCGTCGAGGCCGGCGACGAAACCGGCTCGGGCACGGCACCTGGAACGGGGCCGGGGGTGGGGCTGGTGGACCCTTTGAGCGAGCGCGAGCTTGAGGTGCTGCGACTCCTCGCCTCAGACCTCGGCGGCCCTGACATCGCGCGCCAACTGATCGTCTCCATGAACACGATCCGGACCCATACCAAGCACATCTACACCAAGCTGGACGTCAACAACCGGCGCTCGGCTGTGAGCAAGGCGCACCAGCTGGGCCTCCTGTCCCCTTCGGGCAACCGCTGAAGCAGAGCGCACCTCGGGCGTGAGCTCGGCGTCCTCTCGACAC
The DNA here is from genome assembly GCA_963760585.1 of uncultured Actinomycetota bacterium. Taxonomy (GTDB): domain Bacteria; phylum Actinomycetota; class Actinomycetes; order Propionibacteriales; family Nocardioidaceae; genus Nocardioides. Next base: position 93,652 of record CAVXDI010000002.1, read on the forward strand.
CCCACGTAGGCAGTGGGCGTGGTCGCCGAGGCGAACAGCCGTCAGCCTCGGCCGTCACCACCTCAGTCACATCAAGTAGTGACGCCAAGTCACCCGCTCGACTCCTAGGTTCCAGTCATCCCCGCGGCGGTCGTCACGGGGCAACCAGGACAGGAACCCGACATGGCCATCACATCCACCACCCTCACCCGGGCGGCCAGCGCCGCAGCCGCCGTCGCCGGAGCGATCTTCATCGCTGTTCAATTCAAGCACCCGGCGACCGACACCTTCACCACCGAGACGACCCAGTGGGTGGTACGCGAGTGCGCCAAGATCGTGATGGCGGCGCTTGCGCTGGCGGGGATCACCGGCATGTACCTGCGCCAGTACCGTCAGGCCGGGCTCCTGGGCCTGATCGGCTACCTCGTCTTCGCCGCCGGGTACCTGGCCATGTTCTCCGTCGAAGTCATCGCCGCCGTCGTGCTGCCCAACCTCGTGCACAGCGAGCCCGGGTTCGTCAACGACGTCGTCGCCGCCGCCAACGGCGGAGTCGCCAACGGTGACATCGGCGGACTCCAAATCCTGTTCGGCCTGATGGGAGCCGGCATTATCCTTGGCGGCGTTGTCTTTGGGATCGCACTTTTCCGTACTCGGGTCCTCGCCCGCTGGGCGGCCGCCTTGCTCGCCGTCAGCACCGGGGCGTTGGCCGCGCTCGCAGTGCTGCCGGAGTCGTTCAATCGGCCGTTCGCCGTCCCCGTCGGCATCGCGCTCATCGCACTGGGCGTGTCCCTGTGGCGCAACGCTGACCACGACGTGCTCGAGGCGTTCACGACCGCCCCTTCCCTCAGCCCCGTCCTGCAGCCTGCAGCCTGATGACTACCCAGAAGCCGACCACCGTCAGCACCCCGCTCCTCGCAGCAGGCGATGCCCCGTGACGCGGCGGGCCGACCGGTGGGTGCCTGTGGGTCTGGTCGCGCTCGCTGCGATTCCCGTCCTGGCCGGCATCGCCCGGCTCGTCGAGGTCCTCGGCGGGCCAGAGCTCATCCCGGCCGACGGCCGCTTCGCAGCCTCGCCGGCCCCCGTCGTCATACACGTCGCAGCGGCCATCGGTTACGGCCTCCTGGGTGCGTTCCAGTTCTCTGCGGGCATCCGGCGACGTCACCCCGGGTGGCATCGGCGGGCCGGACGGCTCCTGGTCGCGCTCGGTCTGGCGGTGGCGTTCTCCGCCCTGTGGATGACATTGGCGTTCCCCCGCAAGGAAGGCACCGGCGAGTTGCTGTACTTGTTCCGGCTGCTCTTCGGGTCGGCGATGGCCATCAGCATCATCCTCGGCCTCGCCGCCATCCGGCGACGAGACATCACCCGGCACCGCGCCTGGATGACCCGGGCCTATGCCCTCGCACTCGGCGCCGGCACCCAGGCCTTCACCGTCGGGTTCGGCGAAGCCCTCTTCGGAGCCGGCATCGTCCGCACCGACCTCATGATGGGAGCCGGCTGGGCCATCAACCTCGTCGTCGCGGAATGGTTCATCCGCCGTCCCTCCCCCCGGCAGGCGCGCACCACTCGCTCCCCCGCAAACCTGGCCGGTTCGCGATGAAAGCGCGGCCCGCACCACAGCCGACCGGCATCTACGAACTCCGCATCGCCGGCCACCTCGAAAAGCACTGGTCGACCTGGTTCGGCGGCCTGACCCTCACCCACGACGACGACGGCGCCACCACCCTGTGCGGCCCCGTGACCGACCAGGCCGAACTGCACGGCCTGATCGCCAAGGTGCGCGACCTCGGCGCCACCCTCCTTTCGGTCAGAAGCATCGACACCGACACCTGACCCTTCACACGACCAGACCCGCCAGGCGCTCTGCCGACTCGCGCACCGCCAACCCATCCCAAAGGACCCAGCCCATGATCACCGTCGAATTACTGACCAGAACCTACGGCGACTTCACCGCGGTCGGCGACGTCACGTTCACCGCACGGCCGGGCCGTGTGACCGGATTTCTCGGCCCCAATGGGGCCGGTAAGTCCACCACCATGCGGATCCTTGTCGGCCTCACCAGAGCAACGTCGGGGACCGCCACCGTGCTGGGGCGCAGCTACGTGGACCTGCCCAACCCGGGGCTTGAGGTCGGGGTCCTCCTTGATGCCTCCGCCCAGCACGCCGGCCGCACCGGCCGAGAGATCCTGACCATCGCCCAACGACTCATGGGACTTCCGCGGAACCGCGTCGAGGAGATGCTCGACGTCGTCAGCCTCACGCCTCAGGAGTCCGCGCGGCGCGTGCGCGACTACTCCCTCGGCATGCGGCAGCGGCTCGGCATCGCCACCGCACTCATCGGCGAACCCGAAGTCCTCGTCCTGGACGAACCCGCCAACGGCCTCGACCCCGCCGGAATCCGCTGGATGCGCGAACTACTGCGCGACTACGCCGACCGAGGCGGCACCGTCCTACTGTCCTCCCACCTGCTTCACGAGATCGAGGTCATCGCCGATGACCTCGTGGTGATCGGCAACGGCCGCATCGTGGCCCAAGGACCCAAGAGCGACCTGCTTCGGTCCGCTGGATCGATGATCCGCGCCCTCGATCGCGAAGCGGTTGCCCGGGCACTGCTCGACGCAGGGGTCACCTCCACCCCCGTGGGGACCGACGGGCTGCTCGCCCAAGCCGACGCCGGGCAGGCCGGTGGCATCGCCTTCGCCGCCGGCTTACCGCTCCTCGAGCTCCGCCCGGCCGACGGAGCCGGACTCGAGGAGATGTTCCTGGCACTGACCGCCGAGACCCAACGCGACAACCACCCCGAAGGAGCAGTCGCATGACAACCCTCAACACCACCCCCGCACTCGTTTCCGGGGGCACGCCGGGTTTCAGGACTGCCCATCGGGCCATCCCCATGGGCCGCATCATCACCACCGAGCTGCGCAAGATGTTCGACACCCGGTCCGGGTACTGGCTTATGGTTAGCATCGGCATCCTCGCGCTGCTCGCCACCACGGCCGTGATCGCGTTCACCACGAATGATGGTCTGACCTACAGCGCAATCGCGATCGCGATCAGCTTCCCCATGACCGTCGTCCTGCCGATCATCGCAATCCTGTCCGTGACCAGTGAGTGGAGCCAGCGCAGCGGGCTCACCACCTTCACCCTGGTCCCCCACCGCAACCGGGTGATCGCCGCCAAGGCCATCGCCTGCGTAGGCGTCGCCATCGCCACCATCCCCATCGCCCTCGCAGTCGGGGCACTCGGGAACCTCATCGGAGCGAGGATCACTGGGGTCCAGCCAGTCTGGGATCTGACCGTTACCAACATGTTCACGCTCATCCTGGCCAACGTCCTGGCCCTGCTGGTCGGCTTCATGCTCGGGGTGGTGATCCAAAGCTCCGCCGGGGCGTTGGTGGGCTACTTCGTCTACTCCTTCGTGCTGCCAACCGTGTCGACGGTCCTGGCGACCTCACAGGACTGGTTCCGACACCTGCAGCCGTGGGTCGACTTCAAGTACGCCGGTGGCACTCTGATCGACGGCACCGTGACCAGCCAGCAATGGGCACACCTCGGAGCCAGCGCCGTGATCTGGGTGCTCATCCCACTAGGCATCGGACTCGGACTCGTCCTGAGAGCCGAGGTCAAGTAGGCCAGCCGAACCACATCGATTGCCACTCAACGCCGCCCCCACCCGAATCGACCGTTGAGGAACAGGTAACGACCATGACCACTGATCTGCATCACGATTCGAATGCCAGAGGCCCCAGGACAGGCCGCCGGGCGGCGTTGGGCGAGCACCCCGACCGGGAGGGGAACGGAGGACCACCGACTTCGCCGGTGCGGCTCGCAAGGATGGCAGGGCTCATCGTGGCGAGACCCGCGTTCTTCCTGATGTCGAGTGTGCGCCGACGACCGTCGCGAAACCTCAGCGCAGCCGACGTCCCGAACCCCGGGGGTGCACCGATGCTCAACCGAAGGAGAGTCATGCCGAGAAGGAAGATTGCGGTCAGCGTGGGCATCTTGTTCGGACGGGTGGCGACACTCAGCCATGTTGTCGATTCTGCGGCACGAATGGGCTGACCAAGAGACGCAGCACTGACGCCCTCACATGCCGCGATGAGGTACGTCTTATCGCCGCGTTCGCCTCAGGGCTCGCGTCGTTCCTGCACTCTTCCCGGACGCCGGGTCGGCGTTTTAGCCTGAGCAGATGCTCGACCTGGTTGGAATCGACGTCGAGGAGATCGCAGCCGCGCTCGCAGATCAGACCGACTACGAGCACCGATGGCTCATCGACCCGCACACGGGTGAGCTGGCGTTCTGGACCAGCGACACCGGCATCGACGGGCAGAACCCAGTCGAGTTGGAAGAGCTGAATCTGATTCTCATCGATCCGCTGCCGTCGTACGTCTGGTACCAGGACATGGTCGACTTCGCCGAGAGCGTCAGCGACCGTGCGGCCGGCCGACGCCTGGCCGGCTCGCTGCAGGGACGGGGATCCTTCCGACGGTTCAAGCATCAACTCTATGAGCACCACCCCGAGTTGATCTCGGCATGGCATGCGCTGCGTGATGTACGAGCCCAGCGACGCGCCGTCGAGTGGCTCCTGGACGAGGAGCTCATTGACGACAGCGCCGCCGAGGAGTTCGCGACTGATCATCCCGATCCTTCGCTCCCCTGATGCTCGTGCCCTAGCAACCCATGAGCGCGCGTCGAACGCTTGATCGCTCAGACCGTTGGGTGCACGCTGAAGGATGGCCAAGAGTTGGCGGTGCAGGCTTGGTCTCCACCGCTACCACAAGATCTGGGACCACGATCGATCGAGGCAACTCAAGGAGTGCCGAGATTGCGGTCGTCGGGAGACGATTGGCTGGGCGGGTCCAGCCCCACCTGTTGGATGAGAGACCACCTGCATCAGCGGAACCGACAGCGCGAGACGCAAGTCCGTCAGTCAATGGCCCGGTGGCGGGACCACCGGGAACGCATGCATCTGCCGCGCTGCGTGCGTTGTTGAGGCCGCGTCTTACCACCGCCTATGACCTGTCAAGAACTCGTGCCGCTACGCACTCCCCGCTCCCGTCTGCGACGGCCCGCCGGGACGCTGGGTCCGGTGTCCATGCGCAGGGAACGCGCGCGCATCAAGACAGCCGGCTGCTCAGATCGGAGCCCCTCCATGGGGGTCGCTGCCGTTGCCGAACGCTTCGGTCAAAGCGGTCCCAAGATGAGCACGAGCGACGTCTCACTCGGTCCCCAGCGTGTAGACCCTGCGCGTCCATCAACAAGTTCGATGGTCCGCCCGCCATGTCGCCGGCCTGCCCTCCCATGATCTCCTCATCACCCGGAAGCCGGTGTCGGGCATCCCGTCGCAGGTGAGGTCGGGAGTCAGCAGGTGTCCACTCGCGGAAGCCGAGGCGCTTGACGGGGGTGACACCGCCGAGAGACGAGGGCAGCCATGACCATGACGACCACGCGCGAGGAGAACGCCATCCTCACGATCGACCAAGCAGCGGCGTACCTCACCATCCCGAAGGCCACGCTCTACACCTGGCGCACCCGCCGCGTGGGCTTCGGGCCGCGAGCAGTCAAGCTCGGCGGTTACCTGAGGTATCGGCGCTCCGACCTGGATGCATGGGTCGCCGAGCATGTCGAGACCTTCGACGATGGCGGTGCCGTCCAGGAGCAGCGGGCCACCTCCGGGCTCTCGTTGTCCAGGGCGAGTGGGCCGCGCTAGACCAAAGGGAGCGTCATGGGTCGAGGTCGGCCACCGACATCGCTGGGCACCTGGGGCACGATCCGGACGAAGCGGGTTCGTGACGGTGCGTACCGGTCGCACACCCGGATCCGGGACAAGGATGGCGTGACCCGAGAGGTCACCGCCACGGGGACCACCGCCGCCGCGGCAACGCGTGCGCTGCGCGAGAAGTTGGTGGACAGGGCCACCCCTACCTGGCAGCCGATCACCGCCCACACCACCGTGGCGAAGCTCGCATCGCTGTGGTTGGCCTACCTGCGCGCCGAGGACCGCATCGAGAACAGCACCATCCGTGAGTACGAGCGCGTGCTCACCAAGGTGGTGATCCCTGAGCTGGGTGGCCTGCGGTTGCGGGAGGTCACGACCAGTCGTCTCGATCTGTTTCTGGTCCGCCTCCGCGCAACGAGCGTGAGCCGCCAGCGAAAGGCCAAGGTGGTGCTGGGCGCGATGCTCGGGATGGCGCGTGCGTCACGACGCCCTCGCTGTGAACCCGGTGCAGCAGACGTCTCGCATCCACCGGGAGAAGTCCGAGACCCGGTCCTTGACCCTCGACGACCTCGCCACGGTCCGCGAGGCGCTCCGAGCGTGGATGACCGAGCAGCGGCCGGGGCCCAAGGCGTCCAGCGACATGGCGGACATCGTCGACCTGATGCTGGCGACCGGAGCCCGGATCGGGGAGATCCTCGCAGTCCGCTGGGCAGACGTCGCACTCGATGCCCCCCGGCCGACCCTGACCATCAGCGGGACGATCAAGACCGAGCCCGGCAGGGGCACCTACCGCAAATCCAGCCCGAAGTCGGACGCCGGCCTGAGGACCGTCGTCCTGCCTGGCTTCGCCGTCACCATGCTTCGGCGCCGGCTCGCGACGATCGAGAGACACTCCGAACGATGCTGTCTTTCCCACCCGGACCGGCACCTGGCAGCAGGTCAGCAACGTGGAGCGACGATGGCGCCAGATCCGCAAGGACACCGGGCTGGACTGGGTCACCCCGCACACCTTCCGCAAGACGGTGGCCACCCTGATCTCGGAGCGCATCGACGCCGAGACCGCCTCCCAGCAGCTCGGCCACTCCTCCCCCGCCATCACCCGCGAGTTCTACATCTCCAAGCCCGCCATCGCAGCCGACGTCGCCGACGTGCTCGACGAACTGGCCCGTCGTGAGGGTGGCTGAGACACCCGTTGCCGCGAATACGTGCGGAATAAGTGCGGAATAAGGCGATCTGGTACAAAATTAGAACCGCCCCTGACCTGCGTTTCCACAGGTCAGGGGCGGTTCTTCGGTCGGGCTGACAGGATTTGAACCTGCGACCCCTTGACCCCCAGTCAAGTGCGCTACCAAGCTGCGCTACAGCCCGAAGCCGGTGGTGGCGGACCACCACGAGCGAGTGAACACTATCGCAGGGGCCCGGCCCACAAGGAATCGGGCTCCCCCACGGCGTGGCTCAGCGCTTGCGCTTCTCGCGCGGGCGCTGCTGGATCTCGATCGGGGTACCGACGAAGCCGAACTCCTCGCGCAGGCGACGCTCGATGTAGCGCTGGTAGCCGTCGTCGAGCTTGCCGCTGGTGAAGAGGATGAACATCGGCGGCGCGGTGGTCGCCTGGGTGCCGAAGAGGATCTTGGGCTGCTTGCCGCTGCGCACCGGGTGCGGGTGCTCGGCGACCAGCCGACCGAGGAAGGCGTTGAGCTGCCCGGTGGGGATCCGGGTCTCCCAGCCGGCCAGCGCCTTGTCCAGCGCCGGCACCAGCCGGTCGATGTGCCAGCCGGTGCGGGCGGTCACGTTGATGCGCGGCGCCCACTGCACCTGCACCAGGTCGCGCTCGATCTCGCGCTCGAGGTAGTAGCGGCGCTCGTCGTCGACGAGGTCCCACTTGTTGAACGCGATGACCAGCGCCCGGCCGGCCTCCCGGATCGTCTGGATGATCCGCAGGTCCTGCTCCGATATGGACTCACCGCCGTCGATGACCAGCACGGCCACCTCGGCCCGGTCGATCGCGGTGCTGGTGCGCAACGAGGCGTAGTACTCGTGCCCGGAGGCGGTCTTGACCCGCTTGCGGATCCCGGCGGTGTCGATGAAGCGCCAGGTCCGCCCACCGAGCTCGATCAGCTCGTCGACCGGGTCGACCGTGGTGCCGGCGACGTTGTCGACGACGACCCGGTCCTCCTTGGCCAGCATGTTGAGCATCGAGGACTTGCCGACGTTCGGCTTGCCGACGATCGCGATCCGGCGCGGGCCACCGACCTCGCCGATGACCTCCGGCGGGGGCTCGGGAAGCGCCGCCAGGATCGCGTCGAGCATGTCGCCCGAGCCGCGACCGTGCAGCGCGGAGACGCAGAACGGCTCCCCCAGCCCGAGGTTCCACAGCCCGTAGGCCTCGGCCTCGGTGCGCTGGTCGTCGACCTTGTTCGCGGCCAGGATGACCGGCTTCTTCGACGAGCGCAGGATCTTCACGACCGCGGCGTCGGTGTCGGTGATGCCGACCGTCGCGTCGACCACGAACAGCACCGCGTCGGCCAGGCCGATCGCGATCTCGGCCTGCGCGGCGATCCGCTCCGCGAGCCCGCGGGCGTCCGGGTCCCAGCCGCCGGTGTCGACGACGGTGAAGGCGCGACCGTTCCAGTTGGCGTCGTAGGAGACGCGGTCCCGGGTCACGCCCGGGACGTCCTCGACGACCGCCTCGCGGCGGCCGATGATGCGGTTGACCAGCGTCGACTTGCCGACGTTCGGTCGACCGACCACCGCCAGCACCGGGACCGGGCCCAGGGCCTCGCTCCCGCTCTCGCGGTTGGTCTCGTCGGGCTCGGGGTGCCCCTCGCTCATGATGCTCCTTGCTCGGTGACCCCGGTGGCGGGGTCGGGTTCGACGTCGGTGGCGGGCAGCGGACCGGGCAGGGAACGACCTGTCGACGCGCGCGCCTGGTCCAAGTGGACCAGCATGTGCCCCCGGAGCAACATCGACGCGGCCTCCACTTGTTCCTTGGTGAAGGGCCGGGGCCTCGTGCGCCGCTCCACGAGAGCGCACGCCGGGGCCCGCAGCGGGTGCACCAACACCCGAGGAGGGTGCTGCGCCCCGTCGCTGCGAGGCAGCTCGTGGTGACGGGACGCGCTCACGCGGGCTCCTCCACCGCCTCCACGAGCGCGACGACCTGTCCGACGACCTCGGCGAGCGTGTACGGCGTGGTGTCGATGTGCACGGCCCCGTCGGCCTGCACCAGCGGGGCGGTGACCCGCCCGGAGTCGATCCGGTCGCGGGCCAGCAGCGAGGCCTCGGTGGTGGAGACGTCGGTGCCACCCTCCTCGGCGGCCCGGCGCAGGGCGCGCGCGGCGGGGTCGGCGGTGAGGAAGACCTTGACCGGGGCGTCCGGGACGACGACGGAGCCGATGTCGCGGCCCTCCACGACGATGCCGGGGCCGCTGGCGGCGGCGGCGATCACGTCGCGCTGGAGGCGCAGCAGCCGCGCCCGCACCTGCGGCACCGCGCTGACCGGTGAGACCGAGCCGGTGACGTCCTCGCCCCGGATCGCCTCGGCGACGTCCACCCCGTCGACCGTGATGGTGGGGGCGGACGGGTCGGTGCCCGACACGATCTGGGGCTCCTCGACCCGGGCCGCCACGGCACTCGCGTCGTGCACGTCGACGCCCTCGCGCAGCAGCCACCAGGTCAGCGCCCGGAACATCGCCCCGGTGTCGAGGTAGCGGGTCCCGAGGCGTACGGCGGCGCCGCGCGACGTGCTCGACTTGCCCGACCCGGAGGGACCGTCGATGGCGACGACCAGTCCGGGGTGGGCCGGCGCGGACGGCGGGGCGCTGCTGGACACGTGCCGGGACCTGCTCTCAGCTCGGGAGGACGCGCCTGGGCGCGTCGGATGCAGCCCGCACCCTACCGGTGGGTCACCCATCCCCGAGATTCCAGGGACGCCAGCAGCCGCTCGGCCCCGGCCTCCTCGACCAGCAGCTCGACGAGGCCGACCGGGCGCCCCGGGTCGTGGTCGATGTGCACGTCCTCGATGTTGGTCCCGCTGCCCCCGGCGTCGGCGAAGAGCCGGGCCAGCTCGCCGGGGTGGTCGGGCACCGAGACGAAGACCGAGCGCATCGGGCGCAGCGGGCCGCCGTGCTTGCCGGGGATGGCGCGGGTCCCCGCGACGCCACGGTCCAGCAGCGCGACCAGCTCGGTGCGCTCGCCGCTCTCCACCGCGTCGATCAGCAGGTCCAGCTGCCCCCGCACCTCCTCGAGCAGCCCCAGCACGGCGGTGGCGTTGCCGGTCACGATCTGCTGCCACAGCCCGGGGTCGCCGGCCGCGATGCGGGTCACGTCGCGCACCCCCTGGCCGGAGAGGGCGAGGTGCTCGGCGGGGGCGTCGGCCAGCCGGCCCGCCACGAGCACGGCGAGGAGGTGCGGCAGGTGGGAGGTGCGGGCCACGGCCCGGTCGTGCTCCTCGGGGCTGAGGCGCACCGGCACCGCGCCGCACAGGCGCACCAGCGCGTCGACCAGCGCCACCGCGTCCGCCGCGGAGCCGGGGTGCGGGGTCACCGCCCAGGGCCGGCCGTCGAACAGCGAGGCGTTGGCCGCCAGCGGCCCGGAGCGCTCGCTGCCGGCCATCGGGTGCCCGCCGACGTAGCGCTCGACGCCCGGGGTGCCGGCCACGGCGGCCAGCGGCCCGGTCTTGATGCTGCCGACGTCGGTGACCACCGCGCCGCTCGCCAGCGCCCGGGCGACCTCGGCGCCCAGGTGGTCCGGCGGCACGGCCACCACGACCAGCTGCGCCACGTCCCCGGCGCGTCGGGCCCGGCCGGCGCCCAGCCCGGAGGCGGTGCGCACGTTCTCCGGCGAGGTGTCGCTCAGCAGCACCTCGAGGCCGGCCCGGCGACACGCCAGTGCGATCGAGGTGCCGAGCAGACCGGCCCCGACGACCTCGACGGGGCCCACCAGTGAGCCGCTCGGCGCCGGGACCTCACGCATCGTCGGGCACCGCACGCACCCGGGTCAGGTCGCTGCGCAGCGCGGCCGCGCCGTGCAGGTAGCAGTGGGTGAGCTCGGCGCGCGGCAGGTCGGTCTCGATGTGGGCCATCATCCGCACCACCCGGGGCATGGAGCGCTCGATCTCCAGCTCGCGGGCGCAGATCAGCGGCACGTCGCCGAACCCGAGCCGGCGCGCGGCGTAGGCCGGGAACTCCGAGACCAGGTCGGAGGTGGCGGTGAAGATCACGGAGATGAAGTCGTCGACCTCGAGGCCGTTGGAGGCCATCACGTCGAGCACCATCTCGGCCACCCGCTCCAGCATGTGGTCGCGGGAGTCCTCCTCGAGCTGGGTCGCCCCACGGACCGCGCGTACCGCCACGTCGTCTCTCCTCGTCCCTCGGCCCCGGTCGGTCCCGGAGCACCGCCCAAGGCTAACGAGCCGGCGGCCCGGGCGTTCAGTCCGCCTGTGGCATGGACGGCGCCTCGCCGTCCGGCTCCGATGAGCGCGCCGCGGGCATCGCCGAGGGCCGGTAGGAGCCGAACGACCACAGGTTGCCCTCGGGATCGGCCACCGCGGCGCTGCGCCCGCCGTGCGGAGCGTCGCAGGGCTCCTGGACGACGCCGGCGCCGGCGCGGGTAGCGGCCGCGAACACCTCGTCCACGTCGTCGCTGACCAGGTACGTGGCCCCGTGCCCGGGCTGCGCCGGCCAGTGCGGGTTCCCGCGCGCGGAGCCGAGCATGAGCCCACCCCCGGCGGGCCAGAGCAGCTCACCGTGCCGCAGCACGGTGGCGTCGTCCTCGTCGTGGAACAGCGCGTTCTCGACGAAGCCGATCGCGGCGAGCCACTCGGTCATGGCGGCCGCGTCGCGCACGACCAGCGTCGGCCAGGCGCCGATGCTGCTGGGGTCAGTGGTCACGCCCGCTCCTCACCGCTGGTCACGTCCGGTCCCGTCCGGTCACATCTCGGCGCTGTCGAGCAGCACGCCGAGCTCGTCGAGAGTCAGCTCGCGCAGCGTGCCGGACTCCATGCCGGCCAGCTTGACCGGCCCGATCGCCGTGCGGGTCAGCCGGCGCACCGGGTGCTCCAGCTGCTCGAGCAGGCGCCGGACGATCCGGTTGCGGCCCTCGTGGATCACCAGCTCGACGATCGACTTGGCGCCCCGTCCGCGCCCGGAGACGCTGATGATCCGGGCGCCCGAGACCGTGACGGGGCCGTCCTCCAGGGTCACGCCGTCGAGCAGGGTGGCCACGGTGACCTTGGTGACCTCGCCGTCGACCTCGGCGACGTAGGTCTTGTCCACCTCGTACGACGGGTGCGCCATCCGCTGGGCGAAGTCGCCGTCGTTGGTCATCAGCAGCAGCCCGGAGGTGTCGGTGTCGAGGCGCCCGACGTGGAAGAGGCGCTCGGGCCGGTGCGCCACGACGTCGCCCAGGGTGCGCCGCCCCTCCGGGTCCGACATGGTCGAGACCACGCCGCGGGGCTTGTTCAGCACCAGGTACACGTGCGGGGAGATCGGCGGCAACCGCTTGCCGTCGACCCGGACCACCGCGGTGGTGGGGTCGACCTTGGTGCCGAGGCGGGTGACGACCTCGCCGTCGACCTCGACCAGGCCGTCGAGCATCAGCTCCTCGCACTTGCGGCGGGAGGCGACCCCCGACTGGGCGAGCAGCTTCTGCAGACGGACCAGGCCGTCGTCGTCGGTGGCGATCACGTCTCGACCGTACCGCCGCTCGCCGGCGGCTCCTGCGGCGCGGTGGGCTCGCCCGGCGCCCGGGTCGGGTCGGGGGCGGCGCCGGGCCCGGCCATGCGCTCCAGCTCGTCCTCCATGTCGTCCATGTCCGGCAGGTACGGCGCGAGCTCCGGCAGGTCGTCGAGCGACGTGACGCCGATCCGCTCCAGGAAGTAGCTGGTGGTCCGGTACAGGTTCGCGGTCGTCTCGTGGTCCTGCCCGGCCTCCTCGACCAGGCCCCGGGTGAGCAGGGTGCGCATCACGCCGTCCACGTTGACCCCACGGATCGCGGAGACCCGGGCCCGGGAGATCGGCTGCCTGTAGGCGACCACCGCGAGGGTCTCCAGCGCGGCGTTGGTCAGTCGGGCCTGCTGCCCGTCGAGCACGAAGCCCTCGACCACCGCGGCGTACTCCGCACGGGAGTAGAACCGCCAGCCGCCGGCCACGTTGCGCAGCTCGAAGCCCCGGCCCTGCTCGGTGTACCCGGCCGCCAGGGCACTCAGTGCGGCGTCTACCTCGCCCACCGGGTGGGCCACCGCCGTCGCCAGGGTGAGCGCGTCCAGCGGCTGGTCGGCGATCATCAGCACCGCCTCCAGCGCCGGGTGCAGCGCGACGGGGGGTGCCTCGGGGCTCCCCTCGGCCTCGGTCTGTGGGATCGGGGCGTCGCCCGTGGTCTCGCTCATGCGTCTGCTTCCTCTGCCTGCTCGTCGGGCGGGGCCGGGTCGACTGCGGCGACCTCGGTCTCCTGCGGCGTCCCGTCGAACTCGTCGGTGATCTCGATCTCGTCCTCCTCGCCGCCGGTCCAGCGGACGGTCAGCTCCCCCAGCGGGGTGACCTGGTCGAAGGCCACCACGCCCTCACGGAAGAGCTCCAGCAGGGCGAGGAACCGCGCCACGGTGGTCAGGGTGTCCTCGGAGTCGCCGCACAGCGCCCGGAAGGTCATCGTGCTCGCGCGGCGCAGTCGCTCGACCACGATCGCGGCCTGCTCGCGCACGCTGACCCTGGCGGCATGGATGTGCTGCAACGACACCTCGAGCACCGGCCTGGGCTCCAGCGCCCGGGCCGCCAGCGCCGCGAACTGCTCCAGGCCGATCCCGATCAGCACCTCGGGGAGCAGCGTGGCGAACCGCTCCTCGAGGCCCACGGCCCGGGCGAAGCGCCGCGACTCCCGCGCCAGCCGGGTCTCCAGCACACCGGCGACCTGCTTGAAGGCGCGGTACTGCATGAGCCGGGCGAAGAGCAGGTCACGGGCCTCCAGCAGTGCGAGGTCCTCCTCGTCCTCCACGTCGCCCTGCGGCAGCAGCCGGGCGGCCTTGAGGTCGAGCAGGGTCGAGGCGACCAGCAGGAACGACGAGGTCTGCTCGAGGTCCCAGGCCTTGCCGCCGATCTTGACGAAGGCGATGAACTCGTCGGTGACCTGCGAGAGCGCGACCTCGGTGATGTCGAGCTTGTGCTTGGCGATCAGGCTGAGCAGCAGGTCGAACGGGCCCTCGAAGTTGGCCAGGTGCAGCTCGAAGCCCGCCGCCGGCGCGCCCTCCGTCCCACCCCGGGCCCGCTCCTGGGACCGCTCCTGGGCGCGGCTCATGCCGGGGCGCTCATCGGCTCGGGGTCACTGCGCGCTCAGCCGCCGTACCAGTGCGCTGTCGTCGCCGCGCTCCTCGAAGTCGGCCAGCACCAGGGCGACCGCCTCCCGCACCAGGCGGCCGCGGTCGACGGCCAGGGCGTGCGAGCGGCGCAGCGCCAGCCGCGCGTGCTCGAGGTCCAGCAGCTCGTCGGAGGTGACGTAGACGGTCATCTTCTCGTCGTGGCGCACCCGCCCGCTGGGCGTACGCGTCGTCCCGGCGCTGGCGCTGCTCGTCTCCTCCGGAGCGTCGGGCACCGCCCGCACGCTCTTCCCGGCCGGCTGAGCCTGCTGCTGGGCCCGCTGGGCCTGTTGGGCCTGCTGCTGGGGAGTAGGACGGAACAGGTCGTCGGCGGCCGGCAGGCTCACCCGTCGAGACACCGGACGAGCACCTCCTTGGCGAGGTCGCGGTAGTGCTCGGCGCCCTTGGAGGAGGACGCGTAGGACGTGATCGGCTCGCCGGCCACGGTCGAGTCGGAGAACTTCACCGTCCGCCGGATCACCGTGTGGAACACCTTGTCGCCCCAGGCCTGGACCAGGCGGTCCATCACCTCGCGGCTGTGCAGGGTGCGCCCGTCGAACATGGTGCCGAGCACGCCGTCGATCTCGAGCTTCGGGTTCAACCGCTCGCGGACCTTGTCGATCGTGGTCTTGAGCAGCGCGACCCCGCGCAGCGCGAAGTACTCGCACTCCAGCGGCACGATCACCCCGTGCGAGGCGGTGAGCGCGTTGACCGTGAGCAGGCCGAGCGAGGGCTGGCAGTCGATGAGGATGACGTCGTAGCGCTCCAGGGCGGGCGCCAGCACCCGCTGCAGGGTCTGCTCGCGGGCGACCTCGTGGACCAGCTGGACCTCGGCGGCCGAGAGGTCGATGTTGGAGGGCAGCAGGTCCATGCCGGGGACGCCGGAGGGCACGATCACGTCGTCGATGGTGACGTCGCGCTCCATGAGCAGGTTGTAGATGCTCAGGTCCATCTCGTGCGGGTTGAGGCCGAGCCCGACCGAGAGCGAGCCCTGCGGGTCGAAGTCGACGAGCAGCACGTGCCGGCCCTGCTCGGCCAGGGCGGCGCCCAGGTTGATGGTCGTCGTGGTCTTGCCGACCCCACCCTTCTGGTTGCACATGGAGATGACGCGCGCATTGCCGTGCTCGGTCAGCGGCTTGGGCTCCTGGAGCGTGATCATCGGCCGGCCGGTCGGACCGAGGGGGGCCTCGGCGGGGACGCCGAGGGTGGGCTGCGCTGCAGGCTCCTGGGCGCCGCGCTCGGCGGGACGCTCGAAGGGGAGGGGGTCGCTCACGGTGTCCTGTTCGGTCGGGGAAGGGACGGGCGGTCGCACCATCGGGGGCATCTGCGAGGCGCTGCTGCCGGATGCTCCGGACGGTCCCGGAAAAGTGCCGCCACCGCTCATTGCCACTTCCTCACTATTGTCGACTCGGCGACTTGTGGCCGAGCCCGCGGGCGACACTATGCCCGGCCCCCACCGGCGACAAGACGAGGGGCGGTTCCCACCGGTCCGGGATCACATCTGTTGAGAGACTGTGGAATCGGCCCCGGTCAAGTGCACAGGCAACGGGTCGCCTGTGCACAACTCTGTGCACAACTTGCGGCCCAACCTTCACCGTTCCGCGGCGGTGCGTCCCGGTCGACGACCGGCCCGGAACCCGGTCGTGCGTGCACCGGTCGGACCGGTCAGTCCGGTGACGAGGTCGGCGTACTCCGGGTGGTGGTCGATCCAGCCGCGGATGAACTCACAGGCCGGCACGGCGCCGCGCCCGGCCGCGCGGACGTCGTCCAGACCGAAGCGGGCGAGCGCGGAGCCGACACCTTGCCCCTCGTGGGCGTCGTCGACCTCGGTGTGGGTGAACACCACCCGCCCACCCTCCACCCGGTAGGCCGCGAAGCCGGCCAGCTCGCCGTCCACCCGGGCCTCGTAGCGCTGCTCCCCCGGGTTGTCACTCGTCCGTACCTCACTCATGCCAGCGACCCTATCCCCGCGGACTGTCCCCGCCGGGTGCCAGCCGAGCCCGCGGGTCACCAGTGGGCCCAGCGGCCGCGCAACCGGGGTTGGTCGGCCGGGACACCGAGTCGCTCCCGGACACCGGAGAGCGTGTCGACGATCCGGGCGACCTCCTCGAGCTGGGGGTCGCGCCAACGCTCCTCCTCCTCGACGGCCAGGGCGGCGGGCATGGCCGCATCCGGCCGACGGTGTCGCCGCACCGCCGGTCGCGAGGTCCCTTCCAGAAGCCCGATGGTCGGCAGCAGCAGGGGCGCATCGTGGCGAGGCGCCGTCGGCCACTGCCGAGCCACCGCCGCCGGATCCGTCCGCAGCTGCGCGAAGGACGCCGCGAGGGCGGCCACCTGATCCGGCGCCAGGGCGAGGGCGCGCGGCCAGAGGTCGTCCTCCCCGTACCACCACAGCAGTCGCGCCAACGAGAGGGGTGACGAGACGACGTAGCGGATCACCGCCTCATCGTCGTCCTTCCGTCGGCGCAGCGACAGGGCTGGTTCGGGTCAGCCCCAGAGGTGGGGCCAGCGTCCGCGGACGGCCTCGCCGTCGGGGTGGGGCTCGAGGACGTTGCCGGGGTGCGGGTCGACCGCGGGGCGGCCCTGGCCGAGAGTCCGCATCATCGGGCCGACGAGGAGGTCGAAGACACCCGGCAGGGCCCGGAAGCCGAAGACCATGAGCTTGTTGGCGAAACCGACGTCGCGGTCGCGGCGGTCGTGGTCCAGGGCGTCGACCATCTCCTTCGCCACGGTCTCCGGCTGGTAGACCGGCGGCGGCGGTTGGCCGGCGCGACCGGTGTAGCTGGCCGCCTGGTCGTAGACGGGCGTGTTCACGCCGCCCGGCGAGACCAGGCTGACCCGGACGCCGGGAGTCGCGCGGGCCTCGATCTGGAGGGTGCGCACGAGACCGTGCACGGCCCACTTGCCGGTGCCGTAGGTGCTCAGGTACGGCGTCGCCATCTTGCCCAGCACCGAGCCGACCACCACCAGGGCGCCACCCCCCTGGCGCTCGAAAAGCCGCAGCGCGCTGCGGGCGACGTTCGCGGTGCCCAGGACGTTGGTGACCTGCGCCCGGTCGAAGACCTCCACCGGGACGTCGGTGAACCGGCCGTAGGCGATCACCGCCGCGGCGTGGATGACGCCGCGCAGGCCACCGTGCTCGGCGCACGCCCGGTCCAGGAGCGCGTCCACCGCCGCCGCGTCCCCGACGTCGGTCGGCACCACCAGCACGCTCGGGGCGCCGCGGCCCACGCACTCCTGGCGGGTCTGCTCGAGCGCCCGCGCCGAGCGCGAGGCCAGCACCAGCGGCGTGCCCCGGGAGGCGAGCAGGTGGGCCGCGGCACGGCCGAGGCCGGACGACGCGCCCGTGACGAGCACCGCGGTCGGGCCCGAGGGATCACTCACGGGTTCAGCACCACCTTGATGCAGTCGTCCTGCTTCTTCTGGAAGATCTCGTAGCCGTGCGGCGCCTCGGCGAGCGGCAGGTGGTGCGTGGTCATGTCCAGGGTGCCCAGCGGGTCGGCGTCGTCGAGCACCAGGGGCAGGATCTCGGGGGTCCAGCGCTTGACGTGGCACTGCCCCATCCGCATCGAGATGCCCCGGTCGAACATCTCCATCATCGGCAGCGGGTCGACCTCGCCGCCGTACACGCCACTGACGGAGACGGTGCCGCCGCGGCGCACGGACTTCAGGGCGGTGCGCAGCGCCCCGAGGCGGTCGAGCGCCATCCGGTCCGTGAGCGGCTTGGCGAGCGGGTCCGGCAGCAGCCCGACCACGGCGTGCGCGGCCTGGCCGACCGGGGAGTCGTGCGCCTCCATGCCGACCGCGTCGATCACCCCGTCGGGGCCGCGCCCCGAGGTCATCTCGATCAGGGTCGCGGCGACGTCGTCCACCTCGCGGCTGTCGAGGGTCTCGATGCCGTGGCGCCGGGCCATCGCGAGCCGCTCCGGCACCGAGTCGACCGCGATGACGCGCTCCGCCCCGAGGTGGCGCCCGATGCGCGCGGAGAACTGCCCGACCGGCCCGAGCCCCAGCACGGCCAGGGTGCCGCCGGCGGGCACCTCGGCGAACTCCACCGCCTGCCACGCCGTGGGGAGGATGTCGGAGAGGAAGAGGAACCGCTCGTCGGGGTGCTCGTCGGGCACCTTGATCGGACCGAAGTGGGCCTGCGGCACCCGCAGGTACTCCGCCTGGCCACCCGGCACCGAGCCGTAGAGCTCGGTGTAGCCGAACAGCGACGCACCCTTGCCGGTCGTCCGGTTCTGGGTGGTCTCGCACTGGGCGAAGAGGCCGCGCGAGCACATCCAGCACGAGCCGCAGGAGATGTTGAACGGGATCACCACCCGGTCGCCGGCCTTGATGTGGCTGACCTCGGGGCCGACCTCCTGGACGATCCCCATCGTCTCGTGACCCAGCACGTCCCCCGGGGAGAGGAACGGGCCGAGCACCTCGTAGAGGTGCAGGTCGGATCCGCAGATCGCGGTGGAGGTGACCTTGATGATCGCGTCCGTCGGGTCCCGCAGGACGGGGTCGGGGACGTCGTCGACGCGGACGTCGCGCTTGCCGTGCCAGGTGAGTGCCTTCATGGTGGACCGACCTCTCTCGTAGGCCAGCCCCGTACCCATCTCGCCCGGATCCACCGGGTCCCGTTCCAGGCTTCCGGCTCCCGGCTCCGTCAGAGCCGGTGCATCGCCGCCGTGGCCAGCACCAGCTCGCCGGCCTCGTCGGAGGCGTCGAGGTCGGCGACCGCGTCGATCACCCAGTCGTGGTGGCCCTCGGGGTCGTGCAGCACCTGGCGGACCCGCCACAGCCGTGCGGAGGTGTCCTCCGGCGCCCCCAGGGGCTCCCCCGTCGCCGGCTCGACGACCAGCAGCTGCGGCCCGTGGGCATCGGCGTCCGTGCCGAGCGTGTCGTGCTCTGCGTAGTACTCCTCGATCGCGGCGTCCCACGTCGAGCGCGTCATCACGACCTCGCGGGGCGGCTCGGTCCGGTCGGCGGCGGCCCGCTCGAGCTTCATCAGCCCGTCGAGGTCGTCGCGCGCCACCATCTCGACCCGGCGGAACATCGCGTTGCGCACCATCACCCGGAACGGCCGCTCCTGCTGGGAGATCGGCCGCGGCGAGGTCGGGGGCCGGTGCTCGGCCAGCTCGCTGGCCACCCGGTGCACGGCCTCGGGGTCGCTCAGCGCCTCCCACTCGTCGAGCAGTGAGGAGTCGGTCTGGCGCACGGTCTCCCCCAGCCACTCGACGAGGTCCTCGAGCTCGGGGGTGCGGTGCGCCTCGGGCACCGTGTGGCGCAGCGTGCGGTAGGCGTCGGTGAGGTAGCGCAGCACCAGCCCCTCGGAGCGGGCCAGGCCGTAGCGGCTCACGAAGTCGGTGAAGCTCATCCCCTGCTCGTACATCTCGCGCACCACCGCCTTGGGCGACAGCGCGTCCTCGCGCAGCCACGGGTGCCGCTCGCGGTAGATCTCGTACGTCGCCTCCAGCAGCTCGGCGAGCGGCCGCGGCCAGGTGATCGCGTCGAGCAGGATGATCCGCTCCTCGTACTCGATCCCGTCGGCCTTCATCTCGGCCACCGCCTCGCCGCGGGCGGCGTGCTGCTGGGCCATGAGGATCTGCCGGGGCCCCTCCAGAACCGACTCGATGACCGAGACGATGTCGATCGTGTACGACGGCGACTCCGGGTCGAGCACGTCGAGGGCGGCCAGCGCGAAGTGCGCCAGCGGCTGGTTGAGCGCGAAGTCGACCGGGAGGTCGACGGTGAGGATGTAGCGGCGACCGAAGCCGTCGGGCCCGTCGAGCCGGGTGAGCGTGCCCGAGTGCACCAGGCTGCGGGTCAGCCGGAGCGCGCGCCGGGCCAGCCGGACCCGGGAGCGGGCGTCCTCGTGGTTGTCCATCAGCAGCCGGCGCAGCACCGGGAAGGCGTCCTCCTCCCGGGCCAGCACGTTGATCAGCATCGCGTTGTCGACCTTCATCCGGCTGACCAGCGGCTCGGGCTCCCCCGAGACGAGCTTGTCGAAGGTCTGCTCGGTCCACACGACCGCGCCCTCGGGGGGCTTCCTCAGCTGCGCCTTGCTCTTGCGCTTGGCCTGCTTCTCGACGCTCAGCGCGGCGTTCTTCGCCTCCGCCTTCTTCTTCGCCCGGTCGTTCTCGATGGCGTGCTCGGGCGCCTGCACCACGACCAGGCCCGCGGTGTCGAAACCGGCCCGACCGGCCCGACCGGCGATCTGGGCGAACTCCCGCGAGCGCAGCACCCGCTGGCGGGTGCCGTCGAACTTCGCCAGCCCGGTGAACAGCACCGTGCGGATCGGCACGTTGATGCCGACCCCGAGCGTGTCGGTGCCGCAGATGACCTGGAGCAGCCCCTGCTGGGCCAGCTGCTCCACCAGCCGCCGGTAGCGGGGCAGCATCCCGGCGTGGTGCACCCCGATCCCGCTGCGCAGCAGCCGGGAGAGCGTCTTGCCGAAGCCCGCGGCGAAACGGAACGCGCCGATCTTCTCCGCGATCGCGTCGCGCTCCTCGCGGCTGAGCCGCACCACCCCGGTCGAGCTCGGCGAGAGCAGGGTCGTGGCGTGCTCGATGGCCGCGACCTGGGTGAAGTGCACGACGTAGACCGGTGCCTGCCGGGTGCTGACCAGCTCCTCGAGGGTCTCGGGCAACGGGGTCATCGCGTAGGTGAAGCTGAGCGGCACCGGTCGCTCGGCGTCGTCGACGATCGCGGTCTCCCGGTCGGTGCGCCGGGTGAGGTCCGCGGCGATCCGGGTCATGTCGCCGAGGGTGGCCGACATCAGCAGGAACTGCACCCCGGGCAGCTCCAGCAGCGGCACCTGCCAGGCCCAGCCGCGGTCGGGCTCGGCGTAGAAGTGGAACTCGTCCATCACCACGAGGCCGACGTCGGCGTCCGCGCCCTCGCGCAGCGCGACGTTGGCCAGCACCTCCGCGGTGCAGCAGATGATCGGGGCGTCGGCGTTCACGGCGGCGTCACCGGTGAGCATGCCGACGTTCTCGGCCCCGAAGACCTCGCACAGCGCGAAGAACTTCTCGCTCACCAGGGCCTTGATCGGGGCGGTGTAGAAGCTGACCCGGTCGGTGGCCAGGGCCGCGGCGTGCGCGGCCACCGCGACCAGGGACTTGCCCGAACCGGTCGGGGTGGCGAGGACGACGTGGCTGCCCGCCAGCAGCTCGAGGACCGCCTCGTCCTGGTGCGGGTAGAGCGCCAGGCCCTGGCCGTCGACCCAGCCGCTGAACGCGTCGTAGACGGCGTCCGGGCCGGCCCCGGTCCGCGGCACCCAGCCGCCGGGCCCGCTCACTCTCGGGCCTTCACTCTCGGGCCTTCACTCTCGGGCCCGGGGGTGCGCGGTCGCGAAGACCTCGCGCAGGTTGTCGACGGTGACCAGCGTGTAGACCTGCGTGGTGGTCACCGAGGCGTGCCCGAGGAGCTCCTGGACGACGCGGACGTCGGCGCCGCCGTCGAGCAGGTGGGTGGCGAAGGAGTGCCGCAGCGTGTGCGGGGAGACGTCGCGGGTCACCCCGGCCCGCTCGGCCGCCCTGACCAGCACCGCCCAGGCGGACTGGCGCGAGAGGCGTCCGCCGCGGGCGTTGAGGAACATCGCGCCGGCGGTGGTCGCGGCGCCGGAGACCGAGACCAGCTCGGGGCGGGCCCGCACCAGGTACGCCGCCACGGCGTCGCGGGCGTAGGAGCCCACCGGCACCAGTCGCTCCTTGCTCCCCTTGCCGCGCAGCAGCACGGTGCCGTCGACCTGGTCGAGGTCGTCGACGTCGAGGCCCACGGCCTCGGAGATCCGGGCGCCGGTGCCGTAGAGCACCTCGAGCAGCGCCCGGTCGCGCAACGCCAGCGTGGTGCCCGCCGCGCCGGCGGCCTCCAGGATCGCCTCCACGTCGGAGAGCGGCAGTGCCTTCGGCAGCCGCTTGGCCGGGCTCGGTGGCTTCACGGCGCTGGCCGGGTCGAGCGAGGCCAGACCGTCGCCGAGCGCGAACTTGTGGAAGCCGCGCACGGCCACCAGCGTCCGCGCCGCGGACGTCGCACTGAGCGGCGGGTGGTCGGCGTCACCCTCGCGCAGGCGCACCAGGAAGGACGACACCGTGCCCTCCCGGACGGCGTCGAGCTCGCGGATCCCCGCCTCGCCCAGGAACTGCAGGTAGCGCCGCAGGTCGCGGCGGTAGGACGTCAGCGTGTTCGTCGCCAGCCCACGCTCGACCAGCAGGTGGTCGAGGTAGGTCCGCACGGCGCGCGCAGCGCCGTCCGGCCCTCCCTCGCCCGCCCGGTCCCCGGTGGGAGCCACGACCGCTGACGTCACTCCTGCTTCAGCCCAGTTCCGGAGCCAGGACCGAGTCCAGCGAGACGGCGTCGATGCCGACGGCCTGGCCCACCGGTGCGTTGGTGAGCTGCCCGGCGTGGGTGTTCAGCCCGAGGGCCAGGCTGCGGTCGTCGCGGCAGGCCTGCGCCCAGCCCTTGTTCGCGAGGGCCACGGCGTAGGGCATCGTCGCGTTGGTCAGCGCGTACGTCGAGGTGTTCGGCACCGCGCCCGGCATGTTCGCCACGCAGTAGAAGACCGAGTCGTGCACCCGGAACGTCGGGTCGGCGTGCGTGGTGGCCCGGGTGTCCTCGAAGCAGCCGCCCTGGTCGACGGCGATGTCGACGAGCACCGAGCCCGGCTTCATCGCGGAGACGAGCTCGTTGGAGACCAGCGTGGGTGCCTTGGCCCCCGGGATCAGCACCGCGCCGATGACGAGGTCCGCCTCCATCACCTGCTGCTCGATGGCGAGCTTGGACGAGGCCAGGCCGTGCACGCGGTTGCCGTAGCGCCAGAACGACATCCGCAGCTTGTCGAGGTCGGTGTCCAGCAGCGTCACGTCGGCCCCCATGCCCAGGGCGATGTTGGCGGCGTTCTGCCCGGAGACGCCGGCGCCGATGACGACGACCTTGGCGTTGGCCACGCCGCCGACGCCACCCATCAGCACGCCGCGGCCACCCTCGGCCTTGAGCATGGAGTAGGCGCCGACCTGGGGCGCCAGGCAGCCGGCGACCTCGGACATCGGGTAGAGCAGGGGCAGCCCGCCGGAGGGCAGCTGGACGGTCTCGTAGGCGATCGCGGTGACCCGGCGCGAGATCAGCTCCTCGGTGAGCGGCTTGTCCGCGGCGAGGTGGAGGTAGGTGAAGAGCGTCTGGCCCTCCCGCATCCGGGCGTACTCCTGGGCCACCGGCTCCTTGACCTTGAGCACCATGTCGGCGCTGCCCCAGACGTCGTCGGCGCCGGGGAGGATCTGGGCACCGGCCGCGACGTACTCCTCGTCGCTGATCGACGACCCGACCCCGGCACCCGTCTCGATGCAGACCTCGTGACCGTGGGCCACCAGCTCGTGCACCCCGATCGGGGTGATCGCCACCCGGTACTCGTGGTTCTTGACTTCCTTGGGAACTCCGACCCGCACCTGGACTCCTTGGTCAATGTCGGTCGCCTCGTCGTTGGGGCGCCGGGACGACCATATCGCCAGCCGGGCGCCGAGCCGCCCGGGGTCGGCGCGCCGTTCCCGTCCGGTGCGCGCCGGCGGAAGCGAGCCGGGCCGGCGGGGTGTCCACCCGGGCCACGTCGAGGGTGGCTGCGAGCGCGGCACCGCCCCCGGTGCGCCAGGCGTCGGGAGCCGCCTCGGGGCCTCAGGAGCCGGCTGCGCCGACCAGGCCCCGGGCCTGCGCCAGGAGCACGGCGCTCACCAGCGGGCCGTCCCCCACGCTGCCGTCCAGGACGGCCGCCAGCAGGTCTGGGAACGGCGCCCAGAAGGACTCCATCTCGGCCTCCTCGTGGGTCAGCACGAAGTCGCCCCGGTCCACCTCGCTCAGGTCCCTGGCCAGGTAGAGGTGCATCACCTCGGCGCTGATGCCCGGCGAGGAGTACACGGTCGTCAGGTGGGTCCACATCCGCGCCTCCAGCGCGGCCTCCTCGCGCAGCTCGCGCCGGGCGACCTCGAGCGGCGACTCCCCCTCCGCGTCGCACAGCCCCGCCGGGAGCTCGACGAAGCTGCGCTGCGCCGGGTGGCGGTACTGCCACAGGCACAGCACCCGGTCCCGGTCGTCCACGGCCAGCACGATGACCGCGCCCGGGTGCTCGAGCACGAGGCGTCCGAACGGCTCCTCCTCCGGATGCCCGGGGCGTTGGATCCGGTCGGAACGCAGGGCCATCACCCAGTGGTCGCGGTGCAGGTCGGTGGAGTCCACCACCGGCCACGAGGCCGGCTCGTCGGCCAGCGGGCGTGGCGTGGCTGGGGTCGTCGTCATGTTCGTGACGCTACCGTGGCACCGCTGATCGGCCGGGGACGCGCTCGGGCTCCCACCGGCCCCACCCGTCCGCCGAACGAGGGAACCGCATGAGCCACGACGAGCGCAGCCTGACCCGCGCGGAGGCCGAGCAGCGAGCCGAGCTGATCGAGGTGCAGCGCTACGACATCAGCGTCGACCTGTGCGGGCTGCTGGAGGGCGAGCAGTGGGCGTCGACCTCCACCATCACGTTCACCGCCCGGGAGCCGGGGGCCGCTACGTTCGTCGACTGCGTCGCCGAGGTCCGGCGCGCGACCCTCAACGGCCGCGCCCTGGACCTCGACGAGGTCTCCGGTGGACGGATCCCGCTGGGCGACCTGGCTGCGGAGAACACCCTGGTCGTCGAGGCGGTCCAGGCCGACACCGGCAGCGGAGCCGGGATCCAGCGCACCGTCGACCCCTCGGACGGGCTGGTCTACGTGTGGAGCTCCTTCGAGGCCGACGACGCCCGGCGCGCGTGGGCCTGCTTCGACCAGCCCGACCTCAAGGCGCCGCACGCCTTCACCGTGACCGCCCCGGCGTCCTGGACGGTGACGAGCAACGGCCGGCCCGACACCGTCGAGGCCCTGCCCGGGGGCACCGAGGGTGAGGTCGGAGAGGCCCGGCGCTGGTCCTTCCCCGACACCCCCACGCTGTCGACCTACGTCGTCGTGATCAACGCGGGGCCCTTCCACGAGATGCGTCGTGAGGCCGGCGGGCACAGCCTGGGGCTCTACTGCCGCCAGTCGCTGCGCGCCTACCTGGAGCGGGACGCCGAGGACCTGTTCGGCGTCACCGAGGCCGGTCTGGCGTTCTTCGGCGAGCGCTTCGGCCTGCCGTTCGGCCAGGAGCAGTACGACCAGGTCTTCGTGCCGAACATGGGCGGCGCGATGGAGAACTGGGGCTGCGTGACCTGGACGGACGCCGTCCTCTTCCGCTCACCGCCCAGCTACGGCCAGCGCGCCCTGGTCGCCTCGGTGCTGCTGCACGAGATGGCGCACATGTGGTTCGGCGACCTGGTCACGATGCGCTGGTGGGACGACCTGTGGCTCAACGAGGCCTTCGCCTCGTGGGCGGCGAGCTGGGCGTCGGTCGGGGCCACGGAGTTCACCGACGCCTGGGCGACCCACCTCGCGGCCAGCGAGCCCGGTGGCTACCAGATGGACATGGGACCCGCCTCGCACCCGATCCGCGGCGACGTGCCGGACGTCGCGCAGGCGATGGCCAACTTCGACGCGATCACCTACGTCAAGGGTGAGGCGGTGCTGCGGCAGCTGGTGGCGACGGTCGGCGAGGAGAGCTTCCTCGAGGGGTTGCGCGCCTACTTCGCCGAGCACGCCTGGGGCAACACCCGGCTGGCCGACCTGATGGCCGCGGTCGGCGCAGCGGCGGACCGCGACCTCTCCGGGTGGACCACGGCGTGGTTCGACCGGGCCGGCACCGACACCCTCACGCTGGTGCGCGGCGAGATCCTCGCCACCGGGCCCGTCGACGGGCACGGGCCCCGCGAGCACCACCTCGCCATCGGGGCCTTCCGCACCGTCGGTGACGGTCTCGAGCGGGTCGCCACGGTGCACGTCGACACCGTGGGGCCGCGGACGCCGGTCCCCGACCTGCCTCCGGCCGAGCTGTACCTCGTCAACGACGAGGACCTCACCTTCGCCGCCGTGCGCACCGACGAGCGCTCGCTGCGCACCATGCTGGAGCGCGCCGGTTCCCTGCCGGACCCCCTCTCGCGGGCGATGGCGGTCACCACGGCCTGGGACATGCTGCTCAAGGGCGAGCTGGCCACCGACGAGCTCCTCGGTTGCGTGCTGGGGGTGCTCGGCACCGAGCGCAGCCCGGGCGTCGTCGAGCCGTTCCTCGCGCTGGCCCTGCGCGCCGCAGAGCAGTGGACGCGTCCGGCCGCGATCCCGGCCCGGCTCGAGCGCCTCGCCGGCCGGGCCGCGGAGCTGTCCGCGGTCGACGAGCACCGGGTACCGGCGCTGCGCACGCTCGCCGCGTCGGCGGCGACCCCGAAGCACCTCGCGCTGGTGGCCGAGGCCGCCGAGGAGGACCTCGACCTCGCGTGGCGCCTGCAGATCCGGCGCGCGGCGCTCGGCGAGGACGCCGACGCCAGCACTGGCGCCGTCCAGTCGCTCCTGGAGCGTGACCCCGACCCCGACGCCTGGGTGCGCGCCCTGTCGGTGCGGGCCGCGCGCGCCGAGCAGGGGGCCAAGCAGGAGGTCTGGTCCGCGCTCTTCGAGGAGCGGTCCGTGCCCGCCGGCCTGCCCACGATCGGTGTCGCCGCCGCGTTCTGGCGCCCCGCGCAGCACGCCCTGATGGTGCCGTGGGCGCACCGCTACCTCGACGAGGTCGAGCGGCTCTCCGGTGGTGGGATGCTCGCGGTCGGCTCGTTGCTCCGCGCGATGCTCCCGGTCACCGGGGACGAGGCGTACGTCGAGCGCGCCCGTGACCTGGCGCGGCGCCCGGGTCAGGACCCGACCGTGCGCTCCACGCTGCTCACCGGGGCCGACACCCTGAGCCGGATGCTGCGCGCCCGCGGCTGAGCCCCCCGCCGTCGTCCCCCGACCGCCGGGGGCAGCCGGTCAGTCGTCGTCCTCGTCCTTGCGGCGCAGGGTGCTCTCGTCGATGGGGAAGCGCAGCTCGCGCTGGCGCTCGATGGCGGCGCCGACCAGCCCGGCGAACAGCGGGTGCGGACGGGTCGGGCGCGAGCGGTACTCCGGGTGCGCCTGGGTCGCGACGTAGTAGGGGTGGACCTCGCGCGGCAGCTCCACGAACTCGACGAGGTTGTTGTCCGGCGAGGTGCCGGAGAAGACCAGCCCGGCCTGCTCGAGCTGCTCCCGGTAGGCGTTGTTGACCTCGTAGCGGTGCCGGTGCCGCTCCTCGATCAGCGCCTCGCCGTAGGCGGCGCGCACGACCGAGCCCTGCTTGAGGGCCGCCGGGTAGAGGCCCAGGCGCATGGTGCCGCCCAGGTCACCGGCGCCCTCCACGAACGCCA
This sequence comes from uncultured Actinomycetota bacterium, assembly GCA_963760585.1. Lineage (GTDB taxonomy): Bacteria > Actinomycetota > Actinomycetes > Propionibacteriales > Nocardioidaceae > Nocardioides. Next base: position 120,982 of record CAVXDI010000002.1, read on the forward strand.
TCTGCTCGGCCATGGTCGCCACGACCGGCTCGGGGCAGTCGGGGTCGAACTCCGTCGAGGCCGCCTTCTCGAGGCCGGCCATGCTGCGGGAGTACTCGATGACCATGCACTGCAGCCCCAGGCACAGGCCCAGGGTGGGGATGCCGTGGGTGCGGGCGTAGGTCAGGGCGCCGAGCTTGCCCTCGATCCCCCGGATCCCGAAACCGCCCGGCACGCAGACGGCGTCGACGTCCTCGAGGTGGCGTGCGGCACCGGCCGGGGTCTCGCACTCGTCGGAGGGGATCCAGCGCAGCTGGACCTTCGCCTCGTGGGCGAACCCGCCGGCGCGCAGCGCCTCGGCGACCGAGAGGTAGGCGTCCGGGAGGTCGACGTACTTGCCGACCAGGCCGACCGTGACCTCCTCGCGCGGGTGGTGCACGCGGCGGAGCAGGTCGTCCCACACGGTCCAGTCGACGTCGCGGAACGGCAGGTCGAGGCGACGCACCACGTAGGCGTCGAGCCCCTCGCGGTGCAGGACCTTGGGGATGTCGTAGATCGAGGGGGCGTCCGCGCAGGTGATCACGGCCTCCTCGTCGACGTCGCACATCAGCGAGATCTTGCCCTTGATGCTCTCCGGGAGGTCGCGGTCGGCGCGGCACACGACGGCGTCGGGCTGGATGCCGATCGAGCGCAGGGCCGCGACCGAGTGCTGCGTGGGCTTGGTCTTCAGCTCCTTGGAGGGGCCGATGTAGGGCACCAGCGAGACGTGGATGAAGAAGCAGTTCCCGCGGCCGACGTCGTGGCGCACCTGGCGGGCGGCCTCGAGGAAGGGCAGCGACTCGATGTCGCCGACGGTGCCGCCGACCTCGGTGATGACGACGTCGACGTCGTCACCGCCCATCGCCCGGATCCGCTCCTTGATCTCGTTGGTGATGTGGGGGATCACCTGGACGGTGTCACCGAGGTAGTCGCCACGGCGCTCCTTGGCGATGACGCTGGAGTAGACCTGCCCGGTGGTCACGTTGGCGATCTGGGACAGGTTGGTGTCCAGGAACCGCTCGTAGTGGCCGACGTCGAGGTCGGTCTCCGCACCGTCGTCGGTCACGAAGACCTCGCCGTGCTGGAAGGGGTTCATGGTGCCCGGATCGACGTTCAGGTAGGGATCCAGCTTCTGCATGGTCACCCGCAGTCCGCGGGACCTCAGCAGGCTGCCCAGGCTCGAGGCCGTCAGCCCCTTCCCGAGGGAGGAGGCGACCCCTCCGGTCACGAATACGTGCTTGGTCGGCGTCGCGTTCTTCACGGGACTTCATCCTATCCCAGTGGGACCGGACCGTCCGCACCGGACGCGCCGAACGACCCTCCGGGCACCGTCAGCGAGCGGCCCAGGGCCAGCACGGCGGTGACCTGGCCGAGCACGGTGTCGACCCCGTCGACGGTCGCGACCTCGTCCACCACGTCGCCGCCGCGCAGGGCGCGCAGGTCGCCGGAGGCACCGGACGCGGTGTCACCGGCCACGACGACCCCCGTCGCGCCCGCGGCCAGACCGCCGACGAGACCGGAGAGGATCGCGTCGTCGGTCTCGTCGCCGAGCACCACCAGCACCAGACCGGAAGCCTCCGGTGCCCGCGGGGAGGTCAGCAGCTCGGCCCCGGCCAGGCTCTGGCGTACCGCGGTCGTGTCCCGGACGCTGGCCTCGCCGGTGTCCAGGGCGATGCCGAGCAGCTGCCCCATCCGCTCGTACGTCGGCACGTCGGCACCGACCGCCCCGGCCCCGAGCTGGGTCGCCAGCTGGCTGCCCAGCGTGTCGACGAGCGACTTCTCCGAGCCCGCGACCAGCGAGGGCTGTGCCTCGTACGTGCCGGCCACGGTGCCGCCGGCAGCGGCCACCTGCTCACCCAGCGCGCTCACCTCGGTGCCGGGGGCACCGGGCAGGGTCAGGATCGAGACGGCCTGGCCCCGGAGCCCGCCGCCGTAGAGGGTGGCGGCGCCGGCCGTGGCGAAGTCGTCGCCGTAGCCGGCGCTGCGCTCGACCTGCTGCGAGGCGCGTTGGGTCTCACGCGAGGGGGTCTCGGCCCGGCCCAGGTCGGTGAGCGGACCGCCGCCGAGGACGATGCCCACGGCCAGGGCCAGGAAGACGGCGACCAGGGAGACGATGTGGTGGCGGTACGAGATCACGGAGCGGGGATCCTCACAGCTGGACGAGCAGGGCGTCGACGACGTCGTGGAGCGCGGAGGCGAGCGAGCCCGCCCACTCGCTCCCGACCGGGGTGACCGAGATGGCGGCGGCGATCGCGGCCAGGCCACCGAGCATCACGGCGTACAGGTGGCGTGGCCGGACCCGGCCCGAGTAGAGCTGGGGCAGGGCCGTGGCGTCCACGAGGCGCGGACCCACCTTGAGCCGGGTCAGGTAGGTGCTGGCCAGCCCCGAGCGCTGGCGGTCCAGGAACTCGTCCAGCGTGGCGTGCATGCCGACCCCGACGATCAGCGAGGCCTCCCCCGCGTCGGCGAGGATCAGTGCGGCGTCCTCGGGCGTGGCGGCGGTCTCCAGGCGCAGCGGGCGGACGCCTAGGCGCTCGAGGGCGTCGGTCGACGACCGGTCACCGCCGCGCGCGACGCGGACGACCACGTCACGCGCGGAGCGCAGGGCCTGGGCGCTGGGCCGCTCGGCGTCGTCCCCGGCCCCGTCGATGACCACGACGTCGGGGCGGAAGCCGGCCTCGACCAGCGCGTCGGCGCCTCGGTCGACCCCGATCAGCACCGGGTTCTGCTCACGCAGGTACGGGCGGATCGCGGCCAGCTCCGCGGCGTACTCGTGCCCGCGGACCACCACGACCACCGGGCGGCCGGCGATCCGGGTGACCGGCCGCGGCACCCCGCGACCGTGCAGGAGGAGGTCCTGCTCGCGGCGCAGGAACTCGGTGCTGTTGTGCGTGAAGCTCTCCAGCTGGGCGACGAGACCGGTGCGGGCCTCGGCCATCTCGCTGCGCACCGTGTCGGCACCGACCAGGCGGCCGCTGGCGACGGGCTGGTCGCCGACGTAGACGACCCCGTCGTGCAGGCGCACCCGGGCGCCGTCCTCGATGGCGCCGAGTCCCGCACCCCCCAGTCCGTCCACGAGGCCGTCCACCAGCACGACCCCGGCCTGGGCCAGCACCTCCGGCCCCAGGTTGGGGTAGCGCCCGGAGATCATCGGCGCAGCGTTCAGCACCGCGCTGACCCCGGCGTCGACCAGGCCCTGGGCCGTGGCCCGGTCCATGTCGCGGTGGTCGAGGACCGCCAGGTCGCCCGGACGCAGCCGGGGCAGCAGCATCCGGGTGCGGCGCTCCACCCGGGCGGTGCCGACGAGACCGGGCAGGGGTGCGGGAGGACGCTGTCGTGCGGAGATCTTCATGACCTGTCGATTCTCCCAGCCCGGATGCGGGCCCCGGCGCATCAGGGCCGCCCGGGCGCGTCGGGGGACGGCCTGCGTGGCTCAGCCAAGGGCGCGCGCGGGCTGCGCGACGTCGAGCAGCTCGCGGGCGTGGGCGAGCGCGGTGTCGGAGTCCGTCTGGCCGGCCAGCATCCGGGACAGCTCGCGTTGACGCTGCTCGTCGTCGAGCACGGTGAGACCCGAGCTGGTCACCGTCCCGTCGCTGGACTTCTCGACCACGACATGACGGTCGGCGAAGGCGGCGACCTGCGGCAGGTGCGTGACGACGAGCACCTGGGCGTCGTGGGCGAGCCGCGCCAGGCGCCGACCGATCTCGACGGCGGCGGTGCCACCGACACCGGCGTCGACCTCGTCGAAGACGAAGGTCGGCACGGGGCTGGTGCCGGCCAGTGCCACCTCCACGGCCAGCATCACCCGGGAGAGCTCACCGCCGGAGGCACCCTTGCCCAGCGGACGGGGCTCGGAGCCCGTGTTGGCGGCGAGCAGGAGCTCGACCTCGTCGACCCCGGAGGCGGTGAAGCGCAGCCAGCGCCCGCCGACCTCCAGCGGGCGGCCGACGGCGGGCGCGTCGTCGGCCGGGGCCGGGGCCGGGGCCTGGCGGACGTCGATGGCCAGGCGGGCGTGCGGCATCGCGAGCAGGCCGAGCTCGGCGGTCACCTCGTCGGCCAGTCGGCCGGCGGAGGCCGCCCGCGCCTGCGAGAGCCGGTCGGCGGCCTCGGCGAGCCCGGTGCGCAGGTGTGTCCGCTCGGCCCGCAGCCCCTCGATCCGCTCGTCGGTGCCCTCGAGGTCGAGGAGTCGCAGCGAGGACTGCTGCCCCCAGGCGAGCACCTCGTCGATGGTGTCGCCGTACTTGCGGGTCAGCGCGGTGAGCGCCGCCCGTCGCTCGGAGACGCCGGCCAGCCGGGCCGGGTCCGTCTCCAGCCGGGCGGCGTAGGACGCCACGTCGGCGGCGAGGTCGGAGAGCAGGTAGGTGATCTCAGCGAGCCGGTCCGCCAGCTCGCCGGCCTCCGGGTCGTGCTCGCGCACGCCGTCCAGCGCGCTGCGCGCCGCCGAGGTCGTCGCCAGGGCGTCGGGCTGGTCGAGCTCGCTGGAGAGCGCCTCGCGGGCCTGCTCGGCGGCGGTGCGCAGGGTGTCGGCGAAGCCCAGCCTCGACTCCTCCGCAGCCAGCGCGGCGTCCTCGCCGGGCTGCGGGTCGATCGCCTCCAGCTCGTCGAGCCCGAAGCGCAGCAGGTCCGCCTCGCGGGCGCGCTCCCGGGCGCTGGCGACCACCTGGTCGAGCTCGCGCTCGCAGGCCCCGAGCCGGGTGTACAGGTCGCTGTAGGCGCCGAGCAGCCCGGCGGTCGGCTCGCCACCGAAGCGGTCCAGCGCCTCGCGCTGGGCGCGCGCCTGCAGCAGCCGGTGCTGGTCGGACTGGCCGTGCACCGCGACGAGCGGCTCGGCCACCGAGGCGAGCGCCGAGACGGGCACGGAGGCCCCCCCGACGAAGGCGCGTGAGCGGCCCTCCGCGGACACGTTGCGGGCCAGGACGACCCGGCCGTCCTCGACCTCTCCGCCGGCCTCCTCGACCGCGGTGGCGAAGGCGGCGAGAGCGCCCACCCGGACGACACCCTCGACCCGCGCGGTCCTCGCGCCGGAACGGACGGCCCCGGTGTCGGCGCGACCCCCGAGCAGGAGCCCGAGCGCCGTCACGATCATCGTCTTGCCGGCACCGGTCTCACCGGTGATCACGGTCAGGCCCGGGCCCAGCTCCAGGGTGGAGGAGTCGATGACCCCGAGGGAGCCGATCCGGATCTCCTCAAGCATCGTCGCCCTCGGCCAGCATCCGCCGGCGCTCGCTCGAGCCCCGCCACCCCTCGACGGGCAACCCGAACTTGGCCACCAGCCGGTCCGTGAACGGGGCCCGGTGCAGCCGGGCCAGCCGGATCGGCCGCGGCCCGCGGCGGACCTCGATCCGGGCCCCCGGGGGCAGGTCGACCGCACGGCGCCCGTCGCACCAGAGCACGCCGGCGCCTTCGGTGCGGGCCAACACCTCCACGGCCAGCACCGAGGTCGGCGCGACCACCATCGGCCGGGCGAACAGGGCGTGGGCCGAGATCGGCACGATCAGCAGGGCGTCGACCTCGGGCCACACGATGGGGCCTCCCGCGCTGAAGTTGTAGGCCGTGGAGCCGGTCGGCGTCGCGCACACGACGCCGTCGCAGCCCCAGCGGGACAACGGACGACCGTCGATCTCGACCACCACCTCGAGCATCCGCTGCCGGGCCGCCTTCTCGACGCTGGCCTCGTTGAGCGCGAAGGTGCGGAAGACGACCTCGCCGTCGCGGTGCACGCTGACGTCGAGGGTCATCCGGTCCTCGACGGTGTAGCGGCGGCTCACGATCGCGTCGATGGTGGACTCGACGTCGTCGTGCTCGGCCTCGGCCAGGAACCCCACGTGGCCGAGGTTCACCCCCACCACCGGGGTGCCGCTGTCGTGGGTGATCTCGGCGGCGCGCAGGATCGTGCCGTCGCCGCCGATCACCAGGGCCAGCTCGCAGTCGCGGCTGGCGTCGGCCTCGGTGTCGGCCAGCTCGAGCCGCGGGTCGAAGTCGTCGGCACGGAGCTCGAGGTCACGCGCCTCGGCGCGCAGCAGCCGGACGACGATGCCGTGACCGGTCAGCGCCTTGACGAATCCGCGGGCGACGTCGCGCGCGTCGGCGCGGCCGGTGTGGGTCAGCAGGAGGACCCGCCGTGGTGCGGTGGGGTCGCCCGCTGCCGGCCCCGGCAGGGAGCCCGCGCCGGGAGCGGGGGTGATGGTCGTCTCGCTCACGGCTCCACCCTCTCACCCGGGACCCCCGACGAGGACGCGGCCCGCACCACCCGGGCGATGTGCTCGGAGTCGATCCGGGCCGGGCCGTGGCGCAGCCACAGGAAGAACTCGACGTTGCCGGACGGCCCCGGCAGCGGGCTGGTCGCCACCATCCGGGCGCCCCACCCGCGGTGCCCCGCGGCCTGCGCGACGGCGTTCACGGCCTCGGCGCGCAGCTCGGGGTCGCGGACCACGCCGCCCCGGCCGACCCGCTCCTTGCCCACCTCGAACTGCGGCTTCACCATCAGGGCCAGGTCGGCCTCGGGCGCGCAGACTCCCAGCAGCGGGTCGAGCAGCAGTCGCAGCGAGATGAAGGACAGGTCCCCGACCACCAGGTCGACGGGCCCGCCGATCGTCTCGGTGGTCAGCTCGCGGACGTTGGTCCGGTCGTGGACACGCACCCGCTCGTCCTGACGGATCGGCCAGGCGAGCTGGCCGTAGCCCACGTCGACCGCCACCACCTCGGCGGCTCCGGCGCGCAGCAGGACGTCGGTGAACCCGCCGGTGGAGGCGCCGGCGTCCAGGCAGCGCCGACCCTCGACCACCAACCCCTCGGGGCCGAACGCCGCCAGCGCGCCGGCCAGCTTGTGCCCGCCCCGCGAGACGTAGTCGGGTCGGTCGGGGTTCTCGGCCACCACGATGGCCACATCGGTGGTGACGCCGGTCGCCGGTTTGCTGGCCAACGACCCGGACACCTTCACCCGGCGGTCCGCGATCATCTCGCTGGCGTGCTCACGGGAGCGGGCGAGCCCGCGCCGGACGAGCTCGGCGTCCAGCCTGAGGCGACGGGGTGGCACGGTCGGTCAGGAAGGGCGCAGGTGCTGCGGCACCGGCGGCGAGACGGGTCGGCTGTCCAGGGCACGCCGCAGCTCCGCGTGGGCGTTCTCGAACACGGCGACGTGCTCCTCGACCGGCCTGTCCTCGAGGCCCTCGACCTCGACGACCACGGCGTCCACCCGGTCCACCCCGGTGCGGACCCGCTCACCGTCGTCGGGCAGGCCTTCTTCACTCATGGGTCGAGGCTACCCCGCGCCCGGTCCCGGCCCGGGCGGCGCCGGCAGCCGCTCGAGGTCGACCGGCGTCCCGTGGTCGTCGAGGTGACGCCACGCGGCCTGCGCGACGACCCGCCACCAGTCCTCGGAGGCGCCCTCGCCCTCCACCGCGAGCAGGCCCTCTCGTACGCGGGCGACCCAGCCACCCAGCACGGCGTCACCGGCCTCGTCGCGCGGAGCGGGGTGCGCGTGCAGCAGCCCGTCCAGATCGGCCGAGAGGTACGTCGGCCGTTCCTGCGGGCGCGCCGCCACCAGCTCGGCCAGCCCGGTGACGCCGGTCAGCACCAGCAGCGAGTCGATGCCGGCGTTGCGGGCTCCCTCGATGTCGGTGTCCAGACGGTCACCCACCATCAGCGGGTGCACCCCGCCGACCCGGCGCACGGTCTCGTCGAGCAGTGGCTGCTGCGGCTTGCCCGCCACGACCGGCTCCTGCCGGCTGAACGAGCGGAGCGTCTCCACCAGCACCCCGTGGCCGGGGGCCACGCCGTAGTCGGTGGGGATCGACATGTCGGTGTTGCTCGCCACCCACGGCAGGCCGTCGCGGATCCGGACGGCGACGCGCATGACGTCGCGCCACAGCACGTCCGGGCCGTAGCCGGTCACCACCGCGACGGCGTCGTCCTCGACCCCCACCGGCTGGAGCGACTCCGCGTGCAGCGCCTCGGCCAGGCCGGCTGCGCCGAGCAGCACCACGCGGGCGCCCGGCCCGAAGCGTTCGACCAGCACCCGCGCCGCGGCCTGGGCCGAGGTCACGACGTCCTCGGGGCTCGCCTCGACGCCCAGCTCGCACAGGTGCTCGGCGACGCGCCCGGGCGGTCGTGAGGCGTTGTTGGTGATGAACGCCACCCGCATCCCGGTCTCCCGCACGGCCGCCAGGTGTCCGGGGGCACCGGGCACCGCCCGACCACCCACGTAGACCACGCCGTCGAGGTCGAGCATGGCCAGGTCGTAGGCCTCGCACAGGCGCGTGTCGGACGCGTCGAGCATCGGTGCCTCCTCGGGGATCGGGGGTCGGGCGCCTGATCGGAGCACCCTACGATGCTCCGATGGACTCCAGCCCCGTGGTCACCCCGCCCTACGTGGCGAGACCGCTGCGGCTGCGGCCGTTCCGGGGCCTGATGCTGTCCCCGGCCCGGGTCGGCGACCCGGCCTCGGCCCGCGCCTTCGCCCGACCCTACAAGGACGTCGCGGCCCGACTCAGCGGATGGAAGTCCCGCGGCCACCTGCTGCACGACGACGAGAGCGCGGTCTACCTGCACGAGTACACCTCCGGCGGGATCACGGTGCGCGGTCTCGTCGGGGCCCTGGACGTCTCGCACCTCGCGAGCGAGCCCGCGGAGCGGGCCGTCCACCCGCACGAGGGGATCCACCCGGTGCAGGCCGACGAGCTCGCCGAAAGGATGGAGGAGATGGCGATGAACCCTGCCCCCATCCTCCTGGTCCAGCACGGCGTCCCGGCGGCGCGCGAGATCGTCCGGCGCCTGCTCGGGACGGCACCGTCGTACGCCTACACCGACCGGGCCGGCCAGCAGCACCGGGTGTGGGCGATCCGCGAGCCCGACCGGCTCGAGGAGCTCGACCGTGCCCTCGCCGGCACCCAGGCCCTCATCGCCGACGGGCACCACCGCTACGCCGCCTACCTGCGCCTGCAACGACGCCACCCCGGGGGAGCACACGATCTGGGGCTCGCGATGCTGGTCGACCAGGACGAGACGCCACTGTTCCTCGGGGCGATCCACCGGGTGCTGGTGGGGCCGACCCTCGACGAGCTGTGTGGCGCCGCCGAGCGGACCGGGGCCCGGGTGCTGCGCTGCGAGGAGCACGCGGCGGTGGCGGCGCTCTCCCCCGACACCCTCGTCGCCACGGACGGGGCCTCCTGGGCCACGATCCGGGTCGCGACCGCGCCTGACCGGGCCGCCGTCGAGGTCCTGCACCAGGAGCTCGTCCCGGCGCTGCCCCGGGCTCCCGAGCGCGTCGGGTACCACCACCAGGTCGACGACGCGCACACCCACGCGCGCCGCAGTCACGGGGTGGCGGTGCTGATGCCGGCCCCCGACTTCGACGTCGTGCTGCGCATCGTCGCCCAGGGGCGGCTGCTGCCCGAGAAGGCCACGTCGTTCCAGCCGAAGCCAAGCATGGGGGTGCTCATCCGTTCGCTGCGCGACGGGTGAGCGGTTCCCGAGCCGCGGACTGCTTCTCGAGCCTCCTTCGGCAAGGCAGGCAACGAGCCGTGTGGGTGCTGCTAAATGGCAGCAGGGCCACCCTCGATGAGGGTGGCCCTGCGCAAAAAGATGTCCGGCGGCGTCCTACTCTCCCACAACCTCTCGGGTGCAGTACCATCGGCGCTGAAAGGCTTAACTTCCGGGTTCGGGATGGGACCGGGTGTTTCCCTTTCGCTATGGCCGCCGTAACTCTTGCGGTAAACACTCACCAGGTTCGTGTGCACTGATGGGTGTACCAAGCTCTATGTGTATTCAGTTTCCACCATCGCGCCCCCACCGGTCTCCGTAAAGACAGAGAGAGGGGGTCTGTTGGTTGGGAACTGCCTAGTGGACGCGATGCATGATCGTAGTGTGCGCGGTTGTCTTGCGACATCCCACTCACTGCAAGTGATGTGGTGATGTGTGTATGAGACAAGCCCTCGGCCTATTAGTACCGGTCGGCTAGGCATTGCTGCTGTACACCTCCGGCCTATCAACCCAGTGTTCTGCTGGGGGCCTTACCCGGTTGTTCCGGTGGGAAACCTCATCTTGAAACGTGCTTCCCGCTTAGATGCATTCAGCGGTTATCACTTCCGAACGTAGCTAACCAGCCGTGCCCCTGGCGGGACAACTGGCACACCAGAGGTTCGTCCATCCCGGTCCTCTCGTACTAGGGACAGCCTTTCTCAAGTTTCCTGCGCGCGCGGCGGATAGGGACCGAACTGTCTCACGACGTTCTAAACCCAGCTCGCGTGCCGCTTTAATGGGCGAACAGCCCAACCCTTGGGACCTACTCCAGCCCCAGGATGCGACGAGCCGACATCGAGGTGCCAAACCATCCCGTCGATATGGACTCTTGGGGAAGATCAGCCTGTTATCCCCGGGGTACCTTTTATCCGTTGAGCGACGCCGCTTCCACCTGCTGGCGCCGGATCACTAGTTCCGACTTTCGTCCCTGCTCGACATGTCTGTCTCACAGTCAAGCTCCCTTGTGCACTTACACTCAACACCTGATTGCCAACCAGGCTGAGGGAACCTTTGAGCGCCTCCGTTACATTTTAGGAGGCAACCGCCCCAGTTAAACTACCCATCAGGCACTGTCCCTGATCCAGATAATGGACCTAGGTTAGACATCTAGTACGACCAGAGTGGTATTTCAACGTTGACTCCACAACCACTGGCGTGGCCGCTTCAAAGTCTCCCACCTATCCTACACAAGCCGAACCAAACACCAATACCAAACTATAGTAAAGGTCCCGGGGTCTTTCCGTCCTGCCGCGCGTAACGAGCATCTTTACTCGTAGTGCAATTTCGCCGAGTCCACGGTTGAGACAGCGCCCAAGTCGTTACTCCATTCGTGCAGGTCGGAACTTACCCGACAAGGAATTTCGCTACCTTAGGATGGTTATAGTTACCACCGCCGTTTACTGGGGCTTAAGTTCTCAGCTTCGACTTGCGTCTTACCGGTCCCCTTAACCTTCCAGCACCGGGCAGGAGTCAGTCCGTATACATCGTCTTACAACTTCGCACGGACCTGTGTTTTTAGTAAACAGTCGCTTGGGCCTGGTCTCTGCGGCCCTTCACGCTTCCCCAGCAAGTGGGTACACGATCCGGGCCCCCCTTCTCCCGAAGTTACGGGGGCATTTTGCCGAGTTCCTTAACCATGGTTTGCTCGATCGCCTTAGTATTCTCTACCTGATCACCTGAGTCGGTTTGGGGTACGGGCGGCGCATAGCTCGCTAGAGGTTTTTCTCGACAGCATAGGATCATCCACTTCACCCAAAGGGCTCCCCATCACATCTCAAGATCGACATCGAAGTCAGTCACCCGGATTTGCCTAGGTAACTCCCTACATGCTTAGCCGTACACAACCATCGGTACGGTTGGACTACCTTCCTGCGTCACCCCATCGCTTGACTACTACCAGTTCGGGTCCCACGCTACGCTTGCCAGCCTCACCCCGAAGGGATCGGTCCAACAAGTTTCAGATGGTTAGCATCACCGGGTTCGTCATGGGCGCTACTTTGCCGGTACGGGAATATCAACCCGTTGTCCATCGACTACGCCTGTCGGCCTCGCCTTAGGTCCCGACTTACCCAGGGCAGATTAGCTTGACCCTGGAACCCTTGATCATTCGGCGGAGGAGTTTCTCGCTCCTCATTCGCTACTCATGCCTGCATTCTCACTCGTGTGGCGTCCACGGCTGGATCACTCCGCCGCTTCACTCGCCACACGACGCTCCCCTACCCATCCACACACCTGAACCAACCTCTAGGGCGGCTTGGCTAACGTGCGAATGCCATAGCTTCGGCGGATGACTTGAGCCCCGCTACATTGTCGGCGCGGAATCACTTGACCAGTGAGCTATTACGCACTCTTTCAAGGGTGGCTGCTTCCAAGCCAACCTCCTGGTTGTCACTGCGACTCCACATCCTTTTCCACTTAGTCACCGCTTAGGGGCCTTAGCTGATGGTCTGGGCTGTTTCCCTCTCGACAATGGAGCTTATCCCCCACTGTCTCACTGCCACGCTCTCACTTACCGGCATTCGGAGTTTGGCTAACGTCAGTAACCTTGTAGGGCCCATTAGCTATCCAGTGCTCTACCTCCGGCAAGAAACACGTGACGCTGCACCTAAATGCATTTCGGGGAGAACCAGCTATCACGAAGTTTGATTGGCCTTTCACCCCTATCCACAGGTCATCCCCTCAGTTTTCAACCTAAGTGGGTTCGGTCCTCCACGTCGTCTTACCGACGCTTCAACCTGCCCATGGATAGATCACTTCGCTTCGGGTCTTGATCGTGCTACTCAATCGCCCTATTCGGACTCGCTTTCGCTACGGCTTCCCCACACGGGTTAACCTCGCAACACAACGCAAACTCGCAGGCTCATTCTTCAAAAGGCACGCCGTCACAACACGTCCAACGAATTGAACGCACCGCTCCGACGGATTGTAGGCACATGGTTTCAGGTACTATTTCACTCCCCGCCAGGGGTACTTTTCACCTTTCCCTCACGGTACTTGTCCGCTATCGGTCATCGAGGAGTATTTAGGCTTAACGGGTGGTCCCGCCAGATTCACACGGAATTTCAGGGGTTCCGTGTTACTTGGGATGTCACTCCAGAGCCTCAGCCTTACACTTACGGGGCTATCACCCTCTACGGCGCCACTTTCCAATGGACTTCAACTTCAACTGAGGTTTCTTACTCTGTACCCATCCGGCAGAATGGATTGAATGATCCCACAACCCCCCATACGCAACGCCCGCCGGCTATCACACGCATGAGGTTTAGCCTGATCCGATTTCGCTCGCCACTACTCTCGGAATCACTTTTGTTTTCTCTTCCTGTGGGTACTGAGATGTTTCACTTCCCCACGTTCCCTCCACACGCCCTATATATTCAGGCGCGGGTAACTGGACATGACTCCAGCTGGGTTTCCCCATTCGGACACCCCCGGATCACAGCTTGGTTGCCAACTCCCCAGGGCTTATCGCAGGCTCCTACGTCCTTCATCGGCTCTCGATGCCAAGGCATCCACCATGTGCCCTTCGTAGCTTGTCTCACAAACACAACACAACAACAATTGCTACAAAGATGCTCGCGTCCACTATGCAGATCTCAAACAACAGGCCCACCCACCACCAACCCCACACCACAGTGCAGTTCGGCCACAGGAGGCACCAAGCAACCAGACAAGCTGATTCCTCAGGGCCCAACAGTGTGTCAACCCCTCACCCACCCCACACCACCCCAGGTTCCACGCCCACCCCCCACAAGGAGGAACAGACAGTACTGAGAGACAGCACGAGACAAGCTCAAGCTTCATCGACGATTCCACTAGTGAGCAGCACCATCGCCCACCCCATTGTTGGGACGAGACTCATGGCCACCTACTCCTTAGAAAGGAGGTGATCCAGCCGCACCTTCCGGTACGGCTACCTTGTTACGACTTCGTCCCAATCGCCAGCCCCACCTTCGACGGCTCCCTCCCACAAGGGGTTAGGCCACCGGCTTCGGGTGTTGCCGACTTTCGTGACGTGACGGGCGGTGTGTACAAGGCCCGGGAACGTATTCACCGCAGCGTTGCTGATCTGCGATTACTAGCGACTCCGACTTCATGGGGTCGAGTTGCAGACCCCAATCCGAACTGAGACCGGCTTTTTGGGATTCGCTCCGCCTTACAGCATCGCAGCCCTTTGTACCGGCCATTGTAGCATGCGTGAAGCCCTGGACATAAGGGGCATGATGACTTGACGTCATCCCCACCTTCCTCCGAGTTGACCCCGGCAGTCTCCTATGAGTCCCCATCACCCCGAAGGGCATGCTGGCAACATAGAACGAGGGTTGCGCTCGTTGCGGGACTTAACCCAACATCTCACGACACGAGCTGACGACAGCCATGCACCACCTGTATACCGACTAAAAGGGGCCATATCTCTATGGCTTTCCGGCATATGTCAAACCCAGGTAAGGTTCTTCGCGTTGCATCGAATTAATCCGCATGCTCCGCCGCTTGTGCGGGCCCCCGTCAATTCCTTTGAGTTTTAGCCTTGCGGCCGTACTCCCCAGGCGGGGCGCTTAATGCGTTAGCTGCGGCACGGAATCCGTGGAATGGACCCCACACCTAGCGCCCAACGTTTACGGTGTGGACTACCAGGGTATCTAATCCTGTTCGCTCCCCACACTTTCGCTCCTCAGCGTCAGGTAATGCCCAGAGAACCGCCTTCGCCACCGGTGTTCCTCCTGATATCTGCGCATTTCACCGCTACACCAGGAATTCCGTTCTCCCCTGCATACCTCTAGTCTGCCCGTATCGGAAGCCAGTCCAGAGTTAAGCCCTGGATTTTCACTCCCGACGCGACAAACCGCCTACGAGCCCTTTACGCCCAATAATTCCGGACAACGCTCGCACCCTACGTATTACCGCGGCTGCTGGCACGTAGTTGGCCGGTGCTTCTTCTGTACCTACCGTCACTCTCGCTTCGTCGGTACTGAAAGAGGTTTACAACCCGAAGGCCGTCATCCCTCACGCGGCGTTGCTGGATCAGGCTTCCGCCCATTGTCCAATATTCCCCACTGCTGCCTCCCGTAGGAGTCTGGGCCGTGTCTCAGTCCCAGTGTGGCCGGTCACCCTCTCAGGCCGGCTACCCGTCGAAGCCTTGGTAGGCCATTACCCCACCAACAAGCTGATAGGCCGCGAGCACATCCTCCACCGAAAAAACTTTCCACACCCAGCCCATGCGGGCGAATGTCGTATCATGTATTAGCCACCGTTTCCGGTAGTTATCCATGTGTGAAGGGCAGATTACTCACGTGTTACTCACCCGTTCGCCGCTCGAGTACCCCCGAAAGGGCCTTTCCGCTCGACTTGCATGTGTTAAGCACGCCGCCAGCGTTCGTCCTGAGCCAGGATCAAACTCTCCGTTGAAAAACAACACCACAACCACACATCCCTGCGCGATCATGGAAAAAGAGATGCCCCGACAAAACAAACAACTGACATACGATCCCCCAAAAGGGATCAGCCAGAATCATTGTCTTACCAAAGAAACCATCAACCACGACATGACAACCAACACCCAAAAGCGCCGATCACCAGACACGGAAGACGGGGCATAACAAACTAATTCGTCGACTATGACACACTGTTGAGTTCTCAAGAATCAGACGCGCACCGTCCTGGGATCTTCCGATTCCAGCGGCGGGGCAACCTGCAGAAACTTACCGGTTCTTGCTGGCCGAGTCAACTCGGCGGTTCCGAACCAGCGTCACGGCGCGCGGCATCCCGTCCAGCTTGGGATTCTCACCCCGGTGGGAGCCGCTCAGCGCGACAAGAGGAACGTTAACAGCACGCTGCGGGCGAGTGCAAAACCGGGGTCGGGGGCGGCCCCGGGGGTGCTCGCGCGGCTTCTCGGGCGGCCCGTCAGAGCGTCTGGTCGCGCTGTCTGCGGACGACCGCCGGGCGGTAGGCGGAGACGCTCGGCTCCCCCGTGATCCAGAAGCGCCAGGGACGCTGCGCCGCCCCCCGCAGGCCTACCCGCGGTCCCGTCGAGACCGCCGAGGCGTCCACGGGCTCGGCCAGCGTCAGGGTGACGGCTCCTCCGGCGAGGTCCCCTCCCCCGTGCTCGAGCCCGATGCCGAGCGCCTGGCAGAGGCGCGCGGGCCCCCGGGCGAGGTCACGGTCGCGGCCCCGGGCCGCCGGTCGTCGGCTTCGTGCGGGCTCGAGTCCGTCGACGACGTCCCCGCCCCGGAGCAGGACGGCGGCCGCCGTCCCCTCGGGACCGCACACGGCGTTCGCACAGACGTGCATCCCGTAGCTGAAGTAGGTGTAGAGCCGCCCGGCCGGTCCGAACATCACGGCGTTGCGCGGGGTGCGCGAGCGGTAGGCGTGCGAGCCCGGGTCGTCGGGGCCGGCGTAGGCCTCCACCTCGGTGAGCCGCACCGCCACGTCGCCGTGGCGCAGCACCGCGCCGAGCAGACGGGGCGCGACCTCGAGGACGGGGCCGGCGAGCACGTCGGCCAGCTCGGTCCGGCTTGCCCCGGTCCCCGTCCCCGTCATCGGTGTCCTTCCTCAGGCGCCGAGGCGCGCGCGGTGGCCGGCGACGGCGTCGGCCAGCTCGGCGACCTGCTCGCGCACCCGGTCCGGCGCGGTGCCCCCGCGCCCGTCGCGGGAGGCGACCGATCCCTCGGCGGTGAGCACGTCGCGGACCCCCGGGGTGAGGTGGCCGGAGATCTGCGCGAACTGCTCGTTGCTGAGGTCGGCCAGCTCGATCCCGAGCTCCTCGCAGCGGCGCACGCACGCGCCGGCGACCTCGTGCGCGACCCGGAACGGCGTGCCCTCCCGGACCAGCCACTCCGCGACGTCGGTGGCCAGCGAGAACCCCTGCGGTGCGAGCTCGGCCATCCGCCCGGTGTTGAACCTCAGCGTGGCGACCATCCCGGTGAAGGCCGGTAGCAGCACCTCGAGGGTGTCCACCGAGTCGAAGACCGGCTCCTTGTCCTCCTGCAGGTCACGGTTGTAGGCCAGCGGCAGCGCCTTGAGGGTGGCCATCAGGCCCGTCAGGTTCCCGATCACCCGCCCGGCCTTGCCGCGCGCCAGCTCGGCGATGTCGGGGTTCTTCTTCTGCGGCATGATGCTCGACCCGGTGGACCAGGAGTCGTGCAGCTGCACGAAGTCGAACTCGCGGGTCGACCAGAGGATGACCTCCTCGGCCAACCGGCTCACGTCCACCCCCACCATGGCGGTGACGAACGCGAACTCCGCGACGAAGTCCCGTGCGGCCGTCCCGTCGATCGAGTTCGCGCTGGAACCGGTGAAGCCCAGCTCGGCGGCCACCGCCGTGGGGTCGAGACCGAGGCTCTGCCCGGCCAGCGCTCCCGAGCCGTAGGGCGACTCCGCCGCCACCCGGGCGTCCCAGTCCCGCAACCGGTCGACGTCTCGCAGCAGCGGCCACGCGTGCGCCAGCAGGTGGTGGGAGAGCAGCACCGGCTGCGCGTGCTGCAGGTGCGTGCGCCCGGGCATGATCGCGACCGGGTCGAGGTGTGCGCGCGCCTGCGCCTCGAGCGTCTCCACCAGGTCGAGCACCTGGCCGGCCACGACCCGCGCGTGGTCGCGCAGAAAGGCCTTGAACAGGGTGGCCACCTGGTCGTTGCGACTGCGACCGGCGCGCAGGCGACCGCCCACCTCGGGGCCGACCTCTTCGAGCAGCAGCCGCTCCAGGGCCCCGTGCACGTCCTCGTCGGAGGGGTCCGGCTGCAGGCTGCCGTCCGCGAACCGCGCACCCAGCACCTCCAGCCCCCGGTGCAGCTCGGCCAGGTCGGCGTCGCTGAGCAGCCCGGCCGCGTGCAGCACGTTGGCGTGCGCGTGCGACCCCGCGAGGTCGTACGGCGTGAGCCGCCAGTCGAAGTGCGTGGAGCGGGAGAGCGCCTCGAGCTCCGGCGACGGCCCTCCGGCGAAGCGACCGCCCCACAGCTTGCCCTCGTTCGTGGTCCCCATCAGTCGGTGCCGAACTCCATGGCGGCGTTGTCCAGCGCCTCGTCCTCGGCGCTGCGAGCCGCGGGGTTCGCCGTGATCCGGTCGGCGCCCCCGGACTCGATCTCGCCGAACAGGGTGCCGTTCTCGACGAGCACCTGGCCCTGCTCCAGCGGCTGCGAGGCGTACAGCTCCAGCTTGGAGCGGGAGTCGGCGATGTCGAGGTTGCGCATCGTGAGCTGGCCGATCCGGTCGAGGGGACCGAAGGCGGCGTTCTCGGTGCGCTCCATCGAGAGCTTGTCGGGGTGGTAGGAGAACGCCGGGCCGTCGGTGCGCAGGACGGTGTAGTCCTCGCCGCGGCGCAGGCGGATCGTCACCTCGCCGGTCACCAGGGAGGCGATCCAGCGCTGGATCGACTCCCGCAGCATCAGCGCCTGGGGGTCCAGCCAGCGGCCCTCGTAGAGCAGCCGACCGAGCCGGCGGCCCTCACCGTGGTAGGTGGCGAGCGTGTCCTCGTTGTGGATCGCGTTGAGCAGGCGCTCGTAGGCGATGAACAGCACGCCCATGGCCGGTGCCTCGTAGACCCCGCGGGACTTGGCCTCGATGATCCGGTTCTCGAGCTGGTCCGACATGCCGATCCCGTGCCGTCCGCCGATCACGTTGAGATCGTGCACCAGGGCGACCGGGTCGGCGTACTCCTGGCCGTTGACGGCCACCGGACGGCCCCGGTCGAAGCGGATCGTGACGTCCTCGGCGTCGATGCGCACCGACGGGTCCCAGAACTTCACGCCCATGATCGGCTCGACGAGCTCGAGAGAGGCGTCGAGGTGCTCGAGCGCCTTCGCCTCGTGGGTGGCGCCCCAGATGTTGGCGTCGGTGGAGTAGGCCTTCTCCTGGCTGTCGCGGTAGGGCAGGCCGCGCTCGACGAGCCACTGGCTCATCTCGGCGCGGCCGCCGAGCTCGTGCACGAAGTCGGCGTCGAGCCAGGGCTTGTAGATGCGGAGGTCCGGGTTGGCCAGCAGCCCGTAGCGGTAGAACCGCTCGATGTCGTTGCCCTTGAAGGTGGATCCGTCACCCCAGATGTCGACGCCGTCGGCGTGCATGGCGCGCACCAGCATCGTGCCGGTGACGGCCCGGCCCAGCGGGGTGGTGTTGAAGTACGCCCGGCCACCCGAGCGGATGTGGAACGCCCCGCAGGCCAGCGCGGCCAGGCCCTCCTCCACCAGCTCGCGGCGGCAGTCGACGGCCCGGGCGATCTCGGCGCCGTACTCCTTGGCGCGCGCGGGGACCCCGGAGATGTCGGACTCGTCGTACTGGCCGATGTCGGCGGTGTAGGTGCACGGGACCGCGCCCTTGGCGCGCATCCAGGCGACGGCGACCGAGGTGTCGAGGCCGCCGGAGAAGGCGATGCCGACCCGCTCGCCGGTGGGGAGGGAGGTGAGGACCTTGCTCACTGCAGTGGTTTCCTTAACGTCGGGGTGGCGGTCGGGGCCGCCGGGGAACTGAGGCTCGGGGGTCAGGGCACGGGCGGCACGTGGGCGTCCGCCAGCGCCAGGAATCGTCGGGCCAGCTCGCTGCCACCACTCGGGTCGCGCCCGATGATCAGCACCGTGTCGTCGCCGGCGATCGTCCCGAGCAGGTCGGGCAGGTCGGCCTTGTCGAAGGCCGAGGCGAGGTACTGCGCGCCCCCGGGGGGCGTGCGCAGGACGACGAGGTTGGCGCTGGCCTCGGCACTGACCAGCAGCTCGGCGCACAGGCGGGCCAGGCGGTGGTTGCCGGCCACGGAGTCACCCGGAACGGCCGGACGGCGGTCGCCGCCCTCGGCCGGGACGGCGTAGACCAGACCGCCCGAGGAGCTGCGCACCTTGATCGCGTCGAGCTCGACGAGGTCACGCGACAGCGTCGCCTGGGTGACCCGGACGCCGTCGACGGCGAGGAGGTCGGCGAGCTCGCCCTGGGAACGCACCTCGTGGTGGGTGACGAGCTCGACGATCTGCTGGTGCCGCGCGCTCTTGGTGGCGGGGCGCAGGGAGGCGTCACTCATGCCGGCACCTCCTCGAGCAGCCAGGCCAGGACGGCCTTCTGGGCGTGGCGCCGGTTCTCCGCCTCGTCCCAGACGACACTGCGCGGACCGTCGATCACCTCCGCGGCGACCTCCTTGCCGCGGTAGGCCGGCAGGCAGTGCAGCAGGATGGCGTCGTCGCTCGCCTGCGCGAACAGCTCGGTGGTGACCGACCAGGCACCGAAGACCTCGGTGCGGGCCGCGGCCTCCTCCTCCTTGCCCATCGAGATCCAGGTGTCGGTGACGACGACGTCCGCGCCGGCGACCGCCGCTTGCGGGTCCGGCTCGAGCAGCACTGAGCCACCGGTCGTCGCGGCCAGCGCCGTGGCGGACGCGACGACCTCCGGGTCCGGGAGGTAGCCCTCGGGGGCGCTGACGCGCACGTGCATCCCGGCGGTGGCACCGGCCAGCAACCAGGAGCTGCCCATGTTGCAGGCGCCATCCCCGAGGAAGACGACGGTCAGGCCGGCGAGGTCGCTCTTGTGCTCGCGGATCGTCATCAGGTCGGCGAGCAGCTGGCAGGGGTGGAAGTCGTCGGTGAGGGCGTTGACGACCGGGACCCCGGCGTGCTCCGCCATCGTCTCGAGGTCGTGCTGGGCGAAGGTGCGCCACACCACCACGGAGGCCTGGCGCCCGAGCACGCGCGCGACGTCCGCCACCGGCTCGCGGACACCGATGCCGGCGAGCGCCCCGTCGACGAGCATCGGGTGCCCCCCGAGCTCGGCGATGCCCGCGGCGAACGAGGACTGCGTGCGCAGGGTGGGCTTGTCGAAGATCATCGCGACCGTGAGCGGCCCCGCCAGCGGCCGCGCCTCGAAGGGCGCGGCCTTCATCGCCGCGGCGGTCGCGAGCACCCGGGCCTGCTCGGCGGGGGTGAGGTCGTCGTCGCGCAGGAAGTGGCGGGTCACGGGGACTCCCCCAGCGCGTCGTCGAGGATGCCCGGCCAGGCGGCGAGGAAGGAGTCCACGTCGTCCGCGGTGAGCACCAGCGGCGGTGCGAGGCGGATGCGGTGCGGGGTGGGGTTGTTGATGATGAACCCGTGCGCCAGCGCACTGGCCGTGACCGCGGCGGACTCGTCGGCGACCAGGTCGAGGCCCACGAGCAGGCCCTCGCCCCGGACCTCGGTGACCCGCGGGTCGGCACCGAGACCGTCGCGAAGCTTCTGACCGAGCACGCTGACGTGCTCGAGGAGGCCGTCCTCCTCGATCGTCGCGATGACGGCCAGCGCGGCGGCGCAGGCCACCGGGTTGCCGCCGAACGTGGTGCCGTGGTTGCCGGGGGCGAACATGGTGGCCGCGTCCCCGAAGGCCAGGCACGCGCCGATCGGGAAGCCGCCGGCCAGGCCCTTGGCCACGGTGACGATGTCGGCGTGCACGCCGGAGCCCTCGTGGGCGAACCAGCGACCGGTGCGGCCGATGCCGGTCTGCACCTCGTCGAGCCACAGCAGGGCGCCGTGCTCGGTGGCGATCCGCCGGGCCTCGGCCAGGTAGCCGGGCGGCGGCAGGACGACGCCGGCCTCGCCCTGGATCGGCTCGAGCAGGATCGCGGCGGTCTCGTCGTCCACCGCGGCGGCGAGCGCCTCGGCGTCGCCGTACGGGACGAAGGTGACGTCCCCGGGCAGCGGCTCGAACGGCGTGCGGTACGCCTCCTTGGAGGTCAGCGCGAGCGCGCCCATGGTGCGGCCGTGGAAACCGCCCTCGGCCGCGACGACGTGGGTCCGGCCCGTACGACGGGTCAGCTTGAACGCCGCCTCGTTGGCCTCCGAGCCCGAGTTGGTGAAGAACACCCGGCCCGGGCCGGCGGGGCCGGCGGGGCCGTCGGGCCCGGCGATCTGGGCCAGCGCGAGCAGCTTCTCGGCCAGGCGCACCTGGGGCTCGCTGGCGAAGAAGTTGGAGATGTGACCGAGGGTGGAGAGCTGCTCGGTGACCGCCGCGACCAGCGCCGGGTGGTTGTGGCCCAGGGCGTTGACCGCGATGCCACCGAGGAGGTCGACGTACTCGCGGCCGTCCTCGTCCCACACGTGCGCGCCCCGGCCCCGGGTGAGCACCTTCTTCGGCGGACCGAAGGTGTTCATCAGGGCGCCTTCGTAGCGCTCGGTCCACTCCTGGTTGGTCTGCTCGCCCATCGCGGGGCTCACCTCCGGGCCTTCCTGATCTTGGTCGTCACCCCGGGCAGCACCTGGGTGCCCACGCCCTCGTCGGTGAACAGCTCCAGCAGCACGGCGTGCGGCTCCCGGCCGTCGACGACGGTGGCCCGTGGGACGCCGTCCTGCACCGCCTTCAGGCAGGCGCCCATCTTCGGCACCATGCCGCTGGCCAGGCTGGGCAGCAGCTCGGCGAGCGACTCGGGGCTGATCTCGTAGATCACGTCGTCGCTGTCGGGCCAGTCGCGGTAGAGGCCCTCGACGTCGGTCAGCACGAGCAGCTTCTCGGCGCCGAGCGCGGCGGCCAGGGCGGCGGCGGCGGTGTCCGCGTTGACGTTGTGGATCTGGCCGTCGACGTCGGGCGCGACGCTGGAGACCACCGGGACCCGGCCGGCCTCGATCAGGTCGAGCACGGACTCGGGTCGCACGTTGGTCACCTCGCCGACCAGGCCGAGGTCCACCTCCTCGCCGTCCACCACCGTGCCGGTCTGGGTGGCGGTGAAGAGCCCGGCGTCCTCACCGGAGAGGCCGACCGCGATCGGCCCGTGCTCGTTGATCAGCCCGACCAGCTCGCGCTGGACCTGGCCGACGAGCACCATCCGGACGACGTCCATGGCCTCGGGGGTGGTCACCCGCAGGCCACCGCGGAACTCCGACTCGATGCCGAGGCGGTCGAGCATGGTGGAGATCTGGGGGCCACCGCCGTGCACCACGACCGGGCGGAAGCCGGCGAAGCGCAGGAAGGCGATGTCCTCGGCGAAGGCCCGCTTGAGGGTGTCGTTGGTCATGGCGTTGCCGCCGTACTTCACCACCACGATCTTGCCGTGGTAGCGCTTGAGCCAGGGCAGGGCCGCCGCGAGGGTGGCCGCCTTGGCAGGGTCAGCGGGCTGCATCTCGGATGGGCTCATGAGGAGTACGCGCTGTTCTCGTGGACGTAGGCATGGGTCAGGTCGTTGGTCCAGACGGTGGCCCGCTCGGAGCCCGTCTTGAGGTCGATCGTCACGCTGACCTCGCGCGGGGTCAGGTCGACCGTCGCGGGATCGGCGTGCGGAGTGGAGCTGCGGCAGACCCAGACGCCGTTCATGGCGACATCGAGGTCCGCGGGATCGAAGGCCGCCTCGGTGGTGCCGATGCTGGCCAGCACCCGGCCCCAGTTGGGGTCGTTGCCGAAGACCGCGGCCTTGAAGAGGTTGCTGCGGGCCACGCTGCGGGCGGCCTCGACGGCGTCGTCCTCGGTGGCCGCGTTGAGCACGGTGATCGCGATCTCGTGCTCGGCGCCCTCGGCGTCGCGCAGCAGCTGCATCGCCAGGTCGGTGCAGGCCTGGGTGAGCGCCTCGGTGAAGTCGGGCAGCGACGGTGTGATGCCACTGGCGCCGCTGGCCAGCACGCTCACGGTGTCGTTGGTCGACATGCAGCCGTCGGAGTCGAGGCGGTCGAAGCTGACCCGGGTCGCGGCACGCAGGGCGGTGTCGAGGTCGGTCGCGGAGACCACGGCGTCCGTGGTGAGGACGACGAGCATGGTGGCCAGCTGCGGGGCCAGCATGCCTGCCCCCTTGGCCATCGCACCGATCGTCCAGCCGGCCCCCTCGACCACGGTCTGCTTGCTCACCGAGTCGGTGGTCATGATCGCCTCGGCGGCGTCGTTCCCGCCGTCGGTGCCGAGCCCGGCGTACGCCGCGTCGACCCCGTCGAGGAGGTACTGGCGGGGGTTGGCCAGCCCGATCAGCCCGGTCGAGCAGACGATCACGTCGATCGCCCCGATGCCGAGGTGGCCCGCGACCTGCTCGGCCACGGCGTGCGTGGTCTGGAAGCCCTCCGGGCCGGTGTAGCAGTTGGCACCGCCGGAGTTCAGCACGATCGCCCGGACGGTGCCGTCCTTGACGACCTCCTGGCTCCACAGGATCGGGTTGGCCTTGCAGCGGTTCGTGGTGAAGACGCTGGCGGAGTCGTACGTCGGCCCGTCGTTGACGAGGAGCGCGAGGTCCTTGGCGCCGGTCGACTTCAGACCCGCGGGCACGCCGGAGGCGCGGAAGCCCTGGGGAGTGGTGACGCTCATTTCCTGCCCTTCCGGGTCGGCTTGACGGGGACGGCCACGGCGACGGTGTGCCCGTGTCGCCGCCAGGCCTCGGTCGCCTTCTCCGCGTCGCGCATCGGCACCAGGATCCAGTCGGTGTCGTAGGTCGAGATCGTGAAGACGCTGATGCCGGCCTCCGCCAGCGGCGTCAGCAGCGAGGCGAGCACCCCGACGAGCGCGAAGTCCAGGGGACCCTGGACCGCGAAGGCGGTCAGCCCCTTCTGAGCGACCACCTTGGTCGGCACGTCACGCCCCGCACAGACCACGGAGGTCTCGGTCGCGGTCGCGGTGATCGACAGCAGCGAAGCCGACTCGGCCCACGGCGGGACCTCGGCGCCGGGAGGCAGCCGGACGACCGCCATCTTCTCCGGGAACTGCTGCAGGGTGTAGCCGGTCGGCGCCTTCGCCTGGTCCGGCTCGGCTGCCTCATCGGCTGCCTGACCGGGGGTCTGGTCGTGGTCCTGGTGCTGGTTCTCGGTCATGGTGCAACTCCCACGGTGGTCAGGCCCAGGCCCTCGTCGAGGCCGAGCGCGAGGTTCATGCACTGCACTGCGGCGCCGGCGGTGCCCTTGGCGAGGTTGTCGACGGCGCCGACGGCGACCAGTCGGCCGGCCGCCTCGTCGACGGTGACCTGGAGGTGGACCGCGTTGGAGCCGATCACCGACTGGGTCTGGGGCCACTGGCCCGGTGCCAGCACGTGGACGAACGGCTCGTCGGCGTAGGCCGCGGCGTACGCGGCGTGCGCGTCGTCGGCGGAGACGCTGCCTCGCAGCGGTGCCGAGCAGGTGGCGAGGATGCCGCGTGACATCGGCACCAGGAGCGGGGTGAAGCTGACCCGGACGTCGCCGTGGCCCAGTCCGTTGAGGTTCTGCACGATCTCCGGGGTGTGCCGGTGGCCGCCGCCGACCCCGTAGGCGCTGGCGTTGCCCATGATCTCGCTGCCGAGCAGGTGCGCCTTGGCCGCCTTTCCGGCGCCACTGGTGCCGGAGGCCGCGACGATGCTGACGTCGTGCTC
The DNA here is from genome assembly GCA_963760585.1 of uncultured Actinomycetota bacterium. GTDB lineage: Bacteria > Actinomycetota > Actinomycetes > Propionibacteriales > Nocardioidaceae > Nocardioides. The sequence goes on from CAVXDI010000002.1 coordinate 145,760, forward strand.
CACCAGGCCGGCCGCGATCGCGGGCACCATGGTGAGCGTCGAGATGGTCGGGTAGCAGCCGGGGACGGCGACCCGGTTGACCCCGATGAGCTTCTCCCGCTGGCCGGGCAGCTCGGGTAGCCCGTAGGGCCAGGTGCCGGCGTGGTCGCCGCCGTAGAACTGCTCCCAGGCCTCGGTGTCGGCCAGGCGGAAGTCGGCGCCGCAGTCGATCACGACGACGTCGTCGCCGAGCTGGGCCGCGATCTCCCCGGACTGTCCGTGCGGCAGGGCCAGGAAGACCACGTCGTGGCCGGAGAGCGTCTCGAGGTCAGTCTTGTCCAGGATCCGGTCGGCCAGCGGTACGAGGTGCGGCTGCAGGCCGCCGAGCCGCTGTCCGGCGTTCGAGGCGCCCGTCAACGCTCCGATCTCGACCTCGGGGTGGGCCAGCAGATGGCGCAGGAGCTCTCCCCCGGCATACCCGCTGGCCCCGGCCACTGCGACACGTTTCCTCGTCATGTGCATGACTATACGCCCAAGCGTATTAACATGTGCAAGGGGGTGTGGGCCGACGTTCGGCGCGAAGCCCTCCCCGACCAGCCCGGGAGGCGTCTGCTCCCAACGTACCCGACCACCGACGACGCCCCCTTGGGTCTCGAGGCTCGTCGCTGACGCTCCTCACACCTCGACCAACCAACGCGCCCCCCACCGCCGGTTGAGGTGCGAGCGCAGCGAGCCTCGAAACCCGGTGACCAGACCAGCCACCCGCCGGGTCTCGAGGCTCGTCGCTCACGCTCCTCACACCTCGACCAACCAACGCCCCCCACCGCCGGTTGAGGTGCGAGCGCAGCGAGCCTCGAAACCCGGTGACCAGACCAGCCACCCGCCGGGTCTCGAGGCTCGTCGCTGACGCTCCTCACACCTCGACCAACCAACGCCCCCCCACCGCCGGTCGAGGTGCGAGCGCAGCGAGCCTCGAAACCCCGGTGACCAGACCAGCCACCCGCCGGGTCTCGAGGCTCGTCGCTCACGCTCCTCACACCTCGACCAACCAACGCGCCCCCCACCGCCGGTTGAGGTGCGAGCGCAGCGAGCCTCGAAACCCGGTGACCAGACCAGCCACCCGCCGGGTCTCGAGGCTCGTCGCTGACGCTCCTCACACCTCGACCAACGAACGCGCCCCACCGCCGGTTGAGGTGCGAGCGCAGCGAGCCTCGAAACCCGGTGACCAGACCAGCCACCCGCCCGGGTCTCGAGGCTCGTCGCTCACGCTCCTCACACCTCGACCAACCAACGCGCCCCCCACCGCCGGTTGAGGTGCGAGCGCAGCGAGCCTCGAAACCCCCGCAGGACGCGCGACCAGGGCCTCGAGATCCCCCACCGGGTCTCGAGGCTCGTCGCTGACGCTCCTCACACCTCGACCAACGAGCGTCCTTCCACCGCTCCCTCGACAGGGTCAGCGCTGGACGGCTCCGGTGCGCTCGGCGGCCAGGGCCACGGCGGCGTCGCGGGCGGCGCCGGTCTCCTGCTCGGTGAGGGTGCGGTCGGGGGCGCGGAAGCGCAGGGCGAAGGCCAGCGACTTGCTGCCCTCGCCGATCTGCGCTCCGGTGAAGAGATCGAAGAGCCGGATGGACTCGAGGAGCTCCCCGGCCCCCTCGCGCAGCGCGGCCTCGACGGCCACCGCGGTCACGTCCTCGGCGACGACCAGCGCGACGTCCTCCTTGGCCACCGGGTAGCTGGAGAACTCCGGGCCGGGCACGACATCCCGGGCGTGAGCCATCACCACGTCGAGGTCGAGCTCGACGGCGGCGCTGCGGGCCGGGAGCCCGAAGGCCTGGCAGACCCGTGGGTGCAGCTCGCCCGCGTGGCCGACCTCGCGGTCACCGACCAGCAGCTTGGCGCAGCGGCCCGGGTGCCACGGCATCCGGGCGGCGGCCTCGACCCGCACCTCGACGCCCAGCTCATCGCCGAGCCGGGTGGCGACGCCGACGGCGTCGGCCCAGCCGGCGTCACGGCCCTTGCCCCACCAGCCCGAACGCTCCCGCTCGCCGGCCAGAACCACCGCGAGGTGCAACGGCTGCTCGGGCAGCGCGTCGAGGAGCTTCTCCAGCTCGGCCTCGCTCGGGCGCCGGTCCACGCCGTAGATCGGGGCCGGGCCCGTCCCGGAAGGGAAGGCGACCGTGCCCGTCTCGAAGAGCGCCACCCCCGGGGCCCCACGTCCGAGGTTGCGGGCCGCGGCCCGCACGAGGCCCGGCAGCAGCGTGGTGGTGTACGCCGGCTCCTCGCTGGAGAGCGGGTTCGCCAGCCGGACGGTACGACGCAGGACGTCGTCGGCGGGCAGGCCGAGGGCGTCCAGCGCAGCCTGGCCGATGAACGGGAAGCTCAGCACCTCCACGCAGCCGGCCCCGGCCAGGGTGCGCCCCACCCGACGGCGCAGCCGCTGCTCGCGGGTGAGCCCGCGACCGGCGCCCGCGTCGGGGAGCACCGAGGGGACGTGGTCGTAGCCGACGACGCGGGCCACCTCCTCGACGAGGTCGAAGGGGTCGCTGAGGTCGGGGCGCCAGGTCGGGACCAGCGCCGCCACGGTGCCCGGGGCGTCAGGGTCGCGGGTGATCTCGCAGCCGATCGCCTCGAGGTGCGCCACGGTGGTCTCGGCGTCGATCCTCATCCCGGTGACGCGGGCGGGCAGGTCGTCGGCCATCCGGATCTCGGTGCGGGCCGGCACATCGCCGACCACGCTGACCCCCGGGTCGGCGGTGCCGCCGCCGTGGGCGACCAGCAGCTCGACGACCCGGTCGGCCGCGGCCTGCGTGATGGCCGGGTCGACGCCGCGCTCGTTGCGCTTGCCGGCCTCGGAGGAGATCCTGTGCCGCTTCCCGGTGCGGAACATCGAGGCGGCCTCCCAGTGGGCCGACTCCACGAGGACGCGGGTGGTGCTCGCCGACATCTCGGTCGTCTGCCCACCCATGACGCCGCCGAGGCCGATGATGCCGGAGTCGTCGGTGACGACCAGGTCCTGCTCGGAGAGCTCGCGGGCGGTGCCGTCGAGGGTGGTGAGCCGCTCCCCCGCCCGGGCGCGCCGGACCCGGACGGTGCCCTGGAGCCGGTCGGCGTCGTAGCCGTGGATCGGACGGCCGAGCTCGAGCATCACGTAGTTGGTGACGTCGACGGCCAGGGAGATCGGGCGCATGCCGGCCTGGGTCAGGCGACGCACCATCCAGTCCGGGGTGGTCGCGCTCGGATCGAGCCCCGAGACCGTGCGCGCCGCGAAGATCGGGCAGCCCTGCGGGTCGTCGACGGCGATCGGGTACCCCCGGTCGTTCGCGGCCGGGGTCTCGCGCGCCGCCGGGTCACGGAAGGGCGCGGCGTAGGCCAGCGCGGCTTCGCGGGCCACACCGCGCAGCGACAGCGCGTAGGCACGGTCGGGGTTGATCTCGAACTCGATGACCTCCTCGCGCAGGCCCAGCGCCGCGAGTGCGTCGTCCCCGGGCGCGCCGGCGTCGGCCGGCAGCACGATGATCCCGTCCCCCTCGTCCCCGAGACCGAGCTCCGCCGCGGAGCAGATCATCCCGGCCGAGACGTGGCCGTAGGTCTTGCGCGCGGAGATGGCGAAGTCGCCCGGCAGCACACCACCGGGAAGCACCACGACCACGAGGTCGCCGGGCGCGAAGTTGTGCGCTCCGCAGACGATGCCCTGGGGCTCGCCGGTGCCGTTGGCCTGCGCCACGTCGACGGTGCACCAGTTGATGGTCTTGCCGTTCTTCTGCGGCTCGGGCTGCACGGTGAGCACCCGACCGACGACGAGCGGTCCGGTGATCCGGTCGCCGGGCCTCTCGATGGCCTCGAGCTTGAGCCCGAGCGCGGTCAGCTCGGCGGCCAGCGCGTCGGTGGTGACGTCGTCCGGCAGGTCGACGTACTCGCGGATCCAGGAAACAGGTGCCTTCATGGGGTGCTCAGATCTCCGTACCGAAAGCCGTGGTGAAGCGGACGTCGCCCTCGAAGAACCCGCGCAGGTCCTCGAGGCCGTGGCGGAACATGAGGGTGCGGTCGATGCCCATCCCGAACGCGAAACCGGTGAAGCGCTCGACGTCGACCCCGCAGGCCCTCAGCACGCGCGGGTTGACGATGCCGCAGCCGCCCCACTCGATCCAGCCCTCGCCGCGACACGTGCGGCAGGTCTCGACGGTGCCGGGCACGCCCCGGCAGACGAAGCAGATCAGGTCCACCTCGGCGCTGGGCTCGGTGAAGGGGAAGTACGACGGCCGGAAGCGGGTGCTGATCCCCTCGCCGAACATCGCGGCCGCGAAGTGGTCGAGCGTGCCCTTGAGGTGCGCCATCGTGATGCCCTCGTCGACGACCAGCCCCTCGACCTGGTGGAACATCGGGCTGTGCGTGGCGTCGTACTCGTCGGTGCGGAACACCCGGCCGGGGCAGACGACGTAGATCGGGGGCTCGCGGGTCAGCATGGTGCGGGCCTGCACCGGCGAGGTGTGCGTGCGCAGCACCAGACCGTTGTCCTGGGGCTCGGTCCAGAAGGTGTCCTGCATGGTGCGGGCCGGGTGGTCCGGGCCCAGGTTGAGGGCGTCGAAGTTGAGCCACTCGGCCTCGATGACCGGGCCCTCGGCGACCTCCCAGCCCATGGCCACGAAGACGTCCGCGATGCGCTCGGCGCCGGTGGTCAGGGGGTGCCGGGCGCCCCGGGCCACCCGCTCGGTCGGGAGCGTCACGTCCACGGTCTCCTCGACCAGCATCCGCTCCTCGTGCTCGACCTCGAGGACCGTGCTCCGCTCGGCGAACGCCTGGTTCACCGCCGCACGGGCGCGGCCGACGCGCTGGCCGGCCTCCTTGCGGGCCTGCGGCGGCAGCGCGCCGATCTCGCGGTTGGCCAGGGCCAGCGCCGAACGGTCCCCGGCGTGCTCCACGCGGACCTGCTTGAGGGCCTCGAGGTCGCTCGCCCCGGCGACCGCGGCGAGGGCGGCGTCGCGCGCGGCCTCGATCTCCTCGGCCTTCAAGGGGGTGACCTCCACGGGGTCGTAATCGGTGTTCGGTCCCGACATGACTGCCTTTCGCCGGTTCGAGCGCTGCTGGTGGGGCTCAGGTGGGGAGTGCGGGTGCTGGACAAGTCTAGGAAGCGCGCGGACACCGCCGCGACCGGGTTGTCCGTGCCGACGAGGGGCCGCTGCCGGGAGCGGACGACGAAGCCGCCGACGAGGGGGCCCCGGCGCGGGCGCTCAGTGCCGCGTGGGGTCGTGCTGTGGCCAGGCGATCACGATCCGGGCCCCGCCCCCGGGCGCGTCGTCGATCAGCAGGGAGCCGCCGTGGGCGCGGATCAGCCCGTTGACGAGGTACATGCCCAGACCCGAGCCGCCGCGCTCGCCGTGCTTCCAGAACTTGGTGAAGACCCGCTTGCGGATCGCGGGGGCGATCCCGGCGCCCTCGTCGTCGACGGTGATCGAGACGCCCGCGAAGTCGGCGTCCGCCGCGAGCAGGCGCAGGGTGACCAGCACCCGGCCCTCGCCGTGGCGCACGGCGTTCTCGATCAGGTTCGTGACCACCTGGGTGAACTTGTCGGGGTCGGCCTGGACCTCGGGCAGCCCGTCGGGGGCGTCGAGCTCGATCGTGCGCGAGGTGCTCGCCCGCACCGACTCGACGGCCCGCCCGACCAGCAGCTGCGCGTCCGCGGGCCGCGGGTAGAGGGCGAGTCGCCCGGTGTCGATGCGGGCCACGTCGAGCAGCTCCGCGATCAGCCGGCTGAGGCGCTCGGAGTCCGAGTGCACCGTGGTGAGCATCAGCTTCTTCTGATCGTCGCTGAGCTTGTCCCAACGGTTGAGCAGCGCCTGCACGAACCCCTTGACGCCGGTCAGCGGCGAGCGCAGCTCGTGCGCCACGGTGGCGACCAGGTCGGAGCGCTCCCGGTCGAGGCGGGCCCGTCCACGCCCCGAGCGGATCCCGATCGCGACCAGGTCGACCGGACGGTGCAGGGCCGGACGCCGGATCCGGGCCGAGACCAGCACCTCGGTGCCGTCGGTGAGAAGCCAGGACTGCTCGGGCACCGCGGTGCGGGTGGTGAGCCCGTCGTAGGGGCGGTTGGAGGAGCACCAGTCGTGCCCGTCCTGGTCCTGCAGGGCCAGGACCTCGCTCAGCGGCCGGCCGACGGCGTCCTGGGCACGGATGCGCAGGAACGACGCGGCCGCCCGGTTGAGGATCGTGACGATGCCGTCGGCGTCGGCGACCACCGCACCGTCCGGCAGCGCGTCGAGCGCCTCGCGGGCCGGGTCGGCGCCCACGGCCGGCTGCCCCGGCGCCCCGTCCAGGACCCCGTCCGGCGAGCCGTCCGGCACTGCGTCAGGCACGTTGGGCCCTGGCGGAGGCGTAGAGGCACAGGGCCGCGGCGGTGGAGAGGTTGAGGCTCTCGGCGCGGCCGTGGATGGGGATCCGGACCCGGTGGTCGGCCAGCTCGGCCAGCTCCGCCGGCAGCCCCCAGGCCTCGTTGCCGAACAACCAGGCCGTGGGTCGGGCGAGGAGCTCGTCGGCGTCGTCCAGGCTCAGCTCCCCCGCGCCGTCGGCGGCCAGGACCTGGAGTCCGGCCTCCCGGGCGGCACGCACGGCGGCGGCGGCGTCCTCCTCCACGGCCAGCGGGAGGTGGAAGACGCTGCCGACCGAGGCGCGCACGGTCTTGGGGTTGTAGGCGTCGACCGAGTGCCCGGCGAGCACGACGGCTCCGGCCCCGGCGGCGTCCGCGCACCGGATCACGGTCCCGGCGTTGCCGGGGTCTCGGACGTCGGCGCACAGCGCGACCAGCTGCGGGGAGCGGTCCAGGACGTGGGCCAGCGGCCGGTCGAGGAAGCGGCAGAGAGCGACGACGCCGGCAGGGCTGACGCTGTCGCTGAGCGAGTCCATCGCCCGGTCCTCGACGAGCGACCAGCGGGGGGCGGGGCCCACCAGCGCCGCGTGCTGCTCGGTCGCGCCGACGGTCGCGAAGACCTCGACGACGCAGCCCTCGGTCTCGAGGGCCGCCGCGACGGCCTTCGGGCCGTCGGCAAGGAAAAGCCGCCGCTCGGTACGGACCGAGCGGCGGCTGAGCTTGCGTGCTTCCTTGACCCGACTGTTGCCCGCGGTGAGCGGAACGTCCGAGGTCATGGCGACCATCCTCAGGCGGACGCCTCGGCCTTGGGCGCGTTGACGTCCTCCGGCAGGGCGGCCTTGGCGGTCGCGACGAGGGCGTTGAACGCGGCGACGTCGTTGACGGCGAGCTCGGCCAGGATCTTGCGGTCGACCTCGACCCCGGCGAGGTTGAGGCCCTGGATGAACCGGTTGTAGGTCATCCCCTGGGCGCGGGCGGCCGCGTTGATCCGCTGGATCCAGAGCTTGCGGAAGTTGCCCTTGTTCTTGCGCCGGTCGTTGTAGCTGTAGACCAGGGAGTGGGTGACCTGCTCCTTCGCCTTGCGGTAGAGCCGCGAGCGCTGCCCGCGGTAGCCGCTGGCGCGCTCGAGGACGACCCGACGCTTCTTGTGGGCATTGACTGCCCGCTTGACGCGTGCCATGAGTGTTGCTCCTTTGAGTCCGTGATGCGTCGTCGGCAGACCGTGCGCAGCCGACCACCGATTGGGGGTGGGGCTCGGTCAGCGACCGAGAAGCTTCTTCGCGCGCGCGTTGTCGGCCTTGGCGACCTCGACGGTGCCGGTCAGGCGGCGGGTGACCTTGGAGGGCTTCTTCTCCAGGTTGTGGCGCTTGCCGGCCTTCTCGCGAAGGATCTTGCCCGAACCGGTCACGCGGAAGCGCTTGCTGGCACCGGAGTGCGGCTTGTTCTTCGGCATCTTCTCTTCCTCTGCTACTTGGTGCTGGAGGGGCGCGGAGAACGTCGGCGCCCGCCTGCGGGGCGGATCTGGGGTGAATCGGGGGAGCGTCAGGCGTCGATCTCGGGGTCGAGGTTCTCGGAGCGTCCCCGCTCCTTCTTCTGCGCCACCGGGCCGGCCGCGTGCGCGGCCTCGCGCTCGGCGCGCTCGTCGGCCTCGACAGCAGCGCGCTCGGCGGCCTTCGACTCCTTGGCGGCCTTCATGTCGACCTTGGCGTCGGCCTTCTTCTTGTGCGGCCCGAGCACCATGACCATGTTGCGGCCGTCCTGCTTGGGCGAGGACTCGACGAAGCCGAGCTCCGTGACGTCCTCGGCCAGGCGCTGCAGGAGGCGGTACCCGAGCTCGGGGCGGTGCTGCTCACGACCGCGGAACATGATCGTGATCTTGACCTTGTCCCCGGCGTTGAGGAAGCGCACGACGTGACCCTTCTTGGTCTCGTAGTCGTGCGCGTCGATCTTGGGACGAAGCTTCATCTCCTTGATGATCACGTTCGTCTGGTTGCGCCGCGCCTCGCGAGCCTTCTGGGCGTTCTCGTACTTGAACTTGCCGTAGTCCATGAGCTTGCAGACCGGCGGGCGCGCCATCGGGGCGATCTCGACCAGGTCGAGGTCCGCCTCCTGCGCGAGGCGGAGCGCGTCGGCGGTGGGAACGATGCCGACGGTCTCGCCACTGGGGCCAACGAGACGGACCTCGGAAACCCGGATCCGGTCGTTGATTCGAAGCTCGGTGCTGATGTGTCCTCCTGAGGGAAACCCTGATGAGATCGGGTGTGTCCGGAGGTCGTCGCCGGCCGGGTGGGCCCGAAATCAACAACGGCTTCCGCTTGTCACAAGCGGAAGCCAGTCAGGACACGTCTCCCCCGCAGGGAAAATGCATCGCCGGGGCCTCTCGACGTTCGCGAGGGAACCTCGCGAGGCCGTCAGCCTCGGGACCGGACCCGACGACCTCTCGGTCGGTGCGGGTGGGAGACGATCATGCTGGCTCCGCTTGTCGGATCGGCTCCCCCACAGCGTGCATGGTGGAACTGATCGGTCAAGACGTGATGCTAGCGGATCATTCCGGGGCGGGGCGAATCCAGGCCACCCGGCCGCCGACCCGCGCGAGGCTCCAGCCGGCGGCGAGGCCACTCAGGTCCTCCCCCTCGAGCACGTAGGTGACCGGTCCGGCGATGTCGACGACCAGCGCCGCGGCGTCCTGCTGCACGGCCGCGCGGGCGGCCAGCTCGGCGGCGACCGGCACCGGGCGAGCCTCGGGGTTCCAGCGCCGCAGGGACTCGGTGCCGGTGAAGGCCAGCAGCGCCAGGCGGCCGTCGGCGCCGGTGAGAAGCACCGCGGCCATGTCGCTGCTCTTGTCGTGCGCGAGACCGTGCTCGTCGAGCTCGACCTCCCCGAGCACGGCCACGACGGGCACCAGCAACCGCGCCTCGACCAGCGCCGACAGCGCGTCCGCATCCCCGGCGGCCGGGTCCGCGGCGTACGACTCCAGCGCGGCGCGCAGCCGCGGGTCGGGCGACCCCGTGTCACCGGAGAAGCCGGTGCCCAGCAGGCGCCGCGGGGAGTCGTCTGGGTTCACGCGGCCAGTCTGCCCCCGCCTTGGCCATGTGGGACGCTGGGGGTGTGGACGACGTCACCTGGGGCGCACTCGCCCTGACCCTCACCCTCCTCGGGGCGCTCTGGACCTGGGTCGCCTTCCGCCGCCGCGGGGTCTCCTCCGGGCTGCGCGCGCTGGCCTTCACGCTGCTGCCGGTCGCGGCCTACCTCACCAACACCCTGCGGATGTTCACCCGGATCGTCGAGGCCGTCGCCGACTGGGCCACCAGCCTGGTCTTCGACCCCACGGTCTGGATCGGGGTCGTGCTGGCGGTGCTCTCCGCCACGCTGCTCGCCGCCTCGCGCCTCGTACGTCACCGGGCCCTGCGCCGCGGCGACGGAGCCGCCCCGAAGGCGGCCGGGCGCCGGCGTCCCGCGGACGAGCTGCCCCCCGCGTCCGGTCGTTCCCGCGGCCGTGGTGAGCCGGCCATCGACGACGACACGGCCGAGATCGAGGCGCTGCTGCGTCGCCGCGGCATCGAGTGAGGCCCGCGTGCCGGCCCGCGGGGCGATGACCGAGACCGCAGCGCTGCTGCTCGACCTGGCGCTCTCGCGTGCGACGACGCTCGGCGCGGGGCGGTTGGTCCGCCTGGACGGCCCGTCGGGCTCGGGCAAGACGACGCTGGCGACCCGGCTCGCCGCCCTGGCCGCCGAGAGCCACGTGGTGCACCTCGACGACCTGTACGACGGCTGGGCCGGCCTGCCCGGGGTCGGGGCCCAGCTGGACACCCTGCTGCTTCCGCTGTCTCGGGGCGCGTCCGGCACGTACCGGCGCTACGACTGGCACGCCGGTGCGTTCGCGGAGACCGTGCGGGTCGCGCCGACCCCGCTCCTGGTGCTGGAGGGCGTCGGCGCCGGCTCCCCCGTGCACGAGCGGCTCGCCACCGTCACGTGCTGGGTCGACGCCCCCGAGGACCTGCGCCGCTCGCGCGCACTGGAGCGTGACGGCACGGTGCTGGCCGAGAGGTGGGCCGAGCACTGGGCCGCCTGGGCCACGGCGGAGGCGGCGTACTTCACCGGGTCCCGTGTCGCCGAGCGGGCGGACCTCCACGTCGACGGGAGCGGCGCCTGCCGACCGCGGCTGCGGGTTCCCTAGGCTGGCGCCCATGCTTCCTCCCAGCGGCGACCAGTTCGAGATCACGGCCGGTGGCTACCGCGCGGTGGTCAGCGAGGGCGGCGCCGCCCTGCGCCTGCTCGAGCACGCGGGGCGTCCCCTGGTCGACGGCTTCGGCGAGGACGAGATGTCGCCGGGAGGCCGGGGCCAGCTGCTGATGCCCTGGCCCAACCGGATCCGGGACGGCGCCTACTCCTTCGGGGGCCGCGACCTCCAGCTCGCCCTCACCGAGCCCAAGCGGCACAACGCCTCCCACGGGCTCGTCCGCTGGGCGGCCTGGTCGCTGGAGGAGCTCTCCGGCGCCTCGGTCTCGTGCGTGCACCGGATCCACGCGCAGACCGGCTACCCGTGGACGCTCGACGTGCACGTCCTCTACGACCTGTCCGCCGACGGCCTGACGGTCACCCAGACCGCGAGCAACATGTCGCCCGAGCCGGCCCCCTACGCCAGCGGCGCGCACCCCTACCTGCGCCTCGGGGACGGTCTCGTCGACTCGCTCGAGCTGACCCTGCCGGCCGCCACACGGTCCCTGGTCGACGAGCGGAGGCTGCCGGTCGGGCGCGAGGACGTCGAGGGCACGGCGTACGACTTCCGGGTCGCCCGCCCGGTGCGCGGCACGGTCCTCGACTCGGCGTTCACCGACCTCACCCGCGACGACCAGGGGGTGGCCACCACGGTGCTGCGGGACCCGCGCACCGGGGCCGGGGTGGCGTTGTGGGTCGACGAGCACCACCGGTGGCTGCAGGTCTACAGCGGGGAGGCCTCCCCGGTGCGACCGCGCGGCTCCCTCGCGGTGGAGCCGATGACCGCCCAGGCGGACGCCTTCCGGACCGGCGAGGACCTGCTCACGCTCGCGCCGGCCGGGCAGCCCGGTGACGAGATCTCCGTCGCCTGGGGCATCCGGGCGCTGGACTGAGCCCGGCCCTGCGGGGCACCGCTCAGCTGTGGCGGTCGACGAGCGTGCGCAGCTCGCGCACAGCGCGGTGGGCCCGCGCGCCGTCCGAGCCCTGGATGGCCAGGGCCGTCGTGGTGGAGCCGTCGTTCAGGTCGAGGGTCGCCCAGGGCGCGCCGGGGGGCAGGCGCACCGCGACGACCTCGGCCCACTCCAGCTCCCGTTTGCGGTAGCCGTTCACGATCACCAGCGACTGCTCGCTGGCGACCACCCGGGAGCGCACCAGCGCGAACCACGCCGAGAAGGCCAGCAGCCCGAGGAAGACCAGCGTGCTCCGCTGGAAGAACGTGAACTTCGCCCGGGTCTCGTCGTCGAAGGAGAACCAGGCGAAGGCGCAGACCACGAGCAGCATGCCCCCGAAGAGCACCCCGGCGACCCGGACGCCGAACGGTCGCCAGGTGTGCGGCAGCCGCACCGAGGGATCAGAGCCGGCAGGCATGGATGTCGGTCAGCAGGATGCCGCGGGCACCGAGGTCGAAGAGCTCGTCCATCAGCCGCTGGGAGCCGTCGCGGGGCACCATGGCGCGCACGGCGACCCAGCCCTCCCGACGCAACGGGGAGATCGTGGGGCTCTCGATGCCCGGGGTGAGGGCGACCGCGGCGCTCACGTCGGAATCCCGGATGTCGTAGTCCATCATCACGTAGCTGCGGGCGACCAGAACGCCCTCGATCCGGCGCCGGAAGATCTCGAACGCGGCCGGCACCTCGCCGGAGCGGGTCACCAGGACCGCCTCCGAGTCGAGGATCACCTCGCCGAACACCGCCAGGCCGGCCTGGCGCAGCGTGCTGCCGGTCTCGACGACGTCGGCGATCACGTCCGCCACCCCGAGCTGGATGCTGGTCTCGACGGCGCCGTCGAGGCGGGTGACGGTCGCCGTGATCCCGCGCTCGGCCAGGAAGGCCTCGACCACCCCGACGTACGACGTGGCGATGCGCATCCCCTCGAGCTGGGCCAGGTCGCTGAAGCGACCCGCGGGACCGGCGAAGTGGAAGCGGCTGCGGCCGAAGCCGAGGGTCAGCGCCTCGTCGGCCTGCGCACCGGAGTCGCGCAGCAGGTCCCGGCCGGTGATCCCGGCGTCCAGCGTGCCCTCGCCGACGTACAGCGCGATGTCGCGCGGACGCAGGTAGAAGAACTCGACCCCGTTCTCGGCGTCGACGAGCGTGAGCTCCTTGGAGTCGTGGCGCTGGCGGTAGCCGGACTCGCGCAGGATCTCCGAGGCCGCCTGCGAGAGCGCGCCCTTGTTGGGCACGGCGATGCGCAGGAGGTTCTCGGCTCCCCCCACGGGCTTGCCGGTGGGGCTGCCGGTGGGACTGCCCGCGGTGAGATCCGTGCTGTGCTGGGTGGTGCTGGCCATGGTGGTCCTCAGAGGTGGGTGTAGACGTCGTCGAGGTCGATGTCGCTGGCGATCATGAGGCACTGGGCGTGGTAGAGCAGCTGGCTGATCTCCTCGGCCGTCCGCTCCTTGCCCTCGTGCTCGGCCGCCATCCAGGACTCGGCGGCCTCCTCGACCAGCTTCTTGCCGATCGCATGGACACCGGCGTCCAGGTGCCGCACCGTCCCGGACCCCTCGGGTCGCGTGGCTGCCTTCTCCGTGAGCTCGGCCCACAGCTCCTCGAACGTCTTCACGATCGTCCAGCCTACGGTGGCCCGGCGACCCGGGTCGCGCCCGGCCCTGCCACCGGAACCACCGGGTGACTCAGGTCTCGTCGAGCCCGCGGATCTCGCGCACGGCGCGAGCGGTGAGGAAGGCCGCGGAGGCGGCCTCGTAGCCCTTGTCCTCGTGGGACCCCTCGAGCCCGGCACGGTCGAGCGCCTGGGCGTCGGTGTCGCAGGTGAGGACCCCGAAGCCCACCGGCACCCGGTGGTCGACGGCGACCTTGGTGAGGCCGTCGGTCGCGGCGTTGCAGACGAAGTCGAAGTGCGGGGTGCCGCCCCGGACCACCACGCCGAGGGCCACGATCGCGTCGTACTCCTCGTCGGCCAGCGCGGCGGCGACGACCGGCAGCTCGAAGGCGCCGGGGACCCGCACGACCCTGGGCTCCGCGACGCCGTAGTCCCGGCAGGCCCGCAGGGCGCCGTCCAGCAGTCCGTCCATCACCTCGGTGTGCCAGCTCGCGGCGACCACCGCGACCTTGAGGTCGTGGCAGTCGACGACCTGCTGGTCGGGGGCTCCGGCGCCGCTCATGCGTGGTCTCCTCGGGGGGTGCTGGTGGTGGGGGTGAGGTGGGGCAGGTCGTGGCCCATGCGGTCCCGCTTGGTGAGCAGGTAGGCCAGGTTGTGGTCGTTGGCGCGCGGGGTCAGGCCGACCCGCTCGTGCACCCGGACGCCGAAGTCCTCGAGGCTGCGGGTCTTCTCGGGGTTGTTCGTCAGCAGCCTCACGTTGGTGACCCCGAGGTCGCGCAGGATCTGGGTGGCGGTGCCGTAGTGACGCGCGTCGGCCGGCAGCCCGAGGTCGAGGTTGGCGTCCACGGTGTCGCGGCCACCGTCCTGGAGCTGGTAGGCCTGCAGCTTGGCCACCAGGCCGATCCCCCGACCCTCGTGGCCCCGCAGGTAGACGACGATCCCGCGGCCCTCGGCCACGATCCGCTCCATGGCCTCGTCGAGCTGGGGCCCGCAGTCGCACCGGTGGCTGCCGAAGACGTCCCCGGTGAGGCACTCGGAGTGCACCCGGACCAGGACGGGCTCGTCGGCCGCGGCCGCCGCGGCGACGTCGCCGTGGACCAGCGCGATGTGCTCGGAGTCGTCGACGGTGATCCGGTAGCCGTAGGCGGTGAAGTCGCCGTGCCGGGTGGGCAGCCGGGTCTCGGCGACCCGGTCGACGAGCACCTCGTGGCGACGGCGGTGGCGGACGAGGTCCTCGATGGAGATCATCGCCAGCCCGTGCTCGTCGGCGAAGTCGCGCAGCTCGGGCGCGCGCTTCATGGTGCCGTCGTCGTTCACCACCTCGACCAGGACCCCGGCCGGGGTGAGCCCGGCCAGCCGGGTCAGGTCGACGGCCGCCTCGGTGTGGCCGCGGCGGACCAGCACACCGCCCTCGCGGTAGCGCAGCGGGAACACGTGGCCGGGCCGGGTGATCTCCCACGGCTCGGTGGCCGAGTCGGCCAGCACCCGGGCGGTGTGGGCACGGTCGGCGGCGCTGATGCCGGTGGAGACGCCGTCGCGGGCGTCGACCGAGATCGTGTAGGCCGTACGCAGCTTGTCCTTGTTGTGCGGCGTCATCAGCGGGATCTCGAGGCGGTCGAGCATGGTGGCCGGCATCGGCACGCAGATCACGCCGCTGGAGTGCCGGATGGTGAACGCCATCAGCTCTGGGGTCGCCTTCGAGGCGGCGAAGATGAGGTCGCCCTCGTTCTCTCGGGTCTCGTCGTCGACGACCACGACGGCCCTACCGGCCGCGATGTCCGCGATCGCGCGCTCGACGCTGTCGAGGCGGACGCTGTCGTGCTCAGTCATGGACGTTCTCCTTGTGGGGGTCGGCTCCCGCGGTGGTCGCGGGGAGCCGGGGCGCGAGGCCGCTGGCGAGCAGCTTCTCGACGTGCTTGGCCAGGATGTCGACCTCGAGGTTGACGAGGTCTCCCGGCTGCCGGGTGCCGAGGGTGGTGCGGGCGAGGGTCTCGGGGATGAGGCTCACGGTGAAGCCGTCCTCCTGGGTGCTGACCACGGTGAGGCTGACGCCGTCCACCGTGATCGAGCCCTTGTCGACGAGGTAGCGCGCCAGGCTGCCGCGCTCGTCACCGGCCGGCAGGGCGACCTCGACGAGCTCCCAGTGCTCGCTGGGCGTGCGGGCCCTGATCGTGCCGACCCCGTCGACGTGGCCCTGGACGATGTGGCCACCGAGCCGGGTGCCGGCGGTGACGGCGCGCTCCAGGTTGACCCGGTCGCCGGGGGCGACGTCCGCCAGTCCGGTCTTGTCGAGCGTCTCCTGCATGACGTCGGCGGTCCAGGTCTGCGCCGTCCGGGCGGCGAGCGTGAGGCAGCAGCCGTTGACGGCGATCGAGTCGCCCGGGCCGGCGTCCGCCAGGACGGTGGTGGCGCGGATGGTCAGGCGCAGGGCGTCGCCCTGGTCCTCGATCGACTCGACGGTGCCGAGCTCCTCGACGAGGCCGGTGAACATCAGGTCTCCGATCGGGTGGGGGTTGGATCAAGGGTGAGACGGACGTCGGGCCCGTCCGGGTCGTCCGGGTCGTCCAGGACGGTGACGTCGGTGACCCGGGGGCGCAACGCGGCGGCGATCGTGCTGATTCCGAGGTCGGCCACGGCGGCGGTCCCGGCGCCCAGCAGGACCGGGGCGACGTAGGCGACGATCTCGTCGACCAGCCCGGCCCGCAGGAACGCGGCGGCCAGCGTCGGGCCGCCCTCGAGGAAGACGTGCTGTCGCTCCCGGGCGAAGAGCTCGGCGAGCGCGGTGGCCGGGTCGCGGGTGCGCAGGTGGACGGTCTCGGCACCGAGGGCCAGCCCGACGTCGAAGATGCGGCGGTCGGCTGCTAGGTCGCGCTCCCCCATCACCGCGCGCAGCGGCTGGTGGGCCAGCGGGCGGTCGTGCTCGTCGCGCACGGTCAGCGCCGGGTCGTCGACCGCGACGGTGCCGGTGCCGACCAGCATCGTGTCGCACAGCCCCCGCAGGCGGTGGGTGTCGCGGCGGGCTGCGGTGCCGGAGACCCAGCGGCTGGTGCCGTCGAGCGCGGCGCTGCGCCCGTCCAGCGTGGTGGCGAACTTCCAGGTGACGAAGGGCCGCCCGTGCTCCACCGCGAAGGTCCACACCCGGTTCAGCTCGCGGGCCTCGTCGGCCAGCAGCCCGGTCTCGACCTCGACGCCGGCCGCGCGCAGGGCCTCGGCGCCGCCGGCGGCGACCGGGTTGGGGTCGGACTGGGCGTGCACCACACGACGTACGCCGGCGTCGATCAGGGCCTGCGCGCAGGGGCCGGTACGACCGGTGTGGTTGCACGGCTCCAGGGTGACCACGGCCGTGGTGCCGCGGGTGGCCGCGCCGGCCCGCAACAGCGCGTCGGCCTCGGCGTGCGGCGTTCCGGCCCCGCGGTGGTGGCCCTCGGCGACGGTGCGGCCGTCGTCGTCGAGCAGCACGCAGCCCACGCGAGGATTGGGCCCGAGCGGGACGCCGTCGGTGCCGGCGAGCTCGAGGGCGCGCCGCATCGCGCGCTGCTCGGCTGCGCTGGTGGTCATCTCGCCCCTCGTGTCCGTCGCGGACTCCGGGGTGGACGGGGGTGGGCACGGCGCGCTCGTCCGGGACGGGCGGCGGTCGTCCCTCACCTGCGTGCGCTTCCCATCCGGACTTTCACCGTCGGTCCAGGACTCTCACCTGGTCAACCGCTCACTGGCTGTGAGCGGGTCGCGGACTGTCACCGCCGGCTCGGAATTGCACCGACCCCAGAGCACGCGAGCTTGGTCAACTCGTCGGGGCCAGTTTGGCACAGGCCGACGGCACGTCCACCGAGACCCGGCCCTCGCGGACGCTCAGCGGCGTCGGCCGAACGGCAGCAGGGCAGCTCCCTGGCGGTCGAGGCCCGCGGGGTCGGCCGCCTCCCCCTCGAGCCGGACGAAGCCCTCCTCGACGTAGAGCCGGTCACCGGCCTCGGCCGCGAAGGCCTCGAGGAAGGCGAGCTGGTCGTCGCCCAGGCGCAGCTCGACCCCGCAGGCCAGCGCCACGTCCCAGGCGTGCAGGGTCAGGTCCAGGGTGTCGAACGGCGCGCTGCGGGCCAGGTCGGGGGCGTCGGGGATCGCGAGAGCATAGGTCGCCATCACGTCGTCCACGTCGGCGCGGGCCGGTCCGAGGGCCAGCACGTGGTTGTCGTGCACGTGGGTCACCACGTCGGAGACCGTCCAGCCGGGACAGGACGGCACCGGGCGCCCGAGGTCGTCGGCGCGCAGCTCCTGGAGCACCTGGCGGAACAGGTCGGCGGCCCGTACGTAGGTGGACTGCAGGGTGGCCATGCGATCAGCCCCGGACGGCGGACTCGGCCCGGGCACGGAGCTCGCCGACCATGCGGTCGGGGTCGTCGGCGGAGTAGACGGCCGACCCGGCCACGAAGACGTCGGCCCCGGCCTCGGCGCAGCGCTCGATGGTCTCCAACGAGACTCCGCCGTCGACCTGGAGCCAGGTCTCGATGCCGTGCCGGTCGAGCATCCGGCGCGCCCGACGGATCTTGGGCAGCACGAGGTCGAGGAACCTCTGGCCGCCGAAGCCCGGCTCGACGGTCATCAGCAGCAGCATGTCCAGCTCGGGGAGCAGGTCCTCGTAGGGCTCGATCGGGGTGGCCGGGCGCAGGGCCATGCTGGCCCGGGCGCCGTGCCCGCGGATCTCCCGGGCCAGCCGGACCGGCGCCGCGGCCGCCTCGACGTGGAAGGTGACCGACGCGCAGCCGGCCTCGACGTACGTCACCGCGTGGCGGTCGGCGTCCTCGATCATCAGGTGCGCGTCGAGCGGCAGGTCCGTGGCGCGGGCCAGCGCCTCGACCATGGTCGGGCCGAAGGTCAGGTTCGGGACGAAGTGGTTGTCCATCACGTCCACGTGCACCATGTCGGCATGCGGGATCCGGGCCACCTCCGCCCCGAGGTCGGCGAAGTCGGCGTTCAGGATGCTCGGCGTGATCTGGATACCCACGGGCGATGATCCTAGGGGGTGCCCGGCTCGTCGTCCGGCCCGGTGCCCGGCTCGGTGTCCGGCTCGGTGCCCGGCTCGGTGCCCGGCTCGACGGGGCTCGGCGCCCGCCCGCTCGTCGCGCTCGGCCCACGCGAGGAGCGGCGCCAGGTCGAAGACCTGGTCGTCGATGTCGGCGTGCAGGTCGCCGAGCTCGGCGAATCGCTGCGGCACGGTGAAGATCGTCAGGTCCCGCGGGTCGACGTCGTCCACCTCGTCCCAGCGGATCGGGGTGGAGACCCGCGCGTCCGGCAGACCTCGCACCGAGTAGGCCGCCGCGATGGTGTGGTCTCGGGCGTTCTGGTTGTAGTCGACGAAGAGCTGGTGCGGATCGCGGTCCTTGCGCCACCAGGCGGTGGTCACGTCGTCCGGCGCCCGGCGTTCCACCTCTCGGGCGAACGCCAGGGCGGCCCGGCGGACGTCCTGGAAGCCGTGCTCGGGCGCGATCCGGACGTAGACGTGCATGCCCTTGCTGCCGCTGGTCTTGGGGAAACCGACCGCCCCCAGCTCGTCGAGCACCTCGCGGGCGACGTGGGCGACCCGTCGTACGGTGTCGAAGTCGCACTCCGGGCCGGGGTCGAGGTCGATGCGCCACTCGTCCGGGCTCTCGGTGTCCGCGCGGCGGCTGTTCCACGGGTGGAACTCGACGGTCGACATCTGCACGGCCCAGATCACGCTGGCCAGCTCGGTCACGCAGAGCTCGTCGGCCGTTCGGTTCCACCGCGGGAACTCCAGGCGCACCGTCTCCAGCCATGGCGGTGCCCCCCGCGGCACCCGCTTCTGGTGCACCTTGTCACCGGCCAGCCCCTTGGGGAAGCGGTGCAGCATGCTGGGCCGCTCGAACAGCGCGTTCACGATCCCGGGACCGACCGCGAGGTAGTACTCGACGAGGTCGAGCTTGGTGGCACCGGACTCCGGGAAGTAGACCCGCTCCGGGTTGCTCACCCGCACCACCTTGTCGTCGACCTCGATCTCGACGGACGGCGACTTCGTGGACATGGCCACAATGTAGGCGGTTCCCGGTCGTCGGGTCCGGCCATGGACTCCGACCGGCCGCTGCTCTGGGACCGACCGACCGGTCAGTCCCAGGCACCCCCGACGCGTCGACCGGGCAGTCCCAGGCACCCCCGACGCGTCGACCGGGCAGTCCCAGGCACCCCTGGTCCGTGCCTCCGACACACGCAGTGCCCTCCAGTGCCCGGTCGGCGCTCGCGGAGTGCCCCGGCCGAGTGCCCGGTCGGCGCTTCCGGAGTGCCCCCGAGTGCCCGGTCGGCGCTTCCGGAGTGCCCCCTAGTGCCCGGTCAGCCCTGGTCAAGCCGGCGCAGGAGCGCGACGAACATGGCGTCGGTGCCGTGCCGGTGCGGCCACAGCTGCACGGTGCCAGCCAGCGGTCCGGCGCAGTCCGGGACGCCGGGCAGCAGCCCGGCGGCATCCTCGAGGGTGATGTCGGGGCGAGATCTGAGCACCGCTGCGACGACACCCTCGGTCTCCGCGAGCACTGGCGAGCAGGTTGCGTAGACGACCACCCCGCCGGGCCGCACGAGGTCGAGGGCCGACTCGACGAGGGAGGACTGCAGCTGCACCAGCTCGCGCAGGTCCTCGGGGCGGCGGCGCCAGCGCGCCTCGGGCCGGCGGCGCAGCGCACCGAGACCGGTGCACGGGGCGTCGACCAGCACCCGGTCGAAGGTGCCGTCGCGGAACGGCGCCGCGGTGCCGTCCCCGGTGACGACCCCGAGGACGCCGTCGGAACCGCGCACCGACCGCGCGACCAGGCCCGCACGGTGCGGCTGGCGCTCGTGGGCGACCAGACGGGCTCCTCGCTCGGCGGCCAGCGCCGCCAGCAGCGCCGCCTTGCCACCCGGACCGGCGCAGAGGTCCAGCCAGGTCTCGTCACGGCCCTGCACGGGCGCGGCGGCCAGCGCCAGCGCCACCAGCTGCGATCCCTCGTCCTGCACGCCGGCGCGACCCTCGGCCACGGCGGCCACCGCACCGGGGTCACCGCCCTCGAGGACGGTGCCGTAGGGCGAGTACGGGGTCGGCTCCCCGGGGAGCTCGCTGCGCTCGACCAGGCCAGGCCGCGCCACGAGCGTGACTCGGGGAGGCGCGTTGTCGGCGGCCAGCAGGTCGCCGAGCTCGTGGGCGTGCGACTCGTCCATGGCCAGCGCCGCGCGCAGCTCCTCCACCACCCAACGGGGGTGGCTGTGCGCCACGACGGCGTGCGCGACCGGTGAGGCCTGCGCGTCGGGCGCGACCAGCGCGACCCAGGCGTCCAGGTCGTGGGCGGAGACCTTGCGCAGCACGGCGTTGCTGAAGCCGGCGGCCCCGGGGCTCACCTTGGCGCGGACGAGGTCGACCGTGGTGCTGATCGCGGCGTGCGGAGGCACCCGCATCGACAGCAGCTGGTGGGTGCCCAGCCGGAGCGCGTCGAGCACCTTGGCCTCGACCTTGCTCAGCGACCGGTCGACGCAGGTCGCGAGGATCGCGTCGTAGGTGCCCCGGCGCCGGATCGTGCCGGAGGCGAGCTCGGTGACGAAGGCGGCGTCCCGGCCACTCAGGTCGTGCTGACGCAGGACCGCAGGGAGCACGAGGTTGGTGTAGGCGTCGTCCACTCGCACCGCCTTCAGCACCTCGAGCGCCGCCAGGCGGGCGGGGTCGGTCCTGGGGCGCGCGGGCGCGGTCCGCGCCGGTCCCCGGCCTCGTCGCCGGGGCTCAGGCATTCCCGAGGTACTTCCGGACGAGGGAGCGTGGCGCCTTCGAGGCCCAGGCGTCGGTGATGATCTCGGCGAGCTCGTCGCGGTCGATCTCGCCCAGTCGCGACTGCGCGACGAGCACCGCGGAGGTCCGCCGGAAGTGGTCGATGGTGAAGAACGGCAGGCGCTCGTCGTCGACCAGCGCCTGCTTCTCCCCCGGGCCGGGGGTGCTGATCACGAGCAGGTCCTCGAACATCTCGCCCGTGACCGGGTCGGTCGCCGTGGAGTGCGGGGCCCGGTGGAGCACGAAGCCGCGCCCCCGCACGAGGTACGTCGGTCGGTCGCCCCAGGAGGTGCCGAACTCGACCTCCGGGAGGGCGAGACAGATCTCTGCCACGTCCTCGACGCGCGCCCGTCGTCCCATCTCCAGAACGGTAGTGCCGTGGCCATCAGGAGTCACCGAGACACGCCCCCGGCGCCACGCGGACACCCCGGGCCCAGTCGGCAGCCGCCATCTGCTTCTTGCCGAACGGCTTGACGTCGCCGAGCTGTACCGCGGAGGTCCCGGTGCCGACGAGCACGTGGTTCTTGCCGACCTCGAGCACGCCGGGCGCCAAGGGCACCTCCGGCTGGCCGACCGGACCGCTGACCGGTCCGATCTTGATGCGCTCCCCCCCGTAGGTGGACCAGGCACCGGGGCCGGGCGTGCAGGCACGGATCCGGCGGTCGACGGCACCGGCGTCCTCGGCCCAGTCGACGCGGGCGTCCTCGACGAGGATCTTCGGGGCCAGGCTGACGCCGTCCTCGGGCTGCTCGCGGGCCTCGAGCTCGCCGTCCTCGATCCCGTCGAGGGTGACCACGAGCAGGCCGGCACCACCCTCGGCGAGCCGGCCGAGCAGGTCGCCGGCCGTGTCGGTGGGACGGACCCGCTCGGTCATCACGCCGAACGTCGGCCCGGCGTCGAGAGCCTTGACGATGCGGAAGGTGGTGGCCCCGCTGATCAGGTCACCGGCCCAGATCGCGTGCTGGACCGGCGCGGCGCCGCGCCAGGCGGGCAGGCAGGAGAAGTGCAGGTTGATCCAGCCGTGCGGCGGGATGTCGAGGGCCGACTGCGGCAGCATGGCGCCGTAGGCGACGACCGGGCAGGCGTCGGGGCGCAGCCCGCGCAGAGCCTCCTGGAAGGCGGGATCACGGGGGTGCTCGGGCTTCAGGACCGGGACCCCCAGCGACTCGGCGCGCGCCGCGACCGGGCTGGCGATCAGCTTGCGCCCCCGACCGGACGGTGCGTCGGGCCGGGTGATGACGCCGACGAGCTCGTGGCGGGACTCGGCGACCGCGTCGAGGGCCGGCACCGCCACCTCGGGCGTTCCCGCGAAGACGACGCGCATCAGAAGGCCAGGCCACGGGTCGCGTGGGGCGAGAGCCTCACCTGCGGGCGCTCGAGACCGAACCACTCGGACTCCCGGATCGCCTTCATCGCGCTCTTGCGCGCCTCGGTGTCGAGGCGATCGATGAAGAGGACCCCGTCGAGGTGGTCGGTCTCGTGCTGGATCGCCCGGGCGAGGAACTGCGAGCCCTCGATCGTCACGGGTTCGCCGTACATCGTGAAGCCGTGCGCCACCACCGAGAGGGCACGGCGGCACTCGATGCTCAGCTCGGGGATCGAGAGGCAGCCCTCGAGGCCGTCCTGGGTCTCGGCGGAGAGCTCGAGGCGTGGGTTGACCAGGTGCCCGACCTCGCCCTCGACGTTCCACGTGAACGCCCGCAGGCCCACGCCCAGCTGGGGCGCGGCGAGGCCGGCCCCGGGGGCGTCGAGCATGGTGTCGGTGAGGTCCCCGATGAGCCTGCGCAGCTCCTTGTCGAAGTCGACGACCTCGATCGCGGGCTTGCGCAGGACGGGGTCACCGAACAGGCGGATGGGCTGGATGGCCACGGGGCTCCTTGCAGACGGGGGGATCGCGCCCATTCTAGGGAGCCACCGGTGTCAGCCGATCGACGGCGGGTCCACCTGGATCCGGACGGCCTCGAGCTTGCGGCTGGAGCGGAGCCGTTGGAGGTCGCCGAGCGCCCGGGACAGCGCGGTGCCCTGGGCTCGTGGCACCCGGACCACGACCCTCGACTCCTCCTCCCCCGACGGGACCGGCCCGAGCACCTCGGCGGCCGGCGGCGGGCTCAGCAGCGTCACCGCGTCGTCCACGGCACCCGGCGCGCCGCTGATGGTGGCCAGGCGGGAGGCCGGCGGGAAGTGCGCCTCGACCCGCTCCGCGATCTCCCGTGCGGCGAAGCCGGGCAGGTCCCAGCGGACCAGCGCCTGGAGCGCCGGGTGCGTGGGGTCACCGACCGCGATCACCCGGCCCCCGGGGTGCACCATCGCGGCGGCGTTGGCCCACCGGCGCAGGGCCTCCTCGGCGGTGCGCAGATCGGTGCGGGCGAGCAGCAACCAGGTGTCGAGCAGGACGACGGCGGCGTAGCCGTGCTCGGCGACCGGCTCGGCGCCCGGGGTGGCGACGACGATCGCCGGACGGTCCTCCACCTCGGAGAGCACGGCGGTCCCGCTCGAGGTGCGCACCCGGGTGCTGGGGAAGGAGCGTCCGAGCTCCTCGGCCGTTCGGGCCTCCCCGAGGACGGGCGCACGCAGGCCGCGGTGCCCGCACGTCGGGCAGGCCCAGTCAGGTGCCGACGTGGCGCACCACCGGCAGGTGGGCGGCTCGGTCGGGGCGGGGAGCGCGAGGGGCCCCGAGCAGGTGGCGCAGCGCGCGGGTGTGCGGCAGCGCTCGCAGGCCAAGGATGCGGCGTACCCCGTGCGGGGGGTCTGCACCAGCACCGGGCCGGTGCGCAGGGCGTCGCGGATGGTGTCGTGGACCTGCTTGGGCACCCTCGCACTGCGGGCGTGGACGTCCCGCTCGAGGTCGCGGTCGCTGGCGCCGGCCACCGCCACGGTCACCCGCTCGCGCAGCACGGCTCGCGAGGCGGAGAGCTCGGCGGCCCAGCCGCTGCGCAGGAGGTACTCACCCTCGACGGTCCGGGCGATGCCGCCGACCAGCGCCGCGCTGTGCTCCCGCTCGGCGCGCAGCAGCAGCGTCTCGCGGGTGTGCGGGTAGGGGGCGCGCGGCTCGGCGTGCAGGTCGTCCCCGTCGTCCCAGATGGCCACCAGGCCGAGGCCACGGACCGGGGCGAACGCGGCGGCGCGAGTGCCGACCACGATCCGCCGGGCACCGCGGCTCACCGCGAGGAAGTCGGCGTAGCGCTTCGCCGGCCCGGCGTCGGCGGTGAGCGTCACGTGGTGACCCCCACCGAGGACCCGCGTCAAGGCCTGGTCGACCCGCGCGACGTCCTTGCCGTCGGGGACGCACAGCAGCGCGCCGCGGCCCGAGGCGTACGTCGCGGCCGCCGCGTGGGCGAGGAGGTCTGGCCAGTCGGTCCCGGGTGCCGCGCCCCACACCCCGCGGGGGGAGCCACCGTCGGCCAGGTGACGCAGGAAGGCTGCGCCCGGCTCGTGGTCGCCCCACGCGGCCGCCCCGGCCGGCGCGTCGTGGACGAACGGACCGGGTGGCGGCAGCGGCGGCTGCTTCTCGGTGGTGGCGTGCCGGGCCGGCACGGCGAGACGCAGCACGTCGGCACGGCTGCCGGCGTAGCGTGCGGCCACGTCGGCCGTGAGGCCGGCGACCTCGGCGCTCAGCACCGGCTCGGCGCTGACCACCCGGCGCAGCGGCGCGAGCAGCCCCTGGTGCTCGGTGCTCTCGGCCCGGGCGACGAGGTAGCCGTCGACGTCCTGGCCGGCGAAGCGCACCTTCACCCGGCAGCCCGGCACCGCCGCATCGGCCATGGCGGCCGGGACGGCGTAGTCGAACGGGCGGTCGAGGTGTGCGAGCGGGACGTCGACGAGCACCCGGGCCACCGGGTCGACCTCGGCCGGCGCGGCCTCGGCGTCCTTCTGCTGACGGCCGCGGGCGGTGCGAGCGCGGGCCCGGCGTACCTCCTGGCGCACGAGACCCGGCAGCTCGAACTGCTCCTCCACCGGATCCGTCATGGCGAACTGTCTACCAGCGGGCGCCGACATCGCGACGGGGTGGTGAGCCGGCCCGGACCTGTCGGCCGGAACCCCCGCTTGTCGGCCGAGATCTCGGCTGACATGTGCGGGTTTCCCCGGTCGCCCGGGGAAACCCGCAGCCCGCGTCAGATGCCGGCGGCGGCCCGGAGCGCGTCGGCCCGGTCGGTGCGCTCCCAGGTGAAGTCGGGGAGCTCCCGACCGAAGTGACCGTACGCCGCGGTCTGGGCGTAGATCGGGCGCAGCAGGTCGAGGTCGCGGATGATCGCCGCGGGTCGGAGGTCGAAGACCTCGAGGACCGCCGCCTGGATCCTCTCGTCGTCGACGGTCCCGGTGCCGAAGGTCTCGATGAAGACGCCCACCGGCTGGGCCTTGCCGATCGCGTACGCGACCTGGGCCTCGCAGCGACGGGCCAGGCCGGCGGCCACGACGTTCTTGGCGACCCACCGCATGGCGTACGCCGCCGAGCGGTCGACCTTCGAGGGGTCCTTGCCCGAGAACGCACCGCCCCCGTGGCGGGCCATGCCGCCGTAGGTGTCGACGATGATCTTCCGACCGGTGAGGCCGGCGTCGCCCATCGGGCCGCCGACCACGAAGCGCCCGGTCGGGTTGACCAGCAGCCGGTAGCCCTCGGAGCTGATCGAGAAGGTGTCGAGCACGGGGTCGATCACGTGCTTCTTGACGTCGCCCTCGAGGGTGTCGAGCTCGGTCTCCTCGGAGTGCTGGGTGGAGAGCACGACCGTGTCCACCCGCACCGGCGTGTTGTCGGCGTCGTACTCGATGGTGACCTGGGTCTTGCCGTCGGGACGCAGGTAGTCGAGGGTGCCGTCCTTGCGGACCTGGGAGAGCCGCTCGGAGAGTCGCTGCGCGATCACGATCGGCAGCGGCATCAGCACCTCGGTGTCGTCGCAGGCGTAGCCGAACATCAGGCCCTGGTCACCCGCGCCCTGCTTGTCCATCGCGTCCACGGAGCCGGTCCGGCTCTCGTGGCCGGTGTCGACGCCCTGGGCGATGTCGCCGGACTGGCCGCCGATCGCGACCATGACCCCGCACGACTCGCCGTCGAAGCCCTTCAGCGAGGAGTCGTAACCGATCTCGAGGATCCGGTCGCGCACCACCTTCTTGATGTCCACGTAGCCGGTGGTGGTCACCTCGCCCGCGACCACGACCAGGCCGGTGGTCAGCAACGTCTCGACGGCGACCCGGCTGTGCGGGTCCTGCTCCAGCATCGCGTCGAGGACGGAGTCGCTGATCTGGTCAGCGATCTTGTCCGGGTGACCCTCGGTCACCGATTCCGACGTGAATAGACGTCCAGCCACAGCTGTGCTCGCTCCCGCTCGTTGGTGTTCCGGCACGATACCGAGCGTCCCGGATCGCGGGACGCCCGTCTCAATCTTGCAGCCTGGAGGCAACTTCGTCCCAGACGACGTGGGCCAGCGCGCCCTTGGTGCCGCGCGGCACCTCGACGTACCCACCGTCGGTCCCGATGATCACCGCCTCGTTGTCGGGGCTGCCGAAGACGGCTCCCCCGCTGACGTCGTTGACGACGAGCAGGTCACAGCCCTTGCGGGCCAGCTTGGCGCGGGCCAGCTCGAGCACCGAGCCACTCGCGTCACCGGTCTCGGCGGCGAAGCCGACGACCACCGACCCCGACCGCGCCCGGTCGGTGCTGATCTCGCGGAGGATGTCGGGGTTCTGCGTCAGCGTGATCGCCGGCGAGGATCCGTCGGCCGCCTTCTTGATCTTGTGGCCGCTGACCGAGGTCGGGCGGAAGTCGGCGGGAGCCGCGGCCATCACCACGGCGTCCGCCGAGCCGGCTGCCGCGACCACCTCGGCACGCAGCTGGCCGGTGGTCTCGACGTGCACGACCTTGACCCCGGCCGGATCCGGCAGGGTGACGTTGGCGCTGACCAGCGTCACCTCGGCGCCGCGAGCCACGGCGGCCCGGGCGAGGGCGTAGCCCTGCAGCCCGGAGGAGCGGTTGCCGAGGAAGCGCACCGGGTCGAGGTACTCCCGGGTGCCCCCCGCGGAGACCACCACCCGACGGCCCGCCAGGTCGGCACCCGCGGCCCCGCGCGCGAGGACCTCGCGGCAGGTCTCGAAGATCTCTCCGGGCTCCGGCAGCCGGCCCTTGCCGGAGTCCGAGCCGGTCAGACGGCCCTCGGCCGGCTCGATGACCAGCGACCCGCGGGCCCGCAGCGTCCTGACGTTGGCCTGCGTGGCGGGGTGCTCCCACATCTCGGTGTGCATGGCCGGCGCGAAGACGACCGGGCACCGGGCCGTGAGCAGGGTGTTGGTGAGCAGGTCGTCGGCCAGGCCGTGCGCCGCCTTCGCGAGCAGGTCGGCGGTGGCCGGGGCGACGACGACGAGATCGGCGGACTGCCCGATCCGCACGTGCGGCACCTCGTGCACGCTGCTCCACACGTCGCTGGCGACCGGCCGGCCGGACAGGGCCGCCCACGTCGGCGCGCCGACGAACTCCAGCGCGGCGGCGGTGGGGACGACGCTCACCTCGAAGTCGGTCCCCCGGCCGGACTCCTTGAACAGCCGCAGCAGCTCGCAGGCCTTGTACGCCGCGATGCCGCCGGCCACGCCGAGCACGACCGTG
Organism: uncultured Actinomycetota bacterium; assembly: GCA_963760585.1. GTDB lineage: Bacteria > Actinomycetota > Actinomycetes > Propionibacteriales > Nocardioidaceae > Nocardioides. The sequence goes on from CAVXDI010000002.1 coordinate 173,249, forward strand.
GAGGCAACGGCAGAGTGCCGTTCCCCGGCGGGGGGAACGGCACTCGCATCGTGGTGGGTGCTGGTCATCGGACCGGCGAGGTCACTCGTGGGGAGCGGCGGACGCCTCGACGGTGGCGGCCTTGGCGGCCGCCTCCTCGGCGGCGAGCTCGGCGGGGTCGACGTCCTCGCAGGTCAGCAGGTCCTCGTTGATCTCGCGGAGCGCGATCGAGAGCGGCTTCTCCTGCACGTGCGTGTCGACGAGCGGGCCGACGTACTCGAGCAGCCCCTCACCGAGCTGCGAGTAGTAGGCGTTGATCTGGCGAGCCCGCTTGGCGCTGTAGAGGACCAGCTTGTACTTGCTGTCGGTCTTGGTGAGCAGGTCGTCGATCGAGGGGTTGGTGACACCCTCGGCAGCGATGTTGGGCGAAGACACGCGTGAGCCTCACAAGTTGTCGATTGGGGGTTGCACATGGTCGTGCACCATCAAGGCTACCAACTCGTCGGCTGCAGCGTGAACTTCGTGGTTGACGATGGTGACGTCGAACTCGTCCTCGGCGGCCAGCTCGTGGTGCGCGGTGTCCAGCCGTCGGGTCCGTTCCTCCGGCGTCTCGGTCCCCCGGCCGACCAGCCGACGGACCAGCTCGTCCCAGGACGGCGGCTTGAGGAAGACGAACAGGGCCTGGGGCATCGTCCCGCGGACCTGTCGTGCGCCCTGGAGATCGATCTCGAGCATCGCCGGCCGGCCCGCGGCCAGGGCCGCCTCCACCGGCCCGCGCGGCGTGCCGTAGCGCGACGCCCGGTGCACGACCGCCCACTCGAGCAGCTGCTCCGCGGCGATCATCGCGTCGAACTCGGCGTCCGAGACGAACCAGTAGTGCACGCCGTCGACCTCGCCGGGGCGCGGCGCCCGGGTGGTCGCGGAGACCGAGATCCAGACCTCCGGGTGACGGGCGCGGACGTCCTCGGCGACCGTGCCCTTGCCGACGGCGGTCGGACCGGCGAGCACCACGAGGCGGGAGGCCCGAGGAGGCTGTTGGCCCCCCGGCGCCTCAGTCACGCGCGGCGAACTCGCGCTCGAGTGCGGCCAGCTGCCTGGTGCCGAGCCCCCGGACGCGGCGGCTCTCGGCGATGCCGAGCCGCTCCATCATCTGGCGGGCGCGCACCTTGCCCAGGCCCGGCAGGGACTGCAGCAGGTCCACCACGCGCATCTTGGCGATGACCTCGTTGTGCTGGCCCTGGTGGATCACGTCGACGATCGAGGCGCCCGAGTTCTTGAGGCGGTTCTTCACCTCGGCGCGCTCCCGGCGGGAGGCGGCCGCCTTGTCGAGCGCGGCCTGGCGCTGTTCGGAGGTGAGCGGAGGTAGAGCCACGTGCTGAGGTCCTTCGGTTGACGGCGGGGACCGGGCGACCGGTGAGGCAGCCAATCTAGCCAGTTCGCGCGCGGAGCGGCAATCGGAACCCCCCGGGTCTCGGGCGCCGTTCGGCGGACGCCCGGTCAGGGGCCGGTCGGGGGCCGGTCAGGGCCGGTCAGAGGCTCAGCGGGGTGCGACAGACATCACGTGCCTGCTGGTCGAGCCCGGCCAGCGCGTCGGCGGTGGCCCGGTTGCCGAGCTCGCGCGCGGCCCCGTCGATGTTCGCCCGGTCGGCCTCGCTGAGCCCCGCGGGAGGACGACGCCGGTCGTAGGTCGCGGGGTCCACCCCGGCCGTGCGCAGCGCCTCGTCGAGCCCCTTGATGCGGGTGACGACCTGCTGCCACTCGTCGGCGATGTCGGCGGGCGCCCTGGCCCGGAGCTCCTCGAAGATGGCGAGGGCCCGGAGCAGGGAGTCCTGGTCGCTGCTGCTGACGATCTCGGTGAGGTCCCGCTGGTGCTCCGTCACCGCGGCGCAGTACTCCTCCCGGGGGTCGGCGGCGCAGCCGGCGAGCAGCGCCAGCGACCCGACCAGCGACCCGACCAGCGCCGCGGTGAACAGGCCGGTCATGGGGCCGGTCCGGGTGCCACTCGGGGCACCGCCGGACGTGCGGGGGCGCCGGTGGCTCACCCCCGCAACCCGGCCAGCTCGTCGTTCGCGCGCCTCGCGGCCTCGCCGAGCGCCCGCGGGTCCGGTCCGCACGCCAGCAGGCCCCGTGAGGAGCTCGGCAGGACGGCAGCCGCCGCCCGGCCGAAGATCCGCCTGAGGTCCTCGACGGTGCCGCCCTGGGCGCCGTACCCGGGCGCGAGCAGCGGCCCGTCGATGTCCAGGTCCTCGTCGGTGTGGCCGATGGTGGCGCCGACCACCGCCCCGAAGGACCCCAGGGGCGTGGCGCCGTCGTTCAGCGTGCGCAGGTGGTCGAGCACCCGCCCGGCGACCGTCGCGCCGTCGGCGGTGCGCGCCCGCTGCACCTCGGGCCCCTCGGGGTTGGAGGTCAGGGCCAGCACGAACAGCCCGGCGTCGTGGCGCCGCGCGGTCTCGACGAAGGGGTCGAGCGAGCCGAAGCCGAGGAAGGGGCTCAGCGTCACCGCGTCGCAGGCCAGCGGTGACGACGGGTCGAGGTAGGCGTCGGCGTAGGCCTGGGAGGTGGAGCCGATGTCGCCGCGCTTGACGTCCAGCAGGACCAGCGCACCCGCCGCCCGGGAATCGGCGACCACCCGCTCGAGCACCGCGATCCCGCGGCTGCCGAACCGCTCGTAGAACGCGGACTGCGGCTTGATGACGCCGACGTGCGGGGCGAGCCCCTCGACGGCGGCGCGGGCGAAGCGCTCGAGCCCGGCCACGTCGTCGTCGAGCCCCCACTGGCGCAGCAGGCCCGCGTGCGGGTCGATGCCGGCGCAGAGGGGGCCGCGGGCGGCCATGACGGCGTGCAGCCGGGCGCCGAAGGTCGTCGCGGACATCAGGGGGCTCCTCGCAGGTCGGCCACGGCGCGCGCGGCGGTGGTGGGGTCGTGCAGCAGTGCCGTGCCGATCTGGACGGCGGCGGCACCGGCCGCCAGGAAGGCGCGGACGTCGTCGACCCCGACGATGCCACCCGCGCCCACGATGGTGGCGTCCGGCAGGTGGTCGCGGACCTCGAGGACGCAGCGCAGCGCCAGCGGGCGGATCGCCGGACCGCTCAGGCCACCCGAGCGCCCGTCGGGCATGGCGGCCGGCAGGGCGTTGCCGATGACGACCGCGGCGGCCCCCGCGTCGAGCACCCCGCGGGCCGACTCGACGACCCGGACGACGTCGCTGCGGATCTTGGCCAGCACGGGCAGACCGCGCGGCAGGTCCCGGGTGACGGCACCGATCACGTTGGCCGCGTGGAACGGCTCACGCACGTCGAAGACCCCGGTGCCGCTGGCGTCCGGGGCGGAGAGGTTCACCTCGAGCGCGGAGACGCCCGGCGAGCGGCCCAGGCGGCGCGCCAGCTCGGCGTACTCCCCCAGCGACGCGCCGGCGATCGAGACGATCACCCGGGTGCCCTGCTGGGCCAGCCACGGCAGCTCGGTGGCCAGGAAGGCCTCCAGCCCGGGGTTCTGCAGGCCGATGGCGTTGACCAGGCCGGCGGGGGCCTCGACCAGGCGCGGCATCCGGCCCCCCAGGCGGGGGTTGAGCGTGATCGAGCGCGTCACGAAGCCGCCGAGGTCACCTAGCGGGGCGTACGCCGCGAGCTCGCGGCCGGTGCCCCCGCAGCCGGCCGCCACCAGGACGGGGTTGGCCAGCCGGAGTCCGGCGAGCTCGACGCCGGGCTCGATGCCGGGCTCGATGCCGGGGCTCATCCCCGCGCCCCGGCCTCGTCGCCGAGCAGCTCGTCCCACCGGACCCGGTCGCCGCGGAAGACCGGGCCCTCGACGCAGGCCCGGACCAGCCGGGACACGCCGTCCTCACCGATCACCGGCACGGGACAGCCCTGGCACAGGCCGGTGGCACAGGTCAGTGGCTGCTCCACCGCCGTCTGGCTCCAGGCGCCGTGCTGCTCGGCGGCCCGGGCGACCGCGTGCAGGGTGCGGGTCGGCCCGGCGGCGTAGACGACCTCGGCGCCGGAGCGGCGCAGGGCCTCGTCCAGCACGTCGGCGACACTGCCCCGGCGACCCACGGAGCCGTCCGCGGTCACCACGGTGACCGCGCGGGCGGAGCGGCGGGCCTCGAGGGCCGAGAGCAGGTGCGCCTCGTCGGCCCCGGCCACCACGAGGTTCACCGTGCAGCTGCGCTCGCGCAGCCGCTCGGCGAGCGGGAACAGCGGCGCGGCGGCGTACCCCTCCCCGACCAGCAGGCAGCTGACCGCCTCCTGCGGGAGCGCGAAGGGGCGGCCCAGCGGTCCGGTCAGCTCCACGCGCGCCCCGGGGGCCAGCCCCGCCAGCCAGGCGCTGCCGACGCCGGCCGGCTCGACGACGATCTCGATCGTCGCGCCGTAGCCGCCGACCGGCTTGACCCGGTGGATCCAGAAGCAGCGGCGGGCGAGGTGGACGGGGGCGGCGTCACCGCCGATCGAGACGGCGACGAAGGTGCCGGGCCGGAACCGCTCCGGGATGCCGGGCGCGACCAGGGTGAGGTGCCGGAAGGCCCCGACCCGCTTGGCCGAGAGCAGCTCGCCGGTGACGTGCACCGGGGTGCGGTCGACCAGCGGCGGACCACCGGACCCGAGGTGCGCCATGCTCACCGCACGGCCGCCTCGCGGGCCAGCCCGCGCACCACCCGGGAGGGCCACAGCGGGCCCTCGTAGACGAACGCGCTGTAGCCCTGGAGCAGGGTGGCGCCCGCGTCCAGCCGGGCGCGGGCGTCGCTCACGTCGCGCAGACCGCCGACACCGACCAGGCAGAGGTCGGCCCCGACGCGACCGCGCAGCAGCCGCAGCACCTCGAGGGAGCGTGCGGCGAGCGGGGCTCCGGACAGCCCGCCGGCCCCGATGCCGGCCACCCGGTCCCGGTCCGAGCGCAGGCCCTCTCGCGAGACCGTGGTGTTGGTGGCGACGACGCCGTCCAGGCCGAGGGCCAGGGCCAGGTCGGCCACGGCCAGCACGTCGTCGTCGGAGAGGTCGGGCGCGATCTTGACCATGAGGGGCACCCGACGGCCTCGCTGCTGCGTGGCCTCGTCGGCGGTGCGCCGCACGTGCGCGAGGAGTGGTTCGAGTCGTTCGACCGCCTGCAGGTTGCGCAGCCCGGGCGTGTTGGGCGAGCTGACGTTCACCACCAGGTAGTCGGCGTACGGCGAGAGCAGCCGGGCGCTGAGCGCGTAGTCGGCCAGGACGGCGGCCTGGTCGTCGTCGGGCACCGCCTTGGTCTTGCCGATGTTGACCCCCAGGATGGCCGAGTCGGCGCTGTTGGGCCCCGGGACCCGGCCGAGTCGGCGCAGATGCGCCGCCCGCCGGTCGAGCCGAGCCGCCACGACCTCGGCGCCGTCGTTGTTGAACCCCATCCGGTTGACGATCGCCCGATCGTCGGGCAGGCGGAACAACCGCGGCCGCGGGTTGCCGGGCTGTCCGTGGCCGGTGACCGTGCCGATCTCGACGTGACCGAAGCCGAGCGCCGCCAGCGCGTCGACCCCGACGGCGTTCTTGTCGAAGCCGGCGGCGAGCCCGAGCACGTTCGGGAAGGTCAGCCCCATCGCGGCGACCGGTGAACGAGCGACGGGTCGGCGCCGTGCGCCGTCGACAAGCGACGGGTCGGCCAGGCTGCGCGCGGACAAGCGACGGGTCAGCGGTTCGGCGGCCCGGATCGCGCGGAACCCGGCCCGGTGGGCGCGTTCGGGGTCGGTACGGGTCAGCAGGTGGTCGAACAGCAGCCCGTACGGCGTGCTCACGAGGTGCCTTCGACGGTCCGCCGCAGCGCCCAGTCCTGCAGGCTGCGCACCCCGATCTCGCCCCGCTCCATGGCCTCGATGCCCTGCACCGCGGCGCCGAGGCCCTGCACGGTCGTGATGCACGGGATGTTGGCCATGATCGCCGCGGTGCGGATCTCGTAGCCGTCGAGGCGCGCCGAGGCGCCGCCCGAGGAGCCGTGCGGGGTGTTGATGACCAGCTGGATCTGGCCGGCCAGGATCATCTGGACCGTGGTCGGCTCGCCGTCCGGGCCCTCGCCCTCGAAGTGCTTGCGCACGACGTTGGCCTGCACGCCGTTGCGGCGCAGCACCTCCGCGGTGCCCTGGGTGGCAAGGATCTCGAAACCGTGGTCGGCGAGCACCTTGATCGGGAAGATCATGTGCCGCTTGTCCCGGTTGGCCATGCTCACGAACACCCGGGCGCCCCCCTCGCGGCTGGCGAGCGGCAGCGAGCCGTAGGCCGCGGTCTGCGCCTTCGCGAACGCCGTCCCGAAGTCGGCGTCGAGGCCCATCACCTCGCCGGTCGACTTCATCTCCGGGCCGAGCACCGTGTCGACCTGGGCGCCGTCGGGGGTGCGGAACCGGTTGAACGGCATCACCGCCTCCTTGACCGCGATCGGCTGGTCGGCCGGCAGCGTGCCGCCGTCGCCCTCGGCGGGCAGCACCCCCGCCTCGCGCAGCGAGGCGATCGACTCGCCCAGCATCACCCGGGCCGCGGCCTTGGCCAGCGGGGTGGCGGTCGCCTTGGAGACGAACGGCACCGTCCGGCTGGCGCGGGGGTTGGCCTCGAGCACGTAGAGCACGTCGGAGCCCAGCGCGAACTGGATGTTGATCAGCCCGACCACGCCGACCCCGCGCGCGATCGCCTCGGTGGCCTCCCGGATCCGCAGGATCTCGGCGGCCCCCAGGGTGATCGGCGGCAGCGCGCAGGAGGAGTCGCCGGAGTGGATCCCGGCCTCCTCGATGTGCTCCATCACGCCGCCGAGGAAGAGCTCCTCGCCGTCGAAGATGGCGTCGACGTCGATCTCCACGGCGTCGTCGATGAACCGGTCGACCAGCACCGGGTGCTCCGGGCTGATCTCGGTCGCGCGCTCGATGTACGACGCGAGCGCGGCGTCGTCGTACACGATCTCCATGCCGCGCCCCCCCAGCACGTACGAGGGCCGCACCAGCACCGGGTAGGCCACCTCGGCGGCGATCCGCTGGGCGTCGGCGAAGGTGTGCGCCATGCCGTGCTTGGGCGCCGGCAGACCGGCCTCGGCAAGCACCCGGCCGAAGGCGCCGCGCTCCTCGGCGAGGTGGATCGCGCTCGGCGAGGTGCCGACGATGCGCACCCCGGCCTCCTCGAGGCCGCGGGCGAGGCCGAGCGGCGTCTGCCCGCCGAGCTGGCAGATGACGCCCGCGATCGGGCCGGCCTGCTGCTCGGCGTGCACGATCTCGAGGACGTCCTCGAGCGTCAGCGGCTCGAAGTACAGCCGGTCGGAGGTGTCGTAGTCGGTCGAGACGGTCTCGGGGTTGCAGTTGACCATGATCGTCTCGTAGCCGGCCTCGCTGAGCGCGAGCGAGGCGTGCACGCAGGAGTAGTCGAACTCGATGCCCTGACCGATCCGGTTGGGACCGGAGCCGAGGATGATCACCGCTTCCTTCTCCCGCGGGCGGACCTCGCTCTCCTCGTCGTAGGAGGAGTAGTGGTACGGCGTGGCCGCGGCGAACTCGGCGGCACACGTGTCGACCGTCTTGTAGACCGGCCGCACCCCGAGGGCCTGACGGACCCCGCGCACCACCGGCGCGGAGAGCCCACGGATCTTGCCGAGCTGCTCGTCGGAGAAGCCGTGCCGCTTGGCGTGGCGCAGCAGCTCGGCGGTCAGCTCGGGAGCCACCGTGACCTCTGCGGCGACCTCGTTGAGCAGCATCAGCTGGTCCACGAACCAGGGGTCGATCCTGGTGTGCTCGAAGACCTCCTCGGCGCTGGCGCCGGCCCGGATCGCGTCCATCACCTTGCGCAGCCGGCCGTCGTGCGGGGTCTCGATCTCGCGCAGCAGCGCCTGCTTGTCGAGCTCGACCCACTCCTGGCGCCACTCGAAGACGGCGTTCCGGCTCTCGAGCGAGCGGAGCGCCTTCTGCAGCGCCTCGGTGAAGTTGCGCCCGATCGCCATCGCCTCACCGACCGACTTCATGTGCGTGGTCAGTGTCGGGTCCGCGCCGGGGAACTTCTCGAACGCGAAGCGCGGGACCTTCACCACGACGTAGTCGAGGCTCGGCTCGAAGGCGGCCGGGGTGCTCCGGCCGTCCTCGCGGACGGTGATGTCGTTGGGGATCTCGTCCAGGGTGTAGCCGATGGCGACCTTGGCCGCGATCTTGGCGATCGGGAAGCCGGTCGCCTTCGAGGCCAGCGCGCTGGAGCGGGAGACCCGCGGGTTCATCTCGATCACGATGAGCCGCCCGTCGGCCGGGTTCACCGCGAACTGGATGTTGCAGCCGCCGGTGTCGACGCCGACCGAGCGGATGATCCCGATGGAGAGGTCGCGCATCTTCTGGTACTCACGGTCGGTGAGGGTCATGGCCGGCGCGACCGTGATCGAGTCGCCGGTGTGCACGCCCATCGGGTCGAGGTTCTCGATCGAGCAGATGATCACCACGTTGTCCGCGGTGTCCCGCATGACCTCGAGCTCGTACTCCTTCCAGCCGATGATCGACTCCTCGAGGAGCACCTCGGTGGTCGGGCTGGCGGCCAGCCCGGAGCCGGCGATGCGGCGCAGGTCGGTCTCGTCGTAGGCCATCCCGGAGCCGGTGCCACCCATGGTGAACGAGGGGCGCACCACCATCGGGTAGCCGAGCTGGTCGGCGGCGCCGAGGCAGTCGTCCATGGTGTGGCAGATGACGGACTTGGAGCACTCACCGCCGAGCTCCTCGACGATCTTCTTGAAGACCTGGCGGTTCTCACCGCGGTCGATCGCCTCGATGGAGGCACCGATCAGCTCCACGCCGTACTTCTCGAGCACACCTGCCGCGTCGAGCGCCATCGCGGCGTTCAGCGCGGTCTGGCCGCCCAGGGTGGCCAGCAGCGCGTCGGGGCGCTCCTTGGCGATCACCTTCTCGACGTACTCCGCCGTGATCGGCTCGACGTAGGTCGCGTCGGCGAACTCGGGGTCGGTCATGATCGTGGCCGGGTTGGAGTTGACCAGGATGACCCGGATGCCCTCCTCCTTGAGCACCCGGCAGGCCTGGGTGCCCGAGTAGTCGAACTCGCAGGCCTGGCCGATGATGATCGGCCCGGAGCCGATGACCAGCACCGACTTGATGTCCTCGCGCTTGGGCATCTCAGGTTTCCTCTCGGCTCATCGGGTCTCGAGACGGTTGCTGCGCAACCTCCTCGACCTGCGGGCTGCCGGACCCGGCATCGCGGGACGGTTGCTGCGCAACCTCCTCGACCTGCGGGCTGCTGGACCCGGCATCGCGGGACGGTTGCTGCGCAACCTCCTCGGTCCCCGGGTTGCGCTCGGACATCAGCTGGGTGAAGCGGTCGAAGAGGTACGCCGCGTCGTGCGGGCCGGCGGCGGACTCGGGGTGGTACTGCACGGAGAAGCTGCGCAGCGCGCCGTCCGGCGAGCGCAGCTCGAGGCCCTCGACCACGTCGTCGTTGAGGCAGACGTGGCTGACGCTCGCGACGCCGTACGGTGTCTCGACCGGGGTGTCGAGCGACGTGCCCGCCGGCCACTGCACGGCGAAGCCGTGGTTGTGCGAGGTGACCTCGACCTTGCGGGTGGTGCGGTCCATCACCGGCTGGTTGATGCCGCGGTGGCCGTACTTCAGCTTGTAGGTGTCCAGCCCGAGGGCACGGCCGAAGAGCTGGTTGCCGAAGCAGATGCCGAAGTAGGGCAGGCCCCGCTCCAGCGCCCCCTGCAGCAGCTCGACCTGGCTGGTGGTCGCGGCCGGGTCGCCGGGGCCGTTGGAGAAGAAGAGGCCGTCGGGCCGCACCGCGAGCACGTCGGCCAGCGAGCTGGTCGCGGGCAGCACATGCACCTCGATCCCCCGCTCGGCCATCATCGCCGGCGTCATCCCCTTGATGCCGAGGTCGAGCGCCGCGACCACGAACGGCTTGGCGCGCCCCTCCCTCCGGGCGGCCGGCACGACGTACGCCTCGGTCGTGGAGACCTCCCCGGCCAGCTCGGTGCCGGCCATCCGGCCCGAGGAGCGGACCCGGGCGAGGAGCGCGTCCGCATCGGTCTCGGTGGTGGAGATGCCGACCCTCATCGCGCCCCGCTCCCGCAGGTGGCGGGTCAGGGCCCGGGTGTCGACGCCGGAGATGCCGACGACGCCCTGCGTGCGGAGCTCCTCATCGAGGCTTCGCCGTGAGCGCCAGCTGCTGGGCACCCGCGCGGGGTCGCGCACCACGTACCCGGCGACCCAGATCCGGCTGGACTCGCCGTCCTCGTCGTTGATGCCGGTGTTGCCGATGTGCGGCGCCGTCATCACGACGACCTGGCGGTGGTACGACGGGTCGGTGAGGGTCTCCTGGTAGCCGGTCATGCCCGTGTTGAACACGGCCTCGCCGAAGGTCTCCCCCGCGGCGCCGTAGGCCCGGCCACGGAAGACCCGGCCGTCCTCGAGGACGAGCAGCGCGCCGCTCATGCCAGCTTCCCGTCGAGCACGGTGGCGGTGCCGCGCAGGAACGTCGCGACGACGCGACCGGGCAGCTCGCGACCGGCGTACGGCGTGTTGCGCGACAGCGAGGCGGAGGCCGAGGCCTCCACGGTGCGGCGGACCGAGGGGTCGTAGAGCACCACGTTGGCCGGCTCCCCGACCGCGATCGGGCGACCGTGCTCGGCCACCCGACCGATCCGGGCCGGAGCGTAGGACATCCGCTCGGCGACGCCTGACCAGTCGAGCAGGCCGGGATCGACCATCGTCTCCTGAACGACCGACAGCGCGGTCTCGAGGCCGAGCATGCCGAACGCGGCGGCGGCCCACTCGCAGTCCTTGTCCTCGTGCGGGTGCGGGGCGTGGTCGGTGGCCACGATGTCGATCGTGCCGTCGGCCAGCCCGCCGCGCAGCGCGTCCGCGTCGGTGGCCGAGCGCAGCGGCGGATTCACCTTGTAGATCGGGTCGTAGGTGGCGGCCAGCTCGTCGGTGAGGATCAGGTGGTGGGGGCACACCTCGGCGGTGACGTTCCAGCCCTTGGACTTGGCCCAGCGAACGATCTCCACGGAGCCGGCGGTCGAGACGTGGCACACGTGCAGCCGGGAGTCGACGTGGGCGGCGAGCAGGCAGTCGCGGGCGATGATCGCCTCCTCGGCCACGGCCGGCCAGCCGGTCAGACCCAGCTTGCCGGACAGCTCGCCCTCGTTCATCTGGGCACCCTCGGTGAGGCGCGGCTCCTGGGCGTGCTGGGCGACGACCCCGTCGAAGGCCTTGACGTACTCCAGAGCGCGGCGCATCAGCACCGCGTCGCTGACGCACTTGCCGTCGTCGGAGAAGACCCGCACCCTTGCGGCCGAGTCGGCCATCGCGCCGAGCTCGGCGAGCTGCTCGCCGCGCAGTCCCACCGTGACCGCGCCGACCGGGTAGACGTCGCAGTGGCCGGCCTCGCGCCCGAGCCGCCAGACCTGCTCGACGACCCCGGCGGTGTCCGCGACCGGGTCGGTGTTGGCCATCGCGTGGACGGCGGTGAACCCACCCAGGGCGGCCGCCATCGTCCCGGACTCGACGGTCTCGGCGTCCTCGCGTCCCGGCTCGCGCAGGTGGGTGTGCAGGTCGACCAGGCCGGGGAGGGCGACGAGGCCGGTGGCGTCGATGACCTCCGCGCCCTCCGCGCTCAGGCCACTGCCCATCTCCCGGACGACACCGTCCGCGAGCAGGAGGTCGGTGGGGTCGCCACCCAGGACGGCGACGTTCTTGACGAGGTAGGTGCTCACTCTTCTCCTCCAACGGCGGGCTCTGAGCCACCGAGCAGCAGGTACAGGACGGCCATGCGGACCGCGACGCCGTTCGTGACCTGCTCGACGATCACCGAGCGGTCCGAGTCGGCGACGTCGGCGGTGATCTCCATGCCTCGGACCATCGGGCCGGGGTGCATCACGATCGTGTGGTCCTGGAGGGCGCGCATCCGTCTGCCGTCCAGGCCGTAGCGGCGCGAGTACTCGCGCGCGGTCGGGAAGTACGAGGCGTTCATCCGCTCGGCCTGGACCCGCAGCATCATCACGACGTCCGCCTTGGGCAGGACGGCGTCGAGGTCGTACGACGTCTCGACCGGCCAGCCCTCGACGCCCACCGGGAACAGCGTGGGCGGGGCGACCAGCGTGACCTCGGCACCGAGGGTCTGCAGGAGCAGGGCGTTCGAGCGCGCGACCCGGCTGTGCAGCACGTCGCCGACGATCACGACGCGGCGCCCGTCCAGCCCGCCGCCGTCGTTGCGGGCGAGGTGGCGCCACATCGTGAAGGCGTCGAGCAGGGCCTGGGTGGGGTGCTCGTGGGTCCCGTCGCCCGCGTTGACCACGCTGGAGCGGACCCAGCCGGAGTTGGCCAGCCGGTGCGGGGCCCCGCTGGCGCCGTGTCGGACGACGACCGCGTCGGCGCCCATCGCCTCGAGGGTGAGCGCGGTGTCCTTGAGGCTCTCGCCCTTGGAGAGGCTCGAGCCCTTGGCCGAGAAGTTGATGACGTCGGCGCTGAGCCGCTTCGCGGCGGCCTCGAAGGAGATCCGGGTGCGGGTGGAGTCCTCGAAGAAGAGGTTGACCACGGTGCGTCCGCGCAGGGCGGGCAGCTTCTTGATCGGGCGGTCGGCCAGGGAGCGCAGCTCCTCCGCGGTGGCCAGGATCAGCTCGGCGTCGTCGCGCGAGAGGTCCCCGGCGCTCAGCAGGTGTCGCTTCATCGCACGGCCTCCACGGTGCTGTCGGTGGCCGGGGCGCTGCCGTGGATGGTGACCGCGTCGACGTCGTCGATCCCGGCCATCGTGACCCGGACCCGCTCCACCAGCGAGGTGGGCAGGTTCTTGCCGACGAAGTCGGCCCGGATCGGCAGCTCGCGGTGCCCGCGGTCGACCAGGACAGCGAGGCGCACGGCCTTGGGCCGGCCGAGGTCGTTGAGGGCGTCGAGCGCGGCGCGGATCGTGCGGCCGGAGAAGAGCACGTCGTCGACCAGGACGACCGTCTTGTCGTCGATGCCGCCCGGGGGGATCTCGGTCGGCATCAGCGCGCGGGCCGGCTTCAGGCGCAGGTCGTCGCGGTACATCGTCACGTCGAGCGAGCCGACCGGGACGTCGTACCCCTCGACGGAGGCGATCCGCTCGGCGATCCGGCCGGCCAGTGGGACTCCGCGGCTGGGGATGCCGAGCAGGACGAGGTCGCCGGCGCCCTTGTTGCGCTCGAGGATCTCGTGGGAGATGCGGGTGAGGGCCCGGGTGATGTCACGGGCGTCCAGCACGGTACGACCTGCTGAGGGCGAGTCTGTGGGGACGGGCATCGAGATGCCGGACCTCCTTCTCCGCCTCACGGGACGGCTCGTTAAAGGATGTCGATCGGGGGTGACCTTATCAGTCCGGAGAGGTCCGCCCTGCCCTGCCTCCGGTCGCGGGCAACCCGCCGCAGGATCCCCCTCGAGTGGTGGTCCCGGCGCTCAGGACGGTGCCTGCGGAGCCGAGGCCCGGATGCCACGCGCGACCTCCAGGAGCCACCCCCGGTAACCACCTGCCTCGGGCCCGGCCCAGGCGTCCCGCGTGTACCTACGCACGCACTGTCGCGCATGGTCGGCACCGGCGCGGAGCCCCCGTCAGGACATGCGAGGGGCGACCATGTGGAGAGCGGGGCCCTCGTGGGCCGGCTGTCCCTCGGCTCCGCTCACCTTGTCGGCGACCATTCCGACCAGCGCGCCGATGACCAGGCAGACCAGCACGAACGGGACCCCCATCCTCCAGCCCATGCGGCGTTCCGCCCGAGTCATCATCTGCGATCCTTCGCTGTTCGTGGTCGGGGGTTGAGCCTGGTTCAGCACGCTTCGGCAGGAACACCGGCACTCGTGCCGTCACGCCTTCGGGCGTCTGTGGTTCAACGCAGGCGCCACGGCGGTCGCCGGTCTCGGTGCGGGGACCCGGGAGCGCGTCGATCTCGCCCGCGAGCGCGGGCACGCGTCGCCCGGCTAGGACTCCGCGACAGGCCTGACTCGTCGCGCGACCTCCGTCAGCCACGCCCGGTACCCGCCTCTCTCAGGGTCGGGGACGAAGACTGCCCCCTGCTCCTTGAGGTACTCCCCCAGGGCGTCCTCGCTCCGGTGCCGACGCAGGATCAGGTCGATCTCGGCCGGCAGCAGCGGCACGTCCTCTGGGATCTCTCGGACGAAGGCATCGAGGGCCGCCCACTCGTCGGCGTAGTCGTCACGCCAGTCGGCGTTGAGGTAGATCCCCGCGAGCTCCCACAGGGCCGGGGTCTCATCGGTCACGGCTGTGCCTGCGGCAGCGATGCCTGGATGCGGCGGGAGATCTCCATGAGCCAGCCGCGGTAGCCGCCTGGCCTCGAGGATCCGGGCGCACCGAGCACCCTGCTCCCGCAGGATACGCGTGCAGCTCGTCTTCGGAGTGCGATCCGTTGCAGGAGCCGTTCGACTTCGTCGGGGAGCGTCGCATGCCAGGCTCGGGTACGTCCCGCACGAAGTCGTCGACGGCCGTCCACACGTCCGGGTAGAGAGTCGAAGACATCCTGGTTCGAGATAGGCCCCCAGCGAACTGTCACAGGGCTGGCGTAGTCGGACACGTCGGCTTCCTCCTCGTGAGATCAGGGCTGCTGGAAAGGCGGTCAGGATGCGGTAGCCGTCGGCCATCGCTGCGTCGCGTACCAGAATGACGCGGACTCCGCGTCACCGGCGACCCTGTCTCTCTCCATGGCTACCGTCCCGTCGCAGCTTCAGCGAGTCGTCGAACCGGCGCATTGACGGTACGCCCTTGGTCAACCATCCGTCGATCTCGGCCGCGCTCTGACGGCGAGCACCTGACGGATCGCGTTTCTCCGCGCGTCAGTCGTCGGGAACGTGGAGACCCGCTCTGACTCCTAATTCGCGCTTATCGCGCGAGCATCTGGGCCTCGGATCTGCCCACATGACGTGCCAACGTGTGACTTCCGGAGTGCTCGTGCCTGCCGAGCCAGCCCGGCTCAGACATGTCGACCCGACGCGGACGACCCAGCGTGCCCGCCTCACCCAGCCGGGCGTCCCGCGCCTTGACGTACTTGGCCAACCGCAACCGTGAGGACCGCAGCAGCCCCCCGGTCACCCGCACCGAGCCGGCCGTCGCTCCCGCGAGCACGCGCAGCGCCGCGACGACCCGCGCGAACCTCGGTGACTCGGCCGCGACCCGGGCCACCACCGCGGCCAACCCGGCCGCCGTCCCGGCACCGGCGGTGAGGGCCCCGATCGCAACGCTGATCACGATGCCCTCCACCACCTGCGCCAGCAGCCACCGCGCCAGCTCCAGGACCTGCCGACGGTGCTCCTCGACCAGATCGGCGTACTCGTCGCACGCCGCCGCCAACGCCGCGTACTGCTCGACCAGGTCACGCAAGGTCTCGCGCAGCCCGTCCGCCGCCGCGAGCGCGATCGGGATCTCCGGTGACCGCTGCCGGCCCAGGCCCGCGATCGCACTCTCGCAGTGGCCGGCGAGGCCCTCGAGCCCCTGCCCGGCACTGCGCCAGGCACCGGCCGCCTCCCGCAACCGCCCGGTGTCCGCGTCCGGCCAGACGAAGCCCTCGAGGTGGTCGAACAACCAGGTCAGCTCCCCCGGCAGCCCGGCCGGGTCACCGCCGAGGCTCGAGGGCAACCGCACCGGCAGCACCGTGACGTGCCCGTCCGGGGGAAGCGTGCCCCCCTCGTAGACACTCGCCCCGCCGATGATCGAGCCCATCTCGGCGGCCCGGTGGTTGGCCGCCGAAGCCTCGCTCAACCGCGCCAGCCCGGCGCACGAGTCGACCAGGTCGCCGAGCGCCGCGACGCCCTCCGCTGCCGCCTCGTCGTAGGCCGCCACGAACTCCGTCGCGGACGAGTCATCGCCGGCCATCCCCGCCGAGCCCGACAACCGACCCACCAACGCGTCGTGCACCAGCGCAGCCAGCCGGTTCCCGTCGGCGAGGGCCACCGACGCCCCGACGTACCCACCCACCTCGACCTGCAGCAACATGCCCCCGACGCTGCCGGTTGCGGCCCGGCCAGGGAAGCACCCCGACCCGATCTGTGGAGAACTCGTTGCCACCCGGTCGCCCGTGGCCGAGGCGTGCGCGCCCCGCCAGCCTCCGGCGCAGGGCTCAGCCGATGTCGATCAGCACCTTGCCCACCGTCCCGTGCTCGACGGCCTCGTGCGCCGCGGCCGTCTGCTCGAGAGGGTGGTGGTGCAGCGGGAGCCCGACCTGCTCCCCCACGTCCAGCGCCCCGGCCTCGATCGCGGCGTTGATGTCGTGCGCCGCGGCCTCGATGAGGTCCTGGCCGAGCGTGTAGAGCAGCAGGAACTGGTAGCGGAGGTTGCGCGAGAAGGTGGCTCGCACGTCGATCGTGAACTGGTCCCCCCCGTTGTTGGCGTAGATGGCGACGGTGCCGCGGTTGCGCACCACCTGCAGGTCGAGCGAGTTGTTCTGCGCGGGTGCGAGCTCGACGGCGAGGTCGACTCCCTCGGGGGCGAGGGCCAGGATCTCCCCGGCCGCGTCCGACTCCCGGTAGTTCACGACGTGGTGCGCCCCGGCGGCGGTCGCCAGGGCGGCCTTCTCGTCGCTGCTCACCGTGGTCACCACGGTGGCGCCGGCCCAGCGGGCCAGCTGGATCGCGGCGTTGCCGACGGCGCCCGCGCCACCGGCCACGAGGACCACGCGGCCGTCGAGCGAGCCAGGGGCCAGCCGGGTCGCTCCACCCTCGATGCTGGTCAGCGCCCGGTGCGCGGTCACGGCGGGGACCCCGAGGGAGGCGCCGAGGTCGAAGGACGCCGCGTCCGGCAGCGGAACGACCCGCTCGGCGGGCTGCACCGTGTACTCCGCGGCGCTGCCTCCCGGGCGCTGGTGCTGGGCCAGGATCAGCCACACCCGCTGCCCGACGGCCAGGTCGGTGACCCCGTCACCGACGGCGTCGACCACGCCGGCGCCGTCCTGCCCGGGCGTGATCTCCTCGAAGGCCATCTGCGCGCCGCTGCGGAACTTCCAGTCGGTGGGGTTCACCCCCGCTCGCACCAGCCTGACCCTGACCTCTCCGGCTGCCGGCTCGGGCAGGTCACGCTCGACCACCTGGAGCACGGACGTCGGACCGGTCTCTCGATACACCACTGCGCGCATGCTTCTCCTCCATCGGCTGGACTCTCTATGTTGGGGTAACCCACTTCCAGGAGGTTCCATGCCCGAGCTGCCGTTCCCGGACCACGTCCGTGCCCTGTTGACCAAGCCGAACCCGGCGGTGGTGAGCACCTTGCGCTCCGACGGCCAGCCGATCTCGGTGGCCACGTGGTACCTGCTCGAGGACGACGACCGCGTCCTGCTGAACATGGACCACACCCGGGTGCGGCTCCAGCACCTGCGACGCGATCCCCGGCTCACGCTCACCGTCCTCGACGAGTCCAGCTGGTACACCCACGTCTCGCTGATCGGCCGGGTGACCGAGCTGGTCGACGATCCGGAGCTGGCCCAGATCGACCGGCTCAGCAACCACTACGGTGGCCGGGACTACCCCAACCGCGACAGCCCGCGGGTCAGCGCGTGGATGAGCGTCGAGCGCTGGCACGGCTGGGGCGCCGCCACCGACTGACCTCTCTCACAGCGCAGAGACCATCGCGGCGCAGGCGCGGAGCCACTGCCGGCGGGTGCCCTGGGACAGCTCGCCGTAGGGCATCGCCGACCCGGAGACCAGCACGGGGTCGTAGGGCACCCGGAAGACGGCGCGGGTCCGCTGCTGGTAGACCTCGACGAGGTCCGCCGCGAGATCGGCGTCCACCTGTGGTGACGGGTCCGAGAGCACGGTGATGGTCTTGTACTTGAGGTTCCGGTGGCCGGCGTCCTGCAGTGCGTCGAGCATCCACAGCCCGCTGTAGCCGGTGTCCTCGCGCACGGTGCTGGTCACCACGAGCAGGTCCGCGGCGTCAGCCGCGGCCAGCCAGTTCTCGGCGCGCATGTTGTTGCCGGTGTCGACCAGGATCAACCGGTAGAAGCGCTCCAGCAGGCTGTGGACCTCACGGAAGTCCTGGCCGCGGATGGTGCCGGTGACGTCGGAGCGCTCGTCGGAGGCGAGGACGTCGAAGTGCGCGTCGCCCTGGGAGCGGACGAAGGCCCCCAGGTCACCGATCCGGGACTGGTAGCCGTCGGCGAAGCGCCCGAGGTCCTCGAGCAGCTCGCGGGTGGTGTTGCGGTGCGCACCCCGGGTGCCCCTGATGCCGAGGGTGCCACGGGTCTCGTTGTTGTCCCACGCCACCACCCCGCCGCCGCGCACGGTGCCGAAGGTGTAGCCGGCCGCGAGCACGCCGGTGGTCTTGGCCGCGCCGCCCTTGGGATTGATGAACGCGATGGTGCGCGGGCCGTCGAGCTCCTTCTGGATGGTGGCCCGGTCTCGAGTGTGGGCCAGCTCCGCCTGTCCCATCCGGGGGGCGAGCGTCCCGCCGCTCCAGCGCCGCACGGCACCACGCCAGCCCCAGGTCGCGGGGCCGTCCTCATCCCGAGAGGCACGCCGGTCGAGGAAGTCCGAGGCGGTCATGAACCGCTTCACCTCGGCGATCGGGGCGTCCGGCTCGGAAGACCTCTCGACCAGCTCCACGACCGGGTCGGGGGCCTCGCCCGGGCGGATCTCGGCGCGGTGGACGGGTTCGTGGCTCATCGAGGCACCTCCGTGCGTCCTGGTAGTCGACATGCTCACGCAGCAGCCTGCCCCGACGACCCCCTTGTCACACCTCAGCGGCAGGCGCGCCGCGCCGCGTCCCGGGCCAGGGCCCCGCGCTCGGTCCGCCCGCAGGCCGTCAGCTGCAGCGGGCCGACCCGACCCACGGTGCGGAACGTCCCGCCCAGCTGGACCGTGCTGCGGCCGTCGTTGTACGGCGCCCCGCAGCGCCGAGCCTTCCAACGGCCGCTCAGCTGCTCGCTGCCCCGGTAGTAGAGATAGCTCTGGTTGCTCGCAGCGCGGTTGACGAGCCGGCGCTTGATCGGCCAGGTCGACGCCACGTCGCCGTCCACGACCTCGGCTCCGGCCCCGGAGAGGATCTCGTCACGCTCGGCGGAGGCCACCGGACCGCCTCGACGCACGCTGACCCTGAGCCGCACCGGTTCCTCCCGGGTCATCTCGCTCGTGAACCGCACCGACGAGGTCGGCGCCAGCACGTAGCGGGTGCCGTACAGGACGACCGGGCGCGAGGTCAGCGTCACCAGCCGGGTCGCCGGCACGAAGCCCTCGATCCGGCAGGGGCCCAGGGCGCCCGAGGTCGCACCGGTGGGCGGCGCCGCGCTGCCCGTGCTGCGCCCCGCCGTGACCGAGCAGCCGCCGACGGCGAGCACGACGGCCGCGGCCAGGACGAGGGAGGTGGCGGTGGCGACCGCCCGGGTCCGTTGCATGGGCAGGAGCCTAGTGAGCCCGCCCGGGCTGCTCAGGCCAGGTCGCGCAGGGCGACCTCGATGGCGCGGTGGAAGGTCGGGAAGGCGAAGTGCATGGTCCTCAGCCTCGCCACCGGGACCTCGGCATGCACGGCGGTCGCCAGCAGCCCGATCACCTCGCCGCCGTACGGCGCCACGGTGGTCGCACCGACCAGGATCTCCCGCTCGGCGTCCATCACCACCTTCACGACGCCGCGCGCCTCGTGGATCCAGCCCCGGCTCGACGACGCGATGTCGGCGTGGCCGGTCACGACATCGAGGCCCTGCTCCCGGGCCTGCTCCTCGGTGAGGCCGACCGCTCCGACCTCCGGGTCGGTGAAGGTCACCCGGGTGACGGCGCGGTAGTCCGCCGGCGGGGCGTCCTCACCGAGGATGTCCCGCACGGCGGCGGCCGCCTGGTACTTCGCCACGTGCGTGTACGCACCCTTGCCGGTGATGTCCCCCACGGCCCACAACCGCTCACCGGCCCGCAGCCGTTCGTCCACCTCGACGACGTCGGAGCCCGGGTCCAGGCCCACGGTCTCCAACCCGATGTCGTGCAGGTTCATCCGGCGGCCGGCCGCCACCAGCAGCTGCTCCGCGACCAGCGTCTGGCCGTCGGCGACCAGGCGGAAGTCGCCGTCGTGGTCGACCCGTTCGATGTTCACCGCGGTACGCACGTCGAGCCCCTCCGCGGCCAGCGCCTCGTGCACGCTGCGGCTCGCCTCGGGCTCCTCCTCGCCGAGGATCCGGTCGGCGACCTCCAGCAGGGTGACCCGGCTGCCGAAGCGGCTGAACGCCTGCGCCAGCTCGGCCCCGATCGCACCCGCGCCGACGACGACCAGGCGCTGCGGGGCCTCGGTGGCGTGGACGGCCTCCCGGTTGCTCCACCACGGCGTCGCGTCCAGGCCGTCGATCGGCAGCGTGGCGGGCTCGGTGCCGGAGCCCAGCACCACACCCCGCGCGGCGACGGAACGTCCGGGGGCCGTCCTCGGTCTCGACCGTGACGCGGCCCGGGCCCGAGAGGCGGCCATGACCCCGCACGACCAGGACGCCCGCCTTCTCGAGCTCCTCGGTCTGGGCGTCGTCGTGCCAGTCGTGGGTGACCTCACGGATCCGGGCCGCGACGGGGGCCAGGGACGGCTCGACGTCGCCGTGGCCGGCGAGATGTCCGACGTGGCGGCCCTCCGCCAGGCTGTGCGCCGCCCGGATCATCAGCTTCGAGGGGGTGCAGCCGAAGAAGGGGCACTCGCCCCCCACCAGGTGGCGCTCCACCCCGACCACCCTCAGCCCTGCGCCGGCCAGCTGGAGCGCGACGCCCTGCCCTCCCGAGCCGAGCCCGAGCACCACGACGTCGACGTCCTCCTGAGACCGCATGTCCTCAGCCTGTCAGGCGGTTGGCTGCGGCACCGCTCCGCGGACCCGGTCTCAGCGCGAGAGGTGACGTGCCCGGGCGAAGCAGAACAGGCCGTAGCAGCCGATGCCGATGGCGATCAGGCCCAGCAGGTAGGGCCCGAACGGCTGCTCCAGCACCTTGTGCAGGGCCTGGTCGAGACCGCCGGACTTCTTCGCCTCGTGCGTGATCGCGGCGTAGGCGAACAGACCGCCGACGATGATGACCGCGGTCCCCTTCGCGGCGTAGCCGGCCTTGCCGAAGAGCACGTAGGCACGACCGGTCTCGCCGCTGGTGCCCTCCGAGGACAGGTGCTCCTTGAACTTCTCGGTCCAGGCGCGGTGGATCTGGAACGCGCCGTAGCCGATGATCGCGAGCGCCACGAGCCCGACGATGAGCTGGCCGCCGGGGAGGTCCATCAGCTTGGCCGTCGTGGAGTCCGAGCCGCCGGAGGAGCCCGAGCCCATCGCCACCTTCAGCGCGCTCACGGCGATCACCCCGTAGAGCACGGCCTTGGCGACGGAGCCGAGCCGCTTGCGCAGCAGCTCGCCGCCGTCGTACTCGCGGTGTCCGGCTGCGGCCTCGATGACCCGCCAGACGACCAGGAGCAGCATGCCCAGCGCGATCAGCCAGATGGCGATCGCGCCGAACGGCTGCTGGGAGAGCTGTTGGAGGGCGCCGGTGTTGGACGCCGACCCCGAGCTGTCGCCGAACGCGAGCTGCAGCGCCAGCCAAGCGATCGTCAGGTGGACGGCGCCGTAGGCCACCAGCCCGATCCGCACCGCGTGGTCCAGCCAGTCGCTGTCCTCGGCGGCGCGGCCGAGGTCGTCCATTTGTCGCGAGCCGTGGGCCATGGTCACTCCAGAGCGTTCAGGGCGGTCTCGATCGCCCGGTGGAAGGTGGGATAGGCGAAGATCATGCCGCGCAGCGTGTCCGTCGGCACCGCGGCATGCACCGCCACCGCTAGGAAGCCGAGGATCTCGCCGCCGGCCGGGCCCATCGCGGTGGCACCGACCAGCACCCCGCGGTCGGCGTCCTCGACGACCTTGATGATCCCACGGGCACCGGGGCCGTGCGTGAACCCCCGCGAGGACTCCTCCAGCGGCGCCCGGCCGACGCGGACGCGAAGGCCGGCGTCCCGGGCGGCCTGCTCGGTCAGCCCGACCCCGCCGACCTCGGGGTCGGTGAACGTCGTGTGCGGGACCGCGTGGTACTCGGCGGTGCGGCCGCTCGCGCCGCTGAGGTCGCTCAGCGCGATCGCCGACTGGTACATCGCCACGTGCGTGAACGCCCCGTGCCCGGTGATGTCGCCGATGGCCCAGAGCCTCTCCCCGGCGCGCATCCGTTCGTCGACCTCGATGGTGCGGGCGTGCGGGTCGAGCCCGACGGACTCCAGGCCGAGGTCGTCGAGGTTGGGCGTCCGCCCGGCCGCCACGAGGACCTGATCGGCCACCAGCTCCTGCCCGTCGCCCAGCGTGAGGGTGAAGGTGCCGTCGCGGTGGGCGACCCGGGTGGTCTCTGCACCGGTCAGCACCCGGATGCCCTCGTCGGCGAAGATCCGGCCGAGCAGCTCACCGGCCTCCGGCTCGTCGGCGGGCAGCAGGCGCTCCCCGTGCTGCACGACGGTGACGTGGACCCCGAACCGGGCGAAGACCTGCGCCATCTCCACCCCGATCGGGCCGCCGCCGACGACCACCAGGGAGCCGGGCAGCGCGGTGGCACGCACGGCGTCGCGGTTGGTCCAGTACGGCGTACCGGCGAGGCCGTCGATCGGCAGCTCGGCCGGGCGGGTGCCGGTGTTGAGCAGCACACCCCGACGGGCGGTGTACGTCGTGCTGCCCCCGTCGTTCAGCTCGACCACGACACGGGCGACCCCGTCGAGCCGGGCGACCCCGTGGTGGACCCGGACCCCGGCGTCCTGGAGCCGGTCGACGGCGATCGCATCGTCCCAGCCGCTCGTGGCCTCCTCGTCGATCCGCTTCGCGACCGGGGCCCAGGAGGGGACCACCCTCGCGTCCCCGGCCAGCTCCGAGACCCGAGCCGCCTCGGCCAGCGCGTCGGCGGCGCGGAGCATCATCTTCGACGGGATGCACCCGTAGTAGGGGCACTCGCCACCGACGAGGTGGCGCTCGACGACCACCACCTCCAGCCCGGCCGCGGCCGCTCCGCTCGCGAGAGCCTCACCGCCCGGTCCGGCACCGATGACCACCAGGTCCACGTCACGCACATCGTCCATGGGGGCCATCCTGCCCACGGGGGGAGGCGTTGAACCACGCGGTGCGGATCAGCCGAGGATGGTGGCCTTGTTGCGCTGCACGGCGCCCAGGACCCCGTTGACGAACGCCGGGGAGTCGTCGGTCGACAGCTCGCGCACGAGCGTCATCGCCTCGTTCACGGCGACCGCGTCCGGCACGTCGTCGACGTGGAGCAGCTCGTAGACGCCCAGGCGCAGGACGTTGCGGTCCACGGCGGGCATCCGGTCGAGGGTCCAGCCCTCGGAGTACGACGACAGCACCTCGTCGATGGCGGCGCGGTGCTCGTGGACGCCCCGCACCAGCTGCGAGGTGTAGGCGTTGGTGGGACCCTCGCCGTCCGCGACCGCCCGGTCGAGCGCGACGACCGGGTTCTCGGAGCGGAGCTCGGAGGCGAACAGGACGTCGAGCGCGCGTTTGCGGGCCTTGGTGCGAGCCGACATCAGGACTTGACGCGACCCATGTAGGAGGAGTCGCGGGTGTCGACCTTGATCTTCTCGCCCTGGTTGATGAACAGCGGGACCTGGATCTCGTGGTCGGTCTCCAGCGTCGCCGGCTTGGTGCGACCGGTGGCGCTGTCGCCGGCGAGGCCGGGCTCGGTGAAGCTGACGACCAGCTCGACGGAGGCGGGCAGCTCGATGAAGAGCACGCGGCCCTCGTTGGTCGCGACCACGACCTCCTGGTTCTCCAGCAGGAAGTTGGCGGCGTTGCCCACGATCTCGGGGCTGATCTCGAGCTGCTCGTAGCTCTGGACGTCCATGAAGACGTACGACGAGCCGTCGTTGTAGAGGTAGGACATCGTGCGGCGGTCGACCGTGGCGGTCTCGACCTTGGTACCGGCGTTGAAGGTCTTGTCGACGGACTTGTTCGACTCGACGTTCTTCAGCTTGGTGCGCACGAACGCGGGGCCCTTGCCCGGCTTGACGTGCTGGAACTCCACGACGGCCCAGAGCTGGCCGTCGATGTTGAGAACCATGCCGTTCTTGAGGTCATTGGTCGATGCCATGCGCGCGTGCCAGCCTTCGGGTCGTCAGGTCGGGGACGTCGCCCGCGCCGACGACGTCGGCGTCCGGGCAACAGCCGGTGAGTCTATCCGGCGGAGGCCCCGAACTCCCAGACGAGCTCCAGCGCCCTGCGGTAGCCCTCGACGCCGTGGCCGGCGACGACCTCCGTGGCGTGCGGTGTGACGACCGAGGTGTGCCGGAACTCCTCCGGGCGCTTCAGCGGCTCCGAGAGGTGCACCTCCACCAGCGGCGCCACCAGCTGGGCGCAGGCGTCGTACAGGGCCCAGGAGTAGTGGGTCCAGGCGCCGGCGTTGAGCACCACGGGGATGGCGTCGTCGGCGGCGGCGTTGAGCCAGTCGAGCAGCACGCCCTCGTGGTTGGTCTGGCGGACCTCCACCGCGAGGCCGAGGTCCTGACCCCACGCCACGCAGGCGTCCGCGAGCTCGGCGTGCGTGGTGGTGCCGTAGATCTCGGGCTGGCGACGACCGAGGCGGCCGAGGTTCGGGCCGTTGAGCACCAGCACCGCGCGAGCAGCCGTCATCGGCGTCCCGCCACCAGGACGTCGTACGCCGCGCGCAGGTCGGCCTCGGACGGACCGGCCAGGACGGTGGGCCGGGCGAGTGCGTCCAGCACCACGAAGCGCAGCTGCGAGCCGCGCGTCTTCTTGTCGACCCGCATCGCGGCGTGCAGCTCCTCGAAGGTCGCGCCGTCGTACGTCGTGGGCAGGCCGACCCGGGCGAGGACCCGGTGGTGGCGCTCGACGACGTCGGGGGCCAGGCGGCCGGCCCGGGCGGCGAGCTCGGCGACGAAGACGCAGCCCATGGCGACCGCCTCGCCGTGCCGCACGCGGTAGTCCTCGGCGCGCTCGATCGCGTGCGCCATCGTGTGGCCGTAGTTCAGGGCCTCCCGGCCGGGATGGCCGCCGGCCCCCCCGGTCTCGCGGAGGTCGGCCACCACGACGTCCACCTTGACCCGGATGGCGCGCTCCACGAGCTCGCGCAGGACGGCGGAGCCGGCGTCCAGGGTCTCCTCCGGGTCGGTCGACTCGACGCGCTCGAGGATCACGGGGTCGGCGATGAAGCCGCACTTCACCACCTCGCCCAGCCCGGCGACCAGCTCGGCCCGGGGCAGGCTGCGCAGGGTGTCCAGGTCGCACAGCACGCCGGCCGGTTCGTGGAAGGAGCCGACCAGGTTCTTGCCGCTCGGGGTGTTCACGCCGGTCTTGCCGCCGACGGCGGCGTCCACCATCGCCAGCAGCGTGGTCGGCACGTGCACGACCCGGACCCCGCGCAGCCAGGTGGCCGCGACGAAGCCGCCGAGGTCGGTGGTCGCCCCGCCGCCGAAGGTGACGATCGCGTCGGAGCGGGTGAACCCGGCCGCGCCGAGCTCCTCCCAGCAGGCGGCGGCGACCGCCGGGGTCTTGGCCCGCTCGCCGTCCGGCACCGGCATCGCCAGCACGTCGTAGGCCTCGGTGAGGACGTCCAGCACGGGTCGCACCAGGTCGCCGAGGGCCTCGGGGAACACGACCCCGACGCGCTGCACGGACTCCCCCAGCACCTGAGGCAGCCGGCCGCCGAGGTCGTGGCCGACCACGACCTCGTACGGCGACGCCCCGCCGACGTGCAGGACGGTGTCGGTGCTCACGCCAGGGCCTTCGCGATCTCGTCGGCGACGTCCTGCGCGGTGCGGGCGTCGGTCTCCACGACCAGGGTGGCGACGCCCTCGTAGAGCGGCGTCCGCTCGTCGAGCAGGCCCTTGATCCGCGAGCGCACGTTGCCGAGCAGCAGCGGGCGCCCGCTGCCGAGGCCGACCCGCTTCACGGCGTCGCTCAGCCCCACCCGCAGGAAGACCACCCGGTGCCCCTCGAGGAGCTCGCGGGTGCCGGGGTCGAGGACCGCACCGCCGCCCAGCGCCAGCACCCCGGGGTGCGTCACCAGGGCCTCGGCGACCGCCGCCCGCTCCAGGGCCCGGAAGTGCGCCTCGCCCTCCTCGAGGAAGAGGTCGGCGACCGTGCGGCCCTGGGCGGCGACGATGTCGGCGTCGGTGTCGCGCGCCTCGACCCCCCAGCCCCGGGCCAGCAGCGCGCCGACGGTCGTCTTGCCCGAGCCCGGCGGACCGACGAGCACGGCCCGCGGGCCAGTCCTCCCGGGGCCGGTCTTCGGGGGACCCTTCCTCTCGGGTCCGGTTCCGTCCCCCTCGTTCACCGCGGTCACCGGAACCTCAGCGTGTCCAGGTAGCTCTCGGCGTTGCGCCTCGTCTCGGTGACCGAGTCGCCACCGAACTTCTCCAGCACGGCGTCGGCGAGCACCAGGGCGACCATCGCCTCGGCGACGATGCCCGCGGCCGGGACGGCGCAGACGTCCGAGCGCTGGTGGTGCGCGACCGCCTCCTCACCGGTGGCGACGTCGACGGTGCGCAGGGCCCGCGGGACGGTCGCGATCGGCTTCATCGCGGCGCGCACCCGCAGGATCTCGCCGGTGGTCATCCCACCCTCGGTGCCGCCGGCGCGCCCGCTGACCCGGCGGATGCCGTCGGCCGTCGGCACGATCTCGTCGTGGGCCAGCGAGCCCGGGGTGGCGGCCAGCTCGAAGCCGTCGCCGACCTCGACGCCCTTGATGGCCTGGATGCCCATCAGCGCGCCGGCCAGACGGGAGTCCAGGCGCCGGTCCCAGTGGACGTGCGAGCCGAGGCCCGGCGGCAGGCCGTGCACGACCACCTCGACGACGCCGCCGAGCGTGTCGCCGTCCTTGTGCGCCTGGTCGATCGCAGCCACCATCGCGGCCGAGGCCCCGGGGTCCAGACACCGCACCGGGTCCTCGTCGAGCCGGGCGACGTCGTCCGGGGCGGGCCAGAGACCGGCGGGCGCTCGGACGCCCCCCAGCTCGATGACGTGCGACACGATCCGGGCCCCGACCGTCTGCTCGAGGAAGTTGGAGGCGACCCGGCCCAGGGCCACCCGGGCGGCGGTCTCGCGCGCCGAGGCGCGCTCGAGGACGGGTCGGGCCTCGTCGAAGTCGTACTTCTGCATGCCGGCGAGGTCGGCGTGCCCGGGTCGGGGCCGGGTCAGCGCGGCGTTGCGCGCCAGCGCCCCCAGCTCGGCCTCGTCGACCGGGTCGGCCGACATCACCTTCTCCCACTTGGGCCACTCGGTGTTGCCCACCTCGATCGCGACCGGCCCCCCGATCGAGGCGCCGTGCCGGACCCCACCGCAGATGGTGACCTCGTCCTGCTCGAACTTCATCCGCGCGCCGCGCCCGTAGCCGAGGCGGCGGCGGGCCAGGGCGTCCTGGATGTCGGCGGTCGTCACCTGCACATGGGCGGGGAGCCCCTCGAGGATCGCGACCAGGGAGGGGCCGTGGGACTCGCCCGCGGTGAGCCAACGCAACATGGCGACAGTCTTTCATCCCCGTGGGCGAGCCCTACGGCGCCTCACCTCGCGACGAGACTCCCGAGCAGCGGATCGCCGACCAGCACCCCGACCAGGGCCCCGGTCAGCATGGCCGGGCCGAACGGGTAGGCCGTGCGCAGCATCGCCCGGTCGCGGCGGACCACGGCGAGCAGCAGCCCCGGCAGGCCGAAGACCAGGAAGCCCGCGTAGAGGCCGACGACCAGCTGGGACCAGCCGAGGTAGCCCAGGGCCGCGCCCAGCGGCGCCGCGAGCCGGACGTCGCCGAAGCCCATGCCGCTGGAGCGGACCCGCCACAGCAGCCAGTAGAAGGAGCGGGCCGCCAGCAGCCCGACCCCGGCCCGGAGGAGTCCGTCGGGCTCTCCCTCGAGCAGCGCGCCGAGAGCGACCAGGGCGACGACCACGCCGGTCAACGGCAGCACCACCACCTTGGGCAGCAGCCGGGTGTGCAGGTCGATCACGGCGAGCGCGACCCCCGCGGGCACCACGACGAGCACGACGGGCAGCGCCCAGACCCACCCCAGGACCAGCCCGACGAGGCCCCCGGCGAGCGCCGAGAACAGCACCGCGGTGCGGCCCAGTCCCGGGCGCCGGGACAGCTCGTCGTACGCCGACCCGGGCAGCCTCGCGACCAGGCCGGGGACCAGCAGGCCGGCGGCACCGCACAGCAGCGCCGCGAAGGCCGCAGTGCCAGGGTGGATCACCGCCCCGGTCATCGTCCCGGTCATCGAGAGGGCCGGGTCATCGTCCGGCCAGGGCCTGCTCGCCGGCCAGGCGCATCTCGGCCAGCGGGGCCGGCAGCCCGGTGAACAGCGTGAACTGCAGGGCGGCCTGGTGGACCAGCAGGTCGAGGCCCCCGACCAGCACCCGGC
Organism: uncultured Actinomycetota bacterium; assembly: GCA_963760585.1. Classification (GTDB taxonomy): domain Bacteria; phylum Actinomycetota; class Actinomycetes; order Propionibacteriales; family Nocardioidaceae; genus Nocardioides. The sequence goes on from CAVXDI010000002.1 coordinate 201,490, forward strand.
CCGGGGTGCCGGCGGACGCGGCGGCCAGCGGGGTCGGCCACGGGTCGTAGAGCGCCTCGAAGACCACCGGGACGTCGGCGCACCGGGCCAGCAGCCCGGGCTCCTGGGCGCGGGCCGGCACCGTGGAGACCACGATCTCGCCGGTCACCCGGCTCTCGGCGAGCGAGCCGACCTCCACGTGCGGGCGCGACGGGTGACGGCTGACCGCGGCCAGCGCCTCCCGGGCCCGCTCGGGCGAGCGGACGAGGAGCCTCACGTGCCGGGCCCCCAGCTCGCACAGCGCCAGGCCGGTGGAGGCGGCCGTGGCGCCGCCACCGAGCACGGTGCCGGCGGTGACCGGTCCGTCGTAGCGCTCCCGGACCGCGGCGACGGCCCCCGGGAGGTCGGTGTTGTCAGCCACCAGGACGGCGCCGTCCTCCAGCACCAGCGTGTTGGCGGCGCCCGCCAGCGCCGCCCGCGGGGTCACCTGCGGGGCCAGCGCCAGGGCGGTGCGCTTGAGCGGCATGGTCAACGACAGCCCGCGCCAGGAGGCGTCGCACGCGTCGAGGAACTCCGCCAGTCCGTCCTGCGCCACGCGTTCCGGCTCGTAGGTCCAGGCCAGGCCGAGCGCGGCGTACCCCGCCCGGTGCAGCACCGGGGAGAGGGAGTGCGCGATCGGGTCCCCCAGCACCCCGCATCGTCGGGTCGTCGGCGTCAGCACGCCTCGGACGTCTCGCAGTACTGCTCCAGCTGACGCTTGTAGCCCAGGAACTCGTCGTAGCTCTCGGCGAACTTCGTCTCACCGGTGCGCAGGTTCGTGGTGACGTAGTAGAACCAGCCGCCGGGGGTCGGCTTCGCGGCGGCTGCGATCGCCGCGTCCCCCGGCGCCTCGATCGGGGTGGGCGGCAGGCCCGGGCGGGTGTAGGTGTTGTACGGCGTGTCCTGCTGGAGCTGGTCGGTGGTCAGCCCCACGCCGAGCTTCTGCTTCAGCCCGTAGTTGACGGCGGCGTCGATCTGCAGGAGCCCGTTGGTCTCGTCGCCTTCCAGCCGGTTGTAGATCACCCGGGCCACCTTGCCCCGGTCCTCGTCGCGCGCGGCCTCGGCCTCGACCAGGCTGGCCACGATCATGAGCTCGCGCGGCTCGTAGCCCAGCCTCTTCGCCGCCGCCTCGAGGCCCGCGTCGTCGGCCGCCTGGCGCCAGCGAGTCACCATCGCGGACAGGATCGACGTGGGGGTCTCCTTCGGGCCGAGGTCGTAGGTCGAGGGGAAGAGGTAGCCCTCGGCGTTGCCGTCGGCGTAGCCCGGGAGGCCGATGGAGGCGGGCTCGTCGAGCACCTTCTCGTAGGCCGCCCGCTTGAAGTCGGTGTTCGCCGCGAGCAGGCCGACGATGTCGGTGAGCCGCAGGCCCTCCGGGATCGTCAGGGTGTTCCTGAGCAGGTTGCCGGGGTCGACCAGGACGGCGAGCGCGTCCGCGGCCGCCATCTTCCTCTTCAGGGGGTAGTACCCGACCTGGATCCCCGTGGAGTCCGGGTCGGCGGTCGCGGCGCTCGTGAAGGCGTCGACGGACGCGACGACGCCCTTCTTCTTCAGCCCGCGGCCCATCGCCGCGATGCTGTCGCCCTCCTCCACCTGGAAGGTGATCTTGCCCGTGCCCGGCCCGGCGAAGTCCGCGGCCGCCCCGGAGAACCGGTCGGCGATCAGCTCCACGCCCTTGGTGACGACGAAGTAGAAGCCGCCGACCACCACGGCGAGCGCGATGAGGACAGCCAGGCAGCTCTTCAGCCCGCGGCCCGTGCGCTGCGCGCGCCGGCCGCCGCGAGCCGGTTCGGCCAGGATCTCGTCACTCATGGTTCTCCTCGAGGATCTCGCCGGGGGCGTTCCCCGACGCGCGCTCGGTGTCCAGCGCATGCTGCAGGATCACGACCGCTGCGGCCATGTCGACCACTGCGCGCCGTCTGCTGCCCGTGCGGCCACGGTCGCGCAGCATAGCCTCCGCGGAGACCGTGGTCAGCCGCTCGTCACAGAGCCGCACCGGCACCGGTGCGATCCGCCGGGCCAGTCGCGCGGCGAACACCCGCACCTTGGTGGCCGCCGGGCCCTCGCGGCCCGACAGCGAGCGCGGCAGGCCCACCACCACCTCCACCGCCTCCTCCTCGAGGACGATCTCGGCCAGGCGGGACAGGTCGTTGCGGGCCCGCTTCACCGTCTCCAGGGGTGTGGCGAGGAAGCCGGACGGGTCGCTGCGGGCGACCCCGATCCGGGCCTCGCCCGGATCCAGGCCGAGGCGTACGCCGTGCCGCACCGCCGTCAGGCCCCGACCGCGCGCGCGACCTCGGGGGCGACCAGGGCCAGCGCCTCGTCGATCCTCGAGGCCTCGGTGCCGCCACCCTGCGCGACATCGGCCTTGCCGCCGCCGCGCCCGCCGACCAGCGGCCCCACGACGCGGACCAGGTCGTTGGCGCTGACCCCGCGGGCCCGGCCCTCCTCGTTGACCGCCGCCACCACGGACACCTTGGTCTCCGCGCCGGAGCCGGTGGTGCCGATCACGACCACGGCGCCGGCCCGGCCGGCGTCCAGGCGGCCGCGCACGTCGAGAGCCAGGGTGCGCACGTCGCCGCCACCCGCCCCGTCGACCCGGTGTGCGACGACGCTGACACCATTCACGTCGGCGGCGCCGGCGGCCAGCTGGCCGGCCGCGGCGAGCACCTGGCCGACACGGGCCCGCTCGATCTCCTTCTCCGCCGAGCGCAGGCGTTCGACCAGGTCGCCGACCCGGCCGACGAGGTCGTCGGGCTGGGTCTTGAGCAGGCCGGTCAGCTGGGCCACGACGTCGCGCTCCCGGGCCAGGTAGGCGAAACCCTCGACCCCGGTCAGGGCCTCGACGCGGCGGTTGCCGGAGCCGACCGAGGACTCCCCGGTCACCACGATGGTGCCGATCTGCGAGGAGTGCTCGACGTGCGTGCCACCGCAGAGCTCGCGCGACCACGGGCCGCCGATCTCGACGACACGCACCAGCTCGCTGTCGTAGGTCTCGCCGAAGAGTGCGATCGCGCCCCACTCCCGGGCCTCGGCCAGCGTCATCTGCTGCGCCCCCACCCGCAGGTCGGCGCGCAGCGCCTGGTTGGCGGCCTGCTCGACGTCGCGCACCTGCTCGGGCGACAGCCCGGAGGTCCAGCCGAAGTCCAGGCGCAGGTAGCCGGGCCGGTTGTAGGAGCCGGACTGCAGGGCGGTGGGCCCGAGCACCTCGCGCAGGGCCGCGTGCACCACGTGGGTGCCGGAGTGCGCCTGGCGCGCCCCGAGCCGCCACTGCGGGTCGACCCGTGCGTGCAGGAGCTGCCCGGGCGTGTACTCGCCGTCGACGACCCGCACCTGGTGCACCACGAGCCCACGCACCGGGCGCTGCACGTCGAGCACCTCGAGGCGGCCACCGTCGAACTCGATCGTTCCGGCGTCGGCCGCCTGACCACCGGACTCGGCGTAGAACGGCGTGCGGTCGAGGACCAGCTCACCGACCTCCCCGGCGGGCAGGCTGGTCGCCGGGGCACCGGAGCGCAGCAGCGCGAGGGCCGACGACTCTGTCTCCAGCGTCTCGTAGGCCAGCCACCGGGTGGGCCCGTGCGCGTCGAGGATGCCCCGGTACACGCCCGTGTCGGCGTGCTGGCCCTTCTTGGCGCGCGCGTCGGCCTTGGCCCGCTCCCGCTGCTCGAGCATCAGGCCGCGGAAGCCCTCCTCGTCGACACTCAGGCCGGCCTCGCCCGCCATCTCCAGGGTGAGGTCGATCGGGAAGCCGTAGGTGTCGTGCAGGGCGAACGCCTTGGGGCCGGAGAGCCGGCTCTGCCCGCTCGACCGGACCTCCTTCGCAGCGAGGTCGAAGATCTGGGTGCCGGCCTGCAGGGTCTTGCGGAACGCGTCCTCCTCGGCGTACGCGACCTGGGCGATCCGGTCCCAGCCGGTGTGCAGCTCGGCGTAGGTCTCCCCCATCCTGTCGCGGCTGACCGGCATCAGCTCCGGCAGCGCGCGGTCCTCGTAGCCGAGCAGCCGCATGGAGCGGACGGCGCGTCGCAGCAGGCGGCGCAGCACGTAGCCCCGCGCCTCGTTGCCCGGCGTGACCCCGTCGCTGATCAGCATCATCGAGCTGCGCACGTGGTCGCTGACCACGCGGAATCGCACGTCGTCCTCGTGGCCCTGCTGTCCGCCGGCGCCGTAGCGGCGACCGGTGAGCTGCTCCGCGCGCGCGATCACCGGCGACATCACGTCGATGTCGTACATGTTCTCCTTGCCCTGCAGCAGGAACGCGACCCGCTCGAGGCCCATGCCGGTGTCGATGTTGCGCTGCGGCAACGAGCCCGCGATGTCGAAGTCGACCTTGCTGCGCACGGCGCTGAGCTCGTCCTGCATGAAGACCAGGTTCCAGAACTCCAGGTAGCGGTCCTCCGCGCCGAAGTCACCGTCCGCACCGTAGGCCGGACCGCGGTCGTAGAGGATCTCCGAGCAGGGCCCGCCGGGGCCGGGCACCCCCATCGACCAGTAGTTCTCGGACTTGCCGAGCCGCACGATCCGGTCGTCCGGCAGGCCGGTGATGCGGCGCCAGAGCTCGACCGCCTCGGGGTCGTCCTCGTAGACGCTCGGGTAGAGCCTGCTCTCCTCGAGGCCGTAGCCACCCTCGGACTGCGGGCGGGTGACCAGCTCCCAGGCGAACCGGATCGCGCCCTCCTTGAAGTAGTCGCCGAACGAGAAGTTGCCGCACATCTCGAAGAAGGTGCCGTGCCGGGTGGTCTTCCCGACGTCCTCGATGTCGGGGGTGCGCACGCACTTCTGGATGCTCACCGCGCGGTCGTAGGCCGGGGTCTCCTGGCCGAGGAAGTACGGCTTGAAGGGCACCATGCCGGCGTTGACGAAGAGCAGGTTCGGGTCGTCGAGCAGGAGCGACGCCGAGGGCACCACCTGGTGCCCGTTGCTCTCGAAGTGGGCCAGGAACCGTCTCCGGACCTCCGCGGTGTCCATCAGGTGCTGCCTTCCTCGTCGGGGGTGCCGGTCTCGGTGGTGCTGCTCTCGGTGGGGCTGCTGGGGGCGACGGCACGGTGCCGCCCGCCGGCGAGCTCGGGAGTCGTGTGGGGCACCAGACCGTAGCGCTCGCGGAGCTCGGTCTCCTTCACGGCGCTGCCCCGGGCGACCTCCTCGCGCAGCAGTCGGGCTCCGAGCGTGAGACCGCTCCAGCGGTCGCGCAGGCCGTCCGCGCTCAGGGCCTCGACGGCGCGACGGCCACGCACCACGGCGTAGACCCCCGCTCCGGCTCCGGCGGCGAACCAGAAGGGTCGGGTCATGCGGCGTCCTCGTCGTCTCTCAGGGTGGCCCGCCCGCGGGCGGCGAGCTCGCGGCGAGCCAGCCGGGTCTCGGTGCGTCGCTCCTTGCGGGCCCGGCGCACCTCACGGCGCACCTCGAAGCGGATCCGGTTGCGCGTCTGGGGCGCCAGCGCCACCCGGACACCGTGGGCCAGGGACGCGGCGCGCACCACGCTCTCGCGCAGCACCAGGTCCGCGAAGAGCGCCGGCTCGACCCGCGGGGCGTCGGGGGCGTCGGGCCCGGCCGGCGCGGCAGGCGTGGCGTGCCGCGGAGCAGCCGGCAGGTCGCCGAGATGGGTGATGACGTAGTCGGACCCCTCGGCCGCCACGCGCCGGTGGGGGGCGGACGACGCGAGGCGCCGCTCGACCTCCTCGAGCCGGGTGCGCACCGCGGCCAGCTCGGCCTGCGCCACGATCCGCTCCCGGGTCGCGCTCCTGCGCCCGCGCCACAGCGCGACGGAGAGGGCCAGCACGAGGAGGGTCGGCACCAGGAGGGTCAGGCCGCCGCGCAGGGCCGTACCGGCGGGCACGATGAGGTCCAGCATCACAGTGCCCGACCCTATCGCGAGCCGGACCGCCGCCCGGACCCCCTGATCAGTCGACGGACCCGCTCCCAGCGCTCCTTGATCGCGGCCTCGGCGCCGAGGCTCGTCGGCTGGTAGTACGCCGCCTCGGCGACGACGTCGGGGGCGTACTGCTGCGCGGCGATGCCGAAGGGCTCGTCGTGGCTGTACTTGTACGTGCTGCCGTGCTCCAGCTTCTTGGCCCCGGAGTAGTGCGCGTCGCGCAGGTGGGCCGGGACGGGCCCGATCTTGCCGGCCTGGACGTCGGCCATCGCGGCGCCGATCGCCGTCGTGACGGCGTTGGACTTCGGCGCGACCGCGAGCGCGATCGTGGCGTGGGCCAGCGTGAGCTGGGCCTCGGGCATGCCGATCAGCTGCACGGTCTGCGCCGCGGCCACCGCGATCCCCAGGGCGGTGGGGTCGGCCAGCCCGATGTCCTCGCTGGCCAGGATCAGCAGGCGCCGGGCGATGAAGCGGGGGTCCTCACCGGCCGTCATCATCCGCGCCAGGTAGTGCAGCGCGGCGTCGGCGTCCGAGCCGCGCACCGACTTGATGAACGCGCTGGTGACGTCGTAGTGCTGGTCGCCCTGGCGGTCGTAGCGCACCGCGGCCTGGTCGACGGCCGTCTCCGCGGTCGCGAGGTCGACGACGTCGCTGCCCCGCGAGGAGGCGGCGCCGGCCGCCGCCTCGAGGTAGGTCAGGGAGCGCCGGGCGTCCCCACCGGCCAGGCGGACCAGGTGTTCGAGTGCGTCGTCGTCGACGCGGAGCCGGCCCCCGAGCCCCCGCTCGTCGGCGACGGCACCGGTCAGGACACCGCGGATGTCGTCGTCGTCCAACGACTCCAGACGCAGCAGCAGGCTGCGCGAGAGCAGCGGGGAGATGACGGAGAAGAACGGGTTCTCCGTGGTCGCGGCGACGAGCGTCACCCAGCGGTTCTCGACTCCCGGGAGCAACGCGTCCTGCTGGGCCTTGCTGAAGCGGTGCACCTCGTCCACGAACAGCACCGTCTCGTGCCCGCCGCGGACCAGCTCGGCGCGGGCCGCGTCGATCGCGGCCCGGACCTCCTTGACGCCCGCGGAGACGGCCGACACCTCGACGAAGCGGCGGTCGGTCTGCTGGCTCAGGATCGAGGCGATCGTCGTCTTGCCGGTGCCGGGCGGTCCCCACAGCAGCAGCGACATGGACTCGTCGCCCTCGATCAGCCGGCGCAGCGGGGAGCCCGGGGCGCGCAGCTGCCCCTGCCCGACGAGCTCCTCGAGGGTGCGCGGCCGCATCCGCACCGCCAGCGGTGCGGAGGCGTGCGGCGCGGGCCCGGGGCGCGACGCACCGGGCCCGGCATCCAGGGAGAAGAGTCCGTCCGAGGTCAGGGCTCAGGCCCCGCCCATCGTCTTGCGGTCGAGGTCGAACCAGGTGTCCGAGTAACCGGGGCCGGTGTCGACGCTCGCCGCGGGGCCGGCGCCCGGGTCGGGCGCCCCACTGTTGTCCACACCCAGCAGCCGGGCCGTGATCGGCTCGGTGGGGTGCTTGCCGAGCTCGCCGGGGAAGTGGCAGGCGACCTTGTGCCGCTGGCCGATCTGCAGCAGCGGCGGCTCCACTCGGGCACAGATCTCCTGGGCCAGCGAGCAGCGCGTGCGGAAGCGGCACCCGGAGGGCGGGTTGATCGGGCTGGGGACGTCGCCCTCGAGCCGGATCCGCTCGCGTCGTCCCCCGACGGAGGCCTGCTTGATGTCGGGCACGGCCGAGAGCAACGACTGCGTGTAGGGGTGGTTCGGCCGGTTGTAGAGGGTGTCCCGGTCGGCGATCTCGACGATCTTGCCCAGGTACATCACCGCGACCTCGGGGCAGAAGTGGCGCACGATCGCCAGGTCGTGGGCGATGAACAGGAACGCGATCCCGAACTCGCGCTGCAGGTCCTGGAGCAGGTTGATCACCTGGGCCTGGATCGACACGTCGAGCGCGGAGACCGGCTCGTCGGCCACCAGCAGCTTCGGCTGGAGCGTGAGCGCGCGGGCGATCCCGATGCGCTGGCGCTGGCCGCCCGAGAACTCGTGCGGGTAGCGGTTGTAGTGCTCCGGGTTGAGTCCGACGATCTCCAGGAGCTCCTGGACGCGAGGCAGGATCTTGTCGCGCGGCACGACCTTGTGGATCGCCAGCGGCGCCCCGATGATCGAGCCGACCGAGTGCCGTGGGTTCAGCGAGGTGTAGGGGTCCTGGAAGATCATCTGGATCTCACGGCGCAGGTCCTTGAGGCCACGCGCCGGGGTGTTCGAGATGTCCTGGCCGTCGAAGACGATCGAGCCGCCGGTCGGCTGGTACAGCCGGGTGATCAGGCGGCCGGTGGTCGACTTGCCGCAGCCGGACTCCCCGACCAGGCCGAGCGAGCCGCCGGCCGGGACCTGGAAGCTGACGCCGTCCACCGCCTGCACGTGCGCGACGGTCCTGCGGATCACCCCCGAGGACTTCACCGGGAAGTACATGCGCAGGTCGCTGACCTCGAGGATCGGCTTGCCGTCGACCGGCACCTGGCTGCGGCTCATCACGGTCTCGGTCGAGGTGGCGGCCCCACCGGTGGGGCCGGCGTTCTGGCCCGCGCCCGGATCGGCCTGCACCACGGTGCCCTTGGCGGCGCCGGTGTCCACGGGAAGCTGGTCGTTCATCGTTCCTCCACCAGTCCGCGCTCGACAACGGGCAGGACCTCGTTCTCGTAGACGCTATCAGGGTCGGCCAGGTGGCACCGCTTGGTGTGCCCCACGGACCTGCCCCCCGGCCGGAGCTCGGGAAGGACGGTCGTGCACAGGTCCCCGGGCACCTTGTCGCGGTGCGCGCACCGAGGGTGGAACGCGCAGCCGGGCGGCGGGGAGATCAGGCTCGGCGGGTTGCCCGGGATGGGCAGCAACGGCACCGTGGTGTCACCGGTCAGGTCGGGCACGCTGGAGAGCAGACCCCACGTGTACGGCATCTCCGGGTGGGTCAGGATGTCCTTGGTGGCGCCGTACTCGACCGCGCGACCGGCGTACATGACCAGGACGTCGTCGGCCATCTCCGCGACGACCCCGAGGTCGTGGGTGATGATGATGACCGCCGAGTGGAACTCTCGCTGGAGGTCCTGGAGCAGGTCGAGGATCTGGGCCTGGACCGTCACGTCGAGAGCGGTGGTGGGCTCGTCGGCGATCAGCAGGGTGGGGTTGTTGATCAGCCCCATCGCGATCATCGCGCGCTGCCGCATCCCGCCCGAGAACTGGTGCGGGTAGTCGTCGACGCGGCGGTCCGGCTGCGGGATCCCCACGCGGTCGAGCATCTCGATGGTCCGGGCGCGAGCGGCCTTCTTGCTCACGTCGTTGTGCACCCGATAGGCCTCCGAGATCTGGTTGCCCACCGTGTAGTACGGGTGCATCGCGGAGAGCGGGTCCTGGAAGATCATCGAGATGTCCCGGCCCCGCCGCAGCCGCATCTCCTCGTCGGAGAGCTGGAGCAGGTCCACGCCGTCGAGCACGATCTCGCCGCTCACAAGCGCGCTGGTCCGCCGGTGCAGGCCCAGGATCGCGGAGTTCGAGACCGACTTGCCGGACCCGGACTCCCCCACGATCCCCAGCGTCTTGCCCTTCGCGAGCTCGAACGAGAGGCCGTCGGTGGCCTTGACGACCCCGTCCGAGGTCGGGAAGTGCACCGTGAGGTCACGCACGGACAGGAAGTTGGTGGTCACGCTCATCTCCTCAGCCGACCCGGACCCGCGGGTCGATGACCGCGTAGAGCACGTCGACGATGATGTTGGCAACGATCACGAACGCCCCGAGCAGGAGCACCAGACCGATGATGGTGGGGAGGTCGTAGGCCGAGTTGGCGATGACGGCGAGCTTGCCGAGACCGGGGTAGTTGAACACGGTCTCGGTGATGATCGCTCCGCCCATCAGCCCGGCGAAGTCGAGGCCGACCAGCGTCACGAGCGGGGTCAGCGCGGCCCGCAGGCTGTGCTTGAACAGCACCCGCCGCGGCTTGAGACCCTTCGCCCGGGCGGTGCGGATGTAGTCCTCCGACATGGACTCCAGGACGAACGCGCGCGTCATCCGGATGTAGCCGGCCATGTACAGCAGGGCCAGGGTCAGCGCCGGGAGCAGCAGCCCCTGGAGCCACAGCAGGGGGCCGTCCGCGATCGGGGTGTACTCCGGGATGGGCACCCACTGCCACTTGATGGCCAGGAACTTGAGCAGGAAGATCCCGATGAAGAACGCCGGGAAGGCGTAGAAGATCAGCGACAGACCGACGATGCCGCGGTCCACTATCGATCCCTTGCGCAGGGCCGCGAGCACGCCGAACAGCACTCCCCCGGTGACCCAGAGGGCCAGGGCGGCGAGCGCGAGCGACAGGGAGACCGGGAAGGCCTCCTTGATCTCCTCGTTGACGGTGACGTTGTTGACCTGGGAGTAGCCGAAGCAGGGGGCCGAGCAGTCGACCACGTTCTGCGGGGCCTTCGCCCGCAGCGCCGGGTCGTCGGGGTACTGGCGCCCGACGGCGACCCCGCGCAGGAAGTCCGTCCACTGCTGCGGGGCGGGCTTGTCGTAGCCCAGGGCCTTGCGGGTCTGCTCGATGAGCTGGGGCGAGCAGTTCTTGCCGCAGGCGTACCGGGCCGGGTCGACCGGGGACGCGAAGAACAGCAGGAACGTCACCAGGGTCATCACGACGAGCATGACGGTGCCGACGATCACGCGGCGGATGACGTAGGCGTACATGCAGGAACCACCTCGGGGACGGGGGCGGGACCTGCGGATCAGGAACCCACCCGACGGTCGGGCGGCCGCTGGTGCGACCGCCCGACCTGGGGTGTGACTGGTTGGTGCTGGGTGTTACTTCTCCACGCCGATCGGACCGAGGTCCGGGTAGCTGCTCGACGCGGCGGTGTTCATGTAGCCGGTGACCTTCGAGCCACGCAGGAAGTAGAAGTTCGCCACCTCGAGCGGGATGTACGCGGTGTCCTTGCCGAGGACGACATCCGCGTCCTGGAGGGCCTTCGTCTGGTCGTCGAGCGAGGAGGCCGACTGCGCCTCGTCCACGAGGGAGTTGAACTCGTCGCTCTTGTAGGCGCCGTAGTCCTGGCCGTCGGAGCCCGACGTCAGGTTGATCCGGCTGTCGAACAGCGGCGCGGTGACGGTGATGGCGGAGGGCCAGTCGGCACCCCAGCCGCCCCAGATCACGTCGCTGGTCTTGGTCGGCTTCTGGATGACGTCGTAGTAGGTGTCACCGAGGCCGTCCAGGGTCACGTCGAAGCCGGCCTTGTCCCAGGTCTGCTTGAGCGCGGCCGCCATCTTGTCCATCGTCTCCGAGGTCGGGTACGTGAACTTGATCGGGTACGGCATCTTGGCGCCGGCCTCCTCGAGCAGCTTCTTGGCCGCCTCCGGGTCACCGGCCTGCGGGCCGGAGAACGCCGGGTTGGCCTGGTAGCCGACCACGGCCGGGTTGACGATCGACTCGGCGGGGCCGTAGGCCTTCTCGCCACCGCCGGCGTTGATCCACGCCTCGGCGTCCGTCGCGACCTTGAGGGCCTCACGGATCTTCGGGTCGGTCATCTTGCGGAAGTTCGGCACCAGGTAGTCGACGTACGGCGACTTGACGGTCACCGCGCGGTCGGCGACCGCACCCTCGATCTGGTTGTAGTAGGCCGGGGGCACCCGCTGGGAGGTGACGGCGAACTGGTCCTGGCCGTTGTCCGAGATCAGGCGGTCGTAGATCGTCTCCGTGGTCTGACCCACGTCGAAGTTGATCTCGTCCGGCAGCGCCTTGCGGATGTCGGTGGAGTCCGTCTTGACGTCGTAGTTCGGGTTACGGACGAACGTGGCGCCCTTGTTCTTGTTCCACTGGTTGCCCTTGATCATGTAGGGGCCGTTGGAGAAGATCTGGTAGTTGGACTTGGCGCCCTGGTCCTTGTCCTCGCGGTACGGGTCCATCATGTGCAGCGAGGCGACGGCCAGCGAGAAGTCCGGCCACGGCTTCTTGAAGTTGTAGGTGATCGTGTTGCCGTCACAGGTGATGGCCTTGTCGAACTCGGCCTGGCCGTCACCCTGGTAGGGGCCGTTGTAGGCCGGCAGACCGGTCTTCTTGTCGGTCGGGATGTCGAGGTAGGTCAGCAGGTAGTTCGGGCCGCCGGTGATGACGTCGGTCGCGAAGACCCGCGAGGCGCCGTACTTGAAGTCCTCACAGGTGATCGGCTTGCCGTCCTCCCACTTCACGCCGTCCTTGACGGTGAAGCTCCAGACCTTGCCGCCCTCCGTGGAGGTACCGGTGTCCGTGGCCAGGTCGGGGACCGGCGTGTTGGAGACCTCGGGGTCGGTCGAGATCGGGAACGTGACCAGCTGGCGGTACACCGTGCGGCTGAAGTTCGCCAGCTCGACGCCGACGTAGGTGCGCTGCGGGTCGACGTGCTCGTACGGGGCGAAGATGTAGTACTGCAGGGTGCCCCCGGCCGTACCGGCACTGCTCCCGGCACCACTGGTGCCGCTGCCGCTGTCGGAGCTGCCACCGCACGCGGCGAGGCCAGCAGCCATCGCCACCGCAGCGGCGCTCGCGAGCAGCCGCTTTCGATAGTTGACCATTACTTCTCCTCTATTGTGTGTCTCGCCTGGAACGGCGGCACCTGCGACGACGATGTGTCGCCGAGATCTTTGGGGGGTCAGCGCGCCGTCTTCGGATCGAGCGCATCGCGCGCTCCGTCACCGAGGAGGTTGAAGCTCACCACGATGATCATGATCAGGAAGGCGGGCGTGAAGAAGAAGACGAAGTCAGCCGACGAGTAGCTGATCGACGTCCTCAGCACGTTGCCGAGGGTCGGCGTCGGCGGCTTGATGCCGACGCCGAGGTACGACAGCGCCGCTTCCGCGGAGATGAAGATCGGCATCGTGAGCGTGAACGTCACCAGCAGCGGCGCCCACACGTTGGGGAGGATCTCCTTGAAGTAGATCCTGCGGCGCGAGGCGCCGAAGAGCACGGCCGCGTCGATGAACTCGCGCTCCCGGATGGACAGCACCTGCCCCCGGATGATGCGCGCGACGCTCGGCCAGCCGAACAGGGCGAGCACGATGACGACGTACGCACCGTTCGGCAGCGGGTCGGACTCCGAGCCCGGCATGAAGCGGGCCACCAGGGCGACCCCCATGCTGGAGAGCGCCAGCAGCATCAGCGTCGAGGGGAACGAGAGCGTCAGGTCGATCGCCCGACCGATGATCGAGTCCACCCAGCCACCGGTGAAGCCGGCGATGATGCCGAGGACGGAACCGACCACCATGACGATGAGCGTGGCGATCACGGCGATCGCGAGCGAGAACGTCATGCCGTACCAGACCCGGGAGAGCACGTCGCGACCCGTGGCCGGCTCGACCCCCAGCGGGTGGTCCCAGCTCATGCCGCCGAACCTGCCGATCGGCAGACCACCGGTGGAGGGGTCGGTCAGGTTCTGGTGGAAGGTCTGCGGCTCGAGCACCCCGAACTTGACCAGGAAGGGCGCGGCGAGCGCGGCGAGGACGTACAGCGCCACGACCGAGAACGAGATCATCGACAGCTTGTCCCGCCGGAAGCGGACCCACGCGAGCCGGGTCGGCGAGAGGCTGGCGATCTTGGCCAGGTCTCCCTCCGGTTCGACCGAGGGATCAGGCAGCGGCGCACTCTCCATGTGGGAGGGCTGGACGGTCATGGCACCTCAGTCTGTTTCGATGGTCTCGCGGCTCGACGACGCGCTGCGTTAGGTGACCGCAGCGCGCTCGATCGCAGCGACTATATGTGACACCGACGCATGGGAGCGTCAGGAAACGGTAACGATCCGGTCTCGAGCGAGACCGACGAATCTTCTTCTACTTCAGGCCTGCGCAGGCACTTGTCTCGCCGGTGCGGCGTCCACACCGGCTTCCTTGCGCTGGGCCGGCGTGATCGGTGCCGGGGCTGCCGTGAGGGGGTCGAACCCTCCGCCGGACTTGGGGAACGCGATGACGTCGCGGATCGAGTCGGTGCCCGCCAGCAGGGCGCAGATCCGGTCCATCCCGACGGCGATGCCGCCGTGCGGCGGGGCGCCGAACTTGAAGGCGTCGAGCAGGAAGCCGAACTTCTCCTGGGCCTCCTCCTCGGAGAGCCCCATCACCGCGAAGACCCGCTTCTGGACGTCCTCGCGGTGGATCCGGATGGACCCGCCGCCCAGCTCGTTGCCGTTGCACACGATGTCGTAGGCGTAGGCCAGCGCGTTGCCGGGGTCGGTGTCGAAGGTGTCGGCGAACTCCGGCTTGGGGCCGGTGAAGGCGTGGTGCACGGCCGTCCAGGCGCCCGAGCCGACCGCGACGTCGCCGCCGGCGACGGCGTCCGAGCTGGGCTCGAACATCGGGGCGTCGACGACCCAGGTGAAGGCGAACGCGCTCTCGTCGATGAGGCCGCAGCGGCGTCCGATCTCCAGGCGGGCCGCACCGAGCAGGGCCCGGCTCGACTTCGCGGCCCCGGCGGCGAAGAAGATGCAGTCCCCCGGTCGCGCCCCGACGTGGGCGGCCAGACCGGCCTTCTCCTGCTCGGTGATGTTCTTGGCGACCGGGCCGGTCAGCTCACCGTCCTCCTGGACCAGCACGTAGGCCAGGCCCCGGGCTCCGCGCTGCTTGGCCCACTCCTGCCAGGCGTCCAGCTTCTTGCGGGGCTGGCCGGCTCCCCCGGGCATGACCACGGCGCCGACGTACTCGGCGTTGTCCGGCGAGAACACCCGGAACGTCGTGTCCTTGAAGTAGTCGCTGACCTCGACCAGCTCGTGACCCATCCGCAGGTCGGGCTTGTCGGAGCCGAAGCGGCTCATCGCCTCGGCGTAGGTCATCCTCGGGATCGGGCGCGGGATCTCGACGTCGATCAGCGCCCACATGGCGGCCAGGACCTCCTCCATCAGCGCGAGGACGTCCTCCTGCTCGACGAAGCTCATCTCGATGTCGAGCTGGGTGAACTCCGGCTGACGGTCGGCGCGGAAGTCCTCGTCGCGGTAGCACCGGGCGATCTGGTAGTAGCGCTCCAGGCCGGCCACCATGAGCAGCTGCTTGAACAGCTGGGGGCTCTGGGGCAGGGCGTACCAGCTGCCCGGCTGCAGCCGGGCCGGGACCAGGAAGTCACGGGCGCCCTCGGGCGTCGAGCGGGTCAGCGTAGGCGTCTCCACCTCGACGAAGCGGTGCTGGTCCAACACGTCCCGGGCAGCCTTGTTGACCTTGCTGCGCAGGCGCAGCGCCGCGTTGGGCCCGCTGCGGCGCAGGTCGAGGTAGCGGTGCTTGAGGCGTGCCTCCTCCCCCACGTCGCCCCCGTGCGACCCGGCGTCGTCGATGGCGAACGGCAGCGGTGCCGAGGTCGCGAGCACCTCCACGTCGCTCGCGATGACCTCGATCTCGCCCGACGGCAGGTTCGGGTTCGCGTTGCCCTCGGGGCGCAGCGAGACCGTGCCGGTGACCTTGAGGCAGAACTCGTTGCGCAGGCTGTGCGCGACGGCCTCGTCGCGCACGACGACCTGGACGAAGCCACTGGCCTCGCGCAGGTCGAGGAAGGCGACGCCGCCGTGGTCGCGGCGCCGGGCCACCCACCCGGCCAGGGTCACGGTCTGGTCGACGTGCTCGGCGCGCAGGGCGCCGGCGTCATGGGTGCGGATCACTGCTTCGTCTCCTCGTTGCTGGTCGAGCTCACCTGCGGTCGCAGGTCCTCGATGGGGGGCGTCCAGGTGGCCGGGTCTGCGGCCACCTGGTCACCGGAACGGATGTCCTTGACCTCGTGGGTGCCGTCGGCGGCGGTGAACCAGACGTACGGGATCCCGCGCCGCTCGGCGTACCGGATCTGCTTGCCGAGCTTTGCGGCGTCCGGGGCCACCTCGCACGCCACGTCGTGGGCGCGCAGGGCGCCGGCGACGGTGGTGCCGGCCGCCCGGGACTCCTCGTCCAGCAGGGCCACCAGCACCACGCTGGGCACCTTGCGGTCGGCGCGCACCACCCCACGCTGGATCAGGGGCACCAGCACCCGGCTCACGCCGAGCGAGATGCCGACGCCGGGGTAGGTGCTCCGGCCGTCGTCGGCGAGCGCGTCGTAGCGACCGCCGGAGCAGATCGAGCCCAGGGACTCATAGCCGTCGAGCCGGGTCTCGAAGACGGTGCCGGTGTAGTAGTCCAGGCCCCGCGCGATCTTGAGGTCGGCCTCGACCCGGACCCGGTCGCCGGCCAGCGCGGCGCAGCCACGCATCAGCCCGGCCAGCTCGTCGAGACCCTCGTCGAGCAGCTCGTGGCTCACGCCGAGCGCGCGGACCTGCTCGACGAACGAGTCGTCCGGGGTGCAGATGCTCGCCAGAGCCAGGCACTGTCCGGCCTGCTCCTCGCTGAGCCCGGCCTCGCGGACCAGCAGTGCACGGACGTCGTCCTCGCTGAGCTTGTCGAGCTTGTCGACCACGCGCATGACCTCGTCGACGTCGGGGGCGCCGAGGCCGGCGTAGAAGCCCTGGATCAGCTTGCGGTTGTTCACCTGGAGCCGGAAGCCGGGCAGGAACGGCAGCCGCGACAGCGCGTCGAGCATCACCGTGGCGACCTCGATGTCGTGGTGGAAGGCCAGGGTGTCGCGCCCGACCACGTCGATGTCGGCCTGGGTGAACTCGCGGAAGCGACCCTCCTGCGGTCGCTCACCGCGCCACACCTTCTGGATCTGGAAGCGCCGGAAGGGGAAGTCCAGCTTCCCGGCGTTCTCCAGCACGTAGCGGGCGAACGGCACCGTCAGGTCGAAGTGCAGCCCCAGCCCGGACCGGTCGCCCGGTGGCGCTTCCCCCCGCTCCTCCTGCAGACGGCGCAGGACGTAGACCTCCTTGGAGGTCTCCCCCTTGCGCAGCAGCTGGTCCATCGGCTCGACCGCCCGGGTCTCGATGCCGGCGAACCCGTGCAGCTCGAAGGTGCGGCGCAGGGTGTCGATGACCTGCTGCTCGACGACGCGCTGCTCGGGCAGCAGCTCGGGGAACCCGCTCAGCGGGCGGACGGGCGGAGTCTTGGGCATGGGTGGCTACAGACCTCGTGTGACGGGCCCCGCGGACCCACCGGTGGGCAGGTCCTGCAGGAACGGGTTGGTCGCACGTTCGCGACCGATGGACGTCTGCTCCCCGTGGCCGGGGAGGACCACGATGTCGTCGGCCAGCGGGAGCACCTTGTCGGCCAGGCTGCGCAGCATCGTCGGGTGGTCACCGCCGGGGAGGTCGGTGCGGCCGATCGAGCCGGCGAAGAGCAGGTCGCCCGAGAACATCACCTCGGAGACGTCCTGCTGGGCGTACGGCGAGCGGAAGGTCACCGACCCCTGCGTGTGGCCCGGGGTGTGGTCGACCACGAAGCGCAGGCCGGCCAGCTCGAGCTCCTGGCCGTCGCCGAGCTCCCGGACGTCGTCGGGCTCGGCCCAGGTGTGGTCGCCGCCGAGCAGCATCCGGGTCGTCTCGCGGGACATGCCGGCCATCGGGTCGCTCAGCAGGTGCCGGTCGCTGGGGTGGATCCACGCGGTGGCGTCGTACGTCCCGGCGACCGGGGCCACGCACCACATGTGGTCGACGTGCCCGTGCGTCACGAGGACCGCGACCGGCTTGAGCCGGTGCTCGCGCACCACGTCGGCCACACCCGCGGCGGCGTCCTTGCCGGGGTCGATGACGACGCATTCCGAGCCCGGGCCGGTGGCCGCGACATAGCAGTTCGTGCCCCACGGACCCGCGGGAAAACCAGCGATCAACACCCCCGCACACTATCCATGGCCCCGCCCGCCCCGCGCACCGGTGCACGGGGCGGGCCCGGAGGCGACGCCGGCGACCTGACTAGCATGGACCCAGCCTTCGTGGCAGCGTCCGTGCCCAGTACGCCAACGTTTCGAGTGGAGAACACCAGTGACGAGTCATCAGTGGGGTCGAGTCGACGACGACGGAACCGTCTACGTGAGGACCGCCGAGGGCGAGCGCTCCGTGGGGCAGTACCCCGAGGGGAGCCCGGAGGAGGCGATGGCCTTCTTCACCGAGCGCTACTCCGCCCTGGCCTTCGAGGTCGAGCTGCTGGAGCAACGGATCAAGTCCGGCGTGATGTCGCCCGAGGAGGCGGTCGAGTCGGTCCGCACGGTCTCGACGCAGGTCGCCGACGCCCACGCGGTGGGCGACCTCGACTCCCTGACCCGTCGTCTCGAGGCGCTCACCCCCGTCATCGAGGAGCAGCGCGAGATCCGCAAGGTCGAGAAGGCCGAGCGCGTCGCCGCCTCCCGGGAGGGCAAGGAGCGGATCGTGGGCGAGGCCGAGAAGCTCGCCGAGGGCAACGACTGGCGCAACGGCGCGAACCGCCTGCGCGACCTGCTCGAGGAGTGGAAGGCCCTGCCCCGCCTCGACCGGGGCTCCGACGACACCCTGTGGCGACGGTTCTCGACCGCTCGCACCGCCTACACGCGACGCCGCAAGGTGCACTTCGCCGAGCAGCACGAGCAGCGCGATGCCGCCAGGGTCATCAAGGAGCGCCTGGCCACCGAGGCCGAGGGGCTCGCCGCCTCGACGGAGTGGGGCCCCACGGCGGGGCGCTACCGCGACCTGATGCGGGACTGGAAGGCCGCCGGCCCCGCACCGCGCGACGTCGACGACAAGCTGTGGAAGCGCTTCCGTCGCGCCCAGGACCAGTTCTTCGGGGCCCGCGACGCCGCGGCCGCCGAGGAGGACCAGGCCTTCGTCGCCAACGCCGAGGTCAAGGAGCAGCTCCTCGTCGAGGCCGAGGCGCTGCTGGGCAACCTGCGGCCCGGCACCGAGCTGGAGCTCGCCAAGAAGACCTTCCGCGACATCGCGGACCGCTGGGACGCCGCGGGCAAGGTGCCCCGCGAACGGATGAAGGAGCTGGAGGCCCGCATCCGCAAGGTCGAGCAGGCCATCCGCGGCGTCGAGGACGAGCAGTGGCGCCGCTCAGACCCGGAGAAGTCGGCCCGGGCCGACGACATGGTCACCAAGCTCGAGGCCGCGATCAGCCAGGTCGAGGCCGACCTCGAGAAGGCTCGCACCTCCGGCAACGACCGCAAGGTCAAGGAGCTCGAGGAGAACCTCGCCGCGCGCCGGACCTTCCTCGAGACCGCCAAGAAGGCCAGCGACGAGTTCTCCAGCTGACCGGGCACTTGGGGGCACTCACCTCGAGGTGACCGGGCACTTGGGGGCACTCAACTCGAGGTGACCGGGCGCTTGGGGGCACTCACCTCACGTTGAGCGGGCACTCCTCGACACGCCGACTCGGCTCAGAGTGCCGCCAAGTGCCCTCTCGCGCGCTGCAGACTGCCCCTGAGTGCCCTCTCGCCTGCTGCAGAGTGCCCCCAAGTGCCCGGTCGCTACTGGGTGAGGCGGTAGGCGTCGAAGACGCCGGGGACGCCGCGGACGGCGCGCAGCACGTTGTCGAGGTGCTTGGCCTCGGCCATCTCGAAGGTGAACCGGCTCTTCGCCACCCGGTCCCGGGTGGTGGACAGAGACGCGCTGAGGATGTTCACGTGGGCGTCGGAGAGCACCATCGTGATGTCGGAGAGCAGCCGGTTGCGGTCCAGCGCCTCGACCTGGATGTTGACCAGGAACGTCGACTGCCCCGTCGGCGCCCACTCGACCTCGAGCAGCCGCTGCGGCTGCGACTCCAGCGACTTGGCGTTCGTGCAGTCCTGCCGGTGCACCGAGACCCCGCCGCCCTTGGTGACGAAGCCGAGGATCGTGTCCGGCGGCACCGGCGTGCAGCACTTGGCCAGCTTGACCCAGACGTCCGGGGCTCCCTTGACGATCACGCCGGAGTCACCGCCGACCCGCACCTTGGAGCGGCCCCGGCGGCCGGTGATCGTGACGCCCTCGGCGAGGTCCTCGGCGGCACCCTCGTCGCCGCCGTGCAGCTCGATCACCCGGCGTACGACCGCCTGGGCGCTGAGGTTGCCCTCCCCGACCGAGGCGTACAGCGCGGAGACGTCGGCCAGCTTGAAGTGGACCGCCGCCAGCATCAGGGACTCGTGCGACATCAACCGCTTGAGGGGCAGGCCCTCCTTGCGCATGAGCTTGGCGATCTGCTCCTTGCCCCGGTCGATCGCCTCCTCGCGCCGCTCCTTGGTGAACCACTGGCGGATCTTGGAGCGGGCCCGCGGGGACGTCACGAACGTCAGCCAGTCCCGTGAGGGTGCCGCCGTCGGCGCCTTGGAGGTGAACACCTCGACCACGTCGCCGTTCTCGAGCCGGGACTCCAGCGGCACCAGCCGGCCGTTGACCCGCGCGCCGATGGTGTGGTGGCCGACCTCGGTGTGCACGGCGTAGGCGAAGTCGACCGGGGTGGCGTCGGTGGGCAGCGCGATGACGTCACCGCGGGGGGTGAAGACGTAGACCTCGGCGCGGTTGATCTCGAAGCGCAGCGACTCCAGGAACTCGCCCGGGTCCTCGACCTCGCTCTGCCAGTCGAGCAGCTGGCGCACCCAGGTCATGTCACCGGTGTCGTGGTCGGCCCGCTGGTCGGTGTCGACGCCGTCGCGGCCGTTCTCCTTGTACTTCCAGTGCGCCGCCACGCCGTACTCCGCCCGGCGGTGCATCGCGAAGGTGCGGATCTGCAGCTCGACCGGCTTGCCGGCCGGTCCGATCACCGTGGTGTGCAGCGACTGGTACATGTTGAACTTCGGCATCGCGACGTAGTCCTTGAACCGTCCGAGCACCGGGTTCCAGCGCGAGTGCAGCACGCCCAGGACGGAGTAGCAGTCGCGGTCCTCCTCGACGAGGACCCGGATGCCGACCAGGTCGTAGATGTCGGAGAACTCCCGGCCGCCGACGATCATCTTCTGGTAGATCGAGTAGTAGTGCTTCGGACGGCCGGTGACCGACGCCTTGACCTTGGCCTCACGCAGGTCGCCCTCGACCTGGGCGATCACCTCGGCGAGGAACTGGTCGCGCGAGGGCGCCCGCTCGGCGACCATCCGGACGATCTCGTCGTAGATCTTGGGGTGCAGCGTCGCGAACGCGAGGTCCTCGAGCTCCCACTTGATCGTGTTCATGCCGAGCCGGTGGGCCAGCGGGGCGTAGATGTCGAGGGTCTCCCGGGCGACCCGCTCCTGGGTGTCCTGCTTGACGTAGCGCAGCGTGCGCATGTTGTGCAGGCGGTCGGCGAGCTTGATGACCAGCACCCGGATGTCGCGCGACATCGCCACGATCATCTTGCGGATCGTCTCGGCCTGCGCCGAGTCGCCGTACTTCACCTTGTCGAGCTTCGTGACGCCGTCCACGAGCAGCGCGACCTCGTCGCCGAACTCCGTGCGCACCTGGTCGAGCGTGTACGGCGTGTCCTCGACGGTGTCGTGCAGCAGCGAGGCGACCAGGGTCGGCTCGGTCATGCCGATCCCGGCCAGGATCGTGGTGACCGCGAGCGGGTGGGTGATGTAGGGGTCACCGCTCTTGCGCATCTGCGTGCCGTGCATCGTCTCGGCCGTGAGGTAGGCCCGCTCCAGCAGCGCCAGATCGGCCTTGGGGTGGTTGGCCCGCACGGCTCGGAACAGAGGCTCCAGCACCGGGTTCCCCGGCTGGTTGCGGGTGCCCATCCGGGCCAGCCTGGCCCGCATGCTGCGCGACGTGGTGACGTTCTCGGGCACGCGCAACCGCGTCGGCGGGGGCACGCTCTCGTCGCTCACCCGGTCAGTCTAGATCGCGGCGCGAGCGGTTCAGACCGTCATCAGGCTGGTGACGGCGAGGTCGCCCACCGCGCCCCGACCGTCGAGGAATCCGAGCTCCATGAGCACCGCCACCCCAGCACACAGGCCGCCGCTGCGCTCGACCAGCTCACGGGTCGCGGCGACGGTCCCGCCGGTGGCGAGCACGTCGTCGACCAGCAGGACCCGGTCCCCCGGCGCGATGGCGTCGGCGTGCAGCTCGAGCGTGGCCTCGCCGTACTCCAGCGAGTAGGAGACCGCGTGTGTCGCGCGCGGCAGCTTGCCGGCCTTGCGGACCGGGACGAAGCCGGTGCCCAGGGCGAGCGCGACCGGTGCCGCGAGGATGAACCCGCGCGCCTCCATGCCGATCACCTTGTCGACGACGACCTGCCCCTGCGCGTCACGCCCGGCCGCCGCCAGCGCCGCGATCACCGCGGTGAAGCCGTCGTGGTCGGCCAGCAGCGGCGTGATGTCCTTGAAGACGATTCCGGGCTCGGGGTAGTCCGCGACGTCGACCACGAGACGCCGCAGCGCGTCGGTGGCGCTCTGGGACACCGACGTCACGTCCGGGTCCTCGGTCACGCCGGCGACGGGGACACTCACTTCTTGCCCCGCTTGGAGCGGGTCCGGCGCGACGGCTGCTGGCGCCCGGCGGCGCCACTGGGGCCCACCGGTCCCCGTGCTTGCGGGACGGTCCGGCCCCGGCCCATGGCCTCCGGCGTACGCCGCGGCGCGGCGACGACCGGCTCCTCGGCCTGCGGACGCTCCGGCGACGGCTCACCGGTCGGCTCGGCCTGGATCGGCATGTCCTCGCTGAACGTCGGGACCGAGGCGTACGGGTCGACCTCACGGCGCCGGGCGGCGGCCCGCTTCTCGGCGAGCTTGACGTCGTCCTCGGTCGACTTGAGCTGCACGAGCAGCGGGGTCGCGATGAAGATCGAGGAGTAGGCGCCGGCTGCCATTCCGATGAACAGCGCCAGGGCGAGGTCCTTGAGGGCACCGCTGCCGAGCTGCACCGCACCGGCGTAGAGCAGCGCGCCGACCGGGAGCAGCGCCACCAGCGAGGTGTTCAGCGAGCGCATCACCGTCTGGTTCACGGCTAGGTTGGCCTGCTCGGCGTAGGTCGTGTGCCGGTCCCGCAGGGTCCCGGTGTTCTCGCGCACCTTGTCGAAGACCACGACCGTGTCGTAGAGGGAGAAGCCCAGGATGGTCAGCACACCGGTGACGGTGGCGGGCGAGACCTCGAAGCCGGACAGGGCGTAGATGCCGACCGTGATCACGACGTCGTGCGCCAGCGCGACGAGCGCGGCGGCCGACATCTTCCACTCCCGGAAGTAGGCCCAGATGAAGAGCACGACGAGCACGAGGAAGACGATCAGGCCGATCGCTGATCGCTCCGCGACCTGCTTGCCCCAGCTGGCCCCGATCTCGGTCTGGGAGATGGCCTGCGAGGCGTTGACCCCGGTGACCGCCACGATGGCGTCGACCACCTCGGCGCTCTCCGCCTCGGTGAGGGGCTCGGTCTGCACCAGGATGGCGCGGGAGCCCGACGTCGTGACGATCGGGGACGAGGCGTTCGGGACGCCGGTGTCGGACACCGCCGACCGCAGCGCGTCGGCCTTGTCCTGGGTGGCCGTGGTGGCGACGCTGTACTGCGCGCCGCCGGTGAACTCGATGCCGAAGTTGAGCCCCTTGAACGAGAGACCGGCGACCGCCAGGAGCACGATGACGGCCGAGGCTGAGTACCAGATCCACCGGCGCCCGACGAAGTCGATCGAGCGTCGACCGCTGTAGAGGTCGTTGCCGAGCCTCGAGAACTTGCCCATCAGGCTCTCCCTCCTGCGGGAAGCGGGTCGATGCCGAGTGCCTCGGAGTTGAGCCCCGAGAGCTTGTGGCCCTGGTTGAAGAAGCGGAACGTCGCCAGCCAGGACACCATCGGGTGGGTGAACCAGAAGAAGATCGCCAGGTCGATGACCGTGGACAGCCCGAGCGCGAACGCGAAGCCCTTCACGACGCCGGCGGCGAAGATGTAGAGGACGACAGCGGCGAGCAGCGAGACCGTGTCGGCGGCCAGACAGGTGTTCCGCGCCCGCTTCCAGCCGGTCTCGACGGCGACCCGCATGGACCTGCCGTCGCGCATCTCGTCGCGGATCCGCTCGAAGAAGACGATGAACGAGTCCGCGGTGATACCCACCGCCACGATCAGGCCGGCGATGCCCGGCAGCGAGAGCGTGAAGCCCGCGGCGCTGCTGAGCAGCAGCACCATCGAGTAGGTCAGCCCGCCCGCGACGAGCAGCGAGGCGATCACGACCAGGCCCAGACCGCGGTAGTAGAAGAAGCAGTACAGCATCACCAGCAGCAGCCCGACGATGCCGGCGGTGACGCCGGCCGTGAGCTGGTCACCGGCGAGCGAGGGGCCGATCGTCTCGACCGGGGGGTCCTTCTCGAAGGCGATGGGCAGGGCACCGAACTTGAGGCTGGTCGCCAGGCTCTGCGCCGACTCCTCGGTGAAGTTGCCCTCGATCTGCGCCTGGCCGTTGGTGATCAGGCCGTTCATGGTCGGCGCCGAGAGCACCTGCCCGTCGAGCACGACCGCGAACTGGTTGTTGGTCTGGTAGAGCGCCCGGGAGATCTTGGTGAACTCCTCGGTGCCGGAGCCGTTGAAGGCGAGCGAGACGACCCAGTTGACCTGCTGCTGCGGCACCTGCGCGCTGGCGCTCTTGAGGTCCGTGCCCTCGATCATGGCACTGGACAGCAGGTACTTCTGTCCCTGGTCGTCCCCGGAGCCGCAGGTCACCAGGGGCTTCTTCGGGTCGTCCTCGACGACCGGCGCGGTGCCGTTGGTGGGGCACTGGAAGGCGTTGAAGGCCTTGACCGACGCGGCGTCGGGGCTCTCCATCCACTTCAAAGGCTGGTCGACCAGGGGGCCGCCGGACGGCGCGGGCGTCGCGGACGGGCTCGCCGAGGCGCCGGCGGACGGGCTGGCGGACGGGCTCGCGGACGGGGTGGCCGACGGGGCCCTCTTGGCCCGCTTGCTCTTCTTGTCGGCGCTGAACAGCGGCGCCCGGTTCTTGGGCGACGCCGACGGCTGGGTGCCGGGCTGGGTGCTGGGCTGGCTGCTGGGCGCGGTCACGCCGGCACCGGGGGTCGTCCCCTCGCCGGCACTCTGAGCGCCGCAGGAGGTCGACTGCGAGGAGCAGGCCACCAGGCGGAAGCGCAGCTGCGCCTGGCGCTTGACGGTGTCGACGAGGTCGCGGCGGCTCTTGCCGGGGATCTCGACCACGACGAACTGGCTGCCCTGGGTGGTCACCTCGGCCTCGGACACGCCGGAGCCATTGACCCGCTGGTCGATGATCGAGGCGGCCTCGTCGAGGCTGTCGGCCGTGGGCTGCCCCTTGGCGACCAGCGTGATCCGGGTGCCGCCCTGCAGGTCGAGGCCGAGCTCCGGCTTCCAGGTGCCGGTCAGGGCCACGAGGCCGTAGGAGAGCACGAGCCCCATGAAGAACACCACGAGGGTGCGGCCCGGGCGGGCGGTCCTGCGCGCCATGTCAGCTCTCCTCCGGCTCGTCCGAGGCGAGCCCCGGCTGGATCGCCGGCTGGGCGATCGCCCCCACGGCACCCCGGGCGACCTTGACGACCACCCCGTCGGAGATCTCCACCCGGACGTGCTCGCCCTCGGTGTCCCGCAGGACGCCGAAGATGCCCGAGGTCAGCATGACCTCGTCATCCACCTTCAACGACGACTGCATGCGGACTAGTTCCTTCTGACGCTTCGACGCTGGCCGAATGAGCAGGAACCAGAACAGAAGGGCGATACCGACGAACGGCACCAGCTGGACGAGCTCTGGCACGAAAAAACCTTCCGAGCGGGGAGAGTGAATGGTGGACGGCGCAGTCTCACCGACAGGAAAGCATAACCGCGAGTGTGATCCGGGTCGCGGTCAGTCCCCGAAGAGCGGGGTCTCCTCCGCCGGGTCGCCGCCCAGACGGGGCGCACCGGCGGGCACCGCGAGGCCGAGGTGCGACCACCCGGCCGGGGTCGCGACACGACCCCGCGGCGTCCGGGCCAGGAAGCCCATCCGCACCAGGAACGGCTCGGCGACCTCCTCGACGGTCTCGCGCTCCTCGCCGACCGCGACCGCCAGGGTGGAGACCCCTACCGGCCCTCCCCCGAAGCGGCGGCACAGGGCGTCGAGCACCGCGACGTCGAGGCGGTCCAGGCCGAGCTGGTCGACCTCGTACAGCTCGAGGGCGGCGTGGGCGGCGTCGAGCGTCACGATCCCGTCGGCCCGCACCTGGGCGTAGTCGCGCACCCGGCGCAGCAGCCGGTTCGCGATCCGGGGCGTGCCCCGGGAGCGGGAGGCGATCTCGGCGGAGCCGTCCCCCCTCAGCTCGACGCCGAGCAACCCGGCGGAGCGGTGCACGATCCGGTCCAGCTCGTGCGGCTCGTAGAACTCCAGGTGACCGGTGAATCCGAACCGGTCACGCAGCGGCCCCGGCAGCAGCCCCGCGCGGGTGGTCGCCCCCACCAGCGTGAACGGCGGGATCTCCAGCGGGATCGCCGTGGCCCCCGGCCCCTTGCCGATGACCACGTCGACGCGGAAGTCCTCCATCGCCATGTAGAGCATCTCCTCCGCGGGACGCGACATCCGGTGGATCTCGTCGACGAAGAGGACGTCGCCCTCGTTCATCCCCGACAGGATCGCGGCGAGGTCCCCGGCATGGGTGATGGCCGGGCCGCTGGTCAGGCGCAGCGGGGCGCCCATCTCGGCGGCGATGATCATGGCCAGCGTGGTCTTGCCCAGACCGGGCGGGCCGGAGAGCAGCACGTGGTCCGCGGGGCGCCCGCGCCGGCGCGCCGCCTCGAGGACCAGGCCGAGCTGGGCCCGGACCCGGCTCTGCCCCACCACCTCGTCGAGGGTCCGGGGGCGCAGCGCCGCCTCGACGACGCGTTCGTCGCCGGCCGCCTCGGCTGCGGTCAGCGAGCCGAGGTGGGCCTCCTCGGCGGCGTCGAGGTGGCGCCCGGCCTCCCGGGGGTAGGAGTGGTCGCTGTTGGTGCCCGGCAGCCCCGGGGCCCGGTCCGGGCTCACGCCTTGCTCAAGGTCCGCAGGGCGGCCCGCAGCAGGGCACCGACGTCGGGGCCGGCGGACCCGGCGCCCACGGTGGCCTCGGCGTCGGGCGCGACGGCCTCGACCGCCCGGTCGGCCTCCTTGACCGACCAGCCCAGCCCGACCAGCCCCTGCTGGACCTGGCCGCGCCAGGCCTCCTGCGGCGTCGGCGCAGCGGCCGGCCGCCCGCGGCCGACCGGCGCGCCGATCCGGTCCTTCAGCTCCAGGATCATCCGCTGGGCGCCCTTCTGGCCGATGCCGGGGACCTTCGTCAGGGTCTTGACGTCCTCCACCGCGATCGCGGTGCGCAGCTCGTCCGGCCCGAGCACGGCGAGCACGGCCTGAGCCAGCTTGGGGCCGACGCCGGAGGCCGTCTGGACGAGCTCGAAGACACTCTTCTCGTCGTCGTCGAGGAAGCCGAACAGGGTCAGGGAGTCCTCCCGGACCACCATCGAGGTCGGCAGCGACGCCTCGCGGCCCGGGCGAAGGGTGGCCAGGGTGTGCGGGGTGCAGAGGAGCTGCAGGCCGACCCCGCCTACCTCGAGCACGGCGTGGGTCAGCCCGACGTCGGACACGGTCCCCCGGACGAACGCGATCATGGTTTCCTTCCTGCGCCCGTCGGCAGGGCGACGGCGAGCGCGGCGTCGATGCGGGCCTGGGCCCCGCCGCGCCAGATGTGGGTGATGGCCAAGGCGAGGGCGTCGGCGGCGTCGGCCGGCTTCGGTGGTGCGTCGAGGCGCAGGATCCGGGTCACCATGGCCCCGACCTGTGCCTTGTCGGCCCGTCCGCTCCCGGAGACGGCCGCCTTGACCTCGCTGGGCGTGTGCAGTGCGACCGGCAGGCCGCGTCGGGCCGCGCACACCATGGCGATCCCGCTGGCCTGGGCCGTCCCCATGACCGTGCTGACGTCGGAGCGCGCGAAGACCCGCTCGATGGCCACGGCGTCCGGGGCGTACTCGTCGAGCCAGGCGTCGATGCCCTTCTCGATCGTGACCAGACGCACCGGCACCGGCACGGTGGAGGAGGTGCGCAGGACGTTGACGTCGACCAGCGTGAGGGGTCGACCGACCTCGCCCTCCACCACGCCGACCCCGCAGCGGGTCAGGCCGGGGTCGATCCCGAGCACTCGCATCGATGCGCCTTCCGTCCGAACGTCTGTTCGGAGAACACGCTAGCCGTCCGCTCCCCCCGCTCGTCGCAGGACACGCGAACGCTCAGGCCTCCAGCTGCTCCATGACCGCGTCGGGCACGTCGTAGTTCGCGAACACGTTCTGCACGTCGTCGAGGTCCTCCAGGGCGTCGATCAGGCGGAACAGCTTGCCCGCGCCGTCGCCGTCCAGCTCGACCTGCATGTCGGGGACGAAGGACGCCTCGGCCGAGTCGTAGTCGACGCCGGCCGCCTGCAGCGCGGTGCGCACGGCGACCAGGTCGGTGGCCTCGGAGACGACCTCGAAGGAGTCCCCCAGGTCGTTGACCGCGTCGGCGCCGGCCTCGAGGGTGGCCTCGAGGACGTCGTCCTCGGAGACCGTCCTGCCTTCCTGCTCGCCGGGCACGACCACGACGCCCTTGCGGTTGAAGAGGAACGAGACCGAGCCCGGGTCGGCCAGCGAGCCGCCGTTGCGGGTCATCGCCGTGCGGACCTCCATGGCGGCCCGGTTCTTGTTGTCGGTCAGGCACTCGATGAGCATCGCGACCCCCGACGGGCCGTAGCCCTCGTACATGATCGTGGTGTAGTCGGCGCCGCCCGCCTCCGCGCCGGAGCCGCGTTTGACCGCGCGGTCGATGTTGTCGTTGGGCACCGACGACTTCTTCGCCTTCTGGATGGCGTCGTACAGCGTCGGGTTGCCCGACACGTCCCCACCACCCATCCGGGCGGCGACCTCGATGTTCTTGATGAGCTTGGCGAACATCTTGCCGCGCTTGGCGTCGACGACCGCCTTCTTGTGCTTCGTGGTCGCCCATTTGGAGTGGCCGGACATGCTCCCCTACCTCAACTCAACTCGCGCTCGGATGCCTGACGAGCTCGACGAACAACCGGTGGACCCGGTCGTCGGCGCCGACCTCGGGGTGGAACGACGTGGCCATCACGTGGCCCTCGCGCACCGCGACGATCCTACCCATCGCCTCGCCGGACGGGACCGTGGCGAGGACCTCGACACCCGGCCCGGTCTCCTCGACCCACGGCGCGCGGATGAACACGGCGTGCACCGGAGCGTCGAGCCCGACCACGTCCAGGTCGCCCTCGAAGGAGTCGACCTGGCGACCGAAGGCGTTGCGGCGCACGGTGATGTCGAGCCCGCCGAAGGTCTCCTGGCCGGGGACGCCGTCGCGGATGCGGTCGGCGAGCAGGATCATCCCCGCGCACGTGCCCAGGGTCGGCAGCCCGCCGCGGATCCGCTCGCGGACCGGCTCGAAGAGCTCGAAGGTGCGCGCCAGCCGGGCCATCGTGGTGGACTCCCCGCCGGGGACGACCAGGCCGTCGCAGGCCTCCAGCTCGTGGCGGCGACGGACGGCGACCGGTTGCACGCCGAGGTCGGCGAGCATCCGCAGGTGCTCGCGGACGTCGCCCTGCAGGGCGAGGACGCCGATGGTGGGCCCTGTCATGGCGCCCGGCCGGGCAGGCGGTCGCGCGCCGGCGTGCTACCAGCCACGCTCGGAGAGCCGGTGCGGCTCGGGGATCTCGTCGACGTTGAGGCCGACCATCGCCTCGCCCAGCCCGCGCGAGACCTTGCCGACCACGTCGGGGTCGTCGTAGAAGGTGGTGGCCTTGACGATGGCCTCGGCCCGCTGGACCGGGTTGCCGGACTTGAAGATGCCCGAGCCGACGAAGACGCCCTCGGCACCGAGCTGCATCATCATCGCGGCGTCGGCCGGGGTGGCGATGCCCCCCGCGGTGAAGAGGACGACCGGCAGCTTGCCCACCGCGGCGACCTCCTTGACGAGGTCGTAGGGCGCCTGGAGCTCCTTGGCGGCGACGTACAGCTCGTCGGGCTCCATCCCCTGCAGGCGGCGCAGCTCGGCCCGGATCGTGCGCATGTGGGTGACCGCGTTGGAGACGTCGCCGGTGCCGGCCTCGCCCTTCGAGCGGATCATCGCCGCGCCCTCGTTGATCCGGCGCAGGGCCTCGCCGAGGTTGGTGGCGCCGCAGACGAACGGCACGGTGAACTGCCACTTGTCGATGTGGTGGGAGTAGTCGGCCGGGGTCAGCACCTCGGACTCGTCGATGTAGTCGACGCCGAGGCTCTGCAGCACCTGCGCCTCGGCGAAGTGGCCGATGCGTGCCTTCGCCATCACCGGGATCGACACCTCGGCGATGATCGAGTCGATCATGTCGGGGTCGCTCATCCGGGAGACGCCGCCCTGGGCGCGGATGTCGGCGGGGACCCGCTCGAGGGCCATCACGGCGACCGCTCCGGCGTCCTCGGCGATGCGGGCCTGCTCGGCGGTGACCACGTCCATGATCACACCGCCCTTGAGCATCTCGGCCATGCCGCGCTTCACGCGCTGGGTGCCGGTGCCGGTGCCGTGGTTCTCGCCTGCGGGGGATGTCTCAACCATGTCCCCATCGTACGGCGCTGGCCCGCGCGGACGTGATTCGGGAGAGCCGCCTGCTGCGCTCAGGAGCCGGCCCGGGTGAGCGCCTGCTGGCGCACCACCCAGATCCGCTGCCCGACCGTGATCGTGCTGGCGACGGCCAGCGCCCACAGGGCGACGTACATCAGCACCGGCAGGTCGAAGATCGCACCGAGCCCGGTCATCACGAGGATCGCCACGAGCCGGTCCGCGCGCTCCGCGATGCCCACCTTGGCCTGGAAGCCGAGACCCTCCGCACGGGCCCGGGCGTACGACGTGACGCTGCCCATCACCGTGCAGATGAGCGCCAGCACGAGGTAGAGGTCGCTGTCACCGGGGCCGGCGAAGTACAGCGCGAGGGACCCGAAGATCGCCCCGTCGGCGATCCGGTCGAGGGTGGAGTCGAGGAAGGCGCCGAAGCTGCTCGACGTGCCCGTCAGCCGGGCCATGTGACCGTCGACGAGATCGCTGAAGACGAACGCGGTGATCACGAGCACGCCGGTCAGCAGCTTCCCCTGCGGGAAGAAGACCAGGGCCCCGGCGGACACGCCGAGGGTGCCCACGAGGGTCACCGCGTCCGGGCTGATGCCGAGCTTGATGAACAGGTGGGCGACTGGGGAGATGACCTTCGTCCAGAAGGCGCGAAAACGATCCAACATGTCGCGAGCAGGCTACCGGTCGAGGACCCCGGTCCCTCTCGACGGGCCGGGTGGCGCGCACCGGGGGCAGGCGTAGTGTCAGCGGACGGAGCCATTCAGGCTTCCTACCGAGGGAACCCCCATGAGCGACAAGTCGCCGCGGCAGGGCATGACCAAGAAGACCGGCAAGTCCATCAAGGAGAAGCGCGCCGAGAAGCGCACCAAGGGCACCGAGGAGTCGTTCCTCGAGAAGCCCGGCGCGAAGAAGCGGTGACCCTCCTCGACCTGGGGGTCGTGGGGTCGTCGGCGAAGGAGAACGAGCAGCGGCTCCCGCTCCACCCCGAGCACCTCCCGCACCTGGACCCCGACCTGCGCGAGCGGATCACCCTCGAGCACGGGTACGGGGCGCGCTTCGGCGTCTCGGACGCCGCGCTGGCGCCGCACGTCGCCGGCTTCGCCACCCGCGCCGAGATCCTGGCCGACTCGGCGGTGGTGCTGCTGCCCAAGCCGCAGCACGAGGACGTCGCCGCGCTCGGCCCCGGCCAGGTCCTGTGGGGCTGGCCGCACTGCGTCCAGGACCCGGAGCTCACCCAGCTGGCGATCGACCGGAGGCTCACGCTCATCGCCTTCGAGGCGATGAACCACTGGACCCGCGACGGGTTCGTGGGCCTGCACGTGTTCCACAAGAACAACGAGCTGGCCGGCTACTGCTCGGTCATCCACGCCCTCCAGCTGGCCGGGCTCACCGGCGACTACGGCCGGCGGCTCAGCGCGGTGGTCATCGGCTTCGGCGCGACCGCCCGTGGGGCCGTGACCGCGCTCAACGCCCACGGCGTGCACGAGGTCGCGGTGCTCACCAACCGGGGCGTGGCGGCCGTCGGCTCACCGATCCACTCGGTGCGGATCCGGCAGTTCGACCACGAGCCGGACGGGGAGCACCTCAGCCACGTGATCACCGAGCGGGGCCGGGAGCCGCTGGCGGCCTACCTCGCCGAGAACGACATCATCGTCAACTGCACCCTGCAGGACACCGCCCGACCGCTGACCTACCTGCAGACCGAGGACCTCGCGGCCTTCCGACCCGGCAGCGTGGTCGTGGACGTCTCCTGCGACCTGGGGATGGGCTTCAGCTGGGCGCGACCGACCAGCTTCGACGAGCCGACCTTCGAGGTGGGCGACCACGTCCTCTACTACGGAGTGGACCACAGCCCCTCGTACCTCTGGAGCTCGGCGACCTGGGAGAACTCCCACGCCCTGATCCCGTTCCTGCGGCCGGTGCTCGAGGGCGGGGAGTCGTGGGACGCCGACGAGACGCTGAGCCGGGCCATCGAGATCCGGGACGGGCGCCTGGTGAACCCGGCCATCGCGACCTTCCAGGGACGGAGCCCGGAGCCGCCGTACGCCTTCAAGGCCCGGTGAGGGCCCGGCACACGTCGTCGACCGCGCTGCGGCCGCCGGCCACCGCCCAGGTGGTGCCGCCGGCCTCCACCTGCCGGGCCACTCCCCCGGCGCCGCGGATCAGCGCGGCGCCGGGGAGCCGGTCCCAGTCGGGAACGCTGTGCTGGAACACGACGCCGAGGTGGCCGCGGGCGACCGCGGTCGCGTCCATGCTCCCCGAGCCCAGCATCCGCACCGTCGCCGCCCCGCTCGCCACCCGGGCGACGCACGCGGCGATCTCCGGGGTCGCCCGCGGGTAGTGCAGGTAGGTCGCGGCGCACACCGCGGCGAGCGGCCGGTCCTCGATCGGTGCCAGCGCGACGCCGTTGCCCGTGGTGGGCAGGGCCGGGCCTCCCAGGTAGACCTCGTCGTCGTGCGGGTGCGCCACCGCGCCGAGGACGAGGTCGTCGCCGTCGGTCAGCGCGAGGGCCGAGCACCACCAGTCGAGCCCGGCCACGAAGTTGTAGGTCCCGTCGACGGGGTCGATCACCCAGGTCCGGCCGCTGGTGCCGGCGTGGTCGGTGCCCTCCTCGCCCACGATCGCGTCTTCGGGGCGCTCGGCGCGCAGCCGCTGGACGACGAGGCGCTCGGCGGCCCGGTCGGCCGCGGTGACCAGGTCGGAGACCGAGGTCTTCTCCTCGGCGTCGATGCCGCCGGTGCGCATCCTCCGCGCCAGCTGCCCGGCCTCACGGACCAACGCGGCGGCCAGCCGGGCGTCGTCGTCGAGGCGGCTCATCGGGTCTCGCCCGACCAGGCGTCGGCGAGCAGGTCACGCGTCTCGGTGAGCAGCTGCGGGAGGATCTTGGTGCCTCCGACGACGGTGATGAAGTTGGCGTCGCCGCTCCAGCGCGGGACCACGTGCTGGTGCAGGTGGTCGGCCAGCGAGCCCCCCGCGGGCCGGCCCAGGTTCAGCCCGATGTTGAAGGCGTCGGGGGCGCTGACCGCGCGGATCACCCGGATCGCCTGCTGCGTCATCCCCATCAGCTCCGCCGACTCCCGGGCCGTGAGCTCCTCCAGCCCGGCGACGTGGCGCAGCGGGAGCACCATGAGGTGGCCGGGGTTGTAGGGATGCAGGTTGAGCACCGCGTAGGACACCTCACCGCGCGCGACCACGAGGTTCTCGCCGTCGGGGTGCTGCGGGATCAGGCAGAAGGGACAGCCCTGACCGGCGGGCGCGGAGCGGACGTAGGCCATCCGGTGCGGCGTCCAGATGCGCTCGAGGCCGTCCGGCTGGCCGACCCCGTGCTGGCCGACCCCGTAGTGGTCCACCCCGTGCTGGTCGACCGTCTCCTCGCTCATGACCGCGATCCTAGGCGGGGCGACGGGCACTCCTAGGCTCGGGCCATGACGGCCGACCCGACCCTGCGCCCCGCCACCGCTGACGACGCCGAGGCGGTGGCCGACCTGTGGCACCGGGGCTGGCACGACGGACACGCCGGGCACGTCCCGGAGGGCCTGACCGCAGCGCGCACCCGAGCCTCCTTCGGCGAGCGGGTGCCCGCCCTGCTGGCCGTGACGACCGTGGCCGAGGTCGAGGACGGGGGCGAGGTCGTCGGCTTCGTGGTGGTCGTGGACGCCGAGGTCGAGCAGCTCTTCGTCGCCCCGCCCCACCGGGGCTCCGGCGTGGCTGCGCTGCTGCTCGACGAGGCGGAGCGGCAGGTCGCGTCCACGGGCCACGACGAGGCCTGGCTGGCGGTGGTGGCCGGCAACGCCCGGGCCCGCCGGTTCTACCAGCGCCGCGGGTGGTCCGACGGCGGTGCCCTGCCCTACGAGGTGAGCGCCGGCGGGACGACGTACGTCTCGCCCTGCCGGCGCTACCTCAAGCAAGTGCGGGCCTGAGCCTCAGACCTGCTCGCGGGAGGCGATGGCCGCCTGCACGCGGGCGATGGCCTCCGCCACCGGGACGCCGTTCTCCTGGCGCCCGTCGCGGTAGCGGAAGGAGACCGCGCCGGCCTCGATGTCGTCGCCGCCGGCGATCATCATGAAGGGCACCTTCTGCAGCTGCGCGTTGCGGATCTTCTTCTGCATCCGGTCGTCGGAGTGGTCGACCTCCACCCGGATGCCCACCTTCCTCAGCTGCGCGGCCACGTCGTAGAGGTAGTCGACGTGCGGCTCGGCGACCGGGATCGCCTGCACCTGCACGGGCGCGAGCCACGGCGGGAAGGCGCCGGCGTAGTGCTCGACGAGCACCCCGAAGAAGCGCTCCAGCGAGCCGAACTTGGCCGAGTGGATCATCACCGGCTGCTGACGGGTGCCGTCGGCGGCCTGGAAGGCCAGCTCGAAGCCCTTGGGCTGGTTGAAGTCGTACTGGATCGTCGACATCTGCCAGGTGCGGCCGATCGCGTCGCGCGCCTGCACGGAGATCTTGGGGCCGTAGAACGCGGCGCCTCCGGGATCCGGCACGAGCTCGAGGCCGGAGCCCAGGGCGACGTCCTCCAGCACCCGGGTCGCGACCGCCCACTCCTCCTCGGTGCCGACGAACTTGTCGGGCTTGGTGTCGTCGCGCGTCGAGAGCTCGAGGTAGTAGTCGTCGAGACCGAAGTCCTTGAGCAGCCCGAGCACGAAGTCCAGCAGGTGCTTGACCTCCGCCGGCGCCTGCTCCGGGGTGACGTAGGAGTGCGAGTCGTCCTGGGTCAGGCCGCGCACGCGGGTCAGGCCGTGCACCACGCCGGACTTCTCGTAGCGGTAGACCGAGCCGAACTCGAAGAGCCGCAGCGGCAGCTCCCGGTAGGACCGTCCGCGCGAGCGGAAGATCAGGTTGTGCATCGGGCAGTTCATGGCCTTGAGGTAGTAGTTCGCGCCCTCGAACTCCATCGGCGGGAACATCGTGTCGGCGTAGTACGGGAGGTGCCCGGAGGTGTGGAAGAGCCCCTCCTTGGCGATGTGCGGGGTCCCGACGTACTGGAAGCCCTCCTCGATGTGGCGCTGGCGGACGTAGTCCTCCATCTCGCGCTTGATCACCCCGCCCTTGGGGTGGAAGACCACGAGGCCGGAGCCGATCTCGTCGGGGAAGCTGAAGAGGTCGAGGTCGCGGCCCAGCTTGCGGTGGTCGCGGCGCTCGGCCTCCTCGATGCGGTGCAGGTGCTCCTCGAGCGACTCCTTGGACTCCCACGCGGTGCCGTAGATGCGCTGGAGCATCTTGTTCTTCTCGTCACCGCGCCAGTACGCCGCGGCCGAGCGCATCAGCTTGAAGGCCGGGATCCGCTTGGTGGTGGGCAGGTGGGGGCCGCGGCACAGGTCGCTCCAGGCGACCTCGCCCCGGCGGTTGAGGTTGTCGTAGATGGTCAGCTCACCGGCGCCGACCTCGACGCTCGCGCCCTCGGCGATCTCCGGCGCCGCGGCGTCGGCCTTGCCGGAGCCCTTGAGCCCGATCAGCTCGATCTTGTAGGGCTCGTCCTTCAGCTCGTCGATCGCCTCGGCGTCGGTGGTGACGCGGCGGGAGAACTTCTGGCCCTCCTTGACGATCTTGCGCATCCGCGACTCGATCTTCTCCAGGTCGGCCGGGGTGAAGGGCACGTCGACGTCGAAGTCGTAGTAGAAGCCGTTCTCCACCGGCGGACCGATGCCGAGTCTCGCGTCGGGGAAGAGGTCCTGGACGGCCTGGGCCATCACGTGGGCCGTGGAGTGGCGCAGGATGTCGCGCCCGTCCTTGCTCTCGATCGCGACGGGCTCCACCTGGTCGCCGTCCGCGAGCTCGTGGGCCAGGTCGCGCAGCCGGCCGTTGACCCGGGCCGCGATGACGGCCGGCTCGTCGGCGAAGAGCTCCCACGCCTTGGTGCCCGTGGTGACCGTCCGGTCCTGACGCGCGTCGGCGTGGACGAGGGCGATCTGGAGGTCGGACACAGGGGTGCTCCTTGCTGCGGGGTTCGTCTGGGCACAGACGCTGGGGACATCCGTCCGGGGACAGACGTACGGACCGGCCGATCGTATCGGCCGGTCCGTTGCTGCCGCGCCCGGGTTTCAGCCCGCCATGTCGCGGTAGCGCTGGGCCGCGGCCAGCTTCTCCTCGATCAGTGCCACGTCCACCCGGCGCGAGCCCGGCGGCGGCCAGCCCTCACCGACCGAGTACAGGGCCGCGTACGCCGCGGTGTCGCGCTGGTAGCGCCAGCCCTGGTCGAGCGGTCCGACGTCGTGGGCGTCGTACCCGAGGGAGTCGAGCAGGTCGCCCACGGTCTTCTTCGCGTCGTCGTCGTCGCCGGCGATGGCCAGCACGCTGCGCTCGGGGCTGCCGGAGGGGCGGGCCAGCGTGCGCAGGTGCTCGAAGTAGATGTTGTTGAAGGCCTTGACGACGTGCGACTGCGGCAGGTGGGCCTGGAGGAGCTCGCTGGTCGTCGTCGACTCGTCCTCGAGCTCGGGGATCTCGCCGTCGCGCTGCGGGTAGTAGTTGTTCGTGTCGATCACGACCTTGCCGCGCAACGGCTCCACCGGGACGTCGCGGTAGCTCCTGAGGGGGATCGTCACGACGACGAGGTCGCCCTCCGCCGCGGCCTCCGCGGCCGTGCCCGCCCGCGCGCGGTCGCCGAGCTCGTCGACGAGGTCGGCGAGGGTCTCGGGTCCGCGGCTGTTGCTGAGCACGACGTCGTGTCCGGCCTCGACCGCCAGCCGCGCGACGGTGCTGCCGATGTGGCCTGCTCCGATGAGTCCGATCGTTGTCATGGAGGCCCGAACGGTGACGGTCTCGGGAACATTCCGGAACAGTTCGGGGCGCTCCGCCCCTGGCGCGCACCCCCAGTTCCGGGGACGGGAGGTCGCTCCGGGCGTTGGCGCCGGCCCGCGTTGCTACGGTCGCGTCGAGGTTGTCGGACGCCCTTCCCCCGGGGCGTCCGACAGCCACGCAGGAGCGCCACCGCGAGGCGTCGCCCCGTCAGGCGATGCGGCGCAACCGGGTGATCGTCAAGCCGTTGTCGTCGAGCAGGTCGCCCATGATCTCGGCGAACCTGACCAGGTGCGGTGCCGCGAGGTGTGCGTCCAGGTGCTCCGGGCTCTCCCAGTTCTCGTAGAAGAAGAACGTGCCCGGGTCCTCGGTGCTCTGGTGCAGGTCGTAGTTGACGAACCCGTCCTCCTGGCCCGTGGGCTCGATGAGGGCCTCGAGCTCGCGCTTGAGCTCGTCCTCCTTGCCCGGGGCCGCCTTCATGGAGGCGATGACGGTGAGCAGGTCCGGGCGGTCGTCGGTGGGCGTGGGCACGTGGACTCCTGGGGTTGGTGGTGAGGGCGTTCCGCGTCGTCGCCGGCGCAGGATCGAACGCTAGAGCATCACCGATCCTCGCGCTACGCATCGAGCGATCGCTAACGTGCAGCCATGTCCCAGACGAACCTCGAGGCGCGCCGTGAGGTCGCCCAGCAGATGGCCGAGGCGGCTGCGTCCTGGCTCGCCCTGCTCGACGACTCCCAGGCCCCGGTGGCCGTCGGTGTCCTTCCCGCCGACGCCGAGAGCGACGCAGAACGGCGGCGCTGGTTCTACACTCCCACCGACCACGGCGGGCTGACCCTGCACCGACAGTCGTCGGCGCAGCAGCGGGCCGCCCTGCGGTTGGTGGCCAGCGGGCTCTCGACGGCCGGCTTCGTCACGGTCGCCACCACCATCGGTCTGGAGAACGTCCTGGACCACGCCGAGGGCTTCGTGACGCTGTTCGACCGTGAGCGCGGGCGCGACCCGGGCCTGTACTACCTGCGCGTCTTCGGTGATCCGCTCGGCGCCGGGACGTGGGGGTGGCGCTTCGGCGGGCACCATGTCTCGCTCAACAACCTGGTCGTGGAAGGAGTCCTGGTCTCCACGACGCCCTGCTTCATGGGAGCCGACCCGGCCTCCGCGCCACTGCTGGGCGGCGCCGTCAGCCGACCACTCGCCTGCGTCGAGGACCTGGCCCGTGACCTGGTCACCTCGCTGACTCCCGCGCTCGCGGCCCGGGCCGTGCTGCTGCCGAAGGCACCCTCCGATCTCGTCACCGCCAACCGGAGCCGCGTCTCGGACGGCGACCGCGTGCGGCCGTTGGCGGCGATCTGGCGCCACGAACGGCTGCCCGACGACACCGAGCAGGAGAAGCTCCAGAGGTTGAGCGACGCCATCGACGAGAACGCCGGCTTCGACGAGGTGGACCATCGCGCGGTGGAGTACACCTCGATCCCTCGAGGCATCCCGGCCACGGAGCTGGACGAGCACCAGAGGAGCGTGCTCCGCCGCCTGCTGGGCACCTACTTCGACCGGGTCCCCGCGTCGGTCTCCCCGATGGGGTCCTACGACGACGAGGCGCTCGACGCCGTCCACGTGGCGTGGGCGGGGCCCACCGAGCCCGGGGCGCCTCACTACTACCGGCTGCAGGGCCCCGGCCTGCTCATCGAGTGGGACAACACCCAGCGCGGCGCCAACCACGCTCACTCGGTCTGGCGCAACCCGGACGCGGACTTCGGCGCCGACGTGCTCGCCGAGCACCGAGCCCGGCACCACCGGGGCGGGAGGTCGTGAGGGTGCTCCTTCGAGGCAGGCGGTGAGCTGGACCGGGGGCCCGCAGGCCTACGACGTCGGGGAGGCTGCCCCCGACGTGGGCGTGA
Organism: uncultured Actinomycetota bacterium; assembly: GCA_963760585.1. Lineage (GTDB taxonomy): Bacteria > Actinomycetota > Actinomycetes > Propionibacteriales > Nocardioidaceae > Nocardioides. The sequence continues at coordinate 240,339 of CAVXDI010000002.1, forward strand.
TCGAGATGTCCGAGCACGTACGGGCCTGCTCGTTCGCCTGATTGGTCAGGTCCTCGAGCTCGTTGAGCAGGTCGACGATCTTGTTGGCCCGGAAGTCTCGGATGGCCGACAGGTCATCGCGGATGAGTCGGGTCGCCTCCTGCACGGTCTCCGCCGCCTGGACGCACTCGCTGGGAACGATCACGGCGGTGTCCTCGGAGGAGTTCGCCGAGGGGCTGAGCGTCACCGTCTCCCTGGCCTCCGGTTCGAGGGAGCTTCCTCCCCTGCCGACCCCCACGACCAGACCGCCCAGGACGAGACCGACCACGAGGGCGACCGCCGGAACCGCGACGAAGCTCCAGTGCATCGTCCGCGTCGGCGGGCGTCGATCTTCGTCGGGCTGGGCCCGGGCATCCTCGGGGTCCGGCGTGTTCTGGCTCATGGCACCTCCAAGCCGTTCAACGCCCAGGCAGATGCTCGTGCCGGGGTGTCCCGAGCACTTAGGTTGATGGTATGGACCTGACGATCCGTTCCTCCGACGCTTCCACCATACGACTTCTCGACGGACTCGTCGTCTCCTGGTTCGTGCTCTGGCTGATCATCGGTGGGTGGGCGGGCTACACGGTCTGGAGCCTCTCCGAACTCGGTGACACAGTCAGCTCGTCCGGAGAGGCCACCCACAGCGCGGGCGATGCGCTCCAGGTGGTCGGAGGTGTGCCCGTGATCGGCGAGAAGCCCCTCGAGCTGGGCAAGCAGATCTCCGCCGCGGGCGTCGAGATCACCCAACGGGGCCAGCAGGTCAAGGGACAGATGCGCCAGCTCTCCCTGCTGCTGGGACTGGCCATCGCGCTGATGCCGACCACCCCGGTCCTGGGTGTCTACCTCCCCCAGCGGATGTCACGCCGTCGAAGCGCCGAGCAGCTGAGACGGAGCCTCCGGGATCCCGGCGCAGGCGCCTCGCTGGACCGGTACCTTGCCGAGCGGGCGATCCGGACCTTGCCGTACCCCTTGCTCCACGCACTGGTCGGTGATCCGTGGCAGGCGATCCAGGAGGGCCGCACGCGTCCCCTGGCCGATGCCGAGCTGGCCCGACTCGGTCTCCAGCGACCGTCAGCGTGATCCCATGACCCGACCACCGGCTCAGGCCCCGGCTGGTTCGGGTGCGGCCTCTCGACTGCTCGGTCGGCTGCTGGTGGGGCTGCGCTGGTGGATCATCGGGTTCTGGGTGGTCGCCTGCTTGGCTGCGACCTGGGTCCTGCCGTCCCTCTCGGAGTCGAAGGGCGGTGACAGCCTCGATGGCCTGCTGCCCGACGACGCCCCGGCCATCGTCACCGAGCTTCGTTCGGTGGAACTGTTCGGGTACCCACTGTCCGGGCGCACCGCGGTGGTGCAGCGCGACCCGAGCGGCCTGACGGTGTTCGACCAGTCGCGCACCGTGGTGAGGGCCGTGCAGGTCACGAGGGATCCCCCGAAGGGGATGCGCAAGATACGCGGCGCCCTTCCGATCACGAACGCCCTGGGCGCGTTTCCCTCCTCCAGCGAGCAGGACACCACCGCGCTCACCTATCTGCTGTTCGATCCTGACGTCTCCTTCAACGCCCAGACCCGGGCTGCACAGAGGTACGCCCGCCGCCTGTTCCAGCCTCGCGACAGCGTGGTCGGCGTCACCGGGTCCGTTCCGGCCCGGGCGGCGCAGGGCGACATCATCTATGACTCGCTGCCGTTGGCCGAGTCGCTCACCCTGGGTGCGATCATCCTGATCGTCGGCTTCGCGTTCCGCTCAGTGGTGGCGCCCCTCGTCGCCGCCACCACCACTGCTGTCGCGTACGTGTTGACCCTGAGGCTCTCGGGCGGCATCGCCCAGCTCTTCGGTGCGGCGACGCCCAGTGAGCTCAAGCCGGTGATCGTGGCGTTGCTGCTCGGCGTGGTGACGGACTACGTGGTCTTCTACCTCTTCGCGCTCCGCCGCGAGCTGGAGGCCGGGGCCGAGCGCCTCGATGCGGCGCGGGCGGCGACCTCGTCGTACGGCCCGATCGTCGGCGTCGCCGGCCTGGCGGTGGCGGCGGGAACCGCCGCGCTCATGTTCGCCCACTCCCTGTTCTTCCGTGCGCTCGGGCCTGCGCTCGTCTTCACCGTGGTGATGGGCCTGCTGGTGGCCTTCACCCTCGTCCCCGCCCTGATGGCGGTGCTCGGCTCCGGGACCTTCTGGCCCAGTCGGCCCCGCCGGACGGGTTCCCAGCCGCTGCCGCCCACGACCCGGCGTCCCCAGCCCCTGCGCCGGGCCCTGTTCGCGCTGTTGGCACGGCGGCGAGACGTCGCCGCGATCGTGGTGGTCGCGGCCGTCGCCGGGCTGCTGCTCGCCGCGACACCGCTGCGCGGTCTCACGCTCGGGGTCTCCTTCATCGGCTCCCTGCCGCCGGACAACGGTGTACGTCACACGGCTGACGCGGCCCGGTCCGGCTTCGCCCCGGGGATCCTCTCGCCCACGACCGTACTGGTCGAGGGCTCGAGGCTCTCCGGACGTCCGGCTCGCCTTCGAGAGCTGGGCGACCTCCTGGCGGAACAGCCCGGCGTCGCCGGTGTCCTCGGTCCGGGCAGCCTGCCCCGGGCCCTGGACAGGCAGATCCTGGTCACCGCCGACGGTGCCGCTGCCCGCTACCTGGTCGTCCTGGACGATCCCGCCCTGGGCGCCTCGGCGATCACCTCGGTCAACGCTCTCCAGCAGCGTCTTCCGCGGCTGCTGGACCTCAGCAACCTCCGCGGAGCAAGCGCCGGGGTGGCGGGTGACAGCGCGACCGCCGCCTACATCGTCGAGCAGACCACCGACGACCTGATGCGGATCGCGATCGCGTCCCTGGCGGCCAACCTGCTGATGCTGGTGATCTTCCTGCGCGCCCTGGTCGCGGCCCTGTACCTGCTGATCGGCAGCATCCTGTCCCTGGCCGCGGCGCTCGGTATGACCATGCTGCTCTTCGGACACCTCGACCCCGGCGCCGGGCTGACCTTCTACGTCCCCTTCGCCGGCGCGGTGCTGCTGCTGGCGTTCGGATCCGACTACAACATCTTCGTGGTCGGCAGCATCTGGGACGAGGCCGGAGCACATCCGCTTCCCGAGGCGATCGAGCGCACCATGCCCGGTGCCATCGCGGCGATCCTCACCGCCGGTCTCGCGCTGGCGGCGAGCTTCGGGTTCCTCTCGGTCGTTCCGCTAGTCCCGTTCCGGGAACTGGCGTTCCTGATGGCCGTCGGCATCAGCCTGGACGTGCTCGTCGTTCGTTCGCTGCTGCTGCCCGCGCTGCTGACCCTGTTCGGCCGAAGCAGCGCCTGGCCGAGCAGACGATTCACCCGAACCGAGGGTCGAGCCGAGAAGTCGGACCAGAGAGGCTCCTGACCCACGCGTCCGCGCGGGTCAGGAGCCATGCGCTCGGAGTGGGCGATACTGGGTTCGAACCAGTGACCTCTTCGGTGTGAACGAAGCGCGCTACCACTGCGCCAATCGCCCGAGCTGTGCGCCGCGGGAGTGACCCTTGGTGCGGCGCAGACTTTAGCCTATGCCACGCCGGTCCTCACACTCCGGGGATCCCGGGCGGTCGTCACTCGTCCAGGAGCTCGGGCTCACGGCGCCGCCAGAGCGCGGCCACCTCCCGGGTGACCGGCCCGGGGGCGGGCAGCTCGCGGTCGTCCCAGCGCGCGACGCCCTGCACGTCACGGGTGGTGGAGACCAGGAACACCTCGCTGGCCCGATCGACGACCCCGAGGGGCTCGTCGACCTCGCGGCCGCCGTACCAGTCCAGGACAAGGCGCCGGGTGACGCCGGCCAGGCAGCCGCCGGCCAGCGTCGGGGTTCGCAGCTCGCCGTCGACGACGTAGAAGACGTTGGAGCCGGTGCCCTCGCACAGGTGGCCCGCCAGGTTGGCGAAGACCGCCTCCGAGGCGCCGACCTTCGCCGCCTCGGCGAGCGCCACGACGTTCTCGGCGTACGACGTCGTCTTGAGGCCGGCCAGCGCCCCCCGCTCGTTGCGGGGCCACGGCACGGTCGCCACGGCGGTGGTCTCGGGCCAGGGGTCCATGGCGGCGGCCACCACGATCAGGGTCGGCGCGGCGTCCCCGCGGCCGGAGCCGAGCGGCGCCGGACCGCCGGTGTAGGTGATGCGCAGGCGCCCCAGCGCCAGCTCCTGGTCGGCGAGGACGGCCGCCACCCCCCGGCGCACCTCGGCCTCGTCGACCTCCGGCAGGCCCAGGCCACGGGCCGAGCGGGCGAGCCGCTCGAGGTGGAGGGTGAGGGCGAAGGGGCGACCGCCCACCACCTTGATCGCCTCGAAGACACCGTCGCCGACGGTCAGGCCGTGGTCGCTCACACCCACCGCCGCGGCCGTCGGGTCGGGCAGGAGCTCACCGTTGATCCACGCGCGCATGCGGCCCACTCTAGAAGGGGCCGACAGGGTCGACCGGGGGCGCAACACACCCACGGGGGGTGAATTTTGCACCCCCGAGGGCATCGGCTACTGTTCTCAACGCACGCCGACACCGGGTCCGACCCGGACGGAAGCATGCGGACATAGCTCAGTTGGTAGAGCGCAACCTTGCCAAGGTTGAGGTCGCGAGTTCGAGTCTCGTTGTCCGCTCGGAGAAGGTCTCATCCTCCACGGTGGAGTGGCCGAGAGGCGAGGCAACGGACTGCAAATCCGTCTACACGGGTTCAAATCCCGTCTCCACCTCGATCGCCGGAGTGTTTGTTTCGGGCGAGACGGGCGATTGGCGCAGTGGTAGCGCGCTTCCTTGACACGGAAGAGGTCACTGGTTCAAACCCAGTATCGCCCACCAGAGCAACATGGCCCCCGACCTGCGGAGACGCAGGTCCGGGGCCTTTCTCATCCCGAGCACGTCCCCTTGGTCGGCGGGGCCGACACCGTGTCGGGGACAGGTCGGGCGGCCCTCGACTACGGGTCAGCTCCCGCCGGTCGCCGCCGCCCGGGGGCCCAGCACGGAGTCGAGCAGGCCCGGGAACGCGGCGTCCAGCTCGTCGCGCCGCAGGCTCAGCAGCCGCCCGCGCCCCTTGGGCACGTTGCGGACGACACCGGCCTCGCGCAGCACCTTCAGCTGGTGGGACTTCGTCGCCTTCGGCACGGGTCCGCCGGTCGCGCTGCAGGCGGCCATGTCCACCGGGCCGTCGACCAGCTGCCGGGCCAGGTCGAGACGCGTCGGGTCGCTGAGCGCGAACAGCACGTCGGTGAGGGCGACGTCACTCATGTCGGGGTGCTGGAGCTCTGGCGCTGCGGGCATGGTTCGACAATAGTTGAACCGAGGGCAGAACTCACGTAAGGTCCCCATAGTTTCAAGAATTTCGAACCTTTGATGTTCCCCGCCGACCCCGCTGAGGACCTCCCGTTGACCGTCGCCGTCGAAGCCCCCGTCCGCCGCAGCCACGCGACCGGGTTCGCGCTGGCCCTCGGCGCGCTCCTGGCGATGATGGCCGGGGCCAGCGCGCCGTCGCCGTTCTACCCCGTCCTCCAACAGGAGATCGGGTTCTCCCCCGCCACCTTGACGGGCATCTTCGCCGTGTACGCCGTCGCGTTGCTGCTGACCCTGCTGGTGACCGGCTCGCTGTCCGACCACGTCGGTCGTCGCCCGGTCATCTCGGTGGCCTTCGCGCTGCTGGCCCTGAGCATGCTGGTCTTCTGGCACGCCGACTCCGTGGGCCTGCTCGTCCTGGCCCGGATCGTGCAGGGCGTCGCGAGCGGTCTCCTGCTCTCCGCGTTGACCGCGGCCGTGGTCGACCTCGAGCCCGAGAGCCGCCCCGGTGTCGCTGCGACGTTCAACAGCGTCGTGCCGCTCGCCGGCCTCGCGCTCGGGGCGCTGGTCGGCGGCCTGGTCATCGACCGTTCGGGCTCCCCGATGGCCGACGTCTTCGGCGCGCTCACCGGCGTGTACGCCGTGCTCGCGCTCGCCCTGTGGCTTCTGCCGGAGACCTCCCCGCGCCACACCGGCGTCCTCCAGTCCTTCCGCCCCAAGGTCGGCATCCCCAGCTCGGCCCGCCCGGCCTTCGTCCGCAGCGCACCGGCGCTCTTCGCCGGCTGGGCCACCGGCGGGCTCTACCTCTCGCTCGGCGCCCCGCTCGTGGCCCAGGAGCTCGGCGGCACCAACCACCTCGAGCAGGGTCTCGTGGTCACCACCCTCACCGGGGTCGGCGCGCTGGCCAGCTTCCTGGCCCGCAAGCACTCGGCCCGGCACATCACGCTGTACGGCACCACCACGCTCGCCCTCGGCACCACGCTCACGCTGGTGGCGCTGGCGGCCGGCTCCTACTGGGGCTTCATCGCCGCTGCCGTGGTCGCCGGCTCAGGCTTCGGCACGTCGTTCCTGGGCATCATGCGCTCGATCACGCCCGTCGTCGCGCCGGACGAGCGCGGCGAGCTCTTCGCCTCGGTCTTCGTGGTCAGCTACCTCGCCTTCGGCATCCCGGCCGTGGTCGCCGGCATCGCGGCGCCCCACATCGGCCTCGCCGCCACGACCTACGCGTACGGCGGGCTGGTCGTCGCCCTCTCCGGATCCGCGGCCCTGCTGCGGAAGTACCGCTCGACCGACTGACCCGGGCCCGCTGACGGCGAGGGCAGGTCCGACGGTGGCCGGGCCCCCGCCATGGGAGAACGAGAGCGTGCAGTCCGTGGGCGACCTGACGGAGCCCGACCCTGTTCGGTGGCTCAGGCGGACGTGCTGGTGGCCAGCACTCCGCCCAGGCCGACCATCAGCATGCCGCCGACCGCGCCGAGGTGGTCCAGGCGCGTGGGCTTCTGCGCGAACCAGTCCCGGGCCCTGCCGGCAGCCAGCGCCCAGCACGAGTCGGAGATGATGGCCATCGCGCCGAACGCGAGCCCGAGCGCGAGCAGCTGCGGTGGGGCGGGGTGCCCGGGGTCGATGAACTGCGGGAGGAAGGCGGCGAAGAACACGATCGTCTTGGGGTTGGAGACACCGACGACCATCCCGGTCCGTACCGACTGCCATCGTGCACCCGGCCGAGCCTCCGGCGGCATCTCGAGAGCGTCCCGGGCGTCGCGCCGGTGCAGGATCGCTTGGACGCCCAGGTAGACGACGTAGGCCGCTCCGACCAGCTTGAGGACGGTGAAGGCCGTCGCCGAGAGAGCGACCAGCGAGCCGAGCCCGAGCGCCACCACCGTCACCTGCACCATCAGCCCGAGCCCGTTCCCGACCACGCTCAGCAGCGCGTCGCGGCGTCCCACCGTCAGCGCCCGCCCGATGGTGAACAGCAGGCTGGGTCCGGGCACCTGGATGAAGAGGATCGAGGCGATCGCAAAGGCAAGGATCTCGCTCATCGGGCTCCTGGTCGTGGTCGGCGGCTGACCGGCGAGCCTACGGGTTCGCTGCGGCACCCGACCGGCGTCCACGGGTTCACCGGTTCGGCGATGTCGGGGGCACCCGACGCCGGAACTGCTGATCGACCCCGTTCGATCAACCCCGTTCGCAGCCAGGACAGTGCCGGTACCGCCCACCGCACGACAGCAGTCCTGAGACGATGAGGCCCTCACCGGACCGGGCCGAGGCGCTTTCGCCTCGTCGGGTGAGCGCGGTCCAGTGCCTGGGCACCGACTCTGGGCACCGGCTCTGGGCACTGGGCTCCTGGTGCATCGGCGCTAGTCCCATCGGGTGAGTCCGTGGCCACCTGGGTGGTTGTCGGGCGATCTGGTCCAGTCGGGGGCGGCGGGTGCCGACGGTGCTCGTGACCGCCACCAGAACGCCGGGCCGCAGGCTCGCGCGCGGCGGTCGACCTGCTCCGGGGAGAGACGCTTCCTTCTCCCCCATTCACGAGGGACCAGACGATGGCCAGCTTCTCCCAGCACAAGAAGAGGAACGTCTCGATCATCGCCGTGGCGCTGGTCCTCAGCATCAGCGGCGCGGCGTACGCCTACTGGACCGCCGGCGGCTCCGGCACCGGCAGCGCCGCCACCGGGACCAACGCCCCGATCAGCGCCGTGCAGACGACCGCTCCGACCGCCATGGCTCCCGGCGACACCGCCCAGAGCCTGGCCGGGAAGTTCAACAACCAGAACTCTGGACCGGTCTACGTGGCCACCGTCACCGCCAGTATCACCTCGGTCTTCTCCGGAGGTGTCGCGGCCGTGGGTTGTGACGCCACCGACTACACGCTCGCCGGCGCCGTGATGACCGTCAACGCCGAGGTGCCCTCGGGCACCGCGCAGGGCGCCTGGACGGGCGCGACGATCAAGTTCAACAACAAGACCGGCAGCAACCAGGACGCCTGCAAGAACGCCGTGGTCAACCTGGCCTACACGATCGGCTGACCCCGGACTCGTGGAGGGCGGTCGCCGACCGGCGACCGCCCAGTCATGGGCTCGGGCCCTGCCGGGTGAGCACTCCCGGCGTCGAGGTGCGGTCGGAGGTGCGCGGATGAGGACAGCTCGTCGACGGGGACTCGTCGTCAGTGCCCTGCTCGCCCTGCCCACCCTCGCCCTGATCGGGACCGCCTCGGCCTACTTCGGCGGGTCAGGCGGCGGTGCTGGTACCGCGAGCACCGGCAGCGTCCAGGGCGTCACGCTGAGCCCGGCGTCGGTCTCGAGCCAGATCTACCCCGGCGCCCAGTCCGCGGTGGCGGTGAGCGTCACCAACCCGAACCCGGGGCTGGTCCGCGTGCTGTCCCTCGCCCTGGACACGACCCAGGGCACCGGCGGGTTCGCCGTCGACGCCCTGCACTCGGGCTGCAGTGTGGCCAGTCTGTCCTACACGCCCCAGAACAACGGCGGCTCGGGGTGGAGCATCCCCGGCGGCGGGTCCTCGTCGCTGACCCTCGCCAACGCCCTCTCCATGAGCGCGGGCGCCGCGAGCGCCTGCCAGGGTGCCGCCTTCACCGTCTACCTGCGGGCCGGCACCTGATGCGCCGGCTGATGCTGCTGCTCCTCGTCGGGACCCTGAGCCTCACCACGGCCGCCGCCTGGGGCTACTTCAGCACCGGCTCGTTGGTCGGGGGCAACGGTGCGGCGGCGTCCTCGAGCGTCAACCAGGGCTCGACCCCGGCCGCCGTCACCGCCGGCAGGACGGTCACGGTCAGCTGGGCCGCCAGCACGCTGAGCGGCGGCCAGTCCGTCACCGGCTACGAGGTCAAGCGCTACGACCGGGCCACGCTGACGGTGCAGCCCATCGGGGCGAGCTGCGCGGGCACGATCACCGCGACCTCCTGCGCCGAGGGCCGCGTTCCGGCCGGGCAGTGGGTCTACTCCGTGACACCCCTTCTCGGCACCAGCTGGCGCGGCCCCGAGAGCGTCCGGAGCAGCACCGTCACGGTGGCGTCACCGACGCTGACGCTCTCCACCACGACCGTCAGGCCGGGCACGTCGAGTTCGGGAACCGCTGCCGGGTACCTCCCCGCCGAGACCCTTCGCTACCGGCTGGACACCACCACCGGCACCGAGCTGACCGGCAGCCTGGCCGGGAGCGCGACCCCGGCGACGATCCCCGCCGGCGGCGCCGGCGCGGTCGTGGTCACGGTGCCGCTCGGCACCAGCGACGGCGCCCACACCATCCACGCCGTGGCCTCCCCCAGCGGAGAGGCCGGGTCCGCCGGCATCGTCGTGGACGGCACCCCCCCGCCGCCGCCCGTGCTGACCGGGACGCCGACCGCGGTGAGCGGCGACGCGGTCAGCTTCTCGTTCACCGAGGCCGAGGTCACGGCCACCGTCGAGTGCCGGCTCGACTCGGACCCCTTCGCCGCCTGCACGAGCCCCGTGGAGTACGCCTCGCTCAGCGCCGGCTCCCACACCTTCCAGGCCCGGGCCACCGACACGGTGGGCAACGTCAGCGCGGCCACCTCGTACGCCTGGACCGTCAACCTGACGATCCCCACCGTCTCGATCGTTTTCCCCAACGTGACCGGTCAGTACAACGACGCGTCGTTCAACGCCGGCTGCAGCACCCCCACCACGGGCGACGTCTGCGGCGTCGCCGAGGACGACGTCGCCGTGACCGCCGTCGCGGTGAGCCTGCGACGGCTCGGCACGGGGCTGTACTGGAACGGCAGCGCCTTCGCCGCCGCGACCGAGACCTTCGTGACGGCCACCGGCACCACGAACTGGTCCTACGCCATCCTCGCCGCCGCGCTCCCGGAGGGCGATTACACCCTGCGCGGGCGCGCCTACGACGGAGCCAACTACGGCTACGACTCACGCCCCTTCACCATCGACCGCACACCGCCGCCGACGCCGACGCTGACCACCGTGCCGCCGGCCACCAGCGCCTCGTCGGCGACCTTCGCCTTCACCAGCACCGAGCCGAGCGCCGTCTTCGAGTGCCGGCTCGACGGGGGCAGCTGGGTCTCCTGCACCAGCCCGCAGGCCTACACCGGGCTCTCGCACGGGTCGCACACCGTGAACGTGCGCGCGGTCGACGGGGCCGGCAACGCCAGCACCGCCACCAGCACCACCTGGACGGTGGACGCGACGGCCCCCACGGGAGCCCTGACCTTCCCGACCGCCACCACCTACAACCTCGCCGGCTGGGTGGCCGGCTGCGGCACCCCCACCACCGGCGACCTCTGCGGCACCGCGAGCGACATCGGCAGCGGGCTGGCCTCGATCGACGTCAGCATCCGGCGCCTCAGCACCAACAGCTACTGGAACGGCAGCGCCTTCGCCGCGGCCGGCGAGACCTGGCTGGCCGCCACCGGGACCACGTCCTGGTCGTACGCCTTCGCCGGGTCGAGCTTCCCCGCGGACGGTGGCTACGCCGTTCGCTGGCGCGCCACGGACGCTGTCCAGAACGCCACCACGGGCTCGGTGGGCCTGACGATCGACACCACCGCGCCGCCCACCCCACAGATCGTCTCCGCGCCCGGCAGCCCCAGCGGCGGCACCGTGCAGTTCGACTTCACCGTCGCCGAGACCGGCGTCGCGACCGAGTGCAGGCTGGACACCGGCGCCTGGGTCACCTGCGCCGCCCCGGTCTCCTACCCGGGTCTGGCCGACGGCGCGCACACCTTCGGAGTCCGCGCCACCGATGCCGCCGGCAACGTCAGCGCGACCGCGACCCACGCGTGGACCGTCGACACCGGCATCCCCAGCATCAACTTCACCTTCCCCTCGGCAGGACGCGTGTACAACGACGCCACCTACGCCGCCGGGTGCGCCACCCCCTCGGTCGGGGACGTGTGTGGCACCGCCTCGGACCCCCAGGGCAACCTCGCCCGGGTGCACGTCAGCATCCAGCGGGCCAGCACCTCCCTGTACTGGAACGGGACGGGCTTCACCAGCGCCACCGAGGTCTTCCTGACCGCCGCCGGAACCAGCACCTGGTCCTACGCGATGGCCGCCGCCTCCTTCCCGGCCGAGGGCGACTACACGTTCGTCGCCCGGGCGACGGACAGTGGCGGGCTGAGCGCGACCGACTCACTGACCATCACCATCGACCGGACTCCCCCGCCGGCGCCGAGCATCACCACCGGCCCGAGCGGGACGACGACGGCGGGCAACGACTCGTTCGCCTTCACCGCAGAGCCCGGCGCCGCCTTCGAGTGCCGCCTCGACGCAGGTGCGTGGGCCACGTGTGCCAGCCCGAAGGCGTACGGCGTCCCGGCCGACGGGTCCCACACGTTCGAGGTCCGGGCCACCGACGCGGCCGGCAACACCGGCGCGGTCGCCAGCCGCACCTGGGCCACCGACGCCACCGCTCCCACCGTCGGCACCACCTTCCCGACGGCCGGGTCCACCCACAACAACACCACCTGGCCGACGGGGTGCGGGGGCGGCGCCTTCTGTGGGACCGCGTCGGACACCGGCAGCGCGGTGGGCTCGGTCGCAGTCTCGATACGTCGCAGCAGCACCGGGCTGTACTGGAACGGCACGAGCTTCGCCGCGGTGGCGGAGACCTGGACCGCCGCCACCGGAACGACGTCGTGGTCGCTCCCCTTCGCCGCCACCGCCTTCCCCGCGGACGGCAGCTACGTCGTGTCGGCTCGGGCCACGGACGCCGTCGGCAACGTCTCCGCTCCGATAGCAAGGACGTTCTCGATCGACCGCACCGGCCCGGACGCCGTGTCGCTGTCGGCGATCAACCGGGGCTCGATCGTCCGGCAGATCGAGACCGGGGACCAGCTGACCCTGACGTTCTCCGAGCCGATCGCGCCGGGGTCGCTCATCGCGGGCTGGGACGGCACCGGCACCCAGAACATCACGATCCGCCAGGCCAACAACACCAACGACCTCCTGACCTTCTACAACTCCGCGAACACGACCCGTCTGCCGCTCGGCTCGGTCCAGCTGAAGCGCACCGACTACGTGACCGCCGCTGTGGTGTGGGGAGCGAGCGGGACGCGCTCCACCCTCACGATGAGTGGGAGCACCCTCACCCTCACCTTCGGCACCCCCAACCTGCCGGGCTCCGTCACCACCGCGGCCGCGGCCGCGAACATGGTCTGGTTGCCCCGCGCGGGGGTCACCGCGGGCACCGGCGTCACCGACCTGATCGGCAACCTCGGCTCGTCGACGAACCGGGCCGAGACCGACAACGACGACGACTTCTGACCGGGACGCCGGCTCGAGGTCGTGGTGGGGCTACTCGACATCCGTGTCGTCCCGCAGGTGCCGGCGTCGGCCGAGGAGTGGCGCGAGGATCCACCGCCCGAGCGCATCCACGACGACGGGGCCGAGCACGGCAACGGCCCAGATCGCGAGGCAGACCGCCAGCACCCACTCCAGCGCGTTCACCTCAGCCCTCCGCTCTCCAGACCGTTCGGCGCACGCAATCGATGCTGGCAGCGATCACGCCGACCCGAAAGGGGCGCACGGCGTTCCACCTGCTGACCGGCCCCGCCCGGTTCTCCCCCGGTTTGCGAGGATCCAGCCTCGCCCACATCGAGCAGGAGGAGATCACCGTGGAGTACCGGGAGCTGGGCCGGACCGGCCTGAGGGTGTCGACACTGGGGTACGGAGCCTGGGGCATCGGCGGCGCCGGGTGGGTCGGGGCCCGGGAGGAGGAGTCCTTGCGCGCCCTGGAGCGCGCGATCGACCTCGGCGTGAACTTCATCGACACCGCGCGCGGCTACGGGGAGAGCGAGCGCCTGGTCGGCGAGGTCGTCCGACGCCACCCGGGTCGGGACCTCCACGTCGCCACCAAGGTGCCGCCGCTGAACGGGACGTTCCCGGCGCCGGACGGTCTCGACCCGGCCGAGACCTTCCCCGGGGACCACGTCCGCGCCAGCGTCGAGGAGAGCCTGCGCGTCTCCGGGCTCGAGGCCTTCGACGTCCTCCAGCTCCACGTCTGGAGCGACGAGTGGATCGGGCGGGGTGACTGGCTGGAGACCGTCGACGACCTGAAGGCTCAGGGGAAGATTCGCGCCTTCGGGGTCTCGGTCAACGACTACCAGCCCGAGAACGCCCTGCGGCTGGTCGAGTCCGGCGTCGTCGACACCGTCCAGGTGATCTACAACGTCTTCCACCAGCAGCCGCTCGAGCACCTGCTGCCCGCCTGCGCGGAGCACGGCGTCGGTGTGATCGTCCGGGTGAGCCTGGACGAGGGTGGCCTCACCGGCCGGATCACCGCCGACACCCGGTTCCCCGAGGGCGACTTCCGCAGCGGCTACTTCCGCGGCGACCGTCCCGCCCGGGTCGAGCAGCGGGTCCGCAGGCTCGGCGCCGACCTCGGCATCGCCGCGGACCGGACGGCGGACCTCGCCCTGCGCTTCGTGCTGGAGTCGCCGGCCGTCTCCACGGTCATAGCCGGGATGCGCACCGTGGCCAACGTCGAGCGCAACGCCGCGACGATGGATGGCCACCGGCTGCCGCCCGAGCAGGTGGCGACGCTGCACGAGCACCGCTGGGAGCGCAACTGGTACACCGCGGACTGAGCGAGGGGGGCCAGGCGGATCAGGCCGGGCGGATCAGGCCGGGTGCTGGAGCAGGATCGCGGTGAACTGCTGCGTGGTCCCCCACGGGGTCACGTGGTCCTCACCGCTGGTGGAGACCAGCCGGTAGCCGGGGAACTCCGCGGCCAGCTCCTCGTGCGTGTAGCGCACGATAGGCAGCCCGCTGCACGTCAGCGGGCCGTCCGGCCCGAAGGTCGCCACCACGACGAACCCGCCCGGACGCACGCAGCGGGCCAGCGAGAGCCGGTAGTCCTCCCGTTCGTCCAGCTCGGTGAGGAAGTGGAAGACGGCCCGGTCGTGCCACAGTGCGAACTCGCGCCCCGGCGCGAAGTCGAGCACGTCGGCCACCTCCAGCACCACATGCGCACCGGGCGAGCCGATCCGCTCGCGCACGGTCGTCAGCGCGGTCGAGGACAGGTCGATCGCCGTCAGGTCCTGGTAGCCGCGCTCCACCAGGTGGTCGATGAGGGTCGACCAGCCGGCACCCACGTCGATGATGGGCTCGTCGCGGGCGAGTCCGGTCTGGTCGACCAGGCCCAGGGAGAGCTCGGGGACGGACTGCCACCAGGAGACGCCGTCGACGTCCTTGCCGTCGTGGACGTTCTCCCAGTACGAGCTGCGGGACTCGGCGTCATCGGGGCGGGGGAGCGCATCGGGCGACATCCTCCGACCCTACGGCAGCGGGCGGAGTCGACCCGCCGGGCGTCCTGCAGAAGTTGTGGCGAGGCCTGAAGAGGACAGTGACCTACAGTGGACGGATGGTGACCCCGAGCAGCGACCCGGCGGACGGCGGCCCGCTCGGCGACGTCGCCCGGCTCATCGACGGCGGAGACATGGACTGCGGGAGCGGTCTCCTCCTGCTGATCACCCGGGCGATGCGCCGCCTCGGCCCCGGCGACCTGCTCGGCATCCGCAGCGCCGAGCCGAGCGTCGTCACCGACCTGCCGGTGTGGGCGGAGCTGGTCGGGCACGACGTCGCCGCCGAGGTCGCCGAGACCGTCACCGGCCCGTGGTGGTTCGCGGTGCGCAAGGCCGGCGCGCTGGCCGGCCCGAGCACCGTGTTCAGCCAGGGCAGCAAGACGCCCGTCGGGCACCGGCTGTGGGCCTACACCAACTTCGACTGCAACCTCGCCTGCCTCTACTGCTGCGCCGAGTCCTCCCCGAAGGCGGACTCCCGACGGCTGGACCCCGTGGTGGCCAAGGGTCTCTTCGACGACTTCGCCGCCTCCGGCGGTCGCGAGCTCCTCCTCACCGGCGGCGAGCCCTTCATGCACCCCGAGCTCGCCGAGCTGGTCGAGGCGGGAGCGGGGCTGGAGCGCACCATCCTCACCAATGCCATGGTCTTCGGCAAGGGACGGCGACGCGAGACCCTGGAGTCCCTGGACCGTTCGGTCGTGATGCAGGTCAGCCTCGACTCCGCCACCCCCGAGCTGCACGACCGTCAGCGCGGGGCCGGCTCCTGGGCCCGTGCCCTGGACGGGATAGCGCTGGCCAGGTCCCTCGGCTTCCGGGTGCGAGTCGCGGCGACCATGTTCGACGAGGACCCGATCGGCGTCGCCGCCCTCCACGAGCGTCTCGACGCGGAGGGCATCGGCCAGGACGACCGCGTCATCCGCCCCGTCGCGGCGGAGGGGTTCGCCGACACCGGCCTGCACGTCTCCCTCGACACCCTGGAACCCGAGCCCACCATCACCGCGGACGGCGCGTGGTGGCACCCGGTGGCGGTGACCAACCCGAACATGCGCATCGCGGACGCCCCGCTGTCGATCGAGGAGATCTTCGGCGTCGTGCGCGACACGCTGGACGTGCAGGGGGCCGCCGCCGCCTCCGGTCGCGAGGTGTTCCGCTGTGCTTAGGCCGCTGCGCTGGTTGCTCGCGCCGGCCACCGACGAGGTGCCCCGCGGCCACGCCGTGGCCGCCACCGTGCTGCGGGTGCTCCTGGGGCTGATGTGGCTCTACAACGTGTCGTGGAAGCGGGCCCCCGACTTCGGTCAGGACGCCGGCAACGGTCTCTACAAGTTCACCTCCTTCGCCGTGAGCCACCCCGTCCTCGCGCCCTACAGCTGGCTGGTCGAGCACGTGGTGCTCAAGGTCTTCACCCCGTTCGGGTGGATGGTGCTGATCGCCGAGACCACCTTGGCGGTGCTGCTGCTCACCGGCACGTGGGTACGACTGGCCGCCGCCCTCGGCGTGGCCCAGTCGGTCGCCATCGCCCTGTCGGTGGCCTACGCCCCCCACGAGTGGCCGTGGTCCTACTGGCTGATGATCGGGGCGCACCTGGTGATCCTGTTCAGCTCGGCCGGTCGAGTGCTCGCCGTGGACGGCGTCCGGTCCGGCCTGCCCCTCCGGCGCACCCTGGCCCTGGGCTGGGGCGGGCTCGGTGTGCTCGTCGGGGCCTACAGCGTGCTCGGCTCCTTCTCCGACCCCCTGGCCGCGCGCGGCCCCGGGCTGGTGTCCAGCGACCTGTCGATCAGCCTCGGGGGGTACAACCTCCTGGGCGGGCTGGTCCTGCTGATCGCCGGGGGCCTGCTGGTGTGGTCGGCCCGGTCCGGGTCTCACCACGGCGACCGCACTGACGCTCGCGTCGCGGCTGTGCTGAGCACTCTCGCCGCGCTCTCGCTGCACGCCCAGCTCGGCTTCACCGACCCCGTGCTCGGGGGAACGACGACCTCGGCCGCGTTCTTCCTCTCGCTCGCCGTCGTCGCCGGGTTCCTCGGCTGGTCCCCCCACGGGGCACGCCACGGGGACCACGGCGGGGACCAGCACCGGGACACCGGGCGCGGCCACCACCCGACGCACTGAGCCACCACACCAGGAGACACCGCCTTGCCCACCACTCGCCGCACCTTCCTGCTCGCCACGACGGGGCTGCTGGCGCTGACCGCGTGCTCCGGCTCCTCCGACTCGACCACAGCCACCCCCCGCCTGGGCATCTCGGCCATCCCCGACCAGGACCCCGAGCTCCTCAACCGGCTCTACCCCGCGCTCGCCGACCGGTTCGCCGACGCCACGGGGCTGGCGGTGGCCTACCGGCCGGTGACCGACTACACCGCCGTGGTCCGCGCCTTCGAGGTCGGCGACATCCACCTGGCGTGGATGGGCGGGCTGACCGGGGTCCAGGCCCGAGCCCGGGTCCCCGGCGCGAGCGCCATCGCCCAGCGCGACATCGACGCGGACTTCCACAGCCTCTTCATCGCCACCAGGGCCTCCGGCCTGGAGCCGTTCGACGACGCCGCGGGCCTCGACGAGCCTGGCCGGCCACACGCTCACCTTCGGCAGCGAGACGTCCACCTCGGGTCGACTGATGCCGCAGTACTTCATGCAGGAGGGCGGGCTCGACCAGGCCGACCTCAAGGGCTCCCCCGGCTTCTCCGGCTCCCACGACGCGACCATCGAGGCCGTGGCCTCGGGCAGCTTCGAGGTCGGCGCGGTCAACGAGCAGGTCTGGAACGCCACCCGGGAGGCCGGCGAGGTGGACCTCGACGACGTGGTCGTCCTCTGGCGCACCCCGGGCTACGCCGACTACCACTGGCTGGCGCGCCCGGACCTGGACGAGGTCTTCGGAGCGGGTACGACCACGAAGGTCACCGACCTCCTGCTCGGCCTGGACCGGGCAGACCCGGACGACGCCGAGATCCTGGACCTCTTCGGAGCCGAGTCGTTCGTCCCGACCAGGAACTCCGACTACGACCAGATCGAGGCGGTCGCCAAGGAGCAGGGTCTGCTGGCGTGAGCCCTGCGGCGGTCGTGCGGATGAGCGACGTCGGTCGACGCTTCGCGGGTCACCGCGCCCTGGCCGGGATCGACCTCACGGTGCAGGCCGGTGAGCGCGTGGCCCTGCTGGGGGCCAGCGGAGCCGGGAAGAGCACGTTGCTGGCGCTGCTCAACGGCTCCCTGGTGGCGAGCGAGGGCGATCTCGAGGTGTTCGGGCAACCGCTTGCCACCCTCTCGCCCGGCGCCCTGCGCCGGGTGCAGTGCGACATCGGCACGGTCAGCCAGGATCTGGACCTGATCGACCAGGTCCGGGTGCTGCACAACGTGAGCGCCGGGCGCCTCGGCACCTGGAGCACCGCACGGGCGCTGGTCTCGCTGCTGCGCTCCCGCGCGGACGACGACGTCCGCTCGGCCCTGCACAGCGTCGGGATGGGCTGGGCACTGCACGAGCGCACCGAACGCCTCTCGGGCGGCGAGCGCCAGCGCGTCGCGATCGCCCGGTTGCTGGTGCAGCGCCCGCGGCTGATCCTGGCCGACGAGCCCGTCTCCAGCCTGGACCCGGCCCGGGCTGCCGAGACCCTCGAGCTGCTCCGGGCACCGGCCCGGGAGGCCACACTGGTGATCAGCCTGCACCAGCCCGAGCTCGCCCGCGAGCACTGCACCCGGGCCGTCGGGCTGCGTGCGGGTCGGCTGGTCTTCGACGTCCCGGTGGCAGAGCTGGACGACGCCCGCCTGACGGACCTCTACTCCCTGCCATGAGCGGCCCCAGATGAGTGGCCCGAGATCGAGCGCGCCGCCGTGAGCGGGCTGCTGGAGCGCGCGCCCCGCCCGGCCGAGGCCTCCCCCACCGCCGGACGCCGTTCGACCACCCGCCGTCAGGTCCTGGTGCGCCGGCTGACCGGTCTGCTTCTCGTCCTCGTTCCACTCGCGTGGTCCCTGGACCGGGCCGTACCCGCCGGGACCGACCTGGTCAACCGCGGCGGTCTGCCGCTCCTGGGTGCCCTGTTCGGCGACGTCCTGCACCCTGCTCTCGACCCGGGGTTCCTGGGTCTCGTGGCGCACGCCGCCGGGATCACCCTGGCCTTCGCCGCGGTGGGCACCGCCGGGGCACTGGTGATCGGGGTGCTCGGCGGGCTCGTCCTCAGCGACGTCGCGTGGCGTCACCGACCCCCCTGGCCGGTCCGCACGGTCCGCCTCGTGCTGCGGCTGGTGCTCGTCGCCGTCCGCTCCGTGCACGAGCTCGTGTGGGCGCTGCTGCTCGTCAGCGTCCTGGGCCTCGACCCGTTGGTCGCCGTGCTGGCCATCGCGCTGCCGTTCGGCGCCCAGACCGCCCAGGTGTTCGCCGAGATGTTCGACGGCGTGTCGCCGGGGCCGTTGCGAGCGCTGCGCAGCGCCGGCGCCCGGCCCACCGCGGCGCTCGCCTACACCCTGGTGCCGCAGTCGGCCCCCCTGCTGCTCTCCTACGCCTTCTACCGCTTCGAGTGCGCCGTGCGCTCGACGGTGCTGCTCGGCGTGGTCGGCGTCGGCGGACTCGGGCAGGAGCTGGTCGTCAGCCTCCAGTCCCGCAACTGGGACGAGGTCTGGACGCTCGTCGGGGCCGTCCTGCTGCTCTCCGCGGTGGTCGACGTGTGGAGCACCCGGCTGCGCTCCGACATGGCGGTGGTGAGCTGCACGGAGTGGTCCGGCGGGCACGCGAGCCGCGAGCTCGCTGGCGGCTCGGGCGTCGGCGGCACGGCTCGGACGGGCTCGCGCTCCGCCTGGGCTCGGTGGTCGGCCTGGGCGGTGCTGCCGGGGCTCGTGGTGGCCTGGCTGGCCTCGGGGGTCTCGCTCGGTGGGCTGACCAGCGCGCGCACCCGCCAGCAGACCGGCCTGCTGCTCGACGACCTGTGGCCACCGAGCCTGCCGGCCGGGGGGTGGATCAGCCTCGGTGGCGCCGTCCTGGACACGCTCGCAATGGCCGTCCTGGCGATGGCGGTGGCAGTCGTCATCACGCTCCTCGCCGCCCCCTGGGCGACCGACCCGCGCCACGGCACCGGCGCGGACCGCGCGGCGCCGGCCGCGCGCGTCGTCCGGACGCTGCTCTGGTGGACCGCGCGCATCCTGCTGCTGGTGCTGCGCTCGGTCCCCCCGACGGTGTGGGCCGTCGTGGCTCTCCTCGTGCTCTTCCCCGGTGTGCTCCCCGGGGCGCTGGCCCTCGGTCTCTACACCGGGGGGATCCTGGGCCGCCTGGTCGCCGAGGCGTGGGAGAGCGTGGACACCCGCGCCCGGGACGCGCTGCGCCGCGCCGGGGTGCGACGGGGGACGGCGACGCTCGCGGCGAGCGTGCCACCCTCGGCCCACCAGCTGCTCACCTACACCCTCTACCGCTTCGAGATCTGCGTGCGGGAGACCGCCGTGGTCGGCATCGTCGGGGCGGCGGGCCTCGGCCGGCTGCTGGCGGAGAACCTCAGCGTGTTCCGCTTCCCCGTGGTGACCACGCTGCTCGCCGCCTCCTTCGCCGTCAGCGCGGCCACGGAGCTCGTCGGGCGACGGCTGCGTCGGGCGCTGCGAGCCCAGGGGCTACGGTGAGTGCGGAGGTACGAGATGGACGCTGAGCGTGCACACGAGCTGTTGCGGGTCGAGCGGGCCGAGGTGAGCGCCCTGCTGGCCGAGCTGTCCTCGGTGGGTGCCGACGTCCGGGACGCCGAGCGGCAGAACGGCGACACCGGGGACGCCGCGGCACCGATGATCGCCGAGGGCGTGGACGACGCCGTCGAGGCCGCCCTGCGGACCCGCCTCGAGGCCATCGAGCGGGCCGAGCAGCGGCTTGCCGCCGGCACCTACGGCCTGTCGGTCCGCAGCGGGGAGCCGATCCCCGACGAGCGCCTCGAGGTGATGCCCACCGCGGAGCTCAACGTGGGGGAAGCGCCCCAGGGCTCCTGAGCGGGCTCAGCCCTCCGCGACCTGCTTGATCGCGGCCAGGGTGAGCGGGATCCCGGCGTACGCCTGCTCGGTGCGGGTCGCGATCTCGGCGTCCGCGCGCTCGCCGAACTTCTCGCGGAACATCGCGATGCCGGCCGGCAGGAAGTGCCAGGACTCGGTGAGCTCGGTGCCGCTCCCGGCCGCGGTGAGGGTGTAGCCCCACCGCACGAAGGAACCTCCCACGACGAACGCGAACTCCCGTCCGCGCTCCGCCGCCACCACCTGCGAGCGGGTCTCCCAGGTGCGCTCGGGCAGCTCGTTGCGACCGGTGAACCAGGCCCCGACCCGGCCGGCCTGCTCTGGGTCGTCCCACCAGCAGGTCGTGCAGATGGGGCTCCACTCCCCCGTGCGGGTGACGTCGGCGACGAGGTCGTAGACCTCGTCGGGCGTCGCCTGGACGAGGATCGACTCGTGGTGCTGCAGCTCGCGGTTGCTCATGCGTACCAGCCAAGCAGGCCCGGCCAAGCAAGCCCAACCGGGCTCGCCGGCAACGTCGAGCCCAAAACGTCGGGCCCAGAACGTCGGGCCCAGGACGTCGGGCCTCGGACGGTCGGGCTCAGAACGGCAGGGGCCGGTAGGTGTCCGCCACGACCTGCTTCAGCTCCCGGACCGTGGAGTCGCCGACCTCGGTGCGCACGTACCAGTCCCAACCGATCGTGGTGCCCACCCGCGTGTAGGCGTCGTCGACGGTCGGCGTGAGCCAGGGCGGCACCTCGCCGCCGTTGCCGACCGCGATGAGGGTCGGCGCCTGCCGGCCGACCCAGCGGCCGTAGCCCTCGGCGCCGCCCGGCCAGGTGTCGTCGACGTAGTCCAGCAGCCCGTTGCCGAAGAGCTGGAGCCGCGAGGGGTTGCGCTGCCCGGTCAGGACGAGCGGCTGCGGTGCCTCGACCACGAGGATCTGGGCCTCCGGCCCCACGAGCTCCATCACGGCCTCGACCGAGGCCCGCTGGTCGACCAGGGTGTCGTCGCGGGTGTTGAGCGCGTACCCCGCCGCCATGGCACTCAACGTGACGGCCCAGACGGCACTCACCCCGAGGGCGACGCGGGCGGGGACGCGGGCCTCGAGCGCGGCGACCACGCCGGCGATGCCCAGGGCGGCGGGCGGCAGCAGGATGAAGGCGTCCGGGTAGCCGT
Organism: uncultured Actinomycetota bacterium; assembly: GCA_963760585.1. Taxonomy (GTDB): domain Bacteria; phylum Actinomycetota; class Actinomycetes; order Propionibacteriales; family Nocardioidaceae; genus Nocardioides. The sequence continues at coordinate 262,012 of CAVXDI010000002.1, forward strand.
TGAAGGCCCGCAGGGACCACCCCACCCCGGCCAGCAGCATGACGCCACCGGTCAGCAGGTGCACGGAGACCGGGTCGCGGTGCTCCGCCGAGGACCGCAGTGCTCCCGGCAGCCGGAGGGCGCAGAGCACCACGAGCGCCACCAGGCCGGCGATGAAGACCCACAGCGAGCTGCCGTAGCCCCCGGTCAGCTTCTGCCACGCGACCAGGGGGGCGGAGACCAACGAGGTCTGCTGGGTGTAGCGCGCGTTGATCAGCAGGAAGTCGTCGAGGAAGATGCCGAGGGCGCCCACCGCGGCGTACGCCCCCAAGGTCACCGCGCTGGGCACCAGCCCACCCACCGCGACCCGCAGCAGCGCGCGGAGCCGGCCGGCCCGCGGACCCAGCACGATGGCCGCCACTGCCCCGGCGGCGGCGACGACGAAGACCGGCTGCCAGGTGAGCGTCGCCAGCGCCGTGAAGAACCCGACGGTGAGCCAGCGCCGGTGCACCATGGCCAGGATCGCGAGGAGCAGGAACAGGACCATGGAGGTCTTCTCCCGCGGACCGTTGGAGGCATAGTTGATGAACCCCTGGCAGACCAGCAGCGAGACGGCTGCTGCGACGCCGGCGGACCGGGAGCCGAAGACGTCGCGCCCGATCAGGTAGGTGACCGCGATGCTGGCCACCGCGAAGAACATGAGGAGGACGCGCATCCCCACCACCTGGTCCATCCCGAGCCAGGTCGCGACCAGGGCGCCGGCGCCGGGGATCAGGTGGGCCAGCGGTCCTGCCCGGTTGACGAGCGAGACGTAGGGCGGCACGCCCTCGGCGACCTGCTGCGCCCCGTAGGCGTAGTCACCGAGATCCCGGGTCAGGTACCCCTCGAAACCGTGCAGGACGTAGACGACCGTGGCCAGCACGCACAGCAGCGGGACCAGCGGATCGATCCGGGCGGCACGGGTGCGCAGGGCCGTGGAGGAGGACATGTGCCCGAAGGATGCCATGTCCGACCACGTGGACGGCCGGCGGACCTCCTCGTCCCGAGAGGCTGCGTGAGCCCCCAGTGCAGCCGGAGGTCGCCGGCCACCTGTGCTGTACCCGCCGGCGCCGGAGACAAACGGGTGGTCCTGACCAGTGCGGCCTGCGGAGCCAGCGTGGAACTGGACGACCTGCGGACGAGTGGACGAGTGGACGAGTGGACGGAAATGTAGAGAACCGCCGGAGTCTCGGGTCTCCGGCGGTTCGAGATGAACTCTAGCGCCTAGAACCGCAAGGATTGCTCGCCGTTCCTTCAAGATTCACTCAAGAAGTCAGCGGGGGCGAGCATGTCCGCGGGCAGCCACTCCTCGACCAGGGCCCACGCCCCGCCGCGCAGCGCCGCCGCGTAGACGACGCGCCCCTGCCAGGCACCGTCCGCGGAGCGGCGCCACTCGACGAGCAGTCCCGGCCGCTTGACGCCTCGGCCGTCGGCCGCGCCGGCGACCCAGCAGTGCCGCACCGGGCAGACCTCGGGCCATCGATCCGGCGCCCGGGCGGGCGACGGGGCGGGCGACCGGTCAGGCGGCGGGGCGGGTGGGCCCGAGCGGCGGCGCTCCCCCAGCGGGATCCCGCTGCCCCGCTTGTTCATCCCACCGGCCATGGGAGACATCATGGCACCTGTTCGAACACCTGATCGAACGCGCGGGTCAGTCGTCGGTCGAGGAGTCCTCGCCGTGCGTGCCGGGCCGGGGCGCCCAGGGCAGCTCACGGGCCGGTCGCACGACGACCAGCCGGTCGCCGCGCGCCAGCTGGGTGACCACCGGGTCGAAGTAGCGGTAGACCTTCTCATCCCGGATCACCGCGATGACCTGGTCCGGCAGGGACTGCGGCTGCTTGCCGACCTCGTTGACGAGCAGGTCGCGCTCGGCGACCTCGAGCCCCTCGCCGTAGGTGAGCATGTCCTCCATCACCGAGCCCAGCATCGGCGAGAGCGCGGAGAGCCCGAGCAGGCGGCCGACGGCGTCGGAGGAGGTGATCACCGAGTTGGCGCCGGACTGCTTCATCAACGGTGCGTTCTCCTGCTCGCGCACGGCGGAGACGATGAAGGCGTCGGGGTTGAGCTGGCGCACGGTGAGCGTGGCCAGCACGTTGGAGTCGTCGCGGTTCGTGGTGATGATGACCTGGCTGGCCTCCCCGACCCCCGCGCGGCGCAGCACCTCGCGCCGGGTGGCGTCACCGGAGATGACGGCCAGGCCGTCGGCGTGCGCGTCCGCCATCGCGGTCGGGCTCGGGTCCACCACCACGATCGCCTCCCGGTCCTGACCGTTGTTGACCAGGGTCTCGACCGCGCTGCGGCCCTTCGTGCCGTAGCCGACGATGACGACGTGCGCTCCCATGTGCTTCCTCCACCGGGCGACCCGGAACATCTCGCGGCCCTGGGAGGCGAGCACCTCCAGGGTGGTCCCGATCAACAGCACCAGGAAGGCGATGCGAGCGGGGGTGATCACGAACGCGTTCACCAGCCGGGCCGACTGGGTGACCGGGGCGATGTCGCCGTACCCGGTCGTGCTCAGGGTGACGGTCGTGTAGTAGATGGAGTCGATGAAGCCGACCCGGCCCGTCGGGTCGTTGCCGTCGATGTAGCCGCGGCGGTCGAGGTAGACCAGGGCGACCGTGCCGACCAGGATCGCCAGGGCGGCGAGCAGCCGTCGGCCGAGCTCCCACCACGGGGACCGCACGTGCTCGGGGAGCCTGATGTGTCCGCGGTTGCGGCCGGGGAGGTCGCTGGGGTCGTCGGGCACGGGGGTGAATCTAGTCGACACCGACCTCGGCGTCGGGATCCGCACCGGTCTGGCGGTCCTTGGACATCCGGGTCCGCAGCCGGCTCACCAGCTCCAGGCGCGCTCTGGTCGTCCCCTTCTGCGGGAAGACCGTGTCGAAGGCGGCGTTCACGGCCGCCCCGATCAGCACCGCGATCGCCACCAGGTAGAGCCAGATCAGGATGGCGATCGGGGCGGCCAGCGGCCCGTAGATGGACCTGGAGTCGGCCGCCGTCGCGGTCAGCACGGCGCGCAGCACGTAGGAGCCGACGACCCACGCCACGAGCGAGAAGGTCGCCCCCGGCAGGTTGAAGCTCCAGTTCGTCCGCACCGGCACCGACACGTGGTAGAGCGTCGCGAGGAAGCAGATGCACACCAGCACGACCACGGGCCAGTAGAAGCCCATCACGAAGTCGAAGCGCGGCGGCAGCCAGTCCTGGACCAGCGAGGGCCCGGCGACCACCAGGGGGACGGTGACGACGCCGGTGACCATCGCCATCACGTAGAGCAGGAAGGACAGCGCCCGGGTCTTCACGATCCCGCGGCTCCCGCCGAGGCCGTGCATGATCGTGATGGTGTCGACGAAGACGTTCAGGGCCCGCGAGCCCGACCACAGCGCCAGCACGAAACCGAGCGAGATGACGTCGAAGCGGCCACCCTTCAGCACGTCGTCGATCGTCGGGACGATGATCGACTTCACCGCGCCCTGGGTCAGTGCCCGCTCGGAGAGGTCGATCACCGCCGTGCGCACCTCGGCCACCTGCGCCGGGGAGAACCGGTCGGTGACGTAGCCGATCGCACCGGCCATGGCGAAGATCAGTGGCGGAACGGAGACCACGGCGAAGAACGCCGCCTCGGCCGCCAGGCCGGTCACCCGGTAGCGCAGGCACGAGCTGACGGTGGTGACGAGGAGGCGCCACAGCACCTCGCGAGCCTGGAGCAGTCGGACCCGGAGGAGGTCGGAGGCCGCGCGGGGACGGGTCTGCGACGGCGGCATGCGCCTACGGTAGCCACATGCGAAGCGACATCCGGGGAGCCACGAACCAGGCCCCGCCCCTCGTCGGTCACAACGTCGTCACCAGTGACCAGCCCCTCGTGGAGGCGCTCACCCGATACGCCGGGGAGGAGGTCGTGGCCGACCTCACCGCGCTGGGTGCCGAGGCGGGGACGGCCGAGGCCCGCGAGCACGGCAGGCTCGCCAACGAGCACCACCCGGAGCTCACGCCGTACGACCGCTACGGCAACCGGATCGACGAGGTGGCCTTCCACCCCTCGTGGCACTGGCTCATGACTCGCGCCGTCGGCCACGGCCTCGCCGCGGCGCCGTGGGAGCAGGAGTCGCCCGGCGCCCACGCGCGGCGCGCCGCCGGCTTCATGGCCTGGTCGCACACCGAGCCCGGACACGGCTGCCCGATCTCGATGACGTACGCCGCGGTCCCGGCACTGCGCGCCGACCCCGACGGGGCGCTGGCGGCCGAGTGGACCCCGCTGCTGGCCTCCACCTCCTACGACCCCGGGCTGCGACCGGCTGCGCAGAAGAGCGGCGCCCTGGCCGGCATGGGGATGACCGAGAAGCAGGGCGGCTCCGACGTACGGGCCAACGTCACCGAGGCCCGGCCCACCTCCGCCGACGGCGAGTACACGCTGCACGGGCACAAGTGGTTCACCTCCGCCCCGATGAACGACGTCTTCCTCGTGCTCGCGCAGGCCGCCGAGGGGGTCACCTGCTTCGTGGTGCCCCGGGTGCTGCCCGACGGCACCCGCAACCGGCTCGACGTCGTCCGGCTCAAGGACAAGCTGGGCAACCGCTCGAACGCCTCCGCCGAGCTGGAGCTCGACGGCACCGTGGCCCGCCGTCTGGGCGAGGAGGGCCGCGGGGTCCGCACCATCATCGAGATGGTGGCGGCCACCCGCCTCGACTGCGTGCTCGGCTCGACCTCGCTGATGCGCCGGGCGCTGAACGAGGCCTCCTGGCACGCCGCGCACCGCTCGGCCTTCGGCTCCCGGCTGGCCGACAAGCCCCTCATGCAGAACGTGCTCGCCGACCTGGCCGTCGAGACCGAGGCCGCGACCGCCCTGGCCATGCGGCTGGCCACCGCCGTCGACCACCCGCAGGACCCGCACGAGGTGGCGCTGCGCCGGATCGCCCTGCCGCTGGCCAAGTTCTGGGTCTGCAAGCGGACGCCGTTCATGGTGGCCGAGGCGCTGGAGTGCCTGGGCGGCAACGGCTACGTCGAGGAGTCCGGGCTGCCGCTGCTCTACCGCGAGGCGCCGCTGAACTCCGTGTGGGAGGGGTCGGGCAACGTCAACGCCCTCGACGTACTGCGCGCGCTGGCCCGCGAACCGGAGGCGCTGGCTGCCTGGATCACCGAGGTGGGGCTGGCCCGGGGCGCGGACGCTCGGCTCGACCGGGCCGTGGACGACACCCTGGCCCTGCTCGGCGACCAGGCCGGGCTCGAGGTCGGCGCCCGGCGGCTGGCCGGCCGGATGGCGGCCTGCCTGCAGGGCTCACTGCTGGTCCGCTTCGCTCCCCCCGAGGTCGCCGACTCCTTCTGCGGCTCGCGCCTGGGCACGTCGTACGACGGGACGTTCGGCACGCTCGACGGCGGCGACCTGGCCGCCATCGTCACCCGGGCCACCCCCACCCCCTGACCGGGCACTCAAGGGCACTCCCCAGGCCCCCACCGGGCACTCAAGGGCACTCCCCAGGCCCCCACCGGGCACTCAAGGGCACTCGGACGACGGAGGGCGCCGTACCAAGTGCCCGGTCACCGCGGTGAGAGTGCCCCCAAGTGCCCGCGTCACCGCGGTGAGAGTGCCCCCAAGTGCCCGCTCACCTCAGGGACGGGTGGGCTGCGGCGGGACCGGGAGGCTGGTGTCCCGACGGTCCTGGTCGTGGTCGTCGTGGTCGTCGACCATCGTGGCCTCGTCGAAGGGCGAGTGGCCGGCGAGCACGCGGTCGAGCTGCGGGCGGTCGAGGCCATCGGTCCAGTGCGCGATCAGCACGGTGGCGATCGAGTTGCCGGCGAAGTTCGTCAGCGCCCGAGCCTCGGACATGAAGCGGTCGATGCCGACGATGAGGCCGACGCCGTCGAGGAGCTCGGGGCGGTGCGAGCTGAGGCCACCGGCCAGGGTCGCCATGCCGGCGCCGGTGACGCCGGCGGCACCCTTGGAGGCGATCATCATGAAGAGCAGCAGGGAGACCTGCTCACCGATGCTCAGCGGGTCGCCGAGCGCGTAGGCGATGAAGAGCGACGCCATGGTCAGGTAGATCGCGGTGCCGTCGAGGTTGAACGAGTAGCCGGTCGGGACGACGATGCCCACGGTGGGCTTGTCGACGCCGGCGTGCTCCATCTTGGCGATCAGCCTGGGCAGCGCCGACTCCGAGGACGAGGTCGAGAGGATCAGCAGGAACTCACGGCCGAGGTACTTGAAGAGGCTCAGCACGTTGACGCCGGTGACGACCTTGAGCAGCGTGCCGAGCACCAGGAAGACGAACAGCGCGCAGGTCAGGTAGAAGCCGACCATCAGCACCGCCAGGCTCTTGAGCGCGTCCACCCCGGTCTCGCCGACGACCGCGGCCATGGCGCCGAAGGCGCCGATCGGCGCGGCCCACATGATCATGGCCAGCACCCGGAACACGACGCGCTGGAGGTGGCCGATGCCGCGCAGGACCGGCTGACCGGAGCGGCCCATGGCCAGCACGGCGAAGCCGACCAACAGCGCGACCAGCAGGGTCTGGAGAACCTCACCGGAGGTGAGCGCGGAGAACAGCGAGGTCGGGATCAGGCCGAGCAGGAAGTCGGTGGTGGTGCCGGCCTCCGAGGCCTGGGCGGCGCCCGCCGCGGCGACGTCCTCGGTGAGGTTCAGGCCCGATCCGGGGTGCAGGACGTTGCCGACGAGCAGGCCGATGGCCAACGCGACGGTCGACATCGTGAGGAAGTAGGCGAGGGCGAGCCCGCCGACCTTGCCCACCCGGGCGGCGCTGGCCACCGAGCCGACGCCGATCACGATCGTGCAGAAGATGACCGGCTGGATCATCATCTTGATCAGGGCCACGAAGCCGGTCCCGAGCGGCTTGAGCTCCACGGCGAAGTCCGGGAAGCCCAGGCCGACCAGGATGCCGAGGCAGCACCGCCACGATGACCGCGAGGTAGAGGTAGTGGGTACGGCTCTTGGGGGGCGCCGGCGGGGCCGGCGGGTCGGTCGGTGGTGCTCATCGTTCCTCCTGGATCAGGCCGGGCGCTGTTCCCGGGCTCGGCTCATCGTGGCCCGGCCTGTGACGGTGGTCACCGTTGTGTTCGTTGAGTTCACCGGGGCGTGGTTGCGGCACAATCGCCTGCATGCGCCTGCACCGATCCGCCCGGGACACCTCGGTGGCCCGCCAGATCCTGGTGCTGCAGGTGCTCGTGGTGCTCGCGCTGGTGGTGGCCGTCCTCGGGCTCGCGTCGTACGACGCCCGCCGCGACGCCCGGTCCGCGGCCACGGACCGCTCGGTGGCCGTGGCCGAGGCGGTCGCGGACTCCCCCACCGTCGTCGACGCGGTCGCCGGGCCCGACCCGTCGGCCGTCGTGCAGCCCTTCGCGGAGTCGGTGCGCCGGGACACGGGCGTCGACTTCGTCGTCGTGATGGCCCTCGACCGCACCCGCTACAGCCACCCCGAACCCGCGCTCATCGGCCGCCCGTTCGTGGGCGACCTCGGCACCGCACCCGCCGGGCGCGTCTTCACCCAGGAGTACACCGGCACGCTCGGCCCCTCGATGCGCTCGGTCGTCCCGGTGCTGGCGGGCGACCGGGTCGTGGCGCTGGTCTCGGTCGGCATCACGGTGACCCGGATCGACCAGCAGCTGCGTCGCGACCTCGGGCTGATCATGCTGGCGGGGGTCGTCGTGCTGGGCCTCGGCCTCGCCGGCGTGTGGCTGGTCAGCCGTCGACTGCGCCGCCAGACCCACGGGCTCGGCGAGCGGGAGATCACCCGGATGTACGAGTACTACAGCGCCGTCCTGCACGCCGTGCGCGAGGGCCTCCTCCTGCTCGACGACGCCGGCCGGGTCCAGCTGGTCAACGACGAGGCGCGCCGGCTGCTGCGTCTGCCCGACGACGTCGTCGGTCGCTCCGTGCACGACCTGGGGCTGCCGCCCGGCCTGGTCGCGGCCGCCCTGAGCCGGGCCCGCGAGGACGACGACATCTACGTCTCCGGCGACCACGTCCTGGTGGTGAGCTCGGCCCCGGCCTCGTGGAACGGGCGCGAGGTCGGTGCCGTGGTCACCCTGCGCGACCACACCGAGCTGCGTGCGGTCACCGGTGAGCTGGACGTCGTTCGCGGGCTCACCGAGTCGCTGCGCTCGCAGACCCACGAGGCGGCGAACCGGCTGCACACCGTGGTCTCCCTCATCGAGATGGGACGTACCGCGGAGGCCGTCGACTTCGCCACCGAGGAGCTCCAGGTCGCCCAGCTGCTGGCTGACCGGGTGGTCGGCGCGGTGGGTGACCCGGTGGTGGCGGCCCTGCTGCTCGGCAAGACCGCGGAGGCGGCCGAGCGCGGCACCGAGCTCACCCTGGCCGGTGAGATCCCGACGACCCTGCCCGCCCGCGAGCTCGTCACGGTTCTCGGCAACCTGGTCGACAACGCCCTGGACGCTGTGGCCGGCCGCGAGGTGCGACGCGTCGCGGTCACCTTCGAGCACCGCGACGACATGCTTCGGATCGTGGTCGGGGACAGCGGGCCCGGCCTCGACGACGATCAGGCCCAGCGGGTCCTCGACCGCGGCTGGACGACCAAGGCGTCCGCGCGCGACGTCGGTGGCCGCGGAGTCGGGCTGGCGCTGGTCGGCCAGGTCGCCCGCCGCCGAGGGGGCGAGGTGCGGATCGGCGCCTCGCCGCTCGGGGGTGCCGAGTTCGCGGTCACCCTCCGGTGCGCCCCCGACCCCGCCGACCCCACCGATCCAGTACCCGGCCGAACCGGCCCCGACCCGGCCCCCGCCGGGAGGCCGTCGTGACCGTGCGCGTCCTGGTCGTCGAGGACGAGGCGCTGGCCGCCGAGGCGCACGCGACCTACGCCGCCCGGATACCCGGCTTCCAGGTGGCCGGGATCGCCCGCTCGGCCGGCGACGCCGTGCGGTTCCTGAACGCCGACAACGCGGTGGACCTCGTCCTGCTCGACCTGCACCTGCCCGACGGTCACGGGCTCGGCCTGCTCCAGCGCCTGCGCGCCGCCGGGCACCTCTGCGACGTCATCGCGGTGACCTCCGCCCGCGACGCCGACGTCGTACGCCACGCCGTGGCTCAGGGGGTGGTGCTCTACCTGCTCAAGCCGTTCACCTTTGCGACCTTCCGGGCCAAGCTCGAGCAGTACTCGGCCTACCGCGCCCAGCTGGCCGCCACGCCCGGCGACGTGGTCCAGGACGAGGTCGACCGGATGCTCGGCTCGCTGCGGGCCGGCTCGTCGGGCAGCGCCCTGCCCAAGGGACTGAGCAGCGAGACCTCCCGCGAGATCACCCGGGCCCTGCGCGGCGCGGACGGCCCGCGCTCGGCCAGCGAGGTGGCCGCGACCGTCGGCGCCTCGCGGGTGACCGCACGGCGCTACCTCGAGCACCTCGCTGACCAGGGCCACGTCTCGCGCTCGCCCCGGTACGGCGGCAGCGGGCGGCCCGAGGTCGAGTACCGCTGGGTCCGCCGCGCACCGGACTAGGTGACGCGGACGTGGGCCAGGACCGTCGGCGGGCGGTCGCTCCACCAGCCGGTCAACGTCTCCCCGGCCCCCGCCTGTGCTGTCCCCGTCTGCTCCTCACCCGTCCCGGCGGGGTCAGCGCTCAGCACCCGCACCACGACCAGCTCGAGTCCGTCGGAACGCACCACGGTGGCCCGCTGGTCGTCCCGGCTGACCACCTGGTCGACGAGGGGGACCTCGGTGCCGGTGGTGCCACTGCCGGCGACGCTCGCCGTGGCCGGGCGGGGCTCCGACCCGGTCTCGGTGACGAAGGCCTCCTCGGCCCCGGAGCCACCGGTCAGGACGGCGGTCGCGAGCGCGGTGACCCAGACCGGGTCGCCGCACGCGTCGTAGACCCAGCGGGTGCCGAGCACCGAGTGCTCCAGAGTGCCGATGAGGTGCTCCTCGGCCCCGACGACCCCCTCGAGCGGCGCGGCCCGGTAGGTGACCGGGACGTGCAGCACGAGACCCTCCGCGGCCTGCACCAGGAAGGCCTCCAGGCCGACCTCGCCCGCCGGGTCGTCGAACCGGTAGGCGCCGAGCTGGCGCAGGCCGGTGACCTCCGCGCACCACGGCCGGCTCGGCAGCCAGTCGGCGAGCAGGTCGAGCTTCGAGGGGGTGATCCGGGCCCGGTGCAGGAGCGCCATGGTCGAGCCGCTCAGCTCAGCTCGAGGCCGGGGTAGAGCGGGTGCTTGTGGAGCATCTCGGAGGAGACGCTCTTGACCTTGTCGGCGACGCCGTCGGCCAGGACGTAGGAGGCCTTCGACGGGCCGCCCGCCCGGGTGGTGCCCGGCGTGGTGCTGCTGAGCACCTCGACGACTAGGTCGGCCACGGTGTCGAACTCGTCGTGCCCGAAGCCACGGGTCGTCAGCGCCGGTGTGCCGAAGCGGATGCCGGAGGTGTACCAGGCACCGTTGGGGTCGGCCGGCACCGAGTTGCGGTTGGTGACGACGCCGGCGTCGAGCAGCGCGGACTCCGCCTGGCGGCCGGTGAGCCCGAACCTGGTCACGTCGAGCAGCACGATGTGGTTGTCGGTCCCGCCGGTGACGAGCTCGGCGTCCCGCCTCAGGAACCCCTCGGCGAGCGACTGCGCGTTGTCGGCGACCTCCTGGGCGTAGGTCGCGAACTCCGGGCGACGGGCCTCGGCGAAGGCCACGGCCTTGGCGGCCATCACGTGCGAGAGCGGGCCGCCGAGCACCATCGGGCAGCCGCGGTCGACCGAGGAGGCGTACTCCTCCTGGGCCAGCACCAGGCCGCCGCGCGGGCCGCGCAGCGACTTGTGCGTGGTGGAGGTGGTGACGTGGGCGAAGGGCACCGGGTTCTCGTCTCCGGTGAACACCCGCCCGGCGACCAGCCCGGCGAAGTGGGCCATGTCGACCATCAGCGTGGCGCCGACCTCGTCGGCGATCTCGCGCATCTTGGCGAAGTTCACCCGACGGGGGTAGGCCGAGTAGCCGGCGACGAGCACCAACGGCTTGAACTCGCGGGCCTTGGCCAGCACCTTGTCGTAGTCGAGCAGGCCGGTCTCCGGGTCCGTGCCGTACTGCTGCTGGTGGAACATCTTGCCGCTGATGTTGGGCCGGAAGCCGTGCGTGAGGTGCCCTCCGGCGTCCAGCGACATGCCGAGCAGGCGCTGGTTGCCGAGCTCGTGGCGCAGGGTCTCCCAGTCGGCGTCGGTCAGCTCGTTGACGTTCTTCGCGCCGAGCTTCGCCAGGGCCGGGGCCTCGACCCGGTGGGCGAGGATCGACCAGAAGGCCACCAGGTTCGCGTCGATGCCGGAGTGCGGCTGGACATAGGCGTACGGCGCGTCGAACAGCTCGCGGGCGTGCTCGGCGGCCAGCGACTCCACGGTGTCGACGTTCTGGCAACCGGCGTAGAAGCGGTGGCCGACCGTGCCCTCGGCGTACTTGTCACTGAGCCAGGTGCCCATCGTGAGGAGCACGGCGGGCGAGGCGTAGTTCTCGCTCGCGATCAGCTTGAGCGACGCGCGCTGGTCGGTGAGCTCCTGGCGGGTCGCCTCGGCGATCCGCGGCTCGACCGAGGCGATCACCTCGAGGGCCTGGCTGTACGCACTGCTGATGAGGGCATCCGTCATGCGGCACAGCCTACGGCGACCGCCCCTGTGACCTGCGCCGCACCCTGCGCCGCACCCCACGCCCCGCTACCCCGGAACCCGCATTACTTGTCCCACGATACGGACATCGGTCTCACCACACGAGACCGCAACTTGTGTGCCAGGTGTCCGCCCCCTGAGACTCCTTGGCATGACCACCGTTGCGTACCCCCTGTTCCTCGTGGTGCGACGCCACGTCGACCTCGGGCGCACGCGCAGCATGATGTGTCGACCTTCCTGACCGGTCGTCTGACCCCAGTGCTCACGACGACCCCGCCCGCCAGACCCTTCCGTCCCGGGCGCACGGTCCGCGAGGCCGATCCGAGGGTGAGCACCTCCCTCCCGTGGTCGGAGCCGGCGAGTCGCGCGTCTCATCACTGCCGAGGAACCGTTCCTGATGTCTGAGACCACCGCTCGAGCCACCACCCCCGCGCCCACCACCCCCGCTCCCGCCTCCCCCGGCCGGGCCGCTCGCCCCAGGCGCGGCGAGGGCCAGTGGGCGCTGGGGTACCGCGAGCCGCTCAACCCCAACGAGCAGTTCAAGAAGGACGACGACGCGCTCAACGTCCGGGCCCGGATCGAGAACATCTACGCCCACCGTGGATTCGCCTCGATCGACCCCAACGACCTGCGTGGCCGGATGCGGTGGTGGGGCCTCTACACCCAGCGTGCCGAGGGCTTCGACGGCGGCAAGACCGCCACCGTCGACCCGGCCGAGCTGGACGCCGAGTTCTTCATGCTGCGGGTGCGCAGCGACGGCAAGATCCTCGGCCCCGAGCAGCTGCGCGCGCTCGGCGAGGTCTCCACGACGTACGCCCGGGACACCGCGGACATCACCGACCGCAACAACATCCAGTACCACTGGATCCGGATCGAGGACGTCCCCGCGATCTGGGCCCGACTGGAGGGCGTCGGCCTCGACAGCCAGGAGGCGTGCGGCGACTCCCCGCGTCCGTTCCTCGGCTCGCCGGTCGCCGGCATCGCGAAGGACGAGATCCTCGACGGCTCCCCCGCGCTGGCCGAGATCAAGCGCCGCTTCATCGGCAACCCGGAGTTCTCCAACCTGCCGCGCAAGTTCAAGACCTCGCTGACCGGCCACCCGAGCCACGACACCGTCCCCGAGGTCAACGACGTCTCCTTCGTCGGCACCGTGCACCCCGAGCACGGCCCGGGCTTCGACCTGTGGGTCGGCGGTGGGCTGTCCACCAACCCGATGCTCGCCCAGAAGCTCGGCGTGTGGATACCGCTCGAGGAGGTCGCCGACGCCTGGGAGGGGGTCGCGTCGATCTTCCGCGACTACGGCTACCGGCGCCTGCGCAGCCGAGCCCGGCTGAAGTTCCTGGTGGCCGACTGGGGCAAGGACAAGTTCCGCGAGGTGCTCGAGACCGAGTACCTGCACCGCACCCTGGTCGACAACCCGTCCCCGGAGTCTCCGGAGCGCAACGGCGACCACCTGGGCATCCACGAGCAGAAGGACGGCGACTTCTACGTCGGTGCCGCTCCCCTGGTGGGCCGGGTCGACGGCCGCACGCTCACCGCCCTGGCCGACCTCGTCGAGCGGTACGGCGCCGCCGGGGCCCGGCTCACGGCGTTCCAGAAGCTCGTGGTGATCGGCGTCCCGGCCGCCCGGGTCCAGGCCTTCGCCGACGACCTCGAGCTGATCGGCCTCACCGCCCGCCCGTCGAACTGGCGGCGCAACACCATGGCCTGCACCGGCCTGGAGTTCTGCAAGCTGGCGATCGTCGACACCAAGGACCGCGCCAAGGATCTCGTCATCGAGCTCGAGAAGCGCTTCCCCGACCTCGACACCCCGATCACCGTCAACGTCAACGGCTGCCCCAACGCGTGCGCCCGCACCCAGGTCGCCGACATCGGCCTCAAGGGCATGCTGGTGCTCTCCGAGGGCCAGCAGGTCGAGGGCTTCCAGGTCCACCTGGGCGGCGCGCTCGGGCTCGCCTCGACGTTCGGCCGCAAGCTGCGCGCCCACAAGGTCACCAGCGCCGGCCTCGACGACTACGTCACGGACGTGGTGCGGGCCTACCTCGAGCACCGCGCCGACGGCGAGTCCTTCGCGACATGGGCCACCCGCGCCGACGAGGCCCACCTCCGCGGCGAGCGCTCCCCGGAGCCGGTCGGATGAGCGAGCGCGCCGTCCCCTTCCACTGCCCCTACTGCGGCGACGAGGACCTCCGTCCGCACGAGGTCGTCGCGGAGTCGGGTGAGGTCACCTCGCCCCACGGCACCTGGCAGTGCCGCTCGTGCCTGCGCGCCTTCTCCCTGAAGATGCTCGGTCTCGTCCGACCCTCGGGAGCCACGCCATGAGCACCGCGACCACCCGCCGGGCCCGCGACTTCCGCGGCACGCACACGGCCGGGCGCACCCCCGAGGAGCTGCGTGAGCTGATCTCCCACGTGGGCGCGGAGCTCGAGCTCGCCCCGGCCGAGACGATCATCGAGTGGGCCGTCGCGACCTTCGGGGCCCGTTTCGCGATCACCTCGTCGATGGGCGACGCCGTGCTGGCCGACCTGGCCTCGAAGGTGGCGCCGGGCGTCGACGTCGTCTTCCTCGACACCGGCTACCACTTCGTCGAGACCATCGGGACCCGTGACGCGGTCCAGGCCACGCTCGACGTCAACGTGGTCAACGTGACGCCCGCCCTCACCGTGGCCGAGCAGGATGCTCAGTACGGCAAGGACCTCTACAAGACCGACCCCGACCTGTGCTGCGCCCTGCGCAAGGTGAAGCCGCTGGCCGACACCCTGGCCAACTACGACGCCTGGGCCACCGGTCTGCGCCGCGCGGAGACCCACCACCGGGTGATCGCGCCGGTGATCGGGTGGGACGCCAGGAAGGGCAAGGTCAAGGTCTCCCCGCTGGCCCGCTGGTCCGACGCGCAGGTCGCGCGCTACATGGCCGAGAACGGCGTGCTGGTCAACCCGCTCGTCCACGACGGCTACCCGTCGATCGGCTGCTGGCCCTGCACCCGGCGGGTGGCGCCGGGTGAGGACGCGCGCAGCGGCCGCTGGGCCGGAACCACCAAGACCGAGTGCGGGATCCACGCGTGAACTCCGCCCGGCCCGCCCCCGATCGTCCCCGGACCGACAGCGCTGTCGGTCGTCGCCCCTGCAACACCCCGAGGAGAGTGCGCTGATGGCTGCTCCCGCCCTGGTCGCTCTGGCCCACGGAAGCCGTGACCCGAGATCCGCCGCCACGATCACCGCGCTGGTCGACGAGGTCCGCGCCATGCGCCCGGACCTCCGCATCGAGCAGGCGTTCCTGGAGCTGTCCCGCCCGTCGTTCACGACGGCCGTGGACCGCCTGGTCAGAGCCGGCCACGACGAGATCGTGGTCGTTCCGCTGCTGCTCAGCGAGGCCTTCCACGCCAAGGTGGACGTGCCCACCGCGCTGCTCGCCGCCAGCGCCCGGCACGAGGGCCTCAAGATCCGTGCGACCTCCGTGCTCGGTCTCGAGGCGAGCTTCCTCGAGGTGCTCGACGTCAGGATGCGCGAGGCGTTGAAGGCCTCCCGGGTGCGCGAGCTCGACGCCCTGGTGCTCGCGGCCGCCGGCTCCAGCGACCCGCTCGCCAACCAGGCCGTCGGCCGGCTGGCGCGGGTCTGGGGCCAGCGGCACAAGCTGCCCGTGACCGCGGCCTTCGCCTCGGCCTCGCCGCCGGCGACCGGGGAGGCAGTGCGCCAGTTCCGCGCCGAGGGCCGTCGCCACATCGCGGTCGCCTCGCTCTTCCTGGCGCCCGGCTTCATGCCGGACCGCGCCTCCGAGCTCGCCCTGGAGGCCGGCGCCATCGCGGTCTCGCAGCCCCTGGGCGCGCACCCGCACCTGGCCCGGACGATCCTGGCCCGGTACGCCGTCGGCGCCGTGGAGCTCGTGCCTGTCTGAGCCGGCCCGTCCGAGTGGGCCCGTCCGAGTGGGCCCGTCCGAGAGGGGCCGGTCCGGGTCCGGTGCTACCCGACGAGGTGGACCAGCAGCCGGTCCAGCTCGCCGGCCGGGTCCGCGGTGACGCCACCGTGGACCGGGCCGGGCTGCAGAACGGTGCTCTTGGGTGCCCGAAGGAACCCGAAGCGCTGGCCCAGGGGCCCACGGCCGGCCGCTCCCCCCCGGGGGTCGCCGGCGCAGACCCCGTCGACGAACTCCAGGGCGTGACACACCTGGTCGGGATCGACGCCGGGGTGCACCGCGCTCAAGCGTTCGCGGTCGACGTGCCACGCGGCCGCGAGGTAGTCGCCCGCCTGGCAGTAGAGCACCACCCCGACGTTGAGGAACTCCTCCCGGTCGACACGGGGGACGCAGCGCAGCACGACGTACTGGTAGGCGAGCCGGCCAGCCGCGCTCATGCCGCACCGCCCAGCGGCAGCCACTGCCGGGTGCCGAGCCGGGCCGTCAGGAAGCTCACGTACGCCGCGCGGACCGCCCCCGGTGTCGGCGCCCCGGGCACGGGCTCGAGCCAGCCGTCCGGCACCTGTGCCAGGACGTCGACGAAGACCTCCTCGTCGAGCAGCCCCGAGACGTGCGCGTCGACGGCCGGCAGCGCGTCGACGTGCGCCGCGAGGACGTGGTCGGTCGGGTCCCAGGGCTGCGCCGCGAACCGGGCCGGGTCGCCGAGGCCGCCCCGCCAGGTGTGGTGGAAGTACAGCGAGGCCCCGTGGTCGATGACCCACAGGTCGCCGTGCCACAGCAGCAGGTTGGGGTTGCGCCAGGACCGGTCGACGTTGGCGGTGAAGGCGTCCAGCCACAGGACCCGGGCGCCCTCCTCGGGTCCGCTCGGCAGCTCACCGTCGAAGCCGAAGGAGCCGGGCAGGAAGTCCACCCCGAGGTTGAGGCCCGGGCTCGCGTTGAGGAGGTCCTGCACCTCCTCGTCGGCCTCGTAGCGCGCGATCGCCGGGTCGAGGTCGAGGGCGACGAGGTCGGGGGTCCGCAAGCCCGTACGCCGGGCCAGCTCACTGACCACCACCTCGGCCACCAGCACCTTCAGGCCCTGGCCGGCTCCCCGGAACTTGCAGACGTAGGTGCCGAGGTCGTCGGCCTCGACGAGTCCGGGCAGGCTGCCGCCCTCGCGCAGGGGGGTGACGTAGCGCGT
Source organism: uncultured Actinomycetota bacterium (assembly GCA_963760585.1). Classification (GTDB taxonomy): domain Bacteria; phylum Actinomycetota; class Actinomycetes; order Propionibacteriales; family Nocardioidaceae; genus Nocardioides. Next base: position 278,705 of record CAVXDI010000002.1, read on the forward strand.
GACGCCGACGGTGCGGATCATCCGAGCGGGCTCTCCTCGGTGAGCCGCGTGCGCTCCACCTCCACGTCGAAGTCGGCCTCCGGCCACTGCGGGTCGAGACGGCGCAGAGCGGTGACCAGCAGCTGTCCGACCGCGAGGTTGCGGTACCACTTCTTGTCACTCGGGATCACGAACCACGGCGCGTGCTCCGTGTTGGTGCGCTCCAGGGCGATCTCGTAGGCCTGGCGGTACTGCGGCCACTGGGCGCGCTCGTCGACGTCGCCGGGGTTGTACTTCCAGAACTTCGTGGCGTCGTCGAGTCGGGCCACCAGCCGCTCCTTCTGCGTCTGCGGCGAGATGTGCAGCATGCACTTGATCACCACGGTGCCGGCATCGACCAGCTCACGCTCGAAGTCGTTGATGGCACCGTAACGCCGCTCGATCTCCTTCTTCGGCGCCAGCGAGCGCACCCGGCCGATCAGGACGTCCTCGTAGTGGGAGCGGTCGAAGACCCCGACGTAGCCGGCCTCGGGCAGGGCCCGGCGCACCCGCCAGAGGAAGTCGTAGCGCAGCTCGGTCCTGGTCGGCGCCTTGAACGACGTGATCCGGACACCCTGCGGGTCCACCAGGCCGACCGTGTGGCGCAGGACGCCGCCCTTGCCGGAGGTGTCCATGCCCTGCAGGACCAGCAGCACCCGACGCGGCGAACCGGAGCGACCCTGGGCGAAGAGTCGCTCCTGCAGGTCGCTCAGCTCGTCGCCGAGCGCGAGGAGCGCGGCCTTGCCCTTCTTCTTGCCGCCGTCGAAGCCCGGGGCCACGTCGGTCTCGATCGCGTTCAGGTCGACCGGACCGGGCGGTAGCCGGACCGGGAAGTCCTCGACGGGCGTGCCCCTGTCCGTCTTGTCGTGGGCCTTCTTCTTGTCGTGCTTCTTCTTGCTCACGGGCCCATCATGGCGCACCGCGCGCGTCGTCGGACTCGAGCTCCTGACGGACCACCGAGAACGCCAGGCCGGAGGGGTAGCCCTTGCGGGCGAGCAGCCCGACCAGGCGGCGGGTCGCGACGGTGTCGTCGACCCGGGCCAGCGTGCGCAGCTTCCTGCGCACCAGCACCCGGGCCGCGGCCTCCTCGTCGGCCGGGTCCACCTCGTCCAGGGCCTGCTTGGCGACCTCGTCGTCGATCCCCTTGCGGCGCAGCTCCTGGGCCAGGGCCCGGCGGGCCAGGCCCTTGCCCGGCTGGCGGCTCGCCACCCACGCCCGGGCGAAGGCGTCGTCGTCGATCAGCCCGACCTCCTCGAAGCGGTCGAGGAGGCGGACCGCCACGTCGTCGGGCACGTTCTTCTTCGCGAGCTTCTCGCGCAGCTCGTGGCGGCTGCGCGCCTGCCCGGTGAGCTGGTCGAGCAGGATCTTGCGCGCGACGGCCTCCGGGTCGGCCGGAGGCCCGGCCGCGACCTGGTCCTCCGCCGGCGACTGCGCCACGTCGTCCACGCGGGGCTCAGAAGTCGTCGACGCCAGCCGGCTCAGCCGGCGTCTCGGCCGGCTTGTCGACGGTCGGGCCGACCCCGAGCTTCTCGAGGATCTTCTTCTCGAGCTCGTTGGCGAGGTCGGGGTTGTCCCGCATGAACGCGCGCGCGTTCTCCTTGCCCTGGCCGAGCTGGTCGCCCTCGTAGGTGTACCAGGCGCCGGCCTTGCGGACGAGGCCAGCCTCGACACCGACGTCGATCAGGCCGCCCTCACGACTGATGCCCTTGCCGTACATGATGTCGAACTCCGCCTGCTTGAACGGCGGGGCGACCTTGTTCTTGACGACCTTGACACGGGTCCGGTTGCCGACCATCTCCTGGCCGTCCTTGAGCGTCTCGATGCGCCGCACGTCGAGCCGCACCGAGGCGTAGAACTTCAGCGCCTTGCCGCCCGTGGTGGTCTCGGGCGAGCCGAACATGACACCGATCTTCTCGCGCAGCTGGTTGATGAAGATCATCGTGGTGCCGGAGTTGTTGAGGGCACCGGTCATCTTGCGGAGCGCCTGGCTCATCAGCCGGGCCTGGAGGCCGACGTGGCTGTCGCCCATCTCGCCCTCGATCTCGGCGCGGGGCACGAGCGCCGCCACCGAGTCGATCACGATCAGGTCGAGCGCGCCGGAGCGGATCAGCATGTCCGCGATCTCGAGCGCCTGCTCACCGGAGTCGGGCTGGGAGACCAGCAGGGCGTCGGTGTCGACCCCGAGGTTCTTGGCGTAGTCGGGGTCGAGCGCATGCTCGGCGTCAATGAAGGCGACGATGCCACCGGCGCGCTGGGCGTTGGCCACCGCGTGCAGGGCGACCGTGGTCTTGCCGGAGGACTCCGGACCGTAGATCTCCACGACCCGGCCGCGCGGGAAGCCGCCCAGGCCGAGCGCGACGTCGAGCGCGATCGAGCCGCTCGGGATGATCTCGAGCGGGGCGCGCACCTCGTCACCGAGCCGCATGACCGAGCCCTTGCCGAACTGCTTCTCGATACCGGCGAGCGCGGCGTCGAGCGCCTTGGAACGATCTGCTCCAGCCATGATGTTTCCGTCCTTACCGGGCCTGCGGGGCCCGCCTCGAGTCCTGCTGATCGATGTGGTTCGTTCGTGGCAGGACGCTAGACCTGACCGCCGACAGAACCGCTGCGAAGCCGGTTCCTGGGGACGAGGTCGACCTGCGCGTCACCTGTGCACACAATCTAGCCCGAACACGTGTTCGACTCACGCACGGGGCCCGGCGTGTCGCCCTCGGGGCGGGTTCAGTCCCCCGGGTCGGCGTCGGCGGGGGGCCGCGAGAGCTCCAGGAGGTCGTCGACGATCCGCGCCATCCGGTCGACCTCGGCCCGGAGCTGGCGGTGGTGGCGCCCCGGGTCGAGGGCCGTGCCGTCCTCGAGGGCCTCGGTCAGGGCGCGCATCCCGGCCAGGGGCGTGCGCAGGTCGTGGGAGACCCACGAGACCAGCTCGCGGCGCGAGTCGTCGAGCCCGTGGGCGCTGCGCACAGGCTCGGGCGGCCGGCTCACCTCAGCGCTCCGCACGCGAGCGCAGCACGCCGGCCACGGCGACGGCGAGCAGGGTGAGCCCGGCCAGCACGAGCCAGCCCGGCCCGTAGGCACGGTCGAGCAGGGTCGCGTTGTCCGGGCGGGCGCCGAAGCGCCCGAGCACCGGTACGGCCAGCAGCGTGACGGAACCCAGCACCACCAGACCGACGACGGCCGGGCCGCGCGCCGCCCGGGGCAGCACCCGGGTCAGGAGTGCGAACAGCCCGATCACCAGCGGAGCGAGCACGAAGTCGTGCAGCACGACGCCGCCGGCGGCCCACAGGGCGGTGTCGAGGTGGTCGGCGGTGTCCTGACGGCTCAGCAGCAGGTAGCCGCCGTACACCCCGACCAGCCCGCCGAGACCACCCAGCACACCGCGCAGGAGCCCGACGCCCCGCGGGCCGCTCATGTCGACACCGAGATCCGGCGGACCCACTTGGTCTGGAGCACCCCGGGTCGGTTCGGCGCGATCAGCCGGGTCGGGAAGCCGTGGTCGATGGCGAGCGGCTCGCCCTCCAGCTGCAGGGCGAGCATCGTGCGCTCGTCGTCGGCGAAGTTCGCCGGCAGGTTCGTGCGCCGGTAGGGCCCGCTCTCCTGCAGCGACTCGACGAGCACGTCGCGCCCCGCCGGCGCGCCGACGAGGGCCAGCAGGTCGCGCAGCCGGACGCCGGTCCAAGCGCCGCTGGCGCTCCAGCCCTCGACGCAGGCGATCGGCAGCGTGTGGGTCCGCTGCTGCATCGCGGCGAGGTCCTCGCGGGTGAAGGTGCGTTCCCGGTCGCCGTAGGCGACGCTCAGGCGGTAGTCGGCGCTGGTGGCGCTGGCGGTGACCTTCGCCGCGGCCGCGGACTTGTTGATCGGGATGCCACCCGGGCCGTCCCCGGAGCGGACGCCCAGCACGGAGACCCGGCGCAGCAGCGGCACCGTGCTGCCGGCGGTGACCAGGACGGCCACCCCGGTGGCCAGCCAGGTGGTGCGCAGCAGTCCGCGACGCGTGAGGACCCCGGGCTCGGTAGCCGTCGGCCGGTCGTCGACCGTGCTCTCGACGTCGGCGCCCAGCGCCCGCCGGATGACGGGCAGCTTGACCGCGATGTGCAGCACCATCGCCCCGATGGTCACCCAGCCGACGGCGTAGTGGGTGCTGCGGAACGAGAAGCCCCACGGGTACCACTGCGAGCTGTTCGCCAACCCCGTCACCAGCTGGAAGATCGCGCCGGCCACCAGCACGCCGACCGAGAGCCGCTCGGCGGCGTTGACCAGGAGCTGTCGGGTCGGCTTCGGGGGTCGCTCGAAGAAGCGCGGGTAGACCGTCCAGAGCTTCACCAGCAGCAGCGGCACCGCGGCCGTGCCGCTGGTGACGTGCAGGCCCTGGGTGACCCGGTAGCCCCACGAGGGGTTGGTGGGGAACGGGAAGGGCTTGCTGGGCAGCTGCGCGTAGTGGCTGATCAGCCCGGTGACGAAGGCGATGCCGAAGCACACACCGAGCCACAGGCCGACTCGCGAGGCCACGGCCGGGCTGCGCAGCCTCGAGGTGAAGTCGACGTCGCTGGGGACCCTCACGAGAGCTCCTCGAGGACCGCGCACCAACGGTGGCCGAAGGAGTGGGTGGAGCTGACCTTGAGCCCCGCCGCCTCCGCCAGCCTCTCGATGGCGTCCACCCCGACCACCGACCACTTGAACGGCCGGCTGCGGGCGTCGCCGCAGTGCAGCTCGGCCCAGGCCGAGTGGTGGCCCTGGCCAGGGGCGGCCAGCTCGACGACCACGCGGCCACGCGGGTCGAGCAGCTCACGCACCCGCGTGAGCAGCGCGACCGGGTCACCCCCGATCCCGACGTTGCCGTCGGCGAGCAGGGCGGTGCGCCAGCGGCCCTCCCCCGGCAGCGAGTCGTAGACGTCCCGCACGATCGCGGAGACGCCCCGGTCGCGGGTCTGGCGCACGGCCTCGTGGACGACGTCGATGCCGAGGACCACGTGGCCGAGGGCGGCCAGCCGGGCGCTGAGCCGACCGGGGCCGCAGCCGATGTCGAGGGTGGGGCCGACGCAGTGCGCGAGCAGCTCGTGGTCGTGGCCGTCGGCCTCGCGGGTCCAGTCCGACATCGGCAGGGGCTGCGGGTCGTCGCCGAGCCCGACGACGAGGCACGGGTGCCCCTGGAGGGCCTGGGAGAAGATCGTCGAGAACGACTCGGAGCGGATCCGCTCGACCTCGGGGACGGTCTCGGTGGGCTCGGCGCTCATCGGTTCTCCTGCTGCCCGGTGGGGCTCATGGGGCTGGTGGTGCCGGTCCAGGCCAGCGCGAAGTGGCTCTCCGGCGCCAGGGCGGCGACGAGGCGCGCGTCGGCGACGGTGTCGACGTCGCGCAGGGTCCTGGTCGTGCCGACGCTGAGGCCGGCGTCGACCAGGGCGCGGCGGGTGTCGTCGTGGGTGTGGGGGGTGGACATCCGGACGCCGCCGAGCGCCCGGGCGGCACCGGGGTCGCGCAGGCCGAGCACCCACCAGCCGCCGTCCTCGGCCGGGCCGAGCACGGCAGGGTCTGCCTGCACCGCAGCAGCGACGTCGAGCAGGTCGGCGGCCATCAGCTGCGGGGTGTCCATCCCGACCTGGACGACCGGACCGTCGCCGGGCGGGACGTCGAGGTGGGCGTTCACGAGACGCTGGGCGAAGTCGTCACCGCGCTGCGGGAAGACGGTCCAGCCGTCGACGGCGTCGGCGAGCTCCCGGCCCCGGACCGCGTCGGCCAGGTCACCGTCGAGGGCGAGCACGCAGTACGCCGCACCGACCGCCCGGCGGCAGGCCGAGAGGGTGTCCAGCAGGGCGGCGGCGGCGAGCTCCGCGGCCCGGTCCATGCCGACGTCCGCGCCGAGGCGGGTCTTCACCCGCCCGGCCACCGGCGCCTTGGCCAGGACCAGCATGCGGGCGGCGCCGGGGACAGTGGTCATGGGTGCTGTTCGGAGCGGAGAGGGCCCGCGGATGGGATCGTCACCCCAGGACCTTCCAGAAGTCGCGGGCCGCACGGACGGTGCCCAGCACCGAGCCCGACACCTTTGAACGGGTCCCCGCGGCGCGCGGGTGGTAGGCGACGTCGTGCTCGGAGAAGCGCCAGCCGGCGTCGGTCGCCTTCTGCAGCAGCTCGACCGGGTAGCCGAAGCGCCGGTCGCGCACGTCGAGCGCGACCAGCTCCGCGCGGCGGCCGACCCGCATCGGGGCGATGTCGTGGGCCGGCATCTGGATCCGGCGGCGCAGCCAGGCCACGATCAGGGCGTTGCCGGCCCGCGCGTGCCACGGCCAGACCCCGCGGCGCACGGGGCGCCGACGGCCGACGGCGAAGTCGGCCCGGCCGCTGCGGACCTCTTCGAGCATCGCCACCAGCTCCGTGGGGTCGAACGACCCGTCGCCGTCCATGAACGCGACGTACTCGCGCTCGGCGGCCATCAGTCCCGCGTGCACGGCTGCCCCGTACCCGGCGACCGGCTCCTGCACCACCGTCGCGCCGAGGCGGGCCGCCACCGCGGCCGTGTCGTCGCGCGAGCCGTTGTCCACCACGATCACCGAGAAGGCCGCCGGGACCTTCGCCAGCAGCGCCCCGAGGGCGGGGGCCTCGTCCCGGCAGGGCAGGACGAGGTCGCAGACGGGATCCATGACGCAAACCTAAGGGCGGACCACTCCCGGTGGCGAAACGCAGCGTGCGCGCGGTGGGCGACCGGTCTTCTCCTAGGCTCGCCCCATGGTGACCCCCTCCGACCTCCCTGCGACGGGGATGGCCCCGGTCGGGGAGCGGGCCCCCTCGCGCTCGGCGTGGACCGGCCTGGTCGTGGCCCTGCTGCTGGTCGCCGCCTCGATCGCGGTGCCCCTGCTCCTCGACTGGGACGTCCACACGCGCCTCAACGAGAGTGCGGGCATCTTCCCGCCCCTGCACGGGCTGTGGCTGCCCAACGTGGGCTCCGGGACCGTGCCGTCCATCCTGCTCGCGCTGCTCGGGTGGCGCTACGGCACGTCCCTGGCCCGGCGTCTCCCGTGGCGCGCCCTGCTGGCCACGTCGTACGCCGCCGCGCTGGCGTGGATGCTCTCGCTGGCGTACGTCGACGGCGAGTCCGGGATCTCCCGGGTGCTCGGCAACCGCACGGAGTACCTCCGCATCGCCCGGCTGACCGGCGACGTGCCCGCGACGCTGGACCAGTTCATCTCCCGGATCCCGTTCGACTCCGCCGGCAACTGGCCGATCCACATCGCCGGCCACCCGCCGGGGGCGCTGCTGTTCTTCGTCGGGCTCGTCCGTGTCGGCCTGGGCGGGGACTACGCCGCCGGCATGGTGGTGAGCGTCCTGGCCGCGACGACCGCGCTGGCGGTGCTGGTCACGCTGCGCGCGCTGGGCGCCGAGTCCACGGCCCGAACCGCGGCGCCGTTCCTGGTGCTCACCCCGGCGGCCGTCTTCTCGGCCGTCTCGGCGGACGCGCTGTTCGCCGCGGTCGCGGCGTGGGGCCTCGCGGCCCTCGCGCTGGGCGCGACCAGCGCCCGGCGCGCGCCGGGCGTCGCCTGGTCGGTGCTCGCCGGGCTGCTGCTGGGCTGTGCGGTGATGATGTCCTACGGCCTGCCGCTCATCGGGCTGGTCGCCCTCGCCGTCCTGCTCGCCGCACGCACCTGGTGGCCGCTGCCGGTCGCCGCCGGGGCCGCCCTCGCCGTGGTGCTGGCGTTCGTGCCGTTCGGCTTCGCGTGGTGGGAGGCCTACCCGGTGCTCGCGGACCGTTACTGGGCCGGGCTGGCCAAGGTGCGGCCGGCGTCGTACTGGATGTGGGGCAACCTCGGGGCGCTGCTGATCAGCGGCGGGCCGGCGCTGGGCGCCGGGCTGGCCCGGCTGACGCCGGTGCGCGCCCTGCTGCGCGAGCCCAGCACCCGCGCCGTGACCCTGCTGGCGGGCGCCGCGCTGCTGAGCGTGCTGCTCGCCGACGCCTCGCAGATGAGCAAGGCCGAGGTGGAGCGGATCTGGCTGCCGTTCGTCCCGTGGCTGACCCTCGCGCTGGTGCTGGTGCCGCCGGGCTGGCGCCGCCCGATGCTGGCGGTCCAGGTGGTGAGCGCCCTGCTCGTCCAGCACCTGCTCTACACGAGCTGGTGAGCCGGGCGGATCAGGCCCGCAGCGGAGCGGTGGCGAACTCGCCGAGGCCCTGCTCGGGGCTGATCCGCGCCGCGAAGCCGAGCTCGGCGCGCGCTCGCTCGGGCGAGGCGACGATGTGCCGCACGTCGCCGAGCCGGTAGCCGCCGGTGACGTCGGGCGCGAGGTCGCGACCGGTGCCGGCCGCGACCTGCTCGGCAACCTGCCGGATCGCCACCGGCTGTCCCGAGGCGACGTTGTAGGCCGCGTAGTGGCCACCCCGCTCGTCGGCCACCGCGCGGATCGCGGCGACGTTGGCGCGGGCCACGTCGGCCACGTGCACGAAGTCGCGCATCTGCCCGCCGTCCTCGTAGACCTGCGGCGCCTCGCCCCGCTCCAGCGAGGAGCGGAACATCGCCGCCACCCCGGAGTACGGCGTGTCCCGCGGCATGCCCGGGCCGTAGACGTTGTGGTAGCGCAGCGCCACCGCGGCCGCGTCGGCCTGCCGGACCCAGGCGAAGGCGTAGTTCTCCTGCGCGACCTTGCTGGCGGCGTAGGTGCTGCGCGGGTCGAGCCGGGCGGTCTCGTCGACCAGCGCCCAGCCCAGTGCGGCCCCGCAGACCGGGCAGTGGTTCTCGAAGTCGCCGGCGTCGAGGGCGGCCCGCTCGCGCGGCGGCGGGGTCCGGTCGCCGTGCTCGGGGCAGGCGTAACGGCCCTCGCCGTAGACCACCATCGAGGAGGCGAGCACCAGCCGGTCGACCCGTGCCTCGTGCATGGCCGCCAGCAGCACGGCGGTGCCGAGGTCGTTGTGCCCGGCGTACTCGGGCAGGTCGGCCGACCCTGACTCCGGCCCCGACGACGGCGGCCTGGTGGCACACGACGTCCACGCCGCGCAGCAGGTCGACCCACTGCCCGGCGTCGCGCACGTCGAGCCGGTGGGTGCCCGGCGGGCGGCTCGCTGCGCCCGTGCGCCATCTCGAGCATCACGTCGACCCGGACGACCTCGTGACCGTCCGCCTCCAGGGCCTCGCCGATGGCGGTGCCGATGAAGCCGGCGGAGCCGGTCAGCAGGACCTTCACCCGGGGACCCCCGGGATCTCGTAGGTCAGCTCGATGCCGTCGGCCCAGGTCGAGCACGAGCAGCCGTCCGGGTCCGGCAGGGTCGCGACGGTGTCGGTCAGCAGTCCCTTGAGCCGCTCGAGGTTGGCCTTGAAGAGCGCGAAGACCTCCTCCTGGCCCACCCCGGAGCCGGCCTCGGCGCCGGCGTCCATGTCGGTGACCAGCGCGATCGCGGCGTAGCACTGGCGCATCTCGCGGGCCAGGGCCGCCTCGGGCGCCCCGGTCATGTTGATCAGGTCCCAGCCCTGGGCGGCGTAGTGCTGCGACTCGGCGCGGGTGGAGAAGCGCGGGCCCTCGATGACGACCATGGTGCCGCCGGTCTTCACGTCGGGGGCGGCGGCGGCCACGGCGCCGGTCAGCCGGGCGCAGTAGGGGTCGGCGAAGGGCAGGTGCACGGCGCCGGTCTCGACGTACGACGAGGCCCGGCCGTGGGTGCGGTCGACCAGCTGGTCGGGCACCACGACGTCGCCGGGCGCGACCGTGTCTCGCAGGCCGCCGACCGCGCAGGGCGCCAGCACCTGCCGCACGCCCAGCGAGCGCAGCGCCCACAGGTTGGCACGGTGGTTGATGGCGTGCGGCGGGAACTCGTGGGCCTTGCCGTGACGCGGCAGGAACGCGACCCGGCGGCCGGCGACGGTGCCGACGGCGACCGGCGCCGAGGGCGCGCCGTACGGCGTCTCGACGGGGTGCTCCTCGGGGTCGTCGAGGAACGAGTAGAAGCCGGTGCCGCCGATGACGGCGACCTCGGCAGCGGCATGAGTGCTCATGGCGTCACTGTGCCAGCCGGTGCCCACGGGTGCCGACACCGGCGACCACCACGAGCAGCACCAGCAGGCTGGAGGTGAGGGCCAGCGTGCCGTAGCCCCAGGTGCCGACGACCACCCCGGCCAGCGCGCTGGCCAGTGCCGCGGTGACGCCCATGACCAGGTCGGAGGCCCCCTGGACGTCGGTGCGGGCCTCGAGCGGGGCGTGGTCGGCGATCAGCGTGGAGGCGGCGACGGTCGCGAACGACCAGCCGAGGCCGAGCAGGAAGAGGCCGACGAAGATCTGCCAGGAGCTGCCCTCCGGGGAGCTGCTGCACAGGACCAGGGCGACGAGCAGCTGGAGCCCACCCGCGACCAGGACCGCGGGGCGCCCGTGGCGGTCGGCGAGGAACCCGACCACGGGGGCGAAGGCGAACATGCCCAGCACGTGCACGCTGATGACGATCCCGATGACCTCGAGCTCTGCGCCGCCGTGCTCCATGTGCAGGGGTGTCATCACCATCACCGAGACCATCACGGCGTGCGCGGCGGCGAGCCCCGCGACGGCCCACCCCAGCACCGGGATCGCTCGGAAGGCCGTGACCGCGCGGCCCCACGACGTGCCGCCGGGTGCCTGGGTCGGAGCCCCGGCGAGCTCCCGGGCGAGCAGGAGCGGGTCGGGGCGCAGGAAGACGGCGAGCACGATCGCGGCGCCGACCATGCCCAGGCTGCCGAGCGCGAAGGGGCCGGTCAGCTCGGGGATGTGGAGGTCGTGCGCCATCGCGCTGGAGGGGCCGGTCAGGTTGGGGCCGACGACGGCGCCGAGGGTGGTCGCCCACACGACCACCGAGAGCGACCGGGCCCTCGTCTCGGTGGGCGCGAGGTCGGTGGCGGCGTAGCGAGCGCCGCTGTTGGCGGCCGTGGTGGACCCCAGCAGCACCGCGCCGACCAGCAGCAGCGCCATCGACCCGACGACGCCGGCGAGGACGGCCAGGACCGCCCCGACGGCCCCGAGCAGGTAGCCGGTGACGAGGCCGGCCCGGCGCCCGCGCACCGACATCAGCCGGGCCAGGAAGTAGGACGCGACGGCGGCCCCGAGGACCTGCCCGGTCTGGGCCAGGCCGGCGAGCCGCTCCGAGCCGGAGAGGTCGCGGGCGAGCAGGGAGGCGGTGGCGATACCGATCGTGATCCCCACCGCACCGATCACCTGCGCGGCCATCAGCGTGCGGATGGTGCGCCGCTGGGCGGCGAGGACGTCGGCCCCCGTGTGGGCGCCGGTGCCGGCCCCGGCTGCGGAGCCGGAGTCCGTCCGCGGGGTGGTCACAGGTCGCTCGCAGGCAGGTCCAGCGCCCGCCACACGGCCCGCCACACCTGCTTCGGCGCCGTCCCGGCGTCCAGGGCCTCGGCGGCGGTACGGCCACCCAGGCTCCGACATCACGAACTGGCTGGCCCACGTCCGCGCGTAGGAGCGGCCCAGCGCCGCCTCGAGCCGGGCCCAGAACTCCGTGTGCCTCATCGGGGGGTCCTCGTGGCGAGGACGGCGAGCCAGCGGTCCTCGCGCAGGCCGGCGTTCCGCTCGACCCGCTGGACCCTCCACCCGGCGGCGTCGAGAGCCTCGCGCAGCGGGGCCTCGCGCCAGAAGGTGAAGTGGCGCGGGTCCCGGACGTGGCCGTGCGCCGACCAGGCCTCCCCGTCCCCCTCCTTCAGCGACACGTGCAGCACCCCAGCCGAGCGGGTGGCCCGGGCGAGCCGGCGCAGCACCACCGGCAGCTCGGTGCGGGCCACGTGCAGCAGGCAGGCGCTCGCCCACACCCCGTCGTAGGGCCGGTCGGGCTGCTCGGGGTCGGCCAGGTCGTCGGTGAGCGGGTCGAGGACGTCCGCGGTGAGGCCGTCGGCGCGCAGCAGCTCGACGAAGCCCCGGCTGATGTCGGTGCGCCGTACCTCGAGCCCGACGGCCTCCAGGGCCAGGGCGTCACGGCCGGGACCGCTGCCGATCTCCAGCACCCGGGCGTCGGCCGGGAGCATGCCGGCGAAGCGGGCCACCAGGGCGCGGACCGAGTCGGGGAACGCGAACCCGGCGTCGCGGTAGGCCGCGGCCGAGGCGTCGTACGCCGCGACGGTGGCCGCCCGGGCCGCACCGGCCACGTCGTGCCGGTGGTGCACGACGTCGTGCAGGTGGTAGCGCCCGAGGGTCGCGACGCTGAACTCGCTGCCGTTGCCGCGCCGGCCACGGCGCTCCCACGCCCCTGCCGGGACGGCGGCGTAGCCGTCCGCGGCCCGGTCGGCCGCCGCCACCAGCTCGCGTCCCACAGCCGCGGGCTCCTGCTCGGAGTAGCGCCCGGCGACCGCGGCCTGGTCCTGGTCCCAGTCAGGGAAGCCGGGCTCGTCCTCGGCCAGCATCAGCCGGACCCGCTCGGCGAAGACGAGGTGGACGTCGCGGACGTGGGCGGCGTACTCCAGCACCGACCAGACCGCCGGGTCCCCCCGCTGCGCGACGTCGGGGCCGGAGAGGGCCACGGCGAGGGCGGCGGCGTTCTCGCGCAGCGCGCCGGGCAGGGCCTCGACGGGCACGTCGGCGGCGACGAAGCCGCACTCGGGGCAGGCACGGTCGAGGACCCAGGTCCAGTCCTTGGTGTCCGGGGTGATGCTCATCGGCCCATCCTCTCAACCGGCGCGGGGGGCGCCGCCGCCACCCGGCTCAGGTGAGCAGCAGCGCGTCGAGGCGGCGGCGGACGACCAGCAGGCCGACGACGCCCATCGCCACGAGGTAGACCACCGAGACCGCCGAGCCCCACGAGGGCGCACCGGTGGTGAGCTCGCGGCAGAGCACGACGCCGCGGTAGAGCGGCGTCAACTCGACGACCCAGCGCACCACCGTCGGGAAGGCGGTGACCGGGAAGAAGGTCGCCGAGAAGAGGAACATCGGCAGCGTCGCCAGCGTGACGAACTCGAAGTCCTGCCAGCTGCGCATGAAGGTCGTCAGCGCCATGCAGACCCCGCCGAAGGCCAGTCCGATCAGCAGCGCGGCCGGCACGACCAGCACCGCCCACCACGACGACACCAGCCCCATCGCCACCATGACCAGCAGGAACGCGGCGGAGTAGATGCCGCCGCGCAGCAGCGACCAGCTCAGCTCGCCGCGGGCGATGTCCATCGTGGTCAGCGGCGTGGCGAGCATCTGGTCGAAGAGCTTGTTGTACTTCAGCTTGAAGAAGAAGTTGAAGGTCGCTGTCGAGCAGCGAGCCGTTCATCGCCGAGGCGGCGAGCATGCCGGGCGCGACGAACTCGGCGTACGGGATGGTCTGGCCCGTTGAACTCGAAGCCGGTGACCAGCGCGCCGACGCCGACGCCGATCGAGAACAGGTAGAGGACCGGCTCGAGGAAGCCGCTGACGAAGATGTACCAGGCGCGGCGGTAGGCCAGGTAGTTGCGGTAGACCAGCAGGCCGGTCGCCCGGCCCGGCGAGACCGGCGAGCCCGCGGCCCGGCCGACCGCGGTGGTGAGCATCGCCATCAGGAGACCATCCGCCGGCTCAGCCGGCGGACCGCCCACAACCAGCCGGCCGCCGCCAGCACGACGAGGTAGGCGACGTGGATCGCGGCCAGGGACCAGTCGACCCGGCCGAGGGTGAGCATCCGGGTCAGGTCGACGCCGTGCCACAGCGGGGTGAGGCGGGCCAGCGCCTCCATCGGCCCGTCGAGGTTGTCGATCGGGAAGAACGCGCCGGAGAAGAGGAACAGCGGGATCATCCCGAGCCGGAAGACGAGCGCGAAGGCGCTCTCGTCCCTGCAGGCCGGCGGACAGCGCGTAGACCGGCGTGGCGAAGGCCAGCCCGACCAGCAGCTGCGCGAGGAACGCGACCAGCACGCCCCGACCACGACTCGAAGACGCCGAAGGGCGCCATCACCGCGAGGAAGACCGCGCTGGTGGTCGCGACCCGGAACATCACGAAGCCGAGGTGGGCCAGGATCACCTCGCCGACGCCCAGCGGGGTCGCGATCATCGCGTAGTACGATCTTGTGCCACTTCACCACGCCCATCACCGGGTAGGTGACCTCGCCGAAGACCGTGGTCATCGCCTGCGCGGCGACCATCCCGGGCGCGACGAAGGCGAGGTAGGACGTGGCGCCGCTCGAGCTTGGCGGGGTCACCCTGGATGAAGCCGCCGAGCAGCACGCCCATCGCCAGGACGTAGAGCAGCGGGGTCACGAAGGACGAGATCACGCTGCCCTTCCAGGTGCGCCGGTAGACGATCACCCAGTAGTCGAGGAGCCGGGCGGCGCCCCGGAGCACGTGCGTCGGTGCCGTGGCGGCCCGCGGGGTACCGGCCATCAGTCGACCAGCGTCCGGCCGGTGAGGCGCAGGAAGACGTCCTCGAGGGTGGAGCGGCGGACCAGCACCGCGACCGGTTCGAGGCCGCGCTCGTGGACCTTGGCGACGACCTCCTCGCCGTCGTCGCTGTAGACCAGCAGCCGGTCGGGCAGCACCTCGATCCGCTCGGCCGAGGTCGGCGACCTGGTCGGCGATCGCCTCGTGGCTGTGGCCCTCGCTGGGGACGCCGAAGCGCAGCTCGGCGACCTCGCGGGTGGAGTGCTCGCGGATCAGGGTGAGCGGTGAGCCCTCGGCGACGACCAGGCCCTTGTCCATGACCACGAGGCGGTCGCAGAGCTGCTCGGCCTCGTCCATGTAGTGGGTGGTCAGCACCAGGGTCACGCCCTGCTGCTTGAGCCGGAACAGCCGGTCCCAGACGACGTGGCGGGCCTGCGGGTCGAGGCCGGTGGTGGGCTCGTCGAGCAGCAGCACGTCGGGCCGGTTGACCAGGGAGCGGGCGATCGTGAGCCGGCGCTTCATGCCGCCGGAGAGGTCGTCGACCATGGCCGCCGACCTTCTCGGTCAGCTGGACGAACTCGAGCAGCTCGTCGACCCGCTGGCGGACCTCCTGGCGAGGCAGGCCGAAGTAGCGGCCGTAGACGTAGAGGTTGTCGCGCACGGTGAGCTCGTTGTCGAGGGTGTCCTCCTGCGGGCAGACGCCGATCCGCGCGCGGATCGCGGGGCCGTCGGTGGCCGGGTCCATCCCGAGGATGCGCAGCGAGCCGCCGCTGATCGGCGAGACGGCCGCGACCATCCGCATCGTGGAGGACTTGCCGGCCCCGTTGGGCCCGAGGAAGCCGAACGCCTCGCCCCGGCGCACCTCCACGTCGATCCCCCGCACGGCCTCGAACTCGCCGAAGCTCTTGCGAAGCCCGCGGGCCGAGATCATGGAGTCCGTCACGCCACCTGACCCTAGGACAGTTCGCCGACGACCCCCATCGGCTTGGCGTGGGAGTCGCGCCCGCCGGCGCTCAGCAGTGCAGCGGGACGTCGGTGAGCACCCGGACGACGTGACGCCGGGCGGCGGTCCGTAGGGACAGCCTCCGGGCCGAGACGAGCACGCCGCGTCTGGTCGCCGAGCGGACGAATCTCGCTGTCGCCGCCGCCGCCCCGACCATGGCGTAGTCGACGTGATGGCGGTGCAGGGCCCGGAGGTCCGGCCGGTGGGTCGCGCTGAGCTCCAGGAAGCCGGTCCGGATGGAGGGCGCCACCCGGTTCACCCGGTCCAGCTGGGCGAGCCTCGGCGCCGTCAGGACCACCTCGCCCTGGTAGTCGAACCTCCGCAGCAGGGCCACGAGCCGACGGAGCTCGGCGTCGTCGAACGACACCTTGAGCTCGAGCTGCAGGTCCGGCCGGGCGCGCACCGGCCGAGCGGCCATGGTCTCGACCAGTCGTCGAAGCGTCGGCACCCGGTAGCCGTGCTCGGTGTGCAGCCGGCGGACGTAGGCCCACCTGCGGTGGGACACGTCGCCCGCACCGTTGGTCGTGGTCGCCAGCCGGTCGTCGTGCCGGAGCACGATGGTTCCGTCGACCGTCCGGCGCAGATCGGTCTCCACGACGTCGGCTCCGCGGCGAACGGCCCGCGCGAACGCGGGCATGGTGTTCTCATCCGGGCCGAAGCCCCGGTGCGCGGTCACGTCGACCTCGGCGCACGACGCGGCGCCGGCCCGGGCGGAGGCCGTCCCGGGGACGACTCCCAGGGTCAGGGCGGCGGCCAGCGCCACGACGAGGCCGGCTCGGTGGGTACGGGTCGTCATGTGTCGCCTCTCGAGGAAGTTCGGTACCACCAGCATCCTCCCTCCCGTCCGCGCGTGCGGTGGCAAGGTGGCCGCCGCCCGGCGCACCGGTCCACCGGACCGCTGCCTCGCCGCCGCCAGTACGGTGACGCGGTGATGCGTACCTCGGAACGACGTCTGGGCCTGCTGCTCCTCGCGGCGGCGGCCGGCACCAACGTGCCGACCCCGCTGCTGCTGGTCTACCGCGACGAGCTCGACATGTCCCCCACCTCGATCACCGCCCTCTTCGGCGTCTACGCGTTGGGCCTGATGCCCGCCGTGGCCCTGGCCGGTCCGGCGGCGGACCTGTGGGGACGCCGGCGGGTGGCGATCCCGGCCGCCCTGTTCTGCGCGCTGACGTCGCTGTCGTACGTCGCGGTCGCGCACCACGAGCCGCTGCTGTTCCTCGTGCGCTTCCTCCAGGGGGCTGGCGCCGGGGCGGTGTTCACCGTCGCCAGCGCGTGGCTCGTCGAGACGGCCGCGCACGAGCGGAGCATGACGGGGCCCCGGACGGCGGCGGTGATGATGACGGGGGGGTTCGCGATCGGTCCGGCCGTCGCCGGCCTGATCGGGCAGTGGGGCCCGCTGCCGCTGGTCCTGCCGTACCTGATCCACGTGGCGGCCCTGCTCCTGGCCGTGCTCGCCGCCTGGACCGTGCGCGAGACGCTGACCCCGCGTGACGAGCGGCACACCGGCCACTCCCGCCCCCCGCCGTTCCGTCCCGGCCGGCTGCGCCCCGCCGTGACGGTCATCGCTCCGCTGGCCGTCTGCGTCTACGCCTTCCCGGCCAGCGCCATCGCGGGCGTGCCCGTGCTGATCGGCTTTCCGTTCGCCCCCGTCGCCCTGACCGGGCTGCTTGCCGGGATCACGCTGGGGGCCGGGAGCCTCGCGGCCCCGTTGCAGGGTCGCCTGGGCCCTCGCACGGCGCCCGTGGCGGCGGCCTGCGGTCTGGTCGGCTACGCCGGCACCGCGCTGGCCGCGGCGGTCCCGGCGTTGCTGCTGCTGGCCGTGCCGGCCGCGGTGATCCTGGGCGCCGGCGGCGGGCTGGCTCTCGCCAGCGGTCTCGCGCGCCTGCCCACGGTCGCCTCGCAGGGCCGGCTGGGATCCGTCTCCGCGGCCTTCTACGCGTGCGCCTACATCGGCTTCGGCGTACCCGTGCTCCTGGCCGCGCTGGCCGCGGTCGCCGACGTGGCCGTCTGGTTGACCGTCCTCGCCGTGGTGTGTGGCGCGCTGATCCGGCCGCAGGCCCGCGCGCGCCTGTGAGGCAGGCTCGGGCCGCGAGCTCGAGACCGGTCTCGATCGGGCTGTGGTGGATCTCGACGTGGATCACCCGCGGGCGGGGTTCACTGGGTCGCACCGGGACGGCTGGGGCCCGGGAGCGGTGCCGGTGGCCGGTGGGCGTGGTGAGGTCGACGGTGTGCGGATCGGGCCAGGTGCTCGCGGTCGCGGCGTCCAGCTGGTGAGCCGTGCGCCGGACGGCCACGCGGGCCTCCCGATCGCCCATCCCGGCGAGCTGCGGGCCCAGGGTGGGGTCGACGCACTCCCGGTCGTCGGAACCACTGGCGGCGGCAGGCCAGGGCGCACGGGCGACCCGTGACAGGCTGTGGACATGGACGACGTGCAGGCCCACCTCGACTCGGTCGCGGCGCCCCGACGCCGCCGGGACGCCCACACCCTGCTCGAGATGATGCGCCGGATCACCGGTGCGGAGCCCCGTCTGTGGGGAACGGTCGTCGGCTTCGGGCAGTACCACTACCACTACGCCTCCGGGCGCCAGGGCGATGCCGCGGCCGCCGGCTTCGCCCCGCGCAAGGCCGCCTCGACCATCTACCTGATGGACGGGGTCGAGGCACACGCGGACCAGCTGGAGCGCCTCGGCCCGCACACCACGGGCATCGGCTGCCTCTACCTCAAGGATCTGGACGACGTGGACCTCGGCGTGCTCGAGCAGATCGTCACCCGGTCCTTCGCCACCCTCACCGCCGGCACCTGGCCCTCCCGGGCTCGCGACGGCCACTGACGCCACGCCTTCGGGGCGGGTTGTGGGTGCGGTGAGCAAGGATGTGCAGGTGGCTGCCCCGACCTCCGCACCGCTCGCCCGGTTCAGCGAGCCCACCCGCACCTGGTTCGCCGCTGCGTTCGCCGAGCCCACCCCGGCGCAGGCCGGCGCATGGGAGGCGATCGGCGCCGGCCGGCACGCCCTGGTCGTGGCCCCGACCGGCTCCGGCAAGACGCTGAGCGCGTTCCTCTGGTCGATCGACCGGCTGCTCACCACTCCCCCGCCGGAGGACCGCGCCCACCGCTGCCGGGTGCTCTACGTCTCGCCGCTCAAGGCGCTGGCGGTCGACGTCGAGCGCAACCTGCGCGCCCCCCTGACCGGCATCCGGCACACCGCGGACCGGCTGGGCACCCCGGTGCCCGAGGTGCGCGTCGGCGTCCGCTCTGGCGACACCCCGCCGGCCGAGCGGCGCCGGCTCGCCACCGCGCCACCGGACATCATGATCACCACGCCGGAGTCGCTCTTCCTGATGCTCACCTCCCAGGCGCGCGAGTCGCTGCGCGGTGTGGAGACGGTGATCATCGACGAGGTGCACGCCGTGGCCGGCACCAAGCGCGGCGCCCACCTCGCCCTGACGCTCGAGCGTCTCGACTCCCTGCTCCCCCGCCCGGCCCAGCGCATCGGGCTCTCCGCGACGGTGCGCCCGCTCGACGAGGTGGCGCGCTTCCTCGGCGGCAGCGCTCCGGTCGAGATCGTCGCGCCAGCTTCCGCCAAGGAGTGGGACCTGCGGGTCGTCGTGCCGGTGGCGGACATGACCGCCCCCGACGAGTACCAGGAGGACAGCGACGAGCCGCGGACGCAGTCGATCTGGCCGCACGTCGAGGAGAGCGTCGTCGACCTGATCGAGGGGCACCGCTCGACGATCGTCTTCGCCAACTCCCGCCGGCTCGCCGAGCGGCTGACCGCGCGGCTCAACGAGATCGCGACCACGCGGGCGGAGGAGCGGGAGGGCGAGGGGGGTTTCGAGACAGGCGCCGGGGCGCCTTCCTCAACCAACGGGGGCGCCGGGGCGCCTTCCTCAACCAACGGGGGCGCCGGGGCGCCTTCCTCAACCAACGGGGGCGCCGGGGCGCCTTCCTCAACCAACGGGGGCCCCGGGGCGCCTTCCTCAACCAACGGGGGCGCCGGGGCGCCTTCCTCAACCAACGGGGGCCCCGGGGCGCCTTCCTCGACCAACGGGGGCGCCGGGGGCGAGGGTGGGGCGGGGCGAGTGATCGCCAAGGCGCACCACGGCTCGGTCTCGAAGGAGCAGCGCGCGCTGATCGAGGACGACCTCAAGCGCGGCCGGCTGCCCGCCGTGGTCGCCACCAGCTCGCTGGAGCTGGGCATCGACATGGGGGCCGTCGACCTCGTCATCCAGATCGAGTCGCCGCCCAGCGTCGCGAGCGCGCTGCAGCGGGTCGGCCGGGCCGGGCACCAGGTCGGCGAGATCTCCCGGGGCGTGCTGTTCCCCAAGCACCGTGGCGACCTCGCCCAGACCGCCGTCGCCGTCGAGCGGATGCGCTCGGGCGCCATCGAGTCGTTGCGGGTGCCGACCAACCCGCTCGACGTGCTGGCCCAGCAGGTGGTCGCGGTGACCGCGCTCGACGCCGTCGACGTCGACGAGCTCTTCGCCCTGGTCAAGCGGAGCGCCCCGTTCACCGCGCTGCCGCGCTCGGCGTACGACGCGACGCTGGACCTGCTCAGCGGCCGCTACCCCTCCGACGAGTTCGCCGAGCTGCGCCCGCGCATCGTGTGGGACCGCGTCACCGGCACCCTGACCGGTCGTCCCGGCGCCCAGCGACTGGCCGTCACCAGCGGCGGCACGATCCCCGACCGTGGCCTCTTCGGCGTCTTCCTGGTCGGCGGGCAGGGGCCCGGCAAGCGGGTGGGCGAGCTCGACGAGGAGATGGTCTACGAGTCCCGGGTGGGCGACATCTTCGCGCTGGGCGCCACCAGCTGGCGCATCGAGGACATCACCCACGACCGGGTGCTGGTCACCCCGGCCCCGGGCATCCCCGGCCGGCTCCCGTTCTGGAAGGGCGACGCGCTCGGTCGCCCCGCCGAGCTCGGCGCGGCCATCGGCGCCTTCACCCGTGAGCTCGGCGCGATGACCCGGGAGAAGGCGGTCGAGCGGGCCCGCCTCAACGGCCTCGACGAGTGGGCGGCGGGCAACCTGGTCACCTACCTGCACGAACAGCTCGAGGCGACCAACACCCTGCCCAGCGACCGCACCCTGCTCGTGGAGCGCTTCCGCGACGAGCTCGGCGACTGGCGGCTCGTCGTCCACTCCCCGTTCGGCACTCCCCTGCACGCGCCGTGGGCGCTGGCCATCAACGCCCGGCTGCGCGAGCGCTACGGCGTGGACGGCCAGGCGGTCGCCTCCGACGACGGCATCGTGATCCGGATCCCCGACACCGACGCCGAGGCCCCCGGTGGCGAGGTCGTCGTCTTCGACGCCGACGAGATCGAGGACCTCGTCACCCAGGAGGTCGGCGGCTCGGCGCTGTTCGCCGCCCGGTTCCGGGAGTGTGCCGCGCGGGCCCTGCTGCTGCCCCGCCGCGACCCCGGTCGCCGCTCCCCGCTGTGGCAGCAGCGCCAGCGCTCGGCCGCGCTGCTCGAGGTCGCTTCCAAGTACCCCTCGTTCCCGATCGTCCTCGAGGCCGTGCGTGAGTGCCTCCAGGACGTCTACGACCTGCCGGCGCTGGTCGCGCTGATGCGCAGCGTCGAACGGCGCGAGGTGCAGGTGGTCGATGTCGCCACCCGGGCGCCCTCCCCGTTCGCGCGCAGCCTGCTGTTCGGCTACGTCGCCCAGTTCGTCTACGAGGGCGACTCCCCCATCGCCGAGCGGCGGGCCGCCGCGCTCTCCCTCGACCAGGGCCTGCTCGCCGAGCTGCTAGGCCGGGCCGAGCTGCGCGAGCTGCTCGACCCCGACGTGCTCGCCGAGGTCGAGGCCGAGCTCCAACGCCTCGCCCCCGACCGACGGGCGCGTGACGCCGAGGGCGTGGCCGACCTGCTGCGGATGCTGGGGCCGCTCAGTGCCGACGAGGTCCGGGCCCGGTCCGTCGACGGCGCCGACCCCCACGAGTGGCTCGCCCAGCTCACCGCCGTGCGCCGCGTGGTCGAGGTGCGCATGGGCGGCGAGGAGCGCTGGACGGCGATCGAGGACATCGGCCGGCTGCGAGACGGCCTCGGCGTACCCGTCCCGGCCGGCACGCCCGACGCGTTCACCGACCCCGTCGAGGACCCGATCGCCGACCTCGTCTCCCGCTTCGCCCGCACGCACGGCCCGTTCACCACCGACCAGGTCGCCGCGCGGCTCGGTCTCGGGACCGCGGTCGTGCGCCACACGCTGCAGCGCCTGACCGCACTCGGCCGGGTGCTGGAGGGCGAGTTCCGGCCGGCCGGCTCCGGGTCGGAGTGGTGCGACGCGGAGGTGCTGCGCAAGCTGCGGCGTCGGTCTCTGGCCCGGCTGCGCAAGGAGGTCGAGCCGGTCGAGCCGGAGTCGCTCGGCCGCTTCCTCGCCGCCTGGCAGCACATCAGCACCGGGTCGGGCGGTCGCGGCGGTCTGCGCGGGGTGGACGGCGTGCTCAGCGCGATCGACCAGCTGGCCGGGTGCGCCGTGCCCGCCTCCGCCCTGGAGCCCCTGGTGCTCGGCGCGCGGGTGCGCGACTACGAGCCGTCGTACCTCGACGAGCTCACCGCGTCCGGCGAGGTCCTGTGGGCCGGGCACGCCGCCCTGCCCGGGGCGGACGGCTGGGTCTCGCTGCACCTCGCCGACCAGGTCCACCTCACCCTGCCCGAGCCCGCCCCCTTCGAGCACGCCGACCTGCACCAAGCGGTGCTGGACGCGCTCACCCCCGGCGGCGCCTGGTTCTTCCGCCAGCTGGCCGACGCGGTGGGGGCCGGCGACGACCGGGCCGTCTCGGCCGCCCTGTGGGAGCTCGTCTGGGCCGGCCGGATCAGCAACGACACGCTGACCCCGCTGCGCGCCCTCACCCGCGGCGGCACGCCCAGCCACCGCAGCCGCCGTCCCCCACCGCGACTTCGCATGTCGTCGACCACCGGCGGCCGGGGCCGGATGCCCGCCCGCACCGGCCCTCCCGAGACGGCCGGTCGCTGGTCGCTGCTGCCGGAGATCGACACCGACCCCACCCGGCGCGCGCACGCGACGGCCGAGCACCTGCTCGACCGGCACGGCGTGGTGATCCGTGGCGCCGTGATGAGCGAGCGTGTCGCCGGGGGCTTCGCGGCCGTCTACAAGGTGCTCTCCGCCTTCGAGGACTCCGGGCGTTGCCGCCGCGGGTACTTCGTCGACGGCCTCGGCGCCGCCCAGTTCGGCACCGCGGGCGCGATCGACCGGCTCCGCACGTTCAGCGAGCTGGCGCCCGACGCCAAGCCCGCCGCCGTGGCCCTGGCCGCCACCGACCCGGCCAACCCGTACGGCGCGGCCCTTCCCTGGCCCGAGGGTGAGACCGGGCACCGGCCGGGCCGCAAGGCCGGGGCGCTGGTGGTGCTGGTGGACGGTCGCCTGACGCTGTACGTCGAGCGTGGCGGCCGCACGCTGCTGACCTGGTCCGACGACCCCGACCTCCTCACCCCGGCCGCCCAGTCCTTGGCCGAGGCGGCCCACCGGGGCTCGCTGGGCCGGCTCACCGTGGAGAAGGCCGACGGCGAGCAGCTGCTGGGCAGCGGGCCGACCCCGTTGCGTGAGGCGCTGCAGGCGGCCGGCTTCGTCTCGACCCCGAGGGGACTGCGGCTCCGTGCCTGAGGGCGACACCGTCTACCGGGCGGCCCGACTGCTCGACCGCTCGCTGTCCGGCGAGGTCCTGACCCGCAGCGACTTCCGGGTGCCGCAGCACGCCACGGCGGACCTGTCCGGCGCGACCGTGCTCGAGACGGTCTCGCGCGGCAAGCACCTGCTCACCCGCATCGACGGCGAGCAGCCGTGGACCCTGCACACCCACCTCAAGATGGAGGGCGCCTGGCGGGTCCTCGACCGCGGCCGGCGCTGGCCGCGACCCGCGCACCAGGCGCGCGTCGTGCTGGAGACCGCGGACCGGCTCGCGGTCGGCTTCTCCCTCGGCATCGTCGAGCTGCTCCCCCGCGCCCTGGAGGCCGACGCGGTCGGCCACCTCGGTCCGGACCTGCTCGGCCCGGACTGGGACGAGGACGAGGCACTGCGTCGGCTCCTCGAGGAGCCGCGCCGGCCGATCGGCGAGGCGCTGCTCGACCAGAGCCGGCTGGCCGGGATCGGCAACATGTACCAGGCCGAGCTCTGCTTCGTCTCCGGGTTGCACCCCCGCACCGCCGTCGAGGACGTCCCGGGTCTGACCCGGCTGGTGCGCCGCGCGAAGCAGATGCTGGAGCTCAACAAGGAGCGGGCGGTGCAGTCCACCACCGGGGACCTGCGCGAGCGGCAGCGGATGTGGGTCTACCGCCGCGACCGCAGTCCCTGCCGGCGCTGCGGCACCCCGATCCGGGTGGACCAGGTCGGTCCGACCGGGCGCGAGCGGGCGTCGTACTGGTGCCCGAGCTGCCAGCCCCAGCGCTGACAGCCCCAGCCCCGGAGCCCGGCGGGAGGGGCCGGCTCAGGCCGCCGAGGCGACTACCTGACCGGCGCGCGTGGTGACCGTGATCGGGGTGGGCGCGAGCGCACGCTCCTCCAGCGCGACCGCGTCCGAGACCTCGCGGAGCACGTCCGAGAGCGGCAGGTCCAGCGCCGCGCACAAGGAGTAGAGGAGCTCCGAGGAGGCCTCCTTCTGGCCTCGCTCGATCTCGGAGATGTAACCGAGACTCACCCGAGCCTCCGCGGACACCTCACGCAGGGTCATCCCCCGCTGCATCCGCTGCTCGCGGAGCACGTCGCCGAGGAGCCGTCTGAACAGCACCATGCGCGTCTCCTTCCGGGTCGGTCCGTCGTCGTGGTGGGCCAACGCTACCCGAGAGAGGTTTCTTCCCCGAGGAGCACCGCGGCGAGCAGGGCCAGGGCGTGCGCACAGGTCTGCTCCTGGACCTCCCCGCGAGCCCCCTCCAGCGCCAGGCCCACGGCCCGGGCGCCGTCCGGGCCGGCGACGCCGACGTACACCGTGCCCGGCGACCGGCCCTCCTGCCGCTCGGGTCCGGCGACCCCCGTGGTGGACAGCGCGTACGTCGCACCGGTCAGCGCGCGGACGCCGGTGGCCATCGCGGCGGCGCACGGCGCCGACACGACCCCGTGCTCCTCGACCACCGCGGCCGGCACGCCGAGCAGCGACACCTTGAGCCCGGTGGCGTAGGTGACCACGCCGCCCAGGTAGGTCGCCGACGCCCCGGGCACCGAGGTCAGCCCCGCGGCCAGCCGGCCGCCGGTCAGCGACTCCGCGGTGGCGAGCGTGCCGCCGACCTCGCGCAGCAGCTGGTGGACCCGCTCAGCCGTCATGGCGCCACGCTAGCCGGGCAGCCCAGCCGGCCGCGCCGGTCGGGGCCCGGTCGGGGCCCGGTCGCTAACCTCGCGTCATGGCCCTACCCATCGAGGACTACGCGCTCATCGGCGACCGGCACACCGCGGCGCTGGTGGGGCGCGACGGCTCCATCGACTGGCTCTGCCTGCCCCGCTTCGACTCCCCGGCCTGCTTCGCGGCGATCCTGGGCACCGAGGAGCACGGGCACTGGCAGCTCGTGCCCGACGAGGAGCACGAGTCGTCACGCCGCTACCTCGGTTCCTCCGGCGTCCTGGAGACCACGTTCACCACGCGCCGGCGGGGTGGTGACCCTCACCGACCTGATGCCCCGCAGCGACGGCGAGGCCAACGTGGTGCGCCGGCTCGACGGCGTCTCCGGCGTGGTCCGGATGCGCCACGCCTGGCTGGTGCGTCTCGACTACGGCCAGGTGAAGCCCTGGGTGCGCCGCCAGGAGATCGGGGGCGAGAAGGTGATCACGGCGATCGCCGGGCCCGACCAGCTGATCCTGCGGGGCCCCCGGCTGCCGGTCGCGACCGACCACCGGCACACCGACGAGTTCGACGTCCGGGCGGGCGACGAGCTGGTCTTCTCGACCACCTGGGTGCCGTCCTACGTCCCCCTGGAGCAGCTCAGCGGCGTCGGGGACCAGGTCGCCGCCACGGTGGCGGACGACGAGGCCTGGGCCGTGCTGTGCCGCTCCGACGTCCCGCACAGCGAGGTCGTCCAGCGTTCGCTGGTCACGCTCCGGCTGCTCACCCACGCCGACACCGGCGGCATCGTCGCCGCACCCACCACCTCGCTGCCCGAGGACTTCGGCGGCGAGCGCAACTGGGACTACCGCTACTGCTGGCTGCGCGACGCCGCCCTCACCATCAGCTCGCTGATCACCGCCGGCTACACCGACGAGGCCGAGGTGTGGCGGACCTGGCTGCTGCGCGCGGTGGCCGGCGACCCGGAGGACCTGCAGATCATGTACGCCGTGGACGGCGCCCGCCGCCTGCCCGAGTACGTCCTGGACCACCTGCCCGGCTACGAGGGGTCCGCGCCGGTCCGCATCGGCAACGGGGCGGTCGGCCAGCACCAGGCCGACGTCCTCGGTGAGGTGATGATCGCGCTCGAGCACACCCGGGCCGGCCGGGGCGAGGCCGACGGCAACGCCTGGGCGCTCCAGCGGGTGCTGGTGGAGAACCTCGCCCGGACCTGGCAGGAGCCGGACCACGGGCTGTGGGAGATCCGCGGTCCACGACGGCGCTTCACCCACTCGCGCGCCATGGTGTGGGCCGCCTTCGACCGGGCGGTGCGCGCCATCGAGCAGTGGGGCCTCGAGGGCCCGCTCGAGGAGTGGCGCCGGCTGCGCGACGAGGTCCACGAGGAGGTGATGCGGCTGGGGTTCGACCCTGAGCGCAACACCTTCACCCAGCACTACGAGACCAGCGAGGTCGACGCCTCGCTGCTGGTGCTCGCGGAGATCGGCTTCCTGGCCGGCGACGACCCGCGGATGCTGGGCACGATCGCGGCGGTCGAGCAGGACCTGATGCGCGACGGGTTGGTCCTGCGCTACCGCACGGAGTCCGGGGTCGACGGGCTCGGGGGCGGCGAGCACCCGTTCCTGGCCTGCTCGTTCTGGCTGGTCTCCGCCTACGCCGGGGCGGGCCGCACCGAGGACGCGCACGCGCTCTTCGACCGCCTCGTCGGGTTGACCAACGACGTCGGGCTGCTCTCGGAGGAGTACGACGCGCACGCCGGGCGGATGGTCGGCAACTTCCCGCAGGCCTTCAGCCACCTGACCCTCGTGCAGGCAGCGTTCCACCTGGCGGACGCCGGACGGTGAGAGGGGACGGGGAGCCGACCCACAGGGCCGACTCCCCGTCCCCTCACGGTGCGACGCGGACGATCAGTCCTTGTCCTTGTCCTTGCCGTTCCTCGTCACCAGGACGGTGGTGGTCGTCGACGCGGTGCTCACGTGGGCGTCGCCCTCGTAGCGCAGGGTCACCGTCTTCTCACCGACCGAGTCGAACGGCCCGACGACGATGCTGGCCGTGCCGTCGGCCAGCGTGGCCGTGCCGGCGAGGACGCCGTCGACGTACGCCGTGACGGCCCCGGTCGGACGGACCCCGGTGGCGGAGACCGAGACCGACACCGTCGAGGTGTCCTTCTTGAACTTCATCGTGGACGGCGAGGCCGAGGCGCTCATCGTGGAGACCGCCTTGCTCACCTGGAGGGTGACGCTGGTCCGCGACGGGGCGTTCTCGGAGTTCCCGAGGTAGCGCACCGACAGCGTGTGGCTGCCGACCTCGAGGGAGCGGCCCGGGATGCTCACCGTGACGCTGCCACCGGAGAGCGTGCCCGTGCCGAGCACGGTGCTGCCCTCGAGCACCTGCACCTCGCCGGTGACCGGTCGGTGGGAGGTGACCGTCGCGGTGACGGAGCCGTCGGTGCCGTAGGTCATCGAGCCCGCGCTGGCTGTGGTGCTGGTGCCGGCGAGGGTCAGCGGCAGACCGACGTGCGTGCTGCTCGGGGAGGCGAGGGCCACGACCGTCGAGGGTCCCGACAGGTTCGCCGGCGCGGTGAAGGCCACCTCCACCCTGCCGTTGGCGACGGTGAAGTCACCGACCTTGCGCGACTCGTCGGCGTTGCGGAGGTACACCGCGACCGACGTGTTCGCCGGGGCGCCGAGGGAGGTGAGGTCCAGCTTGGAGAGCTGGAACGACACCGGCTGGCCGGCGGACACGCTGGCCGGCAGGCCGCTCTCGGCGACCTGCTGGCGGGCGAAGTCGGGCGCGAGGCCCGCGTGGCCCCTCAGGTAGCCGATCCACAGGTCACGGTCGACCAGGCCGGTGTCGCGGGTCGCGCCCCGGGTGAAGGAGGCGAAGTTGTCACCACCGGCAGCGAGGAACGAGAACGTCGAGACGGTGTAGGTCCTCGTCGCCTCCAGCGGTGTGCCGTTCACGATCACCGAGGTGATCCGTGAGCCGGCCGGCCTGGTGGCGTCCTGGGTGACCTGCACGTTGTCCGAGAGGCCCAGGGCCAGGAACGGACGCGACGCACCGGTCGGCTGCCACTGCTCCTCGAGCACCGACCTCAGCTGCGTCCCGGTCAGCGAGACCAGGGACACGTTGTTGACGAACGGCAGGACGGCGTTGGCCTCCGCGTACGTCACCACGCCCGCGGTGTTGGCCGGGTTGGCGGTCGTGTCGCCGGCGGCGTACCTCAGGTCCGCACGCAGACCACCGGGGTTCACGATGCCGAGGTCGGCGGAGCCGATGTCGGACGGCAGGCCGTCGCGCAGCGAGTTCGCCACCAGGTCACCCAGGGTGGACTCGGCGCCGCGGTCCTCGGTGGTGCCGTTGTAGGCGCGGGTGATGTCCGCCGTGACGGACCCGACCGGCTGGTTGCCGACCTCGGAGGCCCTGGCCAGCGCGGCGTCGACGATGGTCCTGACCCGGGCGACGCGCGGGTAGGCGTTCACCAGGTCGGCGTCGGGCACCGTGGTGCGGGCCACGTTGCGGGCCGAGTAGGCCGACACCTCGCCGGAGGCGGGGTCGACGGTCAGGGTCACCTGGCCGACGTTGCTGGCGTACTCACCGGTCTGCACGATCGGGCGGCTGGTGCCGGCCCGACCGGGGACCGGGGCGTCCCAGGCATAGACCTGGTGGGTGTGCCCGTTGAAGATCACGTCCACCGAGTCGTCGAGGTTCGCCATCTGGGCGAACTCGCCGGCCTTCGCGACCTCGGCCGCGTAGCTGGAGCCGGTGCCCTGGGTGGCGCCCGCGTGGAACGAGGCGATGATCACGTCGGCCTCACCGTTGGCGGGGTCGCCGTCGCTGAGCTCGCCGGCCACCCGGTTGACCGCGGTGACCGGGTTGCCGAAGGTCAGGTCCGCGATGCCGGCGGGGCTGACCAGCGACTTCGTCTCCTCGGTGACCGCACCCACGACCGCGACGTCGACGCCGTCGATCGTGTACGAGGCGTACTCCGGCAGGACCGGGTCCGTGGTGCCCCTGGCGTAGACGTTGGCCCCGAGGTAGTCCCACTGCGCGTTGCGGGCGCCCGGGGTGCCGATGACGCGGTCGCGCAGGTCGGCGAAGCCCTGATCGAACTCGTGGTTGCCCACGGCCGAGGCGTCGAGACCGAGCGCGTTGAGCACGTCGATGGTCGGCTGGTCCTGCTGGACCGCGGAGGCGAACTCCGAGGCGCCGATGAGGTCACCGGCACCGACGAGGAGGGTGTTGTCCTCCTTGCCCTGCGTGAGCTGCTCGATCGTCCCGGCGAACTTCACGGTGTTTGCGTTGATCCGGCCGTGGAAGTCGTTGATGCCCAGGATGTTGAGCTCGACCGGACCGCTCTGGGCGGCCACGTCCAGGCCGACGACCTCGGGGTCGTGGTCGGAGGCGCGGTACGGGTCGGGCTCGTAGAAGTCCGTGACGTTGTAGTTGTGGCGGCTGTACTCGAAGGCCACCGACTCACCGGAGTTGATGTTCCAGATGTCGACGCCCCGGACGAGGGCGACGGCGGCGTCGTTCGCGAGCACGTGGTCCAGGGAGCCGGAGAGACCGCTGAAGCTGTAGGTCGACTCGCCCGGGGTGTCGGACTCCAGGTTGGTGTAGCCGTCGGCGTAGAGCTCCTGCAGCGGGTCCTCCTGGGTGTAGGAGTTGAAGTCGCCGGTGAGGAAGACGGCGGCTGTCCCCCGGTCGGCGGCGAACGAGTCGGCGAAGACCGAGAGGTCGCGAGCCTGCTTGACCCGGTCGGCGTTGGCGTTGCCCTGCCCGTCGGGGTCGGGAGTTCCCGAGCCCTTGGACTTGAAGTGGTTGACGACCACCGAGAAGGCGGAGGAGTCGGGAGCGCCGGTCGGCTTGAAGGCCTGCGCCAGCGGCTCCCGGGCGTTGGCGAACGCCGCGCTGCCCACGAGCACCCGGGAACCCCCGACGAGGTCGACGGCCCGGGGCTTGTAGATGAAGGCGCTGCGGATGACGTCCTGCTCGGCCAGGGGCGGCAGGTCCGCGGCGGCCGGGGACGGGGCGTAGGCCCAGACGGGCGAGCCCGCGGCCCGGTTGAGCGCCTCGACCAGGTCGGAGAGCGCGTCGTCGCGGTCGGTCTCGCCGAGCAGCTTGACCGAGTTCTCGATCTCCTCGAGCGAGACGATGTCGGCGCCGAGGGCGTTGATCGCGGCCACGATCTTGGCCTGCTGGCGCTCGAGGTCCTCCGCCTCGGCGGCACCGCGGGGACCGTTCGGGGTACAGGTGTTGTCGGTCACCGGGTTGGTGCCCGTCCGGTCGTTGTAGTACGTGCAGCTCCCGCCGGCGGTCTCGAAGGCCTTGCCGGTGGTGTTGAAGTAGTTCAGCACGTTGAACGTCGCCAGGCGCAGGTTGCCGCCGACGTCCTCGGGGGCCGGGGTGCGGGTGTTGACGAAGGTGGCCGTGGCGCTGCCCTCGTCGCGCACGCGCTGCGTCGGCTGGAACTTCCAGGTGTTGTTGCGGTACTCGAGCACCACGGGGGCGTGGAGGCTCACCGGCGCCCCCACCCGGATCGGGTTGCGCTTGGAGAGCCACGGCAGGGCGATGTCCTGGTTGGCCGCGGAGAGGAAGTTGAGGCTGGCCCCGTCGTCGAGCGTGACGGCGCGCGCGGCGTTGTCGGCGACGACGGCGTTGATCGCCGGCTTGTCCTGGGCGTCGGCCACGTCGGTCGGCTGGATGAGCGGCGTGTCACCGGCGGCCAGGCCGATCTCGGCGTACTGGTTGGTGGAGTAGGTGTTGGTCACCGTGAAGCGGCCGGTCGGGGCGAGCAGCTCGCCCTCGTGGACCTCGCGCTCGGCCTCGCCGGCCGGCAGGGCGATGGCCAGCGGGACGACCGGGGCCGTCGCCTCGGGCAGGTGCCTGACCGCGCCGGCGGAGCCGGTCACGAGCTGCGTGGAGCCGGCGAACTCCTTGACCTCGCCGGTCACCTCGACGTGCTCGCCGATGGCGACCGCCGACGTGGCGGCCGAGCCGTAGACGAAGACGGCGTCGGAGGCGTTCTCGGTGACCGTGCCGGGGGTCTGCAGGTAGAAGCCGTCCAGCCCGCCGGTGGGGTAGGCCGCCGTGACGACGCCCCGGGTGGTGGCGATCTTGCCGACCAGGGGGCTGGTCGCGCCGGTGCCCTGGATCTCGGCGATGGTCGCGGTGACCTCCTCCGGCGGGGGCGGCGGCACGCTGCCGGAGCTCTCCGGCGTGACGGCCCCGACGGCGAAGTCGGCGGCGTTGTTGTCGGTGTCGCTGGCCGCGCCCGTCGCCTTGCGCGAGGCGGACGTGGTGTTGCCCGGGTTCGCGGTGATCCGCGCCGTCTCGAACGACGTGGCGCTGGTGGCCGCGCCGACGAGGTCGAGGATGTTCGCCTGGCTGACGTTGCCGGCCGGCGGGGTCAGGGCCGCGGTGGTGTCCGCGAGCCACACCTGGCCGCCGCCGCCCGCGATCGCGATGTTGCCGGTGGCGTCGGGGTTCGGCAGCGGCGTGGTGCCACCGGTGCCGGCAGCCTCCTGGACCAGGTACCGGCCGCCCGCGGGCACCGAGCCGGTGAGCGCGGTGACCGCACCCGCGCCCGTGCCTGCGGCGCTGCGGTACTGGACCGACTTGCCCGCGACCGAGATGGCCGTGGAGGTCGGGTTGTACAGCTCGATGAAGTCGTGGGTGTAGGTGGCGCCGCTGTTGCCGCCGCCGCCGTACACCTCGCTGATCACGAGGCCGGTGCCGCCCGGGTCGGCCGCGGCGGGAAGGGCGTGGAAGCCCGTGGCGGCCAGGGCCACGGAGAGGCCGAGAAGAGCGCGGTTGCGCAAGGACATGGGTGTCGCTCCGGTTCCGAGAGGGGGATGACGCCCGCCGCGACCGGCGGGGAACGCGTCAGCCTAACCCGTGTGACAGGTCACATCCGGAATCGCAGCAGATGTTTTACCCGGCGACGGGGTGAGCGTCACGCGGACGGACGCCGCGCGCGGTGGACGTCGCGGAAGAACTCGTAGCCGGACCACAGCGTCATCGCCACGGCGGCCGCCAGCAGGACCTGGAAGACGTAGAAGAGGACCTCGCCGACCGGGTCCAGAACGCCGCCGACCTGGCGCAGCGGCAGCACCAGCCCGCCGAGGGCGAGCACCTGGAGCACCGTCTTGAGCTTGCCGCTCCGGGCGGCCGCGAGCACCACGTGCTTGAGGACCGAGAGCCGCAGCAGGGTGACGCTCCACTCGCGCAGCAGCACGACGACGGTCACCCACCACCAGACGTCACCGACGATCGAGAGCCCGACGAACGCCATCCCGGTCATCGCCTTGTCCGCGATCGGGTCGGCGATCTTGCCGAAGTCGGTGACCAGGTTGCGGGCGCGGGCGATGTCGCCGTCGATCTTGTCGGTGATCATGGCCAGCGCGAAGATCGCGTAGGCGACGCTGCGCCAGAGCACGGAGTCGCCGCCGTCGACGAGCAGCGCCCAGCCGAAGAACGGCACGGCGACGATCCTGGCCGTGGTGAGCGCGTTGGGCAGGTTGAAGTTGCTGACCCGCTGCCCGGTCTCCGTCATCGACGCGGCCCCGTGGGGCGGGCCACCAGGTCGACGCCCTCGGTGGCGACCACCTCGGCGAGCACCAGGTCGCCGACCCGGGTGCCCGGGGGCACCACCTCGAGCGTCGTGCTGCCGTCCACCTCGGGGCCCTGGTGCGCAGCGCGACCCTCGGCGCCCACCCCGCGGTCGGCCCCGCGGTCGGCCCCGCTGTCGGACCCGTTGTCGGACCCGACGAGGGACTCGACGAGGACCTCGACGACCTCGCCGATCCGCTCCTCGGCGCGCTGGGCGTTGAGCTCCTCGACCAGGGCGGTCACGTGCTCGGCCCGGGCCCGGACCTCGTCCTCGTCGAGCTTGTCGTCGTACGACGCGGCCTCGGTGCCGTCCTCGTCGGAGTAGCCGAAGACTCCGGTGACGTCCATCCGCGCCTCGACGAGGAAGTCGCACAGGGTCTGCAGGTCGTCCTCGGTCTCCCCGGGGAAGCCGACGATGACGTTGGAACGGACGCCGGCCAGGGGGGCGTGGCCACGGATCTGCTCGAGCAGCCCCAGGAAGCTCTCGGGGTCGCCGAAGCGCCGCATCCGGCGCAGCACGCGGGCGCTGGCGTGCTGGAAGGACAGGTCGAAGTACGGCGCCACGCCCGGGGTCGTCGCGATCGCCTCGACCAGGCCGGGGCGGGTCTCGGCCGGTTGCAGGTAGGAGACCCGCACCCGATCGACGCCGTCGATGCCGCCGAGCTCCGGCAGCAGCGTCTCCAGCAGGCGCAGGTCCCCGAGGTCCTTGCCGTAGGAGGTGGAGTTCTCGCTGACCAGGAAGAGCTCGCGCACCCCCTGGGTGGCCAGCCACTGCGCCTCCTGGAGGACGTCGCTGGGCCGGCGGCTGACGAACGAGCCACGGAAGGCGGGGATCGCGCAGAACGAGCACCGGCGGTCGCAACCGCTGGCCAGCTTCAGCGGGGCCATCGGGCCGCCGTCGAGGCGGCGGCGCACGATGCGCGGGCCGCTCGCGGGGGCGCCGACACCGAGCTCGTCCAACCCGTGGCCGGGGACGCTGAGCGCGGTGGCGTCGCGCTCCACCGGCGAGATCGGCAGCAACCGGCGACGGTCCTGCGGCGTGTGCGGGTGGTGCACCTCGCCCGCGACGATCGAGCGCAGCCGGGCCGCGATGTCCGGGTAGTCGTCGAAGCCGAGGACGGCGTCGGCCTCCGGCAGCGACTCGGCGAGGTCCTTGCCGTAGCGCTCGGCCAGGCAGCCGACCGCCACCACCGCCCGGGGCCGGCCCCGCTCCTTGAGGTCGGCGGCCGCGAGCAGCGTGTCGACGGAGTCCTTCTTGGCCGCCTCCACGAAGCCGCAGGTGTTCACCACCACCGTGTCGGCCTCGTCGGGGTCGTCGACGAGCAGGAAGCCGTCGGCCTCGAGCCGGCCGGCGAGCTCCTCGGAGTCGACCTCGTTGCGGGCACAGCCCAGGGTCACCAGAGCGACGGAGAGCAGGCTGTCGCCCCGGTCGTCCGTGGGGGCGACGGTGCGGGCATCGGGGAGGGTGTCAGGAGTAGTCGTCATGATCACCGCCGAGTATGCCCGCTCGGGGGTCCGGAGCGGGCATTGCGCGGGCCTGGAGAGGAGTGATCCCAGCCTCCCCGGGTCCGCGCCGGAGCCCGGTCAGCGCACCACGAAGGTGCTCTTGGCGGGCTGGCCCTCGTCGCCGACGGTCCCCCGCGCCCTGCCGTTCACGCTCACCTCGAGCGAGCCGTCCGAGGACTGCACCTGCACCGGGGTGGAGACGTTCTTCAGCGTCTTGCTCTCCCCGTAGGCCAGGTCACCCTCGAAGGCCTTGTCGCCGGAGCCGTCCAGCACCAGCACGTGGGTGCCGCCGCCCGAGGCGGTGAGCAGCACCGGCACCGGGTCACCGACCGGCTGGAACCGGTTGTCGACGCCTCGTGAGCCGTTCAGGATCGGTGCGGCCCCGCGCAGCTCGACCTGGTCGTCCATGGCCAGGCGGGCGATCGACCACACCAGCACCACGGTCATCACGGCCGCGATCAGCACCGACCAGTTGGGGCCGCCGCGGGTGCCGCGGATCGAGCCGTTCGCCCCGGTCGCCAGCTCGGCCTCGAAGACCCGGCGCGGGTTCACCGGGGCGTCGGCGTAGCGGTCGTCGTAGGCCCTGAGCAGCGGGGTGACGTCGACCCCGAGCACCCGCGCCAGCGTGCGCAGGTGCCCCCGGGCGTAGAAGTCACCGCCGCAGGGCGCGAAGTCGTCGACCTCGATCGACTCGATCACGTGCGGGCGGATCCGGGTGCGCTCGGCCAGCTGGTCGACGTCGAGGCCCAGGCGGGTCCGTGCGGCGGCCAGCTCGGGGCCGACGACCGGGTCCTCGGCGGGCTCCACCCCGTGCTCGTCGATCACGATGGGCTCGACCGAGGAGCCGGCCCGGGCGATCGGGCGGACCCGGTCCCCCCAGAGCATCGTGTCCTCGACGAGGTTCACGCTGCCGGGACGGCGCAGCTCCCGTGCCTCGGGCAGGTCGCGACGGGCGGAGTGCGCCTCCTCGTCGCTGGCCAGTGCGGCGGCGCCCAGCGTGAGCTCGTGACGGATCTCGAAGCGGGCCACGCCGACCGGGTCGCGCAACGGGCTCGGCGTGGCGCTCGCGACGAGCGGCGCGCGCGTCCCCGTCTGCGGGTCCCCGTCGCCCGGGGCTGCGTCCTGCTCGTCGTGCTCGGGGACGTCCTGGTCCTCGTCGGCCACCTGCTCGACGGCCACCTGCTCGACGGCCACGTTCTCGACGGCCTGGCCCTCGTCGGCCCGGCCCTCGTCGTGACGGTCGGCGACGCGGTCCCGGCGCCGCCGGCCCCGAGGCGGAGAGGGCTTCGATGCCGAACGCCAGCGCCGGGCGCGGGTCGTGCCGGCGGGGCCCGGCCCCGACCGGCTCGTCCAGCTCCACCGGCTCGTCGAGCTCGAACGGCTCGTCGCGCTGCTCGGGCGGGTCCCACTCGTCGAAGGGCTCGTCCTCCGGCTCGCCGGGCACCCGGTCGCTCGGGGCGGGCGGCGTCTCGGGCTGCAGCGGGAGCACCTCGACGACCCGCGAGTCGTCACCGGCCAGGCGCACCAGGGCGGCGGTCAGGTCGTCGCCGGCGCCGCTCACCCGGGTGGACAGGGCGATCGGGACGGCGAACGGTGCGCCGTACAGCTTCTCGGCCAGCCGGGTCTGGCGGCGCCCGCTGGGGTCCAGCTCGGCCACCACCCGGTCGGGGTTGCGAGCGACCAGCACCAGCCGGCCGTCACGCAGCACGCCGCGTCGCGGGCGGTGCTCGACCCGGGCCAGCGCCGCCCACGGCATCCCGCGCCAGGTGCGACCCAGCCGGATGCGCACGCCCTGGGTGTCGGCCACGAGCAGCGGGGTGCGGGCGTCGACGAAGGACCGCAGGTTGGCCACGGCCAGCAGGCCCATGACCGCGAACAGCGCCCAGTCCAGCCATGCCCCGGTGCCGGTGGCGCGCGCCAGGTAGGCGATGCCCACCGTCGAGGCGACGGCCCCGACGAGCGCGGAGAGGCCCGCGTTGCGGCGGACCTCGACGGGGTCGGGCGCGAGCCCGAACGGCTCGGGGCTCGCCACGTCGTCGTGCTCCGTGTGGAACTCGGTTGCTCTGGCCTCGCTCACATCTCCCCCTGCAAAGTCGCGATCAGACCGTCGATCTCGTCCGGTTTCACCATCACGTCACGGGCCTTCGAGCCCTCGCTCGGTCCCACCACGCCACGGCTCTCCATGATGTCCATCAGTCTTCCCGCCTTCGCGAAGCCGACCCGCAGCTTGCGCTGCAGCATCGAGGTGGAGCCGAACTGCGTGGAGACGACCAGCTCGATGGCCTGGATGACCAGGTCCATGTCGTCCCCGATGTCGTCGTCGATCTCCCGCTTGCTCTGCGGGGCGACCGTGACGTCCTCGCGGTACGTGGGTTCGAGCTGGGTCTTGCAGTGCTGGACGACCGCCGCGATCTCCGCCTCGGTGACCCACGAGCCCTGCACGCGGATCGGCTTGGAGGCACCCATCGGCAGGAACAGCCCGTCGCCCTGGCCGACCAGCTTCTCGGCACCCGGCTGGTCGAGGATGACCCGGCTGTCGGTGACCGAGGAGGTGGCGAACGCGAGCCGCGAGGGCACGTTGGCCTTGATCAGACCGGTGACGACGTCGACCGAGGGCCGCTGGGTGGCCAGCACCAGGTGGATGCCGGCGGCGCGGGCGAGCTGGGTGATCCGGACGACGGCGTCCTCGACGTCGCGCGGGGCCACCATCATCAGGTCGGCCAGCTCGTCGACGATGACCAGCAGGTAGGGGTACGGCGCCAGCTCGCGCTCGCTGCCCGGGGGCACCTCGACCTTGCCGGCCCGGACGGCCTTGTTGAAGTCGTCGATGTGACGGAAGCCGAAGTTGGCCAGGTCGTCGTAGCGCAGGTCCATCTCGCGCACCACCCAGGCCAGGGCCTCGGCGGCCTTCTTGGGGCTGGTGATGATCGGGGTGATCAGGTGCGGCACGCCCTCGTAGGCGTTCAGCTCGACCCGTTTGGGGTCGACCATGATCATCCGGACCTCGTCGGGCGTGGAGCGCATCAGGATCGAGGTGATCATCGAGTTGATGAAGGACGACTTCCCGGAGCCGGTCGCCCCCGCGACCAGCAGGTGCGGCATCTTGGCGAGGTTCGCGACGACGAAGCCGCCCTCGACGTCCTTGCCGAGCCCGGCCACCATCGGGTGGTGGTCGGAGCGGGCGGTGTTCGAGCGGAGCACGTCTCCGAGCGAGACGATCTCCTTGTCGACGTTCGGGATCTCGATGCCGATCGCGGACTTGCCGGGGATCGGGCTGAGGATCCGCACGTCGGCCGACGCGACCGCGTAGGCGATGTTCTTCGACAGCGCCGTGACCTTCTCGACCTTGACCGCGGGGCCGACCTCGACCTCGTAGCGGGTGACCGTCGGGCCGCGGGTGTAGCCGGTGACCTGCGCGTCGATGCCGAACTCGTCGAGGACCCTGGTCAGCCGGTCGACGACCGCGTCGCTGGCCTTGGAACGGGCCTTGTGCACCGACCCGGGCTTGAGGGTCTCGTTGGTCGGCAGCGAGTAGGTGACGTCACCGGACAGCGCGAGCTGCTCCACGCGCTGGGGCAGCGGCGAGTGCGGCGGCGGCTCGAGGTCGGCCCTCTCGCTCGTGGCCGTCGCGACGGCGCTCGGGACGTCGCCGGGGACGTCGGGCGCGAACGGGTCGAAGACCTCCTCGACGGAGACGTCGTTCTCGACCATGACGTCGGGGTCGGGCTTGCGGCGGCGCTTGCGCAGCTCCCGCTCGGTGAGCACCGGCGAGTCGTACGCCGGGTCGCCGAGGTCGGGGTCGATCTCCTCGGTGACGTCCGGGTCGGCCTTCCTGCCACGCCGGCCCGAGGCCCGGCCGGACCGCCCGCCGTCGGGCGCGTCGTCGTGCCCTTCCTCGTGCCCGTCGTGCCCGTCGTGCTCGACGCCGAGGGCGCGGTCGCGCAGCTCGGCGAGACGCCCGGGCACCTGGTAGAGCGGGGTGGCGGTGATCACGAGGACCCCGAACGCCGCGAGCAGCACGAGCAGCGGCACGACGACGTAGGCGGTGCGCAGCAGGTCCAGCAGCAACGAGGAGACCACGAAGCCGACGGCTCCGCCGGCGGTCTGCAGGTCGCTGGCGTCGCCGAGCACCGGCTGCGGGTTGCCGTTGGCGATGTGCACGATCCCGAGCACCCCGAAGCCCAGGGCCGTCCACCCGATGAGCTGGCGACCGACCGGGCCGTTGTGCTGCGGGTCGCGCATGGTGCGCCAGCCGGCGTGCACGAGGAGCAGCGGCACCAGCCAGCCGACCTTGCCCACGGTGCCGGACACGGTGGTGCGGGTGACGTCCATGAAGGCCCCGGGCAGCTGGAACCAGACGCCGGCCCCGGCGACCAGGGCCAGGGCGACCAGCAGCAGCCCGACCCCGTCGCGCCGGTGCTCGGGATCCAGGTCACGCGCGGTGCGGCCCAGGCCGCGGGCGACGGCACCGAGGGCGCCGGCCACGCCGAGCCAGACCGCGCTCAGGCCGCGTGCGAGCGCGCTGAACACGATCAGGACCGGTCCCGGTCCGCTGCGGACGGCGCGCGGTGCCGGGCGCACCGGACGGGCGGGTGCGCGCTTCTTCGCGGGGGCCCGCTTCTTCGCGGGTGCGCGCCCGGCCGACGAGCCCCGAGGGCTGCGGCTGGTCGTGGTGCTGGAGGTGGGCTTCTTGCCGGTACTCCGGGATCGGGTGCTCGGAGCGCTTCCTCGACCGGTGCTGCCGGACTTGGACGAGGACGTGCTCTTGCTCCGCGACCCCGGCGGGGAAGACGTACGGGTCGCCATGCCACCAACCTAAGCCACGGTCCCACCAGTCACAGGGACCACAGGGAGCGTGTCGGCGTCCGGCCTCATGAGGCCCCGTCGAGCCCCGTGGGGCCGCAGGTGGCGCCCGTCTCCTACCCGAGCACGCCCGCCGCGACCAGGCCGCTGCGCAGCGCGGCCACCTCGGCGTCGTCCAGGGCCACCAGGGGGCCTCGCACGGCCCGGTTGTCGAGGACCCCGAGCAGCTGCAGGGCCGCCTTCGCGGTGGTGGCGCCGTAGTTGGCGACCCCCATGATCGCGTCGATCGCGGGCAGCATCCGGGTGAAGACCGCGAGCGCCGCGGCGGGGTCGCCGGCGAGGTAGGCGTCGACCATCGCCCTGAGGTCGTCGCCGACGGCGTGCCCGGCGACCGAGACGAAGCCGCAGGCGCCGTGCGCGAGCCAGCCGAGGTTGGCGGCGTCGTCGCCGGAGTAGAGCGCGTACCCGAGCCCGGCGAGCCGGACGCCGCGGGCGTAGTCCCCGACCGCGTCCTTGACCGCCACCACCGGCGCGAGCTCGGCCACGGCGGCGTAGGTCTCCAGCGCGATCTCGGTGCCGGTGCGGCCGGGCACGTCGTAGAGCATCACCGGGACGTCGGTGGCGCCGACGACGTCACGGAAGTGCTGCAGCACCCCGGCCTGGCCCGGCTTGTTGTAGTACGGCGTCACCAGCAGCAGGCCGTCGGCGCCGAGCTTCTCGGCCTGCCGGGCAAGCTCGATGCTGTGCGCGGTGCCGCTGCTGCCGACCCCCGCGACGACCTGGGCGCGCGTGCCCACGGCGTCCTTGACGGCCGTCAGGATCCGGGCGTTCTCGGCGGTCGAGGTGGTCGGGGACTCACCGGTGGTGCCGGAGACGACCACGCCGTCGTGGCCGTGGTCGACGAGGTGGGCTGCGATCCGGGCGGTCCCGTCGAGGTCGAGCGAGCCGTCCTCGTGGAACGCGGTGGCCATCGCAGTCAGCACGCGACCGAACGGCGCGGCAGGCAGGGAGGTCATGGGGACAGGCTATCGCTGCCCGGCGGTGCCTCAGTACGCCCGGCGGCGGACCCAACGGACCCGGTCGTAGGCCTCGCCGCTCTTCCGGCCCGTCTCGGTCCACTCGGCGGTCTCGAACGCCGGGTAGAGGACGTCGCCCTCCGGGTCGAGGTGGACCTCGGTCAGGACCTGCTCGTCGGCGGACGCCATGGCTGCGGCGTACACCTGGGCGCCGCCGGCGACCATCACGTCGCCGGGGAGCCCGTCGGCCAGGCGCAGCGCCGACTCGACGTCGTGGGC
Source organism: uncultured Actinomycetota bacterium (assembly GCA_963760585.1). Classification (GTDB taxonomy): domain Bacteria; phylum Actinomycetota; class Actinomycetes; order Propionibacteriales; family Nocardioidaceae; genus Nocardioides. Next base: position 318,494 of record CAVXDI010000002.1, read on the forward strand.
CACCAGCACCCCCTCGGCGCGCCAGCCCCGGTCCCGGGTCAGCACGATCGTGGTGCGCCCCGGCAGCGGGCGGCCGATCGAGTCGTAGGTCGTGCGCCCCATCAGCAGCGTGTGGCCCAGGGTGAGCCGCTTGAACTCGGCCTGCTCCCCGGGGATCTGCCACGGGATGTCGCGACCGTCGCCGATCACGCCGTTCTCCGCCACGGCCGCGACCAGGACCACCCGCTTGCCGCCCGGTGTCATCGCGGGGTGCTCGTCCCTGGCGTCCTCATACGGCGATCGGCGCCTTGATCCCGGGGTGCGGGTCGTAGCCGTCGAGGCCGAGGTGCTCGAGGTCGAAGGCGTCCAGACCGGTGACCGAGGGGTCGAGACGGAGCGTGGGCAGCGGACGCGGGTCGCGGGTCAGCTGGAGGCGGGCCTGGTCGAGGTGGTTGACGTAGAGGTGCGCGTCGCCGAGCGTGTGCACGAAGTCACCCACCACGAGACCCGTGACCTGGGCGACCATGTGCGTGAGCAGGGCGTAGGAGGCGATGTTGAACGGGACGCCGAGGAAGACGTCGGCCGAGCGCTGGTAGAGCTGGCAGCTCAGGCGGCCCGGCCCCGTGCCGGACCCGGGCGCCGGCGGGGCCACGTAGAACTGGAACATCGTGTGGCACGGCGGGAGCGCCATGGTGTCGATGTCGGCGACGTTCCAGGCGGACACGACGTGGCGGCGGCTGTCGGGGTTGCGACGGATCTGCTCGACGACCTGGGCGATCTGGTCCACGTGGCGCCCGTCCGGGGTGGGCCAGCTGCGCCACTGGTGGCCGTAGACCGGCCCGAGGTCCCCGGACTCGTCGGCCCACTCGTCCCAGATGCTCACGCCGCGGTCCTGGAGCCACTTCACGTTGGTGTCGCCGCGCAGGAACCACAGCAGCTCGGCGAAGACGCTGCGGGTGTGCACCTTCTTGGTGGTGACCAGCGGGAAGCCCGCACGCAGGTCGAAGCGCATCTGGTGGCCGAAGACGCTGCGGGTGCCGGTGCCGGTGCGGTCGGTCTTCTCGACACCCTCGTCGAGGACCCGGGTCAGGAGGTCGAGGTATTGCTGCACGGCGTCGAGACTACCGTCGGCCCCGGCTCACAGGTCGACCTCGCCCCGGACCGTGGTCGCGGTGTCGCCGCCGACCCACAGCGTGTCGCCCTCGAGGTCCAGGTGCACCCGCCCGCGGCGACCCAGTGCGGTCCCCTGGGAGGCGACGTACGACGCGGGCAGCCGGTCGCCGATCAGCCACTGGCCGATCCCGGCGTTCAGGCTCCCGGTGACCGGGTCCTCCCCGATGCCCATCGTGGGCACGAACGCGCGGACCTCGACCTGCGCGTCGCCGGCGCCGTCGGGGTAGAGGCCGACCGCCCCGATCCGCAGGTCCTCGAAGGCCGCGCTGTCCGGGCGGAGCGCCAGCACGGCGTAGGCGTCGCGGAGCAGGACGCTCACCCACCCGGGGCCGTTGTCGGTCCAGGCGGCGTCGACGATCTCGTCCTCGTCGAGGCGCAGGGCCCGGGCGATCCGGGTGCGGTCCTCGCCGGAGACCTCGCCAGAGCGGTTCAGCGGCGGTGCGGCGAACGCCAGCCGGCTCCGCGGGGCCCGGTCCCGGCGCAGCCGCACGAGGCCGACGGCGCACTCCTGCACGACCTCCCCCTCGCTCGTCGGCACTCCCCCGGCCTGCAGCCAGGCGTGCGCGCTGCCCAGCGTCGGGTGGCCGGCGAACGGCAGCTCTCCGTTCGGCGTGAAGATCCGGACCCGGTAGTCGGCACCCTGCTGGGTGGGCTCGAGGAGGAACGTCGTCTCGGAGAGGTTGGTCCAGCTCGCGAACCGCGCCATCTGCTCCTCGTGCAGCCTCGTCGGCACCGTGGACGACCGCCACCGGGTTGCCGAGCAGGGGCTCGGCGGAGAACACGTCGACCTGGCTGAAGCGACGCATGCCGCTCAGGCCTGCAGGGACATCGGGCCGTAGACCTGTCGGTCGTGCTCGAAGAGGGTGACCGCCTCGACGCCCTCGCCGGCCAGGTCGGACCAGGTCTCGCCGATCCACGACTCGGCGTCCGCCTGGTTGGCGAAGCGCTGGCCGGTGAGCTCGTCCTCGACGCTCACCTCCGCACCGGAGGTGTCCTCGAGGCGCCACCACCAGGGGCGCTCGGCCGCGGTGGGCTGCCGGAAGGTCGGGGGCTGGTCGGGCAGGTTCACCAGGATCACGCCTCTCGCACGGACGGGTCGACGAAGGGGGGTCGGGTCAGCCGGAAGATCTCGCGACGACCGCGCACGTCGACCCCGACCTCGGCCTCCGGGTCGACGAAGGACGGCAGCAGGGCCAGGCCGACGCCGGTGCGCAGGGTCGGCGAGAACGTGCCGGAGGTGATCTCGCCCAGCAGCACGTCGGGGGTCAGGCTCACGCTCATGCCGGGCCTCGGGATGCCGCGTCCGACGGCCACCAGCCCGCGCAGCACCCGCGCCGGGCCGGCCTCCTTCTCCGCCAGGAGGGCCTCGCGGCCCCAGAAGGCCGGCTTCTGCCAGCCCACGGCCCACCCGAGGCGGCCCTGGTTGGGCGTCACGTCGAGAGAGATGTCCTGCCCGTGCAGCGGGTAGCCCATCTCGGTGCGCAGGGTGTCGCGCGCACCGAGCCCGCAGGGCAGCAGCCCGTGCCCGGCCCCGGCCGCCAGGAGCGCGTCCCACAGGACGCCGGCCCCCTCGTTGGCGACGATGAGCTCGTAGCCGCGCTCGCCGGTGTAGCCGGTGCGGCAGACCACGACGCCGCGCCCGGCGCCGAGCAGGTCGGGCAGCTCGGCCTCGACGAAGGACATGTACTCGTGCCCGGTCGGCAGACCGATCGCCGTGAGCACCTCGTCGGAGGCGGTGCCCTGCACGGCCAGCACGGCGTAGTCGCGGTGGTGGTCGCGCACGTGCACCCCCTCGGGGGCGTGGGCGGCGAGCCGCCGGACGACCTCGGCGGTGTTGGCGGCGTTCGGGACCAGCAGCACGTGCTCGTCGTCGTGGTAGTAGGCGATGAGGTCGTCGACGATGCCGCCGGTCTCCTCGTCGCAGCACAGCGTGTACTGCGCCTTGCCGGGCGCGATCCTGGCGAGGTCGTTGCTCAGCGTCGCGTTGACGTACGCCGCGGCCCCGTGGCCGGAGACCATCGCCTTGCCGAGGTGGCTGACGTCGAAGATGCCGACCGCCTCCCGCACGGCGGTGTGCTCCTTGACCACGCCGGAGGGGTACTCCAGGGGCATGGACCAGCCGCCGAACTCGGCGAGCTTGGCACCGAGCGCGAGGTGGCGCTCGTGCAGCGGGGACGTCAGCAGGTCAGCCATGGCGGCGAACCTACCTCAGCGCCACGACCGGCGAGGCCGGCTGGCTATCCTGCCCCGGTGACCTCCTACACGCTGCGCAGTGCCAGTCCCGCCAAGACCCGGAGCGATGCCGTCGTCCTCGGGGTGGTGCAGACCGACCAGGGCGCGGAGCTCGCCCCCGGCGCCGAGGACGTCGCGAAGGCCTACGGCCGCAAGCTGCGGCCGCTGCTCGCCACGCTCGGGGTCACCGGCAAGGCCGGTGAGGCCGTGAAGGTGCCGACCTCCGGCACCGTCACCACACCCCTGCTGCTGCTCGTCGGTCTCGGCAGGACGGTCGACGCCGACGCCGTGCGCCGGGCCGCCGGTGCCGCCGCCCGGTCGCTGACCAACGCGGCCTCCGTCGCGCTGGCCCTGCCCGCCGACACCCCCGGCCTGGTGCGCGCCGTGACCGAGGGCCACACGCTCGGCGGCTACACGTTCACCGCGTACAAGCAGGAGGCGAAGAAGGATCCCGAGGCTCCCGGCGAGGTCGTCGTGCTGAGCCCGGTCGCCCGCAAGAAGGACGCCGTCGCTGCGTTCGAGGAGGCCCGGATCGTGGCCGGCGCGGTCGCCGCCGCCCGGGACTGGGTCAACACGCCGGCCGCCGACCTGCGCCCGCCGATGTTCGCCGAGTCGGTGCTCGCCGCCGGCAAGGAGCTCGGCAAGGGTCGGGTCAAGGGCCTGGTCAAGGGTTCGGGGGCGCCGAAGGTGTCGGTGACCGTGCACGACGAGGCGTCGCTGGTCCGGCTCGGCTGCGGCGGCATCCTCGGCGTCGGCCAGGGCTCGGACGCGCCCCCGCGCCTGGTCGAGCTGGTCTACGCCCCGAAGGGCGCGAAGACGCACCTCGCGCTGGTCGGCAAGGGCATCACCTTCGACTCCGGCGGCCTGAGCATCAAGCCCGCCCAGAACATGCACGAGATGAAGTCGGACATGGCCGGTGCCGCTGCGGTCATCCAGGCGACGTTCGCGATCGCCGCCCTGGGCCTGCCGATCAAGGTCAGCACCTTCGCGCCGATGGCCGAGAACATGGTCTCCGGCTCCGCCACCCGCCCGGGCGACGTGCTGAGGATGTACGGCGGCAAGACCGTCGAGGTGTGGAACACCGACGCCGAGGGCCGCCTGGTGCTGGCCGACGCGCTGGGCCGTGCCGTCGAGCAGGCCCCCGACCTGATCCTCGACGTCGCGACGCTGACCGGCGCCATGGTGGTCGCGCTGGGTGACCGGGTCGCCGGGGTGATGGGCACCGACGAGGTCGTCGAGCAGGTCCTCGCCGGGTCGCGCAGTGCGGGCGAGGCGCACTGGCCGATGCCGATCCCCGAGGACATGCGCGAGCGCATCACCAGCAGCAAGGTGGCCGACCTCGCCCAGCACGACTGGGTGCGCTGGGGCGGCGGACTGTTCGCCGCCGCGTTCCTGCGCGAGTTCACCGGCGGGCTGCCCTGGGCGCACCTCGACATCGCCGGCCCGTCGTACAACTCCGGTGGCCCACGCGGGCACATCACCTCGGGCGGCACCGGCTTCGCGGTCGCGACCCTGGTCGACGTCGCCCGTGAGCTCTCCGCCGGCTGATCGTGGGGCCCGGTCGTGGGGCCCGGTCGTGGGGCCCGGTCGCGGGTTCAGCCCACCGTCACGCGCCGGGGCCGGTTCCTGGCCCCGCGTCCCGCCCGGTCTCCCGCAGGGCCTGCTGGTGCGCCCGCTTCTCCTCGAGCTTCTGCCGACGGATGTAGTCGCGCATCCGCTGCGGGACGCCCACCACAGCGGCGTCGTAGGACGGGACCTGGTGGGTGTTGCAGAAGCGGTGCGCCCAGTCGACCGACGGCACCCGGCGCCGCGTCCACTCGCCGTCGTGCGCGACGAGCAGCAGCGTCACGTCGCTGACCGCGGTGCGGGGCTCGACGAAACCCTCGACGCCGCGGCGCGCCACCACGAACTCCGAGAGGTACTGCTCGTCGGCCCGGTCCGAGGCTCGCACCCGGGTCGAACCCGTGCGGGCGGTGTCACCGGCGGGGCGGCGCATGCGGGGACTCGAGCCCCGGCGGAAGCGGTCGAACATTCCCATGCCCCCAAGTGTGCCCTGTCGACCCCGACCGCGTGACGATCCCGGTGTGGACACGTGGGTCAGAAGTGCAAAGATGGCTCCGACCTCCCAGCCGACTACTTCGCAAAGGACCAGCGTGGCCGACGCCGACTTCGACGTACTCATCCTCGGCGCGGGTTCGGGCGGCTACGCCTGCGCCCTGCGAGCAGCCCAGCTCGGGCTGCGCGTCGGGCTCGTCGAGAAGGGGAACCTCGGCGGCACCTGCCTGCACGTCGGGTGCATCCCGACCAAGGCGCTGCTGCACGCCGCCGAGGTCGCGGACTCCGCCCGCGAGTCGGCGCAGTTCGGCGTCCGGACCACCTTCGATGGCATCGACATGCCCGGCGTGAACGCCTACAAGGACGGTGTCGTCGCCCGGCTCTTCAAGGGCCTGAGCGGGCTCATCGCCTCGCGCGGCATCACCGTGATCGAGGGCGAGGGCCGGATGACCGGTCCGAAGCAGGTGAGCGTCGGCGACACGACGTACTCCGGCACCCACCTCGTGCTGGCCTCGGGCTCCTACTCGCGGTCGCTGCCCGGCCTCGAGATCGACGGCGAGCGGGTCCTCACCTCCGAGCACGCCCTGCGCCTCGAGCGGGTGCCGGCCTCGGTCGTCGTGCTCGGCGGCGGCGTCATCGGCTGCGAGTTCGCGAGCGTGTGGCGCAGCTTCGGTGCCGACGTGACGATCGTCGAGGCCCTTCCCCGGCTCGTCGCCGTCGAGGACGAGGCGTCGTCCAAGGCCCTCGAGCGTGCCTTCCGCAAGCGGAGGATCGCGGTGCGCACCGACACCCGGTTCCAGAGCGTGCGGACCACCGGGACCGGGGTCGCGGTGAGCGTCGAGGGCGCCGACGGTGAGCAGGGTGTCGTCGAGGCCGAGCTGCTGCTCGTCGCCGTGGGCCGCGGGCCCACCACCGACGGCCTCGGCTACGACGAGCAGGGCGTCGCCATGGAGCGCGGCTTCGTGCTGACCGACGAGCGCTGCCACACCAACCTCGACGACGTCTTCGCCGTCGGCGACATCGTGCCCGGACTGCAGCTGGCCCACCGCGGCTTCCAGCAGGGCATCTTCGTCGCCGAGGAGATCGCCGGGCTCTCGCCGCAGCCGATCGACGAGGCGGGCATCCCCCGCGTGACCTACTCGCACCCCGAGATCGCCTCCGTCGGGCTCGACGAGGCGACGGCGGCCGAGCTGCACGGCGCCGAGGGCATCGAGACCGTCACCTACGACCTGGGGGGCAACGGCAAGAGCCAGATCCTCCGGACCCAGGGCTTCGTGAAGCTGATCCGTCGTACCGACGGGCCGGTGATCGGGGTGCACCTGGTCGGCGACCGCGTCGGCGAGCTCATCGGCGAGGCGCAGCTCATCTACAACTGGGAGGGCCACGCCGAGGACGTCGCCCCCCTGGTGCACGCCCATCCCACCCAGAACGAGGCTCTCGGCGAGGCCCACCTGGCCCTCGCCGGCAAGCCCCTGCACGCCCACGCCTGACCCACCACACGACCAGCACCGCACGCGAGCGAAGGATTTTCATGGCCACCGAAGTCAATCTCCCGGCACTCGGCGAGTCCGTCACCGAAGGCACCGTCACCCGCTGGCTCAAGCAGGTCGGTGACACGGTCGCGGTCGACGAACCGCTGCTCGAGGTCTCCACCGACAAGGTCGACACCGAGATTCCGTCGCCGGTCGCGGGCACCCTGCTCGAGATCAAGGCGAACGAGGACGACACCGTCGAGGTGGGCGCCACGCTCGCCCTGATCGGCGACGAGAGCGAGTCCGGCCCAGAGGGGTCCGGGCCAGAGGAGTCCGGTCCAGCGGAGTCCGAGGCCACGCCCGAGGCGCAGCCGAAGGACGAGGAGAACGCCGAGAAGAAGGCGGAGCAGGAGCAGGAGGTGGTCGAGGAGAAGGGCGAGCTGCCTCCCGGCGACTCCGAGCCCGAGGCCGAGAAGCCCGCCGCCTCGTCGGGCGGCTCCGGCGACTCGGGCGGCTCCAGCACGTCGGTGACCCTGCCGGCGCTCGGTGAGTCCGTCACCGAGGGCACCGTGACCCGCTGGCTCAAGAAGGTCGGCGACGAGGTCGCCGTCGACGAGCCCCTGCTCGAGGTCTCCACCGACAAGGTCGACACCGAGATCCCCTCGCCCGTGGCCGGCACGCTGCTGGAGATCAAGGCCGAGGAGGACGAGACGGTCGAGGTCGGTGCCGAGCTCGCCGTGATCGGCTCCGGCGACGCCGCGCCCGCCCAGGCCGCCCCCGAGGCACAGCCCAAGGACGACGAGAACGCGGAGAAGAAGCAGGCCCAGGAGGCCGAGATCGCCGAGCGCGAGGCCGAGCCCGAACCCGAGCCCGAGCCCGAGCTCGAGGAGGAGACGACCCCGGCCGCCGAGAAGGCGCCGGCACCCTCCGCGCAAGCACCCTCGAGCCGACAAGCCCGCGGAGAAGCCCGCCGAGAAGCCCGCCGAGAAGTCGGGCGACTCGGGTCGTGGCGGTGACGCGTCGAGCTACGTCACCCCGCTCGTGCGCAAGATGGCCAACCAGAACGGCGTGGACCTCGCGACCGTCACCGGCACCGGTGTCGGCGGCCGGATCCGCAAGCAGGACGTCCTCGACGCCGCGGCCAGGGCCAAGGAGGCCGCCGCACCGGCCGCCCCCGCGGCAGCGCCCTCGTCGCCCGCGGCGTCCTCGGGCGCGCCCAGCCCGGCCGCGGTCTCCCCCTCGCCGCTGCGCGGCAAGACCGAGCCGCTCTCGCGGCTGCGCAAGGTCATCGCCAAGCGCATGGTCGAGTCGTTGCAGGTCAGCGCCCAGCTCACCACGGTCGTCGAGGTCGACGTCACCTCCATCGCCCGCCTGCGCGACTCGGTCAAGGCCGACTTCGCGGCGCGCGAGGGCGTGAAGCTGTCCTTCATGCCGTTCTTCGCGAAGGCGGCGATCGACGCCCTGAAGCAGCACCCGTCGCTGAACGCGGCGATCGACACGGAGAAGGGTGAGGTGACGTACTTCGACAAGGAGAACCTCGCCATCGCGGTCGACACCGAGCGCGGTCTGCTCACCCCGGTCATCAAGGAGGCCGGCGACCTGTCCATCGCCGGTCTGGCCCGCAAGATCGCCGATGTCGCCGAGCGCACGCGCACCAACAAGATCACCCCCGACGAGCTCGGCGGTGGCACGTTCACGCTGACCAACACGGGCAGCCGCGGGGCGCTCTTCGACACCCCGATCATCAACCAGCCGCAGGTCGCGATCCTCGGGACCGGCACGATCGTCAAGCGGGCCGTCGTCATCGACGACAAGAACCTCGGCGAGACGATCGCGGTGCGCCAGATGGTCTACCTCGCCCTCACCTACGACCACCGCCTGGTCGACGGTGCGGACGCCGCCCGCTACCTCTCCGAGGTCAAGCAGCGGCTCGAGGCCGGCCAGTTCGAGGTCTGACCCCGCCGACCCGTCGCTTCGCGACGCGGTCCGACGCCGACCCGTCGTTGCTTCCCGCGAAGCAACGACGGGTCGGCGCATTTCCACGTCGACCCGCGACAGGTCGACCGGTTGGGGCGCCTGAGAGGGTGGGGACATGAAGATCGTGATCGCCGGCGCGTCCGGATTCCTGGGTACGCACCTCGCCGACGAGCTGACGAGCCGCGGCCACACGGTCACCCGGCTGGTGCGCCGCCCCGCGCAGGCACCCGACGAGTCGCCCTGGGACCCGTACGCGGGCACCTACGAGCGCGACGTGATCGAGTCCGCCGCGGTGGTGGTCAACCTCGCGGGCACGCCGACGGCGGGCAACCCGCACTCGCAGCAGTGGGCGCGTGACCTGCGGGAGAGCCGGGTGGTCACCACCCGGGTGCTCGCCCGGGCGGTCGCCGAGGCGTCCTCGACGCCGGCGTTCCTCGCCGGCAACGGCATCAGCTGGTACGGCGACCACGGCGAGCAGGTGCTCACCGAGTCCGCGGACACCCGGGGCCACGCCCTGCTCACCGAGGTGACCCGGGAGTGGCAGGCCGCGGCCGACCCGGCGCTCGAGGCCGGCGCCCGCGTCTGCTTCCTGCGCACGGCCCCCGTCATGGACCGTCGCGCCGCACCGCTGAAGCAGCTGCGCACGGTGTTCCGGCTCGGCCTGGGCGCGAGGCTGGGCGACGGCTCCCAGCACATGGCCATGATCTCGCTGCGCGACTGGGTGGGCGGGGTCGTCCACCTCGCCGAGCACGACAGTGCCAGCGGCCCGGTCAACCTCTGCTGCCCGCGCACCCCGACCAACGCCGAGTTCACCTCGGCGCTGGCCGCTGCGGTGCACCGCCCGGCACTCGTGTTCGTGCCGAAGCCCGCCCTGCGCCTCGGCGCCGGACAGATGGCCCCCGAGCTGCTCGGCTCGTTGAACGTGCGCCCGGCCGCCCTCGAGGAGGCCGGCTACACGTTCCACGACCACGACGTGCACGAGGTCCTCGCCGCCGGCCTGCGCTGACCCCTGGCCCCACCAGGACCGGGACCAGCACCGGGACCAGCCCCGGGACCAGCCCGGAACCAGCACCGGGACCGGGACGAAAACCGGGCGACGGGCGTCCGGGTGAGGACGTAACGTCGGCTCCGATGACTCTCCTGCAGGTCGACGCCGTCCCCGACCACCGGACCCCGCCGCCGCCCCCTCTCGACCGCACGGTCGACTGGCGCCGGCTGCGCGGCCCGGTGGCGTTCTGGGCGCTGGCGGCCAGCGCTGCGGGCGCGGTCGGCACCTCCCTGGGCTCGCTGGTCGCCGGTCGGCTCGCGGCGGACGCCAGCAGCCGGCTGGTCTGGCTGCTCGCGCTCTGCGTGGTCGGCTCGGCGCTGCTGGACACGGTCGCCCGCACGGTGTGGGCGGGGACGGTCGACCGGGCCGAGGGCCGGCTGCGGGCCGACCTCCTCGACGCCGCCCTGCACCAGCCACTGTCCGCGCTGACCGAGCAGGCCGTCGGTGAGGTCCTGGACCGCGTCGACGACGACACCCACGAGGTCGGTGTGCTGCTGCGCCAGAGCGCGTGGCAGGCGATCCGCACCGGGCTCGCGTCGGGTCCGCTGTGGATCGTCGCCGGCACGACCTGGTGGCCGGCGTTCTTCCTCTTCCCCCTCGCCGGTCTCGCCACGTGGGGGGTCGTGCGCCCACTTCTGCCCGTGCTCTCCGCCCGCAAGGTCGAGGAGGAGATGGCCTGGACCGACCACGCCGCTGCCATGGAGGAGGGCGTCGCCGGCCGCGACGACCTGCGCGCCAGCCTCGGGCAGGCCCACGTGCTGCGTCGCTGCACCGAGCTCTCGGCCGCGGTGCACCACCGCTTCGCCATCGTGCTCGGCCTGGAGAGCCGGATCGGGCGTCGTACCGGCACCCTGCTGCACGGCGTCCTCGCCGGGACCGGCGTGGTCGGGGTGCTGCTCGTCGGGCACGACCGGCTCGGCACCGCCGCGCTGGTGACGCTGTTCCTGGTCACCACGATGTTCGTCGGCCAGGTCGACCAGCTGGCCCGCCACCTGCCCGACCTCCAGGCCGGTCTCGGCGCGGTGCTGCGCCTGCGCGACCTGCTCGGCTCCGAGCGGGAGCCGGCCGGCGGCGCAGACCTCCCCGTGGGGCCCCTCGACGTCGACTTCCGGGACCTGAGCTTCGCCTACCCGGAGGGCCGCTTCGCCCTTCAGCACGTCGACCTGCACGTCGGCGCCGGCACCACCTGCGCGCTGGTCGGCCGCACCGGCTCCGGCAAGTCCACCCTGGCCTCGCTGCTCTCGCGCGCGGTGGAGCCCGAGCGTGGCACCGTGCTGCTCGGCGGCACCGACGTCCTCGACCTCGACCTGGAGCGCCTGCGGGCGGCGGTCGGCACGGTCACCCAGCGCACCGAGATCCTGTCCGGCACGCTCGCGGAGAACATCGCGCTCTTCGGACCGGTCCCCCGGACAGACGTCGAGCACGCGGTCGTCGAGCTGGGCTTGGAGGCCTGGGTGGCGGGGCTGCCGCTCGGGCTCGACACCCTGCTCGGGCCCGGCGGCACCAGCCTCTCCTCCGGCGAGGAGCAGCTGGTCGCCTTCGCCCGGCTGCTGGTCCGCGACGTCCGCGTCGTGGTGCTCGACGAGGCCACCGCCCGGATGGACCCGGTCACCGAGGCCAACGTCGTGCGGGCGGCCGAACGCCTGCTCGCCGGGCGCACCGGCCTCCTGGTCGCCCACCGGCTCTCCACCACCTCCCGGGCCGAGCAGGTCGCCGTCCTCGACTCCGGTCGCGTCGTCCAACGCGGCCCGCGCGCGCAGCTGGCCGGCGAGCCCGGGGCGTTCCGCACGCTCCTGGAGGCGGCCACCGGGGACGAGGCCGGTCACCCCGGCCCGAGCGCCACCGACCTCGGCGCCGTCGGCACCGCGCGGCGCACCGGAGCGCCGCCGCCCCCGCCGCGGCTGCGCCCCGAGCCGAGCCTGACCCGGGCGACCGCCTCCGCGCTCCTCGTCGAGCCGCGCTGGGGCGTGGCCGGGATGGCCCTGTTCCTGCTCGCCGCGCTGACCGGGGCCTTCGGCGCCATGACCGGCTGGATCTGGGGCCACCTGGTGGTGGCCCTCCGGGCGGGCGAGACACCGCTGGCGCTCACCGCCGCGCTGGTGGTCTCGCTGCTGGTCTCGCCGCTGCTGCTCGCGGAGGCCTTCCGCCGCTACCCACGCTGGTGGATCGCGGTGATGCTGCGGGTCCGTTCCGCCGTGCTCGCGGGGCAGACCTCCCAGCACCGCCTGGACCGGACGCCGCCGGGCGAGGTCGTCGCCCGCACGATGGACGCCGACCGCCTGGCCCGCTACGCCGACCGTTGGGTCGACCTCACCACCGGCCTGGTCATCGTCGCGGTCACCGCGACTCTCGCCCAGAGCCTGCTGGCCGGCGGCGTGCTGCTGGCCGTGATGGTGGCCAGCGCCGCGGCCTCCTCGCTGGGGCGCCGCACCGCCGGTCGGTCCGCCTCGGCGTCGGCCGCCGCGCGGGCCCGGTTCGGCCGCTCCCTGGTCTCCGCGCTCGACTCCGTGCGCACCGTCAAGCTCGCCGCCTCCACCCCGAGCGTGCACGCCCACCTGCGCGAGGTCGACCGCGGCCGGGTCGACGCCGCCGTCCGCGAGCACCGGGTGCAGGCGATGCTCGACGGGGTCCCGATCGTGATGGTGCAGTGCGGGGTCGTCGCCGCCTGGGCGGTGCTGCTGGTCGACGGCTGGGGGCTGGCGACGGCCCTGCTCGTGGCGGGTGCGGTCAACGGGTTCGACTGGTTCGGTCGGGTGGCGGGATCCGTGATCACCGAGGCGCCGGGCACCCGCGCCTGGATGGGCACCACCAGCCGGCTCGCCGGTGGCGGCGACCTGATGGAGCAGCCCCCGGGCGTCGACCTGGTGCGGGGGGCCGCGCCGGCGCCCGCGACCGGGGCCCGCGACACCCTGCGCACCCTCGAGCTCGTGGGTCTGAGCGCGGTCCACGACGACGGGACGGTCGGGATCAGCGACGTCGACCTCACGCTGGTCCACGGCGAGCTGGTGCTGCTCCTGGGCCAGGTCGGCTCCGGCAAGTCCAGCCTGCTCTCGGCGCTGGCCGGACTGGTCTCCAGCACCGGCGAGATCCGCTGGAACGGCGAGCCGGTCCCGGACGCCCAGACCTACCTGCGGCCCGGGCGGGTGGCCCACGTCGCGCAGGTCCCCCGGGTGTTCTCCGGCACGTTCACCGAGAACGTGCGTCTCGACCACCGTGACCGCGTGGTGCGCCCCGCCCTCGAGACCGCCCGGCTGGCCGCCGACGTCGACGCCGCCGGGGGCCCGGACGAGCTGGTCGGGCACCGGGGGGTCCGGCTCTCCGGCGGTCAGGTGCAGCGCCTCGCGCTGGCCCGCGGGCTCGCGTGCCGGGCCGAGCTGCTGCTCGCCGACGACGTCTCCTCCGCGCTCGACGCCGCCACCGAGATCGAGCTCTGGAACGCCCTGCGCGAGCAGGGTGCGACCGTGGTGGGGGCGACCTCCAAGCGCGCGGCCCTGGCCCGGGCCGACCGGGTCGTGGTGCTGGTCGAGGGGCGGGTCGCGGAGGTCGGGCCGTGGACCGCGCTGGCGCCCCGCTGGCGTCACCTCGCCGGCTGAGCCCGGGCCCGCACCGCGGCCACCCGCCAGGTGCCGCGTTGCCGCACGAGCTCGACCGTGCGGGTGGACGGGGCGGCCCGCGGCAGCGCCCGGTGTACGCCGTTGCCGACGGCCACCGCCCGGGCCAGCCGGTCGGTGACCGCGAGCGCCAGGCGGTCGCGACGGTGTCGGACGACGCGCCCCGCGAGGACCTGCCGACGCATGTCGCGCACCCGCAGCCCGCGCGCGCTCCACGCCCGGAGCATCGCGACGTCCCGGCTGCCCGCCACCGCACCGGGGACGTAGAGGCCCCGCAGCGCCCCGGCGTCGCCGCGCGCCCACGCGCGGGCCCGGCGTCGGTCCCACTCCCGCAGCACCGTCAACGCCTCCACCCCGGTGGCGCCGCCGGGCGCGGCCGGCCGGGTCGTCTCCTCCCGGGGGACCGTCACCGCCCGCGGCGCCGGCTCGCGTGCGAGCACCTGCACCACCGCGCCCGTCAGGGCGGTGAGCGTGGTCAGCACCAGGGCGACCAGGAGCAGGCGGGGCAGCGTCACCCCTCCTGCCTACCGCGCCGGCGGCCGCCGCGGCGGGTTGTCCACAGACCAGTCGCTGACAGGCCGGAGTACCCTCGGCCCGTGAGCGACCTGATCTTCCGCACCGTCGGCCTCGGAGCGGACGCCGTCGACTACCTCTCCGCCTGGGACCTCCAGCGCGAGGTGCACGCCGACGTCGTCGCCGGCGCCGGTCCCGGCACCGTGCTCCTGCTCGAGCACCCACCCGTCTTCACCGCCGGCAAGCGCACCGACCCGCACGAACGCCCCCTGGACCCCGGCGGCGCGGACGTCATCGACGTCGACCGCGGCGGCAAGATCACCTTCCACGGCCCCGGACAGCTGGTCGGCTACCCGATCGTCACGCTCCCCGACCACGTCAAGGTCGTCGACTACGTGCGCCGGGTCGAGGAGGCGCTGATCGCGGTCTGCGCCGAGCTGGGCGTCGTCACCGCCCGCATCCCGGGCCGCAGCGGGGTGTGGCTGCGGGCGGACGACCCCACGACCGGCACCCGCCCCGAGCGCAAGATCGCGGCCCTGGGCATCCGGGTCAGCCGGGGGGTGACCATGCACGGCTTCGCCCTCAACTGCGACGTCGACCTCGGCTGGTACGACCGGTTCGTGCCGTGCGGCATCGCCGACGCCGGGGTCACCTCCCTGAGCCGTGAGCTGGGCCGCGACGTCCCGGTCACCGAGGTGCTGCCCCTGGTCGAGCGGCACCTGCGCGGGCTGCTGGCCTGGGCGCCGTACACCGCGACCCCGGACTACGACGCGCGGCCCGAGCCCGGCCGCACCCCCCGGATCGAGCTGGTCCGCCCGGGCGCCTGAGTACCAGCCGTGCCGTCCCGGGCCGGGCCCCGAGGTCCGGTAGCCTTCGCTCGTCGTCACGGATCCGGGCTCTCGACGAGCCGTCGAGGCGCCGTCAGCAGGGGATGCGACGAACCATCCCGCGAGCGCAGGTGGGGGGGTCGGTGTGGGGCAGACGGAGGACTTCGAGGACTCCCTCGGAGCCGGCTACCGCCTGTTGGAGCCGCGCGGGCGCGGTGCCGCCGGCGAGGTCTGGCGGGCCGTCGACCGGCGCACCGACGAGATCGTCGCGGCCAAGCTGCTGCGCAGCGAGCACGTCGCCGACCGCGACCTCGTCGGACGCTTCATCCGCGAGCGCTCCCTGCTCACCCGGCTGCGCCACCCCAACATCGTGGCCGTGCGCGACCTCGTGGTGGAGGGCGAGCGGCTCGCGATCGTCATGGACTTCGTCGACGGCGGCTCGCTGCGCGACGTCCTGCGCGAGGAAGGCCCACTGCCGCCGGCGCTGGCCACCGGGCTCGCCGGCGCCGTCCTCGACGCCCTGGCCGGCGCGCACGACCAGGGTGTCCTGCACCGCGACGTCAAGCCCGACAACGTCCTGCTGACCGAGGGCTGGCGCGACCTGCGCCCGGGCGACGTCCGGCTCACCGACTTCGGCATCGCGCGCCTCATCACCGACGGCGCCGGCA
The DNA here is from genome assembly GCA_963760585.1 of uncultured Actinomycetota bacterium. Taxonomy (GTDB): domain Bacteria; phylum Actinomycetota; class Actinomycetes; order Propionibacteriales; family Nocardioidaceae; genus Nocardioides. Next base: position 334,049 of record CAVXDI010000002.1, read on the forward strand.
CCACGACCGGCCTGCTCGGCACCCCGGAGTACATGTCGCCCGAGCTGCTCACCACCGGCGAGTGCGACCTGTCCACCGACGTGTACGGCGCCGGCATCCTGCTCTACGAGCTGCTGGCCGGGCGGACGCCGTTCGCCGGCCCGGGCACCGACTACACCGTCGCCCACCGCCACGTGTCGAGCGAACCGCCCCGGCTGCCGGTCCCCGACGACCTGTGGGCGGTCCTCGAGCGGTTGCTGGCCAAGGACCCGTCCGGGCGCCCCACGGCGGCCCGGGCCAGCGCCGCGCTGCGTGCCGTGGCCCCCGCCGCGGCCGATCTGCCCGCACTGACCGCGCAGGCGGCTCCCGGCGACTTCGCCTCCGCGCGCGGACCGGTGACGATGGTCAAGGGCATGGCACCGCTGGACCCCGGACCCGGTCCCGGTCCCGGGCTTGATCCCGGGGTCGGGGAGGGGCCGGAGGAAGGACCGGGCACCGGGCTGCCCCTCGACGTCGACCTCGGCACGCCGGGCCCGGCCACCACCCTGCGCCCGATGCAGCGCCTGGCGGTCACGGAGCGGCCCGGCGCTGCCCCCTCGGCGCAGGCGGCCACCCGCGGACCGCGCCCCTGGTGGCGTGACCCGAAGGTCCTCGGCGTGATCGCCGGCGCCGCCCTGCTGGTGGCCGGGGCGGTGCTGTTCGCCAGCACCCGCGACGGCGGTGCCGGGGCGCCGGCACCCCAGCGGCAGGGTGTCGCGGCCAAGGCCGCCCAGCAGGACCCACCCGCCCCCACCGGCCTGACCGTGAGCCGGAGCGCGGACTACGACCCGGGCAGCCGGACCGTCGAGCTGCGCGTGACGTACGCCGCGCAGAACGCGCCGCTCGCGGGGCCGTTCCTCGAGGTGCTGCCCGACCTCGGCGACGGCTGCGCGAGCCCGGAGTGGCAGGGGGCCGCGCAGCAGACCAACGTACCGTCGTCGACCGGGGTCACGGCCGCCTGCGGCTGGAGCATCGACCCGGGCCAGGTGCCCGCCCAGGGCACCGCGACGGTCACGGCCCGGGTGCCGCTGGGCTTCGCCGAGGCCGATCCGACCTCGGCGCTGCAGGAGTGGCTGGAGACCGCCGCCGCGGAGACCGCCGCCGCGGTCACCGACCCGGACCTGAGCGGCACGGCGTACCCGGCCCAGCGGCTGCAGGGCATCGACGTCGTCGCGCCCGCGCGCACCGTCAGCCAGACGACCCTGCTCCTGCGCCTCTACCCGGTCTGGCCCAGCGGCCGCGACGAGCTCAACCCCCTCTACCGCAGCCCCGCGGTCGGCGACCCGACCAGCCTGCTCACCGCGGTCGCCGGCGGCGAGGACGGCGTACGGTTCAGCGACGGCTGCTCCGGGGCGCTGGCGGTCTCCCCCGACGGCCTGGTGGTGACCGCCCTGAGCGTCTCACCCGAGTGCTACGTGGCGGCCCGGGTGGGGAACTTCGCCGATCTGGCCAGCAACTCCTTCGCGATCGTCACCCGCGGCGGCTGACCATCGAGCCGGCACTGGCCCGGGCCCGTGCGGCGGGTGTCGCTCGTCCGTACGGGTGGGAGACATCCGGTCGTGCGGCTGCGTGCGGCCGGCCTGGTGGGGTAGTTTGCCGCGTGACTGCTCGGGGTAGTCCCCCGAGGGTCGAGCACTTCTCTCATCACGATTCGACACCGGTCGAGGGACCGGTACAGGGGGACCACATGTCACGAGTTCTTTCCACCGAGCAGGCGAAGACCGCGATCCAGCAGATGCAGGCGATCATCAACGGTGGCTTCACCGACCAGATCAGCCAGCTGGACGCGCAGGGCCGCACGCTCTCCGACCCCAACGTGTGGGACGGCCCGCTCGCCGAGAAGTTCCGCGGCTCGAGCTGGCCCGAGACCCGCGCCGCGCTGGAGAAGGCCAAGACCGAGCTCGAGGAGCTGCGCGGTCAGCTGAACCAGATCTCGCAGAACATCTTCAGCGCCGGTGGCGGAGCCTGAGGCTCCCCGCCCACCGCAGCACCAGCAGCAGGCACCACCCGCGCCGGCGTCGCCGTCGGCCGCTCGCCCCTGAAGGGCCGGCGGCCGGCGGCTCTTCGACCACGCGGTCAACGGGGGACACACGCGTGGAGGGGTAGGTCGTGAGCGCGCTCAGCGGCATCGAGGAGGACGTCCCGTTCGACGACGGGGCGGCCGACCGGCTGATCACCGTCTGTGACGGGGCAGCATCGGTCATCACCGGGCAGGCGGGATCCCGTCGCTCGTGGCAGACCACGGCGGCCAAGGACTTCCGGGGCCACTTCGCGGACCTCTTCCGCACCAACCAGGGCACCGCGCACCGTGACGCCACCGAGCTGGCCGACGCGCTGCGCCTGGTCGCCACCGGCGCGCGCCGGCTCAAGGAGGAGGCGCGCAAGGAGCAGCAGCGCCGCGAGGTCGCGCGGAGGTGGAAGCAGGAGCACGACGACCGCAACATGCTCGAGAAGGGCTGGGACAGCGTCTTCGGCGAGGACGGGCCCCCGGTGGGACCCGCGGCCGAGCCCGTCCACCTCAGCGCTCCCACTCCCCCGTCCGGCCACCGGCAGACTCCTGCGCCAGGCTCCGGCGGGAGCGGGGGCGGGGGCGGTACGTCGTCGGCGCGCCCGGAGGACCTGCACACCTTCGCCTCCGGCTCCCGGGGCGCCAACGACGTGCTGCGCTCCAGGCCCGCCACCCTGCGCTCGGCGTACGCCGACTTCCAGGCCCGGTGCCGCTGGGGCACCCTGAACGCCGACGGCGTCCTCACCGGCTTCGAGAAGTACCTCGCCGCCAACGACGAGGACGTCCAGTGGGTCACCACCGTCGCCGCCGCCTTCGCCCAGGCCGGCGGCGAGGGGTCCGTGTCCACGATCGCGAACTCCGCCCTCCAGGCCGCACTGCGCTCGGCCGGCGTCGACGCCACCCGCGACGACATCGTCATCGACCCGCCCACCGCCTTCGGCAACCCACCCACCACCGGCTACGCCGACGACCCCGTCAACACCTCCACCGGCAACTTCCTCGAGAACGAGACCGACCTCGCCCACACCGGAGCCACCCGCCACCTCACCCTCACCCGCACCTACAACTCCTTCGACACCGGCACCGGCGCGTTCGGCCCCGGCTGGTCGTCGATCACCGAGGCCCGCCTCGAGCTCACCGACGACGCCGCCCGCATGACCCACCCCGACGGCCGGGTCGTCGTCTTCCCCCGCCTCGGCGACACCTGGGACCGCGCCACCGGCGCCAACCACTGGCTCACGCGCACCGACACCGGCCTGCGCGTCCACGACAACACCGGCGCCACCTGGGACCACTCCCCCGCCGGCGAGCTCCTCACCTACGCCACCGGCCCCGGCACCGCCGTCACCCTGCACCGCGAGAACGGCCGCCTCGTCCGCCTCACCCACCAGCGCGGCCGCAGCATCGACCTGGTCTGGGACGACGTGCGGGTCACCGCCGCCCACTCCTCCGACGGCCGCCGCACCACCTACACCTACGACGACACCGGCCACCTCGTCGCCGCCACCGGCCCACTCGGCACGCGCACCTACCAGTGGAACGACGCCGGGCTCCTGCACGCCGTCCTCGACGCCGACGGCGTCGTCGAGGTCGACAACACCTACGACCAGCACCGTCGGGTCCTGGCCCAGCGCTCCCCGTTCGGCCGCACCACCCGCTACGCCTACCTCCCCGGCCGGGTCACCGTCGTCTCCGACCCCGACGGCACCCGCTCCAACACCTGGCTCCACGACACCCACGGCCGCCTGATCGGTCTCGTCGACGCCCACGAGCACCGCCAGTCCATGAGCTACGACCACCACGGCAACACCGTGCTGGTCACCGAACGCGACGGCGCCACCACCGTCCACGAGTACGACGACCGCGGTCGTCGTACCCACACCGTCACGCCGTCCGGCGCCGACCTGACCTACGGCTACGACGAGCTCGACCGGCTGACCACCGTCGTCACGGAGGCCGGCGCGATCACCGGGTACGCCTACCCCGACACCAACACGGGCGCTGACCCCGACCCCGACACCGGGGCCGACCCCGACACCGACGGGGTGAGCCGCCACCCGGCGCTGATCGTCGACCCGGAGGGCGGGCACACGCTGCTCACCTGGCGCGACGGGCTGCTCACCAAGGTCGTCGACCCCGTCGGGGTCGAGGTCGGCTTCACCCACGACGAGCACGGCGACCTGGTCGCCACCACCGACGCCGCCGGCAACACCGCCCGCCTCGAGCGCGACCATGCCGGTCGCGTCGTCACCGCGACCACCCCCTCGGGCGCCCGCACGACGTACACCTACGACCACACCACCGGCCTGCTGGCCACCCGCCGCGACCCCGACGGCGCCACCTGGCGCTACGAGCACACCGCCGCCGGACGGCTGGCCGCCACCGTCGACCCCACCGGCGCCCGCACCGAGGTCGAGCACGGCGAGCACGGCGAGGAGACCCGCACCATCGACCCGCTGGGTCGCGCCGTCACCCGGCGCCACGACGACCTGGGCAACCTGGCGTCGGTCGAGCTGCCCGACGGCTCGACCTGGCGCTTCGCGCACGACTCGCTCTCCCGCCTCACCGCCACCACCACGCCCGACGGCTCCACCTGGACGCAGGAGCACGACGAGACCGGCGGCATCGTCGCGACCACCGACCCGACCGGCCTGCTTCGCACCCTCGCCGCCGACCGGGCGCTCGGCACGGCCCGCGCTGACGACGGCCTGTCCAGCGCCGGCACCCGCTTCGACCGGCTGGGCCGGCTGGTCGCGACCGAGCAGGCCGACGGCGCGGAGTCGCTGATCACCTACGACCGGTGCGGTCGGCCGGTGGAGCACGTCGACGCCACGGGCGCCCTCACCACGGTGCGCCGCGACGCCGCGGGCCGGGTCGTCGAGGTCACCCGTCCCTCCGGGGCCACCCTCGGCTACGAGTACGACCGCTGCGGCCGGCTCGCCGTCGCCATCGACCCCACCGGGGCCCGCACGACCAACACCTACGACGTCGACGGTCGCGTGGTCTGGCAGACCCTGCCCACCGGCGAGTCCGCCTGGACGGAGTACGACGTGTGCGGCCGGGTCACCGCCCGTCACCAGCCCGGCTCGGGGACCGCCCGCTACGCCTACGACGCCGCGGGGCGCGTCACGCAGAGCAGCGACACGTGGTACGGACGCCGCCGGTTCCGCTACGACGCCGCGGGCCAGCTCGTCGAGGTCGTCAACGGCAACGGCGGCGTCACCCGCTACGACTACGACACGCACGGTCGGGTCACCAGCATCACCGACCCGCTCGGCGGCGTGACCCGGCGCGAGTACGACGCGCTGAACCACGTCGTCGCCGAGACCGACCCGCTCGGCCGCACCACCCGGGCGGAGTACGACGCGGCCGGACGGCAGTCGTCGCAGACCGACGCCACCGGTCGCCGTACCGACTGGTCCTTCGACGCCTCCGGCCGCGTCGAGTCGGTCAGCGTCGACGGCGCGGTCGTCTCCTCGATCGAGCGCAACCCCCGCGCGCGCCGGGTGGTCGTCTCCGACCACACCCGCCCCGGGGGCGCCGGCAGCGAGCACGTGCTGGAGTGGAACCCTCGCGGTCAGCTCGTCCGCCGCTCGCGCAACGGCCGCGCCGTCTCCTGGGAGTACGACGTCGACGGCCGTCGCTCCGCGATGACCACCCCGGACGGCACCCGCACGTCGTACGCCTGGGACGCCGCTGGTCGCCTGCGCGCGGTGGAGCACCCGCTGCTCGGTCGCGCCAGCTTCGAGCGCGACTCCGCGGGCCGCCTGGTGGGGGCCACCGCGGACGGCGTCCTCCAGACCTGGGAGCACCGCGACGGCTGGGTCGTCGCGCACACCGTCGGGGACAGCGACGGGTTCACCCGCACCAGGATCGAGCGCGACGACGAGGGCCGCGTGGTCCGCGTGGACCGCAACGGCGTGGGCACGACGTACGACTACGACGAGGCCCGCCAGCTGGTCGAGGCCCGCACCGGGGAGTCGGTGGCACGCTGGCGCTACGACGCCTCCGGCCGGCTCGTGGGTGAGTCCGTCGACGGCGCCACGACCACGCACGCCTACGACGCGGCCGGCCAGCTGGTCTCCACGTCCGGCCCCGCGGGCAACCGGGCCTACGACTACGACGCGGTCGGACGCCGGACCCGGGTCAGCGGCGACGACGGCTCGTCGAGGGAGCTGGAGTGGAGCCGGACCGGCTGGCTCAGCGGCGTCATCGACTCCGACGCCCGTGGCACCCGGCGTACGGCCGTGCACGTGGACGCGCTGGCCGAGCTCGAGAGCGTCGAGGACACGGAGGTCTTCTGGGACTCCGCCGCGTCGTACGGCGCCACGCCCGTGCAGGCCGGCGACGTCTCGGTCCTGGCCGCCGGGCCCGTCACCGGCGTGGGCGGCTCGTGGACGTCGCCGGGCTGGCGCACCGCCCGCTCCGACGACGGTGCGGCCGGCGACCCCTGGGCCGTGGGTGCCGGCACCGACCTGCCCGGCTCGCTCGGGATCGGTGGGGCCGGCGAGCTGAGCGTCGGGGGCCTGGAGTGGCTGGGCGCGCGGGTCTACGACCCGGCCAGCCGCGGCTTCCTCTCCGTCGACCCGCTCGACCCGGTCCCGGGTGCGGGCTGGGCCGGCAACCCCTACTCCTACGCGGGCAACGACCCGCTGCACGCGCTCGACCCGATGGGTCTGCGCCCGGTCACCGACGCCGAGCTCACGGCGTACGCCGCCGCCCACCAGGGCGCGATGCACGCCGCCGGCGACTGGATGCAGGACAACTGGGAGTACGTGGCGGGTGGCGCCATGGTCGTCGCCGGCGGCGTCCTCATCGCCACCGGCGTCGGCGGACCGGCCGGCATGATGCTCATTGCAGCCGGAGCCGACACGATCATCCAGAAGGCGACGACGGGTGACGTCAACTGGGGCCAGGTGGCCATCGGTGGCGCCCTCGGCGGATTCGGAGGCGCTGGCATCGCCGCACGGGCCGGCCTGACCGGCGCCCGCGCCGCGGTGGTCGCCGGCGTGTCCTCGGGCGGCATCAGTGGTGGCATCCAGGGTGGCTACTCCTACGCCAGCGGGCCGGGCCCCCACACGGCGAACGGCTTCGCGCGGGCCACCGCCATCGGCACCGGCGCGGGAGCCCTCACCGGCGGGGCCGGTGGAGGTGCCGGCCACGCCATCGGTGGCCGCATCATGGGCGCGATGACACACAGCCCGTCAGCCGGCACCATGACCATGGGCCGCTACATGGAGACCCGGGTGATCCCCTACTCGGAGAGTCACGGGTTCGGGTACTACACCGGAACTCCGACGCGGCTGTACAACGGGATGGACAACCACCTGCCCTCGTCGGTCTCCGAGAGCGCCAACATGTGGATCAACAAGAAGTGGATCAACTACCAGATGATGCAGGGCAAGAATCTGGTGGACATCGGCATGCCGACCGGGACCACCAGTACGGGGCCCTACTACGGGATGGAGCTCGATCAGGTGAACGGGTACAGCGGCTACTCCATGGATCACCAGCCGGCCAACGACCTGCGAGTAGGTGCGACTCCATGACGACGCCCCCCGAGCGGCAGCTGCGTGTGCGTCGTCTCCCGGACGGCCGAGGGTGGCTGCGCAAGAAGCCGCAGTACGAAGTCGCCTGCTTCGAGGCCGGTGCCGGCACCCCGTCGTGGGTCCGTCAGACCGAGCACCCTGGCTCGATGCTCCGAGAGGAGGGCGTGCACACGACCGACATCCACGACTACGTGGCTCAGGCGGACGCCGCCTGGCAGGGGGGCGTGGGTCCCTGGCGGAGCGCGTTCCCGTCGGAGAACCAGCCGTAGCTGGATTCCCGCTGGCCCTGCTCAAGATCCGGTTGCGCCGAGTCCAGAACGCCGGGCTGCTCCAGGTGACGGCACAGACATAGCCGGACGAAGCCGGTGAGCGCGAGACGAACGCCGTCCTCCACCGGTTGAGGCGTGAGGGACGCCAGGCCCGAACCTCGAAACCCCCACCGCCGTTGGTTGAGGTGTGAGCGAAGCGAGCCTCGAAACCCCACCGCCGCTGGTTGAGGTGTGAGCGAAGCGAGCCTCGAAACCCCCGCCGCCGCCGGTTGAGGTGTGAGGGCCCCTAGGCCCGAACCTCGAAACCACCGCACGGCCTTGCCCCCACCCCACCACGAAACAGGCGTAGAACAAACTTTCGATTGCATCTCATCATGCGGGATCTGGGCCGGTCAGCGGCCCTTGACTGTCGGTGGTCCCTGGTTGAGTGGGGTCATGGAAGGCACCACGTTCTCGCCCACGAGCCCCGCCGAGGTGGTCGCGGCGGCGAACGCGGTGCTGCGCTCGTTGGACGAGGTCCTCTGGGCGGCGAGGACCCCGGACGAGGTGGTGGACGCGGTGGCGGCGTGTGAGGCGGTCCGGGCGCACCTGGCCGCGATCGAGGCCGCCGCCCTCGCCGAGGTCGAGGGCCGCAAGATCGCCCAGCAGCACCTGGCGTGGTCCTCGACCGGGGACTGGTTCACCCACCTCGCCGGGACCTACCACGGCACCGGGCGGCGGGCGGTGCGGCACGCGAAGCTCCTCGTCACCGACCGCTCCGCAACCCGGGACGCGTTGCGCGACGGGCTGGTCTCCCCCGAGCAGGCCGGGATCATCTGTGACGCCATCGAGGAGCTCCCCACCAACCCGGACCTGCGCGAGCAGGCCGAGAAGACCCTCCTCGACGAAGCCGGGCGCCTGCATGCCACCGACCTGGGCAAGGCCGCCCGCCACCTCATCCACGTCATCGACCCCGAAGGCACCGAACGCAAGGCCGAGAAGGCCCTCGCCGCCCAGGAACGCGCCGCGCACCTCGGCCGGTTCCTCGCCCTCACCGAGGACGGCGCCGGCGGCATCCGCCTCAAGGGCCGCGGGACCGTCGAGGACGCCGCCAAGATCAAAGCCGCGCTCCTGCCCCTCACCAAGCCCACCCCCGCCCCGTCGGCCACCCCCGGAGCCGGCGGGGACGACGACTGTGCGGACGCGGGGGACGTCCGGGACCACGGGGCCCGGCTCTGGGACGCCCTCGTGTCGACCTGTGAGCACGCCCTGGCGACCGATCTGCCGCCCGACGCCCACGGCGCCCGGCCCCGGATCACGGTCACCACCCACCTCGACACCCTGCGTGGTGCGATCGGGGCGATGAACTGGGCCACGTTGTGCGACGACGGCACCGAGCTGTCCCCGGCCGTCGTCCGACGCCTCGCGTGTGACGCCGACATCATCCCCGTCGCCCTCGGCACCCACGGCGAGGTCCTCGACGTCGGCCGCACCCACCGCCTGGTCACCCCCGCGCTGTGGCGGGCCCTGGTCTGCCGCGACCAGCACTGCGCGTTCCCCGGCTGCACGAGGCCCCCGGTGATGGGCCACGCCCACCACATCACCCACTGGGCCGACCAGGGCCCCACCGCCCTGGACAACCTGGTCCTGCTCTGCGGCCACCACCACCGCACCCTCCACCACACCCCCTGGCAAGTCCGGCTCAACCCCGACGACGGAACACCCGAGTTCCGGCCACCCCCGAAACCCGGACGCCACCACCCACCGCCCGGGTGGATCAGGTCACGGGCCCGCCGCGAGTGATCGTCGCCGGGTTTCGAGGCTCGCTCCGCTCACACCTCAACCACCGGGGGTTTTCGTTGGTCGAGGTGTGAGGAGCGCCAGCGACGAACCTCGAGACCCCGGGGACGCGGGCAGCCGGGTGGTCCGCTCACCGGGTTTCGAGGCTCGCTCCGCTCGCACCTCAACCAACGGGGGGGTTCGTTGGTTGAGGTGTGAAGGCGCGCTCGCGCCTGAGCCTCGAAACCCGGTGAGGAGCGCAACCGCACCGGTAAGTCCGCGGGCGAGGGCGACCGGACCTGCTGTCAGCCCAGCGGGGCCTTCGGCCCGGCCGCCTGCAGCATCTCGACCGCGCCGCCGCTGGCCAGGTAGCCGCGCCCGACGGTCATCGCCACGGGCGAACGGCGCGGGAGGGTGACCCCCAGCAGCTCGCCGTCGTAGTCGATGCTGGGCTGGAGCAGCACGCCGGCGCGCGACTTGCGCACCGTCTTGGTCCAGTGGCTGTAGAGCGAGCGCAGGTCGTCCGAGCGGCCGGCCGCGACGACCTTGAGGTCGCTGCTGCGGGCCGCGAGCAGCCCGGCGATGGCCTGGTCGGAGTCGTCGAACTGCTCGGCGTCGTCCACCAGCAGCACCAGCCGGCCCCGGTGCACCCGCGCCGCGGCCAGCAGGGCCGCGAGGCCCTCGTCACCGACGACGCACCGGTCGAGGCCGGCGTCCACCAGCGGCGAACGGCGACCGCAGATGCCCCACACCGTCAGCGGCACCCCCTCGGCGGCGGCCCCGGCTCGCAACGTCTCGCCGATCGCGACCAGCAGCGTCGACCTGCCCGAGCGGGGCGGTCCGGCGATGAGCACGTGCTCGCCCTCGTAGCTCTCCAGCACCGCCGGCGCCAGGTCGGACTCGCGTACGCCGACCGGGACGCGCCACGGGTCGCCGCTGACCTGTGCGTCCACGCCGAGCTCGGCCACGCTGACCGACTCCGGCAGCTGGCCGACGACGGTGGCCTTGGGCGGCACCGGGCCCCAGCGGCCCGCCACCAGGGCGACCGCTCCGGCGAGCGAGGTCGACGGGGTCGCGACGTGTGCCTGCAGCCGCGTCTCGGCCACCACGCAGCGCCCCGGCACGGCGGCCGGCGCGAACTTGGCCGGCACCCCGGCCGCCGCGTAGTCGTACTGGTCGGCCAGACGGAAGAGCCACTTCTGCGTGGTCACCTCGTCCATCGCGGACGGCACGGACTTGGCCCTGGTGGTGGTGGCGGCGCACCACAGCCCGACCTCGGGGCCGTCGGAGTAGGCCCGGTAGAGCCCCTCCAGCAGCTTGATCCCCTCGAAGTCGTCGTACTCGTCCTTGAGCGCGGCGAGGCCGTCGATGAGGACGACGGTCCTTCGGTGCGGGCCCGGGGCGGAGCGGCGCCGGTCGAGCTCGGCGCGCAGGAACTTCAGCAGCCGCACCTGCTGCTCGCGCGAGGCCGCACCCGAGCCGACGTACGCCGCCGTGTGAGGCAGGTCGGCCAGCGGCGCGAGGTCGCGCGAGCCCAGGTCGAGCACGAGCAGGTCGAGCTCGTCGGGCCGGAGGTCGGTGGCCAGGGTGAGCGCGAGACTGGCGAGCGTGGTGCTGGTGCCGCTGCCCGGGATGCCCATCAGCAGCAGGTTGCCGCGGTCGAGGTCCCAGCCGGCCGGCAGCTGGCGCTGCCCGTCCGGGTCGTCCGCCAGGGCGACCTGGACCGACATCCCGACCACCTGCCCCACGACGCGCGGGTCGGCGGCTGCGGGGCCGTCGGTGCCCGGCACCAGCGTGGCCGCGAGCTCGATGCGCTCCCCCAGCGGCTCGGGCCACACGGGGCGCGGCGGCGCGTAGCCGGCAGCGTCGTTCGCAGCCACGATGGCGTCGATGAGCAGGTCGAGGTCGGCCGGGGCGTCGTCGTCGACCGGGCCGCCCGCACGCCGCTGCGTGTCCTGGCCGAACGCCACCGGGTGCACGTCGACCGGCATCGAGGACTGCGTCTCCGAACGGCCGGTGACCAGGGCGGTCTGCACGGGCGTGATGTCGTCCTGCCCGAGCTTGACGAAGGCGCGCCCCATCTGGCTGCGTCCGATCGCCGCGGCGGTCGGGACGCCGACGACGTTGACCGAGTCGTCGCGGCTCTGCACGCGCAGCGCGACCCGGAGGTTGGTGTTGGCCAGGATGTCCTCGTTGACCACGCCGGCCGGGCGCTGGGTGGCCAGGATCATGTGCACCCCGAGGGTCCGGCCGACGGCGGCCACGCTGACCAGCGACGACAGGACGTCGGGGTACTCCTTGGCCAGCATCGCGAACTCGTCGACCACCAGCAGCAGCCGCGGCATCGGCTGCTCGGGGTTCGTGGCGAGGTAGGCGTCGAGGTTGTCGATACCCTCGCCGGCGGCCGCGAAGACCCGCTGCCGGTAGTCCATCTCGGCCTCGAGGGCGCGCAGCGCGCGGTCGGCGAGCTGCTCGTCGAGGTTGCTCACGGTGCCGATCGTGTGCGGGAGCCGCTCACAGGTCGCGAACGCCGCGCCGCCCTTGAAGTCGATCAGGATGAAGGTCAGGCGCGTCGGGTCGTTGCGGGCCGCCAGCCCGGCGACCAAGGAGCGCAGGAACTCGCTCTTGCCGGAGCCGGTGGTGCCGCCGACCAGGCCGTGCGGCCCGTCCCGGACGAGGTCGAGGGAGAAGGCGCCGTGCTCCCCCACCCCGACCGGCGTGGAGACGCCGGTGGCCGCCGCCCAGCTCGTGCGGATCGCCTCCGGGCTCAGCTCGTCGAGGCCCAGCAGTCCCGGCAGCCGGACCAGGCCCGGCAGCGCCGCGCCGGGCACGACCAGCTCGGGATCGTCGAAGCGGGCCAGGTCGGTGGCGCAGCGCCGCGCGGTCTCGACGTCCAGCCCGGCGAGGACGACGTCGTCGACGGTGGTGAGGTCGTCGGGCCGGGTGACCGTGCCCTCGGCGTCACCGCGCACCCGCAGCACGACGGTGCAGGACGCCGGCAGCTGCTCCTCGGTGGCCGCGATGACGATGCCGGAGACCTGGGTGGTGGGCCGGGGGCTCGAGGAGCCCTCGAGGGGCCGCCCGTGCCCGAGCAGGGTGCGGGCCGGGGCGTCGCGGCCCTCGGTGAGCACGTCGGAGTCGAGGACCAGCAGCACGGTCGGGGTCGGGTGGCCGTCGATGCCGTCGCGCAGGCCGCGCAGCAGGCCCTCGCTGCGGGCGCGGTGGGCGGAGACCCACTGGCCGCCGGAGCCGTCGCCGAGGCGGCGCACGTGCGGCAGCCAGGTGGTCCACGACCAGGCCTCGTCGCGGCCGGGGTCGCAGAAGACGCCGATGGTCAGGTCCGCGGGGCCACAGTGCACGGCGGCCTGGCAGACCAGGCTCCGCGCCACGGCCAGGGCTCCCTGGCGGTCACCGACCACACCGACGACGCCGCCGGCGGTGAGGTCGACCTCGACCGGTGCGGACGGCATGTGTGCGGCGGCGACGATCTCCTTCACCCGGTCCTCGAGCCGCGGCCCGGACTGCCGGTCGACCGGCGGCGCCCACGTGACGTCGCCGACGCCGGCGTGCAGGGCGAGGAAGTCGCCGCCGCGCGGGCGGCGCTGCCAGAGCCGCGTGGTGGGCAGTGCGGCGCGACGCAGCGCGGTGGCGGGGTCGGGGATCTCCTCGCGGCGCCGGGTGCGCTCGGCGCTCGCGGCCTGCTCGAGGTCCGTCGCGCAGGGTGTCGAGGGCCTTCTCGAAGCGCTCGTCCTCGTCGGCCATGTCGGCCTTGCGGCGGCGCTTCTGCTCCCACCAAGTGCCGACGCCGAGCACGGGGCTGAGGCCGGCGATCAGGGCGTACTGCGCGTTCCCCATGACCATCACCATCACGGCGGCCAGGAGCAGCGGGCCGACGAGCGTGGCGATGCTGAAGCGGGTCGGCGCCGGCGGGTCCTTGTGGACCGGCGGTTGCACGGCCTCGGGGGCCGGCGGCCGGCCGGGCCGCGGCGGCCGGTTGAACGGCGCTGTGCCCGCGGCGGTCAGGTTGTGCAGGGTGCCCGGGGCGGGCGCCGGGGTCTCGGCGGGCTCGCGACGCAGCGTGATCGCCGTACCCCCGGCGACCACGACCGCCTCGTGCGTCACGAGGACGCCGTCCTCGCCGACAGCGACCCCGTCGACGAGGGTCCCGTTGGTGGAGCCGGCGTCGCGGACCCGCAGCCCGTCCTCCTCCTGCTCGACGGTGACGTGGCTCCACGACGCGCTGGGTGAGTCCAGGGTCAGGTCGGCCTGCGGGGCGCGACCCACCGTCAGTGGGCGCCGCGCCGGCACGGCGACCGTGCGCCCGGCGTGCAGGCCCCCGGACACCGCCGCCGCCCAGCCGCGCAACGGCTCCGGGCGTTCCAGCCGCTCGCGGCGGATCCGCGAGCCCTCGAGGAGCGTCAGCCCGCGCAACTGGTCCTCGGCCGTGTGCCGCTCCGCGTCGACCCAGAGCGTCTCCTGCGGCCCGGACGCTCACCCCGACAGCGGCCGAAACGAGGTCGGCGAGGGTCGCGGCGTCGGCGAACTGCGCCACCTCGACCTCGCACGGGTGGTCGTCCACGTCGATGACGAGGCGCACGGCCGTCTCCTTCTCAGTCGTTCGACGCGGTGAACCAGAAGAGCTGCGGCTCCTGCTTCGTGGCGACGGGTCGCAGCCCGGGTCCCTGGGTGGAGGCCTGCAGGACGAGGACGTCGTCGTCGGCGAGGGCGCTCGGCGAGGTGAAGTCCAGGCCCGGTCCGGCGAGTCCGTCGGCGTGGGTGACCCTCAGCCCGGCCAGGGCGTCCGCGACGTCCGTCGGGGTCGCGCTGCCGGCCGCGGCCGCCGCCGTGACCAGGGCGACCACCGCGTCGTGGCTACGGGTGTCGGCCACGTCGCTCACGGTCGCGAACGGCTCGTCGTCGAAGAAGTCCGTCACGCCGGGGTCTCCGGCCGTGGCGCGCAGGGCGGCGAAGTACGCCGACAACGCCTCGCCCTCCTCACCCGAGCCCATCGCGGCCACGTCGCCGGCGTCGGGCCCGGCCGTGGTGAGGCTGCCGGACAGGGTGCCGTCCAGGTCCGCCAGCGTGGTCGGGAAGGTCGGGCTCAGGGCGTCGGGGGTGAGCAGCACGGGGACCTGCACGTTCGCGCCCTGGAGGCCCCGCACCACGGTCGCCTGGAGCTGCGCGGGGCCGGTCACGAGGACGGAGTCGACCGTGCCCGACCGGACCTGCTTCGCGATGGCCGCTGCCGTGCGTGCGACGTCGCCGCCGGCGCGGAACCGGTGGCCGGAGACCGTGGAGATACCGGCCGGCCGCCCGCCACCCGCGTCCACGAGCACGGGCCGGACGAGCTTGTCCGAGGCGAGGGCGGTGGCCAGGGTGCTCACCACCTGCTCCCGGTCGGGCCCGGTGAGCCAGGCCCCGTCGGCCAGGTCGCGGGCGTCGGTCTCGTAGGGCAGCAGGACGGGCACCCCGGCCTCGGCGGCCGTGGCCAGCGCCGCCTGCACGTGCGCGCCCTCGGTGGCCAGCACGATGCCGGCCACGTCGTCCTCCACGAGGGTGCGGACCGCCGCCGCGGCCCCCTTGGCCGTGCCCTTGTCGTCCACCGCTCGCACCCGGACGTCGACGTCACCGAGGCCGTAGCGGTACGCCGCGACCCGGGCGCCCTCTGCGGGGCCGCTCCACCCCGAGCCCTCCCCCGGGGCGGAGGTCAGGCTGACCACCACCCCCACGGCGAGGCCCGCGGGGACGTCCGCCGCGTCGAGGGCCACCGGCGAGGGGCGCGCGGGCGCGGCCTCGGGTTCCGCGGAGTCGGAGGCTGAGCAGCCCGCCAGGCTCCCGGCCAGGACCAGCCCGGCCAGGCCCGTCGCGGGCCACCGTGCGGACCGAGGCGTCACGAGCCAGCCCCGAGGTGGAAGGTGTAGACGGTGCGGTGGGCGACACCCGAGGGGAGGTCCATCGCGAAGGCGGGCAGGGCGGCCTGCCGCTCGAAGGCCGCGTCGCTCTGCGCCTGGCGCAGGAGCAGGCCGCCGATGTCGGCGCTGCGGACGTTGGCGTACGACGTCGTCCGGTCGGTGGCCAGCGCCAGCTGGTAGTCGGCGGACCGGGCCGTCGCGGCACCGGTGGTCATCGAGCCGAGCAGACCGGAGCCGTTGACCTCGCGGTCGCCGAGATCGAGCAGCACCCGGTTGAGGTCCCGGGTGAGCAGGGCACCGGCCGCCTCCATGTCCCGGGTGGAGGAGGAGACGCCCCGGGCGATGCCGGCCAGCCCCTGCTCGACCTGCCCCGAGATCCGGGTGCCGGCGGCGGCCTGCTCCCTGGCGAAGCTCTTCTTCTGCGCCTGGAGCGTGCTGGCGCCGTCCCGGGCGATCTTGCCGGCGGCGGCGTTCAGCCCGGACGCCGACTGGTCGAACATCCTGCCGAGGGTCTCGCTGCTGTGCTGCGAGCGCTTGGTGACCTGGCGGATCTGCGGGTCCACGGTGTTGCTGACGTTGGCCGAGGTGTCCTGGGCCGCGGACTCGAAGGCCGCCTTCACGTCCGCGATGGCTCTGGCCTGCTGCTGCTGGACGACTCCGATGGTGTCCACCACGGAAGTGCGGGCCTGCTGGAGCTCCTTGACGTTGCCGTCGAGGTCGCCGATCTGGCGGTCGACCTCCCCGCTGTCCCGCTGCACCGAGGACTTGAGCAGGTCGAGCTGCTCGCGCACCGCGACGATCCGCCCGTCGAGGGTCGCGAGCGCGGCTCCGGTGGCCGAGGCCCGGTCCGCGGTGTCCGTGGCCGCCACGATCTGGTCCCAGGCTGCGCCCTGGGCGCTGATGCGGCTCTCCATCGGGGTGCCGGGGCCCCCGATCGGGCGGGTGCTGCCACCTGCGTCGGGGCACGACTGCGCCACCAGGTAGGAGCGCAGCCCCTCGACGCGTTGGGCCGAGAGGGTGTCCGGCTCGGAGCCGTCGCCCACCATCGTGCACAGCTCCGCGGCGAGCGCCTGGTTCTGGGTGGTCATGGCGGCGACCTCACCGCGGGCCGAGACGGCCGTGCCGTGCACCCCGGCGACGACGGTGCGCAGGTCCTGCGCGTCGCCACGGACGAGGTCGAGGGCCTTGCTGACGTCCTGGATCTTCAGGTTGACCCGGCCCAGCGGGGCCGCCCCCAGCAGGTTCGAGGTCGTCGTGATGACCGTGTCGACGTTCCCGGAGAGCCTCGTCGCCGCCTCGACGGCGTCGGTGATCCGGGCCGGCTCCAGGGCGGTCAGGGCCTTGTCGCCGCTCTTGACGAGGTCCTCGGCGATCTTGCCGAAGCTCGCCCGGGCACCGAAGAGCGCACAGGTCACCGACTCGGCGGTGCGGCACTTGTCGACGTCGGGGTCGGCCGGGCCGACGCTGTCGAGGATCGAGCGCTGGAGCGTGGTCTTGCAGGAGTCCGTGGCGTCGGCGAAGCCGCTGAGCTGGCCCGCGACGTTCACGATGTTGCCGTAGACGCTGGCCGCGGCGCCGGGCGCCGCGACGCTGGTCTCGCAGCCCCGGCCGCGCACCGCGGCGGCGTGCGGCTTCATCGAGGTGTCGCCGAGCATCCGGTCCAGGGTGGTCACGGTCTGCAGCAGCTGCGCGAGGGCCGAGGAGCGGGTGGAGTCCAGCGACGAGGAGAGCTCCCGGCCGAGTGACTTGACCGACCCGTCGAGCCCCCGCATCGAGGAGGCCACGCCGGTGGCGCTGGACTCGAGGTCGGCGACCGTCTTGGTGCCCAGGGTCTCCGCGGAGGAGTCGAGGGTGGTGCGCACCTTGGAGATCGTCTCGCCGGCGCGGGCGAGCACGGTGTTCACCTCGCCGACGAGGCCGATCGTCCGGGCCTGGAGCCTGAGCTCCGAGGAGCTGCCCGGTTGGAAGGCGGCGTCGACGAGGGCGCCGACGGACGGGTCCGTCACCAGCCCGGGCTGGACGCTCAGGTCGAAGTCGGGGGCCTGGAAGTCCTCTGCGTCGACCACCAGCGTCAACGTCGCGCTGGGCCCGATCTGCGGCGGCGCGAGCAGCGTCGCCCACTGGACCTGCGTGGTGCCGTCGGCCGCCTGGCTCAGCACGCCGTTCGTGGCGGACGCGGCCCGGCGCGACCCGGCGCTCCGCGTGTCCGGGGTGACCACCGCGGAGGCGTCGGTGCCGTCGAGGACGGTCGAGGCGACCACGGTCAGCGGGGCGCCGACCAGGGCGGTCCGCGAGCGCGAGGAGCCGTCGACGTCGTAGGTGAGCGTCTGCGGCGCCATCGTGAGGTTCTGCACCGTCACGTCGATCTCGACGCGACCGGTGTAGCCGGCGAGGTCGGCGAGGTCGGTGCCCGCGCCCTCGTCGGTGCGGTAGGCGGCGAGCACCCGCACGGGCAGGTCGCCGACCACGTCCTGCGGCGAGTAGGTCTGCTCGGTCGACGTCGCCTCCTCGGAGCCGGACGGGGTGGAGACCGTCGTCCCCGAGACGTCGGTCAGCGTCCCGTCCGGGGCCATCGTGACCGCCACCGACTGCAGCACCCGCTGCCCGGCGGGCGCGGCGTCCGCGGTGACGACCGGGGAGGCGATGGCCAGGCCCGGAGCGGCCGCGGCGCTGAGCAGGACGCCGACGGCGGCCCACGACAGGGCTCGGCGCGGCGCGTCGTGGCGTACGAGTGTGACCGACCTGAACATGTGTCCCCCATCAAGAGCGCGGGGTGACCCGATTCTCGACCCCCGTCGCGACGCACAGCGTAGAGCAGGAGCGACTCTAGGACGGCGACGTCCGTGCTCGCCATCCGCCGATCGGGCAGAGGTCGGGCCCCGCGGGGACTGTTCCGGAGCGAATTGGGTGGCCCCCTCGCCCGGCGTACAGTTGGCGAACGTGACTCAAGCTCCCTCCTCCGCCCCCACTCCCGGCACCCGCAAGCTGCTGCGCCTCGAGGTGCGCAACGCGGAGACGCCCATCGAGCGCAAGCCGGAGTGGATCAAGACGCGGGCCACGATGGGCCCGGCGTACAAGGAGCTGCAGAGCCTGGTCAAGGGTGAGGGCCTGCACACCGTGTGCCAGGAGGCGGCCTGCCCCAACATCTTCGAGTGCTGGGAGGACCGCGAGGCCACCTTCCTCATCGGCGGTGACCAGTGCACCCGTCGCTGCGACTTCTGCCAGATCGACACCGGCAAGCCGCTGCCGCTGGATCGCGACGAGCCGCGTCGGGTCGCGGAGTCGGTGCAGAAGATGGCGTTGCGCTACGCCACGATCACCGGCGTCGCCCGTGACGACCTCGAGGACGGTGGCGCGTGGTTGTACGCCGAGACCGTGCGGGTGATCCACGAGCTCAACCCCGGCACCGGCGTCGAGAACCTGATCCCCGACTTCAACGGCAAGCCCGATCTGCTGCGCGAGGTCTTCGAGTCCCGTCCCGAGGTGCTGGCCCACAACGTGGAGACGGTGCCGCGGATCTTCAAGCGGATCCGTCCCGCGTTCCGCTACGACCGCTCGCTCGACGTGATCACCCAGGCCCGCGACTTCGGGCTGGTCACCAAGTCCAACCTGATCCTGGGGATGGGCGAGACCCGCGAGGAGGTCACCCAGGCGCTGCGCGACCTGCACGAGGCGGGTTGTGAGCTGATCACGATCACCCAGTACCTCCGCCCGTCCGCGCGCCACCACCCGGTCGAGCGCTGGGTGAAGCCCGAGGAGTTCGTGGAGCTCAAGGACGAGGCCGACGAGATCGGCTTCTCGGGTGTCATGTCCGGTCCGCTGGTCCGTTCGTCGTACCGAGCCGGTCGGCTGTACCGTCAGGCCATGGACGCCCGCGAGGGCATCTCCTCCGGCACCGTCAGCGCAGCCTCCAGCGTCTGACCGCACCTCCTGATCCCTCCGCACCAGTAAGGCACCGACGCCATGGCGAAGAAGGCCCCCAAGGACGCACCGTCGAAGGACAAGGCGGTCAAGCCGGACAAGATGAGCCGCCGCAAGCAGTTCGTCGAGACCTTCCGGATGGCGAAGAAGTCCGACCCGAGGCTCGGCCTGATCCTCCTGGGCACCTTCGTGGTCACCGCGGCGATCGGGTTCGCGATCTTCTTCCTCCTGCCGGGTGACGGCTGGATCGGCCTAGTCATCTCGATCGTCGGCGCCCTGCTCCTCGGCGCCCTCGCCACGATGATCGTCTTCGGGCGGCGCGCGCAGTCCGCGGCGTACGGCCAGATGGAGGGCCAGCCCGGTGCCGCCGCGGCAGCCCTGCGGATGCTCAAGAAGGGCTGGAAGACCGACCCGGTCGTCGCCTTCACCCGCCAGCAGGACGTCGTGCACCGCGTGGTGGGGCCCCCCGGGATCGTCCTGGTCGGCGAGGGCGCCAGCAGTGCCCGGCTTCGCCAGCTGATGATCAGCGAGCGTCGCAAGCACGAGCGGGTGGCCAGCGGCTTCCCGATCCACGAGGTCGTGGTGGGTCACGGCGACGGCGAGGTGCCGCTGCCCCGCCTCGTGCGCCACGTCTCCAAGCTCGGCCGTCAGGTGAAGCCGGCAGACATGACCGACCTGCTCAACCGGCTGAAGGCCATGGACGCCAACCGCTCGGCCCTGCCGATCCCCAAGGGACCGGTGCCGAACAGCATGAAGGGCCAGCGCCAGAACATGCGCGGCCGCTGAGCCTCGGAGCCTCGTTCAGAGACCCTTGGCCGTCTGCAGCGTGACCGTGGCCGTGCCGGCCATCATGTCGTGCAGGCCCCGCCCGTCGGGGCGGAAGATCAGCGGGGGGATGACCACCGCGACCAGGATCGAGCGCGCCAGCGCACCGAGCAGGCCCACCCGGCGCCCACTGCCGTCGGTCCGGACGACGCGCAGCCGTGTCGCGAGCTTGCCGAACGAGCCGCCCGACAGGGCCGTGAGCAGCGCCGACTCGGCCACGAAGACCACGAGGGTCAGCAGCGAGGGCAGCGAGTCCGGTGAGGTGGACGGGTCGGCGAAGAACCGGCCCGGCCCGACGATCGCGACGACCACGAGGCTCGAGGCGAACCAGTCGACGACCAGGGCGAGGATGCGACGCCCCCAGGACGCGGTCTCCCACGGAAGAGGTTGAGGCACCCGGTCAGGCTAGATCGGGTCGCGGGCCGTCCCACGGGTGGGGCACCTGTTACCTGCCCGAAACAAACCAGATACGGTCAAGAAACTGCTCCTGCGTAAGTTGCGAGCACACCGGCGCAACGCTGCCCCGGACTCTCCACCCAGACTTGTGTCGGCTGCCGCCACGGTGCAGCCAAGGAGGACGAATGTTCCAGAACAGCGAAGAGCTGCTCAAGTACCTGAAGGACGAGCGCGTCGAGATGGTCGACGTCCGTTTCTGCGACCTGCCCGGCGTGATGCAGCACTTCACGGTCCCGGTGTCGTCGTTCGACCAGTCGGTCTTCGACGACGGGCTCGGCTTCGACGGCTCCTCGATCCGGGGCTTCCAGGCGATCCACGAGTCCGACATGTCGCTCTTCCCGGACCCGACCACGGCGTACCTCGACCCGTTCCGGGTCGCGAAGACCCTGGTCGTCAACTTCTTCATCCACGACCCGCTCACCGGCGAGGCCTACTCGCGTGACCCGCGCAACATCGCCCGCAAGGCGATGTCCTACCTCGCCAGCACCGGCGTCGGCGACCAGGCGTTCTTCGCCCCCGAGGCCGAGTTCTACGTCTTCGACAACGTGCGCTTCGAGACCAAGGCCAACGCCGGCTACTACGAGATCAACTCCTCGGCCGGCGCCTGGAACACCGGCGACGCGTTCGAGAACGACAACCGTGGCTACAAGGTCAAGTACAAGGGCGGCTACTTCCCGGTCGCCCCCACCGACCACTTCGGTGAGCTGCGCGACGAGATGGTGATCGAGCTCGAGAAGTCCGGCCTCCAGGTCGAGCGGGCCCACCACGAGGTCGGCACCGCCGGGCAGGCGGAGATCAACTACAAGTTCGACGAGCTGCTCAAGGCCGCGGACGACGTGATGAAGTTCAAGTACATCATCAAGAACACCGCCTGGCGCAACGGCAAGACCGCAACCTTCATGCCGAAGCCGATCTTCGGCGACAACGGCTCGGGCATGCACGTGCACCAGTCGATCTGGAACGAGGGCGTGCCCCTGTTCTACGACGAGACCGGCTACGGCGGGCTCTCCGACATGGCCCGCTACTACATCGGCGGCATCCTGAAGCACGCCCCGTCGCTGCTGGCCTTCACGAACCCGACGGTGAACTCCTACCACCGCCTGGTGCCCGGCTTCGAGGCCCCGATCTCGCTGGTCTACAGCCAGCGCAACCGCTCGGCCTGCGTGCGGATCCCGATCACCGGGTCCAACCCGAAGGCCAAGCGCATCGAGTTCCGCTGCCCCGACCCGTCCGCCAACCCGTACCTCGCGTTCTCCGCGCTGCTGCTGGCCGGCCTCGACGGCATCAAGAACAAGACCGAGCCTGCGGCACCGATCGACAAGGACATCTACGAGCTCCCGCCGGACGAGATGGCCGACATCGCCCAGGTCCCGACGTCGCTCAACGCCGTCCTCGACTCCCTCGAGGCCGACCACGAGTTCCTGACGGTGGGCAACGTGTTCACGCCGGACCTGATCGAGACCTGGATCGACTACAAGCGCACCCAGGAGATCCTGCCCGTGCAGATGCGCCCGCACCCGCACGAGTTCGAGCTGTACTACGACATCTGATCGAGCGTGGGCCGAGGCCCACCTGATGGGTGTCACGCACGGCCCCTGACCTGAACGGACGTCTTCCGACGTCCTTCAGCGTCAGGGGCCGTTTCTCGTCGGCCTGTGGCCTCGATGTGTCTCCCGAGGACGAGCCGGCGCCGGTGAGCGGGGGGCCCACTCATCGGGGAGCAGCGGACGTGCCGTGCTGCGGTAGGTGTCTTCGACGGCACGCACGCGACGGACCACGTCTGGGCTCAGTGGGTGGCGCTCGATGAGGGACGCACACCCGTGTGGCCCGGTGCCCGGACTCCCAGCGGCTTCCAGCCCTGTCGCCCGAGGCGGGCGTGCTCCGCAGCCCGCGTCAGGACGGCCCGACGGTCGGCGTCCACCCGCCAGACCTGGAGGCGTTCCAGCATCTGTCCGGCGCTGGTCGGGACCGCGGTCTCGTCCCGGAGCACGATCGCCAGCTCGATGCCGCGCACCCCCAGGAGCCGGCTCTCCAGGCACAGGAGCACCACGAGGTCGATCGTGACCTCCTCGACCCGGGTCAGGTCGACGCCGACGACGCTGACTTCTCGAGGGATGCGCCGATGTGCTCGACGCAGCTGCGAGAGGAGGCACCCCAGGTTCGACGGCGCGGTGACCTCCCCGGCCACATCGAGCCACGCCGTGCCGGTCGCCTGGTGGACGTACGCCGCCACCGCGACCGGCGCGGCGAACTCCTCGGCCCGGTCGTGCTGACGCGCAGACGGACGGGTGGGCGGAACCGCCCTCATGACGAGGGCTCCTTGCTGGGGCGTAGCGACCGCCGTCGGTCGAGGCCGGCGAGCGGGTGCGCGGCGGGCCGGGGGAAGACCACCAGGGCCAGTGCCAGGAGCGTGGCCGCGATGATGCCGTCGAGCCACCAGTGGTTGGCGGTGACGACGACGACGAACACCGTGGTCGCCGCGTGCAGCAGTGCCACCACTGCGAGGGGACGAGGTCCGGTGCGCAGCACCACGAACGCGATCAGCAGCGCCCAGCCGATGTGCAGGCTCGGCATGGCGGCGTACTGGTTGGCGACCGCGGCGCTGGCTCCGTCGTAGGCGGAAGGGCCCCACACGGCCATCGTGTCGGTGAAGCCCCATTCGGGGAACATCCGTGGCGGCGCGAGCGGGAACACCATGTGGATCGCCAGGCCGACAAAGGTCATGGTGACGAGCAGGTTGCGGGCCCAGACGTACTCGGCGCGCGGGCGGGCCAGGAACCCCCACAGCAGGAAGGCGATCATCACCGGGAAGTGGAGGGTGACGTAGTACCGGTTGGCCAGCTCGAAGAGATGGGGCACCGCAGCGATCGCGTCCTGGAGTGCGGCTTCCGAGGGAAGGTGGATCGTCGCCTCGAGGCGGCGGACCAGACCGGCATGACCGCGGGCCGCGGACTCCTGGCCCTGGATGCCCAGCCGACCGAGGTTGTAGACGAGGAACAGCACGCCGATGATCGCGACCTCGAGGCCGGTGCGCACCACGAACTGTGCTGCCCCTCGTGGCGCGCGCGACGCCACGGCGGTTCCGCGGGTCTCGCTCGGGCGGCTGTGGTGCGTCGTGCTCACCGGCTGCTCCTGGGTCGACGTCGGACGGGCTCCGGACGGGCGATGAGCGGCCGGATGGGCGGCTGCCCGGCCACCCCGAGGCTCCCGGGGGGGCGGGGTGGGGTGACCGGACAGCCTGGGTTCGTCAGCCGACAGGCTGGCGAACCGGTTCGGGGTCACCGCCGGTGGCGGCTTCGGAGGGGTCGGTGGTGGGCGTGAACGGGTGCGCTCGTTCCAGCTGGGCGCCCTCGATGTCGACGTCCGGCATGATCCGGTCCAGCCACTTCGGCAGGTACCAGGCCTTGTCACCGAGCAGCGCCATGACGGCCGGCACGATGGTCATCCGGACGACGAAGGCGTCGATGAGCACGCCGAAGGCCAGGGCGAACCCGATGGACTTGATCGTGGCGTCGTCGCCGAGGATGAAGCCGGCGAACACCGAGGCCATGATCAGCGCGGCCGCCGTGACGACCCGTGCGCCGTGGCGGAAGCCACCGATGATCGACTCGCGCGGAGACGCACCGTGGACGTAGTCCTCGCGCATCCGGCTGACCAGGAAGACCTCGTAGTCCATCGCGAGTCCGAACAGCAGCCCTACCAGCAGGATCGGCAGGAAGCTGATGATCGGCCCGGTGGACTGCAGGCCGATCAGGTCGGCGAACCAGCCCCACTGGAAGACCGCGACCAGCGCGCCGAAGGTGGCGGCCAGGCTGAGCAGGAAACCGGCGGTCGCCTTGAGCGGCACCAGGATCGATCGGAAGGCCAGCGTCAGCAGGAGCAGGGAGAGCCCCACGACCACGATCAGGAACAGCGGCAGCGCACTGGTGAGCTTGTCGGAGATGTCGATCCCCAGCGCGGTGTTGCCGGTGACGAAGACCTCGGCTCCGGTCGCCTCCGTGATCTGGGACTGGAGGTCGCGGATCGACCCGACCAGATCCTTGGTCGCGGTGTCGGCCGGTCCACTACCGGGGAAGACCGTGATGATCGCGGTGTCGCCGGCCTCGTTGAGCGTGGCCGGGCTGACCGCGGCAACGTCGGCAAGACCGGAGATGGCCTTCGCGGTACCGTCGGCCGCTCCCTGGACGTCGCTGGAGCCCTGACCGTCGACCACGATCGTCAGAGGTCCGTTGAAGCCGGGTCCGAAGCCGTCAGCGAGCAGGTCGTACGCCTTGCGCTGGGTGGTGTCCGAGCTCAGGTTGCCCTCGTCGGGCAGGCCGAGCTCGAGGCTGAGGGCGGGGATGGCCAGGACGCCGGTGCCGATCACGGCGGCCAGCAGGAAGGCGGCGGGCCGCTTGGTGACGAGCTTGGCCCACTTGGTCCCGGTGGACTCGTTGGTCTTCAGCCGCGCCTGGCGGCCGCGGAACCCGGGGATGGGCCAGCGGTTGAACCGCCCGCCCGCGAAGCCGAGCAGCGCAGGGACCAGCGTCAGCGCGACGAGGACGGCGACGCCGACCATTCCGGCAGCGACGAGACCCATGGTCGTCAGGAAGGGGATCCCGACGACGGCGAGGCCGGCCAGGGCGATCATCACGGTGGCGCCGGCGAAGACCACGGCACTGCCGGCGGTGCCGACGGACATGGCGGCGGACTCGTGCGGGTCCATGCCGTCAGCGAGGTGCTGCTTGTGGCGGATCGAGATGAACAGCGCATAGTCGATGCCCACCGCCAGACCGACCATCAGCCCGAGGACCGGTGCGGTGCTGGTGAGCTCGACGACCGAGGAGAGAGCGAGCGTGCCGGCCATGCCGACACCTACACCGATCAACGCGGTCAGCAGCGGCAGACCTGCGGCCACGATGGAGCCGAAGGCGACCGCCAGCACGAGCATCGCGATCAGCACACCGATCGCCTCGGTGGCTGCCGAACCGGCCTCGGCCTGGGTCGCCTCACCTCCGACCTCGACCTCGAGACCCGCCGCCTTGGCGTCGTCGCCGGCCGCCAGGAGGTCAGCGCGGGCCTCGGCGGTGATCTGGTCGACGGCTACGGCGTAGGAGACCGTGGCGTAGGCGACCGTGCCGTCGGGTGAGACCGACCGGGTCTCGAACGGATCGGACACCGCGGCCACCTGGGCGCCGTCCGCGACCCGGGCCAGCGTGGACTCGATCTCGGACCGGTTGCCCGGATCGCTCACCGACTGTCCGTCCGGGGCAGCCACCACGACCCGGGCAGTGGCGCCGCCGGCCGCACCCTGCGGGAACCGGTCCTGCAACAGCTCCGTGGCGGTCACGGACTCCACTCCGGGGATGGACAGCTGGGCGTCGGCGTTCTTGCTGAACGCGCCGGCCAGTCCGCCGACGGCGACCAGCACGAGCAGCCAGGCCGCCAGCACCAGCCTGCGGCGTTCGAACGCGAGGCGCCCGATGCGATAGAGGAAGGAAGCCATCTGAAGTCGTCTCCTGAGCTGTTGTGTCCACGACCGACCTGACCGATCGGCAAGTCACAACGTGCCACGGAAACTGACCGTCCGTCAAGTAGAAACTGGCCTTTCGGTCAGACTGTGACTTGACGCACGGTCAGCGTCAATCTGGACGTACGTAAAGCAGATTTCTTGCTCGAGCGCCCTGGGAGGGTCTAACCTCGCGTCATGCCGACATCCCCGAAGGTCACTCAGCCCTCGCGGGCACCCCACCAGCCGAGCCAGCGGTTCGTCCAGGCTGCGCTGGACCTGTTCGTCGAGCACGGCTACAGCGGGACGTCGCTGCAGATGATCGGCGACCGGCTCGGGGTCAGCAAGGCCGCGGTGACCTACCACTTCCACTCGAAGGAGGAGCTGCTGGCGGCGGTGGTCGCGCCGGCCTTCGAGGATCTGGCGCACCTGCTGGACGGGGTGGAGTCGGTGCGTCGGGAGAGCGCCCGGCGCAGGGAGGCGCTGCACGCCTACATCGACTACCTCATCCGGCAGCGCCGGGTGGCCTCGTGGCTGAGCCGGGACGTGTCCGCCCTGACGCACCCGGTCGTGATCGAACCGGCCCAGGCCCTGACCGGACGCATCGACGCCCTGCTCATCTCCGGGTCCGACGACCCGCTCGCCCGGATCTGGGGGGCTGCGGTCAGCCAGGCGCTGACCGGGCCCATTCTCAACGACATCGACGTCACCGACCACGAGCTGCGCGTGCAGCTCGAGAACATCGGCGACCAGCTCATCCGCGGGTACCAGGCCGCAGTGCGTCGCGCCACGGCCGGCGCCAGCTGATCGGAGGGCGAGCCGGACCGCCTGGCGGTCGGGTGTGTGGTCCAGCCCGTCGGGTCGCCGGCCCAGGTGACCTCATGTCGGCGGCACACCTAGTGCCGAGTCGTGTCGCGCGACACCTGCATTCCTCGAGCTACCGGTCCCCCGTCGGTCCGCAGCTGGTGGTCGGTGGCTACCCGACGGTCGGGCCCGTTCTGACTATGGATGGTGCCGCGGCCGGGGAGTAGATTCCGTCGCGTCGCCCGCGATGCGTCCGGCCTCCGGGCTCGAGCCACGGGGGTTCGCCATGTATCGACGTACGCACGCTGCAGTGGTCACAACGGTTGTCCTGGGTCTCCTGATGCCCCCTGCGTTCGCTGCGCCACCGACGACGGTCACCCAGTACGACGCCGGGCTGGACTGCGCCGGCTCCACCACCACGGGCGAGACCGTGCGGGTGTCGGCCTACACCTCGGCCGACTTCGGCGCGGGAGCCTTCGTCAGCGTGGGACCCGACGACGCCCCCCTGCTGACCGCCTTCAGTGTCGAGGGTGGCTGGCAGGAGGACTCGATCTCCTTCGTGCTGGCCGCGTTCACCGACGGCGGGGGCGGGCACCGGGAGGAGGCCGGCTCGGGCCGGTTCGCCGCGACCACCAGCGTTCTCGACACCGTCGAGCGCACCAGCCGGGACGGGTCGGGCAACCAGCACGTCAGGGCGACCATCGTGACCGCGAGCCTCGCCGCGGACGCGACGCTGGCGCTGCCGGGGTTCGTCGTCGACGATCTCGACTGCTCCGGCTCCTCGACCACGGCCACCTACGTGTCGAACCGGCCTGCCTCGACGGTCCGCTTCGAGCGTCGCTTCTTCGACCGGGAGCGCTGCGAGGGCAACGCCGTGGTGGGCCTGTTCGGTCCCGAGGACGGCGAGTACTACCTCTCGGTCGAGGTGGGCGAGCCGAACAACCAGTTCCACCTCTTCGGCGTGGTCGACGAGCCCAAGGGCGACCTGATCACCGCGGAGCTGCCGCTGCGCGACTCACAGACCGGCGAGCTTCTCGGCCGCTACGAGGTCACCGCGAGCCTGGCGCCGGCCGAGCGGACGGCGAAGTCGGTGCTGCAGACCGCGACGGCGCGGATCACCCAGCACAGCACGCTCCTCGACGTGAACGCCCGCGTGTCCCTGCCCTGGATGGAGGTCGACGCGACCTGCCAGGCCCTGGAGGTGGTCACCAGATCCGTCGTCCGTGCCGCCAACGGCCCCAAGCCGGCCCAGTCCACGCCATCCAACGACCAGCCGGCGGGCGCGACACCGGTCAGTGTCGGTGAGACGGCACGCACGACGACCCGGGGCGCCGCGCTCCTTCCCGAGGCCCCGCTGACCTGTGCGACGGCTCCCGGGCGGACCGTGTGGTACTCCTTCCCCGGCACGGGGGGCCCGGTCGCCCTCGACACGGCGGGCAGCGACTTCGACAGCGCCCTTGCGGTGTACCGCGCCGGTGAGGGCACCCTCGACGAGGTCGCCTGCAACGACGACGTGTCCCGCAGCTACCCCTACCCGCCCAGCACCCTCCAGGGCCGACTGGAGCTGCCGACCACGGCCGGGTCGGTCTACCTCGTGCAGGTCGGGGGCGTGTTCGCCGACTACGGACGGCTGGTTCTCTCGGTCCGCCAGTCCCCGGAAGCTTGACGGCGCAGGGCGTC
The DNA here is from genome assembly GCA_963760585.1 of uncultured Actinomycetota bacterium. Lineage (GTDB taxonomy): Bacteria > Actinomycetota > Actinomycetes > Propionibacteriales > Nocardioidaceae > Nocardioides. The sequence goes on from CAVXDI010000002.1 coordinate 362,737, forward strand.
CAGCGGCCCGGACTCAGCCGGCCCGGCGTGCTCTGAGCCTGGTCTCGACGAAGGTGTCACTGCTGCCGCGCTGCCACCCGACCCGGTAGTACCTGTCGACGAAGCGCGCGGGGAGCCGTACCCGAAGGTGCTGACTCCATCTTTCGCGAGCCGCGACCGGGTCTACCCGACGGAAGACCGGCGCCACGACTCTCACCGGGTGTTCGGGAACCGCTGGAGGCAGACCCGGCGGAGCCGATGCGACCGGGGCTCTGGCGACCTCGGCGGTCCTGCCCTACGTTGGCGAGAGGGACTCATCGCCCACTCCGGAGGTACCCATGTCAGCCCGGCCCGACGTCACCTTCCATGCCTCACCGCGACTGGCGATGGAGGCGCCGGCCGAGACGCTGGCCTACACGCTGATGCTGAGCCCCGACGGCTCCGCACCGGACGGGCTGGCCGTGGTCGACGTCGACCCGGACTCCGTGTCGTTCGGCCAGATCGTCCACCAGGTGCTGATGCCGAACACCGGGGACGAGTTCCACCACTTCGGCTGGAACGCCTGCTCCTCGGCCCTGTCCCCGCTGACCGGGCACGCCTTCCTCGAGCGTCGCTACCTGATCATCCCGGGCATCCGGTCGTCGCGGATCTACGTCGTCGACGTCAAGGGTGGACCGACGGCGGCCAAGCTGCACAAGGTCATCGAGCCCGAGGAGATCTTCGCGAAGACCGGCTACTCGCGGCCGCACACGATCCACTGCGGCCCGGAGGGGATCTACGTCTCGACGCTCGGCGGCGGCGGGGCGGACGGCACCGACGGCCCTCCCGGCATCTTCATCATGGACTGCGAGACCTTCGAGGTGCTCGGTCGCTGGGAGATCGACCGGGGCGTCCAGGACAAGCACTACGACTTCTGGTGGAACCTGCCGCGCGACTACATGGTCTCCTCCGAGTGGGGGCTGCCGCCGCAGTTCGAGGGCGGGATCGTCCCCGAGGACCTGCTCGGCAACAAGTACGGCCACCGGCTGCACTTCTGGGACCTGCGCGGACGACGCAACGTGCAGACCATCGACCTCGGGGAGCACCACCAGATGGCCCTCGAGGTGCGCCCCGCACACGACCCGTCCCGTGAGTACGGCTTCTGCGGCGTCGTCGTCGACACCACCAACCTCGAGGGGTCGATCTGGACCTGGTGGCGCGAGGACGGCGAGTTCCACGTGAAGAAGACCGCGACGATCCCGCCCGAGCCCGCGGCCGCCGACGACCTGCCGCCGCTGCTGAAGGGGTTCGAGGCCGTGCCGCCCCTGGTCACCGACATCGACCTGTCCCTCGACGACCGGTTCCTCTACGTCTCGTGCTGGGGCACCGGGGAGATGCGTCAGTACGACGTCAGCGACCCGATGAACCCCACCCTCGCCGGCTCGGTCCACCTCGGCGGGATCACCCGCCGGACCGCACACCCCAGCGGGGCCGCCTACCTGGGCGGGCCCCAGATGGTCGAGATCAGCCGGGACGGCAAGCGGGTCTACTGGACCAACTCGCTCTACTCCACCTGGGACGACCAGTTCTACCCCGACGGGGTGCCCGCCGCCATGGTGAAGGCTGACGTGGGTGCGGAGGGTGGGCTACGGCTGGACGACGACTTCTGGGTGGAGTTCCCCGAGGGGTACCGCGCCCACCAGATCCGCCTGGAGGGCGGGGACTGCTCGACCGACAGCTTCTGCTACCCCTCCGCCTGAGCGCGTCCACCCACCGTGGACATGGGCGAGGCGTCCGCCGCCGCGCTCTGGTGGGCGGTCGCGGTCTCGGGGGTCTACCACGGGCTGAACCCCGGCATGGGCTGGCCGCTGGCGGTCTCGGCGGCGCTGATGGAGCGCCGGCGCTCGGCGCTGCCCAGGGCCCTGGCGATGCTGGCGCTCGGCCACTTCCTGGCGATGGCCGTCGTCCTGCTGCCGTTCTCGATGTTCGGGGCGCTCCTCGAGTGGGAGACCCCGATCCGGCTGGTCGCGGCGGGCATCGCGGTGGCCTTCGGCGGTTACCTGCTGATCTCCCGCTCGCACCATCCCAGGTTCCTCGCCCGGGTGGCCCCGCACCGGCTGGTGTGGTGGTCCTTCCTGGCCGCGACCGCGCACGGGGCCGGCCTGATGCTGCTGCCGGTCTTCCTGTCGATGAACCAGCACGACCCGGACCAGCCCGGCATGGCCGGCGCGCACGGTGCCCTGACCCGGCTCGTCACCGACCACACCGCGCCGGCGTTGCTGGTCGCCGGCGCGCACACGCTGGCGATGGTGTCGGCCGGCGCCCTGCTGGCCGTGCTGGTCCATCGCTGGTTCGGCCTGCGAGCCGTGTCGCGCACGTGGTTCAACCTCGACACGGTGTGGGCGTTGAGCCTGCTGCTGGTGGGACTGCTGAGTGCGGCGGCGGCGCTGTGGTGGTGAGCGGCGTCGGCCCAGGTGCGGCCACCTCTTGACCCGAACGTGTCACGCATGACGGATTGTCCCCAGCGTGATTCGCGTCACACGAGATCCGGAGGTGCAGATGAGGCGGCTCGACACCGACGGCGGCCTGCGCCTCGACGACCAGCTCTGCTTCGCGCTGTACGCCGCCACCCATGCGATCACGCGCCGCTACCGCCCTCTGCTCGACGAGATCGGCCTCACCTACCCGCAGTACCTGTTGATGCTCGTCCTGTGGCAGGACGGCCCGGCCCCCGTCGGGCGGATCGCGCGGCGCCTCGAGCTGGACTCGCACGCGGTGACCCCGCTGGTCGAGCGCCTGGAGGTTGCCGGCCTCGTCCGCCGTGACCGCGGTGCGGACCGTCGCCAGGTCGTGGTCGCCGCGACCGAGCGTGGCCACGACCTCCGGGCCGCGGCCGCGGCCGTCCAGGCCGAGGTCGCCTGCGCGACGGGGCTCGACCCCCTCGAGATGACCGACCTGCGTCGCCGTCTCCGCGCCCTGGTGGGCCAGCTGACTCCCGAGACCCGACCCTCCCCGCACCCGGCGGGTGGGACGACGACAACCGAAGGAAACCTCCCATGACGCAGATCATCGAACCCGACGCCGAGGTCGGCGACATCGCCGAGGCGGCCGACCAGGTCTCGGCCGACGCCTCGCTCTACGAGCGCCTCGGCGGCGCGTACGCCATCGCAGGCGCGGTGGACGTACTCGTCGACCGGCTCTTCGACAACGTGCTGGTGAACGCCAACGCCGGGGTGCACGCGCACCACGGTGACGCCGCGAACGGCCCCGGCTACAAGTTCCTCGTCACCGCCTGGTCGATCGAGGCGGCAGGCGGTCCGAAGTGCTACCCCGGCCGGGACATGGTCGCGGCCCACGACGGCCTGTCCATCGACACCGCCGGATTCGACGCGGTGGCGATGGAGATCGCCGCCACGCTGATGTTCCTGGGCGTGCCCGAGCGCGAGCGCGCCGAGTTCAACGACATCATCGAGGGCTACCGTCCTCAGGTGATCCAGACCGCGACGTCGTAGGGCTGCTCGCTCCCGGCCCGAGGACCGTGAGCGGGAGGAGCCGGCGCAGCTTGCCCGTTCCCGCTGGGCTCCATCCTGCTCCACAGGAACAGCGACGTCCCGACACTCCTCGCGAGCCGCGAGCCGCGAGCCGCGAGCCGCGGGACCGCCCCGTCGACTGAGAGGAGGCTCGAACCATGCGCAGCGAGAAGGTCACGTTCCCCGGTTCGGGCGGCACGCCGCTGGCGGGCCGGCTGGACCTGCCGGACGACGAGCCGCAGGCGTTCGCCCTGTTCGCGCACTGCTTCACGTGCGGCAAGGACGTGCCGGCCGCGTCGCGGATCGCCCGGGAGCTGACCAGGTACGGCCTCGCGGTGCTGCGCTTCGACTTCACCGGCCTCGGCGGGTCGGGCGGCGACTTCGCCAACACCAACTTCACCTCGAACGTCGCCGACCTGGTCCACGCGGCGGACCACCTGCGCAGCAACCACACCGCCCCGAGCGTGCTGGTCGGCCACTCCCTCGGTGGCGCGGCCGTCCTCGCGGCCGCAGGAGACATCCCCGAGACGCGCGCCGTCGCCACCATCGGGGCACCGGCCGGCACGGAGCACCTGCTCGACCTGCTCGGTGCCGGCCGTCGGGAGATCGAGGAGACCGGCGAGGCGGAGATCTGCCTGGCCACCCGCCCCTTCCGGATCCGCCAGCAGTTCCTCGACGACATCTCCGAGCAACCCCAGACGGATCGGGTCCGCCGGCTGGGCGCCGCCCTGCTGGTGATGCACTCCCCTTCCGACGCGACGGTGGACGTCGACAACGCCCGGAGCATCTTCGACGCCGCCCGGCACCCCAGGTCGTTCGTCTCCCTCGACGGGGCCGACCACCTGCTCACCCGACCCGCCGACGCCCGCTTCGCCGCCTCGATGCTGGCCACGTGGGTGAGCAGGTACCTCGACGGGGACGACGCCCCGTCCCCTGAGCCCGTGGCCGAGCTCGAGCCCGCCGCAGAGGTGGCCGAACCGGGACTGGTCGTGGTGGCCGAGAACGGCCGGGGCCCGTTCGGCCAGGACATCACCGCCGGGCGGCACCGGCTCGACGCCGACGAACCCGCGCCGGTCGGCCACGACACCGGACCCTCCCCCTACGACCTGCTGCTCGCCGGGCTCGGCGCCTGCACCTCGATGACCCTGCGCATGTACGCCACCAGGAAGCAGTGGCCCCTGGAGGGGGTCACGGTCTCCCTGCGCCACTCCCGGATCCACGCCACGGACTGTGCGGAGTGCTCGACCGGGTCCGGCCAGCTCGACCGCGTCGAGCGCACCATCCGGCTGACCGGTGACCTGGATGACGAGCAGCGCCGGCGACTGCTCGAGATCGCGGACCGGTGTCCGGTGCACCGGACCCTGCACTGTGAGGTCGAGGTGCGCACCACGCTCGCATGAGGCGACAGGCTTCGGGCCGGAGCCCTCGGACCGCAGAGCCGACGCGACGCCACCTCGCTCAGCAGTCGCCCGCCACGTCGCGACCGTCGGCCGTGTGCGGATCCTGGTCGATGGCGGAGACGGCCGGCGTGGGCGTGGGCTCGAAGCCCGGCGGACGCCGGTCGAGGTGGACCCCGGCGATCATGCAGCGCACGGACCCGCCGGCCAGCTCGATGGTAGGGATGTCGACGTCGACGATCGTGCACGACTCCTCGATCACCGCCACCTGGTCGGGACGCAGGCTGCGCCGGGCCCGCGACGACATCGTCATGATGTAGTGCCGGCGACCGTCGGGCGTGCGGCCGCAGAGCTCGACGGCGTTGCCGGCGAACTCGCGGATCTGCTCCTCGGTGAGCTCGACGATCTTCCGCCCAGTGACCGTGAGGCGCTCCCGGACCCCGGCGCGCCGCACCTCGTCCGGGATCATCTCGAGGGCGATCATGGCGACGTCGGTGCCGATGCAGGCGATGACGTTGGTGTGGTAGACCGGCACCCCCGCGGAGTCGACCGCGTCGAAGGCCATCGGCTCGTAGCCGAAGTCGGTGCAGAACCGCTCCAGGATGTGGGTGTCGGCGCGGTGGCTGATGGCCGCGTAGGCGACCCGGGACACGTGGTCGAGCACCATCGCCCCGGTGCCCTCGAGGAAGATGCCGTCCGGCTCGAGGCCGGAGTAGTCCACGATGGTCTGCACCCGGTACGACGACTTGAGCATCTCCAGGACGTCGGCGCGGCGCTCGTGGCGCCGGTTCGAGGCGTACATCGGGTAGACCGCCACGTTCCCGCCCGCGTGGGTGGAGAGCCAGTTGTTGGGGAACACGCTGTCCGGGCGCGTGTGGTCCTCGTCGCCGAACACGTGGACCCGCACGCCGGCGGCGCGCAGGGCGTCGGCCACCGCATCCATCTCGGCCAGGGCCGCCGCAGACGTCAGGTCCACGGACTGGCCGGCGGGGACGTCGCCCTGGAAGGCGTTGTCGGCGGCGGTCGCCGGGTTCGGCACGAACCGTTCGGCACGGATCAGGATGACGGCGGAGGGGGCTTGGGCACTCACGACTGGAATGTAGAGCATCGGCCCGGCGACCCCGGCGGGCGGACGGTCCTGCGCCGCGGAATGTTCTGCGCGCCCGAGCGGGTTCCCGGTGCGACGACCGTCGGTCGTCGACCACCTCACCCCCCACCGGCCCGGCCACGGGCCCGAAGGAGACCCTGTGCGCGCCCTCGGCCTTCCGTTCCTCTCCCGCCTCGGCGACCTCGCCCCGGTTCCGCTGCGGCTCGGGGTGGGACTCGTCTTCATCCACTACGGCTACAAGAAGCTGTCCAGCGGCCCGGACGAGTTCGCCGGGATGCTGACCGGGCTCGGTGTCGCAGCCCCGACGCTGTTCGCCTGGCTGGTCACGATCGCCGAGCTGGTCGGCGGCGTGCTGCTGGTCCTCGGCCTCCTCACGAGGCTGGTCACGCTCCCCTTGATCGCGACCCTGGTCGGCGCCGTCGTCCTGGTCAAGGCCGACCTGGGCATGCCCGAGGCCGGCATCGACATCGCGCTGCTCGCCGGCCTGGCCGCCCTGTTGCTGCTCGGTCCCGGTCGACTGTCCCTCGACCGCCTCGCCGGCATCGACCTCGGCCCGGGCGTGGGTGCTGCCGAGCCGGCCCCGGCCTGACCCCGGGACCTACCCTCAGGGCCGTCCAGGCCCTCAGGACAGGCGCCGCCGGGTGCGCAGCTCCGGCACCGGGCGGTGCTCGGCCATCCCGTCCTGGCTGCCCGGCTGGCTGCCCGCCCGCCGCTCCGCCAGCCGGTCGCCCAGCCGGTTGCCCAGCCGGTTGCCCAGCCGACCGGCCCACCAGCTGGCGCTCAGTCCGTGGGCGTAGACGCTGATCAGCACCGTCCAGACGGCGATGTCGAGGACGGTGTCGGCCCCCGGACCCTCGAGCTCCTGGGAGACCAGCAGCGCGAAGAGGATCGAGGCGAGCCCTCTGGGGCCGAACCAGCCCAGGAAGAGGCGCGTCTCCATCAGGGTGCCCGAGCGGGCGAGGGCGACCAGCGCCGGGACGACGCGCACCACCGTGAGGGAGGCGACGGCGTAGAGCCCGATCTTCCAGCTCCAGTCGCCCAGGCTCGGGCCGGCCAGGACGGCGCCGAAGACGAAGAAGGTCAGCGCCGTCAGCAGCTCGCCCTCGTCCTCGGTGAAGTCCTGCACGTCGGCGCACTCGGAGGTCGCCAGCCGGGCGAACGCGAGGCCCGCCACGAAGGCGGCGATGAAGCCGTTGCCCCCGAGCACCTCCGCGCCCGCGAAGGCTCCGGCCGCCACCGACAGGCCGGCCAGCTGTCGATAGGTGCCCTCCACCTGCCCCGCCGCCGAACGACGGTGCAGCAGCCAGCCGCCCGCGGCGCCGGCCAGCCCACCGGCCGCGAGCCCGAACCCGACCTGGCGGGCGACGAGCTCCCCCCAGGCGCCGGCGCCGGCGGCCTCGGCCGCCGAGGCGGCGAGCAGCACGGTGACGACCGGAACCATGATCCCGTCGTTCAGGCCGCTCTCCACGTTGAGGGCCTGCCGGATCCGCACCGGTAGCCGTCGGTCGCTGACCACCGCCTGACCCAGGGCGGCGTCGGTGGGGGCCAGCACCGCGGCCACGAGGCCGGCCTCGACCAGGCGCAGCTCGCCGAAGAGCAGCGCCGCCGTCGCCGTGCCCGCGAGGATCGTCAGCGGCAGCCCGATCCCGAGCAACCGGCCGGGCAGCGCGGCGTGCGTGCGCAGGGCACGCAGGTCGATCCGGGCGGCGTCGGTGAACAGCACCAGCACCAGCGTCCCCTCGACCAGCACCGACACGACCTCACCGTCGAGGCTCAGGTCGAACCAGTCAGCTCCCGCCGTGCCGACGAGCAGGCCGACCGCCGTGAAGACCATCGGCGCCGTCACCGGCGAGAGCGCGGAGCGTTGCGAGAACATCGCGAACCCGAAGACCGCGAGCGCGACGACGAGGAGCACGAGCACGGTGCCGGCCCGCTACCCCAGCTGCCCGGAGAGCAGGCCGATGAACTCGTCGGCCATGCCGAGCTGCCGGCGCAGCTTGTCGCGCCGGGCGTAGGCCTCGTCCAGGGTTGCGGCGAGGTGCTCGCGGGGGCCCGGGCCGGGGCCGGGGCCACCGTCCGGTGCGGCCCGGAGCGCGTCGATGTGGCGCAGCACCTCGACCATCTCCTCGAGGGTGAAGCCGAGGGGCTTCATCCGCCGGATGACCAGCAGCCGGGCCAGGTCACCCTCGGTGTACAGCCGGAAACCACCGTCGCTGCGACCCGAGGGTCGCAGCAGCCCGACCTCGTCGTAGTGGCGCAGCGTCCGCAGCGACAGGTCGGTGCGCTGGGCGATCTCGCCGATCTGCATGGCCCGCGCCGGTGTGGTGTCGCCGTCCAAGGTGGTCCCTCTCACGTGTCTGCGATGCAGACTCTACCCTCACGTAACGGTAGAGTCCCGTTCCAGACTTCCCCCGACCAGCGTCGGCGCGCATGCATCGTGGCATGCACCCATCCACCAGTCCGAGCCAGTCCGTTGTGTCCGTCCGCCGTGACGCAGCCGCCGCGCCGCCCCGAACGGAGCCATCTGCCTTGAGCACCCCCACCCCCGCCCCTGTCCACGGGGGACGGCTCGGGACCACCCCGCCGGAGCCCTCGGTCCTCAACGCCCTGCGGTCGCCGAGGATGCTGCGCACCGAGGTCCTGGCGGGGCTGGTCGTCGCCCTCGCGCTCATCCCGGAGGCGATCTCCTTCTCGATCATCGCCGGCGTCGACCCGCGGGTCGGGCTGTTCGCGTCGTTCACGATGGCGGTCTCCATCTCGTTCCTGGGCGGACGCCCGGCCATGATCTCGGCCGCCACCGGGGCCATCGCCCTGGTGATCGCGCCGGTGATGCGCGACTACGGGTACGACTACCTGATCGCGACCGTGCTGCTCGGCGGCCTCCTGCAGGTCCTGCTCGGGCTGGCCGGGGTCGCGAAGCTGATGCGCTTCATCCCCCGCTCGGTGATGGTCGGGTTCGTCAACGCGCTGGCCATCCTGATCTTCGCCGCCCAGGTCCCGTACCTGCTCGGCGTCCCGTTCCTGGTCTACCCGATGACCGCCGTCGGCATCGCCGTCATGGTGCTCCTGCCGCGGCTCACCACGGTCGTCCCCGCCCCGCTCGTCGCCATCGTCGCGCTCACGGCCTTCACCGTGCTGGCCGCGCTGACGGTCCCCGACGTCGGCGACCAGGGCGAGCTGCCCGACAGCCTCCCCTCGCTGTTCCTCCCCGACGTCCCGCTCACCGTGGAGACGCTGCGGATCATCGCCCCCTACGCCCTGGCGATGGCACTGGTCGGGCTGCTGGAGTCCCTGCTGACCGCCAAGCTCGTCGACGACATCACCGACACCCACTCGGCCAAGACCCGCGAGTCGCTCGGCCAGGGCGCCGCCAACATCATCACCGGGTTCTTCGGCGGCATGGGCGGCTGCGCGATGATCGGCCAGACCATGATCAACGTGAAGGCCTCCGGCGCCCGCACCCGGATCTCGACCTTCCTGGCCGGTGTCTTCCTGCTCATCCTGGTGGTCGGGTTCGGTGACGTCGTCTCGATCATCCCGATGGCCGCCCTGGTCGCCGTGATGATCATGGTCGCGGTCGGCACCTTCGACTGGCACAGCGTCGCCCCGGCCACCCTGCGCCGGATGCCGAAGAGCGAGACCATGGTGATGGTCTCCACCGTCGCGGTCGTCGTCGCGACCCACAACCTGGCCGTCGGCGTCATCATCGGCGTCCTGGTCGCGATGGTGCTCTTCGCCCGCCGCGTCGCCCACCTCGCCGAGGTCCAGCGCGAGCTCGTCGAGGCCCCGGACGGGACCGTCACGGCCGTCTACACCGTGTACGGGGAGCTGTTCTTCGCCTCCAGCAACGATCTCTACACCCAGTTCGAGTACGCCACCGACCCCGACCTCGTCGTCGTCGACCTGACCGCGTCGCACGTCTGGGACGCCTCCACCGTCGCGGCCCTGGACGCCATCACCACCAAGTACGCGCACAAGGGGAAGAGCGTGCGGATCGAGGGCCTCAACGAGGCCAGCGCTCGCATGCACGGCCGACTCACCGGCCAGCTCTCGGCCCACTGAGGCTCACCCGTGCCGACCCCTGCTCCGACTTCTGCCCCGACTTCTGGGCACGCCCCCCACGAGCCCCGGCTGCTGCTCGCCGTGGACGCGCCGTCGCTGCTGCACCGCAACCACCACGCCCGCGTCGAGTCCGGGCTGCGCGACCGCGGGGGGCGCCCGGCGTGGGCGCTGCACGGGATGCTGCACCAGATCCTCGAGGTGATCGACCAGTTCACCCCCGACGCGGTCGTCTTCGGCCTCGACGACCGCACGTCCTCGGTGCGCGCGGAGGCCTACCCGGCGTACAAGGCCGGGCGGGCCGAGAAGGAACCCGTCCTGGTCGAGCAGCTGGACCGCGCCCCGGCCCTCCTCGACGCGCTGGGGCTGCACACGCTCACCCCGCCCGGGCTCGAGGCCGACGACGTCAGCGCCTCGGCCGCAGCCTGGGCCGGACGCTCCGGCTGGCGCTGCGTGATCGTCACCTCCGACCGTGACTCGTTCGCCCACATCAGCGACCGGACCAGCGTCCTGCGCCTGATCAACGGCGGGATCGCCGCCTCGCCCCTGCTCAATCCCGCCCGGCTGCACGCCCTGTACGGCATCGCGGCCGAGCACTACCTCGACTACGCCGCCCTGCGTGGCGACACCAGCGACAACCTGCCGGGCGTGCCCGGCATCGGGGAGAGGACGGCGCCGGTCCTGCTGTCCCAGATGGGCTCGATGCAGGCGGTCTGGGCCGACATCGACCACTGCGCCGGGGCCAACCTGGTGGCGACGCTCGACTCCTACTGCGAGGAGACGGACCGGCGTCGCGTCGGGGCCGGCCTGCTGAAGCGGCTGACCGCGCCGGGGGCCCGGGAGCGCTACGAGTTCAACGTGGCCCTGATGTCCGGTCGCGACGACCTCGACCTCGCGCTCACTCCCGAGGTCGCCGGCTCGCCCGGGCTGCTCGACCTCGACCCGGACCGGGTCGCCCGGGTGGTCGACCACCTCGGGGTCCCGACGACCACCCGGCTGGCCCTGCGCGTCCTCACCGCCCGAACCCCTCAGGTGCCGTCGAGCTCCGCCAGCGACGCCTGGAGCCGGGCCGGGGCGTCCGGGGAGAGCCACCGGTAGAGCAGTCGGACGTCGCCACGGGCCCGGCCCCGCTCGACGACGACACGGACGGCGTCCAGGTCGGCGTCGCGCGCCAGCACCAGCAGGGCCGACGAACCGGGTGTGATGGCGTGCGCGACGTCGTCGAGGAACCTACGGTCCAGGCCGGTGCCCTCGAGGGACCCCGCCAGTCGCGCGACCCCATCCGGCCGGTCCGGCCCGCCCGGCCCGTCCGAAGCCGCGAGCAGGACGCCGGCCAGGTCGGACAGGACCGTCGAGCGCAGGGACGCCGAGGCGCCCACGTGGCCCGGCCGCCCGATCCGGGGGCGGTGCGCCCCGGGGACCCACGTCAACGTCACGGCGTCCTCGAGGGTGACGGCGTCGCGCCGGCACAGCTGCCGGAGCCGGATCTCGCCGGCCGCGGCGCCCATCGGCGAGTGGTAGATCCAGGCCGTCAGGGTCGGGGCGGTACGTGGCTCGTGCTCGGGCATCGCCGCTCCCCGTCAGCCGCCGCCCTCGACGAGGTACGGGATCGTCTGCGGCCCCTCGGGCAGCACGCACACCCGGGCGTCCGGCCCGAGCACCGCCAGCTCGTCGGCCACCGCCTGCGCGACGTCCTCGACCAGGAACAGGTGGGCGCTGCGCAGGTCGGCGTCGTCGAGGTAGGTCGTGTGCACGCCGACGCGGGCCCTGGCCAGCACACGCGCCAGCACCTGGACCTGCCACTGGTCGGGGACGGTCTCGCGGCGCGCCGAGATCGCGGACAGCAGCGCCTGCGGGGAGTCCTCGGAGGCCAGCACCTCGCGGAACGAGCCGTGGTCGGGGAAGCCGTCGCTGCACTCGGCCGCGCAGATGATGAGCCCACCGGGCTTCACGACCGTCGCGGCGGCCGTCATGCCCTTCACCGCCTGGTAGAGGCTCTGATCCAGCGGGAAGCCCGAGTTCGTGGTCACCACGACGTCGTAGAGCTGTGGCACGGACTGCATCGACAGCTCCCGCACCACCTCGCGGGCCTCGGCGTGCATGGCGAGGATCTCGCCGCCGAAGGCGCGCACGACCTTCTGCTCGCGGTTGAGGACGACGTCGAAGGCGAAGTCGACGCCGGTGGCGGAGGCGATCGCGCGGACGTCGTCGTGGACCGGGTTGCCCTCGATGACCCCCCACGTCGCCCGCTCGCTGCCGATCCGTGCGGCGTCGTGCAGCGTCAGCACGGTCTCGAGGCCGGCCAGCCCGGGGGCGACGAGCTTGGGCCCGCCCGAGAAGCCGGCGAAGAAGTGCGGCTCGACGAACCCGGTGGTGATCCTCACGTCGGCGGCCACCCAGTGACGGTTGAGCCACACCGGGACGCCGTCCCCGTGGGTGCCCACCCAGGTGAGCGACGCGTCGTCGCGCGCGTCGTGGTTGACGATGCGCATGGTGTCCACGATCTCGTCGCCGAGCATGTCGCGCAGCTCGGCGTCCGTATTGCCGCGGTGGGTGCCGGTGGCCACCAGAAGCACGAAGTCGTCCTTCGTGCTGAGGCCGGCCAGCTCCTCGAGGAGCGCCCTGACCATGAGCTCGCGGGGCTGGGGCCGGGTGGCGTCGCACAGGGAGACCGCGATCTGCTGACCGGGCCGCACGACGTCGCGCAGGGCGGGGCCGGCCACCGGCTTGGCGAGAGCCTCGCGCAGGGTGCCGGGGACGTCGTGGGCGGCCTCCTGGTGCGAAGGAGCCACCACCGTCGTCCGGTCCGCCGGCAGCTGCACGCTCAGCCCGGTCCGGCCGTAGGCGAGCTCCACCGACAGCATCGGCGCGTTGCTGGTCTGGGGCATCCGGGCTCCTTCGTCGTGACGGGCAGCACCCAACCTACGTCGCGCGACGGCCGTCGGTGCGGTGCAGCGCGGTGCACCACCGAGCAATACTGTGATCACCCCGACCCGTCCCGGAGGCCGACCTTGACCACGCCCAAGCCAGGCCCGCCCGAGCCAGGCCCGACCGAGCCAGGCCCGACCGACCTCGACGCCGTCGTCGCCGAGCGCGACCGCCTGCGCGCTACGTACCTGCGCCCTCCCGACCAGCGACCGGCCTCGACCGCCCGCGGCCTGCACCACACCGCGCTGATCAGCAGCGACGTCGAGCAGACGATCCGTTTCTACCAGGGCCTGCTCGGGTTCCCGCTGACCGAGCTGATCGACAACCGCGACTACCCCGGTTCGTCGCACTTCTTCTTCGACATCGGGCACCAGAACCTGCTCGCCTTCTTCGACTTCCCGGGCCTCGACCTCGGACCGTACGCCGAGGTGCTCGGCGGGCTGCACCACGTGGCCATCTCGGTCGACCCGGACCGGTGGGAGCGCCTCGTGGCCCACCTCGCCGACGCCGGTGTCGAGCACGTCGTGCACAGCGGGGTGTCGCTCTACTTCCGCGACCCCGACGGTGCTCGCATCGAGCTCATCGCCGACCCGCTCGGCGAGATGTACGGCGAGCACGTGCTCTGAGCGGCCTCGGGTCAGTGACCGCCGGCCCGGCGCAGCAGCTGCTCGAAGGAGATCGGCTCGGCGAGCCCCTCGTCCGCTGCGCGCCGCCGGGCGCCGCTCGCGTCGCCAGGCCGGGACTTGCCGGCCAGGAGGGCCAGCTCACCGGCCGCCCGGTCGATCCGGACGTCGAGGCCGGTGCCGCCGAAGTCGTCGGTGGCGGCGAAGACGCCGGTCGGAACGACGACCGCGTGCAGGTGGGCGAAGAGCGGGCGCAGCGCGTGCTCGAGCACCAACGAGTGCCGCGCGGTGCCCGCGGTCGCGGCCAGGAGCACCGGCGTGCCGTCGAGCAGCCCGGCCTCCAGGACGTCGAAGAAGGTCTTGAACAGCCCCGAGTACGACGCGGAGTAGACCGGGGTCACCGCGATCAGGCCGTCGGCGCGACGTACCGCCTCGATGGCCCCGGCCAGCGCCGGGGCGGGGAACCCGGTGAGCAGGTGGTCGGTGAGCTGGTGGGCGAGGTCGCGCAGCTCGACGTGCGTGACCTCGACCTCCTCCAGCGCCTCGCGGGTGGCGGCCGCCAGCCGGTCGCCCAGCAACCGGGTCGCGGAGGGGTTCGAGAGGCCGGCGGAGACGACGACGACGGAGGTCATGCCGAGACCTCCGCGGCTTGCTGGGCGGCTGACTGGGCGCGCCGGTCGGCGGCGACCAGGGAGGCGTGGGTGGGCGCGTCGGGGACGTGGGCGGGGCGGCCCTCGGCGAAGCCCCGGCGCAGCTCGGGCAGGATCTCGCCGAGCAGGTCGAGCTGCTCGAGGACGGTCTTCAGCGGCAGCCCGGCGTGGTCGACCAGGAACAGCTGACGCTGGTAGTGCCCGGCGTACTCACGGAACCCGAGGGTGCGCTCCAGCACCTCCTGCGGCGAGCCGACGCTCAGCGGGGTGCCCCGGGTGAACTCCTCGAGCGAGGGACCGTGCCCGTAGACCGGCGCGTTGTCGAAGTACGGGCGGAACTCGCGGACGGCGTCCTGGCTGTTGCGGCGCATGAAGAACTGACCGCCGAGGCCGACGATCGCGGTGTCGGCCGGGCCGTGGCCGTGGTGCTCGAAGCGGCGTCGGTAGAGCTCGACCATCTGCCGGGTGTGGCTGGGCGGCCAGAAGATGTGGTTGTGGAAGAAGCCGTCGCCGTAGTAGGCGGCCTGCTCGGCGATCTCGGGACTGCGGATCGAGCCGTGCCACACGAACGGGGGGACCCCGTCGAGCGGGCGAGGCGTGGCGGTGAAGCCCTGCAGCGGGGTGCGGAAGCGGCCCTCCCAGCTGACGACGTCCTCGCGCCACAGCCGGCGCAGCAGGGCGTAGTTCTCGAGGGCGAGGTTGATGCCCTCGCGGATGTCCTTGCCGAACCACGGGTAGACCGGACCGGTGTTGCCCCGGCCCATGGTGAGGTCGACGCGGCCGTCGGTGAGGTGCTGGAGCTTGGCGTAGTTCTCCGCGACCAGGACCGGGTCGGTGGTGGTGATCAGGGTGGTCGCGGTCGAGAGGATGATCCGCTCGGTCTGCGCGCCGATGTAGGCCAGCGTGGTGGTCGGCGCGGAGGCGACGAACGGCGGGTTGTGGTGCTCGCCCGTCGCGAACACGTCCAGGCCCACCTCCTCGGCCTTCCGGGCGATCGCCACCGTCGCCTTGATCCGCTCGTTCTCCGTCGGCGTGCGGCCGGTGGTGGGATCCGTCGTCACGTCGCCGACGCTGAAGATGCCGATCTGCATGAGAGCCTCCGAGGTCCGGTGGATCGCCACTCGATGGGTGACGTATCACGAGTACTGGGGGAACATGGATGAAGTGTCAACTATTCCGGGATCGCGCCCACCGGTACAGCCATCCCGGCCCGGGTTTCCCGGTCGGCGTCCCGCGGGGGTGCGGTCTGGCATCATTCCAGCCATGTCGTCCAGTCCGGTCCCCGAGCGCAAGGCCCTCGTGGTCGAGGACGACGCCGACATCCGCGAGCTGATCGCCTTCACCCTCACGGCCCAGGGCTTCACGGTGACGGCCGTGGAGAGCGGTCTCGCCGGCGTCGCCGCGGTGCGCGAGCACGACCCCGACCTGATCACCCTCGACCTCGGGCTGCCCGGCATCGACGGGATCGAGGCCTGCCGGCGGATCCGCGAGATCAGCGACGCCTACGTGGTGATGATCACCGCCCGCGACGACGAGGTCGAACGGCTCGTCGGCCTCGAGACCGGTGCCGACGACTTCATCGCCAAGCCCTTCAACCCACGCGAGCTGCAGGCCAGGGTCAAGGCCATGTTCCGCCGCCCGCGTCGCGGCCCCGAGGCCGTCACCGCGGCCGGGGCGCTCGTGCACGAGGTGCTGCGCCACAACGGCCTGTCCGTGGACGTCGACGGCCGCCGCGCGTTCCAGGAGGAGACCGAGCTCGCCCTGACCCGCACGGAGTTCGACCTGCTCACCGAGCTGATGCGCACCCCCGCCCGGGTGTGGAGCCGGGAGGCGCTGCTGCGTGCCGTCTGGGACACCGAGTGGGCCACCGACACCCACCTCGTCGAGGTCCACATCGGCAACCTGCGTCGCAAGCTCGGCGAGCGCCCCGGCACCCCGCGGTTGATCCGCACCGTCCGGGGCGTCGGCTACCGGATGGAGTCCCCCGCCTGACGGCGTAGCGTGACGGTCAGGTTGCTGGCAGGTTCGAGGCGTGAAGATCACCCTGCCCCCCGTTGCTGTGTGAGGAGCTCGTCGTGTTCGACCTGATCAACGGTCTGCCCATCCACCCCCTCGTCGTCCATGCGGTCGTCGTCCTGGTGCCCCTCACGGCCCTCGGCGCGATCGCGATCGCCCTCAAGCCCTCGTGGCGCCGGACCTACGGCCCCCTGGTGGTCGTCGTCGGTGTGGTCTCCGCCATCCTCTGCCCGATCGCCACCTCCAGCGGCGAGGCGCTCGAGAAGCGGGTCGGCGACCCCGGTGAGCACGCCCAGCTGGGTGACCAGCTGGTCTGGTTCGTGATCCCGTTGGCCGTCCTGGCCCTGGTGCTGGTGCTGCTCGACCGTCGCCGCGGCAGGACGCGGGCGTCCGCCTCGAAGGTGGACTCGCCCACCGTGCCCAAGGTCGTCGCGGGTCTCGCGATCCTCGCCGCGCTGGCCACCGGCTTCCAGGCCTACCGGGTCGGTGACTCCGGCGCCAAGGTCGTGTGGGGCGACCAGGTGTCCTCCACGTCGGGCTCCGACGGCGGCTCCGGCTCCGGCAGCTGACACCGGCCATGGTGAGCGTCGCGCTCTGCGAGGACGACCCCGCCATCCGGCGCGTGGTCTCCCAGGCCCTCAGGCTGACCGGCCACGACGTGCTCATCGCCCACGACGGCGGGGAGGCGTTGCGCCGGTTCGGCCCGGAGGTCGGTCTCGACGTGATCGTGCTCGACATCGGCCTGCCGGACGCCGACGGCCGCGACGTGTGCCAGGCGTTGCGCGCGGCCGGCCAGCCGGCACCGGTGCTCTTCCTCACCGCTCTGGCCGGCGTGCACGACCGGCTCTCCGGCTTCGGCGCGGGGGGCGACGACTACCTGCCCAAGCCCTTCGACGTCAAGGAGCTGATCGCTCGGATCGAGGCCCTCGCGCGCCGGGGCCGACCCGCGCCAGCCCCGGTCGGAGGGCTCGAGCTCGACCCGGCGGCGCACGCGCTGCGCTACGCCGGGACCGAGGTGCTGGTGAGCCCCACCGAGTTCCGGATCCTGGCCGCGATCACCTCCCGCCCCGGCGAGGTGGTGCGACGCCGGGCGGTGGTCGCCGCCGCCTGGCCGGACGGGGCGATCGTCAGCGAGAACACCCTCGACTCCTACATCCGGCGGGTCCGGGCCAAGCTCGACCAGCTGGAGGCGCCCGTCAGCCTCCACACCGTGCGCGGCGTCGGGTTCGTCCTCCGGTGATCCGCGCGGCGCGCAGTCGCTGGCCCGTCATCTCCTTCCGCACCCAGGTCGTGCTGACCACGATGGCGCTGACCGCACTGGGCCTCCTCGTCGTCTCGATCGGTCTGCAGCTGGCCGTGCACCGGATCGTCGAGTCGAACGTCGGCGCCGTCCTGGAGGACCGCGCCGACTCGGTGGTGGCCGCCGTGGGCGCCGGGACCCGCGGCTCGACCCTGGTGGTCCCCGACGGGGTCGTCGACCCGGGAGTCGTGGTCTACGACGCGGACGGCCGGCTCCGGGCGGGCATGTCGTCGGCCCGGGTGCGCGACGACGTCGAGCGCCTCGTGCGCGCCGGGCGTCGCGCCGAGATCGACGTCCCCGAGGACCAGCGCCTGCTCGCGACCCCGTTCACCACGCCCAGCGGGGCGTCGGGGACGGTGGTGGTGGCCGAGCCCCTCACGCCCTACGAGCAGACCGAGCTGTACGTCGGGCTGGCCAGCGCGCTGGTCGGCCTCCTGGTGGTGCTCGCGGTCGGGCTGATCGCCCGCTGGGTGGCCACCAGGTCGCTCAGCCCCGTCGCCCGGATGGCCGAACGGGCCACCGAGTGGAGCGAGCACGACCTCGGGCACCGCTTCGGCCTCGGCCCGCCGGTGAACGAGCTCTCCGCCCTCGGCGCCACCCTGGACGGGCTGCTGGAGCGCGTCGCCCGCACGATCCGGGCCGAGCAGCGGCTGACCGCGGAGCTGGCCCACGAGCTGCGCACCCCGCTGGCCGCGATCCAGGGCACCGCCGACCTGGCCCTGCTGCGCGGCGGCCTGGACACCGAGGTCCGGCTCGACCTCGAGCAGATCGCCACGTCCTCGCGCACGATGGCCGACACCATCACCACCCTGCTGGACCTCGCTCGCGACCCGGCGTCGGCCGGCCGGGCGGCCTGCACCGTCGCCGAGCTGGTGGCGGGGGTGGGTCGCCTGGTGCCCCCGGGCACCCGCCTCGAGGACCTGACCCGGAACCTGACGGGCGACCTGACCGGGGACCTGACCGGGAACGGACCCGAGGTGCGCCTCGCCGCTCCGCGCGACCTGGCCGCGCGGGCCCTGGCGCCGCTCGTCGAGAACGCCGCCCGGCACGCGCACTCCCGGGTCACCCTGTCGCTGCGGGTCGGCGACCGCACGGCCGGGGTGGGGTCGACCCCCGCGGGAGCCGTCGACGTGCGCGTCGGCGACGACGGTGCCGGGGTGGACCCGCAGGTGCTGGACCGGCTCTTCACCCCCGGCGCCACCGGCTCCGGCGGCGGCACCGGCCTGGGGCTGGGCATCGCACGCCGGGTCGCCCGCTCCCTGGGCGGCGACGTCCTGCTCGAGGACGCGCCGCCCGGGTCCGGGGCGACGTTCGTGCTCCGGCTGCCGCGGCTCTGATCCGGCCCTAAGCGGGCTGAGGTCAGTTGAGGATCCGCATGGTGCTGGGCACCCCTCCACCGCGGTGGACCTCCTCGACCAGCTCCTGCAGGGCGGTCAGCGCCACGTTCTGCGACATCGGGCCCCACGAGCAGCGCCCGACACCGAGCTCCTGCAGGCGGGCCAGGGACGGCGTGCCGGGGATGCCGATGACGGTCAGCCGCTGCGGGCCGAAGGCGTCGACCAGCGTCGTGATCTGCTGCTCGTCGAGGCGCCCGGGCACGAAGACGACCGGCGCGCCGGCCGCGAGGTATGCCTTGCCGCGCTCGACGGCGTCGGCCAGCACCTCGGCCGGGTCCCGGTCACCGGCCTTGACGAAGGCGTCGGTGCGGGCGTTCAGGACGAAGTCCACGCCCTCCTCGGAGGCGGCCGCCATGATCGCCTCGACCTGGGCCACGGCCTCGGGCAGGGGCTTCATCTGGTCCTCGATGTTAGCCCCGACGATGCCGACGCCGATCGCGCGGCGCACCGTCTCGGCAGCGTCGCCGTACCCGCCCTCGAGGTCGGCGCTCACCGGCAGGTCGACCGCCGCGACGATCCGGCCGACCGCCTCGAGCATCAGCTCGACCGGGATCTTCTCGCCGTCCGGGTAGCCGTAGGAGGCGGCGATCGAGTGGCTGGCGGTGGCGAGCGCGTGGGTACCCGGGACGTCGGCCACGACGGTGGCGCTGATCACGTCCCACACGTTCACGACGGTGAGCAGCTCGGGAGCGCGGTGGAGGTCGAGGAGTCGGGTGGCCCGGGTGCGGGTCTGGTCGTCGGTCATGTCGTCACCCTAGCCAGCCGCTCCAGTCCGGGCCCGAGCCGGCGGGCGTCACTCCCAGAAGATCCGCTCGACGACCGCGTGCGCCCGGCGGGTGGTGCGCAGGTAGTCGTTGACCATGGTGTCCGACTCCCCCGGCGGGTGGCCCAGGATGCCGGCCACGGCCGCCCGCTCGCGCGGGTCCCGGGGCAGCAGGTCACCCGGCTTGCCGCGCACCAGGGTCACCGCGTTGCGGATCCGGCTGACGGCGCGCCACGCGTGGGTGAGCACCTCGGCGTCCTCGGTCTCGATCAGGCCGGCCTCGTGGGCCGCGGTCAGCGCCTCCAGGGTGCCGGTCGTACGCAGCGACTCGACCCGGCCGGCGTGCCGCATCTGGAGCAGCTGGACCGTCCACTCGATGTCGGCGAGGCCGCCCCGACCGAGCTTCAGGTGGGTGGTGGGGTCGGCGCCGCGCGGCAGTCGCTCGCGCTCCACGCGCGCCTTGATCCGGCGCACCTCCATGACGCCCTCCTCACCGAGGCCGTCGGCCGGGAAGCGCAGCGGGTCGATGAGCGCCTCGAAGCGGACCCGCAGGTCGAGGTCGCCGACCACCGCGTCCGCCCTCAGCAGCGCCTGCGCCTCCCAGACCTTCGACCACTTCGCGTAGTAGGCGGCGTACGAGCCCAGCGTGCGCACCAGGGGCCCCTGCTTGCCCTCCGGGCGCAGGTCGGCGTCGACCTCGAGGGGCGGGTCCGCGCCGGGCAGCGCGAGCAGCCGGCGCACCTCGTTGGCGACGGCGGTGGCGTAGGACGACGCGACCTGCGGGTCGGCCCCCTCGACCGGGTCGTGCACGAAGAGCACGTCGGCGTCGCTGCCGTAGGAGAGCTCGAAGCCGCCGTAGCGGCCCATCGCCACGATCGCCAGCACCGTGGGGGCCTGCTCGAGCGACCGCGAGCGTCGTACGGCGCGCCCCGCGACGTCGAGGGTCGCCTCCAGCGTCGCGTCGGTCAGCCGGGAGAGCCCGGCCCCGACGTCGGCCACGTCGGTGAGGCCCAGCAGGTCCCCCGCGGCGGTGCGGAAGAGCTCGCGCCGGCGGACGCCCCGGATCGCGCGGACCGCCTTCTCGGGCTCGCTCTGGCGTGAGGCGGTGGCCAGCATCTCCTCGGTGAGAGCCTCGGCGCTCAGCAGCGCCAGGTCGCCGCCGAGCATCCGCACACCCTGCGGCTCGCGCTCCAGCAGCCCCGTGGCGTAGCGCGAGGTGCCCAGCAGGCTTGCCAGCCGCTCGGCGACCTGGCCCTCGTCGCGCAGGGTCTTGAGGTACCACGGGCTCTCGCGCAGCGACTCGCTGATCCGCCGGAAGCCGAAGAGGCCGGCGTCGGGGTCGGGGGCGTCCGCGAACCACTCGAGCATGGCCGGCAGCAGGGTGCGCTGGATGTTGGAGGTCCGAGAGACCCCCGCCGTCAGGGCCTCGAGGTGGCGCAGCGCGGCCTCGGGGTCGGCGTACCCGAGTGCGGCGAGCCGCTCCCGGGCGGCCTCCAGGGAGAGCCGGGCCCCGGTGCCGGGGATCCTGGCGACCGCCTCCAGCAACGGGCGGTAGAAGAGCTTCTCGTGCAGGCGCCGCACCTCCCGTCGCTCGTGCTGCCAGGCCTTGTCCAGGGTCAGCACGGAGGTCTTGAAGAAGCCCATGCTGCGCCCGAGACGCCGCAGCGACTCCTCGTCGCTCGGCACCACGTGGGTGCGGCGGAGCCCGAAGAGCTGGATGCGGTGCTCGAGGGTGCGCAGGAACGTGTAGGCCTCGTGCAGCGTCTCGGCGTCCTCGCGCCCGACGTACCCGCCGCGCGACAGGTCGGCGAGCGCGCTCAGCGTGGTGGACGTGCGGATCCGTTCGTCCGCGCGCCCGTGCACGAGCTGCAGCAGCTGCACGGCGAACTCCACGTCGCGCAGGCCCCCGGAGCCGAGCTTGAGCTGGCGCTCGGCCTCGCGCGCCGGGATGTTGTCGATCACCCGACGGCGCATGGTCCGGGTCTCGGCGACGAAGCCCTCGCGCTCGGCGGCGCGCCACACCATCGGGCGCACCATCTCGACGTAGGCCCGGCCGAGCTCGAGGTCGCCGGCCACCGGCCTCGCCTTGAGCAGCGCCTGGAACTCCCAGGTCTTGGCCCAGCGCTCGTAGTAGCCCTGGTGGCTGGCCAGGGTGCGCACCAGCGGCCCGGACTTGCCCTCGGGGCGCAACGCGGCGTCGACCGGCCAGATCGTGCCCTCCGCGGTGTGCTCGCCGCAGATGTTGATCAGGTGGCTGGCCAGCTGGGTGGCGACGCGGGCCGCGGCGTGCTCGTCGGGCTCGTCACCGGGCCCGTTCCCAGGCCCGTTGTCGGGCGGGGCGGCGGGCTCGAAGGCGAAGATGACGTCGACGTCGGAGACGTAGTTGAGCTCGTGCCCGCCGCACTTGCCCATGGCCACCACGGCCAGGCGCGCCAGTCGGGCGGGCTCCCCCACCCGCTGGCGGGCGACGGCCAGCGCCGCCTCGAGGGTGCCGGCGGCGAGGTCGGAGAGCTCGGCGGCCGCGTCGTCGACGCCGAGGTGGTGGGCCAGGTCGCGGGCGGCGAGCCGCAGCAGGACGCGTCGGTACTCCACGCGCAGCGCGTCGACCGCCGCAGCGTCCTCCAGCGTGGCGGTCGGCGAGGGGTCGTCGGGGTCGGCGCCGACCGCGCGCAGCAGGTCGGCCCGCAGCGCGTAGCCGGCCGGGCGCGTGCAGCCCAGCAGCGGGTCGGTCAGCTCGCGCCAGTGCTCGGGGTGGCGCACGAGGTGGTCGCCCAGAGCCTCGCTGGCGCCCATCACGCAGAGCAGCCGCATCGCGGTGCCCTCGTCGTCGAGCTCCGCGAGGAGCGCGTCCCCGTCAGCGACGACCTCCACCAGCCGGACCAGCGTCGCGAGCGACAGGTCGGGGTCGGCGGTGTGCGAGAACATCGCCAGCAGCGGGTCGGCGGCCTCGCCGAGCCGCTCGAGCGAGGCCAGCGCCGCGTCGCTGTCCTGGAAGCCCAGGCGGACCAGCGTCCCCTTGCCGGTGCGTGGCCGGGTCATCGCTCGCCCCGGGCCAGTCGGGCGAACGACGCCGCCAGCGGTCGCCAGGCGGCGTCCAGCTCGGCGCGGGCGTCGTCCACCGCGCGCAGCAGCGCACCCTGGTCGATGCCGAGCGCCCGGTGGGAGCCCGCGTCGGAGGCGGCCCAGGGACGCAGTCCCGCCCCGTCGACCTCGGGGTGCAGCTGCACCCCCCAGACCCGCCCGGAGAACCGGACCGCCTGCACCTCGCCGGCCGGGGTCGCGGCGAGCAGGGTAGCCCCCTCGGGCAGGCCGGTCACGACGTCGTCGTTCCACTGCACCCCGCGTCGCGGCGTCGCCACGGGGCCGAGCAGCGCGTCGCCGGCTGCCCCCCGCGACCACCCGACCTCCAGCAGGCCGAGCTGCTGGCCGTGGGGGTTCCTCGCGACGGTGCCGCCGAGCGCGACCGCGATCAGCTGGTGTCCCAGGCAGACCCCGAGGGTCGCGACGCCCCCGGCCTCCGCCTCGCGCACCCGCTCGCGCACCAGCGGGAGCCAGGGCGCGACGTCGTCCTCCTCGGCCCCCATGGGTCCGCCCAGGACGAGCAGCGCGTCGTAGCCGGCCAGGTCGGGCAGCGGGTCGCCGGCGTAGGGCCGGCACACCTCCAGGGTGCAGCCCTCCCCCTCCAGCCACTCACCCAGGAGGGCGGCAGCGCAGTCTGCGGCGTGCTCGACGACGAGGACGGTCGGTGCGGTCACCCGGGCAACCTATCCGTCGTGCGGCTGCGCCGGCTCGTCGCGCCCCGGGAGGACCGCGATCAGCAGCAGCGGCACCCCGAGCACGACGGCCAGCAGGCCGGCCCCGGTCCGGCTGAGCACCAGCCCGATCAGGATCGCCACGACCCCGGTCGCCGCGCTGAGCACCCGGGCGGCCGGGTGCCCCCGCGTGAGCAGCACCTGCGAGCCGGCGGCGAGGACGGCTAGCAGCACCGCGGGCGCGGCCAGCACGACCAGGACCCGGCCGGCGTCGGCGCCGCCGGCGAGCAGCACGGCCGCCACCAGGCCCAGCAGCAGGGCCGCGCCGAGGGCCACCCACAGCAGCAGCCGGAGCTGGCGGGCGCGCTGCGGGTCGTAGGACCCGCCGCTCGCCACCGGGCTCACAGGACCGGCAGCATCTGGTCCCGCTCGAAGGCCGACACCTGGCCGCGGTACTGCTCCCACTCGGCGCGCTTGTTGCGCAGGAAGTAGTCGAAGACGTGCTCCCCGAGGGTCTCGGCGAGCAGCTCGGAGTTCTCCGCGATCGAGATGGCGTCGTTCAGGGTGCGCGGCAGCGGCTCGATGCCCAGGCTCTTGCGCTCGCGCTCGGTCAGCGACCAGACGTCGTCCTCGGCCTCGCGCGGCAGCTCGTAGTCCTCCTCGATGCCCTTCATGCCCGCCGCCAGCGTCACGGCGTAGGCGAGGTAGGGGTTCGCCGCGGCGTCGAGGCTGCGCAGCTCGATGCGGGTGGACTGGCCCTTGTTGGGCTTGTACATCGGCACCCGGATCATGGCCGACCGGTTGTTGTGGCCCCAGCAGATGTACGACGGGGCCTCACCTCCGCCGATCAGCCGCTTGTAGCTGTTCACCCACTGGTTGGTCACGACGGTGATCTCGGGGGCGTGGCGCAGGATGCCGGCGATGAACTGGCGCCCGGTCTTCGAGAGCTGGTACTCCGCCCCCGCCTCGAAGAACGCGTTGCTGTCGCCCTCGAAGAGCGAGACGTGCGTATGCATGCCGGAGCCGGGGTGGGTGGTGAACGGCTTGGGCATGAAGGTCGCCCAGATGCCCTGGCTCAGCGCCACCTCACGGATCACCGTGCGGAAGGTCATGATGTTGTCGGCGGTGCTGAGCGCGTCGGCGTAGCGCAGGTCGATCTCCTGCTGGCCGGGGCCGGCCTCGTGGTGGCTGAACTCCACCGAGATGCCCATCGACTCCAGCATCGTGATCGCCTCGCGGCGGAAGTCCGCTCCCATCGACTGCGCGGTGTGGTCGAAGTAGCCGCTGCGGTCGACCGGGACCGGGTCCTCGCCGTTCTGCGGGGTGTTCTTGAACAGGTAGAACTCCACCTCGGGGTGGGTGTAGAACGTGAAGCCCTTGTCCGCGGCCTTGCCGAGCGTGCGCTTGAGCACGTAGCGCGGGTCGGCGTACGACGGGCTCCCGTCGGGCATCACGACGTCGCAGAACATCCGCGCGGTCGAGGGGCCCTCGCCACCGCGCCACGGCAGGATCTGGAAGGTCGAGGGGTCGGGCTTGGCGAGCATGTCGGCCTCATAGACCCGGGCGAAGCCCTCGATCGCGGAGCCGTCGAAACCGATGCCCTCGGCGAAGGCGCCCTCGAGCTCGGCCGGGGCCACCGCGACGGACTTCAGGAAGCCCAGCACGTCGGTGAACCAGAGCCGGACGAACCGGACGTCACGCTCCTCGAGAGCGCGGAGTACGAAGTCTTCCTGCTTGCCCATGGCGCCACCCTAGGGCCCCGCCGGTCGGATCCCGTCGGCCCCTCCGGACGGCGGACGGCCCACCATCCGTGGGCTGCCCGACCGGTGGTGATCGGGAGTACCTTGGGGCATGACGTCCTCCGGCGGTCTGACGCGGCAGTTGGCCGACGCCGCGCGCTCGATGGAGGGCCGGTCGAGCACGCAGCAGACGCTCGAGAGCGTCGTCCTCCTGGCCACCGAGATCATCCGTGGCTGTGACCTGGTCGGGATCTCGGTGGTCCACGCGGACCGGATCGACACCCCGGCCGGGAGCAGCCCGGAGCTGAACCGGATCGACGAGCTCCAGTACGTCCTGCAGGAGGGGCCCTGCTTCGACGCGCTTCGCTCCCACGAGACAGTGCTCAGCCACCACCTGGCCACCGACGAGCGGTGGCCCCGGTGGGGCCCCCTCGTGGCCCGGGAGATCGGGGTGGTCTCCATCGTGAGCTTCAGGCTGTACACGACCGAGAACACGCTCGGCGCGCTGAACCTCTACTCCCGCCGTCCCGAGGCCTTCGACGTCGACGACATCTACGACGGGCAGGCGCTGGCGGCCCACGTGGCCGTGGCGCTGGCGACCGCGCAGAACGTCGAGAACCTCGAGGCGGCCATCGTCGCCCGCACCGTCATCGGTCGGGCTGAGGGCATGCTCATGGAACGGTTCGGCATCTCCCCCGGCCGGGCGTTCGACGTCCTGCGCCGCGTCTCCCAGGACCGGAACCTCAAGCTGAACCGGGTGGCCGAGGAGCTCGTGGTGACAGGCCGGACACCGGACTAGGCGTTCGAGCTCCGGGTCCCGCCGCGTCCGCGCAGGTAGGCGTCGACGCCCTGCTGCTCGTCGCGTCGGCGCCGCAGGGCGGTGCTGGCCTGCGCGGCGTTCGACCGGGAGAGGTCCTGGTTGGCCAGTCGGCACATCAGCCGGTAGACGAGGCGCATCCGGGTCCCCCTGCGGACGTGGTCGTGGCGCCCCGGAGGTGCAGGGGCACGCGACTGCGTGAGCGGTGCCCCTGCCCTCCCCCGACCACACCCGACGCACGGGTGCGGGGTCTCATGCGACCGGCCGGGCCCGGGACGCCGTCGGGAGCGGCGCCCCGTCCGGCGTGTCCTGCCGCAGCTGCTTCTCGAGCCAGCGCAGCAGGGCCGGCTGGCGCAGCTCGGTCTGCGGGTTGCCCTCGCAGACGCCGTGGACCAGCGCGTCGGCGACGGTGACCACGGGTGTGTGACTCGCTCGGGCCCAGCGCACGAGTACCGCGAAGCCCTGGTGGGAGTCGATCCCGTAGCGCAGCATCAGCGCGCCCTTGGCGTGCTCGATCACGGTGCGGTGTGCCTCGAGCACCCGGACGCCCGGCACGAGAGGCTCAGCAGCGGCCCGGTCGGCGTCCTGCCAGCGACGCAGGGAGTCCACCATGTGCTGGCTGGGCAGGCGTGCGGTGTCGGTGTGGTTTTCGGACATCTCGTGGTCCCTCCGGAGGAGGCGGTGCGGCCCTGGTCCTCGGCCGCGGGCTGATGTCCCAACCCACGTCCTCGACCGTAGTAGAAGGCCGCAGACCTGTCCACCGTCGAGGTCTGGGGCGCCGGGCCCCCCTGCCCGTCAGCTCGGGGGGACGTTCCGCTCCAGCTCGGCCAGCCACGCGACGGCGCTGGCGTCGGAGGGCATCCGCCAGTCGCCGCGCGGCGACATCGTGCCGCCGGCACTCACCTTCGGTCCGTTCGGCAGGGCCGAGCGCTTGAACTGGCTGGCGAAGAAGCGCGTGCAGAACACCACCAGCCAGCGACGCACGGTGGAGAGGTCGTAGGCCGTGCGGCGCTCGTCCGGGAAACCGACCGGCCACTCCCCCGCCTCGACGTCGCGCCACGCGTGCCAGGCCAGGAACGCGATCTTGCTGGGCCGGTAGCCGCGGCGCAGCACGTGGTAGAGCGTGAAGTCCTGCAGCGAGTAGGGGCCCACCGAGTCCTCGGTGGCCTGGGGCCGCTCGCCCTCGGCGTGCGGGATCAGCTCGGGGGTGATCTCCTGGGCGAGGATCTCGCGCAGCACCTCGTTGGTGTCGTCGCCGAACTGTCCGCTGTCGGCCACCCAGCGGATCAGGTGCTGGATCAGCGTCTTGGGGACGCCGGAGTTCACCGTGTAGTGCGACATCTGGTCACCGACGCCGTAGGTGCACCAGCCGAGCGCGAGCTCGGAGAGGTCGCCGGTGCCGAGCACGATGCCGCCGCGGTGGTTGGCCAGCCGGAACAGGTAGTCGGTGCGCAGGCCGGCCTGGACGTTCTCGAAGGTCACGTCGTACGTCGGGTGGCCGTCGGCGAACGGGTGGTCGAGGACGTCGAGCATCTGCCGCGCCGCGCCGGTGATGTCGAGCTCCTCGAAGGTCACCCCGAGCGACGTGGAGAGCCGGGTGGCGTAGGACCTGGTGGTCTCGCCGGTGGCGAAGCCCGGCATCGTGAAGGCGTGGATGTCGCCGCGTGGGCGCCCCAGCCGGTCCATCGCCCTGGCCGCCACGATCAGCGCGTGGGTGGAGTCGAGGCCGCCGCTGACCCCGATCACGACCTTCGGGTGGCCGATGGCGTGCAGCCGCTGCTCGAGCCCGGAGACCTGGATGTTGTAGGCCTCGTAGCAGTCGAGCGCGAGCCGCGCGGCGTCGTTGGGCACGAACGGGAAACGGTCCACCTCGCGGCGCAGCCCGATGTCCCCGGTGGGGGCGCCGAGCTCGAAGCCGACGGTGCGGAACCCGCGCCCCCCGTGGGTCGAGGAGGCCGCCCCGCCGCCCCCGTTGGTTGAGGAGGGCGCCCTGGCGCCCGTCTCGAAACCCAGCGCGCGCCGGTTGTCGTCGAAGGTGCCCTGCCGCAGCCGCTCCTGGCGCAGCCGGTCCAGGTCGACGTCGACGACCGAGCGGCGCGGCCCGTCCGGGAAGCGCTCGCTCTCGGCGAGCAGGTCGCCGCACTCGTAGACCATCGTCTGGCCGTCCCAGCTGAGGTCGGTCGTGGACTCACCCTGGCCGGCCGCGGCGTAGAGGTACGCGGCGCTGCAACGGGCGCTGGCGCTGCGCACCAGCAGGCGGCGGTCCTCGGCGCGGGCCACCGTGATCGGGCTGCCCGACAGGTTGGCCAGCACGGTGGCGCCGGCGAGCGCGGCCTCGGCGCTCGGCGGCACCGGGACCCACACGTCCTCGCAGATCTCGACGTGCAGGCTCAGCCCGGGCAGGTCGCGGGCGGTGAAGATCAGGTCCGGGCCGAACGGCGCCTCGTGACCGGCCACCCGGATCCAGGCGTCGCGCCGGTCGTCGCCGGGCGCGAAGTGGCGGCGCTCGTAGAACTCGCGGTAGGTGGGCAGGTACGACTTCGGCGCGACGCCCAGCACCTCCCCGCGGTGGATGACCACCGCGCAGTTGAGGACCCGGTTGCCGTGCACCAGCGGGGCGCCGACCACCAGCACCGGCAGCAGGTCGGCCGAGGCCTCCACCACGTCGGCCACGGCCTGCTCGACCGCCTCGAGCAGCGTGTCCTGGAGCAGCAGGTCGTCGACGGCGTAGCCGCACAGGCCCAGCTCGGGGAAGACCGCGACGGCGACACCTTCGTCGTGGCAGGCGCGGGCCTGCTCGAGCACGGTGCGGGCGTTGCTCGCCGGGTCGGCGAGGGCGACCGGGACCGTGCAGGCGGCGACGCGGGCGAAGCCGTGGGCGTAGGCCGAGTAGAAGTCCACGCCGGGAGTCTCGCACGCGCCGCGCGGACGCTCCGCGGGACCGAGCGCAGTGAGCCTCGCCACAGCGCCCGGAGCGTCGGGTCGCACTAGCCTGAGTAGTGGTCCGTGGACTCCGTCAGGGCCCTTCGAGACGGTTGCCCCGCAACCTCCTCAGCAACCGCCGCCAACGTAAGGAGCTCGATGATGAGCGCTGAAGAGACCGCGCCGTACGGCACCGGCCCCGCCGCCCCCGCCGCTGCGCCCAAGCGGGTCCGCACCCACCACCTGCGCGAGATGAAGCAGCGCGGCGAGCGGTTCACGATGCTCACGGCGTACGAGCAGTACGCCGCGCAGACCTTCGACGAGGCCGGCATCGACGTGCTCCTGGTGGGCGACTCGGCGAGCAACAACGTCTTCGGCAACGAGACCTCGCTCCCGGTGACCGTCGACGAGCTGATCCCGCTGGTGCGCGCGGTGACCCGCAGCGCCCGGCGCGCGCTCGTCGTCGCCGACCTGCCCTTCGGCTCCTACCAGGCCTCGCCCGAGCAGGCCTACCTCACCGCGGTGCGTTTCATGAAGGAGGCGAACGCCCACGCGGTGAAGCTCGAGGGTGGCCTCGCCCTCGCCCCCCAGGTCAGGCTGCTGACCGACGGCGGCATCCCGGTGATGGCGCACATCGGCTTCACCCCCCAGTCCGAGCACACGCTCGGCGGCTACCGCGTGCAGGGCCGTGGCGACGCCGCGGGCCAGGTCGTGGCGCAGGCGCGGGCGCTCGAGGCCGCCGGTGCCTTCGCGATCGTGATGGAGATGGTGCCCGGGGACGTCGCCGCCGAGGTGACCAGGGCCGTCTCGATCCCCACCATCGGCATCGGCGCCGGCGCCGAGTGCGACGGGCAGGTGCTCGTCTGGCAGGACGCCTTCGGCCTGCGCACCGGCCGGATGGCGAAGTTCGTCAAGCAGTACGCCGACCTGCACGGCGAGCTGCTCCGCGCCGCCCAGGAGTACGCCGCGGACGTCAAGCAGGGCACCTTCCCCGGCCCCGAGCACACGTTCTGAGGCTGCCGCTGCGGGTTTCCCCGGTCAGCCGGTGAAACCCCCGCTTGTCAGCCGAGATCTCGGCTGACAAGCGGGGGTTTCGGCTGACCGGTCCCGCGGTACGCCGGACGAGCTTCCCTCCGCACCCTGTCCGGAACGCCGGCCGGGACGTACCTTTCCTCCTGCGCACTCTCGTGGCCGCACTCCTGCTCGTCCTCGATCACCCTGGCCGGCAACGGCGACCTGCTGCTCACCACCGACAACGGCAACGGCCGTGACGCGGTGGTCCGGGTGAGCCCGAGGTCCTGACGGGTCAGGCGGTCCAGCCGAGCCAGGCCGCACCGGCGTTCACCGCGGCGAACCAGAACACGATCGCGAAGACGGCCAGGGCCGGCACCCAGGTCGGGTGCAGGGTCCACCACGCGGTGGCGAGCACCATCAGCGCGAGCCAGACCAGCACCAGCAGGACCACTCCCCACCACGGGGCCAGCAGGCCGCTCGCGGCGTACAGGAAGAAGGCGCAGGCCATCCCGGCCATGCCCACGAACGGCCACGGTGAGGTGGCGTTGCGGTTGCGCCGGCGCATGCGCGCCACGACGGTGCTAGTCCTCCGCGGCGTCGTCGTTCCAGGCGGGGTCGTTGTCCCACTCCTGGTTGCGCTGCTCGGCCTTGGCCAGGGCCTGCTCGGCCTCCGCCCGGGAGCCGAACGGTCCGAGCCGGTCGATGGCCGGGCAGCCCTCATCCCCCTCGACCGCGTGGTGCTTGACGCAGTACCAGTAGTTGCTCATGGGAGGTGAAACTACACTCGTCGGCGTGAGTTCCCTGGCAGCAGCAACGATTTCCCCGCGCCGGCCCGTGCCGGCCTCCATCCCCCGACCCGAGTACGTCGACAAGGAGCGCCCGGCGCCCTTCACCGGCTCCGAGGTCAAGGACGCCGAGACCATCGCCAAGATGCGCGTCGCCAGCCGGCTCGCCGCCCAGGCCCGCGATCTGGTCGGCGCTGCGGTCGAGCCGGGCGTGACCACCGACGAGCTGGACCGGATCGGCCACGAGTTCCTCTGTGACCACGGCGCCTACCCGTCCACGCTGGGCTACCGGGGCTTCCCGAAGTCGCTGTGCACGAGCGTCAACGAGGTGATCTGCCACGGCATCCCCGACAGCCGCCGCGTCGAGGACGGCGACATCGTCAACATCGACATCACGGCGTACCTCGACGGCGTCCACGGTGACACCAACGCGACGTTCTTCGCCGGCGACGTCGACGAGGAGACCCGGCTGCTCGTCGAGCGCACCAAGGAGGCGCTGGAGCGCGGCATCAAGGCGGTCCGGCCCGGACGACGGATCAACGTGATCGGCCGCGTCATCGAGTCGTACGCCGCGCGGTTCGGCTACGGCGTGGTGCGCGACTTCACCGGGCACGGGATCGGCACGCACTTCCACAGCGGCCTGATCGTGCCCCACTACGACGAAGCGGCCTACGACACGATGATCGAGGTCGGGATGACCTTCACCATCGAGCCGATGCTGAACCTCGGCACCCACGAGTGGGTCATGTGGGACGACGACTGGACGGTCGTCACCCGGGACAAGAAGCGCAGCGCGCAGTTCGAGCACACGCTGCTGGTGACCCCGACCGGCGCCGAGGTGCTCACCCACCCCTGAAGCGTCCGGGCCCCTGAAGCGTCCGGGCCCCTGAGTCGCCCGGGCCGCAGCGGGCTCCGCGTCAGATGAGGTCGTCGAACGTCGCCGCGCCGGACTCCGCCAGCAGCCGCTCCACACGGAGCACGGCCAGCTCGTGCTCGGGGTCGGCGCTCATCGCGGCCGCCAGCCGAAGGTGGGGCAGCGCCTCCGCGAGCCGGGACTGCCGCTCGAGGCTGCGGCCCAGGGCGTGGCGCACCCAGTCGTCGGCCGGTTGCTCCTCGGCCAGGGCGGTGAGCTCCGCCTCGGCGCGGGCGAGCTGGGCCCGCATCAGGTAGGACCACGCCCGCAGGACGCGCAGACCGGTGTTGCCGGGGTCGTCGGCCAGGGCCGCGGCCAGCACCTCCTGGGCCTCGCGGGGCGCGCGGCGCTCCAGCAGGTCGTGGGCGACGCGGTAGGCGGACTCGGGGCCCTGGCCCCAGGAGACCGGCGGTGCGACCGGGTCGAAGGAGGAATCGTCCATGTCCGGCACAACATCACACCAGCAGCGCGGATTCCACCTCCCCACCCGGTGCCGGCCCGTGCTGCCCTATGCTGGCAGCGCGAATGGGCTGACCGGGCGACCGCGTTCCTCTTCGGAGGGCCGAGGAAGGTCCGGGCTCCACAGGGCAAGGTGGTGGGTAACACCCACCCGGGGCAACCCGCGGGAAAGTGCCACAGAGAACAGACCGCCACCGCACCACTTCGGCGGTGTGGCGGTAAGGGTGAAACGGTGGTGCAAGAGACCACCAGCGGCCCGGGCGACCGGGTCGGCTCGGCAAACCCCACCTGGAGCAAGGTCAAGAAGTCGCTCCCACGGGAGCGGTGCGCGCACGTTCGAGGGCGACCCGTCCGAGTGCGCGGGTAGACCGCTGGAGGCTGTCGGCAACGGCAGTCGTAGATGGATGGTCGCCCCCGGTCACCTTCGGGTGAGCGGGACAGAACCCGGCCTACAGGTCAGCCCATTCGCACCGGCCGCCGAGGCGCCGGCCGCGACCGACTGGGTCACACCGCGGCGTGGGCGGCGGTCGGAGCGGGTAAGCGGGAGGGGTGACTGCCGACGCCCCCGACCACTTCGTCCACGTCCGCGGTGCCAGCGAGCACAACCTGAAGAACATCGACGTGGACCTGCCCCGGGACGCGATGGTCGCCTTCACGGGCGTCTCCGGCTCGGGAAAGTCCTCGCTCGCGTTCGGGACCCTGTACGCCGAGGCGCAGCGCCGCTACTTCGAGTCGGTCGCCCCGTACGCCCGCCGCCTGCTCCAGCAGCTCGACGCGCCCCACGTGCGCGAGATCACCGGCCTGCCGCCGGCCGTGGCGCTCCAGCAGCGTCGCGGCGCACCGAGCTCCCGCTCCACGGTCGGCACCATCACGACGCTCTCGAACCTGCTGCGGATGCTCTACTCCCGGGCCGGCGACTACCCCGCCGGCGCCGCGCACCTGGCCGCCGAGGCGTTCTCCCCGAACACCGCCGCCGGCGCGTGCGGGCGCTGCCACGGGCTCGGCGTGGTCCACGACGTCGCCGAGGACCTGCTGGTGCCGGACCGGTCGCTGAGCATCCGGGAGGGCGCCATCGCCGCCTGGCCCGGCGCCTGGCAGGGCGCCAACCTGCGCAGCATCGTGACCGGTCTCGGCATCGACGTCGACACCGCCTGGCACCGG
This sequence comes from uncultured Actinomycetota bacterium, assembly GCA_963760585.1. Taxonomy (GTDB): domain Bacteria; phylum Actinomycetota; class Actinomycetes; order Propionibacteriales; family Nocardioidaceae; genus Nocardioides. The sequence goes on from CAVXDI010000002.1 coordinate 396,028, forward strand.
CTGCGGAAGAAGGACCGGGACTGGCTGCTGTTCACCGACGAGCAGCCGTCGGTGCTCATCAAGCCGCAACGGGACCGGATCGACCACGGCTACCACGGCAAGTTCTGGAGCGCCCGCAAGCACGTCCTGCACGTCCTGGCCGACTCCACCAGCGAACGGATGCGGGAACGGGCGCTGCGCTTCACCCGCTCCCAGAAGTGCCCGCAGTGCGCGGGCAGCGGCCTGCGGCCCGAGGCGCTGGCCGTCACGGTCGCCGGGCTCTCGATCGCGGACGTCAACGCGCTGTCGTTCACCGACGTCGTCGCCCTGCTGCGGCCCCTGGCGCAGGCGACGGACGAGACCCGGGAGATCTCGGCGCGGATCAGCGCCGACCTCGTCGCCCGGGCCGAGGTGCTGCTCGACCTCGGCCTGGGGTACCTGAGCCTGGGGCGCGGTTCGACGACCCTGTCCCCCGGTGAGGCCCAGCGCCTGCGCATCGCCACCCAGCTCCGCTCGGGCCTCTTCGGGGTGGTCTACGTGCTGGACGAGCCGTCCGCCGGCCTGCACCCGGCGGACGCGGTGCCGCTGCTCGACGTGCTGGACCGGCTCAAGGCCTCGGGCAACACGCTCTTCGTGGTCGAGCACGACATGGACGTCGTGCGTCGCGCCGACTGGGTCGTCGACATCGGGCCCGGTGCCGGTGAGGGCGGTGGCCGGGTCCTGTACTCCGGCCCGGTGCCCGGGCTGGAGGCGGTCGAGGAGTCCGCGACAAGCCGCTACCTGTTCGGTCGCGCCCGGCTCAGCGACGTGCTCGAGCACGAGACCCGCACCCCCACGGGCTGGTTGCACCTGCGCGGCGTCTCGCGCCACAACCTGGACGACGTCGCGGTCGACGTCCCCCTCGGGGTCCTGACGGCCGTCACCGGGGTGTCGGGGTCGGGGAAGTCGACGCTCGTGACGCAGGTCCTCTCCGAGGTCGTGCGCCGGCACCTGGGCCAGGCCCCGGACGACCCGGACGACGCCCACCTGGAGATCGAGGTGGGCGACGCCGCGGGACTGGAGTCCTTCGACCGGCTGGTGCGGGTCGACCAGCGGCCGATCGGACGCACCCCGAGGTCGAACCTGGCGACGTACACCGGGCTCTTCGATGCGGTCCGCAAGGTGTTCGCGGCCACCGACGAGGCGAGGGCGCGCGGGTACGGCGTGGGCCGCTTCTCGTTCAACGTGGCCGAGGGGCGCTGCGCGACGTGCCAGGGTGAGGGGTTCGTGGCGGTCGAGCTGCTGTTCCTGCCGGGCAGCTACGCCCCGTGCCCGACCTGTCACGGCGCTCGCTACGACGCCGAGACGCTCGAGGTGACGTACGACGGCCGGTCGATCGCCGACGTGCTCGCGATGACCGTCGACGAGGCGGCGGTGTTCCTGGCGGACGTGGCACCGGCGGCTCGCAGCCTGGAGACCTTGCGTGACGTGGGGCTGGGCTACCTGCGCCTCGGGCAGCCGGCGACCGAGCTCAGCGGCGGTGAGGCCCAACGGATCAAGCTCGCCACGGAGCTCCAGCGGGCCCGGCGCGGTCACGCGCTCTACCTGCTCGACGAGCCGACCGCCGGGTTGCACCCGGCGGACATCGCACTGCTGCTGCGCCAGCTGCACCGCCTGGTGGACGCGGGGAACACGGTGGTGCTCGTCGAGCACGACCTGGACACGATCGCGACGGCCGACTGGGTGATCGACCTGGGCCCCGGCGGCGGGGACGCCGGCGGCCGGCTGGTCGCGGCGGGCACCCCGGCCGAGGTGGCTGCGACCCCGGACGCCGGCGGGGCCGTCGGGGCCACCGCGACGTACCTCGCGCGTCACCTGCGCGAGCCGGTGGCCGGTTGAGCCCTGCCGCCCGGGGACCCGCCCGAGGGCCCGCGCCGGAGATGCCGGGCGGGTCCCGCCGACGCCGCCGGGGTGTCAGGCTGTGCCCATGACCAGGGTCTCGCTCTCCCGGCTGCCGGGCGAGCGCGCGCTGGTCGTCGACCGCGGCCGGGAGCACGTGGTGGACGCGGTCGACCTGCCGGCCTTCGTGCGGGCCCGCGAGGTCGACGCGCCCCGTTGGGTGTGGGACGACACCGCCCGGTGGTACCCGTCGCTGCTGGCCGCCGGGGTGCGGGTGGCGCGCTGCCACGACCTGCGGCTGGGACACCACCTGCTGCGCCGGGCGCCCGCCGCGGGCGGGCACCTGCTGGACGGCGAGCAGTCGGCCCACTGGGACCGGCTGGGGCCGAGCACGCCGTCCGATCCGGCCCTGTTCTCGGTCGACGACACGGCCGAGCACCTGCGCGCCGACCTGGAGGACGCCCGGCAGCTGGCGGCGGTGGCCGGGGCCCCGGGGCCGGGCGAGGCGGCGCGGCTCGGGCTGCTCCTCGCGGCGGAGTCGTCGGGGGCGCTGGTCGCGGCCGAGATGACGTACGCCGGGGTGCCGTGGCGCGTCGACGTCCACGAGCGGCTGCTCACCGACCTGCTCGGTCCGCGGCCCCCACGTGGTGCCCGGCCCGGGGCGCTGAACGCGCTGGTCGCCCAGGTGCGTGACGCGTTCGGCGCGCCCGGCCTGAACCCCGACTCCCGGCCCGAGCTGCTGGCCGCGCTGCGCCGCGCCGGGCTGGACGTCACCGACACCCGGGCCTCCTCACTGCGCGCGCTCGAGCACCCGGGCATCGCCCCGCTGCTGCGCTACAAGCAGCTCGCGCACCTGTTCCAGACGAACGGCTGGGCCTGGGTCGACCAGTGGGTCAGCGGTAACCGGTTCCGGCCGTCGTACCAGCCGGCCGGCTCCAGCACCGGGCGGTGGTCGTCCAACGGGGGTGGGGCGCTGTCGTTCCCGGTCCAGGTCCGGCCGGCGGCCGTGGCCGACGACGGGTGGACGTTGGTGGTCGCCGACGTCGCCCAGCTCGAGCCGCGGGTGCTCGCCGGCATGAGTGGTGACCGCGCGCTGGCCAGGTCCGCCCGCGGCGCCGACCTCTACCAGGGGATGGTCGACGACGGCGCGGTGACCAGCCGCCAGGACGCCAAGCTGGGCCTGCTCGGTGCGATGTACGGCGCCACCCGGGGTGAGAGCGGACGCATGGTGGCCGGGCTCACCCGGCGCTACCCCGACGCCTTCGGTCTGGTCGAGGAGGCCGCCCGGGCCGGTGAGCGGGGCCAGGTGGTGCGCACGTTGCTGGGCCGCGGGTCGCCCGGCCTGGGCGAGGCGTGGGACCACGACCTCGACGACGCCCCGGTCGACCCCGACTCCCGGGCGCGCCTGCGGCGCGCGTACGGCCGCTTCACCCGCAACTTCGTCGTCCAGGGCACGGGGGCGGAGTGGGCGCTGTGCTGGATCGCCGACCTGCGCAACCGGCTGTGGCACCTGGGTGGCAGCGGGCCGCTCGACGTCCGGCCACACCTCGTCCTCTTCCTCCACGACGAGGTCGTGGTCCACGCCCCTGCCGCCCTGGCCGACGCCGTGGCCGAGCAGGTCACCGCGGCGGCCGCCAGCGCCGGGAGCCTGCTGTTCCGCGACCTCGCGATCGACTTCCCGCTCACGATCTCGACCGTGCGGTCCTACGCCGAGGCGGGCAAGCCCGGCGCGACGCGGGAAACCCGAGGCGCCGGGCCGTTGGCTCGGTAGGCTCGACGGATGGACAAGCGCGCGCTCGTACGGCGTCCGGGCCCCCGGCTCGCGGAGGGTCTCCTCACCCACATCGAGCGTCGCCGCGTGGACGTCGGCCTGGCGCTGCAGCAGTGGGACGGCTACGTCGCCGCCCTGCACGAGGAGGGCTGGGAGACGATCGAGGTCCCGCCCGCCGACGACTGCCCCGACGCGGTCTTCGTCGAGGACACCGTGGTCGTCCTCGGCGACCTGGCGGTCATCTCGCGCCCCGGCGCCGACGAGCGCAAGCCCGAGACCGCGGCGGTCGAGGACACGCTGCGCGGCCTGGGCTACCGCGTCGCCCGCATCGAGGAGCCCGGCACCCTCGACGGCGGGGACGTGCTCAAGCACGACGGGACCGTGTGGGTCGGTCTGGGCGGGCGCACGAACCGGTCCGGGGTCGACCAGCTCACCGCCGCCCTCGGGCCGCTGGGCGTCCGGGTGGTCGGCGTACCCCTCACCAAGGTGCTGCACCTGAAGTCGGCCGTCACCGCGCTGCCCGACGGCACCGTCCTGGGCTACCCGCCCCTGGTCGACGACCCGGAGGCCTGGCCGGGCCTGCTCGAGGTCCCGGAGGAGCCGGGGTCGCACGTGGTGGTGCTCGACGAGAGCACCGTGCTGATGTCCACCAGCGCGCCGCGCACCGCCGAGCTGCTCGCCGACCGGGGGCTGCGAGTCGTGGCGGTCGACCTGACGGAGTACGAGAAGCTCGAGGGCTGCGTGACCTGCCTGTCGGTACGGCTGCGCGGCCAGGAGGGCCGGGCGACGTCGGGATCTGGCGCGAGACCTACGTCCAGGGTCCCGAGAACTCGGTGCTGACGGCGAACCGGTCGCCTCGGACGAGCGTGTGGCGCCACTCCACCGGCCTCGCGCCCTCGAAGCCCAGCCGCTCGATGGCGAGCGCCGCGACCCCGCCGGGCATTTCGAGGAGGGTCCGTTCGGCGGCGGTGGGGACCACGGCGCGCAGGTGCTCGGTCCCACCGGTGAGCGTGATCTGGCACCGTGCGCGGAGCTGGACGTAGAGGGCGGTCTCGGTGAAGTCGACCTCGAGCAGCGGACCGGCCACGTCGGCGGGCAGCCACACCCGGTCGAGGGCCAGGGGCCGGTCGCTGGCCAGTCGTAGGCGCTCCAGGAAGAACAGCGGTGTGGACTCCTCGAGGTCCAGCCGGGCGGCCACGACACCGTCGGCCCGGATCTCGCGCACCCGCACGATGCTGCGCTGGCTCTGCCCGGCCTCTCCCACGGCGGAGAACAGGCTGTACAGCGTGCCGAGCGGCTGGTCGATCTCCGCAGGTCCGGTCAGGCGGGAGGTTCGCCCGCGGTCCCCCGTCACCACCCCGGCCTGGCGCAGCCGGCGCAGCGCCTCACGGACCGTGTGCCGACTGACGCCGTACTCCTCGACCAGCGCGAGCTCGCCCGGGAAGGCGTCGGCGAAGCCACCGGCGCGGACCCGGCGCAGCAGATCGGCGTGGACCTGCTCCCACAGCGTGGTGCCGAGGCGCCGGTCGACCGGGCATGGCCCTCGTGGGTCCGCACCTGTCACCGCGCGGTCACCGCGCGGTCACTGGACCGATCACCGGACCCGTCACTGGACCACGTCGCGCAGCTTCAGCGTGTCCAGGAGGAACCGGGCGGCGCCGCCGCCCTCGCTGAGGGCGAGATCGACCGCCGCGGGGACACCGAGGTCGTCGACCAGCAACCGGAGGACCTCCTCGCGGGAGGAGTCACCGCCGGCGGCACCCGCAGCGCCGTGCAGGCGCTCGACCACGTCGGCGGCCCGCGCGAACTCGGCGTCGGCACACTCCCAGGGCTGGTCCCAGGCCCGGTTGAGCAGGGCGAGGCGGACGGCGGGTCCGCTGTGGCGCTGCAGCACGTCACCGATCAGCACGAGGTTCTGGGTCGACTTGGCCATCTTCTCCCCCGCGAGACGCACCTCTCCGACGTGCACGACGGCCCGGGCGAACGGGGCTACGCCGCTGGCCGCCTCCACCATGGCGGCCTGGTAGGCGTGGTGGGGGAAGGCGAGATCGGCACCGCCGACCAGCACGTCGATCGAGCTCCCGAGGCAGGCCATCGCCATGGCGGCGCACTCCGCGTGCCATCCGGGGCGGCCCCAGCCCCAGGGACTCGGCCACGCCGGGTGCTCCTCGCGGGAGGGACGCCACACGGCCACGTCGAACGGGGACTCCCGCCCCGGTACGTCCTCCTGGTCACCGAACTCCTGCAGTGCGGCCAGGGCCACCTCCTCACCCACCCCCGCAGCCGCCGGGACGGCCGCCCCGCGGAAGTAGACGTGGCCGTCGCGCTCGTAGGCCGCGCCGACGTCGAGCAGCGCGGCCGCCAGCCGTTGCACCGACCGGATGAAGGTGTGCGCGTGCGGGGTCATCGCCGGCCGCGCCATGGACAGGGCCCGCATGTCGCGCTCGAAGAGGAACTCCTGCGCCGAGGCGAAGTCGTCGTAGGGCCTCCCCCTCCCCTCGGCCGCGGCCGTGAGGACGTCGTCGACGTCGGTGACGTTGCGACAGGTCACGGCCTCGACACCGGTCGCGTGCGCCAGGGAGGCGATCAGGTCGGACCACACGAACGTGGCGGCGTGGCCGACGTGCGTCACGTCGTACGGCGTGATCCCACAGGTGTAGACGCGGACCGGACCAGCGGTGATCACCCTGCTCCCCGCCAGGGTCAGCGGAAGCACAGGCGGCACGGCGACGGGGAACCGGCCCGCCGTCCCGACGACACCGGGCAGGTTCGGGTCAGTGAATCGAGGAGTGTGGAGGGACACGGACCGAGTCTGCCACGTGACGGCCGCCTTGGTGCGGCGCACGGTCGACCCGGTCCCTCAGAGCACGGACAACGACAGCGGCCGACCCACCAGGCTGCGCCGGACGACCGGCAGGTCGGCAGCGATCCGGCGGAGCTCCATGACCGAGGCGGCCGTGGGGGCCGCGACCATGGCCGGAGTCCCGGCGTCCCCCGAGGTCCGCAGGGGCAGGTCGAGCGGGACCTGCCCGAGCAGCGGGGCACCGATGGTCGACGCCAGCCGAGCACCGCCTCCCTCGCCGAAGAGCGGCGTCCGCTCGGCGCACGAGGGACACACCAGGCTCGACATGTTCTCCACCACCCCGGCGATCGGCATCCGCGCGTCGCGCGCCATCCGCCCGACCCGCGCCGCCACGGTCTGGGCCGCCAGCTGGGGAGTGGTGACCGCGAGCAGCTGGGCGTCGGGAATCAGGTCGAGCAGCGTCATCGTGACGTCGCCCGTTCCGGGGGGCAGGTCGAGCAGCAGCGTGTCGAGCTCCCCCCAGTGCACGTCGGTGAGGAACTGCTCGAGCGCCTTGTGCAGCATCGGCCCGCGCCAGACGACCGGCTCCTCCTCCTCGACGAAGAAGCCCACCGACATCAGCGACACCCCGTGGGCCTCGACGGGCAGCATCAGCCCCTTGAGCGCCACCGGTGATCGCCGTACCCCGAACAGCTGAGGGATCGAGTACCCCCAGACGTCGGCGTCCAGCACCCCGACCCGTTGGCCCTGCTGGGCCAGGGCGACCGCGAGGTTGGCCGTGACGGAGGACTTGCCGACCCCACCCTTGCCGCTGGCCACCGCGTACACCCGGGTGGTCGAGCCGTCGCCGAACGGGTGGGTGCCCTCGACCCGGCCCCCGCGCAGCCTGCCGGCCAGCTGCAGGCGCTCGCTCTCGCCCATCACGTCCAGGTCCACCTCGACCCGCGTCACCCCGGGTACGCCGCTGACCGCCGCGGTGACGTCCGCGACGAGCCGCTCCCTCATCGGGCACGAGACGGTGGTCAGGCGCACGCAGACGCGGACCAGACCGTTCCGGGCGAGCTCCACGGAGCCGACCATGCCGGCGTCCGCCAGCGGCATCCTGAGCTCCGGGTCCTCGACCCGGCCCAGGGCCGTGTGCACGGCGTCGAGGTCCACCGGGGGCTCGGTGCGGTGGCGCTGGAGGAGGCTCATGCGCCCTCCCCCGCGTCCGTGGAGCGGCCGCCGTCGACCCGGAAGGCCCGACGGGTGGGCTTGACCGGACGCATCATGAACTCCGGTCGCCGCAGCCCCGAGGCGCTGGGTCCGGGCCTGGTCGTGTCCATCCAGGCGCGGTAGATCTCCCGCGACAGCCTGGTGTCCACGACGACGTCGCCGTACCGGTCCTCGGCCCGCGCCTTCTCCAGACGCACCTTCTGGTGCCAGCAGTGCATGCCCGACAGGGGATCCGGGTGCACGGCGAAGGCGAGGTTCTGGTGCACGCCCGGGTCGTCCCAGTCGATGCGCTCACTGTCGGGGTCGTCGCTCTTGAACGGCTTGATCCCCTCCTTGTAGCGCAGCTTCCAGACGCCGTCGTCGCTCTTGGTCAGGTCGACCAGGCCCATCGCCCAGCGCGACCCCGCGTGCTGCGAGGTGCGCCACCGGCCCATGTGGTGGGAGAGCCCGAGGATGCCGGGTCGGATGGCCTCGGTGGCCCACGCCCGGGCGATGAAGTAGCCGATCTCGGTGTTGACCCGCACCAGGTCGCCGGTGGCGAAGCCGAACCGGGCCGCGTCGTGGGTGTTCATCCACATCGGGTGGGTGTTGCTCAGCTCGTTGAGGTACTTGGCGTTGCCGGTCCTGGTGTGGATCAGGGTCGGCAGACGGAACGTCGGCACCAGGACCATCTCGTGGTTGTCGGGGTCGATGGAGCGGTGACTCACGTGAGACTCGATGTAGCCCGGCGCGGCGTACTCCGGCCAGCCGAAGTCGACCATCGTGTCGCTGAAGAGCTCGAGCTTGCGCGACGGCGTCAGCCAGCCCTGGGTCCGGGAGCCGTCCTCGTGGACGAGACCCACCGAGCCGGCCTCCCCGACGAGCGGTGGCGTCGAGTCCAGGGTGACCGGCTTGCGCAGGACCCCCTGCGCGTCCGCCGTGGCGCCCTCGACCTCGGCGTCGCTCAGCACGCGCTCGTCGACGCGGTAGGTGTCCTTCGAGACCTCGAACGCGCCGTACTTGCGCATGTAGGCCAGCGGGGTGAGGCCCTGCTCGGCCGCAGCCTCGGGCAGGCCCGGCACGCTGTTCTCGAAGACCCACCGGTAGTACTCGTCCACCGTCACCTTCTCGCCCGGGCGGTACGGCGACTCGAAGTACTTGCGGATGCCCAGCGAGCCGTCCGGGTCGATGCGCCAGGAGAGCTCGAACCAGAACTCGTTCTCCTCCCAGACCTCTCCCGGGTTGGACTCGCGCGAGTCCGAGACGATGCGGCCCATCTTCTCCATGGCCACCCGCGTCACGGGCTGGCGGAAGCCGAGCCACTTGCCGGCGTACTGCTCGTAGGACTGGGTGTCGTGCCGCTCGGTGCTGTGCCCCATCGGCAGGACGTAGTCGGCGAAGGTCGCGGTCTCCGACCAGGTGGGCGTCAGCGCGACGTGGCAGTCGACCAGTGCCTCGTCGGTCAGTGCCTCCAGCCAGCTGAACCCGTCGGGGTTCGTCCAGACCGGGTTGTAGACGCGGGAGAAGTACATGGCCAGCTTGCCGCGCCCGTCCTGGAGCAGGTGCGGGAGCAGGATGGACATCTCGTTGGTCGACATCGGGAACTCGGCCGGCCAGAGGAGCTCGTTCCACGACTCGTGCCCGCCGGGGACGTTCGGGCCGTGGGCGATGATCTTGTCCCAGCCGTTGGGGCTGGTGCCGCCCTTGGTGCCGACGCTACCGGTGAGGACGTTGAGGAAGAACAGGGCGCGCGAGACCTGCCAGCCGCCGAGGTTGCCGGCGGTCGCTGCTCGCCAGACGTGCGCGGACAGGGCGCTGCCGGCGGTCGCGACGATGCTTGCCAGCTCCTCGATCTGCTCCTCGGGGATCTGGGCCTGCTCGGCGGCGTACGCGAAGGTGTACTGCGCGTAGTCCTCCCTCAGCAGGTCCATGAAGGCGTCGAAGTCGTCGGCCGGGGTCTCGGGGTGGAGGTGCTCCAGGTAGGTCGCCCAGTTCACCCACCGCCTGATGAAGGCCCGGTCGACCTGGTCGGTGCGCAGGAGGTACGACGCCACGGCCAGCAGGATGGCCGCCTCGCTGCCCGGCCAGGGCGCCATCCAGAGGTCGGCCTGGGAGGCGGTGTTGGACAGGCGCGGGTCGAGCACGACGAGCTTGGCGCCGCCCGACACCTTGCCCTCCATGATTCGCTGGGCGTGCGGGTTGAAGTAGTGCCCCGCCTCGAGGTGGCTCGAGATCAGCAGGATGACCTTGGCGTTGGCGTAGTCCGGCGACGGCCGGTCGTAGCCACCCCACAGCGAGTAGCCGAGCCTGGCCCCGGCCGAGCAGATGTTGGTGTGGCTGTTGTGGCCGTCCACCCCCCAGGCCAGCAGGAACCGCTCCGCGAAGCCGTCCTCACCGGGCCGACCCACGTGGTAGACGACCTCGTCCTTGCGGTCCTCGACGATCGCTGCCCGGATCCTGCCCGCGATGTCGTCGAGCGCGTCGTCCCAGCTGACGCGCTCCCAGTCGCCGCCGCCTCGCTTCCCGGCGCGTCGCAACGGGTGCAGGATCCGCTCGGGATCGTTGATCTGGTTGATCGTCGCCGGTCCCTTGGCGCAGTTGCGACCGCGCGAGCCGGGGTGCGCCGGGTTGCCCTCGAGCTTCTTGATCGACATGTCCGACTTGTCGACGTAGGCCAGCAGGCCGCAGGCGGACTCGCAGTTGAAGCAGGTGGTCGGCACCAGCATGTACTCGTGGGGCACCTTGCGCGGGTGCGCCTTGGCGTCGTACTCCACGTGGTGGTCCCAGTCGGCGACCGGGGGGAAGTTGCGCAGCCGTTCGTGGGTGCGCTCCCCCGGCAGCACCAGCGGGGTGATCTCGCGGTCGGACTCGATCGTCATGACAGGTCCCTTCGAGGCAGGGTGGATGGACGGTCTCTTCCGGGGCACCTCACGACAGCGGGACGTCCTGCCCGGCTCTGACGAAGACGCTCTCGTACGCCAGGAGCGCCGGTTGCACGAGCAGCCCGGCGAGGGCCAGCAGGAGGACCGGTGCCCCGCCCCAGGCGAGGGCGCCGAGCACGACGGCCAGTGCCACGGGGAGGACACCGGCCAGCCAGAAGGTGCGTGCGTAGCGTCCCGACCGGATGATCCGCGCGGCCACGGAGGCCTGCCGGCTGGCGTGGGTGCCGCCGTACTCGAGGGCGAGCATCGCCAGGTGCAGGACGGCCCCGATCACGAAGGACGCCGCGAGCAGCGTCCACGCGGCGTCCGACAGGTCCACGAACAGGGCCGACACCGCCAGCGCACCACTACCGACCATCACCGCCTGCACCAGCAGGTGGGCGAACAGCAGCCGGGACTGCCACAGGTCGCGGCCCTCGGCCTGTCCGAAGAGGAAGGCGGTGTAGCCCGCCATCATCGCGCTCGCCGGGAGCGCGAGCCACGCGAGCACGGTCATGGCCCAGCCGAGGTCGAGGATCGCGGCGAGCAGCCACAGCACCGCACCGCCGGAGAAGATCGTGAGCACGTAGGCCCCGAGCACCAGCCAGGAGGACCAGTTCGACTTCGTGAAGATGTAGAGGAAGCGCTCGGGCCGCTTGAGGTCCCAGACGAGCAGCCCACCGGTCGTGGCCGCGCCGAAGAGACCGAGGAGGGGTGCGACGTAGTCGCCCACCGGGCCCAGCTCGACCCCGAGGAGGTGCGCGAGTCCGGCCAGGGCGAGGGCCCCGGCGCCGACGCCCTTCGTCCACAGGTACGTGGTCACCTTCCACCCCCAGGGACGCGGATGGGCCGTGTTGAGCGTGGTGCGGGCACCGGTCGTCGGGTCCCCCGGCAGGTCCCCGGCGGTCGCGAGGCGCTGCGCGTCGGGCTTGGCCCAGATGTAGGTGTCCTGCACCGGCGCCGCGAGCGGGTCGAGCACGGCACGGTCTGCCCCGAGGTAGAACACGTTCGGCCCGGTGGCCTGCTCGGGCGAGCGCACGGTCGTCTCGTTCGTGCTGACCAGCCGGGCGATGCCGCTCGTGGGGTCGTCGAGGTCGCCCACCCAGATCGAGTGCGTCGGGCAGACCACGACGCACGCGGGCTCGAGATCCTCGTCGACCCGATGGGCGCACAGGTTGCACTTGGCGGCGGTGCTGGTGTCCTTGTCGATGTAGATCGCGTCGTAGGGGCAGGCCTGCATGCAGCTCTTGCAGCCGATGCAGCGTTCCTGGTCGAAGTCGACGATGCCGTCCTCGCGCTTGAACAGCGACTCGGTCGGGCAGATCTTCACGCACGGGGCATCGGTGCAGTGGTTGCACCGCATCACCCCGAAGGATCGCGTCGTGTCGGGGAACGAGCCGCTGTCCACGTACTTGACCCAGGTGCGGAACTGTCCGACCGGGACGTCGTGCTCGGTCTTGCAGGCCACGGTGCAGGCGTGGCAACCGATGCAGGTGCGCTGGTCGATCGCGAAGCCGAGCCGCATCTCAGCTCTTCCGGATGACGTAGCGGTAGACGCCGTCCTCGGCCGAGCTGTCCAGCAGCTCGTGGCCCGTGTCCTTCGCCCAGGCGGGGATGTCGCTGCGCGAGCCGCCGTCCGTCGCCTCGACGAGCAGCACCTGGCCCGGGCTCAGCGACTTCATGTGGCGAGAGGCGAGCAGCACCGGCATGGGGCACTTCTGGCCCTTGGCGTCCGCGGTGGCGTCGACGTGGTGGTCCATGGGACTTCTCCGTTCCGATCGGCCGGTGGGCCGGGTGGGGGTCAGATGAAGAGGTTGATCTGGGACCGGCTCATCTCGGAGAGCGCCGACGCGGCACCGACCGGATCACCCGCCCCCTCGATGAGCTGGTCGCGGCGCAGGCCCATCAGCTCCATGGTCATCTCGCAGGGCCAGAGGTTCACGCCGAGCTCCGAGCACATCTCGAGCAGCTCCTTGGGACCGGCCACCTTGTGGTCGCGCGCCAGCTTCTTCATCATCCAGGCGCCGGCGCCCCCCATCTGCAGCTTGGAGAGCTTCATGCTGCTCACCCCGGGCGGGTTCATGCCGGCGAGGGCCTTGGTCATGGCACTGGTGCCGGTGATGCGCACGTCGTCCCGCACCAGGGGAAAGAGCCCCCAGAAGGTGAAGAAGATCGTCGTCCGCATTCCGTAGGCCGCACCCGTGGAGCCGAGGATCAGGGTGGGCCAGATCTTGTCGAGGTCTCCGCTCCACGCCACGATCGTCATGCTCCGGGGAGCCTCGTCTGCCTCGCTCGCTGATGTCATCGCAGATTCCGTTCTGAGGGGATTGCGCTGTGGCACGCGTCACACTACTTTCGTGATGACGCATACATCAACCCCCACATCTCCTCGAGTTGTACGGACATTGAGGCCCCGTCCGACGGGCTCCGGCGTCCCTCCAGCGCGCCGCAGGAAAGGCAGATCGACATGGAGTCCTGGACCATCTCCCCCCGCGAGCTCCACGACGAGCTCGCCCGTGGCTCCGTCCCGGAGATCCTCGACGTCCGGAACAGCGACGAGTTCGCGGCGCAGCGGATCGAGGGGCGCCGGCCGGTGCGCACCCGTCACGAGCCCGTCTACGAGGTGCTGGACGACCCCGAGGGGTTCGCGGCCGACACCCAGGACGGCGCGGTCGTGGTCTGCGGACAGGGCAACGGCTCGGCGTTCGTGGTCCAGGAGTTCAGCGCGCACGGCAAGGAGACCCGCTCCCTGGCCGGTGGCATGGACGCCTGGGCCCAGCTGCTCGTCCCGGTGGCGCTCGACGCGGTCCCCGAGCCGGCTCGCGCCTGGCAGCTGCAACGACCGGCCAAGGGCTGTCTGTCCTACGTCGTCGGCGTGCCGGGCGAGGCCTGCATCGTCGTCGACCCGGCGCGCCTGACCGGGCCGTACCTCGACCTGGCCCGGGCCCACGACATGCGGGTGACGCACGTCATCGACACCCACGTCCACGCGGACCACATCAGCGGCGGCCCGTCGCTCGCGGCCCACCTGGGGGTCGAGTACCACCTCCCCCCGGAGGACAGCAGCAAGGAGATCCCGTTCCCGAACCGCCCCCTGGCGGACGGCGAGCTGCTCGGCCTGGGGGCCGACACCGTGGTGCGCGCCCTGACCATGCGACTTCCCGGGCACACTCCCGGCACCACCGCCCTCCTGGTCGGCGAGGGGTTGCTGCTGGTCGGCGACACCGTCTTCGTGCGCGGCCTGGGCCGACCGGACCTGACCGGGCAGGCCGAGGAGCTGGCCCGCTCGCTGTTCCGCAGCGTCCACGACCGGCTGGAGCCGCTCGATCCGGCCACGGTCATCGCACCCGCCCACTGGTCGGGGCCCGAGGAGTTCAACGAGGCCGGCGCCGTGACGACGACGCTACGTGAGGTCTTCGGGGCCACCCTGCTCAACGAGCGGGCCATCGAGCGGTTCGTCGAGGAGATCGTGTCGTCGCTGCCCGCCGCCCCCGACACCTATGACACGATCCGACTGGTGAACGCGGGACAGCTCGCCCCGCCCGAGGACGAGCTGACGGTGCTCGACGTCGGACGCAACCAGTGCGCCGCGTCGACGTCGATGAGCTGAAGCGGACGAGGCAGAGGGGGACGCGGATGTCGTCTGACGGTGACCCGCAGGCGCCTCGACCGGGGCAGCCGGACGCCGTCGAGCAGGACCCGGACTACCGGTTCACCCTGGCGAACGAGCGGACCTTCCTGGCCTGGATCCGCACCGCCCTGGCCCTGATGGCCGCCGGGGTCGCCGTCATCCGCTTCGTGCCGGGCCTGACGCTGGTGCGGCACGCGCTGGGCTTCCTGCTGATCGGCCTCGGTGGGTTCCTGTCCTGGCTGGCCTACCGCGACTGGCAGCGCAACGAACGCGCGATGCGGCTCGGACGTCAGCTGCCGCCGTCGTTCGTCCCGCGGCTCGTGGCGTGGTCCCTGGTGCTCGCCTGCGTGGTGGCTCTCACCCTCGTCATCGCCGACCTGGTCGACTGACCATGCGTCCGCGGTGGCCGTGGCGCAGCGAGCGCCGGGGCGCTCACCACGATGTCGGCCTTCAGGCAGAACGCACCGCGATGGCGTGGCAACGCACGGCTCTCGGCCTCGGTGGCGTCTCGGCCCTCCTGCTCCACCAGACCGGCGGCAGACTCCTCCCGGCCCTGCCCGGGCTGCTCGGCCTGGCCATGGCCACCGCCCTGCTGGTGCTCGGCGAGCGGCGCTACGAGCGCACCGTGGCGCAGATCGCGTCGCACCAGCACCCTGCCGACGCCCGGCTCCCGCTCCTCCTGGCCGGCACCGTGTCCCTCCTGGCGGTGACGGCGATCTGGCTGATCCTCGCCCGGGGCTAGTCTTGGACCGGACAGTGCCCTGACCCAGTCGGGCCGGGAGCGCAGAGGCGCCTCCCGCCCGTCCTGCCGCTGAGGAGGCGAGCGTGAACGAGGACCTGGAAGCCGAGCTCCGCGAGCTGCACGAGCGTGTCTGCAAGGCCATCGCCGATCCGAAGCGGTTGATGATCATCAGTCTCCTGCGCGACGGCGAGCTCAGCGTGGGAGACATCGCCGAGAGGCTCGAGGTGAGCCAGTCCAACGCGAGCCAGCACCTCGCCGTCCTTCGGGAGCGAGGGATCGTGACGACCCGGCGCGCGGGCACCAGCGTCTACTACTCGCTGCGGAGCCCGAAGATCCTCGCCGCGATCGACCTGATGCGGGAGTTCCTCACCGAGGGCGCCACCTCACCGGTCGAATCTCGCGGGCGCAAGGTCACCAGCATCTTCCTGGGCTGAGGACGCCGGGGTCCTTGGTCCCGGGGGGAGGGCCCGACGCCCGTACCGGTTCCGGCGGCGGGCGGCGAGGCTGGACGCACCCGGCACTGCGCCAGTCGCCCACGAGGAGCCCGCCATGAACCAGTCCGAGAACGCGATCGTCGTCGCCGTCCCCGCCGACGGAGCCGAGTCGGCGTTGATGTTCGCGGTGCAGGAGGCCCGTCGTTCCGGCTCGCCGGTGCACCTGGTGCACGTGCTACGGATGCCGGCCGGCGAGGCGTACGCCGGGGTCTACGGGGGCGCGCTGGACATCGGGAGGTCCGCGCTCGAGACGGCCGAGCACCGCGTCACTGAGCTCTCCGACGGTGCCGTGCCGGTGACCAGCGAGCTGGTGACCTCCGGCTGGATCGTGCACGACCTCGTCACACGCTCCGCGCAGGCCAGGATGGTGGTGCTCGAGCATCGCGACCTCGGTCGCCTGCGCCGCCTGGCGACCGGCTCGACGAGCAACGGTGTCGCCGCGCGGGCCCAGTCCCCCGTCGTGTCCGTGCCCCAGGGCTGGCGCCCCGGCCCCGACCGCGCGCAGGTCGTCACGGCGGCGGTGCAGGACGTCCACGAGGCGGATACCATCCTGCGCACGGCGTACGAGGAGGCCCGCGTGCGCGGTGCCGACCTGGTCGTGCTGCACGCCTGGTGGCTCTCCAACGGGTACGACGACGTCGTCGTCGACCAGGTCGCCCGCGACGACTGGGAGGCGCGCGCGGAGCGCGAGCTCGCTCCCGTCCTCGAGGAGCTCCGTGGGAGCTTTCCCACGGTCGAGGCGACCCTCGACGTCCGGCACGCCCCGCCCGCGGAGGCCCTCCTCGCCGCGGCCGAGAGGTCGGACCTGCTCGTCATCGGTCGGCGCCACCACCGGTTGCCATGGGGCACGCACCTCGGACCGGTGGCGCGGTCGGTGCTCGGCCACAGCCCCGTGCCCGTGCTGACGGCGCCGGACCCCGGGCCGGCCACGACGACGGCGTCGCCGGGCTAGCCGGCACCGCGGGTCGGCCCGGCGCCGCACACCCCTGCGGCAGGATCGGGACGTGACCTCGACGTGGCTGCGCGCGCCCGGCGTGCGCGTGGGCTGGCTCGCCCTCCTGGTCGCGCTGGCGGTGGCGGCCCGGCTGCCGTTCCTGGCCCGCCCACCGACGCCCGATGAGGGCGGCTTCCTGGTCGTGGCCTCGCAGTGGTCACCGGGGCGTTCGCTCTACGGCGACTACTGGGTCGACCGACCGCCGCTGCTGATCGGCTTCTTCGAGCTGGGCCACCGGCTCGGCGGCGTGATCGGCCTGCACGTGCTCGGCCTCGTGCTGGTCGCCGTCTCGATCCTGCTCGCCGCCGCGATCGGCCGGTGCGCCCACGACCTGGACCCCTCGGCGGGCCTGCGTACGGCGACCACCGGGCTCGCGGCGGCACTGGCGGCCACGATCCTGCTCGTCTCCCCCGTCTCCGGTGCGGTCGACGTCAACGGCGAGCTCGTCGCCGTGCCCGTCGTCCTGCTCGGCACCCTGCTGGTGCTGCTCGCCGCACGCGAGGACCGCGGGCCCCGCCGGCACCTGCTGCTGCTCGGGGCGGGGGCCAGCGCCGCCGCCGCCGCCCTGGTCAAGCAGAACGTCGTGGACGTCGTCGTGCTCCTCGTCGTGGCAGCGGTGACCCTGCTCCCCCGCGACCGGGTCCGCACCGTGCTCACCCACCTCACCGTCGCGGCGGCCGGAGCGCTCACGCTGCTGCTGGTCGTCCTCGCCTGGGCGGCTCTGCGGGGCACCGGTCCGGTGTCCCTGTGGGAGGCGATCATCACCTTCCGGGTGCAGGCCGGCGAGACCATCCGGCACTCGGCGTCCGCCGCGACCCGGATGCGCCTGCTGCGCGACCTCGGCGCCCTGGCGCTCAGCGGCGCGCCCCTGGTCGTGCTCGGGCTGCTGGCCCTCGCTCCTCGTCGGGGCTCCCGCCCGGGTGCCCCCCTGCGGTGGGCTGCCGCGGCCCTGCTCGCCTGGGAGGGCTTGGCCGCGCTGGCCGGTGGCAGCTACTGGCTGCACTACCTGGTGGGCCTGGTGCCGGGCCTGGTGCTCTGCGTGGCCGTCGTCGCGCCCCGCGCGAGCGCGGCCCGGCGCCGGTGGCTGCGCGCCGGGCTGGTGTACGCCGCCGTGGTGGCGTCGGTGGGGGTCGTCTGGACGACGCTGGTCCCGACGACGGACCCGGCGCTGGCCCTGACCGGCTGGCTGGACGCGCACCGCCGGCCGGGGGACACGCTCACCGTCGCCTTCGGTCACGCCGACCTGCTGCAGGCCACCGGGATGCGCAGCCCCTACAGCGAGCTGTGGAGCCTGCCGGTGCGGGTGCGCGACCCGCGGCTGACCCGGCTCGCCGGCGTCCTGTCGGACCCGTCCCGACCCACCTGGGTGGTCACCGACCGCACCCTCGACACCTGGGGCATCGACCCCGCCGCCGGGCAGCGCGCCCTGGCCGAGCACTACCGCCAGGTCGCCAGCATCGACGGCTACCGGGTCTACCGGGCCGAGCCCTGAGCCTCCGCCCCCCGGGCTCCGCCATCGAGCTCGAAGCTCACCGAGCGAGCGGCGACGTCGACGGACCTCAGCCGCACCCGCACCTCGTGGCCGAGCGGCAGCAGCGCGTCGGTGACCACCTTCGCCTCCACGGCCGGCTCCTGGATGGTGATGTCGCCACGACGGCCGTCCTTCTCGTCGACCTCCACCACGACCGCGTCGAAGCTCTCCCCGACCCGGTCCTGCAGGACGCCGGCCTCGACGAGGTCGAGGACGGCGCGCTCGTAGGCGCCGGCCCGCCGGGCGGAGCTTTGGAGCACGCCGGGCAGCTCCTCGAGCCGTGCCAGCACCCAGTCGGGCACATCGGTCCCGGCGCACAGGGCCACGCAGATCTCTCCCGCGTAGCGGTCTCCGAGGCGCCGCAGCGGCGCCGTCACGTGGGCGTACGCCGAGGCCAGGGCGGCGTGCTGCGACCGCTCGGGCACGGCACCGTTGAACCCGACGTACCCGCTGCCCCGCAGCAGGCGCGTGCAGGCCACGACCATGGCGGCGTGGTGGGGTCGCGTCGGGTCGAGCGAGCGGATGAAGTCGGGGTAGGGCTGCTCCGCCGGCCAGTCGATCCGCAGCGCGCGGGCCGTGCGGTGCAGGCGCTGGACGTCGCGCGGGTCCGGCGGGGGCAGCGTGCGCAGCAGCCCGACCCGGGCGTCGATCATCAGCGAGGCGGCGCCGAAGCCCGTGAGCAGCGACATCTGCGCGTTCCACTCCTCCACCGGGAGCAGCGAGCGGAACTCGAGGTGCCAGTGCTCGCCGACGACGTCGATCTCCTGCTCGGGCAGCGGCAGCGAGACCCCGCCCCGGGCGGCCTCGCGCTGCAGACGCAGCGGTCCGACCTCGGCGAGCAGCAGGAGCGTCTCGGGCCCGGTCCCGTCGTCGACGGCCTGCTGGGCCGTCTCGTAGTCGAGCCGGGCGGTCGAGCGGACCAGCGCCCGCTCGACGGTGACGTCGGTGCCCTCGCCGGTCGCGTCCACCCGGATCGTCCACAGCAGCGCCGGGCGCACCCGGTCGGCCAGCAACGACCCGGCGTCCTCGGAGATCGGCTTGGGGTGCAGCGGGATCCTGGAGTCGGCGCCGTAGAGCGTCTCCCCGCGACGCCGCGCCTCGAGGTCGACCGGACCGTCCGGCTCGACGAACGCCGCGACGTCCGCGATCGCGTAGTGGACGACGAACCCGCCGGCGTCGCGCTCGATGTGCAGGGCCTGGTCGAGGTCCATCGAGCCGGCCGGGTCGATGGTGAGGAACGGCAGGTCGGTGCGGTCGCGCTCGGGCAGCCGCGGCGACCTGGCCGCGGCGGTCGCCGCCTGCTCCACCTCGGGCGGGAACTCCGCGACGACGGCGAGCTCCTGGCGGATCTTCTCGATGCCCGCTCGCAGGCCCTGGGCCGCGACGCCCTCGCCAGTCGACCGGACGTGCACCACTCGGTTGCTCGGCATGCCCGCACCCTAGCCTTGGCCCGTGCTGATCGTGCTCCCCCCGAGCGAGGGCAAGTCCGTCCCCGCCCGGGGCAAGTCCCTCGACCTGTCCGCCCTGGGCCTCCCGTCGCTCACCGTCGCACGCGAGCGGGTGCTGGGCGCCCTGGTCGACCTCTGCTCCGGCGACCCGGCGGCCGCGGCGGCGGCACTGGGGCTGGGGCCCACCCAGGTGGACCTGGTGCGCCGCAACGCCGTGCTGCGGAGCGCCGCCACCGGACGCGCCGACCGGGTCTACAGCGGCGTGCTCTACGACCACCTCGACGCGGCCACCCTGTCGGCCGCCGGCAAGCGCCGGGCCGGCTCCCGGCTCGCCGTCACCTCGGCGCTCTTCGGGCTGGTCCGCCCGGCGGACCGGATCCCCGCCTACCGGCTCTCCGGCGACGCCGCCCTGCCGGGCCTGGGAC
This sequence comes from uncultured Actinomycetota bacterium, assembly GCA_963760585.1. Lineage (GTDB taxonomy): Bacteria > Actinomycetota > Actinomycetes > Propionibacteriales > Nocardioidaceae > Nocardioides. The sequence continues at coordinate 415,839 of CAVXDI010000002.1, forward strand.
CGGTCGCCGGCGTCTGGCGCGACGCGCTGGGCCCCGCCGTGAGCGAGAGCCTCGGCGGCGGGCTGCTGGTCGACCTGCGCTCGACGATGTACACCGCCTTCTGGCGCCCGCCGGCCGAGCTCGCGTCGCGGGTGGCGACCGTGCGGGTGCTGCACGAGGTCGACGGGCGGCGACAGGTCGTCAGCCACTTCAACAAGGCCACCAAGGGGCGGATCGTGCGCGCCGTCCTCGAGCACGGCGGCAACCCCCGCACCCCGACAGCCCTGGCGGACCTGCTGCGGGAGCTCGGCTGGCGGGTCGAGTCGGGCGGGACGACCCGTCAGGGCACCCGGCTCGACGTCGTCGTCCGCGACGTCTGAGCCGACGACTACCAGCGACCGCCGGCGAAGGCGTCGCTGCCCGGCGGCAGGGCGTTGAACATGCGCATCGACCCGCTGGGCTCGGTGCCGTCCTTGCCGCCGAGGAAGAACGACACCACGCTCACCGAGGCCGGCGTCAGCTCCATCCGGAAGACCGACCCCAGGGGCGCGTCCACGGCGTGCGCCACGAGCGTCTTGATCGGGGTGACGTGGCTGACCACCACGACGGTCCTGCCGGCGTGCGCGTCGAGCACCCGCTGCAGCCCCGCCAGCACCCGCCCCTCGACCACCGCGAACGACTCCCCGCCGCCCGGTGCGACGTCCAGCGAGCCGAGCCAGGAGTCGAGCTCGGGGCCGTGCCGCTCGGCCACCTCGCCGAAGGTCAGGCCGTCCCAGTGACCGAACTCCATCTCGGCGAAGCCCGGTTCCAGGCGCACCTCGTGGCCGAGCACGGCGGCGAGGATCTCCGCGGACTCGCGGGTGCGCCGCACCGGCGAGGCGATGACCGCGTCGATCCGCTCGGCCAGCGGCGCGAGCCACTCGGCGCACGCCCGCACCTGCGCCCGGCCGTCCTCGCTGAGCCCGGGGTTGGCGCTCGCGAGCCCACCCGAGAACCGCTTCTCCACGGTGTGGGCGGTGACGCCGTGGCGCACCAGGATCAACGTGGTCGGCTCACCGGCCGCGGCGGACCACCCGCGCAGCCGCTGGCGGACGCCGGGCGGCGCCTCGCCCGGCTCCTGGATCTGCTCGATCAGGGAGTCGGAGGCAGGGTCCTCGCCGGCCACGGTGACGCCGTGCCGCTGGCCGTCCAGGGCCTCGTTGGCCAACCGGTCGGCGTGGGCGTTGCGCTCTCGCGGCACCCAGGTGTAGGTCGTGCCGGCCGGGGCGAGGGCCGCCGCCTGGGCGGCGAGGACCTTCATGTCCGGGTGCTTGATCTTCCACCGGCCCGACATCTGCTCGACGACCAGCCTGGAGTCCAGCCGCGCCTCGACCCGGGCGCCGGGCGCCAGCTCGACGGCCAACCTGAGCCCGGCGAGCAGCCCGGAGTACTCCGCGACGTTGTTGCTCGCCCGCCCGATCCGGGTGCCGTCCTCGGCGATGACCTCGCCCGTGGCGGCGTCCTTGAGCACGGCGCCGTACGCCGCCGGGCCGGGGTTGCCCCTCGAGCCGCCGTCGGCCTCGACGACGACGCGGGCGTACGGGCCGCTCACCGGCCGGGCTGGTTCGCTGCGCTCACCGGACCGCCCCGTACGCCGGCCTCACAGGCCGGACTCGGCCGTGCGGACGAGGATCCGGGAGCACTCCTCGCAGCGGACGACCAGGTCCTCGGGGGCCTTCTTGATCACGGCCAGCTCGGCGAAGTCGATGGTCAGCTGGCAGCCGGTGCAGCGGCGCTGGCGCAGCTCGGCCGCGCCGACCCCCCGGCGGTTGGCGCGCAGCTTCTCGTAGAGCGCCAGCAGGTCCTCCGGCAGCCCCTCGACCATCTCCGCGCGCCGGTCGATCTGACCGGCGAGCTCGGCCTCGATCCCGACCCCCTTCTCGTCGCGGGCGGCGGTGAGCTCCACCAGCCGCTCGTCCGCGGCGGCGACCTGGGCGATCAGCTCGTCGAGGGTGCGCTGGGCGTCCTCGAGGGTCGCCATGATCTCCAGCTCCTCGTCCTCGAGGGAGTTGATCCGGCGTTCGAGGGAGACCATCTCGTGCTGCATCCGCTCGATGTCCTTGGGGTTCGAGATCACCCCCCGGTCGATGCGGTCCTGGTCCCGGGTGCGCCGGGTCCTGACCTGCTCGACGTCCGAGTCGATCTTCCGCTGCTCGACCGTGAGGTCGTCGACCGAGATCCGGGCGTCGCGAGCCTGGTCGTCGAGCCCCTTGCGCCTGGTCTCGAGGGCCGCGATCTCCGCCAGCTCCGGCAGGCTCGCCAGCTGGTGGCGAAGCTGGTCGGCCCGGGCGTCGATCTCCTGGACGTCGAGCAGCTTCAGTTGGGCGGACGGATCGGCTTTCAGAGTGATCTCCTCGGTCGGGTGGCGCTGTTCAGCTGCAGGTCAGGGGCGGAAGGTCCACGGGTCCGTGCACAGCGTGCTGACCCGGGTCTCCACCGTATCGCCCCAGACCTCCGCCAGCCTCCCCCGGACGGCGGGCAGCCAGGTCCACTCGGCCGCCCAGTGCGCCACGTCGACGAGAGCGGGCCCGTCCTGCTCCAGGAACTCGCCGGCGGGGTGGTGGCGCAGGTCGCTCGTCACGTAGACGTCGGCGCCGCTGCGCAGCACCTCGTCGAGCAGGAAGTCACCGGCGCCACCGCACACCGCCACCCGGCTCACGAGGCGCTCGGGATCACCGGCCACCCGGACGCCGTGCGCGGTCGCCGGGAGAGCGGCCGACACGACGCCGGCGAACTCCCGCAGGGTCATCGGGGGCAGCGAGCCGATCCGACCGGCGCCGGTCGGGGAGCTCCTCGGGTCGGCCAGCTCGACCACGTCGAACGCGGGCTCCTGGTAGGGGTGGGCGGCCAGCATCGCGGCGACGACCGACCTACGACGCCGCCGCGGCAGGACCGCCTCGACCCGCACCTCGTCGACGACCTCGGCCCGGCCCACCTCGCCGATGACCGGGTCCGCCCCCGCGAGCGGGCGAAAGCGGCCCTCCCCGGCCGTCGAGAACGAGGCGCCGTCGTAGTCGCCGATCGTGCCGGCGCCGGCGTCGGCCAGGGCGGTGCGCACCCGGTCGGCGCCGGCGACCGGTACGAGGACGGTCACCTTGTCGAGGGCGACGTCGGCCGACGCCGTGATCGGGCTGAGGCCGTCCAGCCCGAGGGTGCGCGCCAGCGCCTCCGAGACGCCGCCGACCGCCCGGTCGGCGTTCGTGTGGGCGGTGAGCAGCGCGCAGCCGGCGCCGGCCAGCGTGGCCAGGGTGCGGCCCTTGGGTGTGGTGGCGGCGAAGCCGTGCACCGGGCGGAGGAAGAGCGGGTGGTGCACGAGCAGCAGGTCGGCGCCCCACTCGGCGGCCTCTCGGGCCACCTCGGGAGCCGGGTCGACGGCCAGCATCACCTTGCCCACCGGCGCCCACGGGTCACCGTGCACGAGGCCGACCGCGTCCCAGCCGTCCGCGGTGTCGGGCGGGTACCACCCGTGGACGAGGTCGACGACATCCTGCAGCAGGGGCATGCGGGCGAGGCTAGCGGGCGCTCTAGGGTCGAGGCATGTCCGTCGTGAAGATCAACGCCATCTCCGTCCCGCCGCAGGCCCGCGAGGAGTTCGAGCGCCGCTTCTCGGCCCGCGCCCACACCGTCGACGGCTCCCCCGGGTTCCGCGGCTTCCAGCTGCTGAGGCCGGTCCGGGGCGAGGACCGCTACTTCGTGGTCACCCACTGGGCGGACGAGGAGTCGTTCGCCGCCTGGCGGAACGGCGACGCCCGCCAGGCCCACGCGGGCGAGGGCGCCCGGCCGGTCTCCTCCGGCGCGGACCTGCTCGAGTTCGAGGTCGTGCTCGACGTCAAGCCCGCCTGAGCGGGCCGGGACGCTCAGCGGCCCTCGACCTGGAGCGTGACGGGGCTCGACGGCGCGACGGCGTCGGTGGTGCTCAGCGTGAGGGTGGCCTCCCGGGCGTCGCCGGGCACCGCACGAGCCAGTCGGACCTCCCGCGTGGTCTGTTCCTTCAGCGTGAACGGCACCGTGCCCAGACGGGTCCCGCGGGCGGCGGCGACCAGCGTCCCGGAGCACCCCGCGCTGCCGGCGCCGCACGAGAGCTGCACACCGGCGCGACCGCGACGGTCCGGGGTGAGATGGGTGCTCACCACGCCGAGCAGCGAGGGGAACTCGTGGCCCGTGGCGGTGTTGTCCGCACCCGGGTCGAAGCAGCCGTCGAACTCGAAGACCGGGTTGTCGACCTCGCTGCCGCGGCGGTCGGTGAGGGTGAGGAACCCGACCAGCTTGCTCGGTCCGCTCGCCGTGAAGCAGTCGTTGCTGTGCACGTTGAGCTCGAACTTGCCGTAGCCCTCGCTCGGCATCGGGACCCGCGGATCGGTCCAGCTCATCAGGCAGACCCAGTCGCCGCCCGGGCCGACGTCCGCGACGTCCGCCCCGTGCTTGTCGCACATCGCCGTCGCGTGCAGGGACGGCACGGTGACACCGGTGCGACCCAGGATCCGCGCCTGCTTGACGTAGAGGTGGGCGAAGGTCGCGGGCAGCGCCCGCTCCAGCCGGGGTCGGGTGACGGTGCTGCTGCCGCCGGTGGCGACGACGGCGGTGCCGATCGCGAGGACCGCGACGAGGGCGGCGAGGAGGACGAGAAAGGTACGGCGCATGGGGTGTCGCACGGGTTCAGCCTCCGGTGATGTCGCGACGGCGGAGCAGGACGAACGAGGCGGTGAGCGCCGCCACGGACCACACCGCGCTGACGACGAGGCCCTCCACGAGCGGGCCGTGGAACCTCGGGGCGGTGAGCAGCCCGTGCCAGGCCTCGAACGACGTGGTGAGCAGGAACGGGCGGATCGGCTCGATGCCGCCGAGGGCGCCGACGAGCTGCATGACCATGGCGATCACGACGGGGGCGGCGATGCCGACGGCCGGGTTGCGCGACCACACCGAGAGCAGGATCGCCAGGCAGGCGAAGCCCAGGGTCGGCGGCAGCATGGTGGCCCAGCTGGCCACCACCAGCCCCAGGGCGTCGCCCGACGGGATCGTCTGCCCGGTCAGGCCGGTCGGCGGCTCGTGGCCCACGACCAGCAGGCTCGAGACGATCGTGGACGTCGCGAGCAGCACGAGCACCAGGACCGCGAAGCCGCCGGCGGTCAGCGTCTTGGCCCAGAAGATCCGGCCGCGGCTGGTGGAGCGGGTGAGCACCGTCTTCCAGGTGCCGTGCTGGTCCTCGCTGGCGAAGACGTCGCCCGCCACGATCGCGGTGAGCAGCGGCAGCACCCACTGCGAGGCGAACCCGAGGACCAGCAGCGCCAGGGCGAAGCCGTTGTCGGTGGCGAAGCGACCGAAGAGCGTGTCCTTGGGCGGACGCGACTGGCCGTGGATGAGCACCACGACCGGGATCGGGGCCAGGACCACACCGACCAGGACGGCGCGGGCGCGGGCCTGGGCCCGCAGCTTGCGCACCTCCCAGCGCAGCGCGGCCGACAGCCCCGCACGTCGGCGTACCGGCTCGGTCGGGGTCCGGAGGGCCGCCGGGGTCGCCTCGGCGGTCGTCATCGAGGAACCGCCCGCGAGCCACGGTGGACCGGCCGGCCGCCGGGGCGTGCGACGGGGCGTGCGGGGTCGTCGGTGAGCATGAAGAAGAGCGCCTCCAGCGGGGTCCGGGTCGCGGTGAGCCCGAGCAGGTCGACGTCGGCACGGACGATCCCCGCGACGTACGCCGAGATCTCGTGCCGCGGGCCCGTCACCGTCAGGGCCGCCTCGGGGTCGCGCTCGACGCGCACCCCGGGATGCTCGCGGGCGAGGGCCAGCGCGCGTTCGTCGTCCGAGGTCTGCAGCAGGTGGCCCGGATCGGGCGCCATCATGCGCAGCTCCTCGATGGTGCCGTGGAACGCGACGGAGCCGCGGTCCATGATCGTGACGTGGTCGCAGATCTCCTCGACCTCGGCCATGTCGTGCGAGCTGAGCAGCACCGTGAGTCCACTCGCGGCCAGGCGCTTGACCAGGGCCCGCATGTCGCGGATCCCGGCCGGGTCGAGGCCGTTGGCCGGCTCGTCGAGCACCAGCAGCCTCGGCTCCCGCAGCAGGCTGGCGGCGACGCCGAGGCGTTGGCGCATCCCGTAGGAGTAACCGCCCACCTTGCGATCGGCCCGGTCGGTCAGGTCGACCACGTCGAGGACCTCCTCGAGCAGGCCGGGCCGGGCGCCGCCGTCCAGCAGGGCGAGGCCCGAGAGGTTCTGGCGTCCGGTCAGGTACGGGTAGAACCGCGGGGACTCGATGAACCCCGCGACCCCGTCCAGCACGCCGACCCCGGCGTCGTCCCAGGTCCGGTCGAAGACCCGGATCGTGCCGGCGTCCGGTCGGATCAGCCCGAACAGCATGCGCAGGAAGGTGGTCTTCCCTGCGCCGTTCGGCCCGAGGACCCCGTAGACCTCGCCCGCCGCCACCCGTACGGAGAGGTCGTCGACCGCGCGGACCGACCCGAAGGTCTTGCTCACCCCCACCGCCTCGACGGCCAGTACGTCGCTCATGCGGCGGACTCTAGGGGTCCGAAGATGAAGGGAGCGTGAAGCGCCCGCCGGCCCGGCCGGGACGGGCTAGTTGACCAGGCGGCCGCGTCCCTCCCAGTAGGGCAGCCGCAGCTTGAACTTCTGCAGCTTGCCGGTGGCGGTGCGGGCGAGCTCGTCGCGGAACTCCACGGAGGTCGGGGCCTTGTACCCGGCCGCCTTGTCCTTGCACCAGGCGATCAGCTCGGCCTCGGTGGCCTGCTCCCCCTCGGCGAGGACGACCAGCGCCTTGATCGTCTCGCCCCACCTCTCGCTGGGGACGCCGATCACCGCGACCTCGGCGACCGCCGGGTGGGAGAAGAGCACGTCCTCGACCTCGATCGAGGAGACGTTCTCGCCGCCGGTGATGATCACGTCCTTCTTGCGGTCGCTGATCGTCAGGTAGCCGTCCTCGCCGACGACGCCGCCGTCCCCGGTGTGGAACCAGCCCCCGGCCAGCGACCGGGCACTCTCCTCCGGCTGCTCCCAGTAGCCCTCGAGCACGACGTTCGATCGGGCCAGCACCTCGCCGGCGTTCTCCTCCTGCTCGGAGATCGCGAGTCGCACGCCGAGGGCCGGGGCACCGGCACGGGTCAGCAGCGAGGCCCGCTCCAGCGGATCGAGGTCGTCCCACTCCTCGCGGCGGCGGTTGACGGTGAGCAGCGGCGAGGTCTCGGTGAGCCCGTAGATCTGGATGAACTCCCAGCCGAGCTCCTCCTCCACCCGGGCGACCGTCTTGGTGGGCGGCGGGGCCCCGGCCATGATGATCCGGACCTTGTCGCGCCCCGGGATCGGTCCGTCCCAGTCCTGGGCGGCCTCGAGCACCGCCGCGGCGACCGCCGGGGCGGCGCAGAGGACGGTGACGCCGTGCTGCTCGACGCGGCGCAGGATCTCGGCACCGTCGATCTTGCGGATCACCACCTGCTTGACGCCCAGGCCGGTCATCGCGAACGGCATCCCCCAGCCGTTGGCGTGGAACATCGGCAACGTGTGCAGGTAGACGTCGCGGTCGGTGACCGCCACGTGCATCGCGAAGGTCACCGCGTTGATCCAGATGTTGCGGTGCGTGATCTGCACGCCCTTGGGCCGCGCCGTCGTGCCGGAGGTGTAGTTGATGCAGGCCGTGGCGTTCTCGTCGGGCTCCCACGGCACGGGCTCCGCCCCGCCGTCCTCGGGCGCCGGGGCGTAGAGGTCCTCGTCGTGGCCGATCACGAACCGGTGCTCGGCGGTGACGTCGGCCAGCGCCTCGTCGATCTCGGGGTCGACCAGCAGCACCCGCGCCCCCGAGTGCTCGACGATGTACTTGACCTCGTCAGGCCGCAGCCGGAAGTTCACCGGCACCAGCACCCGCCCCGAACCGGCGACGCCGAAGAACGAGGTGAGCAGCCGCGCGCTGTTGTGGCTCACCACGGCCACCCGCTCCCCGACGCCGATGCCCAGCTCGTCGAGCTTCGCGGCCTGGCGACGCGCCAGCGCGCCGATCTCGGCGTACGTCAGCTCGCCCCCGCCCAGGGGGGCTGCCGGCTGGTCCGGCTCGTCCACGACGCCGGTGCGCCCTGCGTAGACCTGCACGGCTCGATCGATGAAGTCGGACACGCTGAGCGGGACGAGCACCGGGACCTCCAGGGGCGGGACGGGACGTGATGGGCGCCACTGTAGTGAGGGGGCCGTTGGCCACCGGTTGCCCCGCCCCGCCACCGCGACGGCGGGGCCCGCCCCAGCGCCCCCGTGCGCGCTGGGGAGGGCCCCGTCGTTCTCGTCCTGCTGGGCTCACCAGGCCGCGGTGGCCACCTCGCCCCCACGGATGGTGACGCTCAGGTGGATGTCGCGGGTGAGCTTCTCGTAGAGCTCGTAGCGGCCGGCCACCAGCTCGGGAAAGACCAGCGACGGCACCCGGTCGTTGCCGACCGGGCGACTCACCACCGCGACGTGCGGGTGGTGCGAGCCCGACTCGTGCTCGTGCTCGTGCCCGTGCCCGTGCCCGTGGTCCTGCGGGGGTGCGTGACCGGGCTCCGCCCCCTCGGGGCGGATCTCGACCTCGATCCCCTCCATGGCGGCAGGCATCGTCACGACCAGGGCGCCCACGTCGCCCCCGATGTCGAGCAGGACCGAGCCCTGCCCGGCGTAGGGGTTCTCCAGCTGGACCGGCGAGGTCATGACGCCTGCGTCGTGCCGGGCACGGTCTGGTAGCCGCCCCCGGGAAGACCGAGGTACGGGAACGAGTCCGTGACCGCGGCGTTGGTGTTCGACGTGCCGTCGGTGACCGCCTCCACCGCCCCGTCGGGGGTGTAGTCCGGGTCGACCAGCGGGATGGTCTTACCCGCGATGGCCCGCAGCTCGATGGTGACCACGTCGTCGTTCAACCGGCGACCGTTGGGGTATCCCGCGGCGTCGCCGTAGACCAGGCCACGGTCGTCGGGCTTCTCCGAGGGCGGGATCGCCAGGTTGAGCCGCAGCATGTCCGCCTCGACCGGGCCGGTGTAGTTCTGGAACCCGATCCCGATGTCCGGGATGCCCGTCAGCAGGATCGCGTGCAGGTCGGCGCGCGGCTTGTCGTAGGCCGCGAGGTTGTCGAACGCGCCCGGGTAGAGGGCCGGCAGCAGCCCCTGGAGCTCGGGCTTGTTGACGTACTTCGCGTACCGGCGGTCGCCGGTCGGCGGACGGGCGTTCCAGCCGTCCTTCTCGGCCATCGGGACGATGACCTCGTTGAACAGCGGGTTGCCCAGCCGCGAGACCTGCTCCCAGGGGCCGTGGCCCTTGAAGGAGCCGGACTCCTTGTCGAAGAGCCGGGACTTGCGGCGGCTGGCCGAGGCCCAGACCCCGATCACGGACTTGCGGCTCATCGGGTCGGTGGGCCGCGAGCCGTCCCGCGTCAGCTGCTTGATCGGCACCTGGATCGCGATCGTGTGCACGTTGTAGGACTGCACGGCGTTGACGCCGTTCATCTCCGGCAGCTTGATGACGTGCGCCTGGTTGAGCGGACGCAGACCGCCGAGGTCGAAGATGCTGCCGAGGTCGACGTGGAAGGCATCCGCGCGCTGACCGGCGAAGACCCGGCGACCCCGGCCGATGCGGTGCACCGCCTGGTCGGAGAGGTCCTGGTAGTCGGGGGTGCTGCGCGGACCGACGTTGACCGGCGGGCACGGCAGGTTGCTCGCGACCTTGCGCTCCTTGCCGTCCTCGACCACGGTCACCGAGTAGTACTGCGGACGGTTCCAGTTCGGGTCGTCGATGCTGGAGATCGGCCCGGTGTTGTAGAGGAACGTCTTGTGGTTGCGGATCCGGGTGTGGAACCGGAAGCGGTAGGTCAGGTCCGGCTCCGGGGTGCCCTTGTTGGACACGTGGATCTCGTAGCGCACGTCGTCACCGAACTCGTAGAAGTTCGGGCCGCCGTCCGGCTGCTGGAGGGGGATGAAGTTGGCGATCAGGGTGACCGTGGCGGGTCGGTCCGGGCTGACGAACGCGTAGACGTCCGTGTTGTCGGCGACCGGGTCCTTGGCCATCTCGGGTGCTTCGCGGTGCGAGGACATCTCACTTGCCTCCGGCCGCGTTGAGGAGCCGGGTGACGAGGTCGCGGTCCTGCACGACGACCTCGCGCTCGCCCACCATGAGCCGCACCTCGCTGGAGCGGTGGTCGTGCACGTAGGCCACGACCGCCTCGCTCGCTGCGGACGCGGAGGGTCGGGCCGCGGCGTGGGCCGCTCCCGCGGTCACGACCACGGCGCCGACCGCCGCGGCCCCGGCGCCCGAGGCCGCCAGGAAGTTCCTTCTACTGGTCTCACTCATCCGAAAGTGCCTCCGTCGAGTTCAGGCACCTCACGTGAGGTGCGCCACACGGTGTTCGGAGTCACATCCCGGTCGGATGGGAGGTCGGGCCGAATTCTTTTCGCGACCGGCAGCAAGGACCGGCTGGTGGGCGCAGAGGGGATCGAACCCCCGACCACCTCGTTGTAAGCGAGGGGCTCTACCGCTGAGCTATACGCCCCGGCTCCGTGACGCGGAGCGCGCACAGAGTACGCGAGCGGGGACGGACCGGGCCACCCGCGAGGGTGGCGGCCGCCCGCCGGGATCCACCGAAATGAAGTTGAACCGCCGGTGTCTCGGGTCACCGGCGGTTCAACAAGTCCTACTCTAGAACCCCACCCAAGCCCGTGTCATCGGTTGTTACCCGACTGTGGACAAGACGTGTACGTCACCTAGACGAGCGCGGTCAGCTCGGCCAGGTGCGCGTCGAGGTCGCGCCCCTCCGGCATCGCGTTGTGCACCGCCCAGCGGACCATGCCGTCGGGGTCGACGACGTAGGAGGAGCGCCGCGGGCAGCCCTTGACGTCGTCGAAGACGTCGTACTTCCTGCAGACCTCACCGTGCGGCCAGAAGTCGGAGAGCAGCGGGAAGTTGAGACCGTCCTGCTCCGCGAAGGTCCGCAGCGCGTAGACCGGGTCGCAGGAGATCGCCAGCACCTCGGTCTCGAAGGTCATGAACTCCGCGAGGCGGTCTCGGATGCCGGCCATCTCGCCGGTGCACACCCCCGAGAACGCGAAGGGGTAGAAGAAGATCGCGACGGCCTTCCTGCCGCGGTAGGACGACAGGGTGACGTCCTGGCCGAACTGGTCGCGCAAGGTGAAGTCGGGGGCCGGCCCGCCGATCGAGAGTCCGCTCATGATGGGCCACATCCTCGCACCCGTCCGGGCCGGCGTGGCATCGGGGCGTTCCGGTGCCGGGCCCGGATCCGGGCGGGCCGCCGGCTCAGTCGTCGTCGTGCAGCTCGCGCTTGAGCACCTTGCCCGTGGCGTTGCGGGGCAGCTCGTCGACGAAGACGATCTCGCGCGGCACCTTGTAGCGGGCGAGATTCTGCTTGACCCACCCCTTGAGGGCGTCCTCGTCGACCGAGCCGCCGTCCCGCAGCGTGACGAAGGCCCGGAGCCGCTTGCCGTAGTCGTCGTCGTCCACGCCGATCGCCGCGGCCTCCCCCACCGCCTCGTGGCGGGCCAGGCAGTCCTCCACCTCCTGGGGGAAGACGTTCTCGCCACCGGAGACGATCATGTCGTCGTCGCGCCCCTCGACGTAGAGCCGCCCGTCGTCGCCGAAGCGACCGACGTCGCCCGAGGACATCAGGCCGTCGACCACGTCCTTGTGGCCGCCGCCGGTGTAGCCCTCGAAGAGCAGGCTGTTGCCGACGAAGATCCGGCCCGACTCCCCCGCCGGCACCTCCCGGTCGTCCTCGTCGAGGATCCTGACGACCGTGGCCCACGGTGGACGACCGGCCGACGACGGAGCCTCGCGCAGGTCCCCCGGCGTGGCGATGGAGGCCCAGGCGACCTCGGTGGAGCCGTAGATGTTGTAGAGGTTGTCCCCGAAGTGGTCCATCCAGTCGAGGGCGAGGTCGCCGGGCAGGGCCGAGCCGGACGCGGCGACGACCTGCACGCGCGAGAGGTCGTGGGCGGACAGCGTCGACTCGTCGAGCGCCATCATCCGCTGCAGCATCACCGGGATCACGACCAGCGACTCGCAGCCCTCCGCCTCGGTGGTGGACAGGCAGTCGGCGGGGTCGAAGCGGCGGCGCAGCACGACCGTGGAGCCGAGCAGCATCGCCAGCGCGAGGTGCGCGAAGCCCCAGGTGTGGAAGAGCGGCGCGGCGATGTGGGTGCGCCAGCCCCGGCGCAGCGGCATCCGCGAGAGCAGCGAGACGGCGGCGCCGATCCCGGCCTCGTTGCGGGGCGCGCCCTTGGGGGTGCCGGTGGTGCCGGAGGTGAGGATGACGATCCGCCCGTGCCGGCGCGGCGGGTCCAGGTCGGCCGTGGAGCCGGCCCCGATCAGCGACTCCAGGGTCACCACACCGGAGTCGGGCCCCTCCTCGCCGTCGGTCCACGCGAGCACCACCTGCTCGATCTCGGCCACCCCGAGGAGCTCGGCGAACTCCTCGTCGTGGATCACCACGCGCGGCTGCTCGCGCTCCAGCACCTCGGCCAGCTGGGGCCCCGCGAACGCGGTGTTGAGGAAGAGGGTGTCGGCGCCCAGCTTCGCCACCGCGACCGTCGCCTCGACGAACCCGCGGTGGTTGCGGCACATCAGCGCCACCGAGTCACCTTCGCCGACGCCCTTGCGGGCCAGCTCGTGCGCCAGCGCGTTGGAGCGCCGGTGCAGCTGCAGGTTGGTCAGCGCTCCCCGTTCGTCGACCAGGCCCACGTCGTGGGGGGCGCGCAGGGCGAGGGCGGCGAATCCGCCCGCCGGTCCGGTGCCCCAGCGCCGCAGGACGAGCGCGAGGCCGGCCAGCACAGCGGGCGAGTAGGGCCGGACGACGCCGGACGAGGTCAGCACCTTCAGGCCCGCGCCGGTCTCTGCGACACGCCCGAGCACGATCTCGGAGCACGTCTCGGAGCGCGTCTTGGAGCACTGGGGTCCTGGCGGGCATGTGCGAAGGCTCAGGCAGGAGTCTTCGGCGCGACCAGCCGCGTGGCGGACCAGTCCTTGCTCACGGCGGCGGTGGTGGTCTGGGCCAGGCCGGCGATCGGGGCGGCCTCGGCGATGTCGGCGGGGTCGACGGCGTTCGGCCGACCGACCTTGGGGGTCAGCAGCCAGATGACGCCGCCCCCGACCAGGTCGGTGAGCGAGTCCACGAGACCGTCCACCAGGTCACCGTCCTCGTCGCGCCACCACAGCAGCACGGCGTCGACCACGTTGCCGTAGTCGCTCTCCACGAGGTCGGCGTCGATGACGTTCTCGATCGCCACCCTCAGGTCGTCGTCGGTGTCGTTGTCCCAGCCCAGCTCCTGGACCACCAGGCCGGGCGTGAAGCCGAGACGCTGGGCAGGACCCGAAGTGGGTCCGTCTGTCTGGGTGGACCCGCCACCCGCGGTCGCACTCACGTACTCCTCCAGTCACTTAGGTTCAACCGCCCGTGGGCGGCAAGGTGAAGGTAGTCTCACCGGCTTTCCCACAGAGGCGCAACCCGTGTCCACCCCGGAGCCCGCGCCGCGGGCCCGCGAGGGCTCTCCGTGGGACTACTCACGGGTAGATTCATCCTTCCTCGGCGTCGTGCAACGATAAGACGGTGACCGAAGACTCATCCACCCCTTCAGGCACCCCCTCCGACGCCGAGACGAGCCCCCGACCGGGTCCCGTCGCGTCGGTGATCCACGAGGGTCTGCCCACCCAGCTGCCGGACATCGACCCGGACGAGACCAACGACTGGATCGACTCGTTCGACTCCCTGGTCGGCGAGCGTGGGCGCGAACGAGCGCGCTACGTGATGCTCCGTCTGCTCGAGCGCGCCCGCCAGTCCAACGTCGGCGTTCCTGCCCTGCGCAGCACCGACTACATCAACACGATCCCGCCCGAGCGCGAGCCGTGGTTCCCCGGCGACCTCGAGGTCGAGCGCCGGATCCGCGCCTTCATCCGCTGGAACGCGGCCGTGATGGTCTCCAGTGCCAACCGCAAGGGCCTGGAGGTCGGCGGCCACATCGCGACCTACCAGTCCTCGGCGAGCCTCTACGAGGTCGGGTTCAACCACTTCTTCAAGGGCAAGGAAGCCCCCGGCGGTGGCGACCAGGTCTACATCCAGGGCCACGGCTCGCCGGGCGTCTACGCCCGTGCCTTCCTCGAGGGCCGGCTGAGCGAGGAGCAGCTCTACCGCTTCCGCCAGGAGGTCCAGCACGGGGCCGGCAAGGGACTGCCGTCCTACCCGCACCCGCGCCTGATGCCGGAGTTCTGGGAGTTCCCGACGGTCTCGATGGGCCTCACCGCCCTCAACTCCATCTACCAGGCCCGGTTCAACCGCTACATGCACAACCGTGGCATCAAGGACACCAGCGAGCAGCACGTGTGGGCGTTCCTCGGTGACGGCGAGATGGGCGAGCCCGAGTCGCTCGGGGCGATCGGCGTGGCGGCCCGCGAGGAGCTCGACAACCTCACCTGGGTGATCAACTGCAACCTCCAGCAGCTCGACGGCCCGGTGCGAGGCAACGGCAAGATCATCCAGGAGCTGGAGTCCACGTTCCGTGGCGCCGGCTGGAACGTGATCAAGGTCGTCTGGGGGCAGGAGTGGGACCCGTTGCTGGCCCGCGACGTCGACGGCGTGCTGGTCAACAAGATGAACAGCACCCCCGACGGCGCCTTCCAGACCTACTCGGTCGAGGACGGCGCCTACGTCCGGGAGAGCTTCTTCGGCGGCGACCCGCGCCTGCGCAAGATGGTCGAGCACATGTCCGACGAGCAGATCCAGAAGCTGCCGCGCGGCGGCCACGACTACCGCAAGGTGTACGCCGCCTTCGACGCGGCCACCAAGCACGTCGGCCAGCCGACGGTGATCCTGGCCAAGACCATCAAGGGCTGGACCATCGACGCCCTCGAGGGCAAGAACGCCACCCACCAGATGAAGAAGCTGACCCCGGACGACCTCAAGAAGTTCCGGGACCGCCTCTACCTGCCGATCTCCGACCGGGACCTCGAGCGCTCCTACGACGAGACCGGCGCGGCGCCGTTCTTCCACCCCGGCGAGAACGCGCCCGAGATCGAGTACATGATGGAGCGCCGCGAGGCCCTCGGTGGCTCGGTGCCCAAGCGCGTCCTGCGCGCCAAGGCCCTCAAGCTCCCCGACGACAAGATCTACGCCGAGCTCAAGAAGGGCTCGGGCAAGAACTCCATCGCGACCACGATGGCCGTCGTCCGCCTGCTCAAGGACTGGATGAAGGACCCCGAGATCGGCCAGCGCATCGTGCCGATCGCTCCGGACGAGTACCGCACGTTCGGCATGGACGCCATGTTCCCGAGCGCCAAGGTCTACAACCCGGGCGGCCAGCAGTACGAGTCGGTCGACCGCAAGTTGTTGCTCTCCTACAAGGAGTCCAAGCAGGGCCAGATGCTGCACGAGGGCATCTCCGAGGCCGGCGCCGTCGCGTCCGCCACGGCTGCGGGCTCGGCGTACTCCACGCACGGCGAGCACATGATCCCGTTCTACATCTTCTACTCGATGTTCGGCTTCCAGCGCACCGGCGACTCGATCTGGGCGATGGCCGACCAGCTGGCCCGTGGCTTCCTGATCGGGGCCACCGCCGGGCGCACCACGCTCACCGGTGAGGGCCTCCAGCACGCGGACGGCCACTCGCCGCTGCTCGCGGCGACGAACCCCGCGGTCGTGCACTACGACCCGGCGTTCGCCTACGAGGTCGCGCACATCATGAAGTCGGGCCTCGAGCGGATGTACGGCGAGACCGGGCCGGACGGCAGCGGCGAGAACGTCATCTTCTACATCACCGTCTACAACGAGCCGGTCTCGCAGCCGACGGAGCCCGAGGACCTCGACCTGGACGGCCTGCTCAAGGGCATCCACAAGGTCTCCACCGGCGAGGGCCAGGGGCCCCGCGTGCAGCTGCTCGCCTCCGGCGTCGGCTACCCGTGGGTCAAGGACGCCGCCCGGATGCTGGCCGAGGACTGGGGCGTCCAGGCCGACACCTGGTCGGTCACCTCGTGGAACGAGCTGGCCCGTGAGGCCGTCTCCTCGGAGCAGTGGAACCTGCTGCACCCCGGCGACAGGCCGCGCACGGCGTACGTCCAGGAGCGGCTGACCGGGGCCCAGGGCCCCGTGATCGCGGTCTCGGACTACATGCGAGCCGTTCCGCTGCAGATCGCGCGCTGGGTGCCGGCCGACTACCGGGTCCTGGGGGCCGACGGGTTCGGCTTCGCCGACACCCGCCCGGCCGCCCGCCGCTACTTCCAGATCGACGCCCAGTCCGTGGTCGTGCAGGCGCTCCAGGCGCTCGCCGATGCCGGCGAGATCGGTGTCGACCAGGTGGAGAAGGCGTTCGCGAAGTACCGCATCGACGACCCGACCGCGGTGGCCGACGTGAAGCAGGAGGGCGGCGACGCCTGAGCACGCCGACCCGTCGCCTGCTGACGGGTGAGGGCGCCGACCCGTCGCGTGTTGCGCGACGGGTCGGCGTCATTTCACGTCGACGAGCGACCGGTCGGCTCAGGCGGTGGCGGAGGGCTCCGGGGCCGCGACGGGGCCGGAGCCCGCCTGGCCGCTCTGGAGCAGCCCGCGGAAGCGGGCCCGGCTGTACCTCGCCGGCTGGGTCGAGCGGATGAACTCGTGGACGAACTCCACGAAGCGGTGCGGGTGGTCCTTGTGCGGGAAGTGACCGGCGTCCGGGATGATCTCGATGTGCACGTCGCTGGCCAGTGCCTCGGCGTTCCAGGCGTGGCGTACGGGAATGGTGGTGTCGTCGCGGCCCCAGATGACCGCCATCGGCATCGCCTGGGTGAGGTAGGCCCGGTCGGCCATCGTCACGATCTGACCCCGCCAGTCGACGACGGCACGGACGACGTGCCGGATCGCGGCTCGCGCGTGCGGGTCCTTGAAGGAGTCGTAGATGTCGGCGACCTCGGTCAGGTCGTGCGCGCCCTTGAGCGGGATTCGGGCCAGGGCGCGCATCCCCAGCAGACCGGCGTGGCGGACCCCGGGCAGGGTGAGCACGCCCATCACCTGGTGGAAACCGGGCGTGGTGACCGCGCGGATCGCCGGGGACACCTCGGGGCCGAGCCCACCGGAGGCGACCAGCACGAGCCGCTCGGTGCGCTCGGGGAACTGGTAGGCGAACTGCATCGCGATACCGCCGCCGAAGCTGTGCCCGACCACGGTCACCTTGTCGATGCCCAGCACGGTCAGGAGGTCGCGCATCCCGTTGGCGTAGCCGCCCACGCTGTAGTCGGCCCGGGGCTTGGCCGAGAGCCCGTGGCCCAGCAGGTCCGGGGCGATGACCGTGTGGTGCCGGGCCAGCTCGTCGATCACCGGCTCCCAGGTCCTGTGGTCACAGCCCAGGCCGTGCAGCAGGAGGAGAACAGGGCCCCGCCCGACCTTGACGAAGGCGCGCCGGTGGCCGTGGAGCGTGACGTACTGGACCTCGTGGGCGGTGCCGGACACGGTGCCTCCTGACGGGCCCCGGCTCAGGGCTGAATCAACGATTCAACCAGAGGATCGCAACGCTGAGTGCTCAGATCCCTGTGGTTGACAGGGATTCTCCAGATCTGGTGCCTTCGCACCACCGCCCGCTGCCCCTTGGCACCCCCATGCCCTAGCGTGGCGACGTGGTCTCCCCTTCACCCGGCGTGGCGCACTCCCGGGCCTCCGCGACGTTGCTGCGCTCGACCGGCGCCCTCAGCACCACGGCCATGACCCGCATGGAGACCGACATGCCGTGGTTCCGCGAGCTCAGCGCCGAGGACCGCTCCTGGGTCGGCCTGATCGTCCAGGCCGGTGTCCGCGGCTTCGTGGACTGGTACCAGTACGAGTCCGTCGAGCCGGCCGCCGCCAACGCCCTCGCCTCGTCGGTCTTCGGCGCCGCCCCACGGGCCCTGGCCGGAGTGATCACCCTCCAGCAGACCGTCGACCTGGTGCGTCTCTCGATCGAGGTCGTGGAGAGCAGCATCGACGAGCTGCTGGACCCCGAGGACCTCGCGGACGTCCACGGCGCCGTGCTGCGCTACGCCCGTGAGGTCGCCTTCGCGACCGCGGAGGTCTACGCCCGCGCCGCCGAGGCCCGCGGCGCCTGGGACGCGCGGCTCGAGGCCCTGGTCGTCGACGCCGTGCTGCGCTCCGAGGCCGACGAGGCCCTCCTCTCCCGGGCCAGCGCGCTGGGCTGGCGCGCCGGCGCGAGCGTCGCCGTGGTCCTGGGCACCGTGCCCGCCCGCCGCAGCGAGAGCGACATCTTCGAGGAGGTACGACGCGCCGCCCGCACCGCCGACCTGGAGGTGCTCTGCGCCGTCCAGGGCGAGCGGCTCGTCGTCCTCCTGGGCGGCGTCACCGACCACCGGGCCGCCGCCGAGGTGGTGGCGCCGCTCTTCGGCCCGGGGGCGGTCGTCGTGGGCCCGGTCGTGGACGACCTCGCCAAGGCCTACGTCTCGGCCCGGGCCGCTCTCTCGGCCCACCGCGCGGCGGCGGGCTGGCCGGAGGCCCCCCGCCCGGTGCGCAGCAGCGACCTGCTTCCCGAGCGCGCGCTGGCCGGCGACGGCCACGCCCGACGCCACCTCGTCGAGGACATCTACCTGCCGCTGTCCCTGGCCCGGGAGACGCTGATCGAGACCCTCGCGGCGTACTTCCAGAGCGGTTCGTCGCTGGAGGCCACCGCCCGCGCCCTGTTCGTGCACCCGAACACGGTGCGCTACCGCCTGCGCCAGACCGGCGACCTCACCGGCTACTCCCCGACCGACGCCCGTGACGCCTTCACGCTCGCCATCGCGCTCGTGCTCGGTCGCCAGTCCGGCCGGGGCGGTCCACCCACCCCCTGACCCACCCCCTGGGCCCTCTTCCGAGGCACTCTGCGTCAACCCGGGGCACTTTTGTAGGGTTCCTACAAAGAAACCGGGTGCAGATTCGTCGGTGCCTGAGCCGAATCCACGCCGCACACCCGGCAGAGTTGTCCTCGTGCTCGTCATCGTCGCTCCCGGACAGGGAGCCCAGACCCCCGGTTTCCTCCGCCCCTGGCTGGAGGAGGACAGCTTCGCGTCCCGTTTCGAGTGGCTCTCCACCGTCGCGGGCCTCGACCTCGCCCACTACGGCACCGAGGCGGACGCCGACACGATCCGCGACACCCGGATCGCCCAGCCGCTGCTGGTCGCCACCGGCCTGGTCGCCGCCCTCGAGCTCTTTCCGCACCCGTCCGACGCCTTCGCCACGATCGGCGCGGTCGCCGGTCACAGCGTCGGCGAGCTGACCGCCGCCGCCGGCGCCCGGGCGATCACCGCCGAGCAGGCGATGGTGCTGGTCCGCGAGCGGGGCAACGCGATGGCCGAGGCCGCCGCGGTCACCGAGACCGGGATGACCGCGATCCTCGGCGGCGACCGGGAGCAGGTGCTCGCGACCCTCGAGCGGCACGGCCTCACCGCCGCCAACGACAACGGCCCCGGCCAGATCGTGGCTGCCGGCACCCGCGAGCAGCTCGACGCACTCGCCGCCGACAAGCCCGAGAAGGCCCGCCTGATGCCGCTGAGCGTCGCCGGCGCCTTCCACACCGAGCACATGGCTCCGGCCGTCGGCCACCTCACCGCCCTGGCCCGCTCGGTCACCACCCGGCCGACCCGCACCGCGCTGATCTCGAACCGCGACGGCCAGGTCGTCCACGACGGCCCCGAGGCGCTGAGCCGCATCGTCGGGCAGATCGCCAGCCCGGTCCGCTGGGACCTCTGCCTCGAGACGATGTCCGGCCTGGGCGTCACCGGCCTGCTCGAGCTTCCGCCGGCCGGTACCCTGGCCGGCATCGCCAAGCGTGCCCTGCCCGGCGTCAAGACCTTCGCCCTCAAGACCCCCGACCAGCTCGAGGAGGCCCGCGACTTCTGCGCGCGCCACGGCGAGCCCTCGAACCCCGACACCTCCGCCACCGCGCGGCCGGTCGTCACCCCCAAGGAGCAGACTGATGGCTGAGATCCAGGGCGCCCACGGCGCGCCGTACGCACAGATCCTCGGGGTCGGCTCCTACCGCCCCGAGCGGGTGGTCCCGAACTCCGAGGTCGTCGAGGCCATCGATTCCAGCGACGAGTGGATCCAGCAGCGCTCCGGCATCAAGAGCCGTCGTTGGGCCGGGCCCGGGGAGTCGGTGCAGATGATGTCCGTCGCGGCGTCCCGCAAGGCGCTGGAACGCGCCGGCCTCGAGGCGAGCGACATCGACTGCGTGGTCGTCGCGACCGTCAGCCACCTGATGCAGACCCCCGCGGTGGCCACGCTGATCGCGACCGAGCTCGGCACCGACAACGCCGCGGCGTTCGACATCTCCGCCGCCTGCGCCGGCTTCTGCCACGGCATCTCGATGGCCTCCGACTTCGTCCGCGCCGGCAGCGCCACCAAGGTGCTGGTCATCGGCGTCGAGCGGCTCACCGACATCCTCGACCTCACCGACCGCGGGACGGCCTTCATCTTCGCCGACGGCGCCGGTGCCGCGGTCGTGGGCGCCAGCGAGACCCCGGGCGTCGGCCCCGTCGTGTGGGGCTCCGACGGCGACCAGTACGACCTGATCCGGCAGCGCGAGGACTGGCGCGACGTGATCGCCTCGGACACCCCCGTGATGCCCCACCTCGTGATGCAGGGCAACCCGGTCTTCCGGTGGGCGTCGTTCTCGATGGCCAAGATCGGCCTCGAGGCCATCGAACGCGCCGGGCTGGGTCTCGACGACATCGACGTCTTCGTGCCGCACCAGGCGAACATGCGCATCACCGACGCCATGGCCCGCTCGATGAAGCTGCCCGAGCGGGTGAAGATCGCCCGTGACATCGCCGAGAGCGGCAACACCTCCGCGGCCTCGGTGCCGCTGGCGCTCGACCGGATGATCGACGAGGGTGAGGCCGTGTCCGGCGACAAGGCCCTCCTCATCGCCTTCGGCGCCGGCCTCGCGTACGCCGCGCAGGTCGTCACCGTCCCCTGATCGCACCACCCGACCGCACCACCCCCACCAGAGAAGGAAGCCACATGGCCACCACCGAAGAGATCCGCTCCGACCTCGCCGACATCGTCAACGAGGTCGCGGGTGTCGACGCCGCCGACGTGCAGCTCGACAAGTCGTTCGTCGACGACCTGGACGTCGACTCGCTTTCCATGGTCGAGGTCGTCGTGGCCGCCGAGGAGAAGTTCGGCGTGTCCATCCCCGACGACGAGGTGAAGAACCTCAAGACCGTCGGCGACGCCGTCGCGTTCATCGAGCGCGCCCAGAACTGACCCCGCCGGTGGTGGCGTCGGCGCAGTCGCCGACGCCACCACGGCACAGAGCACAGGAGTCGAGGACCCAAGATGAGCCGCACAAGAGTCGTGGTGACCGGCATGGGCACCACCAGCCCCGTCGGGGGCGATGTCGCCAGCACGTGGGAAGCCCTCGTGGCGGGCCGATCCGGCGTACGCCACCTGACCGACGACTGGGCCGAGGAGATGCCGGTCAAGATCGCCGGCCGCATCGCGGTCGAGCCGACCGATGTGCTCGAGCGGGTCAAGGCCCGTCGCCTCGACCGGTCCTCCCAGTTCGCCATGGTCGCCGCCATGGAGGCCTGGCGGGACTCCGGCCTCGACGCCGCGCAGGAGTCCGGAGACCTCGACGGTGACCGCGTCGGCGTGGCCATGGCCTCCGGCATCGGCGGCGTCACCACGCTGCTCGACAACTACGACATCCTCAAGGCCAAGGGCCCCCGACGGGTCTCGCCCCTCGCCGTCCCGATGCTGATGCCGAACGCCCCCGCCGCGCAGATCAGCCTGTACGTCGGGGCCCGCGCCGCGGTCAACACCCCCGTCTCGGCCTGCGCCTCGGGCAACGAGGGCATCGCGCTGGCGGTCGACCAGATCCGGCTCGGCCGGGCCGACGTGGTCGTCGCGGGCGGCACCGAGGCTGCGATCCACCCGCTCCCGATGGCGGCGTTCGCCAACATGATGGCGCTGTCGAAGAAGACCGACGACCCCACCACGGTCTCGCGGCCCTGGGACACCGCCCGCGACGGCTTCGTCCTCGGTGAGGGCGCCGGCGTGCTGGTGCTCGAGTCCCTGGAGCACGCGCAGGCCCGCGGCGCCCGGATCTACGCCGAGGTCCTCGGCGCGGGCATCACCGCCGACTCCCACGACATCGCGCAGCCCGACCCGAAGGGGCGCGGTGGCTCGCGGGCCATCCTGCGCTGCCTCGCCGAGTCGGAGATCACCGCGGCCGACGTGCGCCACATCAACGCGCACGCGACGTCGACCCCCCAGGGCGACATCGCCGAGGGCCTGATGATCCACGCGACGCTCGGCTCGCACGCCTCCGACGTCATCGTCACCAGCACCAAGTCGATGACGGGCCACCTGCTGGGCGGTGCGGGTGCCCTCGAGGCGATCGCGACCATCATGGCCCTGCACACGCGGGTCGTGCCGCCGACGATCAACCTCGACGACCTGGACCCCCAGGTCGAGCTGGACATCGCCACCAAGCCGCGCGACCTGCCCCAGGGCCAGATCGCGGCCCTCAACAACTCCTTCGGCTTCGGCGGGGCCAACGTCGCCGTGGCCTTCGGCAGCATGTGAGGAGCCCCGCGGCCCCGCGCCGCGGACCCGAGTGACGAGCAAGGGCGTCTGACCGGCCGATGGCCGGTCAGACGCCCTTGCTCGTAGTTCTGGGCCCTCTCAGACGACCTGGTGGAGCCAGCGCACCGGGGCACCGTCACCGGCGTGCCGGAAGGTCTCCAGCTCGTCGTCCCACGGCTTGCCGAGCAGCTTGTCGATCTCGTTGAGCACGGTGGTGTCGCCGAGCGCCGACTTCACGACCGCGGCCTTGAGCCGGTCCTCCGGGATCATGATGTCCCCGTGCATGCCGGTGACGGCGTGGAAGACGCCGAGCTCGGGGGTGTAGGAGTAGCGCGCCCCCTCGGAGGACGACGTCGGCTCCTCGGTGATCTCGAACCGTAGCTGGTTCCAGCCCCGCAGCGCCGAGGCGACCGCGGCGGCCGATCCACCGGAACCGGACCACGAGAGCTCGGCGCGGTAGGTCCCGGCCTGCGCCGGCTGCGGCGTCCAGTCGAGACTCACGGGGACGCCGAGAACACCGCCCGCGGCCCACTCGATGTGTGGGCACAGCGCGGAGGGCGCCGAGTGGACATAGAGAATGCCTCTCGTCGCCGCACCGTTGGGACGGCTGGCAGTGCGTGCGGTCACCGTGACCTCCTTCATCTCCGGCGTTGAGGTACGCCTTCCCCGGCGGTCTCGTTCGGTGATGAGGGGTGGTGCTAGTGACACCTATG
Source organism: uncultured Actinomycetota bacterium (assembly GCA_963760585.1). Taxonomy (GTDB): domain Bacteria; phylum Actinomycetota; class Actinomycetes; order Propionibacteriales; family Nocardioidaceae; genus Nocardioides. The sequence continues at coordinate 439,112 of CAVXDI010000002.1, forward strand.
TAAGTTGTCCCGCCATTGTGACCCATGGGACCCCTGAACACCAGTGAATCGACCGGAACGGCCCGGGCCCGTCGCCACACAGGCCCGGATCCGCTGCTCGGCTCGCGAGGAACGACGGGCTCCCGCCGTCGGTCGACGTGCGAGGAGCGTCAGCGACGAGCCTCGCGACCCGATGCGACAGGCTGCCTGCGTCACCGGGTTTCGAGACGCTCGCTGCGCTCCCTCCTCAACCACCGGAGGTCGCGCGCCGCTGGTCGAGGTGCGAGGAGCGTCAGCGACGAGCCTCGAGACCCGGCGAGACGACGCTGCCTCCGTCACCGGGTTTCGAGACGCTCGCGGCGCTCCCTCCTCAACCAACGGGGGCGCGCGCCGATGGTCGAGGTGCGAGGAGCGTCAGCGACGAGCCTCGAGACCCGGTGACCGTGACCGCCGCGCCCGGCTCACCGGGTTTCGAGACGCTCGCTGACGCTCCCTCCTCAACCACCGGAGGTCGTGCGCCGCTGGTCAAGGTGCGAGGAGCGCCAGCGACGAGCCTCGAGACCCGGCGAGACGACCAGCAAGGTCACCGAAAGATTCTTCTCCACAGCGTCCCCCGGATGGGGTAGATCCGGGGTCTGACTGTCGGTGGTCGGTGCTGGAATGGGGTCATGGCCGAGACGATCACCAACCCCGACAGCCCCTCCGCGGTGCTGTCGGAGGTGCGTGAGTTCCGGTCCATGGAGGACGCCGCGGCGACCCGTCAGTTGCGGCTCGCGGTGGACTGGGCGGCGATGCACTCGGTGGACTCGTTGGCCGACGCCGCGCACCTGTGGGCTGAGCGGTATGGCGACACCGGGGTCCCCGTGGCCGGGCTCGGGGCACCCCTGGTGGCGGAGTTCTGCGTCGCCGAGCTCGCCGCCGCCATCGGGGTCTCCACCGACGCCGGAAGGGGCTACCTCGGGGAAGCCGTCGAGCTCCGCTACCGCCTCCCCCGGGTCTGGGCCCGGGTCCTCGCCGGGGATCTGGTGGCGTGGAAGGCCCGCCGCATCGCCCGGGCGACGATCCACCTCTCCCGGGAGGCCGCGTGCTTCGTCGACGCCCACGTCGCGGCTGTCGCGCACAAGATCGGGCCCTACGTCCTCGACCGGCTCATCGAGGAAGCCATCGCGAGGTTCATGCCCGAGGAGGCCGAGAACCGACGTCGTGCGGCCGCGGACGGGCGGCGCTTCGACATCGACACCCCCAACACCTCCCTGAACGGCACCGCGTCGGTGTGGGGTGAGCTCGACGTCGCCGACGCCCTCGACCTGGATGCCGCCGTCAGTGCCGGGGCGGAGCACCTCAAGACCCTCGGGTCCACCGACTCCCTCGACGTCCGACGCGCCACCGCGGTGGGGGACCTCGCCCGACACCAGCAGACCCTCGACCTCAACACCCACACCACCGACGCCGGCGCTGATCTCAGGCCGCGGCGCAAGGCCCGTCAGGTGGTGCTCTACGTCCACCTCTCGGACACCGCCCTCGTCCACGGCGGGTTAGGACGACTCGAGAACATCCGGTCGTTGATCACCGTCGAGCAGGTCCGGGCCTGGTGCGGCACACCCCGACACCTCCGTGGTCGTGAAGCCGGTGATCGACCTGAACGAGCATGTCCGGGTCGACGCCTACGAGGTCCCCGACCGGATGCACGAGGCCGCGGTCCTGGTGGACCACACCTGTGTCTTCCCCTGGTGCACCAGACCCGCCCGCGGGTGCCGCCCCGACGAGCACGACGCGGACTGCGACCACATCACCCCCTACGCACCCGACAGCTCCGCCGGCTCGACGTGTTCGTGCAACATCGCCCCGTTGTGTCGCCGGCACCACCGGTTGAAGACCCACGGCGCCTGGCGGTACACCCAGGTCGAACGCGGCACCTACCTCTGGGCCTCACCGCACGGCCTGTCGTACCTGCGTGACCACGAGGGCACCCTCGACGTCACCCGCCACAACCCGTCCCGGCCCTGCGCCCACCCACCCGACCAGTAGCTCCCCCGCCCCACACCCCGCCACCCCCGGCGGGGCCACCGGCACGCCCGCCGTTGGTCGAAGTGCGAGGAGCGCCAGCGACGAGCCTCGAGACCCCCGCAAGACGACCCAGCCCCCGTCACCGGGTTTCGAGACGCTCGCTAGCGCTCGCTCCTCAACCAACGGCGTCCCGTTGGTCGAGGTGCGAGGAGCGTCAGCGACGAGCCTCGAGACCCGGCGGTGCGACGCTGCCTCCCGCACCGGGTTTCGAGACGCTCGCTGCGCTCGCTCCTCAACCAGCGGGGGTCGCCCTCCTTCGTCGTTCGCTCCTCAACCAACGGCGTCCCGCTCGTCGAGGTGCGAGGAGCGTCAGCGACGAGCCTCGAGACCCGGCGGTGCGAGGCTGCCTTGGTCACCGGGTTTCGAGACGCTCGCTGCGCTCGCTCCTCAACCAGCGGCGTCCCGTTGGTCGAGGTGCGAGGAGCGTCAGCGACGAGCCTCGAGACCCGGTGACCATCAACCGCCGCAGGCAGCTCACCGGGTTTCGAGACGCTCGCTGCGCTCGCTCCTCAACCAACGGGGGTCGCCCTCCCGCTCCTCAACCACCGGCGTCCCCGTTGGTCGAGGTGTGAGGAGCGTCAGCGACGAGCCTCGAGACCTGGCGGTGCGACGCTGCCTCCCGCACCGGGTTTCGAGACGCTCGCTGCGCTCGCTCCTCAACCAACGGGGGTCGCCCTCCCGCTCCTCAACCACCGGCGTCCCGCTCGTCGAGGTGCGAGGAGCGTCAGCGACGAGCCTCGAGACCCGGCGGTGCGAGGCTGCCTTGGTCGCCGGGTTTCGAGACGCTCGCTGCGCTCGCTCCTCAACCAGCGGGGGTCGCCCTCCCGCTCCTCAACCAGCGGCGTCTCCGTCGGTCGAGGTGCGAGGAGCGTCAGCGACGAGCCTCGAGACCTGGCGGTGCGAGGCTGCCTCCCTCACCGGGTTTCGAGACGCTCGCTGCGCTCGCTCCTCAACCAGCGGGCGTCGCTGCGCTCGGTCCTCGATCTGCGGGGAAGGCGAGGCGTGGGAGCACATACCCAGCCTGGGGGACGCCGGGGGTCGCTCGTCACGCCACAGGCGGGATCGACCTACGGTCAGGTCCATGACGCCCAGGTTGTTTCCTGTCCTCGTCCTCGGGCTGTTGACTCTGGTGGGGTCCCCCGTGGACGCCGCCCCGGTGTGGGGTCCGGGCACGGACGCCCAGACCTCCACCGACGCCGACTTCGGGGTCGACCTGGCCGTCAACGACGGCGGGGCGGGGGTGCTGGCCTACTCCTCGCAGCTCAGCGCCGGCGGTGCCGCGGTGATGGTCTCCTTCCGGGCCCCGGGCGAGAGCTGGACGCCGCCGGTCCCGGTCGACCCGGGGCCCGAGGGGGGCGGGACGGCCGGTGTCCGGGTGGGCATCGCAGCCGACGGCAGCAGTGTCGTCGCCTGGACCCGGCACTCCGGCACCGGTGGCGGGGTGCAGTACGCCACCTACTCACCCCAACAGGTCGGCGGGCCGAGCCGCACGCTCGGCCAGGTCGTCGACGGGTTCCCCAGCGATCTCGAGCTGGCCGTCAACCCGGCCGGCCGCGCTGCGCTCACCTGGGTGGAACCCACGGGACCCTGGGGTGCGCGCGGGTCGGTGGCTGCGGGGCTCGGCGAACCGTTCCCCCTCCAGCGCTCGACCCGTGCCATGTCGACCGAGGTCGCGATCAACGCCTCCGGCGACGTGCTGTTCGCCTGGACGCGCGTGGGCTCGAACGCCCGTCAGATGGTGGCGCGCGCGCTGCCCGTCGGGGCGGGGCTCCGCCGGGTCCGGGTGCTGGACGGTCGACGGACCGGTCAGTCCACCGGAAGCCCGGCCCTCGCGCTGGCCGACGACGGCAGTGCGGTTCTCGTCTACCGGCGCACGGTCGGCGGGGCGCCGGCGACGCTGCGCTACGCCACCCGCAGCCGTGGGACCCGGTTCGCGACCGGCACCTGGTCGAGAACTCGCCAGGCCACCCCCACGGGGGTCGCCGCCCTGCGGGCCGACGTCGTGCTGACCAAGCAGGGACGGACGGTCCTGACCTACACCTGGCAGGGTCGCGTCTACGCTACCTCTCGCACCACCGGAGCCTTCGCCGCGCCGCAGGCGCTGACCGGGGCGTCCGCCACGGCCGGCGACGCTCCCGAGCTCGCGGTGGGCCGGCGGGGGGACGTCGCGCTCGCAGGCCTCGTGTCGACCGGGAGCAGCACGGAGGTGGTCGTCGCGCAGCGGCGACGGTCGGCCGGCGCCTTCCGCACCGGCCCCGCCACCCCGGGCGCCGACGGGCTCGAGCGGCCCGCCGTCGACGTCGACGACCAGGGCAACGCCTACGTGGTCGCCATCCGTCGGCGCTGCCTGGAGAAGACCTGCCAGGCGGTGCGCTCCGTGCTGGAGAGCCGGTACCTCGACGCCGCCGGCCCCAGCCTGACCTCACTCACCGCGCCTCGAGAGCTGCGCCGCGGAGCCACCGGCACCTTCACGGCCGTCGGGGTGACCGACCGGGTCTCGACGTTCGAGGTCCGCTGGGACTTCGGGGACGGTACGACCGGCTCCGGGGCGATGGCCGAGCACGCCTACGCCCAGCGCGGCACCTACCGCGCGCGGGCCTTCCTCACCGACGCGCACGGCAACACCCGCAAGGTGACCCGGACGGTGACGGTGACCCGGTGACCCGGGACGGCGAGCGTCAGGCCGAGGGGCCGGAGGCGTCGATCTGCTGGGCGAGGTATTGGTTGACGCCGACGCGGGCGATCGCGTCGAGCTGACCCTCGAACCAGTCGGCGTGCTTCTCCTCGTCTCGCACCATCTCCTCGAAGACGGCGGCGCTGCCGTGGTCACCGAGGTCGTGGCACTCCCGGGCAGCGGCGTTGAACTGCGCGACGGCGACCTTCTCGCTCTCGAGCGCGAGGCGCAGCATCTCCTCGGCCTCCTCGCCGACCTGGATGGGCCCGAGACGCTGCAGGTTCGGGTGCCCGTCGAAGAGCAGGATGCGGTTGATGATCGCGTCCGCGTCGCGCATCTCGTCGATCGACAGGTCGTAGAAGACCTTGCCGAGACGACCGAAGCCCCAGTTGTCGAGCATCCGGGCGTGGAGGAAGTAGGTGTTGGTGACGGTGAGCTCGAAGGTGAGCGCCTCGTTGAACAGCTCCACGATGCGGGGGCTAACTGGCTGCAACTTCGACCTCCATGACCGAACGATCCACGACGACGGCCTCATGCTCGCACAGCAGCCGCCGGATCGAGAACACGCAGGTGCCGCAGTTCTGTCCGGCCCCCGTGGTCCGGCACACGGCGGACAGGGTGCGCGCGCCGCCCTCGACGGCGTCGGCGACGGCCCGGTCGTTGACGACCCCGCAGTGGCAGACGATCACGTGGTGCTCCCGGGTGGCAGGGCCCGCACAGGGCTGAATAGGTAAGGCTTGCCTAAGCAACGTAGCGCATCCGCCCACCGGCGCGCCAGACCCGGCGTACGGTCCGGCGCTCAGGCGTGGGCCTGCGTCGCCGCCGCACCGATCTCGACGAGATGGCCCAGCACGGTCCGCACCGCCCGACGCTCGGCCAGGTCGCGGCGCGAGAGGGCGACGACGTGGCGAGCGGCGCCCACCCCGACCAGGGGGACCATCACCACCCCGGGTCGGGACCGGGTCGTGAACCGCGGCAGCAGCGCCAGGCCGAGCCCGGCCGCGACCAGCGACTCCACCACGCGGTTGTCACGCACCCGCTGCACCCGCTCGAGGCGCCGGCCGGTGAGGTTCTCCACCGCGATCAGCACGGTGTCGAAGGGGTAGCCCGTCGGCACCGCGATCCAGCGCTCCCCCACCACGTCCTGGGGCGTGAGCGCGCGACGCCCGGCCAGCGGGTGGTCGCCGGGCACGGCGACGTCGAGCGGCTCGCGCGCCAGCGTGGTGCGCTGCAGGTGGCCCGTGCCCTCGGGAGCATCGCCGGTCAGGGTGTGCCCGATGACGACGTCGTGGTCCCCGGCCCGGCGGGCGAAGTCGGCCTCGGCGAGGTCGAAGTCGTCGAGCTCGACGCGGATCTCGCTCTCGCGCAGGCGCACCAGCAGCGCCGGCAGCAGCACCTCCGCCGCACTGGGCAGCGCCCCGATGGAGACGGTGCCCTGGGGAGCGTCGAGCAGCTCGTCGAGGTCCGCCCGCACCCGGGCCACCGCGGCCGCGACCCCGACGGCACCCTCGGCGAGCAGCGCGCCGGCCCGGGTCAGGCGCAGACCGCGACCCAGCGGCTCGACGAGTGGGACGCCGACCTCGCGCTCCGCCGTGCGCAGCTGCTGCGAGACCGCTGACGGCGTGCGGTGGGTGGCCGCCGCGACGGCGGTCACCGTGCCCCGGTCGGCGAGCTCGCGCAGCAGGTCGAGGTGGCGCACGTCCATGTAGGCAGCCTAAAGGGACCGTGCAGTTAATTTCGCTTGTCCTACGTAGTGGCGCCGGTCAGGGTGGAGACATGTCCCTCCCCGGCGCCGGCCTCACGCCGGCCCACCGCCTGCTGGCCTGCGTGGTCGCCGTGATCTGGGGCCTGAACTTCCTGGCGATCCACGCCTCGCTCGAGCAGTTCCCCCCGTTCTTCCTGGTGGCCCTGCGCTTCGCACTGCTGGCGGTGCCGGTCGTCGTCCTGGTCCCGCGACCGGACGTGCCCCTGCGGTGGCTGGTCGGCTACGGCCTGGGGTTCGGTGTGCTGCAGTTCGCCTTCCTCTACTCGGGCATGAACGCCGGGATGCCGACCGGCCTCGCCTCCCTCGTGCTGCAGGCCTCGGGACCCTTCACGCTGGTCCTGGGCGCGCTGCTGCTGGGCGAGCACGTGCGAGGGCGTCAGTGGCTCGGGCTCGCGGTGGCGGCGGTCGGGATGACGCTCGTCGGCGTCTCCCGGGCGGACGCCGCCCAGCTCCTCCCCTACGTGCTCGTGCTGCTCGCGGCGCTCGGGTGGGCGTTCGGCAACCTCTCCAGCCGGCTGGCCCGCCCGACGAAGCCGCTGCACCTGGCGCTGTGGATGTCGGTCGTGCCACCGCTGCCGATGTTCGCGCTGTCCTGGGCCGTCGAGGGCCCGGCGGCCATCGGGAACTCGCTCGCGACCTCGATGACCCGGGAGGCGCTCCCGGCCTGGATCGGTCTCGCCTACACCATCCTGGTTGCGACGATCGTCGGCTCGGGCATCTGGACCTGGCTCCTCTCCCGCCACCCCGCCGGGGTCGTGGGACCGTTCTCGATGCTGGTGCCCGTCGTGGGCATCGCCACGGCCGCGGTGGTGCTCGGCGAGGTGCCTTCCGTGCTCGAGGCGGCCGGTGGCGTACTGGTCGTGGCCGGCGTGCTGCTGGGGGCGAGCAGCCGGCGACGGCGGCGAGAGCGCCCCGCGACGAGCCCGGCGCCCCCGCCGCAGGACGTGCCGCAGGACCTGCCGGCCGGCCCCAGGCTCTGAGACCTGGCTCTGGCCCCGGAGCACTCCCGAGTGGTACGACGGAGGGACGTGACGCTCGAGGACCGGGTTCCCGGCTGTCGGAGCCGCCGCGTGCGACCCGGAGGAGAGCCGGAATGAGCGAACTCGAGAGCCAGGCCCTGCTGGCCGAGCTGGAGCCGACGGTGGCGGCGAACCTGGATCGCCACCTCGCCACGGCGGACGAATGGATGCCCCACGAGTACGTGCCGTGGAGCCTGGGCCGCGACTTCGCCGACCTGGGCGGGGAGCCCTGGGAGGCCGCCCAGTCGAACCTCTCGCCGATCGCGCGGACGGCGCTCGAGGTCAACCTGCTCACCGAGGACAACCTGCCGAGCTACCACCGCGAGGTGGATCGTGCCTTCGGTCGCGACAGCGCCTGGGGCACCTGGGTCAACCGGTGGACGGCCGAGGAGGGCCGGCACGCCTTCTGCATCCGCGACTACCTGCTGGTCACTCGCGGCGTGGATCCGAACGAGCTCGAGCGGGCCCGGATGGAGACCATGGAGGTCGGCTACGACGCCGAGGACAAGCCGCTGCTCAACGTCTGCGCCTACGTCTCCTTCCAGGAGCTCGCGACCCGCGTCTCGCACCGCAACACCGGGCGCTACACCGAGGAGCCGATCGCGGAGAAGCTGCTCACCCGGGTCGCCAAGGACGAGAACCTGCACATGATCTTCTACCGCAACATCGTCCAGGCCGCCCTCGAGCTCGCCCCCAGCCAGACGCTGCGCGCGATCACCGACGAGGTGGTCGGCTTCCAGATGCCCGGCAACATCATCCCCGGCTTCAGCCGCAAGGCGGTGCAGATGGCCCGGGCCGGCATCTACGACCTGCGCATCCACCACGACGACATCGTCAGCCCGCTGCTGCGCCAGTGGGGCGTCTTCGGGCTCGAGGGCCTCGACGCCGCCGGCGAGCAGGCGCGTGAGGAGCTCGCCGCCGCCGTCGGCGCGCTCGACACCGAGGCGACGCGGTTCGTCGAGCGACGGGAGGAGGCCGCGGCCAAGAAGGCGGCCCGCCAGGGCGCCGGAGCCTCCTAGCCGGGCCCGGACCTCGCAGCGCTCCCCCGGCGACGACCGGCGAGCACCGTCACGACGACGAGCGCCGTGACCGCCACCAGCCAGCCCAGGGGCCCCGGTGCCGCGACCCAGCCGGCCAGCGCCTGCTGCACGCGCGCCGCGGTGTCGATGACCGGGTCCTCGGCCCCGGCACCGGACAGCACCCGCAGCTCCCACCAGCCGTAGTAGGCGACGTAGGCCCCCGAGAGCGCCAGCAGCAGGCCGGCGGCGCGGGGCGCCCAGGCGCCGGCGCGACGCAGGTGTCGCACGAGCGTCCCCGAGGCGAGGGCGGTCGCCACCGCGACCGTGCCGACCACCAGCCCCATCCCGGCGGCGTACGCCAGGAAGAGCGCCACCCCCTCGACGACCGAGGTGGCCCGGAAACCACCGACGACCACCGCGAGGAACGGCGCGATCGTGCAGCTGAGCGACGCCACGGCGTAGCTGGCGCCGAACCCGGCCATCGACGGGAACGACCGCGTCAGCGGTCGCGCCCCCGAGCGCCGGCCCAGGCGCGGGAGGGTGAGGCTGCGGCCACCGAGGAGCGCCGCGCCCAGCACCACGAGCCCGATCCCCAGCACCACGGTGAACCACGGCAGGTGCTGCTGGAGACCCGACGCGACCGGCGCGACGGCCAGCCCGAAGGCCGCGAAGACGAGCGCGAAGCCCAGCGTCATCGACGCGGTCAGGCCCAGGGCGCGGCCCACCGCCCGCACCCGCGTCGGTGGCTGGTCACCGGTGATGAGCAGCGACAGGTACGCCGGCAGCAGGGCGAAGCCACAGGGGTTCACCGCGGCCAGCATCCCCGCGCCGAGCGCGACGGCCAGGAGCCCCGAGGACACCTCAGCCGGCCAGCTGGTCGACCAGGTCAGCCAGCTCGGCGTCGTCCAGGTACCCGTCGGCGACCTGCTCGCCGTTCTCGTCGAGGACCACGTAGGTGCTCTGGGCGGTCACGCCGAAGTGGCGCCACACGGCGCCGTCGGGGTCGGCCAGCTGGACGACCTCGGGGGCCACCTGGTCGGCGAAGCCGGCGATCGCCTTCTGGTCGTCCAGGCTCCCGACGCCGACCACGTTGACCGCGTCGCCGTGCTTCTTCGCCAGCTCGCCCACCCCCGGGATCTGCGCACGGCAGGTCGGGCACCACGGCGCCCAGAACCACAGGACGGTCGGCTTGCCGGCCAGGGAGCTGCCCTCGAACGACTGCCCATCGACGGTCCGGGCGGCGAAGTCGAGCCCCACCGCACCGCCCTCCCCGACGTCTGTGCGGAGGTCCGACCCGAGGTCTCCCCCGCGGCGGGCTCCGAGGTCGCGCTGCCGCAGGAGACCAGCAGGAACGACAGGAGCAGGGTGAGGACGGCCAGGGGACGCATGCCTCCACGGTAGCCCGGCCCCGGCTGGCCGACCGACCTGGAATGCCGGGGCGGGGGCAGCGGGTTCCCCTCCTGTCCGCCCACATCCCGGGCGCACCCCGGGCGATCCCGGGCACATCCGCAGCACGTCCGAACTCTCCTGGAGGCACCCATGCCCCGCATCCCCGTGCACACCACCGACAGCGCCCCCGAGGCCAGCCGTGACGCCCTCAAGGTCCTGGCGGAGAAGTTCGGTCAGGTGCTCAACATCCACGGCGAGATGGCGCACTCGCCCGCCCTGCTGCACGCCTACCTCGCGATCACCGACGTGCTCACCGAGCACGCCACGATCGACGCCCAGACGCGCGAGGCGATCGCCCTGGCGGTCGGCAACCAGGACGAGTGCGCGTACTGCCAGGCGGCGCACACCGGCGGCGGCAAGGCGGCCGGGCTGAGCGACGAGCAGATGATCGCGGTCCGTCGCGGCGAGGTCGACTTCGACCCGAAGCTCGACGCCCTGCTGAACCTGGCTCGCGAGTACACCGCGACCGTCGGCCACACCACCGACCGGGCCTGGCAGGCGGCGATCGACGCCGGCTGGACCGACGAGCAGCTGGCGGAGCTCTCGATCCACGTGACGCTGAACCTGTTGACCAACTACTTCAACCACCACGTGCACACCGAGCTCGACGGGCGGCCGGCCCCCGCCCTGTGAGCCACCGGGACCAGACTGAGGCCATGAGCCCCCCACCGGAGTCCGAGGAACGCGCCCGCGAGGAGTCCTTCCGGGTGTTCGTCGAGCCCGAGATCGAGGTGCTCCTGCGCGTGGCGCGGACCATGGCCGCCAGCGCCGCCGACGCCGAGGACCTGGTGCAGGAGACGCTGCTGCGGGCCTACCGCGGGGTGCACCGCTTCGACGGCCGGCACCCGCGGGCCTGGTTGCTGACGATCCTGCGCAACACCCACGTCAACCTGCACCGACGGCAGCGGCCCCTGGCCATCGACGACGACGAGCTGCTCCGGGCCTCCCGGCCCGCCTTCGGGTCCGGGCAGCAGCCCAGCGCGGAGGACGCCGTCGTCGATCTCGAGCTGGACACGGAGCTCGCCGCCGCGGTGGCGTCGCTGGACCCGAGGTTCCGCGCGGCGCTGCTGCTCGTCGACGTGCTCGACCTCAGCTACGCCGAGACCGCCGCCGTGCTCGGCGTCCCGGTCGGGACCGTGATGTCCCGGCTGAGCCGGGCGCGCGCACGCGTCCGGCGGCACCTCGGTCCCTCCGTCCTTGCCCGAGGAAGGCAGTCATGATCACGACCGTCCGACAGATGATCACGTGCCACTGGTCGGCGCGCCGGATCCAGCGCTACCTCGACTCCGACCCGGTCGCACCACTGGCGCCCGGCGAGGTGGCACGGCTCGAGGAGCACGTGGCCACGTGCGAGAAGTGCTCCGCGGTGCTGCACGAGAACCGGACGCTGATCAGCGCCCTGGCCCGGTGGTCGGCCCGACGCCCGGTGGACCCGGCCGCGGTGGAGCGGGTGCGGGGCTTCCTCGACGAGCTGACCGACGGACGGCGCCAGTGACGGCCCCGACCGACGACCAGCCCTGGGACCTCGTCGTCATCGGTGGCGGCACGGCCGGGATCGTGGGCGCCAAGACCGCCGCCAGGCTCGGTGCCCGGGTGCTGCTCGTCGAGAGCGACCGCACCGGCGGGGACTGCCTGTGGAGCGGTTGCGTGCCCTCCAAGGCACTGCTGGCCGCGGCCGACATCGCCGCGGTCGCGCGTTCCGGGCAGGCCCTGGGGGTCACCGGCGGCGACGTCGTCGTCGACTTCGCCCGGGTCATGGGGCACGTCCGGGGCGCCATCGCCCACATCGCCCCCATCGACTCCCCCGAGGCGCTCGAGGACGAGGGCGTCACCGTCGTGCACGGCCGGGCGGTCTTCGTCGCCCCGCACCGCGTCCGGGTGGACGGCCGGGAGATCTCGTTCACCCAGGCCCTGGTGAGCACCGGCTCGGCGCCTGCCGTGCCACCCGTCCCGGGCCTGGAGGCCGTGCCCCACCTGACCAGCGACACGATCTGGGAGCTGGACCAGCTGCCCGAGGAGCTCGTCGTGCTGGGCGGGGGCAGCATCGGGTGCGAGCTCGGCCAGGCCTTCGCCCGGCTGGGATCGTCGGTCACGCTGGTCGAGGGCTCCGCGCGTCTGCTCCCCCGCGAGGACCAGGACGCCGCCCGGATCGTCACCGAGGCACTGCGCCACGACGGAGCGCAGGTGATCACCGGGGCGGAGGTGGTCGAGGTGCGCCCCGCCGGGACCCCGGACGACGGACCGGACCCGGGGCACCGGGGCTCGCTCGTCCTCGCCGACGGACGCCAGGTCCCGTTCAGCCACCTGCTCGTCTCGGTGGGCCGCTCCCCGCGGACCCACGACCTCGGCCTGGACCGCGCGGCGGTGGACGTCGACGAACGCGGCTTCGTCCGGGTCGACGAGCACCTGCGCACGACCAACCCCCGGATCTGGGCCGCGGGCGACCTCACCGGGCACCCGCAGTTCACCCACGTCGCCGGCGTGCACGGGAGCCTCGCGGCCGGCAACGCCGTGCTCGGCGTGCGACGCCGCGTCGACCTGAGTGCGGTGCCCCGGGTCACCTACACCCAACCGGAGGTCGCGGCCGTCGGGGTCACCACCGACGCACCGCCCGACGGGCTGCGGGTGCTGACCTGGCAGCACACGCACGTCGACCGTGCTGTCACGGAGGCCAGGACGAACGGGTGCTCCAAGCTCACCGTCGACTCCCGGGGCCGTGTCGTCGGCGCCACGGTCGTCGGGCCACGGGCCGGTGAGACGCTCGGGGAGCTGACGCTGGCCATCAAGCAGGGGCTTCGGACCCGCGACCTGGCCGGCGTCATCCACGCCTACCCGACGTGGAACGACGGCGCGTGGAACGCCGCCATCGCCGACGTCCGCGACCAGCTCGAGGGCCCGGGCGTGGCACGTCGGGGCATCGCCGTGCTGGCGCGCTCGCGACGATGGTGGCTGGCGCACCGTGACGCCTGACCCGCCGCGCTGCGCACCGGGCGGGGCCGGGGTGCTCCTGCTGGTGGGCGCCGGTCACGCCCACCTCCACCTGTTGCGGCACGCGGCCGGGCTGGTCGCCGCGGGCTACCGCGTGCGTCTCCTCGCGCCAGGGGCTTTCCGCTACAGCGGGGTGGCGACCGCGGCCTCGGTGGGCGAGCTGTCCGCCGGCGCCGGGCAGGTCGACGTCACCGCATTGGCGGCCGGCGCGGGGGTCGAGCACCACCGCGGTGTCCTGCGGGACATCGACGTCGGCGCGCGGACCGTGACCGCAGACGACGGGACCGTGCTGCCCTTCGACCTCGTCTCGTTCAACATCGGCAGCGTCATCGCACCGTCCACGATGGCGATCGGCGAGGGCGTTCTCCGGGTGAAGCCGCTGAGCAGCCTCGCCGGTCTCGAGAGTCTGCTGCGCGCCCCGGAGCTCGCGGGGCGGGCCCGCGTCAGTGTCGTCGGCGCCGGCTCCAGCGGCCTGGAGCTGGCCGCCCAGCTGTCGCTGCGCGACGACGTCGCGCGGGTAGAGCTCTGGGAGTCGGGGCCACGCATCGGCCCCGACCTGCCCGGGCCCGCCGCGCGGCGCGTCGAGCGGCTGCTCACCCGCCGGGGGGTGCACGTGCACACCGGCTGCGTGATCACCCGACTGGACGCGCGTTCGGCCCGGTACGCCGACGCCACACGCAGCCACCACGACCTCGCCGTGCTCGCGACCGGGCTCGCCGCGCCCGAGCTGGTCACCCGGACCGGGCTGGGCGACCGCGACGGGATCCCGGTGCGCGCCACCCTGCAGCACCGGGACCACGAGCACGTCTACGCCGCAGGCGACTGCGCCCACTTCCTGCCGGGCCCGCTGCGCCGCATCGGGGTGCACGGCGTGCGGCAGGGCCCCGTGCTGCACGCCAGCCTGCTGGCCCGGGCCGCCGGCCGGCCGCTTCCGGTCTACACGCCGCAGGCCCGGGCGTTGTCGGTCCTCGACCTGGGCGCCGGGATCGGCCTGGCCGTCCGCGGCCGGCGCTGGTGGCTGGGCCGCTCGGCGCTGCTGCTCAAGCGCTGGATCGACCGGCGCTGGTTGCGCGCGTACCCGGCCGCCGGCCGGCCCGACGCCCGGGACGGGATCAGCCCGTCGCCCGGCCCAGCAGCCGGTAGCCGGTGACGATTCGCTGCCCCGCGCTGAGCGCGACGACGGCGGCCCAACCGAGGGCGACGACCCAGGCGTACGCCGGGAGGATCAGCCACAGCGCGTGCACCACGATCGTCTCGGTGCCCTCGGCGAGCCCCGCGAGGAAGCTGAACGAGCGTCCGTCGTCGAGCCGGCCCCCGGCTCGCTCGGCGGCCGAGGAGTAGGCCAGGAACGCGGTGCCGTTGACGTAGTAGGCCAGCAGCACCGCGGCGAACGGCTGCCAGGCGGAGCCGAACTCGGCGCCGACCCCGAGCGCCACCCCCAGGACCGACGCACCGTAGACGACGAAGTCGGCCGTGATGTCGAGGAACCCCCCCGCCACCGGCCTCGGAGCGTCGGGGTCGACGCCGCGCCACCGGCGCCGGGCCAGGGGTCCGTCGAGGCCGTCGAGGAGCCGCGAGACGAGCCACAGGACGAGCGCCCACCCCCACCACTGCGCCGCGGCCGCGCCGGCACTGGCCAGGCCCGTGCCCAGGCCCAGGACCGTGAGCCGGTCCGGGGTGATGCCCGGTCGGTCCAGCAGCGCGGCGGCCCGGTCCAGCGCCGGGGCCAGGGTGCGGCGCATCCGCGCGTCCAGCATCAGCCCGCCGCCCCGAGGTCCTCGTCGCGTCGGCCCAGGAGCCGACGTCCCCAGAAGCCACCCGCCACGACGAGCACGACCAGGGCCGCCAGCGCCGCGAACAGCCCCCACGGGTCGGCCCCCCACGCCCCCAGGGCGGAGTAGGCCAGGCTGCCGGGGACCATCCCGAGGGCGCTGCCGACGACGTAGTCGCGACGGCGCACGGCCGTGAGCCCGGCCGCGTAGTTGATGACCGTGTAGGGAAGCACCGGCACCAGCCGGACGGACACGACCGCGCCGACCCCGTGGTCGGCCAGGAGTGCCTGCACGCGGTCGAGACGACCGCGCACCAGCCGGTCGACGGCGTCGCGACCGAGCCAGCGACCGATCTCGAACGCGACGACCGCCCCGAGCAGCGCCCCGGTGAGCGAGAGGGCGGCGCCGGGCCCCCACCCGAACAGCGCACCCCCGAGCGCGGTCATCGCGCCCTTCGGCGCCGGGCCCAGCGCCAGCAGCGCGTACCCACCGGCGAAGAGGAGCCACCCGACGACCCCGGCGGCCTCGACCCGGTCCCGCAGCGCGGCGACGTCGGGCAATCCGTGGACCTCGGCGACGACGAACAACGCGACGAGGAGGCCGAGCAGGACGGTCAGGCGCAGCACGACCTGTCCGGTCGAGCGGTCGCTGCGCGGCGGCCGGTCCCGCAGCGCTGGGTCATCCACCCTGTGGGAAGTCATCGAGCCCCCCGTCGTGTTCCCGTCGTGTCGCCCGAGTCGACCCCGCATCATGTTCTCCCGTTTCCCTGATCCCCGGAGGTTCGCGTGCGTCCACCCCTTACCCGGCTGTCCCTGCTCGTGGCGCTCGCCCTGGTCGGCTCGGCCTGCGCTGCGACCTCCACCGCGCAGGAGGCCGTCGCCGACCAGCCGTGGAAGCAGATCGTCGCAGAGGCGGACGGCCAGGTCGTGGACCTGTGGATGTACGGCGGCGACGAACGTGGCAACGCCTACGTCGACGACGTGCTCACGCCGGCCGCCGCCGGGCTCGGCGTCCGGGTGCGCCGGGTCCCCGTGGCGGACACCCAGGACGCGCTGCGCCGGGTGCTCGCCGAGAAGGCGGCCGGTGCGACCTCGGGGAAGGTCGACCTGGTGTGGGTCAACGGCGACAACTTCGCCACCGGAAGGCAGGCCGACGCCTGGCTCTGCGGCTGGGCGCAGGAGCTGCCCAGCGCGACGTACCTCGCCCCGGACGACGCTCTGGTCAGCCAGGACTTCGGCACCGAGGTCGACGGGTGCGAGTCGCCCTGGCACAAGGCACAGTTCACGTTCGCCTACGACGCCGAGCGTGTCCCCGACCCGCCGACCACGTTCGACGGGCTGCTGGACTGGGCCCGGGAGCACCCGGGACGCTTCACCTACCCCGCCCCGCCCGACTTCACCGGGTCCGTGTTCGTCCGCCAGGCCCTGTACGCCGCCTCCGGGGGTGTCGACCAGGTGCCGGGGAGCTTCGGGCAGGAGGCCTACGACCGGCTCACCCCGGCCCTCTTCGAGACCCTCGACGAGCTCGCGCCGTCGCTGTGGCGGGAGGGGCGCACGTATCCTCGTGACTCCGCGGCCCTGGACCGCCTGTACGCGGACGGCGAGGTGGACATCACGATGACCTACGGCCCGGCCACCCTGACCGGCCTGGTGGAGGACGGCACGTTCCCCGCGAGCACCCGGGTCCTCCCGCTCGAGGACGGCACCGTCGGCAACGCCAGCTTCCTGGCCATCCCCTCCAGCTCGGGCGACCAGGCGGGCGCCATGGTGGTGGCCGATCTCGCGCTCTCCCCCGCCCAGCAGGCGGCCAAGGCCGATCCGTCGGTGTGGGGACAGTTCACCGCGCTCGACGTCGACCGTCTCCCGGAAGGCGACCGGGCGGCCTTCGACCGGCTCCCCCGCTCGCCCGTCGTGCCGCCCTACGAGGTGCTCTCGCGCCACGCGGTGCCGGAGCTCTCCTCCACGTGGGTGGGTCCCCTCGACGAGGGGTGGCGACGCGCAGTGCTCGGGGCCGGTTCGTGACCCGGACCGGCCGGGCGCGGCCCGGTCGGTCCACCCCCGCTCTGGCGCTCGTGCTGCTGGTGACCGGGGCCGGGACCGCCTCGGTGCTCGCCACCAGCCTGGGGCTCTTCCCGCTGTACGGCGACCCCCGCCTGTCGGTCGACGGCTACACCTCCTCGGCCCCCGATCTCGGAGCGGCCGTACGGGAGACCCTGCTCATCGCCTCCGCGGCCACCCTGCTTGCCGCGGCGCTGGGCCTGCTCCTGGGCACCGTCGTCCTCCTGGCCCCGCGACACCGCTGGCTGGTCGGTGCGTTGGCCGCCGTCGTGGTCACCGTGCCCCACGTCGTCGGGGCGGCCTCGGTCGGGCTGCTGCTCGGGGACACCGGCCTCCTGCCTCGGCTGCTGCGCATCGACGCAGGCACCTGGCCCGACCTCGTCGCCGGCACCTGGCCGGTCGCGACGGTGCTGGAGCTGGCGTGGAAGGAGTCCGCGTTCGTCGCCGTCGTGGTGGTCGCCACCGTCGGGCCACGGCTCCGGGACCTGCTCGAGGTCGCCGCCGTCCTGGGCGCCGGACCGTGGCACCGGTGGTCACGCGTGCTCGTCCCGGCGGCGCTGCCGGGGGTGCTCGGGGCCGCGCTGATCGTCTTCGTCTACACGGTGGGCGCCTACGAGGTGCCGTGGCTGCTGGGTCGCACCTACCCCGAGCCGCTGTCGGTGATGGCCTACCGCCTGTTCGGCTCCATCGACCTGACCGCCCGGCCCCAGGCCGCCGCGGCGGCCGCCCTCGGCGCCGCCGTCGCGGTGGCGGTCACGGCGACCGCGGTGCTGGCCGCGTCGCTCGCGGCCACGGCCCGCCACCGGACCGCCGGGAGGCGATGACCATGGCCCTCGTGGAGCACGGCCCGACCCTGCGCACCGGACGGTGGGGCGTCCCGCTGGCCGTGGTGTGGCTGGCGACCCCGCTCGCCCCGCTGGTCCTGTGGGCCTTCGCCGCGCAGTGGTCGGTCCCCGCGTCGTGGCCGCAGGAGTGGGGTCTCCGCGGCTGGCGCGAGGCCCTGGGCTCCGGCCTGGGCCCGGCCGCCGTCCGCTCGCTGGCGCTCGGCCTGCTGGTGGCCGCGGTGGCCACCCCGCTGGGTGCCATGGCCGGTCGGGCGCTGGGGTGGCGCGAGCTGCGGCGCCCCCGCGTCGCCGCCGCGATCCTGCTCGCCCCGGTCGTGCTGCCCCCCTTCGCCGTCTCGATGGGGCTGGACGTCGTGATCCTGCGCCTCGGCGTCCCGGACCTGCTCGCCGTCCTCGTCGTCCTGTCCGCCTTCGCGCTGCCCTACACGGCCTACACGATGCGGGCGGCCTATCGCGGCATCGACGCGGGCCTCGAGGACCAGGCCCGCGTGCTCGGCGCCACACCGCGCCAGGCCCGGCGCCGGGCGACCCTGCCGGCGGTGCGGGCCGGCCTGGTGGTCTCGGCCGGGCTCGCGTTCCTGGTCGGCTGGAGCGACTACGTGGTCACGCTGCTCGTCGGCGGTGGCCAGCTCGTCACCGTGCCCGTGCTGCTCGGGTCCACCGCCGCCGGGACGGGGCGCGAGTCGGCCGTCGCCGTGATGTCGCTGGCCAGCGTCGTGCCGCCCCTGCTCGCCCTGCTGGTCGTCCGGCTCCTGGCCCGCCGCGAGAGCGGGGCCCTGCCGTGAGCGCCCTGCGGCTGCACGGGGTCAGCCACCACTACCGCGAGGGCGCCCCGGCGACCCTCGCGGAGATCGACCTGGCAGTGCGCGAGGGCGAGATGCTCTCGATCGTCGGCCCCTCCGGGTCCGGCAAGTCGACCCTGCTGCGGGTGGCCTCGGGCCTCTCCGCGCCCTCGTCGGGCCGGGTCCTGCTGGACGGTGTCGACGTCACCGACCAACCGGTCGAGCGGCGCGGGCTGACCGCGATGTTCCAGCAGCCCCACCTGTTCACGCACCTGTCCGTCCTCGACAACGTCGCCTTCGGTCCGCGCCTGCGGGGGGCGAGCCGGGGCGAGGCCCGCGAGATCGCGCGCCGCTACCTGTCGCTGGTCCACCTGGGCGACCTCGCCGGACGCCGCACCCGCCAGCTCTCGGGTGGGCAGCAGCAGCGTGTGGCCCTCGCCCGTGCGCTGGCCACCGAGCGTCGGGTCCTCCTGCTCGACGAGCCGTTCAGCGCCCTCGACGCCGGCCTGCGCCGGTCCATGCACGACCTGCTGCTCGAGGTCAGGGCAGCGCTCTCCCCCACCATCCTGATGGTCACCCACGACCTCGACGAGGCGGCGCTGGCCGACCGCGCCGCCGTGCTCGCACAAGGCCGGGTGCTCCAGGTCGGCCCGGTGCCCTCGCTGTACCGACGCCCCGCGTCGGTGGTCGTGGCACGACTGCTGGGCGGGTGCAACGAGCTGCCCGGGCGGGTCGAGGGCGGACGGCACGTGTCGGCCTGGGGCGTCGTGGACCTGCCCGACGACTGCGAGGTGCGCGGGCCGGCCACCCTGCTGCTGCGTCGTGAGCAGCTCGAGGTCGCGCCCGCC
Organism: uncultured Actinomycetota bacterium; assembly: GCA_963760585.1. GTDB lineage: Bacteria > Actinomycetota > Actinomycetes > Propionibacteriales > Nocardioidaceae > Nocardioides. Next base: position 458,376 of record CAVXDI010000002.1, read on the forward strand.
GGGGCGGGGCCCGTCGAGCCCCCCCACGGCCCGAACGGCCCGGACGAGGGGGGCCTGGCCGGCGCGGGTCGGGCCGTGCGGGTGACCAGCGTGACCAGCGCCGGTCCGCGCCAGGTGGCGGTGGTGGAGCGCCGGGTGTCGACCGGCGCGGGCGCGGTCAGCGCGGCGGACCGGCTGCAGGTCGAGCTGCCCCTGGGACGGTCGGTCGTACCGGGTCAGGACGTCACCCTGCGACTGGCCGCCGGACACCCCGTCTGGGCGGTGCCGGGGCCGGACGCCGGCCACCTGGTGGTCGACGCCCCCACCCCCTGAGCCGACCACCTGCCTCAGCCGGGTCAGCCCCGCTTCGCCACGGTCAGCAGCACGGCCGAGTCCTCGACCGCCTCCAGGGCGTGCCGGGAGTCGGGGATGGTCAGCAGGTCGCCCGGTGACCCGTTCCACCGGTTTTCGCCGGCGACGAGCGTGACGCGGCCGTGCAGCACCTGGACGGTCGCCTCCCCGGGGTTCTCGTGCTCGTCCAGGCTCGAGCCGGCCCGGAGCGCGATCAGGGTCTGCCGCAGGGCATGCTCGTGACCTCCGTAGATCGTGTGCGCGCTCCGACCGCTGGAGGCGGTCGAGGCCGTCACCAGGTGGTGACGGACCAGCGCCGTCAACGACTCCTTCTGCATGGTGTCCTCGCGGTCGATGGGAGTCCCGGCCTCATGCCGACGCCATCCACTTGTCCGGCCCGAAGACCTCGTAGTGGATCGCTGCCTCGGGCACGTCCTGCTCGACCAGGGCGGCGTGCACCGACTCCATGAACGGCAGTGGGCCGCACAGGTAGATCTCCGCGCCGAGCGGGATCTCCACCGCACCGAGGTCGACCCGTCCGGCCCGCAGCACGTCGCGCACCGGGCGGACCCCGAGGTCCTCGTACCAGCGGCACAGCGTCGCGTGGGGCAGGGCCGCCACGAGCGTCTTCAGCTCCTGGCGGTGGGCGTGGCGGGCCGGTGACCGGTCGGCGTGCAGCACCAGCACCTCACGGGTGGACCCGGAGCCCGCGAGGTGGTGCAGGATGCCGAGGATCGGGGTGATCCCGATCCCGGCGGAGACCAGCACCAGCGGGCCCTGGGTGTCGGCGAGCACCAGCTCCCCGAAGGGGGACGACACGGTGACCTCGTCGCCCTCGAAGAGGTTGTGGTGCAGGAAGTTCGAGACCTCCCCGGCGGGGACGATCACGCCGTCGGCGGTGTGGCTCGCGGGGACCGCCCTGACCGAGATCTCCCACTCCCCGACCTCGGCGACGTGGGTGAGGCTGTACTGGCGGATCTGGCGGGCTCCGTCGGGCAGCGGCACCTGGAGCGACACGTACTGCCCGGGGCGCGCCGGGGGCAGGGCGCTCCCGTCGGGCGAGCCGAGCACGAACGAGACCGTGTCGGGCGACTCCTGCGTGCGGCGGCGCAGGACCAGCGTGCGCCACACGTCCCCGTCGGCCACCCCGGTCTCGGCGTAGAGACCCTTCTCGATGGTGACCAGCGCGTGCGCCATGTGCCAGTAGACCTCGTCCCAGGCCGAGGCCACCTCGGGCGTCAGCGCGTCACCCAGCACCTCCACGATGGCCGCGAACAGGTGCTCGTGCACGATCGGGTACTGGTCCTCGGTGATGCCGAGCGACGCGTGCTTGTGGGCGATCCGGGCCAGCACCTCGAGCGGGTCGCGGCCGTCCTCGGCCACCAGGAGGGTCGCGTACGCCGCCACCGCACCGGCGAGCGCGCTCTGCTGGTCGCCCTGGGCCTGGTTGCCGCGGTTGAAGAGGTCGCGGATGAGCTCGGGGTGCGCGGCGAACATCCGCCGGTAGAAGATCGGCGTGATGTCGCCGATGGCGGCACCGACGACGGGGAGCGTCGCCTTGACGACCTGGGCGGACTGGGTGGACAGCATCGAATCAGGCTCCGTGGGTTGGTGGGAAGACGTGTCGAGTCTTCGTCGCCGGAGCAGTCGTCACCAGAGGCGTTGGTCCCGCCGGACGGGACCTGCGCCTTCGCGAGCCGGTCAGCCCTCCGGCTGCCCGGCCCGCCCGTCCCGGGCGCCCGCGTCGAGGCGCACCGCCAGCACGACGACGTCGTCGTCCGGGGTCGCGCCGACGAGGTCGGCGATCAGTCCGTCGACGAGGCCGTCCAGCGAGGCGCCGTGCCGCCGGCGCAGCGCCGCCCGGGCCCGGTCGATCCCGATCTCCAGGTTCTCCCCGCGCCGTTCGACCAGCCCGTCGGTGTACAGCACCAGGGTGGCGCCCTGCGGCAGCGTGGCCGTCTGGTCGCGCCGGGAGCCGTGGGGGAAGGGCCCCAGCAGGGGGTCGGTGAGCTCGGTCCAGTCCGCGTCACCCAGGCGCCGGTCGACGAGCACCTCGACGCCGCCGTCGGCGAGCAGCAGGAGCGGCGGCGGGTGGCCGGCGTTGGTCCAGTGCAGGGTGTGCCCGCCCGGTCGCCCGCCCGGTCGCCCCTCCACCGACCCGTTCTGGGGTGCGTGCTCGACCCGCGCGTGGAACAGCGTGGCCATGGCCCGCACGTCGAGGTCGGTCGCGGCCCGGTCGAGCCGCTCGACCAACCGGGCCGGGGTGGTCGTCGACGCGGGCTCGCTGTGGGTCCACACGAGCGTGCGGAGCATGCTGCGCAGCTGCCCCATGACGGCCGCGGCCTCGATGTCGTGGCCGACGACGTCTCCCACCGAGAGGTGGAGGGCGCCGTCCGGGGCGAGGACCGCGTCGTACCAGTCACCCCCGACCTGCTCGCGCGCCGCGGTCGCGAGGTAGCGCGCGCTCAGCTGGGTGTCCCCGGTGGGCGGCAGCGTGGTGAGCATGGCCCGTTGCAGCGTCAGGGCGGTCTCCGCGCGGTCCTGCAGCAGCAGGGCCCGTTGCAGGGCCTGCGCGATGTAGGAGCGCAGGGAGGAGATGGCCACCAGGTCGTGCTGGTCGAGGTGGTGCTCCTCGGCCCAGACGAGCGCCAGGGCACCGAAGACGTTGTCGGCCGCGCCGAGCGGGACGAAGGCGCGGCCCTCCCCGACCTGGACGTCCGAGCGCAGGTGGGGGAAGCGCTCGTTCTGGGCGGCGACGGTGCGGAAGGCGAGAAGGTCCCCGATCAGCAGGGCCTCGCCCAGCGGGTTGTCCGCGGCCACCGACAGGTGGGCGTGCGACCTGGCCTGCTCCCAGCCGGGCACCGCGTCCTCGACCAGGGTCAGCGGTTCGGCGCGCTCTCCGGGGCCGGGCGCCCGAGGCGGCGGCACCCGCGTCGGGTCGGTGATCCGGCGCAGCCACATGCCCGCGTGCAGGCAGCCGAGCTGCTCCTGGGCCACCTGCTCCACCGCCACCGCGATGTCCTGGACCGTGACCGTGGTCGCGAGCCGCTCGCTCAGCATCAGCAACACGCCGCTGATCCTCGAGGCGGCGCTCAGGGCCGTCGCCCGACCCACCGCCTCCTCGCGCAGCTCGCGCTGCACCAGCTCCGCCGAGCAGGCGGCGGCCAGGTCGGCCAGGGCGTCGAGGTCCTCGGCACTCCAGTGGCGGGGCCGGGAGTCGATGGCGCACACCGAGCCGATGATGTCCCCGCGGCCGTCCACCAGCGGCCACCCGGCGTACGCCACGACGGCGAGGTCCCGGATCGCGAGGTTGTCACGCAGGCGGTCGTCGACGCGCGCGTCCGCGATCACCAGCGGCTGCTGGTCGGCCACCACGTGCTGGCAGAACGAGTGGGACAACGGGGTCTCGCGACTGGCCTGGTACTCCGCGGGCAGTCCGACGGCCCCGGGGAATACCTGCCGGGAGTCCTGCACCAGGGTGACCAGGGCGGTCGGCACGCCCAGCGCCCGGCGCACCATCCGGGCGTAGCGGTCCAGGGTCGTGTCGATCGCCTCGGTGTCCGCGCCCGCGCCCGCGCCCATGCCGTGCCCAGAGTCCGTCGTCATCGCCTGAATCCTTCAACCTGGCGCCTCCCGGTGCCGTCCTCGGCACCTCGTCTCCCCCCGGAATCCTGTCACAGTCCCGGCCGCCTCCCGGCGGGCTGCTCAGCCCTCGACGTAGACCGACCTGCCGAGCTCGAGGAACTGCGCGGACTTCTCGGCCATGCCCGCCGCCACCGCCTCGTCGGACTCCAGCCCCCGCTGGGCGGCGTAGTCACGGACGTCCTGGCTGATCCGCATCGAGCAGAACTTCGGCCCGCACATCGAGCAGAAGTGCGCGGTCTTGCTGGCCTCCGCCGGCAGCGTCTCGTCGTGGAAGGACTCCGCGGTGTGCGGGTCGAGGGACAGCGCGAACTGGTCGCGCCAGCGGAACTCGAAGCGCGCCTTCGACAGCTCGTCGTCCCAGTCCCGGGCGCCGGGGTGGCCCTTGGCCACGTCGGCGGCGTGCGCCGAGAGCTTGTAGGTGATCACCCCGGTCTTGACGTCGTCGCGGTTCGGCAGCCCCAGGTGCTCCTTGGGGGTCACGTAGCAGAGCATCGCGGTGCCGTGCATCGCGATCGTCGCGGCCCCGATGGCCGAGGTGATGTGGTCGTAGCCGGGCGCGATGTCGGTGGCCAGCGGCCCGAGGGTGTAGAACGGCGCGCCGTGGCACCAGTCCTGCTGCAGGACGACGTTCTCCTCGACGAGGTTCAGCGGCACGTGGCCGGGCCCCTCCACCATCACCTGCACGTCGTGCTCCCACGCCCGCCGGGTCAGCTCGGCGAGGGTGCGCAGCTCGGAGAACTGCGCCTCGTCGTTGGCGTCCGCCGTGCACCCGGGCCGCAGGCCGTCACCCAGCGAGAAGGAGACGTCGTAGCGGGCGAAGATCTCGCAGAGCTCGTCGAAGTGCGTGTAGAGGAAGTTCTCCTCGTGGTGCGCCAGGCACCAGCCGGCCATGATCGCCCCGCCGCGGGAGACGATCCCGGTGATCCGCCGGGCGGTGAGCGGCACGTAGCGCAGCAGCACGCCGGCGTGCACCGTCATGTAGTCGACGCCCTGCTCGCACTGCTCGATCACGGTGTCGCGGTAGATCTCCCACGTCATCCGCGAGGCGTCGCCGTCCACCTTCTCCAGGGCCTGGTAGATCGGGACGGTGCCGATCGGGACGGGCGAGTTGCGCACGATCCACTCCCGGGTGGTGTGGATGTCGTCGCCGGTGGACAGGTCCATCACCGTGTCGGCGCCCCAGGTCACGGCCCAGGTCATCTTGTCGACCTCCTCGGCGATGGAGCTGGTCACCGCGGAGTTGCCGATGTTGGCGTTGACCTTCACCAGGAACCGCCTGCCGATGATCATCGGCTCGGCCTCGGGGTGGTTGACGTTGGCCGGGATGATGGCGCGCCCGGCGGCCACCTCGGCCCGGACCACGTCGACCTCCATCCCCTCGCGGATCGCGACGTACTCCATCTCCGGGGTGACGACGCCGCGGCGGGCGTAGTGCATCTGGGTGACCGTGGTGCCCGGCAGCGAGCGGCGCGGGCGGGCCCGCTGGCCGCGCCACTGCTCGCGGGCCTCCCCGCGGCGCACCGCAGACCGACCGTTGTCGAGCAGCTGGGCCTCGCGACCGTCGTACTCCTCGGTGTCGCGGCGCTCCGCGATCCAGCCGGCGCGCAGGGCGGGCAGGCCGACCTCGGGTTCGCTGCCGGGGCCGGCGGTGGCGTAGCGGTCGAAGGTGTCGCCGTTGGTCAGCGCGACGCGGGTGAAGGGCACGGCGACGTCCTCGCGGGTGCCCGTGCGGTGGACGGTGCTGTGGGACGGGTGGGTGTGCATCAGTTCTCCTCATGGGGGTGGGGGTGGGGGGACAGGTGGGCGACCGGGCCCCGGCCGCGGCCGAGCTGCCAGGTGGCGGAGGTGGCGAGCGCGCGGGCCACGAAGGCCTGCGCGTGCCGGGCCGCGGTCTCGAGGTCGAGGCCGCGGGCGAGGTGGACGGCGAGGGCGGCGCTGTAGGTGCAGCCGGTGCCGTGGTCGTTGGTCGTCACGACCGCCGGGTGCGCCAGCACGGTGGTGACGCCGGCCCGGACGACGACGTCACGACAGCAGCCGGTGGTGGGGTCCCCGCCGGTGAGCACGACGGACGGGCCCAGCGCGTGCACCGCGAGGGCGAGCTCCTCGGTGGCGCTGTCGGGGGGCAGGCCGGTCAGCGCCAGCGCCTCGTCGCGGTTGGGGGTGACGACGTCGGCCCGGGGCAGCAGCACGTCGCGGTAGGCCGCCACCAGGGCTTCGTCGCCGAGCACCGCACCGCTGGTCGCCACCAGCACGGGGTCGACCACGAGCGGCACCCGACCGGCGAGGAGCACCGTCACGACGTGGGCTACCTCGGCGGAGCCGAGCATCCCGGTCTTCGCGGCGGCCACGGGCAGGTCCCCGAGGACGGCGTGGACCTGGGCACGCACGTCGTCGGCGGCCATCGCGACCACCCGGTGCACGCCGGTGGTGTCCTGCGCGGTGACGGCCGTGACCGCGCAGGCGCCGTGGACGCCGAGCGCCGCGAAGGTGGCCAGGTCCGCGGCCAGGCCGGCGGCGCCGCCCGAGTCGGTGCCGGCGACGCTGAGCACGACCGGTGGCGTGCTCATCGGCCCTCCTCCGGCCCGCGCGACAGCGCCGCCAGCAGCCGGGACACCACGGTGGCGGGGTCGGTGGCCCGCATCACCGCACCCATCACGGCGACGCCGTGGGCACCCGCGGCGCGCAGGTCGGCCACCGCGGACGGTTCGACACCGCCGAGCGCCAGCACCGGGAGGTCGCCGGCGGCCGCGACCGCGCGCCGGACGACGTCGAGCCCCAGCGGCGGGCCGTGACCGGGCTTGGAGGCGCTGGCCGCCACCGGGGAGAGGGTCACGTAGGCGGCGCCCTGCGCGGCGGCCCGGGCGACCTCCTGCTCGTCGTGGCACGAGCGGGCGTGGAGGCCGCCGCCGGCGTCGTAGACCGGCTGGTGGGCGGCGAGGTGGACGCCGGCCGCGGCGGGCAGCACCGTGCGCGCGGAGACGACCCGGACGTGGCGCGCCAGCGCGGCCGCGAGGGTGGCGCGCTCGGGCTCCGGCAGGTCGAGCTCACGCAGCACGACGGTCCTCAGGCCGGCCTCGGCGCACCGGGCGACCGTGTCGACCAGGCCCCGGCCGTGCGGCAGCTGGTGGCGGTCGGTGAGGACCAGGAGCCCGGGCGCGGTCACCGGCCCACCCGCCCGCGCATGGGGCTCGAGGCGCGGGCGGTCTCCCGGCGCGGGATCCGCCCCGCTCGGCAGGCGAGCCGGCCGGCGTCGACGGCGAGCCGCATCGCCCGGGCCATCGCGACGGGATCCTCGGCCCGGGTGACGGCGGTGGCGACGAGGACCGCGTCACAGCCCAGCTCCATGGCGCGGGCCGCCTCGCTGGCGGTGCCGATCCCCGCGTCCAGCACCACCGGGACATCGACAGCGGCGCGGACCGCCTCGATCGTGTGCGGGTCCGCGATCCCCCGCCCCGAGCCGATCGGCGAGCCCAGCGGCATCACCGCGACGCAGCCCACGTCGACCAGCCGCCGGGCCACGACGGGGTCACCGGTCGTGTAGGGCAGCACCGTGAAGCCGCGCTCGACCAGCGTCTCGGCGGCGTCCAGGAGCTCGACGACGTCGGGCAGCAGGCTCCGCTCGTCACCGATCACCTCGAGCTTGACCCAGTCGGTGCCCAGCGCCTCCCGGGCCAGCTCGGCGGTCAGCACCGCCTCCCGGGCGCCGAGGCAGCCGGCCGTGTTCGGCAGCACCCGGACGCCCAGCTCACGCAGGGTGGCCAGCAGGCTCCCGGCTCCGGTGTCGGAGGTGCGCCGCACCGACACCGTCACCAGGCCCGGTTCGCCGGCCGCGAGCACCCGTCGTACGGTCTCGAGGCTGGTGAGTCCCCCGGTGCCGAGCCACAGCGGCGCCAGCTCGACGCCGGCGACCTCCAGCGTCTCCATGCCGCTCACCCGCCCTGGTGGGCGGTGACGACCTCGACCCGGTCGCCCTCGTGCAGTGCGGTCACGGGCCAGTCGGCGGCCCGCACGACGGTGTCGTTGACGGCCACGGCGACGCCTCGCGGGTCGGGGGCCACCGCGGCGACCAGGCCCGTCAGCACGGTGCCGTCCGGCAGCCGGTGGGGTTGTCCGTTCACGCTCAGGTGCATGGTCCCTCGTCTCTCTGGGGGTGGTCGGCCTGCGGGCGGTCGGTCGCGAAGCGGTCGGGGGCGAAGGGTCGGGCAGCGGCCGGCACGTCGAGCCCCTCGACGTGGGCCCGCACCGTCACCGCGGTGACCGGGGCGAGCAGCACCCCACCCCGGTGGTGGCCGCCGGCGAGCAGCAGCCGGGCGGGGCCGGGGCTCGTCACGGGGCCGAGCAACGGGCCGTTGTCGGGGCTGCCGGGCCGGTCCCGGGCGACCACCTCCAGCAGGTGGGCGGTGTCGAGACCGGGCACGAGGTCGCGGGCGGTCTCCAGCAGCCGGGCGACCCCGCCCACCGTCGGCAGCGGCGTGCCGTCCGATGCGGTGTGCTCCTCCTCGGTGGCCCCGATCACGAGCTCGCCGTCGGCGCGGGGCACGACGTAGACGCGCTCACCGTGGATCCGCGCCCGCAGCACCCGGGTGGGGGCGTCGCCGGCGCGCACCCGCACCACCTCGCCGCGGACCGGGCGCACGTGGGGCATGCCGGCGGCGCCGGTGGCGAGCACCACGACCTCCGCGGGCAGGTGGGTGCCGTCCGCCAGGACGACCCCGTCCGCCACGGGGACGGCCCGGGCCCGGACGACGCGGTCCCCCAGGACCGCCAGCAGCGCCCGGGTGACCCGACGGGGGTTCACGTGCCGGTCGTCGGGCAGCAGGGCGCCACCCGCCAGGCGGCCCGACAGCGTCGGTTCGACCGCGCGCAGCCCGCGCCGATCCAGCCCCTCGGCGCGCACGCCGTGGGCCTCCAGCAGCGCACCGGCCCGGTGCACCTCGGCGAGGTCGTCGCGGTCGCCGGCGACCAGCAGGGTGCCGGTGTGGCGCAGGTCGAGGTCGCACCCGGAGCGCTCCTCGAGCGCGGCGGCGTACGCCGGCCAGCGTCCGAGGGAGTCCACCCCCAGGCGCAGCAGGGCCTCCTCGCCGAACCACGCCTCACCACCCGGCGCCAGCATCCCGGCCGCGGCGTACGTCGCTCCCGAGCCGGGGGCCGGGTCGCAGACCCGTACGTCGTGCCCGGCCCGCAGCAGCTCCTCGGCGCAGGCCAGCCCGACGATGCCGCCGCCGACGACGACCACCCGCAGCCCGGGCGTTCCTGCCCTCACGTCGCGTGCACGAGCTCGGCGATCTCCCGGGCAGCCCGGGGTGGGTCGGGGTGGGTCCACACGGCCGCCACCACGGCGACGCCGTGCGCCCCGGCCGCCATCGCGTCGGGCACCCGGGTGGCGGTGATCCCCCCGATCGCGATGGTCGGGATCTCGCGCGCCGTCGCCGCGAGGGTCTCGAGACCGAGCGGGTCCGGGAGCCCGGCCTTGGTCGTGGTGGCGTGCACCGGGCCGACCCCGGCGTAGTCGGCTCCCTCGGCCCGGGCCCGGGCTGCCTGCCCGGGGTCGCGGCAGGTGGCTCCGACCAGGAAGCCGGCCGGGGCCAGGGAGCGGGCGTCGCTCACGGCCAGGTCGTCGCGGCCCAGGTGCACCCCGTGGGCGCCGGCGGCCAGCGCCAGGTCGAGGCGGTCGTTGAGGATCACCCTGGTCCTACCGCGGCGGAGCCTGGCCACCAGCTCACGGGTCCAGAGCACGACCTCGCGGTCGAGGGCGTGCTTGGCGCGTACCTGGACGGCGTCCACGGCGCCCCCAATCCCGGAACCCCCGATCCCGGAACCCCCGGCCCCGGAGCCCGCGGGCCCGGTCTCGAGGACGGCGAGCAGGCGCAGCAGGGCGACCCTGTCGAGGGTGGGAAAGTCGGTGATCAGGTGGAAGCGTGGCAGCACGTCGATCTCACTTCCTTCGCCGGCATGATCCGGAGCAGGTTCGACGGTCGGGGCTGCTTCAGCCCCTTCTCAGCCCGATGCATCGGGCTCCCGTGTGGATGTCAGCAACCCTAGCACCGGCCCGGGTCCCCACGGCAGCACGGCACGAGGGCCCGGACCGGATGGTCCGAGCCCTCGTCGTTGCCGGGCGGCCCCAGGGAGGCCGCCCGCTGCCCCCCCTTCAGCTCAGGGTGTGGGGGTGTACTTGAAGATCCACAGGCCGTTGTCCCGGTCGGAGGCCGCGACGTACTCCTGGCCACCCCTGCTGAAGACCTGCACGCCCCAGAAGTTGTTGCCGTCCGGGGCGATGTAGTGGCCCTTCTCGACGATCTCGTCGTTCTCGATCTCAGCGACCCGGAAGCCCCCCGAGTAGTAGGAGAAGTAGAGCCGGTTCGCCGCCGCCTGCGAGGTCGCGACCTCGTGCACCGAGAGGTCACCGAACCCGCTCGCGAAGGCCGGGTCGTGAGCCTGCGGGATGGCGTAGGTGTCGAGCTCGGCCATCTTCCCGCCGGAGTTGGCGAACAGGTGGACGTAGCCCCAACCGTCGAAGTACGACGAGAAGGTCAGCGTGTCCCCGGTGGTGCCGACCGCGGTCGGGGACACCACCGAGGCGCCGAGGCCGGCCAGGCAGTCGGTGTTGCTGTACGGGGCGTCGAAGATCGCGAAGCCCTGGCTGCGCGGCGCGACGCCGAAGGCCGGGAGGTCGCCCGCGACGCTCATCCCGAGCGAGCCGTCGCACCCGTCGGTGCCGGTCCGGTTGAAGATCAGCACGGCGGAGTAGCCGCCGGCGTTGATCACGTTGGAGACCTTCTCGGTGAACGGGCACAGCCCCCGCTCGACGACGGCGACCTGCGTGCCGTCGCCGCGGCCGGCGTCGGCGTCGCCGTTGCAGCCCCGGCCGAAGAACACCGACTCCCCGGTGATGGTCTCGCCCTCCGCCAGCTGCCGGGTGTCGCTGCCCTGGCTGGCGTCGACGGCCGTCCCGTCGTCGACGTTCTCGGCCGTGAGTGCGAAGGGACCGAAGTCCTCGTCGGCACCGACGACGTACCTGTTGTCCGAGGTGAACTCGGCCTGGTGGCCGTTGCCCTCCGGCGGGACCGTGAGACCACTCTCGGCGGCCTCCGGGTCCGGGTCGGTGAAGTCGGTGTCGCCGAGGTAGACCGGCGCCATCGGGTCGGTCATGTCGACCTTCACGTAGCCGGCGTCCCAGTAGGACAGCAGCATGACCTGGCGTCCGTCGATCTCCTTGACGACCATGTCGTGCAGGAAGACCTCCTTGAGGTTCTCCGGGGCGGCCTGCAGGATCTGCGGGAAGGTCTCGTCGAGGTCGTACTCGGCGACGAGCCGCGGCTTCTTCGGGTCGGTGATGTCGACGATGTCGACGTCCTTGCCCTCCTCGTTGTCGACCATCACGGCGTACGCCTTGTCGCCGGCGTCCCAGGCGAAGACGCTGTGGGTCTCGTTCGCGTCCTTCTTCCCCTGGCCGTTCACGCTCTTGTCACCGAAGCCCTCGGCCAGCGGCGTGGGGTGCTCGGGGTTGGACACGTCGTAGATGTTCATGCCGCCGAAGCCGGTCTTGTCGTTGCACTTCTCGTTGTTGCTCACCACGATGTCGCCGGCGAACTTCGGGGTGTCGACGGACAGGGCCTGGATGCCCTCGCCCGGGTAGCTGCCCTGCTTGGCCCCGATGAAGGCGACCTCCTTGGGGTGCTTCACGTCGGCGATGTTCACGACGTGCACGCCGTTGTACTTGCAGGTCACCACCCCCCAGGCCGCGAGGTAGGCGTAGTCGCCGAGCACGCCGACGTCGGCGATCTTCTCGGGCACGACGTTCTTCAGCTTGAGCTTGCTCACGAGGTCGATGTTGGCGGTGCTGCTGCTCGGTAGGTGTCCGGCGGTCTCGCCGTGCTGGTGCGCGTTGCGGGCCTTCGCGTCCGAGCGGACGCCTCCGTCGTCGGTGACGTCGTGCCCGGGGTGTCCGGAGGCGAGGCCGGGGCCGGAGAGGACGAGTCCTGCCGCGCACAGCGCGGCGATTGCTGCCCTGCGAGTTGGTCGGTTCATGACGCTCCTTCGTTGGGTGCGATCCCGCGAACGTATATGACATGCGTCACATCCGAAAGGGCTACGGTGTCACAGGCGGCTCCCACGCCCCGTGCCGTCCGAGGCCGTGAGGCGGCGTCACGGCCGGGTGGCGCAGGTCGCGCCGGACGGGTCGCGACGCCGTCGTGGAGCCGTGCGTGAGTCGCCACGTGGCGCGGCGTCGGCCCGGCTCAGGCGGCCGGCGCGCGCCGCACGCTGAGCTCGACGTCCTCGGCCAGCCGGTAGGGCCTGGTCACGACCAGGGCCCCGATCGCACGTCGCAGCCGGGAGACCTCGGCGCGCGCCGAGACCACGTGGTCGGCGTCGCCGAACAGGGCGTGGCTCAACCCGGAGGCCGACAGCCCCCCAGGTCCGGCGCGCTGGAGGAGCTCGAGGATCTCCGCGTGCCGCCCGCTGAGGGAGATCGTCCACGGCTCCCCGTCGGCCCGCACCTCCAGCACCGGGCGTCCGGTGAGGTCCAGGCAGGCCTGCACGACCCGGGGCTGGGCGGACGGTCGCACCAGCCAGCCGTCGGCGAGGCGCTCGGGCAGGCACAGCCCCAGGCCCGGGACGGCGAGCGGACGGTCGGCCCTCGGAGCCGCGATCCGGTCGCGGACCGCGACGCCGGAGTGGTGGGCGACCCAACCGTGGTCGTCGACCAGGAGCACCGGACCGCGCACCCCGCTCAGGAGGTGCTCGACCGAGGAGCGCAGGCGTTCGAGACGCTGCTCGTGGTGGCGCCACAGGCGGCTCTCCGCCAGCCGGACCGCGGTCTCGACCAGGGCCGCGATCGCCGGGTGCAGGGTGAGCGCGGGACCGCTCACGTCGACCACCCCGAGCAGCTCGCCGGTGCGCGGGTCGTGCACCGGCGCGGCGGTGCAGTACCAGGGGTGCTGCTGCTGCTCGAAGTGCTCGGCCGAGAAGAGCTGCACCGGCGCCCGCTCGGCCAGCGCGGTCCCGATGGCGTTGGTGCCGACCGTGGTCTCGGTCCAGACCGCGCCCTCCTCGAAGCCCAGCCGGTCGGCCCGCACCCGGACCGCCGCGGAGCCCTCGCGCCACAGGATCACGCCGTCGGCGTCGGCGACGACCATCAGGAAGCGGGAGGCGTCCGCGACCCCGCTCAGCACCAGGCGCAGCTCGTCGATGACGAGGTGGAGCGGCGAGGCACGCCGGCGACGCTCGACCTCCGCGCGGGGCAGCGGGTCGTGCGCGCTGGCCCGGTCGGGGTCGAGGCCGATCTCCAGGACCCGGGACCACGAGCGGGCGACGAGGGCGCGCGGACGCAGCGGCGACGTGAGCCCGCCGAGTACCGCGTCGTGCACCCGGAGCAGCTCGCGCGCGTGCCGCGACAGGTCGGTCCCGGGCGCGATGGCGCTGAATCCGACCACCGACACCTCCTTCGACGACCCGAGCATAGGTCGCCCACGTGACCGGCACCACACTCCCGTGCGGCCCGCCGGCGACGGCCAGCGCTCGGGAGGTTCTGCAACGTCGTGCAACCCTGTCGCGACGACCGTCTCCCGGGGTGTGCTGGGTCACACGCACCGAGCGAGCCCGGCGAAGGAGCCACCATGACCCAGACCGTCGAACGTCCCCCCGAGGACAGCACCGATCCCCAGTCCCGCGTCGACGCCTGGCTGGCGTCCTTCGAGGAGGCGTTGCGCGCCCGGGACGTGGAGGGCGCCGCCGGCCTGTTCGCGACCACCAGCTTCTGGCGCGACCTCGTCGCGTTCTCGTGGAACCTGACCACGGTGGAGGACCGGGCCGGTGTCACCGACCTCCTCGGCGCGACCCTGGCGACCACCGACCCGACCGGCTTCGTGACCAGCGAGCCCCCTGCGGCCGCGGACGGCGTGACGACGGCATGGATCGAGTTCGAGACGGCCGTCGGCCGCGGGCGCGGCCTGCTCCGCCTCGTGGAGGAGGACGGGCCGAAGGCGTGGACCCTGCTGACCACCCTGTACGAGCTCAAGGGGCACGAGGAGCCCCGGCGTGAGCGCCGCCCGATGGGGGCCCGGCACGGCGCGACCAAGGAGCGCACGACCTGGCTCGAGCAGCGCCAGCAGGAGGCGGAGAGCCTCGGTTCGACGACCCAGCCCTACGTCCTGGTCGTCGGCGGCGGGCAGGGCGGCATCGCCCTCGGCGCCCGCCTGCGCCAGCTCGGCGTCCCGAGCCTCGTCATCGACAAGCACGGGCGCCCCGGGGACCAGTGGCGCAGCCGCTACAAGTCCCTGTGCCTGCACGACCCGGTCTGGTACGACCACCTGCCCTACCTGAAGTTCCCCGACAACTGGCCGGTCTTCGCCCCCAAGGACAAGATCGCCGACTGGCTCGAGCACTACACCGAGGTCATGGAGGTGCCCTACTGGTCGAGCACGACCGCGACCAGCGCGTCGTACTCCGAGGCGACCGGTGAGTGGACCGTCGAGGTCGAGCGCGACGGCCGTCCCCTGACCCTGCGACCGCAGCAGCTGGTGCTGGCGACGGGGATGTCGGGCAAGCCCAGCGTCCCGGTCCTGCCGGGCCAGGACGTGTTCCGCGGCGAGGCGCACCACTCCTCGGCGCACCCCGGCCCCGACGCCTTCGCCGGCAAGCGGTGCGTGGTCATCGGCAGCAACAACTCGGCCTTCGACATCTGCGGTGCGCTGTGGGAGAGCGACGCCGACGTGACGATGGTGCAGCGCTCCTCCACCCACATCGTGCGCAGCGACAGCCTGATGGAGATCGGCCTGGGCGACCTCTACTCCGAGCGCGCCCTCGACGCCGGGATGACGACCGAGAAGGCCGACCTGGTCTTCGCCTCGCTCCCCTACCGCATCATGCACACCTTCCAGATCCCGCTCTACGAGCAGATGGCCGAGCGGGACAAGGAGTTCTACGACCGCCTCGAGGCGGCGGGCTTCGACCACGACTGGGGTGACGACGGCTCCGGCCTGTTCATGAAGTACCTGCGCCGCGGCTCGGGCTACTACATCGACGTGGGCTCGGCCGACCTGGTCGCCAACGGGCAGGTGAAGCTCGCCCACGGGCAGGTCGATCACCTGACCGAGGACTCGGTGGTGCTGGCCGACGGCACCGAGCTCCCGGCGGACCTCGTCGTCTACGCCACCGGCTACGGCTCGATGAACGGCTGGGCCGCCGACCTGATCAGCCAGGAGGTCGCCGACCGGGTGGGCAAGGTCTGGGGGCTGGGCTCGGAGACCACCAAGGACCCGGGCCCGTGGGAGGGCGAGCAGCGCAACATGTGGAAGCCCACCCAGCAGGAGGCGCTGTGGTTCCACGGCGGGAACCTGCACCAGTCACGCCACTACTCGCTCTACCTGGCCCTCCAGCTGAAGGCCCGCCACGCCGGCCTCGACACCCCGGTCCACGGGCTCCAGGAGGTCCATCACCTGGGCTGATCCCGCGAGGGCGGGGGTCGCCCGCGGCGACCCCCGCCCGTGTCGCCCGGCCACGGGGGTGCGTGACTCCCCGGCCGAGCCGCCTGGCTCAGGCCTCGATCGCGTCGTGCTTCCCGGCGCCGGCGCCGACCTCGATCTTGCGCGGCTTGGCCCGCTCGGCCACGGGCACCAGCAGGCGCAGCACCCCGCCGTCGTAGGACGCCTCGATCCGCTCCAGGTCGAGGTTGTCGCCCAGCACCAGCTGGCGGCTGAAGACGCCGCGGTGCCGCTCCGAGGCGAGCATCTCCCAGTCGCCGTTGCGGGCGACCCGCTCGGCCCGGACGGTCAGCACGTTGCGCTCGACGTCCAGGTCGATGCTGTCCCGGTTCACGCCGGGCAGGTCGAACTCGATGACGAAGCGGTCCCCTTCGCGCCAGGCGTCCATCGGCATCACCGCGGGACGGTTCGTGGTGCCGAACATCTGCTGGGCCAGGCGGTCGAGATCACGGAACGGGTCGGAGCTTCGCAGCAACATCACATCCTCCTCGGGATCGATCGGTGGCGGTATCTATATCCGCCGCTACACATTTAATATATGCTCGGCGTCAGTCAGTCAAGCCCGGGCCGGGAACGAATCTGAACCCTCTTCCCAGCCGCTCCGGGCAGGTCCCAGAGTCGAGGTCACCGTCATGCCACATCGCCTACGCGGGGTCTTCGCGATCTCGATCGCCGCCGAGATGGTCTCCATGGAGGTCCAGAACCTCCGGGTCTACGAGCGCAAGGGGCTGCTGACGCCGTCCCGCACCCCCGGTGGGACCCGCCTCTACAGCGAGGACGACATCGCCCGGCTCCACCGGATCCGCGACCTGCTGGGCGAGGGGCTCAACCTGGCGGGCATCTCACGGGTGCTGGTCCTGGAGGAGGAGCTCCGCCGCCTGCGGACCGAGCGCCGGCCCTGCGGAGACCCGTGATCGGTGATCGGGGCCGGCGTCAGCCGGCGAGCACGCCGTCCACCAGCGGCCACAGCCAGCCG
This sequence comes from uncultured Actinomycetota bacterium, assembly GCA_963760585.1. Lineage (GTDB taxonomy): Bacteria > Actinomycetota > Actinomycetes > Propionibacteriales > Nocardioidaceae > Nocardioides. Next base: position 474,810 of record CAVXDI010000002.1, read on the forward strand.
GCGCCGAGCCCGAGGGCGACGCTGGCCGCGGCCGCGACCACGGCCACCCACCGAGCCCCGGGGTGCGCGGCGAGCCGACCCGCCCCGTCATCAGCCCCGCGACCGGTCCCGTCACCAGACCCGCCGTGCCCGTCGCCCGGTCGGAACGCCTCGGCGAGCCAGCGCAGGTAGTAGAACAGGCTGATCAGGCTGTTGGCGACCACCACGACCGCCAGCCAGGCCAGGCCGCCGTCCCAGGCCGCCGTGGCCGTCGTCAGCTTCCCCACGAAGACCGCGGTCGGGGGCGTGCCGACCAGCCCGAGCAGCGTCACTGCCAGGGCGGCGGCCAGCCACGGGTCGGAGCGTGAGAGCCCGCGGTAGTCCGACAGTGCGCGCCGCTCGGGGAGTGCGGCGGTCACGGCGAACGCACCCAGGTTCGTCAGCACGTACGCCGCCGCGTAGAGCAGCAGGGAGGGCAGCGCAAGGTCGCTCGCACCGGCCACGGCGACCGGGACCAGCAGGAAGCCCGCCTGGCTGACGGTCGACCACCCCAACAGCCGGCGCGGGTCGCCCTGGGCGTAGGCCGCCAGGTTGCCGAGCGTCATGCTGAGCGCGGCGAGCACCGCGACCAGCGCCGCCCACCCCAGGTCCGCGGGCAGGGCGAGCACCAGCCGGTAGGTCGCCACCAGCGCCCCGATCTTGGGCACCGTGGTGAGGAACGTGGCCGCGGTGGCGGACGTGCCCTCGGCGGCGTCCGGCACCCAGAAGTGGGCGGGCACGGCCCCGGCCTCGAACATCAGCCCGGACAGGACCAGCGCGACGCCCGCCACCAGGGCGGCCTGCGGGGCCGCCTCCAGGCCGGCGGCGAGCTCGCCGTAGGTCGTGGTGCCGGCCAGGGCGTAGAGCAGGGTCACGCCGAGCATCAGCACGATGCCGAAGAGCGCGCCCAGGAGGTAGGTCTTGAGCGCGGCCTCGGCCGACCGGGGCAGCCGGACGAGACCGATCAGGCCGTAGAGCGGGATGGAGGCGAGCAGGAAGCCCACCACCAGGAGCATCAGGTCGGCGGCACCCGCCAGCACCAGCACGCCCGAGGCGGCGAACATCACCAGGGCGTAGGTCTCGCTCTCCCGGGGGTGCCCGGGCACCTCCCCCGCGGCGAGCACCAGCACCAGGGCGGTGCCCACCAGGACGACCAGCCGGGCCACCCCCGAGGCCGTGTCGACCGCGAAGGTGCCGCTGAAGACGGTGCGGTCGGTGCCCGCCAGCGCGATCGAGGCCGCCACGAACGACGCCCCGAGCAGCCCCACGGCCAGCACCCCGGCCACCCACTGGCGCCGGCGCGGCAGGAAGGAGCCCGACAGCAGCGCCACCAGGCCGCCCGCGAAGACCAGCAGCTCCGGGAGCAGGCCCAGGGTGTCGGAGGCCATCGTCAGCGCCCGACCAGCGACACGAGCTGGCGCGCCGCCGGTTCCACGACGTCCAGCAGCGGCCTCGGCGCCACGCCCACGAACAGCGACAGCGCCATCAGCGCTCCGGCCGACCAGAGCTCGGCGGGACGCAGGTCGGTGAGGCCCACGGAAAGTCCCCGCGTCTCGCCGGTGAAGACCTGGTGCAGCGCCCGCAGGAACAGCGCCGCGGTCAGCAGGATGCCGAGCAGGGCGACCGCGCTCCACGGGACGACACCCACGCTGCCGGCGAACACCTGGAACTCGGCGATGAAGCCGGAGAACGCCGGCAGGCCCAGCGAGGCGAAGGCCGCGACGGCGAACAGCCCGGTCAGCCGGGGAGCGCTCGCCGCGGCACCGCCGTAGTCCGCCATCTCGTAGCTGCCGCCGCGCTCGTACAGAGACCCGACGAGCAGGAACAGCGCCCCGGTGATCAGGCCGTGGCTGACCATCTGCACGACGGCGCCGCTGACGGCCACCGAGCGCGCGGTCTCGGTGTCGCCCGAGACGACCCCGGCGACGCCCACGGCGAGCACGACGTAGCCCATGTGGTTGACCGAGGTGTAGGCGATCATCCGCTTGAGGTTGGTCTGCGCCAGCGCGACCAGGGCGCCGTACAGCACGGAGATGACACCGATGACGACCACCACCGGCGCCCAGGCCTGCCAGGCGGACGGGAGCATCGGCATTGCGACCCGCACGAACCCGTAGGTGCCCATCTTGAGCAGCACACCGGCCAGCACGACCGAGCCGATGGTGGGGGCGTCGGTGTGGGCGGAGGGCAGCCACGTGTGGAAGGGGAAGGTGGGCGTCTTGACGGCGAGCCCGAGCAGGATCGCGGCCAGCACCAGTCCCCCGGCGACCGGGTGCCCCTCCAGAGGTGCCGCCCGGGCCAGCTCCACCATGTCGAAGGTGTGCGGCTCCGCGGCGACGTAGAGACCGATGAACCCGAGCAGCAGGGCCAGCGAGCCCAGGAACGTGTAGAGGAAGAACTTCAGGGCGGAGCGGGCCGCCTGCCCGTGGCCCCACCCGGCGATGGAGAAGTACATCGCGACGATGGACAGGTCGAAGAAGACGAAGAAGACGATCAGGTCGGCCGAGACGAAGAGACCCAGCGAGACGCTCTCGAGGAACAGGAACAGCGCGGCCTGCAGCCGCGGGCGGTCGCGCTCGCGCAGGGCGTAGACCGCGGCCGCGGCGAAGACCACGACGGTCATCGCGACCATCGGCAGGGAGAGCCCGTCCAGGCCGACGTGGTAGCTGGTGCCGACCCCGGGGATCCAGGCCACCTGCTGCTCGAAGGCGAGCCGCCCCACCCCGGGGTCGTCGTAGGACCACCACAGCGCGGCCACCAGCACCACCTCGCCGAGCGTCACCGCCAGGAAGGCCCAGCGGGCGGCGGCGTCGCCCAGGCGCGGCAGCACCAGCAGCGCCACCGCGGCGAGCAGGGGAAGGAACACGATCAGGCTGAGCACGAGGAACTCACTTCACGAGGAGCAGGAGGGACACCGCCGCGACCAGCACGACGGCCTGGAGGTAGTACTGGTGCAGCTGGCCGCTCTGCGGCCGGGTCACCGCCCGGGCCAGGCGACGGGTGCCCGCGGCGATCCGCTCCACGCCGCGGTCCACCACCCCGGTGTCGAAGGCGGCGACGCGACCCGCGAGCACGGTCGTGGCACCGGCCAGGCGCTCGACCCCGCGGTCGAGCACCCGGTCGTCGAAGCGCGCCAGCCCGGCCGCCAGTGCCTCGGTCGGCCGCAGCAGGACGGCGTGCGCCGCGCGCTCGAGGTCGAGCCAGTCGTGCAGCACCCGGGGCTCGGGCAGGCGGGGTCCACGGAGGCTGGCCCGGGCGACGAGCCCGAGGACCACGAGCGCCAGCACCGCGGAGCCGACCAGCTCGACCGGCGTGGCCGAGACAGCGGCGCGGTCTCCCAGGGCCCGGCGCCACCAGTCCCCGACCGGGGCGAGGGCGAGCAGGCCCGGGAGCACGGCCCCGAGGGCCAGCACCACCAGCGGTGCCTGCTGCCACGGCCCCACCCGGCGCGAGCCGGGCTCCTCACGGTCGTAGCCGCGCTCGGTCGTCGCCGTCGGGGCCCGCCAGAGCAGCACCAGGACCTTGCCGGCGTACGCGGCGGAGACGGCGGCCGCGGCCAGCGCCACGAGGTAGAGCGGGGTCGAGTGCTCGAGCGTCGCCGCGAGCACGGCGTCCTTGGTGGCCCACAGGGCCAGTGGGGCCACCCCGGCCAGGGACAGCAGGCCCGCCGCGGCCGTGGCGCCGACCAGCGGCCACGTCCGCCCGGCACCGCGCAGGGACACCAGCTGCTTGGTCCCCAGCGCGCCGAGCCAGGCGCCCGCGACGAGGAACAGCAGCGCCTTGGTGGCGGCGTGCGCCACCAGGTGCGCGGTCCCGCCGCTGACCGTGCCGACGCCGGCGGCCAGCACGACGAAGCCGAGCTGGGCCGCGGTGGAGGCGGCGAGCAGCTGCTTGAGGTCGCTCTGGGCGACGGCGACGGCCCCCAGCAGCAGGGCGGTGAGCGCACCGGTCCACGCGACGGCGGTGGCCGGCCAGCCGGCGACCCCCAGGAGCGGTTGGGCCCGCAGCAGGAGGTAGCCGCCCATGGCCACCATGGCGGCCGAGTGCAGCAGCGCGCTGACCGGGCTCGGGCCGTCCATCGCGCGCGACAGCCAGAACGAGAAGGGCAGCTGGGCGGCCTTGCCGAGGGCTGCCACCGCGATCCCCGCGGCCACCACCACCCGCCACCCCGGCGTGGCGTCGGCGAGGTCGGCGAGACCGAGCCCTGCACCCCCGGCCAGGGCGGCCCCCGCCGCGACGTACAGCCCGACGTCGGCGGTGCGGGTGGTCAGGAACGCCGTCAGCCCGGAGGAGACCCGCCGCTGCTCCCGCCACCAGTACCCGACCAGGGCGTACGACGTCGCCCCCATCACCTCCCAGGCGAGCAGCAGCGCCGGCAGCGTGGTGGCGCTCGCGGTCAGCAGCGCGGCGGCCGCGAAGAGCAGCATGAACCCGTGGAAACGGGCCCGGCCGAGCCGGGCATCGCCGGCCGAGAAGACCAGGACCAGCAGGGTCACCGTGGACACCAACGGCAGCATCACCGCGGTGAGCCCGTCGACGCCCAGCCCGAAGGTGCTGCCCGCCATGAAGGCGACCTCGACGACCGGACGCGCGGCCGCGGCCCACCCGGAGAGGGCCAGGACCGTCCCGGCCGTGACCAGCGAGACGGCGGCGGGCCAGCGGCGCCCACCGGTCGAGGCGGGCCTGGCGGACAGTGCCGGGCCGAGCACCAGCAGCACCCCGCCGGCCAGGGCGGGCAGCAGGACGACGGACCACAGGACGGCGTCGGTCATCGGCTGAGCTCCCCTGCCATGTCGGTCATGTCGTGGCCGCTCTCGCGGTGCAGCAGCGTGGCGACCGCGAAGCCCATCGCCATCTCGACCGTCATGGCCGCGATCACGACCATCAGCAGCACCTGCCCGGTCGGGGCGGGCGCCAGGAACCACCACGCCCCTCCGGCGGCCAGGATGACGGCGTTGATCATCAGCTCGAGACCCATCATCACCATCACCACCACCTGCTGGGAGAGGGCTCCGTAGAGGCCTACGCTGAACAGGGCCGCGGCCACGAGCAGCACGGTCTCGATCGTCATCGTCCGGCACCTCCGGACTGGGGGTCGTCCGCGGGCCGCCGGTCGAGGTCGTCGCCGAGCCGGTCGTAACGCCCGCGCCCGGCGGCCAGGACGACCCCGGCGACGATGGTCGCGACCATCACCGGGCTGACCACCGTCATGACCAGCATCTTGGAGCCCATCAGGGCCTCGCCCAGCGCGGCCGTGGTGTCCGGGTCCGGCGCGCCGCGGCGCGCGGGCCACGGGATGAGCAGGGCACCGGCGCCGAGCACGAGGAAGGTGGCCCCGGAGACCACCAGGGCACTGCGCCTGCCGTGCACCATGCTCATCGGCATCAGCGCCGGGTTCATGCCCATGTACATCACCATGTAGACCGCCATCACCGCCATCTCCATCACCATCATCAGGATGGTCACGACCCCCACGTAGTCCTGGTGCAGGAGCAGCACGGCGACGCCCACGGCCACGAACGAGACCGCCAGCGCGTAGGTGGCGCGGGCCATCGAGTCGACCACGAAGACCAGGGCACCGGCGACCACGGCCACCACGGCGCACAGCCAGAACACCACGTCGACCACCATCAGCCCATCCCTCCCGATCGGCCGGCGACGACCGCGACGACGAGGTCCTGGGCCACCACCAGCGGCAACAGCACCACCCAGGCGGCCTCGAGGAACCGGTCGGGACGCAGCGCGGGCAGCCACCGGCCGGCGCCGACGAGGGCGGCGAGCAGGACCACGGTCTTGACGAGCACCCACAGCCACTCCGGGAGGAGCGGCCCGGCGCCCCCGCCGAGGAACATCGGGACGGCGAAGGCGGCGCCCGCCGTCAGCAACGCGTAGCGCCCGGCCAGGAAGAGCAGGCGGTCGCCCCCGCCCAGCTCGCTCAGCACCCCGCCGGCCAGGTCGGTGCCCGTGGCGGTCGCGAAGGGGCCCCGGAGGGAGAAGGCGAGGACGCCGAGGCAGTAGACGAGGAAGGCCACCGGCATCCAGACCACGAACCACAGGCCGTCCTGCGCCGCCGCCACGTCGGAGACCCGCAGGCTCCCGGCGGCGATCGGCGGTGCGACCAGCGCGAACATCAGTGGCAGCTCGTAGCCGAGGGCCAACGCCAGGAACCGGTACCCGCCGACGAGCGAGTGCGCGGCGTTCGGCCCCCAGCCGGCCAGCCAGACCAGGCCCCAGACCATCACGTCCAGCGCGTTGAACCACACGACGCCCACCGGGCTGTCCACGAGCGTCCAGGCACCCAGCGGCACCAGGGCAGCCATCAGCAGCGCCACCGGGAGCAGGCCGGCGGCGCCGATCCTCCCCAGGAGACGGTCCGAGGAGACGGTGACCCGCGGCTGCTGGCGCAGCAACCGGGCGGTCTCGCGGACCGGCACCAGCACCCCCGCCCGGGCGCCCCTCCCCACGGCCGCGCTCGCGACGGCGCCGTGCAGCACGGCCGCCAGCGCCGCGAGCGTCAGGACGAGGGCGGCGGCGACGGGGGCCCACCAGGCAGTGACGGTGGTGACGTGCTCAGGCATGCGAGTCCTCCCGGGCGGCGAGGACCGAGGGGAGGTCCAGGCTGGCCACGACCAGCCGGGCCGCCGCGAGGTCGAGGCCCCGCACGAGGTGGGCGAGGAGCTGCGCCAGGGTGTCGTCACCCCACGCGCCGGCCGGGCCTCGCCTTCCGGCGCCTCGTTCTCCGGCGTCTCGTCGTCTGATGACTCCTGCACCGCGTCGAGCAGGGCCAGCAGCCGGGCCCGCACGTCCCCCAGGAGGAGTGCGGTCGACGGGTCGTCGGACGAGGGCAGGTCCGACGCCTCGACCGTACCCAGCCCCGCGAGCATCCAGCCCAGTGGCCGGTGCCGCCGCACCCGCACCCGGAGCGCCGCTGCGCGAGCGGATCCGGTCTCGAGGTCCTCGGCCAGGAAGGCGTCCCGGGCACGTCGCGCCACGACGGCGCCGGCCGGCCAGCCGGCCAGGGTGAGGACGTCGGCGACCGCGTCGCAGCGCATGGCCGAGACCAGTGCAGGGGCCCGTCCGGGAGACGGTGGGCCGGCGGCGGGCGGGGGTCCGGAGGCCGGGAGCTCGACCTCCACGTCACCGATGACGTCGCCGTACAGCGTGGTGCGCAGCACCAGGCCCGGGGGCCAGCACGGCAGCACCGGGCCGAGCGGCACATGCAGCACGTCCATCTCCAGACCGTCCCGGTCGTCCTCGCTGCCGCCGGCCAGGGCGATCCCGTGGGGTGCCATCTCCATGTCGCCGTGGTCCATGTCGCCGTGGTCCATGTCGCCGTGGTCCATGTCGCCGTGGTCCATGTCGCCGTGGTCCATGTCGCCGACCTGCGGCTCGTCGTCGCGCCGGCGCCGGGCCTCGTCCCGCTGCGCGCCGGTGTCGAGCAGCGCGGCAGCGGCGCGGTCGAGCGCCTGCTCCACCGCACCTTCCTCCACGACGTCCACCCGGACCCGCGGAGCCACCATCGCGTCCCACAGCGCGGGGACCGCACCGGCCAGGGGCTCGTCGTGGACGATCCCGCGAGCGCCGCACACCGCCAGCACGTCGGCGTCCGCAGGGGTGAGCGCCAGCACCCAACCGCGCACCTGCACAGCCTGCTCGAGCAGCACCCGCAGCCGGAAGGAGCCGGGGCCGGCCACGACCAGCACGTGGGCCCGCCCGACCGCCAGGCGGGCGAACCAGTCACTCAGACCCATCGGAAGACCCCCTCCCGGCGTGCCCAGAAGACGGTCAGCAGCAGCGCCCCGAGGAAGACGAACATCTCCACCACCGAGCCCGCGCCCAGGCGACCCACCACGACCGCCCACGGGTACATGAAGAGCATCTCCACGTCGAACGCGAGGAAGACGAGCGTCGCGAGGTACCAGCGGACGTGGAACCGGGACAGTGCGTGCTCGACCGGGGCGTGGCCGGAGAGGAAGGGCATCACCTGGAGGGGGTCCCGGGTGAGGGCGCTCAGCCGGCGCAGAGCGGCCACCGCCAGCAGCAGGAAGATGGCAACGGCACCCATGGCGACCAGCCCGTCGTACATCTGCGCCTCCCCGTTCCCCCGCCGTGTGCGTCCACCCTCGAACCCGCCTGATATCCTACATACCCCACAGGGGTATGTCGATCGCATGTTCGACTTGGTTCCTTCCCTTAGCGTGGCCACGGAAACACCGTCCTCGAGAACTGCCAGAGGTACTCGCCGTGCTGCTGACCATCCTTGTCATCGTCGTGGTCTCCGCGGCCCTCATCGCCGGCGCCGCCTGGGGCATCTACGGGAACCTGCCTCCGGCCGTGGAGGGCTTCATCGTCGCCCTCGCCGGCGGGGCCCTGATGATCTCCGCCGTCCTCGAGCTGATCGAGCCGTCGACCCGGGCGGTGTCCATCTGGGCCGCCTCGGCGATGGTGCTGGCCGGGGCGGTCGTCTTCGCGGTCCTGGACGACCTGATCAAACGTCGTGCCGGCGGCGACAGTGGCGGTGGGCTGCTCGCCGCCATCACTCTCGACGGCATCCCCGAGAACCTCGCCCTCGGGGTCGCCCTGATCGGCACCGGGCCACTCGGCGCCGCCGCGCTCTCGGGCTCGATCCTGCTGTCCAACCTCCCCGAGGCGGCCGGTGGGGCCCGCCAGATGGCCCAGGGCGGGCGGTCCAAGCCCGCCGTGCTGGGCCTCTGGGCCGCGACCGCCTTCCTCCTCTCGGCCGCAGCCCTGGCCGGCAACCTGCTCATGGGAGGGGCGCCCGACTCCGCGTTGGCCCTCATCCGTTGCTTCGCCGGCGGGGCCGTGGTCGGCTCGTTGGCCATCGAGGTCTTCCCCCAGGCCTTCAAGGAGAGCGGCTACAGCACCGGGTTCGCGGTGGCGCTGGGCCTCGTCCTGGCTCTCTACCTCGACCAGCTGGGGTGACCGGCCCGGTCAGTGCTGGCCGGGCGGCGGTTTCTGGTGGTCCCTCGCGAACGCGGCAAGCGTCGCCTCGTCGTCGCCGACGTCGCCGAGGAAACCCCGGCGCAGCAGGGCGAGCAGCTCCGACAACCCGTCCGCCAGCATGACGGCGGCGCTGCGCACCTCCGGCGCCGACGAGCGCGCGCCCGCGGCGGCCAGCTCCGTGACGTAGGGCAGCGCCGCGGCCAACGAGACATCGGTGCGCACCTCCCGGAAGAAGTAGGACTCGCCGTACTGCAGCAGGTCCATCTCGATCGAGGCCAGGTCGCCCCGCACACCCTCAAGGTGCTGGACGGCGACACTTGTCTCCCCGTCCTCGACGACCTCCCCCACCGAGTGCCGGGCCATGGTGCTGAGCCGACGGGCCAGTGCCCGCCGGCGGTTGAGGGCCGGGTAGAGCTGCAGGATCCAGGAGATCCCCGCGGTCAGCAGCACGAAGCCGACCAGCGCCTCGGCTGGCACCACCAGGCGCAGCACCGGCGTGGCCGGCTGGATGTCGCCGAGACCGAGCGTGGTCAGCGCCGTGATCGACAGGTAGAGCGAGGCCACCGCGTCCGAGGACCGGCCCGGGTGCAGGGAGGAGCCGAAGTAGAAGTCCTGGGGCATGTGGGGCAGGTAGACCAGGGCGAAGCCGACGACCAGCAGCAGGGTCCACACCCCGACCGTGAGCAGCAGCCCCAACGGCCCGGCGAGCTCGGTGGAGCGCGAGCCCCGGTTGGCGGGCTTCATCGCCCGGAACACCAGCCCGAAGAGCAGCCGGGAGAGCGTGCCCAGCCCGCCGGGGTGCCACAGCGTGTGGAAGATGTCGCGCAGGGCGGTGCCGACGAGCAACGCCCCGACGACGGTCAGGAGCCAGGTCACCGGAGGGGCGGCCCGGGACGGCCCAGCGCCTCACGGCGCAGGTGGTACTCCTCGGCGTCGATCTCACCGCGGGCGAAGCGTTCGTCGAGGATCCCGAGCGGGTCCCGGGCGGCCCCCGGGTCCGTCGCGGCGGAGCCGGCGCTCCGGCCGGCGCCAGCGCGGAGGACGGCGATGACCGCCATGATCACCAGCCCCCAGAAGAGCCCCATCATCAGCGTCATCGTGAGCCAGCCACCCCAGCCCACGCCGTTGTCGAACCAACCGTCCATCATCGGGTTCATCTCCTCGTCGTCGCTGCCGTACGGGTCCTTCCCACGATCACGCACCCGACACGCGTCTCCCGTCGCGGTCGTGTGAAGGTTCCCTGAAGTTCTCGCCCACGACCCCACCGGACCCGCTAGCCGCAGACCCAGGGTGCCACGATGAGCCCATGGTCGAGGACGACGTCGTAGGAGGCAGCGCCGGGTCGCTGGCGGCCGTCGGCGGGACCCGGCCGCCCACGGGTCGTCGGGCGCTGGTCGTCGAGGACGAACCGGAGCTGGCGAGCCTGGTGGCCAGCTACCTCGAGCGCGACGGGTTCGAGGTGAGCACGGCGTTCGACGGACAGCGCGCGGTGAGCCTGGCTCGCGAGGTGGATCCCGACGTGATCGTCCTGGACCTCGGGCTGCCCTCCCTGGACGGCGTGGAGGTCTGCCGGCAGGTGCGCACGTTCTCCGACGCCTACGTCGTCATGCTGACCGCCCGCAGCGACGAGGTGGACACGTTGATCGGGCTCTCGGTGGGTGCCGACGACTACCTGACCAAACCGTTCAGCCCCCGCGAGCTCAGCGCCCGCATCCAGGCCATGCTGCGCCGGCCCCGGGCCCGAGGGGCGCCGGCCGACGACCGGGAGGGGATCCGAACCTTCGGCGCCCTGCGCCTGGATCCCGTCGGCCGTGACACGTGGCTGGACGACGAGCTGGTCGCGCTGACCCGCACCGAGTTCGACCTGCTGGCGGCGCTGTCCGCCCGCCCACGGATGGCGTTCAGCCGACGCCAGCTCATCGACGACGTGTGGGGGCCCACCTGGGTGGGTGACGAGCACCTGGTCGACGTCCACGTCGGTCACCTGCGGCGCAAGCTCGGGGACGACGCGTCCGCGGCGCGGTTCGTGCGCACCGTGCGCGGTGTCGGCTACCGGATGGGCGCCGGCACGTGAGCGGCGTCCCCGGGTCCGCGGCGCGCGTGGCACCGACGCCGCGGAGCCCCCGGTTCGCGACCCGGCTGCTGCTCGCCCAGGCCCTGGTGCTGCTGGCCGGGGCAGTCACCACCTGGGGCATCGCCCTGCTGCTCGCACCGGGCATCTTCCACACCCACCTGGCGCGCGCCGGGGTCGCGCACGACGCCGCCGAGACACGACACGTCGAGCAGGCCTTCGGCTCGGCCCTGCTCATCTCCATCGCCCTGGCCGCGATCATCGCCTTCGCCGCCGCGCTGGCGGTCTCCTGGTACTTCAGCCGACAGGTCCAACGCTCCATCCGGACGGTCAGCGACGCCGCCCACGAGATCTCGGCCGGCCGCTACGACACCCGGGTGCCGGACCCGGGTCTCGGCGCCGAGTTCGCCACCCTGGCCACGGGATACAACTCCCTGGCCGGGCGGCTCGAGGCGACCGAGAGCACCAGGCGCCGGATGCTGGCCGACCTCGCCCACGAGATGCGCACCCCCCTGGCCACGATCGACGCGCACCTCGAGGCCGTCGAGGACGGCGTGCGCACCCTCGACAGCGACACCGTCGCGGTGTTCCGGGGCAGCACCCGGCGTCTGCGGCGACTGGCCGAGGACATCACGGCCGTCTCCCGCGCCGAGGAGGGCGGGGTGCACCTCGGCCCCCGTCCGGTCGGGGCCGCCGGCCCTGCCCACGCCGCCGCGGACGCCGCCCGGGCGCGCTACGTCGCGCGCGGGGTCCGGCTCGACGTCCGCGCCGAGCAGGTCGGCCTCGTCCGGGTCGACCCCGACCGGCTGGCCCAGGTGCTCGGCAACCTGCTGGACAACGCCCTGCGGCACACCCCGGAGGACGGAAGCGTCGCCCTGACCTGTCACCGCCGTGGCGACTGGGTCGAGTACGCCGTCAGTGACACCGGCGAGGGAATCCCCCCCGAGCACCTGCCGCACGTCTTCGACCGGTTCTACCGGGTGGACACCGCTCGCGACCGCACCAGCGGCGGCTCGGGCATCGGCCTGAGCATCGCGCGGGCCCTCACCGAGGCCCACGGCGGCACGCTCACCGTGCGCAGCGACGGGCCGGGTCGGGGCACGACCTTCACGGTCCGGCTCCCGGCTGCCCGCGCCTAGGGTCCGGACAGGCTTCAGCAAATCTTCATCGCACCTGCGTCGTTCCTTCCCGGTCGGCCGGGCAGGCTGCACAGCACCGGTGCGGAGCCTCGCTCCGCACCCACCCCCTCGCCCGTCCCCCGGAGGTACCCGATGAAGAAGCCCCTGTCCCTGATGGCGCTCGGCCTGGCCGTCGTGCTGACGCTCTCCGCCTGCAGCAGCGACGACTCCCCCTCCAGCAGCAGCAGCAGCAGCAGCGCCGCCTTCAACGACGCCGACGTCTCCTTCGCCTCCGAGATGATCCCGCACCACCGCCAGGCGGTGGAGATGTCGGAGATGGCCAAGAGCCGCGCCTCCTCCCCCGAGGTCCGTTCGCTGGCCGCCGACATCGAGGCCGCGCAGGGCCCCGAGATCGACACGATGAGCCGGTGGCTCGAGGACTGGGGTCAGGACGTCCCCTCGGACAGCTCCACGGACGGCATGGGCGGCATGGACATGGGCGAGGGCCAGATGCCCGGGATGATGAGCTCCGAGGAGATGGGCGACCTCGAGCGGCTCGACGGCGCCCCGTTCGACCGGATGTTCCTCACCATGATGATCGCCCACCACGAGGGCGCCATCGAGATGGCGCAGGCGGAGCAGCGCGACGGCAGGAGCAGCGAGGCCACCGACCTGGCCCAGCAGATCGAGGACGCCCAGACCACCGAGATCGCCACCATGAGGCAGCTGCTCGGCGCCTGACTCCGCGCGCTGCCCCTGGGGGCCGCTCAGCCGGTCGCGTCGACGCGCAGCACGATCTGCTGGTCGGGCTCCAGGGGTAGGGCCCCGGGGTCGCCGGGGACCGGCGTCCCGTTGCTGGTCACGGTCACCTGCTGGCCCGCGGCAGCCCGCGCCCCGCCGATCTGTCGCGGCGTCAGCGTGACACCCCACTGCGTGAAGAGCTGCCCCAGGGTGAAGACCTCCCCGGTGCGGTCGGCCTCGATGTGGATGGTCCCGTCGGGCTCGTGGGTGTGCAGCGCCGACATCGCACCAGTGGCGGGATTCACGCCGATGTTGGCCGGGACGGGCACCTGGGTGCCGTCGACGACGACCCGCAGCTGCGGGTGGTAGTGCTCGGCCATGCCCATCGGCCCCAGGTCCAGGCCGGCACTCGCGACCCGCGCGGAGGTGTCGGCCGGAGCCGGCCACGGCGGCGACGAGTGGTCGTCCGGCACCGTCGCTCCGGACGGCGCCTCGGTTCGGCTGAACGCCGCCTCACCTGCCGGAGCGCCGCCGCAGCCCGTCAGCGCGGCCAGGACCACCGCGCCCAGGAGCGAGATCGCGACCCGCCGAGGGCCGGGGTGGGGCAGAGACGTCTGCGGCTGCCCGATACCAGTAGCAGTTCCAGTTCCAGACACGCGCACAGCCTAGTCGGCGCCGTCTGCAGTCAGGCTGTCGGCAGGTTCGGGGCCCGACACTCCTCGACATGACGCAAACTGACGAGCTGTCGACCCGCACGCGACAGATGCTGAACAAGGTGCCCGAGGTCACGGTCTACTTCTGGATCATCAAGATCCTGTGCACGACCGTGGGCGAGAGCTTCGCCGACTACATCAACGAGACACTGGGCTTCGGCCTCACGAACACCACAGTGGTGTTCTCGGCGGCGCTCGTCGTCGCCCTCGTCGCCCAGTTCCGGCTGCGGCGCTACGTGCCCGGCGTGTACTGGCTCGCCGTCGTCCTGATCAGCGTCGTCGGCACCCTCCTGACCGACAACCTCACCGATGCGCGCGGCGTCCCGCTCTGGCTCAGCACGACCGTCTTCGCGGTGCTGCTCGCCGGAGTCTTCGGGATCTGGTACGCCCGGGAGCGGACCCTGTCCATCCACACGATCGTCACGACCCCGCGCGAGGCCTTCTACTGGCTGACCGTGCTGGTCACCTTCGCGCTGGGGACCGCGGCCGGCGACTGGACCCTCGAGCTGACCGGCTGGTCGCCGGGCGCCGCCGTGCTGCTCCCCCTCAGCCTGATCCTCGCTGTGCTCGCGGCATGGAGGCTCGGGGCCGGACCCGTCCTGACCTTCTGGCTCGCCTACATCCTCACCCGGCCGCTGGGCGCCAACATCGGGGACTTCCTCGGCGCTCCCCACGCCGACGGCGGCCTGGGCCTGGGCACCTTCGGGACCAGCCTGCTCTTCCTCGGCACGATCCTCGCCGTGGTGACCTACCTGACGGTGACCCAGAAGGACCGCACCGAGGTCGTCGCACCGACCGGACACTGACCCGGCCCGGGGCAGTCGGCCCCGGGCCTGCACGCAAGGGAAGGCACCATGACCCCACCACGCGTCACCCGCATCCTCGTCGTGACGGACGTCGCCGAGCCGTCGGCCGCGCTGGTCGAGGCGATCCACCAGCGCCGGGACCGCGGCCCGGCCCAGTTCCGCGTCGTCGTCCCCAACCCCGCCCGAGCCGAGCTGCACCTGCTGCACCCGGAGCGCCACGACCGGGCCCAGGAGGCCGAGCGGGTGCTGCACCGGGCCCTCGTGGTGCTCGAGATCGCCGCTGGCGGCCCGGTGATCGGCTCGGTGTCGGTGCGGCACGACCCGATGGACGCCGTCGAGGAGATCCTCTTCAGCGAGCCCATCGACGAGATCATGCTGCACCTGGCGCCGCACGGCCTCGCAAACCGGCTGCACCAGGACATCGCGAGCCGGCTGGAGCACTTCGACCTCCCGGTGGAGGTCGTCCCGCGCGAGCCCCCGCACGCCGCCACCGCCTGACCCGTCCCGCCCCCCGCTGGTCGAGGTGCGAAGCGCAACACGCCCCCGCTGGTCGAGGTGCGAAACGCAAGACGCCCCCGCTGGTCGAGGTGCGAAACGCAACACGCCCCCCGCTGGTCGAGGTGCGAAACGCAACACGCCCCCCGCTGGTCGAGGTGCGAAGCGCGCCAGCGCTGAGCCTCGAGACCCCCGCACCACAACCCTCCGCCTGCGCCCGGCGGAGTCACCGGCACGTCCGCGCCCGCTCGCCGGGCTTCGAGACGCTCGCCGTTGCTCGCTCCTCAACCAATGAGGAGCGCCTTGCGTCGCTCGAGGCCGACGAGGTCAGAGAGTCGCGTCGGGCTACCGTCGAGTGCCCCTGGTCAACGAGATCGTCGCCTCCACGCAGACCGACGCCCGCCACCGAGCACCGGTGTGGGTCAGCAGGCGGTCTTCTTCACCTTCCTGCTGAATGAACCCTTGGGCGTGCTGGCATCGCAAGCGATCCACGTGTCGGCCTTCTTCCAACCGGTGGCCCTGCTGCTGTCGTAGGTCTTCCAGATGTAGCCCGCCGGGTGCTGGTACTGACACACCTGGAAGGTCAGGGACACTGTGTGCTTCCGGGCCCCTCGCGCATAGACGTAGACGTGACCGGACTTGAGGTCGATGCTCTCGCTGAACCCGGTGTACTTGGTCACCGCACCGACGTTCTCGAGGCTGCCGCCGACTTCTCCCTGGAGCTTCCCCCAGCCCAGTCCAGCCTCGGCACTGGCTTTGGCGTACCCGGCGACCTTGTTGGTGACCGAGCTCGACCTGCCTGAAGTGAACGTGAGCCGCCGTGTCGAACCTGAGTAGTTCTCTCGTCTGTCGGACTGCTTCACGACCCAGCTCTTCGTCCCTACTCAACACGCTTTTCCCGGCTCTCTTCTCATTGAGCGCCGGCCGCTCCCCCCCCCCCCCACTGCTGACATGACCAGTGCTCCGAGCCTCATGAGGATCCCTCCATCTGTCCTGACTCACGAGGGTGCCCGGACATCGACCTGGCGCGAGACGAGTTGCGTCAAGTTACGTCACCGGGTGTCGCCGGTCAACGAGCTCTCGCGGAGTGTCCGCTGGGGTGGGACTGCCGGCATCGGTCTGGGCGACCCCATGCGCTGCACGTCGTGCTCCAGCGACTGTCCGACGCGCGGTCGCCGGAAGTGGGGCGGGTGGGGCTCGAACCCACGACCCAAGGATTATGAGTCCTCTGCTCTGACCGACTGAGCTACCGCCCCGAGGTCGCCCTCGACCGGGACCCTATCGGGGCGATCGGGGACGTCGGCGATCCACCCCGTCAGCGCAGCCGCTCGATCAGGCCCATCGCGTCGTGCGGGGCCCGTCCCTTGGCGTCGTTGTCGAAGTAGACGAACACGTCGCCCTCGCGGGCCCAGGCGCGGCACTTCTCCGCCCAGGCGTCGAGCGCCTCGGGCGAGTAACCGCTGGCGTAGAGCTCCTCGTCGCCGTGCAGCCGGACGTACATCAGGTCGCTGGTCCGCTCCTCGGCCCGCGGGAAGCGTCGCGCGGTGTCGGCCACGACGCAGGCGATGTCGTGCTCGCGCAGGAGCGCGAACGCCGCCGGCGTGCAGAACGTCTGACTGCGGAACTCCAGGGCGTGACGCAGCGGCCGGTCGGCCTCGCTGGTGCAGTGGGCTCGGTCCGTCGGCACCTTGTCGTCGTGCCGCCCGGCGAGCTCGGCCGCCGCGGCCGTCGTCCGCGGGAGCAGCTCGAAGAAGGCGGACAGGCGGTCCGCGTCGAAGGGCAGGTTCGCGGGCAGCTGCCACAGGATCGGTCCCAGCTTCTCCCCGAGGGCCAGCACCCCGGAGGCGAAGAAGTTCGCCAGCGGCGTCTCCGCATCCACGAGCCGCTTCATGTGCGAGATGTAGCGCGCACCCTTGACCGCGAAGACGAACCCCTCCGGCGTCTGCTCGCGCCAGGAGAGGTACGACGAGGGACGCTGCAACGAGTAGAACGAGCCGTTGATCTCGATCGAGGTCAACCGCTCGGCGGCGTACTCCAGCTCACGGCGGCGCACCAGGCCCTCGGGGTAGAAGTCGCCGCGCCAGCCGGCGTAGGTCCACCCCGAGATGCCGACCCGCACCCGGCCCTGACCGCTCGTGCTCACGGCGACAGTCCACCACGACGGACAGGAACCCCACAGGTTCGTCACCAGCCACCCAAAGTTCCGCGGCGCAGGATCTCCCCAGACCGACATCGAGGAGAGAGCATCGTGACCGGAGAGAACACCCCCGACCCAGGCCCAGACCGGCAGCCCGCCCGCGCCCCCGCCCCCACGGCGGCCGGCACCGACGCACCCGCCGGCAACACACCCGCCGGCAACGCACCGGGACCGGAACCGTCGTCGCGCAGCCAGCGCTGGCGCGCGCAGCTGACCCGCCGTCGTGGCGCGTTCGCCGGCGCCGCCGTCGCTCTGGTCGCGGTCGGCGGACTGGGTGGCGTCGCGCTCGGCCACGCGGTCGCGGACGACGACGGCAGCGGCCGGCAGGGCCGGCTCTCACAGCTCCAGCCCGGCGACGACCACCAAGGCTTCACTGGCCGGGGGGCACGGCCGGACGGCGCCTTCCCGGGGCAGCCGCCCGGCACCGTCCAGGACGGGGACGGCGACCTCGGCTACGGCACCGGCACCGGCACCGGCACTGGCACCGGAGCTGACGACGCCACTGGCGGCGGCACCCCACCGGGCTCGCAGACATGACCACCCTGCGCGAGCCGCCGATCTCCGTGAGCCGGCAGCGGACCAGCCCGGCGGCGGCGCCGTCGTACCGTCGCGCGCGGCTCGACGCCGGCGTCCGCCTGGTCGCCGGCGCAGCCCTGTGGCTCGGCCTCCTGCTGGTCACCTACTGGTGGACCGCGGACGGCGGCCTCGGCGACCTGGCGGGCTGGGCGACCTCGTTGACCTCGCTCGGCCGGCTCACCGGGATCGTCGCCTCCGTGCTGCTGCTCGTGCAGGTGCTGCTGATGGCGCGCATCCCCGTGCTGGAGCACGCCTTCGGCCAGGACCGGCTCGCCGGGCAGCACCGGGTCATCGGCTTCACCTCGTTCAACCTGATGATCGCCCACATCGTGCTGATCACCTGGGGCTACGCCGCCGGCAGCCTGCTGCGGGCGCCGCTCACCCTGTGGCACCTGACCATCGACTACCCCGGGATGCTGCTGGCGGCGGCCGGCACCCTGGCGCTGGTGATGGTGGTCGTCACCAGCATCAAGGCCGCCCGCAAGCGGTTGCGCTACGAGTCGTGGCACCTCCTGCACCTCTACGCGTACCTCGGCGCCGGTCTCGCGCTCCCCCACCAGCTGTGGACCGGCCAGCAGCTCGCCTCCTCCACCGGCCGCACGATCTTCTGGTGGGGCCTGTGGATCGCCGCGCTCGGCGCCGTCCTGCTCTGGCGCGTCGGCCTGCCGCTGTGGCGCACCGCCCGGCACGGCCTGCGCGTCACGTCGGTGGTGCGGGAGGCCGGTGACATCGTCTCGGTGCACGTCGCCGGACGCGGCCTGCACCGGATGCCCGTGGAGGCCGGCCAGTTCCTGTCGTGGCGCTTCCTGGGGCGCCGGGGCTGGAGCCGCGCGAACCCCTACTCACTCTCCGCCGCCCCGGACGGGCGCAGCCTGCGGATCACCGTCAAGGAGGCCGGGGACGGCAGCGCCTCCACGGCCAGCCTCAGGCCCGGGACGCGCGTCCTCGTCGAAGGCCCCTACGGTCGGCTCAGCCCCCGGGTCCGCACCCGGGACAAGGTTGCGCTGATCGGCGCCGGCGTGGGTATCACCCCGCTCCGCGCGCTGGCCGAGGGCCTGGCCTACGCCCCTGGGGACGCGGTGATCCTCCAGCGCTTCACCGGCGAGCCGCTCTTCGCCGCCGAGCTCGAGCAGCTGGCCCGCGACCGGGGCCTCCAGACGCTCTACCTTCCCGGTCGACGGCGCTCCCCCGACTCCTGGCTCGGCTCCGGGGTCGGCACCGCCGACGACCTGTCCGCCCTGACCTGGTGGATCCCGGACCTCGCGGAACGGGACGTCTACGTCTGCGGCCCGGGCGTCTGGACCGAGGCGGTACGCCGCACCACCGAGGCCGCCGGCCTCCCGCCCGAGAACTTCCACGTCGAGACCTTCAGCTGGTGATCTGATGAGACGCATCACGTTCTGGTTCCTGAGCACGCTCTCCGCGGTCGTGCTCCTCTTCGGCTACCACACGTCGACCTCCGCGCAGCTGACCGCAGGCTCGGCGTACTCGGTTTCCCGCGCGTCCACCCAGACACCGGTCAGCGGCAGCACCGGCTCGGGCAGCTCCGGCACCGGAACCGGCACCAGATCCGACGCGCCGGCCTCGTCCCCCACGACGGTGACCGGCAGCATCGCCCAGACCCAGTGGGGGCCGGTACAGGTGCAGCTGAGCGTGACCTCCGGCAAGATCACCGACGTCTCGGTCCTGCAGTACCCCAGCGGCAACCCCAGGGACGAGGAGATCAACTCCTACGCCCTGCCCATCCTCGTCCAGGAGACGCTGGATGCGCAGAACACCCAGATCGACATGGTCAGCGGGGCGACCGTGACCAGCGGCGGCTACCTGCAGTCCCTGCAGAGCGCGGTCGACCAGGCGAACCTGTGACCGGCCGCTTCGTCGAGCACGTGATGGGCATGCCGATCAGCCTGGCGCTGCGGGGCCGCCACGCCGCCGACGACGTCGGTCGCGCCGCGTGGGCCGAGGCGATGGCGACGCTGCACGACGTCGACCGGGTCTTCAGCACCTACCGAGCCGACTCGTACGTCTCCCGCCTGGACCGGGGTGAGCTCCTGCTGCGGGACTGTCCGCTCGAGATGGCGGAGGTGCTCGCGCTCGGCGCCCGGGCCGAGCGCGAGTCGTACGGCGCGTTCCGCACCCGCCTCCCCGGCCCCGACGGGCGCGAGCGGCTCGACCCGAGCGGGGTGGTCAAGGGCTGGGCCGTGGAGCGCGCGGCGCGAGCGCTGCGAGCCCTGGCCGACACCGACTTCGCGCTGTCGGCCGGCGGCGACATGGTGGTGCGCACCCTCGACCCCGCCTCCCCACCGTGGCGGGTCGGCATCGAGGACCCGCACTCCCCTGACCGGGTGCTCGCGGTGCTGCCGGTGCGCACCGGCGCGGTCGCGACGTCCGGCACCGCCCACCGGGGGGCCCACCTCGTCGACGGCCGCACCGGGCTGGCGCCGCGGGGCGTCGCCTCGGTGACCGTGGTCGCGGCCTCCCTGACCTGGGCCGACATCGACGCCACCGCGGCCTACGCCCTTGGCGCCGGTGCTGCCGACTGGCTGCGCAGCCGGGCCGGGCGCACCGCCCTGGTGGTGTGGGCCGACGGCACCACCACCAGCCTCGCCGTCCCCGACGCCGGGACGCCGTCGGTCAGTCGTTCCGGCGGGAGTCCACGACCAGCGCCAGCGTGTTGAGCGCCGCCCAGCCGAGGGTCACGGCCAGCACCTTCGTGCGCACCTCGTCCGACTCGGCCCTGGTCGAGAGCAGGGCGGCGTCGCCGAGGTCCATCGCGATCCGCAGCACCATCGCGGCCTTGACCGTCGTCGCGGACCTGCCGAACATGCCCAGCGAGCTGATCGCCAGGTCGCGCACCCCGTAGGTCTGGGCGAGCAGGTTCATGCCCGCCATGTCCTTCTTCTCCGCCTGCACGGCCTTGCCGAGGTGGTCGGGGCTGGCGAGCGCGAACGCGCCGTACCCGGCGGTCGCGGTGGACATCAGACGGCTCAGTCGGTAGCTCATGTCCTCGTCGTACCCAGCGCGCCGGGGCACAACCCCGCGAGGTCTTCCGCGAGGCGGCGCTCGGGGGCATGCTCTGGACATGACCTCCACCGACACCCCCGCCCCGCTCGACGCCCTGCGCGAGGACTGGACCCGGGCCCTGTGCATCGTGGCGCACCCCGACGACATGGAGTTCGGGGCGGCCGCCGCCGTCGCCCGCTGGACCGGGCAGGGCAAGGAGGTCACCTACTGCATGGTGACCAGCGGGGAGGCCGGGATCGACGGCCTGGACCCCGACGAGTGCCGCCGGGTCCGCGAGGCCGAGCAGGTCGAGTCGGCGCAGATTGTCGGGGTGCCGACGGTGGAGTTCCTCGGCCTGCCCGACGGCGTGCTCGAGTACGGCGTACCGCTGCGCGCCGAGCTCGCCCGGGTGGTGCGACGCTTTCGTCCGGAGGTCGTGATCACCGGCAACTTCCGCGAGACCTGGGGCGGGCGCAACCTCAACCAGGCCGACCACATCGCGGTCGGGCGCGCCGTGCTGGACGCCGTCCGCGACGCGGGCAACCGCTGGGTCTTCGCCGACCAGCTCGTCGACGACCTCGAGCCGTGGGGCGGGGTCGGTGAGGTGTGGGCGTTCGGCTCCCCCCAGGCGACGAACGCCGTCGAAACCACCGACACCTTCGACGCCGGGGTCGCCTCCCTGGAGGCCCACGCGGCGTACATCGCGGGGCTGGGCTGGGCCGACTTCGACGCCCGCGAGTTCCTCGAGGGCATGGCCCGCGCCACCGGGCAGCGACTCGGGGTCGCCATGGCCGCCCCCTTCGAGGTGTTCCCGATGGGCTGGGGTGAGTAGGTGACAGGGCACTTGTGGGCACTCTCCCCTTCCTGACCGGGCACTTGGGGGCACTTTCCGCATTCTGAGCGGGCACTCGCCGGCACTCTTCGTGCCGTCGACCGCCCGCTCGGCACCGGGAGAGTCCCCTCGAGTGCCCGCTCGTCGCGGGGAGAGTGCCTCCCAGTGCCCGCTCGACTGCGCGCGTGATTGACCACCGCGGAGAGGAGATGACTGGGTGCCGGGGCCTGACAACCCATCGCCCTCGTCTTCCGTCTCTCCCTTGAGCAGGTTCGGACGACGAGAGGTGAGCGACCACTCCCTCCGCGACCCCCACGCCCACCTCGAGTGCCGGGCCCACTCCGCCGCCCGAGCCCTGGAAGAAGAACCTCGCAGCCCGTTACACAGATGACGGCCGGCTCGAGATCCGTCCGGGCGTGGTGGTCCACGAACACCTCCAGAACCAGCTGGTGAAGCCGTACGTCGCCTGGCCGCGGCTGCACCGCGACGGGCGCGAGGAGGCGTACACGCGACAGATCATCGTCCGCGCCAACATCGACGAGTCCCGACGGCCCTGGCGGCGGGAGAGGCCCGGCCTGGACGATCTCGAGGCGGCCGTTCGCACCGACATGCCCTACGAGGAACGCTCCGCGCTGTTAGACGCGCTGAGGCGCTGCAGGCGCTGCCGACGATGCAACGCAAGACCGTACTGCTGCGGCACTGGCTCGGGCTGTCGGTCGAGCAGACCGCCGCCGATCTCGGCATCTCGACGGGCACCGTCAAGAGCCACACCTCCCGAGGGCTCGAGAAGCTCCAGGCAGCACTGGCTCAGACCACCCGATGATCGCGCTGCGCCCGACGCGCCTACGGGGGCTGACCGGGCAATCCTGGGCACTCTCAGCACACTGGCCGGGCACTTGCCGCCACTCTCCTACCGCGAGTGCCCGCTCGGCGTCGCGGGAGTGCCCCCAAGTGCCCGCTCGGCCGTGAGCTGGTCCCCGTGTAGCACTCAGCTCAGGTTTGCCTGGGCCCACAAGGCCGCGGAGGTTCGGTCGGCGACCCCGATCCGCTGGAAGACGCTGCTCAGGTGCGTCTTCACGGTGCTCTCCCCGATACCCAGGCGGCAGGCGATCTGCTTGTTCGCCAACCCGTGGCTGACCAGCCGCAGGACGTCTCGCTCCCGTCCGGTCAGGGCAGCCCGGGGAGCGTCAGTCTCGTCCTCCGCAGCGACGACCGGCTCGGGCGACAACAGGGCGCGAGTCACCCGTGGGTCGATCGGGCTCTCCCCCGGGCGACCGACCGGGCCGCCTCGACCAGCGACTCGACCGGGCAGTCCTTGAGCAGGTAGCCGGCGGCGCCGGCCCGGACCACCTCGTGAACGACGGTCGGGTCGTTGTTGGACGTCAGGACCAGGATCCGGCAGTCGGGGTCCTCCTGGTGAAGTCGCAGCATCACCGTCGAGCCGTCCAACCCGGGCATGGACAGGTCGAGCACCACCACGTCGGGCCTGGTCCGGGCGAACTCCGCCACTGCGCGGCTCGGGTCCTGGACGGCACCGACCACGGCGAGGTCGGGCTCGGCGGAGAAGATGCACTCCAGCCCCCGGAGAATCGCCGGGTGGTCGTCGATCAACAGGATCGTCAGGGTCACAGCGGTATCTCCCAGAGGATCTCGCAGCCGGCCCCGGGCGCCGTTGCCACCTCGAGCCGGCCGCTCCGTTCGTGCGCGAGGTCGGCCAGCATCCGCAGCCCGAAGTGCCCGTCCGGATCAGCCACGCGCCGAAGATCGTCCGCGGCGAGGCCGAGTCCGTCGTCCCGGACGGTCACTCGCAGTCGAGCGCCGTCGACTTCCACGCGGATCAGCACCGAGGAGGCTGCAGCATGCCGGACGACGTTGCCAACGGCCTCCGCGTCACCCGGTAGGCGGTCTAGAGGACGGCCTCCGGCAGGGGGAAGTCGACCAGGTTCTCGACGGTGACGTGAACGCCACGCGCATGGAGCGGCTCGAGCAGGTCGACGAGCGCCTGCCCGAGACCGCCCTCGGCCAGGCTCGGTGGATAGACCTTGATCAGCGTGGACCGCAGCGACTGGAGCTGCCGCGCACCCCGTCGCTGGCCTCCCCCATCATGAGGTCGGCGCGGGAAAGGTAGCCGCGGCGGAGCATCGACCGTGCGCCGTCGACGGCGTACGCCGTGCCCACGAGCTCCTGGACGACGCCGTCGTGCAGGTCCCGTGCCAGTCGCCTGCGCTCGCGGACCGAGACCTCCTCGGCCTGACGGTCCACCTCGGCCTGACGGCCCTCGAGACCACGCAGGTTGGCGTGACTGAGCCAGATCTGGAACAGCGCGAAGAGAGCAAGGAGGACGCCGGCGAGCACGGACAGCACCCGCAGGAGGCTGGCACGGATCTGCTTGACCTCCTCGATGCTGAGGTAGGCCTCGACGATGACCGGGTGTCCGTCGGCTGCTCGTGCGGTGGTGTACACCTCGAGAAGGCGGGGGGCGATGCGCCGCTCCGCGGTGTTCTCGGCTCTCTGCAGGCTGCTGATGCTGGCGGCGCTGTGCCCGAAGATGAGGGCCTGGAGGTCTCGGTCCCCGAGGTCGTGGAGGTCACCGATCTCGGCGTGGTCGTCGCTGTAGAGCACGGTCCCGTCCGCGGCCCAGACCTTGATGCGCCTGATCGAAGTCTCCGGGACGAGCCGCTCGCGCACGACTCGGTCGAGCCGCCGGACCGATCGTGGGCTCCCCTGAGCAGGGCTGGGGTCACCTGCGGCCCGATGATGGTCTGGCCGACCACGCGGGTGAAGCGCTCCGCGCCCGCCAGGGCCTGCCGCTCGGCGAGGCGTGCCCGACCACGTAGCCCACGACCACCAGGACCAGCAGCGCGGCGAGGCTGCCACCCAGGATGCGCAGCACCGTCTGCCGGGCGTGGTCGGTGCGCCGCGGCGCCCTGCGAGCGTCGGCGAGGACCACCCGCGTCCACGCCGCCTCCTCGATCATCTGCACCACGACAGGCACCCCCCCCGGTCCGTCGGCCACTCACGGGCCGCCTGGACTGTCCTAGTCCCTGGACCTTGGACGAACCTCGGACTCGGTGTCCGCCGGGTCGGCCCGGGTCCTCCGGATGGAGGGTCGACCCCGCGGCTGCCCTCCCCGAACGTCGGATGGCAGCCGAGCCGCGGTCGACGGCACCGTTGACGGTGTCCGGAACAGGCCGGGCACCGTCATCCCCTTGGATACCGCGATGAAACCTCTCAGCCACCAACCGAAGCGTCGACGAGCCGCCTGGCTCACCAGGGCAGCCGTCGTGACCGGCGCGCTGGCCATCACCCTGCCTCCGCTCATGGCTCAGGCTGCCGTGGGCACCTTGACAACCAGCGGTCTCTCCAGCCCGACCGGCGCGGTCTGGCTTCCCGACGCGGCAGGCGGCGGACACCTGTGGGTGTCGGACCACCTCCGCGGGTTCTGCCGAGTGGAGGGGGGCACCCTCAGCTCCTGCGTGACCACCGCCACCTCTCCGGGCCAGCCCACGTTCGACCCCGTTCGCAACCTCGTCTACGTGCCCGACAACTCCGCCAAGAGCGTCGGCGTGCTGCGTCTCGCGTGGGATCCCACCACCGAGTCGTTCCCGGACAGCAGCCTGATCGCCCCGGCGCTCGCCGGCAACCGACCGACCGCCACGACCCTCGGACCCGACGGAAACCTGTACGTCGGATTCCTCAAGAACGGCACCATCACGCGCGTGGTCTCACCACAGGGAGCCACCCCCACCGCGCAGACGGTGGGGGCCACCTCCGATGCACGCCGGGTCTTCGGGCTCGCGTTCCGCGGGTCGGATCTCTACCTCGCGGAGACCGCCGCGGTGACCCGGATCGGCAACGCCGCGTCGACCGCCTGCGCCGGAGGCTGCAAGGCCCGGGCGTCCCCAGCCTCTCCGTGGCGGCACCCTTGTCAGTAGCCTACGACCGGACAGGGGACGCCTGTTAGTGGGCAGCACCAACAGCGTGGTGCGTTTCGGTCTCGGCACCAGGGTACAGGAGACCTGGCTAACAGTGGCACGTACAAGGACGGCTCGACCGCGCATTAGCGAACGTCTCCACGGTGGCGCTGACACAAGGCGACAAGGTAGCAGTAGGCGACGACACCACAGCAGGGAACCAGGTACTGACAGGTAGGCTGTGGAAAATAGAGGAGAGTGGAGAGAGATTAAAGGCGGTGGAGGCGCGCCGCCCCCACCGCCGCCGCCCCCACCGCCGGCCCCGGCCAGCACCGCCGGGTTCGTCGCCTCCGAGCTCACTGCGACGGTGGGGGCGTTGCGTCTGCCCGACGCGAACGGGACCGGGCACCTGTGGGTCGCTGACCACCTGCGCGGGCTCTGCATGGTGGACACCACCACTCAGGCACTCGTGGGCGCCACGTGCAACGTCTCGGCGCTCTCACCGGGGCAGCCGTCGTTCGACCCGATCCGGAACCTCGTCTACGTGCCGGACAACTCCGCCAAGAGCGCGGGCGTGGTCCGGCTCGACTGGGACCCGGTCACCGAGTCCTTCGTCGGGGACACGATGCTCGCCTCCACTGCCGGACTGGCCGGTAACCGGCCTACCGCCTCGGCGCTGGGTCCGGACGGGAAGCTCTACGTCGGGTTCCTCAAGAACGGCAGCGTGGTGCGGGTCCACACCGCCCGAGGGCTCGAGAAACTTCCGGCAGCACTGGCGCAGACCACCCGATGATCGCGCGACGACCCGAAGCGCCTCACCCGCCGAGACCCCCCACGTCAGGCCGAGGGCGGCCAGAGCTCCGGGCTGCCGCTGCTCTTGCGGGCATCAGGTGCGGTGAGCCGACCGGGCACTCGCAGGGCACTCCCAGCACGCTGACCGGGCACTCGCCGCCCCCAAGCGCCCGGTCGATGCCGGGAGAGTGCCCCCAACTGCCCGGTCGGCGCCGGGAGAGTTCCCCCAACTGCCCGCTCGGCGTGGAAATGAGACCGGGCCCCGACGTCAGTGACGTCGGGGCCCGGTGCGGAGCTCCCCCGGTTGGACTCGAACCAACAACCCTCCGATTAACAGTCGAATGCTCTGCCAGTTGAGCTACAGGGGATCGGTGCCGCGGGCACACATTAGCAAGTGGGGCACCTCGTGAAAAATCGGCATCCCCCGCGAGGGGCGGACCCGTCAGCCGGGGCCGAGCTCGTCGCGTGCGGCGAGCAGTGCCTGCTCCGCCGCGGCCAGCACGGTGGGGTCCGCGGGGTCGACGCCCTCGTCGAACTCGAAGAGCCACTCGACCGGCTGGTCCCCGCGGGGCGCTCGCCGGGCGATGACCCGGACGCCGCCTGGACCGCCCAGTGCCACGTGACGCTGCAGGACGACGCTGGCGGTCACCCGCTCGCGCACCAGCTCGAGCAGCCGTCGTGGCTCCTCGACGGTCATCACGTGCTCCGGTCGGACCGCCCCCCAGCTGCCGACCTCGCTGACCCGCAGCACCGAGGTGTCGCGGTCCCAGTCGGAGGCCTGCACCCGCTCCCACGGGACCCGCCCGCGCGGCAGGTAGAACGCGTCGCGGGTGCCACCGACCGGTCCCTCGGACGTGATGGCCCAGGCGAGCAGTCGCTCCCCCTCGCCCACCTCGATCGGCGGCCGTTCGCGGTGACGGAGCCTCACGAGGTGCTCACCGTGCGCTCGCGCAGGGTACGGCGGTGCTGCTCCAGCGCGGCCAGCTCGCCGAACATCTTGTTGTAGTCACCCGGGTTGTCCACCGGGTTGGTGCGCTGGAGCCTCGACTTGACCTCCGCGATCCGGCGCATCGTGGTCAGCTCGAGCAGCTTGAAGACGTGCAGCGCGACGTACCCGGCGTCCGGCTCCTTGGCCGTGCGCAACGGCTCGACGCCGAGCGCGCTGATCGCCGACGACACCGACGGATCGGTGGCCCGGGCCCGCAGGCTCGTGGCCCAGCCCGGGTCGGAGGCGCCCTCGACCGGTCCGCCGGCGGACTCGACCGCCTCCCACACCCCGCGGTACGTCGGGTGGGTGAAGTCGTTGACCCCGATCTCGGCGGTGGTGCGGCCGATCGCCATCGGGTGCTGGAGGACGAGCTTGAGGGTCTCGCGCTCGATCGAGAAGCGCGGGTCGCGCAGGTCCGGCACCGGCCGCCGCGGCGGTGCGGCGTCCTGCGCGGCGGCCGCGGCCGCGGCCGGCCGGTTGCTGCCGGGCGCCCGGCGAGCGCTGGTCGGGCCTGGCGGGCGGTCGGTTGGCGGCGCGGCGGACCTCGGCCCGGGCCTCGTCGACGTCGATGCCGATCATGCCGGCGAGCTCGCGTGAGAACGCCTCGACCTTCGACTTGTCCCGGATGCTCGAGACCAGCCGGGCAGCCTCGCGCAGGGCGTCCACCCGCCCGTCGGCGCGGTCGAGGTCGTACTTGCCCACGACGTTGGAGAGCACGAAGCGGTACAGCGGCACCCGCCGCGCGACCAGCTCGCGCACGGCCGCGTCGCCGTCCTTGGTCCGCAGGTCGCACGGGTCCATGCCGGACGGCTCGATGGCGACGTAGGTCTGCGAGACGAAGTTCTGGTCACCGGAGAAGGCGCGCAGCGCGGCCTTCTGACCGGCGGCGTCGCCGTCGAAGGTGAAGATCACCTCGCCGCGGAACTCCTCGTGGTCGTTGAGGAAGCGGCGCAGCACCCGGGAGTGGTCCTCACCGAACGCCGTGCCGCAGGTGGCCACCGCCGTCCCCACCCCGGAGAGATGACAGGCCATCACGTCGGTGTAGCCCTCGACGATGACCGCCTGCGAGGAGCGGGCGATCTCGCGGCGGGCCAGGTCGATCCCGTAGAGCACCTGGCTCTTCTTGTAGATCGGCGTCTCGGAGGTGTTGAGGTACTTCGCCTCGATCCGGTCGTCGTCGTAGAGGCGCCGGGCGCCGAAGCCGAGCGTGTCACCGCTGGCGTCGCGGATCGGCCAGAGCAGCCGGCCGCGGAAGCGGTCGTAGGCCGAACGGCCCACCGCGACCAGCCCGGCCGTCACGAGCTCGTCGGTGCTGAACGCCTTCTGGCGCAGGTGCTTGAACAGCGCCTCCCCGTCGCGCGGGGCGAACCCGAGGCCGAAGGTGTCCGCGGCGTCCTGGTCGAAGCCCCGCTCGTGCAGGAACTGGCGGGCGGCGATCGCGTCGGGGGTGGCCAGCTGGGCGGTGTAGAACTCCTGCGCCTCGCGGTTCGCCTCGATCAGCCGCTGACGGGCCGGGCCCTTGGGACGGTCCTCCCGGACGTCGCCCTCCTCGCGGCGCAGCTGCACGCCGTACTTGTCGCCCAGCCGCTCCACCGCCTCGGAGAAGGTGAGGCCGTCGATCTTCATCAGGAAGGTGATGACGTCGCCGCCCTCGGAGCAGCCGAAACAGTGGAAGAATCCCCGGGCCGGGGTGACGTGGAACGACGGCGACTTCTCGTCGTGGAAGGGGCACAGGCCCTTCTGCGAGCCGCCGCCCGCGTTGCGCAGGGTCACGTACGACGAGACGACCTCGTCGATGCGGGCCTTCTCCCGCACCTCCGCGATGCTGTCCTCTCGGATCCGTCCTGCCACGAGGCGGAGTCTACGGGCGGATCAGTAGTCGCCGGACATGACGTTGCACAGGGGCTCCCCGGCGGCGAAACGGTGCAGCTGGTCCCGCACCAGCCGGTGCGCCCGCGGCCACATCGCGCTGCTCGCGCCGCCCACGTGCGGGGAGATCAGCACGCCCGGGGCCGTCCAGAGCGGGCTCGCCCCCGGCAGCGGCTCGGTGTCGAAGACGTCCAGCGCGGCCCGGACCCGCCCGGTGTGCAGCGCGGCGACCAGCGCGTCGGTCTCGACCACGGCCCCGCGGGCCACGTTCACCAGCAGCGCCGCCGTCCTTCATCCTCGCCAGGAAGTCGGCGTCGACCAGCCCCCGGGTCTCGTCGGTGAGCGGCACGATCAGGATCACGACGTCCGCCCCCGGCAGCAGGTCGGGCAGGTCGGTGATCGGGTGCACCCCGTCCCGGGCGGAGCGGGCCACCCGCACCACGTCGACCTCGAACGGTGTCAGCCGTGCCTCGATCGCCTCGCCGATGGAGCCGTAGCCGACCAGCAGCACCCGCTTGTCGGCCAGCGCCGGGCGCCAGCCCGGCTCCCAGGAGGACCGGTCCTGGGCGCGCACGAAGTCGGGGACGCCGCGCAGGGAGGAGAGCACCAGCGTCAGGGCCAGCTCGGCGGTCGAGGCGTCGTGGATGCCGCGACCGTTGCACAGGGCGACCCCCTCGGGGACCCGCGAGCGGACGGCGTCGACGCCGGCGGTGAGCGTCTGCACCACGCGCAGGCCGGCCATCCGCTCGAGAACGTCGCCCACACCGGTGCCCAGCCGGTAGGGCGTGACGTAGAAGGCCACGTCAGCGACGGAGTCGGGCACGTGCTCGGTCGGGTCGACCACCTCGTAGCGGAGCCCGGACGGAGGGTCGCCGAGGAGCTCGGGGTCGAAGGGCAACCAGACGAGGGGGGCGCCCACGGGGGCGCTGAGGGAGCTGCTCACACCCGAGAGGCTACGAGTCGTTCGTGCAGGGCGACAGCGCTGGCGTCCGTGAGCGAGGCGACCTGGTCGATCACGACCCGCAGCCGCCCGGCGTCGTCGACGGCGTCGTGCCAGTCGTCGGCGAAGGGCCGGTCCAGCGCGGAGGCGCCCCGGTGGGCCAGCCGGGCCACCAGGGCGGCCAACAGCTCGCGCTGGCGGGACATCGCCGCCACCCGGTCGTCGGCCTGCATGACGTAGTGGGCGGCGACGCCCTTGAGCAGGGCCATCTCCAGCTGGGTGCGCTCGGGGACGACGAGGTCGGCGCGGTAGCGCACGAACGGCCCCTCGCTGGCGGCGAAGGTGGCGTGCTGCACGGCCCCGCAGAACCGGCCGATCAGGTCGCTGGTGAGGTTCTTCAGCGCGGCGAGGCTGCGCCGCGAGCCGTCGTACGGCGCGGTCGGCCAGCTCGCGACCTCGCGCAGCCCCGCCAGGACGTCGTCGAGGGTGTCGTCGTCGGCGTCGGGGCGGTACCAGCTGCGCACGGTCTCCCAGACCGCGCCGCGGTCCAGCGT
Organism: uncultured Actinomycetota bacterium; assembly: GCA_963760585.1. Taxonomy (GTDB): domain Bacteria; phylum Actinomycetota; class Actinomycetes; order Propionibacteriales; family Nocardioidaceae; genus Nocardioides. Next base: position 505,401 of record CAVXDI010000002.1, read on the forward strand.
GGTCAGGTCGACCCGGTCGGCGACCACGCCGTCCTCCACGTCGTGCACGGAGTAGGCGACGTCGTCGGCGAGATCCATCACCTGCGCCTCGAGGCACTGGCCGACCCCCGGCACCCCGGCGCGCAGCCAGTCGAAGACCGGCCGGTCGTCGATGTAGACGCCGAACTTGGTCGACGTGCGCAGCGTGCCGTCCGCGTGCACGCCCAACGGCGCCGCCGCCTGGTCGCGGGACCACGGGTACTTCGTGCAGGCGTCCAGGGTGGCGCGGGTGAGGTTGAGCCCCACGGAGCGGCCGCTCGGGTCGAAGGTCTTGGCCTCCAGCCGGGTCAGCAGCCGCAGGGTCTGGGCGTTGCCCTCGAAGCCGCCGCAGCTCTCGCTGAGCTCGGCCAGCACCCGCTCGCCGTTGTGCCCGAACGGCGGGTGGCCCAGATCGTGGGCCAGGGCCGCCGTCTCGGCGATGTCCGGGTGGCTGCCCAGCGCGCGGGACAGGTCACGGGCGACCTGGGCGACCTCGAGGCTGTGGGTCAGCCGGTTGCGCACGAAGTCGTCGCTCTGCGGCCCGACCACCTGGGTCTTGGCCGCGAGGCGCCGCGACGCCGCGGCGTGCACCACCCGGGCGCGGTCCCGCTCGAAGGGGGTGCGCACCGGCGCGTCCACCCGCTTGGGCGGCTCCTCGACGAGGCGCTCGCGCGCTGCGGCGTCGTACAGGTCCAGTGAGCTCATCGCAGGCGACCCTACTGCCCGCCGCCGACGATCCCCGCACGTGCGGGGTCGGGCGCGGTCAGTAGGTCGTGACGTGCACGTGGTCCTCGTGGTTGGCGGTGGGCGAGCCACGGTCCGCCACGGAGCGCCAGCCCTCGCTGCCACGCTGGACCGACCAGATCTGGCGGGAGTACATCACGTAGCTCACGCCGAGCTCGGAGTACCGGGCCCGCACGAAGTCCGCGACCTGCTGACCCCGCGAGCCACTCACCATGATGTCGACGGCGAGGCCCTGGCCGTGCTCACCGTCGGAGCGGAACGTCCCGTAGGTGGTGATCTCGGGGAAGGCCGCACAGACGGCGGCGTGCACCTTGACGATGTTCGGGCTGACCCCGCTCGGCACCGAGGTGCCGTTGGAGCAGGTCGCCGAGGCCGGCGCCGCCGCCCGGCTCGACGGAGCCGAAGTGGCGGAGGGCTCCGCCGGTGCGGGCTTGGATGCGGGCTTGGGCGCGGGCGCGGCCTTGACGACGACCGGCTTGCTGTCGTCGAGGTAGCCGGCAGTGACCCAGCGGGCCTGGCCGCCGACGACGATCTCGACGCGGTCCATGTCGCGGCGACCGGTCAGCAGCACCTTCTCCTCGTCGTCGACGAGGCCGAGGCTCCGGGCGTCGGTGCCGGGGTTGCTCCACAGGTTCAGCGCGGCGGTGGTCCAGCGGCGCTCGTCGGCGCCCTTGACGGCGCCGGCGACGGCGGCCCGGGACATGTCGACGTGGTAGGCGCGCTTGATCAGGACGCCGTCGCGGACCTTCTTGGCCGGCACCGGTCGGGAGCCGAGCCGCGAGTCGGAGCGCGAGACGGAAGCCGCGCGATCGCCGACATCGGCGGTCACGGCGCGGGCCGCGACGGGCGAGGAGGCCGGGGCGGGCTGCTGGGAGACGACTCCGGCGGCCACCACGGAGGCGGTGGCCACGAGGGCGATGGGCCCGGCGACGAGAACGGCCTTGGGCATGGAGCGGCGGGCATTGGTGCCCCGCTTGCGGCGGATGGCCACAGCGCTGGTTCCTTTGCTGGTTGCTGACAGGGGACGTCCGAGAGAGGGCCGCCCCGAGTTCGTGCGGGGGTGGTGCGGGGGTGGTGACGGCGCAACGAGACCCGAGTCAAGCACAGACGCCGGCCACGTCTCGAATCCTCGGACGGCGTCAGGCGGGCGCCGTGGCGGTGCTCACACCGGGCTCGCACCGGGCTGACACCACCCCCACACCGGGCTCACACCCGGATCAGGGCCTCGTGATCGTCACCCGCCGGTGGCCTCGGAGGCCTCCTCCTGTAGCCGCGCGCCGCGGCCGTCGGTGTCGTCGAGCCAGCCCTCGGGCAGCACCACCCGGGCGCGCGGGGAGCCCTGCCGTCCGCGCGGAGTGCCCAGCTCGGCCACCGGGAACGGCTCGTGGGGGTCGAGCTCGTCGAGCAGGACGTCGATCTCCGCCAGGGTGCTGACCAGGGCCAGCGAGCGGCGCAGCGTGCCGCCGGCGGCGAACCCCTTGAGGTACCACGAGACGTGCTTGCGGAGCTCCTTGCAGCCCCGCTCCTCCCCCATGTGCTGGCAGAGCAGCTCCGCGTGACGGCGCATCACCTCTCGCACCTCGCCCAGCCTCGGCAGCGTCGCGACCTCCTCGCCGGCGAACGCCGCGGCGAGGTCGCGGAAGAGCCAGGGCCGACCCAGGCAGCCACGACCGACGACGACGCCCGCCGCACCGGTCTGCTCGACCATGCGCAGCGCGTCGGCGGCCTCCCAGATGTCACCGTTGCCCAGCACCGGGATGTCGACGTGCTCGACGAGGCGGCTGATCGCCGCCCAGTCGGCCTCGCCGGAGTAGGCCTGCGCCACTGTGCGCCCGTGCAGCGCGATCGCGGCGACACCGGTCTCCTGCGCGATCCGCCCGGCGTCGAGGTAGGTGAGGTGGTCGTCGTCGAGCCCCTTGCGGGTCTTCATCGTCACCGGTACGTCGTACGGCGCGGCGGCGGCGACCGCCTCGGTGAGGATCTCCCCGAGCAGGCCCCGCTTCCACGGCAGCGCGCCGCCGCCGCCCTTGCGGGTCACCTTGGGCACCGGGCACCCGAAGTTGAGGTCGATGTGCGCGACCCCGTACTCCGCGCAGAGGATCTCGGTGGCCTTGCCCACGTAGCTCGGGTCGGTGCCGTAGAGCTGCACGGAACGGGTGGTCTCGAGCTCGTCGAAGACCAGCATGTCCTTGGTGTGCGCGTCACCCTCGACCAGGCCGCGCGAGGTGATCATCTCGCAGACGAAGACCCCGTCGCCGCCCTGCGCCCGCGTCTGCTCGAGGCAGAGCCGACGGTAGGCCGCATTGGTGATGCCGGCCATCGGCGCGAGCACCACAGGGGTCCGGACCTGCAGCGAGCCCAGACGCAGGCCCGCGCCGGCGCTGGCGACGGAAGGCACGGTCATGTCGCCATTCTCCGGCGTGGGTCGGGCCGCGCCCAAATCCGGTGCGGCCCGGCCGACGGCCGGGGCGGGCGCTCAGCCCTTCCTGCCCTGCTTCGTGCTCTTCTTCTGGCCGCTCTTCTTCTGGGGGTCCGCCGGCCCGGTCAGGTCTCCGGTCCAGGTGATCGGCGCGAACTCCTGGGTGGGCCGGAAGCTCACGGCGGTCAGCTTGCCCCGCTTCGGGGAGAGGTAGACCAGGCACACCTTGACCGAGTCGCCGTTGCGGAACTTCTTCGGGAACTGCCCGGTCGGGCACGGGGTGAACGTGCTCGCGAACCGTGACGCCTCGATCAGGGTGTTGCGGCCGTCCACGATGTAGAGCGGCACCCCGCGGCCACCCAGGTTGGTGTCGCCGACGTTCGTCACCCTCGCGCGCACGAAGTACGGGTTCGTCCTCCTCGTGGCGTCGCTGAGCTTCCATCCGGCGAAGGACTCCTTGAACGAGGTCTTCACCAGGCGGGAGACCCGGATGTCGAGGACGCCGACCTTGTCCTGGCGCGGCTCGTAGGCCACGACGGCGCTCTGGCCCACCTCGAGGGCGCTGCCGGGCGCGGTCAGCTCGACCCCGTCCGGCACCGGCAGGTACGGCTCGGCCGAGGCGGAGGCCGTCGCGGAGGTCGTCGCGGAGCCCGACCCGTCCCCCGAGGCTGCGGGCTCGTCCGAGCCGCCCGAGCAGCCCGACAGGGCCAGCACGCCGGCGAGCGCCAGCCCCAGCGTGCGGCGAGCGGTCGTCCGGGAGCGGGCCCGGAGGGGGATGAGGGAGTGCGTGGACATCAGGGCCTCCTCAGCAGCCGACGAGACGGTCGGCGAAGTACGTCGTGATGCCGTCCAGACCGATCCGCTCCTGCTGCATCGAGTCGCGCTCGCGGACCGTGACGGCGTTGTCCTCGAGGGTGTCGAAGTCGACCGTCACGCAGTACGGCGTGCCGATCTCGTCCTGGCGACGGTAGCGGCGCCCGATCGCGCCGGAGTCGTCGAAGTCGACGTTCCAGTTGCGGCGCAGCTCCGCCGAGAGCGCCTTGGCCTTGGGCGAGAGGTCGGCGTTGCGGCTCAGCGGCAGCACCGCGACCTTGACCGGCGCGAGGCGCGGGTCGAGCTTGAGCACGGTGCGCTTGTCGACGCCACCCTTGGTGTTGGGGGCCTCGTCCTCGGTGTAGGCGTCGACCAGGAAGGTCATCAGGCTGCGCGAGAGCCCGGCGGCCGGCTCGATGACGTAGGGCAGGTAGCGCTCGTTGTTGGCCTGGTCGAAGTACGACAGGTCCTGGCCGGAGTGCTCCGAGTGCGTCCTGAGGTCGAAGTCGGTGCGGTTCGCGATGCCCTCGAGCTCGCCCCACTCCGAGCCCGCGAAGCCGAAGCGGTACTCGATGTCGACGGTCCGCTTCGAGTAGTGGCTGAGCTTCTCCTGCGCGTGCTCGTAGTGGCGCAGGTTGTCCTTGGCGATGCCGAGATCGGTGTACCAGCGGGTGCGCTCGTCGATCCAGTACTGGTGCCACTCCTCGTCCTCACCCGGCTTGACGAAGAACTCCATCTCCATCTGCTCGAACTCGCGGGTGCGGAAGATGAAGTTGCCGGGCGTGATCTCGTTGCGGAAGCTCTTGCCGATCTGGGCGATGCCGAAGGGTGGCTTCTGGCGGCTGGTGGTGACGACGTTGGCGAAGTTGAGGAAGATCCCCTGGGCGGTCTCCGGGCGCAGGTAGTGCAGGCCGGACTCGTCCTCGGTGACCCCCAGGTGGGTCTTGAGCAGGCCGGAGAACTGGCGCGGCTCGGTCCAGGCGCCGCGGGTGCCGCAGTTGGGGCAGGCGAGCGTGGCGAGCTCGATGGTGTCCGGGTCGACGTCCGCGCCGGCCTTCTTGGCCTGCTTCTCCGCCGCCTCCTCCTGGAGGTGGTCGGCGCGGAAGCGCTTGTGGCATGACTGGCACTCGGTCAGCGGGTCGGAGAACGTCGCGACGTGGCCGCTGGCCTCCCAGGTCTTGCGGGGCAGGATCACCGAGGAGTCGAGGCCGACCATGTCGTCGCGCATCTGCACCATGGACTTCCACCACTGGCGCTTGATGTTGTCCTTCAGCTCCACACCGAGCGGGCCGTAGTCCCAGGCCGAGCGGGTGCCGCCGTAGATCTCGCCGCAGGGGTAGACGAAACCCCGTCGCTTGGCGAGGGAGACCACGTTGTCGACGGTCGTTGCGGGGGCCTTGGCCACTGTTCACTGCCTTTCGCTGGTTGAGGACGTCGCCCGGCGACCTCCTCGAGCCGATCGGCTGGCTGCCGGTCAGGGGAAGCGCTCAGCCTAACGACCGGGTCTCGCGGACGTTCAGGTCACCTCCAGGCTCGACGAGCTCGAAGGCGCTGGGCTCGTCGATCGCCCGGCTCAGCAGCGGCACCGCGTGCAGCTTCACCTCGTACGACGAGAGCGCGCGTCGGTAGGCACCGACGTTCTGCCACGTGGTGACCAGCGTCCACAGCCCGGGGTCGTCGAGGTTGCGCCCGACCAGGCCCGTCTCGAACCCCGGCCGCTCGGCCAGCACCTCCCGGGCGCGCTGGAGGTCGGCGCGGAAGACCGCGGCCTCGGACTCGGACTCGGGCACCCGGAACCTGCTCACGACCAGCACCCCTGCACCCTACAGTTGACAATCATTCTCAACGTGTTGAGAATGATTCTCATGAAGTGCTTCCCCCGCCGTCCGGCCGTGCTGATGGCCGTCGGCGCGTTGCTGGCCGGCAGCATCTCGGGCTGCGCCGCCCTCTCCGGGGCGGACACCGCGGGCACCCAGATCGCGACCGCGTTCTACCCGCTGCAGTTCGTCGCCCAGCGGGTGGCGGGCGACCGGGCCGAGGTGGTGAACCTCACCCAGCCGGGCCAGGAGCCGCACGACCTCGAGCTGACGATCCGCGAGAGCGCCGAGATCGCGCGCTCCGACCTGGTCATCCACGAGGGAGGCTTCCAGGCGGCGGTCGACGCCGGCATCGACCAGAACGCCGACGGTGAGGTGCTCGACGCCGCCGACGTGGGTCTCGAGGACCTCGAGGGCCGGCCGGACCCACACTTCTGGCTCGACCCGCTGCGGATGGCCGACCTCGCCGACCTGGTCGCGGCCAGGCTCTCCAGGATCGACCCCGCCCACGCCGAGGAGTTCGACGCCCGCGCCGCCGGTCTGCGCCGCCGGCTGACCGCGCTCGACACGGCGTACGCCGAGGGGTTGGCGCGGTGCGCCCGCAGCACCGTCGTGGTCTCCCACGACGCGTTCGGCTACCTGCAGAAGTACGGGCTCACGATCGAGTCCCTCACCGGGCTCTCCCCCGACTCCGAGCCCACACCGGCCGACCTCGGTCGCTTGCAGCGGCTGATCGGGACCGAGGGGATCACCACCGTCTTCTCCGAGCGGCTCGCGAGCCCCCGGGTCACCCGGAGCCTGGCGCGCGACGCGGGAGTCGCCTCCGCTGTGCTGGACCCGATCGAGGGGCTCAGCGACCAGACCACGGACGAGGACTACCTCTCGCTGATGCGCGAGAACCTGACCGCACTCGAGAAGGCGAACGGATGTTCCTGAGCCGCAGCAACCACCCGACCGAGCCGGACGGCCCGCCGGTGCGCCTGGCCGACGGTGCCGTGAGCATCGGCGGGCGGCCGATCCTGCGCCACGTCGACCTGCGCGTCGAGAGTGGCGAGTTCCTCGCCCTGATGGGCGCCAACGGCTCCGGCAAGTCCACGCTGGTCCGCGCGCTCACGGGCCTGCGACCGCTGTCCGCCGGGACCCTCGAGCTCTTCGGAACCCCCCTCGACCGGTTCGAGGCGTGGCAGCGCATCGGTTTCGTGCCGCAGCGCGCCGGGGCGACGTCCGGGGTGCCCGCCTCCGTGCGCGAGGTGGTGGCCGCGGGGCGGCTCACCCGGCGACGGCTGCTGCGCCCGCTCAGCCGGGCGGACAAGGCCGCGATCGACGACGCGCTGGAGGTCGTCGGCCTCAGCGACAAGGCGAACGACGGCTGCTCCCAGCTCTCCGGTGGCCAGCAGCAGCGCGCCCTGATCGCCCGCGCCCTGGCCGGGGAGCCCGAGCTCTTCTTCCTCGACGAGCCCACCGCCGGCGTGGACCTGGCCAACCAGGTCGCGCTCGCCCGGGCCCTGGGCCGGCTCAAGGAGCGCGGCGCCACGGTCGTGCTGGTCGCCCACGAGCTCGGCCCGCTGGCCGGGCTGGTCGACCGTGCGGTGGTGATGCGCGACGGGCGCGTCCGCTACGACGGCCCGCCGCTCGACGACCACGGCGTCCACCGCCCGGACCTCGGTGGCGAGAGCGCGCACCACCACCACCCGGGGCACCACCCGGGGCACCACGAGGGCGACCTCGGGCACCACGACCCCTTCGAGCACCACGACCACGCGCCGCACGTCGCTTCACCGCTGGACGCCGGACACCGGCCGGGAGGCTCCTGATGGACCTGTTCGCACTCCCCTTCATGCAACGCGCGCTGCTGGCGGCGCTGTTCACCGGGCTCGCGGCCCCGGCCGTCGGCACCTACCTGGTGCAGCGTCGGCTGGCCCTGATGGGCGACGGGATCGGCCACGTCGCCGTCACCGGCGTGGCCCTCGGCCTGCTCACCGGCACGTCGCCGACCTGGACGGCGGTCGGCGTGGCCGTGCTGGGCGCCGTGCTGATCGAGGTCATCCGCGAGCGCGGGCACACCAACGGGGACGTCGCCCTGGCCCTGCTCTTCTACGGCGGCCTGGCCGGGGGCGTCCTGCTCACCGGTCTCGGCGGCCAGAGCGCGAGCCGGTTGCAGGAGTACCTCTTCGGCTCGATCACCACGATCTCGGCCGGCGACGTGATCGTCACGATGGTGCTCGCCGCGGTCGTGATCCTGATCGCGGTGGGGCTCGCCCCGCAGCTGTTCGCCGTCGCGCAGGACCAGGAGTTCGCCCGCGTCGCCGGGCTGAACGTGCGGGCCTACAACCTGCTGGTCGCCGTCCTGGCCGCGGTCAGCGTGACGGTCGCGATGCGCACCGTCGGGCTGCTGCTCGTCTCGGCGCTGATGGTGGTGCCGGTGGCGACCTCGCAGCAGCTCACCCGCACCTTCCGCAGCACTCTGCTGGCGGCCATGGGCCTGGGCACGCTGGCCTCGGTCGGCGGCCTGGTGATCTCGGCGTTCGCCTCGTTCCACGCCCGGGTCGCGCCCGGGCCCACCATCGTGCTGCTCGCCCTCGCGGGCTTCGTCGTCACCTGGCCCCTGGGGGCCTGGGGGCGGCGCCGGGCACGGCTGCGCGCGCCGTTCCCCGCGGTGGACGGGCCGGACGAGGAGCACGTCGCGACCGACGAGCACCCCCACGACCACGGGCCGGAGTGCGGTCACGTCGCGGTGCCGCACGGCGACCACGTCGACTACGTGCACGGCGGCCACCGGCACGCGCCCCACGGGAGGCACTATGACGAGCACTGAGCCCCCGGCGGGCCACTCCACCGGCGCCCACTCCACCGGCGGCCAGCCGGCCGGCGCCACGCCCGGCCTCCGACCCACCCGGCAGCGTCTCGCGGTCGTCGAGGCACTCTCGTCGTTCGCCGACTTCCGCTCCGCGCAGGAGATCCACGAGCTGCTCGGGCGCCGCGGCGAGGCCGTGGGGCTGGCCACCGTCTACCGCACGCTGCAACGCCTCGCCGAGGCCGGCGAGGTCGACCTGCTGCGCACCGAGGACGGCGAGGCGATCTACCGGCGCTGCTCCGACACCCACCACCACCACCTGGTCTGCCGCGGGTGCGGCGCCACCGTCGAGGTGGAGGGGCCGGCGGTGGAGCGCTGGACCCGGACCATGGCGGGCGAGCACGGGTACGCCGACGTCAGCCACACCCTGGAGATCTTCGGCACCTGCCCGCGCTGCCGCTGAACGGGCTGTGGCCGCGGCTCACTCCAGCGGGAGCCGGATCCGGAAGGTGCTGCCCCGGCCGATCGCGCTGTCGACGACGATCCGCCCCCCGTGACTTTCGACGATCGACTTCACGATGCTCAGGCCGAGGCCCACGCCCTGGATCGACTGCTCCTCGGCGTGCCGGGCCCGGAAGAAGCGGGTGAAGAGCCGGTCCCGGTCGGCGGCCTCGATGCCGATACCGGTGTCGCTGACCTCCAGCTCGACCCGGTTGGCGTCGACCTGGAGGCGTACGCAGACCTCGCCCCCACCGGGGCTGTACTTGATCGCGTTCGAGAGCAGGTTGTCGACGACCTGGGCCATCCGTTGCGCGTCGATGAGCGTCTCGAGCTCGTCGGGCGCGTCGACCTCGAGGCGGATCCCCGCGGCCGCGGCGGTCGGGGTCGCGGCGAGCGCCGAGTCCCGCACGATCCGGGCGAGGTCGGAGCGGGTCCGCACCACCTGGAGCGGGCCGTCCTCGACCTGGGCGGTGTGCAGCAGGTCGGCCACGAGTCGCTGGAGCCGGTCGGTGTTGCGGGCCACGACCCCGAGGTGGTTGAGCACCGCGCGGGGCAGGTCCTCACGCTCCTGGAGCAGGTCCACGTAGCCGACGATCGAGGTGAGCGGCGTGCGCAGCTCGTGCGAGACCGACGCGACGAACTCGTCCTTGATGCGCAGGGCGCGCATGAAGTCGGTGACGTCCTTGTAGGCCAGGGCGGCACCGGCGAACCGGCCGGACCGGTCGTGCACCGAACGGGCCGAGACCGAGACCGCCCGGTTGGTGAGCGGGTCCTGGCCGATCCAGATCAGGTGGTCGTCGAACTCCTCGCCCTGGCTGGCCCGGTGGGTGGGCATCTCCTCGCGGGCCAGCAGCGTGCTGTTGTCCGCGGCATACACGAAGCCCGGCTGCCCGGCGTGCCCGTCGTGACCCTCCGGGTAGGCCGTGGTCAGGAAGGCCTCCTGCCGGCGGTTCACGGTGCGGTACGCCCCGTCGGCGCCGAGCAGCACGAGGCCCACGTCGACGGTGTCGAGGATCGCGTCCGAGAACCGTCGCTGGTCCTCGATGGTGGCCAGGGCCGCCTCGAGCTGCACCTGCTTGCGCTCGGCCTCGACGACGCTGAGCCGCGCCTTGTCGAGAGCCGCGGCGATCGCGAGGGCGGAGGCGACGGAGACGACTGGGATGAGCAGCGAGCGGGAGACGACCGGCATCGACGTGCCCAGGTAGAGGAAGCCGGGGACGACCATCAGCACGGCACACGACACCAGGGCGACCAGCGCACCGCGTCGGCCCAGGATCCCGCCCAGCCACAGGGCCGGGAGCACCGACAGCACGCCGGCCGCCCCGACCTGGGCGTCCAGCCGGGCGAGACCGGCGACCCCGATGTCGAGCACCGGCAGCACGCAGACGACGGAGGCCGGCAGCCGCGCCCAGGGCACGGCGACCGAGGCCACGCTGGTCAGGACGGCGATGGTCACGGCCAGCGCCGGCCAGGACAGCAGGGCCACCGGGTTGCCGCCGAGCCAGCGCAGGAACACGTCGAGGATCAGCAGCGAGCTGAACGTGATCTGTGGGAGCCACACCGCGAGTTCCCTCGCCTGCGCCAGGGTGCGCAGCGGCCCGGGGACGTGCGCGCCCGCCCGGGCTTCAGACATCAGACCTCCTGGACTCCGGCGCAAGGATCGCAGACGAGGAGGGGGTCCGTGACGATTACGTCTGGTTCGGCAACGCGCCGCCGTACCGGCGGTCGCGGCGAGCGTACGTCTCCACCGCGGCCCAGAGATGACGGCGGTCGACGTCCGGCCAGAGCACGTCGGTGAAGACCAGCTCGGAGTACGCCGCCTGCCAGAGCAGGAAGTTGGAGAGCCGCTGCTCCCCCGACGTGCGCCAGACCAGGTCGGCGTCCGACTGCTCGGGCACGTAGAGGTGCCGGGCGAAGGTCCTCTCGTCCACCTTCTCGGGGTCCAGCCGGCCGGCGGCGACCTCGCGGGCGATGGAGCGGGCGGTGTCGGCGAGCTCGGCGCGACCGCCGTAGTTCACGCACATGGTGAGGGTGAGGACGTCGTTGTCGCGGGTGAGCTCCTCGGCGACCTGGAGCTCCCGGATGACCGACTTCCACAGGCGGGGGGCGCGCCCGGCCCACCGGACCCGGACGCCGAGCTCGTTCATCTCGTCGCGGCGGCGGCGGATCACGTCGCGGTTGAAGCCCATCAGGAACTTCACCTCGTCGGGCGAGCGCGACCAGTTCTCGGTCGAGAAGGCGTAGGCCGAGATCGCCTTCACGCCGAGCTCGATGGCGCCTTCGACGACGTCGAAGAGCGAGCTCTCGCCCTGCTCGTGGCCCTTGGTCCGCGGGAGCCCTCGATCCTTGGCCCACCGGCCGTTGCCGTCCATGACGATCGCCACGTGCCGGGGGACGAGATCCTTCGGGATCGACGGCGGGGTCGCCCCGGAGGGGTGCGGAGTGGGTTGACGGACGGCGCGTTTCACAGGGCCGAGCCTAGGACGCCGGTCCGCTGGACCGCCCGGTCGGTCCGCGCCGGACCCGCCCGGGCTCTGGGAGGGCCCCCGGGGCATGCTGGTTCGGTGACCAGCACCCGGCGACCGCCCCTCCACGAAGCCGCCGAGCTCGCCCTCTCCCACCTCGTCGCCGGCTTCCGGGTCGTCCTGGACGAGGACCGGGACCGGCCCACGGCCCTGGACGCCCCACCGGCTCCCGGCTTCGTCCGGGTCGCGCGGCTGGTTCCCGACGGCACCGACGGGGAGTCGCTCACCGTGGTCTCCACGAAGGACGGCGGGGTCTCGGTCTACGTCCGCCGGAGCCTGGACCGTGAGTACGTGGCCGGCGAACGGCAGGAGCTCGTCGCCCGGGAGCTGGTTCGACACGTCCTCGCCCTGGCCCCCGGCCTCGGCTGGACCCGTCGCCCCTGACCCAGGCCTCCACCCCCGCCGGCCAAGGACCAGGGCAACGCAAGCTGGTCGAGGAGCAAGCCCAACAACGCCCGCAGGTCGAGGAGCGAGCGCAGCAGGAGGGCAACCGCGGTTGGTTGAGGAGCGAGCGTCAGCGAGCGTCTCGAAACCCGGCGACGCCGACTGCGGCGGGTGATGGTCACCGGGTCTCGAGGCTCGTCGCTGACGCTCCTCACACCTCGACCAACGGCCGGGACGCCGCTGGTTGAGGAGCGAGCGCCAGCGAGCGTCTCGAAACCCGGTGAGCCGACTGCGGCGGGTATGGTCACCGGGTCTCGAGGCTCGTCGCTGACGCTCCTCACACCTCGACCAACGGGGACGCCGCCGGTTGAGGAGCGAGCGCCAGCGAGAGGGCGACCGTGGTTGGTTGAGGAGCGAGCGCCAGCGAGCGTCTCGAAACCCGGTGACGCAGGGCAGCCTCGTCTCACCGGGTCTCGAGGCTCGTCGCTGACGCTCCTCACACCTCGACCAGCGGGGACGCCGCTGGTTGAGGAGCGAGCGCCAGCGACGAGGGGGACGCTCCGGTGGTTGAGGAGGGAGCGCCAGCGAGCGTCTCGAAACCCGGTGACGCAGGGCAGCCTCGTCTCGACCGGGTCTCACCGGGTCTCGAGGCTCGTCGCTGACGCTCCTCACACCTCGACCAACGGGGACGCCGTCGGTTGAGGAGGGAGCGCAGCGAGCGTCTCGAAACCCGGTGACGCAGGGCAGCCTCGTCTCACCGGGTCTCGAGGCTCGTCGCTGACGCTCCTCGCACCTCGACCGACGCGGGGGTGGGGGGTGGGTTCAGCGCTTGCGCACCTCGACCGACCCGGGGGTGGGGGTGGGTTCAGCGCTCGACGTGCTCCATCGACCGCAGCGCGCGCTCGAGGTGCCAGGAGAGGTAGGCCGAGACCAGTGTGCTCGCCTCCTTCAGGGACCGGCCGTCGGCGGCCTCCACGACGGGCCAGTCGCCGGCCAGCAGGGCACCGAGGACGACGACGGTCTCGGGCGACGGGCTCGCGGAGCCGGGTGCGCGGCAGGTCGTGCAGAGCATCCCGCCCATCGACGGGTTGAACCAGCGGTGCGGGCCCTCGAGCCCGCAGCGGGCGCAGTGCTGGAACGACGGCGCGTAGCCGGCCACGGCGAGGGAGCGCAGCAGGTAGGAGTCGAGCACCTGCCCGGGCCGGCGCTCTCCCGACGCCATCGCCCGCAGCCCTCCGACGAGCAGCAGGAACTGCTGCACGGACGGCTCCCGCTCCTCGGCCACCAGCCGGTCGGCGGTCTCCAGCATCACGGTGCCGGCCGTGTAGCGCTCGTAGTCCAGCCCCAGCCCCGCCGAGAACGGGGTGATCGTCTCGGCCTGGGTGATCACGTCGAGGTTGCGGCCCTCGGCGAGCTGGAGGTCGACGTGGGTGAACGGCTCGAGCCGCGAGCCGAACTTCGACGTCGTCCGGCGCACCCCCTTCGCCACCGCACGCACCAGCCCGTGCTGACGCGTCAGCAGGGTGATGATGCGGTCGGCCTCCCCCAGCTTGTGGGTACGCAGCACGACCGCCTCGTCGCGGTAGAGGGGCACCCGCCCATTCTCCCCCACCCACGGTGGGGTGTGCGCTCAGCGGGCCGTACGGCGCGCCCGTCGCGGCTGCGTCCAGCAGTCCAGGGCGAAGTCGGCGGCCGCCCGGTTCAGCCGCTCGGGCCGCACCCGCCACTCGAGGATGCTCCTCGCCTTCAGGAACGTCGCGCTCGGCAGCTCCCCGGCCAGCATCGCGGCGTCCGCCGCCGGGTGGATCGGATCGGCGGGGTGGCCCACGACGAGGGCTGGCGCGCTGATCTCCCGGCGTTCCCTGGCCGACGGCGCGACCCGGCCGAAGAAGATGCCGTGCACGACGGCGGCCACCGAGTCGGGCCGCTGGTTGCAGGTGTCGAGCGCGATCCCCACCCAGAACGGCACCAGACCACGCGGGACCGGCCGGGTGACCAGGCGCAGCGCCGTCACCGTGAACGGCAGGAAGCGTGCCGCGAACATCAGGGGCGCGAACGCGATGATCCCCGCCTCGAGCGCGTTGTTCAGGACCGGCATCTCGATGAGCAGCCCCCGCACCCGTTCCGGGGCGGCGACCGCCACCTCGAGGGAGACGTTCGCGCCCAACGACGTGCCGCCGATCACCGCCCGCTCGGCCCCGAGGTGGTCGAGCAGCGCGACGACCTGCTCGCCCCACGCCGTCATCGAGTAGACCAGCGGATCGGCGGGCCGGTCCGAGCGACCGTGGCCCAGCAGGTCGAGGGTCACCACGTGCAGCCCCTCGGCAGCCAGCGCCCGGGCGAGCGGACCCTGCATCCGGCGCGGCATCAGCTGGCCGTGCAGCAGCACCACCCACGCCTCACCGGAGCCGTACTCGGTGTACTCCAGCCGGTCCCGCCCCGACTCGCAGTCGACGAAGAACTGCCCGATGCGCTCGGAGACCAGCATGTCCGGCAATGTACTGGCCCCGGCCGCGGCCCGCCAGCACGTCGACGCGGCCCGCGCTCCGCGCCGGTGGCGGTCCGCACAGTGGCGCCCTGGTGGCGCCGAAGTCGCGCCGGGCGCGGGCATCCCCGACACTGTCCCCATGACAGCCCCGCGCCAGCTCAGGTGGCCCGCCGCGCTGGCGCTGCTGGTCGGGGTCTACCTGGTCGGGGCGGAGGCGGCCCTCTTCCGCCCCGCGGGCGAGCCCGTGGCCGCGTGGTGGCCGGCGGCCGGGCTCGCGGTGGCACTGGTCGCACTCGCACCGCGCCGATGGTGGCCGGCGCTGGTGGCCGCCCTCGTGATCGTCACGACGGCCTCCAACCTCACGGGTGGACGTGAGCTCGGGATCTCGTCGCTCTTCGGGATCGCGAACGCCGGTGAGGCGCTCGTCGCCGGCGCCGTCCTGCGCCGCGGCGGCCGCGACCGGCCCCGGCTGGACTCGCTGGAGGACTTCGTCCGCCTCGTCGAGGCCCTGCTGCTCGGCGCCACGACCATCGCGTTGGGGGCAGCCGGCGCCGTCCGGCTCACCGGTGAGGGGCCCTTCGTCGACACCGTGGTCTCGGTCTTCCCCTCCCACGCCGCCGCCGTCCTCGTGCTGGTGCCACTCGCGATGGTCCGCCACGAGCGCGAACCCATCGCGCGCCCGGGCGAGCTGTTCCTGCAGGTCTTCAGCCTGCTCCTGGTCACCAGCCTGGTGTTCGCCCCCGGGCAGGCGCTGCCGCTGACGTTCATCCCGCTGCCCCTCCTGGTCTGGGCCGCCCTGCGCTTCGACCTCCGGGTGGTCGCATGGGAGCTGGCGGCGTTCAGCGTCCTCACCACCGCGCTCACGGCCCGGGTCTACGGCCCCTTCGGCGTCAGCTTCGACCGGCGGGAGATCGACGCCGACCAGGTCGGGGCGCTCACCCAGGGCTACCTGCTCTGTGCCGCGCTGATGACGCTGCCGCTCGCCATCGCCGTGCTCCAGCGCCGCGACCTGCTGCGGCGGGTCAGCGGCAGCGAGCTGATGTTCCGGCGCAACTTCACCGAGTCCCTGGTCGGGATGCTGCTGATGCGCCGCGAGGGTGGGCGGCTCGAGATATTCGACCTCAACGACACCGCCTGCGCCGTGCTCGGCGTCGAACGGCACCTACTCCTCGGTCGCACGTTGGACGAGCTGCTCGACACCACCGAGTCCCTCGAGCACCTGACCGCCCGGATGCTCGGCGGCGAGCTCGACGGCTGGAAGGCCCGGACCGGGCTCACCCGGCGCCCGGGCGCCCGTGCCAACATCGCGCTCGCCCTGCTCTCCGGCGCCCCGGACCCGGTCTTCTCCGCCCAGCTCCAGGACGTCACCGCCGAGCACGAGGCCCGGGCCCGCTCCGAGGCTGCCGAGAAGCTCACCAGCGCCACCCTCGACACGACCGCCTGCATCATCCTGGTGACCGACCTCGCCGGGCGCGTCGTGCGGCTCAACGCGGCGGCCCCGCGGCTCAGCGGCTACGCCGAGTCCGAGCTGCTCGGCCGGCCGCTGTGGGAGACCGCGCTGGCCCCCATGGGGATCCGCGACGCAGCGTCGCTCTTCGCCTGGAACGACGACCCGGCGTCGCCCCGGGCCCGCGAGACCGAGGCGACCTCCCGGACCGGGGAGAGGCTGCGGATCGTGTGGGACTCCAACGTGGTCCGCGACGAGCACGACGCCCCGGCGTACGCCGTCCTGACCGGCGTCGACGTCACCGCCGAGCGCACCTCGGCCGGGCTGATGACCCACCTGCTCGAGGCCGCGATCACGACCGTGCTGATCGGCACCGACACCCGGGGCCGGATCACGGTCTTCAACACTGGCGCCCAGAACCTGCTCGGTCACCGCGCGCGCGACATGGTGGGGCGCCCCTTCACCGACCTGCTCGACCAGGCCGAGCTGCGCGCCCGCACCGGGAGCGACGACCCGGAGACGGCCTTCGCCGCGGTCACCGAGGGCATCGCCTCGGGTGCCACGCGGGCCAAGGACTGGACCTGGCTCGGCCGCACCGGCCGACGGCACACGGTCTCCACCACGCTCAGCGTGGCCTCGGACGCCATGGCGGCCCGGGTGGGCTTCCTGTGCGTCGGGCGCGACGTCACCGAGCAGCGCCAGAGCCAGGAGATGCTGGTCTCCGCGCTCGAGAAGGAACGCACGGCCGTCGACCGGCTGCGGCGGCTCGACGAGGCCAAGAACGAGTTCGTCTCCACTGTCAGCCACGAGCTGCGCACCCCGGTGACCAGCATCATCGGCTACACCGAGATGCTCACCGACGGTTCCGTGGTCGACGCCGAGCCCGCGCAGCTGCCGCTGCTGGCGACGATCGCGCGCAACGGCCAGCGCCTGATCGTGATCTGCAACGACCTGCTGCTGCTCAGCGGCCTCGACTCCGGCGCCGTCCAGTGGGAGCGCGAGAGCGTGGACCTGCGGTCACTGTGCGAGGACGTCGACCAGGCCATGCGCCCGATGCTGAACGGCCGCGACCTCACGCTCGAGCTGGTGCCGGGCGACGACCCCCTGGTGGTCCTCGGCGACCGCGCCCAGCTGGAACGCGTGCTGCTCAACCTGCTCAGCAACGCGGTGAAGTTCACCGAGGACGGCGGCGCCATCTCCTGCCACCTCGCGCGCGACGGAAAGGACGCCCGCCTCGTCATCCGCGACACCGGCATCGGCATCCCGCAGGACGAGCAGTCCGGGCTGTTCCAGAAGTTCTTCCGGTCCTCGAGCGCCCAGTCCCGGGCCATCCAGGGCACCGGCCTCGGGCTCTCCATCGTGGCCTCGATCGTCGCGGCGCACGACGGCCGGATCAGCGTGGACTCGGCGCACCTGGCGGGCACCACGTTCACGGTCCTGCTGCCGCTGCGCCGCGAGGCGGCCCTCAGGCCCGGTTGACCGCCGAGATCACGGCCTTGAGCGAGGCGGTGACGATGTTCGGGTCCAGCCCGACGCCCCACAGGACGACCGCGTCCCCGTCGCCCCTCGAGACGGCGCACTCGACGTACGCCGCCGCGGTGGCGTCGCCACCCGACGACAACGCGTGCTCGGCGTAGTCCAGCACCCGCACGTCGAAGCCGCCCTCGAAGCCTGGGACGGAGACCTCGTTGACGGCCGCCACGAAGGCGGCGATCGGGCCGTTGCCGGTGCCCTCGAGGGTGCGCACCTCGCCGTCGATCCTGACGTTGACGGTGAGCGCGTCCTTCTCCCCGGCGGCCGACGAGGTGTGCACCGAGTCGAGCTGCAGCGGGGCCTCGCGACGCAGGTACTCGTCGGCGAAGACCTCCCAGATCGTCTCGGGGGCCATCTCGCCGCCGTCCGCGTCGGTGCGCTCCTGCACGACCCGGCTGAACTCGATCTGCGCGCGGCGCGGCAGGTCCAGCTTGTGCTCGGTCTTGAGGATGTAGGCCACGCCGCCCTTGCCGGACTGGCTGTTGACCCGGATGACGGCCTCGTAGCTGCGCCCGACGTCCTTGGGGTCGATGGGCAGGTACGGCGCCTCCCAGGGCAGCTCCCCGACCGGCACGCCCTGCTCGCGGGCCTGGCGGTCGAGGTCCTCCAGACCCTTCTTGATCGCGTCCTGGTGGGAGCCCGAGAAGGCGGTGTAGACGAGGTCGCCCGCGTAGGGGTGGCGCGGGTGGACCGGCAGCTGCGTGCAGTACTCCACCGTGCGACGGATCTCGTCGATGTCGGAGAAGTCGATCATCGGGTCGATGCCCTGGCTGAAGAGGTTCATGCCCAGGGTGACCAGGCAGACGTTGCCGGTGCGCTCACCGTGCCCGAAGAGACAACCCTCGACCCGGTCGGCGCCGGCCATCATGGCCAGCTCGGTGGCGGCGACCGCGGTGCCGCGGTCGTTGTGGGGGTGCAGGCTGATCACGGTGCTCTCCCGCCGGGTCAGCTGGCGCGAGAACCACTCGATCTGGTCGGCGTAGACGTTCGGCGTGGCCGACTCCACCGTCGCCGGCAGGTTGAGGATGATCTCGCGACCGTCCTCGGGCTGCCAGACGTCGGAGACGGCCTCGCAGACCTCGAGGCTGAAGGGCAGCTCGGTCGAGGTGAAGATCTCCGGGGAGTACTCGTAGCCGATCGAGGTCATGTCCAGGTAGGACTCGCCGTACTTCATGACCAGCTCGGTGCCACGGGTCGCGATCGCCTTGACCTCGTCCTTGCCGGCGTGGAAGACGACGCGGCGGAACAGCGGCGCGAGCGCGTTGTAGAGGTGGATGTTGGCCCGGGGTACGCCGACCAGCGACTGCACGCTGCGCTCGATGAGGTCCTCACGGGCCTGGGTCAGCACGGAGATCGTGACGTCGTCGGGGATCCGGTCGCCCTCGATCAGCTGGCGCACGAAGCCGAAGTCGGTCTCCGAGGCGGAGGGGAACCCGACCTCGATCTCCTTGTAGCCCATGGAGACGAGCAGCTCGAACATCTTCATCTTGCGGGCCGGCGTCATCGGGTCGATCAGGGCCTGGTTGCCGTCACGCAGGTCGGTGGAGAGCCAGCGCGGAGCCTGGGTGATCGTCCGCGTCGGCCAGGTGCGGTCGGGCAGGTCGACGGGCGGGTAGGCGCGGTAGCGCTCGACGGGCATTCCGCTGGTTCGCTGGCCATTCGAATGGCTGGTCATGAGGTCCTCGCTGGCTGGTCGATCGGGCGCCGGGCGGACAGCAGCACTCCGCAGCGAGGGGGTCCGGCTGTGGCTCAGACCTCGCTGCGGCAGCGAAGGAGAAGCTGGCGCGTCATGGTGCCCCGACTCTAACGCAGGGTCTCAACGGCCCGGCACCAGCCGTCTCATCCGGTGGTGCGCCAGGGCCGCACGCGCGGCGTTCATGCCGGGCGCCCCGTGCACGCCGCCGCCGGGGTGCGCGGAGGCCGAGCCGAGGTAGAGGCCGCCGATCCCGGTCTCGGCCCGACCCGACCCGGGGACCGGGCGGAAGACCAGCTCCTGGTGCAGCTGGGAGGTGCCACCGTTGATCGCGCCCCCCACGAGGTTGGCGTTGCGGGCCTCCAGCTCGCGGGGGCCGAGCACCCTGCGCGCCACGATCCTGGAGCCGAAGCCCGGCGCGTGCTTCTCGATGCGCGCCTGCATCCGGTCGGCCATCCGCTCGCAGTCGTCGGCGTCCCAGACCCCGCGGATGCTCCCACCCGTCACCCCGCCCGGGCCACCGGCCCCGCCGGAGTCCTCGTCGCCGGCGTCCCGGACGGTGTGGTGCGGCACGTGGGTGTAGGCCCAGACCGACTCGGTGCCGGCCGGGGAACGCGTGGGGTCGGCGGTCGTCATCTGGCCGGCCAGCAGGAACGGTCTGGCCGGCACCACGCCGGCCGCGATCTGCGAGAAGGCCTCGGACATGCGGTCGACCGAGTCGGCGACGTGGAACGTGCCCGGGGCGTGCGCCGGCGCGCTCTCCCAGGGGATCGTGCCGTCGAGCGCCCAGTCGACCTTGACCGTGCCGGGGTCGAGCTGGAAGCTGCGCATCCCCCGGGCGACCCGGGCGGGCAGGTCCTGGGGCCGGAGCAGCCGCCCGTAGAGGATCGGGGCGATCACGTCGGCGACCACGGCCCGGGTGGCCCCCACCCGCTCACCGCCGGCGAGGCGTACGCCGGTGGCCCGGCCGCCGTCCACGTCAACCCCCACCACCTCGGCGTCGCAGCGGATCACTCCGCCGCGTGACTCCAGCCGGCGCGCCAGCGCCCGGGCCAGCTGCCCCGCGCCGCCCTCGGGGACCGGGAACCCGACGGTCTGGCCCAGCATCACCAGCAGCAGCCCCATCAGCCCGGAGCCGGGGGCGTCGAGCGGGATGTCGGCGTGACCGGCGTTCCCGGCGAGCAGCAGTCGCGGCGACTCCCCGCCGAAGCGGGTGCGGCCCAGCTCGGCCGCCGGCGTGAGCAGGGTCTTGACGAAGGACAGGCCACCGACGCTGCGCAGCCTCGCCAGCACCCCGAGACCCGCTCGCACCGGCGGGAACGGGGTGAGCAGCCCGCCGAGGAGGTGCTCACCGATCCGGTCCCAGTCCCGGCACAGGTCGAGCCAGGCCTCCCCGTCACCGGGGTGCTGGGCGTCCATCAGCCCGGCCGTGACCTGCCGGTCGCGGTGCAGCAGGGCCCAGTCGCCGTCCGGCATCGGATGGCCCAGCACCGCCGGCGCGTGGCGCCAGGCCAGCCCGTGCTCCTCGAGGCCGAAGGCCCGGATGAACGGCGACGCGGCCGAGAGCGGGTAGAACGAGCTGAACGTGTCGTGGACGTAGTCGGGGTGCACGTCGTTGGCGCTGGCCACCGCCCCGCCCACCTCGGGCTGGGCCTCGAGCACCAGCACCGACCAGCCGGCGTCGACGAGGTGGTTGGCGGCGACCAGTCCGTTCGGGCCTGCGCCGACCACGACGGCGTCGTACGACGGAGGAGGCACGCTCAGTCCTTGTCGCGACGCTCGGCGATGAAGGCCAGGCGGCGCAACGTCTCGGTGTTCCGCCAGCGCAGCGGGGCGTCGCGCAACGGCTTCGGGACGAGCCGGCCCGGCCCCGCGGCGGCGTCCTCCTCGATCACGACCTCGGTCTGCGCGCCCTTGGCACGCAGGTGCAGCGTGACGCCCGCCGAGGCGAACGGCCAGGCCCGAGCCTCGAGCTTGAGCATCGCACCGGGCCGGACCTCGATGACCTCGGTGGTGTCGTCGAGCAGCAGCGGCCAGCTGCCGACGGAGTGGTGGAGGTGCGAGCCCGCGGCGGGCCAGTCGGCGTCCACCTCGCGCATCCGGGAGGCGCCGACGACCCACAAGGGGTAGAGCCAGCCGTCGGCGAGCACCTTCCAGACCTGCTCGGGAGTGGCGTCCATGATGCGTGTGTTGGTGCTCATGCCCCGCCGTACCCCGTGCCCCGGGTCCTACGCGTGGTCTTTCCCGGATGGGTGGCGCCCGAGTGGGTCGCCCTGTGCAGTGGCCTGTGTGCGGTGCCCTGTGTGCGGCGCGCCCCGGGGCGGGTACGAGCACTCCCATGAGCAACCTCCACGAGACCGAGTCGCGTCCGGACGCCCCAGCGCCCGAGGCCGACACCAAGGTCGACTCCCCCACCGATCTGACGGCACCCTCGCGCAAGTACGTCCTGCGCAAGACGCTTCGCGAGTTCTCCAAGGACCAGTGCACCGACATCGCCGCGTCCCTCACCTACTACGCCGTGCTGGCGCTGTTCCCGGCGCTGATCGCGCTGCTCTCCCTGGTCAGCCTGGTGGGGCAGGGGCCCTCGACCGTCGAGACGCTCCTCGGCATCCTGCGCCAGGCCGGCGCCGCCTCGGTGGCGGGCACGCTGGAGCCCACGCTGCTCCAGCTCAGCAACACCCCCGGCGCCGGGTTCGCCCTGCTGGTGGGCCTGCTCGGAGCGGTGTGGTCGGCCTCCGGCTACGTCGGTGCCTTCGGCCGGGCGATGAACCGGATGTACGAGATCCGGGAGGGCCGGCCGGTCTGGAAGCTCCGGCCGGCGATGCTGCTGCTCACACTGGTGCTGCTCGTGCTCTCGGCGCTGACCCTGATCGGCCTGGTCGTCTCCGGCCCCGTGGCCGAGGCGGTCGGCAACGCGATCGGCGTCGGCTCCCTGGCCGTCACGCTCTGGGGCATCGTCAAGTGGCCGGTGCTGCTGCTCGTCGTGGTGCTGATCGTGGGGCTGCTCTACTGGGGCACGCCGAACATCCGGCAGCCCAAGTTCCGCTGGATCAGCGTCGGCGCGAGCGTCGCGATCCTCACCTGGGTCCTGCTCTCGGCGGCGTTCGGCTTCTACGTCGGCAACTTCGGCTCCTACGACAAGACCTACGGCTCGCTGGCCGGTGTCATCGTGTTCCTGCTCTGGCTCTGGATCACCAACCTCGCCCTGCTCTTCGGCGCCGAGCTGGACGCCGAGCTCGAACGCGGTCGCGAGCTGGTCTCCGGTATCCGGGCCGAGGAGACCGTGCAGCTGCCCCCGCGCGACACCCGCAACATCGAGAAGGCCGACGAGCAGCAGGTCGAGGACGTCGCCCGGGGCCGGGAGCTGCGCCTGAGCGCCGGGCGCAGGGACGAGCCCCGCCGCAGCGTCGAGGAGCAGACCCGGTCGCACGTCGTCGCCCAGCACCGCCCGCGCAAGGGGCTGCTCGCCCGCCTGCGGCACCGGGGATGACACGATCGGGCGCATGACGAACGACGCACCACCCACCATGCGCGAGCGCATGCTCGCCGGTCAGCCCTACCTTGCCGACGACCCCGAGCTGGTCCGCGAGAGCGTCCGGGCGACGGACCTGACCCACCGCCTCAACGGCCTGCACCCGGCCGAGGCCGACGCCCGCCGGGCGCTCTACGAGGAGCTGCTCGGGGCCTTCGGGGCGGGCAGCGAGATCCGGCCGCCGTTCCGCTGCGACTACGGCTACCAGACCACCGTCGGCGCCCGGACGTTCGCCAACTTCGGGCTGGTCTGCCTGGACGTGGCGCGGATCAGCATCGGCGACGACGTGCAGATCGGGCCGAACGTGCAGCTGCTCACCGCCACCCACCCGGTCGAGCCCGGCCCGCGCCGCGACAAGTGGGAGGGCGGGGCGCCGATCACGATCGGCGACAACGTCTGGCTCGGCGGCGGGGTGATCGTGTGCCCCGGCGTCACCATCGGGGCGAACACGGTCGTGGGCGCCGGTGCGGTGGTCGTCGGCGACCTGCCGGCCGACGTCGTCGCGGTCGGCAACCCGGCCCGGGTGATCCGCACCCTCGGGGCGTAACGGCCCGGGCCCCGGCAGCGGCTCAGCGCGGCACCGGCTCAGAAGGTGAGCGACACCGTCCACCGCGCCGCCGCCAGCTCCTCGCGCGAGGAGGCGAGCGGCGCTCGCCGGGTGAGCTGGACCCGGTAGGCGTCGGCGTCGGGCAGGTGCACCTCGAACGCGAGGGTGCAGCCGCTGGAGTCCAGCCGGCCCCCGGTGAGGCTGGTCGAGGCGAGGATCGCGCCGCTGCCGTCCCGCACGGTCACGGCGGCGCCGGCGGCCAGGTCCTCGAGCGTCCCGCCGGCCCCGGCGGGACAGGTGTACGTCTTCCCGGCGGCCAGCCCGGACCGGAGCCGGTCGTACTCGGCCCTGGCGGACCTCGCGAGCTCCGCCAGGGGTTGGCCCGGCTCGGCGCCGACCCGGGTCAGCAGCGCGGCGTCCACGTCGGACAGGGTCACCTCGCCGGTCAGGTCGTACCCGGCCGCGGCCACGGCGGCGGCCGCCTCCTCGTCCGCCCGGCGGGCCGCCTCCTCGGCGGCCGCACGCCGGCGAGCGGCCCGCTCGGCGGTCGCCTGCTGGCGAGCGGCCTTCTCGGCGGCCGCCTGCTGACGGGCGGCCACCTCGGCGGCCATCCGATCCTTCGCCGCCTGTCTCGCCGCGGCGCGGTCCGCGGCGGCCAGCCGACGCGCGGTCTGCTCCGCCGCGGTCTGCTCGCGCTGGTCCTGCTCCCGGGCCGCCGACCTCTCGAACGCCGTCGCATCGGCTCTGATCCGATCCGCCTCGGCGTTCTTCCGGTCCGCGGCGACGACACCACCGCCGACCACGGCGGCCACGGCGAGCAGGCCGACGAGCCACCACACCACGACACGGAACTGCGGCAACACCCGGATCCCCCTCGATCGCACGGACGGCTCCACCCCGGCGGCAGGTCGCCGACCACGGGGCGCGCAGCCGCCACCTCAGTGCTATCGGCGCAACGACGGCGGCACTGAAGGGCCAAGGCGCGTCTCGGTACCGTCGGTCCATGGCCCGACTGCTGATCGTGCACCACGCCCCCACCTCGACCGTCCGCCGGCTGGCCGACGCGGTGGTCTCCGGAGCCCACGACGACGCCGTCACCGGCGTCGAGGTCGTGGTGCGCCCGGCGCTGGAGGCGAGCGCCGCAGACGTGCTCGGCGCAGACGGCTACCTGCTCGGCACCACCGCGAACTTCGGCTACATGAGCGGGGCGCTCAAGCACTTCTTCGACACGATCTTCCTCGAGGCCGGCGGTGCGCTGAGCGACGACGGCTCCGCGGGTGGCGCCGATGCGGGCCGCAGACCTTTCGGCCTGTGGGTTCACGGCCGCTACGACACGACCGGAGCGGTGCGCTCGGTGGAGTCGATCGTGCAGGCCCTCGGCTGGCGGCAGTCCGCGCCGGTGCTGGCGGTGCTCGGCGACGTGGGTCCGGCCGAGCTCGAGGCGGCCTACGAGCTCGGCGGGACGCTCGCCGCACTGCTGGAGGGGTGAGCCCCGGCCTCGAGGGCACCGCGTCAAGCGTCGGCCGGGACATCGCCGGACCCGACCGGCCGCCCGCTAGGCTCTCGTGGTGCCACTCCGCCGTCCGCCCGTGCCTCGGGCCGCGCTGGCGGTGCTCGTGCTCGTGCTCGCGGGATGCAGCGAGGACACGGCCTCGCGACCGGCGGGGTCCGCGCCGGACCCCCAGCAGGTCGACGCCGTCGCTCCCCCCGCGCTGGGGGCCTGTCGTCGGGTCACGCCGGACGACGTGGCCGCCGCCAGCAACGCGACGCCCACGGTCGACTGCGCGCAGCCGCACACCGCCCAGACCTACGCGGTGGGCCCGTTGCCGTCCGGGCTCGAGGAGGCGCCGTACGGCGACAAGCAGGCCGGCGCCTTCGCCTACGACGCCTGCTCCGAGAAGTTCCTCAAGTTCGTGGGCACCGACGAGAGCCTCTCGATGCGCACGATCGTGAGCTGGGCGTGGTTCCGGCCCTCGCCCCGGGCCTGGGCCGACGGCGCCCGCTGGTACCGCTGCGACATCATCGGCGGCGGCGAGCAGAGCAAGGAGTACGTCCCGCTGCCCGAGGACGCCAAGGGCCTGCTGCGCAAGGCCACCGACGACTGGCTGGTGTGCGTCAAGGGACCCTCGGTGAGCGGCTCGACCAAGATCCCGTGCCGCGAGCCGCACGACTGGCGGGCGGTCAGCACCATCGTGCTGGGACAGAAGAAGGACCCCTACCCCGGTGACCGGGTCGTGCAGGTCCGCAGCCGGGACTTCTGCTCCTCCTCCGTCGGCGCCATGCTGGGCTACCCGGTCGACTACGACTTCGGCTACACATGGTTCCACGAGGGCGAGTGGCAGGCCGGCAACCGGCGCTCGGTCTGCTGGGCCAGGACGGAGTCATGACCCGGTTCCGCTCCCGCCGGGCGGCCCTCACCGTCGCAGTGGTCCTGCCGCTCGCCCTCGCCGGCTGCGGCGGGTCCGGCGGCCCGGAGGCGACGCCCGCGCCGCCGACGTCGACCACCTCCTCGGGGGCCCCGGCGACCCCGGCGACCCCGACCCCCACGCCGCGCGACACCCGCGATCTGGCGACCAGCCCTCCGACCGCCCGGCCGGCGCCCCGCCCCGCCCCGCGGGCCTGCTACCGCCTCGACATCGAGACGGCCGTGGCCCCGACCAGCACGGCCCCGGCGGTGCCGTGCACCCGCCCGCACACCTCGGTGACGTACGCCGTCGGCACGCTCGACACCGTCGTGGGCGGCCACCTGCTCGCGGTCGACTCCCGACGGGTCCGGGCCCAGCCCGCCCGGGCGTGCCCGCCGCTGCTGGCGCCCTTCCTCGGCGGCACCGTCGACGACCTGCGACTCAGCATGCTGCGCGCCGTCTGGTTCACGCCCACGGTCGAGGAGTCCGACGCCGGGGCCGAGTGGTTCCGCTGCGACGTGATCGCGCTGGCCGGCCAGGACCGGCTCGCCCCGCTGGGAGGGGCCGGGGCCGGGGCCGGGGTCGGGGCAATGGCGGGCCTTCTCGACCGGCCGGAGGCCGAGCGGCTCGCGATGTGCGGCACCGCCGAGCCCGGCCGGCCCGACTTCGCCCGGGTCACCTGCGCCAGCACGCACTCGTGGCGCGCGGTGCGCGTCATCCCCCTGGCCGCCACGTCCGGCGACGACGGCGCCTACCCCGGCGAGGGGGTCGCCCGGGACGCCGGACGGGTGACCTGCAAGGACGTCGGGGAACGGGCCGCGAACGACAAGCTCAACTTCTCCTGGGGCTACGAGTGGCCCTCGGCCGAGCAGTGGTCGGCCGGACAGACGTACGGTCGGTGCTGGATCCCCGACTGAACCCCGCGCAGACGAGACCTGGAGTGCCCGTGAGCTGGAAGCCCGCCGACCTGCCCGACCTGACCGGCCGCACCGCCGTGGTGACCGGGGCCAACTCCGGCATCGGCGCCCACACCGCCCGTGAGCTCGCCGCCCACGGCGCCACCGTGGTGCTCGCCTGCCGCAACGTGGACTCCGGGCACCAGGCGGCCGCCACCATGCCCGGCTCCCCGCGCGTCGAGCCCCTCGACCTCGCCTCCCAGGCGTCGGTCGCCGCGTTCGCCGAGCGCTGGGAGGGTCCACTCGACCTCCTGGTCAACAACGCGGGCGTGATGACACCCCCGAACCACCGCGAGACCGAGGACGGCTTCGAGCTCCAGTACGGCACCAACCACCTCGGGCACCTCGCCCTCACCGGCCGGCTGCTGCCGGCCCTGCTCGCGTCGTCCTCCCCCCGCGTGGTCACCGTCTCGTCGATCGCCCACCACCGCGGCGACGAGAGGGTCCTGGAGGGCAACCCGAGGACGACGTACAAGCCGGAGCGGGCCTACGGCAACAGCAAGCTCGCCAACCTGCTCTTCGCCCGCGAGCTGCACCGGCGCGCGCAGGCGGCGGGGTCTGCGCTGGTCTCCACCGCCGCGCACCCGGGGGTCTCCTCGACCAACCTGGTCAGCTCCCCCGACGGGATGGGCGCCAACCGCGTGGTGCGCCGGCTGGCGCCGTACGTCATGCCCCTGCTCTTCCAGTCCGCCGCCGCGGGGGCGAACCCCACGCTGTACGCCGCCACCGCGGCCGCGCCGGGCAGCTACTCCGGCCCGCAGCGACTGCGCGAGACCCGTGGCCCCGTCGGGCCGGCGAAGCTGAGCGCGCACGCCCGCGACGACGACCTGGCCCGCCGGCTCTGGGAGCTCGGCGTGCAGCAGACCGGCGTCGACCTCGTGCTCGGCTGACCTTGTGGGCGTTTGACCCGGACGGTTAACGTCGGCGAGGTCAGCGTGATCACGATCACAGAGCAGGAGAGGAACGCCATGTCGGGAAACCGCGTCGTCGTCTACACCGGTCCGGGAGAGGTCGAGGTCACCACCGTCGACTACCCCAAGCTTGAGCTGCCCGAGGACGTCGTCACCGGCCTGGGCCTGAAGCGTAAGGCCCCGCACGCCGCCATCGTCAAGCTCGTCACCACCAACATCTGCGGCAGCGACCAGCACATGGTCCGCGGCCGCACGACCGCCCCGGTCGGCCAGACGCTGGGCCACGAGATCACCGGCGAGGTGGTCGAGGTCGGCGACGACGTCCTCTTCGTCAAGGAGGGCGACATCTGCTCGGTGCCGTTCAACATCGCCTGTGGGCGCTGCCGGATGTGCAACGAGGGCAAGACCGGCATCTGCCTCAACGTGAACCCGGCCCGGGCCGGTGCCGCGTACGGCTACGTCGACATGGGCGGCTGGCTGGGCGGCCAGGCTGAGTACGTGATGATTCCGTTCGCCGACTTCAACCTCCTGAAGTTCCCCGACCGGGACCAGGCCCTGGAGAAGATCCTCGACCTGACGATGCTCTCCGACATCTTCCCGACCGGGTACCACGGTGCCGCCACGGCCGGGGTCACCACCGGCTCCACGGTGTACGTCGCCGGGGCCGGCCCGGTCGGTCTCGCCGCGGCGTACTCCGCCCAGCTGCTCGGGGCGGCCACGGTGATCGTCGGCGACATGAACGCCGACCGGTTGCGCCAGGCGGCGACGTTCGGCTGCGAGACCGTCGACCTGACCAGCGGCAACGAGCTGCCCGACATGATCGAGCAGATCCTCGGCGTGCCCGAGGTCGACGCGGCGGTCGACGCGGTGGGCTTCGAGGCCCGCGGCCACGGCGCGGACGCCGCCGAGGCGCCCGCGACGGTGCTCAACGACATCATGACGATCGCGACCGCCGGGGCGTCGTTGGGCATCCCCGGCCTGTACGTGACCGGCGACCCCGGCGGGGTCGACGAGAACGCCCAGGTCGGCCAGATCGGCGTCAAACTCGGGCTCGGCTGGGCGAAGTCCCACTCCTTCACCACCGGCCAGTGCCCGGTGAAGAAGTACAACCGGCAGCTGATGAACCTGATTCTCGCCGACCGCGCCCACATCGCCAAGGCCGTGAACGCGACGACGATCAGCCTGGACGAGGCTCCGCAGGGCTACCTGGACTTCGACAAGGGTGCGGCGCAGAAGTTCGTCATCGACCCGCACGGGATGGTCCCCGCCTGACCCGGTCGACCCTGCCGGGAGACCGGCCGAGTCGAGCCCGGCGCTCGCACGCTTCTCGCGTGCGGGCGCCCGGCTCGGGTCAGAAGCCCAGTTTGCGCAGCTGGCGGGGGTCGCGCTGCCAGTCCTTGGCGATCTTGACCTGCAGGTCGAGGTAGACCGGGGTGCCCAGCAGGGCCTCGATCTGCAGGCGGGCCGCCTTGCCGACGTCGCGCAGGCGTGCCCCCTTGTGGCCGATCATGATCCCCTTCTGGGAGTCCCGCTCGACGTAGAGGTTCGCGTGGATGTCGAGCAGCGGCCGGTCCGCGGAGCGGCCCTCCCGCAGGCCCATCTCCTGCACCACGACGGCGATCGAGTGCGGCAGCTCGTCACGCACCCCCTCGAGCGAGGCCTCCCGGATCAGCTCGGCGACGATCGCCTCCTCGGGGGCGTCGCTGAGTTCGCCGTCCGGGTAGAGCTGCGGGCCCTCGGGCAGCAGCCCGACCAGCAGGTCCGCGAGCAGGCCGACCTGGTCGCCGGCCTGGGCCGAGACCGGCACGATCTCGGCCCACTCGGTGCCGGTCTCGACGCCGAGCTCGGCGATGTCGAGGAGGTGCCGGCCGATCTGCTCGCCAGTGGCGAGATCGGTCTTGGTGGCCACCGCGACCTTGATCGTGCGCTTGACCTTGGCCATCTCCCGCACGATGAACCGGTCCCCGGGCCCGATCTTCTCGTTGGCCGGGAAGCAGACCGCCACGACGTCGACCTCCGCCAGCGTGGTCTTGACCAGGTCGTTGAGACGCTCGCCGAGCAGGGTCCGCGGCCGGTGCAGGCCGGGGGTGTCGACCAGGATCAGCTGGGCGTCGTCGCGGTGCACGATGCCGCGCACCACGGTGCGGGTGGTCTGCGGTTTCGAGCTGGTGATCACGACCTTGCTGCCGACCAGGGCGTTGGTCAGCGTCGACTTGCCGGCGTTGGGCCGCCCGACGAACGACACGAAGCCGCTGCGGTGAGCGCTGGCGTCACCCTTCGACGGGTCCGCTGACGAGCCGGTGGCACCTGCGGGGGTCCTGCTCATGGGTGTTCCTCTCGGGCGGCGTCGAAGTCCGCCCAGATCTGGTCGTCGGACTTGCCGGCTGCCTTCCCCGCGCGCCAGATCGGCCCCGGGTCCACCGCGCGGGGCTGGCGGCGGGAGTTGCCCCGCCAGTACCCCATCACGTCGTACGCCGTGGGCGGCAGGCGCCGCTCACGCATCAGGTGCTTGCGGATCGCCCGCATCTGCGCGGACTCCCCCGCCATCCAGAAGTAGCCGTCGCCGGCGGGCCACTCGATCCCCGCGACCACCTCCGCGAGCGCGCTCGCGTCGTCCGCGGGAGGCGCCAGCCAGGTGACGTCGGCGCCCGGCGGGAGGTAGGAGGACAGGTCGTCGGGCACCTCCGCCCAGATCCGGGTCGGGACCGTGGGGCCGACCTCCTCGGAGATCCGGGCCATCGCCGGCATCGCGGTGAGGTCGCCCACCAGCAGCAGCCACTCGGCGTCGGGCGGCAGCGCGAACGAGCCCCGCGCCTCCGTCACCGTCACGCTCTCGCCGACCACGAGCTCGGGGTCGCGCGCCGCCCACTCGGTGACCAGCCCGACCTCGTGCACGACCACGTCCAGCACCAGCTCGCCCCCGGCCCAGGAGCGCACCGTGTAGTACCGGCTCTGGAACTGCCCCGGCACGACCAGCCCGACCCACTCGTCGGGGACACCGGTCGAGACGAACCCGGCCAGCCCCGCGCCGCCCAGGCGCAGGCGCACCAGGTGGTCGGAGAGCTGCTCGCGTCCGAGGACCTCGGCGGTGTGGTGCTGGGCTCTCGTGCTCACCCGTCAAGGCTAGGGGGTGCGGCGACCCGCGCCGCACCCCAGCCCGCCGACCCGTCGGCTACCAGGTGCGGCGAAGGGGGAAGCCGTCGCTGCCGTCCTCGCCGGTGCGCACCCCCAGCACCTGGTGGAGCTGGATCTCGTTGCGCTCGAAGCCCAGCCGGGAGCCGGCCATGTAGAGGCCCCAGACCCGGGCCGTGCCCTCCCCCACCTCGGCCACCGCGGCGTCCCAGTTCTCGACCAGGTTGGCGCCCCAGTCCCGCAGGGTCATCGCGTAGTGCCGACGCAGGTTCTCCTCGTGGACGATCTCGAGGCCGGCGTCCTGGGCGGCGCTGATGATCGTGCCCGAGCCGGTGAGCTCGCCGTCGGGGAAGACGTAGCGGTCGATGAACGCCCCGGTCTCCTCGCGCCGGTTGTGCGACCGGGTGATGCAGTGGTTGAGCAGGCGGCCCTCGGGGCGCAGCCGGCTGCGCAGGAAGGAGAAGTACGCGGGGTAGTTCTTCACCCCGATGTGCTCCAGCAGTCCGATCGAGCTGACCGCGTCGAAGCCGTCCTCGAGCACGTCGCGGTAGTCGCTGTGCCGCACCTCGGCCAGGTCGCCGAGACCGTCGCGGTCGATGGCCTCCTTGGCCCACTGCGCCTGCTCGCGCGAGAGCGTGACGCCGAGCGCCCGGACGCCGTACTCCCGGGCGGCGTGGCGGACCATCCCGCCCCAGCCACAGCCCACATCGAGCAGGCGCATGCCGGGCCGCAGGTCGAGCTTGCGACAGACCAGGTCGAACTTCTCGGCCTGGGCGGCCTCGAGGCTGGTGCCGGGCTCGGGGTAGACCGCGCAGGTGTAGGCCATCGACGGGCCCAGGACGTAGGAGTAGAACTCGTTCGACACGTCGTAGTGGTGCGCGATGACGCCGGCGTCACGGTTCATCGAGTGGCGCAGGCCCTCCACGGCCCGGCGCCAGCGCGGCAGGTGCTCCTGCGGCGGGGGCTGTGGCGGCCTGAGGTTCGAGAGCCCGAGCCCGCGCAGCATCGCGATCGCCTCCGCCGGGGTGGGCTTGCGGAAGCGCAGGTGGTTCTGGAGGAGCTTCATCGCCTCGTAGGGGTCACCGGGGTGCACGCCGTGCAAGTGGAGGTCGCCGGAGACGTAGGCCCGGGCCATGCCGAGGTCCCCCGGGGCGGTCATCAGGTAGGCCAGGCCGCGCTGGTTGCTCAGGTCGAGCCGGATCTCCGCGTCGGGCGGGCCGGCCGCGCTGCCGTCGTACGCCGTGAAGCGGACCGGCATCCCGTCGCGCAGCAGCGAGGCCACCGTGTCGCCGATGGTGATGCTCTCGGAGCTCTTCATCGTCTTCCCACCGCCTTGTCGTAGAGGTTGGTCAGCCGGTCGTCGGGGTCGTGCCGGCGCCGCAGGGCCCTCAGGTTGGCCCCGTCGTAGAGCCGGTCGAAGGTGTCGGGGTCGTAGAACGCCTCGGAGTAGAGCGACTTGTGCCCGCCGAGGGCGTGCACCCGCTCCTCGACGGCCCGGTTCAGGGGGCCCCGGGAGGCCTCGGGGCCGACGTGCACGGTCCCCCAGAAGCCCACGTTGACGTAGGTCTCGCCCGGGACGAGCGGGTAGCTGGGCCAGGCCCTGGTCGAGCGCAGCGGGCACAACCAGACCGGACGCATCCCGACCTCGTCGTCGAACCACGCCAGGAACTCGTCGAGGCGCTCGACGGGGACCTCCACGTCCTGCACCACACGCTCCCGCTCGGGTCGCCCCGCGCGCCGGTCGAGCCGGTCCACGAGGCCGAGGCGACGCTCGAGACCGATCAGCCGGTGGTAGACGTCGGAGCGGCGCCAGCGCCGGGGCCACAGTCGGCGTACGCCGGGCCGGTGCAGGCCGAAGGCCCCGGAGCACCAGAACCAGTCGGTGTCCCAGCGCCAGAGGTAGTCCTCCATGGTGAGCAGGTCGCTCTCCCGCTCGTGCACGGAGCGGAAGAAGATCTGCTGGCCGGTGTAGTCGGAGGCCCGCGCGCCTCCCGTCGAGCCGGTCCACGTCGCGAGGGTGAGCCGGTGGTCCCCGGGCCCGAAGGAGACACCGTCCAGCGCGTCGACGCGGACGCCGTCGTGCACGCCCTCCTCGGTGATCTCGGCGATCGTCTTGGCCAGCAGCCCGCCGTCGTCGAAGGCGAGGTGCCGCAGGGCGACGTACGCCGGCACCGGCTCCAGCGCGATGCGCAGCCGGGTGGCGTAGCCGAGCGAGCCGTAGGAGTTGGGGAACGCGTCGAAGAGCGCCTCGCCGGGACGCGTCGTGACGACCAGCCCGTCGCCGGTCAGCACGTCCATCTCGAGCACCGACTCGTGCGGCAGTCCGTTGCGGAAGCTGGTGGACTCGATGCCGAGCCCGGTGACCGCCCCTCCGAGCGTGATCGTGCGCAGCTGTGGCACGACCAGCGGGATCAGCGAGTGGGCCAGGGTGGCCGCGACGAGGTCCTCGTAGGTGCACATGCCCTGGACGTCCGCGGTGCGCGCGACCGGGTCCAGGAACAGCACCCCGTCGAGGCCGGAGACGTCCAGCCCGGGCACCTCGGTGACGGCGCGGGGGCGGAACAGGTTGGAGGTGCGTTTGGCCAGGCGCACCGGGGTGCCGGCCGGGATGGCCGCGAAGGACCGCTGGAGCCGCTGGACCGCGGCTTCGTGTCGACCATCCGCCCCTGGAACCACGCATTCAACGTACTACCGGCCGAGGGGGTGCGAGCGCGAACGCCCGATCAGGTCGACAGCGTCTCGTGCACCGTGCCTCGGGGCTCGCCGCGGTGGACGACGACGGCGGCGCCGCCGAGGTCGCGCAGGGCGTCGAGGTCCGCGCCCCGCACCGCCTCGGCCTCCGTGAGCACGACCGCAGCCTCGAGCCCCCGGGCCCCGGAGGCCACGGCCATCGCGACACAGGCACCGACGGCGGAGAGCCGCAGCGAGGGCAGGTCGACCGTGGCGGCGGCGTAGGTGCGTCCGTCGGCGTCGCGGACCGCAGCGCCCTCCGCCCCAC
Organism: uncultured Actinomycetota bacterium; assembly: GCA_963760585.1. Classification (GTDB taxonomy): domain Bacteria; phylum Actinomycetota; class Actinomycetes; order Propionibacteriales; family Nocardioidaceae; genus Nocardioides. Next base: position 539,058 of record CAVXDI010000002.1, read on the forward strand.
CGGCCCGGGCCCGGGTGGCGCGGGCCAGGGTGACCAGCTTGGTGTCCTCGGGCGAGAGGTCAGGCATGGGTGGCTCCTTCGTGGTGGGTGGCCGGCTCGAGCACGGGCGGCCCGACCCGGCTGATCAGCACCGTGCCGATCTTGTTGCGCCGGCCGGCCGGGCCCTCCGCCTCGAAGCGCAGGCCGTGCGCCTCGACGTGGGAGCCCGGGATCGGCACCCGGCCCAGGTGCTTGGCCATGAGGCCGCCGACGCTGTCGACGTCCTCCTCCTCGATCCGCCCGCCGAAGAGCTCGTCGAGGTCGTCGATCGGGTAGCGCGAGGAGACCCGGGTCGTGCCCGAGGGCAGCACCTCGACCTCGATCTCGTCCTCGTCGAACTCATCGGTGATCTCACCGACGATCTCCTCCAGGACGTCCTCGATGGTGATCAGGCCGGCGGTGCCGCCGTACTCGTCGACGACGACCGCGATGTGCTGGCGGTCGGCCTGCATCTCCTTGAGCAGCGAGTCGACGGGCTTGGACTCCGGCACGTAGTGCGCGCGGCGCATCACCGAGTCGATCCGCTCGGTGAACTCGACGTCGGGCGCCTCGAAGTCGCGGCGCACGATGTCCTTGAGGTAGGCGAAGCCCACGATGTCGTCCAGGTTCTCGCCGATCACCGGCACCCGCGAGAAACCGCTGCGCAGGAAGAGGGAGAGCGTCTGGCGCAGGTTCTTGTGCCGCTCCACGTAGACCACGTCGTTGCGCGGCACCATCACCTCCCGGGCGCTGGTGTCGCCGAGCTCGAAGACCGAGTGGATCATCTTGCGCTCGCCGGACTCGATGACCGCGGAGGCCTCGGCGAGGTCGACCAGCTCGCGCAGCTCGGTCTCGGTCGAGAACGGGCCCTCTCGGAAGCCCTTGCCTGGGGTGATCGCGTTGCCGACCAGGATCAGCAGGCGCGGCAGCGGGCCCAGGACGGTCGTCACGAAGGCCAGCGGCAGCGCCGAGAACAGGGCGACCCGCTCGGCGTGCTGGCGGCCCAGGGTGCGTGGCGCGACGCCGATCACCACGAACGAGAGCACCAGCATCGAGGCGATGGTGCTCAGCGCGGTCGGCCACCAGGCCCCGCCGTAGATCCCGTGCAACCAACGGGTGACCAGCACGGTGGCCGCGATCTCGCACAGCATCCGCAGCAGCAGCGCGGTGTTGAGGTAGCGGGAGGGGTCGTCGAGCAGCGACACCAGACGCCGGGAGCCGGTCCTGCCCTCGGCGAGCAGCTCCTCGGCGCGGGCGTGGGAGAACGAGGCCAGGGCGGCGTCGGCGGCGGAGAAGATCCCCGCCAGCACCACCAGGACCGCTGCCTCCAGGGGCAGCCCCAGCTCACCCATGGTCGGGGGTGTCGCCGGCGGCGCCCGCTGCGCGCCACTCGCCCAGGATCTCGTCCTGGAGGCCGAACATCTCGGCGTGCTCCTCGGCCTCGGCGTGGTCGTAGCCGAGCAGGTGCAGGATGCCGTGCGTGGTCAGCAGCTCGATCTCGGCCAGGGTGCCGTGACCGGCCGTCTCCCCCTGCGTGGCGGCGATCTCGGGGCACAGCACCAGGTCGCCGAGGACGCCCTCCTCCGGCTCCTCGTCGACCAGGCCGGGCCGCAGCTCGTCCATGGGGAAGGCGAGCACGTCGGTCGGGCCCTCCTTGTCCATCCACTTCTCGTTGAGCTCGGCGATGGTGGCCTCGTCGACCGCCTTCACGCACAGCTCGGCCTGCGGGTGCACGCGCATCCGGTCCATCACGAAGCGGCTCAGCGAGGCCAGGTGCGCCACGTCGAGCGCCAGGCCGGACTCGTCGATGATCTCGATGCTCACGAGCGTCGCTCCTTCGCCGTCTCACCGCGGGCGTCGGCCTCGTCGTAGGCCGCGACGATCTTGCCGACCAGTCGGTGGCGCACCACGTCGTGGCTGGTCAGGCGGTTGAAGACGATGTCCTCGACGCCGTCGAGGATGCCCTCGATCACCCTCAGGCCGGACTTCGTGCCGTTGGGCAGGTCGACCTGAGTGACGTCACCGGTGACCACGATCTTGGAGCCGAAACCGAGCCGGGTCAGGAACATCTTCATCTGCTCCGGCGAGGTGTTCTGTGCCTCGTCGAGGATGATGAAGGCGTCGTTCAACGTCCGGCCCCGCATGTACGCCAGGGGCGCCACCTCGATGGTCCCGGCGGCGAGCAGCTTGGGGATCGTCTCGGGGTCGATCATGTCGTGCAGCGCGTCGTACAGGGGGCGCAGGTAGGGGTCGATCTTCTCGCTCAACGTGCCCGGCAGGTAGCCCAGCCGCTCGCCGGCCTCGACCGCGGGACGGGTCAGGATGATCCGGGTGACGTTCTTGGCCTGCAGCGCCTGGACGGCCTTGGCCATGGCGAGGTAGGTCTTGCCGGTGCCCGCGGGCCCGATGCCGAACGTGATCGTGTGCTTGTCTATCGAGTCGACGTAGCGCTTCTGGTTGAGCGTCTTCGGGCGGATCGAGCGGCCGCGGTTGGAGAGGATGTTCAGGCTCAGCACGTCGGCCGGTCGCTCGGTCGTCTCGGCGCGCAGCATCGTGATGGCCCGCTCGACGGTCTCGGAGGTGACGCCCTGGCCGGTGCGGATGATCGTCACGAGCTCGTCGAGCAGCCGGTCGGCCAGGGCGACCTCGCCGGGCTCGCCGCGCAGCGTGATCCGGTTCCCGCGCACGTGGATCTCGGCCTTCAGCGCGCCCTCGATGATGCCGAGGAACTCGTCGCCGGGGCCGAGGAGGTTGACCATGTCGATGCTGGTGGGGACCACCACGGTGTGGCGGGTGGTGGTCGTGGGGGCTGGGGCGCCGTCCTGTCGCTGCGTGTCAGTCATGGATGCCCGGTCGGGCGGCCTCTCGTTCGGCGGAGTGAGCGGGCTCCATGCTACGCCGGGGGCCGGTGCCGGCCCCAACGTCCGGAGCGACCGCTCAGGCGCGAGCGCCTACGGTGGAGCCATGGCGAGGGCATCCGAGGGGCCGCAGGAGTGGGCCGACGACTGGTCCGACCACGACGACGACACGCCGCCGTACTGGGAGGCCGGTCGCCGGCTGCCCGGGGACGCCCGCCGGATGGGCCTGACCCACCATGTGCCGGACGGCGCGCTGCTCGACTTCGCCGGTGCCCTGGACCCCGCCAAGCCCCTGCACCGGATCACGGCCTGGGTGATGCTCGCGGTCTTCGCGACACCGGTGTTCTTCTACGTGCTGCGACTGCTGCTCGCCGTCCTCTGACGCCTCCCCCTCCAGGGGCTCACCACGGCCCCTAGACGAACGTCGGGAAGGTCGGCGGCGGCAGCGGACCGCTGGTGCGGTCGCGCGCCACCTCGTAGCCGTGGGCGATCTCCACCAGCGTCGTCTCGGAGTCGGCCGTGCCCCAGAACGAGATGGCCACCGGCAGCCCGGCGGCGAGCTCGGTCGGCACGGTCAGCAGCGGGTAGCCCGCCATCGCCGGGACGCTCGTGCACGAGCCCGGGTGGCTCTCGGGGTTGACCAGGTCGATCGGGTGCGCCGGCGCGTAGGACGGGGTGACGAGTGCGTCGAGGCGGTGCTCGCCGAGCACCCGGTCGATGCCCTCCCCCCGCGTGCTGGCCAGGCACAGCGCGCGGGCTGCGGCGTACTCCGGGTCGTGGATGCTCGGCCCGACCAGCGCCCGCTCGAACAGCGACTGGCCGAAGTGCGCCAGCTCGAGGTCGGCGTGATCGAGGTTGAAGCGCACGAGCTCCTCCAGCGAGCGCGGCACGTCCCCCTTGCGGGTCGCGAGGTACTCCGGCAGTGCGGAGCGGAGCTCGGCCAGCAGAACGGTCAGCTCGGCCCACCTGACGGCGCCCGGGAGGGCCGGCAGGTCGGTGGCGTCGACGATCGTGGCACCCTGCGCGGCGAGCAGGGCGACCGCGCGCTCGGCCGCGGCGTCGGCGTGCGGCGAGTAGCCCCAGTACGTCGCCCGGGGCACGCCGATCCGCTTGCCGGCCAGGCGTCCCGGCACCGCGTGCGCGGCGTAGTCGACCCCGTCGGCGGCCAGCACGCTGAGCAGGGCCGCCGCGTCCCGGACGCTGGTGGCCATGGGGCCGGGCGAGTCCTGGGAGGGCGCGATCGGCACCACACCGGCCGCCGGGACCCGGCCCACGGTTGGCTTGAACCCGACGCAGCCGTTGAAGGCGGCCGGGCTCGTGATCGAGCCGTCGGTCTCGGTGCCGATCGCGAACGGCGCGAGGCCCGCGGCGAGCGCCGCCCCGCTGCCCGAGCTCGACCCCCCGGCCGAGCGGTTGAGCCCGTAGGGGTTGCGGGTCAGGCCGCCGTACGCACTCCAGCCGGAGGTCGAGTGGCCGTCGCGGATGTTCGCCCACTCCGACAGGTTGGTCTTGCCCAGCACCACCATGCCGGCGGCTCGCAGGCGCGCCACCAGCGGTGCGTCCTGCGCGGGGGGCGGGGCGCCGGCCAGGGCCAGCGAGCCGGCGGTCGTGGGCAGGTCGTGGGTGTCGATGTTGTCCTTCACCAGCACCGCCCGACCGTGCAGCGGGCCTCGACTGCGTCCTGCGGCCGCCTCGGTGTCGCGCGCGTCGGCCTGCGCCAGCGCCCCGGGGTGCAGGCTGCAGACGGCGTTGGTGTGCGAGTCCGTCGTCCCGATGGTCTCGAGCAGGCGCTCGACCTCCGCCCGCGCGCCCGCGGAGGCGGGACTCATGAGTCCTCCCCGTCGAACGCGACCTGCAGCAGGCCCAGGCACATCTCGTCGGTGGTGCCCTCGCCCCAGACCACGTAGCGCTCCTCCTGGCCCTCGAACGACGGCAGCCGGTCACGCAGCCACTGCACGTGGCGGCAGGTCACCCGGACCTCGTCGAAGGGGTCCAGGTGGACGGGCGCGATCGGCCGGGACCGCTGGTCGTCGAAGTCCCAGGGGCTGATGTCCAGCACGGTCCTCGCCTCGGGCGTGCCGGGGTTGGTCTCGACCCGGATCGAGCGGCCCAGGAGGTGCATGTGCCCGGCGACGCCGAGGACCGTCATCGGGCGTGAGACCTGCCGCGTGCACGAGGTGGGGGCCGAGGCGACCGGGCTGCCGCCGCAGAGGAGGTGGAGCAGGTCCCCGGTGGAGCCGGGGCCGTCGCCGAAGCGCCGCTTGACGTCCGCCACGGCCGCGGCCCGATCGCACAGCGGCGAGGCGTCGTGGCCGGGGCGACACGGGAGCTCGACCGGCGCCGGCATCAGGAAGGTGTGCAGCGGGGTCAGGTCGGCGCCCCGAGCCGCCACCCGCAGCTGGGCCGACGACCGGTCGGGGTCCTGGGCGACGAGCAGGTTGTAGTGCACCTGCATGACGATCCGGGCGCCCTGGTCGAGCTCCACGCCGTACCCCTTCGGCGAGCGCGACTCCCCGCTGCCCGGCGCCCACGCGCCCAGCCAGCTGGCGTCCTCGACCTGGGCGAGGTCGCGCTCGAGGCCGGTCCCCCCGAAGCAGGTCCAGCCGGCGTCGGGCTCGGCGGCGTCCTTCGCCTCGGCCTCGGCCACCCGGGCCGCGTCCACCCGGAAGATGATCACGTGGTGCACGACGTCCGGGTTGCCCGGGAGCACGTTGGTGCCGGTCAGGTAGGAGTCCCTGGCCAGGCCGGGGTCGAGCAGGAAGCAGCGGTAGTCGTCGGTTCCGACACCGTTCGGCGCCGAGGGGGTGTAGGCCTCCTGCATGGCCAACGTGACGCGCCGCTCGCCGCGGCGCAACGGGCGGGACCCGTCGTCGACGCCCGGCCCGGAAGCCTCAGCAGCAGGGTCAGCACCTGGGCCAGGCGCAGCAGGGGCAGGCGCAGCAGGGGCAGCGGTCGGGCTGGGCCGGGGTGCGGCGTCCGGCGACGGACCGGTGAGGCCGCAGCCCGTGAGCAGCAGCGCGGCCACCACGGGGAGCACCGCCAGCCGGCGCCGACCCGGGCGGGTCATCCGGGCGGCCAGGTCATCGCGCGCCCGGCGAGCAGGTGCGCGTGGGTGTGGAAGACCGTCTGGCCGACGCCCGCGCCGGTGTTGAGGACGAGGCGGTAGTCGTCGTGCCCCTCGGCCGCGGCCACCGCCGCGGCCGTCGTCAGCAGCTCGGCGGCGGCCAGCGGGTCACCGGCGGCGAGCGCGGCGGCGTTCGGGTAGTGCGCGCGGGGGACGACCAGGACGTGCGTCGGTGCCTGCGCGTTGATGTCGCGGAACGCGACGGTCCGCTCCGTCACGTGCACGATCTCGCCCGGCACGTCCCCGGCGACGATCTTGCAGAACAGGCAGTCGGCCACGGTGTGCGTGTCTCCCATGGGGGCCATCCTGCCTGCCGTCATGCTGTCATGGAAGCAGGAGCCCGCCGCCGGACGACGGGACCGTGAACGAGAATGGGTGACCCGCATGTCCGCTCGCCGTCCCTGGACCCTCGCCGTCGGCGTGGCCGTCGTGGCCACCGTGGTGGTCGTCGCCGGCATCGCGGTGGCGGGCAGCCTGATCGGGCGGGGCGGCCCCGAGCAGAGGACCAGCGAATCGTCGGGCGCGTCCCCCAGCGACACCGGCACCCCCGGGTCCGACACCACGGGGCCCGACGCCACGCAGCCCTCCGGTGCGTCGGGGACGGGCAACGGCTCCACGACCGGGGGGCCCGCCTCGCCCACCGCCACCTCCGCGACCGGCCCGACGACCACGCTCGTCGTGCCCGCCTACTACCTCGGCGACGGGGCCCGGGGCACCCGGCTGTTCCGGGAGTTCCAGCGGATCAGCGCCGGGGACCCGCTCGAGGGCGCGCTCCTCGCGCTCCAGGGCCGGCCGCGGGACCCCGACTACCGCACGCCGTGGGCCGAGGGGTCGTTCGCCTCAGCCCACTTCGACGGCGTCGGGGCGGGCGGCACGATCAGCCTCGAGCTCGCCGACCCCGCCCTCACCGCCCGTCCGCCCGGGACCAGCCCGTCCGAGGCGCGGATGGCAGTGCAGCAGGTCGTGCACACGCTCCAGGCCGCGGTCCAGGCTCGGGCGCGCGTGGTGGTCTTCCGCGGGGGCCAGCAGCTCGACGCGTTGTACGGCGTGCCGGTGGGCGCCGGCCTCGCGAACGCCCCCGCGCTCGAGGTGCTCTCGCTGATGAGCATCACGGCTCCCGAGGAGGGCGCCGTCGTACGCGGCTCGTTCCGGGCGTCCGGCGTGGGCAGCTCGTTCGAGGCGAACGTGCCCTGGGAGATCCGGCGCGGGGAGACGACGGTGAAGAGCGGCTTCACCACCGCGGCGGGCTGGCTGGACAAGCTCTACCCCTGGCGGACCGGCCCGATCGACGTCTCGGACCTCACCCCCGGCCGCTACACGTTCCTCGCCAGCACCGACGACCCGAGCGCCGGCGAGGCCGGCGCCGAGGGGGCCGGCCCCGAGATCGACACCCGCACCATCGTCGTCAGGTAGCCGAGCGACTGGTCGCTCAGGTCCAGCGGGGGGTGCGGGCGAGAAGGGCCGCGACGGCTGCGACGCCGGCGGTGGAGGTCCGCAGCACCTCCGCGCCGAGGCGGACCGACGTCGCGCCGGCGGCCACCAGCGTCGCCACCTCGTCGTCGGTGAGGCCCCCCTCGGGCCCGACCACGACCACGATCCGACCGCTGGCGGGGACGGCGACCGAGGCCAGCGGCACCGAGGACTCCTCGTGCAGCACGACCGCGAGGTCCGCCGCCGCCACCAGCGCGGTCAGCTCGGGGGTCGTCGTGAGGGCCGCGACCTCGCAGAACCACGAGCGGCGGGCCTGCTTGGCGGCCTCCCGGGCCGTCGAGCGCCACCTGGCCAGCGACTTCGTGGCCCGCTCGCCCTTCCAGACCGCCACGCAGCGCTCCGCCGCCCACGGCACGATCTCGGCCACGCCGACCTCGGTCAGCACCTCGACGGCCAGCTCGCCGCGCTCACCCTTGGGCAGCGCCTGGACGACCACCACCGCCGGCTCGGCCGGGGCCGTGGTCCGTACGTCGGTGACGGTGGCCGCGAAGACCCGCTTGCCGGTCGAGGCCACCGTGGCGGTCACCGAGGTGCCCGCACCGTCGGTCAGCACGACCGGCTCCCCGACCCGCAGCCGGCGGACGGCCACCGCGTGGTGCGCCTCGTCACCCGTGACCTCGACCTCGGCCCCCACCGCCACCGCGGCCAGGGAGGGCACGAGGTGCACCGGGAGGGTCATGGCAGCCGTGCGATCAGTGGTTGAAGGCGTCGCGCAGGCGGCCGAAGACCGACCTGCCGCCGGGCCGCACCTGGCCGGAGGGCTTCTCCTCGCCGCGCAGCGCGGAGAGCTCGAGCAGCAGCTCCTCCTGGCGGGCGTCGAGGCGCGTCGGCGTCTCAACGACCACGCTGACGACCAGGTCGCCGCGCCCACCGCGCAACCCGGGCACCCCCCGGCCGCGCAGCACCTGCTCGGTGCCCGACTGGGTGCCGGGGCGCAGCTCGAGCTCGAACGAGGTCTCCACCTCCGACGCGTTCTCCTCGCCCGCGGCGACGACGTCGGCCTCCAGCGTGGGCAGCGTCAGCGTGGTGCCGAGCGCGGCGGCCGTCATCGGCACCGACACGGTGCAGTGCAGGTCGTTGCCCTGACGGACGAACGTGTCGTGCTCGGCGATCGCGATCTCGACGTACAGGTCCCCGGCCGGACCGCCGCCGGGACCGACCTCGCCCTGCTCGGTGAGCTGGACGCGGGTGCCGTTGTCGACGCCGGCCGGGATCTTGACCGTCAGCGTGCGGCGTGAACGGACCCGGCCGTCGCCGGAGCACTCCCGGCAGGGGTCGGGGATGATCGAGCCGAAGCCGCGGCAGGCGGCGCAGGGGCGCAGCGTGCGCACCTCCCCGAGGAACGAGCGCTGCACGTGGGCGACCTCGCCCGCGCCGCGGCAGGTCTCGCACGGCACCGGCGCGCTGCCGGGCGCCGCGCCGCCGCCGTGGCAGGTGGTGCAGACGATCGCGGTGTCGACCTTCAGCTCGCGCGTCACCCCGAACGCGGCGTCGGCCAGCTCGACGTCGAGGCGGATCAGCGCGTCCTGGCCCCGGCGGGAGCGCGGGCGCGGACCGCGGCCCCCGCCGCCACCGCCCGGCGCGTTCCCGCCGAAGAAGGCGTCCATGATGTCGGTGAACGAGAACCCCGCGCCCTGGCCGAAGCCGGCCGCCCCGGCCCCGCCGAACGGGTCGCCGCCGCGGTCGTACGCCGCGCGCTTCTGCGGGTCGGAGAGCACCTCGTAGGCCCGGGAGACCTCCTTGAACTTCTCCTGGGTCTCCGGGTCGGGGTTGACGTCGGGGTGCAGCTGTCGCGCCAGCCGCCGATAGGCCTTCTTGATGGCATCGGCGTCTGCCTCGCGCGCGACCCCGAGGAGGTCGTACAGGTCCTGACTCAAGTCTGTTCCTTCGTGATCGGTTCTGCGGGGAGAACGTGCGGGTGACGGGCGGGCGGGAAGCGCCGGAGCGCTCAGCCCTCGTCGAGGATCCGGGAGACGTAGCGCGCGACGGCTCGCACCGACGCCATCGTCCCGGGGTAGTCCATGCGGGTGGGACCGACGATGCCCAGCCGCGCGATCGCCTCGTCCCCGGGCCCGTACCCGGTGGCGACGACGCTGGTCGACGACAGCTCCTGGTAGGGGCCCTCGTGACCGATGCGCACCGTGACGGCGTCACCGACCCCGGCCTCCCCGAGCAGCTTGAGCAGCACGACGTGCTCCTCCAGCGCCTCGAGCAGGGGCCGGACGGCGGAGTCGAAGCTGTCGCCGTAGCGGGCCAGGTTGGCCGCTCCCCCGACCGCCAGGCGCTCGGTGGAGCGGTGGTCCGACATCGCCTCGACGAGCGTCTCGACGATGGAGGTCAGGGCTCCGGCCTCCTCCCGCCCCAGGCTCTCGCGCAGCGCGGCCGAGGCCAGCGCGATGATCTGTCCGGTGGCGGCCCGGTTGACGTGGCGACGCAGCTCGACCAGCTGCTCGTCGTCCAGCGGGGACTCGAGCTCGACCAGCCGCTGCTCGACCCGGCCGGTGCTGAGGATCAGCACCACCAGCAGCCGGGTCTCCGTGAGGGCGACGAGCTCGATGTGACGCACCGTCGAGCGGGAGAGCGTGGGGTACTGCACGACGGCGACCTGCCGGGTCAGCTGGGCGAGCAGCCGCACCGAGCGCTGGACGACGTCGTCGAGGTCGACGGCGCCGTCGAGGATGGTCGCGATGGCCCGCTTCTCCGCCGGGCTCATCGGCTTGACGGTGGAGAGCCGGTCGACGAACAGGCGGTACCCCTTGTCGGTGGGCACCCGGCCGGCGCTCGTGTGCGGCTGGGTGATGAACCCCTCCTCCTCGAGCGCGGCCATGTCGTTGCGGATGGTCGCGGGCGAGACCTCGAGACCGTGCCGCTCGACCAGGCCCTTGGAGCCGACGGGGGCCTCGGTGACGACGTAGTCCTCCACGATGGCGCGGAGCACGGCGAGTCGACGTTCCTCCTGCATCGCGCGCCCTCCTCTCGTCGGTCGAACAGTCCTGGCCGCGGGCCCAGCGTCCTCACACTGGCACTCGGGTAATCCGAGTGCCAATCCTAGCCCGCCCCCTAGGGTCGTCGTCATGACCGACGTCACGCGCACGGCCTTCCGGGAGGTGGCCGACCGCATCTGGGTGGCCCGGCACGAGTGGTGCGACGTCAACGTCACGCTGGTGGGCGGCTCGCGCGGCCTGCTGGTGGTGGACACCCATGGTGCCACCGGTGCCGCCCGCGGGGTCGTCGAGGAGGTGCGCCGCCTCGGCGTCGGCGAGGTGACCGGCGTCGTCAACACGCACTGGCACTTCGACCACAGCTTCGGCAACGCGGCGTTCCGGGCGGCGTACGGCGAGGTCGCGATCCACGCCCACGAGACCGCCCGTGACGAGCTGGAGCGGTGGGGCGACGGCGTCAGGCAGCGCTACGTCGAAGACCCGGCCGACCCGATGTCCGCCGACGTCGTCGGCACGGAGGTCGTGCTGCCCGACCACACGTTCTCCTCCGCCCGCGTGCTGGACCTCGGCGACCGGGTGGTCGAGCTGGTGCACCCCGGGCGCGGGCACACCGGGGGTGACCTCGTGGTCCGGGTCCCGGACGCCGACGTCCTGCTCGCCGGCGACCTCGTGGAGGAGTCCGCCCCTCCGTCGTTCGACGACGACTCCTGGCCGATGGAGTGGCCCCTGAGCCTCGACATCGTGCTCGGCCTCACCACGTCGGCCTCCGTGGTCGTGCCCGGCCACGGCTCGGTGGTCGACCGCGACTTCGTCGAGGAGCAGCGCAACACCATCGGGATCGTGGCGGAGACCATCCGGGACCTCGCCAGCCGCGGGGTCCCGCTCGACCAGGCGCTCGCCACCGGCGAGTGGCCCTACCCGCGCGAGCGCCTGGCCGCCGCGGTCCGTCGCGGCTACGAGCAGCTGCCGCGCAGCCAGAAGCGGCTGCCGCTCGTCTGAGCCACGTCCGGGCGGGGTTGGGCCCCACGTCGCCGGGGTACGAGGACGGCATGACCGACTCCCCGTCCGAGCAGGACCCCACCACCGGCATCGACGACGACCAGCTCCCGGAGGACCTGCGGCCCTCCGAGGACAACCCGCTGGCCGAGCCCCTCGGGGACGGGGAGGGCGTGAAGAGCCTCGAGGAGCTCGACATGGAGGGCGGCAAGGCCCCCGAGGAGTCCGAACACGGGGAGTCCGACCCCGAAGATTCCGACCCCGACGAGCAGCCCGACGCGGGCGGCGGGGACGGCGCGGGGGGCGGGCCCTCCTGACCGGCGCGTCATCCTCGGTCTCGTCCCCCCGCCGCCTACCGTTGGCCGGTGCCTCCCACCGACCGCTACGGCTCCGACGTCCTGAACTCCGACTGGCGCACGCCCAGGCGCGGGCGCGCCGTGGAGATCCCGGCCGAGATCGGGGCCGTGGTCGAGGAGGTCACCACCGACTTCTGCGGAGAGGTCGTCGCGATCGACCGCGACCTCGACACCCTCACCCTCGAGGACCGGCGCCGGAAGCGCCGCACGTTCCCGCTCGGCCCCGGTTTCCTCCTGGAGGGCCGCCCCGTCGTGCTGACCCGCCCGGTTCGCGCCGGCGCACCCGCCAAGCCGACCCGGACGGCCTCCGGGTCGGTGGCCGTGCACGGCGCCAAGGCCCGGGTGGCCCGGGCCAGCCGGATCTTCGTCGAGGGCCGCCACGACGCGGAGCTGGTCGAGAAGGTGTGGGGTGCCGACCTGCGCCTCGAGGGCGTCGTGGTGGAGTTCCTCGGCGGGGTCGACGACCTCGCCGAGCACCTGCGTGACTTCCGCCCGGGCCCCGAGCGCCGCGTCGGCGTGCTGGTCGACCACCTGGTGAAGGGCTCGAAGGAGAGCCGGATCGCCCAGGGCATCGCCCGCTCCCCCGTCGGCAGGCACGTGCTCGTGGTCGGCCACCCCTTCATCGACGTGTGGCAGGCCGTGAAGCCCGCCCGGCTGGGCATCGCGCGCTGGCCCGACGTGCCGCGCAGCATCGACTGGAAGACCGGCACGTGCCAGCAGCTCGGCTGGCCGCACCGCAACCAGGCCGACATCGCCCGGGCCTGGCAGCACATCCTGGGCAAGGTCACCTCGTTCCACGACCTGGACCCCGCGCTCCTCGGTCGGGTCGAGGAGCTCATCGACTTCGTGACCGCGGAGCCCGGCGGTCGCTAGCCTGAACCCCATGAGTCAGCCCTACCCGCCGCCCCCCTCCTCCCTGAGCCCCGAGGAGCGCACCTGGGGTGCGGCCGCGCACTGGAGCGCCCTGGTGGGCATGGTGGTGGCCCTGGCCTTCATGGGCCCCCTGCTGGTCCTGCTGCTCAAGGGCGGCGAGTCGCCCTACGTCCGGCGGCAGGCCGTCGAGTCACTGAACTTCCAGCTCAGCATCCTGGTCTACGGCTTCGTCTCGGGGCTGCTCATCCTGCTGCTGATCGGCCTCGTGCTGCTGCCGCTGGTCGGCCTGCTGTGGCTGGTCGGCACGATCCTCGGCACCGTGCGAACCCTCGACGGCCGGGAGTACCGCTACCCGCTGACGATCCGGCTGGTCAGCTGACCCCCAGCTGACCAGACCCGCAGATCAGGGCAGCAGATCGCGGACCGCGGCGTCGGCGAGCAGCCGGCCGCGGCGGGTGAGCACCAGCGGGCCGTCCCCGGGCTCCAGCAGACCGTCGGCGACCAGGCCCGGCACCGCCGCGAGCCCGGTCGGGTCCAGCACGGCGCGGTCCAGGCCGTCGCGCAGGCGCAGCTCGAGCAGCACCCGCTCGACCCTGCGGCTCTCGGGGTCGAGCACCTCCCGGGCGTGTCCCGGGCTGAGGTCGGCGGCGATCCGGTCGGCGTACGCCGCAGGGTGCCGCACGTTCCACCAGCGGGTGCCGCCGACGTGGGAGTGCGCTCCCGGGCCGACGCCCCACCAGTCCCCGCCGGTCCAGTAGAGCAGGTTGTGGCGGCAGCGGCTCGCCTCGTCCCGCGACCAGTTCGACACCTCGTACCACCCGAGCCCGGCCGCGGTGAACCGGTCGTCAGCGAGCAGGTACTTGTCGGCCAGGTCGTCGTCGTCGGTCATCGCGACCTCGCCTCGGCGGACCTGCCGGGCGAGCGCGGTGCCGTCCTCGACGATGAGGGAGTACGCCGAGACGTGGTCGGGCTCGCAGGCCAGGGCCGCGTCGATCGACGTCTCCCAGTCGGCCAGCGACTCCCCCGGCGTGCCGTAGATCAGGTCCAGGCTGACCTGGTCGAAGCCGGCGCTGCGGGCCCAGGCGACGACGTCGGGCACCCGCCGGGGGTCGTGGGTGCGGTCGAGCGTGCGCAGCACGTGGTCGACCGCGGACTGCATGCCGAAGGAGACCCGGTTGAGGCCGCCGGCGCGCAGCTGCTCGAGGTCGGCGGCGCTGACGCTGTCGGGGTTGGACTCCGTGGTGACCTCGGCCCCCGGCACCAGGCCGAACTCGCCGTCGATCGCCCGCACCACCGCCGCGAGGTCGGCCGAGGGCAGCAGCGTGGGGGTGCCGCCACCGAAGAAGACCGTCGACACCGGGAGATCGCGGTCACCCAGCACCCGGCGGGCCCGGCGCACCTCCGCGATCGCAGCCTCGGCGTACGACGCCCGGGAGGCGCCGGCGGCCGTCGCCGGACCGCCGAGCTCCTCCGCGGTGTAGGTGTTGAAGTCGCAGTAGCCGCAGCGCACCGTGCAGAACGGCACATGGACGTAGAGCCCGAACGGCCTCTCGCCGAGCCCCGCGAGCGCCACCTCCGGCAGGGAGCCGTCCGCGGGGACGGGGTCACCGGGAGGCGGGGCGGAGGGCACCGCCCCATCCTCCCTCAGGGGAGGACGACGGGTGCCACCGCCTGCCGCCCGGGTGACCTCAGGCGTACAGCCTGTCGATGATCGCCTGGTGGTTGGTCTGCACCACGTTGCGCTTGACCTTCATCGAGGGAGTCAGCTCACCGGACTCGATGGAGAGGTCGTGGTCGAGCAGCTCCCACTTCTTGATGGTCTCCCAGCGGTTGAGCCGGGCGTTGAGCTCCTCGACGTACCCCCCGACCATGGCCTGCACCTTCTCGGAGCGCACCACCTCGGTGTACGACGCGCCGGCCATGTCGTTCTCGGCGGCCCAGCCCGCCATGGCGTCCGGGTCGAGGGTGACCAGTGCGACGCAGTAGTTGTGCCCGTCGCCGAAGACCATGAACTGGCTGGCGTAGGGGCACACCGCCTTGAACCTCGACTCGATCCCGGACGGCGCGATGTACTTGCCGCCCGAGGTCTTGAAGAGCTCCTTGATCCGACCGGTGATCGTCAGGAAGCCGTCGGCGTCGAGCGAGCCCTTGTCGCCGGTGCGCAGCCAGCCGTCCTCGGTGAGCGCCTTCGCGGTCTCCTCGGGCAGGTTGTGGTAGCCGTCCATGACGTGGGGGCCGCGGATGAGCACCTCGTCGCCCTCCCCCAGCTTGACCTCGCTGCCGGGGATGGCGGGACCGACGGTGCCGAACCGGTTGTCCTCGGGGTGGTTGACGAAGCCTCCGGCCGAGCACTCGGTGAGGCCGTAGCCCTCGAGGATCTGGATGCCGGCGGCACCGAACCACTCGGCGATCTCCTGGTTGAGCGCAGCGGCTCCGGAGATGAAGAACCGGACGCGGCCGCCGAACCGCTCGCGGACCTTGCTGAACACCAGCTTGTCGAAGACCCGGTGCTGCACCTTCAGCGCCAGCGGCACCGACCGGCCCTCGCGCTTGAGCTTCTCGACCTCGAGGCCGACCTGGAAGGCGCGCTTGAAGAGCTTCTCCTTAGCGCCGCCCTCGGCGGCCTGCATGGTGACGATGCGGCCGTGCGCCTTCTCGAAGATGCGCGGCGCCGCGCCCATGAAGGTGGGCCTGACCACGCCGAGGTTCTCGACGATCTTGTCGACCCGCCCGTCGATCGCGGTGGCGAAGCCACAGGCCAGCTGCGAGGAGAGCAGCACCTTGCCGAAGGAGTGGGCCATCGGCAGCCAGAGGAACTGCAGGTCCGTCTCGTCGAGCGTGCCCTGCACCTCGATCGCGGCGCCCTCGTAGACCCACGAGCGGTGCTTGAGCCGCACACCCTTGGGCCGCCCGGTCGTGCCCGAGGTGTAGATCAGGGTCGCGAGCGCGTCCGGCCCGATGGCGCGTGAGGTCTCCTCGACCACGCCCGGATGCTCCGCGAGGTACGCCTCCCCGAGGGCAGCCAGGCCGTCGAGGCCGATCACCCAGTCGCCGTCCCCCGAGCCCTCGAAGGTGACGACCTTCCGCACGTGCGGCAGCTCGGACTTGTGCCCACGGAGCTTGGCGAGCTGCTCGTCGTCCTCGACGAAGACGATCCGGCACTCCGAGTCGCCGAGGATGTAGGCGGTGTCCTCGTCGTTCGTCGACGGGTAGACCGTGGTGGTCGCTCCGGCTGCACACATGATGGCGAGGTCGGCCAGGATCCACTCGAAGCGGGTGTTGGAGACGATGCCGACCCGCTGCTCGGACTCGATGCCCAGGGAGAGCAGCCCGGCGGCCAGCCGTTCCACCCGGTCGCCCGTCTCCCGCCAGGTCACCGACTCCCAGTCGTCACCTCGCGGGTAGCGGTACGCCTCGGCGCCCGCGGACTTCTCGACGCGGTCGAGGAACTGGACAGCGACGTTCGGGGCGAGGCGGTCGAGGAAGGTGGTGTCGGTCTGATCGGCCATGATTCTCCTGGGCAGGCAGCGGGGGCACCAAGACGGCTCACCGGCAGGTGAGGTCTTTGGCCAGTAACCTAGATCACTGCACTACCCACCGGTAGCGAAAGCTGCGCTTGTGGCCGAACCGGGACCCGACTCGGTCAGCCCCGCGCCGTCACGTACGCCTCGGCCCGCACCCGGGCCTCGGGGGCCAGCCCCTCGACCCTCAGCAGCTCGGGCAGCAGCGAGTGGTCGGTGATCAGGGCCCGGAACATGGTGCTGACCGTGACCCCGTGCCCGGGCCGGTGCAGCACCTCGAGCTCGTCGCCCGCGCAGAGGACCCCGGGGGCGAGGACCCGCAGGTACGGACCGGGGCGGGCCTCCTCGGCGAAACGGCGCACCCACGCCCGGTTGTCGTAGCCGCACCGGCCCATCCAGCTCTTGAAGTCGTTGCAGGGGGTGCGCACCGAGGCGACCTCCAGCACCACGTCGCCGACGCGCCAGCGCTCGCCGATCTCGGCCTCGTTGACGTCGATGCCGGCGGTGGTGAGGTTCTCCCCGAACTGGCCGTCGCGGATCTGCTCGCCGAGCCGCTCGGACCACAGGTCGAGGTCTTCGCGGGCGAAGGCGTAGACCGCCTTGTCCACGCCGCCGTGGTGGCGGGTGTCGGAGGGTTCGTCGCCGGCCGGCCCGTGGCGCCCCACCTCGACCGGCCCCCGCACCGGCACCTTGTCGATGGAGGTTCGGCCGATGCCCGCCCACTGCGCCGCCCGCGGCAGCCCAACGTTGACGGAGAGGACGCGCGACGCGGAGAAGGGCACGGGCACAGTCTGGGCGCGAGGGGAACACTTGCTCAAGTCAGGACCCCTCGGCCGTGCGCCCTGGTGGACGGCGCACCCGCGCCCGGCCGGGCCTCAGTCCTGCACGGCCTTGGCGATCGCGATGCACAACGTGATCCGGTCCCGCTCGACGGCTGCGAGCGCCCGGTCGGCCCGCTGGGCTGCCTGGATGCTCCGGTGCGCGTCGAGCACCATCCGGACCACCACCCAGTCCCGGGCCCGCGCCTCGTCCAGCCCGGCGGTGTCGAGGAGCGTGTGGAAGCGGCGGCGCACGCCGTCGCGCAGCCCACCGGGGCCGTGGGCCAGCTCGTCGGCGCGGCTCGACAGCATCGGGGCGGGCTCGTAGTGCGGGTCACCGGACATCGGCTTGGGGTCGATGACCAGCCACGGCTCCCGCTCGGCGGCCAGCACGTTGGCATAGTGCAGGTCACCGTGCACCAGCCGGCCGGTGCTGGCCGGGTCGCTGCACAGAGCCGCGCTCAGGTGGGTGGCCTGCTCCACCAGCCGGCGTGGGACCGGAGCGTGGCGGGGCAGCCCGCCGAGCGCGACGGTCCACCGCTCGACGTACGAGGTGACCGTGCGCAGCTGCGGCGGTGCGGGCACGTGCAGGCGGCCGTACAGCTGCCCCACGACCTCGCACGCCTCGAGGTCCCACAGGTCCGACAGGTCCTCGTCGTGCAGCCGCTCCAGCAGGAGGGCCCGGCGGCGCGGGTCGGCCCGCAGCAGCCGCACGGTGCCGCGCCCGTGCCAGGTCTGCAGCGCCAGCGCCTCGTGCCCGGAGTCGTCGTCGCCGTCGAAGGAGACCTTGAGGACGGCCGCCTCGCCGTCCCGGGTGCGCACCGGCAGCACCAGCGAGACGAAGCCGTGCCGTGCCGCGCCGTCCGGCGCCAGCTCCCACTCGGCGAGCAGCGCAGCGGCCAGGCCGGGCAGCCGGTCCAGCCAGTCGGCCCAGGCCGGGCCGAGCGGGCGTCGCGCCTCGAGCCCGGCCGGGACGATCACTTCTTGGGCTTCTCCGGAGTGCCGCCGGTCGTCGAGAGCGCGGCGATGAACGCCTCCTGGGGGACCTCGACGCGGCCGACCATCTTCATCCGCTTCTTGCCCTCCTTCTGCTTCTCCAGCAGCTTGCGCTTGCGGGAGATGTCGCCGCCGTAGCACTTGGCCAGCACGTCCTTGCGGATCGCGCGGATCGTCTCGCGGGCGATCACCCGGGCGCCGATGGCGGCCTGGATGGGCACCTCGAACTGCTGGCGCGGGATGAGGTCCTTCAGCTTGCCCGCCAGCATCACGCCGTAGCCGTACGCCGCGTCGCGGTGCACGATCGCGGAGAACGCGTCGACCGGCTCCCCGTGCAGCAGGATGTCGACCTTGACCAGGTCAGCGGCCTGGTCGCCGTCACGCTCGTAGTCGAGCGAGGCATAGCCCTTGGTGCGCGACTTCAGGTGGTCGAAGAAGTCGAAGACGATCTCACCCATCGGCAGCGTGTAGCGCATCTCCACGCGGTCCTCGGAGAGGTACTCCATGCCCCGGAGGTTGCCGCGCTTGGCCTGGCACAGCTCCATGATCGTGCCGATGTAGTCGGACGGCGAGAGGATCGTGGCGCGCACGACGGGCTCCCGGACCTCGGCGATCTTGCCCTCGGGGTACTCGCTGGGGTTGGTCACCTCGAACTTCGTGCCGTCGTCCATGGTGACGTCGTAGACCACGTTGGGGGTGGTCGAGATGAGGTCGAGGTTGAACTCGCGCTCGAGCCGCTCACGCACGATCTCCATGTGCAGCAGTCCCAGGAAGCCGCAGCGGAAGCCGAAGCCGAGCGCGCCGGAGGTCTCGGGCTCGTAGGCGAGGGCCGCGTCGTTGAGCTGCAGCCGCTCCAGGGCGTCGCGCAGCGTCGGGTAGTCGTCGCCGTCGATCGGGTAGAGCCCGGAGTAGACCATCGGGTTCGGGTGCTTGTACCCGCCGAGGGCCTCGGTGGCGCCGTGGTGCTGGCTGGTGACCGTGTCACCGACCCGGGACTGGCGCACGTCCTTCACGCCGGTGATCAGGTAGCCGACCTCGCCGACCCCGAGCTCGGGGGTCTTCACCGGCTCCGGGCTGATCACGCCGACCTCGAGCATCTCGTGGACCACACCGCTGGACATCATCTTGATCCGGTCGCGGTGGCTGAGCTTGCCGTCGATGACCCGGACGTAGGTGACCACGCCGCGGTAGGTGTCGTAGACGGAGTCGAAGATCAGGGCGCGCGGCGGCGCATCGGCGTCGCCCACGGGCGCGGGCGTCTGCTTGACGATCTCGTTGAGCAGCGTCTCCACGCCCAGCCCCGTCTTGGCCGAGGTCTGCAGCACGTCGGAGACGTCGCAGCCGATCAGGCCGGCGAGCTCCGCGGCGTACTTCTCGGGCTGGGCGGAGGGCAGGTCGATCTTGTTGAGCACCGGGATGATGTGCAGGTCGGCGTTCATGGCCAGGTAGAGGTTGGCCAGGGTCTGGGCCTCGATGCCCTGCGCGGCGTCCACCAGCAGCACCGCGGCCTCGCACGCCTCCAGCGAGCGGGAGACCTCGTAGGTGAAGTCGACGTGGCCCGGGGTGTCGATCATGTTCAGCACGTAGGAGCCCGGCCCGGCAGCGATGTCGTGTGCCCTCGCCGCGTCCTCGGTGACGGTCCACGGCATCCGCACCGCCTGGCTCTTGATCGTGATGCCGCGCTCGCGCTCGATGTCCATCCGGTCGAGGTACTGCGCCCGTGCGGCGCGCTCGTCGACCACGCCGGTGAGCTGCAGCATGCGGTCGGCGAGGGTCGACTTGCCGTGGTCGATGTGCGCGATGATGCAGAAGTTCCGGATGATCGCGGGATCGGTGTAGCCCGGGCGGGGCGCGCTGGTCGAAGAGGTGGCCACGAACTGCTCTCGTCAGGATTGCGGGTGGACGCCCCCAGTCTTCCATTCACTCCGCGCTGGCGACGAACTCCCGGGTCTTGGCGATGGCGAAGCTCCCGAGGCGGCCGTTGTCGAAGACGACCCCGGCGGCGCCGAGGGCCTGTGGCATCGCGTTGGCCATCGACCCGAGGTGGTCGGAGCCCAGCAGCTCGGGGCAGATCAGGCGGCGTCGGGGTTGTCGCCCTCCTGGAGGAACTCGCTGCCCGTCTCCTCGCGAGGCACCTGGCCACAGATCGCGAGCACCGGGACGTGCGACTTCTTCGCGTCGTACGGCCGTTGAGCAGGTGGATCGCGCCCGGGCCCACGGTGCCCGTGCAGACGCCCAGCCGTCCGGTCCGCGAGGCCTGGGCGATCCGCTCAGGGACGGAAGCGATCGGGATCGGCCCGTACCCAGTCCCGCTGCCACGAAGCGGGCGGCTCCCGGAGCAGCTGGCCGGGCGTGAGCTGCTCGAACATCTCGGCGTACGACGTGATCGTCTGGTGCTCGGTCCGACGGCGGAGCATGTGCGGCCGGAGCTCGTCGAAGGAGTGCAGGCCCATGGACGCGATCACCTGCATCGCCTGGGCGACCGTGGCCTGCTGGTAGCGGACCACGCGCTCGGTCTTGTCGGCGACGTCGAGGGCGCGCATCCGCCTCGGGTCCTGGGTGGCGACCCCCACGGGGCAGGTGTTGGTGTGGCAGGTCTGGGCCTGGATGCAGCCGAGCGCCATCATCATGGCCCGCGCGGAGTTGGTGTAGTCGGCGCCCTGGGCGATCCGCTTGACGACGTCGATGCCGCTGGTGACCTTGCCGCTCGCCCCGATCCTGATGCGGTCGCGCAGACCGACGCCCAGCAGCGCGTCGTGGACGGTCATCAGTCCCTCGGTCAGGGGCAGGCCCACGTGGTCCTCGTACTCGAGGGGGGCTGCGCCGGTGCCGCCCTCGGCGCCGTCGACGATGATGAAGTCGGGAGTGACGTCCTCCTCGACCATGGCCTTGCAGATCGCGAGCAGGTCCACCCTCGAGCCGAGGCAGAGCTTGAAGCCGGCCGGCTTGCCACCCGCCAGCCCCCGGAGGTGTCCGATGAACTGGACGAGCTCGCGCGGGGTCGAGAACACCCGGTGGTAGGCCGGCGAGATGACGCTCTCGCCCTGCGGCACGTCTCGCGTCCGGGCGATCTCCGCGGTGACCTTCGCCCCCGGCAGCACGCCGCCGATGCCCGGCTTCGCCCCCTGGCTCAGCTTCAGGCTGACCATCTTCACCTGGTCGTCGGCGGCCTTCTCGGCGAACTCCTGCTCGTCGAAGCCACCGTCCTTGGTGCGGGCGCCGAAGTAGCCCGACCCGATCTCCCACACCAGGTCGCCGCCCTGGCGGTGGTGGGGGCTGATCGCCCCCTCACCGGTGTCGTGGGCGAAGCCACCGCGTGCCGCCCCGCGGTTGAGAGCGGTGATCGCGGGCGCCGACAGCGAACCGAAGCTCATCGCGGACACGTTGACCAGCGCCATGTCGTAGGGCTGGGTGCAGGCCGGTCCTCCGATCCGGACCCGGGGCGGCTGCACCATCACGTCGACGGGCACCGTCGAGTGCTGCAGGTACTCGTAGCCGACGGCGTAGAGGTCGCGCTCGGTGCCGAACGGCTGCTCCTCCTTGACCCCCTTGGCGCGCTGGTAGATGGAGGACCGGGTGTCCCGGTCGAACGGACGGCCGTCGAAGTTGCGTTCGACGAAGTACTGCTGGAGCTCGGGGCGGATGTCCTCGAGGAGGTAGCGCAGGTGCCCGAGCACCGGGTAGTTGCGCAGGAGCGAGTGCTTCCTCTGGACCAGGTCGTGGACCCCGAGCAGCACCAGCAGCACCAGCAGCACCAGGAGGCCCCACCACCCGGGCCCACCGAGGGTCGCCGCCAGGGTGGCGGCGGCGCCGAGCACGACGAGGAGGCCGAGGGCGAGGAATCGCAGCACGGAACCGTTCTAGCACCGCCCGGCTGCCACTTGCCTGACCGCGGAAGGAGGAGGATGTCCCGGTGATCCCCTCGACCATCCCGCACGGTCGCACGGCCATGCGCCTGGAGTGGGTCTTCCTGCCCCCGCACATCCGCGCCGCGGTCGAGACCCGGTGCGGCTCCCCCGTCGTCGAGGCGACGACGCAGGGCGGCGGCTACACGCCGGGCTTCGCTTCCGTGCTGCGTTGCGCGGACGGTTCGCGGCACTTCGTGAAGGCGGCCTCGACCAAGGCGCAGCGAGCCTCGGCGGCGTCCTACCGCGAGGAGGCGCGCCGGCTCGCCGCGATGCCGCCCGACGCGCCCGCCCCGAGGCTGCAGTGGCTGCACGACGCCGACGACTGGGTGGTGCTCGGGATCGAGCACGTCGCGTCCAGGGCCCCGCACCGCCCGTGGACCGCGGCGGACCTCGCGGCCTCACTCGACCTGCTGGAGCGCACGGCCGCCGCCCTGACTCCCGCACCGGCGGCCATGGCGGCGGAGGACTTCGCGACCGGGTTCGCCGACTTCCCGGGGGCTTGGGACCACGTCCGGGAGATCTTGCCCGACCTGCCGCACCTCGAGGAGGCGGCGGCCCTGGCGGCGCGGTACGCCGAGGTCGTGGCCGGCACCACGCTGGTGCACGCGGACGTGCGCGACGACAACCTGCTGGTGCGCCCCGACGGCGGCGCGCTGATGTGTGACTGGAGCCGGCCCGTCGTCGGGGCAGCCTGGCTCGACACCGTCTTCCTGCTGGTCGGCCCGCGCGGGGACGGCCTGGACGTCGACTCCCTGCTGGCCGAGCGCCCCCTGACCCGCGACGTACCGGGCGAGCACGTCGACATCGTGCTCGCGCTGCTGGCGGGGTACCTCTCCCGGCAGTCCGACCAGCCGGTGCCCCCCTCCTCGCCGTACCTCCGGGCCGTGCAGCGCTGGCAGGCCATGGTGGTGTGGGACTGGCTGTGCGAGCGGCGGGGCTGGTCGTGAGCACCGTGCCACCGCGTGCTCGCCCCACGGATTTGGGTGCCCGAGAGCCCCGCTGCTAATCTTCCTTGTCGCGTGTCTGGCGCCTGCCTCAGGCTGGGGCGCCGACAGCACCATCAACTCAGCGGGAAATCCGCGGATGCTCAGCAGGATCCCCCACACCTACGACGAAGGCGCAGTAGTGGCGAACATCAAGTCCCAGATCAAGCGCAACCGGCAGAACGAGCGTGCCCACGAGCGCAACAAGTCCGTGAAGACGGGCCTCCGCTCCGCGGTGCGAAAGTTCCGCGAGCTGGCCGAGGCCGGCGACAAGGACGCTGCGGTCACGGCCGGCCGCGACGCGGCGAAGAAGCTGGACAAGGCTGCCTCCAAGGGCGTCATCCACAAGAACCAGGCGGCGAACCGCAAGTCGGCCATCGCCAAGAAGGCCTCCTCTCTCTGAGGTTCCTCGCTCATCGGCGCCGTCCCTTCGGGGCGGCGCCTTCGTGCGTCCGGTCGCGCCGGTGCCTCTGGCCACGCGCCCCCCTCGGCGAGCGGCTCAGCGCTGGTCGCGCAGACCGGTGACGGTCAGGACCAGGCGCTCGAGGGTGTAGGACGCGTCGCTCGCGGCCCCCTTGATGTCGGCGTCGGCCCGGGCGACCGCCCGGATGGCGCGGGCGATGGCGCCGTCGGACCAGCCGCGTGACTGGTCCCGGATCGTACGCAGCTTCCACGGCGGGACCCCGACCTCACGAGCCAGGTCGGCCTCGCGCATCCCCCGGGGCGCCGAGCGGTAGCGCGCGACGCCCCGGGCCCCACCCGCGAAGGCCGAGGTGACCAGCACGGCCGGCGTCCCGGCGTCCAGCGCCCAGCGCAGCTCCTCCAGGGCTGCCACACGACGGCCCCAGAAGGCGGCGTCGGCGACCGCGAAGGACTTCGCCTCGGCCCGGCCGCCGAAGTAGAGCTTGACCTTCTCGACGCTGAGCGGCTGGCCGTAGAAGTCGTTGGTGAGCTGGTGCGCCGCGGCCGCGAGCGAGCGGAGGTCCTGGCCGACCGCCTGGATCAGGAAGGCGGCCGCCTCCTGATCGATGCTCGAGCCGTACCGGCGGACCTCGTGGGCGACGAACGCCGCGAACTCCGAGGCCTTGAGCTCGCCGGTGCGGGAGTCGGTGACGGTGCTGAGCTTGCGGAGCTTGGTGAGCACCCCGCTGCCCTTCTGCCCGCCGCCGTGCACGAGCACGAGCGCGACGTCCTCGGCCGGGTCCGCGCAGTAGCCGAGCAGCCCGTCGACCGACTCCTCGGGGAGGTTCTCGAGGTTGCGCACGGTGACGCACCGGATGCTGGAGAACAGCGACGGCGCCGCCAGCTCGCCGAGCGTGGCGAGCGAGAGGTCCGCGGCGGTGGTCTCGGCGACCTCGGCCTCGGCGTCGTAGCCCCGAACAGCCTCGCGGACCGCGCTCACCGTGCGCTCGTTGAGGAACTCCTCCTTGCCGGTCACGAGGGTGACGCGACCGAGGACGTCTGCTGCGCGCGGTGCTGCGGAGGTGCCTGCCATGGTGCGCCAAGCCTGCCACAGGCCGCCGGCTCAACGCCCGGTGACCGTCCACAGCTCCCCGCCGCTGGTGGAGACGACCAGGTCGCCGTCGAGGTCGGTGCGCAGCACCCGGGAGCCGCTCGCCTCGAGCGGTGCCAGCGTGTCGGCCGCCGGGTGGCCGTAGTCGTTGTCCGCGCCGACCGAGACCAGCGCGACCCGGGCACCCAGGGAGCACAGGAAGTCGAGGTCCTGGTAGCGGCTGCCGTGGTGCGGCACCTTGAGCACGTCCACCCCGAGGCCGGGCAGCATCCGGGCCAGGGCGGCCTGCCCCTCCGGCTCGACGTCGCCGGCCAGGAGCAGGCGCACCCCGCGGACCTCGACCAGGAGGACGACGCTCGCCTCGTTGGCGGTGCTCCCGTCGCCCGGGCCGGCGGTGGGCGAGTCGGCGGGTGGCCAGAGCACCTGCACGGTCACCTCGCCGATCCTGCGGGTGGCGCCGTACGTCGCGGCGTGGGGCTTGAGCCGGACCCCGGCCGCCGCCTCGTCGACCGCGCGGACCCCGCTCGGCGGGTCCTGGAGCCGGG
This sequence comes from uncultured Actinomycetota bacterium, assembly GCA_963760585.1. Classification (GTDB taxonomy): domain Bacteria; phylum Actinomycetota; class Actinomycetes; order Propionibacteriales; family Nocardioidaceae; genus Nocardioides. The sequence continues at coordinate 564,000 of CAVXDI010000002.1, forward strand.
TGGTCTCGACGGCACCGACCCGTCGGCCGTCGAGAACCCCGGTGAGACCATCCACGTGGTCGGCGTGGAAGTGGGTGAGCACGACCAGCGGGACCTCGGTGACCTCGAGGCGCTGCAGGCAGCGATCGACGGCGACGGGGTCGGGACCCGCGTCGACCACGATCCCGGAGCCGGGCCCGCTGTGCAGCACGAGCGCGTCGCCCTGACCCACGTCGCACATCGCGAACACCCACCCGCGGGGCGGCCAGCCCGGGGTCGGCGGCCGGACCAGCACCCCCGCCACCAGCAGCGTGCAGCAGGCCAGACCGGTCGATCGGCGGCGCAGCAGCCGGGGCCCGAGCAGGGCCAGCGCTACGGTGAGCGCGGTCAGCGCGACGAGCGGCCCCGCGTCGGTCCCCCAGTCCACCGCGGCGGTCGGCAGCGCAGCGCCACGACGGGCGACCAGCAGGATCCAGGCCACGCACCACGCGGCCGTCGTGCCGGCGAGCATTCCGGCCGTCGACCAGACGAGGCCGAGCAGGCCGCCGGCCAGGCCGAGCACCGTCGCCGGGCCGACCGCCGGGGCGACCACCAGGTTGGCGACGACGGCGACCAGGCTGACCTGTCCGGAGATCGCCGCCACGAGGGGGGTGCAGGCCAGCTGGGCCGCCGCCGGGACCGCGATCGCCTCGGCCAGCCAGCGCGGCAGCCACCTCGCCAGGGCGTCACGCCAGCCGGGGGCGAGCAGCAGGATGCCCGCCGTGGCGAGGACCGACAGCGCGAACCCGACCGACCTGGCCAGCGCGGGTTGCACGAGCAGCAGGACCACCACGGCGACGCCCAGGGCCCGGCTGCCCCGCTGCCGCCCGTTGGCCCCCATCGCGAGCAACGCCACGGTGCCCATCACCGCGGCCCGCAGCACGCTCGGCTCCGTGCGGGCGAGCAGCACGAAGCCGACGATGCCGCCGGCCCCCACGACGTACAGCCACCGGCCGCGCACCCCGGCCCAGCGGGCGAGCACCAGCAGGAAGCCGACCACGAGCGTCAGGTTGGTCCCGGAGACCGCGAGCAGGTGGGTCAGCCCGGTGGCCCGGAAGTCCGCGGCGACCTCCTCGTCGAGACCCGCGTCGTCCCCGTCGACCAGCGCCGGCACCAGCACGCGCTGCTCGGCGGGACGATGGGCGACGGACTCGCGCAGCGAGCGGCGGACCGCGTCGGCGCCACGCCACCACAGGCCGGGGGCGGCCCGGGACTCGGGGGCGCCGGCCGGGTACAGCACGGCGGCCAGGTCGGTGCCGCGCGCCGCCGCGAGCCGCCCCGCGACGCGCACCTGCTCCCCCAGCCGGACCGACGCCCAGCCCTCGGGGTCCGCGAGCACCAGCACCGGCGCGGACAGCTCGTGCGTGTGCCCCCGCCCGGTCACCCGGTGGGCCGTGAGCCGGACCAGCACCCGCTCGCCGTACCGACCGGGAAGGGGGCGAGGGTCCGAGGTGACCGTGGCGTCGAGGCTCGCGGTCGCGCCGTCGCGTGCCAGCTCCGCGACCGGGTTGCGTACCACCTGCTCCTGGCGCACCAGCGCGGCCGCCGCGACCGCTGCGAGCACCAGCAGCAGGGCGGCCACTGTCGGCAGCACCCGCCGGGCGCTCGGTACCCGCCAGCCGGTCAGGAGCAGACCGACCGCGGTGAGCAGCAGGAGCGAGCCCATGGCCGCGCCGCCGAGCAGCCCACCGGCCAGCCCGCCGACCCAGGCCGCCAGGCCCAGGACGGGCATCCGCAGGTCCGCCCGCGCCGCCCGGGCCGACTGCCCCTTCCCAGGCCGTTGCCCTCGGGCGGAGTCGTCCGGCCTCGGCACCGGCGTCAGACCGTGACATGGGGAGCCAGCTTGGCCAGGGTGATGTCGCCGATCCCGGTGACCTCGAGGAGCTCGTCGACCGCGGTGAAGCCGCCGTGCTCGGTGCGAAAGGTGATGATCGCCTCCGCGGTCACCGGACCGACGTCGGGGAGCGTCTCCAGCTCGGCCTGCGAGGCGGTGTTGATGTTGACCAGCGGCCCTGCGGTGGCGCCGGCAGCGGGGGCCGCCGACGCCACCAGCCCCCGCGGTGTGGGGACGCCCACCAGGATCTGTTCGCCGTCCACCAGCAGACGGGCGAGGTTCAGGGCTGCGAGGTCGACACCCGGTCGGGCGCCGCCCGCGGCCTCCAGCGCATCGACCACCCGGGCGCCCGCGCCGAGCACCGCGATCCCGGGCCTGCGGACCTTGCCCGCCACGTCGACGGTCACCGACGAGGCAGCCACCGGCGAACCGGCGGCGGCCCCGACCGGCCGAGGCGTCGTCCCGCTCGTCCCGCTCGTCCCGGTCGTCCCGGTCGTCCCGGTCGTCGGGACTGTCGCCGGGGCTGGCGTCGGGGCTGGCCTCGGAACGGGGGCATCGGCCGTGACGAGGCTCCCGGCCGGCGCTCCGGCGACCGGCGCCGCCACCTCCCCTGAGTCGCTGCGCACCACCCACCAACAGGTCACGGCGAGCCCGAGCGCCACCAGCACGGCGACCACCGTGACCTGGGCCGGCCCCAGCAGGACGCGTCCACGCAGCGTCTCGGGGACGGCGTCCGCCAGCGCCCGGCCGACCCGGCGTGCGGCGTGCCGGCCGGGAACGGGCACCGGGGTCACCGGGTCGACGTGCGACGGCGCTGGCCCGATCTCCTCTGGCCCGGTCTCCTCGGGCCCGGTCTCCTCGGGCCCGATCTCCTCTGGCCCGGCCTCCTCGATCGGGTCCGGACCGCTCCGCACCGCCGCCAGCTCGGCGCTGAGCAGGGCGAGGCGGCGGGAGACCGCCTCCTGGTGCTCGGTGCTCTGCCGACGTGGACTCATGTCGAGGACGCTAGGCAACCGGGACCCCGGCCGGTAGCCACCCTTGCGCGCCTGTGGACAGCGCGCCCCGGAGCGAGGCTGGGGACGACGAACGGGCCACGCCCACGCCTCCACCTACCGAGAACTCGGTACCGACACCGCCCCCACACATGTTCGACATTGCCCGCGACCTCAACACCATGGGCCCTGCCCTCGCCCGGCCGTCGCGCGACCTCACCGATGCCGAACGGTTCAAACTCCTCGGGTCCCTCGAGGGCCTCAAGGCCTCCGCCGCCGCCCAGGCCCGCCTCACCGCCGACCTCAACACCTCCCAACGCCAGACTCAGGCCGACGCCGGCCTCCCCGCCCGTCGCCGCGGCGACCACGACCTCTGCGCCAACCCCACACCCTCGACGGGCTCAGCGACGCCGGCCTCGCCACCGCCGCTCGACGCCTCGTCTACCGCCTCGACCCCGAGTCCGTCGTGAACCGGGCCCGCCGGGCGCCGTCCGAGCGCACCGTCACCATCCGTCCCGCACCGGACGCGATGACCTACGTGACCGGGCTCCTACCGGTCGCGCAGGGCGTCGCTGTCCACGCCGCCCTGACCCGCGAGGCCGACAGTCTCCGCGCCCTGCTGGCCGGCGACGAGCCGGCCCACCTGATCGGGTACGGCCACGACGCCTCCGGCGCCACCGCCGAGCACAACCTCCAGGGCCTCTGCGAACGCTGCAACCACGCCAAGCAGGCCCCCCGCTGGCGCGCCAGACCCACCCCGGGCCCCCGCCACACCGTGGTCGTGACCACCCCGACCGGACACCGCCACACCAGCACCGCACCCCCACCACCCAGCACCCACGAAACACACCGGGACCTCAGATTCACCCAGCTGCTGCTCAGCGCCTGAAGGGCGGCCCCGCCGAGCTTCGGCCCGGCGACCGGCCTCAGACCCGCGGGGAGATGCAGACCGCGAGGGTGCCCGGTCCGACGTGCGCGCCGAGCACCGCGCCCAGCTCGCCGTACCACACCTCGCGCCCGCCGAGGTTCTCGGCGAGCCGGTCGACGAGGTGCTCGACGAGCTGGGCGGCGCGGTCCGGGCTGGCGAGGTGGGCGACACAGAGGTCCACCTGGTGGCCGTCGGCGGCCAGCACGGCCAGCTCCTCGAGCCGGGCGAGGGCCCGCGCCGTGGTGCGCACCTTCTCGAGCGTGTCCACCCGGCCGTCCTGGATCTGCAGCAGCGGCTTGACCGCCAGCGCGCCCCCGATGAGGGCGGCGGCGGGGCCCACCCGGCCGCCGCGGCGCAGGTACTCCAGCGAGTCCACGTAGAACAACGAGGAGGAAGCCTCGGCGCACGCCTCGGCGGCTCGCACGGCCTCCTGTACCGAGCCTGCGGCGTCCAGCACCTCGGCTGCCGCGAGCACGGCGAACCCGGTGGCGATCCCGACCTGCCGGCTGTCCACGGTGACGACGGGCAGCGGGGCGTCCCGGGCGGCCATCTGCGCCGACTCGAAGGTGCCGCTCATGTCGCCCGAGAGGTGGATCGACAGCACCTCCTCGACGCCGTCGCGGGCGGCCTGCTGATAGACCTCGAGCAGCGCGGCCGGCGGCGGGCGCGAGGTGCTCACCGGCGTCCGCTCCCGCAGCGCCGCGGCGACCATCTCCGAGCTCGCGCCGCCCTCGTCGTGGACCTGCCCGCCGATCACGACCCGGAGCGGCACGACGACGATCCCGCGCTCGACCGCCAGCTCGGTGGGGAGCATGGCGGTCGAGTCGGTGACGAGGCGGACCCGAGGCATGGCGGCAGGGTACCGGCCGCTTCAGACGACGATGTTGACCAGCTTCGGTGCCCGGACGACCACCTTGCGCACCGATCGCCCGTCGATCGCGCGGACCACTCCGGCGTCGGCCATCGCCAGCGCCTCCAGGTCGGCGTCGGCGATGTCGGGCGAGACCTCCAGGCGGGCCTTGACCTTGCCCTGGATCTGGACGACGGCGGTCACCCAGTCCTCCACCAGCAGCGCCTCGTCGACGCTCGGCCAGCCGGCCCGGGCCACGGTCGGCTGGTGGCCCAGCCGCTCCCACATCTCCTCCGCGGTGTACGGCGCGACCAGCGACAGCAGGATCGCCACCACCTCGGCCGCCTCGCGCACGGCCGGGTCCTCGGGTCCGCAACCGGCGTCGATGGCCTTGCGGGTGCTGTTGACCAGCTCCATCGTCCTGGCCACCAGCACGTTGAACCGGTGCGACTCCACCAGCTGCTCCGCGTCGCGCACGGTGCGGTGGGTGACCTTGCGCAGCGCCAGGTCGCCGCCCTCGGGCGAGGCGCCCACGCTCGAGGCCACGTCCCCGGACAGGCGCCAGGCGCGCTGGAGGAACTTCACGGCGCCGGCCGGCGACATGTCGGCCCAGTCGATGTCGTCCTCGGGCGGGCCCGCGAACACCATCGTCAGCCGGACCGCGTCCACGCCGTACTGGTCGATCATGTCGCCCAGGTTCACGCCGTTGCCCAGCGACTTGCTCATCGCCCGGCCCTGGTTGATCACCTGGCCCTGGTTCATCAACGCGCTGAACGGCTCCCCGAAGTCGATCATGCCCAGGTCCTGCAGGACCTTGGTGAAGAAGCGTGCGTAGAGCAGGTGCAGGATCGCGTGCTCGACACCACCGACGTACTGCGCGGCCGGCATCCAGTCGCGCACCGCGTCGGGGTCGAACGGCCCGTTCGTGTACGCCGGGGAGCAGTAGCGCAGGAAGTACCACGACGAGTCGACGAAGGTGTCCATCGTGTCGGTGTCACGCTTCGCCTCGCCGCCACAGCTCGGGCAGGCGACGTCGACCCAGTCCTGCGCGGCCGCCAACGGCGAGACCCCCTTCGGCTTCAGGTCGGCGCCACGCAACTCCGGCAGCGTGACCGGCAGCTGCTCCTCGGGCACCGGCACCTCGCCGCAGGTCGCGCAGTGGATGATCGGGATCGGCGCGCCCCAGTAGCGCTGGCGGGAGAGCAGCCAGTCACGCAGCCGGAAGTTGACCGTGCTGGTGCCCAGGCCCTTGGCCACCAGCCACTCGATGATCGTCGACTTCGCCTCGGCGACCTCCATGCCGTCCAGCGAGACCTCGCCGTTGGCGGAGTTGATCGCCGGACCGTCGCCGGTGAACGCCTCCCCCTCGAAGCCCGCGGAGGGCTGGACCGTCCGCACGACCGGCAGGTCGAAGGTCTTCGCGAACTCCCAGTCGCGCTGGTCCTGGCCGGGCACCGCCATGATGGCGCCGGTGCCGTAGTCGGCCAGCACGTAGTCGGAGGCGTAGACGGGGATCGGCCTGCCGGTGACCGGGTTCGTCGCGTGCACGCCCAGGAACACACCGGTCTTGGGCCGGTCGGTGGCCAGGCGCTCGATGTCGGTGGCCTTGCGGACCTCGTCGACGTACGCCGTCAGGGCCGGCCGCTGCTCGTCGCTCACCAGCTCGTCGGCCAGCTTCGCGTCCGCGGCGACCACGAAGAAGGTCGCGCCGAACAGCGTGTCCGGCCGGGTCGTGAAGACCTTGACCGGCTCCTCGCGGCCCTCGACGGCGAAGTCGACGTGGGCCCCCTCGGACCGGCCGATCCAGTTGCGCTGCATGGCGATCACCCGGTCCGGCCAGGTGTCGGAGAGCGGTTCCATGTCGTCCAGCAGCCGCTGCGCGTAGTCCGTGACCTTGAAGTACCACTGGGTCAGCTCACGCTTGGTGACCTCGGCGCCGCAGCGCTCACACATCCCCTGCACGACCTGCTCGTTGGCCAGCACGGTCTGGTCGTTCGGGCACCAGTTGACCGGCGAGTTCTTGCGGTAGGCCAGGCCCCGCTCGCGGAACTTCAGGAACAGCCACTGGGTCCAGCGGTAGTACTCCGGGTCGGAGGTGTGCAGCCGGCGCGACCAGTCGAACGAGACGGCGTAGCGGCGGAACGACTCCGCCTGCGTCTCGATGTTGGCGTAGGTCCACTGCGACGGGTCGGCGTCGTTGCGGATCGCGGCGTTCTCGGCCGGCAGCCCGAAGGAGTCCCAGCCGATCGGGTTCAGGACGTCGTAGCCCTTCTGCCACCAGAAGCGCGCGATGACGTCGTGCAGCGCCATCACCTCGGCGTGGCCCATGTGCAGGTCGCCGCTCGGGTAGGGGAACATCGTGAGCGCGTAGCGCTTCTCCGCGCCCTCGCCGGCCGACCCGGCCCGGAACGAGTCGAGGCCCTCCCAGACCGGGCGCCACTTCTCCTGCACCGCACCCATGTCGTAGGTGGGCGCATCCAACGGCGCCCCATCGGTCCTGGCCTGGCGGTGCTCGCTCATGGTCCTGCTCTCTTCTCGGGTGGTCGAGCCACTCGGTCCGTGCTCCTGGCATGAAAAAACCCCTCGCATGGAGGGGTGGCCGCGCGATCTCCGGTGAACCGGGTGATGATCAGCGCGGCTGGCCAAGGAGCAGGGACGTGGTCTGCATGGGTTGATGTTACCGCCCAGCGGGCACCCGGGGCGAGCCGGTTCGGTGGCTCGCTAGAGTCGCCGCCATGACTTCCCTTGACATGTTCCGCCTCGACGGCAAGGTCGCCGTGATCACCGGCGCGTCCAGCGGCCTCGGTGTCGCCTTCGCCCAGGGCCTGGCCGAGGCCGGCGCCGACGTCGCCCTCGGCGCGCGCCGGGTCGAGAAGCTCGCCGAGACCGCCTCGCTGGTCGGGGCGACCGGGCGCCGCGCGCTCACCGTCGCCACCGACGTCTCCGAGCCCGACTCCTGCACGAACCTCGTCGCGCTCGCGATGGAGGAGTTCGGCCGGGTCGACATCCTCGTCAACAACGCCGGCATCGGCACCGCCGTGCCGGCCACCCGCGAGTCGCCCGAGCAGTTCCGCGCGGTCATCGACGTCAACCTCAACGGCTGCTACTGGATGGCCCAGGCGTGCGGGCGGGTGATGCAGCCGGGCTCCAGCATCATCAACATCTCCTCGATCCTCGGCATCACCACCGCCAACCTGCCGCAGGCGGCGTACGCCGCGTCGAAGGCCGGCCTGATCGGGCTGACCCGCGACCTCGCGCAGCAGTGGACCGGGCGCAAGGGCATCCGGGTCAACTCGATCGCCCCGGGCTTCTTCACCTCCGAGATGACCGACCAGTACCCCGAGGGCTACCTCGACGCGCAGGGCCCGCGGATCCCCGTGGGGCGCAAGGGCGACCCGGCCGAGCTCGCCGCCTGCGCGGTCTTCCTCGCCTCCGACGCGGCCGGCTACATCACCGGCCAGACCCTCGCGGTCGACGGCGGGATGACCATCACCTGAGGCGCCCCCGCCCGGGCTACTGCTGGCCGGTGACCGCCCCCAGCGCCTCGTCGAGGTGCTCGAGCAGGTCGGCGGGGTCGCGGTAGACCGCGACCGCGCCCGCCTCGAGCAGCTCGGCCCGGCCGTAGCCGCCGCTGAGCAGTCCCACGGTGGCCAGGCCCTGCTCACGGGCCGCGACGACGTCCCAGACCGCGTCGCCGACCATGAACCCGGTGCCGCCGCCCACCTTGCGCAGCGCCTCGTCGAGCAGCGCCGGGTCCGGCTTGGAGGCCTCGGCGTCCTCGCTGCTGGTCGCGGCGTCGGCGTGCTCGTCGGCGTGCAGCAGGTCGAGGGCGCGCCCGGTGTGCTTCGGGATGCCCGACGAGGCCAGCACGACGTTCAGCCCCCGACGGCCGAGCTCGGCGAGCAGCTCGCGGGCACCGGCGAAGGGCTGCGCCTCCTCGGCGATCGCGTCGTACTCCCGTTCCCAGGCCTCCCGCACGTCGTCGCCGACGCTCTCCTCGGCTGCGGCACCGGCCACCGCCGCGACCAACCGGTCGCCGCCCATCCCGATGTGGCGGTGGATCTCCCAGGTCGACACCGAGAGCCCGTGACCCTGCAGCGCGCGGGACCAGGCGATCGTGTGGTGGTAGTTGGAGTCGAGCAGGGTGCCGTCGACGTCGAACACGACGGTGTCCGGTGAGCCCGGTGCAGTGGCGTTCATGGCGCCCACGCTACCGAGGGGCGGGGAGCCGACGGCGAGCTGGACCGCCCCGGACGCAGAGAAGCTCCCGGCCCTGAGGGCCGGGAGCTTCTCCTGGTCGGTGGAGCTGAGGGGATTCGAACCCCTGACCCCCTGCATGCCATGCAGGTGCGCTACCAGCTGCGCCACAGCCCCAACCGCTGCCCCGGATCTCTCCGCAAGCAACGCGTGGAATCTTAACTACACGCCCCGGTCGATGTGAAATCGGGGTCCCGATCAGGGGCGAGCGACACGGTTGTAGGCCCGCAGCCGCAGGGCCGCCCCCGGCGCCGCCTGGTCGAGCTCGACCCAGCCGCAGTTGTCGAGGCCGTGCAGCACGGTGCGCTCCCCGACCGGCCAGCCGAGCAGCACCGGCACCGCGTCGCGGATCGCGGCGCCGTGCGAGACCGCCACGGCGCACTCACCGGGCCCGAGGGAGTCGAGCAGCTCGTGCAGCGCCGAGCTCATCCGCGACGACACCGTGGCGGCGTCCTCACCACCGGGGACGACGTCGAAGTGGCCCTGCCGGAACTCCGCGAACTCCTCGGGGAAGTCGCGGGCGTACTCCGCGTGCGTCAGGCCCTGGCGATCGGCCAGGAAGTACTCCCGCAGCCGGGCGTCGTGGCGGGGGTCCTGCCCGGTCTCCTTGGCGACGTACGACGCCGTCTGGCGCGCCCGGGCGCTGTCGGAGGACCACAGCGCCACCGGGGCGAGCCGGGCCAGCTGCACGGCGACGTCGGCTGCCTGCCGGTGCCCGGTCTCGTCGAGCTCCGCCTCGAGCTGGCCCTGCACGCGCCCCTCGGCGTTCCAGGAGGTCCGGCCGTGGCGCAGCAGGACCAGCCGCCGCTCGACGCGTCCGGCGTCAGCGCTCATGCGAGACGACGTCGGCCGGCAGCTCGATCGCCGGGCAGTCGCGCCAGAGCCGCTCGAGGGCGTAGAACGAACGCTCCTCCTCGTGCTGGACGTGCACGACGATCTCGCCGTAGTCGATCAGCACCCAGCGACCGTCCCGCTCGCCCTCGCGGCGGATCGGCTTGGCCCCGATCTCTCGGAGCTTGTCCTCGACGGCGTCGACGATCGCCTTGACCTGGCGGTCGTTGCCGGCGGAGGCGAGCACGAAGGCGTCGGTGATCGCCAGCTGCTCGCTGACGTCGAAGGCGATGATCTGCTGGGCGAGCTTGTCGGAGGCGGCGCGTGCGGCGGCGTGCACGAGCTCGATGGCATGGTCGGTGGCGGTCACGAGGGTTCCTTGCTGGAGGGGTAGAGGTCGTGCTTGGCGAGGTACTGCACGACGCCGTCCGGCACGAGGTACCAGACGGGCTCGCCGCGCTTCCTGCGCTCACGGCAGTCGGTTGAGGAGATCGCGAGAGCCGGGATCTCGACGATGGTGACCCGGTCGGCGGGGATCGAGGCGAGCGTGGCGGCGTCCATGGTGTAGCCGGGCCGGGTGCACCCGACGAACTGGGCGAGGCCGAACAGCTCCTCGGCGTCGCGCCAGGTGAAGATCTCGGCCAGGGCGTCGGCGCCGGTGATGAAGTAGAGCTCGGTGTCGGGCATCGCCGCCGCGAGGTCGCGGAGCGTGTCGATCGTGTACGTCGGCCCGACCCGGTCGATGTCGACCCGGGAGACGGTGAACAGCGGGTTCGAGGCCGTGGCGATGACCGTCATCAGGTACCGGTCCTCGGCCGGCGAGACCGACCGGTCGGACTTCTGCCACGGGTCACCGGTCGGCACGAAGACGACCTCGTCGAGGTCGAACCACGCCTGCACCTCGGAGGCCGCGACGAGGTGTCCGTGGTGGATGGGGTCGAACGTGCCCCCCATCACCCCGACTCTGCGGGGCCGGGCGTACGGGACGGGTGCGGCGCTCAGCTGTGCTCGCGCCCCGCGCCGAAGGCCAGCAGCCCGAGGATCATGACGAGCAGCAGGCCGAGGACGAGGCCGCCGACCCCCCAGGACAGGGCGTGGTTGACGTGCTCGGCACCGGCAGCCATGACATTCAGCGACATGGCGCCCATGCTACCGGCAGCGGCGGCGCTCAGCGCACGTGGCCGTCACCGGTGACGACGTACTTGGTCGAGGTCATCTCCGCCAGACCCATCGGTCCGCGGGCGTGCAGCTTCTGGGTGCTGATCCCGATCTCCGCCCCGAAGCCGAACTCGGCCCCGTCGGTGAAGCGGGTGGAGGCGTTGACCAGGACCGCCGCCGAGTCGACCGAGGCGGTGAACCGCCGGGCCGCCGACTGGTCCTCGGTGACGATGGCGTCGCTGTGCCGGCTGGAGTGGCGACGGAGGTGGAGCACGGCCGCGTCCAGGTCCGCCACCACCGCGGCCGAGATGTCGAGGGAGAGGTACTCCCGGTCGAAGTCGTCCGGCTCGGCCGCCACCACGCCGTCGTGGGCCTCGAAGGCGGCGTCACCGTGGATGGTCACCCCCGCCGCCTGGAGCGCTGCGACGACGCGCGGCAGGAACGCCTCGGCCACGTCGGCGTGCACCAGCAGCGACTCCGCGGCGTTGCACACCGAGGTCCGGTCGGTCTTGGCGTTGAGCACGATGGCCAGCGCCTTGTCGAGGTCGGCGGCCCGGTCGACGTACACGTGGCAGTTGCCGACACCGGTCTCGATGACCGGCACGGAGGCCCCCTCGACCACGCTGCGGATCAGGCCCGCTCCCCCGCGCGGGATCAGCACGTCGACCAGGCCCCGGGCCCGCATCAGCACCTGGACGCTCTCGTGGGAGTCGCCGGGCACGAGCTGGACCACGTCCGGCTCGAGGCCGCTCGCCAGGGCCGCGGCCCGCAGCACCCCGACGACCGCCTCGTTGGTGCGGCGGGCGCTGGCGCTGCCCCGCAGCAGCACGGCGTTCCCGGACTTCAGGCAGATCCCGGCCGCGTCCGCGGTGACGTTGGGCCGAGCCTCGTAGATCATCGCGACGACCCCGAACGGCACCCGGACCTGGCGCAGCTCGAGACCGTTGGCCAGGGTGCCGCCCCGCACCACCTCGCCGACCGGGTCGGGCAGGGCCGCGACGTCGCGCAACCCCTGGGCCATCGCGGCCAGGCGGGTCCGGTCCAGGCGCAGCCGGTCGACGAGGTTGGCCGGCGCCCCGTCGGCCTCCGCGCGCGCCACGTCCTCGGCGTTGGCGGCCAGGACGTCGTCGCCCGCCCCGACCAGCGCCTCGGCCATCGCGAGCAGCGCGGCGTCCTTGACCGCCCGGGTCGCCAGGGCGAGCCCGTGGCTGGCCTCACGCGCCCGGGTGGCGGCGGCGAGGACGTCGTCACGGGTGCTCATGGCCCGAGGATATCGAGCGGCGTCGCCACCTTCGACGGTTGGTCCAAAGCAACCACACGGGCCCCTCGCGCGTCCTACTGTGTGACACAGGTCACTTCCATCTCGAGGAGCCATCATGACCCGTTCCCGGCGCCGCTCTCGCGGCCGCCTGACCGCTCTCGCGGCCTCGCTCACGCTGTTGATGACCGGCATCGCCGGCCTGTCCACCTCCGCCGACGCCCAGGCGCCCTCCGCCGCCCGTGCGGACGGCCCGCCGCTGACGCTGTGGTCGCCCACCAAGGTCGTCGCCTACTCCTACGGTGGCTTCGTCTACTCCGATCTCGGTCTCAAGCTGATCGCCGAGGGCGCGCCGCTGGAGCTCTGGTCCACCCGCGCGTCGTACCACGACCCGATCCGTACCGTCTGGCGCTCCCCTGGCGGCGAAGTCCCCCTGCCGACCAGGACGATGTCCTCGTTGGCGCAGCTGAAGAAGTTCGTGCGCCTCGAGATCCGTCGCACCGGGACGAGCAACACGCGCACGGTGCGGCGCGCCGCGTGCCTGGGTGGCGGCTGGGAGGGCGGGGAGCGGGTCCGGCCCGAGGCGCCCGCGACCTCGCCCTACCCGCAGAGCTGCTACTACAACCCCTACGCGATCGGGGCCGTCCAGGGGATCCAGCAGGGCTGGGCCGCGTCGGTCTTCGGGGAGGGCACGCCCATGCGGCTCAAGCCCGGCAAGTACGTCCTGACCGCCCGGCTCACCTCGGCCTACACCCGGGTCTTCGGGCTCGGTGCCGAGGACGCCACCCGGCGCCTGCGCCTGGTCGTGAAGAAGGAGGAGCAGGGCAACTGGCGCGCGCCACGGCGGGTCACGACCGAGCCCCGCCCGGCGGCCCGGGAGCCCGCCGGCGACTCGGCGGGGGCCCCGGCCGCGACGCAGCCGGATCTCCGCTCGCTGCCCGCCTTCGGCATGCAGGTCTCCGGGAACGGCAACTTCCTGCGGTTCTTCGCCACGGTGTGGAACGCCGGGGACAGCCCCCTGGTGGTCGACGGCTTCCGCCGCAGCGGTGAGGACGTCATGGACGCCTACCAGTACTTCTTCGACGGCGAGGGCAACCAGACCGGCTACCAGGCGGTGGGCCAGATGCAGTGGGACACCCGCGACAGCCACCGGCACTGGCACTTCGAGGACTTCGCCCGCTACACGCTGCTGAAGAAGGACAAGTCGGAGGCGGTGCGCTCGCGCAAGGAGGCCTTCTGCCTGGCCCCCACCGACGCCGTGGACCTGACCGGCCCGAACGCCGCCTGGAAGGTCGGGAACTCCGACCTCTCCACCGCGTGCGGTGGGCGCTCGGCGCTGTCCATCCGCGAGGTGCTCGCCGCGGGCTGGGGTGACACCTACGCGCAGTACCGGGCCGGGCAGAGCTTCGACCTGCGGGGGCTGCCCAACGGGACCTACTTCGTGTCGGTCAACGCCAACCCCGAGGGCAACCTCGTCGAGCACTCGACGGCCAACAACGAGTCGCTGCGCAAGGTCGTGATCGGCGGCCGGCCCGGCGCCCGGACCGTGCGGGTGCCCCAGGTCGGGCTGATCGAGGAGTTCGGCGACGGCGGGATGTTCTTCCGCGGTTGAGGCTCGTGGGACGACGAGGGCGCCCCGCCACCTGACGGTGACGGGGCGCCCTCGCGGCGGACCGGGCCTCAGCCCTTCCGCTTGGTGATCTCCTCGGTGGCCCGGGGCAGGACCGTGTGCAGGTCCCCCACGACGCCGAAGTCGACGAGCTCGAAGATCGGGGCCTCGTCGTCCTTGTTGACCGCGACGATCGTCTTCGACGTCTGCATGCCGGCCCGGTGCTGGATCGCGCCGGAGATGCCGTTGGCGACGTAGAGCTGCGGCGAGACCGTCTTGCCGGTCTGGCCGACCTGGAAGCTGTGCGGCATCCAGCCGGAGTCGACCGCAGCCCGCGAGGCGCCGACGGCCGCGCCGAGCGCGTCCGCGAGACCCTCGATGGGCTCGAAGTCGCCACCGGTGCCGCGCCCGCCCGAGACCACGATGGCGGCCTCGGTCAGCTCCGGACGACCACTGGCCTGACGCGGCTGCTGCGCCACGATCTGCGCGGCCTTCGCGCCCTGCGAGATCGTCGCGGCGAACTCCTCCGCGGTGCCGGCGGCGCCGACCTCCTCGACCTGGGCCGAGTTGGGCTTCACCGTGATCAGCGGGACTCCGTGGGTGACCTTGGCGGTCACCGTGAAGTTGCCAGCGAAGACGCTCTGGGTGGTCACCGGGCCACCGTCGGCACCGGCCGCGATGTCCACGGCGTCGGTGATCAGGCCGGAGCCCGTCTTGATCGCCAGCCGCGCGGCGACCTCCTTGCCCTCGTAGCCGGAGACGAACAGGACGGCCGCGACGCCGCCCTCGCCGCCGGCCTTCTCGACCAGCTGGGCCAGGGCCTCGGCCTTCGGGGCCACGAGGTAGCCCTTGATCTCGGCGTCGTCGACGACGTAGACCTTCTCGGCACCGAACCGACCGAGCGACGCGGCCGCCTCGCTCCCCTTCTCCGGCGAGCCGAAGAAGACGGCGGACGGCTCGCCCAGCCGGCGGGCAAGGGTCAGCAGCTCGTAGGTGGGCTTGCGGATCGCGCCGTCGACGTGGTCGACGACGACCAGAACTTCAGACATGTCCCCGGCCTCTCAGACGAACTTCTTGGAGACGAGGAACTCGGTGAGCGCGGTGGCGCCGGACCCGTCCTCGTCCGTGACGATCTCGCCGGCGGTGCGCGGCGGGCGCTCCGTGGTCTCCTCGACCTGGCTCCAGGCCACCGATAGGCCGACCTGGTCGGCGTCGACGCCGAGGTCGCTCAGCCCGTACGTCTCCATCGGCTTCTTCTTGGCCGCCATGATCCCCTTGAACGACGGGTAGCGGGCCTCACCGGTCTGGTCGGTGACCGAGAGGACCAGCGGCATGGTGGCGCCGATGACCTCGGTGGCGGTGTCGGAGTCGCGCTTGATGCGGACCTGGTCGCCCTGGGTCTCGATGACCGAGGCGAAGGTGACCTGGGGCAGGCCGAGCCGCTCCGCGAGCATCGCCGGGACGACGCTGCCCGACGCGTCGGTGCTGGCCATGCCGCAGACCACGAGGTCGACCGGCGACTCGGCGCCGATCTTCTCGATCGCCTTGGCGAGCACCAGGGACGTCGCCACGTAGTCGGAGCCGGCGATGGCCTCGTCGGTGACGTGGACGCCCTTGTCGACACCCATCTGCAGCGCCTTGCGGACGGCGTCGAGGGCCTTCTCCGGCCCCACGCAGAGCGCGGTCACGGTGGTCCCCGCGGCGCCGTCGCCCTGCTTCTCCTTGATCTGGAGCGCCTGCTCGACGGCGTACTCGTCGAGCTCTGAGAGCAGTCCGTCGACGCCAACGCGGTCGACGGTGTTGTCCGACTCGAACTGCCGGTCGGCAGTGGCGTCGGGCACGTACTTCACACAGACAACAATGTTCATGGTGTGGCCGGTTAGGCCCCTCCTGTGCACTCGGGTGACTTGTGAGGTTACTAGCGGGTACGGACGGGTGGAACAGACCGGACGGTGCGATGAGTCACAACGTCGCGGGGCCTCGTGGGTCGATCAGGTTCGTTCAGGGACGGATGATGCGCTCCACGATCCGGCCGACGACGAGGTAGAGCACGGCACCCAGACCCCAGTTGAACAGCGCGTTCTTGATGCCCGCGTTGTCCCCGCCGAAGCTCTTGATGCCGTTCTGCCGCGAGAAGATGCCCAGGTCCAGGACGTTCGCACCGTCGAGGACGAAGCGCACGAGGCTGTTGTCCCGGTTGGCGCCGAGCGCGATGCACAGCGCGCCGACCGCGAGGACGAGCGCGGCCACGACGAAGAGCAGCCAGACCAGCTGGGCCAAGCGGGTGCGCAGCTGCGCGACCCGCGCGCCCCGCGGCCGGGCCGCGACGCGATCCCCGGCGTCGCCCTTCCTGGCGGTCGGCTTCGCGCCGCCCTCCTCGGGCGGCTGGTCGGCGTCGGCGGCCTTCCCTCGGTCGCCGGACCGCTTCCTCAACAGTGCCACGTGGACTCCTTCTCGTCGCCGTCGGTCGCCAGGCCTCGGTAGCCGCTCAACGACCCTCGAACCGCGCCTTCCCCGGACCGTTCTCGACGAAGGATGACATACCGATGGCACGGTCCTGCGTGGCGAACAGGGCGGCGAACTGCTGCCGTTCGATCTCCAGGCCGGTCTCGAGGTCGACCTCGAGACCGCGGTCGATGCTCTCCTTGGCGGCCCGGACGGCGTACGTCGCGGCCCCGGCGAACTGCCGGCACCAGGCCACGGCCTCGTCGTAGACCGACTCGGCCGGGAAGACCCGGTCGACCAGCCCGATCCGCAACGCCTCGTCGGCCTGGACGAACCGGCCGGTGAAGATGAGCTCCTTGGCGGTGCTGACGCCGACCAGCCGGGTGAGCCGCTGGGTGCCACCCGCGCCCGGGATGATGCCGAGCAGGACCTCGGGCTGCCCCAGCACCGCGTTGTCGGCCGCGAAGCGCAGGTCGGCGCAGAGCGCGAGCTCGCAGCCCCCACCGAGGGCGTAGCCGGTGACCGCGGCCACGACCGGCTTGGGGATCCGGGCCACCGCGGTGAGCGAGGACTGCAGACCCCCGGACCGCTTGACCATGTCCGTGTAGGACATGTCGGCCATCTCCTTGACATCGGCACCGGCCGCGAAGACCCGCTCCCCGCCGTACACGACGACGGCCTTGACGTCGTCGCGCTCGGTCGCCTCGGCGGCCGCGGCCCGGATCTCCTCCTGCACCTGGACGTTGAGGGCGTTCATCTTCGGCCGGTCCAGCCGGATCGTGCCGACGCCGTCCGCGACGTCCAGTCGGACGAATTCACCCATGCCGTGCCTCCAGGATCTCGAGAGTGTGATGGGCGCGACACGCGCCCGCTCCCGCATTGTGCCGTCTTCGGGAACAATGCCGCGGGTGACCCCCGGACAGTGGCAGGAACGCGGCGAGACCGCAGCCGTGTGGCCGGGCCGCCACTACCCCCTGGGGTCGTCGTGGTCCGCGGAGTCGACCAACTTCGCGGTGCACGCGCCGCAGGCCCACGGCGCGTGGGTCTGCCTCTTCGACGAGCACGGGACCGAGACCCGGCACCGGCTGGGCGAGCAGTCGCTGGGCATCTGGCACGGCGCCCTCCCGGGCGTCGGGGTCGGCGCCCGCTACGGCTACCGCGTCGAGGGACCGTGGGACCCGGCAGCCGGGCTGCGCTTCAACCCGCACAAGCTGCTGCTCGACCCCTACGCCCGGGCCGTCTCCGGCGAGGTCTGCGCCGACCCGGCCGTCTTCGGCTACGTGGTCGGCAGCCCGGGGGAGCTCAGCCCGCTCGACTCCGCCCCGTACGTCCCGCGCAGCGTGGTCGTCGACGACGCCTTCGACTGGCGCGGCGACACCCAGCCGCACCACCGCTGGCGCGACACGGTGATCTACGAGTGCCACGTCAAGGGCCTGACCGCCCTGCACGACCAGGTGCCCGAGGAGCTGCGCGGGACCTACGCCGGGCTCGCCTCCCCCGCCGTCGTCTCCTACCTGCGCGACCTCGGGATCACCGCGGTCGAGCTGCTGCCGATCCACGAGTTCGCCTCCGAGCCGTTCATCGCGGCCCGCGGGATGAGCAACTACTGGGGCTACAACTCGATCGGCTTCTTCGCCCCGCACCACGCCTACTCCTCGGCCGGTGACCGCGGCCAGCAGGTCCGCGAGTTCAAGGAGATGGTGCGCGCCCTGCACGAGGCCGGGATCGAGGTGATCCTCGACGTGGTCTACAACCACACCGCCGAGGGAGGCCCGCTCGGTCCGACGCTGTCGTTCCGCGGGCTCGACGACCAGGGGTTCTACAAGCGGGTGCTCCCCCGGCAGCCGGTTCCCGGGTCGCCGGTCGCCTTCGACGACACCTACTGGGACGTCACGGGCTGCGGGAACACCGTCGATGCCTCGGACCCCCAGGCCCTGCGGCTGATCCTCGACTCCCTGCGCTACTGGGTGAGCGAGATGCACGTGGACGGCTTCCGCTTCGACCTGCTCTCGGCGCTGACCCGCACCGGCCACGAGGTCGACATGCGGTGCGACCTGCTGGTCGCGATCGGCCAGGACCCCGTCCTGCGCCACGTGAAGCTGATCGCCGAGCCGTGGGACACCTCGATGGACGGCTACCGCGTGGGTGAGTTCCCGCCGCCGTGGGTGGAGTGGAACGACCAGTACCGCGACCAGATCCGGGACTTCTGGCGCGGGCGCGCGTCGGGCATCCGCACCGTCGCGACCCGGCTGGCGGGCTCCTCGGACCTGTACGCCGACGACGGGCGCTCGCCGTACGCCTCGGTGAACTTCGTGACCGCCCACGACGGCTTCACCGCGCGCGACCTGGTCACCTACGAGCACAAGCGCAACCACGCCAACGGCGAGGACAACCGCGACGGCACCGAGAACAACCGCTCCTGGAACCACGGCGTGGAGGGCGAGACCGACGACCTCGCCGTCGTGGCGCTGCGGCGCCGCCAGGTCGCCAACCTGATGGTCACGCTGTGCCTCTCGAACGGCGTCCCGATGATCACGGCCGGCGACGAGCGCGGCCGCACCCAGCACGGCAGCAACAACCCCTACTGCCAGGACAACGAGGTCTCGTGGGTGGACTGGCGCGAGGACGACGCGTGGCTCGACGTGCACGAGGTGACGCGGACGGCGCTGCGCCTGCGCCGCGAGCACCCGGCCCTGCGCCAGCGGCACTGGTTCGAGGGCCGCCCCACCCTGCGCGGCGGGCCCAAGGACCTCGCCTGGCTGCACCCCTCGGGGCGCGAGATGACCGGCGACGACTGGCACGACGAGTCGCTGGCCGTGGTCGGCATGTTCGTCTCCGGCGACCCGCTGCGCTCCCCCGGCCCCCGGGGCGAGCAGCAGGTCGACGCCTCCTTCATGCTGTGGCTCAACTCCGGCGCCGAGCCGGCCCCGGTGGTGCTGCCCGCGAACCAGTGGCACCAGAGGGGGGAGGTCGTGCTGAGCACCGACGCCGCGCTGCCCGTCGGCACCCCGCTGACGGTCCGGGAGGTCGTCACCCTCGGCTCGCGCACCGTCGTGGTGATGCGCGAGACCTGAGGGGAGCCGCCTCAGGCGTGGGCGACCGCGACCAGCCCGAGCTCGGCGTCCGAGGTGAGCAGGTCGTTGCTCGGCACCACCCGCACGGTGTAGCCGAACGCGCCACCGTTCTCGAGGGTCACCGTGCCGTCGAAGCGGTGCCGGCCACCCTCGTAGCCCTCGGCCACGGTGAGCACCGAGACCGTGGTCTCCAGCAGGACGTCCTCGTGGGAGGTCCGGCCGTGCACGAGCTGCACCTCGACGTCGGCCGGGGAGAGGTCACCGAGCGCCACGAAGGCGCGCACGTGCATCTCGGCCCCCACCTCGGCGGCGTCCCCGATCCCGCTGGTCTCGACGTGCTCGACGCGCACGCCCGGCCAGGCGGCCCGGACCCGCTTCTTCCACGCGGCCAGCTCGCCGGCGCCCGCGAAGTCGGAGTTGAGCAGCCGGGCGTTGGTGGCGGCCGGGGCGTAGAGCGTGTGCACGTAGTCGCGCACCATCCGGGTCGCGAGGACCTTGGGCCCGAGCGACTTCAGCGTGTGGCGCACCATCTCCAGCCAGCGCGTCGGCACCCCCTGGTCGTCGACGTCGTAGAAGCGCGGCGCGACCTCGTTCTCGATGAGGTCGTAGAGCGCCGCCGCCTCCAGGTCGTCGCGGTGGTCGGGGTCGTCGACGCCGTCGGCGGACGGGATCGCCCAGCCGTTGTTGCCGTCGTACCACTCGTCCCACCAGCCGTCGAGGATGGAGAGGTTGAGCCCGCCGTTGAGAGCGGCCTTCATCCCGGAGGTGCCGCAGGCCTCGTAGGGACGCAGCGGGTTGTTGAGCCAGACGTCGCAGCCCGGGTAGAGCGGCTGCGCCATGGCGATGTCGTAGTTGGGGAGGTAGGCGATGCGGTGCCGCACCTCGGGGTCGTCGGCCAGCTGGACGATCGCCTGGATCAGCTTCTTGCCGCCGTCGTCGGCCGGGTGGGCCTTGCCGGCCATGATCAGCTGGATCGGGCGCTCGGGGTCGAGCAGCAGCCGCTTGAGCCGCGCGGGGTCGCGCAGCATCAGGGTCAGCCGCTTGTACGACGCCGCGCGCCGGGCGAAGCCGATGGTGAGGACGTCGGGGTCGAGCGCGGTCTCGGTCCAGGCGAGCTGGGCCTTGGCGGCGCCCCGCTTGAGGTTCGAGCGGGCCAGGCGCTTGCGGGCGTCGAGGACGAGCCGCTCGCGCAGCAGCCGCTTGGTGGCCCAGAGCTCGGCCGAGGGGACCCTGTCCACGGCCGCCCAGAAGGACTCCATGTCGTCGCCGTCGGGGTCGGCGCCCTGACCGGCCGCCAGCGCGAAGACCTCGCGGGCCACCCAGGTCGGGGCGTGCACGCCGTTGGTGATGGAGCCGATCGGCACCTCGGCCTCGTCGAAGGCCGGCCACAGGCCGTTGAACATCCCGCGGCTGACCTCGCCGTGCAGGGTCGAGACGCCGTTCGCGCGCTGGGAGAGGCGGAAGCCCATCACCGCCATGTTGAACACCGAGGCGTCGCCGCCGTCGTAGTCCTCCGCGCCGAGCGCGAGGATCCGGTCCAGCGGGACCCCGGGCGTCGAGCCGTTCTCACCGAAGTACTGCGCGACGAGGGTGCGCGGGAACCGGTCGATGCCGGCCGGCACCGGGGTGTGGGTCGTGAAGACGGTGGAGGCGCGACCGACCTCGAGCGCGGTGTCGAAGTCGAGGCCCGGGCCGTCACCGGCCGCGGTGAGCTCGCGGATCCGCTCGAGCCCGAGGAAGCCGGCGTGCCCCTCGTTGGTGTGGAAGACCTCGGGCGCCGGGACACCGGTGATCCGGGCGTGGGCCCGCAGCGCACGCACGCCGCCGACGCCGAGCAGCAGCTCCTGGCGCAGGCGGTGCTCGCTGTTGCCGCCGTAGAGCCGGTCGGTCACGTCGACGTAGTGGGCCGGGTTGCCCTCGACGTCGGTGTCGAGCAGCAGCAGCGGGACCCGCCCGACGCTGGCCACCCAGACCCTGGCCACCAGGTCCGGGCCGTCGGGCATGGTGATCGAGATCGTGGCCCGTGAGCCGTCTGCCTCGCGCAGCAGCGAGAGCGGCAGGCCGTCGGGGTCGAGGACCGGGTAGGTCTCCTGCTGCCAGCCCTCGCGGGAGAAGGCCTGCTTGAAGTACCCGTGGCGGTAGAGCAGGCCGACCCCCACGATCGGGACGCCGAGGTCGCTGGCGGCCTTGAGGTGGTCACCGGCCAGGATGCCCAGGCCGCCGGAGTACTGCGGGAGCACGGCGGTGATGCCGAACTCGGGCGAGAAGTAGCCGATCGCGCGAGGGCCGTCGGCCGCCCGCTTCCTCTGGTACCAGCGGTCGCCGGTCAGGTAGGCCTCGAGGTCGGCGCGGGCGACGCGGACCTGCTCGAGGAACGCGGGGTCCTGCGCGAGCGCGTCGAAGCGACGCCGGCTCACCGCACCCAGCAGAGTGACCGGGTCGTGGCCGGTCGACTCCCACAGGTCGGGGTCGACGGCCCGGAAGACGTCCTGCGTCTCCGGGTGCCAGGACCAGCGCAGGTTGCCCGCCAACTCGCCGAGGGCGGCCAGGGCGGGAGGCAGGACAGGACGGACGGTGAATCGTCGGATCGCTCGCACCGGAAGACGTTAGCGCGATTCTTGGAACGATCAAACTCAATGGGATGAATTCGGGACGCGGAATTTTCCGGTCGCCGGCGCCGCGGGCGCATAACCAATGCCGGCAACGCCCGTTGTGAGTCCCATGACCCCCAACCCCCTGCGTCGAGGCCGGCTCGCGACCGTCGGCCTGGCCCTGCTGACCGCGACCCTGGTCCCCGGCCTCACGCAGCTCCCCGCCCTGGCCGCGCCCGCCTCCCCCACCGACCGTCCCGTGCTGAGCACCTCGCTCCTCGACCACCAGGTCGGCCTGCCCGACCTCGACGAGCGGGGCACGACGGCTCCGACGTCGGCGCAGCGCTCCGTGCTGCGGGGGCTCGGCGCCCGCGACGTGCGGTTCAACCAGTTCGGCACGCCGTCGTCGATCCTGCCGGCGGACGGCTCGCTGGGCCGGGCCACCTCCACCGACGCCGCCACCGCGGCCCGCACCTGGCTGCGCCGGCACGCGGCGGCCTTCGACCGCACGGCCGGCGACATGGCCGCCCTGGAGCTGGTCAACGTGCAGCGCTTCGCGGGCAGCAGGGCCCGGGCCGTGCTGTTCCGCCAGAAGTTCGGCGACCTGACCCCGGCGCTGGCCAGCATGGTCACGGTGGGCGTCGCGAACGGCGAGATCGCCTACGTCTCCTCCTCGCTCAGCCGGACCACCGGCACCCCGGCCGCCCCGAGCCTCTCCCCCGCCCGCGCCTTCGCCACGGCCGCGGCCGACGTCGGGGCGGCCGTCAGCGGCGGCGCCGCGGCGATCGCGGTCGCCGAGCGCGCCACGAAGGCCGGCTGGACGATGCTCGCCGTGCCCGGCTTCGCCCGGCCACAGCAGGTCCGGCTGCGGGCGCTGGCCCTGGCCGACGGCACCGTGCGCCCCGTCTTCGAGACCAACGTCGTCCAGGCCACCGGCGGCTCGGCCTCCGCGTACACGCTGATGGTCGACGCCGTGAACGGCCGGGTCCTGCACCGGCAGAACCAGGCCGAGAGCAGCAACGACGCCTTCCCGTTCACGGGCTCCGTCACCGCCACCGAGTGCGGGGTCAAGCACCCGTTCGAGCTGAGCGACGACCAGACCCGCACGATCACCGCCTCCGTCGCGATGCTGAACACGGCCAACGACGTCCTGGTGAAGCTCTTCGACCCCGCCGGCCAGACGCTCACCACCGGTGACACCGGCACCAGCCCCGAGATCGCGACGTACACCGCCGAGAACCTCGCGGCGGGCACCTACTCGATGCAGGTCTGCCCCTACGCCGACCCGACCGTGCCGTTCCTGGCGCCGGGCGACTACACCGCCACGGTGACCACCAGCGACGCCGGCGGCTCGACCGGCGGCACCGAGACCAACCCGAGGTGGCGCTACTTCACCGCGAACCCGACCCTCGACTTCGGCCCGGCGACCCCGACGAACTCGGTGATCGGCTGCTGGCTGCCCGGCAGCGGGTGCACCAGCCCGAGCGGTCCGCTGCACAACGTGCAGGCGTTCGGCCCCTGGGACACCAGCGCCGGCGGGGTGCCCAGCTTCACCACCGAGGGCAACAACGCGAACACGCACGAGGCCTGGGCCAGCCCGTTGACCCCGGGTGGCGCGGCGCAGGCACCGGTCTCGCCGACCCGGGAGTACACCGGCGAGTTCACCGACCAGTGGAACAACTCCCGCTGCGACCCGGCCAGCCTCACCCCGGGCGGCAACGACATCCTCGCCTCGGTCACGAACCTCTTCGTGGCGCACAACCGGATGCACGACTACTCCTACTACCTCGGCTTCACCGAGCGGAACTACAACCTGCAGGCCGAGAACGCCGGCCGCGGCGGCGTCGGCGGCGACCAGGAGGTCGGCAACGCCCAGGCCGGCGCGATCAGCGGCGGCGCACCGTCCTACCTCGGCCGGGACAACGCGAACCAGATCACGCTGCAGGACGGCACGCCCGGTGTCACCAACCAGTACCTCTTCCAGCCGATCGCCGGCGCCTTCTACGCGCCGTGCACGGACGGCGGCCTGGACATGGGCATCGTGGGCCACGAGTACACGCACGCGATCAGCAACCGGATGGTGGCCGGTCCCGACGAGGGCCTGACCTCCGAGCAGGGCGGCGCCATGGGCGAGTCCTGGGGCGACCTGGTGGCGGGCGAGTACATGTTCAGCCACGGCTACCCCAACGGTGGCAACCCGTGGGCGGTCGGCGTCTACGCCACCGGCAACAAGTCGGTCGCGATCCGCGACTACGCCATCGACGGCAACCCGCTGAACTACTCCGACTACGGCTTCGACAGCACCGGCGACGAAGTCCACGCCGACGGCGAGATCTGGAACGGCACGCAGTGGAGCGTGCGCCAGGCCCTGGTGGAGAAGCACGACGCGAAGTTCCCCTACGCCGACGAGGCGCTCCAGCTCCGCTGCGCGCAGGGCACCGACGCCACGGTGCGCCGTCCCCAGGACGCGGCCCTGTGCCCGGGCAACCGGCGCTGGGTGCAGCTGATGTTCGACTCGTTCCTGCTCCAGCAGGGGTCGACCTCGATGCTGGACGCCCGCGACGCCATGCTCGCCGCCGACCGGATGCGGTTCCCCGGCAGCGGCGACCTCAAGGTGATGTGGGACGCCTTCGCCGCCCGCGGCATGGGCGAGGGCGCCTCGACGCCGACCGCCGACTCGGGCGACACCACGCCGAGCTTCGCCTCCCCGACCGCCGACAACGGCACGCTGCGCTTCCGGGCCCCCGGCAACGGCGCGGTCTACGTCGGCCACTACGAGGCCCGGGCCACGCCCGTGGCCGACACCCGCGACGCCACGGAGCTCAGCTCCCGGGCGAGCTTCGCGCCCGGTCGCTACCAGCTGCTCTACGTCTCGAAGGCGCGTGGCCTCACCCGCTTCTCCGTCACGGTGAAGCCGGGTGCGGACCGCACCGTCACGATCGCGGCGCCGCGCAACCTGGCGGCCGGTTCGGCCGGTGCCTCGGTGATCGACCGCAGCGCGGGGTCGCTCAACGAGGACGCCCTGATCGACGGCACCGAGTCGACCAACTGGGGCGGTGCCAGCCCGGGCACGAACGTCGACGAGTCGGAGCCCTTCGTCTCGGTCGACCTCGCCGGTGGGGTGAGCACCGTGCGACGGGTCCAGGTCAGTGCGATGCTGCGTCCCGCCGACGACACCGACGCGGACGCCGGATCCCGGTTCACCGCGCTGCGCCGCTTCGCCCTGGAGGCGTGCGTCAGCGACTGCGCGACGCCGTCGGCGACGTGGAAGCGCTTCTACACCTCGCCGGCGGACGCCTTCCCGGGCGTGCGACCGCGTCCGGTGGCGCCGAACCTGACCATGCGCTCGTTCGACGTCCCCGACACCCGGGCCGCGGCGGTGCGCCTGGTGGCGCTGGAGAACCAGTGCACCGGCTTCGACGGGTACGCCGGCGAGCAGGACGCCGACCCGCTCAACGACACCGACTGCGCGACGGCCTCCGACCGCGGCGAGATCGTGCACGCCGCCGAGCTGCAGGTGTACTGACCGGCGGATCGGCGCGACAGGTGTAGCCGGCGCCCCGACGGGGCACAGAGGTCGACGGGTGGGTTCCTCCGGGAGCCCACCCGTTGGTCGCCCAGTACGTCCGGCTTGCATGGCCGGTGTCGATTCGGAAGTGTGGAGCCATGGTCGGACGAATTCCCGTGATGAACGTGATGCCCGTGGTCGACCTCGGTCGGCAACCGGCCAAGGCGACGGTGGGCGAGCCCTTCCCGGTCTCGGCCACCGTCTTCCGCGAGGGCCACGACCAGCTCGCGGCCGAGGTGGTCCTGACCGGCCCCGACGGCCGGCGCCGGGCACCGGTGCGGATGGTCGGGCACGCAACGGTCCCGGACCGGTACGACGCCTGGGTCACGCCGGACGTCCCGGGCGCCTGGACCTTCGAGGTCCAGGCGTGGTCCGACCCACTGGCCACCTGGCAGCACGACGCCGGGCTGAAGATCCCGGCCGGCGTCGACGTCGAGCTGATGTTCACCGAGGCGCGGCTGCTGCTCGAGCGGGTGGCCGCCGACCTCGACGCGGGCGACCGGCACGGTCACCAGGTCGTGGCCGGCGCCCTCGAGGCCGCCGCCGAGAGCGACCCGCGCCCCGTGGGCGCCCGGCTCGCCGCGCTCCAGGACCCCGAGCTCGATGAGCTCCTCCTCGCCCACCCGCTGCGCGAGCTGGTCACCGTCGAGGGCCCCTACCCGGCCTACGCCGACCGCGAGCGGGCGCTGTCCAGCAGCTGGTACGAGTTCTTCCCGCGCTCGGAGGGGGCCACCCGGGACCCGGCCACCGGCGCCGTGACGAGCGGCTCGTTCCGCACCGCCGCGAAGCGCCTCGACGCGGTCGCCGAGATGGGCTTCGACGTCATCTACCTCCCGCCGATCCACCCGATCGGCCAGGTCAACCGCAAGGGCCCGAACAACACCCTGACGCCGGGGCCCGAGGACACCGGCTCCCCGTGGGCGATCGGCTCCGCGGAGGGCGGCCACGACGCGATCCACCCCGACCTCGGGGACTTCGCGGACTTCGACGCCTTCGTCGCCCGCGCCGGCGAGCTAGGCCTCGAGGTGGCCCTCGACCTCGCCCTGCAGGCGGCGCCGGACCATCCCTGGGTCACCTCGCACCCCGAGTGGTTCACCACCCGCGCGGACGGCACGATCGCCTACGCCGAGAACCCGCCGAAGAAGTACCAGGACATCTACCCGATCAACTTCGACAACGACCCCTCGGGGATCTGTCGCGAGGTGCTGCGGGTGGTCCGGCTGTGGATGTCGCACGGCGTGCGGATCTTCCGCGTCGACAACCCGCACACCAAGCCGGTGGCGTTCTGGGAGTGGCTGCTCAAGGAGATCCGCCGCACCGACCCCGACGTGCTGTTCCTGGCCGAGGCGTTCACCCGCCCCGCGATGATGCGCGCGCTCGGTGCGATCGGCTTCCACCAGTCCTACACCTACTTCACCTGGCGCACCGCGAAGTGGGAGATCGAGGACTACCTGCGCGAGCTCTCGTCGAGCACCGACCACCTGATGCGGCCGAACTTCTTCGTCAACACCCCTGACATCCTGCACGCCTACCTCCAGTACGGCGGCCCGGCGGCGTTCAAGATCCGGGCTGCGATCGCGGCGACCGGTTCACCGAGCTGGGGCGTGTACGCCGGCTACGAGCTCTACGAGCACGTCGCCGTCCGGCCGGGCAGCGAGGAGTACCTGGACTCCGAGAAGTACCAGGTCCGGATCCGGGACTGGGACGGTGCCGCCGCCGAGGGCCGCACCCTGGCGCCGTACCTCACCCGGCTCAACGAGATCCGCCGCCAGCACCCCGCGCTCCAGCGGCTGCGCAACGTCACCATCCACCACAGCGACGACGAGAACGTGCTCGTCTTCTCCAAGCACGACGTCGACAGCGGCGACGCCGTGATCGTGGTGGTCAACCTCGACCCGCACGCCACCCGCGAGACCACGGTCCACCTGGACCTGCCGAGCCTCGGCCTGCACTGGGACGACTCCTTCGCCGTGCACGACGAGCTCACCGGCCAGGACTGGAGCTGGGGCCAGCACAACTTCGTCCGGCTCGACCCGTCCCACGAACCCGCGCACGTCCTGACCCTGAGGAGGGCCCGTTGAGCGAGGCCTCGCACGACCTGGTCCCGAGCAGCCCGAACGCATCCCCCGACCCCGACGCCGACCCGTTCCCGGACTCCGTCGGCAGCACGCCGGACTGGTTCAAGACCGCCGTCTTCTACGAGGTGCTGGTCCGTTCCTTCCGAGACTCCAACGGTGACGGCACCGGCGACTTCCAGGGCCTCACCGAGAAGCTCGACTACCTCCAGTGGCTCGGCGTCGACTGCCTGTGGGTGCCGCCGTTCTTCGCCTCGCCCCTGCGCGACGGCGGCTACGACGTGGCCGACTACACCAACATCCTCCCCGAGATCGGGACCGTCGAGGACTTCCACCACTTCCTCGACGAGGCGCACAAGCGCGACATCCGCGTGATCATCGACTTCGTCATGAACCACACCTCCGACCAGCACGAGTGGTTCCAGCAGTCCCGCTCGGACCCCGAGGGCCCGTACGGCGACTTCTACGTCTGGTCCGACACCGACGACCTCTACGAGGACGCCCGGGTCATCTTCGTCGACACCGAGCCTTCCAACTGGACCTGGGACCCGGTCCGCCAGCAGTACTTCTGGCACCGGTTCTTCTCCCACCAGCCGGACCTCAACTTCGACAACCCGAAGGTCCACGAGGCGATGCTCGAGGCCATCTCGTTCTGGTTCGACATGGGTCTGGACGGCTTCCGCCTCGACGCCGTGCCGTACCTCTACGAGCGCCCCGGCACCAACGGCGAGAACCTCCCCGAGACCCACGACTTCCTGCGCATGGTGCGTCGCTTCGTCGACGAGAAGTACCCCGGCCGGGTGCTGCTCGCGGAGGCGAACCAGTGGCCCTCCGACGTCGTCGACTACTTCGGCGACCCCGCGGTGGGTGGCGACGAGTGCCACATGTGCTTCCACTTCCCGGTGATGCCGCGGATCTTCATGGCGGTCCGCCGCGAGTCGCGCTTCCCGATCACCGAGATCCTCGACCAGACCCCGCCGATCCCGTCGGGCTGCCAGTGGGGCATCTTCCTGCGCAACCACGACGAGCTCACGCTCGAGATGGTCAGCGACGAGGACCGCGACTACATGTGGGACGAGTACGCCAAGGACCCGCGGATGAAGGCCAACATCGGCATCCGCCGACGCCTGGCCCCGCTGCTGGACAACGACATCAACCAGACCGAGCTGTTCACCGCCCTGCTGCTCTCCCTGCCCGGCTCGCCCGTCCTGTACTACGGCGACGAGATCGGCATGGGCGACAACATCTGGCTCGGTGACCGCGACGGCGTCCGGACCCCGATGCAGTGGACCCCCGACCGCAACGCCGGCTTCTCCTCCGCGACGCCCGGCAAGCTGCACCTGCCGGTCATCCAGGACCCGGTCTACGGCTACCAGAGCGTCAACGTGGAGGCGCAGCTGGAGAACTCCTCCTCCCTGCTGCACTGGACCCGGCGGATGATCCAGGCCCGCCGCCAGCACCCGGCGTTCGGTCTCGGCTCCTTCACCGACCTCGGTGGCTCCAACTCGACCGTGCTCTCCTACGTGCGCGAGCACGAGGGGGACGACGGACGGCACGACGTGATCCTGTGCATCAACAACCTCTCGCGCTTCGCGCAGCCGGTCGAGCTCGACCTGCGGCGCTGGGAGGGCTGGGTCCCGGTGGAGCTGCTCGGCGGGGTGCCCTTCCCGGCGATCGGCGAGCTGCCGTACCTCCTCACGATGGGTGGGTACGGCTTCTACTGGTTCCGCCTGACCGCGCCGGAGAACGAGGAGGGGATCACCCGATGAGCGAGCACCTCGACGCGCTGCACCCGTTCATCGAGCAGGCCCGGTGGTTCGGCGGCAAGGGCCGCGCGTTCACCCTCACCGGCATCCGCCGCCTCGGGCTCGTGCCCGGGCAGGTCGAGGGCGGCCCGCGGGTCGCCATCGACCTCGTCACCGTGACCTACGCCGACGGCGGGGCCGACGAGTACTACCAGGTGCCTCTCGCCTTCTACCCCGAGCCGCAGGAGCGCCTGCACCACGCCCTGGTCGGGGTCTGGGAGGACGACGACCTCGGCACCAACCACGCCTACGACGCCCTGCACGACCGCGAGGCGATGGCCTGCTGGCTGCGCTCCTTCGCGGAGCCGCCGGCCGAGGGCCCGCTGGCCTTCCACCGGGTCGAGGGCCACCACCTCGACCTCGAGGCCCACTCGACCCTGTTCAGCGGCGAGCAGTCGAACTCCTCGGTGATGTTCGGCGACGACGCCCTGATGAAGGTGTTCCGCAAGATCACCCCGGGGCCGAACCCCGACATCTCCGTGCACGCGGTGCTGACCCGGGCCGGCTCCGAGCACGTGGCCGCCCTCTACGGCTGGCTGGAGACCCCCTCGATCACCACCGGCGGGGCGCCCCAGGACCGGATCCTGCACCTGGCCATGCTCCAGGAGTTCCTGCGCACCGCCACCGACGGCTGGGACCTCGCGCTGGCCAGCGTGCGCAACCTCTTCGTCGAGGCCGATCTGCACGCCGACGAGGTCGGCGGCGACTTCGCCTCCGAGGCCGCGCGCCTCGGGGTCGCGCTCGCCGAGACCCACGCCACCCTGGCCGAGCACTTCCCGGCCGAGGACCGCCCCCGGACCGAGCTGCGCCGGCTGGCCGACGCGATGCACGCGCGGCTCGGCGCCGCGCTCGAGATCGTGCCCGAGCTCACGGCCTACGCCGAGGACCTGCGTGCCGCCTACGACGCACTGGCCGCCCTCGAGACGATCCACGTCCAGCAGATCCACGGCGACCTGCACCTCGGCCAGACCCTGCGCACCACGCGGGGCTGGAAGATCGTGGACTTCGAGGGCGAGCCCGCCAAGGAGCTCGCCGAACGGGTCCTGCCCGACTCGCCGTGGCGTGACGTGGCCGGCATGCTGCGCTCCCTCGACTACGCGCCCCACGTCGTCGAGCGCACCTGGAGCGACGGGCTCGACGACGGCGCCGACCAGCGCGCCTACCGCGCCACGGAGTGGTCCGAGCGCAACCGCACCGCCTTCCTCAGCGCCTACGCCGGGCGCGAGCTCACCGCGCAGGAGAACACCCTGCTCGCCGCGTACGTCGCCGACAAGGCGGTCTACGAGACCGTCTACGAAACCCGCAACCGTCCGACCTGGGTGGGTATCCCGCTCGAGGCCGTGGCGAGGATCGGAGCGTCATGACCAGCAGCACACCGACCGGCCCGAGCGTGAAGCCCGTCGCCACCGACGAGCTCGACCTGCTCGCCCGCGGCGAGCACGGCCACCCCCACAGCCTCCTGGGCCCGCACCCCCACGACGGCGACGTCACCGTCCGGGTGCTGCGCCCCCTCGCCTCGCGCGTGGCGATCCGCCACGGGGGGCAGGAGACGGAGCTGACCCACGAGCACGAGGGCGTGTGGGTGGGAGTCCTCGGCGTGGCCGAGGTGCCCGACTACCGGGTGCTGGTGGCCTACGACGGCGCCCCGCACGAGGTCGACGACCCGTACCGCTTCCTGCCGACGCTCGGCGAGGTCGACCTGCACCTGATCAACGAGGGCCGCCACGAGCAGCTCTGGCGGGTGCTGGGCGCGCGCGTGCACCGCTACGAGGGCGGGGTCAGCGGCACCTCGTTCGCCGTCTGGGCACCCTCGGCCCGCGCGGTGCGGCTCAAGGGCGACTTCAACCACTGGGACGGGCGCGAGCACCCGATGCGCCAGCTCGGCAGCTCGGGAGTCTGGGAGCTGTTCCTGCCCGCCATCGGCAACGGCACCGCGTACAAGTTCGCGATCCTCGGCGCCGACGGCGTGTGGCGCGAGAAGGCCGACCCGATGGCCTTCCACGCCGAGCAGCCGCCGGCCAGCTCCTCGGTCGTCTTCGACTCCTCCTACACCTGGGGCGACGACGCCTGGATGGCGGCGCGCCCCGGGCGACGCCCGGCCGCCGAGGCGATGTCGGTCTACGAGATGCACCTCGCGTCCTGGCGGCGTGGGCGCTCCTACGAGCAGCTGGCCGACGAGCTGGTCCCCTACCTCGCCGACCTGGGCTTCACCCACGTCGAGCTGATGCCGGTCATGCAGCACCCCTTCGGCGGCTCGTGGGGCTACCACGTGACGTCGTACTTCGCGCCGGACTCCCGCTTCGGCGACCCGGACGGCTTCCGGCTGCTCGTCGACCGGCTGCACCAGGCGGGGATCGGCGTGATCCTGGACTGGGTGCCCGGACACTTCGCCACCGACGAGTGGGCGCTGGTCAGCTTCGACGGCACTCCGCTCTACGAGGACCCCAACCCCCAGCGCGGCTGGCACAAGGAGTGGGGCTCGCACATCTTCAACTTCGGTCGCCACGAGGTGCGCAACTTCCTCTACGCCAACGCGCTCTACTGGCTCGAGGAGTTCCACGCCGACGGCCTGCGCGTCGACGGGGTCGCCTCGATGCTCTACCTCGACTACTCCCGTGAGGACGGCGAGTGGTCGCCCAACATCCACGGTGGCAACGAGAACCTCGAGGCGGTGCAGTTCCTCCAGGAGATGAACGCCACCGTCGCCAAGCGGGTGCCCGGCGCGGTGACCGTCGCCGAGGAGTCCACCTCGTGGCCGGGCGTCACGGCGCCGACCTCCGAGGGCGGTCTCGGCTTCGACCTGAAGTGGAACATGGGCTGGATGCACGACTCGCTGGGCTACATGGACCGCGACCCGATCTACCGCTCCCACCACCACGGCGACATGACGTTCTCGATGGTCTACGCCTTCTCGGAGCACTTCGTGCTGCCGCTGAGCCACGACGAGGTCGTGCACGGCAAGGGCTCCCTGCCGCGCAAGATGCCCGGCGACCGCTGGCAGCAGCTGGCCAACCTGCGGGCCTACCTGGCCTTCATGTGGGCACACCCCGGCAAGCAGCTGATCTTCATGGGCATCGAGATGGGCCAGGAGTCGGAGTGGGCAGAGTCGCGCGAGCTCGACTGGTGGCTGCTCGACCACCCCGAGCACCGTGGGCTGCAGGCGGCCGTGCGCGACCTCAACGCGGCCTACTGCGGCACACCGGCGCTGTGGGCGAGCGACCACGACCCGGCCGGGTTCCAGTGGATCGACGCCAACGACGCGGGGCGCAACACGTTCTCGTTCGTGCGCCGCGCCCCCGGTGAGCCCGACCTGGTCTGCGTCTCGAACTTCTCCGCGGTGCCGCACGAGCTGCGGCTGGGACTGCCCAGCGCCGGCAGCTGGGACGAGCTGGTGAACACCGACGCCGAGGCCTACACCGGCTCCGGCGTCGGCAACCTCGGCTCGGTCACCGCCCACGACGGCGAGTGGTCCGGCCAGCCGGCGCACGCCGACCTCGTCGTCCCCCCGCTGGCCACGGTCTGGTTGCGGCCGCGCCGCTGACCCCCGGCCGGCCGCACCCGGTCCCCGGCTATCGTGCACCCGTGCCCCACGACGCCAGCGAGCAGCCGACCCTGACGGACGGTGACCTCACCCTGCGGCCGTGGCGCGACGGCGACCTCGACGCGGCGATCGCGGGGCACGACGAGCTGATCGCGCACTGGTTCGGGTACGACGAGGTGACCCCGACGCCCGAGCGGCACCGGGCCGCGGTCGAGCGCTGGCGGACCGGCTGGGCGGAGCGCACCCGGGTCGGCTTCGTCATCGAGCGGGACGGTGTGCTGGTCGGCAGCTGCGAGGTCCGGCGCCGCACCGGCGAGGACGGCACCGGCGAGCTGACCTGGACCCTGTACGCCGGCCACCGGGGCCACGGGTCGGCGACCCGGGCGGTGCGGGTGCTCACCGACTGGGCGCTGACCGGTACCGGTCAGGGGGGCCTGGGCCTGAGCCGGGTGGAGGCGCGGGTCGAGCCCGGCAACGAGGCCTCGCTGCGCGTGGCGACCCGGTCCGGCCTGCTCAAGGAGGGGGTGCGCCGGGTGCCGCCGGGCACCGGGGAGCGCGCGGAGACCAGCGAGCACGTCGTGCTGGCCCGGCTCGGCGACGACCCGCCCCTGAACGACCCGCGGGCCTTCCGGGCCCTGCTCAACTCGTTCCTGCCCCGCAAGCGCGCCATCTCCCAGATGCTGCTGCGCGACGAGCGGGGCCGGGTGCTGCTGTGCCAGCTGACCTACAAGCAGGACTGGGACCTGCCCGGCGGGGTCGTGGAGGTCGGCGAGTCCCCGCAGCTCGCCGGCGCCCGCGAGGTCGAGGAGGAGCTCGGGCTCGCGCTCTCCCCCGGCCCCCTGGTGCTCACCGACTGGCTCCCGCCGTGGGGCGGCTGGGACGACGCCCTGTGCCTGGTCTTCGACGGCGGCACCCACGACTCCTCGATCACCGCCAGCTTCGTCAAGCAGGCCCGCGAGATCCGGTCGGCGGAGTTCTGCACCCCCGAGCAGGTGCGCGAGCGCTGCGCGGACTTCACCGCACGACGGGTCGAGTCCGCGCTGCGCCGCCTGGCGGGGGATCCCGGGGATCCTGGGGACCGCCCGTCGTACACCGAGTCCGGCCGCTGATCGGACCAACCCCTTCCCGCGGGCGGCGATGTTGGTCCAAGATCGCAGGATGAGCGCCTTCGTGTACGACTTCGCCCAGGGGAACAAGGACCAGAAAGACCTGCTCGGCGGCAAGGGGGCCAACCTCGCCGAGATGACCAACCTCGGTCTGCCGGTGCCGCCGGGCTTCACGATCACCACGGAGGCCTGTCGGGCGTACCTGGTCCAGGGCCGTGACCCGGACGGCCTGGCCGAGCAGGTCTCCAGCCACCTGGCCGCCCTGGAGGCGGCCATGGGCCGCCGCCTGGGAGACCCGTCCGACCCGCTGCTGGTCTCGGTCCGCTCGGGGGCCAAGTTCTCCATGCCCGGGATGATGGAGACCGTGCTCAACGTCGGCCTCAACGACGAGTCGGTGGCGGGCCTGGCTGCGCAGAGCCAGGACGAGCGCTTCGCCCTGGACTCCTACCGCCGGCTGCTGCAGATGTTCGGCGCCACCGTGCTCGGCATCGACTCCGAGGTCTTCAGCCACGAGCTCGAGGCGCTCAAGGAGCGACGCGGCACCCAGGAGGACACCGGGCTCGGCGTCGACGACCTCACCGAGCTGGTCGCGACCTACCAGAAGGCGATCGCCGACCACTCGGGGCGGGCCTTCCCCCAGGACCCGCGCGAGCAGCTCGACCTCGCGGTCCGCGCGGTCTTCGACTCCTGGAACACCGAGCGGGCCGTGCTCTACCGCCGCCAGGAGCAGATCCCGGAGGACCTCGGCACGGCCGTGAACATCCAGGCGATGGTCTTCGGCAACTGCGGCGAGACGTCCGGGTCCGGCGTGGCGTTCACCCGCGACCCGGCCTCGGGAGATCAGGGCGTCTACGGCGACTACCTGCAGAACGCCCAGGGCGAGGACGTCGTCGCCGGGATCCGGAACACGATCTCGCTGGCCGACATGGGCGACGTCGACCGGTCCTCGCACGACGAGCTCATGGAGATCATGAGCACGCTCGAGCACCACTACACCGACATGTGCGACATCGAGTTCACCGTCGAGCGGGGCAAGCTCTGGATGCTCCAGACCCGGATCGGCAAGCGGACCCCCGAGGCGGCCTTCCGGATCGCGGTGCACATGGCCGACGAGGGCCTGATCGACCTCGACGAGTCCCTGCGCCGGGTCAGCGGCGCGCAGCTCGCCCAGCTGATGTTCCCCCGCTTCGACCCCTCCGCCGAGCGCACCCTGCTCGCGCGGGGGATGAACGCCTCCCCCGGTGCGGCCGTCGGCCGGGCTGTCTTCGACTGGGGCACCGCGGTGGAGTGGGCCGAGCGGGGCGAGGACGTGATCCTGGTGCGCAAGGAGACCAGCCCCGACGACCTGCACGGCATGATGGTGGCGAGGGGCATCCTGACCAGCCGCGGCGGCAAGACCTCGCACGCCGCGGTGGTCGCGCGCGGCATGGGCCGCACCTGCGTGTGCGGCGCGGAGACGCTGGAGGTCGACGCCAAGCAGGGGCGGTTCACCGTGCGCGGCGGGAAGACCGTCGAGGAGGGCGACCTCATCTCGATCGACGGCTCCACCGGGGAGATCTTCGACGGTGGCGTCCCGGTGGTCGACTCGCACGTGGTGCGCTACTTCGAGGGCGACGACGTCGACGAGCCGCTGGTCTCGGCGGTCAGCCGGTTGATGGAGCGCGCCGACCAGGTCCGGCGGCTGCGGGTGCGCACCAACGCAGACACCGCGCCGGACGCCGGCCGCGCGCGCCGGTTCGGCGCCGAGGGCATCGGCCTGTGCCGCACCGAGCACATGTTCCTGGGCGAGCGCCGTGGGCTGGTCGAGAACCTCATCGTCGCCGACGACGAGCAGGGCCGCCAGCACGCCCTCGATGCGCTGCTGCCCCTCCAGCGGGAGGACTTCACCCAGATCCTCGAGTCGATGGACGGCCTGCCGGTGACGATCCGGCTGATCGACCCCCCGCTGCACGAGTTCCTGCCGGACATCACCGAGCTCTCGGTCGCGATGGCCATCGCCGACGCCCGGGGTCACCGCAAGAAGCACGAGCGACGCCTGCTCGAGGCGGTGACCCGGCTGCACGAGCAGAACCCGATGCTCGGGCTGCGCGGGGTGCGCCTCGGCATCGTCATCCCGGGGTTGTTCACCATGCAGGCCCGGGCGATCCTCGAGGCCGCGGTCGCCCGCAAGCAGGCCGGCGGTGACCCGCGCCCGGAGATCATGATCCCGCTGGTCGCCAGCGTCCGGGAGCTCGACCTGGTCCGGCGCCGCATCGACGCCGTCGCCGACGAGGTGCGTGCCGAGTCCGGCGTCGACCTCGACGTGCGGATCGGCACCATGATCGAGCTGCCCCGGGCCGCGGTCACGGCCGACCAGATCGCGGGCTCCGCGGAGTTCTTCTCCTTCGGCACCAACGACCTCACCCAGATGACCTGGGGCTTCTCCCGCGACGACGTGGAGGCGTCGTTCTTCAGCACCTACCTCGAGCAGGGCGTCTTCGGGGTCTCACCGTTCGAGTCGCTCGACGTCGAGGGGGTGGGCGCGCTGGTCCGGACGGCGGTCGAGCGCGGCCGCGCGACCCGGCCCGACCTGCACCTGGGGGTGTGCGGCGAGCACGGCGGCGACCCGGCCTCGATCCACTTCTTCGACGAGGTCGGCCTGGACTACGTCTCGTGCTCACCGTTCCGGGTGCCGGTCGCGCGCCTCGAGGCCGGCCGGGCCGCGCTGGGCGCCGGCTGAACCGCTCCGTCCAGCGCCCCGGAGGGCTGGCCCGGAAGGGCTAGGCGACCCCCCCCCGTCCTTGGGGGGTCACCCCCTCCTTTGGGCGTGGCGCCCTCGTCCGGGGACACCGATCCTCGAGAGCATGAGCACGTCGTCGCGCATGGCCGGGTCCGTGCATCTCGCCACGGTCGCGCGGGCCCTGCTGCTGGCGTTCGGGGCCGGGCTCGTGCTGCACCTCGCCCATGGCGCGGAGCACGAGCAGCACGAGATCTCGCCCCTGCTGCACTGGTTGCGCGACTCGGCGCTGTCCACCCCCCTGGCCCTCACCTCTGCGGTCGTGGGCGACCTCGCGGGGCGCCGAGCGTCGGGCAGGCTGCGAAACGGGACCGTCGGCGGGGCCACGGCTGCGCTGGACGGCGCCGCAAGGCTCTCGACCCTGCTCGCCACGGCGCTCTGCTACTCAGTCCTCAGCGTTCCCGGAAACCTGGTCCACGGGTGGGTCTTCGTCGGTGATGCGCACCCCGAGCACGAGGCGGTCTCCGGGGTGCCCCACCTGCTCGCGGACGGCTCCCTCGCCCTGGGCTCCGCGACGGCCACGCTGCTGCTCGGCCTTCTGATCACCATCTCGTGGCCCACCCTGCGGCGCCCCTCCCTGCGCCCGACCGGCGGTGCCGTGGATCCCCGTGCCCGCAGGCGGCGGCTGGCGGCCGCGGTGACGTTCGCCCCGCTGGCCACCGCGCTGCTGACGCCGCTGGCGGTCGCCGGACCGGCGCAGGGCGTCGAGCCCCCGTCGGGATCGTGCGTGGCGCAGACGGCCCAGCGCAGCTACGACGTGGCCGCGATCAGCGTGCCGATCCCCTACAACCGGTTCGGTGACCTCGACCCGAACGGCATGGCCTACGTCTACGAGCAGGACCGCAAGGCCGTGGAGAACTGGTACCGCCCGCTGGCGTCCGACGCCGCGAACGACCCGGCGGACAACCGGCGCCTGCGCCCCCGCCCGCTGGTCATCCGCGCCAACGAGGGCGAGTGCGTCGAGGTCACGTTCACCAACCGACTCGACAAGGTCGCTCTGGACGGAGGCGCCGTCACCGAGCCGCGGGCCTCCATGTACGTGAGCGGCGCGGCCACCTCGGCGATGTCGCAGGGCGCTCAGGTGGGCTACAACGAGGACACCACCGTGGCGCGTGGACGGAGCA
The DNA here is from genome assembly GCA_963760585.1 of uncultured Actinomycetota bacterium. Lineage (GTDB taxonomy): Bacteria > Actinomycetota > Actinomycetes > Propionibacteriales > Nocardioidaceae > Nocardioides. The sequence goes on from CAVXDI010000002.1 coordinate 601,840, forward strand.
TCACCTACTACTGGCGAGCCCCGCGGCAGGAAGGACTGCACCTGATCCGGGACATGGCGATGTCGGCCGGGGGCGAGGCCGACGGGGGCAGCGTGTCCCACGGACTGTGGGGTGGTCTCGCCGTCGAGCCGGCCGGTTCCCGCTGGTTCGACTCCCACAGCGGCCTGCCGCTGTACCCGGTCTCCTCCGTGGCTGCCATGAGCGGCGAGCTGTACCTCGACGCGGACGTCAGGCTGCCCTCCGGCACGTACTTCCGTGAGTCCGTCCAGATCTCGCAGGACGAGATCCCCGGCGTCGGCTTCGGCTTCAACTACGGCGCCGACGCGCAGGAGAACCGTGACAAGAAGCGCTGCCCCGACTGCGTGGGCGAGGAGACCTCACTGTCGTCGTGGACCTACGGGGACCCGGCGGCGGTGAAGCTCGCGAGCGGCCTTCCCGGCACCGCCGGCTGGACGGTGGGACCGGACACCGATCCCGAGGACTGCCAGTCCGACGACGCCGTGGCACGCCCGGCGATGATGATGCCCCCGGGCGTCCCCGGCGGCTGCTGGACCTCCAACGTGACGCACGCCAACAAGCAGGACCCGACAAAGATCCGGGTCGCCCACGCCGGGGTCAAGGAGACCCACGTCTTCCACATGCACGCCAACCAGTGGCTGGCCGAGCCGCAGGACGTGGGCACCGCAGGATCCAACCCGACGAGACCCTCCGACCAGAAGCGCCCCGAGTCGACCACCGTCGACTCCCAGACCTACGGACCGGGCGACGCCTTCACCGTCGATCTGCTCTTCGGTGCCGGCAGCAAGGCCGGGACCGTCGGCGACTCGATCTTCCACTGCCATCTCTACCCCCACTTCGCCGGCGGCTTCTGGTCGCTCCTGCGGGTCCACGACGTCGTCGAGGACGGCACCCTGAAGACGCCAGACGGCGTGCGCACCCGACTGCTCACGGTCCTGCCCGACCGCAAGGCCGCCGGCGACGTGCCGAGCGCCTACGACGCGAAGACCAACCCCGGCTACCCCCGGTTCATCCCGGGCAGGTTCGGCTGGCGCGCTCCGCAGCCCCCGGCCGCCGTCAGCGAGCCGGACGGCACCCCCGGCGTCCGGATGGTCGCCGGCCAGGGGCTGGTCCCGGAGCTGATGAACCAGGTGCAGGACGTCGAGGCCACGATCCCGACGGGCGGTGCGGTCACCGGCAGCTTCACCCTGGGCTACCGCGACGAGGTGACGACCGACCTGCCGGCGAGCGCCTCGGCCGCACAGGTGGAGTCCGCCCTCGAAGCCCTGGCGAGCATCGGGGACGTGGCGGTGACGTCCACGGGTGCCTCCGGCACCGCCTGGCGGGTCACGTTCGCGGACCCGGCGACCAACGTGCGCGCGCTGACCTCTGCCAGCGACCAGGTGCGGATCAGCAGCGTGGACGACGTGTGGCGCCAGGCCCTCGCGACGGAGCGCGCGGCCCAGCAACGGGCCTTCGCCGGCACCGGGACCGGTCCCAAGCCGGGCGCCCCGTTCACAGACCCGTGTCCGTCGACGGCCCGCGAGGTCACCTACAACGTCTCCGTGCTCCAGCGCGACCTGGTCTACAACGACGACGGCTGGCACGACCCGCAGGGCCGGCTCCTCGTGCTCAGCAAGGACGTTCCGGCGATCATGGCCGGCACCAAGAAGGCCGAGCCACTGTTCTTCCGGGCCAGCGCCGGTGACTGCATCAACTTCAACCTCACCAACCTGCTGCCCAACTGGTACGGCAACGACGCCTTCCAGGTGCTCCAGCAGACCAACATGTTCGGCCAGCACATCCACCTGGTGAAGTTCGACGTCCTCGGCTCCGACGGTTCCAGCAACGGCTGGAACTACCAGCAGGCGGCCTTCACCGACCTGCAGAGCGCGTTCAACAAGGCGGTCATCGACGGCAGCCGCCAGTGCACCACCGACGAGGCGCAGGGTGCCTGTCGCCTCCCGCTGCCGGGACCCGACGGCTACGACCCTCTCAAGCAGGGCATCCACCCCGGCCAGACCATCCATGAGCGGTGGTACGCCGACTACGAGCTGCGCACCGTGTTCAGCCACGACCACCACTTCCCCGCCGTGGACCAGGGCCGCGGCCTGTTCGGGGGCCTGATCGTGGAACCGCGCGGCATGGACTTCCGCAGCTCCCGCACGGGCAAGTACCACCAACCCGTCACCGACTCCGCGCACGGGCCGGTGTGCGGTCCGCGCTGCGAGGGCGACGCGGCCGGCGCGCTGTTCGACGTGATCGGTCCCGGGTCCAAGGACGACTTCCGCGAGTTCGGGCTCGGCTTCCAGGACTTCGTCCCGCTGATGCGTGCCGGTGGCGACCCGAAGGACCCGGCGGACGCCTTCAACCCACCCCCGGCCCCGGAGACGTTCGCCGACGACGATCCCGGCGTGATGGGGGTCAACTACCGCAACGAGCCGTTCCTGATCCGCGACACCGTGAACGGGAAGCGCACCGACCCGGCGTACGTCTTCAGCTCCACCCTGCACGGCGACCCGGCGACCCCGTTGCTCGAGGCCTACGCCGGCGACCCCGTGCGGATCCGGTTGGTGGCCGGTTCCCAGGAGGAGCAGCACGTCTTCGGGCTGCACGGCCTGCGATGGCGAGAGGAGCCGGACGACCCGGAATCGCCGTACACCTCGGCGAAGTCCCTGGGTGTCTCGGAGGCGTTCAACTTCGAGATCCCCGAGATGGACTGCGCCGCCAACACCGACTGCCGCGGTGACTACCTCTACTCCAGCACCGCGACCGACGACGCCTACCTCGGCATGTGGGGACTCATGCGCGTCTACGGCAAGGGCAAGCAGGGTCTGGTCCCGTTGCCGGACAACACCCCGCAGGCGGCCAACGGGGTGATCAACACCCCCGTGACCGGGGCACCCCCCGCGCCCGCCAACAAGCCGGGCAACCCCTGCCCCGCCGGTGCGCCCATCCGCGCCTTCACGGTGGCGGCCACCGATGCCCGGATCGACTACAACCGACAGGGCGACCACGACCCCTACGGCCTGGTCTACGTCGCGGTCGAGCCCGGCGAGAGCGTCGTTGACGCCGTCGCCAGGGCGCGGGCGCACCCCGAGCCGATGTCGCTGCGGGCCAACGAGAACGACTGCATCGAGGTGCGTCTGCACAACCGGATCGACCCCGCCGGTCCCTACGCCACGAGGCACGCGCCGCTGGGTGCGGCCGACGGCGACCCGCGGCTGCCGCTCGAGCCTCCGACCGGCACGCCGGCAGGACTCCGCGTCTCCCTGCACCCCCAGCTGCTCAAGTACGACGTGCGGGGCTCCGACGGCGCCACCGTCGGTTTCAACCGCGACCAGAGCGTCGCGCCCGGATCCGACATCCTCTACCGCTGGTACGCCGACGACGTCGCGCCCGGCGAGCTCGGCGCGCTCAACCTGACCGACTACGGCGACGTCCGCGGCCACCGCCACCACGGCCTCTTCGCCGGGTTGACGGTCGAGCCCAAAGGGGCGACGTACCACGACCCGATCACCGGCGAGCAGGTCGTCAGTGGCGAGGCCGCCGACGTCCGGGTCCCCGGTCGCGCGGACTTCCGGGACTTCACCTCCTTCTTCCAGGACGGGCTCAACCTGCGCGACAAGGACGGCGCCCTGGTGCCCGACGGCTTCGCACACCCGCCGGCACCCGGGGAGGCCCCCGCGGAGCTGGACTCCGAGGACAAGGGCGAGAAGGGCTTCAACTACGCCAGCGCCCCCTTCCGGCACCGGCTCGGCATCACGCCGATGGCGGCGACCGCCACCTCGCCGATGCTCGGCAGCGACCTGGCCGGGGTGCTGAGCTCCCAGCGCCACGGCGACCCCGACACTCCGGTGTTCCGCGCGTACGCCGGCGACGCCGTCCGGTTCCGGGTGCTCCAGGGCGCCGACAAGCCGCGCCAGCACACGTTCACAGTGAGCGGCCACAGCTGGCGCGCCCAGCCGGACGACCCGGGGTCCAACCGGGTCGGCGCCCAGGGCGGCCTGAGCGTGGACCGGGCCGCGAACATCGAGCTCGACAGCGCCGGCAACGGCACCCGCGGCGACTACCTCTACGCGGACCCGCTCGGCTTCCACCACCTGTCGGGCGGCGCCTGGGGCATCCTGCGCGCCTACCGGGCGCCCACCGCGGACCCGGTGTACGACCCGAGCCCCCTCGGCACCGGGACCGCCACCGGCCCGGACAGTCCCTTCCGCGACGGCTACGGACCGATCCTGCCCCTGGAGCAGGCACGGGTCACGGTGTCGCTGTTCGACGACACCGACATGAACGGGGTCAGGGGCCCTGGCGAGCGCCGCGGCCCGGACCAGGAGGTCACCCTGACCACGACCGACGGCACCAACCGATCGGTCACCAGGAGGGTCGGACCGGACGGCTCGGTGACCTTCTGGGTGCCCCGGGGCGCCTACGACGTGCGCGCTGCGGCACCGACGGACTGGCGGCTCACCACGGCGACGACGACCCGGGTGGACGTCTCTGCGGAGAACTCCGCCGAGCCGGTCCCGATCGGGATGGTCCAGCTCGCCGACGTCGGGGTGCGGCTGTTCCGCGACCAGGACGGCAGCAGCACCCGACAGCCCGCCGAGGGGCCCCTCGCCGGCTGGGTGGTCTCGCTGGGCAAGGGGACGGAGAAGCTCACCGCCACCACCGACGACACGGGCCTGGCCTCCTTCGAGGGACTGGTCCCGGGTGACTGGAGCCTGACCTCACCCGGACAGGCGGGGTGGCACGCCACCAGAGCTCTGCCGGCGATCGTCCCGGTCACCGAGAACCAGACCCGGTCGGTTGACAACGAGACCCTGCTGGGCTTCACGATGCCGGCCGGGCTGTCCGTCAAGGTGTTCAACGACGCGGACGGGAACGGCACCCAGCAGGCGGGAGAGAGCAGCCAGGCCGGTTGGAAGGTGACCGCGAAGGGCGGGCCACCGGAGCGCCAGGTGAGGGTGACCGCCGTCACGGACGCGCAGGGCGTGGTGTCGTTCGAGGACCCCGACCCCTTGGTCACGGGGCTCACTCCCGGCAGCTACACGCTGTCGGTCGCAACCCCCGAGAACTGGCGGCTGGGCACCCCGAGTGCTCTCACCACGGGCGGTCCGGCCGGGTCCACCACCGCCACGGCAACGCCCGGGTTCACCTGCGGGGCCACTTACTGCACGACGGTCCTGGTGGAGAAGTCCGCCCAGGTGGCCACGCTGCCGGTGCGCAACCCCTACTCCTGGCTGACTGGAACGCCTTTCACGGACCTCAACAACGACGGCACCAAGCAGGACAAGGAACCCCGGCTGACCGGCTGGCAGGTGACCGCGACGTCCAGCACCGGCGCGGTGACCCAGGTCGAGAGCGGCAACGACGGTCGCGCGGTCTTCTACCCGATGGCGCCCGGCTCGTACACGCTCGAGATGATCTCCCCGGAGCCGTCCATCGACCCGAACATCCTCGACTGGACCGCCACCAACCGCACCGGTTGCAGCGACTACGCCTCCGGGCGGAAGATCTGCCGGGCCCGGGTCGACGTGATCGCCGGTGAGAACGGGAGTGCGGGCTTCGGGTTCGTCCAGCTCGGGACGGTCGGCGTCACGACCTTCCACGACTACGACAAGGACGGCGTCAGGGACGACAACGAGCCCCTCCAGCCCGACCGCACCGTCAAGCTGTTCGACGCCACCGGCAAGACGCTGCTCCAGCAGAAGGTGACCGACGCGCAGGGACTGGCGGCCTTCAAGACCAGTGCCGGCGTGAAGTACCAGGTCCAGGCGATGCTGCCCACCGGCTGGGTGCAGACCTCGCCGGTGGACTCCCGCAACGTGGCCCTCACCAAGGTGGCCGTGGTGGGACCGACGGGCACCACCAGCGTCGGGGTCGAGATCGCGCAGTACAACACCGCGGACAGCATCGCGCCCCCCGTACCCACCAGCAGCGTCGCCGCGGGCACCTACAGCACGGCGCAGCAGGTGCAGCTGACCTCGGAGAGCGGAGCCAGCATCTGGTACACCCTCAGTGGTGCCGCACCCGGCGCGGCGACCGGGCAGCTGTACACCGGGCCTGTGACGCTCAGCAGCAGCCACCTGCTGCGGGCGATCGCCGTCGACGGAGCCGGCAACGTCAGTGCCGAGCTGAGCAGCGACCCGTCGTCCTCGGTCTCCTCCGCCGGGCTGCCGATCGAGGTGGTCCTGACGGGCACGACCGCGGCCGTCCAGGCACCCGCGTCCTGGAAGGTCACCACCGGTGGGGTCCCGACCCCGCCCAGCGGCCTGACGGAGGCGCAGAGCCTCGCGCTCGACGACAGCCAGCGGCTGCTGCTCCCGTCCGTCTACGTGACGAAGACCAAGCTCTACACCGTCGACGGTTACGCGAGCGTGGTGCTGCCCAGCGGCCAGCGGAACGTGGCCGCCCTCGGCGTCGACCTGGACGGCCGGGCGACGCTGACCGGCACGACGCGCTCGATGTGGCTCTACGACTTCAAGGCGGCGGCCTGGGTGTCCCTGATCAACGCGCAGTCCCAACCCATCACCGATCTGCGCTCCGTCGTCGACGCCTCGGGCGATCCGGCCCGGTTCGTGAGCGGGACCGGTGAGGTGCGCGTCCGGTACTCGGCGGTGCGCTCCTCGGGAGCGTTTGACTCCCGGCTCGACCAGGTCCTCGTGCGGATGGCCTACCGATGAGCGGGACCCGCCCGTGGGTGGCGTTCGGGGTGGCGGTCCTGGGTCTCGTCCTGGCTCTCGGGGCCGGCGTCTGGGGCCTGGGGGCAGACCGTGACCCTGGCCACGCTCACTCGGACCGGGCCCTGGCTGCGGAGGGCTGGGTGGACGTGCCGGGAGGCTCCCTGCGGGTGCGAGGGGCCTCCGACCGGTCGGTCGACCACCGGAAGATGTCGGGCATGCAGACGATGGCCGACCCCGACCCGGTGCCGACGGGGCTGCTGCGCCTCAGCGTCGACGTGGACCTGGCCGCTGGCGAGGACGAGCTGGCCTGGTCGAGCAGGGACTTCGTCGTACGCGGCGACCAGATGCGCGCCGCTACGCCGCACCGCGTCCAGCTCGGTGACGGGGTCGTGCCTCGGCTCAGCTCGGTGGCCGGCGCACTCGTCTTCGACGTGCCCGAGAGGGCCACCGGGCTCTCCTTGCGGTTCCGCGACTCCTCGCCCGTCCCGTTGCAGACACCCGACTCCTCCCTGTCGCACGGTGGCGACGGGGAAGGCGGTCACGAGCACTGATCGGTCGACGCCCGTTCCGCTCCGGGAGACGCAGCGACCACTCGGCGAACACCAGCGGCTGCTCGGGACCGGCGCCAGGACGTTGCGCAGCCCGCGCGCGATAACCCGGCGTTCCCGCTGGAGGCCTTGACCGCCTGCGCGAGCGGGCGGACCCGGTCGTGGTCGCTCCGCGAACGAGAAGGGCGACCAGAGGTATCAGGACCAGCGCCACGAGGAGGGTCCGACCACCGTCGCCGGCACGAGCTGCACAGAGCTTCACCACCACATCGACGCGGGTCCCCGGACTGGTTGAACAGATTCTCGTCGCTGGTCGGCTGCGTCGGCCCCGTGGACGCACCGTCGCACCGCAGGACCTTGACGTCCTCGCCCCGTCGAGCGCGAAGGTCTGGCCGGTCAGGACAGGGCCGGGGCCGCGTCCCCTAGAGCCGCAGCTCGCCTGTCCGGGCAGCCGTCGTGACCGCCTCCAGCCTGCTGTGCACGCCCAGCTTGCGGTAGAGGCTCTTGGTGTAGCCGCGAGTGGTGTGCAGGCTCAGGTGCATCCTCCGCGCGATCGCCTGCGCGTCCAGGCCCCGCCCCATCAGATCGAGGATCTCCTGCTCGCGCATGGTGAGCGCTCCCGCGTCCCGGTTCGTGACGGGGACCGTCACCATGGCCAGCAACAGCTCGGGGTCCACGGTGAAGTACCGGCTCTCCGTGTTGCGTACGGCGGTCAGGAGCGAGCTCAGCGATCCGCTCTTCGGCAGGAAGGCCGCAGCCCCGGCGTGCGCGGCGCGGACGGCGACCTCCGGGGACGCGTCGGCGGTCAGGATCACGACGTGCAGGTCCGGCACCGCATGCCGCATCATCACGCAGAGCTCGATGCCCGTAATGTCGACGAGTTCCACGTCCAGGATCGCGACGTCCGGTCCGACCCGCGCCAGCAGCCCGAGCGCCTCGGCTGCCGTCGCAGCGATCCCGACGGTCTCCAGGTCGTCCTCGTGGTCGAGCGCACGGGCCAACAGCTCCGCGAACGTGCGCTGCTTCTCGACGACCAGCGTGCGCAGCACGCGTCTCCGCTCCGGCCCGGGTGCTACCTCTTCCAGCGCACACGACACAGCCGTACCTCCCGCCGCCGACGCCGGCAGTTGGCGCCAGGACCTTCCGGCACCAGCCTGTCGAACACGCGCGCCCCGCGAGGACGTTAGCGGTGGCGATACCTACATTTGGGAACCATTGTCGGAGTCAGAAAAGCGCGGAGGCCAGACCCTGGCGGGCCTTCAGCACCAGCGGGTCGTCGTTGCCCACGGCACCGAAGAGGGAGACCAGGTGCTCGCGCACGGCGTTGCGCTCCTCACCGGAGGTGCGTCGCACCAGGTCGACCAGGCGGCTGAACGCCTCGGCGACCTGGCCCCCCAGCATGTCGAGGTCGGCGACCATGATCTGCGCCTCGAGGTCGTCGGGCCGGGCCGCGGCGTCCGCGCGCGCCCGGTCGAGGTCGACACCCTGGGTGCGCTGGAGCAGCCGGGCCATCGAGAGTCCGGCGGCGGCCTCGGCGTCGGCCGGGTTGGCGTCGACCAGCCGCTGGTACTCGACCACGGCGCGGTCCACGTCCCCCTCGCCGAGCGCGTCCTGCGCCGCGGAGTAGCGGGGGTCGACCTGGGGCTCGTCGCCCGCCTCGCCCGTCGCGGGCGCGGCCGCGGCCGGGCGCGGCTGGTGCCGCCCGGTGATGCCCTGCGTGGTCAGCTGCTGCACGACCTGGGTCAGCGCGGTACGCAGCTCGTCGATCGCGACGACGTCCTGCATCAGCGGCACGGGCCTCCCGTCGAGCACGGCCACCACGAGCGGGATGGACTGGATCTGCATCGCCTGGGCGATCTGCGGGGTGGCGTCGACGTCGACGAGCCCGGCGAGGAAGCGGCCCTCGAACTCCCCCGACAGCGTGGCGAGGTCGTCGGCGAGACGGCCGCTCTCGGGCATCTGCGTGCGGGAGAAGAACACCAGGAACACCGGCGCGCCCATCGAGGCCTCGACGGTCGCGGCGAAGTTCTCCTCGGTCACGTCCACGGAGTACGACCCGGCCGGCGCCCCCGGGCCACCACCCGGGACACCCCCGCCGGCGGGACCGGACGGCGGCGGCGTGGCCGGCCGCTTGAGGGCGGAGAGGTCGAACGCTCCGGGACGGGAGAACGGCTGCTGCGTCATGGGGCCAATCCTAGGGAGCCCGGTCACGAGATCCACAAGTCGGTGTCCCCGGGGCACGGCGGGTGCCACACTGTCGGCGGAGGGAGCCCATGCTGCTCGTCTCCCTGTTGGGAGAACGCACCGCGGTCGACGACGTCACCGGCGAGGTCCGCACGAGGTCGTCGCGGACCATCGCGCTCATCGCCTTCCTCGCCCTGCACACCGACCAGCCCCAGCCCCGGTCCCGGATCGCCTCGGCCTTCTGGCCGGACTCACCCGAGCAGCAGGCCCTGACCAACCTGCGTCGTGAGCTGCACCAGCTGCGCGCGCTGCTCGGCAGCGACGAGTCCCTGGTGGTGTCCCCCACCGACCTCACCTGGCGCGACCTGGGCACCTGTCGGGTCGACCTGTGCGAGCACCTCCGGGCACGGGAGCACGCCCGCGCCGCGGCGCCCACCGAGGTCGACTCCCTGCTCGAGCACGGGGGCCGGGCGCTGGAGACCTACCGCGGCGAGCTGCTCCCCGGCCTGTACGACGACTGGGTGCTCGACCACCGCGCCCAGCTCGAGGACGAGGTGCGGGAGGTGTGCGGGCTCGTGGCCGACGCGGCCCGGCGGGCCGGTCGCTGGGAGGTGGCGATCGGGGCCACCCGTCGACGCATCGCCCTGGCCCCGCTGGAGGAGGGTGCCTACCGTGACCTGATCCGGCTCCAGGCCGCGCACGGCGACCGCGCCGGTGCGGTGAGCACCTACCACCACTGCGCCTCGGTGCTCGAGCAGGAGCTGGGCCTGGCCCCGGACCCGACCACGACCCGGCTGCTCGACGAGCTGCTGGCCCGGGGCAGCCCCCCGAGCGATCCCGCGACCCGGCCGCCCCCGACCGCACGCACGTCGCGGACCGGGCTGGTCGGACGGCGCGAGGAGCTCGACCGGCTGACGACGGCGTACGACGAGGCGGGCCGCGGCGGGGTCCGGACCGTGCTGGTGACCGGGGAGCCCGGGGTCGGCAAGACCCGCCTCGTGGCCGAGCTCGCCCAGCACGCGGCCCGCGGCGGCACCGTGGTCGCCACCGCGCACTGCTACGGCGCCCCCGGGCGGCTGCCGCTCGCCCCGGTGGTCGAGTGGCTGGGCGAACCCGGCCTGGCCCGGAACCTCGCGGAGCTCCCGCCGGTCTGGCGGGTCGAGGTCGAGCGGCTCATCCCCCTCGCCGACGCGAGCCCGACCCCGGCCGGCGCGCGCGGCGTGGTCGACGCCTGGCAGCGGCACCGCTTCTTCCAGGGTCTCTCGCTCGCCCTGCGCCCGGGTCGCCAGGCTCTGGTCCTGGTCCTCGAGAACCTGCACTGGTGCGACGAGGAGACCTTGGACCTGCTGACGTTCCTGCTCGGCAGCGACCCCGGTGCCCCGGTGCTCGTCGTCCTCACCGCCCGCACCCGCGAGCTCGCCGACAGCACCGCGCACCAGGCCTGGGTACGCCGCACCCGCGCCGCCGCCCGGCTCGTCGAGGTGGGCCTCGCCCCGCTCACGCTGGCGGACACCACCGCCCTGCTCCAGCGGCTGGATCCGGGCGTGAGCAGCGAGGGGGCGGCGGTGCTGCACTCGACGACCGGAGGCTTCCCGCTGCACCTGATCGAGGCCGCCCGGCGGGACCGGGACCTGGGGCGCCTCGCCCAAGGCTCACCGGACCTCACCGCCGTCCTGGAGAGTCGCTTCGACCAGCTCGGTCCGGACTGCCGTCACGTCGCCCAGCTCGCGGCGGCCATCGGCCGGGACTTCGACCTGGAGCTGCTCTGCGAGGCCTCGGACCTGTCGCCCGACGCGGTGGTGCAGGCGGTCGACGAGCTGTGGCGCCTGCGGATCCTCCTGGAACGGCGCGACGGCTACGACTTCTCGCACGACCTGCTGCGCAGTGCGGCGTACCACCAGATCGGACCCCCCGGACGCTGGTTGCTGCACCGCCGGGTCGCCCAGGCCCTCGAGCTCCTGCACGGGCACCACCCGGACGCGATCGCCGCCCAGCTGGCCGACCAGTACGCCCGGGCCGGCATGACGGCCCGGGCCCGCGAGCACTACCACCGGGCCGCCGAGGTCGCCGCCCGCGTCTTCGCGCACGCCGAGGCGCTGCACCACCACCGCGCCGCCCTGGCCCTGCTGGCCACCCTGCCCCCGGGCACCGACCGCGACGAGCAGGAGCTGCGGACCCTGACCTCGATGGCCGCCTCGCTGAACGCCCTGCGGGGCTACTCCGACCCGGAGCTGGCCGCGGCCCTCGAGCGCGCCGTCTCGCTGGCTGAGCTGCTCTCGCAGCGCGAGACCATGATCGACGCCCTGGTGGGCCTGTGGGCGGCCCGCTTCGTGCAGGGCGACATCCCCCTCGCCCACCAGATCGCGGAGCGGGTGATGACGCTCAGCAGCGCGACGAGCGGGGCCGCCGGGGTGCTCCCCGGGCAGGCCCACTTCGCCCTCGCGGGCTCCGGGCTCTCCCTGGGCCGACCCGCCAGCGCCGCGCACCACTTCGAGCTGGCCTGCGCCAAGTCCGCCGACGAGGAGTCGCTCATGATCGGCAGCCACCCCGCCATCCACGGCCGCGCGTGGTCCGCGCACGCCCACTGGCTGCTCGGGGACGCCGACCGGGCCGAGCGGTGCGCGCACGAGGCCGTGGACCGGGCCCGGTCCCTGGGGCACCCGTACAGCCTGGCCATCGCGCTCGGCTACGCCGCCATCAGCTTCCAGCTCCTCGACCAGCCGGGCCCGATGGCCGGCGCCACCGACGAGCTCGGCGGCCTCGCCGCCCGGCACGGGTTCGCCTACTACAGCGAGTGGGGAGAGCTGTTGAGTGGCTGGGCGGCCGACGACCCCGCCGGGACCGGGCGGATGGAACGCTCGATCGACCGCCTGCGCGGTGTCGGCGCGTTCTGCCGGATGCCGTACTGGCTCACCCTGCTCGCCGGGCGGGTGGCGAGCAGGGACCGCGCCCGGGCCCTGCTGGACGCCGCCGTCGTGAGCGCCCGCAGCCGCCAGGACCTCTGGTGGCTGCCCGAGGTGCTGCGTCTGCGCGCGTCGCTGGCCCCTCCCCCGGAGCGCCGTCGCGACCTGGCGGAGGGCCTGGCCCTGGCCCGCGCGCACGGCAGCCTGCCGCTGGTCGAACGCTGCGAACGCGACCTCGCCGCCACCCGAACGCTCGGCGAACGCCCCGGCTCCTAGCGTCGGGGCGAGCCGCCGGACGGACGGCCTGCACCCCCTGGAGGACCTCTCATGACCATGACCGACTCGCAGACCGACGCCCCGTGGGACGACCTCACTCCGCTCCTGCGCGGACCCGTCGTACGTCCCGGGGATCCCGACTACGACACCGTGCGCGCCGTCTACAACGGCATGATCGACCGGCGTCCCGCGGCGATCGTCCGATGCCAGGACGCCTCCGACGTGGTGGCCGCCGTCGGGTTCGCCCGCCGCCACGGGCTGGAGATCGCCATCCGTGGGGGTGGCCACAACGCCGGCGGCCTGGGCGTCTGGGACGACGCGCTGGTCGTCGACCTCTCCCTGATGCGGGCGGTGCGGGTCGACCCGACCACGGCCCGGGTCCGGGTCGAGGGCGGCTGCACCTGGCACGACGTCGACCACGCCACGGTCGGCTTCGGCCTGGCCACGCCCTCGGGCTTCCTCAGCTCCACCGGCGTCGGCGGCCTGACCCTCGGGGGCGGGGTCGGGTACCTCACCCGGCGCTACGGCCTGACCGTCGACAGCCTGCTCTCGGCCGACGTGGTGCTCGCGGACGGCACGTTCCTCACCACGAGCGCGACCGAGCACCCGGACCTCTTCTGGGCGCTGCGGGGCGGCGGCGGCAACTTCGGCGTCGTCACGTCCTTCGAGTTCGCCTGCCACCCGGTCGGCGAGGGAGGCTCGATCATCGGCGGCCCCGTGCTCTACGACATCGCGGACACCGGGGCGGTGATGCGGTGGTACCGCGACCTGCTGCCGGCCCTGCCCGAGGAGCTCAGCGGGTGGCTCGGCCTGATCACCATCCCGCCGGCGCCGCCGTTCCCCGAGGCGCTGTGGGGGCGCAAGGCCTGCGGCATCGTCTGGTGCTACAGCGGTCCGCACGACCGGGCCGACGAGGTCCTCGAGCCGGTCCGCAGCTTCGGCGAGCCGCTCGTCGTGGGGATGCACGAGATGCCCTTCACGACCCTGCAGTCCGCCTTCGACGCCCTCTACCCGGCCGGCCTGCAGTGGTACTGGCGGGCGGACGTCTACGAGGAGATCACCGACGAGGCGATCGGCGTGCACGAGCGCTACGGCGACCTGCTGCCCACCGGGCACTCCACCATGCACCTCTACCCCATCGACGGGGCGGCCAGTCGGGTGGCGCCGGACGCCACCGCGTTCCCGTACCGCTCGGGGGGCTGGGCCGGGGTCATCGTGGGGGTCGACCCCGACCCCGCCAACAACCCCGCGCTGATCGAGTGGTCGAAGAGCTACTGGACCGACCTGCACCCGACCTCGGCCGGGGGCGCCTACGTCAACTTCATGATGGACGAGGGCGAGGACCGGGTCCGGGCCGCCTACCAGGACAACTACCCCAGGCTGACCCGGGTCAAGACGACCTACGACCCCGACAACGTCTTCCACGTCAACCAGAACATCCGGCCCGCCTGAGACCGGCCCGCCTGAGACCGGAGGCCGGGTCCGGCCCGCGGGAGATCCTCAGTTGATCACGCGCGGGCCGCGCAGGCCCGAGCGCTGGACCACCCGCTGGATGGCCAGGTCCCGCGCGTCGGGGTGCCCGACGTAGCGGATGTCGCGCAGGCCCTGCTCCTGGGCGGCCGACTCGAAGACGAAGTGGCCGAACCCGAGAAGGCGACCGTGCAGCGGCTTCACCACGGTGATGTCCAGGATCCTGTGCAGCGGCATCGTGGCCAGCCGCTGGGAGAGCACGCCGTGCAACCGGAAGACCCGCATGTTGGTGATCACGAAGCGGTCCTTGCGCTCGCGCGCGGTGCCCCAGGCGGCGTGCGCGAAGAGCAGCAGCGCCAGCACGAAGGGGACGGTGGAGAGCTGCGCCGGGACCACCGAGGTCGCCCCGAGCAGGAAGACCGCCAGCGCGGACTCCAGAAGCGGGATCGTGTAGGCCACCCAGTGGTGGTGCACCACGTCGACGATCACCTCGCCCTCCTCGCGCAGGAGGTGCTTGCCGATGCCCGGGTCGGAGGGCCCCGGCCGCCTCATCTGGCACCCATCGCGGTCGCGCCGCTCAGCGGAGCTCGTCGATGAAGGTGATGAGTCCGGAGAAGACCGAGGTCAGCGCCGTCCACGTGCCGTCACCCAGCGTCTTCGCCGCGTCGGCGAACCCGCTGGGGTCCTGGAACATCCAGAACCCGAGGAACAGCACCAGGACGATGCCGATCAGCTTCTTGACATTCATTGCGTACGCACTCCATCCGTAGGCCCCGAGCACAGGTCGGACCCTGTCTAGCAGCGCGCAGGGCCGAGGCCGCGCAGGCGCGCGGCACCCTCGCCTCAGCTCTCGGCGGAGGCCCTCAGCAGCTCGTCGGCCGCCGTGTACGGGTCCGTCTCCCCGGCGCCCACGGCCCGGGCCAGCTCGTCGAGCTCGCGCCGTCCGTGCACCTCGCCCCAGCGGGCGCGCAGCGCGGTGACGGCGATGGCCTCGATCTCGTCGCGGGCCCGGCGCGTACGCCGCGCGGCGAGCCGACCGGAGGACTCCAGCCAGGCGAAGTGCCGGCCCATCTCCTCGACGACGTCGCCGAGCCCCTCACCCCTGGCCGCCACCGTCGTCAGGATCGGCGGGCGCCAGGCTCCCGGCGGCCGCTCGGCCAGCGCCAGCATCGAGCGCAGGTCGCCGCGGACCCGGTCGGCGCCCTCCCGGTCGGCCTTGTTGACGACGTACAGGTCGCCGATCTCGAGCAGGCCCGCCTTGGCCGCCTGGATGCCGTCGCCCATGCCCGGGGCCAGCAGCACGATCGTGGTGTCGGCCAGGCCTGCGATCTCGACCTCGCTCTGCCCCACCCCGACGGTCTCGACGAGGATCACGTCGCAGCCGGCGGCGTCGAGCACCCGCAGCGCCTGCGGTGTCGTCCAGGCGAGGCCACCGAGGTGGCCGCGCGCGGCCATCGAACGGATGTAGACCCCCCGGTCGAGCGCGTGCTCCTGCATCCGCACCCGGTCCCCCAGCAGCGCCCCCCCGGAGAACGGCGAGGACGGGTCGACCGCCAGCACGCCGACCCGCCGGCCCGCGCGGCGCAGCTCGGTGACCAGCACGCTGGTCGCGGTGGACTTGCCGACGCCGGGCGATCCGGTGAGGCCCACGACCTGGGCGTGCCCGGTGTACGGCGCCAGCGCCGCCATCACCTCGCGCAGCAGCGAGGACTCGTCCTCGACGAGGGAGATCAGTCGCGCCACGGCGCGGGCGTCCCCGGCGCGGGCGCCGGAGACCAGCTCGGGGACCGACGCCGGCGAGCGGCGCCGACCCCGGGAGGACGCGCTCAGGGGACCCGGATGATCAGGGCATCGCCCTGGCCACCGCCGCCGCACAGCGCGGCCGCACCGGTCCCGCCGCCCCGCCGGCGCAGCTCGAGCGCGAGGTGGAGCACGATCCGGGCGCCGGACATGCCGACCGGGTGGCCGAGCGCGATCGCTCCGCCGTTGACGTTCACCCGGTCCTCGGAGATGCCGAGCTGGCGCGAGGACTCGATGCCGACGGCGGCGAAGGCCTCGTTGAGCTCGAAGAGGTCGATGTCGGAGACCGCGATGCCCTCGAGCTCGGCGGCCTTCGCGATCGCCCTGGCCGGCTGGAGCTGGAGGGTGGAGTCCGGGCCGGCGACCTGCCCCGAGGCGCCGATCTCGGCCAGCCAGGTGAGCCCGAGCTCCTCGGCCTTGGCCTTGCTCATCACCACCACGGCGCAGGCGCCGTCGGAGATCTGCGAGGCGGACCCGGCCGTGATGGTGCCGTCCTTGCTGAACGCCGGCCGCAGCTTGCCGAGCGACTCCGCGGTCGTGTCGCCCCGGATCCCCTCGTCCTGGGAGACCACGACCGGGTCACCCTTGCGCTGGGGGATCTCGACGGGGACGACCTCGTCGTCGAAGACGCCGTTCTTCCAGGCCTCGGCGGCCCGCTGGTGCGAGCGCGCGGAGAACTCGTCCTGCTCGGCGCGGCTCAGCTCGGCCCCGGCGGCGTTGCACTGCTCGGTCAGGCCGCCCATCGGCTGCGTGGTGGTCTGGTCGTAGAGCGCGTCGTAGGCCATCGAGTCGACCAGTGCGGTGTCGCCGTACTTGAAGCCCTCGCGGGACTTCGGCAGCAGGTGCGGCGCCTGGGTCATCGACTCCATGCCGCCGGCCACCACGATGTCGAACTGGCCGGCCCGCACGAGCTGGTCGGCCATGGCGATCGCGTTGATGCCGGAGAGGCAGACCTTGTTGATGGTGATCGACGGGATCGTCATCGGCAGGCCGGCCGCCACGCAGGCGGTCCGGGCGGGATTCTGCCCGGCGCCGGCGCCGATGACCTGGCCCATGATCACGTAGTCGACCTGGTCGCCGGAGACGGCGGCCTTCTCGAGGGCACCCTTGATCGCCACGCCCCCGAGGTCGGCGGCCGACTGGCTCTTCAGGCCTCCGAGCAGGCGTCCGATCGGGGTCCGGGCCCCGGCGACGATGACGGACGTGTCGCTGCGCTCTGACATGGGCGTGCCTCCAACTGCTGCGTGGACGTGGATGATCGCGACACTACCCACCGCCGGCGCCTGCGCGGGAGGGCACAGGTGCTGGCCCGTGCTGTCGGAAACCTCACACGGGGTCGCGTCCGGCCGGGGGTCGTACGACGATGGCCGCCATGAGCACTCCCCAGGCACCCCTCGAGATCCCCGCGCACCTGTTCACCGCGATCGACCACGTCGGCATCGCGGTACCCGACCTCGACGAGGCGATGGCGTTCTACGCGACCACCTTCGGCATGCGCACGGTCCACGAGGAGACCAACGAGGAGCAGGGCGTGCGCGAGGCGATGGTCGCCGTCGGCGACTCCGGCTCCTGCATCCAGCTCCTCGCGCCGCTGACGCCGGAGTCGACGATCGCGAAGTTCCTCGACCGTTCCGGTCCCGGCCTCCAGCAGCTCGCCTACCGGGTCACCGACGTCGAGGCGGTCAGCGCGGTGCTGCGCGAGCGCGGCGTCCGGTTGCTCTACGAGGCCCCTCGGCGCGGCACGTCGGGGTCCCGCATCAACTTCGTCCACCCCAAGGACGCCGGCGGCGTCCTGGTCGAGCTGGTGGAGCCCGCGAAGTAGGTCACACCGGGTTCCCACCGGTGTTACCGATCAGTAATATCGCCTCACGCCCCCTCATGCCCTCGACACCAGGAGCACACGTGCAGCACATCCTCGATGCGATCCTCGCCGGCGACACCACCTCGGACGACTTCGCCCGGCTCGACCTGCCCGAGTCCTACCGGGCCGTCACCGTGCACAAGGACGAGGTGGAGATGTTCGAGGGGCTCGCCACCCGCGACAAGGACCCGCGCCGGTCGCTGCACGTCGAGGAGGTCGCCCTTCCCGAGGTGGGTCCCGGCGAGGCCCTGGTGGCGGTGATGGCCAGCGCCATCAACTACAACACCGTCTGGACCTCGATCTTCGAGCCGGTCTCGACCTTCGGCTTCCTGGAGCGCTACGGCCGGCTCTCGCCGCTCTCGAAGCGCCACGACCTGCCCTACCACGTGGTCGGCTCGGACCTGGCCGGCGTCGTGCTCAAGACCGGGGCCGGCGTGCACTCCTGGCAGCCCGGCGCCGAGGTCGTGGCGCACTGCCTCTCGGTGGAGCTGGAGAGCTCGGACGGGCACAACGACACGATGCTCGACCCCGAGCAGCGGATCTGGGGGTTCGAGACCAACTTCGGCGGCCTGGCCCACGTGGCGCTGGTCAAGTCGAACCAGCTGATGCCCAAGGCCGCCCACCTGACCTGGGAGGAGGCCGCCTCCCCCGGCCTGGTGAACTCCACCGCCTACCGCCAGCTCGTCAGCCGCAACGGCGCCGGCATGAAGCAGGGCGACAACGTGCTGATCTGGGGCGCCTCCGGCGGTCTGGGCGGCTTCGCCACCCAGTACGCCGTCAACGGCGGGGCGACGCCGATCTGCGTCGTCTCCAACGACGAGAAGGCGGCGATCTGCCGCAGCATGGGCGCCGAGCTGATCATCAACCGCGCCGAGGAGCAGTGGCAGTTCTGGAAGGACGAGCACACCCAGGACCCGCAGGAGTGGCGTCGCCTGGGCAAGCGGATCCGTGAGCTCACCGGCGGCGAGGACGTCGACATCGTCTTCGAGCACCCGGGCCGGGAGACCTTCGGTGCCTCCGTGTACGCCGCACGCAAGGGCGGCACGATCGTGACCTGCGCCTCGACGAGCGGCTACATGCACGAGTACGACAACCGCTACCTGTGGATGAACCTCAAGAGCATCGTCGGCTCCCACTTCGCGAACTACCGCGAGTCGTGGGAGGCCAACCGCCTCATCGGCAAGGGCATGGTCCACCCCACGCTCTCGCGCACGTACCCGCTCGAGGAGGTCGGTCAGGCCGCCCTCGACGTCCACCGCAACGCCCACCAGGGCAAGGTGGGCGTGCTCTGCCTGGCCCCGGAGGAGGGTCTGGGCGTGCGGGACCACGAGATGCGAGCCCGGCACCTGGACGCGATCAACCGCTTCCGCGGGGTCTGAGCGCCCTTCTGGCCCCACTGGTCACACTTCCCCCCGGATCGCATCTTCCTCCGCGAGCCGGGGTGGGTTGTGCCGCCCTGATCGGGAACACTGGTGGCGCGCACCCAGCACCCCCCACCCCCGCGCAGAAGAGGTAGTGCAGACATGAGCGACCAGGGCCTGTCCATCTTCGACAACGAGCCGGAGGACCCGAACGGCCCGAACGGGCCACACGGCTCCGAGACGTCGTCCGACGACGAGGCGACCCAGGTGATCCCCGTGACGACCCGCCGCACCGGCCCGCCCGCCGGCGGGGACACCGACGCGGAACGCACCCGTCAGCAGCCGGCGGTCCCCCCGCAGCGTCCGGCCTCGGCACAGCGCTCCACCCCGGGCCAGCCCGCCCAGCAGCCCGCCCAGCGACAGGCCCCCCAGCAGGCCCCCCAGCAGCCCGCCCAGCAGGCGCCCCAGCAGCCTGCCCAGCGGCAGGCTCCCCAGCAGGCCCGGCCGGCCGCCGGCCGCCCGCTGCCGCCTGCCCCCGGCCGCCCGGCCGCCGCGCCGGGCAACGCTCCGGCCACCGGCCAGCCGGTGCCGGCCGCCGACTTCGCCGTGGTACGTCGCGGCTACGACCGGGACGCGGTGGACGCCCACGTGCGCCGCGTGTCCACGGAGCTCTCCGCCCACGCCGGACGCCTGGCCGAGGCCGAGCGCCGCTCGGCCTCCCTCGAGCAGGAGCTGGCGAGCGTGCGCGAGCAGCTCGCCGAGAACCAGACGCCGTCGTACGCCGGCCTCGGCGGCCGGGCCAGCGCCATGCTCCGCCTCGCCGAGGAGGAGGCCTCCGAGGTGCGCACGAACGCCATGCGGGACGCGGCCGAGATCCGCGAGCAGGCCACCCGCGACGCCAAGTCGATCCGCGCCGACGCCTCCCGCGAGGCCGAGGACATGCGGCTGGTCCAGCTCGAGGAGCTCGACGAGACCCGGGCTCGCCTGGTCGCCGACGCGAAGCAGGAGCGCAGCCTCGCCGCCGCCGAGGCCGAGGACCTGCTCGCCTCCGCCCGACGCGAGGCCGACCAGCTCCGGCTGGCGGCGCAGCAGGAGACCAACCAGCTGCGCACCAGCGCCAAGCGCGAGTCCGAGCAGGCCCGCGCGGCCGCCGACCGCGAGGTCCAGGAGGCCCGCCGCACCCTGGCCGTGGAGAAGGAGCGGCTGGCCCGCGAGGCGACCGACCACCACACCAACGCGACCACCGAGACCCAGCGGCTGGTCGAGGAGTCCGAGCAGCGCGCGACGGCCGCCGAGAAGCGCGCTCGCGAGGCGACGCAGCAGTCCACGCAGCAGCGCCAGCAGGCCGGCGCGGAGGCCGAGGCCCTCCTCGCCCGGGCCCGCCGCGAGGCCGAGCAGGTCGTCGCCTCCGCCCGCACCCAGGCGGAGTCGATCACCGCGTCCGGCAACGCCGACGCCGAGCGCCAGCTCGCCGTCGTCCGGGCCGAGCTGGACCGGATGACGAAGCGCCGCGACGCGATCTCGGCCCAGCTGAACTCGCTGCGCGACGCGTTCTCCGGCTTCAACGAGGACGAGGACGAGACACCCTGATGATCGGGTCCTCCAGCCGGCTCGCCCGCGAGTCGGCCCAGCAGTCGGCCCGCCGGGCCGAGGCCGCGGCCGGGCGCGCCGCCCTCGAGGCGGACCGGGCGCAGTCGAGCGGCGGTGCCGGGTCGCTGACCCGGCACTCGCCGTTCCACCTCGGCTTCTTCGGGGCCCTCGGCGCCCTGCTCGCGGTCTTCCTGGGCCAGCAGGTCCTGGCCGTCAGCTCCACGCTCGTGCTGGTCGTGGTCTCGGCGTTCCTCGCCGTGGGCCTCAACCCGCTGGTCGAGTTCTTCGGCCGCCGCGGCCTGCGGCGCACCTGGTCGGTGGTCGTCGTGATCACCATGGTCGTGGCCGTGCTGGCGCTCTTCATCGTCGCCATCGTCCCGGTGATGAGCGACCAGGTCGCCAAGATCGTCGACAACGCCCCGGGCTGGCTCGACGAGCTGCTCAACAACCGCCAGGTCCAGAAGCTCGACGACCAGTACGACCTCATCTCGAAGGCCAAGGACTACCTCGCCAACGGTGACTGGGCCTCCCGGGCCTTCGGTGGCGTGCTCGGCCTCGGCGTCGCGGTCCTCTCCGCGCTGGTCAACACCTTCCTCATCGTCGTCCTCACGATCTACTTCCTGGCCTCGCTGCCCAAGGCCAAGCACGCGATCTACCGCCTGGCGCCGGCCAGCCGTCGCTCGCGGGTGGAGAGCCTCGGCGACGAGATCCTCGACAACGTCGGCGCCTACGTCTCCGGCGCCTTCCTGGTGGCGGTGGCCGCAGGCCTCTCCTCGCTGGTCTTCCTCTTCGTCGTGGGCCTCGGCGAGTACGCCGTGGCGCTGGCCTTCGTGGTCGCGCTGCTCGACGTGATCCCGATGATCGGTGCCACGCTGGGGGCCGTGGTGGTGATCGCGATCGGCTTCGCGACGGACCCGAAGATCGGGCTGATCTGCCTGATCTTCTACGTCGTCTACCAGCAGTTCGAGAACTACTTCATCTACCCCCGGGTGATGTCGCGCTCGGTGGACATCCCCGGCTCGGTGATCGTGATCGCCGCGCTGGTCGGCGCCGGGCTGCTCGGCGTCGTCGGCGCACTGCTGGCGATCCCGACGGCCGCGGCGATCCTGCTGCTGACCCGCGAGATCCTCATCAAGCGTCAGGACGCCCGCTGAGCCTCAGACCGGCGTGATCACCTGGCCGTGCGCGGGGAGGCCCGTCGTGGCGCCCGTCCTGGCGCCGGTCGTGGTGCCGGCCTCCCCCAGCTTCACCACCACGACCCCGGTCAGGATCAGCGCCCCGCCGACGAACTGCACCAGGTGCGGCAGCTCGCCGAGCAGCAGCCAGGCGAAGACCAGGGCAGCGAGCACCTCGAGCAGGGCGGCGAACGAGGCCAGCCGCGAGCCCAGCCGGCGGGAGGCGGCGATGCCGGTGCTGTAGGCGAGCGCGGCCGAGAGCACGCCGAGCCCCAGCAACGGCAGCCAGAACGGCACCTGTCCCCCCTGGTAGGAGACGTCCGCACCCGAGAACGTCATCGGCACCAGCCCGACCAGACCGGACAGGACCAGCGCGACGGTCCCGAGGGTCAGGCCACTGGCCGCCAGCACGATCGGCGGCAGGCCGTTGTCCTCGCTGGCCGAGATGATGAAGTAGACCGCCGCCCCCACCATCGCGAGCAGCGCCCAGCCGACGCCGACCAGGCTGAGGTCGGCGCCCGAGAGCAGGTCGAGCACCAGGACCAGGCCGCCCGACGCGAGTGCCGCGCCCCCGAGCGTCAGCAGGCCGGGCCGGTGCCCGTGGCGCAGCCACATCCAGACGATGACGGCCACCGGGGCGATGTACTCGATCAGCAGCGCCACCCCGACCTGGAGGTGCTCGACGGCGTAGAAGTACGTCAGCTGGCAGCCGGCCACGGCGACCAGGCCGTAGCCGGCGATCAGGCCGAGGTTGCGGCGCAGCAGGTGCCAGCGACCCCGCAGCGCGACGAGCGCCGGCCCCAGCAGGACCAGGCTGCCTATCGCGACCCGGACCGTCACGGCCGCCCCGGACGACCAGCCGGCCTCGACCAGGCCCTTGGCCAGGGCGCCCGACAGCCCGAAGGAGAACGCCGAGACCACCGCGAGGCCGAGTCCCGCGGCCAGTCGGGAGCCGCCGCCCACCGAGATCCTGTCATCAGCCATCGTCGTCATGGAAGATGACGCTAGGGCCCCGTGCGGTAACCTGTCAATGTGATCTTCGCTCATGACACCGAGATGTCCCTGGTGGCCGCCGTCACGCTGGTCAACACCGAGGGGACGGTCGACGAGCTCGCCGACCTCGAGCAGCTGGACGCGTTCTACGCGGCGTTCGAGTACACCGGGCGCCGCGACGGCGACCGGGCCGAGCTGGACGCCGTCCGCGCGCTGCGACCGCGCCTGCGCGTGCTGCTGGGCAGCCAGCGCGACGAGGCGGCGGCGATCGTCAACGAGATGCTCGCCGAGGCCCGCGCGCTGCCCCGGCTCGTGCGCCACGACCGGTGGGACTGGCACCTGCACGCGGTCGACCCCGAGGCCCCGCTGGAGACCCGGATCACGGTCGAGACCGCGATGGCGATGGTCGACGTGATCCGCGCCGACGAGCTGACGCGCCTGGGGCAGTGCGCCGACGAGTCCTGCGGCGGGATCGTGCTCGACCTGTCGCGCAACCGCTCGAAGCGCTTCTGCAGCACCGCCTGCGGCAACCGCCACGCCGTCGCGGCCTACCGCGCCCGCCAGTCCGGCGGCTAGACCCGCCCAACCCCCGCTGGTCGAGGTGCGAGACCGCCGCCGGTTGAGGTGCGAGGAGCGCCAGCGACAAGCCTCGAAACCCCCGCCCGACACCAGGTTTCGAGGCTCAGCGCCCGGGGCGCTTCCCACCTCAACCAACGCTGCCGGCACGAGACCGCCGCCGGTTGAGGTGCGAGGAGCGCCAGCGACGAGCCTCGAAACCCCCGCCCGACACCCGGTTCCAGGCTCAGCACCCGGGGCGCTTCCCACCTCAACCAACGCTGCCGGCACAAGACCCCCGCCGGTTGAGGTGCGAGGAGCGCCAGCGACAAGCCTCGAAACCCCCGCCCGTCATCAGGTTTCAGGCTCAGCACCCGGGGCGCTTCCCACCTCAACCAACGCTGCCGGCACGAGACCCCCGCCGGTTGAGGTGCGAGGAGCGCCAGCGACGAGCCTCGAAACCCGGCGAGCCGAACCCCTACGTCTGGGCCGGTCCCGGCACCGGGACGTCGCGGTAGGCCGCCAGGTTGTGCGCGTCGTACGCGCTGGTGTCCGCGGTCTCCAGGGGCCCGTCCCACTCGCCGGGCAGCGGCACCGGGACGCCGGGCGCCACCCGGCGCACGACCTCGTCGAGGACCCGCTCCGCGTCGCCGACCCACAGGTGCTTGCTGCCCGGGAACGGCACCACCTCGGCCTGCGGGATCGCGGCGAAGCGCTCCCCTGCCTCGGTCGGTCGCAGGTAGTCGTCGTGCTCCGGGACGAAGGCGTGCACCGGCTTGCCCGAGTCCGCCCAGGCCGCGAGGTCGTCGGGGGCGCTGAACCGCAGCGGCGGGCTGAGCAGGATCGCGCCCTGCACGGCCGGGTCGAGACCGTGCATGAGCGCCAGGTCGGTGCCGAACGACCAGCCCAGCAGCCAGATCTCCGGCAGGTCGGCGAACTCGGCGTACTCGATCGCCGCGGCGACGTCGAACCGCTCGCCCACCCCGTTGTCGAAGGTGCCCTCGCTGGTGCCCTGCGCGCTCCAGGTGCCGCGGGTGTTGAACCGCAGCACGGCGATGCCGGCCAGCGCGGGCAGCCTGAAGGCCGCCTTGCGGTAGACGTGGCTGTCCATCATGCCGCCGTGCGTGGGCAGGGGGTGCAGGCAGACCAGCGTCGCGACGGGCTCCCTGTCCGCCGGCAGCGCGAGCTCGCCCACCAGGCAGAGCCCGTCCGCGGTGGTCAGGGTGACGGGCTCCCGACGCGCGGGGAGGACGGAGTTGGCACGGATCTTCTGGGCGGTCACGGGGGAAGGCTACTCAGAAGTCGAACATGTCCCCGATGCCGCCGAACATGTCGCCGACGCCGTCACCGATCGAGCCGATGCCGTCACCCAGGCCCTCACCGAGGGCGCCGAGGCCGTCGCCGAGGCCGTCGAAGCCACCGAACATCATCCCCATGAACATCATGTTCACCATCGGCGAACCGCCGAAGTAGCCGGCGGCGTACGGTTGGTAGGCCCGTCCCCCCTGCCAGTACGGCACCCGCTGGGCCCCGACCAGCACCTTGCGGATGTCGGGCTCGGCCCCGGCCCGGACGCGTTCGGCGTCCAGCGCGCAGGCCGGGACGTCGCGCTCCGCTCCGCCCGGCGGGGTGTAGGGGACGTCCTCGGCCGACAGGCCGTGGCGCGGGTCGAAGAAGCACGGCGGGCGCCGCGTCGGGAGCGCCTCGCCCTCGACCCGGGCGTGCACGCAGGCGATCGCGTACCGGCCGTCCTCGAGGATCTCGGTGACGTGCTTGAGGTCCTCGGGGCGGGCGATCGCCTCGCCGGCGGTCTTGGCCGACTCGTAGGCGTCGAGCGCGCGCTGGTAGTCCGAGCGTGTCCCCGCGTCGAGCTGCTGCCCGGCGAGGTCGAGGTCGAGGGACTGCAGCTCCTCGCCGAGGACGGTGATGTCCTCGAAGGCGAACCGCTTGACCGGCTCCAGCTCGGCGCGCTGCCGCTCGAGCTCGTCGCGCTGCCGCTTGCGCGAGGACGTGACGACCGCGGCCACGATGACGGCCAACAGGACGAGGAGCACCAGACCTTCCATGTGCTCAGACTACGGCGATCCACCAACCCCGGCAGGGGACGGCCGCCCGGCGTGACCCTCAAGCGGGTTGGGTCTCGCGCTGGCGACCCTGGTCCTCGCCGCCGGCGTCCTCCGCGGTCAGCGGGACGGCGATGCTCTCCAGCGACTGCCCCTCGGCCTTGACGCCGAGGAACGCCGCCACGATGCCCCCGGCGATCATCAGGCCCGCGCCGAGGAAGTAGCCCGGGGCGATGCCGGTGATGTCGCCGCTGGCGGAGGCGTTCTCGATGAGCGCCCCGAAGAGCAACGGCCCGGAGATGCCCCCGACCGCGGTGCCGATCGCGTAGAAGAACGCGATGCACAGGGCCCGGGTCTCCATCGGGAAGACCTCGCTCGCGGTGAGGTAGGCCGCGCTGGCCCCCGCCGAGGCGAAGAAGAAGATGATCGCCCCCATCAGGGTCAGTGTGACGGCCGAGAAGCTGTCGAGGAAGAAGCCGGCGGCGCCGAGCAGCACCCCGGAGAGCACGTACGTCACGGTGAGCATGGTGACCCGGCCGACGGTGTCGAAGAGACGGCTCAGGAGCAGGGCTCCAGCGAAGTTGCTGGCCGCGAAGACCGCGATGTACCAGCCCGTCTGCTTCACGTCGAGGAACGTCGTCAGGCTGTCACCGTAGGTGAAGAAGAACGCGTTGTAGAGGAACGCCTGCCCGACGAACAGCGAGAAGCACAGGACCGTGCGCCGGGGGTAGAGCGTGAAGACCGTCCGGGCGATCAGCGCCAGGCCGATGGTCTTGCGCTGACGGATCGTGATCGTCTCCGAGACGGCGTCCAGCGAGTGGCCGGACTCCTCGCTGACCAGGTGCTCGATGTCCTTGACGATGGACTCGGCCTCGTCCTCGCGGCCGTGGATGAAGAGCCAGCGCGGGCTCTCGGGCACGTTGCGGCGCACCACGAGGATGCCGACGGCCAGGATCGCCCCGAGCCCGAAGGCCAGGCGCCAGCCCCAGTTCTGGTCGATGACGGTGGGGTCGAGCAGCGGGATGGTCAGGATCGCGCCCCCCGCGGCACCGACCCAGAAGGAGCCGTTGATGGCGACGTCGACCCGACCGCGGTACGTGGCGGGGATCAGCTCGTCGATCGCGGAGTTGATGGCGGCGTACTCACCGCCGATGCCGGTCCCGGTCAGGAAGCGGCAGGCGAGGTACCAAGCCGGGTTCATCGAGAAGGCCGTCAGCACCGTGGCCACCGTGTAGACCGCGAGCGTGATCAGGAACAGCTTCTTGCGCCCGAGCTTGTCGGTGAGCTGGCCGAAGAACAGCGCGCCGAGGCAGGCCCCGGCGACGTACGTCGCTCCGGCGAGGCCGACCTGGAAGCTGCTCATCCCCAGGCCGGTCTTGGCGTCGGCCAGGGCGGCCGACATGGAGCCCACGATGGTGACCTCGAGCCCGTCGAGGATCCACACGGTGCCCAGGCCGACCACCACCAGCCAGTGCCACCTGGCCCACGGGAGTCGGTCCAGACGGGCCGGGATGTCGGTGGTGATGCGTCCGGTCTCTACTGACATGCCGATCCGATACCCCGGCTCCGAGGGGTGTAATCCTCGTCACACGGGCGAGATTCAGCGCTGCGAGTAGTCCCGGAACCCGCGCTTGGTCTTGCGACCCAGGTAGCCCGCCGTGACGAGGTGCTCGAGCAGCGGCGCCGGAGCGAAGCCGGGCTCGCGGAACTCCAGGTAGAGCTCGCGCTGGATGGCCAGCGAGACGTCGTTGCCGACCACGTCGAGCAGCTCGAAGGGGCCCATCGGCAGTGCACAGCCCTGCTTCATCGCGACGTCGATGTCGTCGGCGGTGGCGTAGTGCGCCTCCAGCATCTTGACCGCGTCGTTGAGGTAGGGGAAGAGCAGCGCGTTGACGATGAAGCCCGCCCGGTCCCCGCACGAGACCGCGACCCGGCCGAGCTCGGCGCACAGCGCGCGCGTGGTCTCGGTGACGTCCTCGTCGGTGGTCACCGTGGAGACGACCTCGACCAGCTTCATCACCGGTGCCGGGTTGAAGAAGTGCATACCGATGACGTCCTGCGGCCGGGTGGTGGCCCGGGCGCAGGAGATGATCGGCAGCGACGAGGTGGTGGTGGCCAGGATCGCGCCGGGCTTGCAGATCTCGTCGAGGTTCTCGAAGAGCGTGGTCTTCACCTGGAGGTCCTCGGCGATCGCCTCCACGACGATGTCGACGTCGCGCAGGTCGTCGAGCGAGCTCGTACCGGTCAGCCGGCCCAGGACCTCGGCTCGCGCGGACTCCTCGAGCTTGCCGCGCTGGATCGCCTTGTCCAGGGAGCGCTCGATCGAGGCCCGCACGCCGTCGACCTTGGCCGCCGAGCGGCCGACGTACAGCACCGGGTAGCCGCTCTTGGCGAAGACCTCGATGATGCCGGTGGCCATGGTGCCGGTGCCGACCACGCCGACGGTCCGGATGTCGTGCTTGAGCTGCGGGACGTCGTCGGCCGACGGCGTCTTGTCGTCGGGCACGACGACCGGGGAGTCGGCGGCCTCGTAGGTGTAGAAACCGCGCCCGGTCTTGCGACCGAGCATCCCGGCCGTGACCATCTGCTTGAGGACCGGGGCCGGCGCGTGCAGGCGGTCGCGGCCCTGGCGGTACATCGTCTCGAGGATCTCGTACGCCGTGTCGAGGCCGATCAGGTCGAGCAGGGCGAGCGGGCCCATCGGGTAGCCGCACCCGTGGCGCATCGAGGCGTCGATGTCCTCGCGGGTGGCGTAGTGGCCCTCGTACATCGAGACCGCGTGGTTGAGGTAGCCGAAGAGCAGCGTGTTGGCGATGAAGCCGGCCTTGTCGCCGCAGACGACCGGGTTCTTGCCGAGCTTCTCGACCAGCACCTTGACGTCGTCGAGCACCGACGGCTCGGTGACGACGGTGCGCACCACCTCGACGAACTTCTGCACCGGCGCGGGGTTGAAGAAGTGCACGCCGATGACCCGGCCCGGTCGGGCGCTGGCGGTGGAGATCTCGGTGACCGAGAGCGAGGAGGTGTTGGTGGCGAGCACGGTGTCGGGCCCGACGATCGCGTCGAGCTGGCGCAGGATGCCCTTCTTGACCTCCAGCGACTCGACGACCGCCTCGACCACGAGGCCGGCCCCGGAGAGGTCCGCCATGTCGCTGGTGAGGCTGATCCGCTCCAGCAGCGTGGCCTGCTCGTCCTCGCTGAGCTTGCCGCGCTTGACCGCACGGTCCGTGGAGTGCGCGAGGTGCTGGCGACCGCGGGCCACTCCCTCGTCGTCCACCTCGACCCCGATGACGGTGAAGCCGTTGCGCGCGAACACCTCGGCGATGCCGGCACCCATGGTGCCCAGGCCGATCACGCCGATGGTGCCGAAGTCGCGTCCGGCTGCGGGCGCGGCGGTCTCAGGGAGGAGGCTGGTCATGGTGGGCATCGTCGCACGGCCCGTGACGCAGGGCACCGTGACTATGTTCACTCGCCGGTAACTCAGCCACGCGAGTCCAGTCGCGCGGACATCAGCACCCGCTCCCCGAGCCGGTCCAGCCCGAGATCGCGCTCGTGCTCGCGCAGCCGGGCCAGCACGCCCCTCGGCCGGTCGACGACCGCGAAGCCCAGCCGACGGTAGAACGGCGCGTTCCACGGCACCTTCGCGAAGGTGCACAGCGACAGCCTCTCGTGGCCCTCCCCGGCCGCCCGGGTCATCGCCGCCCGGACCAGCGCGGTGCCGGTGCCCCGCCGCTGCGCCTCGGGGCGGACGGCGAGCTGCTCGAGGTGCGCGAGCGTCGTGGGCCCGGGCCCCTCCCCCTCCAGCTCCAGCACGTGCGCGAAGCCCACGGGCGGGCGACCGGCGACCAGCAGGAAGCCCCGGGCGCCGTGCCGCTCGGCGCCGGAGGACGGCGCGCCCCAGCCCGGCTCGCCCAGCAGGGGCACGAACTGGCGGTCGGCCGCCGCCTCGATCGGCGCGAGGTGGTCGAGGTCGGCGCGGGTGGCGGGCCGGACCTCGGCCGGGGCACTCATGTCGGCCACTGTAGATTCCGTGTCCGTGAGACTCGTCGTTGCGCGCTGCCAGGTGGACTACGCGGGACGGCTGACGGCTCACCTGCCGATGGCGACCCGGGTACTGATGATCAAGGCCGACGGCTCGGTGCTCGTGCACTCCGACGGCGGCTCCTACAAGCCGCTGAACTGGATGTCGCCGCCCTGCACGCTGCGCGAGAGCACCTTCGTCGACGACGACGGGATCGAGCGGCTCGAGTGGACGGTCTCGTCGAAGGCCAGCTCCAAGGGCCCCGGGGACACGCTGCGGATCCTGCTCGAGGAGATCGTCCACGACACCGCGCACGACCTGGGCGTCGATCCCGGCCTGCAGAAGGACGGCGTGGAGAAGCACCTCCAGGAGCTGCTCGCCGAGCACCCCGCGACGCTCTCCCCCGGCCTGACGCTGGTACGCCGCGAGTTCCCGACCGCGATCGGCCCGGTCGACCTGATGTGCCGGGACGCCGCCGGCCTGGCGGTGGCTGTCGAGATCAAGCGACGCGGCGACATCGACGGCGTCGAGCAGCTGACCCGCTACCTCGAGCTGCTCAACCGCGACCCGCTCCTCGCCCCCGTGCGCGGGGTCTTCGCGGCGCAGGAGATCAAGCCGCAGGCCCGGGTGCTCGCCACCGACCGCCAGATCGCCTGCGCGGTCGTCGACTACGACGCCCTGCGCGGCATCGACGACTCCGAGCACCGGCTGTTCTGATGCAGGTC
The DNA here is from genome assembly GCA_963760585.1 of uncultured Actinomycetota bacterium. Taxonomy (GTDB): domain Bacteria; phylum Actinomycetota; class Actinomycetes; order Propionibacteriales; family Nocardioidaceae; genus Nocardioides. The sequence goes on from CAVXDI010000002.1 coordinate 632,048, forward strand.
TTCCACCTCGCCCTGGCCGCCGACTGGGAGGAGGCGCTGCGCACCGGCACCTACACGACCTCCACGCTCGGGGTCACCCTCGAGGAGGAGGGCTTCATCCACGCCAGCCGCGCCGACCAGTGGGAGGGCGTGCGCGCCCGCTTCTACTCCGGTCTCACGCAGCCGCTGGTGCTGCTCGTCATCGACACCGAGCTGCTCGACGTCCCGGTCGTGGAGGAGACGCCGCCCGGCGCCGACGAGACGTTCCCGCACCTCTACGGCCCGCTGGAGACCTCGGCGGTCGTCGAGGTGCGCTCGCTCGAGGCGTAGGGCACCCGGGCCCGGACGAGGGTGCCGTTCCCCGGCGTGCTGAACGCCTCGACGACGCCGCCGTGCGCCTCGATGATCGCGCGCACGATCGGCAGGCCCAGCCCGGCGCCGGGCACGTGGGCGCTGACGGCGTCGGCGGTGCGGTAGAGCCGGTCGAAGATCCGCTCCAGGTCGTCCGGGGGGACCCCGGGGCCGGTGTCGGCGACCTCGAGCACCGCGGCGTCCCCGCCGTCGAGGACCCGCAGGTCGACGCGGCCGCCGGAGGGGGTGAACTTCACGGCGTTGGCCAGCAGGTTGTCCACGACCTGGGCCAGGCGCTCGACGTCCCCGCGGACCGGCGCCACGCCGGCCACGTCGACCTCCACCGTGAGCCCCCGGCGGCGAGCCTGCCCCTCGCCCGCCTCGGCTGCGGCCCGCACGACCTGCCCCAGGTCCACCGGGCCAAGCACGACGGGCATCTGGTCCTGGCCGAGGAAGGCGAGCGTCAACAGGTCGTCGACGAGGCGCAGCTCGCGCGTCGCGTTGCGCGCGACCACGTCGAGCAGCCGCCGCGCGGTGGGGCTGAGGTCCTGGGCGGGCAGGTCCATCAGCAGCTCGGTGTAGCCGACGATCGACGTCAGCGGCGTGCGCAGCTCGTGGGAGACGGTCGCCACCAGGTCGTCGCGCATCCGGTCCGCCTCCTGCTGCAGGCGGTGGTGCTCCGAGACGTCGCGCACGGTCATCGCGGTGTACCGGGTCCCCTCGAGCTCGATGGGCGACAACGCGACCTCGGCGGCGAACCGCGCGCCGTCCTCGCGGACGGCCACGAGGTCGAGCCGGCGCTGCCCCGAGTGCCCGGTTCGGCGGGCGTCGGGCACGAGCGTCGCCAGCGACCGGCCGATGAGCCCGTGCGGATCGTGGCCGAAGACCTCCCGGCACCGGGAGTTGGCCAGCACGATGCGCTCCTGGGCGTCCGCCACCACTACGGCGTCCGGGAAGGAGTCGAAGACGCCGTGCAGGAGCCCACGCCTCCTCGGGGAATCATCATTCACGGCCCCGACCCTAGGGCCGCACCGACGTCGGGCGCTCATCATGCCGCTCGTGGATACCTCGATCAGATGATGTCCGCGAGGTAGAACCCATGTGCGAGCGCGGGTCGCGCCAGTCTCGAGACGGGCCCGCGCCCCCGCGCCGGCCCCGTCTCAGGGAAGGGCTCGCACCATGCACAGGATCCTGTCGCTGCTCGCCGCCTCGGCGTTCGCCGTCGCGGTGCCGCTGAGCGCCGCCTCGGCGGCCCCGGTCGCACAGCTCTCCGGCGCGCTGTTCACCACCGACGTCACCGGTGTCCCGGTCAACCTCAACCACTACGCCGACAAGCGGGACGTCTACCTCAACGGCGGTCCGGGCATCAACGCCCCCGTCGACGCCGCCGGTCTGCCGGCCGGCACGTACACCTACCAGGTCACTGATCCGTCGGGCAGGACGCTGCTCTCCACCGACCCGATCGCCTGCCGGCAGGTCACGGTGGACGCCAGCGGCCGGTTCACCAGCGTGGCGCCGAGCGGCGCCTGCGCCCACGCCACCGGCGTCGACGGCGAGGACGGCGGGATCACGGTCCAGCTGTTCCCGTTCGCGGACACTCCGAACAACGGAGGCGTGTACAAGGCCTGGATCACTCCGACCTCCGCACTCGCCTGCGAGTCCCGGAGCAGCAAGCACTGCTTCGTGCCGGCCGACAGCAAGACCGACAACTTCAAGGTCGACGCCACCAGCACGGTCGAGATCGACACGACGTTCGAGCGTGACGGGCAGTACGTCGACGGCCTGGCCGCCGAGTGGACCGACACCCTCGGGGCCAGCAACACGAAGTACTCCGAGTGGAACCCCGCCGTGCTCGCCTTCCACGAGGCGCACGTCGAGGCCGCCGAGCAGGGCACCCACCAGATCGTGGTCTCCGACCAGCCCGGCTGCACGATCGCCCAGGCCGTCAGCCCGACGGGTGCCGCCCTGCTTCCGGTGAACGGGAGCGTCTCCGTCAAGGTCTCGGTCAAGAGCCTGCAGGCCGGTGATCGGACCTACTTCATCAGGGTCCACTGCCACTGAGGCAGCAGCCGAGGGGGTCGGGCGCCGTCACACCAGCGCGGCGACCTCCTCGGCGCAGCCCCAGCTCATCGTCACCCCGGCACCGCCGTGTCCGTAGCAGTGCACGACGTCGCCGACCCGCTCGAGGCGGACCGCCGGGCGCACCGGGCGCAGCCCCACCTTGTGGCGCAGCACCCGGGCCCCGCGCAGCCGCGGCTCCAGCTCGCAGGCGCGGCGCAGGATCTCCGCGGCCGACGCGGCGGACGGGGTGCGGCTCCAGTCGCCCTCCTCGTCGGTCCCGCCGAGGACGACGTCATGGGAGCGCGGCACCACGTACGTCGGGCCGCTGCCCTCCAGCGACCAGCGCTCGACGCGCCGCTCGGGCTGCTCGACGACCACCACCTGGCCGCGCACCGGTACGACGCTCCGATCGGCGCCGAGGAGCCGCGCGCCGAGACCCGAGCAGTTGACCACGACGTCCGGCCCCTCGGGCAGCCCGCGCAGGTTGAGCCGGGTGATCGTGCCGCCCAGCTCGTCGACCCGACCGGTGAGCCAGTCGAGGTAGAGCGGCATCTCGACCACCGGGGTGGTGAAGGTCCAGCCGTCCGCGAACGCCGGCGGCAGCTCCCGCACCCGGGTCAGGTCGGGCACCGCCGTACGCCACCACGGGTCGGCCGCGCGCTGCCGGAACAGCTCGGTGCCGGGCACCATCCGGACCCCGGCCTCGGGCGAGCCGCCGTAGGCCGGCGGCGCGGCGAGCGCGCCCAGCACGGCGTACCCGGTGGCCGACCAGCCGGTGACGCGGTCCTGCGGAAGCGCCCGGTAGGGGTACCAGAGGGCGGCGGCGACGGCCGAGGTGGTCTCCCGGGGCAGGTCGCGAGCGACCACGTCGACCCGGTGCCCGGCCTCCAGGAGCCGGATCGCGCAGGTCAGGCCCACCACGCCGGCCCCGACGACCGTCACCCTGCTCATGGGGGAAGTCTGGCGCACGCAGCGCCTACGGGCCGCGCCGGCTCCGGTCGGGGCGTCCTCCCCGAGTCAGTCGAGGTCGTTGGCCCGGCGGATGACGTCCACGATCCCACCCATGATCTCGGTCAGGCCGAAGTCCTTGGGCGTGTAGACCGCCGCGACGCCGAGCTCGCGCAGCCGGCGCGCGTCGGAGTCGGGGATGATCCCGCCGACGATCACCGGCAGTTCGTCGAGACCGGCCTCCCGCAGGCCCTCGAGGACGTCCGGCACGAGCTCCATGTGGGAGCCCGAGAGGATCGAGAGGCCCACGCAGTGCACGTCCTCGGCGACCGCGGCCGCGACGATCTGGGCCGGGGTGAGCCGGATGCCCTGGTAGACGACCTCGAAGCCCGCGTCCCGGGCCCGGACGGCGACCTGCTCGGCGCCGTTCGAGTGCCCGTCGAGGCCCGGCTTGCCGACCAGCAGCCGCAGCCGCCCGCCGCGGTTGCCGGCCAGCTCCTCGCCGGTCTGCCGCACCCGCTCGCGGACCGCGGTGAGCTCGTCCCCGGCCTCGGCGACGCCGACCGCACCGCTGACGCCGGTGGGAGCGCGGAACTCGCCGAACACCTCGCGCAGGGTGCCGGTCCACTCCCCCGTGGTGGCACCGGCCCGGGCCGCGGCCAGCGTCGCGACCATCAGGTTGGCGTCGCTCCTGGCGTCGGCGGCCAACCGCTCCAGCGCCGCCGCGACCTCGGTCTCGTCGCGCGCGGCCTTCCACTCCTCGACCGAGGTGAGGGCCGACTGCTCCGCCAGCGGGTCGGCCGCCATGATGGCGCCGTCGAGGTCGGCGGTGAGCGGGGACGGCTCGGTGGTCTCGTAGAGGTTGACCCCCACGATCTTCTCCTCGCCGGACTCGATCCGCCCCCGGCGGGCGGCGTGCGCGGAGACCAGCGCCTGCTTCATGTAGCCGGACTCGACGGCGGCGATCGCGCCACCCATCGCCTGCACCCGGTCGATCTCGGCGCGGGCCCCCTCGACCAGCTCGGCCACCTTGGCCGCGATCACGGTCGAGCCCTCGAAGATGTCCTCGTACTCCAGCAGGTCGGACTCGAAGGCCAGGACCTGCTGCAGGCGCAGCGACCACTGCTGGTCCCAGGGACGCGGCAGGCCGAGCGCCTCGTTCCAGGCGGGCAGCTGGACGGCGCGGGCGCGGGCGCTCTTGGAGAGCGTGACACCGAGCATCTCGAGCACGATGCGCTGCACGTTGTTCTCGGGTTGGGCCTCGGTCAGGCCGAGCGAGTTGACCTGCACGCCGTAGCGGAAGCGGCGCATCTTGGGGTCCTGGACGCCGTAGCGCTCCCGGGTGATCTCGTCCCATAGCTCGACGAAGGCGCGCATCTTGCAGGTCTCCTCGACGAACCGGACGCCGGCGTTGACGAAGAAGGAGATCCGCCCGACCACGGCCTCGAAGTCGTCCTCCGAGACCTGGCCCGACGCCTTGACCTGGTCGAGCACGGCGATCGCGGTGCAGAGCGCGTAGGCCAGCTCCTGCGTCGGCGTGGCCCCGGCCTCCTGCAGGTGGTAGCTGCAGATGTTGATCGGGTTCCACTTCGGGATCTGGTGGACCGTGTAGGCGATCATGTCGCCGATCAGGCGCAGCGAGTGCTCGGGCGGGAACACGTAGGTGCCCCGCGACAGGTACTCCTTGATGATGTCGTTCTGCGTGGTCCCCGCGAGCTGGGCGGCCACCTCCACCGGCGACAGGTCGGGGTTCTGCTCCTCGGCCACCACCTGGTACATCGCGAGCATCCACATCGCGGTGGCGTTGATCGTCATCGAGGTGTTCATCCCGGTCAGCGGGATGTCGTCGAAGAGCCGGCGCATCTCGCCGAGGTGCGGCACCGGGACGCCGACCTTGCCGACCTCGCCGCGCGAGAGCGGGGAGTCCGGGTCGTAGCCGGTCTGCGTCGGGAGGTCGAAGGCGACCGAGAGTCCGGTCTGCCCCTTGGCCAGGTTGGTGCGGTAGAGCGCGTTGGACGCGGTGGCGGTGGAGTGACCGGCGTACGTGCGCATCACCCAGGGACGATCCTTCTCGCTCATGGGCTGAGACTAGGACCACGACTACCGAGAAGTAACCGCCTCGGCGTGTGGGATGTCCGACACGTCCCGCGCCGGCCGGGCCGGTGCGGTCAGGCGCTCGCGGCCGCGCGCTCGACCTCGACGACCCGGAACAGGCGGGAGAGGTGCAGCATCCGGCGCACCGACGGGCCGCAGCCTCGCAGGGTCAGGTGATGGCCCTCGCGGGTGGCGGCGCGGGTGGCGACGGCGAGCACCCGCAGGGCGGTGAGGTCGACGACCCTCACGTCGCTCAGGTCGACGACGACGTCGTCGGCGTGCCGGTGCAGGTGCTCGTAGATCGCGTCGCGCACCTGCCAGGTGCTCCGTACGTCGAAGTCACCGCTCAGCCGCAGCGTGCGCCCCTCGGTCGTGATGTCCATCGTCCGCCCCGTCCTCCGGGGCCCAGAGAAACCCCGGTTGGTCAGTCGCCGTGCGTCGCCGCCTCTGTAGCCACTATGACGTGCCTCACCCGCGTTTGGTTGCTTGCGCCCGCACCCTGAGCGTGTCGGCCCAGGCGCGGGTCTCGCGGGAGCGGGCGACGCCGCCCAGCCACCCGGTCGCCGACCCGAGCAGGAGCATCCCCACGACACCCCCCGGCGCGAAGATGTGGCTGGTGTGGACCAACCAGGCGCCGGGCAGCAGGAGCACCCCCGGCAGGACCGCCAGCCCCGGCAACCCCGGCGGTCGGTGCCGGACGGCCAGGTCGAGGACCAGCAGCAGGCAGCACGCCAGCAGCGCCCACGAGCCGATCTCTCCCAGCGGGGTGCCGATGCGGAACATCAGACGGACCGCGTCGGGGCGAGGGACCCCCGGACCGAGCTCGCGGGTGACGTAGCCGGCGGCGATGCCGCTGATGACGTCGAGGGCGGTGTAGAAGGTGGCGTAGGCGTAGGCCGCGAGCCGGACCAGCCAGGCCAGCGGGTCGCCGCGCCCGTGCACCAGCCGGGCCAGCGCCAGTCCGACCAGCGGGAAGACGAGCAGCCCGGGCACGTGCAGCGCGTACCACCGCTGGGCCGTGTCGTGACCGAGGTGGGTGGGGTGCAGCAGGCCGGCCAGGGCCAGCAGGACGCCGGGCAGCGCCAGCAGCACGGCGACCGCCACGGGCGGCAGGACGGGGGCCCGGTCCGGTACCTGACCGGGCGGCTGGGCGGGTGGCGGGCGGCGGCGTCGAGGCATGGCCACTAGTGTCACGGGCATGGTCAACCTCACCCGGATCTACACCCGCACCGGCGACGCCGGCGAGACCCGCCTGGGCGACATGAGCCTCACCACCAAGGTCGACCTGCGCCTGCAGGCCTACGCCGACGTCGACGAGGCGAACGCCCAGCTCGGTGCCGCCCTCGCCCTCGGCGGGCTCGAGCCCGACGTGGCCGCCGTCGTCACCCACGTGCAGAACGACCTCTTCGACGTCGGTGCCGACTTCTGCACCCCGGTCGTCGCGGAGCCGGAGTTCCCGCCGCTGCGCATCGAGCAGGAGTACGTCGACCGGCTCGAGGCGTGGTGCGACCAGTACAACGAGTCGCTGCCGAACCTGCGCTCCTTCATCCTGAACGGGGGCACGCCGGGCGGCGCGCTCCTGCACGTCGCGCGCACCGTCGTACGACGGGCGGAGCGGTCTGCCTGGGCGGCCCACGCCGAGCATGCGGAGACCATGAACGTCCTCGCGATCACCTACCTCAACCGCCTCTCCGACCTGTTGTTCATCCTGGCCCGCAACGCGAACCGTGAGGAAGGCGACGTCCTGTGGGTGCCCGGCGGGGAGCGCTCGAAGTGAGGAACGAACGGAGCGCGCGACCCGCCCGACGCAACCGCGGGGAGCGCTCGAAGTGAGGAACGAGAACGGAGCACCGAGCATGGAGACCGCCCGCTTCTGGGAGCTCATCGCCCTGCTCGACGGCACGGCCGACGACACCTCGACGGCGCGCCTCGACGACGCGTTGGCCGGGACCGACGAGGCCGAGCCGTTCACCGACCACCTCGACGTGCTGGTGGCGCAGCTGCTCGCGGCCTGCGACGTGCCGCCCTCCCACGAGGGCGACACGGCCGAGTGGATCGCCTGCGCCGTGGTCGCGAGCGGGCAGGAGTCGTACGCGCGCACGCTGGCCGCCGGCGACCTGCTCGATCCCGACGAGTGGGCCTGGTCGGAGGCCGAGGCCCTGCTGGTGGTCGGTGAGCCGGCGGACCACGCAGGGCCGGCTGGGCCGGGCGACGACCGCCTGACGCTGCAGTGGAAGAGCCGCGAGGTCCCCGTGGGCGTCGAGACCGTCTGGGACCCCGCGAGCGACCGGCTGGACGACGACCCGTCGCACGGCCTGGTACCGACCAGTGACGAGGCCTGGGACGCCGCCCTCGGCGTGCTGATGACCGACGCGGAGTTCCAGCGCCGCCACGCGGCCCTGGACCCGATCGCGCTGCACCTCGTCGTACGCGACGTCGAGGAGCTCGAGCTCTCGGCCTGGCCGACCCCGGAGTCCGTCACATCGGTCGTGCTGGCCGTCCCGGTCGCGATGGTGCTCGGCGAGGAGTCCCGTGTGGAGGCCTACCTCGACGCCGTCGTCACCATCATGACCGCCGTCCAGGAGGCGCTGGGCGACAACACCGTCGACGATTGAGGAGCGAGCCGGCGCCCCCGCCGCCGGTTGAGGAGCGAGCCAGCGAGCGTCTCGAAACCCGGTGACCGAGGCACGCGTGCGGTGGAGGCTCGCGGGGTCTCGAGGCTCGTCGCTGACGCTCCTCACACCTCGACCAGCGGGGACGCCGCCGGTTGAGGAGCGAGCGCAGCGAGCGTCTCGAAACCCGGCGAGGAGGCTGCCGTCGTCATCGCCGGGGTCTCGAGGCTCGTCGCTGACGCTCCTCACACCTCGACCAGCGGGACGCCGCTGGTTGAGGAGCGAGCGCCAGCGAGCGTCTCGAAACCCGGTGACCGGAGCGCGGCGGTGTCGTCGCGGGGTCTCGAGGCTCGTCGCTGACGCTCCTCACACCTCGACCAGCGGGACGCCGTTGGTTGAGGAGCGAGCGCCAGCGAGCGTCTCGAAACCCGGTGAGCCGACGGCGGCGTCGTCTCGCGGGGTCTCGAGGCTCGTCGCTGACGCTCCTCACACCTCGACCAGCGGGGAGGTCCTGACGCTCCTCACACCTCGACCAACGGGACGCCGGTGGTTGAGGAGCGAGCGCAGCGAGCGTCTCGAAACCCCGGTGACCGCGGCCGCGGGCATGCCGGTGGCCCCGCCGGTGGGTGGCGGGGTGTGGGGCGGGGAGGTAGTGGTCCGGCGGGTGGGCGCAGGGCCGGGACGGCGTGTCGCGGGTGACGTCGAGGGTGCCCTCGTGGTCACGCAGGTACGACAGGCCGTGAGGTGAGGCCCAGAGGTAGGTGCCGCGTTCGACCTGGGTGTACCGCCAGCCCCCGTGGGTCTTCAACCGGTGGTGCCGGCGACACAACGGCGCGATGTTGCACGAACACGTCGAGCCGGCGGAGCTGTCGGGTGCGTAGGGGGTGATGTGGTCACAGTCCGCGTCGCGCTCATCGGGGCGGCACCCGCGGGCGGGGCGGGTGCACCACGGGAAGACACAGGTGTGGTCCACCAGGACCGCGGCCTCGTGCATCCGGTCGGGGACCTCGTAGGCGTCGACCCGGACATGGTCGTTCAGGTCGATGACGGGCTTCACGATCACGGAGGTGTCGGGGGTGCCGCACCAGGCCCGGACCTGCTCGACGGTGACCAACGACCGGGTGTTCTCCAACCGGCCCAGACGGCCCAGATCCCCGAGGCGACCGTCTGCGAGGGCGGCGTCGGAGAGGTGGACGTAGAGCACCACCTGCCGCGCCTTCCGCCGCGGCCTGAGATCAGCGCCGGCGTCGGTGGTGTGGGTGGTGAGGTCGAGGGTCTGCTGGGCGCGGGCGAGGTCCCCCACCGCGGCCGCACGGCGGACGTCCAACGGAGTCGGTGGACCCGAGGGCCTTGAGGTGCTCCGCCCCGGCACTGACGGCGGCATCCAGGTCGAGGGCGTCGGCGACGTCCAGCTCACCCCACACCGACGCCGTCCCGTTCAGGGAGGTGTTGGTGGTGTCGATGTCGAAGCGCCGCCCGTCCGCGGCCGCCCGACGTCGTTTGTCGGCCTCCTCGGGCATGAACCGGGCGATGGCCTCCTCGACGAGCCGGTCGAGGACGTAGGGCCCGATCTTGTGCGCCACGGCCGCGACGTGCGCGTCGACGAAGCACGCGGCCTCCCGGGACAGGTGGATCGTCGCCCGGGCGATGCGGCGGGCCTTCCACGCCACCAGATCACCCGCAACAACCCGCGCCCAGACCCGGGGCAGGCGGTAGCGGAGCTCGACGGCCTCCCCGAGGTAGCCCCTGCCGGCGTCGGTGGAGACCCCGATGGCGGCGGCGAGCTCGGCGACGCAGAACTCCGCCACCAGGGGCGCCCCGGGTCCGGCGACCGGGACACCGGTGTCGCCGTAGTCGCGGTCCCACACGGTCGCCGCATCCGCCAACGAGTCCACCGAGTGCATCGCCGCCCAGTCCACCGCGAGCCGCAGCTGACGGGCGCCTCGGCGTCTTCGACCCGGCCGGGCCGAGCGCACCTCCGACAGCACCGCGGAGGGGCTGTCGGGGTTGCTGATCGTCTCGGCCATGACCCCATTCCAGCACCGACCACCGACAGTCAGACCCCGGATCCACCCCATCCGGGGGAGGGTGTGGAGAAGAATTTTCGGTGACCTTGCTGGTCGTCTCGCCGGGTCTCGAGGCTCGTCGCTGACGCTCCTCCCTCCTCGACCAGCGGGGTGGGGCTCCCCCCGGTTGGTTGAGGAGGGAGCGTCAGCGAGCGTCTCGAAACCCGGTGAGCCGGGCGCGGCGGTCACGGTCACCGGGTCTCGAGGCTCGTCGCTGACGCTCCTCGCACCTCGACCAGCGAAGGGATCGGTTGGTTGAGGAGGGAGCGCAGCGAGCGTCTCGAAACCCGGTGACGGAGGCAGCCCAGCTCACCGGGTCTCGAGGCTCGTCGCTGACGCTCCTCACACCTCGACCAACGACGGGATCCGATGGTTGGGAGGGAGCGCCGGCGGGAGGACGACCCCCGGGGGTTGAGGAGCGAGCTTCTCGAAACCCGGCGAGGAAGGCGGCGTAGCCGATCGTCGCCCCGACGCTCACCCGAACCGCCGAACGCACCGGATCGTCGGCCGCGGGGCTCGACACCGAGCGGCTCAGACGTTCTGGCCGGCTCCGGGCGGCCCGGCCTCCAGCCACGACTGGAAGCCCATCAGCGACGAGGGGCCCATCGCGAGCTCGATCTCCCCCTCCGGGCCGGTGCAGGTGATCACGACGTGGTCGGGGTAGAGCGACATCTGCTCGACCCCCTGCGGCTCCCGCCGAGCGTCGTAGCTGAGCCGGGAGCGCTGCCAGGAACGCTTCGGCCGCGGCGAGAGGGAGAAGATCCGGAACCACTCGAGGGTCTCCCCCGAGTACCGGCCGAGCCCGAGAAGCCAACCGCGCCCGGCCCGTGCGGGCCGGACGCGGTGGCTGAGCTCGAAGGTGCCCCCGTGACGGGACAGCACGCGACGCCGGACGATCAGGGCGACGCCGTAGAGCAGGACGAGCAGGAGGAGCACGCCGGCCGAGTCGAGCAGCCATTGCCAGACCGGCATCGATCCCTCCTTCGTCGGCTCGCCGGGGCGCGTGCGAACGCAGCACACCCTAGCCGCCTCGGAGGAGGGCCCGACGAAGGGGTCAGGAAGCCCTCTCGGACGCGCGGACCCACGCCTCGGCGCGGGCCACCCGGGCGACCGTCGACTCGTCGTCACCGCTCTCGGCCTGCGCCGCCTCGAGCTCGGCCCGAGCCTGGCTCGCGTCGATCTCGCTGCCCAGCACGGCGTGCTCGGAGAGGATCGACACCCGGTTGTTCGCCACGGAGAGGAACCCACCGTCCACGGCGACGACCAGGTTGTCGCCGTCCGGCTCGTGGATCTCCACGACGCCCTGGACGAGCACCGACAGCAGCGGTGAGTGGTGGGCGAGGATGCCCACGTCACCCTCCGTGGTCCGGGCGATCACCCGGGTCGCCTGACCGGACCACACGGTCCGGTCGGCGGCCACGAGCTCCACCTGCAGCTGGTCGTCAGCCATGGACGGACCTCACAGACCCTTCTGGATTTCGGCCCACTTCGCCTCGACGTCGTCGAGACCGCCGCACATGAAGAACGCCTGTTCGGCGACGTGGTCGTACTCGCCGTCCGCGATCTTGTTGAACGCCTCGATGGTGTCGGCGATCGGGACGGTGGAACCCTCGAGGCCGGTGAACTGCTTGGCCACGTAGGTGTTCTGCGAGAGGAACCGCTGGATGCGGCGCGCCCGGGAGACGATGATCTTGTCCTCCTCGGACAGCTCGTCGACACCGAGGATCGCGATGATGTCCTGGAGCTCCTTGTTGCGCTGGAGGATCTGCTTGATCCGGATGGCGCAGTCGTAGTGCTCCTGCCCGATGTACTGGGCGTCGAGGATCCGCGACGTCGAGGTCAGCGGGTCCACGGCCGGGTAGATGCCCTGCGACGCGATGTCGCGGGACAGCTCGGTCGTGGCGTCGAGGTGCGCGAACGTCGCGGCGGGGGCGGGGTCGGTGTAGTCGTCCGCCGGCACGTAGATCGCCTGCATCGAGGTGATCGAGTGACCGCGGGTCGAGGTGATCCGCTCCTGCAGCGTGCCCATCTCGTCGGCGAGGTTCGGCTGGTACCCGACGGCGGACGGCATCCGGCCGAGCAGCGTGGAGACCTCGGAACCGGCCTGGGTGAATCGGAAGATGTTGTCGATGAAGAGCAGCACGTCCTGGCCCTGCACGTCGCGGAAGTACTCCGCCATCGTCAGGGCGGACAGGGCGACCCGCAGGCGGGTGCCCGGCGGCTCGTCCATCTGGCCGAAGACCAGGGCGGTCTGGCCGATGACGCCGGCCTCCTCCATCTCCACGATGAGGTCGTTGCCCTCACGGGTGCGCTCACCGACGCCGGCGAACACCGACACGCCACCGTGGTCCTTGGCGACTCGCGCGATCATCTCCTGGATCAGCACGGTCTTGCCGACACCGGCACCACCGAACAGGCCGATCTTGCCGCCGAGGACGTACGGCGCGAGCAGGTCGATGACCTTGATGCCCGTCTCGAACATCTGGGTCTTCGACTCCAGCTGGTCGAACGCCGGCGCCTTGCGGTGGATGCCCCAGCGCTCGGTGTTCTGGAGCTGCTCGCCATCCTCGAGGTTGAGGCACTCGCCGAGCGTGTTGAACACGTGCCCGAGGGTCGCGTCGCCGACGGGGACCGTGATCGGCCCGCCGGTGTCGTTCACGTGCGCGCCGCGGACGAGTCCGTCGGTCGGCTGCAGCGAGATCGCGCGGACCATGCCGTCGCCGATGTGCTGGGAGACCTCGAGGGAGAGCTTGCGCTTCTCGCCGCCGAGCTCCAGCTCGGTCTCGAGCAGGTTGTACATCTCCGGCATCGTGTCCACGGGGAACTCGATGTCGACGACCGGCCCGATCACTCGGGCGATGCGGCCGACGCCGCCGGCGGCCTTGGTCTCGGCAGTCTCGTCAATAGTCGCAGTCATGGCTTCACTCACTCCCGGCTTGAGCGTCGGCGAGGGCATTGACGCCACCGACAATCTCGCTGATTTCTTGGGTAATACCGGCCTGTCGGGCCTGGTTGGCGATGCGGGTGTACTTCTTGATGAGCTCGTCGGCGTTGTCCGTCGCGGACTTCATCGCCCGCTGTCGGGCGGCCAGCTCGGAAGCGGCCGCCTGGAGCAGGGCGAAGAAGATCCGGCTCTGGACGTACTGCGGCAGCAGCGAGTCGAGGACCTCCTCGGCGGAGGGCTCGAACTCGTACAGCGGCAGGGCGTCGTCCTTGGACGGCGCCTCCTCGGCCTCGATGACCTCGAGGGGCAGCAGCCGCACCGCGGTGGGCTCCTGCACCAGCATCGAGCGGAACCGCGTGTAGACCACGTGGACCTCGTCGACCGCCAGCTTCTCGGGCTCCTCGAGCAGGAACGCGTCGATCAGGGCGCTGCTGATCTCCCGGGCCGCCTCGTTCGACGGCTGGTCGGAGAAGCCGGTCCAGGTCTGCACCACGGGACGGTCGCGGAACTTGTAGTACGCCTGTCCCTTGCGCCCGGCGATGTAGGTGTCGACCTCCTTGCCCTCCTCGCGCAGCTTCTGCGCGAGGCGCTCGGACTCCTTGAGCACGCTCGAGGAGTAGGCGCCGGCGAGACCGCGGTCGCTGGTGACGATCAGGACCGCCGCCCGCTTCGGGTTCTCCGGCTCCCGCGTCAGCGGGTGGTCGACGTTGGCGAACGTCGCCACCGCCGAGACCGCGCGCGTCAGCTCACGGGCGTACGGCGCGGCCGACTGAGCCCGCTGCTGCGCCTTGATGATGCGCGACGCAGCGATGAGCTCCATGGCGCGCGTGATCTTCTTCATCGACTCGGTCGACTTGATCCGCGCGCGGTACTCACGCACCGATAGAGCCATGGGTCAGCCCCGCTTCTGCTTGACGATCTGCTCCTGGTCCTCGTCCTCCAGCGCCTCGGCCTCGGGCTCGTGGCCCACCTTGATCGAGTTGCCGTCGGAGGTCTCGAACTGGTCGAGGAAGGAGGTGTACGCGTCCGCGAGCGACGACGCGGTGTCGTCCTCGAAGCGCTGCGACTCGCGGATGGCGGCCAGGATGCCGTCGTGCGAGCGGCGCAGGAAGTCGAGGAACTCGTTCTCGAAGCGCAGCACGTCGCCCGCCGGGACCTTGTCCAGGCGACCGGTGGTGCCGAGCCACAGCGAGGCGGTCATCTCCTCGAGCGGGTAGGGCGAGTACGCCGGCTGCTTGAGCAGCGCCATCAGGCGCTGGCCGCGGTCGAGCTGCTGGCGCGAGGCGGCGTCGAGGTCCGAGGCGAACATCGCGAACGCCTCCATCGCGCGGAACTGCGCGAGGTCGACCTTCAGCGAGCCGGTGACGGCCTTCATGGCCTTCGTCATCGCCGCGCCGCCGACCCGGGAGACCGAGATCCCGACGTCGATGGCGGGGCGCTGGTTGGCCGCGAACAGGTCAGACTGCAGGAAGATCTGGCCGTCGGTGATCGAGATGACGTTGGTCGGGATGAAGGCCGACACGTCGTTGGCCTTCGTCTCGATGATCGGCAGGCCGGTCATCGAGCCCGCGCCGAGCTCGTCGGAGAGCTTCGCGCACCGCTCGAGCAGGCGGCTGTGCAGGTAGAAGACGTCACCCGGGTAGGCCTCACGGCCCGGCGGGCGGCGCAGCAGCAGCGACACGGCGCGGTAGGCCTCGGCCTGCTTGGACAGGTCGTCGAAGACGATGAGGACGTGCTTGCCGTCGTACATCCAGTGCTGACCGATGGCCGAGCCGGTGTACGGCGCGAGGTACTTGAAGCCCGCGCTGTCCGAGGCCGGGGACGCCACGATCGTGGTGTACTCCAGCGCGCCGGCCTCCTCGAGGGCACCCCGCACGGAGGCGATGGTCGAGCCCTTCTGGCCGATCGCGACGTAGATGCAGCGGACCTGCTTGGCCGGGTCGCCCGACTCCCAGTTCTGCTTCTGGTTGATGATCGTGTCGATCGCGATGGTGGACTTGCCGGTCGCGCGGTCGCCGATGATCAGCTGACGCTGGCCACGGCCGATCGGGGTCATCGAGTCGATCGCCTTGATGCCGGTGGCGAGCGGCTCGTGGACGGACTTGCGGTCCATCACGGTGGGCGCCTGGAGCTCCAGGGCGCGACGCTCGGAGGACTCGATCTCGCCGAGGCCGTCGATGGGCGAGCCGAGCGGGTCGACGACCCGGCCGAGGAAGTTGTCACCCACGGGGACCGAGAGGATCTCGCCGGTGCGCCGCACCGTCTGCCCCTCCTCGATCTTGTCGAAGTCACCGAGGACGACGACACCGATCTCGCGGGTGTCGAGGTTCAGGGCGAGACCGAGCGTGCCGTCCTCGAACTCGAGCAGCTCGTTGGCCATGGCCGAGGGCAGTCCGCTGACGCGGGCGATGCCGTCGCCCGCCTGAGCCACGGTGCCGACCTCTTCCTTGCTGGCACTCTCCGGCTGGTACTCCGACACGAAGCGCTGCAGCGCGTCCCGGATCTCCTCCGGACGGATCGAAAGCTCCGTCATGTTGCGTCCCTACTCTCTTGGGCTTGAAGAATTCTGGTGGGGTTGCCGGACCGTCAGCCGACGAGCCTGCGTCGTGCTTCGTCCAGCCGGGCGACCACGGTGCCGTCGATGACGTCCTCACCGATCGCCACCCGCATGCCGCCGAGGAGGCCGGGCTCGACCACCACGTTGAGGTGGACCTCGCGGCCGTACTGCCGGCTCAGGGCCTGCTGGAGCCGGGTGCGCTCGCTGTCGCTGAGCTCCTGCGCCACGTGCACCTGCGCGACCCGCTGCTGGTGCACCGAGGCGGCCGTCCTCTGGTAGGCCTCGAGCGCCACCGCGGGAGTGCGGTAGGAGCCGGACAGGGCCTGCTGGGCCAGCGTGAGCGTGGCGGCGTGCACATGGCCGTCGAGCAGGCCGGCGACCAGCCGTCGACGGTCCTCGACGGTGCGGGCCGGGAGGGTGAGCGCCGAGCGCAGCTCGACGTCCTCGTTGACCAGCCGACCGACCGCGAACAGCTCGTCGGAGAGCTGCGCCGCGTCCGAGCCGGAGTTCCCGGCCGAGTGGACGACCGCCATCACCCCGAGCTCCTCCAGCGTGTCGGCGAGGTCGCGCGACGACGTCCAGCGACGCCGCACCCCCTCGGCGGCCAGGTCGGTCGCGGCCTGCGAGAGCCTGCCCTCGAAGATGCCGCGCACGAGCCCGGCCTTGGCCTCGGCGTCGGTGGAGACGTCGGTCGCCACCCGCCGCAGACCCGGCTCGGCACGCAGCACGGCGGCCACGCCGAACAGGTCGTCGCCCAGCCGTGCCGCCTCGGGGCCGGTGCCGGCACCGACGACCTGCTCCAACCGGGCCACCAGGTCGGCGCGGGCCTCGGCCGACGCACCTCGCATGGTCATCAGTTGACTCCGTTCCCGGCGGTGCGGGACTCCTCGAGCGTCTCCAGGTCGGCGAGGAACCGGTCCACGACCCGCGTGGAGCGGTCGTCGTCCTGCAGGCTCTCGCCCACGACGCGACCAGCCAGGGAGACGGCCAGGGAGCCGACCTCGGCCCGCAGCGAGGTGACCGCCTGCTGGCGCTCTGCCTCGATCTGGGTCTTGCCGCCCTCGACGATCCGCGAGGCCTCGGCCTGGGCCTGCTCGCGCATCTCCGCGACGATCTGCGCCCCCTGCTCACGCGCCTCCTCACGGATCCGCGCGGCCTCGTGCCTGGCCTCGGCGAGCCGCTTCTCCAGCTCGGCGAGCTTGGCGTCGGCCTCGGCCTGCTTGGTCTCGGCCGCCGCCAACCCACCCTCGATGGCGGTGGCGCGCTCGGTGTACGTCGCCTCGAAGCTGGGGGCGACGAACTTCTTGATGAGCAGGAACAGCAGGCCGAACACGACCAGCGAGAGCACGATCTCGATCGGGTGGGGCAGGAGCGGGTTGAGCTCTCCCTCAGCCGCGAGAGGTGTCAGTGTCTGCATGAGCAGGTCCTTCTTCCGGAGCCGACGTCAACGATGGGGACGCGGTCAGAGAACGAACGCGAGCGCGATACCGATGATCGCGAGCGCCTCGGCGAGCGCGAAGCCCAGGATGGCGATGGTCTGCAGGCGGCCCTGGGCCTCCGGCTGACGCGCCACACCGGTGATGTACGCGGCGAAGATGAGACCGATGCCGACGCCGGGGCCGATGGCCGCCAGGCCGTAGCCGATCATGTTGGCGGAGCCGTCGATAGCCATAGGAAGCACGGCTAGTTCCTTTCGGTTGGTGTACTCGTTGAAACTTCGGTGGTGGAGAGGTCGTGAGAGTCGGGGGTGCTCAGTGCTCGTCGGCGAGTGCGCCGGCGATGTACATGGCGTTCAGCAGGACGAACACGTACGCCTGCAGGAACTGGATCAGGATCTCGAGGAACGCGATGGCGATGAAGAGCAGCCACGCGAGGATGCCGACCGGGGCGTACTGGATCGCCATCTCGGCCACGAGGAACTCGCCGCCGAGGGCGAAGAGGATGAGCAGCAGGTGGCCCGCGAACATGTTGGCGAAGAGTCGCAGCGCCAGCGTGACCGGGCGGACCAGGATGTTCGACATGAACTCCAGCGGCACGATCAGCAGCAGGATCGGCCCCCCCACGCCCGCGGGCAGGGACTGGAGCTTGAGGTAGCCGACGAAGCCGTGCTTCTTGATGCCGACGTAGTTGTAGATCAGCCAGCTCAGCAGGGCCAGGCCGTAGACCATGCCCGAGCGGGACATCGTCGGGAACTGGATGAAGGGGATCGTCGCGAAGAGGTTGTTCACGAGGATGAAGAAGAAGACCGTCACCAGGTACGGCACGAAGCGCAGGAAGTCCCGGCTGCCGAGGATGTCGCGGCCCATGGAGTTGCGCACGAAGCCGTAGGCCTCCTCGCCGGCGAACTGCAGCCGGCCGGGGACCATCGCCCGACGGCGCAGCGCCAGGTAGAAGAAGGCGAAGACCACGATGCCCGCGAGGACCACCTGGATCATCGGCTTCGTCACGCCGAGGTACATCTGCTGGCCGAGGAACTCGAACGTCCTGTCGGGACCGATCGGCGGCAGGTTGAAGTCGCCCGGCCCGGGAGGCGTGAAGGACTCGGACCCGAGCTGGGACGTCCCGATCAAACTCACCGTGTCTCCTGTGTCGTTCGCACTGCGTCGTCTACGTCTGTCGTTTCTGGGCGGCCGGCGCCCGGAAGCGCCACCAGGTCATGAACATCCCGAGGGTGATCCCGACCATGATCCCCAGCACCACGAGGAACGAGGTGCCCAGCCAGCGGTCGAGCAGCCAGCCGATCAAGCCGTACAGCAGCACCCCCGAGACGAGGTACCCAAAGGCCAGCCACGGGTCGCCCGAGGGAATTTCCTCGGAACCCGCGGACGGGGGTTTCTGCTGTGCCATCGCGCCCCGGACAATAGCAGCCGGTGAGCCTCATCGCTCATTCACCTCGTCGTGGACGACGGGCAGGTCGTAGACCGGGATGCGCACCCGGACGGCCATCAGCACGTGCGCCACCAGCCACACCAGGGTGCCCGCGACGATCGTGCCGGCAAGCCATCCGCGGTCGATGCTGGTGTCGAGCAGCCCGGAGCCGGAGAGGCCGAGGAACAGCGCCGCCATGGCCACCACCTGCAGGGTGTAGGTCAGCAGCGCGACCAGCAGCGCCGCGCCGGGCAGGAGCCCGGCCACCTGGTCGACGACCAGGGCGCCGAGCCCGAAGACGCCCACCACGACCGCGGTCCCGGTGAGGCTGCCCCAGGCCGCCTCGCGGCCCTCGAGGAGCGCCGCGAGGAGCGTGGCGACACCACCGAGCACCAGCGTCACCAGCGCGGCACCAGTCAGCACGAACGTGCTGGCGCGGCGGCGGGGGGACTGCGGATCGGTCGTCATCTCGGCGGCCTCAGGTGGGGTGCGGGGTGCTCGTGAAAACTATCACAAAGTCCCGTGGGCGCCGGCCGGGGGGTCCTGCTCGAGCTGTTCGAGCACGGCCGGCTTGCGCAGCACGGGGACGACGAAGGTGAGCACGACGGTGAGCACGGTGCCGAGCGCCAGCGAGCCCCAGACCCAGCGTCCGGTGGAGAGGCTGGCCAGCACGGTTCCGAAGGCGACCAGCGCGGCCCAGAGCCACATGATGACCACCGCGCGGCGGTGCGAGTGCCCGATCTCGAGCAGCCGGTGGTGCAGGTGCTGCTTGTCCGGGGCGAACGGCGAGCGGCCCGCCCGGGTGCGCCGGACCACGGCCAGGGTCAGGTCGACCATCGGCACGATCAGGATCGAGACCGGCAGCAGCAGCGGCAGCAACGTGGGCAGCAGGCTGGCCTGCGACCCCTCCGCGCCCCGGCTCAGGTCGGGCCCGGAGAACTGCCCGGTCAGCGTGAGGGCGCTCGCGGAGAGCACCAGCCCGATCAGCATCGAGCCGCTGTCGCCCATGAACAGCCGGGCGGGGTGGAAGTTGTGCGGCAGGAAGCCCGCGCAGGCCCCCGCCAGCGAGGCGCTCAGCAGGGCCCCGGTGGTGGCCAGCGAGACCCCGTTGAGGTTGGCCAGCTGGTAGCAGAACAGGAAGAACGCGACCGCGCCGATGCCGACCACGCCGGCCGCCAGCCCGTCGAGCCCGTCGACGAAGTTCACCGCGTTCACGGTCGCCACCACGACCAGCACGGTCAGCAGCGCCCCCTGCGAGGTGTCGAGCGCGAACTGGCTCCCGTCGGGCACCGGGAAGAAGACGTACTGGATGCCGAAGACGATCAGGAACCCGGCCGCCAGGACCTGGCCGCCGAGCTTGGTCAGCGCGTCGATCTCGAAGAGGTCGTCCAGGACCCCCACCCCGCAGATCAGCGCCCCGGCGATCAGCACGATCCCGGCGTCGCGGAAGACGAAGGGTCCGCTGGTGGAGAGGAACGGCAGCTCGCGCGCCACCACGTACGCCGCGACCAGGCCCCCCAGCATCGCCAGCCCGCCCAGGTAGGGGACCGGCTCGGCGTGGACGTCCCGGTCGCGCACCCTGGCCACCGCTCCGGTCCGCAGCGCGATCTCGCGCGCCAGGACCGTGAGCAGGTAGGTCACCGCGGCAGCGACCAGGAAGACGAGGGCGTACTCCCGCACGGGCCCCTCAGCCCTCGTCCGTCAGCGTCGCGCCGAGCGGTTCGAGCACCGCGTTGAGGGCCTCCAGCGAGAGGGCCCCGCGGCGCAGCACCCGACCCTGGGGTCCGGTGACGTCGACGATCGTGGAGGCGGCGCCGCTCGAGCCGTCCTCGTGCAGCGGGCCGGCGTCGATGATCACGTCGACCTCGTCCCCCAGCATCTCCTCGGCCCGGTCGGCGTCGGTGGCGGCGGGCATCCCGGTCAGGTTCGCCGAGCTGACCGCCAGCGGCCCGGTGCGCTCGAGGAGCTCGCGGGCGATCGGGTGGTCGGGCATCCGGACCGCCACGGTGCCCCGGGTGTCCCCGAGGTCCCACTGCAGCGAGGACTGCTGGTGGCAGACCAGGGTCAGCGGACCCGGCCAGAAGGCGTCGACGAGCGCCCGGGCGTAGCCGGGGACGCTCACCGCCAGTGCGTCCAGCGTGCTCGCCGCGCTGACCAGCACCGGTGGGGGCATCTCGCGACCCCGGCCCTTCGCGGCCAGCAGGCCCCGGACCGCGGCGGGGTCGAAGGCGTCCGCCCCGATCCCGTAGACGGTGTCGGTGGGCAGCACGACCAGGCCGCCGCGCTGCACGGCCAGGCTGGCGGCGTCGATCGCCGCCTCGCGCTCGTCCTCGGTCCCGGTGGGGTAGCGCTCACTCACTGCGACATCACCCCGTCACTCCCTCTCGTTCGCTCGCAGGTCGACCGCGATGTTGGCGATGGCGGCCGGCGCCGGACCGCTGCGGTCTCGCGCTTCGCTCACTGTGCCAGTCGCGCGGTCAGGAAGCGCGGTCGACCTGCCAGGTCGCGGTGGTCGCGCACCTGGCTCCATCGTCCGGCGGCGGTGAGGACGCCGGGGGCGGACTCCCCCTGCTGGTCGGCGTGCTCGGCGCCGACGACTCCCCCGCGGCGCAGCAGCAGCGCGGCCCGGGAGGCGAGCACGCGCATGGCGTCGAGGCCGTCGTCGCCGGAGAACAGCGCGAGGTGCGGGTCGTGGTCGCGGGCCTCGGGCGCCACGGACTCCCAGGCGTCCAGCGGGATGTAGGGCGGGTTGCAGGTGAGCACGTCGACGGTGCCGGCCAGGTCGTCGAAGGCGGTCGCCATGTCGCCGAGGCGCAGGTCGGCACCCGTGCCGGCCAGGTTGCGCTCGGCCCAGCCGTGCGCGGCCTCGTCGAGCTCGACGGCGTGCACGCTCGCCTGGGGCACCTCGTCGAGGATCGCGCGGGCGATCGCCCCGGACCCGGTGCAGAGGTCGACCACGACCGGACGGCGGCCCTCGGCCCGGACCCGGAGGGCCTCCTCGACCGCCCACCCGGCCAGCAGCTCCGTCTCCGGGCGGGGCACGAAGACCCCGGGTCCGACCTGCAGCTCCACGTGGCGGAACCAGGCGAGACCGGTCAGGTGCTGCAGCGGCTCGCGGGCCGCGCGGCGGGTGACCAGCGCGTCGTACGTCGCCTGCTGCGACGGCGCGACCTCGTCGACCAGCACGAGTCGTCCGCGGGTGGTCCCCAGCACGTGGGCCAGCAGCTCCGCGGCGTCGTGCTCGGGACTCGCCACCCCGCCGGCCGCGAGCCGGGCCACCGCCTCGGCGAGCAGCGCCCGCCGGCCCACGCCCTCCACCTCAGGCCTCGAGGGCGTCGAGCTGGGCGGCGAGATCCGCGTGCAGGCACGAGTCGATGACCGGCTGCAGGTCACCGTCGAGCACCTGGTCGAGGTTGTAGGACTTGTAGCCGGTGCGGTGGTCGGAGATCCGGTTCTCCGGGTAGTTGTAGGTCCGGATCCGCTCGGAGCGGTCGACGGTGCGCACCTGGCTGCGCCGAGCCACGCTGGCCTCGGCGTCGGCCGACTCCTGCGCCGCGGCCAGCAACCGGGCCCGCAGGATCCGCATCGCCGACTCCTTGTTCTGCAGCTGGCTCTTCTCGTTCTGGCAGCTGGCCACGATCCCGGTGGGCACGTGCGTGATCCGCACGGCCGAGTCCGTGGTGTTCACGCTCTGCCCGCCGGGTCCGCTGCTGCGGTAGACGTCGATGCGCAGGTCGTTCTCGTCGACCTCGACGTCGACCTGCTCGGCCTCCGGCATCACCAGCACGCCGGCGGCGCTGGTGTGCACGCGGCCCTGCGACTCGGTGACGGGCACCCGCTGGACGCGGTGCACGCCTCCTTCGAACCGGAGGATCGCGTAGGGCGCCTCACCCGGCTCGGGGGGTGCCCCACGGGTGCCGGCCTTCACGGCCGCGGTGACGCTCTTGTACCCGCCGAGGTCGGACTCGGTGGCGTCGATCAGCTCGACCTTCCAGCCGCGAGCCTCGGCGTACCGGGTGTACATGCGCAGCAGGTCGCCGGCGAAGAGCGCGGACTCCTCGCCGCCCTCCCCCGACTTCACCTCGAGGATGACGTCCTTGTCGTCGCTGGGGTCCCGCGGGACCAGCAGTCGGCGCAACCGCTCCTCGGCCGCGGCCAGTCGAGGCACCAGCTGCTCGGCCTCGAGGGCGAACGACGGGTCGTCAGCGCCGAGCTCGCGGGCCGCCTCGAGGTCGTCACCGAGCTGCTGCCAGCCTCGCCAGGCCCCGACCACGGCGGAGAGCTGGGCGTAGCGCTGGTTGAGCCGCTTGGCCAGCCGGGCGTCGGCGTGCGTCTCGGGAGCGGCGAGCTTGCCCTCCAGCTCGCGGTGCTCGGAGAGCATGCCCTCGACGGCCTCGAACATGGATGGGCTCCTGGTGGCTGGTGGGTGCTGGCTCGGGGCAAATGACAGGCGCCGGTCGCCGCTCCCCTGTGGGGCGGTGACCGGCGCCTGAGCGTGGCTACTTCTTGTCAGCAGCCTGCTTGGCGTAGCGGGCCTGGAACCGGGCGACGCGGCCGCCGGTGTCGAGGATCTTCTGCTTGCCGGTGTAGAACGGGTGGCACTGCGAGCAGACGTCGGCGTGCATCGTGCCGGACGTGGAGGTGCTGCGGGTGGTGAACTGCGCACCACACGTGCAGGTGACCTTGGTCGCCGTGTAGTTCGGGTGGATGTCCTTCTTCATGGTGTCCTCTCTTGGTCGCCGGGTCGCCTCCGCGCGGATGCGGACGGCGTGAACCGGAACCGGTGGGCAAGTCTGCCACTGGTGGGAACGCGGGGGTAATCGCCGCCATTCCCCGGGGCCCACCTGGGGCCCTCCTGGGGCCTCCCGGGGCCCCCTGGGCCCAGCTCAGCCGGAGCGGGCGAGCAGCGCCTGGACGCGCGAGGCGAGCTCGCGGGGGCTGAAGGGCTTGGTGATGTAGTCGTCCGCGCCGGAGTCGAAGCCGGTCTCGACGTCGGACTCCTGGGCCCGGGCGGTGAGCAGGATCACCGGCAGGTCGGCCAGGTTCGGGTCCGCCCGGATCGCGCGGATCGCCTCGAGACCCGAGACGCCGGGCATCATCACGTCGAGCACGGCGAGGTCCGGCCGCTGGGCCTGGCAGGCGTCGATGGCAGCCGCGCCGTCGGCCACGGCGACCACGTCGTGACCCAGGGTGGAGAGCTTGAACTCCACGAGCTCTCGGATGTCGACGTCGTCGTCAGCAACCAGGATGCGAGCCACGTTCTCCCCTTTCGGCTCCGGCTGGGTACTGAGTCCCGGCCCGGATCTGCGAGCAGCCTAGGGCATCGTCCGGATCGACCCCACGAGGGCGCTCCGGCTCAGTCGCCGCTTCCCGGCTGCGGGGTGCTCTTCTGCACCTGAAGGAGGAACTCGATGTTGGTGCTCGACTTCCGCAGCCGGCCCAGCAGCAGTTCGAGGGCCTGCTGGCCGTCGAGCCCGGAGAGCACGCGACGCAGCTTCCAGACGATCGCGAGCTCCTCCTCGCTCATCAGGAGCTCCTCGCGGCGGGTGCCGGACTGCACGGCGTCGATCGCCGGGAAGATGCGCTTGTCCGCGAAGTCGCGGCGCAGACGCAGCTCCATGTTGCCGGTGCCCTTGAACTCCTCGAAGATCACCTCGTCCATCTTGGAGCCGCTCTCGATGAGCGCGGTGGCCAGGATGGTCAACGAGCCGCCGTTCTCGATGTTGCGGGCGGCGCCGAAGAACCGCTTCGGCGGGTAGAGGGCCGCGGAGTCCACGCCGCCGGAGAGGATCCGTCCGCTGGCGGGGGCGGCCAGGTTGTAGGCGCGACCCAGCCGGGTGATCCCGTCGAGCAGGACGACCACGTCGTGGCCGAGCTCGACGAGCCGCTTGGCGCGCTCGATCGCGAGCTCGGCGACCATCGTGTGGTCGACGGCGGGCCGGTCGAACGTCGAGGAGATGACCTCGCCCTTGACCGAGCGCTCGAAGTCGGTGACCTCCTCGGGCCGCTCGTCCACGAGCACGACCATGAGGTGGCACTCGGGGTTGTTGGTCGAGATGGAGTTCGCGATCGACTGCATGATCATCGTCTTGCCGGCCTTCGAGGGCGAGACGATGAGGCCGCGCTGGCCCTTGCCGATGGGGGCGGCGATGTCGATGACCCGACCGATCAGGTTGGTCGGGTCGGTCTCCAGACGCAGCCGCTCGGAGGGGTAGAGCGGAGTGAGCTTCTGGAACTCGACGCGGTGCTTGGCGCTCTCGGGCTCCGCCCCGTTGACGCTCTCGATGCGCACCATCGGGTTGAACTTGGCCTTGCTCTCACCCTCGCGGGGCTGGCGCACCTCGCCGATGATCGCGTCGCCGCGGCGCAGGCCGAACTTGCGGACCATGGACAGCGAGACGTAGACGTCGTCGTTGCCGGGCAGGTAGCCGCTGGTGCGCACGAAGGCGTAGTTGTCGAGGACGTCGAGGATGCCGGCCGCGGGCACCAGGACGTCGTCCTCGAGGATCGTGGTGTCCGGCTCGTGGCGCTGGTTGCCCCGCCCCCGGCTCTCGCGCTGCTGGTCGCGACCCGTGTCGTGGCGCCCGTCGCTGCGGCTCGGGCCGGCGTCGCGCTGGGCACCCTGCTGGGCACCCTGCTGGGTGCCCTGCTGGTTGCCCTGCGAGGAGGCGTCCCGGTTGCCGGCACCGTCGCGGTCGCGGTCACGACCGCGGCGACGGCGGTTGCGCCGACTGCCCTCGCCCTGCTCGTCCCGGCTCTGCGGCTCGTCCCGGTTCTGCTGCTCGTTGCGGTTCTGGGGCTCGTCGCGGTTCTGCTGCTCGTCGCGGTTCTGGGGCTCGTCGCGGTTCTGCTGCTCGTTCCGGTTCTGCTGCTCGTTCCGGTTCTGGGCGGGGCGCTCCACCTGCTTCTGCTTCTGCTCGGTGGCCAGCCGCTCCTGCGGCGTGGCCTGCTGCTCGGCGGCCTGCTGCTTCTGCTCGGCGGCCGGCTGCTCCTGCGGCGGCGCCTGCTGCTCGGGGGCCTGCTGCGCGGGGGCCTGCTGCTGGGCCCTCGGAGCGCGGCGGGTCCGCTGCTTGACGACCGGCGCGGCAGGCGCGGCAGGCGCGGCAGGCGCGGCGGGCGGGGCGCTGGGGCCGGACTGGGCCGACTTGATCGCCTCGACGAGCTGAGCCTTCTTCAGGGAGCCGGCGCCGGCGATGCCCATGCCGGCGGCCATCGACTTCAGGTCGGCGATCAGCATGGAGTTGAGTCCCCCGCCGCGCTTCTTCGCGGCGCCGGTGGGCGCCTGCTCGGCTGCGGTGGAGGAGTCGAGAGTGTCCGTCACGTGAGGTCCTTGCCACGTTCAGTGCCGACCCGGCCCGGAGGCAGTCGACTGCTGGTCATTGGTCCCTCGACCGTCCGGGCCACCGCGCGGAGCGAGGGGTCATGACGGGGTGTGCCACACGAGGTGAACGCGGTTTCGAGGGAGGGTTCGCGCCCAGGGACGGGTGTCACCTGCTGACGCTGCGCCGAGACGGCTGGCCGAGATGTCTGGCGTGGATCGAGCGTAGCACCAGGCGGACACGGTGTGGTCAGGACCACGTGCGCCGCGCCGCGGCCTCAGTGGACGTGGGCCCCGTCCCGGTCCACCGCGAGGTGGTGGGCGGCCCACCCCCGCGGGCAACGGGCCAGCAGGCGCTGCGCGTCGTCGTCCCCGTCGGTGAAGGCCAGCACGGTCGGCCCGGCCCCCGACACGATCGCCGGCACCCCGGCGGCTCGCAGCGTGTCGACGAGGGCGAGTGACTCAGGCATCGCGGCTCGCCGGTACTCCTGGTGCAGGTAGTCGCGGGTCGCGAGGAGGAGGTGCTCCGGCTGGCCGGCGAGCGCCGCGACGAGCAACGCGGTGCGGCCCGCGTCGGCGGCCGCGTCGGCGTGCGGCACCTGTCCGGGCAGCAGGCCACGGGCCAGCTCGGTCGAGACCGGGGTCGGCGGCACCAGCACCACGGCCGAGACCCGCGGGTCGACCGACGCCCTGACGGCGTAGAACCCGCCCGCCTCCTGACCGGAGATGACGAACCCGCCGTGGAAGGCCGGAGCCACGTTGTCGGGGTGGCCCTCGAGACGGGCCGCGAGGTCGACCAGCGCCTCGTCGTCCATCAGCAGGGTGCCGCCCGCGACCAGGGCCCGGGCCAGGCAGACACCGGCGACGATGGCGGCCGACGACGAGCCCAGCCCGCGGGCGTGCGGGACCCGGTTGACGCAGGCGAGCCGCAGACCGGTGGGCTCGGCCCCCATCTCGGCGAACGCCGCGCGCATCGCCCGGACCACGAGGTGCGAACCATCGCGGGGCACGTCGTCGGCCCCGACCCCGGAGACGGTGACCTCGAGGCCGGCGGGGAGGATCTCGGCCTCGAGCTCGTCGCGCAGGTCGAGGGCCAGCCCGAGCGAGTCGAAGCCCGGGCCGAGGTTGGCCGAGGTGGCGGGCACGGAGACGCGCACGGCGCCGGCGGCGAAGGTGGCCATCAGGGACGGGACCGCCGTCAGGCGAGCCCGGCCGCCTCCGCGGCGGCGGCGACGTCGGCGTCCACGACGGTGTCCACGATGCTGGGCCTGCCCCCGGGGCCACCCGTTCCGTGCGCCGCGGCGAAGCCCTCGAGCGCGGTCTCGGTGTCCTTGAGGCCGTGGCCGGTCACGGTCACCACGACGGTGCTGCCCGCGTACGACTCGCCGGCCGCCAGCTCCTGGAGCAGCCCGGCGATCCCCGCGGCCGAGGCCGGCTCGACGAAGACCCCGTCCTGACACGCCAGCTCGCGCTGCGCGGAGAGGATCTGGTCGTCGCTGACGGCGGCGAAGCGGCCGCCGGACTCGTTGCGGGCCGCCTCGGCCAGCTTCCACGAGGCGGGGTTGCCGATCCGGATGGCCGTCGCCCGGGTCTCCGGGTCGGGGAACGGCTCGCCGGTCACCAGCGGCGCGGCCCCCTCCGCCTGGAAGCCGCGCATCACCGGGCACCTCGTGGCGAGGCCGAGGTCGGCGTACTGCGAGTAGCCCATCCAGTAGGCCGAGATGTTCCCGGCGTTGCCGACGGGCAGCAGGTGGTAGTCGGGGGCGTCGCCGAGGAAGTCGACGATCTCGAACGCGGCCGACTTCTGCCCCTGCAGGCGCACCGGGTTGACCGAGTTCACCAGCGCCACCGGGTAGTCGCGGGCGAGCCCCTTGGCGATGTGCAGGCAGTCGTCGAAGTTACCGCGCACCATGATCACCTGGCCGCCGTGCAGGATCGCCTGGGCCATCTTGCCGGCGGCGATCTTGCCCTCCGGGACCAGCACGAGCGGCTTGAGTCCCGCCTTGGCGGCGTAGGCCGCCATCGACGCCGAGGTGTTGCCGGTGGAGGCGCAGACCACGGCCTCGGCCCCGTCGTGCTTGGCCACCGAGATGGCGGCGGTCATCCCCCGGTCCTTGAACGAACCGGTCGGGTTGTCGCCCTCGACCTTGAGCCAGACCTCCGCCCGGGTCAGCCCGGAGAGCCAGCCGGAGTACACCAGCGGCGTGCCGCCCTCGCGCAGCGTCACCGCCGGGGTGCCCACCGGGATCTCGAGCAGGTCGCGGTACTCCTCGATGACCCCGCGCCACTGGTGGGTGCGCCCGGTCATTCGGCATCCCCCTCGACGCGCATCACCGAGGTGACGTCGCGCACGATGTCCATCGTGCGCAGGTGCCGCACGGTGGCGCTGAGCTGGGCGTCGGTGGCCTGGTGCGAGACGACGACCAGCTGGGCGTCGGCGCCCCGGCCCTCCTGGCGCACGGTCTGGATCGAGACCCCCTGCTCGGCGAAGGCGGTCGCGACCGCGGCGAGCACGCCGGCACGGTCGTCGACGTCGATCGCGACGTGGTAGCGCGTCATCGTCTCGCCCATCGGCAGCACCGCCCGGTCGGCGTAGGCCGACTCCCCGGCGCCGCGAGCGCCCGTGAGTCGGTTGCGGGCCACCGTGACGAGGTCGCCGAGGACGGCCGAGGCGGTCGGGGCACCACCCGCGCCGGGGCCGTAGAACATCAGCTGGCCGGCCGCCCGGGACTCCACGAAGACCGCGTTGAAGGCCTCACGCACCGAGGCCAGCGGGTGGCTGCGCGGGATCATCGCCGGGTGCACCCGCACCGCCACGCAGTCCTGCCCGTCGGGGCCGGCCTTGAGCTCGCAGATCGCCAGCAGCTTCACCACGCTGTTCATGTCGCGGGCCGACTGCACGTCGGCCGCGGTCACCTCGGAGATGCCCTCGCGGTGGACGTCGGAGGCGGTGACGCGGCTGTGGAACGCCAGCGAGGCCAGGATCGCGGCCTTCGCCGCTGCGTCGAAGCCCTCGACGTCGGCGGTCGGGTCGGCCTCGGCGTAGCCGAGCTCCTGGGCCTCCTCGAGCGCCTCGGTGAAGCCGGCGCCGGAGGTGTCCATCCGGTCGAGGATGAAGTTCGTGGTGCCGTTGACGATGCCGAGCACGCGGGTGACCTCGTCCCCCGCCAGCGACTCGCGCAAGGGCCGGACGATCGGGATCGCACCGGCCACCGCGGCCTCGTAGTACAGGTCGACGCCCGCCTTCGCGGCCGCCTCGAACAGGGTCGGGCCATCCTCGGCGAGCAGCGCCTTGTTGGCGGTGACCACCGAGGCGCCGTTCTCCAGCGCGGCGAGGATGAGCGAACGGGCGGGCTCGATGCCCCCGATCACCTCGACCACCAGGTCGATGTCGTCGCGGGCGACCAGCCCCGCGGCGTCGGTGGTGAGCAGCCCGTCGGGCACCTCGATCTCGCGTGGCGCGTCGAGACGGCGCACGGCCACCCCGACCAGCTCGACCGGTGCGCCCACGCGGGCGGCGAGGTCGCCGGCCTGCTGGAGCAGCAGCCGGACCACCTGGGAGCCGACCGAGCCGCAGCCGAGGACGGCCACCTTCAGCGTGGGGGGTACTTCGTTCACGACTCGTCACCTACGTCGGTTGCCAACAGATCGTCCACAGTCTCCCGTCGGACGACGACGCGCGTGGCACCGTCCCGAACCGCGATCACCGCCGGACGCAGAGCGTGGTTGTAGTTCGAGGCCATCGAGCGGCAGTAGGCGCCCGTGCCGGGCACCGCCAGCAGGTCGCCCGCCGCCACGTCGGCGGGCAGGAACTCGTCCTTGACGACGATGTCCCCGGCCTCGCAGTGCTTGCCCACGACCCGGGTCAGCACCGGCGCCGCCGGCGAGACCCGGGAGGCGAGCGTGCAGGAGTAGTCGGCGTCGTAGAGCGCCGTGCGGATGTTGTCGCTCATCCCGCCGTCGACCGAGACGTAGGCCCGCACGGCACCCCCGTCGAGCGCGACCTGCTTGACGGTGCCGACCTCGTAGACCGTGCACATCGACGGGCCGACGATGGCGCGGCCGGGCTCGATGGAGAGCCGCGGCTGCTCGATGCGCAGGGCACGGCACTCGTGCTCGACGATCGCCGTCATCTCCCGCGCCAGCTGCGCGGGCTCCGAGGGGTCGTCCTGGGTGGTGTAGGCGATGCCGAAGCCGCCTCCGAGGTCCATCTCGGGCATCACCACCCCGAGCTCCTCGCCGACCCGGGCGTGCAGGGCGAGCACCCGGCGGGCGGCGACCTCGAAGCCGGAGGAGTCGAAGATCTGGGAGCCGATGTGCGAGTGCAGTCCCAGCAGGGTCAGGCCCGGGGCCTCGTGCACCCGGCGCACCGCCTCGAGGGCGTCGCCGGAGGTGATCGAGAAGCCGAACTTCTGGTCCTCGTGCGCGGTGGCGATGTACTCGTGGGTGTGCGCCTCGACGCCGGCGGTGACCCGGACCATGACGCCGGTCCCCCTGCCGTCGCCCGCGCAGCCCTCCTCCCACACGATGGCACTGAGCCGCTCGATCTCGGCGAAGGAGTCGACGATGATCCGTCCGACGCCCATCCGGACGGCGCGGCGCAGCTCGGCCGGCGTCTTGTTGTTGCCGTGGTAGCCGATCCGGGCCGGGTCGAAGCCGGCGCGCTCGGCGACGAGGAGCTCACCGGCGGAGCAGACGTCGAGGGAGAGCCCCTCCTCGGCGACCCACCTCGCCACCGTGGTGCACAGGAAGGCCTTGCCGGCGTAGAACACGTCGTAGGCGGAGAAGGCGTCGCGGAAGGCCCCGGCCCGGGAGCGGAAGTCGGCCTCGTCCAGGACGTACGCCGGGGAGCCGTGCTCGGCCACCAGCTCGGGCAGGGCCACGCCCCCGACCGCGAGCACGCCGTCGA
Source organism: uncultured Actinomycetota bacterium (assembly GCA_963760585.1). Classification (GTDB taxonomy): domain Bacteria; phylum Actinomycetota; class Actinomycetes; order Propionibacteriales; family Nocardioidaceae; genus Nocardioides. Next base: position 662,755 of record CAVXDI010000002.1, read on the forward strand.
CCTTGCGGGCCGTGGTCGACCAGAGGTGGTCCACCAGCTCGTTGGGGTCGGCCGGCGGCCGCAGCCAGGCAGGACCGCGCAGGGCGCCCTGGTGGTGGGTCTCGGCGTGCGCCCAGCCCGCCTCGTGCGCCCTCACATCCGCTCCGGGGCGGAGACGCCGAGCAGGGCCAGCCCGTTGGCCAGCACGGTGCGGGTCGCCGCCACCAGCACGAGGCGGGCCTCGTTGACCGGCCCGGAAGGCTCGTCGCCCTGGGGCAGCATCCGGCACTCCCGGGTGTCGTACCACTTGTTGAAGACCGAGGCCGTGGCCTCGAGGTAGCGGGCGATCCGGTGCGGCTCGCGCAGGTCCGCCGCGCCGGCGACCACCCGGGGGAACTCCGCCAGCGCGCGCAGCAGCTCCCCCTCGAGCTCGTGGGAGAGCAGCGCCGGGTCGAAGCCGGCCCCCGGCCCCTCCGGTAGGGACATACCGAGATCGGCGGCGTTCTCCATCATCCGGCACGCCCGGGCGTGGCCGTACTGCACGTAGTAGACCGGGTTGTCGTTGGAGGCCTTCGCCCACAGGTCGAGGTCGAGGTCGATGTTGGAGTCCGAGCTGTAGCGGGCCAGCGCGTAGCGGGCGGCGTCGACGCCGATGGCGCCGACGAGGTCGTCGAGGGTGACGACGGTGCCGGCCCGCTTGGACATCCGCAGCGGCTGGCCCTCGCGCAGCAGGTTGACCATCTGGCCGATCAGGATCTCCAGGTTGGTGCCGGGCTCGTCACCGAACGCCGCACACATCGCCATCATCCGGCCGACGTAGCCGTGGTGGTCGGCGCCGAGCATGATGAAGCAGCGGTCGAAGCCCCGCTCACGCTTGTCCAGGTAGTAGGCGAGGTCCCCCGAGAGGTAGGCGCCCTGGCCGTCGGACTTGATGATCACCCGGTCCTTGTCGTCACCGAACCTCTCGGTGGCCAGCCAGGTGGCGCCGTCCTTCTCGTAGGTGTTCCCGAGCTCGTCGAGCCTGGCCACGGCCCGCTGGACGGCGCCCGACCTGTGCAGCTCGTCCTCGTGGAAGAACACGTCGAAGTCCACGCCGAAGTCGTGCAGGCTCTGCTTGATCTCGGTGAACATCATGTCGACGCCCACCGCGCGGAAGGTCTCGCGGGCGTCGTCGTCGGGCAGCGTCAGCACCTCGGGGCGGTCGGCCACGATCGCGGCGGCGATGTCGTGGATGTACTGCCCGCCGTAGCCGTCCTCCGGCGCGGGCTCGCCCTTGGCGCTGGCCAGCAGGGAGCTGCTGAAGCGGTCGATCTGGGCGCCGTGGTCGTTGAAGTAGTACTCCCGGGTGACCGCCGCACCGGTCATCGTGAAGATCCGGCCCAGCGCGTCACCGACGGCCGCCCAGCGGACGCCGCCGATGTGGATCGGGCCGGTCGGGTTGGCGGAGACGAACTCGAGGTTGATGCGTTCGCCGGCGAAGGCGTCCGAGGAGCCGTACGCCGCGCCGGCCGCGACCACGTCGGCGGCGACCTGGCCCTGCGCGTCCGCGGCCACGGTGATGTTGAGGAAGCCCGGGCCCGCGATCTCCACCGCGGCCACGCCGACGGCGGCCTCCAACCCGGTCTTCACCAGCTCGGCGAAGGCCCGCGGGTTCGTCCCGGCCTTCTTGCCCAGCTGCATCGCCACGTTGGTGGCGTAGTCCCCGTGACCCTTCTGCCGGGGTCGCTCCACGGTCACGGAGGTCGGGACGCCGTCGGGCAGCGCCACGGAGCCGTCGGCCACCAGGGCCCGCAGCACGTCGACGATGGTCGTGGAGATCTGGTCGGGAGTCACCGCGCCAGCCTATCGGCGGGTCCCGGTTTCCTCTGCGCCGGTTTCGACCGGTAGTGTCCCGACTCGCATCGACACGCGAAACCGTCGAGGCACGCCTCCGTAGCTCAGGGGATAGAGCACTGGTTTCCGGTACCAGGTGCCGCAGGTTCGAATCCTGCCGGGGGCACACACATCACCTGCTGGTCAGCACCGGCTGATCACCGCGTCCCGGCGGGCGTCGTCGCCCACCCGCCGGGCCATCGCCCGGTCCGGGAAGACCACGCTGGCCGCCCCCGCCGTCCCGATGCTGCCGCGCAGCACACAGCTGGTGATCCTGGACGGCTCGACCTGGCTCATGGCCTGGGCCAGGCGGAACAGCTCGGCCGGCCGCACCCCGGTCCGCATGTGCTCCAGCACCGAGATCACGCCCTGCTCCAGGAACCCGGGGCGCCCCGCCCCGGCCCGCACCTTGGCCTGGATGCCGCGCAGCACCCGCGCCTGGTTGGCGGAGCGGTCGAAGTCCCCACCGGGCAGGTCGTGCCGGATCCGCGCGAAGGCCATCGCGCCGTACCCGTCGAGGTGGATCCGGCCACGCCCGAAGCCACGGGGCTTGAGCGAGGAGTCGGCGAACGCGCGCGGGTTGCGGACCTCGATGCCGCCGATCTGGCTGACCATCGCGATGAAGAACTTGAACCGCGAGACGAACACGTAGTCGGGCCGGACCCCGACGAGATCCTCGACGGCCCGGCCGAGCAGCCGTGGGCCACCGAGATACAGGGCGGCGTTGATCTTCTCGCTGCCGTGACCGGGGATGCCCACGTAGGAGTCACGCGGGATGCCGATCGACGTCGCCGCACCGGTCAGCGTGTTCATCCCCACCAGCTGGAGCGCGTCGCCCCGGCTGCGGGTCATGTCCTCCCCCGGCCGGGCGTCGGAGCCGACCGCGAGGATCCACACGACGTGAGGGCTGAGGTCCACGCCCGAGGCACGGTGGACCCGCACCAGCTCGATCTCGGACGACTTCACCGCGGAGGCCGGCACCACGAGGGCCGCCAGGCTCAGCACCAGGCCCAGGGTCGCGAGCCTCAGCAGCCGCCCGAACCGTTGCCGCGTCACGCCACGCTCCCCGTGCTCGCGTCGTACCCGAAGACCTGCCAGCCGTCGGTGCGGCTCAGCACCAGACGCGCCCGGACGACGAAGCGCCGCTCCAGACGACCGGTCGTGCGGAAGCCGAGCCGGACCCGGGCCGTGGCCCCGACCGCGCGCCCCCCGGCCGCCAGCACATCCACGAGGACGACCCGGTGCACCGGGCGGACCCCGTCGATGCGGCGGCCGATCGCCTGGTTGCTCATCAGGTGGCGATCCTGCTGCGCCTGGTGCCGGGCGCCCGGGGTGAACCCGGGGAAGGCGTGCCGGAAGCTGCGACGCGGGTACGTGCCGGCGACGTACGCCGCGTCGACCCACCCGTCCACCACCCGGCCGACCGCGCGCACCGTGCGCTGACGGGCATCCCGGGGCAGGCGACCACTGACGACGCCGGTGCGCAGGTCGGTCCGGACGGTGCCGAGCTCCAGCGTCGGTGGCGCCCCCGGGCCCACGCTGGGACGGTCCTGCGGGGCCGCCCCGGGACCGGTCCCGCTGCAGGCCCCGAGCAGCAGGGTGAGAAGCATCACGCCCAGGAGGGCGGCCCGGGGCGTGCGGTCGCGTCGGGCGAGGCCCGATCGGGCGGGTCTGGTCATGGTCCGGGACTCCCTGTCGTGTGGAACGCGCAACACCCTGCCCCAAAGGCACCCCTTCCCTCGGCATTTGCCTCGGGGTGGGTCTAGCCTTGAGCACGCAAAGTCATCCCCCGCGCGCTCACCGGAAGAGGCGAAGCAAGTCGTGCCGCAGTCGTCAGGCCAGCAGTCTCCAGATCAGCCCTCCGCCGAGCTCGGCGCGAACGAGTGGCTCGTGGAGGAGATGCTCGACCAGTACACCTCCGATCCCGGCAGCGTGGATGACACCTGGGTGACGTACTTCAGGGAGCACGGCCTCACCAACGGCAGCGGCGCCCGCGCCGAGAAGCCCGCCGAGACGCCGGCTGAGACACCCACGAAGGCCACCCCCGCCGACCCGGCGGAGAAGGCCCCCGCCAAGCCCGCCGCGAAGGCCCCCGCCGCGCCCGCCGAGAAGGCCCCGGCCAAGCCGGCCGAGAACGCCCCGGCCCCGGCCCGGGCCAAGCCGCGGCCCGACGTGCAGGCGGCCGAGCCGGCCAAGACGACCACCAACCCGGTGCCGAAGGAGTCCAAGCCGACGGCGCCCGCCTCGACCGGCGACCAGCCGACGTACACCGTGCTGCGCGGCGCCCCCGCCCGCACCGCCGCGAACATGGACGCCTCCCTGAGCGTCCCGACGGCCACGTCGGTGCGCACCGTGCCGGTCAAGCTGCTCTGGGACAACCGGACGGTCATCAACAACCACCTGGCCCGCGCGCGCGGCGGCAAGGTCTCCTTCACGCACCTGATCGGCTACGCGCTGGTCAAGGCCCTGAAGTCGGTCCCCGACATGAACGTCGGCTTCGAGGTGAAGGACGGCAAGCCGAACCTGATCACCCCGGCCCACGTCAACCTGGGCCTCGCGATCGACGTCCCGAAGCCCGACGGCTCGCGCCAGCTGCTGGTGCCCAGCATCAAGGCCGCCGAGACCATGGACTTCGCCGGCTTCTGGACCGCCTACGAGGACGTCGTGCGCAAGGCCCGCGACAACAAGCTCACCGTCGCCGACTTCCAGGGCACCAGCATCTCCCTGACCAACCCCGGCGGCATCGGCACCGTGCACTCCGTCCCCCGTCTGATGACCGGCCAGGGCGCGATCCTCGGCGTCGGCGCCATGGAGTACCCCGCGGAGTTCCAGGGCGCCTCCGAGGAGACCCTGACCCGCAACGCGGTCAGCAAGGTCATGACCCTGACCTCGACCTACGACCACCGCGTCATCCAGGGCGCGCTCTCGGGCGAGTTCCTGCGCCGCATGCACCAGCTGCTGCTCGGCGAGGACGGGTTCTACGACGAGATCTTCCGCTCGCTGCGAATCCCCTACGAGCCGATCCGCTGGTCCAAGGACATCGCGACCTCGCACGACGACGACATCAGCAAGCAGGCCCGGATCCTGGAGCTGATCCACGCCTACCGGGTGCGTGGCCACATGATGGCCGACACCGACCCGCTGGAGTACCGCCAGCGCAGCCACCCCGACCTGGAGATCGAGCAGCACGGCCTCACCCTGTGGGACCTCGACCGCGAGTTCGCGACCGGCCACTTCGGCGGCAAGGGCCGCCCGTTCATGAAGCTGCGCAACATCCTCGGCATCCTGCGCGACTCCTACTGCCGCACCACCGGCATCGAGTACATGCACATCATGGATCCCGAGCAGCGCATGTGGATCCAGGAGCGGGTCGAGCAGCCGCACCGCAAGACGCCTCGCGAGGAGCAGCTGCGGATCCTGCTCAAGCTCAACCAGGCCGAGGCCTTCGAGACGTTCCTGCAGACCAAGTTCGTCGGCCAGAAGCGCTTCAGCCTCGAGGGCGGCGAGACGACCGTCCCGGTGCTCGACGAGATCTGCGAGGCGGCCGCCGAGGCCTCCCTCGACGAGGTCGCGATCGGCATGGCCCACCGCGGCAGGCTCAACGTGCTGGCCAACATCGTCGGCAAGAAGTACTCCCAGATCTTCCGCGAGTTCGAGGGCAACATCGACCCGCGCACGGTCCAGGGCTCCGGCGACGTGAAGTACCACCTCGGTGCCGAGGGCGAGTTCGTCTCCGGCTCCGAGCAGAAGATCAAGGTCTCCGTCGCCGCGAACCCCTCGCACCTCGAGGCGGTCGACCCGGTGCTCGAGGGCATCGCCCGCGCCAAGCAGGACGTGCTCGACCGCGGCGTCGACTACCCGGTGCTGCCGCTGCTCGTGCACGGCGACGCGGCCTTCGCCGGCCAGGGCGTGGTGGCGGAGACGCTCAACCTCTCCCAGCTGCGCGGCTACCGCACCGGCGGCACGATCCACCTGGTCGTCAACAACCAGGTGGGGTTCACCACCTCCCCCGGCTCGTCGCGCTCGTCGCTGTACTGCACCGACGTGGCCCGGATGGTCCAGGCGCCGATCTTCCACGTGAACGGCGACGACCCGGAGGCGTGCATCCGCGTCGCCCGGCTCGCCTTCGAGTACCGCCAGGCGTTCAACAAGGACGTCGTGATCGACCTCGTCTGCTACCGGCGGCGCGGTCACAACGAGGGCGACGACCCGTCGTACACCCAGCCGCTGATGTACGACCTGATCGAGCAGAAGCGTTCGGTCCGCAAGCTCTACACCGAGTCCTTGATCGGTCGTGGCGACATCACGATCGAGGAGGCCGAGCAGGTCCTGCGCGACTACCAGCAGCAGCTCGAGCGGGTCTTCACCGAGGTGCGCGAGGCCAGCGGCCAGCCGTCCGAGTGGACCACGGTGCCCAGCTACCCCGACAAGCCGGCCGGCGAGACCGACACCTCGGTCTCCATGGAGGCCCTCAAGCGGATCTCCGACGCCTACGTCACGCCCCCCGACGGCTTCACCGTCCACCCCAAGGTGATGCCGCAGCTGCAGCGCCGCGCCGCCGCGATCACCAACGGCCCGATCGACTGGGGCACCGGCGAGATCCTCGCCTTCGGCGCCCTGCTGATGGACGGTCGTCCCGTCCGCCTGGCCGGCCAGGACTCGCGACGCGGCACCTTCGTGTCCCGCTTCGCCACGATCATCGACCGGGTCAACGCCGACGAGTGGACGCCGCTGACCGCGCTCACCGAGGACCAGGCCAAGTTCCACGTCTACGACTCCCTGCTCTCCGAGTACGCCGCGCTCGGCTTCGAGTACGGCTACTCGGTCGCCCGGCCCGAGGCCCTGGTGCTGTGGGAGGCGCAGTTCGGCGACTTCGTCAACGGCGCCCAGACGGTCATCGACGAGTTCATCTCCTCCGGCGAGACCAAGTGGCGCCAGCAGTCCGGCGTGGTGCTGCTCCTGCCGCACGGCTACGAGGGGCAGGGCCCCGACCACTCCTCGGCCCGCATCGAGCGGTTCATGGCGATGTGCGCGGACGAGGCCTTCGTGGTGGCCCAGCCCTCGACCCCGGCGTCGTACTTCCACCTGCTGCGCCAGCACTCGCTGGGTGAGGAGCACCGCCCGCTGATCGTCTTCACCCCGAAGTCGATGCTCAAGCGCAAGGAGGCCGCCTCCCAGCCCGAGGACTTCACCAGCGGTTCCTTCCGCCCCTTCATCGGCGACGACGAGGCCGACCGCGACGCGGTCGACACGCTGCTGATCTGCTCGGGCCGGGTGACCTGGGACCTGATGGTCGACCGGGCCAAGCGCGAGCGCTCCGAGCGGTTCGCCATCGCCCGCATCGAGCAGCTCTACCCGCGTCCGGCCGCCGCCATCGCGGAGGAGATCTCCCGGTACCCCAACCTCCGGACGGTGCGCTGGGTGCAGGACGAGCCGGAGAACATGGGTCCGTGGCCGCACTACCAGCTCAACGTGTGGCCGCACGTCGACGCCCAGGTTGAGGGGATCACCCGCGAGGCGTCGTCCTCACCGTCCGTAGGCACCGTCAAGCGGCACACGGCAGAGCAGAAGGACCTGCTCGACCGGGCGTTCGCCTGAGCGGCGGCGACCGAGAAGCACATGTACTTCACCGATCGCGGCATCGAGGAGCTCGGCAAGCGCCGGGGGGACGAGGAGGTCACCCTGGCGTGGCTCGCCGAGCGCCTGCAGGAGTTCACCGACACGCACCCCGAGCACGAGACCGCCGTGGAGCGCTTCGCCACCTGGTTGGCCCGGCTCGACGATCCGGACGACTAGAGACCGGACGACCAGGGGCCGGACGACTGAACGCCTCAGGCGGCGCGGGCCTGGCCGGCGTCGCGCCGGGACGCGGGCAACGTCACGACGGTGCCCGGGTAGCGGCAGTTGCACAGGTGCACCAGGCAGCCCACCGAGTGCGCCGGGACGTCGGCCGCCCGGGTGAGGTCGATGGTGAGGTGGAGGGCGGTACGCCGGAAGGCGCGGTCGATCTCGGCGTCCACCCGGGCCCAGGCCTCGGGGTCGAAGGCGCCGCTGAGGCACAGGGTGCTCGTCTCCGCGTCGTAGTACACGACGAAGGTGCTGTCCATGGGTGGTTCCTCGCTCGGATCGGTGTCGTGCTCCTGGCCCCCGGAAACCGTGTCCTACCCGTTCGAACGTGACGCTAACCACTTAGCGGCGACGAGATGTGCCGCCCGCCGAGCCGATCTCAGTCGACGGCGGGCGGCTCGTGGTCGTCGGCCGCCTTCCGGGCGGAGTCGCGGATCTCGAAGAGCTCCGTGGCGAAACCCCCGAGGGCGCCGGCCACGTCGCGCACCGCGCCGGTGACGATGCCGCTCACCGTGCCGACCGTGGAGGCGGCGGCCTGCACGGCGTCCTGCACGGCGTCCTTGCGGATCTCGCCCCTGCTCAAGTGGTCCCTCATGGCGTCCATCCTCTCGCCCCCGCGGTCCCGGGTCTAGGCTCGTCGCCATGGCGGATCCCACCAGCACCCGCCCGCAGAGCCGGGGCGAGCGCAAGGAGCGGACCCGTCGCAGGATCCTGGACGCCGCGCTCGCGCTCTCCGGCGAGACCAGCCTGGTGGCCCTCTCGTTGCGCCAGGTGACCAAGGAGGTCGGCATCGTGCCGACCGCCTTCTACCGCCACTTCGACTCCGTCGACGCGCTCGGCCTGGCGCTGGTCGAGGAGTCGTTCGTGTCGCTGCGCGCCCTGCTGCGCGACGTGCGCCGCAGCGACCCGGCCCGCACCGACGTGGTGGACCGCTCGGTGGCGCTCCTGGTCGAGCACGTGCACCGCCAGCGGGCCCACTTCCGCTTCATCGCGCGTGAGCGGGCGGCCGGGCCAACGGGGGTGCGGGCTGCGATCCGCGACGAGATCGAGGCCTGCGAGCGCGGGCTGGCCGCGGATCTGGCGAGGCTGCCCGGCACCGCGTCCTGGTCGGCCGAGGACCTCCGCTCGGTGTCGAACCTGGCGGTCACCGCGATCGTCGCGACGGCGGAGGCGATCGTGGGTGCGCCGGACCTGCCGGGCGCCCACGAGCAGATCGTCGAGACGGCCCGGGTGCAGCTGCGGATGGTGCTCGTCGGCGCCCTGAACTGGCGCTCGCAGCACTAGCGCCCGCCCCCCGCACACCCGTGGATCATCGGGGAACCACCGGGCCAGTCACCGGGCCAGCCACTGGGCCAGTCACTGGGGGAGTCAACGGGGGAGTCACCGGGGGGTGGGAGAGATCCGCACCTCGGGCACCGTCGCGTCGCGAGGCAGGTCGAGGACGTGCAGGATCGTGTCGGCCACCGTGCCGGGCTGGATCCAGGCACCCTCGTCGTACTCCTTGCCCTCCTGGCGGTGCACCTTCTCCTGCATCGCGGTCGCGGTGCGGCCCGGGAAGACCGTGGTCACCCGGACGCCGGCACCCTGCTCCTCGGCGCGCAGGGAGTCGGCGAGCGCGCGCAGGCCGAACTTCGAGGCGGCGTACCCCGACCAGGTGGGCCCCGCGCTCAGGCCGGCGCCCGAGTTCACCAGGACCACCTGGCCGCGGCCCGCGCGCAGCGCCGGCAGCAGCTCCCGGGTGAGCAGTGCCGGAGAGGTGAGGTTCACGTCGAGCTGGTGCTGCCAGGCGGCGAGGTCGAGCTCGGCGACGGGGGCCAGCTCGACCACCCCGGCCGCGTGCACGACTGAGTCGAGCCGCCTCGGCAGCTCGGCGGCCCGCAGGGCTCGCTCCACGCCAGCGGGGTCGGCCAGGTCGGCCACCAGGGTGGCCGCACCCGGGTGGGCGGCGGCGAGCTGTCCGGCGCGCTCGGTGCTCCGCGCCAGCAGCACCAGGTCGTCGCCCCGCTCGCGCAGCCGGGTGGCCAGGACGGCGCCGATGCCGGAGCCCGCCCCGGTCAGCAGGTGCCTGCGTCGGCTCACCGGGTGAAGACCACCTTGCCGAAGACCTCGCCCTCGGCCATTGCGGCGAAGCCGTCCGCGGCCTGCGCCATCGGTAGCGTCCGGTCGATCAGCGGTCGGGTGCCGGTGGCGTCGAGCATGGTCATCAGCGAGGCGAGCTCGCCGCGGGTGCCCATCGTCGAGCCGATCACCCGCAGCTGGAGGAAGAAGATCCGGGTCAGCTCGGCGTCGTCGAGCTGGGGCCCCGAGGTGGTGCCGGAGACGACCAATGTGCCACCGGGGCGCAGCGCCCGGATGGAGTGCGACCAGGTGGCCCGCCCCACGGTCTCCATGACGGCGTCGACCTTGACCGGCAGCCGGGCTCCGGACTCGTGGACCTCGTGAGCCCCGATCTCCAGTGCGCGGGCACGCTTGGCCTCGTCGCGGCTGGTGGCCAGCACGCGCAGCCCGCCGGCCCGGGCGAGCGTGATCAGGGCGGTGGCCACCCCACCACCGGCGCCCTGCACGAGCACCGTGTCACCGGCGCTGAGCCCTCCCTGGGTGAACAGCATCCGGTACGCCGTGAGCCAGGCGGTCGGCAGGCAGGCGGCCTCCTCGAAGGACAGCGAGGCCGGCTTGGGCACCACGTTGCGCCGCGGGACGACGACCCGGTCGGCGAACGTGCCCTGGTGCCGCTCGGAGAGCAACGAGCGCCGGGGGTCGAGGGTCTCGTCGCCGGTCCAGTCGGGATCGCTGACCACGGCGTGCACCACGACCTCGTTGCCGTCCTCGTCGAGGCCCGCGGCGTCGCAGCCCAGGATCATCGGCAGGGCCTCCTGCCTGAGCCCCACGCCGCGCAGCGACCAGAGGTCGTGGTGGTTCAGCGAGGCGGCCCGGACGGTGACCGTGGTCCAGCCTTCGGGGGCGACCGGGTCGGGCCGCTCCCCCACCACGAGGCCGGACAGGGGGTCGTCGGAGGAGAACTGGTCGGCGTAGACGGCGAACATGTCCCCGAACCTAGCCAACGATCCTCAACGGCGCGCCACCCCGTCCTGCCGCGCCGCCTGAGCCACGGCGCTGGCCACGGCCGGAGCGACCCGTGGGTCGAACGGCGAGGGGATCACGAAGTCGGGTGAGAGGGCGTCGCCGACGAGCCCGGCCAGCGCGTGCGCGGCCGCGAGCTTCATCCCCTCGGTGATCGCCGTCGCGTGCGCGTCGAAGGCACCGCGGAAGATGCCGGGGAAGGCCAGCACGTTGTTGATCTGGTTCGGGAAGTCCGAGCGTCCGGTGGCGACCACGCGGGCGTGCCGACGGGCCACCTCGGGGTGCACCTCGGGCGTGGGGTTGGCCAGGCCGAAGACGATCGACTCCCGGGCCATCGTGGCGATGTGCTCCTCGAGCACGGTGCCCCCGGAGACCCCGATGAAGACGTCGGCCCCGACGAGGACGTCGGCCAGCGAGCCGGTGCGACCGGTGCGGTCCGCCGTGGTCTCCGCGAGCGCGCGCTTGACCGGCGAGAGCTCCCCGCGCGCCGAGGTGATCACCCCTTGGCGATCGGTGACGACGAGGTCCTCGATCCCCGCCTCGAGCAGGATCTTGGTGACCGCCACCCCGGCGGCCCCGGCCCCGGCGACGACGACGCGAGTGGTGCCCGGCGTACGCCCGGTCAACCGCAGGGCGTTCTGCAGGGCGGCGAGCGCGACCACGGCGGTGCCGTGCTGGTCGTCGTGGAAGACCGGGATGTCGAGCAGCAGCTTGAGCCGCTCCTCGATCTCGAAGCAGCGCGGTGCGGAGATGTCCTCGAGGTTGATCCCGCCGAAGCTCGGCGCGAGCCGGACCACGGTCTCGATGATCTCCTCGGTGTCGGTGGTGGCCAGGCAGATCGGCACGGCGTCGACACCGCCGAACTGCTTGAACAGCACCGCCTTGCCCTCCATCACCGGCATCGCGGCGGCCGGCCCGATGTCCCCGAGCCCGAGGACGGCGGTGCCGTCGGAGACGACCGCGACGGTGTTCGGGACCCAGGTGTAGTGCTGGCTCATCGACGGGTCGGCCGCGATCGCCTCGCACACCCTGGCCACGCCCGGCGTGTAGGCCATCGCGAGCTCCTCCGGCCCGACGAGGGAGACCGACGAGCGGATCTCCATCTTGCCGGCGAGGTGCAGGTCGAAGACCGGGTCGCCCGCGTGCGGGTGCGAGGGGTCGCGGGGTTCGGGCGTGCCGGGCGTGGTGGGAACCATCAGGTCTCGTGCTTTCCGGGCGGGGTTCGGTGGGATCCTGCGTCAGGTCGGTCGTCGGGCTCGACGCGCGGGGTGGGCGCGGAACACCGTCGGCGACCTCGTCGTACCGGGGGGTCTCCCTGCGCTCAGTGTCCCACAGCGCCGGGGCGCGGCCAGACCCGTCCCACGACCACCGCGACCACCTGGTCGTCGGCCACCGCGCCACGGTGCCGGGAGTCGACCCCACGCGCGGCGTTGTCGCTGAGCAGCCACCAGCCCGGCGCGCCCGTGCTCGTCGTACGGCGCTCGACCGCGCGCTTGACGGCCAGCGTCCCGTCGGCGAACCGGGCGACCACGATCCGGCCCGGCACGACCCGGCGACGGTAGGAGACCAGCAGCCGGTCCCCCGGTCGCAGGGTGGGCAGCATCGAGTCGTTGTGGACCCGCACGAGGCCGATGGGGGGTACCCGATCCGCCGGAAAACGAACGTCTCGATCTTCATGTGGCACGCGGAGTAGTGTCGCAGCCGAAGAACGCAATCCACGACGAGAGGACCCGCATGCTTGCGCGACTGTTCGCCCCCACGCTTGACGTCTCTGCCCACTGCGACCTGCCCTGCGGCGTCTACGACCCCGCCCAGGCCCGCATCGAGGCCGAGTCGATCAAGGGCATCATCGCCAAGGTCGCCGACAACGACGACCCCGACTTCCGCACGCGCGCGGTCCTGATCAAGGAGCAGCGCTCGGAGCTCGTGAAGCACCACCTCTGGGTGCTGTGGACCGACTACTTCAAGCCCCCGCACTTCGAGAAGTACCCGCAGCTGCACACGCTGGTCAACGAGGCGACCAAGCTCGCCGGCGCCAGCGGCACGAAGGGTGTGCTCGACGCCGAGGTGGCCGACCAGCTGCTCGCCAAGATCGACGAGATCGCGGAGATCTTCTGGGAGACCAAGAAGGCCTGATCCACCGCGACACCAGTCGGGGCCGGTCCCCGGGTACACCACCCGGGGACCGGCCCCGACTAGTCTGCGTGCCGATGCAACTCCTCACGAAGGACGCCAACATGTCAGAGACCGGGTCCGGCCCCGACCAGCAGGGAGATCGCGCGGACGTCGAGCTGCGGCTGCCCGCGGACGGCGCCTACGTCTCCGTGCTGCGCACCACCACCGCCGGCCTCGCCGCCCGCCTGGACTTCCCGATCGACGACATCGAGGACCTGCGCATCGCCGTCGGCGAGGCGAGCGCCATGGTGCTGCCCGAGGCCGACCCGGGTGGCGACCTGCTGTGCCGCTTCTACCTGCGGCCGCACGAGCTGGTGGTGAGCGTGGCCGTGACCGCCTCCCACGTCGTCGCGGTCCCGGACTACGACAGCTTCGCCTGGCAGGTCCTGACCACCTTGGCCACGCACGCCGCCTCCGACAGCCGGGACGGCCTCTACACCGTCCGCCTCACCATGGTGCCGGGGCACCTGGAGGCCGACCTCTGACATGGCCCCGCAGATCGAGGGCCAGGCCGTGGGCCCTCCACCCGGCCCCACGGGCGTAGAGCTGACGCGCGCCCGCAGCGCGGAGCTCTTCGTGCTCCTGCGTGACGACGAGCTCCCCGCGAGCAGCCGCGACGGCGCCCGGGACGCCCTGGTCCGCCTGCACCTGCCGCTGGTCGAGCACTGCGCCCGCCGCTTCCGCAACCGCGGCGAGCCCTTCGAGGACCTCGTCCAGGTGGGCACGATCGGCCTGATCAAGTCCGTCGACCGCTTCGACACCGCCCGCGGTGTGGAGTTCTCCACCTACGCCACCCCGACCATCATCGGCGAGATCAAGCGCTACTTCCGTGACAAGGGCTGGGCCATCCGGGTGCCGCGACGCCTCCAGGAGCTGCGCATGCAGATCACCTCGGCGACCGCGGACCTGACCCAGTCCCTGGGCCGCTCCCCCACCCCGCGGGAGCTGGGCGAGGCCCTGGGCTGCACCGTCGAGGAGATCGTCGAGGGCATCGAGTCCAGCAACGCCTACTCGACGCTCTCCCTGGACGCCAGCGACGACAGCGACGACGGGGCGGCGGCCACGATGCTCGACGCGCTCGGGGTCGAGGACGTCGGCCTCGAGCACGTCGAGATCCGGGAGTCCCTCAAGCCGCTGCTCGACCAGCTCGAGCCGCGTGAGAAGAAGATCCTGCTGCTGCGGTTCTTCAAGAACATGACCCAGTCGCAGATCGCCGAGGAGATCGGCGTCTCGCAGATGCACGTCTCCCGGCTCCTGAACCGCACCCTGGCGCAGCTGCGGGCCTCGATGGAGGAGCCCCGCTAGCCGTCACCGCGGGCGGTTTCACTCCTCGGGAGGCCCTTCGGCCAGCGCCTTCACGCTCGCCGGGTGGAGCATCCCCGCCAGGACCACCACCGCCACCACGGCCAGTCCGACCGCGAGGACCGTGGTCGGGTCGCCGCGGTAGCTCCAGGCCACCCCCAGCTGGATCAGCTGGGCCAGCACGATCGGCCCGCGGGCCCACGAACGGCTCCGCGACGCCCCGTGGGCGCACAGCAGCAGCCCCGCGCCGTACACGGCGAAGAAGACGGTCACGGTCAGCGCCAGCGAGGCCCGCTCCGTGCTCAGGCTGCGCAGCTCCAGCACCCCGAGGAGCAGGAGCAGGAGACCCTCGACCCCGACCAGCGAAGCCGCCACCAGGAGGGGCGCCGGGCCCCCGGGCCGGCGGGACGGATCGGGCGGGGGGCCGGAGGGAAGGGGCTGGCTCACGGACGCCAGACTAGGCGTACGGTGGAGGGGGTGTGACGCGCGTGACGAAACCCGGGTGCCCCAAAGGGTTGTCTAACGTGACGATGCAAGCGAGGCTTGTCGACGCGCCGCGCGAGAGACATGCCTCTCGGCGCGCGAGCGCGACCCGCAGGACTTGCCGCCCTTGGCCTGCCCCCACGTTGTAGGAAAGAGGGATTCCCCAGCCATGGATTGGCGCCACCGTTCCGCCTGCCTCGACGAGGACCCGGAACTGTTCTTCCCGATCGGCAACACCGGTCCGGCCATCCTCCAGATCGAGGAGGCCAAGCAGGTGTGCCGTCGCTGTGACGTGCGCGAGCAGTGCCTCGCGTGGGCGCTCGAGGCTGGCCAGGACCACGGCGTCTGGGGAGGCCTGAGCGAGGACGAGCGTCGCGCCCTGAAGCGCCGCAACGCCCGCGCCCGGGTGCGCACCGCCTGACCGGCGCCCGATAGAGGTCTGCGGTCGGTGCGCCCCGCCTAGTCCAGCGGGACGTCGACCACCGCGCGGGTCCCGCTGCCGAGCGGCACCGGGCCCAGCTCGAGCTGGCCGCCGAGCTCGGACTCCACCAGCGTCCGGACGATGGACAGCCCGAGGTTCGTCGAGGTGTCGAGGTCGAAGCCGTCGGGCAGGCCCCGCCCGTCGTCGTCGACCGTCAGGTGCAGCCGGCCGACGAGCCGGCGCACGCGCACCACGATCGTCCCGGACCGCTCCGCCTCCACCACCCCCGCGCGGGTCGCGTACCCGTGCTCCACGGCGTTCTGGAGGACCTCGGTCAGCACCATGGCCAGCGCCGTGGCCACCTCGGAGGAGAGCACGCCGAACTCCCCCTCGTGGCGCACCCGGACCCGGCTGGCCAGGGCGCTGACCTCGGCCACCATCCGGCCGAGCCGCTCGGCGATCTCGTCGAAGTCGACGTGCTCCTCGCCGGCCTGGCTGAGCGTCTCGTGCACGATCGCGATGGTGCCGACCCGGCGGACGGCCTCCTCGAGCGCGAGCCGGGCCGCCTCGGAGTCCATCCGGCGGGCCTGGAGGCGCAGCAGTGCGGCGACGGTCTGCAGGTTGTTCTTCACCCGGTGGTGGATCTCCCGGATCGTGGCGTCCTTGGTGACGAGCTCCCGGTCGCGGCGACGCAGCTCCGTCACGTCGCGCACCAGCACCAGCGCCCCCACGTGCTCGCCCTCGGGCCGCAACGGGATCGAGCGGACGATCAGCGAGACCCCGTCGGTGCCGATCTCGGTGTCGCGGTGGGCACGGCCGCCGAGCACCGCACTGAGCGCCTCCTCGTCGGGCCGGCGCCGCGGCGGCACCAGCTCCCGGGTGAGCCCGGCCAGGGAGAGCCCGGTCAGGTCGCCGGAGAGCCCCAGCCGCCGGTAGACGGAGAGGGCGTTCGGGCTCGCGTAGACGACCCGGCCCGCGGCGTCGACGCGGAGGAAGCCGTCGCCGACCCGCGGGGAGTCGGCGTGGTCGCTGCGCTGGCCGGGGGCGGGGAAGCTCCCCCGCGCGATCATCTGGGTGAGCTCGGCGGCGGCCTGGAGGTAGGAGAGCTCCAGGCGGCTGGGGGTGCGCACGCCGAGCAGGTTCGTGTTGCGGGCGACCACGGCGATCACCCGGCCCGCGCGCCGGACCGGGATCGTCTCGACGCGCACCGGCACGTCGTCGCGCCACTCCGGGTCACCGTCGCGCACCAGCCGGCCCTGCGAGTAGGCCTCGTCCAGCATCGAACGACGCCCCTGCGGGACGAAGGTGCCCACGACGTCGTCGACGTACGCGGTGGGGCCGGTGGTCGGCCGCATCTGCGCGCCCGCCCAGTAGCCGCTGCCCTCGCGGTCGGGCAGCCACAGGACCAGGTCGGCGAACGAGAGGTCCGCGATGATCTGCCAGTCGGCCTGCAGCAGCTGGAGCCAGGCGACGTCCTCGTCGTCGAGATCCGTGTGGTGGCGGACCAGCTCGATGAGGGACGGCACCCGACCAGCCTAGGGGTCGGGGACTTTGACAGGATGAGCACCATGTCGGCGTCCTACTGGAACCAGGTGATCTCCGACGGACTGGTCGTTCCCTCCGACCGGCCGCTCGACGACCTGACCGCCGACCTCACCCGGATGCTCGGCTCCACCGACCCCGCCCAGCGGGACGGGACCGCCTACCCCGCCCTGGCGACCTGGATCGAGCGCGGGGTGTACGACGACCTGCTCGCCGGTCTCGGCGACGGGATGGCGATCGGCCTGCGCGTCGGGCTCGGTGAGCAGGGCACCGACAGCGTCTTCCGTCGCACGTCCTCCGTGCTGGTGCTCGCCGAGTGCATCAACCGCGACAACGAGCACGGCCTCGTCCCCGAGGCGAAGATCTTCGACTGGGGCGACCGGATCGCCACCTGGTACCTGCGCGAGCGCGACGTCCGCGGCCACGTCCCCGGCAAGGGCTGGGCCCACGCGGTGGCCCACGGGGCCGACGCCGTCGCCGCGCTCGCCGGCTCGCCGCGCTTCGGCGCAACGGAGCTGACCGTCCTGCTCGACGTGCTGGCCGACCGGGTGCTGCTGCCCGTGGACCACGTCTTCAGCCAGGGCGAGCCGGACCGCATCGCGATGGCCACGATGGCCGTGCTGCGCCGCAACGTGCTCCCGCTCTCCGTCCTCGAGCCGTGGATCCGGCGGATCGCTGCAGCGGCCGGCCCGGTGCGCTCGGGCCAGGACGTCGACCCGTTCCTCACCACCGGCAACCCCGAGTCGTTCCTGCGCGCGCTCTACCTGCAGCTCGCCCTGGGCGGGCCTGGCCCGGAGGTCCGCCCGGACCTCCTCCTCGTGGTGGTCGAGGCGCTGCGCGGCACGAACCCGCACTACCTGCCGCGCGCCCGCTGAGGGGCCGCTGGGGCGGACGGCTACCACTGGGTAGCCTGCGGACATGAGCGAAGCCGAGACCCCGGTCACACCCGACGCCGTCGACCAGCCCTCCCCGCCCCCCGGTCAGCTCTCGGGTCACGCCGGCCAGCTGGCCGTCGCGGTGGCCCGGGCGCACGGGGTCGAGACGATGTTCACCCTCTCCGGGGCGCACGTCTTCCCGATGTACGACGGCGCGGTGACCGCCGACCCGCCCATGCGCCTGCTCGACGTACGCCACGAGCAGACCGCGGCCTTCGCCGCGGAGGCCACCGGGAAGCTGACCCGGGTCCCCGGGCTGGCGGTGCTCACCGCGGGGCCCGGGGTGACCAACGGCGTGAGCGCGATCGCGCAGGCGCAGTTCGCCGGCTCCCCGCTGGTCGTGGTGGGTGGCCGCGCCCCGCAGAACCGCTGGGGCACCGGCAGCCTCCAGGAGCTCGACCAGCCGCCGATCGTCGCGTCCATCTCCAAGCTGGCCCGCACGCTGCCGACGGCCGGCGACGTGCTCGACGGCATGGACGAGGCCTTCACCGCCGCCCGCTCCTCGCACCGTGGCCCGGTCTTCCTCGACGTGCCGATGGACGAGTTCTTCAACACCGCCTCGGGCCCGGCGCCCACGCCCGGCGCGCCCGTGCGGATCGAGCCCGACGCCGACCGGGTCGCCGAGATCGCGCAGCTGCTCGCGCGAGCGAGCCGCCCGGTGCTGGTGCTCGGCACGGACGTGTGGGCCGACGGGGCCGAGCACGCCGCCCTGCGCCTCGTCGAGGGGGTGGGCGTCCCGACGCTGACCAACGGCATGGGCCGGGGCGTCGTGCCCGGTGGCCACCCGCTGCTGGTGACGAAGGCCCGGGGCGCCGCGCTCGGCAAGGCCGACCTGGTCGTCGTCGTCGGCACCCCGCTCGACTTCCGCCTCGGCTACGGGGTCTTCGGGGGCAAGGAGGGAGCCACGCCGGCGGCCGTCGTCCACGTCGCGGACTCCCCCGCCCAGCTGTCCACCCACGCCACCCTGGCCGCCGCCGTCTCCGGGGACCTGGCCGCCGTCCTGGACGGCCTGCACGCGGGGCTGGAGCGCGCCGAGCGGCGCCCGGACTGGTCGGCCTGGGTCAGCGAGCTGCAGGACACCGTGGCGGCCGCCGTCCAGCGCGACCGGGCCCTCCTCGGCGCCGAGGCCGACCCGATCCACCCCGCGCGCATCTACGGCGAGCTGGTCCCCCGCCTGGCCGAGGACGCCGTGGTGATCGGCGACGGCGGCGACTTCGTCAGCTTCGCGGGCAAGTTCGTCGAGCCGAAGCGGCCCGGCGGCTGGCTCGACCCCGGCCCCTACGGCTGCCTGGGGGCCGGGCTGGGCGGCGCCATCGCCGCCAGGATCGCGCGGCCCTCGGCCCAGGTCGTGCTGCTGCTCGGCGACGGTGCCGCCGGCTTCTCGCTGATGGACGTCGACACGCTGGTGCGTCACGACCTGCCGGTGGTGATGGTGATGGGCAACAACTCCGCCTGGGGCCTGGAGAAGGGCCCGATGCAGATGCTCTACGGCTACGACGTGGTCGCCGACCTCGCGCCCCGCACCCGGTACGACGAGGTCGTCAAGGCCCTCGGCGGTGCCGGCGAGACCGTCTCCGACCCGCGCCGGATCGGCCCCGCCCTCGACCGGGCGTTCGCCTCCGGCGTCCCGTACCTGGTCAACGTCATCACCGACGTGGACGCGGCCTACCCCCGCTCCACGTTCGGGATCTGATGGCCCAGCCGACCCCGGAGCCAGGCCCCGCCCCCGCCCCCGAGCTCGCCCCTGTCCCCGCCCCGGTGCGGCTGCGCCGGATCCGTGCCGACGAGTACGACCGCGTCGCGAAGATCACGGTGGCGGCGTACGCGCCGTTCACGCGCGGGCGCGCGGACCCCTACGTCGAACGGCTGGCCGACACCGCCGCCCGGGACCGGGACGCCGAGGTCTGGGTCGCGGTGCGCGACACCGGTGACGGGACGGGCACGATCCTCGGCTCGGTGACCCTCTGCCCGCCGGGCTCGCCGTGGCGCGAGCTCGCAGTGCCGGGCCAGGGCGAGTTCCGGATGCTCTCGGTCGACCCCGCCGCCCAGGGTCGTGGCGTCGGCGGCGAGCTGGTGCGGCTGTGCCTCGCGCGCGCGCGCCGCGACGGCGAGGCGGCGGTCGTGATCTGCAGCCTGCGCGAGATGACCACGGCGCACCGCCTCTACGACCGGCTCGGCTTCGTCCGCGCCCCGGCGCTCGACTGGCAGCCCCTGCCCGGCGTGGAGCTCGTCGGGTTCCGTCTGGACCTGGAGGACTGAGCATGGACCCGACCGCCGACGGCGCCACCCCGGCCGCGAGCCTGACGTTCACGGTGGGCGACGCCGACACCGCCGCCGCGCTCGGCTCGGGCAGCCTGCCGGTGCTCGCGACCCCCCGGCTGCTGGCGTGGCTGGAGGCCGCCACCTGCGCGGCGCTGGACCCGACCCTCGCCGCCGGCAGCACCAGCGTCGGCACCCGCGTGGAGCTCGAGCACCGCGGCGCCAGCCCTCCCGGCCAGGAGGTCGAGGTCAGCGCCTCCTCCTCGTACACCGACGGGCGCCTGCACCGCTTCACCGTCGCCGCCCGGAACCGCCCCGGGGGCAAGGTGGTCGCCACCGGCGAGATCACCCGCGTGGTGGTCGACGCCGAGCGGTTCCTGGGCCGGCTCTGAGAGCCAGCCTCCCCACCGGATTTCCCCCCGGGACCGAGTTTTGAGAGGATGACCCGATGCTCCGTACGGAGCGAGAAGTTTCCAGCGGGCTCGATCAGGAGGACACCATGGGCAAGACCGGACGCAAGCGCCGCGCGCGCAAGAAGAACAAGGCGAACCACGGCAAGCGTCCCAACGCCTGATCGTCGCCCGTCCTCGTGCAGGACGCACACGAAAGCCCCCGGCCGACGGCCGGGGGCTTTCTGCATCGCAGGTCAGGGCTCAGGCGTCGCCGATGCGGACCTGCACCTCGCGGATCCGCAGCAGCACGCGCTGGCGGACGTCGTCGGGAGCAGGCTCGGAGCACGAGCGCGCCACCATCGCCTTGACGGTGCGCTGCAGGTCGTAGCGCTCCAGGCAGGGGCTGCACTCGTCGAGGTGCACGCGCACGGCCGAGCAGTCGGCCTCGTCGAGCTCGTTGTCGAGGAAGTAGACGATCCGCTCGAGGTAGTCGACGCAGTCGTCGGCCGTGGGGTTCTCCGGGCTCCCGGGCAGGTGGTTGTGATCGCTCACGACGCACCTCCCCGGCGACCGGCGGAGAGGAGGTCGTTGGCGCGCACGTAGTCCGACAGCATGTCGCGCAGCTGCCGACGACCGCGGTGCAGCCGGGACATGACGGTGCCGATGGGGGTCTCCATGATCTCGGCGATCTCCTTGTAGGCGAAGCCCTCGACGTCGGCGAGGTACACCGCGAGGCGGAACTCCTCGGGGAGCCGCTGCAGCGCGTCCTTCACCTGCGAGTCGGGGAGGTGCTCGAGTGCTTCCATCTCGGCGGACCGGAGCCCCGTCGAGCTGTGCGACTCGGCCCGCGCCAGCTGCCAGTCCTCGACGTCCTCGGACATCGACTGCTGCGGCTGGCGCTGCTTCTTGCGGTAGGTGTTGATGAACGTGTTCGTCAGGATCCGGTAGAGCCACGCCTTGAGGTTGGTGCCGGCGCGGAACTGGTGGAACGACGAGTACGCCTTGGCGAAGGTCTCCTGCACGAGGTCCTCGGCGTCCGCGGGGTTGCGGGTCATCCGCATCGCCGCGGAGTACAGCTGGTCGAGGAAGGGCAGGGCATCGCGCTCGAACCGGGCGGAGCGCTGCTCCTCGGTCTCGTTCTCTTGGTCGACGCTCTCGTCGATCACGGTGTCAGGGGAGTCAGTCATCGACTCCCATGCTACGCGTGGCCGCGAAGCGGGACGTTCCAGCGTTGCCATCACGAGGACCAGAACACCTCATCGCAGCCGGCCATTCCCCCCAGGTCCCCCCAGGTCCCCCCAGGTCCCCTCAGGTGACGCCGGTGACCTCACGCACGATCCACTCCAGCGTGGCCTCCACCACGACGGCCAGGGCCTGGGCCTGCGTGAGCACCCCCCGGGCGGGCACCTCGAGACCGTGCCCGGCGCCCGGGACGACGCACATGTCCAGGTCGTCGGGGAACTCCTCGGGACGGCCCATCGGGTCCCGCTCGCCCTGCACCACCAGGGTCGGCACGCCGGCCCCGAGCAGCTCGGGCAGCCGGCTCCGCTCCGGCCGCCCGACCGGGTGCAGCGGGAAGGAGAGGGCCAGGCACCCGCGCGCCCCCAGGTGGCGTGCGGTCCGGGCCGCCGAACGGGCCCCCGCGGAGCGGCCCCCCACGATCAGGGGGGTGCGGACCCGCAGGGTGTCGGCCGCTGCGACGAACGCCTCGTCCAAGGTGGCGGGCGCGGTCGCGAGGCGACGGCCGGCCACCTTCCACGGCTGCTCGAGCCGCACGACGCTCACCCCGTGGCGGGGCAGGTGCCGGGCGAGGGCCTCGAGGTCGCGGGTGTCGATCCCGGCGCCCGCGCCATGGCCGAGCAGGAGGGTGACCTCGGGGTGCCGGGCGCGGTCCGTGACCAGGCGGGCCTCCCCCTGCGGCGTCGGCACGCGACGCTCGGTGCTCACGTCGTCGCCTCGGGCCCCGGGTGACCCGCCAGCGGCAGCGGCTCGACCAGCTCGGGGCCGTTGTTGCGCACGTTGCTGACCAGGGTGGCCACGGGATGCGCCTCCAGGCGGCCGGGGGCGGCCGGCACCAGGAGGTCGAGCAGGTCGTCCGGCTGGTCACCCGGTGAGCTCGCCGGGGCCAGCCACTGGTCCCAGCGCTCGCGCTCCACCATCAGCGGCATCCGGTCGTGGATGTGCCCCAGCGAGTCCTCGGCCGCGGTCGTGATCACCGTGCAGGTCCACCGGAAGCGCTCGGGATCGTCCTCGGGACGTGTCGGGTCGCGCCAGATCTCGTAGAGACCGGCCATCGCCAGGACGCCGTGGTCCCGCGGGCGGATGAAGAACGGCTGCTTGCGCGGCTTGCCCGCCGCCGTCCGCTGCTCGGTCGGGTACCACTCGTAGTAGCCGTCCGCCGGGAGCAGGCAGCGGCGCGAGGCGAAGGCCCGCTTGTAGGCGGGCTTCACGGCCACCGTCTCCATCCGCGCGTTGATCATCCGGTTGCCGATCGCCGGGTCCTTGGCCCAGGAGGGCACCAGGCCCCAGCGCAGCACCCGCAGCTGCCGCTCGGGGCCGGTGCCTTCGTCACCCTCGTCGGCCACACCGGAGGCCGGCCGCGCCGGTCGTTCGAGGACGGCGTACACCTCCTTGGTCGGCGCCACGTTGTAGTCGGCCGCGAGGGGCGTGACGCTGCGGTCCTCGACGATCTCGAACTCCTCGACGAGGTCCTCGGGGCGTCTGCTCGACGCGTAGCGGCCACACACGCGCGACAGCCTACGGCGCGCGACGCCGGCCCGGGAGCGCGTGGGTGGCCTGGTGCGGG
This sequence comes from uncultured Actinomycetota bacterium, assembly GCA_963760585.1. Classification (GTDB taxonomy): domain Bacteria; phylum Actinomycetota; class Actinomycetes; order Propionibacteriales; family Nocardioidaceae; genus Nocardioides. The sequence goes on from CAVXDI010000002.1 coordinate 685,849, forward strand.
TGGGTGGGCCCAGCGCGCGTCGTGCCCCGCCCACGGCCGAGACGACACTGGCCCCCATCGTGTAAGAAGAGGGGCATGACCGTCTCCCGACTGATCGCCCGCCCCATGCTCGCATCGACCTTCCTCGTCGGCGGCGTCTCGGCGCTGCGCAACGCCCCCGCCCTCGCCCGGGCGGCCCACCCCGTCACGGACCGGGTCGTGCCGCTGGTGCGCCGGGCCGCGCCCCAGCTGCCGGTGCCCACCGACCCGGTGACGCTGGTCCGGCTGAACGCCGCCGCCCAGGTGCTCGCCGCGGCCAGCCTGGCGACGGGCCGTCTGCCGCGGGTCTCGGCCGCCGTGCTGGCCGCGTCCCTGGTGCCCACCACCTACGCCGGGCACCGCTTCTGGGAGGCGCCGGACGCCGAGACCAAGCAGGCGCAGCGCCTGCACTTCCTGAAGAACGTCTCGATGCTCGGCGGCCTGCTGATCGCCGCCGGCGACACCGACGGCAAGCCGGGGGTCGCCTGGCGCACCCGCCGGGCCGCGCGCGACGCTCGCCGCGAGGCCGGGCACCTGGCCGGCGCGGCCCGTCGCGAGGCCAAGCTCGCCAAGGCCAGCCTGACCTGAGCCGGCCCGCCCGAGCCGCTTGGTCCGGGCGCTCGCCTCCCGTCGCTAGGCTGCGCGGGTGACGACCGAGTTCCAGGCCCAGTCCGACCCGTTGCTCGATCCCTGGCCCGCGCCCCGCGCGGACCGGCCGGTCGAGGCCGTGGTGACCCTGCCCGGGAGCAAGTCGCTGACGAACCGGGCGCTGGTGCTGGCCGCGATCGCCGAGGGCCCCTCGACGGTGCGCCGGGCGCTGCGCTCGCGTGACACGCTGCTGATGGCTCGGGCGCTCAGCATGCTCGGCTCCGCCGTGGACACCTCCGGTGCGGACTGGCGCGTCACCCCCGGTCCGTTCACGGGCGACGCGGTCGTCGACTGCGGCCTGGCCGGCACGGTGATGCGCTTCGTGCCGCCGCTCGCCGGCCTCTCCACCGGCCGGACCACCTTCGACGGCGACCCGCACATGCGGAGCCGCCCGATCGGCGAGGTGCTGGGGGCGTTGCGCAGCCTCGGGGCCGAGGTCGACGACGGCGGCTCCGGCACCCTGCCGTTCACCGTGGGCGGCTCGGGCCGGGTCGCGGGCGGCACGGTCGTCGTCGACGCGTCGGCTTCCTCGCAGTTCATCTCCGCGCTGCTGCTGGCCGGGGCCCGCTACGAGCACGGCGTCGACGTGCGCCACGACGGCGAGCCGGTCCCCTCGCTGCCGCACATCGAGATGACCGTCGCGATGCTGCGCCGCCACGGCGTCGTGGTCGACGACGCCGAGGCCGACCGCTGGCGGGTCGCGCCCGGGCCGGTGGCGCCCGTCGACCACCTGATCGAGCCGGACCTTTCGAACGCCGCGCCCTTCCTGGCGCTGGCCGCGGTCTCCGGCGGCTCGGTGACCGTGCGCGACTGGCCCCGGGAGACGACCCAGGCCGGTGACGCGCTGCGCGGGATCCTCACCGCGATGGGCTGCGAGGTGGCCTTCGTGGAGGAGGGGCTGCGGGTGCGCGGCACCGGCACCCTGCGCGGGATCGACGTCGACCTGCACGACGTGGGCGAGCTCGCCCCGGCGGTCGCCGCGCTGTGCGCGCTCGCCGGCTCCCCCTCACACCTGCGCGGCATCGCGCACATCCGCGGCCACGAGACCGACCGGCTGGCCGCCCTGGCCACCGAGCTCGGGCGCCTCGGCTCGGACGTGACCGAGCACCCGGACGGGCTCGAGATCCGCCCGGCCACGCTGCACGCCGGCACCTTCCGCACCTACGCCGACCACCGGATGGCGCACGCCGGTGTGATCGTCGGGGCCGCCGTGGACGGGGTCCTCGTCGAGGACATCGCCACCACCGGCAAGACCTTCCCCGACTTCGCCGGCTTCTGGGCCGGGTTGGCGGGCACCCGGACGCCGTGAGCACGCGACGATGAGCAACCGGTACGGCACCCACGACCAGGAGCACTACGAGCGGCCCCGGCGCCACACCCGCCCACGCACCAAGGACCGGCCGTCGTACGACGACGCGGTGGCCGCCGTGGTCGTCACCGTGGACCGCGGGCGCTACACCCTGCTGGTCGACGGCGCCAAGGTGATGGCGATGAAGGCCCGCCCGCTCGGCCGCAAGGGCGTGGTGGTGGGCGACCGGGTCCGGGTGGTCGGCGACACCTCCGGCGCCGAGGGCAGCCTGGCCCGCATCGTCGAGGTGACGCCACGGGTCACCACGCTGCGCCGCACCGCGGACGACGACGACCCCGTCGAGCGGGTGATCGTCTCCAACGCCGAGCAGCTGGTGATCGTCACCGCGCTGGCCGACCCCGACCCGCAGCCCCGGCTGATCGACCGGGCCCTGGTCGCGGCGTACGACGCGGGGATGCAGCCGCTGCTGTGCCTGACCAAGGCGGACCTCGCCGACCCCGAGACGCTGCTCTCGACGTACCGCTCGCTGGGCGTGCCCTGGGTGGTGACCCGGCGCGGTGGCGATCTCGAGCAGCTGCGCGAGCGCCTCGACGCCCGCACCAGCGTCCTCGTCGGCTCCAGCGGAGTCGGCAAGTCGACGCTGGTCAACGCCCTGGTGCCGAGCGCGCACCGCGACGTCGGCATCGTCAACGCGGTGACCGGTCGCGGCCGGCACACCTCGACGTCCGCGTTCATGCTGGCGCTGCCCGGCAGCGAGGGCTGGATCATCGACACGCCCGGCATCCGCTCCTTCGGTCTGGCCCACGTGCGCCCCGAGGACCTGATCGAGGCGTTCCCCGACCTCGACGAGCTGACCGAGGAGTGCCCGCGCGGGTGCACGCACGGCGACGAGGAGCCCGAGTGCGGGCTCGACGACGCCCTGGCGGCCGAGGCGGCCGACCCCGAGCGGGTCTCGTCGTTCCGTCGGCTGCTCGCCGCGCGCACGGACTCGGCGTACTGATCTAGCCTGTCGCCCATGCCGCTCTCCGGTCCGACCGACTACACCGACGACCTGCGCCTCGCGCACGTCCTCGCCGACGACGCCGACTCGCTCACGCTGGACCGCTACAAGGCGCTCGACCTGCACGTGATGAGCAAGCCCGACCTGACCCCCGTCACCGACGCGGACCAGGACGTCGAGGAGAACATCCGCCGGTTCCTCTCCCGGGTGCGCTCGCGGGACGCGGTGATCGGTGAGGAGCAGGGCACCACGGGTCACAGCCAGCGCCAGTGGGTGGTCGACCCGATCGACGGCACCAAGAACTTCGTGCGCGGCGTGCCGGTCTGGGCCACGCTGATCTCCCTGGTCGTCGACGGGCAGGTCGTGCTCGGCGTGGTCTCCGCACCGCAGCTGCAGCGCCGCTGGTGGGCCTCGCTCGGCCACGGCGCATGGACCGGCCGCTCGCTGCTCAAGGCCACCCGCTGCCAGGTCTCCGACGTGCGTCGCCTCGAGGACGCCTCGTTCTCGTACTCCTCGCTCTCCGGCTGGGACGAGCGCGGCCGGATCGAGGACTTCCTCTCGCTGACCCGTCGGGTGTGGCGCACCCGGGCGTACGGCGACTTCTGGTCCTACATGCTGCTCGCCGAGGGCGCGGTCGACATCGCCGCCGAGCCCGAGCTCGAGCTGCACGACATGGCGGCGCTCGACATCATCGTGCGCGAGGCCGGCGGTCGATTCACGTCCCTGGACGGCACCGACGGGCCGTTCGGCGGCAACGCCCTGGCCAGCAACGGCCACCTGCACGAGGCGGCGCTGTCGTTCCTGGGGTCGTCGGCCGACGACGCCGACGACCCCGACGCCCGGCCGCGCGGCTCAGGCTCGGTGCACGACCTGCACGCGCGCCGTGAGCGGCACACCCCCGCCGAGGAGGACGACCGGCGCGACTGAGACGCCCGCCGGTTCCCCGGCTCGTCCCCAGGGGCCCGAACGGGTCTGTACGACGCCCCTGCCGCGCGAGTAGCGTCCGTGGCATGCACATCCGTGAGGTTCTCCAGGCCAAGGCCGGTCGCCCGGTCGTCAGCGTCGATCCGGCGGCCACCGTGCGCGAGCTGATCGCCCTGCTCGCCGAGCACAACGTGGGCGCCCTGATCGTCAGCAAGGACGGCTCGGAGCTGGAGGGCATCGTCAGCGAGCGCGACGTCGTTCGACGGCTGCACGAGGAGCCGGCGCTGCTCGACACCCCCGTCTCGGCGATCATGACGACCGACGTCGAGACCTGTGACCCCGACACCCTCGTCGACGACCTGATGAAGACGATGACCGAGCGCCGGATCCGCCACGTGCCGGTCCTCGTCGAGGGATCGGTGCTCGGCATCATCAGCATCGGCGACGTGGTCAAGCACCGCATCGACCAGCTCGAGTTCGAGCGCGACCAGCTCGACACCTACCTGCACCGCACCTGACCCGCGGCGATGGAATACCTGGGCGGCGACATCTGCTGGGCCCCCCATGACATCGATTGCGATCATCGGAGCAGGAGCAGGTCTCGGCGCAGCCGTCGCGCGCAGGTTCGGTGCGGAGGGCTACGCGGTGGGCCTCATCTCACGCAACCAGGCCCGCGTGGACGCGCTGGCCGACGACCTCGCCAAGGAGGGCGTCCAGGCCCGCGGCTTCGCGGCCGACGTCCGTGACCCCAGGTCCATCAGCGCGGCCCTCGAGCAGGTGACCGAGACCCTGGGCCCGATCGAGGTGCTGCAGTACAGCCCGCTGCCGCAGAAGGACTTCATGCGGCCGGTGCTGGAGACCACCCCCGAGGACCTCGTCGGCCCGGTCGAGTTCTCCATCTACGGCCCCGTCGCCGCGGTGCACCAGGTGCTGCCCGGCATGCGGTTCCTCGGAGAGAACCGCGGCACGATCCTCTTCGTCAACGGCGGGTCGGCGGTGAAGCCCGGCCGCAACGTGACCGGGACGTCGGTCGCCTTCGCCGGTCAGGCGGCGTACGCCGAGCTGCTGCACGAGGTGCTCGGCGAGGAGGGCATCCAGGTCTCGCAGCTCATCATCGGCGGGCGGATCATCGAGGGCGACGCCGAGAAGGACCCCGCCGTCCTGGCCGGGCACCTGTGGGACCTGCACACCGGGCGGGACCGTTTTCGCCACCAGGTCAGCGCCGACTGAGCTCGGATCGGGCCCGGTCCGGGCGTGGTCCGGGCCCGGTTCGAGCCCCGCTAGGCTCGTCGCCACCGATCCACGCACCCCCACCAGCGAAAGAGGACCTCCCGATGGACAAGCCCGAGATCGACTTCTTCGACCCCGAGCCCCCCAGTGACCTGGTCGTCACCGACGTCACCGAGGGTGACGGCCCCGAGGCCGCCGCCGGCAACACCGTGTCGGTGCACTACGTGGGCGTCGCCCACTCCACCGGCGAGGAGTTCGACGCCTCCTACAACCGCGGCGAGCCGCTGCAGTTCCGCCTCGGCATCGGTCAGGTCATCTCCGGCTGGGACCAGGGGGTGCAGGGCATGAAGGTCGGCGGCCGTCGCCAGCTCGTCATCCCGCCGCACCTGGGCTACGGCGACCGCGGCGCCGGCGGGGTCATCAAGCCCGGCGAGACGCTGGTCTTCGTCGTGGACCTGCTCGGCATCAGCTGAGCGGTCGCCCGACCGGCGTCGTCGGGCCAATCACCGGGCCAGTCACCAGGGCAGGTCGTCGCCCGCGCTCTCCGCGGAGACGCGGGCCGACCTGCCCGCCAGCTCGACCACGTCGCCGCGCACCAGCTGGCGACCGCGGCGGGTCTCCACCTCGCCGTTCACCCGCACAGCGCCCTCGGTGACCAGCGGCTTCGCCTCGGCCCCGCTGTCGATCAGGTCGGCCAGCTTCAGGAACTGCCCCAGACGGATGGACTCGTCGCGGATCGCGACGTCGTGGGGCTCGGCCGGTTCAGTCATGCGGCCCATTCTCCCTGCCCGGCCGATCCGGCTCGACCCGCCTCACCCGAGCAGCACGCCGGCGGCGTGGATGACCACCCCGACCAGCCCGCCGACGATGGTGCCGTTGATCCGGATGAACTGCAGGTCACGCCCGACGTGCAGCTCGATCCGCTCGGCGGCCTCCCGGCCGTCCCAACGCTCGATCGTGTGGGTGATCACCGCGATCGCCTCGCTGCCGTAGCGACCCACGGCGAAGACCGTGACGTCGGCGACGACCTCGTCCAGGCGGCGGCGCAGCCCCTCCTCGGCCTGCAGCCGGCCGGCGAAGTGCTCGAGCTCGACCAGCAGGCGGGCCCGGACGGCCCCCTCGGGGTCGGCCAGCGAGGCCTGCAGCGAACGGCGCAGTGCGTTCCACAGCGAGACGCTCGTCGCCACCACCTGCGGGTGGTCGAGGACCCGCTCCTTGAGCGCCTCGGCACGGGCCTGGGTCTCCGGGTCCGCGAGCAGGTCGTCGGCCAGCTTCGCGAGCATGGAGTCCAGCGCCCGCCGGGCGTGGTGGTACGGGTCGTCGCGGATGTCGCGTACCCAGCGGACCAGCTCGACGTTGACCCGGGCCAGGACCGCCTCGTTGAGCCGCGGCGGCGTCCACCACGGCGCGCGCTCCCCCAGGATCTCCGCGACCGTCTCGGGGTTGTCGACCAACCACTGGTGCAGCTCCTGGAGCGCGAGGTCGACCAGTCCGTGGTGCAGGTCGTCGTGCAGCATCTCGCCGAGCAGCCCGCCGAGCAGGGGCGCGATGGGCTCCTCGCGGAAGCGCGGCACCAGGGCCTCGCTGACCAGGTCGGCGACATGGTCGTCGCGCACCTTGCCCAGACCGATCGAGGCGACGTCCGCGACCTCGCGGACCACCCGGCGGGCGTTCTCGTCGACCGCGAGCCAGCGACCGACCCGCTCGGTGACGGCGGCCAGCGCGAGCCGCTCGCGGATGATGTCCTCCTGCAGGAAGTTCTCCCCCACGAACTCCTCGAGGCCCTTGCCCAGCTCGTCCTTGCGCCGTGGGATCAGCGCCGTGTGCGGGATCGGCAGGCCGAGCGGGTGGCGGAAGAGCGCGGTCACCGCGAACCAGTCGGCGATCGCACCGACCATCGAGGCCTCGGCGCCGGCGTTGACGAAGCCGAGGAGGCCGTCCTGCTCACGGGTCACGACGTACACCACCGCGGCGGCGAGCAGCAGCGACACCGCCAGCATGCGCATCCTGCGCAGGCCGGTGCGGCGCAGCTCGTCGGCGGCGGGGTCGGAGGTGATCATCGAGGTGGTCATCGCGGCCGATTCTCCCCCACGGGTCATCGGCCGCGACCGCGCGACGTGCCAGAATGCCCGGCATGCCTCGCACCGTCATCACGTTCGGCACCTTCGACGTGTTCCACGTCGGCCACCTCCGGGTGATCGAGCGCGCCGCCGCGCTCGGTGACCGCCTGGTCGTCGGGGTCTCGGCCGACGCGCTCAACCTGCGCAAGAAGGGCCGGGAGCCGGTCTTCAGCGAGGGTGAGCGGCTGGCCATCGTCGCGGCCCTCAAGCCCGTCGACGAGGTGTTCGTCGAGGAGAGCCTGGAGCTCAAGCGCCAGTACATCCAGACGTACGGTGCCGACGTCCTGGTGATGGGCGACGACTGGTCGGGCCGCTTCGACGAGTTCAAGGACATCTGCGAGGTCGTCTACCTGCCCCGCACCCCGGCGATCTCGACCACCGCGCTGATCGAGAAGATCTCCTCGACGGGCTGAGCGGTCGCGCCGTCCGAGCGGTCGCACGGACGGATGTCGCGAGGACGGTGCCCGTGGTGCGGAACCGGTCTAGAGTGGCCTCCGGTCCGCGGACGCCCGGACCGGCCGGCGGGGGCCCGAGCGGCCGCCGCACCGTCTCGGAGAACCAGGGGAAAAGAAATGCGTCGCTCCACCCACCGTTCCTCGCGGGCGCGCCGGTCAACCGCGCTGGCCGCCCTCGCGCTGGTCGCCGGCCTCGCCGTGCTGAGCCCCGCGCCGTCCTCCGCCGAGGACGGCGGCCCGGCCCCCGCCGACCCGGGCAGCTCGTCGGCGCCCGCCGACGAGCGCGTCCAGGCCGCGGCGCACGAGGCCCTCGCCGTCGCCGAGGACGCCCTCTCCGGCGACCCGGTGGTGGAGACCCCGCCCGCCGAGGCCGACGCGCGGCCCGACGCCACGCTCGCCCTGCGTGACCTCTTCGCGGCGCGCCGGGACCTGAGCCCGTCGGCCCGGCTCGCGGCGGACCGGATCCTGGCACGTCCGACGAGCTCCGGCGACGTCGACGCCTACACGGTCACCTCGCGGCGGACCTGCGGTTCCCACGTCTGCGTGCACTGGGTGCCGCGCAGCTCCGACGCACCTCCCGGGCGTGGCTGGGTGGACCTCACGCTGCGCACCATGGAGACGGTGTGGAAGCGCGAGATCGACGGCCTGAACTACCGCCGGCCCGCCTCCGACGGCGGTCGTGGTGGCAACGGCAAGCTCGACGTCTACCTCAGCGACGTCGGTGCCGACGGGCTGTACGGCTACTGCCAGCCCGAGCGCACCGTCCAGGGCTCGCCGCGGCGGGCCTCGGGCTACTGCGTCCTCGACAACGACTTCGCGCGTTCGCAGTTCGGCACCGCGCCCAAGAAGAGCCTGCGGGTCACCGCCGCCCACGAGTTCGCCCACGCGAGCCAGTTCAACTACGACTACCTCGAGGACTACTGGTTCATGGAGTCGACGGCCACCTGGATGGAGGAGCGGGTCTACGACTCCATCAACGACAACCGGCAGTACCTCTCCAGCGGCCAGGTCGGCACGCCCGGAGCGCCGCTGGACACGTTCGACCGGTTCGGATCCAACCAGTACGGCAACTGGGCCTTCTTCGAGTACCTCAGCGCACACTGGGGCAAGGGCATCGTCCGGTCGATGTGGAACACCGCGGGAGCCTTCGCCGGCGCGCCCAACCAGTACTCCACCCAGGCCGTGAAGACGGTGCTGGCCAAGCGCGGCGGCTTCCCCGCGGTCTACGCCCGGGTCGCCGGTGCCAACACCCGGCCTGCCGAGACCTACGAGGAGGGCGCCGCCTGGCCGAGCGCCACGATCGCCCGGACCTGGACGATCGCGTCCTCGAACCGGACCCGTCAGGCCGACCCCTCGATCGACCACATGGCGGCGCGCAACTTCCGGGCGGTCCCGGACTCCTCGCTGGGTGCCGCTGACTGGCAGCTGCGGGTCGTGGTGGACGGGCCCCGGTCCGTCACCAGCCCCACGGCGTACCTCACCATCGACCGGACCGGCAGCCTGTCCACCCGGACCAAGCGGGTCAAGCTCGACGCCGAGGGCAACGGGACGGCCGAGGTGCCGTTCAGCCGGGCCTCCGTGGCCCACGTCACGATCACCCTGGCCAACGCCTCCACCAGGTTCGTCTGCAACCGCGGGACGTACCTCAGCTGTGAGGGCCGCCCGCAGGACAACGGCAAGGCCTACGCCGTGAAGGTCGTGGCCTTCCGGCCCTGAGCGGCCCGACCCGCCCGGCAACGACAGCGGCGGCGGGACCCGCCCGGGTCCCGCCGCCGCTGTCGTTGCCTGCGCGGAGCTCACTCCTCGATGGTGTGGACCGCGGCCTCCTCGGCGCTGGCGCCGGCACCGTCGATGCCCTCGTCCTCGGCGAACCGGTCGTCGCCGGCGCCGGCGGCCATGAGGCGGCCGGTGCGTTCATTCCCGACCTCCCCGGTGACGTCACCGTCGACGATCTCCTCGCCCGTCCCGGCGCCGGCCTCGGCCTCGGCCTGCTCCCAGACGTCGGGCTCCTCCTGGGCGATCCGGTCGTCGATCGTCTCGCCCTCGAGCTGCTCACGGTCGGTCACGCCCTTGGCGGTCACGCCGCGCGGCCGCTCCGGCGGGGAGATGCCTTCGTCGAGCACGTCGTCGACGCCGCGGTCGTCGAGGGTGTCCTGGGGCTGCAGCTGGTCTTCACTCATGCTCCGACCCTAGCCCCGTCAGCAGAAACCAGACCCGGGCTCACGGCTTGAGGACCACCTTGACCGTGCCGTCCTGCTTCTTCTGGAGTCCTCGTAGGCCTGCGGGGCGTCGGCCAGGGCCACCGGTGGGTGGCGCCGCAGCTGCAGCTGCTTGTCGAACATCGTCAGGATCGGCATCGGGTCGGACTGACCGCCGGAGACACCGATCAGCGAGACGGTGCCGCCGCGCCGGACCGCGTCGATGGCGGTGTGGACCGCGGACATCCGGTCGCTGCCGACCTCGTTGCTCAGCTGAGCGACGATCCGCCCGGGCAGCGCGTTGAGGAGTCGCTGGCCGACCTCGGCGCCGCGCCCCTCGCCCGGCCCGGCCGCTCCGGGACCCGGTCGACCCCGATCACGCGGAGGCCGAGGAGCAGGCCGATGCGGCAGGCCATGTCGCCGATCGGGCCGAGCCCGAGGACCAGCAGCGCGCCGCCCCGGGCGACGTCGGCGTAGACGACCGACTGCCACGCGGTGGGAAGCACGTCGGAGAGGAGGCGGAAGCGCTCGTCCTTCACGCGGTTGGCTCCTCGGTGCTCAGCGGGGATCCATCACCCGGCGTACCCGCAGCCCCGTACCCAGTCCGCTCAGCCGGTCCAGCGCAGCTGCCAGGCCACCGCCTGCGAGCGGGTGGCGACCCCGATCTTGCGGTAGGCCGTCCGGATGAAGGTCTTGACCGAGTTGATGCTCAGGTACAGCTGGTCGGCGATCTCCTGGTTGGTCAGGCCCTCGGCGATCAGGGTCAGGATCTCGCGCTCGCGGACGGTGAGCTGCTCCCGGTCCCGCCCGGTCGGGTCCGTGCCGACGGAGCTCCGGCTGCGCACCACGGTCTCGCCGCGGCGGATGGCGGCGAGCGCCTCGACGAGCTCGGAGGCGCTGAGCCGCTTGGTCAGGCACCCGGCGGCGCCGCGAGCGAGCAGGGCGCTCGTCTGGTCCCGCTCGAGCTGCCAGGCGAACGCGACGACCAGGGCACCCCGCTCATCGAGCCGGCCGGCGAAGGCCGAGCCCGGGCCGAACAGGTGCCGGGGGTCGACCAGGACGACGTCGACGTCCTCACCGAGCGCCTCCCCGGGTGCGAGCTCGACCACCTCGATCCGGGCCGGGTCGCCCACCGCGCCTATCGGGCGCGCCAGCAGCGCCCCCAGCCCGGCCACGACGATCTCCGACTCGTCGAGCACGCCCAGGCGCCACACCCGTCCCCCGGGCTCGGCCTCCCGCGTGCGCAGATCGGTCACGACCCCTCCCTTCGGCGAGCAGGCAGTACCCATGGCCGTGCCGGACATGCGGGTCGACACCGGAGCGTCCGCCGTCCCGCGCGTGAGCCGTGACACAATGAGCTCGTTGCAGCGGCGGGCACTGGGTTCGCCGACCACGACCTCGCTGAAGCCAACGGCGGGCCCACGACAGCTCCCCGCGAGGCGAACCCGAGTGAGCACGCCCCCGATCCGCCGACCCCTCGACTCCACCCGGGAGACGGCCCGCCTGCTCGACGAGGCCGCTCGCACCGAGGACGAGGCACGACGCCAGCGACTGCGCGACGAAGCGGTCCGGCTCAACCTCCCCGCCGCGAGGGCCGTGGCACGCCGCTTCCGCAACCGTGGCATCCCGGACGACGACCTCCTGCAGGTCGCTTGTCTCGGGCTGGTCCAGGCGGTCCAGCGCTTCGACGTCGACCAGGGCCACGACTTCCTCTCCTTCGCCGTGCCCACCATGCGCGGTGAGCTGCGCCGCCACTTCCGCGACCAGGGCTGGATGATCCGCCCTCCCCGCGAGATCCAGGAGCTCCAGGCCCGGATCGGCCCGGCCGAGGAGGAGCTGACCCAGCTCCTGGGCCGGACGCCGGGCGCCGGCGACCTGGCTGCGCTGCTCGCCGTCCCGGAGCCCGAGGTCCGTTCCGCCCTGGCGGCGACCGGCTGCTTCAGCCCGGCCTCCCTCGACCGACCTCGCGTCGACGGCTCCCCGCCGCCGATCGAACGACTCGGCAGCGAGGACGAGCAGCGCGCGGTCGACACCCGGCTGCTGCTCGTCCCGCTCCTGCTGGGGCTCTCGCCGCGAGACCGGCAGATCCTGTGCCTGCGCTTCTTCGAGGGACGTCACCAGCGCGAGATCGGGGACGTGATCGGCATCAGCCAGATGCAGGTCTCCCGCCTGCTCACCCGGATCCTGCGCGACCTGCGCCGCCACCTCGACGGGGAGCACGAGGCGGGGCACGACGGGTGCGGCCCGGGGTAATGCCTGGCGTAGGGTCGGGAACGAGGAAAGAGGTGGGAATGGACGACCCCAGCGGACCAGTCTCCGCGCCGGTCCGGGCGGCACGCTCGATGAACCGGCAGTCCTCGGTCGAGGACACCCTCCAGGCCACCGTGGACGCGGCGCGGAACTCGGTCCCCGGCTTCGAGCACGTCGGCATCTCGACCGTCGACGAGGCTGGCCAGGTGCACACCCGCGCGGCCACCGGTCCGCTGGTCTGGGAGCTGGACCGCCTCCAGTACGAGATCGGTCAGGGCCCGTGCGTCTCGGCGCTGCGCGCCTCGCCCGTGGTCGCCGTCCCGGACGTGCGGCACGAGCACCGCTGGCCGGACTACGTGCCCCGGGCCGTGGCGCTAGGGCTGCGCTCCCAGCTCGCCGTGCGGCTCTTCCTCGACGACGAGGGAACCATGGGCAGCCTGAACCTGTACTCCACCTCCCGTGACGACATCGATCCCGGCACCGAGGCGGCCGTGGACCTCTTCGCGGCGCACGCGGCGAACGCGCTCGGTCGGGCCCGGGAACGGGCGCACCTCAACCAGGCGCTCGAGTCCCGCAAGGTGATCGGACAGGCCATCGGGATCGTCATGGAACGCTACGGACTGGACGAGGATCGTGCCTTCGCGTTCCTGCTGCGGGGCAGCTCGCACACCAACACCAAGCTGCGCGACGTCGCCACCGACCTCGTGCAGCAGCTCAACATGCCCCCGGCGAGACCCGGGCGCTCCACGTCGTAGGATCGCGCGGTGAGCGCAACCCTCGTGGCGAAGCAGCTGGCCGGGGGCCACGCCCACCGCACCCTCTTCGAGTCCCTCGACCTGAGCGTCGCCCCCGGCGACGTGGTCGGGGTCGTGGGCGCCAACGGGGCCGGCAAGACCACGCTGCTCAGGCTGCTGGCCGGCCTGGGGACCCCGCTGGCCGGCAGCGTGTCGAGCGTGCCCTCCGACGCCTTCGTGGGCTGGCTCCCGCAGGAGCACGAGCGGGTGCCCGGTGAGACGGTCGCGGCCTACCTGGCCCGGCGTACCGGCGCGGCGGAGGCGACCGCGGCGATGGAGGCCGGCGCCGAGGCCCTGGGCTCGGACGATCCGGCGGCGCACGACACCTACGCCGTGGCCCTGGACCGCTGGCTGGCCAGCGGCGCCGCGGACCTCGACGACCGGATCGCCCCGACGCTGGCCGACCTCGGGCTGCGGGTCGACGCCGACACGTTGATGACCTCCCTCTCCGGCGGGCAGGCCGCGCGGGTGGCCCTCGCGGCCCTGCTGCTGAGCCGCTTCGACGTCGTGCTGCTCGACGAGCCCACCAACGACCTCGACCTCGACGGTCTCGAACGGCTCGAGGGGTTCGTCCGAGGCCTGCGCAGCGGGGTCGTGCTGGTCTCGCACGACCGCGAGTTCCTCGCCCGCTGCGTCACCCGGGTCGTCGAGCTCGACCTCGCGCAGCAGCAGGTGTCGGTCCACGACGGCGGCTACGACGCGTACCTCGACGAGCGGGCCGTTGCCCGCCGGCACGCCCGCGAGGCCTACGCGGAGTTCGCCGGCAAGAAGGCCGACCTCGTCTCCCGGGCGCGCACCCAGCGGGAGTGGAGCTCACAGGGCGTGCGCAACGCGATGCGCAAGAGCCCCGACAACGACAAGATCCGGCGCAAGGCGGCCACCGAGTCGTCGGAGAAGCAGGCCCAGAAGGTCCGCCAGATGGAGTCCCGGATCGCCCGCCTCGAAGAGGTCGACGAGCCGCGCAAGGAGTGGGCGCTGCAGTTCACCATCGGCGACGCGGCGCGCTCCAGCTCGGTCGTCGCCACCCTGAACGCGGCGACGCTGCGGCTCGGCGACTTCACCTTCGGTCCGGCGTCGCTGCAGGTCAACGCGCGCGACCGGATCGCGATCACCGGCCCCAACGGCGCCGGCAAGACGACCCTGCTGCGGCTGCTGCTCGAACGGGTCGCGCCGGACAGCGGGACGGCGAGCCTCGGCGCCTCGGTGTCGGTCGGCGAGATCGACCAGGCGCGGACCGGGCTGGCCGAGGAGGAGCCGCTCGGTGACGCCTTCGCCGCCGGCGTCGGGGACCTCGCCCCCGCCGAGGTCCGCACCCTGCTGGCGAAGTTCGGGCTCAAGGCCGACCAGGTCACCCACCCGGTGGCCCGGCTCTCCCCCGGTGAGCGCACCCGGGCCGCCCTCGCCCTGCTCCAGGCGCGCGGGGTGAACCTGCTGGTGCTCGACGAGCCCACCAACCATCTCGACCTCCCGGCCATCGAGCAGCTCGAGGAGGCCCTGGAGAGCTACGACGGCGCGCTGCTGCTGGTCTCCCACGACCGTCGGCTGCTCGACCACGTGCGGCTCGACAAGCACTGGCACGTCGCGGACGGCACGGTCAGCGTGGGCTAACCGGGCTCGGCGTGCTGGGCGACCGCGTCCTCGGCCTGCGTGACGGTGTCGTACAACGCGAACACCCGGGCCAACCCGGTGACGGTCAGGGTCCGCAGCGCACGACCGTGGGCCCCGGCGATGGCGAACGAGCCGCCGAAGGCGCGGGTGCGCTTGAGCGCGATCACCAGCACGCCCACCCCGGTGGAGTCCATGAAGCCGATGCCCGACGCGTCGAGGACCAGGTGCGCGCGGCCCCCGTCGATCACGCTGCCGAACGCCGTGCGCAGCGACGCCGCGGTGAGGACGTCGAGCTCCCCCCGGGCCGCAACGACCGTGGCGACGCCTCGCGCGCCGACGTGGATGTCGATCTCCATGTGCCTTCGTTCGTCCGGCGGTCGGTCGGTCGGGCCGCGATCACGCCCGGACCGAGCGCCACCCTGAGCACAGTGTGCGGCACCGATCGCCCCGCAGACGTCATTTCGGACGCCGCAGGGCCCACCTTCACCCCTGCGGGGGAGGCATCTGGTAGATCGGCACCAGCCCGGTCGGCCCCTGCGGATCAGGCACCCGCCTCCCGCGCCGGAGACGATGAGGGCAGCCCCGTCCGACCCGGGTGTCCCGAGCGGGCCGGACGGGGCCACCAGCATCCTGCGAGGACGTGTCCTCCTCCCGAAAGCACCCCATGTGGACCAACCCCCTCGACCTGCTCGTGCAACGCTTCCCGGGCTCCTCGACGCTCGCGGCCTCGACCATCCTCGGTGAGACCCCGTCCTGCGTGGCCGTGCACCAGCGGGTGCTGCACCTGCTCGCGGCGTACCCGGACGTGCTGCCCTACGCCGAGCGGCTGCACCGCACCGTGCCGGGGTCCGACGCCGACCTGACCCTGCTGCTGCACCTCGAACCGCTGCTGCGCCGGCTGGACTGGCTGCTGGAGGAGCTCGTCGGCCACCCCCGTCGCGCGCGGCGCCTGACCCGCCGGCTCAACGCCGTGCTCACCACCATGGAGACGCGACCCGCACCCCCGGCTCTGGTGGGTCTCCGGGCCGGGGGTCGCTCCACCCGCCGCACCTCGTTCACCCTGCGACGACGCTGACCCTGGCGGCCGGACCCTGCCGGTCGCCTTCACGTCCGCTTCATCCGTCCGGCCTAGCGTGAGAGGCATGAAGACGTCAGGGGCCGGGTCATGACCGCCGCCATCGGGTCCCACCTGCTGGCGCTGCCGGCCTGGCTGGCGCTCCTCGCGGTCTTCGCCCTGCCCGCGCTGGAGTCCTCGGCCTTCCTCGGGTTCGTCTTCCCCGGCGAGATCGCGCTCGTCCTCGGCGGCGTTCTCGCGTGGCAGGGCCACCTACCGCTCGCCACGGTGCTGGCCGCCGGTGTCGCCGGGGCCATCGTGGGTGACAGCATCGGCTACCTCGTCGGTCGGCGCTACGGGCGGCGCCTCCTGGACGGCGCGCTGGGGCGCTTCGTCAAGCCCGAGCACCTCGACCGCGCCGAGCGCTACCTCGCCGAGCGAGGTGGCAGGGCGGTCCTCCTGGGCCGGTTCACCGCGGCGCTGCGGGTCCTGGTCCCCGGGCTGGCGGGAATGTCGAGGATGCCCTACCGGCGCTTCGCGATCTACAACATCACCGGCGGGGCCGCCTGGGCAACCATGTCGGTGCTCCTCGGGTACGCCGGGGGCAGCAGCTGGCAGCACGCGACGGCGCTGGCCGGGCGGATCGGCCTGGTCGCGCTGGCCGTCGTCGTCCTCGGGGCCGGCGCCGGAGTCCTCCTGCGTCGCCGGCACCGCGGCCCGGTGTCGACCTAGCCTGCGGCCGGCCCGCGATCCGCGTCGGCGATCGCATGGATCGAGGACCGGTGCGTCGCGGTGTGCTTGGTGATCACCAGCAGCGCGTCCATGTGCGGCTCGAGCCCGGTCACCTTGTCCAGCGGCACACCGATCACCAGCTGGAAGCCCAGCCCCTTCCACGCCCCCACGGCTCGGCCGGCGAACTCGGAGTCGGCCTTGACGAAGCCCTCGTCGAGGAAGACCGGCGCGAAGCGGGGCCGCGAACGCATCTCGTCGCCCAGCCGGAAGCGGAGCGCGGAGCCGACGATGAACGCCACGAGCTCCTGGCTCTCGCCGCCGCTCTTCTCCCCCAGCGTCCGGTAGGTCGCCTTGAGCTCCCCGCTGAGCCGGTCGTAGCGCTCCGCGCTGATCTCCACGTGCCGGCGCACGTCCAGCAACCGGTCCCGGTCCGAGGCCCCCGCCGCCGGGGCCTGCTCGGCGCGTCGGAGCTGCGCCATGAAGGAGCGCAACCGTGTGAAGCGCAGCTCCAGCTGCTCCTCGTCGAGCTCGCCGCTGGTGGAGCCGGAGAGCTCGCGCAGGTCCCGGACGAAGACCTGCACGTGGGCCGGCGAGAGCCGCCGCAGCCGGATCCGCAGCCGATCCTTGTCGGCCCCGAACTCGAGACGCCGCAGGATGGCGTTGATCGGCTCGAGCCGGTCCTCGATCTCCTCGACCGAGGCCGACATCGCCCCGGCCAGCGGCACCAGGTCCTGGCCGCTCCACTGGGTGAGCCGACGACGCCACTCCGAGCGCCGTTGCGCCAGCCCGGTGGCCTCGATGGCGGCGAGGATCCGCGCGAAGTCCGGGTAGGCCTCCGGGCCGGTCGCGAGGTTCGGGTCCGGCCACCTGACCTGGTAGCCGCGGAAGATGCCGCTCAGCTCCCGGTCGGCCTGCTCGATCTCGACCTGCGCCGAGGAGACGGCGGCGTTGAGCCGGACCTGGAGGCGACCCGAGCTCTCCAGGAACCGGTCGAGGTCGTCGGGGTCGTCGGGCGCGGCGGCCGCCGCGAACTCCTCGTCGAGGCGGACGGCCTGGGACTGCGCCAGCGTCACTCCCCCTCGGCGCTCGATGCGTTCGAGCTCGTCGTTCACCTGGTCCTCGGCCTCCACCAGGTCGCCGTGCTCGGCGTCGAGCCCGGCTCGCAGCTCCTCCAGGGCGAAGCCGCGGCGTCGAGCCTCGTCGAGCCGGGTCTCGAGCTCCTCGATCTGCTGCTCCAGGGCACCGAGCCGGTCGTCGGCGGAGAGGATCTCGTCCCGCCGACGCTCGAGCTCCTCGATCCGCGCGCTGCAGCTGAGCACGTCGACGTCGTCCCAGGCGTGCGCGCACAACGCGTCGTACGCCGCCCGGCGCTGGTCGAGCAGCCGGGTCGCGGCCTCGACCCCGCGCAGCGCCTCGTCCAGCGCGGTCAGCGACCGCTCGACGGCGGCGACCTCCTGGTCGATCTCGGCGAGGGCGTCGGCGTTGCTGAAGCCGATGATGCTGCGCTGCTCGCCGCGACCGTGCGAGCCCCGACGGCCCGAGCGGGTCTGGCCGGCCAGGCTGACCCTGAGGCCCCCGCCGCCGAGCTCGGCGGCCGTCTCCACGCACCTCGCGTCGCGCCCCGGTTCGGCGACGTGGCGCTGCACCCAGCCGCGGAACGGTGAGTCGGCGAAGAGCAGCTTGCCCCGGACGTGGTCGGCCCGCCCGTCAGGCCGGGCCTCGGCCGGCCCCTCGAGGTCGAGCTCGGCTCCCTCGAAGCTCAGCCGTCCACGCAGGCGCACGGCGTCGATGGCGCTCGAGAAGTGCTCGAGGCGGTCCAGCGGCACCAGCAGCAGCCGGGCGGAGCCGGCCAGGACCGTCTCCACGGCGAGCCGCCAGCGCGACTCCTCGGGGGCGACGTCGATCAGCTCGGCGACGAACGGCAGCTCGGTCGTCGACAGGCCGCTGGCCCGGGCCAGCTCGGCCCGCATCGCGTGCAGGTGCTCGGGCACGCGTCCGGCCCGACCGTGCAGCGAGCCCCGCTCGGACTCGAGAGCCGTGCGCCGGGCGAGCAGCGGGTAGCGCTCGCCCATGACGGCGTCGCGACGCTCCACCAACGCGGCCGACTCCTGCTCGTGCGCGGCGAGCCAGTCCTCGGCCCCGGCGACGAGCGCCGAGAACGACTCCCGCGTGGTCAGTGCGGCGTCGGCGCCGTCCTCCAGCGGGGCGAGCCGGGCCCGCAGGGAGTGGTGGCGCTCGGAGCGCTCCTCGCGCCGGACCCGCTCGCGGTCGATGTCGGCGGTGAGGCGCTCCAGGGTCGCGCCGCCGGAGGCACGGTGCTGCTCCTTGGCGGTCTCGAGGTCGGCGACCAGTGCCCCGACCTCACGACCGCTGGCCCGCAGGTCGTCGGCCGCGACGGACCGACCCCGCCGGTTGCTCTCGACCGCGGCCCCGAGGAGGCGGGCGTGGGTGCGCAGCAGCCACAGCCGGACCGGGGTGTCCCCGGTGAGCGTGACGCCGAACGCGTCCAGCTCACCGGCGCGCGCGACGGCGTCGACCCGACGCTCGTGCAGCCCGGTGATCGGCGCGATCAGCTCGAGCTTCTCCTCCTCGGTGCGCATCGCGCGGTAGGCCGACTCGAGGTCGTCGAAGTGCTCGACGGCCCGGTCCGCGGCCGCGAACGTCGCGGGACGCTCGAGCACCATGTCCTTGTAGAGCTCGTCCACGCTCCGCACCTGGTTGCCGGCCTGGATCCGGGCCAGCAGGCGCAGCGCCTTGGCACCGTCCCCGTTCGCCCCGATGCCGAGGCGGGCGTAGAGGATCGCCGCGAACTCGGCGTACGTGCGGTGCACCCGCACCCCCGGGTAGAGCTTCTTGAGCGTGACGGCGTGGAAGCGGTCCGGTACGGCCGCCTCCAGCGCGGCGAGGTCGACCGGGGCGTCGACCGTGACCAGCTGCATCTGGACCTCGCCGGAGCGGGTCGCCCGGCGGGGCACGTAGTAGGTGCGCAGCGCCGTGAAGCGGCGGCCCTGGTCGTTGACGAAGGTCATCGCGACCGCGCCCCAGGTGTCCCCGGAGCGGCCGCGCAGCAGCGACTCGACGGGCCGGCCGGTCCGCGGGTCGTCGACGACGTCGACGGCGCCCCGCAGGTAGGACAGCAGGTTGCGCTGGCCGACCCCGCGGGCCCGGCCGGCGACCGCGTCGTTGGAGGCTCCGTTGAACTTGGCGTCCGAGGGCATCAGCAGCGCGGTGTAGGCGTCCAGCACCGTGCTCTTGCCGACGCCGGACGCGCCCGAGATCATCGTGGCGTCGCCGTGCAGGTCGACCGTGACGTGCCCGGAGAACCCGCCCCAGTTGACCAGCTGGAGCACTTCGGCACGCCACTGCAGGGTGTCGTCGGACGGGGCCGCGACGATCCGCCGCGCGAAGAGCCCCTCGCCCAGGGCGACCAGGGTGTCGTCACTCATGCCTGCTCCTCCTCGTCGAACCGCTCTTCGGGCCGCTCGTCGGGCCGCTCGAAGAGCGGTTCCTCGACCCGGTCGGGGTCGTTGGTGGCGCGCAGCGTCGCGAGCAGGTCCTTGAGCAGCTCAAGCGGCAGCAGGGACTCGATCGCCTCGCTGATCTCGAACCGGTCGTCGGTGGGCGCCCCGATGAGCAGTCCCGCCCGGACGACGCCGCTCACCGCGTTGCGGGCCCGCTTCTGGTCCCCGGAGACGTCGGTGGCGTGCAGCGGCCGGAAGCCGGCGACGTGCTCGACGAGGTCCTCGCGGTCCACGAAGACGCGGTCCTCCCCGGCCGCCGCGCCGGCGCGGAAGCGATCCCGCAGGTGGACCAGCACGACGGTCTCCTCACGGCTCCAGGCGGCGTCGTGGAGCAGGGTCGGGAACTTCGCTCCGGTCTCGGAGGTGGCCTGCCGCTTCCACGCCACCTCCCGGACCGGGTCGAGCTGGAGCTCGAGGAACACGTCGTTGAGCCGCGAGCGGATGACGCGCTCGTTCTCGACGAGGGCCTGCCAGTCGCGCGGGTGGGTGCGGGCGCTGATGAAGCGCTGCTTGAGCAGCGCCACGAGTGCCCTGCGCTCGGCGTGCTCGAGGCCACCCTCGTCGCCCTCCCACAGGGAGACCGAGGCGGCGGGACCGCCCTCCGCGTCGTCGTCGGTGAGGTCGGGGTCGGGGTCGGGGTCGGGGTCGGTGAGGCTGGGGACCAGCGGGTCGGGCTCGTCGGGCGCGGTGGTCATCTCGGGTCCTCCGGGTCGGGGTCGGGGCCAGACGGTTCCGGGCCAGATGGTTCCGGGCCAGATGGTTCCGGGCCAGATGCCTCCGGGCCGGCGAGGGGCACCCGCGGCACCGAGAAGATCCGTTCGGTGCCGTCGGGACGCACCGCGCGGTACGTCTCGCTGGTTCTCTCCTCGGGGCGCCCGCCGGGCGGCCCGTGGTCGGCAGCGAGGTGGAGCAGCCCGAAGATCTCGACCGGACGCCGCAGCTCGGGGCCGAGCGAGTCGAAGACCTCGCCCAGGGACGACCCCGGGTCGAGCGAGCGCAGGGCCTCGTCGAGGCGGCGGCGCAGGTCCACCAGCGAGGGGCCGCCCTGCCCGAGCAACGCGGCGTACGTGGGGGCCTCGGCGACGGTGTCCGGCACGTCGGCGAGCCGGGTCGGCGCCACGTCGTCGGCGGGGTCGTGGAAGCGCTCGCGCAGGTGGTCGACGTCGACCCGCGCCGGCAGCAGCGCCACGTCGAGCGTCGCCCGCGGACCGGTGCTGCCCAGCCACCCCATCAGCTCGGACTCGATCCGGCGCAGGGTCTGCTCCAGCTCGCGATCACGGGCCGCGTCGTGGGAGACGATGTAGTCCTTGAGCGTCGAGGTGACCCGCGAGCGTTGGGAGAGCACCCGGTCGAGCCCCTCGCGGATCACCCGCACGGTGCTCCTCAGCTCGGTGCGGTCGGCTTCGGCCAGCAGTCCGTCGGAGAGCGGGTGGTCGAGCAGGTCGGTGAGGTCGCCACGCAGCTGGCCCAGCATCGCGTCGTCGCGCAGCAGCGCGAAGGCGCCCTCGAAGGCCCGCCCCTCCGGGGTGGCGGTGAGCAGCGCGTCGGCCCGGGCGAGGTAGTCGTCGATCACCTCACCGGCCAGGCGCTCCTCCGAGCGGAAGGACGCCAGGATCTCGGCGCGGATCTCGGCGAAGCGCTCCTCCACCCGGGCGAAGTCGCTGGGCAGGGCGGAGACGAGCAGCTGGAGCTCACCGAAGCCGTCGAGCAGGTAGTCCCTCGACGGCGCCTCGAGCTCGGCGCCGTCGACGAGGCGGTCCCGCTCCGCCGCCAGGCGGGCGATCTCGGCGTTCAGGATGCTCACCCGGGTGGTGCGGTCGGGGTTGGCCTCGCTGTTGAACCGGCGCACGGTGCTCAGCAGGGTGGCGATCCGGTGCTCGCTGAGCGTCGCGCGGTCGCGGGCGAGGGTCTTGACCAGCTCGAGGGCCTGCTGGGCGTGGGAGGTGAGCGTGTAGACCTCCTGGCCCTCGTCGAGCGCCCGGACCAGCCACTGCCCGCGCATCCAGCGTTGGCACAGGTCGCGGCCGCTGCCGGTCGGCACCTCCGCCTGGCCGGCGAGGCGGAGCTGGGCCAGGTGGTCCTCGACCTGGGTGTGCAGCCGGGCGGTCGGGATCGGGCGGTTCTCGCGCCCGAAGGCAGCCCGGAACACCGCGATCAGGACCGGCGCCTGGCGCTGGTGGAGCAGGGTCAGCGTGGGCTGCTCGAAGGCCGTGCGCACGCGCCCCAGCTCGTCGGCCACCTCGCTCACACCGCCCGCCTTCCCTGCCCCGGTCGTCGACTCGGCATCTCCGGGGACCCGGGATGCGCCGAGCAAGGATCCCACCGCTCGCCGGCAGCCCGAAAAGGGGGAGGTCCGGGCGGGCCGCCGCCGGTCCTGCGACAGTCCTCCAGCAGACCTCCGGCTGGCCCGGCACTAGTCTCGGGACCATGACTGCGGGGGCCGGGCACGGGCACGCGCACGGACCGGGCGACGACCACCGCGGCCGGCTCGCCGTGGTGCTGGGCCTCACCTGCACCGTCCTCGTCGTCGAGGTGGTGGGCGCCGTCGTCTCCGGCAGCCTTGCGCTGCTCGCCGACGCCGGCCACATGCTCACCGACGTGGCCGGGCTGAGCCTCGCCTTCCTCGCGGCCGTCCTCGCCCGACGCCCCGCCACCGACCAGCGCACCTGGGGGTTCCGCCGCGCCGAGGTGCTGGCCGCGGCTGGCCAGGCGGCGGTGCTGCTGGCGGTCGGGGTCTTCGTGCTGGTCGAGGGCGTGCGCCGGCTCCTCTCACCGCCCGAGGTGACCCCGGGCGCCATGCTGCTGTTCGGTGCCGTCGGGCTGGCGGCCAACCTGGTCGGGATCGGGCTCCTGCTCGGGGCGCGCCGGGCGAACCTCAACCTGCGGGCGGCGTTCCTCGAGGTGGTCAACGACACCCTCGGCTCCGTGGCCGTCCTCCTCGCGGCGCTGGTGATCTCCACCACCGGGTGGCTGCGCGCCGACGCCGTGGCCTCCCTGGTCATCGGCGTGCTGATCGTGCCGCGGACCCTGAGCCTCCTGCGCGAGAGCATCGACGTGCTGCTGGAGGCGACGCCGCGCGACCTCGACCTCGGCGAGGTCCGCCGGCACCTGCTGGCCGTGCCGCACGTCCACGACGTCCACGACGTGCACGCCAGCCAGGTCGCCACGGGGCTCCCGGTGCTGACCGCGCACGTGGTGGTGGACGACTCCTGCTTCCACGACGGCCATCTCACGACGATGCTCGACGACCTGCAGCGCTGCCTCGACGCCGACTTCTCCGTGGAGCACTCCACCTTCCAGTTCGAGGCTCTCGGCCACGCCGGCCACGAGCACGAGAGACACGCCTGAGGGACGCCGTGCCGCCGTCGGGGCCGCGAGCGGGGACGGGGACGCCTCACCGCAGCGGACTCGTCGGGCCTCCCCGGTCACGAGGCCCGCGTGGCGCGGACCGACCCGGACGGGCCCTCACCAGCGCGGGTGCACGGCCTCGCGCAGGCGCTCGTCGTAGATCCGGCGCACGCCGTCGATGAAGGAGTCCGGCAGGGCCTCCACGTCTCCGGCCGCCGCGTTGGAGGTCGCCTGAGACACGTTCCGGGCGCCGGGGATCACCGAGCTGACCCCGGGCTGCTGCCAGGCCCACGCGATGGCCGCCTGGGCGGGGGTGAGCCCGTCGGCCCCGACGGTCCCGACGAGGGCGGAGAACTCCTGCGCCGCGACCAGGCCCGTCTCGAAGTCGACCCCGGAGAACGTCTCGCCGACGTCGAACGCGCTGCCGTCGCGGTTGTAGCTGCGGTGGTCGTCGGCGGCGAAGGTCGTGGTGCGGTCGTACCGGCCCGAGAGCAGGCCGGAGGCCAGCGGGACCCGGGCGATGATGCCGACGCCGGCCTCGGCGGCGGCCGGCAGCACCCGGTCGAGCGGCTTGAGACGGAACGCGTTGAGGATGATCTGCACCGAGGCGAGGTGCGGTCGGGCGATCGCGCTGAGCGCCTGGTCGGCGGTCTCGACGCTCACGCCGTACGCCGCGATCGCCCCCTCCTCGACGAGGGTGTCCAGCGCGTCGTACGTCTCGTCGTCGTCGATGACCGCCGACGGCGGGCAGTGCAGCTGCACGAGGTCGAGCCGGTCCACCCCGAGGTTGCGGCGCGAGCGGTCGGTCCACTCCCGGAAGGCGGCCAGCACGTAGCTCTGCGGCACCTGCTCGGCGCGCCGGCCCATCTTGGTGGCGACCGTGAGGTCGAGGTCGGGGTGGTCGGCCAGGAACCGGCCGATGAGCTGCTCGCTGCGACCGTCCCCGTAGACGTCGGCAGTGTCGAGGAGGCTCACGCCCTGCTCGACGGAGGCCTCGAGCACCGCGCGGGCGTCCGCCTCGGGGACGTCGCCCCAGTCCGCGCCGAGCTGCCAGGTGCCGAGGCCGACGACCGAGACGGGGCGGCCGGTGCGACCGAGGGTGCGCTGTTCCATGTGACTTCCTTCGTGGTGGTGGGTTGGTGGGGACGGCGTCGCGTCAGGAGGGGACGTCCGGCGCGTCGAAGGTCCACCGGAGGGCTGCCCGGTAGCGCTCACCGGGGCGCAGCACCGCGGCGGCGGCGTTCGCCCGGTTCGGGGTGTCCGGGGGCAGCTGTGGCTCGAGCGCGACACCGTCGCCCTGCCGGTGCACCCCGCCGGCGCTCGCCGGGCTCGCCCCGTCGAGGGAGTTCCCGGTGTAGACCTGGAGGCCAGGCTGGTCGGTCTCCAGCCGCAGCCGGGTGCGGCTCCGGGGCGAGGTCAGGACGGCGGCGGTGCGCCAGCCGCTCCCGCGCAGGACGAAGTTGTGGTCGAGGCCGCGCGCCGCGGTGACCTGTGGGTGCCCGGAGCGGAGCGGCCCACCCAGCCGGGTGGCGGTGCGCAGGTCGAACGGCGTGCCCGCGACGTCGGCCGGCTCGTCGCCCGGGATGCCGGTGGCACCGACCGGTGTGTACCGCTCCGCGAGGACCTCGAGCTCGTGGTCGTCGATCGTGCCCGCCCCCTCGCCGTCGAGGTTGAAGTAGGCGTGGCTGGTCAGGTTCACCACGGTCGGGGCGTCCGTGGTGGCCTCGAGGTCGACCCGCACCGACGCGCCGGACACCTCGAAGGTGACGCGGACGTCCAGGGCTCCGGGGAAGCCCTGGTCGCCGTCGGGACTGTGCAGCGCGAGCTCGGCCCGGACCGGCCCCAGCTCGACCACCCGCCACAGGCGGCGGTCGAACCCGTCCGGCCCGCCGTGCAGGTGGTTGCCCCGGTCGTGGGCGCCGACCCGCACCTCGCGCCCGTCGAGCGGGAAGCGGCCGGCGGCGATGCGGTTCGCGTAGCGACCTATGGTCCCCCCGAGATAGTCGGTCGAGTCGAGGTAGGCGCGCGGCGACGGATGCCCCAGCACGACGTTGCGACGCACGCCGTCACCGCCGGTGACCTCGAGGCGGTGGACGGTGGCCCCGAGGTCCAGCAGGTGCAGGACCGGGCCGGGGGCCTCGCCCAGGACCAGCCGCCGTACCTCGCGCCCGTCCGCCGTCGTCTGGAAGTCGCTCGTCGTCATGGGGGAACGCTAACCGGTCACGCCGCGTCCTCGACCTCGCCGATCAGCACCTCGAGCACGTCCTCGAGGAACAGGAAGCCCGTCGTCTCGCCGTCCAGGTCGACCGTCGCCGCGAGGTGGGCGCCGTGGCGCCGCAGGCGCTCGATGGCGTCCTCGAGGTCGCTGTCCCGCGGGAGGGTGACGAGCCGTCGGATCCGCTTGGCCGGGACCGGCACGTCGAACTCGTCGGGGCCGAGGTCCATGACGTCCTTCATGTGCAGGTAGCCGGCCGGTCGCCCGTCCTCACCGGCGACGACGTAGCGCGAGTGCCCGTGGGTCACCACCGCGGCCTGGACGTCGCCCGGGGTGGCGTGGGCCGGCAGCTGCACCATCGAGGCCAGCGGCACCTCGACGTCGGCGGCCACCTTGTCGGTGAACTCGAAGGCTCCGGCCAGGGTGCCGGCCTCGTCGGCGAGCGTGCCCTCGCGGCGCGACTGCTCGATGATGCCCTCGACCTCGTCGAGGGTGAAGGCGCTCGTCGCCTCGTCCTTGGGCTCCACCTTGGCGGCCCGCAACGCGAGGTTGGCCAGCCAGTTCAGGGTGGCGATCACCGGACGGAAGGCCCGCGAGACGAGCACCAGCGGCGGGGCGAGCAGGAGCGCGGCGCGGTCCGGGACCGAGAACGAGAGGTTCTTGGGCACCATCTCGCCGAAGACCACGTGCAGAAAGGTCACCAGCAGCAGGGCCACCACGAACGCCACCACCCCGGTGGCTTCCGGCGGCAGCCCGGTGAGCCCGAGGGGATACTCGAGCAGGTGGTGGATCGCCGGCTCGGAGACGGTGAGGATCAGCAGCGAGCAGATGGTGATGCCGAGCTGGGAGGTGGCGAGCATCAGGGTCGCGTGCTCCATCGCCCACAGGGTGGTCCTCGCGGCCCGGCTCCCCTGGGCCGCACGAGGCTCGATCTGGCTGCGCCGCGCCGAGACCACGGCGAACTCCGCGCCCACGAAGAAGGCGTTGCCGGCGAGCAGCACCACCAGCCAGAGCAGACCGGGCAGGTACTCGCTCATGGGGTCCTGCTTCCGTCGTCGGTGCCGTCGAAGAGCTGCGCGGGCGGGGTCGGTCCGGGCAGGTGGCTCAGCCGCACGATGCGCGAGCCGTCGAGGCGCTCCACGCGCAGCGTCCCCGACGCCAGGTCGACCTCGTCGCCCAGCTCGGGCAGGCGCCCGAGCTCGTCGACCACGAAGCCGGCCACGGTGTCCCAGTCCCCCGACTCGGGCACCACAAGACCCGTGCGCTCGACGAGCTCGTCGGGGCGCCACGAGGCGTCGAAGGAGACCGAACGGCCGCGTCGGGTCAGGCCGGGGTGGCTGCGGTCGTGCTCGTCCTCGAGCTCGCCGACGATCTCCTCGACGAGGTCCTCGAGGGTGACGATGCCGGCGGTGCCGCCGTACTCGTCGGTGACCACCGCGATCTGCAGCCCCTCCCCGCGCAGCTGGGTGAGCAGGGCATCGGCGCCGACGGTCTCGGGCACCCGAGCGGGCGGGAACATCAGGTCGGCCGCGGTGGTGTGCTGCCGTTCGTCGAGCGGCACCCCGAAGGCCCGCTTCACGTGCACGAAGCCCACGATGTCGTCCGGTCCGTCGTCGAGGACGGGCATCCGCGAGACCCCCGTGCGCGCGGAGAGCGCGATGATCTCCGCGGCGCTCTGCGACTGCTCCACCGAGACCATCCGCACCCGGGCGGTCATCAGGTCGGCGGCGTCGTGGGTCGAGAAGCGCAGGGTGCGGTCGAGCAGCGTCGCCTGGTCGCGCTCCAGCGAACCCGTCTTCGCGGAGTGCTGGATCAGTGAGGCCAGCTCCTCGGCCGACCTTGCGCCGCTCAGCTCCTCCTTGGGCTCGACGCCCAGCGAGCGGATGATCCGGTTCGCGGTGTGGTTGAGCACCAGCACGACGGGCTTGAACGTCGTCGTGAAGGCCGCCTGGAACGGCACCACGACGCGCGCGGTGGCCAGCGGCAGCGCGAGCGCGAAGTTCTTGGGGACCAGCTCCCCGATCACCATCGAGAACAGGGTGGCCAGCAGGAGACCGACCAGGCCACCGACCGCCGGCACGACGTCCTCCGGCAGTCCGAGGCCGGTCAGCGGCGACTCCAGCAGCGAGCTGACGGCCGGCTCGAAGGTGTAGCCGGTGAGCAGCGTCGTCAGCGTGATCCCGAGCTGGGCGCTAGAGAGGTGCGTGGAGGTGATCCGCAGCGCCCGGATGGTCGGCCCGAGGCCCTTCTCGCCCCGCTCGGCGCGCAGCTCGAGGTCGTGCCGGTCGAGGTTCACCAGGGCGAACTCGGAGGCGACGAAGAGGCCCGTGCCGACGGTCAGGACCAGACCGATCGCCACCATGACCCACTCGTTCACGGTGTCCACCCCCTGACCGTCCCGGGCGGGACTCCTGGGTCAGGGGGTCGTGGCATTCGGGGTCTGTCGTCCATGGTCCGACCAGCGTAGCGATCGGGCCGAACCAGGGCGATCCGTCAGGGCCGGCGTCGCCGCCCCCGTGCCCGGGTGGCGTGGCGGCGCCTAGGGTCACCAGCATGGACACCATGGCTCCGCCCACCGCCCTCGTCGCCGGCGTCACCGGGATCGCCGGCCGCGCGCTGGCGTCCCACCTCCTCGGGGAGGGCTGGCGGGTGCTCGGCCTGTCGCGCCGCTCTGCCAGCGACCTCCCCGGCGTCGTCCCGCTGCAGGCCGACCTCACCGACGCCGCCGCGCTGGGCGACGTGCTGGCCGACCACTCGGCGACCCACGTCTTCATCACCGCGTGGGCCCGCCAGTCCACGGAGGAGGAGAACATCCGGGTGAACGGCGCGATGGTCCGAGACCTGCTCGGCGCGGTGCGGCCGGCCGGGACGGTGCGCCACGTCGCACTTCTCACCGGGCTCAAGCACTACCTCGGCCCCTTCGAGGCCTACGGGCAGGGGGACGTCCCGGACACGCCGTTCCGCGAGGACGAGGACCGCCTGGACCACCCGAACTTCTACTACGCCCAGGAGGACGAGCTCTTCGCCGCGGCGGAGCGTGACGGCTTCACCTGGAGCGTCCACCGGGCCCACACGATCATCGGCTACGCCCTCGGCAACGCGATGAACATGGGCCAGACGCTGGCGACGCAGGCGGCGATCTGCCGCGAGCAGGGAACACCGTTCGTCTTCCCCGGCTCCGCGACCCAGTGGAACGGCCTCACCGACATGACCGACGCCGGGTTGCTGGCCGAGCACATGCACTGGGCCGCCACCGAGCCCGCCGCTGCCGACACCGCGTTCAACGTCGCGAACGGCGACGTCTTCAGGTGGCGCACGATGTGGCCGAGACTCGCGGCCCGGCTCGGGGTCCAGCCGGAGGGGTACGCCGGCCGGCCGCGTCCGCTGCAGGAGCAGATGGTCGCGGCCGGCCCCGTGTGGGCCGCACTGGCCGCCCGCGAGGGCTTCGCGGAGCACGACGTCACCCGGGTCGCCTCGTGGTGGCACACCGACGGCGACCTCGGTCGTGAGATGGAGTGCCTCACCGACCTCGCCCGCAGCCGGGCCGCGGGGTTCACCGGTTACCGCTCGACGACCGCCTGTTTCCTCGAGCTCTTCGACCGGCTGGAGGCCGACGGCGTCGTACCGAGGCCGCGGTGACCCCGGGCGCTTCCATCGGGCCGCCTGCGTGCTCACCCGTCCGCTCGGCGCCTCGTCCTCCGACGGGATCGGCGAGGACCGTGCGATCGGCAACGAGCTCGGGTCGGCGACCTGCGGCCGATCGCGACCCCGGTGGGGACGATCGCCGCGCCGGTGACCTGGACGCACCGCTCCGGCCGCGATGTCCCGCCGCCGATCCCGGTCCACGCCGACGGCCCCACCGCTACGGCCCGGCGAACAGGTCCGCGTCGTCGTAGACCGGCGCGACCGGCCGCACCTCGGGGTGGGCCGCGACCCCGCCGGCGATGCCCGGCCCCGGAGACGGTGCGGCGCCGGCCTTCCAGGCGGTGGCCGCGCCGTTCGCCAGCCGGTCCGCCTCCTCGTTGAGAGGGTGCCCGGAGTGGCCCTTGACCCACTCGAACCGGACCCGGCGCCCGCTCATCGCCTCGTCGAGCGCCTGCATGATCTCGACGTTGAGGACGGGTTGGCCGTCACCCTTCTTCCAGCCCCGTCGCTTCCAGCCGGCCATCCACTTGGTGACCGAGTTGATGACGTAGGTGCTGTCGCAGTAGATGTGCAGGTCCTCGTCGAGGTGAGCGGTCTGCTGCAGCAGGTCGAGGACGGCGCTCAGCTCGGCCTTGTTGTTGGTGCCGCGCGGCCAGCCCCCGGCCGCCCAGCAGGAGTCGTCGACGTACCAGCCCCACCCGGCCGGGCCGGGGTTGCCGAGCGCTGAACCGTCCGCCGCCGCGATGATCGTCACGCGCGCATCCTGCCATCCGGTCACTCCAGCCGCGGCGCCAGCGTCCGGCTCACCACCCGTCGCGACCGTAGACGTCGTCGGGGTGGCCGACCGGCTGGAAGGACGACAGGTCGATGTCCCCGGCGACGTCCCCGAGGGACCCGGCGTCGGCGAGGTCCGACTCCCGTGGCTTCGAGACGTTCGCCACCGCCAGCACGCCGATGAGCGGCGTCAGGGCGGCATAGGTCTTGAGCGCGTCGGTCACCGTGAGCGGGCCGAGATCGGTGACGCCCCCGGTCTGCAGGGCGGTGAGCGACGCCCCGATCAGGACCAGGGTCACGTAGAGGGCCTTGCGCAGCTGCTGGGGCAGCTCCTGGAGGGTGGACTGGACGGGATTCATGGGTTCACCTCTCGGGCAGCCGGTCGAGGGCCGACTCGATGTTCGCCACCGCGGACTGCAGCTCGCGCCTGGTCCGGAGGACCCCGGCGCGGCCGGCCCCGCCCTCGCTGGACTCCGGATCGGGGCTGGGTGCGGGGCTGGGTGCGGGGCTGGGTGCGGGGCTGGGTGCGGGGCTGGGGGCGGGCCGCCGGTGCCGCCCCGTCCTTCTCGGTCCCGACCGGGCCGGAGCTCCGGCCCGGGCGACCTGCAGCGCGGGCAGGGTGAGGTCCGGGTGCATCGCGTTGACGTCCACGGCGCCGAAGCCCGGGACGTTCGTGACAGCGCCGAAGCGGCCGTTCGAGTGTTGCCAGATGGCCGCACGCTGCCAGGGCCTGGGGATCACCGGGGCCCGGAAGGAGTCGCTGTACCTGGCCACCCAGAGCAGGCAGCCGAAGCCGCTACCCAGGTCGAACGGCGTGTAGATGATCGGTCTGGCCACCAGGCGCCGCCGAGCCAGCTCCTTCGTCACGGCGGACACCCAGGCGCCCGTCCAGGTGGTGAGCGCGTCCGGGGAGAGGCCCTCGGTGGACTCCAGGTCCAGCATCGGCAGCATGTCGCCCGCCCGGATGTCGGCGGTCTTCAGGAAGAAGGCGGCCTCGGCCTGGGCGTCGTGACCGTCCGGCCGGGCGAAGTGGTACGCGCCCACCGGCATCCCGGCCCGTCGTGCCTGACGTGCGCGACGGGTGTACGTCGGGTCCACGAACGACGTCCCCTCGGTGGCCTTGAGGTACCACCACCGCACTCCGGCTGCCTGGGCCGCCTTCACGTCGAGGCGGCCGCCCTGGTGGTGGCTGGTGTCGACGCCGTCCATCGTCCGCACGGGCGGGTAGGGGCTCCCGGCCGGCACGTCGGGAGCGGGGTCGGTGACCTCCCGGGTGGCCGGCTCGGGCGGGTAGGCGTAGACCGGGATCGGGTCGGGTCGCCAGAACGGGTCGGGTCGGTTGCCCTTGAGCCCGTCGCGACCGGCGCGGTAGGCCACGACCTGCGCGGCCGCCGAGGAGGCCAGCAGGCCGTGGTCGACGAGGACCGCGTGGATGTGCGCGCCCCACAGCCCGGTGACGGCCGGGCGGTGCCAGGCCGCGAAGCCGATCGAGCGGAGGACGCGCACCTTGCGCTCCCAGTCCCAGGCGAGCAGGTCGACGACGCCGCCCTTGTCGTGCGTGCCCGCGGACTGCGACACCCCACCGGCGTTGTAGGAGCCCTGGACGATCGTCAACGGGTAGCCGAGGCGTCGCTCCGCCTCCTCGAGGGCCGCTCGGGTCTTCCAGTCGACGGTCTTGGGGCGGACGTCGCCGAACGTGGTGCGCTCGAAGGCAGGATGTGCCGGACCCTCGACCGGACCCTCGCTCGGGCCCTCCGTCGCTCTCGCCTCCGGCTTCTTCCGGAGCTTCTTCCGCGGCTTCCTCCGCGGGGGCTTCTTGCGCGGGGGCTTCTCGACGGCGCCGGTCCCGGGCTGCGGGATCACGATCGGGGTGGTGGGCTCGTCCGTGGCCGGGCTCGTCGTCCGGTCGGCCAGCACCACCGTGGCCAGCCGGGCCCCGTGGTCGCTGTTGCGCTGGGCGCCGCTGCGACCACGCCCGGGGAACAGCGTCGTGGAGCCGACCCGCCAGGTGTCGTCGTCCCCGTCGACGAACCAGAGCAGGTCGATAGCGCCCTTGCCGACGGCGTACGTCACCGGCTTGCCGGCGATCGCCGACCCGACCGAAGGGTGCCGCTTGAGGCGCCGGTTGTAGTCGCCGCCACCGACGACCGGAAGCCCGGTGCGCACCAGGCTCTCCACGAAGGCGAGGTGCTTGGCGATCGCCTCGTTCCACTCCCGCACCCGCTCCTCCTGACGCGGTGCCGGGGGGACGCTGAACGCCCCGGCGACGAGGTGCAGGTTGGTCACGTGCACCTCGCAGTCGAGCGGCAGGTAGCGCAGGCGCACGTACGTCTCGTAGCGCGCCGTGTGCAGCCTGGCCCGGGGCGGGTGGAGCAGGGTCACCCGTTCGGACACGCGGGTGAAGACTCCCCGACGGGCCGCGATCGGCTCGTGGTTGTCGGGCCTGCCGTAGAAGACGTCCCAGTCCGCCTCCGGGAACGCCTCGGCGACCAGTGGCCGGTAGCGACCGGCGATCTCCTGGAGGAGCACGAGATCGCCCTCCTGGGCGTTCCGCTGCAGGTCGGCCAGCGCCTGCTGCTGGGTGAGGGCGTCGTCCGGGAACGACTGGATGTTGGCGGTGAGCACGCGCATCTGGCGCCGACCCGTGCCCGGAGCCTCCGCGGCGGCCGGACGATCTGCCTGCTTGGCGCCGGCCTTCTTCGCGTGCGGCCGCTTCGTGCGGGCTCGCTTCGGGTGGGTCCGGGCCTTGGCGCGAGGCGGCCTCGCCTTCGCGGGAGGCAACCCGAGGGGATCGGGGGCCACCGGCGGGGCCGTCGGTTGGGCGGCGAGCACGGTGCCGGGCTGCCACGGAGCCGTCGTGGTGGTCATCGTCATGGTCCACGTCGTGGTCGTCGTGGACTCCGCGCCCTCCTGGGCGGCGGGCGCAGGCGAGGGCCGGGTGTCCCCGTCGACCGAGTTCTGTGGCGTGTCCATGCAGCCCTCCGAGCCTGCGACAGAAGCCTGTGACCTTCCCACGGTGCCTCCATGCTCGCGCCGGGGCAATAGCCCGTCAGGGCCACCCCGCCCCGTTGGTTGAGGCGCGAGCGAAGCGAGCCTCGAAACCCACCCCCGCCCCGTTGGTTGAGGTGCGAGCGAAGCGAGCCTCGAAACCCCCACCGCCGTTGGTTGAGGTGCGAGCGAAGCGAGCCTCGAAACCCCCACCGCCGTTGGTTGAGGTGTGAGCGAAGCGAACCTCGAAACCCCACCGCCGTTGGTTGAGGCGCGAGCGAAGCGAACCTCGAAACCACCCGCCCCGTTGGTTGAGGTGCGAGCGAAGCGAGCCTCGAAACCCCCACCGCCGTTGGTTGAGGTGCGAGCGAAGCGAGCCTCGAAACCCCCACCGCCGGTTGGTTGAGGTGGCGAAAGCGAACCTGACGCCGTTGGTTGAGGTTATGTGAGCGAAGCGAACCTCGAAACCCTCACGCCGTTGGTTGAGGTGTGAGGGCCCCCAGGCCCGAACCTCGAAACCACCGCACGGCCTTGCCACCACCCGACCACGAAACAGGCGTAGAACAAACTTTCGATTGCGTCTCACCATGCGGGATCTGGGCCGGTCAGCGGCCCTGGACTGTCGGTGGTCCCTGGTTGAGTGGGGTCATGGAAGGCACCACGTTCTCGCCCCGCAGCCCCGCCGAGGTGGTCGCGGCGGCGAACGCGGTGCTGCGCTCGTTGGACGAGGTGCTCTGGGCGGCGAGGACCCCGGACGAGATCGTCGAGGTCGCCGCCACCCTGGAGACACTGCGCTCCCACCTGGCCGCGGTCCAGGCCCCGGTCCTGGTCGAGGTCGAGGGCCGCAAGATCGCCAAGCAGCACCTGGCGTGGTCCTCGACCGGGGACTGGTTCACCCACCTCGCCGGGACCTACCACGGCACCGGGCGGCGGGCGGTGCGGCACGCGAAGCTCCTCGTCACCGACCGCTCGGCAACCAGGGACGCGTTGCGCGACGGGCTGGTCTCCCCCGAGCAGGCCGGGATCATCTGTGACGCCATCGAGGAGCTCCCCACCAACCCGGACCTGCGCGAGCAGGCCGAGAAGACCCTGCTGGACGAAGCCGGGCGCCTGCATGCCACCGATCTGGGCAAGGCCGCCCGCCACCTGATCCACGTCATCGACCCCGAAGGCACCGAACGCAAGGCCGAGAAGGCATTCGCCGCCCAGGAGCGCGCCGCGCACCTGGGCCGGTTCCTCGCCCTCACCGAGGACGGCGCCGGCGGGGTCCGCCTCAAGGGCCGCGGGACCGTCGAGGACGCCGCCAAGATCAAAGCCGCCCTCCTGCCGCTCACCAAGCCCACCCCCACAGCCGGTCCCGGAGCCGGCCCCGGCGCCGGCCCAGACCTGGACTGTGCGGACGCGGGAGATGTCCGGGACCACGGGGCCCGGCTCTGGGACGCCCTGGTGTCGACCTGTGAGCACGCCCTGTCAACCGATCTGCCGCCCGACGCCCACGGCGCCCGGCCCCGGATCACGGTCACCACCAGCCTGGAGGCCCTGAAGGGCCAGCTGGACTGGTCGACGATCACCGACGACGGCACCGAGCTGTCCCCGGCCGTCGTCCGACGCCTCGCGTGCGACGCCGACCTCATCCCCGTCGCCCTCGGCACCCGCGGTGAGGTCCTCGACGTGGGGCGCACCCACCGGTTGGTGACCCCCGCTTTGTGGCGGGCCCTGGTCTGCCGCGACCGGCACTGCGCGTTCCCCGGCTGCACGAGGCCCCCGGTGATGGGCCACGCCCACCACATCGTCCACTGGGCCGACCAGGGCCCCACCGCCCTGGACAACCTGGTCCTGCTCTGCGGCCACCACCACCGCACCCTGCACCACACCCCCTGGCAAGTCCGGCTCAACCCCGACGACGGAGACCCGAGTTCCGACCACCCCCGAAACCCGGACGCCACCACCCACCGCCCGGGTGGATCCGGTCACGAGCCCGGCGCGAGTAGCTCCACTCACCGGGTTTCGAGGCTCGCTCCGCTCGCACCTCAACCAACGCTGGGGCCGGGTTTCGAGGCTCGCTCCGCTCGCACCTCAACCAGCGCGGCGGCCCCCGCCGTTGGTCGAGGTGTGAGGAGCGCCAGCGACGAGCCTCGAGACCCCCGGCACGCGGGCACCGGGTAGTCCGCTCGCCGGGTTTCGAGGCTCGCTCCGCTCGCACCTCAACCAGCGGGGGGTTCGCTCGCACCTCAACCAACGGGCCGGGGCGGGGTCAGCGGGCGAAGACCCAGAGGCGCATGGCCACGAAGCGCATGACCGTCACCAGCAGATTGCCCAGGGTCAGCAGCACCACCTCGGTCAACGCGTCGGGCTGGGTGGTCGTCGCGTGCAGCAGCGCGAGCAGCCCGGAGGTCACGCCCAGTCCGACGCCGAAGATCGCCAGGCCCTGCAGCTGGTGGCGCAGGGCCCGGTCGCGCCCGCGTACCCCGAAGGTGAGCCGCCGGTTCGCCGCGGTGTTGGCGATCGCGGTGAGGACGAGCGCCGTCGCGTTGGCCCACAGCGGCGTCATCACCCCGCGCAGCAGCAGGTAGAGGACGGCGTACGCCAACGTCGAGAAGACCCCGACCACCGCGAAGAGCGCCACCTGGGTGCCGACGGACCCGGCGGTGCCGGCACTGGCTGCGGCGCTCGTGCGGTCCAGGCGCCGGCGCACCTCCGCGAGCGGTACCGTGCCGCGCAGCATCGCCCAGCCCAGCCGGGCGATGCCGCGCAGATCGTCCCGCGCGGTGCGCCAGACGTCCACCCGGCTGTCCGGGTCGTCGACCCAGTCGACCGGCACCTCGTGGATGCGTAGCCCGGCCCGTTCGGCGAGCACCAGCAGCTCGGTGTCGAAGAACCACCCCGTGTCCTCGACCAGCGGCAGCAGCTCGTGCGCGACGTCCGCACGGATCGCCTTGAAACCGCACTGCGCGTCGGAGAACTGCGCCCGCAGGGTCCCTCGCAGCAGCAGGTTGTACCCCCGCGAGATCACCTCCCGCTTGGGGCCGCGCGTGGTGCGCGAACCCCGGGTGAGCCGGCTACCGATCGCCAGGTCGGAGTGCCCGGACAGCAGCGGCGCCACCAGCGGCAGCAACGCGTTGAGGTCGGTGGACAGGTCGACGTCCATGTAGGCGAGCACCTGCGACCCCGAGGTCGACCAGACCTGCTTGAGCGCCCGGCCGCGACCCTTCTCGGGGAGGAAGACGACCTCCACCTCGTCGAGCTCGTGCGCCAGTCGGTGCGCCACCAGGCAGGTGCCGTCGGTGCTCGCGTTGTCGGCGATCGTGATCGTGAAGGTGTACGGCAACCGGGTGAGGGTCTCGTGCAGCCGCGTCACCGAACCGGCCAGGTCGGTCTCCTCGTTGTGCACGGGGATGACCACGTCCAGCGCCGTGGCGGGCCGACGCCCGGCCCCGCCCATCGGAAGCCCGCCCACGTGGGGCTCGGAGGCCCAGGCGCTCACGCGACACCGCCAGAGAGGTCGTAGACCGTCACGCCGTCGACCGTGGTGGCGGTAAAGCTGTCTGCCACCCAGGTCGAGATCGCCGAGCCGGTCCCACTGTCGGAGCCAGCCCGGCCGCCGAGGCCGCCACCACCCGCGATGAAGTAGTGGACCTCGCCGTCCGTGACGTACTGCTGGAACTGCGCCAGGGTCGGGCTCGGGTCGCTGCCGTTGAAGCCGCCGATCGCCATGACCGGCTCCTCGCTGGCCAGCTGGTAGCCCGAAGCCGAGTTCGAGCCGACCGCCGCCGCGGCCCACGTGTAGGAGCTCGCGTCCTCCTGGAGCATCGCGGTCATCTCGGCCGACGACTGGCTGCCCTCGAGCAGCCCGCCGGTGCCAGCGACGGTGCCCGCCTGCAGTGCCAGTGCCGGCCGTCGCCGGTGCCTGCCCTGGGTGCCTGTCCCTGTGGCGTCCTGTGCGCCCCTGTGGCGCCTGGCCCTGGGTCATGCCCGGCGGCATGCCCGGGCGCCCACCGCCGCCACCACCGCCGCCCGGTCCGTCGCCACTGCTCGGACCGGCGGTGGGCAACGAGCCGGAGTGCTCGGTCCCCACGGTCGTGACGGCGTACGCCGCGGGGCCGGCCAGGCCGGCGACCAGGGCGGCCGAGGCGACCGCGACCGCGATCCCCCTCGGCAGGTGACGTATACCGGCCAGCAGCAGCGCCGACAGGAGCCCGACCACCGCGACGAGCCACTTGAGCCACGGCAGGTAGTCGGGGGTGCGGTCGAGCAGGACGAAGGCGAAGGCGGTGGTGAGGGCGGCCGTGCCGGACATCACCAGCGCGGCGGCGTACGACGTGCGTCGCTGCCAGAGCAGCACCGCCCCGGTGCCGACCAGCGCCGCGATCGCGGGAGCCAGCGCGACGGTGTAGTAGGCGTGGAAGATGCCGGCCATGAACGAGAAGGTCAGCGTGGTGACGAGCAGCAGCACGCCCCAGACGACCAGGCCCGCGCGGGCGAGGTCGGTGCGCGGTCGCCGACGGGTGAACCACAGGCCGGCGACCAGCAGGGTCAGGGCTGCGGGGAGCAGCCACGCGACCTGGCCGCCGATCTCCGAGGAGAACAGCCGCAGGATCCCGGTCTCACCCCACTGCCCGGTGCCTCCGGCACCTCCCCCGCCGACCGAGCCGACCTCGTTGCCGGTGATCCGGCCGAAGCCGTTGTAGCCGAGGGTCAGCTCGAGGATCGAGTTGCCCTGCGATCCGCCGATGTAGGGACGCGAGGACCCGGGCCACAGCTCGACGATCGCAATCCACCAGCCGGCCGCGACGATCATCGAGGCGAAAGCGACCAGCAGGTGGCCCAGGCGTCGCCCGAGTGGCGTGTGCGCCGCGAGCAGGTAGACGAGCGCGAGCGCCGGCAGCACCAAAAGGGCCTGGAGCATCTTGGTGAGGAACGCGAAGCCGACCAGGGCGCCACCCAGCGCGAGCCAGCGCACCGGGTGCCCGGTGAGGCCCGCGGCCCGCAGCCGGGTCGCCTCCAGCGCCCGCACGGTGCAGGCGACCGAGCCGATGACGAGCAGCGTGAGCAGCGCGTCGGGGTTGTTGAAGCGGAACATCAGGACCGCGACCGGGGTCAGCGCGAGCACCGCGCCGGCGAGCAGACCAGCCGCCGCGGAACCCGTCGTACGGCGGACCGTGGCGTGCAGCAGCCCTACCGACGCCACCCCCATCAGCGCCTGCGGGACCAGGATGCTCCACGACGAGAGCCCGAAGATCCGCACCGAGAGCGACATCGCCCACAGCGACATCGGCGGCTTGTCGACCGTGATGCTGTTGGCGGCGTCGGAGGAGCCGAAGAAGAATGCCTTCCACGATTCCGAGCCCGCCTGTACCGCGGCCGAGTAGAAGGAGTTCGCCCAGCCGGAGGCCCCCAGGCCCCACAGGTAGAGCAGGGCGGTGGCGCTGAGCAGGCCGAGGAGCGTGGGACGCACCCAGGCCGGGTCCTGGGCGGGGCCGCGCCAGAGGCGGCGTCCGGGGGGCGCGGCGCTCGCAGCGTCCGGGGTCGTCGAGTGGTCAGGTGTCGGAGGCCGCCCGGCGCGGGGCGGGGCCAGGGTGCTGGTCTGGTTGGTCATAGCCCCGACACTGGCGGGCCGCGCTGGCACGCACGTGGGCCCCTGCTGTCCGGTCGCTGTGAGCCCGCGGCCGCTCGATCCGGGTCGCAGCGCGCGCCCAGCCCGCTCACAGGTGGGGCACAGATCCGCTCCCGAGACTCCCCGTCATGACCGACTCGACTCCGCCCAGCCCCGCCCCGGACCCCGCCCGCCGGGCCCCCGCCCGCGTGGTCCTGGCCGGTCTCCTGGCGGTCGCCCTCGGCACGGCCGGGGGCGCCGCGCTGGGCGTGGCCGGCGACGGCGCCTCCTCGGGCAGTCCAGGCGGCCGCGGTGGCCGCGGTGGCTTCGGTGGTCCCGGTGGCTTCGGGGGGCCACCCGGGCAGCAGACCCCCCAGGTACCCGGTCAACACGGATCCGGCCCACAAGGATCCGGCCCACAAGGATCCGGCCCACAAGGATCCGGGCAGCAAGAGTTCGGCCTGGGCTGAGGTTCCCTCAGCCCAGGCGGGCAGCCAGCTCGACGAGGTCGGCGGCCTCGATCTCGGCGGCCGTTGCGTACGACGGGTAGCCGCCCCCGCCCCGGTTCAGCCAGCCGGTCCGCAGCCCGGCCCGGGCGGCGCCGTCGATGTCCCAGGGGTGCACGGCGACCAGCATGGCCTCGGGTGCCGAGACCCCGCACGTCTCGAGGGCGTAGGCGTACGACGCGGGGTGCGGCTTCCAGGCCGAGGCGTCCTCGACGCTCAGCAGCCGCTCGACGGCGTCCGAGACCCCGGCTCGCTCCAGGAGCCCTTGCGCCACCCCGGCCGAGCCGTTGCTCAGGGTCACCAGGCGGATGCCGGCGTCGCTCAGCGCCCGGATGCCCGCCACGACGTCCGGGTGGACGGCGAGCGAGGTGAAGGTCGACATGACCTCCTGCACCGAGGCGTCCACGTCGCTCGACCCGGCGGTGGTCAGGCGAAGCCGCAGCGCCTCGGCCGCGACCTCGGCGAAGGCCGGGTTCTCCCCCACACAGGTCAACGCGAAGGCGTCACGCAGGACGCCGGCGAACCACGCCTCGCTCTCGTGGGCCGCGAGACCCACCCGCGCGAAGCTGTCGCGCAGCGGCGCCATGTCGGAGAGCGTCTCGTTGACGTCGAAGATCACCAGCTCGGGCCGTCCGGTGCTGGTCGGGGTGGCGTGCGGGTCGGACGTCATGGTGTCTCCTACGGGGCTCGGTCGCGCACGGTTGCCGGGCCTGTGACAGTAGCCGAGGAGCGTGCGTGATATGTCAACCAGTTCGGCGTACGCTCACCGGGTGACCTCCGAGAGCTCCTGGCTAAGCGACGAGCAGCAACGCGTGTGGCGCCGCTGGCTCAGCGTGAGCGCCAAGCTGCCGACCGCCCTGCACCGCGGGCTGCAGGCGGGCTCGAAGCTGTCCCTGCCGGACTTCGAGGTGCTGGTCGCACTCTCCGACGGCGACCGGGGGCGGGTGCGCGTCAGCGACCTCGCGCGCACCCTGACCTGGGAGCGCAGCCGGCTCTCCCACCACGTCAAGCGGATGGAGGCCCGCGGCCTCGTGGCGCGCGAGGAGTGCCTCGACGACGGTCGCGGCGCCTGGGTCGGCCTCACCGACGCCGGCCGGGGCGCTCTCGAGGCCGCGGCGCCCGAGCACGCCCGCAACGTCCGTGCGCTGGTCTTCGACGCCTTGACGCCCGCGGAGCTCGACGCGTTCGGCCGCGTCCTGGAGAAGGTGCTCCAGCGGCTGGACACCCCCTGAGCCGTTAGTCCTGAGCCGTTGGTCCTGAGCCGCCGGTCCTGAACCGCCGGTCCTGGGCCGGCCGGTGCTGGGGGCCCGGCGGCCCCCTCAGGTCCAGCGGACGTCGGGGGCCGTCCCGAGGCTAGGGCCGGGCTCAGGGCCGGGCTCAGGGCCGAGCTCGGGATCGACGCCGAGGCGGCGCGACTCTCGGTGCAGGTTCTCCATCTGCTGGTCCAGGCGGTCGGTGGCGTCCGCGACGGCGACCAGCTCGTCGCGCAGGCTCTGCGGCACGCGACGGCGGTACTTGTAGTGGATCTTGTGCTCGAGGCTGGCCCAGAAGTCCATGGCCACGGTGCGGATCTGGATCTCCACGCGCACCGTCTCGGTCCGCTCGGAGAGGAAGACCGGGATGTCGACGATCAGGTGCAGGCTCTTGTAGCCACTCGGCTTGGGGGCGGCGATGTAGTCGCGCACCTCCACCACCGTGACGTCCGGCTGCCGCCGCAGCATCTCGAGGACGACGTAGGCGTCGCTGACGAAGCTGCAGACGACCCGGATCCCGGCGATGTCCCACACCTTGGCCCGGACGTCGTCGAAGCGCGCCTCGCAGCCGAGCCGGTGCGCCTTCTGGGCGATGCTCTCCGGGCGCTTGAGCCGGTGGCTGACGTGCTCGATCGGGCTGCCCGACGCACTGGTGTGGGTGAGCTCCTGCTCGAGGATGTGGATCTTGGTCAACATCTCCTCCAGCCCGAAGCGGTAGAGCATCAGGAAGCCGTTGAGCTCCTCGGTGACCCGGAAGAAGTCGCCCCCTGGCGGCCCGGGCGTCTCCGGCCGCCCGAACGGCTCGGGCTCCGGGGCACCGGGGCTCACCCCAGCACCGCCCACGTGTGCGGGCCGAGCCGGCCACCGTGCACCGGAGCACCGGACTCCAGCACCTGCGCGCCGTCGGGCAGCGCGAGCTCGTCGTCGGCGAGGTTCAGCACCAGGCGCAACGACGAGGGTCCCGACGACTCCCCCGACGACTCCCCGGACGACGACGACCCGCCGTCGCGCCGCGTCGCCACCAACACGGCGCTGGTGTTCGTCACCTCGACGGCCTCGACCCGGGCGTCGACCAGCCACGGGTGGCGGCGGCGCAGGCCGAGCACCCGGCGGTGGACGTCGATGATCCCGGGGTGGTCGTTCACCACGTCGTCGGGCGACGTCGGCAGCTCCGGGCGGACGGCGTCGTCACCACCGGCCCGGTCCTCCTTGACGGCTCGCAGGCCGAGCTCGTCGCCGTAGTAGATGCTCGGCACTCCGGGCAGGAGGCCGAGCAGCGCGATCGCGTGCTCGTGGTGCCGCTCGTCGGGCACCTGGCTGGCGATCCGGGTGACGTCGTGGTTGCCGAGGAAGGTCAGGGGCACGAGGTGCTCGAGCACCTCCGCGTGCCGGGTCAGGGTCCAGGCCAGCTCGTGCAGGTTCACGTCCCGCAGCGCGGACCACGTCGCCTTCCACAGCTCGTACTGGGTGACCGCGTCGAGTCCGGACTCGGCCACGTAGCCGGCGTAGTCGCCGTGGATCATCTCGCCCACGAACCACGCCTCGGGGAAGCGGGACCGCACCCGCGGCAGCACCCTGGCCCAGAAGGACGC
This sequence comes from uncultured Actinomycetota bacterium, assembly GCA_963760585.1. Classification (GTDB taxonomy): domain Bacteria; phylum Actinomycetota; class Actinomycetes; order Propionibacteriales; family Nocardioidaceae; genus Nocardioides. Next base: position 727,624 of record CAVXDI010000002.1, read on the forward strand.
CGGCACGGCGTACGCCGCATCGAGGCGCCAGCCGTCGACCCCGCGCGCCAGCCAGTGCGCCATCACGTCCGCGACGAAGTCCTGCACCGCCGGGTGGTCGTGGTTGAAGGCGACCAGCTGGGAGTGGCCCTCGAAGCTCTTCGCGCTGACCGTGCCGTCGTCTTCCTCGCGGAGCCGGAACCAGTCGCCGGCCGGCGACCCCGGTCCACCCTCGAAGGCCGCCTCCACCCGCGGCGACTGCTCGCCGTCGTGGTTGAACACGCCGTCGAGCAGCACCCGGATGCCCCGCTCCCGGCAGGCCGCCACGAGGGCGTCGAAGTCCTCGTCGGTGCCGAGGCGGGGGTCGATCGCGAAGTAGTCGATCGTGTCGTACCCGTGCGTGCCGGAGGTGAAGACCGGCCCCAGGGCCAGCCCGTTGCAGCCCAGCGAGACCAGGTGGTCGAGCCAGCCGAGGAGCCGACGCAGCCGGTGCGGCTCCCCCGGCTCCTCGGTCAGCTCCCGCTCGGCGCCGGTGAACCCCAGTGGGTAGACGTGCCACCAGATCACGTGGCGCGTCCACGCCGCCGCGGTCACGAGCGCGAGGTCCCGTCCGCGCTCAGCGCCCGGTGGTGGGCGTCGAGCCACCTGCCGAGCACGTCGTAGGCCGTGGCGCGCGCGTGCTCGAGGGAGAGGAAGACGTCGTGGCGCGCGTCCGGCACCGGTACGACGGTCGTCTCACCGCCCAGGCAGCCAGCCCAGCGCGCGATCTGCCGGACGTCGAGGACGTTGTCGGCCCGGTCGCTGTCCGGCGACGCCGCGCTGGCGTAGTGGGTCTTGTCCGAGCGCAGCACCAGCGAGGGCACACCGACGTCGAGGCCGCGGTGCAACCGGGCGTGTCCACGGCGCACCGCGTTGAGCCAGCCGATCGCTATCGGGAACCCGCCGTGCGGCTTGAGGTCCAGGTCGTAGTCCCACTCCCCACCCGCACTGGCGTGCAGGGAGCTGCCGTAGACCGAGCTCTTCGCCAGGTTCAGCTCGCGCAGCGGCGCCACCCGGGAGAGTCCCGCCATCGCCCAGGTGCCCGGGCCCCGCATCAGCGGCTTGCCCTGGAGGTCGAACCAGGGGCTGTTCAGCACCAGCCCGGCGATCGGGTCGAGCCGGCCGGCCCGGCGACGACGGTCCAGCCACAGCGGCGTGATCAGGCCGCCGGTGGAGTGCGCGACGACCAGGACCGGCACGCCGGGGCGCTCCTGCTCGACCACCTCGAGCGAGGCGTCGAGCTCGGCGTCGTAGGCCGCGAGGTCGGAGGCGTAGTGCGCGGTGTGCCCCGGACGCCGGGAGCGGCCGGACTTGCGCAGGTCGAGGGCGTGGAACGCGAACCCGCGGGCGGCGAAGAAGTCGGCCAGCTCGGTCTGGAAGAAGTAGTCGGAGAACCCGTGGACGTAGAGCACGGCCCCGGTGACGGGCTCCCCCTCGCGCACCGTGCGGCGCACCAGCACCGCCTCGACCTCGCCCTCGTCGTCCGGGTCCGGACCGAGGTCGAGGACCCGCTGCTGGTAGCCCTCGCCGAGGACGTCGTCGGCCCAGGGGCCGAGCACTGGCTTCTTGGTCGTCGTGGGTCGTGCCATGCGCCCAGTCTGCTGGATTGCGACCGGACGTGCTCGGTGGGCCCGAAGTTCAGGTCGGCGTCCCGTGCGGGGCCCGCAGCAGCTGCCCGGTCCAGACGCCGCGCGCGGTACGCGCGGCCACCGTCGCCCAGGCCACCACCAGGGCGAGGTAGAGCGCGAGCGCGACGACGACGAGGAACCCCGCACCGGTGATCGCGGCCAGCCCGGAGGTCCCCGTGACCAGGGTGCCCACCGGGAACGTGAATGACCACCAGGTCATCGAGAACGGCAGGCCCCGGCGCGCGGTGCGCAGGGTGACGGCGATGACGAGCGCGAGCCAGAGCATGGCGAAGCCCCACACCGGCGCCCCGTAGACCAGGCCCAGCGCCCGGAACGCCACCCCGTAGGGCGCCGGGAGCACGGTGGTGGCGGTGTCGCCGAGGGCGTGCGCCGCGGTCACCGACTGGCCCAGCGGGCCCAGCACGATCCACAGCATCGGCACCGCGGCCGCCGCCCCGACCCCGTGGCGCACCAGGCGGCCCCAGAGCAGGACGAGCACCCCCAGGCTCGCCACCAGGGTGAGGCCGAACATCATCGAGCAGGCCAGCTGCAGCGCCAGCTGCCACTGGCCCGCGGGCAGGTGGGGCAGCAGCAGCGGTCCGGTGGCGGCGCTCACCATGGGCGGGACGACCGGCATCAGCCAGGCTCCGGACGCGGCGTCCGGTCCCACGTCGTGCGAGGTGATCGCGCGGTACGGCACCACGACCGCGCACGCGAGCCCCAGCACGGTGCCCGCCGTCCACAGCACCGCGTCCAGCCCGACGGCGGCCGTCGTCCCCAGCACGGGCTGGCCGACCAGCACCGCACCGGCCCCCACGGTCATCAGCGCCATCGGGGGCGCGCCGTAGAAGTGCGCCATGACCGGGTGCGCCAGGTGCCCGCGGGCCACCGCGGGGTGATGCACCCAGTGCGCCAGGGTCGCGAGCAGCACCGCGACGAGCAGCAGCGCGGCCAGCACCCAGACCACCCGGGCCAGCGGGAGCAGGCCCGGCACGCGGACCGGCAACGTGGCCGCGGCGCCGGCGACGATGCCGGTGCCCATCACCGAGGCGAACCAGTTTGGCCCCACGAAGCCGATCGCCGAGCGGCCCTCGAGTGCCCTCAGCCGGGGGCCCCACCCCACGACGGCCGGCGTCCGTACCAGGGCGCGCGCGGGGGTCGGGGCGGTGGCGGGGCGCACGAGGCCGGCATTGCTCATAGGACGAGTCTGGGTGGCCCGGCGGGCCGGCAGTAGGCCCCTCGACGCTGTGCATGCACAGGCAATGCCTGTGACTGGAGTACGGTTCTTCCTGTGTCCACTTCCCACGTCCCGGACCTGTCCGGCCTGCGGCTGCTGGTCGGCATCGCACGGACCGGCAGCATCGGTGGCGGTGCCCGCAGCACCGGGACCAGCCAGCAGGCGGCCTCCGAGCGGCTGCGGGCGATGGAGGCCCAGACGGGGCTCACGCTCGTGCGCCGCGGGGCGCGCGGCTCGCAGCTCACGCCCGCGGGGATCGTCCTCACCGAGGGCGCGGCCCGTCTCCTCGAGGTCGCCGACGAGCTCGGCGCGGCCATCGAGGGCCTGCGCGGGGAGCGCAGCCGCGAGCTCGCGGTGTGGGCGAGCATGACCATCGCCGAGAGCCTGGTGCCGCGCTGGCTGGTCCAGCTGCGCCGACGGCAGCAGGCGCAGGGCTACCGGCCGACCGCGGTCAGCCTGACGGCCGCCAACAGCCGTCAGGTGGTGGAGGCGGTCCGCGGGGCGGGCGCCCACCTGGGCTTCGTCGAGGGCGTGGACGCCCCGACGGACGTGCGCAGCACCCCGGTTGCCCGTGACGAGCTGATCCTGGTGGCGGCCGCCGGCACGCCGCTGGGCCGGCGACGGACGCCGCTGACTCCCCTCGAGGTCGCGGGGCTCTCACTGACCAGCCGGGAGCGCGGCTCGGGCACCCGAGAGGTGCTCGAGGCGGCGCTCGGCGCGCACGGCCTGAGCATGGGCGACTCGGTCGTCGAGGTCACCACCGCGACCGCGGTGCGCGAGGCCGTCCTGGCCGGCAGCTCGCCGGCGTTCCTGAGCCGTCGGGTCGCCGCGCGCGAGCTGGCGGCGGGCGACCTGGTGCAGGTGCCGACCCGGGGACTGCGCCTCGAGCGCGTGTTCCGGGCCGTGTGGCTCGGCAGTCGGCAGCCGCCGTCCGGCCCGGCCCGTGACCTGGTGGCGCTCGCGCGCTCCGCCGAGGAGCCGGCCACCCCGTCCTAGCCCTCGGTCCACTCCGGCGACCGGGTGAGGCGGTAGAGGTACGCGAGGGCAGGCACGACGACCCCCGCCGGCGCCACCACGATCAGCAGCGCCTGCAGCGCCTGCAGCGTCGCAGGCGCCCCGGCGGCCGCGGCGATGGTGACCTGGTCGACCAGCAGCCACGGGTAATGGCCGATCCCCCAGCCCGAGACGACCGCGGCGACGGCGAGCACGGTCCCGCTCGCTCAGGGGATGACCGAGCGTGACCCGCCACCCCGTAGGGCGTCCCGCGCCCGGAGGAGCTCGTCGGCGTCGATCTCGCCCCGGGCGAAGCGCTCGTCGAGGATCCGGCCGGGGCCGGGGTCCTCGCGCCGCGACGAGCGGTCCCACCGGCCACCGCTCCAGCCGCCGCGCAGGAGGACCACGACCGTCACGACCAGCACGCCCAGGAGGACGACCATCATCACGCTCATCAGCCACCAGTCCCCGGTGTCCATGCCGTGGTGGTACCAACCGTCGTCATACATCGCCACTCATCTCCTCGTCAGGCCGGCAGCAGTCGCCGGCCGGTGATCTCCTGTGCCTCGATGCGCACGTACTGCGTCCGTTGGCCCTCGGGCCACGGAAGGAGGTCGTCGGCCGCGGGCCGGTCGGTCGGGTCGACGTACGACGCGTGGCCCCGCACCAGCACGCTCCAACCCGTCTGCGTGTAGGCATCGACGTCGTCGATCTCGAACGAGGCCGGGCCGGAGCGCAGGCTGCGGGCCAGGCCCGACTGCGCCGCGAGCCGCAGCAGCAGCCCGCCGTCGTCGAGGGCGTAGTTCACGGGCACGACCAGCGGGCCGGAGTCGTCGCAGACGGCGACGCGGCCGACCTCGCCCACAGCCAGCTGCTCCAGGCACTCGGCCGTGGTCAGCTCGGTGAGGTGGCCGGGGAACCAGCGCTCGCCGAGACTCATGACCGGGCCTCCGGTCGGGCCTCTGGTCGGGCCTCTGACCGAGGGGTCGTGGGGTGCTGCCGGATGCTCATGGCTCCACGGTGCCGCCCGGCGCCGGCCCCGCCCAGGGTCGAAGTCCCGGAGCACCCGGGACGAACGTCACCGACGGCCCACCCACGAGCCCGGCAAGCCCGGGACCTTGGTCCCTGTCCGGCGACCGGCGCGGACGCGAAGGTGGGACTACCGACCAGGGAGGCCACCATGACCGCACACGACACCCGTCCCGTTCTGCTCGCCGTCGGCAGCGACCAGGAGTCCGACTCCGCGCTCCGCTTCGCCGCCGCCGAAACCACCGCCCGTGGGTGCGGGCTGGAGCTGCTGCACGCCTACTTCGTCCTCCCCACCGGTCCGGAGACCGCACTGCTGGAGTTCTCCAGCGCCGAGGAGATCGCCGGGCGCACCCTGCGCCTCGCCACCGAGCACGCCGAGCGGCTGCTCGGCGACACGGTGGAGGTGAGCGGCACCCTGGTGCGGGACCCGATCGTGCAGAGCGTCGTGGACGCCAGCACCCGGGCCCAGCTGGTCGTCCTCCAGCGGCGTGACGCCTCCCACCTGACGCGGCTGGTGACCCGGTCCACCTCGAGCGGGGTCGCGGCGCACGCGCACGCTCCCGTGGCGGTGGTCCCGGAGGCGTGGGCCGGCGACGTGCCCGGGCCGGGAAACCGTACGGGCGTGGTCGTGGGCCTGGACGTCTCGACGCGCAGTGAGCCGATCCTGCACCAGGCGCTCACCGAGGCACGGGCGCGGCACGCTCCGCTCCGCGTGATCCACACGTACTGGTCCCCCGGCTTCTTCGACGGCACCGTCGGGCCCCTCGCCCATCCGACCTGGGCGGCCGAGGCCGCCGCGGAGATCAAGGAGCAGGTCGACGGCCTGGGCGACGAGATCGGTGACGTCTCGATCTCGATCGAGACCTCCTACGGCCGTCCGGCCGACGCCCTCGCCGCCGCGTCGCACAACGCCGAGCTGGTCGTGGTCGGTCGCCACGACCCGCTGGTCCCGACGGGTTCGCACCTGGGCCCGGTCGCCCGGGCGGTCCTGCGCGCGGCCGGGTGCCCAGTGCTGCTGGTGGCGCCCTCGCCGGCCCACCGGGGCTGGCACGGGAGCCGGCCCCGGCTGGCGCACGGCGTCGGCTCCCAGGGTTGAGAGGTCGCGCCCGGGTCGACCCGGGCGGCTAGCCCTCGGCGTGGAGCACCCGCAGGTAGACCTTCGACTGGTCCTCGTTCGTCAGGCGCGACGCCGTCCAGATGAGTCCCAGGGTCGTCCCCCAGGCCCCCACCAGGACCTGGTGGTCGGTGAGTCCCACGAACGCGTTGGCGTCGCCCGGGGTACGCAACCCGGCCGCCAGGCCGGCGGCACGGTGCAACAGCTCGGTGACCAGCGGACGCTGGGACGCGCGGATCAGCTGTGCCACCACGAGCTGGTTGAGCAACGACTCCGTGTCGAGGAGCAGACGCCGCCGCTCCGGGTGCCGCACGATCAGGCGCAACGTGTCGCCCGACACCAGCAGGAGCTCGTCGAGCGCGTCCTGGCTCGTGCGGGGATCCGCCAGCTCGACGAGAGCGGCCCCGCTGCGGTGCGGGTCGCGCGCCATGAAGTGCGCGGACAGGGTCCGGTGCACGAGCTGCGCGGTGTCGGTCACGCGGTAGGCGCTGTTGCTTGCCAGTGAAGTCATCATGAGCTGGTCCCCCCGGACCTCGAATGTCGACGGCCGCCCCGCGCCGACCCCCTCCGGTCGACGCCGAGCCCGAGTCAGCGACGTTCGGAGTGTGGCACAGGCGGCCCCCCGTCAGGAGGATCGCAACCCCCGGTCCATACCACGTGGGCGAGGCTCGGTCAACAGTCGATCCACAGCCCGTCAACAGCCGGGTAACAGCCCGTCAGTCGTCGCGTCCGTCGGCCGTGGGCACCACGGCCACCGCGCAGTGCGCGTGCTCGACCACGGCCGGTGCGAGGGAGCCGTAGACCAGGTCGGTGAGGGGAGCGATCGGGTGGTGGCCGACCACGAGCAGCTCGTGGCTCTCGGCCGCCGCCACCAGCTGCTGGTCGGCGATCCCGTGCACCAGCCTGACCTCGACCAGGACGTCCGGGTACCGCTCGGCCAGGCCGGCCAGTCCCTCGGCGACCGCGAGCCGCTCGTCCTCCGGCGGCGGGGGCCCGACCCCGGTGCGTCCGGCCGCCAGGACCCCGGCGTCGAAGTAGCAGTGCAGGATGGTGAGCGGGAGGTCCCGGAAGGACGCGACCCGGTGGGCGAACTCCAGGGCGGGCCGCGAGCGCCCCGTGACGTCGACGCCCACCAGGACGCCGCGACCCGGCTCGTCGGTGCGGTGCCCGGGCGGCCGGCACACCACTACGGGGCACCGCGCATGCTTGGAGACCGAGACGCTGACCGAGCCGAGCAGCAGGCTGGCCACGGGCCCGCGACCGCGGGAGCCGACGACGACCATGGCGGCGTTCTCGCAGACCCCGAGCAGCAGGGTGCGTGGGTCGGCGTCGCTGAGCAGCTCCACGACCGTGAGGTCCCCTCGGCGCTCCTGGACCCGGTCCCTGGCATCGTCCAGCATCACCTGCCCGCCGTGGCGCAGGTCGGCGACCAGCCCGGCGTACTCGCCGCCGCCGGTCAGCGAGCCGGAGGTGGGGAAGCCCCAGGGCTGCAGGGCGTGCGCGAGCACCAGCGGACGCCGTTCGAGCGCGGCCTGCTCGATCGCCCAGTCGAGGGCGCGCTCACCGTCCGGCGAGCCGTCGACGCCGACCACGATGCTGCCTGCTGGTACGTGAGCTGAGTCCATGTCCACCATGCTCGTCCCGCGGCGGCAGCGGCGGCAAGGGCGCAGGGCCGCCTCGCGGGGGCCCTTGGTCCCGAGCCGCTAGGCTGGGTCGCGGTGCGCCGGGAAGTCTGGTCGGCAACTCTGCCATCGACCCCGGAAGGTCTCTCCTGTGATGAACGACCCGAGCTCCACCTCCAACGATCGCCGCGTGCTGGGCCGCGGGACGTGGTCCGAGGCCTCACGGATCAGTGCGGTCCTGCGTCGCGAGACCGTCGGCGGGGCGCTGCTGCTGATCGCCTCCGTGGTCGCGCTGGTGTGGGCCAACTCCCCCTGGGCCTCCAGCTACACCGACCTCAAGAACCTGACCGTCGGCCCCGCCGCCCTCCACCTCGACCTCAGCCTCGGCACCTGGGCCGCCGACGGCCTGCTCGCCGTCTTCTTCTTCGTGGCCGGGCTCGAGGTGAAGCGCGAGTTCGTCGCCGGCGACCTGCGCGACCCCCGCCGAGCCTCCATCCCGGTGCTGGCCGCGGTCGGCGGGATGGTGGTGCCCGCGCTGGTCTACGTCGCGGTGAACCTGGTGGCCGGCGGCGGGAGTGGAGCACTCTCCGGCTGGGCGATCCCCACGGCCACCGACATCGCGTTCGCCGTCGCCGTCCTGGCGGTCATCAGCACCCACCTGCCGGTGGCGCTGCGGACGTTCCTGCTCACGCTCGCCGTGGTCGACGACCTGCTCGCCATCACGATCATCGCGATCTTCTACACCCGCTCGCTGGAGCCGTTGTGGCTGCTGCTGGCGCTGGTGCCGATCGCGATCTTCGGGGTGCTGGTGCAGCGCCGGGTCCGTTCCTGGTGGCTGCTGCTCCCCCTCGCGCTCGTGGCCTGGGGGCTGGTGCACGCCTCGGGCGTGCACGCCACCGTGGCCGGGGTCCTCCTGGCTTTCACCGTCCCGGTGATCCGCAGCCAGGCCGCCGGCGGGCCGGACGCCGGTCCGGGCATGGCGGAGCACTTCGAGCACCTGACCCGGCCGTTCTCGTCCGGCTTCGCCGTCCCCGTGTTCGCGTTCTTCGCGGCCGGCGTCGGCGTCGGAGGCCTCTCGGGACTGGGCGCCTCCCTCACCGACTCCGTCGCCCTCGGCATCGTCGCCGGCCTGGTCGTCGGCAAGGCGGTCGGGATCTTCGGCTCCACCTGGTTGATGGCCCGCTTCACCCGGGCCGAGCTGGACGACGACCTGGCGTGGGTCGACGTGCTCGGGGTGTCGCTCCTGGCCGGGATCGGGTTCACGGTCTCGCTGCTCATCGGGGAGCTGGCGTTCGGGCCCGACAGCACCCGCGACGAGCACGTGAAGGTGGGCGTGCTCGCCGGTTCGGTGCTGGCCGCGCTGGTCGCGACCGTGGTGCTGCGCGGCCGCAACCGTGCCTACCAGCGGATCTGTGCGGCAGAGGCGCAGGACCGCGACCACGACGGCATCCCGGACGTCTACGAGGAGCACCCCTGACCGACGGGCCCTAGGCTGGAGCCATGGCCGTCGACGTGCAGACCTCGATCGAGATCCGGCTGCCCCGGGGCCAGGTGGCGGCCTACGCGGCCGACCCCGCCAACGCCCCGAGCTGGTACGCCAACATCCGCTCCGTCTCCTGGGAGACGCCGCCGCCCGCCGTGGTCGGCTCCCGGGTCGCCTTCGTGGCCCGCTTCCTGGGGCGCCGGCTGGCCTACACCTACGAGGTGCGCGAGCACCTGCCCGGTGAACGGTTCGTGATGAGCACCGCCCAGGGGCCCTTCCCGATGCGGACGACCTACGAGTGGCACGACACCGCTGACGGGGGGACCCGCATGACGCTGCGCAACGACGGCGAACCGTCCGGCTTCGGTGCCCTGGCCGCCCCGCTGATGTCCCGAGCGGTGCGGCGCGCCACCACGAAGGACCTGCGCAACCTCAAGCGCCTGCTGGAGGAGCGGGCGCACCCGTCCTGAGACGACCGGTCAGAACGAACCGCGCCTCCTGACGACGAAGTCCAGGAGCCGGGCCGCGGCGGGTGCCGGCTCGCGGTCGCTGCGCCACGTGAGCCCGACACTCCGGCGGGCGGCGCGGGCCGTCAGCGCGATCCCGATGGTGCCCGACTGGCCGGCGAAGGCCTCCGGCACGATCGCCACGCCCAGCCCGGCTGCGACCAGGCCCTCGATGGTGGCCAGGTCCGCGCTCTCGAAGGAGACCCGGGGCGCCACTGAGGCGTCGGCGAGCAGCCCGTCGACCAGGGCCCGGTGGCCGAAGCCGACCGGCGTCGTGACCAGCTCCTCACCGGCCAGCTCGTCGAGCCGCACCAGGCGGCGCCGACGCAGCCGGTGCGTGGGCCTGACGATCAGCACCAGACGCTCCTCCTGCAGCGGCAGCCAGCCGAAGTCGCCGGTGGGCCGCTCGGAGGTGATCGCGAGCTCCGCTGCACCGGTGCTGAGGTCGTGCAGGATCTCGTGCGCCGGTTCCTGGCGAAGCACCACCCGCACCCCGGGCGCGTGCCCGTGGAAGGCGCGCAGCACCCGAGGCACCAGCGAGGTGGCCATCGAGTCGAGGAAGGCGAGGCGCACCAGGCCACCCTCGGGATCCAGGCGGCTCGCCAGCTCCGTGCGCAGCTGCTGGTACCGCGCGGTCTGCTCCCGGGCGGCCGACACCACGAGCTCACCGTCCGGATTCGGGTGCAGGCCCGTGGGCAGCCGCTCGAAGAGGCGCGTCCCGAGCTCCGCCTCGACCCGCGCCAGGGCGCGGGACAGGGTCGGCTGGCTCACGCCGAGGGCGGCCGCGGCATGCGTCACGTGCCGGTGGTCGTCCAGGGCGACCAGCCACTCGAGATCCCGCAGCAGCATCCGGTCACCATACGCTTCGCGCATGGAGTTCTCTCACGCTCCTCATTGGACGCATCGCGTCCCGCGGTGCAGAGTCGGCGCGGTGACCAGCCGTGCCGAGCCCGAGCAGTCCCCCGGACGGCGCCCCGAACAGCGCAGTGACCAGAACCCGGGTCACCGTCCGGGCAGCGGCGAGTACCGCCGGATCAGCGGGGCGCTCTTCGCCGCCGGGCTCGCGACGTTCGCGCTCCTGTACAGCACCCAGGCGCTCCTGCCGGAGCTGGCGAAGGCGTTCGCCGTCTCGGCGACCCGGAGCACCCTGTCGCTCTCGCTGACCACCGGCGGGCTGGCGCTCGCCCTGCTCGTCGCGGGACCGCTCTCCGACGTGATCGGCCGCACCCGGCTGATCCACGTGTCGCTGAGCGCCTCGACCCTGGTCGCGGCGGCCTGTGCCGTGGCCCCCACGTGGGAGGCCCTCCTGGGGCTGCGACTCCTCGAGGGCGTGGCGCTGGCCGGGCTCCCCGCCGTCGCGACGGCCTACCTCCGCGAGGAGCTGCACCCCTCCACCCATGCGCGGGCCGCCGGCCTCTACGTGGCAGGCACCGCGGTGGGTGGCATGGCCGGGAGGCTGGTGACCGGCGGGGTCGCCGATCTCGCCGGTTGGCGCTGGGCCCTGGCGGCCACGGCGCTGCTCGGCCTGGTCTGCGCCATGACCGTCCGCCTGCTGCTGCCCGCCTCGCAACGCTTCGTGGCCCGGCCCCCCGGCGCTCGGGCCCTGCTCGGGATGACGAGACGAGCGGTCTCGGACCGCGGACTGCTGGCGCTGTACGCCATCGGGGCCTGCGGGATCGGTGCCTTCGTCGCCGTCTTCAACGCGCTCTCCTTCCGGCTGACCGGGGCCCCCTTCCACCTCGGGGTCGGGGCGGCCAGCCTGGTGTTCACCGTCTACCTGCTCGGCTCCGCGAGCTCCTGGGTCGCGGGGCACCTGGCCGACCGGTTCGGACGCCGCGCGGTGGCGCCGTTCGGCTGCCTGATCGCGCTCGTCGGCCTGCTGCTCACGGTGCCGAGCCGGTTGCCCACGGTGGTGCTCGGAGTGGCTGTGCTGACGACCGGGTTCTTCGTGCTCCACAGCGTGGTCAGCGGGTGGGTGCCCGCGCGGGCCCACGCCGGCGGGGTGAGCAGCGGGCAGGCCGCCTCGTTGCACCTCTTCGCCTACTACACCGGCTCGTCGGTCTTCGGCAGCGTCGCCGGCCGGGCCTGGTCGGACGCGGGGTGGCCGGGCGTCGTCGTCCTCGCCGCCCTGCTGCTGGGCGTGGCCGCCCTGCTGACGCTCGTGCTGCGCCGGACCCCGGCCCTCCTGCCGGTCGCGCCCCCCGGCGCCCCTGCGGTGTCGCCACGATGAGACCCTCGACCCCGTGAGCGAGCGTCGGATCGGCTGGGGACATCTGCTGGTGGCCGCCCTGTGCCTGCTGCCGGTCGCCGTCGGTGTCGCCCTCGTGCGCTCCGGCCCGGACGGCCAGTCCCTCGGCTGGGCGCTGGTCGGCTTCTTCGGCGCCGGAGTCGTCGTCCTCACCCGGACCGCCTTCTCCCGGCGCTGAGCCCCCGGGCAACCTCGCGCTACCCCGCGACGCGGGCGGTCAGCCGGCGCAGCGTGGCCTGCAGGTCGCTGAACTCGGCGTCGTCGAGCCCGAGGGCGTCCTTCATGTCGCAGTGGATCCGCGTCGCGTGGCTGCGCAGGGCGTCCCCCTGCGTGGTCAGGGCGACCTCGACGAACCGCTCGTCGGCGTGGGCCCGGCGGCGCGTCACGAGACCGCCGGACTCCATCCGGCGCAGCAGCGGCGTCAACGTCCCGTGATCCAGGTCGAGGGCGTCGGCCAGCTGTCGGACCGTGCAGGTGCCCTGCTCCCACAGGACGATCAGCACGAGGTACTGCGGGTAGGTCAGGCCGAGCGCGCGCAGGACCGGCCGGTAGGCGTTCGTCACGGCCCGCGATGCCGCGTAGAGGTCGAAGCACACCTGCTCGGAGAGCGGCGGGGTGGAGGGGGCCGGCATGTCCCCCATTCTGGCACGCAGTGCGTTACCTTGTGCACAAGTTTATAGCGCCCCAGACATGGGCAGGCTGCTCCCGACCCACCCCTCGACCCCAAGGACCAACGATGCCCACTCGTACCGCACGCACCGCCTGGAACGGCACCCTCGAGACCGGCAGCGGCCAGGTCGAGCTCAGCAGCTCCCACGCCGGCACCTACGGCGTCTCCTTCCCGAAGCGGGCGGCCGAGGACGCCGACGGCACCACCAGCCCGGAGGAGCTCATCGCGGCGGCGCACTCGTCGTGCTACGCCATGCAGCTCTCCGCCCTCATCGCCCAGGCGGGTGGCACCCCGCAGGCGCTGGACGTCCGGGCCGAGGTGTCCCTCGGCCCGGACCCCGACGGCGGCTTCCGGATCACCGGCATCGCGTTGACCGTGCGTGGCGAGGTCGAGGGCCTGGACGCCGCGGGCTTCGAGAGCGCCGCTCAGGAGGCCAAGGCCACCTGCCCCGTGAGCAAGGCGCTCACCGGCGCCGACATCACGCTCGACGCCGCGCTGGAGGACTGAGCCGGTTGCCCACCCTTCTCGGGCAGCAGCTTTCCGCCGCCGGGCGGGGGGACGAGGTGGCTGCCGCGGCGGTCTACCAGGCCGTGGCGCCGCGCGTCCACGGGATCGTCGTCCGCATCCTGGGGGACGTCCCCCGCTCGGAGGAGCTGACCCGAGAGGTCTTCGGCCGGCTCTGGCAGAGCGCGTCCGAGTTCGACCCCGCCCGGGGGTCCGCGACGGCCTGGGTGATGGGCCTGGCGCACCGGATTGCGGTCGACAGCCTCCGGAGCCTGCCCGTCCCGCCCCCGGGGCACGGCTCGCCGGTCGACGAGGCGCTTGGCCTTCTCGACGAGGAAGGCACCACGGGTGCGGCGTCGATGGAGACGCGTACGGTCCAGTGGGCCCTGGCCGCCCTCCGCGCCCCCGAGCGGCATGTCCTCGAGCTGGCCTACTTCGGTGGACGTACGTGTGCCGATATCTCGCGGCTCGTGGAGGCCTCCCCGGCCACCGTGCAGCGCGGCCTGCGTGACGCCCTCGCCGGGCTGCGCGACATGGTGTCGACCGGGACCGGCCCGGCCTAGCCTCAGGCCTCCCGGACCCGATCCCGGGCGCACTCCACGAGGGCGTCCAGGTCTAGCCCGAACGTCGGTGCGTCGCCGTCGCCGTCCGCGTAGGCCATCAGGCGACCGGCGGCCCGCTCGACGAGACGGGCGGCCCCTTCCGTGTTTCCCCGGGCGTGGTGGGTGAGCCCGACGCAGAGCTGCGCCAGCCCCTGCCACAGCGGCCGCTCCACCTCCGGGCACGACTTCCACCGCACCTCGAGGATCTCGTGCGCGGCGAAGGGCCGACCCTCGGCCAGGAGCCCGCGGGCCACCGCCAGCGTCTCCGGCGGCGGCAGCGGCCGCTCCGAGACCGGTTCGACCCCGGTCGACCCGTACGCCAGGGGGCGACCCAGCTCATCCCGGGGGCGTGCCTGCCGGGCCCGTCCCTGCTCGTCCCGGTCGCGCTCGTGTCCAGCCATGTGAGCCTCCTCGCCTCCACCCTCCCAGATCCGCACGACCCACCCCCACGGGCTCCCCGCCCGGGTCCGGGCGGGGAGGTCCAGACCACCTGAACCGGTGCGTGACCCCCTGGCGACCAGGCTCGTTCTCCCCTCGAGTCCTCTCCCCCCGGAGAAGAGATGGAGTCCGTCCCCCCAACCGACGGGCTCGTGGACCGCCAGGGCCCTCCCACCCTCCCTGGCGGTCCACACCTCCGGGGCTACCGGGCCGGGAACCTGTCCAGGTGCCCGAGGACCAGCTCGGCCGTGCGCTGCGGCACCTCCTCGGGGATCCAGTGACTCACCCCCGGCAGCACGACGAGCTCGTACGGCCCGCTGACGTACCGGTGCGTGGCGCGAGCGCCGTACTCCCCCAGGGCCTGGTCCCCGTCGGACCAGACGTGCAGGGTGGGCACCGGAGTCTGCGGGATCGCGCGGACCCGCTCGGCGGACTGCGCGGCGTACCAGTTGAGCCCACGCCGCAGCGCGGGGCCGGTGCCCATCCGGGCCAGGACGTGCTCGACGTCCACCCCGTTGGCCACCCCGAGCAGGGCCCGGAGCCGGGCGGCCCCGTCCGCGAGCAGGACCTCCTCGTGGCCCGGGGTGGCGAAGTCCCTCATGTACGCCGACCGCGCGCGCTGCTCGGGGTCGGCGCCCAGCGCCTCCCGGAACGCGCCGGGGTGCGGGACCGAGAGGGCCGTCAGCGTGCGCACCCGCTCCGGGTGCAGCCCAGCCACCTGCCAGGCGACCGCCGCGCCCCAGTCGTGGCCGACCAGGTCGACCGCGGTCACGTCGAGCGCGTCGAGGACCCCGATCACGTCGGCCACCAGGTGCTCGCCGGCGTAGGCGTCCACCTCGTCCGGGCTCGCTCCCGGGGAGTAGCCCCGCTGGTCGAGGGCCAGGACCCGGAGGCCGGCGTCGGCCAGGAGCGGGACGACGTGCCGCCACGACCAGGCCGTCTGCGGGAAGCCGTGCAGCAGCAGCACCGGCCGGCCGTCGGGAGGTCCGGCGACGCTCACGTCGAACGTGAGGTCGCCGACGGGGACCTGCCGGACCTCGGGGTCCCTGCTGCTGGTGGGCCGGTCGGGGCTCGAGGTGGTCACCGGTGCTCCTGGGGGTCGGGGGCGAGAGGGCGGAACGGCTCCGCCGCTGCCAGCCTGTCACCGTCGGCCCTCGTCGCCCGACCCCCGGCCCGGCGCCCGCCGACCCCGTAGCCTTCCAGCCGGACCACGAGTCCCGACGCGCTCGACCGGATCGTCCGGTCCGTCGATCAGGGTGGAGACGTGCATGAGCGAGCTGATCCAACGGGTCACGGGAGCATTCGCGGGAGCCGCCCCGCGGCTCGCCCTGGCCGTGGTCCTCGTGCTGACCGGCTACCTGCTCTCGCGGCTGGTGCGCTGGGGCCTGCGCACCGCACTTGTCCGGCGGCGCACGCCGAGCTTCGCGCAGGTCATGAGCATGCTCGCCGGCTGGGTCGTGCTCACCAGCCTGGTCCTGGCGGCCGTCGTCGTCGTGCTCCCCTCGGTCAGGCCCGTCGACCTGCTGGGTGGGCTGGGGTTCTTCTCGGTGGCGATCGGCTTCGCCTTCCGCGACATCCTGGAGAACCTGCTCTCGGGCGTCCTCCTGCTACTGCGCCAGCCCTTCCGGTCCGGGGACCAGATCACCGTGGTCGACCAGTCCGGGACCGTGGAGGCGATCACGATCCGCGAGACACGGCTCAAGACCTTCGACGGACAGCTCGTGCTGATCCCCAACCGGGACGTCTACAAGAACGTGATCACGGTGCTCACCCACTACCGGAGCCGCCGACTCTCCTTCGTCATCGGCATCGCCTACGAGAACGACGCGCTCGAGGCGTGCGCGGTCATCGAGCAGAGCCTGGCCGGTCTCGAGCGCATCGACGACACGCCCGCTCCCGAGGCGCTCGTGATGAATCTCGGCGCCTCCACCGTAGACATCGACGTCCGCATCTGGTGCGGCCCGAACCAGCACGACGCACTCCTCGCCCAGTCGCGGGCCATCACCGCGGCCAAGGCAGCGCTCGACGAGGCCGGGATCGAGATGCCGGCCGACATCCTGGCCCTCCAGGCGACGCCGAGCCTCAAGGCTGCTCTCCAGGGCGATGCCGAGGTGACGCCCGGCGGCGCGGTCCGGCCCCCCACCGGCTGAGCACGCATGTCCCGGCGACGGGACGGGTATCGGGACGGGCACCGGCTCCCGAGGAGGACCCATGGCACTGAGCTCCGTGTGGCAGGACCGCCACCCGCGCACCACCCCCGGCACGACGGAGGTGAGGGGCTCGTGGGACGTTCTCGTCGTCGGTGCCGGGATCACCGGGCTCACCACCGCCCTGCTGCTCGCGCGAGCCGGCCGCTCGGTCGCCGTCCTCGAGGCCGAGCACGTCGGCGCCGGCACGACCGCCCGGAGCACCGCCAAGGTGAGCCTGCTCCAGGGCACCCAGCTGTCCCGGATCGCGCACCGGCACCCGGCCCCGGTGGTGGCCCGCTACGTCCGCGCGAACCTCGAGGCCCAGGCCTGGCTCGCCGAGTTCTGCGCCGACGCCGGGGTCGCCGTGCAGCACCGCCCGGCGTACACCTACGCCAGCACCAGCCACGGGGCGCGGGCGGCTCGGGGCGAGCTCGCGGCCGCCGGCAAGGCGGGGCTGCCCGTCGCCTGGCTCGACGAGCCGCCGTTACGGCTGGCCACGCACGGTGCCGTGCTGCTGCCCGACCAGCTCCAGCTGGACCCGGGCGAGCTGCTGGACGCGCTGTCCCGGGCCGCGGTGGCCCAGGGCGTGCACCTCGTCGAGGGCGCGCGGGTGCGTGGGGTGCAGTCCCGCGCGCCGTACCGGGTGCGCACCGACCACGGCGTCGCCGAGGCCCGCACGGTGGTACTGGCGACCAACACACCGATCCTCGACCGCGGGGGCTTCTTCGCCCGGGTCGAGGCGGCCCGCTCCTACGGGCTCGCCTTCCGCACGCCGGAGCTGGCCGTCGACGGCATGTACCTCTCCGCCGAGCAGCCCTCGCGGTCCCTGCGGGACGCGCCCTCCGGCTCCGGCCACCTGCTCCTGGTGGGAGGCAACGGCCACCCCACGGGTCGCGAGAGGTCCGCGAGCGCACAGCTCGACGGGCTGCGCTCGTGGACCGCAGAGCACTTCCCTCGTGCCGAGGAGACGCACGCCTGGTCGGCCCAGGACTACGTGCCGCACGCCGCGCTGCCCTACGCCGGCCCGCTGCTGCCCGGCGCCCCCGACCTCGTCGTCGCGGGCGGCTACTCCAAGTGGGGGATGACCAACGGCGTCGCCGCGGCCCTGGTTCTCGCCGGGTCGGCGAGCGGCACCGCGCCCGAGTGGGCCGACGTCTTCGCCACCTGGGACCGCCGGCTGCCCACGGGCGCCCTGGGCGGCCTGCGCGCCAACGCCGCCGTCGGACTGCAGCTCGGCCTCGGGTGGGTCAGGCCCGTCCTGCGGCCGGGCGCCGGCTCCCCGGACGAGGGCACGGGCGAGACCCGCGTCGACCGGGCCGGGACTCCGAGTGCGGTCTCCACGACCGACGGGGTCGAGCGTCGGGTCTCGGCGGTGTGCACGCACCTCGGCGGCGTGGTGCGCTGGAACGACGCCGAGCGCAGCTGGGACTGCCCGTTGCACGGCTCGCGCTTCACCCCGGACGGCGCGGTGGTCGAGGGCCCTGCGACGTGCGGGCTGACGCCTCGAGGGTGAGGACCCTCCCCGGCGGTCCTCCCCCGGCCGCCCTCAGCTGTCGGTCGGCGGCTCAGGTTCCCCGGGCGACCCTCCGCGGCGCAGGATCAGGTAGCCGCCGACGGCCGCGACCAGGCTGCCGAGCATGATGCCGAGCTTGGCGAGGTCGATGACGTCGCCGTCGTCGAAGGCGAGGGTGGCCACGAAGATCGCCACCGTGAAGCCGACTCCCGCCGTCATCGAGACGCCCAGCAGGTGGGTCTGGGTCATCCCCGTGGGGTAGCGGGCCAGCCCGCTGCGGACGAGCAGCCAGGAGGCGCTGAAGATGCCCAGGGTCTTGCCGACGACCAGGCCGAGGGCGATGCCCAGGACCACCGGGTCCGAGGCCCACTCGCTCGCCGGGACCTTCGGAAGGGTCAGGCCGGCGTTGGCGAAGGCGAAGAGGGGGACGATGCCGAACGCGACGTACGGCGCCAGGCGGCTCTCCACCCGGTGCAGCGGAGACTGGGTCTCCAGGGAGAGCCGGCGGATCTCGCGCAGGGTGTGGTCGTTGGCCTCGTGCTCGTCGGCGGTGACCGTGCCGTCCGCGTTGCGGCTGACGACCTGGTCGACCAGGGAGGTGGCCACCTCGGGGTAGACGGTGGGCGCGAGCAGGGCGTAGGCCGGCGTGACCAGCCCGAACGCCACCCCGATGATCGTGGCGTGCACGCCGGACTCGTGCAGGGCGATCCAGCCCAGCGACCCGAGGAGGATGAACACCCACAGCGCCCGGACCCGGGCCCGTTGGAGCAGCACCGCGGCGAGCACCGTCCCCGCCGCCGCGAGCAGCCAGAGGAACGAGATGCCGCCGCTGTAGAACAGCGCGATCACCAGGATGGCGCCGAGGTCGTCGACGATCGCCAGCGTCAGCAGGAAGAGCCGGGCTCCCAGGGGGACCCGGCTGCCCAGCGAGGTGATCACCGCGACGGCGAACGCGATGTCCGTGGCCATCGGGATCCCCCACCCGTTCTGGTGGGGGCCGCCGGCGTTGAACGCCAGGTAGATGAGCGCCGGCGCGACCATGCCCCCGACGGCGGCGGCGATGGGCAGCGCCGCCGCCCGCGGGTCCTGCAGCTCACCGAAGACCATCTCCCGCTTGATCTCCAGCGAGACCAGCAGGAAGAAGAGCGTCATCAGCCCGTCGTTGACGACCTCGTGGAAGGTGAGGTCGAGGAGGTGCAGGCTGCCGACGTCGAGCGCCAGCGTGCTCTCCCACACGTGGTGGTAGGCATCGACCAGCGGCGTGTTGGCCACCACGACCGCGGCCACCGTGGCGATCAGGATGAACGCCGCGCTGCTGGTCTCGATGGCCATCAGCGACTGCAGCGGACGGACGACGACGCGCGGCACGAAGCGGTCGGTGGCCCGCCAGCTGTGGGCCGCGGTCTGCGTCGTCGGACCGCTGCTCTGGTCGGGTTCGGGTCCGCCGGTCATCACTCCCCCATCGTCGGTGTCGGGCCCCCAGCGTATGGCCGGACGCCGGGTCGGCAGGTGCTGGGCAGGTGCTGGGGTCAGTGACAACCACCGGCCGTCGGACTAGTGTCCCGAACCAGACAAGGTGGTCTACAGGGAGGTACTCCGTGTCCGAGATCCTGATCGGTGTCGATCGGAGCGACCACAGCCGAAGAGCCGTCGAGTTCGCCGTGGCCAGGGCCCTCGAACGCGACGGGAGCGTGGTCATCGTCCACGTGATCCCCTGGTCGCCGTTCTCGTTCAACACACCCACCGAGAACGAGCACCGCCACGCGCAGAAGGCCGCGGAGATCGCGGCCGCCACCGAGCAGGTCATCGACCCGCTGAGGGAGCTGGTCCGGGAGGCCGGCGTACCGGTCGAGGTCGTGGTCCGCCACGGCGACCCGGTGGACACGATCATCCATCTGGCCGGGGAACGGCGCAGCGACCACATCGTCCTGGGCCGCACGGGTGACAGCCGGGTGCGACAGGCCATCTTCGGCAGCACCCCCGCCCACCTGGTGGCCGAAGCACCCGTCCCGGTGACGGTGGTCCCGTGAGCGGCGAGGCGAACGTCGTCGTGATGGGGATCGACGAGACCGTTCAGAAGTACTTCGGCCCGATCTCGGACTGGATCGTCGGCAAGGTCTTCTACGCCGTGAACGTCAACGGCGCCGAGGTGCCCCTCATCGTGCTGTGGCTGGTCATCGCCGCCATCTTCTTCACCGTCTGGCTGGGGTTCCCGCAGTTCGGCCTCAAGCACTCCGTCAACCTCGTGCGCGGTCGCTACTCCAAGCCCGAGGACGCTGGGGAGGTCTCGCACTTCCAGGCGCTGGCCACCGCGGTGTCCGGCACGGTCGGGCTGGGCAACATCGCCGGTGTCGCGGTCGCCATCTCGCTCGGGGGCCCGGGCGCGACGTTCTGGATGATCGTGGCGGGCTTCTTCGGCATGGCCGCCAAGATGGCTGAGTGCACGCTCGGTGTGATGTACCGCAAGGAGCACGCCGACGGCTCGGTCTCAGGCGGCCCGATGTACTACCTGCGCGACGGCGTGCGCCAGGTCACCGGCAACGCGGCGCTCGGCAAGTTCCTGGCCGCCTTCTTCGCCGTCTGCTGCATCGGCGGCGCCCTCGGCGGCGGCAACATGTTCCAGGCCAACCAGGCCACCGCCCAGATCGTCGCCGTCACCGGCGGGGAGAGCAGCTTCTTCGCCGACCTGAACTGGCTGGTCGGAGTGATCTTCGCGATCGCCGTGGGCGCCGTCATCATCGGCGGCATCAAGAGCATCGCCAGGGTCACCGAGAAGATCGTCCCGCTGATGGCCGGCATCTACCTCGCGGCCTGCCTCGTCGTGATCCTCGGCAGCGTCTCCGAGGTCCCCGGGGCCATGGGCGACATCATCAGCGGCGCGTTCAGCGCCGAGGGCATCGCCGGCGGCTTCGTGGGCGTGCTCATCGTAGGCTTCCAGCGTGCCGCGTTCTCCAACGAGGCGGGCATCGGCTCGGCCTCCATCGCCCACTCCGCGGTGAAGACCGAGGAGCCCGCCACCGAGGGGTTCGTCGCCCTGCTCGAGCCGCTCATCGACACGATCATCATCTGCACCATGACGGCGCTCACGATCGTGATCACCGGCGCCTGGAACGACCCGGACGCCAGTGAGCTGGGCGGGGTCGGCCTGACCTCGCGGGCCTTCGAGTCCGTGATCCCCTGGTTCCCGAACGTGCTCGCCGTCGCGGTCGTGCTGTTCGCGTTCTCGACGATGATCTCGTGGTCGTACTACGGGATGAAGGCCACCGGCTACCTCTTCGGTGACAGCCCCACCGCCGAGATGGTCTTCAAGGTGATCTTCTGCATCTTCACCGTCATCGGCGCCTCGCTCTCGCTGGGCCCGGTGATCGGGTTCTCCGACGCGGCGATCTTCATGATGTCCATCGCCAACGTGATCGGGCTCTACATCCTGGCCAAGACGGTCCGCAACGAGATCCAGCGGCACCGCAACCGGGTCGAGACGGGAGAGTTCGCCCGGGTGAAGTAGCCCGGGCACGCTCGAGAATCCGCTGCCGCACAGCCGTGGTCGCGAGTACTCTGGGCGGACGCGACGTGCGGGGCCGACAGGCCCGACCAGGAGGGCTCTCCGAGGGGGCGCTGATGGAACCCGAGCTGCTCACGGCGAAGGTCGGCGAGGCATGGATGGCCAGCGAAAAGCCCTGATCGTCGCCAACGGCGAGTACGACCACGAGGGCCTGCGGCACCTGAAGTCGCCCGGCGCCGACGCGGTGGCGCTAGCGGGCGTGCTCGGCGATGCGGCGATCGGCGGCTTCGACGTCGAAGTGGTCCGTGACCAGCCCGCGCACGTCGTCCAGCAGAAGATCGAGGAGCTGTTCTCCACCAGCCGCGCCGAGGACCTGCTGCTGCTGCACTTCTCCTGCCACGGCCTGAAGAGCGACTCCGGAGAGCTGTTCTTCGCCGTGCGCAACACCCGTCCCGATCTCCTGGCCTCCAGCGCCGTACCGGCCGATTTCGTGCAGCGGTGCATCCGGGCGAGCAGGTCGCGCAGCGTCGTGCTCCTGCTCGACTGCTGCTACGGGGGCGCCTACGGACGAGGGGTGGCGGTGCGTTCGTCCGGCGAGGCCAACGTCATGGACAGCTTTCCCCAGCAGAGACTGGGTGCGGGCCGAGGCCGTGCCGTGATCACGGCCTCCAGCGCCATCGAGTACGCCTTCGAGGGTGACCGGTTGGCGGACGAGAACGCGCTGCAACCCTCGGTCTTCACCTCGGCCCTGGTGCGGGGACTCAAGACCGGCGAGGCGGATCGCGACGAGGACGGCCTGGTCTCCCTGAACGAGCTGTACGACTACGTGTTCGACCAGGTACGGGAGAGGAACCCGAAACAGACCCCCAGTCGCGACATCGAGATGTCCGGAGAGCTCTACCTGGCGCGGAGCCAGCGGCGGCGGATCAAGCCGGCCCAGCTGCCACCCGACCTCGAGGCCGCCGTCCACGACGCGAACATGTACAGCCGGATCGGTGCCATCGGTGAGCTCCGGGCCCGGCTGGTCAGCGAGAACCTGCCGGCGGCCGTGGGTGCGCTGGCGGTGCTGACCGAGATGGCCCGCACCGACATCGGCCACGTCGCAGAGCTGGCCGAGGCCGCGTGCCGGGACGTGGCGGTGCAGACCGATGCCACGGAGATCCGCTTCGAGGCGGTCGAGGCCGGGTCGGCGCCGCCCCACCGACTGATCCGCCTGCTCGGCCCGCCCGTCGCCCGCGCGTGCGCGCCCCGGGTCTCCGACGACTGGTTGCGGGTGACCGTCTCCTCATCGGAGGTCGACGTGTCGATCGCCACCGGGCGGACGGGCACACTGCGCGGAAGCTTCACGCTCACCGGGCCGACGGGCGAGTGCGCGGTCGCCGTGGAGGCAGAGCTGGTGGCAGTGCTCACCCCGGAGCCGCCACCACCGCCACCGCCGCCACCGCCGCCGCCACCGCCACCGCCACCACCGCCAGCCACCGCCGCCTCCAAAATCACCACCGCCACCTCCACCACCATCACCACCGCCGCCAGCGCCACCTCCTCTGCCGCCGACGCCCTCGCCTCCGCATCCCCCGTCGGTCGCTGTGACCCGGCCACCCCGATCCTCGATTCTCTGGGCGTTGCTCCCCGCCCTGTCATTCGGATTCCTCGCCCCGGTCCCCTTCATCCACGCGGCGATCCGTCTCAGGAGCTCCGCCTTCGTCCGCGTGAGCGTGGCCTACGCTGCCGGCGTGGTCGCCTTCATCGCGATGACCCAGGACTGGCGGACAAAGGATGCGGCAGGACTCGTCGGCCTCGCGTTGATGGTGGCGGCCAGCGGCCACGCGTTCGCGATCCGCGCCCGGGTCTTCGCGCCGTCCCCGGAAGCACCGCCCACACCGCCGCGGGCAACGCCGTCGCCAGCGCGGCCGGGCACGCCGCCCGCGGGTGGCGGCCGACCGGTCCCGCAGACCGTGGCCGTTCCGACGCTGCGACTGGTGACCCTCGGCGTCGCCGGCTCGGGCAAGACCGTCTTCCTGTCGAGCATGTTCCACACCCTGAACGTGCCGATGCCGGGGCACTGCTACTACCTGGAGACGGACGCCGCGCACCGGGTCCACCTCAGCAGGGTGTTCGACGAGGTCAGCGACACCGACGAACCATGGCCGCGCGGGACCCGCGCCGGCGAGTCGCGCGAGCTCGTGTTCGACTGCGTCTCCTACCGCGACGGGGTCAAGCATCCGATCTGCCGGGTCAGCTACCTGGACTACGCGGGCGAGCTGCTGGAGACCGAGCCCGAGACCGGGGCCACCGCGCTGGTCGAGCTCGAGGAGCGCATCCACGGCGCGCAGGGCCTGCTCGGGATGCTCGACGGGTACCGCGTGCTGCAGTACCTGCGGAACGAGCCTGCCGGACGTCGCTACTTCCGCAGCTCCATCCAGCCGATGATCGGAATCATGGCGGGCGCGACCTGTCCCATCCACTTCGCACTCACCAAGTGGGACCTGGTCCGCGGGTTCGGCGAGCCCGCCGACGCGGACGATGCACACCGGTTGGCCCTCGTCTGCGAGGCCATGCTGGCCAACCCCCAGGTCCGCGGCCTCGTCGACTCGCACAGCTACGGCACCCGGGTGGTGCGCCTGTTCCCGGTGAGCGCCGTAGGACCCGACTTCGCCCGGGTGGACAGCAGCGGGCACGTCGTGAAGCGGCAGGACGGCCTGGTCCGGCCGAGCCGTGTCGAGCTACCGCTCTGCGCCGTGCTGCCGGACCTTTTCAGCGACGTGGACCGCTCCATGGACCCGCACCTCCAGCGATCCGTCACCCTCGTAGCGCAGACCCGGGCCCGGTTGTCCTCGGTCGACGCCGAGCGCGCGCTGGTCCGCCTCCAGCTGTCGCCAGAGGGGAACGAGCTCCGCCGGAGCTTGCACGAGGCGCTCGGGCCGAACGGAGAGGAGCTGGCGAGCATGTTCCTGGACTGGAAGGCCTGCACGCTCGGGGGCCCGGGAGGCGCCGGCGATCCCGCAACGCTCGCAGGGGCCCGAGGGGCCGTCATCGCGGAGTTCCACGCGGCGCTGGCCCAGATCGAGGTCGAGCTTCCCGCCTCACGGCTGAGCGCCGGGCCCTGAGGTGGACGCGACCCCGGTCGCCCCAACGGGCTGGCCCTTCCTGGTGGCGCGAGGCCGGCGCAAGGGCTATCGGGTGCTGCTCGTGCCCGCCCCCCTGGCCGAGAGCAACCAGTCCTGGTTGCTGGCCGAGGCTCTCGGGCCCCCGCCGGCCGCGGCGCGGTCCGTACGGGTGGAGAGCGTCGCGGCGTCCGGGACCGGGCCGATCTGCTGCGCCTACCGGACGGAGCGGTGGGGCGAGGAGGATCGAGCGGGCGGGCCCGGCACGCTGGACGAGCACGGACGCCCGCTCGAGATCCTCTACGGGGTCGTCTGCGCCACCCCCGACACGCTGGACCCGGACTCGGCGGATCTCGAGGTCGCCAGGTCCGCCGCCCACGCGACGTACCACCGGTTCCTCACCGACGAAGCGGGATTCCTCCCGGAGCGCTCGCAGGCCTTCGACCTGCAGTCCAGGCTGTTCCCTGGCCCGGACAGCAGGCGTGCTTCGGCGGGACCACCCGTGCTCGTGGCCCTCGGCTCCCAGCCGCAGCCGGAGCCTGCCTCCGCGGCCATGTCCCCCCAGCCGGCGGACGGCAAACGCCTGTGGGTCCTGGTGGCGCTCTCGGCGATGGTGGTCGCCCTCGGGGTTGCGGCGTGGGCGTTGCTGCTGCGCTCCTCGGACGGCACGGTCGTGCGGGTCCGGGTCGAGGCGACGACGACGTCCGTCGAGTGCGACCGGTCGGACCTCGTGAGGTTCGACGCCGTGGTGACGTCGACCGGTCAGGCCCGCGTGACCTTCCACTGGGAGGAACCGTCGGGCGGGTGGAGGAGCGGCTCGCAGGTGGTGGCCTTCGACAGTGCCGGTTCGCGGACGGTGTACACGTCACGGCCGGTGCTGGCCACCACCGGAGAGACTCTTCGGGGGGAGCTGTCGCTGGTCGTGGACGAGCCGGCCCCCACCACCGACACGGCGGCGTACGCGCTCACCTGCCGACAACCGTGACCTGGAACGAGGTGCGGGTGGCGACCCGAGATTCACCCGTTGGGGTGAGCATCGGCGCCACCGGGAAAGGGCACGTCCCCAGTTACCGGCGGTCCCTTCCGGGCTCACGCAGCCCGGGCCGGGACCGCCGGACCAACGACATGGTGGGCCGCTGCCGAGCACCGGGTCCTGACCCTCTCCCAGCGCCCACCCACGGAGAGGCCGGTGCCCATGCTCGAGCTCATCGAGGTCGCAGCCGGCGACCCCGGCACGGCACCTCGTACGTCGTCCGTGTCACCGGCATGAGCGAGCGCCTGCGCATCTGCATCGTCGCGTCGTCCCGCTTCGCGATCCGTGAGCCCTTCGCCGGCGGGCTGGAGGCACACACCCACGCTCTGGCCTCGGCTCTCCTCGAGCGAGGACACCACGTGAGCCTGTTCGCCGCGCCCGGATCCGACCCCCTGCTCGGGGCGACGGAGCTGCCGTTCGCGACCTTCGCCAGCAGCCCGGCCGCCCGGGCGGACGTGGGCAGCAGCCCGGAGTCCTGGATGCGCGAGCACCACGCCTACCTCACCCTGATGCTGGGGCTGGCCCGCGGCCGTCACGGCCGGTTCGACATCGTCCACAACAACAGCCTGCACCACCTGCCGATCGCCCTGAGCGAGCTGCTCACGGTGCCCGTCGTCACCACCCTGCACACTCCGCCCATCGCCTGGCTCGAGTCGGCCCTGGCGTTCGCGCCGGCGAGCAACGCCTTCGTCGCCGTCAGTGGCAGCGTGGCCCGGGCGTGGCAGCACGCGGTGCGGTCGGTCACGATCCCCAACGGTGTCGACACCGAGTTCTGGAGGGCGGGCCCCGGCGCCGGTCCCGCGATCTGGTCGGGACGGATCGTTCCGGAGAAGGCCCCCCACGAGGCGATCGAGGCCGCCGCCCGGGCCGGGATCCCGATCGACCTCGCCGGACCGGTCCACGACGTCGAGTACTTCGAGAGCGAGGTGCGCCCGCGCCTGGACGGCCGGGCCCGCTACCTGGGTCATCTCGATCGCCTCGAGCTGCGCCGCGCGGTCGGGGCGGCGTCGGTCGCCCTCGTGACGCCACGGTGGGACGAGCCCTTCGGGCTGGTCGCCGCCGAGGCCATGGCCTGCGGCACCCCCGTGGCGGCCTACGACCGGGGCGCTCTCGGCGAGATCGTCGACTCCGGGTCCGGCGCCCTCGCCGCGGCCGGGGACCTCGATGGTCTCGCGCTCGCCGTTCTCGCCGCGCTCGACCGGGACCGCGACGCCGTCCGGCGCCGGGCCTGTGAGCTGTTCTCGCTCGACCGGATGGTCGACCGGTACGAGGACGTCTACCGCGAGATGACCGGGCTCGTCGGTGCCGCATGATCGGGTACTACATCCACCACCAGGGTCGGGGGCACCTGCACCGGGCCGGGACGCTGGCGGCCGGCCTCGAGGAGATCGTGACCGGGCTGTCCTCCCTGCCCCGGCCCTCGTGGTGGCGCGGTCCGTGGGTCCAGCTCCCGCGCGACGACGGACAGGTCCTCGGCCCCCGGCTCGCGCGGCCCGCCGCCGATGCCACCGCCGGTGGTCAGCTGCACTGGGTCCCGCCGGGCGACCCGGGCCTGAGGGCTCGCGCGGCAGCCTTCTCGTCGTGGCTCGAGTGGGCCCGACCGCGGCTGGTCGTGGTCGACGTCTCTGTGGAGGCCGCGCTGCTGACCAGGCTGCACGGCGTCCCGGTGGTCTCGTTCGTCCTACCCGGACGGCGCGTCGACGTCGCGCACCTGACCGGCTTCCGGATCGCCTCGGAGCTGGTCGCCGCCTGGCCCCCCGGGGCGCGTGGGATGACGCCCGGTCTGCCGGACGACGTCGCGGAGCGCATCCGGTGCCTCGGCGCGGTCTCCCGGTTCCCGGTGGTGCCCCCGACCCCACGCCGGCCGGGCCCACCGCGGGTCACGGTCCTGCAGGGGCGGGGCGGTGGAGCCCTGACGTCGCGCGACGGGGAGTCGCTGCGGGCGCTCGCCCCGGACTGGGAGTGGACGCACCTCGGTGGTGGTGACGGGTGGGTCGACGACCCGTCCGTGCTGGTGCGGGACGCCGACGTCGTCGTCACCAACGCGGGCCAGGGGTCACTGGCGGAGGTGGCCGCCTGTCGCCGCCCCGCGGTGGTCATCCCCGCGGAGCGTCCGCACGACGAGCAGGCGACCACGGCCGCCGTCCTCGCGGCAGGGGGCTGGCCGGCGCTGGTCACGCCGACGTTCCCGGACTCGGGGTGGCCGCAGCTGCTGGCCCGGGCCGCGGGGCTGGACGGGCGCCGCTGGCGGGGCTGGTGCGACGGCGCGGCGGCACAACGCTTCGCCGAGGTGCTGGCCTCGCCCGCTCTAGGGCTCAGGCCGGTCGGATGAGCTCGGTCGCGCTCATCACCCTCGCGCACGGCCGCCACGACCACCTCCTGCGCCAGCAGGCCTCGCTCGCCTCCGGGCACCGGGCGCCGGACCAGGTCGTGGTGGTCGCCATGAGCGATGCTGAGATCGCGGGCCTGGCGTACCCGGGCCCCCGGGAGCCGCGGATCGTGGACGTCGCCGCCTCGCCCGACGGCCTGCCCCTCGCGGCGGCGCGGAACCGGGGCGCTCGCGAGGCCCTCGCCCTCGGCGCCGAGGTCCTGGTCTTCCTCGACGTCGACTGTCTCGCGGGACCCGATCTCATCGGCGGCTACGCCCGCGCCGTCGCGCACGCTCCGGGCACCGTCTGGTCGGGCCCGGTCACCTACCTCCCGGCCGGGCTCTCGGACTCGGAGCTGGCCCACCCCTGGCTTCTGGACCGTCCCCACCCCGCCCGACCTGCGCCGGCCCCGGGCGAGCTCCTGCACGGCGCCGACGCCGACCTGTTCTGGTCGTTGTCCTTCGCCCTGCACCGCGACGCCTGGGAGATCGGCGGAGGCTTCTGCGAGGACTACGTGGGGTACGGCGCGGAGGACACCGACTTCGCCCGGACGGCCGTGCACCGTGGTCTGCAGCTGGGCTGGGTCGGCGACGCCCGGGCGTACCACCAGCACCACCCCACCCAGGACCCTCCCCTCCAGCACCTCGACGACATCCTGCGCAACGCCGCGGTCTTCCACGGCCGGTGGGACCGCTGGCCGATGCTCGGCTGGCTGCGCGAGTTCGAGCAGCTCGGGCTCGTGGAGCGGACCGGTGGGGGATGGCGACGCCGCTCGGGTAGGGGCTGAGCCGACGGTCGCCCCCGACCCCACGGCCGCCTGGTGCGCTGGTTCTGCTTCTGCCCACACAGACCTCCGCACCCCAGCCACGGCTCGAGGGCGCCTGGCTCAGTCCGGTGTCACCCAGCGCCCCGCGACGCCCGGCTGTGCACGAGCAGGCTCGGGGGCGGCACCCGCGCCAACAGGGGGCCCGCGAGGGCGAGCACCAGGACGTAGGCGGTCACCAGGTCCCCCAGGGAGGCGTGCTGGGTCCCGACGAGACCGATGATCACCAGGGAGAACTCGCCGCGGGCGGTCAGCGCCGTTCCTGCGCGCCAGCGTCCCTGCGGGCCGGTCCCCTCCCGCCCGGCCGCGAACCAGCCGGTGAGGATCTTGGTGAGGACCGTCACGACCGCCAGCAGGAGGGCCACCGGCAGGGCGGGCAGCACGTCGCCGGGGTCGACGGAGAGGCCGATGGCGAGGAAGAACACGGCCGCGAACAGGTCCCGCAGCGGGGAGAGGACGGCTCGGGCCCGGACCGCGACCGTCCCGGTGAGGGTGAGGCCGACGAGGAAGGCCCCGACCGCGGCGGAGGCGTGGACGTACTCGGCGAGCGCGGCGACGACGAGGGTCAGACCCAGGACCCGCAGCAGGAGCTGCTCGGCATCCGGGTGCGAGACCAGCTGCCCCACCCGGTGCCCGTAGCGCTGGGAGGCGACCAGTGCGCCGCTGAGTGCGCCCAGGGCCACGACGACACCGATGACCGCCTGCCACCAGGTGCCTCCCGACGCGAGGACGGCCAGGACGGGCAGGTAGGCGGCCATGGCGAAGTCCTCGAGCACGAGGACCGAGAGCACGGCCGGGGTCTCCCGGTTGCCCAGGCGCCTGAGGTCGCCGAGGACTCGCGCGATGATGCCGGAGGAGGAGATGTACGTCGCGCCCGCCAGGGCGACGATGCCCACGGTGTCCAGACCCAGCCACCAGCCGGCGAGAGCCCCGGGTGTCGCGTTGAGGACCAGGTCGACTCCGGCGGACCCGAGGTGACGGCGCAGGCTGGTGGTGAACTCCTCGACGGTGAACTCCAGGCCCAGCACGAGCAGCAGCAGCACCAGGCCGATGGAGGCCCCGGCCTCGACGAAGTCCTGGGTGGCCGGTACCGGTGCCACCCCGCCCGGGCCGAGGAACAACCCCGCCAGCAGGTAGAGCGGGATCGGTGACAGCCCCACCCGGCGGGCACCGGAGCCGAGGACCGTCAGGACCAGCAGCAGCAGGCCGAGCTCGAGGAGCAGCTCCGTCGAGACCTGCACGTCAGCCGGTGGCGATCAGGCTCACGACTCCCGACAGGCCCGCACTCGTCCCGATCACCACGAGGACGTCGCCCGCCCGCAGGACCTCGGCCGGCCCGGGCGAGGCGAGCACCTCCTCGCCCCGGACCACCGCCACGATGGACGCCCCGGTCCGGGTGCGTGCCCTGGTCTCCCCGAGGGGGCGGTCGACGTACGTCCCGCCGGCCTTGATCTCGACCTGCCCCGCGGCCAAACCGGGCACCTCCCGGGTGAGGTCCACGAAGCGCTCGGAGATCCGGGGCGCCCCCAGGATCTGGGCCAGCGCGTCGGCCTCCTCGGGGTCGAGGTGGAACGTCGACGTGGCGAGGTCCGGGTCGGTGCCCTCGTAGAGCGCCACCTCGAACCCGCCGCTGCGCAGCGCCACCACTCCCACCCGCGCACCGCGGTGGTTGATGAACTCGTAGCGCAGTCCCACCCCGGGGAGGAGGACTTCCTCGATCTCCACGCACCCCACCGTAGAGCAGTCGCCGATGACCCCACCGCGGCGATGCTCGGCGAGCAGCGGGAGGGCTCAGGACGTGCGCTCGAGAGCCACCTCGAAGCGCGGCTCGTGCAGGGCGCTCTCGTCGGGTTGCACCTTGACGATGATCGTGTCCGCGCCGTTCTTCGCCATCGTGACCGTGGCGGGGGTGCAGTCGCCCGGCGGGTAGAACCTCATGGTCATGGTGTCGCCGTCCGTCCCGGTCACGTCCAGCTCACCGGAGGCGCAGGTCGTCGCCGTCCCGACCAGCTGCGCGGAGGTGAAGCCGGTCGTCAGCTCCAGCGTCCAGTCGGAGGTGACCCCCTCGGACGGGATGGCGCCGCGGCCGGACCACGTGCCGTCGAAGGGGGCCGGGATCTGCGCACCACCGCCACCCCCCGAACCACCGTCCGACCCGAGCAGCCAGACGACGAGGGCGCCGAGAAGGAGAACCGCGGCCACGACTGCACCCAGTACCCGTCGCCCCGGGCGGTGGTACCACCGCGCCCCGGCCCGCCGATCCGCGACCGGACGCAGGTGAGCGGGCAGGGACACCGCTGAGAGGTCACCGCCCGGAGCGCCCACCACCTCCGGCGGCGTCGCCCTGGCCGCGGGGCCGGCAGCCAGCGCGGCGGCCGCAGCGCCCGACACGCTCCGGCTGTCGTCGTCCGCCAGCTGCTCCAACGCGCTGCGGGCCGCGGCGGACCGGCCCTCGTGACGCCCTCCGAGGAGCCTCGCGAGCTCCGCCACCGCTCCGCCCCGCACGCCGGCCAGCGGGCTCTCCACCGACTGCTGGAGCTCAGCGGGCAGGGGGGCCGGGTCAGTGACCGGGCGAGCCCGGCAGGCGATGACCAGATCGCCCTGCACGCCGTAGGTCCACTTGCCGGGCGTCTGGTGCGGCGTCACCGTGCGCACCGAGTCGAAGACGTAGTCGTAGAGCTCGTCGAGGTCGACGTAGCCGTCCTGGTCCCGGTCCGCCTCACCGGTGCTGAGGCCCCGCACCATCGCGTTGGTGAACACCGACGGCGCCGGGTCGCCGGACTCGGTGAGCTCTCCGGCCTCGAAGGCGTACTCGACGGCACCCGAGGCGGTGATGACCGCGCGTCCACGTCCCTCGAACCGGCCCTCCAGGTCGATCACCTGCCCGGCGCGGGACGTCATGCCTCGCTCGAAGGCGCCCGCGTAGCAGCAGTCCAGGAACAGCACGATCCGTCGGGACCGGCTCTGGGTCATCAACCGGTTCACGAAGTTGGCCGCGACCGAGGTCGCGGCCAGCACCCGCAGCCGGGTGTTCACCGTCGCGAAGTAGAGCTCGCCGCCCGGGTCCTTGATGCCGTGCCCGGAGAAGTGCAGGAGCAGGAGGTCGTCGGCGGAGCGGTCGGCGAAGAACTCCTCGACGGCCTCGTTGACACGGTGGGCCGGCTCGTTGAACAGCCTGGTGACCTGGAAGCCACCGATCGCCGGGTCGCTGAGGACCTGCGCGAGGGCCTCGGCGTCCGCGGCCGGGGACAGCAGCCCGCCGAGCCCCGGGTCCTGGTAGTCGTTGCTGGCCACGATCAGGGCGAAGCGCTCTCCGCGCACCTCGGTCAGGCGCTCTTCCGCCATCAGTCCTTTGTAGCGGCGCAGCACGCCGCTGGGAAGGGCTGACGTCCGGCCGGCGCGGTCGGTCGCGGTCGGCCGTCAGACGACGTGCGGCAGCGGGGGCGACTCGTAGTGGGGTTGCTGCGCGGCGCGAGGTACGCCTCGACACTTCGTCCTCCGACCGGCAGCACCGGTGCCAGCGGCGGGCCCGGCAGCGCCACGCCGACCAGCAACCGCTGCGGAGGCTCGACCGCTCTCGGCAGACCGAGATCCGGCCCGTGCGCCACCCGGAGGGTCACCAGGAGGTGGGCTTCCGCGGGGTGCGCACCCAGACGTCGAAGAACTCGTCGAGGTCCTCCCCCGAGGCGGTCTCGAACACTGACTGGAGGTCCGCCGTGCTCGCGTCCCCGTCGTCGTGGCCGGAGACCCAGGCCCGGGAACCGGCCAGGAACGCCGCGTCGCCGATCCTCTGCCGCAGGGCGTGGAGCGTCGCCGCACCGCGGTCGTAGATCGCGCCCGAGAACAGTCCGAACGGACCGGGATCGGCGACGACCACGTCCCAGAAGGAGGAGCCGGCGGGGCGGGCCAGGACGGCGTCGAACTGCTGCTGCGCGGTGGCACGGCCCTGGTCCTCCGACCAGATCCACTGGACGTAGGTGGCCCAGCCCTCGTTGAGCCAGATGTCGGACCAGCGGTGCGGGCTGACCGCGTTGCCGAACCACTGGTGCGCCAGCTCGTGGACCACCGTGCCCTCGCTCGCGACCCGGGAGTAGACCGGCCGGGTCTGGGTCTCCAGCGCGTAGCCCACGGAGTCGTCGTCGACGATCGACCCGAAGGAGTTGAAGGGGTAGGGGCCGAAGGTCTCGAGGAAGCCGATCATCTCGCCCTGCAGCGCCAGGCTGGCGTCGGTCCGCGCGCGGTTGGCCACGCTCAGGTTGTCGTCGACGGCGTCGATGACCGGGAGTCCGCCGGGCGTCGTGGAGCTCCGGAGCTCGTAGTCACCCACCGAAGCGGTGCTGAGGTAGCTCGCCTGCGGGTCGGGGGCGTCCCAGTACCAGGTCGTCCAGCCACCGCGGGTGGTCGGCTCCCGGGCGGGCAGCCCGTTCGCGACCGCCACCTTGCCGCTCGGGACCGTGATCTCGAAGCCGTAGGTCGCCTTGTCGGTGGGGTGGTCGCTGACCGGGTACCAGGTCATCGCACCGTCCGGCTCGTTGACCACCATCGCGCCGTCCCGGGTGGTGACCCAGCCGTAGGGCACCCCCTCGAGGTCCAGGGGCCTGGTCGTCTTTCCGCCGTACGAGACGACCAGCTCGACGGAGCGGCCGGCCCTGATCTTCGGCCGCGGCTGGAGGGTCAGCTCCCACGTCCGCTGCGCGTCGTCCTGGACCTGCCAGTAGGCCTGGCCGTCCACCTCGGCGCCGCTCGCGGGCGGCGCGACGGCGACGGCGCGCCGGCCGTCAATGGTCACCCGGTGGACGTCCATCCCCCGCAGGTCGAGGTTGAGGCGGTCGAGGTCCTGGGTCGCCCGGAGCCGGATCGTGGCCACACCGTCGAGCCGGCCGGTCAGCGGCGCCGGTGACGCAGCGGGCGGCGTGTAGGTGAGGTCGAGGTCGTAGTGCTGGACGTCGTAGCCACCGTTGCCCGCGAACGGGAAGTAGGGGTCGCCGGCGCCGGCGGCGCCCGCGGAGAACCGCGGTTCCCCGCCGGGCTTCGCGATCGACATGGTCGGTGCCAGGGCCAACCCGAGCCCGACCGCTCCTGCGACGAGCGTCCGACGAATCTTCCGGCCAGCAACCATGAGCCACCCCGTTCCTTCGCATGCACGCTACCCCCGTTCCTCGGGTCTTGGGGAGCCCCGTTCGGCGTCCTCCACCGACCTCTGCCTCAACGCCAGGGGGTTGCCGTGACCGGGGGCGGACCCTAGTCTCGAAAGACTCGAGGAGTGCGAGAGGACGATGCCATGAGCGTGCGCGAAGGCAAGCCCGCCGATCCCGAGCAGTCCTCGCCCGAGTCACGGGGGCGCCTGTTCTCCTCGGTCGCCCCGCGGGTCTTCTGGCCGGCGTTGTCCGTCATCGTGAGTGTCGTGGCGGTGGCGGTGGCCTTCCCCGCCGGCACCGATGAGGTGCTCGGCAAGGTCCAGGGCGGGATCGTTGACAAGTTCGGCTGGTACTACGTCCTTGTCGTGGCGGGGTTCGTGGTCTTCTCCTTGTGGATGGGGTTCAGCCGGTTCGGCGACATCACTCTCGGCCAGGACGACGAGAAGCCCGAGTTCAGCCTGATGGCATGGTTCTCCATGCTCTTCGCCGCCGGGATGGGCATCGGCCTGGTGTTCTGGGGTGCCGCCGAGCCGTTGACCTTCTTCACCAGCCCCAAGCCGGGAGTCTCGGGCTCCGAGGCCGACCTCGCGTCCGCTGCGATGTCCCAGGTGTTCCTCCACTGGGGGTTCCACGCCTGGGCCATCTACGTCGTGGTGGGACTGGCGCTGGCCTACTCGATCCATCGCAAGGGCCGCCCGGTGTCGATCCGCTGGGCCCTGGAGCCGCTGCTGGGCGAGAGGCGGGTGCGCGGCTGGCTCGGGGACGCCATCGACGTCACGGCGATCGTCGGCACCGTGGCCGGCGTCGCGACCTCCCTCGGCCTGGGCGTCCAACAGGTCTCGGCCGGCCTGGTGCACCTCGGCGTCTTCGACGAGCCGAGCAACCTCCTGCTGGTGGGACTGATCGTCGTGATCACGCTCTTCGCGATCACCTCCGTGGTCAGCGGGGTCGGACGAGGCATCAAGTGGCTCTCCAACGCCAACCTGGTGTTCGCCGGGCTGTTCCTCGTGGCCGTGCTGGCCCTCGGCGAGACCTTCTTCATCCTGCGTGAGTTCGTGCAGAACCTGGGCGGCTACTTCTCCAGCGTGTTGCGGCTCAGCTTCGACACCAGCGCGTTCTCGGGCAACGACGGCCAGGCGTGGCAGAGCGCGTGGACGACCTTCTACTGGGGCTGGTGGATCTCGTGGGCACCCTTCGTGGGGGTGTTCATCGCCCGGATCTCCAAGGGCCGCACCGTGCGCGAGTTCGTGGCCGGCGTGCTGCTGGTCCCGACCCTGGTCACCTTCCTGTGGTTCTCGGTCCTCGGGGGCGCGGCCATCTACCAGCAGATGACCGCCGGTGACCTGCTGGAGAGCGACGGCAGCCTGATCAGCCAGAACGTCCTCTTCGACGTCCTCCAGGGCCTGCCGGGCGGCGTGTTCCTCTCGATCGGCGCGATCATCCTGGTCACGATCTTCTTCGTCACCTCCTCCGACTCGGGCTCGTTGGTCGTCGACATGCTGGCCTCGGGCGGCAACCCGGACCCGCCGACCTGGAGCCGGGTGCTGTGGGCCTCGATGGAGGGCGTGGTCGCCATCTCGCTGCTGCTCGCCGGTGGGCTCGCCGCCCTGCAGACCGGCGCCATCATCACGGCCCTTCCGTTCAGCGTGGTGATGATCGGGATGTGCGTGGCGACGTACCGCGCGCTCAAGGACGAGCACCGGGTGCTGCTGCGCGCCCAGAACGTGCAACGCCAGGAACAGCTGCTCCGTGAGGTGCAGGGCGATGTGACCGAGAACCTGACGGACAACTTCGACCGGCACTTCGAGGGACCTGTCACCCGGGTCGTGGAGCGGGTGGTGGCCCGTCGCGCACGGAAGGATCGCGGCTCCTGAGCCGCTGGACCCTGCCATGTCCCACCCCGACACCGTCTTCCTGGCCGCCGACCACGACCTGGGCACCGTCCGCACCATGCCGCAGTTCCGCAGCCACATCGCGCAGGGCGCTCTCACCGACGCCCAGCGCCGCCTCGTCCTCGACCAGGCCGAGATCCTGATCGGCGAGGTCTACGCCCACCTGCCGCTCAAGCGCGCCATGCACGCCATCGACCCGCTGCAGGCGGTCCGCCTCCTGCGGCACCGGCTGGCCGACCTCACCGAGACCGAGTTCCACGCCCAGCTGCAGCGGATCTTCATCGGGCTGCACGACCTGCACACCAACTACATCCTGCCCTCGCGCTACGCCGGCTTCGCGTTCCTCGGCATCTTCCTCGAACGCTGCACCGTCGAGGAGCGCACCGCCTACCTCGTGACCAAGACGTTCGACCACATCACCGGCGATCCGCAGCTCGAGACCGGGGTCGAGGTGACCCACTGGAACGGCACCCCGATCCAGCTCGCCGTCGAGGCGAACGCCGCGCGCGAGGCGGGCAGCAACAAGGCGGCCCAGCTCGCGCAGGGCCTGCAGAACATGACGCTGCGCTCGATCAACATGTCGCTGCCACCCGACGAGGACTGGGTCGACGTCACCTACAAGGTCGACGGGACCACCCACGAGACCCGGTTGCCGTGGCGGGTCTTCGAGTCCGCCACCGAGGTGACCACCCCCGGGACCCTTCCCTCGCTGCCCACCGGCGTCACCGTCGCCGCCCACCACCTGGTCGGGATGGACCTGCGCACCGAGCTGACCCGCCGGGTCAAGCGCCAGCTGTTCGCGCCTGCCTCCCTCGAGCAGGGCCGCGTTCCCCAGGCCGCGAAGGCCACCGCCCGCCAGCCCGACGTCACCGCGGCGTCGACGGCCGGACCGGTGGCGACCAGCCGCCCCGACGAGCTCAAGGCCCGGGTCGTCGACACCCCGAGCGGCACGTTCGGGCACCTGCGGATCTTCACGTTCCACATGCAGGACCAGAACATCAACGCCTTCCTCAACGAGGTCATCCGACTGCTTTCCCTGCTGCCGCCCGAAGGTCTGGTGCTCGACGTCCGCGGCAACGGCGGCGGCTACGTCATCGCCGCGGAGTTCCTGCTGCAGTTCCTCAGTCCGCGACGCATCACCCCGGAGCCGTTCCAGTTCGTGAGCACCCCGGGCACCACTGGGCTGGCCCGGACGGTCGAGGACTACCAGGACTGGATGGCCTCGCTGGAAGAATCCGTGACCACCGGGTCGGCGTACTCCACCGCCCTCCCGCTCTACCCCGCCGAGCTGGTCAACAGCGTCGGCCAGCTCTACCAAGGCCCGATCGTGCTGGTCACGGACGCGCAGTGCTACAGCGCCTGCGACATCTTCGCCGCCGGATTCCAGGACCACGAGATCGGACCCGTGCTCGGTGTCGAGGCCAACACCGGCGCCGGCGGTGCGAACGTCGTCACCCAGGAGAGCCTGCGCACCGAATGGACCACCGGCGGACTCAAGAAGCTCCCCAAGGGCGTGCAGATGCGCGTCGCGCTACGACGTTGCCTGCGCGTCGGCACCAGGATGGGCCAACCGGTGGAAGATCTCGGCGTCGTGCCCGACGCGCTCCGCGGCCTCACCAAGCGCGACCTCCTCGAGGAGAACGCCGATCTCATGGCCGCAGCCGGCGCCCTGCTCGCCCAACGAGAGCCGCGGTTGCTGCGCTTCACCAGCACTGCGGCGGGCGCACGGAAGCGCAAGCTCAGCTGCACCACCGGGTCCGTCACGAGCATCGACGTGTACGTCAACGACCGACCCGTCGCGACCACCGCCACGACCGACGGAACCAACCAGGTCACTGTCCCCGCCGCCGCGGGAGACACCGTCCGGATCGAGGGGTACGACGCTGGCGGGACCCTGGTGGCTTCCAGCCTGCAGCGGGTCTGACAGCACCTGTGCCAGGGGAGCCTCGAGACCCGGCTGCCGGCCTCCCCGCCGGTCGAGGAGCGAAGCGCCGCCCACTCGATACCCGAATGTGGGCGTGTTGCGGGCCCCCAGCGACAGTGATCTCCAAACCCGCGTAATCCATTTTGATGACACCAAACACGATCGGGCCGCTCTTGAGTAACGATCTGATTACCGTCTCGCCCATCGACCGGTGCGGTCGTAGCGAGTGATGATCCGCCGGGCATTCTGGTCGCCCTTGGCCTGGCGGGGAGCAGAGGCGAAACCGACGCTTTCATCCCACAGGGGGACCCTCTCGTGTCAAACACCAAGCACCCGAAGAACGGCCGGCTAAGGCCCGGAACCAAGCTCGCTGTCGGCGGAGCCTCGTGCCTCCTCCTGCTGGGAAGCGTCAGCGCTGCCGAGGCCGCGATCCCCGCCAGTGACGGCGTGATCAGCGCATGCTTCGCAAAGTCTGACGGGGGCGTCCGCATCATCGACGCGGCGAAGGCCAGCTGCAAGGGCGGCGAGACGCTGATCAACTGGAACCAGGCCGGTCAGATGGGGCCCCAGGGACCTCAGGGCATCCAAGGCATCCAGGGTCTCAAGGGCAACACCGGCGCCACCGGCGCCACCGGCCCGGCCGGCGCCACCGGAGCGACCGGCGCCACGGGCGCGACCGGTCCGCGCGGTCCTCAGGGCCTCAAGGGTGACACGGGAGCCACAGGCGCCACGGGCGCCACGGGCGCCACGGGTGCCACGGGTGCCACGGGTGCCGCTGGCACCAACGGCACCAACGGGACCAACGGGACCAACGGCCGCGACGGGGTCAACGGGACCAACGGCCTCGACGGCGCCAACGGCGCCAACGGGACCAACGGCCTCGACGGCGCCAACGGCACCAACGGGACCAACGGCCTCGACGGCGCCAACGGCACCAACGGGACCAACGGCCTCGACGGCGCCAACGGCACCAACGGGACCAACGGCCTCGACGGCGCCAACGGCACCAACGGGACCAACGGCCTCGACGGCACCAACGGCACCAACGGCCTCGACGGCGCTAAGGGCGAGACCGGCGCCAATGGGGCCGACGGCCTGAACGGCGCAGACGGCGCCACCGGCGCCACCGGCGCCACCGGCGCAGTGGGCCCCCAGGGTCCCCAGGGCGATAAGGGCGACACCGGAGCTACCGGTGCCGCCGGCGCTGACGGCACCAACGGGACCAACGGGACCAACGGCGACCAACGGCCTCGACGGCACCAACGGCACCAACGGGGCCGACGGCCTGAACGGCGCAGACGGCGCCACCGGCGCAGTGGGCCCCCAGGGTCCCCAGGGCGATAAGGGCGACACCGGAGCTACCGGAGCCGCCGGCGCTGACGGCACCAACGGTGCGAACGGGGCCAACGGCCTCGACGGCGCCAACGGGACCAACGGCCGCGATGGGGTCAACGGGACCAACGGCCTCGACGGCGCCAACGGCACCAACGGGACCAACGGCCTCGACGGCGCCAAGGGCGACACCGGCGCCAACGGGGCCGACGGCCTGAACGGCGCAGACGGCGCCACCGGCGCCACCGGCGCAGTGGGCCCCCAGGGTCCCCAGGGCGATAAGGGCGACACCGGAGCTACCGGTGCCGCCGGCGCTGACGGCACCAACGGTGCAAACGGGGCCAACGGTCTCGACGGCGCCAACGGCACCAACGGCCTCGACGGCGCTAAGGGCGACACCGGAGCTACCGGTGCCGCCGGCGCTGACGGCATCAACGGTGCGAACGGGACCAACGGCCTCGACGGCACCAACGGGACCAACGGCCTCGACGGCGCCAAGGGCGACACCGGCGCCAACGGGGCCGACGGCCTGAACGGCGCAGACGGCGCCACCGGCGCCACCGGCGCCACCGGCGCAGTGGGCCCCCAGGGTCCCCAGGGCGATAAGGGCGACACCGGTGCCGCCGGCGCTGACGGCACCAACGGTGCAAACGGGGCCAACGGCCTCGACGGCGCCAACGGCACCAACGGGACCAACGGCCTCGACGGCGCTAAGGGCGACACCGGAGCTACCGGAGCCGCCGGCGCTGACGGCATCAACGGTGCGAACGGGGCCAACGGCCTCGACGGCACCAACGGGACCAACGGCCTCGACGGCGCCAAGGGCGACACCGGCGCCAACGGGGCCGACGGCCTGAACGGCGCAGACGGCGCCACCGGCGCCACCGGCGCAGTGGGCCCCCAGGGTCCCCAGGGCGATAAGGGCGACACCGGAGCTACCGGTGCCGCCGGCGCTGACGGCACCAACGGTGCAAACGGGGCCAACGGCCTCGACGGCGCCAACGGCACCAACGGCCTCGACGGCGCTAAGGGCGACACCGGAGCTACCGGTGCCGCCGGCGCTGACGGCATCAACGGTGCGAACGGGACCAACGGCCTGGACGGCACCAACGGGACCAACGGCCTCGACGGCGCCAAGGGCGACACTGGCGCCAACGGGGCCGACGGCCTGAACGGCGCAGACGGCGCCACCGGCGCCACCGGCGCCACCGGCGCAGTGGGCCCCCAGGGTCCCCAGGGCGATAAGGGCGACACCGGACCGGTGCCGCCGGCGCTGACGGCACCAACGGTGCAAACGGGGCCAACGGCCTCGACGGCGCCAACGGCACCAACGGCACCAACGGCGCCAACGGAACCAACGGCACCAACGGGGCCGACGGCCTGAACGGCGCAGACGGCGCCACCGGCGCAGTGGGCCCCCAGGGTCCCCAGGGCGATAAGGGCGACACCGGAGCTACCGGTGCCAACGGCCTCGACGGCACGGACGGTGCCACCGGTGCGAAGGGCGACACCGGCGCCGACGGGGCGCAGGGGGATCAGGGTCTCCAGGGAGTCCAGGGTCAGACTGGGGAGACCGGTGCCGCTGGCGCTGCGGGTGCCCAGGGTGAGCAGGGCGTCGACGGCATTCAGGGAATCCAGGGCGAGCAGGGCGTGCAGGGCCAGCAGGGTGTCCAGGGAGTCCAGGGAATCGAGGGCGAGCAGGGCGCCCAAGGCCCTCAGGGCGTGCAAGGCGTCCGCGGCGCGGATGGCGCGGACGGTGCCACCGGCGCGAAGGGCGACACCGGAGCAAGTGGCGCGGACGGTGCCACCGGCGCGAAGGGTGACACCGGAGCGATCGGTGCCACCGGCGCGGACGGTGCCACCGGCGCGAAGGGCGACACCGGAGCGATCGGTGCCACCGGCGCGGACGGTGCCACCGGCGCGAAGGGCGACACCGGAGCGATCGGTGCCACCGGCGCGGACGGTGCCACCGGCGCGAAGGGCGACACCGGAGCGATCGGTGCCACCGGCGCGGACGGTGCCACCGGCGCGAAGGGCGACACCGGCGCAACCGGTGCAACCGGTGCCCAGGGGCCCAAGGGTGACGTCGGTCCGGCCGGACCCGAGGGTCCGGCTGGTCCCATCGGGGCCACCGGGGCTGCGGGTGCCGATGGCAGGAACGGCACTGACGGAGCCGTTGGTGCGACAGGCGCCCAAGGTGCAACCGGGGCTGCGGGTGCGGTCGGGCCGGCGGGTCCTCAGGGTGCTGCCGGCGCGGTTGGCCCGCAGGGTCCGAAGGGTGACACCGGGACGGCGGGCGCCGCTGGCGCCGACGGGGCTGCTGGCGCCAAGGGAGCCGACGGAGCCTCCGGCACCCAGGGCGCTACCGGTGCTACCGGTGCTACCGGTGCTACCGGCCCGATCGGGCCGCAGGGACAGACGGGCGCGACCGGCCTCACCGGTCCTCAGGGTCCCAAGGGCGACACCGGAGCCACCGGGGCGACCGGAGCCAAGGGCGCCGACTCCACGGTCGCTGGCCCGGCCGGGGCGACAGGGCCGCAGGGTCCCATCGGTCTGACCGGACCCAAGGGTGCCGACTCCACGGTTCCCGGTCCGACGGGTCCGACGGGCCCGGCGGGTGCAGCAGGCACTTCGGGTACGACGAACTCGGTCGTCGTGACGGTGAACGGGAGTGGCACGGGTGGCGCCAACGCAACCTGTGCTGCTGGAAAGGTGGCAGTGGGCGGCGGGTTCATCCTGACCGGCGGAAGTGACGTCACGGCTTCTTACCCCGTCGTCACGGGAACCACCCCCACTGCCTGGCGGGTGACCGGCACAGCCAACAGCTCGTACACGGTGTACGTGGTCTGCGCCAGCTGATCCACAGCAAGGACAAAAGGACGGGCTCGACGACTCACGTCGGCGAGCCCGTCCTTCCCGCACTCGACGTGGATCAAGTCATTCGTCCACCGAACTCGGATCGTCACGGATAGTCTCCAGACCGAGTACGCGCACCGGTGTGACGGCATCACCTCCAGACGATTGCGACCCATGGGCGCTCGTCACGGAGTGGTCGCCGTACGCCCCAGCGCATGCAGGTCACCATCACGCGCTCACACACCAGGGAAGCCCATGAACGCCTTTCACCACCCCAGTCGATGCAGCCGCTTCGTGCGCGCTCTCTCCGTCGCGACGGTGCTGGCCCTCGGCGCCACCGCATGTTCGGGCGCCGACAGCACGAGCTCGTCCGACGGCTCCTCGAGCGCTTCGTCCGACCCGAAGCAGGCCAGGACCGCTCTGGACGCCGGCTTGAAGGCGCACTCCGAGGGCGACCTCACGTCTGCGGCCGCCGACTACAACAAGGCCCTGAAGTACGACCCTGAGAACAAGTTCGCCTTCTACAACCTGGCGCTCATCGACGAGGCAGCGGGCAACTACGGGCTCGCCGAGCAGAAGTACCGCTCCGCCCTGGACTCCGACCCCGCCTACGAGCCCGCCCTCTTCAACCTGGCCATCCTGCGCACCAGTCGCGACCCGCAGGAGGCCATCAGCCTCTACGAGAAGGCGGTGGAGGCCAACCCGAAGGATGCAGCTGCCTGGTTGAACCTGGGGCTCCTGCTCCGCGCCGCTGGTCAGGAGCGGGCGGGCAACAAGGCCGTGCTCCGAGCCATCGGGCTGAACCCCGAGCTGAAGGACCCCAAGACCGCCGGCTGAGATGACGTCGCGTCGTCCCTCGAGGCAAGCACCTCCGCAGGTGGGTCGATCCCCATCGTGCTGCCCGAGGCCGCCCTCGATGACCGGGCCGGTGAGACTCCGACGGCTCCGGATCAACCGGGTCGCGATCGGTAGGAGCGATCTCTTCTCTACCCGACCGTGAGATCGGCGAGCGGGCTGCCCATCAGCGCCAGCGCGTAGCCGGCGTACTCGGTCGCTACCTGCTGGGCGCTCAGCGGTCCGTCGAGGCGGAACCACCCGGGCAGCGAGGTGCACATGGTGGCGATCGCACGCCCCGCGGTGCGTGGGTCCTCGACGGTGAAGTCACCGGCGGCCACGCAGACCCGCGCCTGCTCGTCGAGCGCGTACTGGACGTCGTTGCGCAGACCGACCACCCGGTCGTGCTCGGCGCCCTCGAGTCCGCGCATCTCGCTGGCGCCGAGGAAGGCGAGGTCGCCGCGAACGGCGTGGAAGAGCGCGAGCGCCTCGACCATGAGCGCGAACGACTCCACGGGCGTGCGGCCCTCGCGGCGCGCGGCCTCGACCCGCCACCGGAGCTCGGCCATGGTGAGGTCGAGCAGCGCGACCAGGAGATGCCGCTTGCTGGGGTGGTGGTGATAGACGCCGGCGACGCTCAGACCGGCCTCGGCGGCGACCTCGCGCATCCCGGCGGCGTGGAAGCCGCGGCGTACGAAGACCCGAGTGGCCGCCTCGAGCACCGGGTCCGTCTCGATGCCGCTGAAGTCGCGCCAGTCCCCCGCGCCCGCGTCACGCACGAGCTCGGCGGTCGGGAGGGCTGTCTCCTCACCTGCCAGCAACCGCGCCGCCGGCACGTCCAGCAGCGTCGCGATCTGCTGCAGACGGTCCACGGTGAGCGGGGTGCGGCCCCGCTCGACGGCGCTGAGGGTGGCCGGGCTGACGACGAGCTCTAAGGCCGTGGCGCGCAGCGTGCGTCCGCGTGCCTCCCGGGCACTGCGCACCGCCCGGCCCACCTTCTCGTCCTGTTCGGTCACGCTGAACAGAATACGGCATGCAGCGTCTATGGCGGTTGCTGAACACATACCGTACGATCACTCGGTCCCCCTACGCCTGCGCTCGGAGTCCTGCATGCACCACGACCTCGTCCCCCTGGACCGCCTGGCCCCCGCCCTGGTCGAGGCCACCGGCGACGACCGTTGGGCCGCACCCGAGGTCCAGCTGATCTCCGGCGGAAAGTCCAACCTGACCTTCGTCCTGCGCAGCCCCGCCGGTGAGCTGATCCTGCGGCGGCCGCCGACCGGCGAGCTGCTGCCCAGCGCCCACGACATGGGGCGCGAGGCCCGGGTCCAGCGCGGCCTGGCCGACACCCGCGTACCGGTGGCCAGGATCGTGCTCGCCGACGAGGGCGACCTGATCGGCATCCGCTGCTACGTGATGGACAAGGTCGAGGGCCACATCATCCGCGGCGAGCTCCCC
This sequence comes from uncultured Actinomycetota bacterium, assembly GCA_963760585.1. Lineage (GTDB taxonomy): Bacteria > Actinomycetota > Actinomycetes > Propionibacteriales > Nocardioidaceae > Nocardioides. The sequence goes on from CAVXDI010000002.1 coordinate 771,683, forward strand.
GCCGACTACGCCCGGACGGCCGCCGAGCGTGAGCAGATGGGGCACGTCTTCGCCGACACCCTGGCCGCGCTGCACGCGGTCGACCCGGACGCCGTAGGCCTCGGTGACTACGGTCGGCCCGACGGCTTCATGGCCCGGCAGGTGCGCCGGTGGACCGGGCAGTGGGAGGCCTCCCGCACCCACGAGGTCAGGGAGATCGACGAGCTCAGCCGACGGCTGGCCGCCTCGGTGCCGACCCAGCAGCGCGCCACCGTCGTGCACGGCGACTACCGCCTCGACAACGTCGTCTACGACGCCGCCGACCCCGGGCAGATCAACGCCGTCCTGGACTGGGAGCTCTCCACGCTGGGTGACCCGCTCACCGACGTCGGGCTGCTGATGCTCTTCTGGCGCGGCGTGGACGAACCGGAGATGAGCCTGATCCCGGGCGTCACCCACCTGCCCGGCTTCCCCGACCGCGACGCGATGCTCACCCGCTACGCCGCCGCCTCGGGCGCGGACCTCTCCGACATGGCCTTCTACCAGGCGTTCGCCCACTTCAAGTTCGCCGTCATCGCCCAGGGCGTCTCCGCACGATCGGCGGCCGGCGCCATGGGCGGCCAGGACTTCGGCGACCTCGACGACCAGATCCTCGACCTCGGCCGCACCGGCCTCGCCCTCCTCTAAGGACACCCCATGGACTTCGCACTCTCCCCCCAGGCCGCCGAGACCAGCGAGAAGATGTGGGACTTCATGCGCTCCCACGTCTTCCCCGCCGAGCCGGTCTGGTCGGCGTACCTGCGCGAGCACGGCGAGAACGCCCACCCGCCGGTGATGGAGGAGCTGAAGGACGAGGCACGGCGCCGCGGCCTGTGGAACCTCTTCTCGCCGCAGCTCTCGGGCCTGTCCAACGTGGAGTACGCCGCGATCGCGGAGATCTCCGGCTGGTCACCGGTGATCGCCCCGGAGGCGATCAACTGCCAGGCGCCCGACACCGGCAACATGGAGACCCTGGAGCTCTTCGCCACTCCGGAGCAGCGCGAACGGTGGCTGGAGCCGCTGCTGGCCGGCGAGATCCGGTCGGCGTTCGCGATGACCGAGCCCGACGTGGCGTCCTCGGACGCCACCAACATCACCACGCTGATCACCCGCGACGGCGACGACTACGTGATCAACGGGCGCAAGTGGTGGATCACCGGCGTGGCCGACGAGCGCTGCCAGATCTTCATCGTGATGGGCAAGACCGACGTCGACGCCGAGCCGCACCGCCAGCAGTCGATGATCCTGGTGCCACGCGACACCCCCGGCGTCACCATCGTGCGGAACCTGCCGATCTTCGGCTACTCCGACCAGCACGGTCACTGCGAGCTCGTCTTCGACGACGTCCGGGTGCCGGCCACCCACCTGCTGGCCGGCGAGGGCGACGGCTTCGTCATCTCCCAGGCCCGCCTGGGCCCGGGTCGCATCCACCACGCGATGCGCGCCATCGGCATGGCCGAGCGGGCCCTGGCGCTCATGGTCGACCGCGCCAAGACCCGGGTCGCGTTCGGCAAGCACCTCTCCGAGCAGGCCAACGTGCTCGACCTGATCGCCCAGTCCCGCATCGAGATCGACCAGGCCCGGCTGCACGTCTACAACGCCGCCTGGCTGATCGACAACCACGGCGTTAAGGCCGCCCGCAGCGAGATCTCGGCCATCAAGATCTCGGCCCCGGCCATGGCCTGCGCCGTGATCGACCGGGCCATCGAGGTCTTCGGCGGCGCCGGCGTCTCCGACGACACCGTGCTCGCCTACTTCTACGCCTGGGCCCGGGTGCTGCGCATCGTCGACGGCCCCGACGCGGTGCACCGCCGCACCGTGGCAAGGGTGGAGCTCAAGAAGACCCCGCCCTTCCTGGGGTAGCCCTCGACTCGGCGGACCCGGGCCGATCTCGACGTGAGCGTGGTTCCCCGTTCGCCTGACAGCGCCGGGCCGACCGCCTAGGTTGAGCGCGCCACAGCACCATCGACGTCACGGGGGACCATGAACATCCGCAAGCTCGCCATCGCGTTGACGACCGTCGGCCTCACCGCGACCCTGGGCGGCGCCGTTGTCCCGGCAGCGCAGGCCCACACCACCGGCATCCACGACAACTGCACCAAGTTCAACCAGAAGTACCCGCACGGCGTCGGGCGACGTGGGGCGCACGACCGCGGCGGCAGCGTCACGAGCTTCAAGCGCAGCAACCGCCTCTACAACCGCGCCGAGGCCCACAACGGGGACCTGGACCGCGACAACGACCGCATCGCCTGCGAGAAGGCCTGACCGGAGGTTGAGTGCCCCGTTGCGCCCTGCACGACGGTCACGCTCGACTGGCCCTGGCCGGGATGAGAGCGTGCTGACGGGATCGAGACTCGCCTCCGTCGTCGCCGCGGGCACGCTCCTGCTGGCGGGAGCATCCGGCTGCGCCACCGTGCCCCCCTCGCAGGCGACCCCCTCGCAGGCGACCCCGGACCTGGCGCCCCGGACCACCGCAGCCCCGGACGCTGGGGCGAGCAGCACGCCCTCGCGCCCGCGGCGTACCTCGCGACCCTCGCCAGTCCCGAGCGCGATCGAGGTCCAGCCGTCGACCGGTTCGGCGCGAGGCGTGCTGGCGACGCTGAGGGTCCGGGGCAGGGCCCCCATGACCGGCTACTCCCGCGACGCGTTCGGGCCCGCCTGGCCGGACGCCAACCGCAACGGCTGCGATGAGCGCAACGACATCCTGGCCCGCGACCTCGAGAACAGGACCGAGGAGAACTGTCGCATCCTCACCGGCACCCTGACCGACCCGTACACGGCCGAAGCGGTCCCCTACCGCTACGGCGACGGGACCCTGGTCGACATCGACCACGTCGTCGCCCTCGGCAACGCCTGGGTCTCGGGCGCGGCCCGCTGGCCGATCCGCAGGCGTGCGGCCCTCGCTACCGACCCGCTGAACCTGTTGGCCGTCGACGCTTCCGCGAACCGGCAGAAGTCCGACGCGGACGCCGCGACCTGGCTGCCGCCGAACAAGGCCTACCGCTGCGCCTACGTCGCCCGGCAGGTCGGGGTGAAGGCGAAGTTCGCGCTCTCGGTCACCGCACCCGAGAAGGCAGCGATCGCTCGGGTGCTCGACACCTGCCCGGAGCAGCGGCTCCCACCGGACCCGGGCTCCCCGCTGCTCGTGGACCACCAGATCACCGAACCGTCCACGACCGCCACGTCCCCGAGCACTCCGGCGTCGGGCGGCGCCCCGACCCCGTACGAGAACTGCGACGCCGTCCGCGCCGCCGGCGCCGCGCCCCTCCACGCTGGAGAGCCGGGGTACAGCAGCCGCCTCGACGGCGACGGGGACGGATCCGCGTGCGAGTGACCGGGCCTGACGAACGCTGGTCTCAGGCGGCGTCGACCTGAACCTCGGCGGGGTCACCCGCCGGGATCCTCACCGTGACGGTGGTGCCCACGTCGAGGGTCGAGGCGATCGAGATGGTGCCACCGTGCTCTTCGACGATCCGCTTGACGATCACCAGGCCCAGCCCGGTCCCCTGGATCGCCAGGCGGGTCGCGACCGAGGACCGGAAGAACCGGGTGAACAGCCGGTCCTGCTCGTCCTCGGGGATACCGACACCCGAGTCGGCGATCGTGATCACCAGGTCGGCGTCCTCGCGTCGCGCGTGCAGGGTCACCGTCCCTCCGGCCGGGGTGAACTTGATGGCGTTCGTGAGCAGGTTGACCAGCGCCCGGTCCAGCTGCTCCCGGTCCACCACGACGGTGTCTGTGCCCGGGCCGCAGTCGAGCACCAGGGCGACCGGCTTCGCCGCCGCGATCGGCCCCACCTGACCTCGCACGCCGTCGACGAGACGCGCGACGAGTACCGGCCCGCGACGCAGGCCCAGGCCGCTGGTCTCGATGTGGTTCAGCGTCAGGAGGTCCTCGATCAGGATGAGCAGTCGCTCGCTGTTGCGGCCGATGACCTCGATGCCCTGCGTCTGGCCGGTGGACAGGTCGCCGTGGTCGCCGTCGGCCAGCATCTCGACCTGTCCGATGATGCTCGTCAGCGGCGTGCGCAGCTCGTGGGAGACCGTGCTCACGAAATCGCTCCTGATGCGGTCGAGCTCCTCCAGCTCCTGGACATGGCGCTGGATCCCGGCCTCGAGCGCCTTGCGCTCCGTGATGTCGCGTGCGGTCACGACGATGCCCACCACGCTCGGGTTCTCGAGCAGGTCGGTGCTGACCGTCTCGACGTCGGTGAACTTCCCGTCGCCGCGGCGCATCCGCCACTCGGCGGGGGCGCTGTCCTGGGAGCGCATCGCCAGCCGGGAGTAGAAGTCCGTCAGCGCAGCCTTCTCGCCGGGCTCCACCAGGGACGGTAGCGACGTACCCACCAGGTCGTCCGGGCGGTGGCCGAGCTGCCGCGTCACCGACGGTGTCACGTAGCGGATCACCAACCCGGCGTCGAGCACCATGATCACGTCGGAGGAGTTCTGGACGAGCGCGCCGACGCGTGCCTCGCTGCGCTGCCGGCTGAGCCCTTCGCTGAGCGCAGCGCTCTCGAGGGCCAGCGCGACCTGCGCGCCGAGGGTCTGGAGACCGTCAGCCACGTCCGCCGGCACGGGTGCCGTGCTGGTCACGACCAGCCGACCGTAGTCAGCGGCCTGGGTGGACAGGGTCACGACCAGGGCGTCCGGAGGTGCGGTCCTGGCGGCCTGGGTCGGCGGCTGGACGTCGAAGATCTCCACCGAGATGTCGGCCTCGACGAGCCCGTGGAGCAGGTCGCGTGCTCCCTCGCGCGCGGCGCGCTGGATGTGCCCACGGTCGGTGGCGGCGGTCAGAGCGGTGGCCGCGTGGCGCAGGCTGGTCTGGCGTCGTTCCGCCCGTTCGTGGCGGCCGACCGACTCCCGCAGGCTGGAGACCAGCCCGAGCATCCGGACCAGCACCAGGACGAACAGGACCGCCGAGGCAGCTGCCGCCACGGGGACGTCGAACCCGTCGATGGGCCACTGGCTGTTGGCGATGAGGGTGGCGGGCGCGATCAGCGTCGCGACGGCCAGCAGCAGGAGCCGCTTGCCGCTGAGCGAGGCGCGGGTGCTGGGTGCCCTGGCCGACAGCTCGCGCATCGACGGGTGGAGCGCCGCGGCCCCCCACAGCAGGTAGGTGACCATCCAGCCGACGTCGAGCCAGCTGCCCGCGCTGTAGCTGCCGCCCAGCTCGATGGCGCCGTAGGCGACATCGGTGAGGACGAGGCAGACGATGCTCGCGGTCAGCAGGTAGAAGGCCCGTGGCCGCGTGCCGTTGTCGAAGAGCAGCCGGACGGCCACCGCCAGGAGCAGCACGTCCATGGCCGGGTAGCTCATCGAGACGAGGTGCGAGAGCTGGCTCTCGTCGGCGTGACGGGTGTACGGCTCGATCAGGTACACCCAGGCGAGCAGGCCGAGGCCGACCGAGATGATCATGGCGTCCAGCAGGCTGGCCGAGTCCTTGCCAGGGGTTCGGCACCGGATCAGGAGGAGGAGACCGGCCACCTGTACGGGGTAGTAGGCGAGGTACAGGCCGTCGGCGAACGACGGGAACGCCAGGTCGTAGGTGTAGTAGAAGAAGTCGCCGGCGACGAACAGCACCTGGGCGATGACGAACAGCACCCACGGCGTCACCGGTCGGGGGCGGTGGCGGGTGATGCCGACCACGATGGCGACCGCGGCGGACAGTCCTACCAGCTCGAAGAGCCACGTGTCGCCGACGAAGGGGGGCACCGCGACGTAGGAGCCGAGCGCGAGGAGGCCCGCGAGCAGGTACATCCACGGCAGCCGACCGCCCGGGGTGCGGCCGGCGCTGGACTTGAGGTCGCTCCTCGAGCTGGTACACGGTTTGAGCGTCTCCACCGGTGCTGTTCCCCACATCGAAAGCCCCCGCGAATCGACCCACGAGCCGCCGAGGGCGATCGTGGGTCTCGATCGCAATGCTACGGGGAGTTGGGGCGAGGCGTACGTGGAACTTCTTGGTTGACCGCGGCCGGATCTGGCTTCCCGAGCCCGGATGTGCGCGGATCATGTCCCGTGACCGGCGGTCGCCCAAGGAGGTCCGCCCTCAGAAGGACTCGCTTCCCGACTGGGTGATCCCGATCAAGGCGAAGATCGCCGTCCTGGTGGAGGATGAAGGTCACCGGGGTCAGGTCGCAAGGCCCTGCCCGAGGCGCTCGTGCCGCTGGACGATCGGAGCACGGAGGCCCCGGCGACGGAGGTGCGACATGCCTGCACAGGTGAACGGTGGCTCTGCTTCGCCGCTGTCCCAGCGGCGAGTGTCGAGGACGTTCTTCTGCAGCAGCGAGAAGGAGCTCTCCATGGCTGCGTTGTGCCTGCTCGACCCGACTTGCCCCATCGAGCCGCGCAGGCCGTTGTTCTTGAGCAGGCGAACAACCTTCTTGGAACGAAGTTGGGCAGGTTCAACCGGTCGATGCAACACCGGGTTGTTGAAGGGAGAGTAGGTGCTCCTCGAAGACCTCAGCTGGCGTCCTCCAGCCGAGGATCTTGCGGGGCCGATTGTTCAGCGCGTGAGCGACGGCCAGCGTGACGAAACCAGCGCGTCCCGACTGGCACAGACACGCCCACCTTCAGCGCCGCCTCGGCCGAGGTGATGCCCGTCGCGATCAACCGCCAGAACTGCCCTTGCACGGCCCGCGATGGATCAGGCCGCCCGGGTGAGCGCATCGGCGGCCGAAGCGCCCTGTCAGCACGCCATTGCCGACGCGCACCCTCGGGAACATCGCTGGTCTTCTTGCTCCAGTCCGCCGTCGCCACCTCTGAACACCTCCGACATCAGGGGGTGTTGCGACGACCAGTTGAATCCGCCTTGAGATCCTCGATCGCTGTGCACGATGGTGCCCTGCGGTGACCGCAGGGCGATCCCGTTCCGGGCGCTGTTCGACTGCGATGGAGGGCTGGCGTCGTCAGGCCTCAGGCGACGTGTCGGCGCCGTGCCACATCTGAAGCTCCGGCGGAGCGTCAGCCCGGCCAGTCCCTCAAGGTTCTCCTGCAGGCCAGGCCTTTTCGTACTCTCACACGCCGATCAGCCGCGGACCTCCTGACCCATCCGGGCTGGGGTGCGCTGTGCCCGAGTTCACTCGGCGACCGGCGAACGAGGCAACAACCGAGGACGTCGAGGCGGTGTTCGACACCGGTGGCGCCCGCAAGTGCCGCTGCCAGGCGCTGAAGTGCCCAGGCTGGGTCTGGCGCGACACGACCCAGGAGCAGCGAGACGCCGCCCTGCTGGAGCAGATCGGTTGCGGCACCGACGGACCCACGTCCGGCCTCATCGGGCACCTCGACGGCGAGCCGGCCGCCCGGGTCGCGGTAGAGCCGCGGGACAGCTACCCCAGAGTGTGGAGCCGGCAGAAGTCGTGGATGCGGCTGGACCCTGAGCTCTTGGGTGTCTGGTCGGTCACCTGCTTCGTCGTACGCCAAGGCCCCCGTCGGGCAGGCGCTCATGTACGAGCTGGCCGCGGCCACCGTCGAGTACGGAACGCAGGTCGGCATCCGCGTCCGGGGGGGCTGTCCCACCGAGCCGGCGCCCGGGAAGACCTGATCTGGGATGAGGCGTCGGTCGGACTGATACAAGCCTTTCATGCCGCCGGGTATGAGGTGGTGGCCTCGCCGACCCTTCGCCGGAGGGTGGTGCGTCACCGACTCGGCGGGACGTCGTGACGGGCCGCGCCCCACGAGCCGATCGGCCATCGGTCCCCCGCCCCCGTGGTGATCGCCCTGGAGTTGGGCGGCTCGTCGAGTCACGCGTCGCTCTCTCTTCCGTCAAGGAAGTAGGACGATTTTGCCGACGTGCTCACGGCGCTCGAACTCCGTGTGCGCGGCACGGACCGCCTCGAGTGAGAAGATGTGCGCTATCACGGGCGAGACCTGCCCGGCGTTCGCTGCGGCGACGACGACCTCAAACTGGTCGGGAGTGTGCATCGTGGAGCCGAGCAGTGAGATCGAGCGCAGGTAGAGCCCCCGCAGGTCGAGCTCGATCACCGGCCCCGCTACAGCACCGGCGACTACCCAGCGTCCCCCCGCGCGCAGGTGCGGCATCACCGTGGCCACGAGTCCGCCCGCCACGACGTCGGCGACCGCGTCCAGCCCGTCGGGCACCAGCTCGGCCAACTGCTCGCCGATATCACCCTGCTCACGGTCAACCACGACGTCGGCCCCGGCCTCCCGGACCGCATCGGCCTTCTCCCGCGAGCTCAGCGCGATCACACGCGCCCCGCGCCCGGACGCGAGCCCAACAAGAGCCAACCCGACCCCACCGGAGGCACCGCTCACCAGCACGGTCTCCTCGGAGCGCACCCGCGCCCGCTCCAACATCCCGGTGGCCGTGCCGTAGGAGATCGGCAGGCAGGCCAACTGCTCGTTGGTCAGCGGTGAGCCGGTCACGTCGTGCACCCGCTCGGCCCGCACCAGCACCTGCTCGGCGTACCCACCATCGGCCTCGCTGCCAAGGACCTCTTCGACCAACGGCTCCGGGCCTTCGGAGTAGCGCAGTACCGGGTCCAGCAGCACCCGGCACCCCACGAGTCCCTCATCCACGCCCTCGCCGACCCGGGCGACGCGGCCGCATACATCGGCGCCCTGGATGCGGGGGAAGTCGATGGGGCCGAGCCAGCCAGCGGGCTCCTTCGCGCCGTAGGCCCCCGATCTCGTCCACACGTCCGTGTTGTTGATCGACACCGCCGCCACGTCGACGACGACCTCGCCGTGGCCGGGCTCGGGGGCGGCGACGTCGCGCAACATAAGAACCTCGGGACCACCGAAGTGGGTGAGCAGGACAGCACGCACCGGGAGCCTCCACGAGTTCGGTTGCCCATCCTGGCCCGAAACCATAGTCCGCTTCAAGTCACGCCTACTCGGCCGCCCGGAGTCTCCCGGTTCCCGCAGGACGAGGCGGCTGCGGACGCTTGTCGGCGAATCGGACATTGAGTCCCATGACCGCGCCGTAGCCGTCGCCGTAACGGGATCGCCTAGGGGTGATGCCAGGCATCGATCTCGAATCCTCTGCGATACTGGCCTCGGTGCCGCCGATGATGCGACGGCGTCCCGGACGAGATGCGCCGTACCCGGTCAGCCAAGACGACGCTTTCCCGAAGGGGTCGCGTCGTGAGTCAGTTCGTTCAAATCGTCGGGTCTCTACTTGTCTTGGCAGGTTTCGCGCTGTCGCAGCGCGGAGTCCTGGACCAGAAGTCATTGCGCTATCTGACATTGAATCTCGTTGGGTCAGCCGTCCTGACCGTCGAGGCCGTCTTGGAGCAGCAGTGGGGCTTTCTGCTGCTTGAAGGAGTCTGGGCGATCGTCTCAGCCGTCAGCCTGGTCGGCGTGCTGCACGCCAGGAATTCAACCAGCCTGTCCCGTTGATCGATCTCTCAGCGGCGCGCCTCCCCCCGCGACAATCGATTGGCGGTCAACTCTTGTTCAGCTCCTCGGCGAGCATCACGAGGATGCCGCTGGGGCCGCGGACATAGGTGAGCTTGTAGACGTCCTCGTAGGTCGCCACGCCGCGCAGCGGGTGGCAGCCGTGCCTCGCGGCGATCTCGAGGGCTTCGTCGATGTCGTCGACCGAGAAGGCGACGCGGTGCATGCCGATCTCGTTGGGTCGGGTGGGCTTGGTCTCGATCGCGTTGGGGTGGATGTACTCGAAGAGCTCGAGGCGACCGTTGCCGTCTGGCGTCTGGAGCGTGGCGATGTTGGCGTGATTGCCGTCGAGGCCGACGGCGGTGTCGGTCCACTCGCCACTGACAGTGTCGCGGCCGAGGACAGTCAGTCCGAGGTCGGTGAAGAAGGCGATCGTGGCTTCGAGGTCGCGGACGGCAATGCCGACGTTCTCGAGTTTGATGGGCATGAGTCGCACGCTACCGAGCCGCGGCGATCGGTTCAGGATCGTGAGCCGCCGGCCCTCGAACATGCACTACTTCCGGTCAGGCCGGGCCACGGAGACGACTTCGAGGCCGCCTTCCGGCAGGCCAAGAAGTCATCTTCCAATGACAGCAGCCGGCCTCGCAGGTCCAGCTTCATGGTCGGGTCCTGCGCGAGGTCCACACGCGCATCTCATGAGGCGATCCCCAAACGGCGACGGCGACAGCCTCGACAGTGCCTGGGCCGGGGCGCCGACCTGTCACCGCAGGCGTTTCCATCCCAGACACCCGCAGGCGCCAATTCGAGCCGAAGAGCCGCCTGGGTTGAGCTGACGTGACCAGGGAGAAGTGGGACGACTACCTGGAGTGGTTCCCGGTGAAGGCGACCGAGACGCCGAGACCGATCATCGAGACGCCGCCGACCGTCCCGAGCAGCCTGCCGCGTCGCGGGGAGCGGCTGAGCCAGGTTCGCATCCGGGCGGCGAGCAGAGCCCACATGGTGTCGGACGCGAGGGCGATCGACACGAGGATGACGCCGAGCAGGAACACCTGCAGCCCGAACTGTTCCGCGCCCCGGTCGACGAACTGGGGCAGTACCGCGGCGACGAGGATGAACGACTTCGGGTTCGAGACACCCACGACGAACCCCTGGCGCAGAGACTTGCTCCAAGAGATCGTTGCGGGCTCGGGTCCCTGCGAGTCGGCGTTGAAGTCGTGCCGGTGACGGATGGCGTGGATGCCGAGGTACGCCAGGTACCCGGCGCCCAGGGCCTTGATGACCCAGAACAGCAGCTCGGATCGGGCCACCAGGGCGCCCAGGCCGACGGCGACCAGGACGACGAGCACCAGCAGACCGACGGCGTTGCCGACGACGCTCGCCATAGCCGTCCGACGGCCGTGCGCCAGGGCCCGGCTGATGGCGAACACGACACTGGGCCCGGGGATGGCGATGATGATCGCGGCAACAGCCGCGAAGGCCAATGTCTGTTGCAGGCTGAGCATGGGGTCAATCTACGACAGCGGGATGCAGCTGGGGCGTGAGAACGTGACGCGGCTGCGCGTTCCCTCCCGCTCAGGCGCTGCCGCACCACCATCGCTGACGAGACGACCAGGGTTCGCCTTGAGGGACCCTTTCGAAAGTCATCGCCCTTCGAGGGCCCGGAGCTCGGCGCGGGCCTGATAGTCCGCGGTGCTGTTCTCGTGGGGGAAGGGCCGGTTCGGGACGGGTACGCCGAGTGCACGGCAGATCGGGTCCCAGCCGTCGCCTGGTTGCCAGTCGACGAGCCGGTCCGGCGCGATCTCGGCGCGGACCTCCTGGAGCCGTCGCTCGTAGCCGGCCATCATGGCCTCGCGGTCCTCGATATCGCTGCTGAGCTCGGCGAAGATCACCCGGAAGAGCGGCACCATCGGATCGTCGTTCTCCCGCGACAGCATCTCGCGAGTCCGGGGCAGGACAGTCGCCTCCATGCTGCGCTGCCAGACCTCTGCGGTGCCGCGGCGCGACAACAACACCGGGGCGTCCGGGTACGCCGTCGCCAGATCGCGCCAGCAGCTCGAGAACGGTGCATCGACTCCAGCGGCGTACCCGGCCAGGAAGTCGTCCCACACCGGCGGCCTTCCCGCGAGTGCGGCCACCCACGTGGGGGCGTGCTCAGGGTGAGCGAGGGCCTCGCTCATGTGGTAGACGGGCGCGCCCAGGAGGTGCCCCAGAGCGTCGCGGAGGGACGAGGTGCCGGTACGGGGCAAGCCGGCGCCGATCAGTCGTAGGACCACGTCCGCAGACTAGGCGCCTCCCGAACGATCCCGTTCGTCGATCGTTTGCTCGCAGCGTGCGACGCTGGACCCGCTGGCAGACCCTGACTCCGATGGTGCGCCGCGGGATCTAGGAGGGGGCCTGGTGGCGGCGCGCGTGGGTGCGGGCCTTCGAACGGTTGCCACACCACTCCATCCGGCACCAGCGGCGACGGCCGGTCCGATCGACGAAGAGCCACCCGCAGTCTCGGCCGTCACACGCTCGTGCCCGGGTCGCGTCGGCCGTACCGAGAAAGAGCAGGCAATGCCAGGCGAGCGTGTCGAGGGGGCGTCGAACACCCTCGGCGAACGCCAGCGTCGCTGGGTCTTCCCACTGCAGGCGGGCATCGGCGAGCGCCCGGCTGGCGAGGTCCTGCACGTCTCGGAGAGCCGGCGTCTTCGCCGCGGCGTCGTGGTGCGAGAGGAGATCGTGAACCGAGAATCTGAGCTGCTTGGCCCGGTGGAGCACCTCGGCCGCCGCGGCCGGGTCACGGCGCCCGGCGCGGCGCAGCGAGCGCACGTCGGCATCCGTCACCACGCCCACGCTCGCCGACCAGAGCACGAGATGGTCGTACGAGGAGAGGTAGTCGTGCGCTGGTGCTTCTGGGGGTCGGTCCCACCCGGCGAGCGTGTTCACCAGGTCCAGCGCCGTGCTCCCGCCGATCGCGCGCGGCAGCACCAATCCGTCACGCTCGTATCTCACGCTCAGGGCCATGTTGACCGTGACTCCTTTCGGTCGCAGACTAACCAGATGCGCCGCCATGTCCGGTTAGCCTACTTGCTGAGCTGACCCGTGTGACGACGAGTGGGGCAAGCGGACAGAGGGGCGAGATGACGAGAGTGAAGGTCGCTGGCCGGGTTCGGTGGCTGCTTCTCGGCGTGCTGGGACTGGTCGTCGCGTCGACCGGCTGCCGCAGCGATGACGCCGTGCGCGGACCTGAGCCGGAGGCGCTGACGGCGGCGCGGGCGCAGGAGGTGCTAGCCGCGGAGGGCCCCTCGGGCGAGGGACGGCTGCCCGGCGGCACCTTCCGCTTCGGCGGGCTGGTCGACAATTCCGAGATGAGGACCGGCGGGCGGCTGGCGTCGGCCTCCTGGGACATCTACTGGCACGGCAACACCGGCGATCGGGGTGCCTGGGGCGTCGGGATCGACGTCCTCCGCTCGCCCGGGCGCGCGGCCCGAGCGCTCGACGACGAGACCGGGTTCTGGTGCCCCGGTCCTCGTCGGGGGGTCCGGGCTCTCGAAAGCGGCGACTTGGACGACGTCCGCGCCGTGTCGTGTCGTCGCAACGGCGGCGTAGGGTTCTACGCCACGCTCGACGCGGCCGACGGACCGGTGCTGACCAGCCTCACCGTCGCCGGTCCGACCCGGCCCGCGTCGGTGGCCGCCCTCCGCGCCATCTGGCCGGCGATCCGCGACGCGGTGGTCCGGGTGCGCGCGTCCCTGGGCTGACTGCCTCCGGGCTGACAGCCTCCGGGCGGACGGGCCCCGGCTGATGGTTCCCGCGCTCGCCGTACTCGATGGGTCCTGCGGGGCCAAGGTCGTGGGCTGATTGGCCCACGAGGACCGCGCGAGGAAGGCGTCGCGGCGACGAACCCGGCACCCCCCGCTCGACGAGGTTCGACGCTCACCGCTCCAAGGGCCGAGTCCGGGTGGGGCCTGGTCAGCTGAGCGCGGCGACCAGCTCGGCCTTGGTCATCGCGTTGCGGCCGGTGAGGTCACTCGAGCGCGCGAGCGCCAACAGCTCCTGACGGGTCTTCGATTCCAGATCTCCCGCTGGCGACGTCGTCGATGCTGCCGTCGCCCCAGCTGGCCCTGCGTTCGCCGGGGTCGAAGCCGACTTCTTCGTCGTCTTCCGTGGCGTAGCGGGGGTCTGCTTCGCTGCCGACTTCTTGGCAGACGACCGCCGAGACGGGGTCGCCGCCGGTTCGGTCGCGGTCTTGGAGGTCGACTCACGAGCCGGTGACGTCGCGGTCTGCTCGTCGACCGACGTACGCGGCGACTCCTCAGAGGAGTCCTTGGACGGGAGCACCTCGTGGGCGACCTTGCCCGGCAGCCCCGCGACGAGCTTCGCCTGCTTCACCAACCGCTTGGCCGCCTTCTGCGTCTGCTTCGCTGCGGACTCCACGCTCGCGACCGCTTCCTCGAGTCGACGCTCGAGCTGCTTGATGCGCTTGTCCGCCTCGTTTGCCTTGTCGACCGCCTTCCGCTTCTCGGACGACTTCGTCTTCGCGGCGGGCTCGATCTTCCTACCCGACTTCTTCTTGGTCTTGGCCATGGTGCCTCCCAGCGAGTGTGGATGTTCCCAGCATGCCCGGCGGCCGGTGGCCCCGCGGAGCGTGACCGCAGCGGGTCTTGAGCGGGAAGCCGCGGCGCAAGCGGCGATCGGCGAGTGCTTGAGGAGCAACAGCCCGGCAGCGTCCGCTTCGTCGGCGTGTCCTTGGACTGCGCTGATCCGGTGCAGTTGGCCGAGTTCTACCTGCAGTTGCTCGCCGGCAAGATCCTGTGGCGCAAGGAGTCCAGCGTCGGACTGCAGGTGCCCGGCGTGTTGCTGACCCCCCCCCAGAAGGTGGCGAACTACGGACCGCCGGGGTGGCCCGAAGCATCGATCGTCCACCTGGACTTGACCGCCGGCAACCAGCTCGATGAGCCAGAGCAGCGAGCCGTCGCCTTGGGCGCCAGTGTTGCCGAGCCTGCGGTGGACCCGCGTTGGCGGGCTCTGCTGGACCCGGCCGGACATCCCTTCTGCATCACCACGGTGGAGGCAAGTCTCTGAGCCCCGCTTCGGGATCCACTTACGGACGTGACTGAGCCGCTCGGATTGATAACCGTTACGGATCAGGAGCCGCCTCACCATAGGGTCACTCCGTGGAGTTGACGTCACCGAATAAGGCGCGCGCAGGCGACAAGGTCGCAGTGGTCTCCCCGTCCTTCGCCGCCCCCGCGGTCGCCCCGGTCGTCCACGAGCAGGCACTCGAGAGACTCCAGGCAGTCACGGGGCTGGTGCCGGTGGAGTTTCCGACCACGCGCAAGCTCGACGCATCCGCTCGCGAACGGGCCGACGACCTCAACGCAGCGTTCGCCGACCCCGAGATCCGCGCCGTGTTGGCAACCATCGGCGGCGAGGACCAGATCACGGTCATCCCGCACCTCGACCCGAAACTCGTCGCGCATGACCCGAAGCCGTTCCTCGGCTACAGCGACAACACCAACCTGCTCAACTGGCTGTGGACGAACGGGGTCGCCGGCTACTACGGCGGCTCGACGCAGATTCACCTCGGCCCGGGCCCACACGTCGATCCGGTCCACGAAAAATCGTTGCGGGCCGCCCTCTTGACGGGCGACCGCATGGAGCTCACCGAGCCGGGCGAGTCGGAGGACATCGGTCATGACTGGAACGACCCACGAGCCCTGACGGAGTTCGGCGACCGCGGGCCGACCGAGCCCTGGACCTGGTCCGGGCCGTCACGGTCCATCACCGGCCGAACCTGGGGTGGATGCATCGAGGTCCTGCAGTGGATCCTGACCGCGGGCCGATTCCCGACCGACCCTTCGGTCCTGGACGGCGGAGTGCTACTCCTCGAGTCCTCCGAGGACCTCATCCCCGCACAAGAGTTCGGCTGGATCACCAGATCGCTCGGCGAGCGCGGAATCCTGAGCGCCGTGGACGCCGTCGTCGTCGCCCGGCCCCCGACATCGGACTTCGACACCCGGCCGTCCGCCGAGGAGAGGCGCGGCAAACGCGCTGAACAACGCGAAATGGTGACGAACGTCGTGCACGCCTACAACCCCGAAGCAGTCGTCGTAGTCGGTCCGCCCTTCGGCCACACGAGGCCACAGTGGATCGTTCCGTACGGCGGCTTCCTCACCGTCGACGGGGTCAATCGCCGGGTCTACGCCGACTACAGCTGAAGGTCGCGACGAGGACGCCTCTCAAAGACGGCACGTGCCCCCGCAAGGCAATCGCTGACGAGACGACCAGGGTTCGCCTTGCGCCCGGCGTCGTCGTGACCTCGGTGGTTGTGCTTATCCAAGGCATCCTCATAGCGGCACTCGGTGGCGCGATGGTCTGCTCGCGAGCGATCTCGAGCTCCTCAGTTGCTGGCTGAGCAGGCCCTGCACGATCAGGGTCGTACTCTTGCGCAACGTCCGGCGGTGACACCGCCACATCGTCGGTTGGGCTCACAGAACCCAGTGTTTCGGTCATCGTGACTCCGTCCCGCCAACCAGCCGGTCAGCGTGTCGAGCCACTTACACCATCTACCGGACAGTCCTAGATGATCGGGCCACTGCTGTTGCGATGACCGCAAGAATCCGCCGATCGGCTTGGGGATCAGCGCACCACGTCGTAGACGACCTTCATCACGCCGTTGGAGTACGACGCCGAGTCCCGGAGTGCGAGACTCTGCTTGTCGCGGTCTGCGGTGGTGAAGATGCTCTTTCCGGCGCCGAGAAGCACGGGGAACACCAAGAGGTTGTATCGGTCGATGAGGTTTGCGTCCGACAGGCGCTGGGCCAGGTCGGCGCTGCCATGGATGAATATGCCTCCGCCGTCGCCGGCCTTCAGCCTCGCGACGTCCTCGGTGGAGCGCAGAATTGTGGTCGGACCCCACCCATCGATGAGAGCGTCTTGGGCCAAGCTGCTGGACACGACGTACTTGGGTAGATCTTTGTAGGCGGCGTGGTCCGCCGAGTTCCGCCAGTACGGAGCAAACGCCTCATAGCTGCGGCGGCCGAACATGAGTGCAGTGGTGTCTTCGAGCTCTTCGGCTTTCAGAGCGAACGCCTCGGGAACGAACGGGGGGTCGGCCACCCACCCACCGCTGCGGTGCCCCTCGGCCGTCCCCCCGGGGGAGTCCACGACGCCGTCGAGCGACATGAAACCTGTGTAGACCAGTTCACGTGTCAAGGAAATGTCCTTTCTGGGAGCGGCAGCCGAGCCATGTGCATGGGCCACCATCGGTGGGTGCAGCGACGCCACGCGTCTGCCATTCCCCGTGATGATGAGGAGTCAATCTACGCACCCCCCGGTGAGAGATCGGTGACCGGGAAGGGCCCCGCCCGTGGCACGCTGTAAGTGTTGGGACCGCACTGTCGCGCGTCCCGCGAACCCATCCCGCACCGCGTCGCCGGTGACGGCCGTCGCCGTGCTCCGCTGAAGACCTCGCGCCGGGCAGTCCTGGCGTCGCCGGCAGCACGGCGGCCTCGGGAGGTTGGACAAGAAGATCGACCCGGACAGTGCGGCGACCTGCAGCGGACCCGCCCCGATCAGGGCGACGCCCAGAGCGAGGTTCTCCGGAACCCCGTCGAGGGTGATCGCGACCAGCAACCCGCCACCAGAGTCCGCGCCGAGCTTGCGTGCGACCAGTGCATAGAGATTGACGAACGCGACGGCCTCACCCAGGGTCGCGGCCGCGACGGCCCAGATCGGCGAGGTGCGGGTCGCTGGATCGATGAGCTCGAGCACCGCCGAGACGATCAGTGCTCCGCTCGCCAGCGCCACGATGAAGCCTTCGAGGCGGGACGGGGAGTCACCCGCGGATGCCCCACGCGGCACCTAGCACCAGTGCACCCTAAACGACGCCGATCACGGCGGGTGCGAGCACGAGGCCCCTGACCTTTTGTCAGTTCATCCGGCCGCCGGAGCAGACCCTTTGGCGTGGCGCGGCCGCCTCAGGTTCGTTCGGGGGGCCGGTACCCGGCCCGACCGCTGGTGCCAACCGCCCGCAGCGCCGACTCGCCCGCAGCGCGCCCGGCCTGGGAGATCCGCGACTCCGGCTCGCTGTTCAGCGCGGGTGGCAGGATCACTACCGGGCACGTCGCCGCCGAGACGATCCGGTGCGAGAGCATCGAGGAGGACGACGGTGAGCGGGCGGTATCGATGACGAGCAGGTCCGCGCTGCGGGCAGCGGCCAGCAGGCTCTTGCGCTTGCCGCCGTGCAGTACCCGGCACTCGGCCTGGTGGTCGGGCCCGAGCGCGTCCGCGACGTCAGCCTCGAGCGCGGCTTGCGCCTCGGCGTAGGAGGGGACCCGGTCTGCCTCGGGTGCTCGTTTCAGGACCCGGACCGCGACTAGGCGCCCGTGGTTGGCCTCGGCCTGGGCGGCGGCCCAGACGAGGGCGGCCGGGGACCTCGAGGTCGAGCTCACTCCGACCACGACGGTGTAGGGCGGATCGCCTGCTTCTGCCGGCATGCGTGCCTCCTCAGACGGGCAGGTGGTTGATGAGATTGCCTTCTTCGTCGTGCTCGGTCAGTGGTGGCGCGATCTCCTCCAACGACTTGCCCTCGGCATCGACGCCCCACACGATCGCCACGAGGGCGCCGAACAGCATGATGCCGGTCGCGACCAGGTAGCCCCAGAACATCGGGGTGCGGTCCGTGCCCTCGCCGATCAGCCAGCCGTAAAAGATCGGGCCGATCGAGCCGAAGACCTGAGCGATGGCGAAGAAGTAGGAGATCGCCTGGCCACGGACCTCCTGGGGGAAGATCTCCGAGACGGTCAGGTAGCCGGCGGACGCACCGGCGGAGGCGAAGAAGAATGCTGCGCACCAGAACGCCGTGTGCGTCAGCGGGTTCAGCTGGTCGGTCAGGAAGAGCACGGCGGAGATGCCCAGGATGATGCCGGCCAGCGAGTAGCAACCGCCGATCATCCGACGCCGCCCGACTGTGTCGAAGTACTTGCCGAGGATCAGGGGCCCGAGCAGGTTGCCGACCGCGAAGGGGAAGAAGTACAGCGCGGCCTCGGAGCTGGTGAGGCCGTAGAAGTTCTTGAGCACCAGCGCGTAGGTAAAGAAGATGGCGTTGTAGAGGAAGCTCTGCGTGACCATCAGCGTCGCGCCCAGCACGGTGCGTGTCGGGTAGAGCTTGAAGAAGACGTAGGCCAGCTGCTTGGGAGTCAGGGCCTCCCCGGCCTTGATCCAGTGGCCGTCGCTCTCGTCGTCGTGGTGGGGCAGCTCCTCGCCGGAGTCGCGGATGTCATGCTCGATGCCGGAGACGATCTCCTCGGCCTGCTCGGCGTGACCGTGGGTCAGCATCCAGCGGGGGCTCTCGGGGATATGGCGACGCAGGTAGATGATGCCCAGCCCGAGGATCGGGCCGACCAGGAAAGCGATGCGCCACCCGAGGTCTTGTCCGAAGCGGTCGGTGTCGAGCAGGAACGTGCTGGCCAGCGCACCGAGCGCCGCGCCGGCCCAGTAGGTGCCGTTAATCGCGAGGTCGACGCGGCCCCGGTGCTTGCCAGGGATCAGCTCGTCGATGGCGGAGTTGACCGCGGAGTACTCGCCGCCGATGCCCATTCCGGAGATGAACCGGGTCACCAGGAAGACCCACATCGTGGGCGCGAACGCGGAGGCGGCCGATCCGAGGAGGTAGACCGCGAGGGTCAGCGTGAACATCTTTTTGCGGCCGATGGTGTCGGTCAGCCGCCCGAAGAGCAGGGCGCCCGCGACCTCGCCCAGCAGGTAGACCGTGCCGGCCAGGCCGACGTCGGCGCTGCTCATGCCGAGGGTCTTCTCGAAACCGCCCGCGGCCACGATCTGGACCTCGAGGCCGTCGAGGATCCACGCCGTGCCCAACCCGAAGACCACCATCCAATGGAAGCGGCTCCAGGGCATGTCGTGCATCCGCGCCGGGATCATGCTGCGGATCGGCTTGTCCTGCTCGGTCGTCTCAGCGGTCACGTGGTCTTCTCCGTTCCCGTGCCCTGCTCCGTGGTTTTCTCTCCGCCCGGCCCCCGCGATCGGAGGCTAAGCATTATTAGCACCGCTTGCTCGCTGCTGCCTACCCCCCGGAGTCACACACTTCACGGGCATGAACACCTAGGGCGCGGGTGCGGGGATGCGGTGGGCCAAATGCAACCGGTCGAAGCAACAGGAGCTTGTCGATCACACCCACCCCGCACCCCGCAACGCCGCTGTCGCCGACCACGCTCGGCCAGCCCGACCCGGGTACAGGATCCCGCGATGGGCTCGCGTCCCGCGAGCCCATCGCCAACCGGCATCCCGCGGACCCTTCTACTCCGGGTAGCGTGTTCGTTTCACCCGACCCAGCAGCACACCCCGCTGCCACTGCGCCTGGTCGTCCCGGGGGTCTGTCCGACGAACGGTGTAGCAGCGATTCCATTGTTAGAGGTTCTCGGCGGCCGGCATGCGGTCGGCGAAGGTGATGGCGAAGGCGTTGAGCGCTGGCTTCCACCGCATGGTCCATCGTGTCTGACCGGTGCCCTTGGGGTCCAGTGACCTGGTGACCATGTAGAGGCACTTCATCGCGGCCTGCTCGGTCGGGAAGTGGCCCCGCACCGTGACCGCGCGGCGGTAGCGGGCGTTCAACGACTCGATCGCGTTCGTCGAGCAGAGCACCTTGCGAATCTCGGCGTCGTAGTCGAGGAACGGGGTGAACTGCTCCCAGGCCGATCGCCACAGACCGCTTATCGCGGGGTAGGGCTTGCCCCATTTCTCGTCGAACTCCTCGAACGCCCGCCACGCCGCGTCCCTGGTGGGGGCGCCGTAGATCGGTTTCAGGTCGGTCGAGATCTGTCCCCAGTACCTTTTCGAGGCGTAGCGGAAGGTGTTGCGGATCAGGTGGATCACGCAGGTCTGCACGATCGCTTGGCCGAACACCGCGCCGACGGAGTCGGGCAGGCCTTTGAGGCCGTCGCAGATGACGAAGAAGATGTCCTCCACGCCACGGTTCTTCAGCTCGGTCAGGACCTGGAGCCAGAACTTCGCCGACTCCCCGCCGCCGGTGCCGGCCCAGATGCCGAGGATGTCCTTGTGACCGGCCAGGTCGACCCCGATCGCGGCGTAGATCGGGCGGTTGCCGACCTGGCCGTCACGGAACTTGGGAGTAGATCGCGTCGATGAACACCGCGGCGTAGACCTTCTCCAGCGGCCGCGAGGTCCATTCGGCCATCTCGGCCACGACCTTGTCGGTGATCCGCGAGATTGTGTCCTTCGACAGCGAGGCACCGTAGATCTCAGCGAAGTGGGCGCTGATCT
Organism: uncultured Actinomycetota bacterium; assembly: GCA_963760585.1. Lineage (GTDB taxonomy): Bacteria > Actinomycetota > Actinomycetes > Propionibacteriales > Nocardioidaceae > Nocardioides. The sequence continues at coordinate 792,340 of CAVXDI010000002.1, forward strand.
CTCCGGTCGTGAGGCCCTTGGCTGAGAGCGACAACACGATCGTGTCGACATCGCCCAGGCGTCGTTGGCGTTTGGCTACGATCACGGGGCTGAAGGTGCCGTCACGATCGCGTGGGACGGTGATCTCGATCGGTCCGACGTTGTCGGTCAGCACCGTCTTAGTCCGGACCCCATTGCGGGAGTTCCCGCTGTTGCGTCCGGCGACCTCGTGCTTGTCGTAGCCGAGGTGCTCCGACATCTCTTCGTCCAGAGCGGTCTCGATCACCGTCTTGGTCAGCCTTGAGCATCCCGTCCGGTCCGGTCAACGCGACCCCGCGACCCCGCGAGCGCGGGCCGTGCGGACCAGCTCGCGGGCGATCTCGAGTTCCTCAGACGATGGCTGGGTAGGCCCCTCGTATTCCGGGTCATGGTCCTGGGCAACGTCCGGCGGTGACACCGCCACATCATCTGGTGGGCTCACAGAGCTCAGTGTTTCGGTCATCGTTACTCCATCACGCCAACCAACTGGTCAGCGTGTCGGGCCACTTACACCGTTCTCCGGACAGTCCCTCGCCACCGAGGTAAGGCGCTAAGGGTTTCGCCAACCGCCGAGTACGCCCCAAGGAGTATTGGTGGTTTCCAGGGCGTGAATGAGGCTCTGATCTGGAGAAACGCCGACGCGGCAGTATGTCGCTGGCAGTGCGTGAGGTAGCGCGACCCGGCGAGTCGCTGCGATCGTGGTCGCCCACCACTGTTCGTTGATCAGGAGCCCCAGCATGCCGAACGACCCCGAGCGCCATCGGTTGCCTCCGGACCTTCGAATGGCGTCTCGGTACCTGACCGCGCACGACCTGCAACGACCAGTCCCACGCATGACAAAGGTCCATGCCACCCTCGCCACAATCCCGACCGAGCGAACCCTCGACTGGTGCGCGCGCATGTCATCACCGCTCCTGCGAGGTCGGGCCGAGTCCAGCCGACACCAGAGATCGGTCGTCCTAGCGCACTTCCCGGAGTCGTCGAGCGGCCGTCGAGCACGCGACCTCGTCCTGTCAGGCGAACGACAACTGTTCGTACCTCACCACCTCCTCTTGATGGCACGTCTCGCTCTTACTTTCGGTTCCACAGCACCGGCCGGCGACCACCAAGACCCAGGCGAGGTGGTCCGACACGAACGCATGCTGCTCGACGCCATGCTGGTTCTCGCCCACCACGCCGGATCACGGAACCGCCCCGGCGGCGTACCGCAAGTAGACGTCGAGCACGACGTCACTGCACTCGAGCTCGAGCTTGCCGCCAACATCCTCGCAAACCGCAAACCGTTCGTCGCCAGCACCTTCGACCGCTCAGAGCGACGGTGGATCGAACTGCCGGCCGAGGACCCCGGACCGAACGCTGTCGACCTATCGGCCGAGTACGAAGCAGCGACCGGGGTCGTGTTCGCGGACCTGCGGGCGGTCGGCGTGGCCCTATGGGCACGGACGGCTGCAGGAGGAGCACCACACATCGGCCGCGACCACCTCGCAGACCTCGAGCTCGGCAAGGACCGAACACGAGCCGTGCTGAACCTGATCAGTGCCGACCTTACGACCCTGCGCGCAGAGGCGGCCGTGACCGACGACTCCGAATACGACACCTCATTGTTCGGGCGCCACCCCCTCGTCGAATGCCTCGACGGGAGCTTCATCATCATGAACGAAGCGATGCTGGTCGACCGGACACTCGGCTGGCTCCCGCGATGGGACCTAGAAGGGCTCCGCGGCTCTGGAGGACCTACAGGCAAGAAGCGCGCGGCCGCTGCGGTGAACTACTTGCGTGAGGTGACCGAGCGGCACGCTCTGGAGACGTTCAGCGCAGTTGCCGCAACATCCGACGACATGACGCTTTACATCAACGATCAGATCCAAAGCGCCTACGGGACTGGCGACGAAAACGCTGACGCAGCACTGATCTGGGGCACCGGAACAGTCGTCGCCGAGATCTCCAGTCGCACAGTCATGCGCGGCACTGCTGCGGGCAGCTCAATGAAGGACTTCGACCGAGACCTAGAATTCGGTGTCGTCGAGAAGGCGAGCCAGCTGCATGCCACCATCGCGAAGATCCGCGACAACCCGACCCCCCTCACCGGTGACGATCGCGGCGCAGATGAACGCACAGCAGATGACAGCGAGGATCATCCGACGTCAGCATCGTTCCGCTTCTGGCCGGTTCTCGTGACCACCGAGGGGTGGCCAGTGACGCCACGACTCAACCGCCGGATCGCGAACATGCTTAAAATCCAGGAACTCCTACAAGAACGCGATGTGGCGCCGCTCAACATCATCGACATTGAAGGCGTCGAAGCCCTTGAAAGCGTGCTGGCGCGGACGCACGTGACTCTCGAAGACCTGCTACGCGCGCACCAACTCTCCGCACTCAGCGACCACGGTTTTCGCGATTGGCTTCTTGAGACCTTCTCGCCCGTCCGACCCACCGAAAGGATCATGAGTCGCTGGGACCGAGTCATGCAGCCGGCCCTCCAGCGTGTGTCGCAAGAAACTGTTGATAGATCCGAATGAGCGCCCGTTCGGACGTGCTCGATTGAAGGCCACATGAACCTCAACTCGAGAGCCGGCCTCGCACGCGTTCACGGCAGGAATTCTGGCAACGCCCGTTCGACCGACGTCGCCCACGGCGCCAGACGACGCGGCGAGGCTCCTTGTCCTCTTCGAACGCGACGGCAGCCGCCTCCCGCATCACCTCCGCCTGAATGCACGCCGCCTCGACCACGATCTCGGGCAGCATCCCAGTTGACTCGGCCTCGATCTGAGGCATCATCCGGGCGGCTTCGGCCACGACCTCTCGACGGATCCGCCCTTCCTCCGCTGCGAGGCTTGGCCCGGGCGAGGGGTGCGCCGCGCGCGACGGTTGCCTCGGAGCCGGACGTGGCGACTGACAGAGCCCCGCTGGGTGGTGGGCTTTGAGGTGGTCCTCGGTGCCCTACTCGCCGCTCTCGATGGCGGCGTGATCACCAGTATCCACGGTGTCGCTGAGTAGG
>CAVXDI010000003.1:0-63499 GCA_963760585.1 uncultured Actinomycetota bacterium
ATCCCAGGTTTTTCAAAGTCAAGCAGCGGTCGTGGCGTGGTGTGCCCAGGCGGTGTTTTCGTCGTAGGTGGTGTGGGTCTTGAGGCAGCCGTGGAGGATGCCGACGAAGCGGTTCGCGAGCTGTCGTAGTGCGGCCTCGTGGCCGATCTTGCGGTCGCGGAGCTGGTGGTAGTAGGCGTTGGCTCCTGGTGATCCGCGCAGTGAGCAGAACGCCCATTGCTGGAGAGCATCGCCGAGCCGGCGGTTGCGGGCGTAGCGGGCCAGGACGACTCTTCTTGGTGCCCGAGGCCTTGGTGACTCGGTGAGGTGCCGGCGTAGTTCTTCCGTGACTTCGCATCGGCGTAGCGGTCGGGGTCGTCGCCGAACTCGCCCAGGATCCGGGACGCGAGGATCACCCCGAGGCCGGGCAGGCTGAGGTAGATCTCAGCGTCCCGGTGCCGGCCAAAATGTTCGCCCACCACCGCCCCGAGCCGGTCGATCTGAGTGCTGAGCGCGGTGATGATCGCGACCTCGCTGGCCACGACTGCGGCATAGGCGCTCTGCAGCGCTGGCGGCTGGCGCAGCTCGGGTGCACCGAAGATGGTGCGCAGCTGTCGGGTGCGGTCCTCGACCCGCCGGCGCCGGGCTCGTGTGAGAGCCGCCGACGATCGCGGTCTTGGTGAGCCGGGCGGCCTGGTCGGGGTCCGGTGCGCGGCCCAGCAGCTCGAGGGCGTCGGGGGCGTCCAGGTCCTCAAAGGCCAACAGGGCTGCGGGAAAGTACTCCCGCAGCGTCGAGCGCAGCCGGGCCACGTGCCGGCTCCGGTCCCAGATCAACGACTGGTGAGTGCGCGCGGCCAGCTTGATCCCTTCACCCAGGTCGCTGTCCTCAGCAATCGGTCGGTGAGCGGCTCGGTCCAGGCGGACCATCTCGGCCAACAGGTGCGCATCCGCGGCATCAGACTTGGCGCCCGAGGTCGAGTGCCGCTGCGCGGTAGCGGGCCACCGAGAGCGGGTTGACCGCGAACACCTCATAGCCCGCCGCGACCAGCGACGCGACCCAGGAACTGAACCGCCCCGGGATGTCCGGAGACTTCATTCGTTGGAAGGATGAAGTCCATGGCACGTCCCTCGAAGTATCCCGCAGGAGATGCGGGAGCGCGCGGTCCGTCTGGTGGCGGAGTCGAAGGGTGAGTATCCGAGTGAGTTCGAGGCGATCAGGTCGATCGCCGGCAAGCTCGGGATCGGCTCTCCGGAGACGCTGCGCAAGTGGGTCCGTCGCGCGGAGATCGACGGCGGGCAGCGACCGGGGAAGACCAGCGATGACATCGCTGAGATCCGGGAGCTGAAGAAGGAAGTCGCCGAGCTGCGGCGGGCCAACGAGATCTTGAAGTCCGCGTCGGCTTTCTTCGCGGCGGAGCTCGACCGCCCACGCAGGTACTAGTCGACTTCATCGACGAACACCGTGAGGTGTTCGGGGTCGAGCCGATCTGCACCGTGCTCACCGAGCACGGCTGCAAGATCGCCCCGAGCACCTACTACGAAGCCAGGTCCCGGCGCCCTCGAAGCGGGCGTTGCGCGACGCCGAGATCATCGCGCTGATCGCCGCGGCCCGGGAGCACCAGTTCCGGGTCCGGTTCGGTGCCCGCAAGATGTGGCTGCACCTGCGCGCACAAGGCCATGACGTGGCCCGGTGCACCGTGGAGCGGCTGATGGCCGAGCAGGGCTGGTCCGGGGCGCTGCGCGGGCAAGAAGCACCGCACCACGATCGCCTCCGAGGACGACCCCCGGCCCGGTGATCTGGTCGACCGGGACTTCACCGCGACCCGTCCCAACCAGCTCTGGGTCGCGGACTTCACCTATGTCGCCACCTGGTCGGGCACGGTCTATGTCGCGTTCGTCTTCGACGTGTTCTCCCGCCGCATCGTCGGCTGGAGGGCAGCCACCACCATGACCACCGAACTGGTCCTGGACACCCTGGAGATGGCGATCTGGACCCGCGGCCGCGACGGTGCCGAGGACCTGACCGGGCTGGTCCACCACACCGACGCCGGCAGCCAGTACACCTCGTTCGCGTTCACCGAACGGCTCATCGCGGCCGGCGTGGATGCCTCGGTGGGTTCGGTGGGCGACGCCTACGACAACGCCCTGGCCGAGTCCCAGATCGGGATCTACAAGACCGAGCTGATCCGCCCCGAAGGGCCCTGGCGCGACGTCGAGCACGTCGAGATCGCGACCCTGGACTGGGTCGACTGGTTCAACAACGAGCGCACCCACGAATCAATCGACGACCTGACACCGATCCAGGCCGAGGAGATTCACTACGCTGCAAGAAACCGTCTCGACCCGACCGGGTAGAGACACAAACCGGAGCCTCCGGAAACTCCGGGGCGGCTCGACCGGCGGTCGGTCTCGATCCCGACCTTCACCCGCCCCGCGGCCTCACAGGGTCGAGGTCGGCCCAGTCATCGGGCATCTGCTCCGCGATCAGCGCGTGCAGCCGGGTGACTCCTCGAGCCCTTCGGGCAGCCGTCGCGGGCCAGTATCTGCCCGGCGTCGTCGACGATCTCGACGTCGTGATGGTCCTCGGCCCAGTCATCTCCCACGAACAACATCGCCTCCCGTCCCGGGCCTGCACGGTGCGGGACCGTCAGCAGCGTGGAGGAGACAGCCGGCGATCTAATGGTCAAGTGCTCACCGAACAACCTCTCGGGGCACGTCATCCCAGCAGCGGTTTAGCCTCCTCACGACCAGCGGGCGCACGGTCTGCCGCGAGACCTCAAGGGTCAGATCAGAGGAGTGCTGACCTGCCGGCCGCTACCAGAACCAAGCCTGCCAAACAGGCTGGCAGAAGCCATTGATGCGGGCGTCTTGCTGACGGTCGAGGTTCGCCCTGCTAGCCGGTCCGACTCGGAGCTGGTGCCTGTGATCCAGTTGAAGGTAGCGATGGCGATGAGAACGATCGCCGACAGCAGAACCCCCAAGGCAAAACGCCAGAGCCAGTAAGAGCGCCTCGATCCGTTGCGGCGTGTTCCGCCGTGGGGCATCGAGAGGGTGACGAACTCGTACAGGGCGGAGCGCCTGGATTTCGAAACCTTCACTTGTCGAGTATGACGACTTGACCGGTGAAGGTGCGGCCTTCGGCGGAACGTCCGATCATCGGCAGATCTGTGCGTTGGCGCAAGGGCGCGTGCCTCGACGCAGAACTCAGTCGTCGGGCGGTTGGCGTCCACCGGTGGTCATCCGGCGGATGCCGGGGGGTGGGTCGAACTCGTAGGTGTTGGGTCCGGTGGCGCGGATGGTCCAGGGGCCGGCGTGGACGAGGCGGTGGTGGTGGCCGCAGAGCAGGATCATGTTCTGCAGGTTTGTCGGGCCGCCGTCGGCCCAGTGCACGAGGTGGTGCGCGTGGGTCATCACGGGTGGACGGGTGCAGTTCGGGAACCGACAGTGCTGGTCCCGGATCACCAAGGCTCTCCAGATGGCGGGGGTGACGAGGCGTTGCCGTCGGCCGACGTCGAGGACCTCACTCTTCGGGCCGAGGATCACCGGGATGACCTCGGCGTCGCACGCCAGCCGGCGGACGGTCCGAGCGCTCACGGCTTCGCCGGTGTCGCTCGTGGCGTGGCCGGTCTGGTCCTTGAGGTCCTCGAAGTCGATGGTCACTGAGACGCGTGGGGTGGTGCCGTGGCAGTCGGGCAGCAGCTTCACGGCGGCGGCTCGGTCGCACAGCTCGATCAGGGCATCGAAGGACCGGGCGCCGTGGTCGCGGGGGTCTCGCCCGTCGTGACCGCACCCGGGCTGGTCGCAGGACGCCGGGTCGCAGGTCGTTCCGTTGGCGGGTGTGGGCCTGGACAGGGTCAGGAGGGCGGTCTGGAGCGAGAGTCCGTCCTCGGCGGAGCCGCGGCCGCCGCAGCGGAACCCGCCGGCCCCGTCGAACCTGATCCAGAACTCCCGCCCCAGGTGCGCGCCGCGTTCCTCCCGGTCCAGCGCGGCTTCTTGCCTGCGCGCCTGCCCGGTGGGGTCGACCCTCTCCACCAGGTGCTTGCCGGCCTTGGCGAGCCCGGTGGCGTCCAGGGCCTTGGCCGCGTCGAGCATGGCCTGGACGGCCTGGTCGCGGAGGTCCGGATCACCGGGCAGGTCGTCCACCACCCGGCGGACCACCTGGGCCTTGGCGGTGGACAGCCACCCTTCAGCCATCGCCTCACCCACCGGCGCGAACAGCGGGGACCTGAGTGCGGTCGCGAGCTGAGCAGCGCCGACCCCGGCGCCACGGTGACCGCCGGCGACCGCGGTGACGAAGTCCTGGGTCGAGGCCCACCCCAGCGGCTTGACCGCGTTCGTCGCTTCGAGCTCCGTGACCACGTCGAGGATCAGGGCATCCACGGTGGACTTCAGGGACTCAGCCTCAGCGAGGGTGTCCATCAGCTCCGTGGGTCGCCGCGCGGCCCACAGCGTCTGGGTCAGCTCACTGACCTGACGGCGGACGTCGTTCAGCGCAGCCGGAACACCCTCGGCATTCGGGGTGCCGGGTGGGATTCCGGGTGGGTGGTCATGGGACAATCCAAGCACCGAGCACGCGGAGCTCGCTCTCCCCGTTGGTCGAGGTGTGAGGAGCGTCAGCGACGAGCCTCGAGACCCCGTGCGACCGGCTGCCCCTCACCGGGTTTCGAGACGCTCGCTGGCGCTCGCTCCTCAACCAGCGCGGTCGCCCGCTCGCTCCTCAACCAGCGCGGTCGCCCGCTCGCTCCTCAACCAGCGGCGGTCGCCCGCACGCTGCTCAATTGACGGCGGCGCTGCTGGCCGGGGTCAGCGCTCCTCGCGCAGCCGCGGCTCGGTGAACAGCTCGGGGTGGATCCCCCGCTTGTCGGCGTAGAACTCCCGGATCCGGTCCATGTCCGCCCGCACGTCACCGGTCGGGGGGAACGTCGGACCGAAGCCGACCGTGCGGGAGGGGGCATCCAGGAAGGCCAGCGTGATCGGCAGGCCGCTCTGCTGTGAGATCCGGTAGAAGCCGGCCTTCCAGAACTCACCCCGGCGCCGCGTCCCCTCGGCCGCGATGCCGAGCAGGAACGTCTCGTCCTCGTCGGCCTCGGCCAGCAGCGAGCGGATCGTGGCCCCCGGGCTCGTGCGGTCCAGCGGCACGCCGCCGGTGGCGCGCAGCAGCGGCCCGAGCGGGCCGCGGAAGAACTCCTGCTTGACCAGGAGCCGCAGCTGCACGTCGTTGCTCCACGCCAGCAGCATAGTGAGCACCCAGTCCCAGTTGGACGTGTGCGGGGCACCGACCAGGACCCCTTTGGTCGGCACCCGCCCGACGGTGCTCCAGCCGGCCGCCCGCAGGAGCAGCCGGGCCAGGGTCCGTCGGACCAGGAAGTGCCGTCTCATCGCGGGGCGCCGCCGAGCACCGCGGCCACCACCGGTGCGATCTCGCGCAGCGCGCGACCGCGGTGCGAGATCGCGTCCTTCTCCTCCGGGCTGAGCTCGGCCGAGGTCAGCTCCGGGTCCGTGCCCGGCAGCGAGTGCTCGTCGGCGACGAAGAGCACGTCGTAGCCGAAGCCGCCGACACCGCGCCCCTCGCGGAGCACGTGGCCGTCCATCCGGCCGTGGACGACCTGCTCGCCCTCGGGGTGGCAGAACGCCACCGCGCAGGCGAAGTGGGCACCGCGTCGCGCGTCCGGCACGTCGTGGAGCTGGGCGAGCAGCAGCCCGTTGTTGCGCTCGTCCTGCCCGAGGTCCGAGACGGCCGCGGGCCCGGCCCAGCGCGCCGAGAGCACCCCTGGCATCCCGTTCAGCGCGTCCACGCACAGGCCCGAGTCGTCGGCCAGCGACGGCAGCCCGGTCGCGGCCAGGCCGGCCCGGGCCTTGAGGAGCGCGTTGCCCTCGAAGGTGGGCTGGTCCTCCACCGGCTCGTCGTACGTCGCCACGTCGTCGATCCCGAGGACCTCGACCCCGGGGGCGTGGGCGCCGAGCAGCCGCGCCATCTCGGCCAGCTTCTTGCGGTTGCGGGAGGCGAGGAAGACCTGCGTCGTCATTGAGACAGGGCCTCGGACTGCAACCGGGTCAGGTCCACGCAGCCCTGCTCGGCCAGGGCCAGCAGCGCGTCCAGCTCGGCCCGGTCGAACGGAGCCCCCTCGGCGGTGCCCTGCACCTCGATGAACCGGCCGTCACCGGTCATCACGACGTTCATGTCGGTCTCGGCGCGCACGTCGTCGTCGTAGTGCAGGTCGAGGCGCGGCGTCCCGTCGACGATGCCCACGCTGACCGCGGCCACCGAACCGACCAGCGGCTCACCCTTGAGCGCCCCGACGGAGCGCAGGTGGCTCACGGCGTCGGCCAGTGCGACGTACGCTCCGGTGATCGCAGCGGTCCGGGTGCCGCCGTCGGCCTGAAGGACGTCGCAGTCGAGCACGATCGTGTTCTCGCCCAGGGCCTCGTAGTCGACGACGGCGCGCAGCGAGCGGCCGATCAGCCGGCTGATCTCGTGGGTGCGGCCACCGATCCGGCCCTTCACCGACTCGCGGTCCGAGCGGGTGTTGGTGGCGGCGGGGAGCATCGCGTACTCCGCGGTGACCCACCCCAGGCCGGAGCCCTTTCGCCAGCGCGGCACGCCCTCCGACGCCGAGGCGGCGCAGAGCACGCGGGTCTTGCCGTACTCCACCAGCACCGATCCCGCCGCGTGGTCGAGCCAGTGGCGGGTGATCGTGATCGGGCGGAGCTCGTCGTCGGCGCGGCCGTCGCTGCGGGGACCGGGGGTGGCAGGAGTCGTCATGCAGGCGAGCCTAGTGACTGCCCCGGCACCGCCGTCAGGGGTGGTCTCGGGGGCTACTTCACCTCGGCGCGCAGCACCCGCCACAGCCCGATCGCGAGCGGCAGCACCAGCCAGAGCACTCCCGAGACCGCGAAGTGGGCCCAGTCCTCACCGGTCATCGTGGCGTCCACGAGCGGGTTCTGGGCGGCGTTGAAGTCGATCCACGGCCGCAGGTCGCTGAACCACCCGATCAGCGCGGAACCCAGCTCGAAGAGCCCTGGCAGCACGAACGAGTAGACCATGTAGAGCACGATCGCGGCCGCCGAGTTGAGCAGCAGCGCGGCCAGGGCGAAGCCGGTGAGCACGCCGATCACCTGCAGCAGCAGGAAGGACAGCGTCTGGAGCACGGTGAGGTCCCAGTCGGCCGGGACGCCGGCGAGCAGGCCGTAGAGGACGTTGGCGAGCGCCCCCAGCGCGAGCGCCACCACCACCGCGACGAGAGCCAGCACGACCCCCACAACGAGCTTGGCCAGGATCACCCGCGGCCGGCGTGGCTCCAGGGTGAACGTGACCATCGCGGTCCGCTGGCCCCACTCGCTGGTGAGCAGCAGGATGCCCACCACGGGCAGCAGGATCGCGATCGAGAACGACGTCGAGGTCATGAAGTCGCGGTAGCCGACGGAGATGTCCTGCGCGACGACGACGGAGAGCTGGATCGCCATCACGATCGCGGTCAGCACCGCCATCGAGATCAGCAGCCAGCGGCCCGCGCGGGTGTCGTAGGACTTGCGCAGCTCGACCGCCACGAGACGGGAGAACGGGATCGGGCTCGTCCCGGTGAGGTCCAGGGCGTGTCCCAGGGGGGCCGACGTGCTCGTGGTCGCGTTCATGCGTGGGGTCCTTCCGGGACGGTCTCGCGCTGGCTGTCGGAGGTCAGCTCGAGGAAGAGGTCCTCGAGGCCACCCTCGGCGGTGCGCAGGTCGGTGATCACGACGCCGACCTCGAGCGCGGCGCGACCCACCACCACCGGCTCGGCCTCCACCCGCAGGCCCGGTCCGGCCGGGGCCAGCGCGATCCCCTGGCCGGTGAGCGCGCCGGCCAGGCGCTCGTTGTCCAGCGAGGTGACGAGCGTGGCCGCCGTCCCGGCACCGGCGAGCAGCGAGTGCTTGTCGCCCTGGGCGACGATCCGGCCGTTGCCGATCAGGATCATCTCGTCGGCGATCAGCTCGACCTCGTTGAGCAGGTGGCTGGAGAGCAGCACGGTGCCGCCCTGGCCGGCGTACCCCTTGAGCAGGCCTCGCATCCAGCGGATGCCGGCCGGGTCGAGGCCGTTGGCCGGCTCGTCGAGGATCAGCACCGACGGGTCGCCGAGCAGCGCGTGGGCGATGCCGAGGCGCTGCTTCATGCCGAGGGAGTAGTTGCGCAGGCGGCGCTTGGCCTCGCCGGGCGTGAGCGAGACCAGCTCCAGCATCTCCTCGACCCGGGCGGCGGGCAGTCCCATCGTGCGGGCCCCGATCTCGAGGATCTCGCGCCCGGTGCGACCGGCGTGCTGCGCCGAGGCGTCGAGCAGCACCCCGACGTGCCGGCCGGGGTTCGGGATGTCGGCGTAGCGGTGGCCGCCGATCGCGACGTTGCCGCTGGTGGCCGGCGTGAGCCCGACCATCACCCGCATGGTGGTGGTCTTCCCGGCGCCGTTCGGCCCGAGGAAACCCGTCACGGTGCCGGGTCGGCAGACGAAGCTGACGTCGTCGACGGCCGTGAACGAGCCGTACTTCCGGGTGAGGCCCTCAACGGTGATCATGGTGTACAGCCTGCCGCATGCCCAGCCGGGACGCAGCCACATCCCCGGCGGGCCGGGGAACTACCGGGGGCTCCCCGAGACGACCCGGGAGACCCGCCCACCCGGGAGCACCGGCCGGCCGCAGGTGACCGAAGGGCTCAGAGCTCGTAGACGGCGCCGGCCCGGGCCAGCTCCAGCGGCCCGTCGAAGCGGGACGCCGCCTCGGCCAGCGCCACCTGGGGGTCGTGCCACGGCGGCACGTGCGTCAGCAGCAGCCGCTTGGCCCGGCGTCGGCCGGCCACGTCACCGCAGTCGGTGCCCGTCAGGTGCAGCCCGACCGGGTTGTCGTCCCCCGTGCGGAACGACGCCTCGGCCAGCAGCAGGTCGGCGTCCTCGGCGACCGCGTCGAGGCCCACGCACGGCCCGGTGTCACCGCTGTAGGCGAGGGTCGCACCGTCCGCGCTGACCCGCAGGCCGTAGGCGGGCACCGGGTGCTCGACGGGGACAGGCCGGACCAGGAACGGGCCGACCCGGATCTCGCCGGCCCAGGTGCGGAAGTCGAACTCCTCGTGCATGCCCGGGTCGAGCGGGAGGTCGTAGGCACGGGCCATCCGGTCCGCGGTGCCCACCGGGCCCCACACCGGGATCCGGGGCTGCCGGCCCGACGGGTGGTAGCGACGCAGCACGTAGTAGCCGGCGAGGTCCAGACAGTGGTCGGCGTGCAGGTGGCTGAGCAGCACCGCGTCGATCGTCAGGGGGTCGGCGTGGCGGTGCAGCGCCCCCAGGGCCCCGCTGCCGAGGTCGAGCAGGATCCGCCAGGTGCGTTGCTCGCCGTGCTCGTCGGTGTGCTCGGCCTCCAGCAGGTAGCAGCTCGCGGGAGAGTCGGGGCCCGGGTAGGAGCCCGAGCACCCGACGACGGTCAGCCTCATCCGCGGCTCACCGCAGGCCGCCCGCGAACTGCGAGGCGGCCACCATCTCGGGGCCCAGGAAGCGCCGCCCGATCGACTCGAACTCGTCGGGGTGACCCGTGGTGAGGAAGGTGTACGTCGGGTCGCCCGACTCGCGCATCAGCCCGGTGCGGGCGAGCATCTGGTAGACGTCCTTCGCGCACTCCTCGGCGCTGCTCACCAGCGTGACCTGGTCGCCCATCACGTAGGAGATCGCCCCGGTGAGCAGCGGGTAGTGGGTACAGCCGAGGATCAGCGTGTCGACACCGAGGTCGCTCAGCGGGTCGAGGTACTCGTGGGCGACCGCGAGCAGCTCCTCGCCCCCGGTGACGCCGGCCTCCACGAAGTCCACGAACCGCGGGCAGGCCCGGGTGAACAGCTCCACCTGCGGCGCCGCCGCGAAGGCGTCGTCGTAGGCCATCGAGTCGGCGGTGGCCCGCGTGCAGATCACGCCGATGCGGTTGTTGTGGCTGGCCGCGACGGCCCGGCGGGTCGCCGGGTAGATCACCTCGACCACCGGCACGTCGTAGCGCTCGCGGGCGTCACGCAGCATCGCGGCGCTGGCCGAGTTGCAGGCGATCACCAGCGCCTTGACGCCCTGGTGCACGAGGTGGTCCAGGCACTCGAGGGCGTACTCGCGGACCTCGCCGATCGGCTTCGGGCCGTAGGGCTGCCGGGCGGTGTCGCCGACGTAGACGATCGACTCGTGCGGCAGCTGGTCGATCACCGAGCGGGCCACGGTGAGACCACCGAAACCGGAGTCGAAGATGCCGACCGGTGCCTCGTCGGGGGCACTCTCGGACCCATCGTCGGGCCTCGGTCCGGGCCTACCGTCGGTACTGCTCACTGCGCGCACCCGGCAAGGCTAGAGGCTCCCTCCCCCGATCGTGCAGGACCGGGCTCACACGAGATCGTCGTCACGCCGGACACAGCCCTCTGCGACCGGTACGGTCACCGCATGGTCTCGGTCCTCCGCCGGCGCACGCCCGCCGCTGTCCTCGCTCTTGCCCTGCTGGTGCCCCTGGCGGGGTCGAGCACCTCGGCGCCGGCCGCGGGTGCCCCCAGTGCAGCCCCCGGCGCTCAACTGAGCGCCGCCCGCGCGGGCACCACGCGTGTGCTGGCCATCTCGGTCGACGGGCTCAACGTCCGCGCGCTCACCGAGCTCGGCCACGACGGCGCCCCGAACCTGCACCGCCTCGAGGCCGAGGGGGCGGCGACCCGCAACGCGCGCACCGAGCGGGAGCTGACCGTCACCCTGCCCAACCACACCGGAATGCTGACCGGACGCCGGGTGAACGCCGCGCGGGGCGGGCACGGCGTCACCTGGAACACCGACGAGCCCGGCACCACCGTGCAACAGGCGGCCGGCCACCGGGTCGACTCGGTCTTCACCGTCGTGCACGCCGCGGGTGGCTCCACCGCGCTGTTCACCAGCAAGGCGAAGTTCTCCCTCTTCGACCGGTCGTGGCCCCGCGGGATCGACCGCTTCCGCGTCGACGAGCGCAACGGGGTGCTGGCCCGCGCGACCCGTCGCGACCTCCTCAGGCGCCAGCGGGCCTTCACGTTCCTGCACCTCTCGCTGCCGGACGTGGCCGGCCACGCCTCCGGCTTCATGTCCGGGCCCTACCTCGACGCCGTGCGGCGCGTCGACCGGCTGCTGGGTGGGCTGCTCGCCACCATCGAGGCCGACGCCGGGCTCAGCCGCGACCTGGTCGTCGTGCTGACCGCGGACCACGGCGGGGACGGGGCCAGCCACTCCGACGCCCGCAGTCCCGAGAACTACCGGGTCCCGTTCTTCGTCTGGGGACCGGGCATCGCGGCCGAGGACCTCTACGCCCTCAACCCCGACTACGCGGACCCGGGCCTGGCCCGCCCGTCCTACGACGGCAGGCAGCCGGTGCGCAACGGCGACGTCGCGAACCTGTCCACCGACCTGCTCGGTCTGGGTCCGGTTCGCGGCAGTGAGCTGAACGCCCGGCAGGACCTCGACGTCCGCTGAGCGACGCCGAGAGCCTCACGCCCAGAGCTGGCCCTCGAGTCGCTCCTCGGCGTCGTCCACAGTGCCCTCATAGGCGCCGGTGGAGAGGTACTTCCAGCCGCCGTCGCACACCACGAACACGATGTCGGCCTTCTCCCCGGCCCGCACCGCCTTGGCCGCCTGGCCGAGTGCGGCGTGCAGGATCGCGCCGGTCGAGATGCCGGCGAAGATCCCCTCGGTCTCCAGCAGCTCGCGCACCCGGCGCACCGCGTCGCGCGGGCCGACGGAGAAGCGGGAGTCGATCAGGTCGGCGTCGTAGAGCTCCGGCACGAAACCCTCGTCGAGGTTGCGCAGGCCGTAGACCAGCTCGCCGTAGCGCGGCTCGGCGGCGACGATGCGGACGCCCGGCTGGTGCGCGCGGAAGAAGCGACTGACGCCCATCAGCGTGCCGGTGGTGCCGAGGCCGGCGACGAAGTGGGTGATCGAGGGCAGGTCGGCGAGCAGCTCGGGCCCGGTGCCCTCCTCGTGAGCCAGGGCGTTCGCGGCGTTGCCGTACTGGTAGAGCATCACCCAGTCGGGGTGCTCCTCGGCCACCTGCTTGGCCACCCGGACCGCCTCGTTGGAGCCGCCCGCGGCCGGTGAGGAGATGATCTCGGCGCCCCACATGCGCAGCAGCTGACGACGTTCCTCGGAGGTGTTCTCCGGCATCACGCAGACGATCCGGTAGCCCTTCAGCTTGGCGGCCATCGCCAGCGAGATCCCGGTGTTGCCCGAGGTGGGCTCGAGGATCGTGCAGCCGGGGCGGAGCGTGCCGTCCTTCTCCGCCTCCTCGACCATCCTCAGGGCCGGACGGTCCTTGATCGAGCCGGTCGGGTTGCGGTCCTCCAGCTTGGCCCACAGCCGCACGTCGGGGGTCGGCGACAACCGCGGCAGCCCGACCAGCGGGGTGTTGCCGACGGACGCGAGCAGGCTGTCATAGCGCATGTCCCCAGCATGCCACCGCGATCAGCGCAGGAAGTACGCCGGGTCGAACTGGTCGAGCTGGATGACCCGGGTCCGCGGCAGCGGGACCTTGAAGGCCCGGACGTCGTCCTCGAGGTCGTGGATCGCGATGCCGAGGCTCGAGAACGCCATGCTGGCGTACTCGCGCAGGGCGATGACGCCGACCCTGCGCTCGTTGCCGAGCAGGGACTCCATCTGGGGCACGAAGTCGCCGTCGTGGCTGCACAAGAAGACGTCGGCGTCCCGCTCGACCAGCGCCTCGAGGGTGCGCTGGATGCCGATGTCGACGACCTTCTGGTCCGGACGTCCCGCCAGCGGCACGGGCCGGTAGTCCATCGCCAGCAGTGCCTGCACGAAGGTCGCGGGCAGCTGGCCGTGGGAGGCGTTGAGGAAGAAGAGCCCGGTGACGGGCTGGCCCCAGGCCGCCTCGGCGTACTGCGTCACCCGCTCCCAGCGGGGACGCTCCTCGGGGGTCGGCCGCCGGTTGAGCAGCGAACCCCCGAGGGTGGCGTCGATGTTCTCGCCGTCGACGAGGACGTACGTGCGGCGACCGGTCACGGAGGACTCCATTCGCCGCACTCTAGTGGCGTGCGGGGTGCCCCGCAGTCGACCACGAGGTCGGTCGGTGGCTCAGCGGGCCCCGCCGGCCACGGCGGGCAGCACGACGACCTGGTCGCCGTCGCTCAGCGGCGCCTCGAGGCTGCCGATGAAGCGGACGTCCTCGTCGTTGACGTAGACGTTCACGAAGCGGCGCAGCTCGCCGTTCTCGATCAGCCGATCCTTGAGCCCGGGGTGGTTGGCCTCCAGGTCGTCGATCAGCGCGCTCAGGCTGGCACCGTCACCGTTGACGGCCTTCTCGCCGCCGGTGTACGTGCGCAGGATGGTCGGGATCCGGACCTCGATGGCCATCAGACACTCCTTGGGGGTTGCGGGGAGGGGTTGCGTGGGAAATGCGGGGAGCCGTGGTTCAGCTCGGGCCCAGCCGGTCGACGACGGCGACCTCTTCCTCGGTCACCTCGCCGTCGACGATGCTGTAGGACCTGAACTCCACAGCGCCCTCAGTATTCCCGTGCTCGCGGGTGCTGACCAGCACGTAGTGCGCTCCGGGCTCGCTGGCCAGGCCGATGTCGGTGCGGCTCGGGTAGGCCTCGGTGGCGGTGTGCGAGTGGTAGATCACCACCGGCTCCTCGTCGGCGGCGTCCATCTCCTTGTAGAGCCCGAGCAGCTCCATGGAGTCGAACTCGTAGAAGGTCGGGCTGCCGGCGGCGTTGGTCATCGCCACGAACCGCTCGGGGCGGTCGCTGCCCTCCGGGCCGGCGACGATGCCACAGGCCTCGTCGGGGTGGTCGCGCTTGGCGTGGGCGACGATCGCGTCGTACGTGGCCTGGTCGATGGTGAGCACCGACCCAGCCTAGCGAGCCTCCGAGCCGCCCCCGATGCAGGCGCTCACCGGTGGAACCGGGGCGCGACCTCGTCGGCGAGCGCCGCCTCGACCCGGCCCCGCAGGGACCGCCCCATCGGCGGCAGCGCCTCGATCGGCCACCAGCGGACCTCGGTGTTCTCGTCGTCCGCGACCCGCGCCTCGCCGCTCACCCAGGTGCAGGCGAATGTCAGGTCGAGGTAGACCGCGCGGTCGCCGTTCGGGTAGGTGACCCGGGGGCTGACGCCGAGCGACGCCAGCCGGTCGACCGAGATCTCCACCCCGGTCTCCTCGAGGGCCTCGCGCACGGCGGTCACCGCGGGCTCCTCGCCCGGGTCCATGATCCCGGTCACCGGTGACCAGCAGCCGTTGTCGGCGCGCAGCGTCAGCAACAGCTCCTCGTCGCGGCGGACGACGGCGGTCACGCCGGGCATCCACAGCTCACGGTCCCCCACGAGCGCGCGCAGCTCGGCGACGAAGGGCGGGATCGGCATCGCTTGCCCTCAGCAGCCCGTCAGCCGCTCAGGGCGTCGACGAGGGTCTCCTGCAGGTAGCCGACCCACTCGTAGATGTCGTGGGCCTGCGCGCGGGGATCCTCGTCGGGCATCGCCGCCCAGACGTCCTCGTCGCCGTCCTCGATGCCCAGCCGGGTCGCCAGCGCCAGCCGCAGGTCGGTGAACGAGCGCAGCCACGTCTCCGCGGTGGCCTCGTCGAGCTCGACGTCGATCATCAGGCCGTCCTCGGCCGGCTCCGTCGGCAGGCCGGCCTCCTCCAGCTCGTCGATGATCGTGCTCGCGCCGGCCGCCTTCCCGTCGCGCAGCGAGCCCTCGGTGAAGCGCCGGAACTCCGCGGCGGCCTCCTCGTCGGCGGGGTACGCCGTGGGGAAGAGCCGGGCCAGGACCGGGTCCTCGGGGGCTGACTCCGGGCCCGAGAAGTCCATCATCGCCTCGAAGGGGTCGAGGCCCTCACGGGGTGCGGCCTCCTCGTTGCGCAGCAGCTCGACCAGCTGGGAGGCCAGGGAACGCAGCAGGTCGGCCTCGAAGCCGGTGAAGTTCGCGATCAGGCGGCCGCTGCGCCGGTGCCGCGCGAAGCCGGTCACGTGGCTCGCTCCATCGTGGCCCACAGGCCGTACTCGTGCATGGCCTGCACGTCGCGCTCCATCTCCTCGCGGCTGCCGGTGCTCACCACGGACCGGCCGTCCTCGTGGACCTCCATCATCAGCTTCTCGGCCTTGGCCTTGCCGTAGCCGAAGTACTTGCAGAACACGTAGGTGACGTACGACATCAGGTTGACCGGGTCGTTCCAGACGATCGTCACCCACGGGGTGGACAGCAGGGTGAGGTCGTCGGGGACCTGGGTCGGCTCTACCTCGACGGGACTGGCGGCGGACACGGCCCCATCGTGGCACACAGGCGGCGACTCCCCGACCCCCGCCGAGACCTAGGCTGACCCGGTGACCCGCGCCTCCTCGACGGCCCTGCTGACCGACCACTACGAGCTGACCATGCTCCAGGCGGCGCTCGGCTCCGGCACCGCACACCGCCGTTCGGTCTTCGAGCTGTTCCCCCGGCGTCTGCCCGAGGGACGCCGTTACGGTGTCGTCGCGGGCGTGGGCCGCGCACTCGACGCCATCGAGGCCTTCCGCTTCGACGAGGAGGCTCTTGCCGCGGTGGCCGCCGTCGTGGACGCGCCGACCCTGGCGTGGCTGGAGAACCACCGGTTCAGCGGTGACGTCTGGGGCTACGCCGAGGGCGAGGCCTACTTCCCCCACTCCCCCTGCTGCGGGTCGAGGCCAGCTTCGCCGAGGCGGTGCTGCTGGAGACCGTGCTGCTCTCGATCTACAACCACGACTCGGCGATCGCCTCCGCCGCGTCGCGGATGACGTTCGCGGCCGGCGACCGGCCCTGCATCGAGATGGGCTCGCGGCGTACCCACGAGGAGGCCGCGGTCGCCTGCGCCCGGGCGGCGTACGTCGCCGGCTTCGCGACCAGCTCGAACCTCGCCGCCCGGGCCCGGTACGGCGTGCCCACTGCCGGCACCAGCGCGCACAGCTTCACGTTGCTGCACGACACCGAGGAGCAGGCCTTCCGGGCCCAGGTGCGGTCCCTGGGCACCGGCACCACGTTGCTGGTCGACACCTACGACATCGCCGAGGCGGTGCGGCTCGGCGTCGAGGTGGCCGGTCCCGGGCTGGGCGCCGTGCGCCTCGACTCCGGCGACCTCGGCACCCTGGCCCACGAGGTCCGCGCCCAGCTGGACTCGCTCGGGGCGCACGCCACCCGGATCATCGTGACCAGCGACCTCGACGAGTACGCGATCGCCGCGCTGGCGGCGGCGCCGGTCGACGGGTACGGCGTCGGCACCCAGCTGGTGACCGGCAGCGGCCACCCCACGTGTGGCTTCGTCTACAAGCTCGTCGCCCACGAGGACGCCGCCGGCGAGCTCGTCCCGGTGGCCAAGAAGAGCGTGGACAAGGTCTCGATCGGTGGCCGGAAGTACGCGCTGCGCCGCCGCGATGCCCGGGGCGTCGCGGTGGCCGAGGTGGTCGGGGTCGGGTCGCCGCCCTACGACGACGGGGACGACCGGCCGCTGCTGGTCGAGCTGGTCCGCAAGGGCGAGGTGGTCGGGCGTGCCAGCCTGGAGGACGCCCGCGCCCTGCACCTCGCCGCCCGCGCCGAGCTGCCGCGCGAGGCCCAGCAGATGTCGCGTGGCGAGCCGGTGATCCCCACCCTGCACGTGTGAGCCCGCGGCTAGAGTCGTGGCCATGAAGCGAGCCCTCGTCGTGGTCGACGTCCAGAACGACTTCTGCGAGGGCGGCTCGCTGGCCGTGCCGGGCGGCGCCCAGGCCGCCCATGCGATCGCCGAGGTGCTGCACCACTGGGTGTCGAAGGACCCACGGGCGGCGGACTACGCGCACGTGGTGGCCACCAAGGACCACCACGTCGACCCCGGCTCGCACTGGTCGGCCGAGCCCGACTTCGTGGACTCCTGGCCCGTGCACTGCGAGGTGGGCACCGAGGGCGAGGCCTTCCACCCGAACCTCGACCCCCAGCCGTTCGACGCGATCTTCCTC
The DNA here is from genome assembly GCA_963760585.1 of uncultured Actinomycetota bacterium. Lineage (GTDB taxonomy): Bacteria > Actinomycetota > Actinomycetes > Propionibacteriales > Nocardioidaceae > Nocardioides. The sequence goes on from CAVXDI010000003.1 coordinate 16,922, forward strand.
AAGGGCCACCACCAGGCCGCGTACAGCGGCTTCGAGGGGCACACCGCCGACGGCACGTCGCTGGCCGACTGGTTGCGCGCGCACGACGTCGACGAGGTCGACGTCTGCGGGATCGCCACCGACTACTGCGTCCGGGCGACCGCGCTGGACGCCGCCGCGAACGGTTTCACGACGCGGGTGCTGACCGGGCTCTGCGCCGGCATCGCACCCGGGAGCGTGGAGGCCGCGCTGGAGGAGATGTGCGCGGCCGGGGTCAGCGTCGGCTGACCTCGAGGTCAGACCTCCCCCCCACGGCGTTCTGCGCCGGCACCGGTCCACCTCCGCCTCCGCCTCCGCTGACCACTGCCCGCGCTCCGCTTGTAACGCTCTGTCCCACCATCTGGTGCGCCACTGCAACGGCGCACCAGATGGTGGGACAGAGCGTTACATGTGCGGCCGAAGGGTCGCTCAGTGGCGCGGCGTGCGGATGACGTACGGCGCGAGGTCGCTGATGTCCGAGCCGAACCGGGCCACGGTGTCGAGGTACTCGCGGGTCAGCCGTCGCTTCGTCGACTCGCGGGCGGCGCCGAAGACGTCGGCCCACACCACACGGGACATGCCGAGCTTGAACCCGCACACGAAGTCCTGGCGCTGCTTCTCGCGCCACAGGACCTCCGCCGGATCCGATCGCGCGAAGCCGCCGAGCTCCTCGGGGCGATACTTCACCTGGCCGTCGAACTCGAAGATGTGGCGACCGATGCGCAGGTCGCACCAGGCCACGCGGCCGCCCGCGCGCAGTCCGAACTGTGTCTGTGGGCGACCGAGACCGAGCTCCTCCACGAGCACCCGCCCTGCCGACTCCAGGACTGACTCGGCTCCCGGGTCCGCCAGCTCGGCGACCTGACGCACCACCGTGACGTAGGGCCACGAGACCATCGGCTCGACCGCACGACGCAGGTCGGCGCGGGTGGTCCCCCGGCGCATCGCGCCGTCCGCGGCCACGACGCCGGCGGTCAGACCGTCCTCGCGGGCGATGTCCGCGACAGTCCGCGCGTGGTCCAGGACCGGCCGTCCGTCGACGAAGACGATCTGCTCGGTGGCGAACGGCGCCTTGTGGTGCTTCACCCCGAACCTCGTGCGGCTGCCCAGCACCCCGAACCTCGTGACGTGCACGAGCCCGGTCGACTCCCGCAGCAGCGGCAGGCCGAGCTCCAGGGCCGCGCTGCCGTGGCTGATCAGGTGCGGCACGAGCATGGCGGCGCTGGCGGCACGAGCGGCGTACAGCGGGCGTTCGCGACGGTCGTCGAGACCGTCCCAGAAGGTGGGGAGCGCATAGACGCCACGCCGGACCGCGACCCACTCGCGTCGAGCCACATAGCCGTCGATCTCCGGCGCGGTGGCCCCGACGGCGAGGGCCTGACGGCGGGTGAGCAGCTGGCCGTGGCGGGCGAAGGCACCAACGAGGCGAGGGTCCATGATCCGACCGTCACCGAGTCGGCCGCGACCCGCCACCACGCACCGACCAGGTGTGCACGGCCTTCCTCGGGCTGAGACCTGGGGACGGTCGGCGGCCCCTCGGCACCCGTGTAACGCGCTGTCCCACCAACTGGTGCGCCGCCGCAACGGCGCACCAGAGGTGTGGACAGAGCGTTACAAGCGGTGGGCGGTCGCGGGTCAGGTGATCTCGACCGGCTGGCCGCCGGAGACGAGCCGCCAGTCCGTCGAGGCGAACTGCGCCGGGTCGATCACCCCGTGGGCCTGGACCCACTCGATGATCAGCTGACGGATCTCGTTCTGCCGGTTGTAGACGATCGGCGCCGTGGAGACGGCCGGGAAGCCCCCGCCGCCGGACTGGCGGTAGTTGTTGACCGCCAGCGCGAACTCCTGGCCGTCCGCGACCGGGACGCCGCCGTAGGCGAGGTTCGCGATCCGGGCACCGGGGTCCTGCGCGATGTCGATGTCGTAGGTCAGCGGTGCGTCCAGTCCGGCCACCGAGTCGAAGTTGTAGTCCGGCGTGCCGTTCGGCGCGGTCGGCGTCACGGCGTTGGTGACCTGGGCCGTCGTGAACGGCCCGGGGCCGGCGACCTTCTTGAAGTAGCGCGCGGTGAACTCGAGGTAGGCCCTGAGCTCGGCGCCGGTGACCTTCACGCCGAGCAGCGTGTTGTCGTAGATGTAGAGGCCGGCCACGTCGCGCACCGTGACGTCCCCGGCCGGGAACGCGGCACTGCGGCTGAACGGCGCGGCGATCGAGAGCACCGGCAGCGCGGCGTCGGCACCGCTCAGCCCTGCCTTCACGGCATCGGCCTGGACGTAGTTGACGAAGTCGATGATCGCGACGTCCTCGACCACGGCCCGCTGCGCCACGAGCTGCTCGGTGGAGGTGCCGATGACGGAGTTGACGTAGCCGATGACGGTGTTGTGCTGCGACTGGACGGCCGCGGCGACCTGCGGGTCGGCGTCCACGGTGTTGGAGTTGAGCAGCTGCGAGCCCGCGCCCACGATCGACCAGCGCCGCTTGCCGCCACTGCCGTAGACCTCCTTGAGCACGAAGTCCATGACGGCCAGACGCATGCCCCAGTAGTACGGCTCGCAGATCAGCACCTGCTGGCCGGTCCTGGCGTTGCGCTCGAAGCGCTGGGGGATCTCCTTGTGCGCGTGGCCGACGAGGATCGCGTCGACGCCCCTGACCTGCTGGGCCACCAGCGTCGCGGCGTTCTCGGGGTAGGGCAGCGCGTCGCCGTACGACGAGGAGGTGTCGGCCCCGGAGTGGGCGGAGACCACGACCAGGTCGCAGCCACGACGCTTCATCTCCGGGACGAACTTCTGGGCCTGCTCGACCAGGCCGGGGAACTCCATGCGGCCCTCGACGTTGGCCCTGTCCCAGATCGCGATGCCCGGGTTGGTCAGTCCCAGGACGCCGACCTTGACCGTCCGACCACCGGGGACCCGGTACTTGCGGATGATGTAGGGCTTGAAGACCGGGCGCTTGGTGACGGGGTCGACCGCGTTGGCGCCGAGCAGCGGGAAGTCGAGCTGCGACTCGAAGGTCCGCAGCAGCTCGATGCCGTAGTTGAACTCGTGGTTGCCCAACGCCGCCGCGTCGTAGCCGACCAGGTTCATCGCGGTGGCCATCGGGTGGACGACACCGCGCCCGATCGGCTCCTTCTTGGCGTAGTAGTAGGCCAACGGGGTGCCCTGGATCGTGTCGCCGGCGTCGAGGGTGAGGATCGGCTCGCCCTTCCGGTCGGCGCGCACGCCCTTGACCAGGGTCGCGACCTTGGCCAGGCCGATGTCGTCGTGCGCCGTGTTGTCGAACTCCCTGTTCTTGAAGTAGTCCCAGTTGTAGACGTTGCCGTGCAGGTCGGTCGTGCCGAGCACGGTCACCCGCACCGTCCGGCGGCGGTCGAGCGGGCGCTGCCCGGCGTACGCCGCCGGGCTGGTCGCGAGGTAGCCGGCGGCGGCGAGCGCCGCGCCGCCGGTGAGCACCACACGGCGTGAGGGGGCCGTCCCGCCCGGGCGAGTGAGCCCGGTGGGGCCGGTGGGGCCGGTGGCGTGGGGCGCGGGTACAGCGGGGTCGAGAGAGGTCATCTGGGGTCCCGGATCTGGTCGACGTGGGTGGCAGCCGATCGTGCCGGGACCAGTTCTACCGAGACCGGGCGTCCGACGAGGGTCGAACCGCCGAGCTCGCGGCGCCGCGTTGCCCTAGCCCCACTTCTGCGACAGGGCCCGGACCACGGTGAGGTTGCGGTTGGTCGCGACGCCGAGGTGCTTCTCGACGACGACGTTCGTCAGCCGCGCCTCGTGGTAGTTCTCGCCCAGCAGCAGGTGCACCGCCCGACCGCGGACCCGGACCTCCTCCTGCCCGGTGCTGCGCGCCTCGAGCGCCGCGACCGCCCCTGCCTCCGGCTCGTGCTTGAGCAGCGAGACGTAGTGCCGTCCGGCGTGGCCGAGGCTCTCCCCCTCCTGCGCCACGGCGCGCAGCTCGGCAAGGGTGAGCACGACCGTCGGGACGTCGAAGCCCCGGTCCTCGAGGAACGCCCGCTCCAGGGCGGCCTCGAGGCGCGCCCTCGAGCGCATGGTCGAGTCGAGGCGGACGTTGCCGGTGTTGAGGTGGGTCTCGACCCCGGCGAAGCCGGCCGCCTCGAGGACCGCCCTGACCTCGCCGGCAGGGAACTTGCGCTTCGCGCCGAGGTTGATCGCCCGCAGGAACGCGATGTAGGTCGCCATGACCGGCATCCTGCCGGACGGCGGGTGCGACCCGCAGCACCTCCACCGACCCGGTTCCGCGGCCCTCGGTCCAGCCGTCTGCCCGGCCGCGGACGGACTGAGACGCCGGTCACGTTGCGAGTAATGACCCGTCGGAAGCAATCCGGGGGGCCGGGGGGACCGAACCACCGGCAACCAACAAGGATCCCCCACACAGTTCGGAGCACACCCCATGCGCACCATGAAGACCAAGACCATCGCCGGCCTCGCCGCCACCGCCCTGCTCGCCCTGCCCCTCACCGCCTGCAGCAGCAGCGACGAGACCAGCACCGCCAGCTCCAGCGAGTCGTCCTCCTCCTCCACGACGCCGCCCGAGCCCGTCGCCGTCGTCGACGCCCTCTCCGGCGAGTCCACCGCGATCGCCCTCGACAAGGGCTTCACCGACGCCCTCACCTCCCTCAAGCTCACCCCCGGCGTCGTCGGCGACGCCCAGCTCGAGGCCGGCTCCCTGATCTTCCCCATCACCGGCGGCAACGTCACCGTCTTCAAGCAGGGCGAGGTCTCCCCCTACGTCATCGGCCAGGTCCAGCACGAAGGCTCCGGCCTCTCCCTGACCGCCGGCAAGACCGTCATGGAGCTCACCAACTTCAACGTCGACCCCGGCTCCTCCAAGGTCTACGGCGACGTCACCGTCAACGGCGAGGTCGCCGCCACCAGCGCCTTCCTCTTCTCCCTCGACGGCCGCACCCTCAAGCCCCTCGCCACCGAGGGCTCCAACGCCGTCCTCGAGGGCACCAAGGTCGCCATCTCCCCCGTCGCCGCCCCCGTCCTCAACGACGTCTTCAAGACCGACGCCGTCAAGCCCGGCCTCCTCGTCGGCATCGCGAAGATCACCGTCGCGACCAAGTGACGTACGCCTGACCCAGCAGCAACGCAGCACCGCACGACATGACGACGGGCGCCCGGTTCCACCGGGCGCCCGTCGTCATGTCCCCGTCCGGGCCCGACTGCCCCTGCCCGGCCGGGCTCAGAGGTTGCCGCGGGCGTCCTGCTCGCGCTCGATCGCCTCGAACAGCGCCTTGAAGTTGCCCTTGCCGAAGCCGAGCGAGCCGTGCCGCTCGATCAGCTCGAAGAAGACCGTCGGCCGGTCGCCGAGCGGCTTGGTGAAGATCTGGAGCAGGTAGCCGTCCTCGTCGCGGTCGACGAGGATCTTGCGCTTCTGCAGCTCCTCGATCGGCACCCGCACGTTGCCGATCCGCTCGCGCAGCTCGTCGTCCTCGTAGTAGGAGTCCGGGGTGTCGAGGAACTCCACGCCGTTGGCGCGCAGGGCGTCCACGGTGGCCAGGATGTCGTTGGTCGCCAGCGCGAGGTGCTGGGCCCCCGGGCCACGGTAGAAGTCGAGGTACTCGTCGATCTGTGAGCGCTTCTTGGCGACCGCCGGTTCGTTGAGCGGGAACTTCACCCGGTGGTTGCCGTTGGCGACCACCTTGCTCATCAGCGCGGAGTAGTCGGTGGCGATGTCGTCGCCGATGAACTCGGCCATGTTCACGAAACCCATCACCTTGTTGTAGAAGGTGACCCACTCCTCCATCCGGCCCAGCTCGACGTTGCCGACGATGTGGTCGAGCGCCTGGAAGAGGCGCTTCGGCTGCCCCTCCCGGCGTTGCCAGCCGCTCTGCCTCGCGACGTACCCGGGCAGGTAGGGGCCGGCGTAGCGCGAGCGGTCGACCAGCGTGTGCCGGGTCTCGCCGTAGGTCGCGATCGCGGCGATCCGCACGGTGCCGTGCTCGTCGGTGAGGTCCTCGGCCTCGCGCAGCACGGTCGCACCGGCCCGGACGGCCTGCGCGACGCAGGCGTCCACGTCGGGCACCTCGAGCGCGATGTCGACGACACCGTCGCCGTGACGGCGGTGGTGGTCGGCGAGCTCGCTGTCGGGGTCGACGGCACCGTTGACCACGAAGCGGATCGAGCCCGAGCGGAGGACGAACGACTTGTGGTCGCGGTTGCCGTTCTCCGGCCCGGAGTACGCCTCGAGCTGCATCCCCCAGGCGGACTGGTAGTAGTGCGCGGTCTGGGTGGCGTTGCCCACCACGAAGACGATCGAGTCCCAGCCGGTGACCGGGAAGACGTCGGCGTCCTCGTCGTACTCCACCAGCCCGATCAGCTGGCGCAGCTGCTCGAGCGAGAGGTCGGCCTTCATCTCGTCGCTGGTGAGGGCGCCCCCGGTGGAGGGGGCCTGGTGGACGGGGTGCTGCGGGCGGGTGCCGGGGGAGGTGACAGACATGGGTTCAGCGTGTCGGGGACCGGCAGCCTGTGCAACAGTACGACGAACGCTTGGACAATCTGCTCAGTCATCGGAGGCGAAATGGACGATCTGGACGGCAGGTTGATCGATCTGTTCGCGCACGAGCCGCGCCTCGGTGTCCTCGAGGCGTCCCGGCGGCTCGGCGTCGCGCGGGGCACCGTGCAGGCCCGCCTCGACAAGCTGGTCGCCACCGGGGTCGTCACCGGCTGGGGCCCGGACCTCTCCCCCGCCGCGCTCGGCTACCCCGTCACGGCGTTCCTGACCCTGGAGATCCGGCAGGACACCTCCGAGCACCAGGGCCACCAGGGCGGGCACGAGGTCGTCGGCAGCCACCTCGCGACGATCCCCGAGGTGATCGAGGCCCACACCATCACCGGGGCCGGGGACATGTGGGTGCGGCTGGTGGCCCGCTCCAACACCGACCTCCAGCGCGTCATCGACCGGGTGCTCGCCGAGCCGGCCATCGTGCGCAGCTCCACCGTCATCGCCCTGGCCACCCAGGTCCCCTACCGGGTGCTCCCCCTGGCCCGCGTCGCCACCTCGGGATAGTCCGTGACGCAGATGTCGCCGACACGCCGCGACGACGACCTGTGCGTCACGGACCATCCCGGGGGTCAGGCGAGGCGGGCGGCGACGGCCGCGGCGGCGGCGGCCACCACCGGGCCGACCAGCCGGGCGTCCAGGTCGCCGAGGGTGACGATCCCGACGCTGGCCTCGAGGCCGGGGACGCCGGGCACGGGGGCGGCCAGACCTCGGGCGCCGGCCTGCAGCTCCCCCGAGGTCTCGGCCCAACCGGGCCCGGCGGGCTCCCGGCCCAGGAGGATCGCCCGACCGGCGGCGCCGCGGTGCAGCGGGTGGCGCGTGCCGACCCGGTAGCTGACGTGCAAGTCCGTCCACGACGGCTCGACGACGGCCAGGGCGAGAGCGTCGTCCCCGTCGGCGATGGTCAGGTGCGCGGTGCAGCCGACCTGCTCGGCGAGGTCGCGCAGCACCGGACCGGCCAGGTCGCGCAGCACCGGCTGCACCGCCGAGGCCAGGTGCAGGACGCCGAGCCCGACGTGCAGCCGGCCGCGGCCGTCGCGGCGCACCAGCGCGTGCTGCTCGAGCGTGCTCACCAGCCGGTGCACGATCGTCCGGTTCACCTGGAGCAGCGCGGCCAGCTCGGTGACGCTCAGCCCGGCCGGCGTCCCGGCCAGCACGTCCAGCACCCGCAGGCCGCGGTCCAGCGTCTGGGAGGTCTCGGCGGGCACCCCGCGAGTCTAGGGGCGCCGCAGCGCGGTCACGAGGACCGGCGGGCGGCCCACTCGCGGATCCGGCCGATCCGTTCCCGCAGCTGGTCGCCGGTGGCCACCGCGGCCGCCGGGCCGCCGCACTCCTTGCGCAGCGCGCTGTGGGTGAGGCCGTGCGCCTGGCCGGTGCGGTGGTACCAGGCGGCGACCAGCCCGTTGAGCTCGCGACGCAGCACCGCCAGCTGCTCGTGCGCCGAGACCTCCTGCACCGTGTCGGCCGGCGGGGTGGGCCCGGCGTCCTTCTTCTTGCGGGCCCGATCGCTCTGGCGCTGGTGGAGCAGCTCGCGCATCTGCGCCGGCTCGAGGAGGCCGGGGATGCCGAGGAAGTCCATCTCCTCCTCGGAGCCCACGTGCACCTCGCCCTCGTGGCCGAACTCGCCACCGTCGAAGAGCACCCGGTCGAAGCGCGCCTCGGAGCCCAGCGCCTCGAAGCTCATCTCGAGGTCGGCGGAGGCCGACTCGCTGGCGTTGGCCTGGGCGAGCAGGTCGTTCTCGGCGGCGAAGATGTCGCCCTCGTCGCTGACCTTGCGACCCAGGACGTGGTCGCGCTCGACCTCCATCTCGGAGGCGAAGCCGAGCAGCGCGGGCACCGAGGGCAGGAAGACCGACGCGGTCTCACCCCGACCCCGGGCGCGCACGAAACGACCGACGGCCTGGGCGAAGAACAGTGGCGTGGAGGTGGTGGTCGCGTAGACGCCGACGGCGAGGCGCGGGACGTCGACCCCCTCGGAGACCATCCGCACCGCGACCATCCAGCGCTTGTCGCTGTCGGTGAACTCGGTGATCTTCTTCGAGGCGGCCTTCTCGTCGGAGAGGACGACGACCGCGGCCTCGCCGGTGATCTGGCGCAGGGTCCTGGCGTAGGCGCGCGCGGAGTCCTGGTCGGTGGCGATCACCAGGCCGCCCGCGTCGGGGACGTGCCGGCGCACCTCGGTGAGCCGGCTGTCCGCGGCGGCCAGCACCGACGGGATCCAGGAGCCGCTCGGGTCGAGCGCGGTCCGCAGCGCCTGCGCGGTGAGGTCCTTGGTGAGCGGCTCGCCCAGCCGGGCGACCACCTCGTCGCCGGCACTCGTGCGCCAGGTCATGTCACCGGAGTAGGCCATGAACAGCACCGGCCGCACGACGTGGTCGGACAGGGCGTGCGCGTAGCCGTAGGTGTAGTCGGCGACCGATCGCGGGACGCCGTCGTCCCCGGGGGCGTAGGTGACGAACGGGATCGGGTTGATGTCGGAGCGGAACGGCGTGCCGGTCAGTGCCAGGCGCCGCGCGGCGGGCTCGAAGGCCTCGCGCACGCCCTCGCCCCACGACAGCGCGTCACCGGCGTGGTGCACCTCGTCCAGGATCACCAGCGTCTTGAAGTTCTCGGTGCGGATCCGCATGGCGAGCGGGTTCACCGCGACCCCGGCGTAGGTCACCGCGATGCCGACGTAGTCCTGCGAGGTCCGGCCCTTCCCGGCCGCGTAGGTCGGGTCGATCGGGATGCCGGCCCGGGCGGCCGCCTCGGCCCACTGGAGCTTGAGGTGCTCGGTGGGCGCCACGATCGTGATCCGGTCGACGACGCGGCGACCGAGCAGCTCGGCCGCGACGGAGAGCGCGAACGTCGTCTTGCCCGCCCCCGGGGTCGCGACCGCGAGGTAGTCGCGCGGGGTGCTCGCGAAGTACTGCTCCATCGCCGCCTGCTGCCAGGCCCGCAGCTTGGTGGCCGTCCCCCACGCCGCGCGCTCCGGCCACGCCGGGGGCAGTGCGGGCGTCAGCGGAGCGGCGTCATGCCGTCCCGTCACGCGTCGGAGTCCCCGCCGCCGGGCTGCATCTCGTCCCAGATCTCCTTGCACTCCGGGCAGACCGGGAACTTCTCGGGCGCGCGGGTCGGGACCCAGACCTTGCCGCACAGGGCGACGACGGGCGTGCCCATCACCATCGCCTCGGTGAGCTGGTGCTTGTCGACGAAGTGCGAGAACTTCTCGTGGTCCCCGTCATCGGTCGGGACGGTGCGGCGGTCCTCGCGGACGTCGCTCTCGGTCGAGAATCCGATGGTGGTCACGGGCACCACTGTAGATCAGTCGGAGGTCAGTTCAGGCCGGGGTCGGCCGGACGTGTGGAGAGCCACGCCAGCTCGCCGGGCTGCCGGCGCAGCACGTCGCGCCACAGGTCGCTCGGGTCCACCCCGAAGACGTCCGGGGCGTGGCCGGGTACGACGTACCAGCTGCCCTCGTCGATCTCGTCGACCAGCTGCTCGGCTCCCCACCCGGCGTACCCGGCGAAGATCCGCAGCCCGGCGAGGCTGCCGTCGAGGAGCTCCACGGGCGTGTCGAGGTCGAGCAGGCCGAGCTGGCCGGTGACCCCCTTGAACCCCACCGGCACGTCGTCCTCGGTGCGCAGCAGGGCCACGGCCAGCGCACCCTCGGTGCTGACCGGTCCGCCGTGGAAGAGCACCTCGGGCTCCACGACGACGTCCCGCCAGGGCTCGAGCACGTCGGCCACCGGCACCGTCGAGGGCCGGTTCAGCACGACACCCAAGGCGCCCTGCTCGTCGACGTCGAGCAGGAGCACGACCGTCTGCGCGAAGTGAGGGTCCAGCAGGGCCGGCGTGGCCACCAGCAGGACACCCGCACTGAGCTCGGTCATGGGCCCATCATCCACCCGCGGGCCGCCGGGTCACGAGCCCCACGAGAGCGCGGCGCGGTCGGCCCGCCCAGCGCGGTCAGCGCGGTCAGCCCGGCGTCGCGGGAGGCGTCCTAGACTCGTGACGTGACGAAGTCCTCGGCCTCCCGGCTCTCGCCCCAGGTCCCCCGGACCCCCGGGAGCGACCGGCGGGCACAGTACTCCGCCTCGACCAAGCTCGCGCTGGTCGACGTGGCCGAGGATCTCTTCACCCGCCAGGGCTACGCCTCGACCTCGCTGGACGCCGTCGTCGCGGGCGCCCGGGTCACCAAGGGCGCCCTCTACCACCACTTCACCGGCAAGCAGGCGCTGTTCGAGGCCGTCTTCGACCGGGTGGAGACCGACGCCGCCACCACGATCCAGCACGCGCTGCGCCGCCAGGACGACGCGTGGGAGAAGGCGCGGGCCGGGCTGCGGGCGTTCCTGGCCGTGGTCCAGGAGCCGCGCTACCGGCGGATCGTGATCCTCGAGGGCCCCGCGGTGCTCGGCTACGAGCGCTACCGCGAGCAGGAGGAGCGATCGACCTTCGCCCACGTCCTCGAGATCGTGCGCTCGGTGCGCAGCGCCGGCGCGTGGGACCTCGACGACGAGATGCTCCAGACCTTCGCCCGGATCTTCTTCGGGGCGATGGCCTCCGCCGGGGAGAGCGTGTCGAGCGCGCCCGACCCGGTCGTCGCCGCCCAGCGGGTCGAGACCGCGATCGGCTTCGTCCTGGCCGGCTTCCGGGCGCTGGCCGGCACCGAGCTGCCCGGCCACGTCGTGGAGCCGCCGGCTACTTGGTGAAGGTGACGTTCCCGCCCTGGGTCGTGGGCACCAGCTCGATCCAGGTGTGCCCCGCGGGGACGGACAGCTCGCCGGCCTTCGTCGAGAGCTTCAGGGCCGAGGTCAGGCTGCTCTTCTTCCAGGTGCCGCGCACCAGCCGTCCGCCGTGGAAGAGCATCGCCGGACCGGTGCCGGTGAACTTGGTCTCCGGCACCGGGTTGCCGGCGGGGTCGAGGTAGCCCGCGTCGCCGAGCTCGACGCGCAGCACGAGGACGGTGTCGGCGGGGAACTCGTCGCCCTGGGCGGCGAAGGTGTTGCCGTTGACGTAGCCACCCTTCTGGTACGTCCAGTTCGTGGTGTGCCCACCCGAGAAGCCGGCGGCGATGGTCTTCGCCCGCTGCCCCTTGGGCAGGTCCTTCTCCTCCCCCCACGGCAGGTAGTCGTCCGGCCGGGCCGAGGACTGCTTGGCCGCGGAGGCAACCGTCGTCAGGTCCGCGAGGAGGTTGTACGGCGCGGAGCGCGAGGAGTCACGAGTCAGGCCGGCCGCGCCCTCCTGGAAGAACTGGATGCCGGCGCCCTTGACCCGGGCGATCGTCTTGCCGGCCGCGCCGCTGGTCACCACGGAGGCGTCCACGGGCGAGACGATGCCGATGTCGCTGGCGCGCATCGAGCGCACCGGCCCGACCTTGTCGGGCAGCGCGGAGTAGTAGAACGCGGCCAGGCGGGTCAGGCCGCCCTCGACCAGCTCCTCGACCACGAGGTCCGCCTCGCCGAGCCCGAGCTGGGGCGCGCTCGACTCGGTGTTGTCCATCTTGGTCACCAGCACGGGGTGGCGCTGCGAGGCGCTCCGGTCCCCGCTGACGGGCAGCCCCGTGAGCGGCCAGGTGGAGTCCAGGCTCGACCCTCCGGTGACCTGCTGGGACGCGGCGCCCTTCGGCGCGGTGTCGTCACCGCCGCACCCGGCGAGCACGAGGCTCGCGGAGATCAGGACGGCGGCGGACAGGTGCAGGCGGCGCACGGAAGCTCCGATCGTGTAGTGAAGTGGTCGACTTCAGTGTGTCGGGTGGGCGAGCCCCCCGCACGCAGGCGCGCCCACCCGAGCTTCCGTGACGCAGTCGGCTCAGCGGCGCCGCAGGGTGCCGCCGTACCACTGGTTGGTCCACGTGACCTCGCGCCGCACCTTCTTGCCGGGGCTCGGCGAGTGCAGCATCAGGGCCCGGCCGTTCGTGCGGCTCCAGCGCAGGAAGATCGCGTCGTGGTAGACGCCGTTGCGGCCCCGGAAGAACATGAGGTCGCCGCGGCGCAGCTGACTCTTGCGGATGTGCCGGGCGCTGCGGGCCTGCTGGCTGGAGGTGCGCGGGACGTCGAGGCCCGCCTTGCGGTAGCTGTAGTAGATGAGGCCCGAGCAGTCGAAGCGGCCCGGACCGGCGGCCCCGTAGCGGTAGGGGTCCCCGATCTGACGGGCGGCGATGCGCTGGGCGTGGCTGATCTTCTCGTGACGCGTCGTCCGGTCGGCCGCCTCCGCCGGGCCGGAGCCCAGCGTGGTGACGACGAGCCCGGCCGTGATGGCCGGGAGGACGAGCAGGCGCAGTCGGGTGAATGCAGACATGGGGAGAGAGGCTAGGCCGGTCGTCCGCCGGGGCGTCAGGCCGGCCCAGGGGACGACGGGTGCGACAACAACTCGCGCACCCGTCGTCCGCCCCCGGTCTCGGGGGCCGGCAGGGTGGTTCAGCCGAGCTTGGCGCCGCCGTCGACGTACAGCGTCTGGCCGGTGATGTACGAGGCCTCGTCGCTGCTCAGGAAGACCACGGCGGCCGCGATGTCCTCGGGGTAGCCGACCCGGCGGACCGGGTTGACCTGGGCGGCCGCGGCCCGGAAGTCCTCGACGCTCATGTTGAGCCGGGCCGCGGTGGCGTCGGTCATCTCGGTCGCGATGAAGCCGGGCGCGACCGCGTTGGCGTTGACGCCGAACGGGCCGAGCTCGATGCCCAGCGTCCGGGTGAAGCCCTGCACGCCCATCTTGGCGGCCGAGTAGTTGGCCTGCCCGCGGTTGCCCAGCGAGGAGACGCTGGAGAGGTTCACGATCTTGCCGTACTTCTGCTCGACGAAGTGCCTCTGGGCGGCCTTGGTCATCAGGAACGCACCCTTGAGGTGGACGCCCATGACGAGGTCCCAGTCCTCCTCGCTCATCTTGAACAGCAGGTTGTCGCGGGTGATGCCGGCGTTGTTGACCAGGATGTGGATCCCGCCGAGCTCCTCCACGACCCGGCTCACGGCAGCCTCGGCGGACTCGCCGTTGCTGACGTCGGTGCCGATGCCGATCGCCTTCGCCCCGCCGGTGACGGGCAGCTTGGCGGCCGCCTCGGCGGCGGCCGCCTCGTCGAGGTCCAGGATCGCGACCGAGGCGCCCTCCTCGGCGAATCGGGTGGCGGTGCCGAAACCGATGCCACGTGCTGCTCCGGTGACGACGGCGACGCGTCCGTCAAAACGACCCATGATGCTGCTCCTCGTGTCGACTGCTGGTGAACGTCGTCACTCTAGGGTGGCCCTCAGTCGCTCGGCGTACGCGGCCCGGTCACCGGGGTCGGCGTAGCGCGTGCGGGGCCAGAAGAAACCGCGCAGTCCGTCGCCCCGGGTACGCGGGACGACGTGCAGGTGGAGGTGCGGCACCGACTGGCTCACGGTGTTGTTGATCGCCACGAAGGAGCCCTGGGCGCCGAGCCCGTCCACCACCGCGGCGGCGATCCGCTGGGCGGCGGCGAGGAAGCCGTCGCGAAGCTCGGGAGGGAGGTCCGGCAGCGTGTCGACGTGGCGGCGCGGCACCAGCAGCACGTGGCCCTTGAAGACCGGGCGGCGGTCGAGGAAGGCCAGCAGGTCGTCGGTCTCGAGGACGACGTCGGCCGACGCCTCCCCCGCGACGATCGCGCAGAAGGCACATCCCTCGACCCGGCCCCCCGCAGGGCTCACCGGTCGCTACTCGCAGACGCCGGAGCAGCCGACGGGGCGCAGGTAGCGCCCGTTGCCCGCGGGGGCGTCGAAGTGCTGGGTGTCGCGCAGGCCGTAGGTCCAGCGCAGGCCGTGGTTCGCCATGATCTGCACGACGCGGTGGGAGCGCGAGCGCCACGCGACCCGCGGGTGGGAGCGCGACTGCCACCAGACGTTGGGCACGATCCCCTGCTGGGAGCGGTAGGGGTTCTCCCACGTGTTGACGTCCAGGGCGCGGCCCCAGCTGTGCGGCGAGCGCACGCCCGGACGGTTGACGACGTCGCGGCAGTTGAAGGCCGAGGTGTTGCCGGCGTCCATCGAGGCGAAGTCGTCGCCGCCGTTGACCCGGCGCGAGTAGCCCCAGCGGTCCACGCGGTAGAGCGAGCGCAGCGGCAGCTCGGCGGCGTACATGTCCCCGAGCGCGGCGGCGATCTGGCCGGCGGCGTCGACGTTGGCGACGAGCTCGCCCCGGCGGCGGTAGCCGTTGTAGGCCCAGTAGTTCATCCGCACGAGACGCAGCGAGGCCCGCCCGACGGGGCAGCCGCGGTGGTAGGTGCGTCCGGTCATCTCGTTCCAGACGGCGTCGGGGATCCGGGTGATGCGGATGTTGGGCCCGACGCCGGCGGCGTGGCCCTGGGCCGGCGGGCGGAGCTTGGGGCTCGGGGCAGCCCGCGGCAGCGAGACGGCCGTGCCGGGGGGCAGGTTGTCGATCGCGTGCGCGTTGCTGGTGGCGCCCTCGACCCAGGCCAGGCCGCTCGCGCGGGCCCGCCACCGCGTGTCGCTGCGCGGGGTGACCCGGAATCGGACGATGCCGTCCGCGCCGGTGCGGACCCGACGGTCGAGGCGCCAGCGGCCCCCGACGCGGCGGTCGACGCGAACGACTCCGGCGACCGGGTCGCCGATGCCGGTGCGCCAGGTGACCTCGATGGGCACCGACGTCTCGTCGACCACCGAGGTGGGTCCGCCGAGGCGCAGCACGCTCTGCCGGCGCACCAGCGCGATCGCGACCTTCCCCGACGAGGAACCGGCGTAGGTGACCGTGCCCCCGGTGTCACCGACGGGCCGGGTCTCGCCGGCGTAGGTGGCGCGGAACGTGTTGTCGCCCGGCACCTTGCTGAGCAGCGCGTCGGTCCGCGCGCGACCGGTCTCGTCCGTGGTGAGCGTGGCGAACGCGCGCCAGGTGTCGGAGACCCGTCGCTCGACGTCGACCGCGGCCGCCGCGAGACCGTCGCCGGCGGCGTCCGCCAGGCGCAGGCGCAACGTGGTCGGCTGCTCGGCGAAATCCGACTTGGCCGTGAGGGTGAGCTTGGTGGGCGTGGGGTCGACCGCCGACGCGGGCGCCACGGGGGCCAGCGCGAGCAGGGCGACGAGGAGCGAGAACGTGGGGAGGCGACCGAGACGCATGGCACGCATTGTGCCCCGGCGCACCTTCCTCGGGGCGGAAATCGCCGGGTTACCGTGAGCGGGTCCCCCGACCCCCACCCCCGCCCCGATCCGTCCCATCCGACCCGCGAGGAGCCGCGTGACCTCCACCCGTCGACCCGCACCACGAGTGCGCCGGAGCGCCACGGTCGTCCTGCCGGTCCTCCTGGCTCTGGCGGCCCTGGTCGCCCTGGTCGGGGTGGCGGCACTGACGGGCCTCGGACCCTTCGCCCCGAGCGGCTCCGCCGAGCGGTCCTCCACCGGTCGGCCGGCGGCCGACGAGCGCTCGTCGGTGCCGGCGGGCGAGGAGCTCCCCGCCGACGAGACGACCGGCCGGCCGCGCGCCTCGGGCACCGGCGCCGACGTCAGCTGGCCACAGTGCCGGCGCGACGAGGGCATCGCGGGCAAGCGCGGCCAGGGCAAGCCGATGCCGCCGCGGCGGAGCCGGTTCGTCGTGCTCGGGCTGACCAACGGCCCAGCCTTCCACCCGAACCCGTGCCTGGCCCGGCAGGTCGACTGGGTCGAGCGACACCGGATGTACGCCGCGGCGTACGCCGTGACGACCTACCCCTTCCCCAGGGAGCTGCGGCGCCACGGCGCGGACGGTCCGTTCGGCGCGGACACGCTGGGCGGGCGGCTGGCCAACGTCGGCTACCAGCAGGCCCGGTTCAACCTGCGCACGATGGCGGCGGCCGGGCTCACCTCCCCGGTGGTGTGGATCGACGTCGAGGACTCCTCGCTGCGGGTCTGGCCGCGCACGCCGCAGCGCAACCGGGCGGTGGTCCGGGGCCTGTTGCGCGGGTACCGCGAGGCGGAGCTGCTGGTCGGGTTCTACTCCACGCCGTACGTCTGGGGGCAGATCCTCGGCGACGCCCGCTACGGCCTGCCCGAGTGGCGCTCGGCCGGCGAGACGTCCCGGGCGGCCGCGCGTGCCAGGTGCACGACGGGGTCGATCCAGGGCGGACCGGCGGTGCTGGCGCAGTGGTGGACCACCGCCATGGACTTCGATCTCACCTGCCCGGGCTTCGGTTCCCCGGCCGCGATGGCGACCTGGTTCCACCGCTACTGAGGGCCTCGCGCTGTAGTCCGGACCTCCGGCACCAGGCGGGCGACGGCGCTCGGGCCGGCCGCGCCGCTCGGCGAGTGACCGTTCGCCGACCCCAGAGGCAGCCCTGACCCCGGACTGGTCCGGATCGCCCAACCTGGGTAGGCGGGCCACCAATCCACCCCCCAAAGATCCGCCGCGGCTAGCGTCACCGCGAGCCTGGGAGGGCACCATGGAGATCAGGACCTGGGGAACCGTCGCGGTCTCCGCGCTGCTCGTGGGATCGGGCACGCTCGAGGTCGCGGCGGCCCGCGAACGGTGGTGGCCCGCCTGCCCGCTGGGGGGCTTCGACGCGCCGGCCTGCGTGAGGTTGCAGAGCCACGAGTTCGACTTCCTGACCCCGGCGGACCCGTGGATCCCGCTCGGGCAGGCGGCCACGCTGGGCGGCCTGTCCCTGCTCCTGCTGGCGCTCGCGATGGGCATCCTGCCGTGGCTGCTGGCCGCGCAGAGCAGGAGCGTCACCGCCGCCGCCAGCCTCCTGATGGGTCTCGGCGCGTTGCAGAACGGGATCGTCACCCTGCGCTCGGGCCAGGTGGGACGACCCGTCCTGGGAGCCGTTCTGGGGCCGGCCGGGTGGTGCCTGCTGCTCGGTCTGCTGCTGATGTTCGTCGTGGCGTCCACCCCCGAGCCGGGCGACGAGCCACGGCCGGGCATCGGCTGGCCGCTCACGCTCGTCGGTCTGCTCGCGTCGTCGATACTCCTCGTGCAGCTGCTGATCGCGCCGATCGTGCTGGCCTACACGTCGTACGACACCACCCCGTGGACCGAGGCCGTGGACGGTGCCGTCCTGCTGCTCGCGGCCCTCGCGGTGTGGCCGGCGACCGTGGTCAGGGCCGACGCCGGCCGGGTCTACGTCGCACCAGCAGAGCGCCCCCGCCCACCGCGAGCACCGTCGCTCCCGACCACCGGGCGCACGCCGGGTACGGCGGGTTCACCGGGATCCCGAACCCAGCCAGGTCGGGCTCCACGTCACCGGTGACGATGTCGACCACCCGCCCGGTTCTGCGGTGGGGCCCGACGACCACGTGGGTCACGTCCCGCCACCCCAGCAGCTCCGCCGGATCGATGTCACCGCAGAGGTCCACCGCCGGATGTAGGCGAAGCTCGTGTCGTCGGGACCCGCTCGTGGCGCCGACCCAGGCTCGGCAGTCAGCGGTGCCCGGGTTCCCCGACCACCGCGGAAGTCCCGGCCTGGATGTCGAGGCCGACGATCTGGCAGCCGCGCGGAGGGGCCAGGACCCTCTGGCCTGACCCAACCACTGACCCTCGGGCGAGGGGCGTCTCCGTCGGCCGGGTAGGCACCCCGGGCAGAACGACGTGCTGGGTCCGGCTGCGACGAGGAACGGTCGGTCGCCGTCCTTCCCGATCTGCTGGTCGGGAAGTCGAGCACCCGGGGTTTCGAGACGGTCGCTGCGCGACCTCCTCAACCAGCGGGGGGCCTGCGCGACCTCCTCGACCAGCGGGGGCCTGCGCGACCTCCTCGACCAGCGGGGGCCTGCGCGACCTCCTCGACCAGCGGGGGCCCGCGCGACCTCCTCAACCAGCGGTGGGGGCGGGAGGGGACAGCACGAGAGCCGCCCCGACGGGTGTCGGGGCGGCTCTCGTTCAAGAGGGCTGGCTCTCGGTGGGGCGACCCACCGGGACCGGCGATTCTGCGAAGACTTCGCGTTCATTCTGCGAAGACCTCTGGGTGGAGCTGGCGGGAATCGAACCCGC
This sequence comes from uncultured Actinomycetota bacterium, assembly GCA_963760585.1. Lineage (GTDB taxonomy): Bacteria > Actinomycetota > Actinomycetes > Propionibacteriales > Nocardioidaceae > Nocardioides. The sequence goes on from CAVXDI010000003.1 coordinate 35,352, forward strand.
GTCCTCGAGCGTCGAACCAGGTCTTCTCCGGGTGCAGTCCGTGATGTCGCTTTTCTCGGCCTCGGCGCTCGCACAGACACGTCGCCGACAGGCCCAGTCACGAAAAAGTCCCGATCAATCCTCGTGACAGGAATTGATCAGCAAGTCTCCTCAATGAGGCCAGGGTCCGGGACGGAGACGGGTGCCCGGTCTGACCGCTTCGGTCACCGCTCAGGCGGCGAGGGCGAAGCTACTGCGCTGGTTGTTGGCAGTTATTGGTTTCCAGCGATCGTTTACGAGATGACGCTGGCTCCTCGACCCGCTTCTCCTGGAACTAACGTCCCAAGTCGAAACCGATCAGCCCCTCTTGAGTTGTCAACACACGACGGTCGCCCGTCTCGGGTGAGTCTACGCGCACAACCCCGAGAACGCGTCGCCTGTTCCCCGACCTGTCACCGGCAGCGGTACGGCACCCCTATCCGGGCCGGGACTCGCCGAACAGCCGCACCCCGTTGTCCCAGCACACGTCGCGCAGCCAGTCGTCGCCCAGGCCCAGCGCCGCCAGGCCCTCCAGCTGGTCGACGACCGGGTAGGGGATCGTCGGGAAGTCGCTGCCCAGCAGGACCTTGCCCTGCAGGTCGAGCAGCCGCGGCAGCAGCTCGCGCGGGTAGGGGGCCTCGGCCTCGAAGAAGTCCGTGAACACCATCGTCGTGTCCAGGTGGGTGCGCTCGTAGGTCTCCGCCAGGGTGAGGAACTCGGCGTACTCCGGGGCGCCCATGTGCGCCACGACCACGCAGAGCCGGGGAAAGCGCTCCAGGACGCGACGCAGCGAGCCGGGTCCGGTGAACTCGTTGCCGACCGGGCCCGAGCCGGCGTGGATCACTATCGGGGTCCCGGCGTCCTCCAGCAGGCCCCAGACCGGGTCCAGCGCCGGGTCGTCGAGGTGGAACTCCCCCACCTGCACGTGCACCTTGAAGATCTCCACGCCCTCGCCGAGCAGCTGGGCGACGTACGCCGGGGCCTCCGGCTCGGGGTAGAACGTGGCCGACCACAGCGACTCGGGCACCTCGACGGCGAAGCCCCGCGCCCAGTCGTTGAGGTACGACGCGATGCCCGGCCGGTGCGCGTAGGGCAGCGCCGAGAAACGACGCACCCCCAGCTCGCGCAGCAGGGCGACCCGCTCCGCATGGCTGCCGCGGTAGCGGATCGGCCAGTCCCGGCCGATCTTCGGACCGGCCTGGTCGAACTGCGCGTAGACGCGGCGCTGGATGTTCTCCGGCAGGAAGTGCACGTGGACGTCGAAGATCCCGGGGAGACCGAGCTCCTGCCAGAAGCGGCGGGTCCGTTCGACCGGCTCGTCACCGCCGTCGCTCTCCACCTCACCGGGTTTCGAGGCTCGCTGCGCTCGCGCCTCAACCAGCGAACCCTCCGAGGCGCCCACCTCACCGGGTTTCGAGGCTCGCTGCGCTCGCGCCTCAACCAGCGAACCCCCCGAGGCGCCCACCTCACCGGGTTTCGAGGCTCGCTGCGCTCGCACCTCAACCAGCGGGACCGGGTCGTCGCCCCGCACCTCGACCGGCGGGCCCGGGTCAGTCACGGATGCCCTTGAGACGGCGGCCGACGGCGGCCTCGGTCTCGCGGGTGGCCTGGCGCTCGGCGAGGGCGTGCCGCTTGTCCCACGACTTCTTGCCCTTGGCCAGGCCGATCTCGATCTTGGCGCGACCGTCGACGAAGTACATCGCCAGCGGCACGACGGTGAGCCCCTTCTCGTTGACGCGGCGCTCGATCTTGTCGATCTCGACCCGGTTCAGCAGGAGCTTGCGCTTGCGCCGGGCGGAGTGGTTGGTCCAGGTGCCCTGGGCGTACTCGGGGATGTGCACCCCGTGCAGCCAGGCCTCCCCACCGTCGATGTCCACGAAGCCGTCCACCAGCGAGGCGCGGCCCATCCGCAACGACTTGACCTCGGTGCCCATCAGCACCAGGCCGGCCTCGTAGGTGTCCTCGATGAGGTAGTCGTGTCGCGCCTTCTTGTTCTGCGCGATCACCTTGCGCCCCTGCTCCTTGGCCATGGCCCGATTCTCTCAGGCCGTGCAACGGGGTGGCACCCCGCCCGACGGGCCGGTCCGCGCGGTGGGCTCAGAGCCAGGACATCGGGTCGACGGGGCTGCCGTTGACCATCACCGTGAAGTGCAGGTGGCAGCCGGTCGACCAGCCGGTGCTCCCGACGTACCCGATCACGTCACCGCGCGCCACCTGCGCACCCTGGCTCACCCGGTAGCCGGTGGCGTGGTTGTAGATCACGGTGACGTTCTTGCCGTTGATCGTGCCGAGGTTGAGGTACAGCCGGTTGCCCCACACCGAGGAGTAGTACCGCGACATCACGCTGCCGCCGGCGACGGCGTAGAGCGGCTGGCCGCAACCGGCGCCGAAGTCGGTGCCGTCGTGCAGGCTGTAGTACTTGTAGATCGGGTGCACGCGGTAGCCGTACGACGAGGTGACCGGGCCGTTGACGGGCTGGTTCAGCAGCCCCCCGGTGCGGCCGCGGTAGCCGACCCTCGCCCCGGCCCGGGCCTGCGCCCGGGCGCGACGGGCCTGGGCGAGGATGCGGTCGCGGATCTGGTTCTCCCGGGCCCGCAGCCGCAACAGCGTGGCGCGGTCCCTGCTGCGCACCTTCGCGGCGTGCGCGAACGCGACGCGGCGGGTGGCGACGAACTCCTGCACCTTCTGCTTCGCGGCCCGGGTCTGCGCGGTGAGGTCGCGCATCGTGACCAGGTGCCGGGCGGCCGCGCGGCGCTGCACGGCGACCTCGTCGCGGGCCGACTCGACCGCGGTCTCGCGGACCTGCAGCAGCACCTGCGCGGCGTGCAGGTCGTCGTAGGCCCGCAGCTCGCGGCCCACGACGACGTCGCGCGCCTCGGCCTCACGGGTCAGGTCCTCCGCGCTCGCGGCACCGAGGAACGACGACAGCGCCTCCAGGCCGGGCGCCCCGTCCTCGTAGATCGAGGTGATCGTGTCGGTGACCTGGCCCTGCTGCTGCGTCACCGCCGACGCTCCGGCGACCAGCTCGCTGCGGGCCCGGGCCAACCGCTCCATCGCGGCCGCGAGCCGGGCCTGCATCGCCTGGTCACGGGACTTGGCGGCGTCCAGACGGGTGCGGACCGCGTCCAGCTCGGCGCGGGCCTGCTGGAACTGCGCGCGGGCCTGGTCCAGGCGACCGGCGGCCCGGCGCATCTGCGCGCTGGACTCGTCCAGCTCGCGGTCGGCCGAGCTGATCCGGCCCTCGACCTGTTTCTGACGGTCCTTGAGGTCCTCGGCGTTCGCGGCCGGGACGGCCAGCGCTCCGATCGTCAACGCGCCGGCCGCACAGGCCGCCGCAAGACGATGGCGCGCGGTACGGGGGAAGTGGCGCACCGGTCTGCCTTCGATGTTCGGGGAAGAGAACTGATCGACCGTAACCTGCGCGGCTCAGACTTTGAGGTATTTGCGGGTCAGCACGAGTGTCGGCAGCAGCGTGAGGATCGGACCGAGGATCGCCACGACCACGACCGCCCTCAGGAAGTCGGGCAGACCGATCCACGGGATGTACCCGATGAGGTCCTTGAGCTGCCCCTCCACGCCGAAGTACATGAAGGCTCCCAGCACCCCGACGGAGATGCCCACGGCGATCACGGCCGTCACCACCGCCTCGAGCAGGAACGGCAGCGCGATGTAGAGCGTCGAGGCCCCGACCAGGCGCATGATGCCGATCTCCCGGCGCCGCGCGAAGGCCGCGAGGCGGATCGTGTTGCCCACCAGCAGCAGCGCCGCCAGCACCAGGAAGATCGCCGTGCCGACCGAGCCCTGCTGCATCACCTTGAGGCCACGCAGCAGCGGGCCGACCGTCTCCCGCTGGTCACGGATCTGCGAGACGCCGTCCAGCCCGACGACGGCGCTCTCGATGCCGCGGTACTTGTCGGGGTTCTTCAGCGTGATCCACACCGACTCCTTCATGTCCTCGGCGGTGGCGGCCGGGTTGGGCCCCTCGAACTTCTCAGGGCCGAGGAGCTCCTTGACCTTCTCGAAGGCCACCTGCTTGGACTCGAAGCGGTAGCCGGCCACCTCGGGGTTGTTCTCGACGACCTTGGTGACCGCCGCCTTCTGCGCCTCGGTCACCTCACCGGTGCACGAGGGGTTGTCGTCGCGCTCGTTGCACAGGAACGCCGTGATCTGCAGCTCCGAGCCCCACTGCTGGGCGGCCCGGTCGGACTGCTGGTTCAGCAGCACCCCGAAGCCGACGAGGGTGAGCGAGACGAACAGGGTGAGCACGACCGCGATGTGCATCGACAGGTTGCGGCGCAGGCCCTGGCCTAGCTCGGAGAAGACGTAACGCAGCTGCATGGAGTGGGGGCTCTCTTCAGTGCTGGGGTGTGGTCGGGGCGGAGGAGGGGCTCAGTGCTGGAAGCCGTAGACGCCCTGCGCCTGGTCCCGGATGACCTTGCCCTCGTCGAGCTCGATGACGCGCTTGCGCATCTGGTCGACGATGCCCGCGTCGTGGGTCGCCATCAGCACCGTGGTGCCGGTGCGGTTGATCCGGTCCAGCAGCTTCATGATCCCGACCGACGTGGTCGGGTCCAGGTTGCCGGTCGGCTCGTCGGCGATCAGGATCATCGGCCGGTTGACGAACGCCCGGGCGATCGCGACCCGCTGCTGCTCGCCGCCGGAGAGCTCGTCGGGCATCCGGTCGCCCTTGCCCTCGAGGCCCACGAGCTCGAGGGTCTCGGGGACGACCTCCCTGATCTCCGCCTTCGACTTGCCGATCACCTGGAGGGCGAAGGCGACGTTCTCGGTGACGTTCTTGTTCGGCAGCAGCCGGAAGTCCTGGAAGACGGTGCCGATCGAGCGCCGCAACCGCGGCACCTTCCAGGCGGCGAGGCGATTGACCTCCTTGCCGGCCACGTAGACCCGGCCGGACGTGGGCCGGTACTCGCGCAGCACCAGGCGCAGGAAGGTCGACTTGCCGGACCCGGAGGTGCCGACCAGGAACACGAACTCGCCCTTCTCCACGTCGACCGACACCTGGTCGAGGGCAGGGCTCCCCTGTCCGGGGTAGGCCTTGGAGACCTTTTCGAAGCGAATCACCGGATCGAGAGTAGTCGAGTCGCCCAGCCTCCGGGCAAACGCCGCCGCCTCGGCCGGTCGGGGCACCACGTCCTAGATTGGGGCCCATGCCTGCCGGACGACGATCCCTCCCCCACGGGGGTCCGCCGCCTGCCACCGGTCCGCTCGCGGGCCCGTCCGGGGGCCGGTCATGGGGCGGGCTGCTCGCCGGGCTGGTCCTGCTGGCCGGAGTCACCGCCTGCGAGGCCGACCAGGCACCGGAGCCCTCCGCTCCCCCACCGACCCCCACCAGCACCCCGCTGGCCTCGATCGACACCAGCGCCCTGGTGGTGCCGCGGGCGACCTTCTGCGCGCGGGTCTCCCCGGCCGACGCCCAGACCGCCCTGGGCGGCGAGGTGGCGTCCTCGGCGTCGTACGGCAACGGCGAGCGGGCCCGGCTGACCCCGACGGTCCGCGACGTGGCCCACGAGTACGGCTGCAGCTGGACCTCCACCGACGACACCCGCGCCCGGGCCTGGGTCTTCGCTCCCCCGGTCACCACGGCGCGGGCCCGCGAGCTGCGCCGGGCGGCCGACGGACCGGGCTGCCGGGCGCTCTCGCAGGCACCGTCGTTCGGCCGGCCCGGCGTCGCCGTGCGCTGCGTGGACGGCGACCGGGTGCGGGTCGCCCTCAGCGGGCTCTTCGGCGACGCATGGCTCTCGTGCGAGCTGGAGGTCGAGCGGGGTGGCGCGGGAACTGGTCTGGTCGACCAGACCGGTCAGTGGTGCGTCACGGTGGCGCAGGCGGCGTCGGCCAGCACGGGCTGAGCAATTTCGCCATTCGTGTGACAGACGTCACTCGACCTGCCTAACGTCGCAGGACGGGGAACAACCGGGGGGAAGCCACCGCAGGGTGGCGATCGGGGGCCGACGAGCCGACGAGACCGACGTCTCGCCGGCTTCGTCGTCGTACGAGCACCCTGAAGCGAGCGCCTGGAGCGAGCCGCGGGAACCCGCCGACCGCGGCCGGGCTCAGTTCTCCTCGGCCTTGTCCGCACCGCGTCGCCAGCGGATCCCCGCCTCGAGGAAGCCGTCGAGGTCGCCGTCGAAGACCGACGAGGGGTTGCCCGCCTCGAAGCCGGTTCGCAGGTCCTTGACGATCTGGTACGGGTTGAGCACGTAGTTGCGCATCTGGTCGCCCCAGGACGCCTGGACGTCGCCGCGCAGCCCGTCGAGGTGCGCCTTCTCCTCGGCCTTCTTGCGCGCGAGCAGCTTGGCCTTGAGCACGACCATGGCGCTGGCCTTGTTCTGCAGCTGGCTCTTCTCGTTCTGGCAGGAGACGACGGTGCCGGTGGGCAGGTGCGTGAGCCGGACCGCTGAGTCGGTGGTGTTGACCGACTGGCCGCCGGGCCCGCCCGAGCGGTAGACGTCGACGCGGATCTCCTCGTCGGGCACGTCGATCTCGTCGGTCTGCTCGAGCACCGGCACGACCTCGACCGCGGCGAAGCTGGTCTGCCGTCGGCCCTGGTTGTCGAAGGGGCTGATCCGCACGAGGCGGTGGGTGCCGGCCTCGACCGAGAGCGTGCCGTAGGTGTACGGCGCGTGGATGGCGAAGGTGGCGGACTTCAGGCCGGCCTCCTCGGCGTACGACGTCTCGTAGACCTCGACGCTGTAGCCGTGCTGCTCGGCCCAGCGCACGTACATGCGCATCAGCGTCTCGGCGAAGTCGGCGGCGTCCACTCCACCGGCGCCGGCGCGGATGGAGACGAGCGCCTCGCGGGCGTCGTACTCGCCGTTGAGCAGGGTGCGGACCTCGAGGGTCTCGACTGACTTCTGGATCCGCTCGAGCTCACGGTCGGCGTCGGCGAGCGCGTCGGCGTCACCCTCGTCCCGGGAGAGCTCGACCATGATCTCGAGGTCCTCGATGCGCCCGAGGAGGCCGGCGAAGCGGTCGACCTCGCCCTGGAGCGCGGAGAGGCGCCCGGTCACCCGGGTCGCGTTGGCCTGGTCGTCCCACAGGTCCGGCGCGGCCACCTGCTCGCCGAGGTCGGCGATCTCGACGCGCATCGCGTCGATGTCGAGCACCTGCTCGATCGTCCTCATCGTCGCCTGGAGCGTCTTGATCTCTTGGTCGTAGTCCCTGCCTGCCACGAGAGTCGAGCCTACCGGCTCGCGGGCCGGTTCCCAGAACGCCGGACTCCCCCGGCACTCAGTCCGGGGCGACCACGGCCGCACCGGTGGCGCCGATGCTGGCGCGCTGCGGCGAGCCCGGGATGGTCAGCGGCAGCTCCAGGGGCGCCCGGAGGCGCACCGTGACGCTCTCGGCGGCGGCGTCCACCCCGACCGTGTAGGTCAGGCCCGGGTAGCGGCGGAACGCGCCGACTCCCGCCAGGTAGGCGCGCACCGAGGCGCGGGCGGCGGGCGCGGCCAGTGCGAGCCGGCCCGACGGCACGCCGGTCAGGTAGGTCTCCTCGCCGGTGGCGCCGAGGTCGGCGCCGCGAAGCGCCGCGCCGTCCGCGATGGCGTCGAGGCCCTGACGCTGCAGGTACGCCGCGGACGCGTCGGTCACCAGCGCCACCGTCATGGCCAGCACCAGTGCGAAGCCGATGATCAGCACGCTGGCCTGACCGGCCTCCCCGCCGGCCCGCCGGTCTCGGGCCGGCCGGGAGTCACGGCCGGGCACGGGACTCCTGGAACTGACCGATGGGCACCGTGTGGCTGGCGTCGAGCGCGAAGGCGGGCCTCCGGCCGCCCAGAGCACTGGGCAGCAGCGGCAGGTCGACCCGCGAGCGGATGACCACCGTGACCACCGACGTCCCGGAGTGGCAGTCGGCCGGGAACGGCCGGCAGGTCACCCGGACGTCGAGCGGCGCGTCCTCGATCCCCTGGTCGGCGAGCGCCTGCCGGGCGGCGGCGACGGCGCGCTGGTGCCCCTCGCCGTCGGTGGGTGCCAGGGCGTAGGCGCGACCGGCCGAGCGGGCCGCGGCGCTGACCGCGAACGCCCCGCGCTGCACCTCGAAGACCGAGACCAGGATCCACAGCATCGGCACCAGCAGCAGCAGGCCCAGCCAGGTCAGCTCGACCAGGGCGCTGCCGTCCTCGCCGCGCCGGGTCGCCGACTCAGAGCCGGGCCGGGAGCCGGGCCGGCGCCTCACGGCGGCGCCTCCTCGACCGCGTGGCCGGCCACGTCCAGCTCGACCGCCGGCCCGCCGAGCCCCAGCGCCGGCACGGTCGCGTGCACCGTCACCACGATCCCGGGAGCCCCGTCGACCAGGGTGGGTCGCGCCTGCACGGAGCGCGCGAAGCGTCCGGAGACCGCGCCCTCGATCTGACGGCGGGTCCGCGCGACACCGTCGCCCGGCCCACGGTCGGAGGTCGCGGCGTAGCGAGCACCCTCGGACGCCGCGGCCGCGAGCGTGTTGCGCACCAGCAGCACCAACGCCACCTGCAGGATGCCGAGGAACAGCGGCACGAGCACGACCAGGACGAGCACGAGGTCGACGACCGCGGCCCCGCGGTCGTGACGTCGCTGCGCGCTGCCCACCGGCTCAGTTGCGGACCGAGTTGAGGGCGTCGCGCAGCATCGCGGTCAGCTCACCCTTGGCCACGCCCCAGATCGCCATCACCAGGCCTGCGGTCATCACCGTGATCAGCACCCAGCCGGGGACGTCGCCGCGCTCGTCGCGCTCGCTCGGGCGCGGGGGTGGGGCCAGTGCCAGGTAGAGGCGGGTCAGCACGAGCGTCAGCTGGTCCATGAGCGGTCCGTTCTCCTCGAGAGCAGGTGGGGCGGGGTCAGTGGTCGGGATTCAGTGGTCGGGATTCAGTCGACGGGGTCCGGAGGTCGGTGTCAGGGAGTGGTCAGGTGGAGTCCGACCACTCCCGGCCAGAAGGCGAAGAGCACGGTGATCGGGAGCACGAGGAAGACGACGGGCACCATCATCAGGACCTCCTTGCGGGCGGCGACCTCGATCAGCTCGCGTCGTCCTGCCTCGCGCACGTCGGCGGCCTGGGCGTGCAGGACCTGCGCGAGCGGCGTGCCACGCTCGACCGCAACCGCGATGCCCTGGGCGAAGCGGGCGACGAGAGGCAGCCCGGTGGCGGCCGCCATCCGGTCGAACGCCGCACCGACCGGCTCCCCCGTGCGGACGTCGGCCAGCACCCGGGCGAGGTCGACCGAGAGGGCTCCCCCGCTGCGGCGCACGACCCGGTCCAGCGCCCCGACCGGGCTCTCCCCCGCCGCCACGGCCAGGGCCAGCAGCTCGGCGATCGTCGGGAACTCCGCCAGGATCCGACGTTCGCGCGCCCTGACCTGGCTGGAGAGGTGGTGGTCGCGCGCCAGCACCCCGAGCACGAACGCGACCAGGCAGAGCCCCAGCGAGGTGAGCGCCCCCGAGGGATCGACCAGGGCCCGCAGCACGCCGTACGCCGCCGCCACCGCGAAGGCGACGAGGCCCCAGAGCACCTGCTCGATGCGGAACTCGTGCACCGACTTCTCGAGGTTCGCCCGCTCGAGTCGCCGTCGCACCGACGTGGCGCCGCCGAGCACCCGCTCGACCGTCTCCGCCGCGGAGCGGAGCACGGGGCCGAAGACCCCTCCGGCCGCCGTGGCCGGCGAGGACGAGGCGACCCGAAGGGCGGGCGTGCCAGCGCCCCGCGGCAGGTCGCGGACGTAGGGCAGCACCCGCACCGTCAGCTGGGGGCGGCCGATCACGCGCACCCGGGCCAGCACCAGCAGCAGGCCCGCAGCGAAGACGCACCCGAGCGCGGCGCCCCACCAGGCGAGACTCATGAGGGGCTCACGACAGGATCCGCCGCTCGACGGGCAGCCGACCGATCCGCATCATCAGGCGGTAGGCGACGACGCAGGCGCCCGCCCCCACGGCGAGGACCAGCACCCCGCCGGGCGAGGCGTAGCGGCGGATCACCTCGGACTGCAACGACATGGACAGCAGCACCAGCCACGGGGCCGCGACGGCGAGGCGGGCACCGTTGACCGTCCAGGCCTGCCGGGACTCCATCTCGGAACGGGTGCGGGCCTCGTCGCGCAGGTAGCCCGACAGGTGGCGCAGCAGGCGTCCCAGCTCACCACCGCCGACCTCGCGGGCGATCCGCAGGCCCTCCACCACGCGGTCCCCGACCGGGTCGGCGAGCCGGGCCTTGAGCCGGTCGAGGCACTCCGAGAACCGGCCCGTGACCTGGTAGTCCAGTGCGAACTCGTCGAAGGCCCAGCGCAGGGGCTCCGGGCCGCGAGTGCCCAGGGCGGCCAGCGCGTCGGGCAGGGAGAGCCCGGCCCGGACGGCCGACGCGAGGTTGTCGACGGCCTCGGGCCACACCTCGGCGTACTCCCGCTGACGCCGCCGCGCCCGGGCCGCCACGATCCCGACCGGCAGGTAGGCCGCCATCAGCCCGAACGCGAACGCTACCGGCGGGGTCCGCGAGACCACCTGGAGGGCGAACGTCGTCACCAGGCCCAGCACCGCGCAGAGCAGCAGGAGGCCACTCACCGCCACCTGGCCGAGCCCGGCGCGGGCCAGCAGCCGGGCGAGCGAGCCCTCGCGCGGGGTCTCGCGGCGCGGGACCCGGGGCAGGAAGAACGCTGACCAGACGAGCAGCAGGCCGATGCCGACACCGAGCCCGACCAGCGCGCCCATCAGCGGGCCTCGTTCAGCAGGCGGTGGACGTCGATGCCGACCCGCTCGTAGAGCTCGGGGCGCGGCGGCATCCCGTTGACCCGGCGCAGATCGCCCTCGCCGCGCTCGAAGATCGGCTCGGTCTCGATGATGTCGTTCTCGACGCGACCGGGGACGCCGACGATCTCGTTCACCCGGCGCACGCCGTGCTGGTCGATGCCGAGGTGCACCACGAGGTCGACGCTCGAGGCGACGGTGGGGACGACGAAACGGGCGGAGATGTTCTCCCCGGCCAGGAGGGGCAACGTGCACATCTTGACCAGCGCCTCGCGCGCCGAGTTGGCGTGGATGGTGCACATGCCCGGCAGCCCGGCGTTCAGGGCCAGCAGGAGGTCGAGGCACTCCTCGGCGCGCACCTCCCCGACGATGATCCGGGAGGGCCGCATCCGCAGGCTCTCCTTGACCAGGTGACGAAGCTTGATCTCGCCGGTGCCCTCCAGCCCGGACTGGCGGGTCTGCAGCGGCACCCAGTCGGGGTGCGGGAAGCGCAGCTCGAAGACCTCCTCGGCGGAGACCACCCGCTCCCCGCCCGGGATGGCGGCGGCCAGGCAGTTGAGCATGGTCGTCTTGCCTGCCTGGGTGCCGCCGGCGACCAGGATGTTCAGCCCCGCACGGATCGAGGCCTCCAGGAACGACGCCGCGCGTGGGCTCAGGCTGCCCAGCTCCACGAGGTCGTCGAGGCGGGCCGCGCGCAGCACGAACTTGCGGATGTTGACGGCCGAGAACCCCCGGCTGATGCCCTGGAGCACCACGTGCAACCGGTGCCCCTGCGGCAGCATCGCGTCGACGAAGGGCTGGCTGATGTCGATGCGGCGCCCGCTCGACTTGAGCATCCGCTCGACCAGCTCCTGCACCTGCGCGGTGCTCAGCATCAGGTTGGTGAGCTCGTGCCGCCCGTTGCGGGCGATGAACACCCGGCTCGGGTCGTTGATCCACACCTCCTCGACCGACGGGTCGTCGAGGAACGGCTGCAGCGCCCCGAACCCGGACACCCGCGCCACGAGCTCGCCGACCACCGACTCCGCGTCCGCGACCGGCGCGACCGCCCCGGTCAGGCTGCGCTCGTCGTGCGCGCGCACCACCCCCTCGGCGATCCGGCGCACGAGGGGCGCGTCGTGCTGCGGGTCGACGCCCTCGCGACGCACCAGCTCGCGCACGTGCTGGTCCAGCACCTCCACCAGCTCGCTGTGCGCCTCCGCCTGCTGCGTCACCATGGGGACCCCCGTCGCCGTTGTGGTGCTCGGAGACGAACGTAAGCGAGAGAGTGTCCGATAATCGAGGGGTCCCGGCAATCTGTGCAGAACTCGTCGTCCCGGAGCTCCTCGCGTGTCACTCACGTCGACCCCAACCCCACACGTCACGGTCGCGAGAGCCACTGCTCCCGTCCGCTCCCCCCGCTCGCCCGCCGTGCCGTCATCCTGTCCAGCCGCCTTCCCAGGAGCGCCCATGCCTCGCGCACGCAGCACCACGAAGCCACCCCAGCTCGATGAACCCCGCTTCGGGCGGCTCACTGCCGGCGACCCCCAGGACCTGACGGCAACCGCCGACCTTCAGGATGTCCAGTACCAGGAGCCCGTCTCCCCTCCCCCCGGCTCCCCCTCTCCCCCCCCCGGACGGCTGGGGTCGGTGGAGGCCTTCGAGTCGAGCTGGCGATCCGTCCACTTCGTCGGGTGCAAGCTGAGCTTCGTCAACCTCCGCGGCGCGGAGCTGCTCGACGTCGCCTTCACCGATCAGGGTCGAGAACTAGGCGGAAGGAGGGACGCCTCCAGGTGGTGCGGTCAGTGCGCGTGGACGCCCGGGCCCTCAGCCCTCCTGCTCCAGCCCGACCACGAGCCGACCGCCCTCGAGCCGGAGCACGTAGGTGTACCGGCCCGACGGGAGGTCCGGCTGGGCGTCGCCCTCGTACGGCAGGTGCACCAGGTCGACGTCGGGCCCGGACGCCTCGATCGCCGGGTAGCGCCTCGCGGCGTCCACCGGACGCCACGACGACACCGCGCCCGGCCGGAGGGGGCCCCACGACCGGGCCTCCCGCCCGCCGCCGACCCGTACGTCGTCGAGCGCCTCGCCGGTGTCGTTGCGGACTCGGACCTCAGTCATCGGTGCACCTCAGGTGAGGAAGTCGATTCCGCCACTGATGACGTCGATGCGTCGTTCCGCTGCGGTACCCGTGCCGGTCGTCACCCCGATCGAGATCCCGGCCCCCCAGAAGACGTCGGGCTTGTGGGCGACCCCGAAAACCGCGAACGGCTGGCTGCCGGAGAGGTTGACGAACTGGTGGGCGGCGATCCGGCTGGAGCCGTCGTAGAGGTGCACGTCGCGGACGACGGCCTTGGGGCCCCCGGTCACGAAGCGCAGCATCGCCCGGCAGATCGCCAGCCGGTTGCCCTTCGTGATCACCGGGGTCGGGATCGGCAGGTGGTACCAGTTGGTCGTGTCGGGCTTGCCGACGACCCGGGTGAAGAACCCGAACCTCCGCATCGACGCCACGTTGGCGTCGACCTCGACCTGGAGGCCGGTGCCGTGGGCCCAGCCGGCGTGCTCGATCGGGAACCCGCCGTACAGGCTGGTGATGCCGGCGATGTCATCGTCGACCACCTTGCGGTACGGCCCGCCGTAGAAGGGCGCCATCAGTGCCCCCGAGACACTGCTGTGGTCCAGGCCCAGCGAGTGGCCGAACTCGTGCGCCGCGACCGTCACGAGGTCGATCCGGCCGGCCCCGGTCGGCACGTTGACCGTCCAGGTCTCGGCCTCGTCGAAGTGCGCGTCACCCATGATGGCGCTGGGGGTCGCCGGCGGCACCGAGGGGAAGAACGCGTGCGCGAGCACGTTGCCGGGCCCGTCGAACGGGAACCCGTCCCCGTGGTCGGCGGGGACGAAGCGGATGACGATCTCCGGCCCCGCGGACAGCGGCACCCGGGTGAAGCGGAGCGGCGTGTACCCCGCCCACAGGGAGAGCGCCTGCTCGACGGCGAGCGCGACGTCGGCCTCCGGGAGGTCCGGCGTGAAGTTCTCGAACGTGTAGCGCAGGTTGTCGGTGGCCCACCGGCGGCCAGAGGTGGTGAACTCGGCGAGGCCGGGTCCGTCGAGGTTGGCGCACCGTGGCTGGTTCATCTTCGCCGCGGTGGCCTCGTCGACCACGCCCGTCCGGGGCAGGTTAGCGAAGGCCTGGAACTGCTCGATCGCCGCCTTGGTCGCGGCGTCGAGCTTGCCCTTCCTGGCACCGGCCGGGCGACCCCCGATCGACGCCAGGTCGTCGCCGTCACCGAGGGGGAAGGCCGGAGCCCCGAAGTCGCCGTCGGGGGCTTCGCCCAGGTAGCCGAACCGCTCGAGGTAGTCCTGGACGGCGGTGACCTCGGCCGCCGCGGACCTGGTGGTGAGGCCGGCGCTGATCTGCTTCTGGCAACGAGACATGGAGGGGCTCCTCTGTCCGTGGGTGATGACAGGAGGGACGGTCGTCCCTGGACGTCGACCCGTCAGCCGGGACCAGCTGGAGCTCGGCCACCTGGGCCTCGGGGTGGGGTCGCCCGCCGTGGGGTGTGGAGTCGTGGGCGTCGACTTCCTTCCTAGCGCACGGCAGGCGTCGGGCGCTTGGCCCGTTGTGACCAGATCTGCCCCCGGTCGGGCCTCTTCGGGCACCCGTACGCCCTCGCGCTCCGGGGCCGGCTCACTCGCGCAGCCCCTGGTCCCAGAGGTCCCGGGTCTGGATCAGCCAGAAGAGCGCGAAGAGCGCGATCAGCACCCCCTCGATCCACAGCGGGCCGTGCGCCCACCCGGCCAGCCACGTCACCAGACCGAGCACCGCCGTCGCGGCGACCATGGCGACGGCGAGCGCGGCGTACACCTCGGCCAGGTCGCGGCCGGTGCGCGCGACCCGGGCCCGCCGGCAGCTGCGCGAGTTCGAGACGACGACGCCGACCATGGCGCCGAACAGGCCGAACGCCGCGGTGTAGTGGGCGCCGGTGAGGAAGGACTCCCGCCCGGTGACGAACCAGACCAGACCGGCGATCCACACGGCCGACGACACGACGACGCCGAGACCGAGGCGGCCGGTGCGGGCGCCGATCGCGATCGTGGTGAGCAGGCCCAGGGCTCCGGCGACGAGGAGCGCGGTCATGTTGTTCGCGACGTTGGCGGCGATGTCGGGGGTGACCAGGGCCGCGGAGCGGCACGCGCCGACGTCCGGGGTGGGCACCAGGCCGACCACCGCGGCGAGCATCCCGCCCAGGGAGAGCAGCAGGTCCTCGGTGCGGGTGCTGCCCTTGAGGACGATCATCCCCGTGCCGAGGGCGAGCAGCGAGGCGCTGAGCACCGCCTGGACGGGGGTGTAGTAGTAGGCGCTGATCGACTGCTGCCAGCAGCGCCCCCCGGTGGCACGCCACTCGACGACCACGGCGGCCACCAGCAGGACGAGCACGGTCATCATGGCCAGGCGCAGGTAGCGGTAGGTCACCAGCAACCCGTCGTGCGCCGACATCCGCTCCCCCTCGTCGTTCCTCTACGGGGCTACTTCTCGGCCTTGCCCTCGCCCTCGGCCTTGGCCTCGACCAGCTCGACCAGGTCGGCGATCGAGTCGACCACCTGGGTAGGGCGGTAGGGGAACAGGTCGACCTGGTCGGGGCGCGTGGAGCCGGTGGTGACGAGCACGGTGCGCAGGCCGGCCTCGAGGCCGCTCTTGATGTCGGTGTCCATCCGGTCGCCGACCATCACGGTGGTCTCGGAGTGGGCGTCGAGGTTGTTGAGGGCGAAGCGCATCATCAACGGGTTCGGCTTGCCGATGAAGTAGGGCTCGCGGCCGGTGGCGGTGCGGATCAGCGCCGCCACCGAGCCGGTGGCCGGCAGGGTGCCGTTCACGCTCGGTCCGCTGACGTCGGGGTTGGTCGCGAGGAACCGCGCGCCGCCCTCGATCAGCCGGATGGCCTTGGTGATCGCCTCGAACGAGTACGTGCGGGTCTCCCCCAGCACCACGTAGTCGGGCTCCCGGTCGGTGAGCACGTAGCCGATGTCGTGCAGCGCCGTGGTCAGCCCTGCCTCGCCCACCACGAACGCCGTGCCGTGCGGGCGCTGGTCAGCCAGGAACTGGGCGGTCGCCAGCGCGGAGGTCCAGATCGCCTCCTCCGGCACGTCGATGCCGCTGCCCAGCAGCCGGGCGCGGAGGTCGCGGGGGGTGAAGATGGAGTTGTTGGTGAGCACCAGGAACCGCCGCCCGGAGGACTTGAGCGCCTCGATGAACTCCTGGGCCCCGGGGATCGGCACGTCCTCGTGCACCAGCACGCCGTCCATGTCGGTCAGCCAGGTCTCCACGGGGCGCGAGTTCATAGGCCCATCATGGCGGACGCCCCACCGCGACAGCTCATCGGTGATCCGGGTCGGGAACGGCCGGTTCAGCGACGGGGCAGCAGGACGTCGAAGCCCTCGACCGGGTCCTCGCCGCGGATCCGCCCACCCAGCGCCTCCGCGACCTGGCGGGCCTGCTCCAGGCGCGGCTCGGCCGCCGGCCCGCGCCGGGGCACCGCCCGGCCCTCCGCGGAGACCCGGACCTTCAGGTGGCCGCCCTCCTGGCCCTCGAAGTCGATCCGCACGGCGCCGCTGCCGCGGCGCACGACCTCGGCGAGCACCAGGTCCAGGACGTGCTCGATCGGGCCGGGCGTGTAGGTCAGCGTCAGGTCGCCGTCGGCGGAGGCGCTCAGCCCGCGGTCGCGCGCGGCGAGCCGGTCGGCCCAGCGCTGGGAGAGCTGGGTGGCCAGGTCGACCAGCGGCAGCTCGGCACCCTCGACCAGTGACGCGCTGCGCGAGAGCTGCACGAGCTCGCCGGCCACCGCGTTCATCTCGTCGACGCTGCGCACCCCACGCTCGGCGGCGGCCCGCGCGTCGTCAGGGACGTCGTCGCGCAGCGTGAGGTCCTCGAGCTCGAGCCGCAGCCCCGTCAACGGGGTGCGCAGCAGGTGCGAGGCCTGCTCGGCGAAGTCGCGCTCACGGCGCAGCCTGTCCTCGAGCTGCCCGGCGCTGGTGCGCAGCGCCTGACCGATCGCCTGCGCCTCGGGGACCCGGGTGCGCGGCAGGTCGAGGTCGAAGCGGCCCCGCCCCAGCGCGGCCGCGGCCACCGCCAGCTGGCGGAACGGCGCGGAGAACGCACGCGCGATGAGGTAGCCGATCAGCCCGGCCACCGCGGCGATCAGGAAGAACAGCACCACCAGCGACCAGACGTCGCGCCGGAGGATGTCGCGGATCACCTGGGCGGACTGGCTGACGGTGACCGTGCCGCCGGGGACCTTGGACCTGGCGGAGGTCTCGGCGCTGGGCCTCTCGCTGCCCTCGTAGCCCTGGCCGCGGACGACGACGCTGGGCCCGCCCCCGGGGGCGTACTCCAGGCGGCTCTCGGGGGCCACGAGACCGGCGAGGAAGCGACGGTCCACAGGCGCTCCCATGGCGCGTCTCTCGGTGATGATCTGGGCGGTCAGCACCGACTCCTGGAGCAGGTGCGAGGCCGACTGCTCACGGATCAGGTCGCGCAGCACGAGCGAGCGGACCGCGCCGGCACCGACCAGCAGCAGGAGCGGCACCAGGACGAACGCGATCGTGAGCCGATTACGCATCCGAGGGTCCGCCTTCGAGGCGGAACCCCACGCCTCGAACGGCCACGACCCGCTCGCTCAGCCCCACTCCCTCGAGCTTCTGGCGCAACCGACCGATCGTGACGTCGAGCGTCTTCGTCGAGCCGTACCAGTTCTCGTCCCACACGTCGGCCATCAGCCGGGCCCGGGGCACCACCTTGTCGCGGTTCGCGGCCAGGATGTTCAGCACGTCGAACTCCTTGCCGGTCACCTGGACCTCGTCGGTGCCGGCGTAGACCCGTCGGGCGTCGACGTCGATGCGCAGGCCCTCGGCGGCCTCCTCGGCCACGGCGGCCCCGGTGCCGCTGGTGCGGCGCAGCAGCGCCCGCACCCGGGCCTGCAGCTCGGCGAGCCCGAACGGCTTGGCGAGGTAGTCGTCGGCGCCGTAGTCGAGGCCGACGACCCGGTCGAGCTCACCGGCCCGGGCGGTGACGATCATGATGGCCCCCGCGAACCCGGACTCGCGGGCGCGGCGGCAGACCTCGAGACCGTCGACGTCGGGGAGCCCGAGGTCGAGGATGACGACCTCGGGATGCTCCTTGGCCATCGAGGCGAGCGCATCCTCGCCGTTCTCGACCCAGCTGACCTCGTACCCCTCACGCTCCAGGGTTCGGACGAGCGGGAAAGCGATGTCGGCCTCGTCCTCGACGACGAGCACGCGGTTCCCCATGGGGTCGAGCATAGAGCCCGCCGTCGGCCTCACGGGCGGCCGGTGGCCCGGCGCGCCTGGCCACGGCCTCCGTGCCGGAGGCGGACGCCCGCGCCCACCCCGAGCGCGACCAGCGCGGCCAGGGCGGCGCCGAGCAGGGTGCCGAACACGGATCGTTGGCCCAGGAACAGGTAGACGTGACCCAGGTGGGGCACCGTCGTGACCACCCGCGACTGCGTCGGTGCGTCGCCGGGCAGCAGCTGCGGCTCGGCGGCGGGGCTGGCATCGCCCCGGGTGCGGACCTCGCGGCCCATGACGGACACGACGCGCTGGGTGACGAGACCGTCGGCGCCGCCCCCGGCGGGCGGGCGGAAGCTCACCACGTCACCGACCCGCAGGGACGAGACCGGGACCTCCCGCTCCAGCATGACCGAGCCGTACGGGATGGCGGGTTCCATGGCGTCGCTGTCGGCGACGTACCGCTCGAGGCCCAGCCCGGCGGGCAGGAGCGCGAGCACGATGACGGGAGCGACCACGGCGAGCACCACCAGCAGACGGGCTCCGGCAGAGGGTCTCTGGAGACGCGGAGCGGTCACGATCTCCATCTGGCCCTTCCTCGACGCGGGACGTGGGGCGGTGGAAGACCACCGCCCGGCGCCCCTCGCGGAGCGCCGGGCGGACGGGCCGTCCCCCCCGGCCAGCCCCCCATGGCCTGTGCAGAACACTAGGCGGGCCCGGGCCACACCAGGGCCACGCGCGGTGCACGTGACATGCACCATCGGGTAACAGTGCGGGGCGTGTCGAGAGCCCGCACGGGTTCGGGCGGGGCTCAGGCGGGCGCGAAGAGGTCGCCGAGCCGGGCCACCCGGTCGAGCACCTCGTCGAGGCGGAACTGCTGGAGGCCGAGCGGGTCCTCCGCCCCCGCGGCCACCTCGTCCCAGGAGACGGGGGTGGCGGCGTACGGCCGCTCCCGCCCGCGCAGCGAGTACGGCGCGATCGTGGTCTTCGAGGCGGCGTTCTGGGACCAGTCGAGGAACACCTTGCCGGGCCGCTTGGCCTTCGTCATCGAGGCCGTCACCAGGCGCGGCTGCTCCCGCTCGAGCTCCTCGGCGACCTCTCGGGCCAGCGCGGTGGCCTCCTCGGACGGCAGCCGCCGGGAGAGGTCGGCGTACAGGTGCAGGCCCTTGCTGCCGCTGGTCACGGGTCGGGCGTGCAGGTCACGCACCGCCAGCCGCTCGCGCACCGCCAGCGCGACCTGGCAGCACTCGTGCAGCCCGGCCGGCTCCCCCGGGTCGAGGTCGATCACGATCCGGTCTGCGTTGCGTGGACGCCCGTTGCGCCCCACCCGCCACTGGTGCACGTGCAGCTCGAGCGCCGCGAGGTTCGCCAGCCAGGTGAGCGTGGCGAGGTCGTCGACCACCGGGAAGACGAGGGTGCCGCTGCCGCCCGAGCCGCCGGCGCGGACCGCGCGCGATCCGGTCGTCGGGATCTTCACCGTGTGCACCCAGGGCGGGGTCCCGGCGGGAGCGTTCTTCTCGAAGAAGCTCTGCCCCTCGGTGCCGTGCGGCCAACGGATCCGGGTCACCGCCCGGCCCGCCAGGTGGGGCAGCAGGGTGGGTGCGACCTGGGCGTAGTAGTGCAGGACCTCGCCCTTGGTGGTGCCGGTCCGGGGGTAGAGCACCTTGTCGAGGTTGCTGATCGTGAGCGTGCGCCCCTCGACGTCGACGCGCACCTCCCCGCTCGGGCTCATCGTCCGATCGCGATGACGGGCACCCGCCCGTCGTCCAGCGCCCCCGTGGCGCGCGCCAGGAACCAGCGCGGTGCGCTGACGCAGCCGGCCCGGCCCACGTGCGTCCCGAATGCCGGCGGCAGGCCGGCGAGCAGGAGCAGCAGCGGTCGTCTCATGTCAGGTCCTCGGGTCCGAGATCGGGGCGCAGGCCACGGTACGACGGTTGGCGCAGCCGCTGCTGGCTCGACCGGCCCAACGCCTCGACGTCCACCACGAGCAGCGGCTCCACCCAGTGCGTGCCGGCGGCGTCGACGCGCGGCACCTCGTCGGCGAACGGCGCGTCGTCGCGGGCCAACGGAGCGAGCACGCCGAGGAGCTCCGGTCCGCGGGCACCGGCGATCCCGCTCCCGACCCGGCCCCGGTAGAGCAGCCCGGCCGCGGTCGGCTCCCCGACCAGCAGCGCCCCGAGCCGCTGCGCCGACCCGACCTCCTCGCGCCAGCCACCGACGACGTACGACGAGCGGCGCCGGTGCGGGAACTTCAACCAGTGCGACGAGCGGACGCCCGCCTCGTAGCGCGCGTCGCGGCGCTTGCTGACGATCCCCTCGAGACCCTGAGCGCGGGTCGCCTCGAAGAGCATGTCGCCGTCGTCGTAGGAAGCCGGCACCTGCCAGGGGCCGGCCACCAGCCCCTCGTCGACCAGTCCGGTGAGCAACCCCCGACGCTCGTCGAGCGGGAGCCGCTGCAGGTCGCGGCCGTCGAGCCGGAGCAGGTCGAAGACCATGAACGTCGCGGGCAGCTCGCGTGCCTTGCGCTCGGCCGTCGCCGCCCGGCGTACGTGCATCCGGTCCTGGAGCACGCCGAAGTCCGGCAGTCCCTGCTCGTTGAGCGCGATCACCTCGCCGTCGACGAGGAGGTCACGCGCAGGCGCACCGGCGACGACCTCGGGCCAGGCCGGCGTCGCGTCGTTCTCGTTGCGGGTCCGCAGCAGGACCCGGTCACCGGTCTCCGCGAGCAGCCGGATGCCGTCCCACTTGACCTCGTGGCTCCACGCGTCCCCGACCGGCACATGGATCCCGCGGGTAGCGAGCATGGGGCGCATGCGGTCATGCTTACCGCATGCGTGCAATCTGGAAGGGCGCGGTCTCCTTCGGCCTGGTCAGCGTCCCGGTGAAGCTCTACTCCGCAACGGAGTCCCACGACGTGTCGTTCCGGCAGGTGCACGCCAAGGACGGCGGCCGGATCAAGTATCAACGGGTCTGCTCGATCGACGGCGAGGAGGTCGCCTACGCCGACATCGCCAAGGGCTACGAGACCGAGGACGGCGAGATGGTCGTGCTGACCGACGACGACCTCGCCGAGCTGCCCGCCACCTCGTCGCGCGAGATCGCCGTCGAGAAGTTCGTGCCGAGCGACCAGATCGACCCGATGCTCTTCGAGAAGAGCTACTACCTCGAGCCCGAGAAGTCGGGCGCCAAGCCGTACGCCCTGCTGCGCCAGGCGCTCGTGGACGCCGACCGGATGGCCGTCGTCACGGTGGCGCTGCGCCAGCGGACGTCGATCGCGGTGCTGCGGGTGCGAGACGACGTGATCGTGCTCCAGACGATGATGTGGCCCGACGAGATCCGGGTGCCGGACTTCAGCGTCGACGCCGGCGAGGTCAAGGACGCGGAGGTGAAGATGGCGACGATGCTCGTGGAGACCCTCGCCGGCGACTTCGACGCCGCGGAGTTCGAGGACGACTACGCCGGAGCCGTGACCGCGTTGGTGAAGACCAAGATCGAGGGCGGCGAGCTCACCCGCACCCCCACCTCGACGAAGTCCTCGGGCGAGGTCGTCGACCTGCTCGCGGCCCTGCAGCGCTCGGTGGACGCCGCGAAGTCCTCCCGCGGTGGCTCGCCCTCCGCAGAGTCACCTGACCCCTCAGGGTCCGAGAAGACGGCTACCCCGCGGACGACCAAGAAGGCGCCGGCGAAGAAGGCGGCCCCGAAGTCGGGCACGAAGCCGGGCGCGAAGAAGACAGCGGCCGAGAAGGCGGGCACGAAGAAGACAGCTGCCAAGAAGGCCGCGACCAAGAAGGCACCGGCGAAGAAGGCCAGCTGAGCCTCACCTCCGGACGTGCGAGGCGGCCAGCTCGCGGAGCTCGGCGAGCATCTCGTCCATCCGGTGCACCAGCGAGAGGTGCCCCTCGTCCTCGAAGAGGTGCGAGTGCGCCCCCGGGACGGACCGGGCCAGCCACTGGCCGTGCGCGAACGGCACCATCCTGTCGTGGGCGCCCTGCCACACCGAGACGGGCACGGTGATGTCGGCGACGTCGTAGCCCCACGGGCGCATCACCTGGAGGTTGTCCTCGAGCAGGCCGCCGGCACCCTGCGCGGCCGCGTGGCGGAAGCTCGCGGCGAGGTGGTCGGCGAACTCACCGGTGAGCGCCCGGGCGTCGACCTCGTCGACGAGGCCACCGAAGGCCGCGACGATGTCGGCACCGGTGACCACCGCGAACTCGGCGACCTCCTGCTCCACCACCGGTCTCAGCGCCTCGCGGCCTCGAGCGGCCAGGTCGAAGTCGCGCACGTTCTCGGGGCCCATGCCCGCGGTGAAGTCCAGGCCCGCCCCGTCCGCGGGGGCGACCCCGGCGAGGCTGACCGCGGCCCGGCACCGCTGCGGCAGCAGGGCCGCGCAGCCGAGCGCGCGGGGTCCCCCGCCGGACCAGCCCAGCGTCACGAACTCGTCGATCCCCAGCGCGTCGAGCAGCAGCTCGCTGTCCGCGACGTCGTCGGCCATCGTGGGAGTGCTGTCGGCAGGGCGCGGCGTGGAGGCGCCGTACCCCGGTCGCGAGTACGTGACCAGACGCAGCCCGGCCTCGGAGGCCGCCTGCCAGAGCGGCTCGTAGCGGACGGCCGCGCTCGGCGTCCCGCTGTGGAACAGGAGCGCGAGTCCGCGCTCGTCACCGCCGGTGAGGAACTCGATCTCGCGGCCGTCGGGGGTGGTCAGGGTGGGCGTCATGGGGCCATGCTGGCATGGAGCGGAAGGCCCGGGACGGTTCCGCAGCGGGCTGCGCCACCGAGACGCTGCCCGGGTTGCTCGGGGTCGGCAGCACCAGGACGACCACCCACGACGAGGAGCCCCGAGATGACCACCGCCCCCAAACCCGGAGAACCCTGCTGGATCGAGCTGATGACCCCCGACGCCGACGCCGCTGCTGCCTTCTACGGCGAGGTCTTCGGCTGGACCGCGGGAGAGGCGAGCGAGGAGTTCGGCGGCTACCGGATGTTCCTGCACGGCGAGACGCCGGTGGCGGGGATGATGCCGAACGACGGGACGGCCGGCCCGAACGGCTGGACCGTGTACCTCGCCACCGACGACGTCGCCGCGACGACCGAGCGTGCCCGGGCGCAGGGGGCGCAGGTCGTCGCCGAGCCGATGCAGATCGCCGACCTGGGCCACATGGCTGTCTTCGTCGACCCCGCCGGAGCCGTGATCGGCGCCTGGCAGACGGAGACCTTCGCCGGCTTCGGTGTGCACGCGCGCGACGGCGTCGACTTCGCCCCGTCGTGGTTCGAGACGCTGAGCCGGGACTACGCGGCCTCGGTCGCCTTCTACACCGAGGCGTTCGGCTGGGAGCCGCACACGATGAGCGACACCTCCGAGCTGCGCTACACGACGCTCGGACAGGATGCCGAGGCGACGGCCGGGATCATGGACGCCGCCGCGCTCCTCGGTGAGGACGCCTCCCGCTGGCAGTTCTACCTGGGCGCTCCGGACGTCGACGCCGTCGTCGAGCGGGCCACCGCCGCGGGCGGGACCGTGGTGGGCAGCGTCGAGGACACGCCGTACGGCCGGCTGGCGGAGCTGCTGGACCCGGCCGGCCTGCGCGTGTGCCTGATGGGACCGAACTCCGGCGCCTGAGGGCGGTACGGGGCCGCCCGGGCCAGGGACCGGGCGGCCGGGGTGTCCCTCTAAGGTTGCGCGGTGACCGGGACCGAGCAGCTCATCGTGCTCGCGGCCGGCCTGGGTGCCGGGATCCTCACGACCACCGTCGGGGTCGCCTCCCTGTTGAGCTTCCCGGTCCTCATCGCGCTCGGGATCCCGCCCGTGGTGGCCAACGCCTCGAACACGGTAGGGCTGGTGCCGGGCGCCCTGAGCGGCTCGTTCGGCTACCGCGCGGAGCTGCGCGAGGAGCCGGCGGTCACCGTCCGGGTGATGCTGACCTGCGCCGTCGGAGCGATCGCCGGGGCCGTGCTGCTGCTGGCCCTGCCCTCGTCCGTCTTCGAGGTGGCCGCGCCGTGGCTCATCCTGTTCGCGTGCCTGCTCGTCGGCGTCCAGCCGACCGTCTCCGCGTGGGTGCGGCGTCGGCGGGCCGACCCGGACGCGCACGTGCCGCGCCGCACGATGTCGCGGACGACGACGTTCTTCGCGCTGCTCACCGGCGTCTACGGCGGGTACTTCGGCGCCGGAGCGGGTGTGGTGATGGTGGCGGTGCTCGGCCTGGGGCTGGATCTCGAGCTGCGTGTCGTGAACGCGTTGAAGACGCTGGCCCTGCTCGCGGCGAACCTCGTCGCCAGCCTCATCTTCGTGCTGGTCGCCGACCTCGACTGGACCGTCATCGGGCTGCTGGCTGCCGGCTCCGTGGTGGGCGGCTACGTCGGCGCGCACATCGGCCGGCGCCTGCCTCCGACCGTCTTCCGCGTCCTCGTGGTGGCCGCAGGCCTGAGCGTCGCAGTGACGATGCTCGCCTAGCCCCCGCCGGTTGGGTGCGAGCGCAGCCCCCGCTGGTTGAGGTGCGAGCGCAGCCCCCGCTGGTTGAGGTGCGAGCGCAGCGAGCCTCGAAACCCGGCGCGCCGACTACCCGAGTGCCCGCGTCCCAGGGGTCTCGAGGCTCGTCGCTGGCGCTCCTCACACCTCGACCAACGGCGGAGACTGTTGGTTGAGGTGCGAGCGGAGCGAGCCTCGAAACCCGGTGAGCGGACTACCCGGCTGCACGCGTCCCCGGGGTCTCGAGGTTCGTCGCTGGCGCTCCTCACACCTCGACCAACGGAGAGCCCCCTGTGGTTGAGGTGCGAGCGGAGCGAGCCTCGAAACCCGGTGAGCGGACCACCCGCCTGCCCACGCCCCGGGGGTCTCGAGGCTCGTCGCTGGCGCTCCTCACACCTCGACCAACGGCGGGGCCGCCGCGCTGGTTGAGGTGCGAGCGGAGCGAGCCTCGAAACCCGGCGCGCGGACTACCCGCCTGCCCACGCCCCGGGGGTCTCGAGGCTCGTCGCTGGCGCTCCTCACACCTCGACCAACGGCGGAGACTGTTGGTTGAGGTGCGAGCGGAGCGAGCCTCGAAACCCGGTTGGTGGATCTACTCGCGGCGGGCCCGTGACCGGATCCACCCGGGCGGTCGGGTGGTGGCGTCCGGGTTTCGGGGGTGGCCGGAACTCGGGTCTTCCGTCGTCGGGGTTGAGCCGGACTTGCCAGGGGGTGTGGTGCAGGGTGCGGTGGTGGTGCCCGCAGAGCAGGACCAGGTTGTCCAGGGCGGTGGGGCCCTGGTCGGCCCAGTGGGTGATGTGGTGGGCGTGGCCCATCACCGGGGGCCTCGTGCAGCCGGGGAACGCGCAGTGCCGGTCGCGGCAGACCAGGGCCCGCCACAAAGCGGGGGTCACCAACCGGTGGGTACGCCCCACGTCGAGGACCTCACCGTGGGTGCCGAGGGCGACGGGGATGATGTCGGCGTCACAGGCGAGGCGTCGGACGACGGCCGGGGAGAGCTCGGTGCCGTCGTCGGTGATCGTCGACCAGTCGAGCTGACCCTTCAGGGCCTCCAGGCTGGTGGTGACCGTGATCCGGGGCCGGGCGCCGTGGGCGTCGGGCGGCAGGTCGGTCGCCAGGGCGTGCTCACAGGTCGACACCAGGGCGTCCCAGAGCCGGGCGCCGTGGTCCCGGACGTCTCCCGCGTCCGCACAGTCCAGGTCTGGGCCGGCGCCGGGGCCGGCTCCGGGACCGGCTGTGGGGGTGGGCTTGGTGAGGGGCAGGAGCGCGGCTTTGATCTTGGCGGCGTCCTCGACGGTGCCGCGGCCCTTGAGGCGGATGCCGCCGGCGCCGTCCTCGGTGAGGGCGAGGAACCGGCCCAGGTGCGCGGCGCGTTCCTGGGCGGCGAGGGCCTTCTCGGCCTTGCGTTCGGTGCCTTCGGGGTCGATGACGTGGATGAGGTGGCGGGCGGCCTTGCCCAGGTCGGTGGCGTGCAGGCGCCCGGCTTCGTCGAGGAGGGTCTTCTCGGCCTGCTCGCGCAGGTCCGGGTTGGTGGGGAGCTCCTCGATGGCGTCACAGATGATCCCGGCCTGCTCGGGGGAGACCAGCCCGTCGCGCAACGCGTCCCGCGTTAGCGGAGCGGTCGGTGACGAGGAGCTTCGCGTGCCGCACCGCCCGCCGCCCGGTGCCGTGGTAGGTCCCGGCGAGGTGGGTGAACCAGTCCCCGGTCGAGGACCACGCCAGATGCTGCTTGGCGATCTTGCGGCCCTCGACCTCGACCAGGGCGGCGGCCTCGATCGCGGCCAGGTGCGCGCGGACCGCCTCACACGCCGCCACCGACATCCACCACCTCGTCCGGCGTCCTCGCCGCCCAGAGGACCTCGTCCAACGAGCGCAGCACCGCGTTCGCCGCCGCGACCACCTCGGCGGGGCTGCGGGGCGAGAACGTGGTGCCTTCCATGACCCCACTCAACCAGGGACCACCGACAGTCACGGGCCGCTGACCGGCCCAGGCTGACCGGCCCAGATCCCGCATGGTGAGATGCAATCGAAACTATGTTCGACGCCTGGTTTCGCGGCCGGGTGGTGGCAAGGCGTGCGGTGGTTTTGAGGTTCGGGCCTGTGGGCCCTATCACCTCAACCAGCGGTAAGGGTTTCGAGGTTCGCTTCGCTCGCACCTCAACCAACGGCGGTGGGGGTTTCGAGGCTCGCTCCGCTCGCACCTCAACCAACGGCGGTGGTGGTTTCGAGGTTCGGGCCCGGGGGCGCTCTACACCTCAACCAACGGGGCCGGGGTGGGGTTTCGAGGCTTGAAGCGCCCCAGGTTCTCGGCCGTTCCTATACGGGGTGCGGCTCTCGGTTGAGGGCAGCGTAGTGGGCTTGCTCGTACTCGACGGGTGGGACGTTTCCCAGGGTCGAGTGGAGCCTTCGGTTGTTGTACCAATCGACCCAGCCGGCGGTGGCGTACTCGACGTCGGCGATGGTCTTGTAGGGGCCGTCGTGGAAGACCGTGGTGCGGATGCACTCGGCCTTGTAGAGGCCGTTGATGGACTCCATCAGCGCGTTGTCGTAGGCGTCACCGACCGACCCGATCGAGGGCCGGATCTCCTCGAGCGCGAGGTGCTCGGTCAGCCGCAGAGACGTGTACTGGGACCCGGCGTCGGAGTGGTGGATCAGCTCGCCGGGCTCGGTGGGATGTCCTTCGCGGCCGCGCTGCCACAGCGCCATCCGTAGCGGGATCATCACCAGGTCGGTCTGCTTGGTCGTCGCGGCGTGCCAGGCCACGATCCGTTGGGCGTAGACGTCGACGATGAACGCGACGTAGCTGAACCCGGCCCATGTCCTGACGTAGGTGAAGTCGGTGACCCAGGTCCGGTTCGGTGCGGCGGCGGTGAAGTCGCGGTCGAGCAGGTCCCCGGCCCGGGTGCCGTCCTTGGCCGGGATCGTGGTCCGGATGCCCTTGTCACGCCGGACCCCGGAGAGCCCAGGGTCCGCATCGCCCGGTCGACCGACCCGGCTGAGGCCTCGGGCATCGCCGTGCGTCGCAGGTAGGCCGTCATCTTCCGGCGCCCGTAGAGCCCCTCAGGGGCGAGCTTGCGCACCAGGACGCCGTCGGCGTCGACCTTGGTCGTCCAGGCGATGTCACGCACTGCGTCGACGACGTGGGCGTCAGTGACGGTCCGGGCCGCGACGACGCGCCCCGCTCGCTTCCAGCTGCGGTAGGTCCGCGCGGCGATCTGGCAGCCCTGCTCGCGCAGGACCCGGCAGATCGACTCGACCGCGTGGCCCTCGGCTCTCATGGTGTCGATGAACCCCATGATCAGCGGTTGCGGGGGTCGAGTTCCCCGGCGAAGAAAACCGTCGCGGACTTCAAGATCGCGTTGTCCTCCTCGAGCCGACGGACCTTGGCCTTCAGCGCCTTGATCTCAGCCAGCTCCTCGCTGGTGGCGCCGGCACGCTGACCGCCGTCGACCTGGGACTGGATCACCCAGCGACGCACCGACTCCTTGCCGACCCCGAGCTGCTTGGCCACGACCGCCGCCGCGGCCGTGAGCGAGGAGTACTCGCCCTGGTGGTCGTTGACCAGCCGCACAGCTCTGGCCTTCAACTCTTCATCGATCTTCTTCGGCATGGTGCTCATCCTCCTGGACTCAAACAGGAGCGGCATCAAACCTGGGGCGCTTC
>CAVXDI010000004.1:0-1098398 GCA_963760585.1 uncultured Actinomycetota bacterium
TCGAGGCTCGTCGCTGACGCTCCTCGCACCTCGACCAACGGGGAGAGCGGCTCCCGCTGGTTGAGGAGCGAGCGCCAGCGAGCGTCTCGAAACCCGGTGAGGGGCAGCCGGTCGCACGGGGTCTCGAGGCTCGTCGCTGACGCTCCTCACACCTCGACCAACGGGGAGAGCGAGCTCCGCTGGTTGAGGAGGGGTGAGTCCCCAGGAGTGGTGGAAGTAGCGGGCCGGCTCAACCACGGACGGAGTGTCGGTCCGCGAGGTAGGGCGGGCCATCGCGTGAGGCTCTGCGAGAAGGCTCTAATCAACTCGTAGAACAGGACTCACGCGATGACCCTGAACCAGTCTGCCCTGCTCGAGCTCACCCAGATGCTGCGCACCGCTGATGGCGGTGACGTGATGCGTCAGATGCTCGGCTTCATGCTCCAAGCCCTCGTCGATGCCGAAGCCACTCAGCGTGATCGGCGCGGCCCCGCACGAGCGGACCGAGGACCGCACCACGCACCGCAACGGCGCCCGTGCCAAGACCGTCTCCACGACAGCAGGTGACCTGTCCGTCCGGATCCCGAAGCTCCGCCAGGGCTCGTTCTTCCCGACCTTGCTCGAGCCCCGGCGTCGTGTCGATGTGGCGTTGCACGCGGTGATCATGGAGGCCTACGTCCACGGCGTCAGCACCAGGAAGGTCGATGACCTCGTGGTCGCGCTCGGTGTCGACACCGGGATCAGCAAGTCCGAGGTCTCACGGATCTGCGCCGGCCTGGATGAGCAGGTCGCCGCCTACGACACCCGTCCGCTGGATCACTGCGCGTTCCCGTACGTGTTCCTCGACGCGACCTACTGCAAAGCCCGGCTCAACGGCCGCGTCGTGTCCCAAGCCGTCGTGATCGCCACCGGCGTGTCCGCTGACGGTCGCCGTGAGGTCCTCGGCTCGCGTGTCGGTGACAGCGAGAACAAGACGTTCTGGACCGAGTTCCTCCGCAGCCTGCGCGAACGCGGCCTGGACGGTGTCCAGCTCGTCATCTCCGATCACCACCGCGGGCTGATGGCCGCGGTCGACCAGGTCATGGCCGGCTCGACCTGGCAACGCTGCCGGGTCCACTTCATGCGCAACGTCCTGACCCGGGTGCCGAAAGCGTCCTCGGCGATGGTCGCGACCACGATCCGCACGATCTTCGCCCAGCCCACCGGCCCGCTGGTGCGTGAGCAGGTCGAGGTCGTCGCGACCATGCTCGAGCCGAAGCTGCCCGAGGTCGCCGCGATGCTGCGCGAGGCCCGCGAGGAGATCACCGCGTTCGCCGACTTCCCCGAGGCCCACTGGCCCAAGATCTGGTCGACCAACCCCCTCGAGCGCCTCAACCGCGAGGTCAAGCGGCGTACCGAGGTCGTCGGGATCTTCCCCAACCCCGCCGCCCTGCACCGGCTCACCGCCTGCGTGCTGATCGAGGCCCACGACGAGTGGCAGGTAGCTGAGCGCCGCTACCTCTCCGAGGGCTCCATGGCCCTGCTCAACCCGCCAGCACCCACCGCATATCAACACCGCCCAACCAGCACCCCGAGGGAGGTGATCGACACCCCCGCCGCCGTCACGGCATAGTACGAATCAGCAGAGCGCTTCACGCGCCGCTACTTCCACCACGCCACGGGACTTCATCTTGAGGAGCGAGCGGGCGACCGCGCTGGTTGTGGAGCGAGCGCAGCGAGCGTCTCGAAACCCGGTGAGGGGCAGCCGGTCGCACGGGGTCTCGAGGCTCGTCGCTGACGCTCCTCACACCTCGACCAACGGGGAGAGCGACCTCCGTTGGTTGAGGAGCGAGCGCAGCGAGCGTCTCGAAACCCGGTGAGGGGGCTGGGTCGTCTTGCGGGGGTCTCGAGGCTCGTCGCTGACGCTCCTCACACCTCGACCGACGGGACGCCGTTGGTTGAGGAGCGAGCGCAGCGAGCGTCTCGAAACCCGGTGACGGGGGCTGCGTCGTCTCGCGGGGTCTCGAGGCTCGTCGCTGGCGCTCCTCACAACCTCGACCAACAAGACGCTGCTGGTTGAGGAGCGAGCGCAAGCGAGCGTCTCGAAACCCGGTGAGCCGACCGCGGGCATGCCGGTGGCCCCGCCATGGTGTGGCGGGGTGTGGGGCGGGGGAGCTACTGGTCCGGGCGGGTGCGCGCAGGGCCGGGACGGGTTGTTGCGGGTGACGTCGAGGGTGCCTTCGTGGTCACGCAGGTACGACAGGCCGTGGGGTGAGACCCAGAGGTAGGTGCCGCGTTCGACCTGGGCGTACCTCCAGCCCCCGTGGGTCTTCAACCGGTGGTGCCGGCGGCACAACGGCGCGATGTTGCACGAACACGTCGAGCCGGCGGAGCTGTCTGGTCCGTAGGGGGTGATGTGGTCACAGTCCGCGTCGTGCTCATCGGGGCGGCACCCGCGGGCGGGGCGGGTGCACCAGGGGAAGACACAAGTGTGGTCCACCAGCACGGCGGCCTCGTGCATCCGGTCGGGGACCTCGTAGGCATCGACCCGGACATGGTCGTTCAGGTCGATGACCGGCTTCACGACCACGGAGGTGTCGGGGGTGCCGCACCAGGCCCGGACCTGCTCGACGGTGACCAACGACCGGGTGTTCTCCAACCGGCCCAGGCGGCCGAGTTCCCCGAGGCGACCGTCTGCGAGGGCGGCGTCGGAGAGGTGGACGTAGAGCACCACCTGGCGGGCCTTCCGCCGGGGCCTGAGATCAGCGCCGTGACGTCGGTGTGGGTGTTGAGGTCGAGGGTCTGCTGGGCCCTGGCGAGGTCCCCCACCGCGGCCGCGCGTCGGACGTCGACGGAGTCGGTGGACCCGAGGGTCTTGAGGTGCTCCGCCCCGGCACTGACGGCGGCGTCGAGGTCGAGGGCGTCGGCGACGTCCAGCTCACCCCACACCGACGCGGTGCCGCCCAGGGAGGTGTTGGTGGTGTCGATGTCGAAGCGTCGTCCGTCCGCGGCCGCCCGGCGGCGTTTGTCGGCCTCCTCGGGCATGAACCGGGCGATGGCCTCCTCGATGAGCCGGTCGAGGACGTAGGGCCCGATCTTGTGCGCCACGGCCACGACGTGGGCATCGACGAACGCCGCGGCCTCCCGGGACAGGTAGATCGTCGCCCGGGCGATACGGCGGGCCTTCCACGCCACCAGATCACCCGCGACCACGCGCTTCCACACCCGGGGCAGGCGGTACCTGAGCTCGACGGCCTCCCCGAGGTAGCCCCTGCCGGCGTCGGTGGAGACCCCGATGGCGGCGGCGAGCTCGGCGACGCAGAACTCCGCGACCAGGGGTGCCCCGGGCCCGGCGACCGGGACCCCGGTGTCGCCGTAGTCGCGGTCCCACACGGTCGCCGCGTCGTCGAGGGAGTCCACCGAGTGCATCGCCGCCCAGTCCACCGCGAGCCGCAGCTGGTCGGTCTCGGCCCGGTCAGCGACCGACCGTCGACCGCGCACCGCAGCCAGCACCGCGGAGGGTGTCTCGGGGCTGCTGATCGTCTCGGCCATGACCCCATTCCAGCACCGACCACCGACAGTCAGACCCCGGATCTACCCCATCCGGGGGACGCTGTGGAGAAGATTTTTCGGTGACTTTGCTGGTCGTCTCGCCGGGTCTCAAGGCTCGTCGCTGACGCTCCTCACACCTCGACCAACGACGCGCGACCTCCCCCGGTTTGGTTGAGGAGCGAGCGCCAGCGAGCGTCTCGAAACCCGGTGACGGAGGCTGCGTCGTCTCGCCGGGTCTCGAGGCTCGTCGCTGGCGCTCCTCGCACCTCGACCAACGACGTGGGTCTCCGGGTATCGAGGCTCGTCGCTGACGCTCCTCGCACCTCGACATCGGGGTGGGCGACCGTCGCCGGTTGGGAAAAACAGTGCGCCCGGAGAGATTCGAACTCTCACTGGCCACGACCTAAACGTGGTGCCTCTGCCGATTGGGCTACGGGCGCGGGGGAGAGGTCAGGCCGCGTCGAGCCCCAAGTCCTTGCGGAGCTTGGCGACGTGACCGGTGGCCTTGACGTTGTACTGCGCCAGCGCGACGCGGCCGTCCTCGTCGACGACGAACGTGGAGCGGATGACGCCCTGCACGACCTTGCCGTACAGCTTCTTCTCCCCGAACGCCGCGTACGCCGTCAGCACCGACTTGTCGGGGTCGGAGAGCAGCGTGATCGTCAGGGCGTCCCGGTCGCGGAACTTCGCGAGCTTCTCCGGCTTGTCCGGCGAGATTCCGAGCACCTCGAAGCCCTGTGCCCTGAGCGAGTCCAGCGACTCGGTGAAGTCGCAGGCCTGCTTGGTGCACCCCGGGGTCATCGCCGCGGGGTAGAAGTAGAGGATCACCCTGCGCCCGCGCAGGCTCGCGAGCGAGACCTCGCCGCCCTGGTCGTCGGGGAGGGTGAAGGCGGGGGCGGTGTCGCCGGGGGAGAGCCGATCCATGCCGAGCAGACTAGTTGGTAGCCTTCGCGGGTGACCAACGAGATGTCGTCCCTCGAACGCGAGATCGAGGAGACCCGAGAGCGGTTGGCCGTCACCATCGACCAGCTGCTCCACCGCGCCCACCCCAAGACGATCGTGAGCCGCGAGGTGACCAGCATCAAGGGGCACTTCGTGGACCCGTTGACCGGGCAGCCCCGCACGGACAACATCCTGAAGACCGTCGTCGGGGTCGTCGGGGTCGTGGTGGTGCTCGCCGTGATCCGCAGGATCGCCCGCTGACCAGCGGCTCGCCGACGGCCCCCGGACACGCCATGGGCGACAAGACCCCGATCAAGATGCTGCACGACCGGATCATGGTCGAGCTCGACCGCGAGGCGGGGGAACGGCGTTCCTCCGGGGGCATCGTGATCCCGGCGACCGCCGCGATGGGCGCGCGCCGGCTGGCCTGGTCGAAGGTCGTCGCGGTCGGGCCGCACGCCCGGGCCGTCGAGCTCGGCGACCGGGTCCTCTTCGACCCCGAGGACAAGGCCGAGGTCGAGGTGAACGCCGAGGTGTACGTCGTGCTGCGCGAGCGCGACGTCCACGCCGTGGCCGCCGACCGGCTGGGCGAGCAGCCGACCGGCCTCTACCTCTGAGGGATGCCCCGCCGGGAGGGCCGGCGGCTATGCGGGCGGGAATGCCGGCGTGTCAGCGTGGTTCCCCCTGGGTAGGTCTTCACGTATCCAGGGAAGGATGAGGCATGAGTGACGAGCTCGCCACGATCGGCCTGACGGGACTGGCGGTGATGGGGCGCAACCTCGCGCGCAACATCGCCCGCCACGGACACCGGATCGCCGTGCACAACCGCACCTACGCGCGGACCACCGACCTGCTCGACCAGTTTGCCGACGAGGGCGACCTGATCGGCTCGGAGAGCCTCGAGGACTTCGTGGCCTCCATCGAGAAGCCGCGGGCGATCATCGTCATGGTCAAGGCGGGCGCGCCCACCGACGCCGTGATCGAGGAGCTCACGCCACTGCTCGACGAGGGGGACATCGTCGTGGACGCCGGCAACGCGCACTTCGTCGACACCCTGCGTCGTCAGGAGGCCCTGGCGAAGGTGGGCCTGCACTTCGTCGGGATGGGTGTCTCCGGCGGTGAGGTGGGCGCGCTCGAAGGCCCCTCGATCATGGTCGGGGGTTCCGACCACGCCTACGAGCGGCTCGGCCCGGTGATGGAGTCCATCGCCGCGCAGGTCGACGGCACCCCCTGCTGCACCCACGTCGGACACGACGCTGCCGGGCACTTCGTGAAGATGGTCCACAACGGCATCGAGTACGCCGACATGCAGCTGATCGCGGAGTCCTTCGACCTGCTGCGCAGCGTCCTCGGCCTCGAGCCGTCCGCGATCGCCGAGGTGTTCCGCGAGTGGAACGACGGCGACCTGGAGTCGTTCCTGATCGAGATGACCGCCGACGTCCTCGAGCACACCGACGCCGAGACCGGGCAGCCCTTCGTCGACGTGGTCGACGACGCCGCCGAGCAGAAGGGCACCGGTCGCTGGACCGTGCAGAGCGCTCTGGACCTCGGGGTGCCGATCACCGGCATCGCGGAGGCGACCTTCGCGCGGAGCCTCTCGGGGCACACCGAGCAGCGGCGGGCGGCCCGGAAGGTCTTCTCGACGACCTCGGAGTCACAGGCGGTCGACATCGACCGCGACACCTTCGTCGACGACGTGCGCGCCGCGCTCTACGCCTCCAAGGTCGTCGCCTACGCGCAGGGCTTCGACCAGATCGCCGCAGGGGCGGAGGAGCACGGCTGGGACATCGACCTCGGCTCGGTCGGGACCATCTGGCGCGGCGGCTGCATCATCCGCGCCCAGTTCCTGGACCGGATCAAGGAGGCGTACGCCGACGAGCCCGACCTCACCACGCTGCTGACCACGTCGTACTTCGCCGAGGCCGTGACCGACGGCGTCGACGCGTGGCGACGGGTCGTCGCGACGGCCGCGCAGGCCGGCGTGCCTACCCCGGCGTTCTCGTCGTCCCTGGCCTACTTCGACGGCCTGCGGCGCGAGCGCCTGCCTGCCGCGCTGATCCAGGCGCTGCGCGACAACTTCGGCGCCCACACCTACCGGCGCACCGACCGGCCCGGCTCCTTCCACACCACGTGGGCGGGCGACAAGTCCGAGCAGGAGATGCCGTGACGGGACTGCGTCGGGGTTGAGGGGTTTCGAGGCTCAGGCGCCGGGGCGCCTTCGCACCTCAACCAGCGGGACGGCGCCGGGGCGCCTTCGCACCTCAACCAGCGGGACGGCGCCGGGGCGCCTTCGCACCTCGACCAGCGGGAAGAGCCCGCTGGTTGAGGTGCGAGGGCCGCCAGGGCCCGAGCCTCGAAACCCGCGCAGCAGGCGGGGTCAGCGGGCGGAGGCGGCCGGCAGGTAGGCGAGCTCGGCGTTGTCCGCGTCGGCGAGCGGGCCGTTCGTGAGCTGCTCGCGCAGGTCCGGGATGAACGCCGCCGCGGCGGCTGCGAACAACATTCCGACGGCCAGGATCGCGAACCCGATCGTGTACCCGCTCTCCGCGGGCAGGCCACCCGGACCCATCCTGGCGGTGACGACACCGGCCATCACGGCCGATCCGAGCGAGCCGCCGATGGTGCGGATGTTGGCGTTCATCCCGCTCGCGACCCCGGTCTGCGCGCGCGGCACGGAGGCGATGACGACGCCGGCCAGGCTGGAGAAGACCAGCCCGGAGCCGACGCCCTGCACCGTGGTCGCCGCGTACAGCTGCCAGGTGGTGTCGTGGAAGAGCGCCATCGAGGCGAAGGCCAGGCCGGTGAGCACGGTGCCGGTCATGATCACGAGCCGGGCGCCGACGGCGTGGATGAGCCGGGCCGTGGCGAAGCCGACCAGGAAGCTGGCGACCGCCGAGGGCAGCAGCAGCCGGCCGGACTCGGTGATGGAGGCGCCGAAGCCGTAGCCGGCCGCGGCCGGGGTCTGGAGGAACTGGGGCAGGAAGCCGAACGACGCGAACATGCCGAAGCCCACGAACAGTGCGACAAGGTTCGTCGTCCACACGCCCCGGCGGCGCATCATCTGCATGTCGATCAGGGGCACCGGGACGCGCGTCTCGACGCGGACCCACGCGACCCCCAGCACCAGGGAGGTGGCGACGAGCGCCAGGATGCGCGCCGACGTCCAGCCCCAGACGTTGCCCTCGCTGAGCCCGAGCAGCAGCGCGACCAGCCAGCCGGCGAGCAGCAGGGCCGGTAGCACCGGCAGCCGGCCCGGCGTGCGTACGGGGGACTCGGGGACGAACAGCAGGGCGGCCCCCGCGGCCACCACGGTGGCGATCATCGGCAGCCAGAAGAGCCAGTGGTAGCCGAGCGTGTCGACGATCGGACCGGCGATGACGATGCCGAAGCCGAAGCCGACGGCCGTCAACGAGGCGATCACGCTGAGGGCGGTGGTCACCTTGTCGTGGAACTCGTCGCGGATGATGCCGAACGCCAGTGGCAGCACGCCGCCGCCGGCGCCCTGGACCACCCGGGCGGCGATCAGCCAGCCGATCGACGGCGCGAGCGCGGCGGCCAGCGAGCCGAGGGCCAGGGCGGTGAGCGTGACCACCAGCATCCGCTTCTTGCCGACGGCGTCGCCGACGCGGCCGAGCAGCGGGGTGGCGATCGACGCTGAGAGCAGATACGCCGTCAGGACCCAGGTGACCGTCGTCTGGTCGGTGTCGTACTCGACCTGGATCCGGGCGAGCACCGGGATGATCAAGGACTGGAGCAGTGCGAACGACGAGACGGCGATCGCCAGTACGGCGAACGTGATGCTCGGTCGACCACGCAGGGTCGGTGACACAGGCAAGCTCCTTCAGAGGCTGGTTGCCGTGGTCAACCTTCTCCGGACCGGGATCATTCCGGGATCACTCCGGCCGGGAGGCCAATACGGGTCTCACTCCTTCCAGCACGCGATCACCTGCGAGGCGACGCTGTAGGCGGAACCGGTGCGGTTGAAGCCGGGCGGCAGGTCCTGGGTGGCCACGTCACCGGCGTCCACCCAGAGCGTCTTGTGGTCCTTGAGGAAGGCGACGCTGCCCACGGACCCCGGCGTCTCCACGGCCGGGAAGCCGAGATTCTGCAGTCCCTCGAGCGGGCGGGCTCCTTCGAGGCGTCGGCCGAGGGCGTCGAACCAGCTCCGCCCGCCCTGCCCCCGATCGAGGTCCTGCACGGAGAGGGCCACGGTGCTGCTGGGCAGCTGGTAGGTGCAGGTGTAGGTCTGCCCCTCCCAGCCGTCCGTCGCCGTCGGCACCCGGGGCAGGGCGAAGGTGCGCTGGACGGACTCGGCGATCTCCAGGCTGCAGATCATGGCCGCCGCGACGCTCGGGCCGTCCCCGCGCCGGGTGACCGCGCCCGGCGCCGGCGCTGACTCCGCCTCGGTGCCGGAGTCGTGCTCGTGCGAGTCGTCCGGGCTCTCGGTCGCCGCCATCTCCCGCATCTCGGCGTCCGACATCATGCTGCCGTCGGGCATCGTGTGGTCCTCGGCAGAGCCGGAGCCGTTCATGGAGGAGGTGTCCGGGGAGGACGCTGCGGACGTCGGGTCAGGCGCCGACGGGCTGGCGCACGCAGCGAGGAGCAGCACCGCGCAGGAGCCGACGGCTAGGTGGGCCAAGCGTGTGGTCATCGCGGATCTCTCGCATCGGGGGGTGAATCGGAGGATTGTGTCAGGAGTTCGTCGTGGGGGTCGGAACGGATTGCGAAGGAAAAAACTTCGTCGGGGACCAAACCGGGGCCGATTCCGTGACGAAGGCCTCATGTAAGAGTCGCCACGGCGGTCGAGCAGGGTTCGGCCGGTACCGCGCGGTGACTCAGCAACCAGAGAGGCTCAACCCATGCACATCGCACTCCGCGCCCTCGTCCCGCTCGCCGCCGCAGCGCTGCCGCTGGCCCTCGCGCCGGCCGTGGCCAACGCCGCCGACGCGTCGTACCAGACGACGCTGAACCCGCTCAACGGCTCCAACGCCTCGGGCATGGCCACGATCTCGCTCTCGGGCAACCAGGCCCAGGTCAACGTCAGCTGGAGCGGTCTGGCGGCCGAGTTCAACGGCGGCGCCTACCCCCACGTGCAGCACATCCACATCGACGGCCAGGGCCAGTGCCCGACGCCGTCGGCCGACAAGGACGGCGACGGCGTGGTCAGCACGACCGAGGGCGGTCCGGCGTACGGCGGCATCGGCACCACGCTGTCCACCAAGGGCGACACCTCGCCGAACTCCGGCACCGACATCAAGATCGCGCCCGCCGGCGGCAGCACCGACTACAGCCGCTCGATCGCCCTGGACCCCAAGACGGTCTCCGCGCTGAAGAACGGCACCGCCGTCGTCGTGGTCCACGGTCTCGACCCGGCCACGCTGAGCGAGAAGGCCCAGAACGCCAAGAGCGACCTGGTGCCCAGCCTGCCCCTCGCGGCGACCTCGCCGGCGCTGTGCGGCGCTCTCTCGTCGATGCCCACGGGCGGTGCGGCGACCGGTGGTGGCAGCACCACCGGCGGCATCGAGGACGCCGGCCTGCTCGGTCTCGGTGGCGGGGCCCTGGCCCTGGGTGCCGGCGTGGCGATGTTCGCCGTCCGCCGCCGCCAGACCGCCGAGGTCTGAGCCTGATCGAGGAAGGGTCTGATCATGTCCGCACACGCACACTCCCGTCGTCGCCCCGGCGTTCTCTGGACGATCGTCCTGGGCGCCGTGGTTGTCGGGGCGGTGCTGCTCACCGTCGGGCTCCGCGCGCAGGTGAGCGCTCCGACGCCGGAGTCCGCGGGCAGGATCGACCCGCCGAGCCCGAGTGCCTCCGGGCGCTCGGGCGCGGCCTCCGCTGAACCCTCCGGCGGGTCGGCGTCCCCGACCCGCCGGAAGGGCCCGGCGCCGCTGGGCGCCTCGCGGCCGGAGACGATCTCGATCCCGGCCATCGGTCTCACCTCGACGGTCAACCCGATCGGTCTCGCCGACGACGGCACGATCGCCGTTCCCCAGCCCGGCCCGCTGCTCGACCAGGCGGCGTGGTTCGAGAACTCCCCGACCCCGGGGCAGCCCGGGCCGTCGGTGGTCGAGGGCCACGTGGAGACGACCGAGGGCCCGTCGGTCTTCTTCGAGCTCGGTCAGGTGAAGCCCGGTCAGAGGATCCTCGTGACGCGGGCCGACGGCAAGCGGTTGACGTTCACCGTCGACGCCGTGCGCGACTACCTGAAGTCGAAGTTCCCGACCGAGGTGGTCTACGGCGCCAAGGACCTGAGCACGCCGGCCCTGCGCCTGATCACGTGCAGCCAGTTCGACCAGGCGACCAGGACCCACCAGGGCAACCAGGTGGTCTTCGCGCACCTCACCGGCGTGAACGGTCGCTCCGTCACTTCCTGACACTCCCCACTACCGGAGGCCACCATGCACAGCCCACGCACCGCCACGCACTGGGGGTCCTCGTCCCTGCTCCTGGTGGCGGCCGCCACGCACGTGCCCCTGGTCGCCGAGCACCTGGAGGAGGCGCCGTACGTCGGTGTGCTGTTCCTCGCCCTGATCGTGACGTGCACCGCGCTGGCCGTGCTGCTCCTGGTGCACGAGTCCCGGTCGGCGTGGTGGCTCAGTGGCGTGGTCTGCCTGCTCGCCGTGATGGCCTTCCTCGCATCCCGCACCGTGGGCCTGCCGCAGCTGGCCGACGACGTCGGACTCTGGACCGAGCCGATGGGCGTCCCCGCCCTCGTCTCCGAAACGCTGGTGGTGGCTCTCGCCGCTGCCCACCTCATCCGGGCCCACGCCGGTGAGCTACCGCTCCCGGTGGCCCTCCACAGGAAGGTCGCACCATGAACAGGACCCAGACCCTCGGCGGCGCCGCCGCCCTCGTCCTGACCGTGCTGGTCTCGGGGTGCGGCTCCGGCGACACCTCCGCCTCCGACGCAGGCTCCGGCACTGCCTCGTCCGCACCCGCTTCGCCCGCCGACACACCCAGCGACACGCCCAACTCGTCGTCCGGTGCGTCGAGCGGCAGTGCAAGCGGCGGCGCGACCGAGAGCGCCGCGCCGGCCGCCGCCGCGGTGATCACGATCAAGGACTTCGCCTACGAGGTCCCCTCCGGGCTGCAGCCCGGCGACGAGGTGATGATCAAGAACGAGGACGACGAGGCACACACGGTCACCTCGCGCGACGCGGGCGCCTTCGACGTGAAGGTCGACGGTGGCTCCACGGCGATGCTCACGGTGCCCGACAAGGCCGGCAGCTACGACTTCTACTGCATCTACCACTCGAACATGGAAGCCACGCTGGCGGTGGGCTGAGTGCGGCGCCTCGCACTCCTGGTCGTCCGTGCCCTCGTGGTCGCCGGCCTGGCCGTCGACGCCTACGTGCACCTGCACCTGGCCGGCAACTACCAGCTGGCCGCGCCGGACGGGATCGGTGGGGGAAATCTCTTCCGCATCGAGGCCGCCCTGGCGGTGGTCGCCCTGCTGCTGGTGCTGCTGCGCCCCAGGCCGGCCAGCTACGCCGTCGCGGCCCTCGTCCTGCTCGGGGGCGTGGGCGCCGTGGTCCTCTACCGCTACGTCGACGTCGGGGCCGTCGGCCCCGTCCCTTCGATGTACGAACCCATCTGGTTCCGCGAGAAGTCGCTGAGCGCGGTGGCCGAGGCGGGCGCCGGGCTCCTGGCGCTCGTGGGCCTGCTGATGAGCCGCAACGTCGGCGAGCCCCGGTGAGCACCTCCCGCACACACGCCTGAGGCCGGTGTCGAGCATCGACTGCCTGCATCCCTCGATGCTCGGGCCGCGCTGGACGGTCATCCACCTGAACGACGAAGGCCGGCCCCTGGGGGACCGGCCTTCGTGGGTGGTACGGCATCAGGGACTTGAACCCCGAACCCGCTGATTAAGAGTCAGCTGCTCTGCCAATTGAGCTAATGCCGCGCGTGGTGAAGCGAGATGAACATTACCAGCGCCCGGCCCCGGAGGAAAAATCGGGGCGCGTCTAGCGCGACGCGAGCACGGCCTGGGCGGCGTTGTGGCCGCCGAGGCCGGAGACGGCACCCCCGCGGCGCGCCCCGGAGCCGCACACCAGCACCGACTCGAGGTCCGTCTGCACGCCCCACTGGCGGGCGGGCGTGTCGAGGCGGGAGCGGTTCGGGGCCCAGGGCCAGTCGAGGTCGCCGTGGAAGATGTGGCCGCCCGGCATCGCCAGATCGGCCTCGATGTCCTGCGGGATCTTCGCCTCCAGGCAGGGCCTGCCCTCGGCGTCCCTGGCCAGGCACGAGAGGAGCGGCTCCTCGAGGTGCGCGTCGATGGACTCGATCGCGCGCTGCACCGCCAGCGCCTTGGTGGCCGACGTGTCGGCCTCGAACAGCGACGCCGGCGTGTGCAGCCCGAAGTAGGTCAGGGTCTGGGTCCCGTCGGGGGAGTCCCCCAGGATCGACGGGTCGCTGAGCGAGTGGCAGTACACCTCCCCGGGCAGGACGCTCGGCACCCGTCCGGCGGCGGCGTCGGCGTACGCCGCCTCGAGCTGGGAGTAGTCCTCGGCCAGGTGCAGGGTGCCCCCGAAGGCGACGGCCGGGTCCACCCCGGACCTCAGTCGGGGCAGGCGCTGGAGCAGGAAGTTGATCTTGAGCTGCGAGCCGACCGGCTTCGTGGCGGTGTCCGCGTCCTCGCCCATCAGGATCCGCAGCACCCAGGGGGCGACGTTCGCGAGCGCATGGCCGGCGGCGACGGTGTGCTCGCCGGTGCCGTCGTGCCAGGTCACCTCGGCGCCGTCGTCGGTGCCCCGGATGTCGCTGACCCCGGCGGAGGTGAGGATCTCGGCGCCGGCCTCGGTGGCGGCGCGCGCCAGCGCGGTGGTGACGGCGCCCATGCCGCCGACCGGCACCCGCCACTCACCCGTGCCGTTGCCGATCAGGTGGTAGAGGAAGCACCGGTTCTGCACCAGCGACGGGTCGTTCAGCGAGGCGAACGTGCCGATCAGAGCGTCGGTCGCGACGACCCCTCGCACGGTGTCGTCGGCGAAACGACGCTCGATGGCGGCGCCGAGGGGGTCGAGGACGATGTCGCGCCAGGTCTGCGGGTCCACCTGGTCACGCAGGGTGCGCTCGGTCGGCAGCGGGGAGAGCAGGCTCGGGGCGACGACGTGCGCCAGGTCGCCCACCTCGGCGTAGAACCGGCGCCACGCGTCGTACTCCTCGTCGCCGCCGGTGAGCCGGGCGAAGGAGGTCCTGGTCGCCTCGCCCTCGGGGCGCTCGACGAGCAGGCCGCCGGGGCGGCCCTCGCGCAGCACCGGGGTGTACGACGCGGTCTCGCGCGAGGTGAGCGCGATGTCGAGGTCGAGGTCGTCGACCAGCTGGGTCGGCAGCAGGGACACGAGGTAGGAGTAGCGGGACAGGCGCGCCTGCTGACCGCTGAACGCGGTCGCGGAGACCGCGGCTCCGCCGGTGTGGGCGAGCCGCTCCAGCACGAGCACCGAGAGGCCGGCGCGAGCGAGGTACGCCGCCGCGACGAGGCCGTTGTGGCCCCCGCCGACGACGACCACGTCGTACTTCTTCTTCGCTGAGGTCACCGCGCCAACCTAGGGCATGGCCTGGCGACGCCGGCGGCGCATCCGGCCCCGATGCGCGGGGTGGGGCATGCGATGGGGGAGGCTGGGGTGCCCCTCGACCGAGGCGTGGGGGGAACGAACGCCTGGGAGGGCCGTTGACGACGACGTCCAGAGGGCTCGCCGTGGGGGCGCTGCTCCTGCTCGCGGCGGTGCTGGGTCTGACGGCCGTAAGCGCCGCTCCGGACGCCGGGCGGGGGATCGGCCTCTGGCCCGTCGGCCTGGCCGCCGGTGCCCTGGTCGTGGCCGGGCGTCGCTGGACGCTCCCGCTGCTCGGGCTCGTCGCGGTGATCGCCGTCGGTACGATCGGGCTCGGTGGCCGGCCGTGGACGGTGGCCGGCGGCTTCGGTCTCGGGATCGCCCTCGAGGTGGGCCTCGTGTGGCTGCTGCTCGTGGGTCGCCGCGGCCACGTGGTCGGGCTGCGCACCGGTGAGCAGCTGAACCGGTTCCTGCTCGCGACGGCCACCGGCGCGCTCGCCTCCGCGGCGGTGGGCGCCCTGGTCTCGGTGCTCGTCGGGTGGGGGAGTGCTCCGACGGTCGCGCTGACCCTGGCCAGCGCCCAGTGGGCCTCGCTGCTGACGCTGGTGCCGTGGTTCTCCCGGCTGCACGACCACCCGGCCACCGCGGGCGGGGTCGAGCGCGGCCTGCAGTGGCTGCTGACGCTCACCGTCACCCCGGTCGTCTTCGGGCCGACCGACTTCCCCTCGGTGGTGTTCCTCGTGATCCCGCTGCTCGCCTGGGGCGCGTTGCGGCTCACCGCCCGGCAGGCGATGGGGCAGATGGTCGCGGTCCTGGCGTTCTCGGTCCTGATGACCGCCGCCGGGAACGGGCCGTTCACCGACGCCGCCCGCCTGTTCGACCTGCCGGTGGACGCGCGGGGGCTGCTGCTCGCGGCGTACGCCGTCACCTGTGCGCTCATCGTCATCCCGTTGGTGGTGCGCGCCGGCGAGCAGATCGACGCGGCCCGGGTCGCGGCCTCGGAGCGCGACCGGCTGCGCAACATCGTCGACAGCGCCACCGGGGTGGCCATCATCGGCACCGACGAGCACGGCCGGGTCACGCTCTTCAACCCCGGCGCCGAGCGGCTGCTCGGCTACCGGGCCGGCGAGGTGCTCGGCGCGCTCGCCTCGATCTTCCACACCGATGAGGAGGTCGGTGAGCAGGCCCGCGGTCTCGGGGTGCGCCACGACTTCGTCGAGGTCGCCCTGGCCTTGACGGAGCCGGCCAACGCGCACCGCGAGGTCGTCTTCACCGGCAAGCGGGGTGAGCAGCGGACCCACTCGATGACACTGTGCCGGGTGCTCGACGACCGAGGCCACGTCACCGGCTACGTGAGCACCTCCGAGGACGTCACCGAGCAGGTGCTCGCCCGGCGCGCGCTGGAGGAGGCCCTCGCCACCGAGCGGCACGCGGTGGAGCGGCTGCGCGACGTGGACCAGGTCAAGGACGCCTTCGTCTCGAGCGTCAGCCACGAGCTGCGCACGCCGATCACCAGCATCGTGGGGTACCTCGAGATGCTCCGGGACGGCCTCTTCGGCGATCTGAACGACGGCCAGGCGGACGCCGTGCAACGGGTCGCCGCCAACAGCGACCGGCTGCTCGGGCTCATCGACGACCTGCTGACGCTCTCGCGGGTGCAGGACGAGAAGCTCACCCCCGACGACCGGGCCTTCGACCTGCGCGACGCCGTCCGGGCGGGCCACGACGTGGTGGCGCCGGCGTGGGCGCACCGGGACCTCGTCGTGTCGCTCGACCTGCCCGAGGAGCCGGTGCCGTTCGTCGGCAACCGGGACATGGTCGAACGCGTAGTCGTGAACCTGGTCGGCAACGCCGCGAAGTTCACCCCGGACGGCGGCCGGGTCGGTGTCCGGCTGGTCCGTGGGGCCGGAGTCGCGACGCTCGAGGTGAGCGACACCGGGCTCGGGATCCCGCGTGAGGAGCAGGGTCGGCTGTTCAGCCGGTTCTTCCGCTCCTCGGTCGCCCAGCAGCAGGCGATCCCGGGAAGCGGGCTCGGGCTCTCGATCGCCAAGGCCGTGGTCGAGCAGCACGACGGCACGATCCGGGTGGAGTCGGACCTCGGGCGCGGCACGACGTTCCGCGTCGAGCTGCCCGTCGCCCTGTGAGCACGCCGGGGCCGGGCGCGGCGGTGGAATATGCAATCTTCAACTATCGTTGAACGGGTACCACCCCGACGAGGACCTCCAGGAGGGCCCGATGCCTGCGATCACCGTGAACGACCTGACCACGCTCGACCGGCTCCGGACGCCCGGTCTCGGCGACCAGCCCCGTGAGGTGCTGCAGGTGACGACGGCCCCGCAGGGCTACGAGGGGGAGGGCTTCCCGGTGCGCCGTGCCTTCGCCGGCATCGATCTGGCCCGGCTCGACCCGTTCATCATGATGGACCAGATGGGCGAGGTGGAGTACGCGCCGGGCGAGCCCAAGGGCACCGCGTGGCACCCGCACCGCGGCTTCGAGACCGTCACCTACATCATCGACGGCACCTTCGACCACCAGGACAGCCACGGTGGTGGCGGCACGATCACCAACGGCGACACCCAGTGGATGACCGCCGGCTCCGGGCTGCTGCACATCGAGGCCCCGCCCGAGTGGCTGGTGGAGTCCGGTGGCCTCTTCCACGGCATCCAGCTCTGGGTGAACCTGCCCCGCGACGCCAAGATGAGCACCCCGCGCTACCAGGACCTCCGCTCCGGGGAGGTCGCGCTGCTCACCTCGTCCGACGCCGGGTCCCTGG
The DNA here is from genome assembly GCA_963760585.1 of uncultured Actinomycetota bacterium. Classification (GTDB taxonomy): domain Bacteria; phylum Actinomycetota; class Actinomycetes; order Propionibacteriales; family Nocardioidaceae; genus Nocardioides. The sequence continues at coordinate 16,774 of CAVXDI010000004.1, forward strand.
TGCGGGTGATCGCCGGCACGGTCGACGGCCACGCCGGTCCGGGGGCCACCCACACACCGATGTCGCTGGTGCACGCCACCCTCGAGCCCGGCGCCCGCCTCGAGCTGCCGTGGCAGGTCGAGTTCAACGCCCTCGTGTACGTGCTCAACGGGCAGGGTGCCGTGGGCAGCACCGCCGGGACACCGTTGCGCACCGGCCAGTCCGCCGTGACGGGCCCGGGGGACTACCTCACGATCACCGCCGACGGCAGCCAGGAGAGCCGCTCGCCGAAGCTGGACGTGATCGTCGTGGGCGGGCGCCCGATCCGCGAGCCGCTGGCCTGGGCCGGCCCCTTCGTGATGAACGACCGCGCCGAGGTCGTCCAGGCCTACGAGGACTTCCAGAAGGGTCGCTTCGGGCACGTGCCCGCCTGACCACGTCCACCCGCAGCGGAGCCCCCACCGGGGGAACCAGGGGCCGGCAACTTCCGGGCCCCTCGAGAGGAGCACCATGAAGAAGATCGGCTTCCTGTCCTTCGGCCACTGGACGCCGTCGCCGCAGTCGCAGGCCAGGTCGGCCTCCGACGTGCTGCTGCAGTCGATCGACCTGGCGGAGGCCGCCGAGGAGCTCGGTGCCGACGGCGCCTACTTCCGGGTGCACCACTTCGCGAACCAGCTCGCCTCCCCGTTCCCGCTGCTCGCTGCCGTGGGGGCGCGCACGAGCCACATCGAGATCGGCACCGGCGTGATCGACATGCGGTACGAGAACCCGCTCTACATGGCCGAGGACGCCGGGGCGGCCGACCTGATCTCGGGTGGCCGGCTGCAGCTCGGCATCAGCCGAGGGTCACCGGAGCAGGTCGTCGACGGTTTCCGGCACTTCGGGCACGAGCCGGCCCCGGGCTCCGACCATGCGGCCATGGCCCGCCAGCACACCGCCGTCCTGCTCGAGGTGCTCGAGGGTGAGGGCTTCGCCCAGCCGAACCCGCGGCCGATGTTCCCCAACCCGCCCGGGCTGCTGCGCATCGAACCGCACTCCCCGGGCCTGCGCGACCGGATCTGGTGGGGTGCGGGCACCCGGCAGACCGCCGAGTGGGCCGCGGAGCAGGGGATGCACCTGATGAGCTCGACGCTGCTCAGCGAGGACACCGGGGTCCCGTTCCACCAGCTCCAGGCTGAGCAGATCCAGCGTTTCCGGGAGGCCTGGGCCACGGCCGGTCACCCCCGTGAGCCGCGGGTGTCGGTCAGCCGGAGCATCTTCCCGATCGTCGACGACCTCGACCGCGCCTACTTCGGGGCCCAGGGCGGCGCCGGTGACCAGGTCGGCTACCTGGACGGTGGTCGGGCCCGGTTCGGCAAGACCTACGCCGGGGAGCCCGACCGGCTCGTCGCGGAGCTGGCGAAGGACGAGGCGGTCAGCGCGGCCGACACCCTCCTGCTGACCATTCCCAACCAGCTCGGCGTCGACTACTGCGCGCACGTGCTCGAGGCGCTGCTGCGCGACGTCGCCCCCGGGCTCGGCTGGCGCTGAGCCCCTGGGGCCGAGTCCGTCAGCCGACCGGGCTGCGGGCCGTCCGGCCGAGGGTGCTCACGCGACGCGCCCCGGCCACCCCCGCGACCATGGCGGCCACCACCACCAGGGAGGAGACGTTGAGCTGGGCCACGCCGGACAGTCCGTGGCCCAGGTTGCAGCCACCGGCGATCCAGCCTCCCGCGCCGAGCAGGAAACCCCCGACGGCCAGCTGGGCGTACCGGACGGGCTGCTCGCCGCGTACCCGGAAGCCGCCCGCGGTACGCGCCGCCAGGGTGGCGCCGGCCACGAGGCCGGGCAGGAAGGCGAGCAACCAGTAGTTCGGGCGGCCGCTCGCGACACCCGCCACCGCGCCCACCGTGCTGGGCCCGAAGCTGGACCCGCCCGCCGCCGCCAGGGCCCATCCGGCGATGAGGGCGACGCCGAGCGCGACGCCGAGGGGTCGCCATCCCCACTGCCAGCCGTGCCGCGGGGCCTCCCGGCCGGGCCGGCGAGCCAGCAGCGCCACGACGGCGACCAGCACCACGATCGCGACCAGCAGCCGGGGCAGGCCCAGCAGGCCCGGGAGCGTCGCGCCGTCGCCGCCCGGCAGCAGGGTGGGCCCGGGCAGGCTGATCCGACGCGCCGCGAGCTCACCGGCTCCCCAGCCCACCAGCCCCACCAGGGCGCCGAGCATGCCGGAGCCGAGCTTGTAGAACAGCCCGGACACGCAGGAGCTGGCCACCACCATGCCGGTGCCGATGACCAGCCCGCCGACCACGTTGGCCACCGGGCGGAACGCGAGACCGTGGTTCAGGGAGCCGGTCCCGGGGAGCAGGAAGAGCACGGCCAGGCCGACGGCACTGAGGGCGACGCCCAGCGCCCAGCCACGGGCGAGGAGGAAGCGCCGTTCCCCTGCGTCGCGGATGGCGGAGTGGAAGCAGAGCTGGCCCCGCTGCAGGACGTAGCCGAGGACGATGCCGGCCAGCGCACCGGTGAGCAGCGCGGCCGTCATCGCAGCTCCCCGACCCTGGCGGGCCCCGAGGGCCCCGAGGGCGCCGCGACGGTCGCGGGGACCGGGGCCCGGCCGGCCAGCCGACGCGCCCACCACCCCCCGACCAGGATCAGCACCACCAGGGCGGAGCCCGCGGCCGCCAGGCCCCAGGGGTCGGTGCCGTAGGCGCCGAGCGCCGCGTAGGCCAGGCTCCCCGGGATCATCCCGACGGCCGTGCCGAGCACGTAGTGACGCGGCCGCACCCCGGAGAGCCCGGCGGCGTAGTTGATCGCGATGAAGGGCACGAGCGGCACCAGCCGCACCACGAGCACCGAGGCCAGGCCGTGGTCGCGGAGCAGGGCGTCGACCTGCGCCAGTCGTCCCCGGGTGAGCCGGTCCACCGCCTGCCGCCCGAGGATCCGCCCGAGGGCGAAGGCGACGACCGCGCCGAGCAGGGCGGCCCCCAGGGCGAGACCGGCCCCGGCCCACAGGCCGAAGAGTGCTCCGCCGGCCGCGGTCAGCAGCGCCTTGGGGCACGGGATCAGGGCGATCGCGGCGTACGTCGCGAAGTAGACCACCGGCCCCCAGGCTCCGGCCCGGTCGACCCGCGCGCGCACGGCATCGATGTCGGGCGGCCCCAGCACCACGGCGAGCACGACGAGGGTGAGGCCCAGCAGCGCCAGCGTCCCGGCTCTCAGGGCGGCGGATCGGCTCATGGGGTCCTGTCGGGTGAGGGGTGGTCGTCCCGGTAACACCCCGAGCCCCTCAGACCCTTCCCGGTGGCACGTCGGCGGTGGGGATCAGTCGTCGGGCGTGTCCGGTCGAGGGTACCGGCCCCCCGCGACCCTCAGACGGTCAGTGCACGCCAGGTGCGGGGGCCGACGACTCCGCTGGCGCGCAGGTCGTGGAGGCGCTGGAAGACCTGGACGTGGCGCCGGGTCACGGGGCCGAACCAGCCGTCGACGTGCAGGTCGAGCCGGCGCTGGAGCGCCCTGACCGCGCGACCGTGTGAGCCGCGGGCGAGCCGCACGTGGGTGAACTGGGCCAGGCCGGGGTGCGCCGGGCCGGTCACGGGCGGGGCCGGGGCAGGCGTGGGGGAGGGCTCCGGGGCCGGGGCGGGGGAGGGTGCCGGCGGTGGTGTGGGTGCGGGTGTGGGTGCCGGTGTGGGTGCCGGGGCAGGGGCGGGGCCGGCGAGGAGCGTGCGCCAGGTGGCGGCGTCCACGACACCGGTGGCGCCGAGCGCGTGGTTGCTCTGCCAGGCGCCCACCGCCGCCTGGGTGGCGGGCCCGAAGACGCCGTCCACGCTCGCACCGACGGCCTGCTGGACGGCCCGGACCACGGGCCCGGTGTCACCGCGACCCAGGACCATTCCCGAGTACGTGGTCAGGCTCCGCAGCAGGCTCGAGGCGCCGGCGGGGGCAGTGACCCGCGGGTAGGACTGGCACGCAGACGTGCGCGCGGAGGTGTACGGGGCGGCCCAGTTCAGGTCGGCGGCACGGCACGGGCCGTAGTCCCGGGCGGCGACCTGCCCGGTCCAGTACGACGTGCGGCCCATCGCGCCCTCCCACGACAGCGAGAGGTGGACGTGGTCGCGGTGGCAGCGGGTGTCCGAGGACGCGGACGTTGCCGTGGCGCAGTCGGAGTACGGGCGCCACCCATCGCCGGCGCGGTAGGAGCCCCAGATCCGGTTGTTCCAGATGACGTACATGACTCCCAGTCGGCGGGCGTTCGCGTACCCGTTGCCGGCGGCGTCCGCCGTGAGGAGCCAGCTGATCGCAGCCTCGGCGTTCGCGCGCTGGGTCGGGTCGGAGGCCTTGACGAACCAGTCGAGCGCCCGCCCGTCGTAGTGCTCGCTGGTCGGCAGCGGGTCGGTGCCGCACGTGCGGTCGATGCCGTAGCTCGAACCGGCGTACGTGGCGCGCAGCAGGTCCCCGAGCCTCGTGGTGCCGGGCTTGGCGTGCGGGTCGCAGGAGTTCGCCGGCACGTAGGCCGCGAGGCTCTCCAGGGAGGCTGGGAGCCCGGCCGGGTCCCGGGGCGTCGGCGTCGCGAGCGCGCTCGTGGAGCCGGTGGCCGCCAGCAGGCTCGCGACCACGCCCCGGGACTGGTCCTCGGGGGCGGTGCCCTCGGCGTGGGCCGCCGCGCCGGAGAGGGTCACCACGGTGGCGAGGGCCACGGTCACGGTGCTCGAGCAGAGGCGGAAGGTCCACGGGGAGAGGCGCATGGTCGAAGCTCCAGGGTGACGACCGCCCGGGACGGGGGTCGGTGGGTGCGGCAGGGCGGGCAACTACTCGGAGACGGTCCGGCCCACAGGCAGTTCGGCAGGAGTCGGGTACAACGTCGGTCGCGCAGCGACGTGCCTTGAGTCGCCGACCGTCGGGGCTCGCGTCCGCGAGCTCGCGGGTGGCGCGAGATGCAGCGAGCCCCTGACCTGTCGGAGCAGGTCAGGGGCTCGCTGACGATGGGGTGAGTAACGGGACTTGAACTTGTCACCGAGCCGCGCCAGCACGCGTGCTGCCGGTGTCCGCCAACCTACTGCGGTTCTCAGCGGCCGTAAGCGGCTACCAGCGGCGTCCAGCGGTCCTGAGCGGTGCGTTTGCCCCCCAGACTGCCCCCCATTGCGCAACCGCTCGTGGTCCGGACGGTCACCGCCATGACCGACCACGACAACTTCACCGCCCTCCGCCGCTACACGCGCCAGGAGGCCGCCGCGCGGCTCAACATCTCCGACTCCTGGCTGAAGCACTGGGTGACGCAGCGCACCGTGCCACACCAGCGCAGCGGCAAGCCCGGCCCGCACCAGCGTGGTGTCTGGTTCACCTACGCCGACATCCAGGCCATCGGTCAGGTGCTTCCCGAGCTGATGAGCGGACGCCAGGCGAACAGCCGCGCAGAATCACCGTCCGCGGGCGTCGCCGCCCAGCCGGCCGCGGCGCCTACCGAGGCAGCCGAGGACCTCATCAAGCAGTTCTCGGACCTGCGCTCCCTCCGCAGACGGGCGTGACACCGGGCCAAGGCGGCTGCATGACGCGTCGGTGTGATCTCTGTGCACAGGATCGCCACATCCCGGTCTCACCTGCGGCCAGCTCTGCGTCGGTCCCACCCCGCCGTCGTGACGCGGTCAGCGCGCCCATGCCTCAGACACCTTGAAGCCCGAGTTCAGCTGGGTTCGACGAGGACGTGGCGGCAGCTCGCGTCAGTGCGGTCGCCGGGGTCGAGGTACTCCGCTTCGCTCGAGGAGGTGCTCGAGCTCCGCGGTGAGCCTCTCGCGCTTCCGCACGCGAACGGCAACCATGTCGAGTCGGTGCCGCAGCAGTTCGCTCAGGTAGCCCACAGGGAGCACCTCCCGCATCGCGGACCTCGACGATGCTCCCGGTCTGCGCCAGCGTCACTTCTGCCAGCTGAGCCGCCGCAGTGCGCTGCTTCACTCAAGGACCACAAGACGCTGCTGGTCGACGCCAGCGACGTGGCCGCCACCGACCTGCCGCCCGGCTTCAGCCGCACCGCCGGCGCCTACAGCATCGCGGCGCACGTCATCGCCTGCTGGAAGGAATGAGCCCCTTCGCGCAGACGAGACGCACCAACTGGCCGTCGGGCCATCGAGCTCACAAGGTTTGCCCAAGGAGTTCACACTACTGTCAGCCTGACGGTTACGGGGGAGCGGACGATGCCAAGTGGGGGAGCGCTGCGGTGGCTTCGCGCACTGACGCTCGCCGCGGTGACGCTCGGCAGCGGAGTCATGGGCCACGTGGCGTCCGGCGGCCATGCGCCGTCCAGCTGGCTGTTGCTGGCCATGGCGGTCGTTTTCACGGTCGTCTTCGCGCCGGCGTTGGACACGCCCGCCACGACCCCGCGCGTGGCGGCGATGTCGGCGCTGGGGCAGGCCTCGCTCCACCTCGTGCTCGCGGGCGTGGTCGGCGAATCGTTCGAGAAAGCCTCGCACGGGATGGCCGGCACCGCTGCCGGGCACAGCGCCTGGGCGCAGCTGCCCGCGACCGGCCTGGCCCAGATGCCGGGGTCGACGGCGTCGGTGGGTGGGGTACACCTCGGCATGGTCCTGGCGCACGCGCTCGCGGCCACGATCGTGGCGGTCTGGCTGGCCGCGGGCGAGCGGGCGGTCTGCCAGGCGATGCTGCTGGCCGTCCGGCCGGTGCGTCGTGTATGGCGGCGCCTGCGCGACCTCGCGGCCGGGAGCACCCCACCCCGGCGGCGCTGTCGTCCGACGCGCCGCGGGTACTCCGGTGGGATCCCATCGCTCTCGTGGACCGGGCGTCGGGTCTCGCCGCGTGGTCCGCCCCGGTGGCTCGTCGCCTGACCAGACCCCGTCCGTGATCGCGGATGGTGCGGTCGAGGCCGTGGCGACATCCGCGACCACCGACGACCTGCCACGAATCGAGACGATCATGTTCCACAGCAGCACGTTCCTTATCCGCGCCGTCCGGCGCACCGCGGTCGGCCTCGCCGCCGCGGCCACGGCCACCGTGGCCCTGCCGGGCCCGGCTCACGCCCACGTCACCATCCAGCCCGGCAGCGCCGAGGGCGGTGGCTTCTCCGTCGTCGCCTTCCGGGTGCCCAACGAGCGCGACGACGCCAGCACCACCCGGATCCAGGTCACCCTGCCCGAGGACCAGCCCATCGGCTCCGTGCAGACCACGCCGGTTCCGGGCTGGCGGGTCTCGACGACCACCAGGAAGCTCGACGAGCCGATCGACATGTTCGGTGAGCAGCTGGACCGCGTCGTCTCCAAGGTGACCTGGACGGCCCTCGACGGCGGCGTGCGACCCGGGCAGTTTCAGGACTTCGACCTCAGCCTGGGGCCCCTTCCCGAGTCCGGCGACCTGACCTTCCAGGCACTGCAGACCTACTCGAGCGGTGAGAAGGTGAACTGGAACGAGGTCTCCGCGGACGGGACCACCGAGCCCGAGCACCCGGCACCGGTGCTGAGCATCACCGCCGCCGGCTCCACCGAAGCCGCCGGCGGGCAGGCCGATCCCGCGGCGACCGCGTCCGAGAACGGTGCCGGGGCCTCTGCCTCGTCCGACGAAGGTGGGGGCGCCCTGCCCGTGGCGCTGTCGGGGATCGCCCTGGTAGTTGCCTTGGGCGCGGCCGCGCTGGCCTGGCGTCGTGGCCGTCCCGCCCAGCGCCCGGAGGACGGGCGCCCGGAGGCCGGGGCGTCGCGTGAGGCGCCTGAGGCTCAGCGTCCCGCCCGCTCGCGATGATGCCCGCCACCGTCGCCACCAGCTCCTCGCACCGCTCATGGGTATGTGCGTGGGCCCCGCACTGAAGCGGAACCCGGTTGGGGACCCGGGTCTGGGCGATGGCCTGGACCCGGGACCCGGCCTCGGTCGAGCCTGGGGTCGGCGGCTGCTCCATGTTTGGCTGGTCGCCCTGGCGGGTGTCGTGCTCGCCCTGTCGATGGCGAGTCCCGCGGCGGCGCACGCCGAGCTCACCTCGACCAGTCCGGAGAACGGCGCCCACGTCGCGGAGCCGCCCGCCGAGATCAGGATGGTCTTCACCGAGGGCATCAACCTTCTCGACGACGGGATCCGCCTCGTCGACGACACCGGCGCCACGATGCGTACCCCGACGCCCGGGATCGAAGGGCACACGGTCGTCTGGCCGATGCCTCCCGGCCTGTCCGACGGCGCCTACACGGTGAGCTGGAACGTGGTGTCGTCGGACGGCCACCCGGTCGCGGGCGCCTTCTCGTTCGCGGTCGGGACCGCGTCCGTCGCGCCGGTGCTGGCGGCCACGGGGCAGGGACCGCAGCTGGGTCCGACGGCGCCGTGGCCGGTCGTGACGGTGCGCCTCGCGGGCTACCTCGCGTTCGCGCTGCTGGCCGGGGTGATCGCGTTCGTGCTGTGCTGCTCGAGGGGGCAACGCAGCTCTCCGGTCCTGGAGCGGCTGATCCGGCTCGGGATCGTCGGCGGGCTGTTGGCCACCGTGGCGGGGCTGCTGGTCCAGGGCCCGTACACGGCCCTGGCGCCCATGAGCCAGATGTTCGATCCGGACCTCTGGCGCCAGACGATCGCCACGCCGTTCGGGGCGGTCATGATCATCCGGCTCTCGCTGTACGCGGCCATCGCGCCGATGTGCTGGCCGCTGAGCGACCTGACCGATCGGCTGGGGCAGTGGACGCTCAGCGCCATCCTCGTCGCGTTGGCGCTGACCATCGCTGCGGCCGGACACGGCAACGCCACCGGCAGCGTCGTGGACCTGGCCGAGGTGGCGCTGCACGCGCTGGCCGCCGGGATCTGGGTCGGCGGGCTGATGGTGCTCGTGGCGCTGGGCGGGTCCCTGGAACGGGTCGAGCTGAGGCGGTTCGCCACCCTGGCCCTCACGTCGGTGGCGGCGCTGGTCGTCACGGGGGTGCTGAACTCGCTGCGCGAGCTCAGCAGCCCCTGGCAGCTGGTGGACACCAGGTACGGCGTGCTCCTGGCCCTGAAGCTCGCTCTGGTGATCGTGACCCTGGCCGCCGCCGCGGTGTCGAGGCGACGTACCCGACACGACGAGGTCCCGCTGCGCTCGGTGCGCGTCGAGAGTCTCCTCACCATCGGGGTGCTGGCGATCACCGCGGCGCTCAGCATGACCAGCCCGCCACCGCTGAGCAACGGTTCCACCGCGGCCGCGGCCGCGGCACGGTCACCGGCCTCACAGGCGGACGGGGCGGTGGCGGGCATGCCGCTCGGGAGCCTGGGGCAGGCGGAGCTGAGCGTCCGCCCGGCCACGACCGCGGGCAGCAGCCTGCGCCTAGTGCTGACCGACGAGCAGGGGCAGCTGTTGCGCCGGGTCCGCCGGGTGGAGCTGAAGGTGTCCAACCCCGGCCGTCGGGTGGCCGGGATCCCCGTGCAGGTGGCCGGCCGCAGCGGGGTCTGGCGGGCGGACTACCGGTTCCCGCTGCCCGGCACCTGGGTGGCGACCGTAACCGTGGAGGAGCCCGGCGAACCTGCCGTCGTCACCTCCGGCGAGGTGGTCATCGGCAGCCGCTGAACGGCACCGTGGCCCGGAGCTGAGCTACGGGCGATATCGGGCCCGGTCTGCCGCTCCCACGTCCCGCAGGCCGGGTCCGCACGTCTCGTCGCGGTGGCCCTGGAGTGCCGTCGTCAGGAGGCGAACAGGAGCCAGAGCCCGGTGGCGGTGTAGAACACCATGACGATGAGCAGCGGCAGCTGTCCGGTGAGCTGATGGCGTTGCGGGAGAAGCTTCAGCGCGCGGTCGTGGGAGGCGATGACGCCGAGGATGTGCCCGGTCACGATGGCTAGGACCTTGATCAGGGCCAGGAACGTCGGGTGCGCCGAGAGCCAGTAGTTCACGTGCAGGTCGGCGGTGGCGAACAGGTCCGCCCCCGTCGAGAGCGGGTCGCTGGCCTGGGCGAGCGTCAGCTGGCCGACCTCGACGAAGTAGCTCAAGTAGTGCGCGAGGATGTACCCGATCACGATGGGCACCACCGCGTGCGCAAACCGGTTGGGCAGCTGCCAGCGCGAGGTGCCGTCGTGAATCCCGGTCGCCATGGTGGCGGCCGCGAACGAGCCCCCCACGGCGAGGCAGAATCCCAGCAGAGCGGCCGAGTTCACCACTATCGGGTCGAGTCCGGTGCCTTGCACGATCTGGACCCAGGTCGCGGAGTCCTTGAACGTGTCGAACGCGGTCGACCCGAACAGGACCGCGATGACCCCGGTGAGCCCGGCCCGCGCCGGCACTCCGTCGAGGTTGCCCAGGGGGCTGCGAACCACGAGCCGGCCGTCGCCACGTCGCCCCAGCACCGAGAGGTGCCCGGCCAGGGTGGAGTACACCTCGAACGGGTCCGCGGCGGCGATCCACCGCTCGCCGAACAGCATCGCGCCGATCAGGACGATGGCCAGGTACAGGGCGAACCAGAGCCGCACGGTGGCCAGGTAGGTGGCATCAGGGTCGATGAGCTCGAGCCAGACGAACGCGAACAGGCCCGTGGCGGCCGGCCACAGGCCGACCCAGTCGGGGAGCCGGACGATGCCCTCCTCGGGGGCGCTGCGGGTGAGACGGGCCAGGATCAGGTGCAGGGTGCGGACCGGGTTGAGCGCCCGGTAGACGGGACCGAGGAGCACGGAGGCCAGGATCGCGCCGACCCAGAGCCAGACGTAGACGATGCCGAATGTGGGGTTGGTCAGGAGGTCCTTGCCGGCGAGGGCGGCGACGGCGACGTAGCCGGTGAACAGCAGCCCGAGTACCCGCCAGGCCAGGGCCAGCCGGGTGGAGTCGAGCACCGCCGCGATCGCGGGCGGCACGAGGCGGCCGCGGGTGGCGGCGTCGAAGTGCGGGGTTCGCCACGCGACGGCTAGGACGGTGAAGGAGATGGTGAGGGCGGCCATCGCCGCGGCGATGGCGAGCTCGGCGGGGATGGGCAGGTCCTTGGCCCCGCCGATGCCGTGCGCGGCCAGCTGGGCGGCCGAGGGCCTCGGCCCTGACCGGGCGGTCAGGGCCGAGGCGATGACGGCGAGCGGCATCAGCTGACTTGGAGCTGGACGATGGTCTTCTCCAGCGCGTGCGACTCCACATCGATCACACCGGGCTGCTTGATCGGGGCAATCGTCACCGTGCTGGTGCCCTTGGCGTACTCCAGCTCCTGCTCGGGTGAGGAGTGCACGTGGATCTCACCGGGCTCGTCGGCGGTGACCTTGAGCTTGATCGGCTGCCCGAGGTCGGCCTTCACCCGCTTGCCGTTGGGGGTCACGGATTCGCCGCTGATCGTCACGGTGATGACCAGCGGAGCCGCGGCCGAGGAGGCGCCATCGCTGGAGGCACCGCTTCCGGTGCTGTCGGTGCTGGTGCCGCCGCAGCCGGCCATCAACAGCACGGGGAGCAGGGCTGCCACGGTCGTGGCCTTGGAGAGGGTCTTGCGCATGAGTGGTCCTTCGCGTCATGGGGTGCCGACCTCGGATCGGTCAGGCGCCAGGGGCCCGCGTCTGGGCACCTCGGATGGGTGCGGTTCGGCGGGATGAGGGATGCGGCGAGGTTCGCCTAGGGCGTGGCTCAGGCCACGAGCAAGGGGGGTGGGCCGCGGCGAGGGCGGCTGCGCACGACCGCACGAGCGTCGCTCATGACCCGGGGCGCGAGGTCGACCGGGAGCCGCATTAGGGATCCGGAGGCGTGGGCGATGCGCTGGGTCATGGCCAAGGCGGTGCGCAGCGCACCCAGCCGCGGGCCTATCGCGACGCCGGCCCGCACGGCGCCCAGGGCGAGCAGGGTCCATAGGGCGCGCTCGCCCTTGGCCAGCCACAACCCGACCACGACGGCGGCGCCCACATGGGCCAACGCCATCAGGGCGTGGGCCCCGGTCAGGTCCGCGATCAGGTGCTGGATCGGGTCCGGGACGCTGAGCTGCACCGGCCGCTCGGTCGGCGGTCGGGCCTGCAGCTGGTCCATCAGCGAGCCCACCCTTCGGCCCGAACCGCCCCCGCCCGCGGAGGCGGGGAGCGAGGACGCGACCGGCGCGACCGGCAAGGGATCTGCATGGGTCAGTGGAGGGTCGCCGCGGTGCCCCGTCAGGGCGGTCAGCGCGCCGTGAACGAAGGTCTGGCCAGCAACCAGCAACATCACCACCCGCAGACGGGACGCGGGCCGTCCCAGGAACATGGCGGTCCCGGTCGTGAGGCAGATCAGCATGACTACCAGCACGCTCTTCCCCGGGAGCAGACCGTCGGCCTGGACGTGCGCCACGGTGCCGGCCGCCATCGCGATCCCCGCGAGCACGGCGGCCCGACACCAGCGCAGCAGCACGCCAGCCGACTCATCCACGCCAAGCATGATGCCGCATCCTCGCCATCCAGCCGTCGCCGGACCCAGGAAAGACAGGAAGTTAGGGCCGCCGACGAAGCGTCGGGTTTCCGATCGTCAGCACTGAGCGCCTCAACTGCGGTCAGGGGGCCCGCAACGGTCAGGGCGCTACCTCCGCCTCCGGGGCGTAGCCGATCATGGACAGGCGACGCTCGCGCTCCTGCAAGGCCGCAATCCGCGCCTCAACCCACCGGGACAGCTCGCGCTCCGCGAGATCACCGGGTGTGGCCGCTCGCCAACCCTCGAGCGGTTCCCACACCGTGTGCAGGTTGCCGATGTGTCTCCCGAGGGAATCGATCCGTTCTTGGACCTGGTCGTCGGTCAGGTGGGCGAGGTTGCCGGCCCACGCTGCCACGCCATGGCCGCGGCTGGCGGCGTCTCGACTCATGCCGCTCATCGCCGCACCACCGCCGTCATCCGGCCGGCGGCGTCGCGGTTGTTTCCGCCGGTGCCCCAGGCGACGAGGATCCGCCACACGTCGGCCTCCCACGACCCCATGTAGCCCAGCAACCGGCGCAGGTGCATGGGGCGCTCGGGGTCGAGGAGGGAGGCGACGACGTCGAAGAGGCTGTGGTCGCTGGAGCACCAGCCGCGGCCGTTGGCCTCGACGTCGGCGATCCACTCGTCGTAGAGGAAGATGGGGTCGCCCTGCTCGACGCCGATCTGCCGGGCGCGCCAGTCGTCGGAGGCGTAGACGGGCTGCTCGTCGTAGCCGAGCCACTGCGCCGCGTCGGCTTTCAGGTCGAAGGTGATCTCGATGAGGGCCTTGGCGGCGAGCATGTCTTCGGACCCGATGCGGGCCCAGGTCTCATTCCAGGTGGGTCGAGCGGTGGGGGAGATGTGACTCGTCCTCCCGGCCGCTTCCGGCCTGGCCTCCTGTGTCGCTGTCATCGTCACTCCTTCGTTGAATGGCCCGGATGGGGCCAGAGTGATCACTCGTTGGTCACTCATTCGGGGTTGGGTGGTTGAGATGGTGCGGGGGGAGGCGTGGGACGCAGTGACCCCCGGGCACGGCTGCGGCACTCGCGATGCGGCTGGGAAGGTGCTCGAGCGATGGACTGTCGTGAGATCCCGCTGAGGGGGTGCGCACTGGGCGGGCAGGGCTCAGGGCACCGGGAGGGTCTGTGCCTCGACCCGCAGGCTGCCGCCGGGGCCGCGGTTGGTCCACGACGCGAGGTATCCCAGAGGGAACTGGGTGAGCGGCCACTCTCCGAGCGTTGACGGGGTGCGTCGGCAGCTGCGGCAGATGACGCCGTACCCGCTGGCGGCGACCTCGGGGAGCAGGACGACGTGGTCGGCGGAGCGGCGGCGCTTGCAACGGCCGTGGGGACAGCCGATGGCCTTGACCTTGCTCTTGGCCTTGTCCGCGTACACGAGGTAGCGCGGCCGGGTGAATCCGGCGGAGCGCCGCTGGGGCTTCACCAGTTCGCGGACCTCGGCCTCGGTGCGGCCGAGGGTCAGCGCCACGTCGAGTACCGACAGCCCGTGCTTCCTGCTGGCGGTGTCGGCGGTGATCAGGTCGATGGCTGTCTGGATCCAGGTGGTGTCGTCGGGCACGGACGCGTCGCCCCACGCGAGGTCCGGGTCGAGGTAGGTGCGGTGGAGACGTCGGGAGTAGGCGCCGTCGGGTGAGGCGGTGCGTGCAGCGGACAGGAGGTGGGCGTAGACGTCGCGGCGCACGCCTGTGAGCGGGTGGTCGACGAGCGCGCACTTCGCCCCTCGCGCGGTGACGCCCTGGCTGACGAGCCACGGCATGACCCGCCGGATGAGCAGGCTCTTGCGGCTGACGTCGAGGACGGCGGCGACGTCGGTCAGGTCGCGGCCCTCCTCGAACACGTAGCGCACCACGGTGGCGGTGGTCGCCATCGACTTGCCGCTGCGGGTACGAACGTTGTCGATGATGCCTGTGAGCGGAAGCCGGGCCTGGCCGCCCGAGCTGAGCGGGAGCAGCGCCTGACAGGACCAGACGAGGTTCTCGCCCTGCAAGTGGAACCGCCAGTCGACGAGGACGTCGTCGCAGAGCTGGCCCAGGCGGGCCGGTCCAAAGCCGTTCTCGCGGGCCGCGCGTTCCAGGCCGACGACAAGGTGGGCAGCGACGCTGACGTCCCCTTGATCGTCGCGAGCGGCTCGGGCGGTCGACGACGCGGCCCGGATCTTCGCCTCGAGCCGGGCGATCTCCGCGGTGAGCGCGCTGGCTGTGACGGCGGCGTCTCGCGCCTGGGTGGCGTACTCGTCTGCCTCGCTCTCGTCGCCGTTGCCGGCGGCCAGAGCTGCCATCGTCCGGTGCCCCTTGGCCTCCTTGGTCAGCAGTTCGAGCTCCGCTCGCTTGTCGGTGAGCTTGTGCCGCCAGGCCGCGGTGGGGTCGATGGCTGGTGTGGGTGCGGGGACTTCGGACAGGGTCGCGATGGTGTCGCCGTCGAGCAGGTCGCGGACAGCAAAGTCCAGGTGCACGGAGACCGACGCGGACAACTCGCTCAGTGAGCCGGTGGCGGCGGTGTGGTCCGGCTTGGTCTCTGCGGGACCGAAGTAGCTCCACCCGCGACCGGTGCGTGCACCGGCGCCGGCGGAGGCACGACGGAAGAGAAGGATGAAGTTGGCCTTCCCGGAGTTGTTGCACCGCGCCTCGACGCCCCACTGCGTGGCCTCGTCGTCGTACCGTGCGCCGGGCTCGCCGGGCTTGATGAGCCAGTTGCTGAACCCCTGCAGGGCACGGCGTACGGCCTGCCGGTGGGCGCGACCTCCCGTCGGTGCCTTCGGCTTGCGGAGTTCGGTCAGCAGTCGAGCCGCCACCTGGCGGCAGGTCTCATCGGGAAGACCGAACCGAGGGGTCTCGTGCCCGGTCTCGTCGACCGGCCAGGCCCAGGGCGCGGAGAGGACGTCAAACCAGCCGTACTCGTCGCGATCGTCACGGTAGGTGGCAGGGATGCCGTCCAGCACGATGTTGCGACCGCGGATGTCGTTGCGCAGTCGTCGGAAGTAGCGGCCGGTGCGCACGAGCTCGACCTTGGCGATGTAGAGGCGGGTGTCCGCGTCGAACACCGTGGCAGGGTCCTCGCCCGCCAGGTAGCGGGCGATGTCCAGCTCGGACGGCAGGACACGCGGCCGGAAGCTGCTGCGGACGAAGAAGCTCTTGGCGGCGTCGTAGCGAGCCTGCGGGTCGTCGGCGGTCTGAGCGTAGGTGTTGTCGAGGTTGGTGTGGTCTCGTCGCTTCAGCCGGCCGTCGGTCTCGAACGCCACCATGCCGTTGGCGATGTCCTGATAGTTCTGGCCGTCTGCGTGGGCGTCGTAGATCGCCTTGATGACCGGGATCATGGCCGGGCTTGCCTCGGGGATGAGCCCGCGGTCGCCCTCCACGACGGCCCGGCCGTGCTTGTCCTTCTTGTGGTGCCAGCCGTGCGGCATCTGCATCTCCGCGATGGCCGCGCCGCCGAGCTTGTACTTCATGAGGCGCTTGCCGGTCAGCTTGCGGCGGCGGTTGGGGTCGTCGTTGCCGCCGACCAGGCCGAGCGCACCGAGCGCGAGCTCGTCGCCGGGGTGGCGCTGGTCGTAGCGCTGGCCGCCGAAGACCATGGTGATGTCGCGGTGCTTGCACTTGGTGGTGATCTGGGTCCAGTCCGCCTTGTCGCGGCCGGCCCGGGTCACGTCGTCGGCCCAGCACATCTCTCGCAGCGACGGGAAGTGGCTGAGGAGCGCCATGATCAGGACGGTCACGCCGTTGAGGTCCTCGCCGTCCTCCTTGGTGATGTGCTTGAGCGTGGAGGACAGAGTGATGTTCAAGAAGACCACGTCGTCGACGCAGACCACGGCTGCGATGGGGTCTGTGCCGAGAGCCGCGTGGTGAAGGTCGGCCATCGTGATCCACGTGATGCCGTACTTAGCGCCGATCTCGGGCGAGGCGGGGTCCCATGCCTCGCTCGGGGAACGTGCTGATCTTGGCGATGGCCGGGTTGTCGTCGTAGATGCTGAAGTGGGCGGCCCGCTGCGCGGCGATGCCGCCGGCGTGGCCGACGACTGAGAAGCGCGCTGCGTGTCCGCTCAGTGGGTTTCCAGCGCCGAACTTCGCGGCGAGCGGGTGGTAGACCTTGCGGTCGGTGTACAGGTTCAAGGGTCCTCCTCGGTAGGTGGCATGCACCGTGCCGGCGGGGACCTGTCGCGCAATGGCACCGATGTAGGAGTCTTGGCCCACCGAGATGGACGCGGACTTCTACGACCCGGGGACGACCTTCAGGTCGACCAGGATCGGGCTGGTCCAGACGTCGGGCTCGGCGAAGCGCTCCGGGGTGAGTGCACGGAGCGCCGTCACTGCGCGCTCGTAGTCGGCAAGGGGTGATCGGCCGGACTGAGTCGTCCAGTGCGGTGCCTGCCTGACAGTGGGGGTGACGTGCGGAGGGGTCATGGACGTCACCCCTGGGCGCGCCAGCTTCCTAGCGAAGTGCCGAGCCACTGCTGCGGCGGGGCAGGTATCAGCCGCTTCGGGGCGACGGTGCGCCCCCGATGGGAAGGAAGCGTCCGCTCTCCCGACCCGCAAGCTGGCCGTTGACCAGCGGGAGGCGGCTGCGTGGTCGGGTTGGACAGGCGGTGGGCACCCCCGGGGTGGCTGCCACAGTCAGGCAAGCGTGGCCAAGACGGATGTTCCGGCCGCCACGAGCATCAGGTGCGCCTATCTGGGAAGACCTGACCAATCCGACATGGACGTCTGTTTTCCGTCCCCCACCTGCGCCGGCCGACACCAACTTCTCAGCCGGTCGCCCGACCACAAGCTGACCTGCTACCGCCCTTGTGGGCGGGTTCGAGGTCCGGAGTGAGTGATCGGGGAATCCTGTCCCTGCCCTCGACAGCGTGGCCACAGAAGTTCGTGCCGAAGGCGACGGGCAAGGACCGCTTGGGCCCAGGCCGGGGCGAGCTGCTGAGGGCACGCGTCGCCGTAGATCAGGTCATGTGAGGGCGCCCTTGGGTGACCTCCTTGCGGCTTCGACGTCGCGGCTCACTGTGCGATCTCCAGCCACGTCGAACCGATCGGCGCGGCATCACGAGGAGATCCGCATGAGTCAGAACGAATCCACCGATCAACCCACCCCGACCTTGGAGGCGGCCGTGGTAGTCCGCCTGCCGGGGGAGTTGCGTGATGCACTCCGAGCGCGTGCCCAGCACGAAGACCGCACCGTGGCCTCACTGCTGCGTGTCGCCGCTCGTGCCTACCTCGACGACCCGCGCTGAGCGCGGTCTTCGAGCAGAGAAAGAACGTGATGAGCACCCAGGCGCGCGGCCCAGCAGTTCAGACCGGGCCCGGGGTCGGTGAGACGCAACCGCCGTACCCCGCTCAGAATCTGTTCGGCGCGGACCCGTCAACTCGTGAAGTGGTGGTGGACCCGTTGGCGGACTATTCGCCCGGGGTGGTCGACCCCGGGACACCGTCCCGGGAGTCTGAGGACCGTGCGGCGCCCGTGTCCGAGACTCCGGGCAAGACCACCGCACAGCAGGACACGGTCGCCGGGTGGGTCTTGGGCCACTACGTGCACTCAAGCCTCGGGATCTCGCGGGTGGTCCTCAACGATGAGGGGGACGAGAAGCGGATCCCGCTGTCGAACTGGACCGCCCGCATCGTCGCGGACGTGGCACGCGACGACGGCGGCTCGGAACGAGCGCGGACCTTTCAGATCGAGGTCACGCAGGGGAGCCGCACAGGACTCGTGGAGGTCCCGCAAGATCAGTTCAAGCGCGTTGACGAGTGGGCGTTCAAGGCGATCGGCGTCAGCGCGCAGATCGCCGTTCAGCTCAACGCCAGCAAGCACCTGGGGCTCGCTGTGCAACAAGCCAGCGCCAACGCCGAGCGGCGTACCGTGTTCGTTCACACCGGCTGGCGTCAGGTCGCAGGTCAGTGGTGGTACCTGCATGGCGGCGGCGCCATCGGCGCTGCAGGGACTGCTGCCGGGTTCGAGGTGGACCTGCCCAGCTCACTTGAGCCGCTGTCTCTGCCCGACGCCGCGCGAGGCGACCAGGAGAGGTCGGCGGTGACCGCCTCGCTGGGGCTCCTCGACCTTGCCAGCGACCCGGTCATGGCATGCGTCCTCGGTGCCGTGTGGCGCGCCCCGCTCGGACCGTCCCAGCTGGCGGTCTGGATCACCGGTCCCACCGGGGCCGGCAAGACCGAGCTCACAGCCTTGGCCCAGCGGCACTTCGGTGCGGGCTTCGACGCCCAGCACCTGCCCGCCGCCTGGTCGGGAACGGCCAACTCGATCAACGAGCTCGCCTACCTGGCTAAGGACGCCCTGATGACGATCGATGACTTCGTGCCGAAGGGGCCCGCCTCGACAGTCGCGAAGCTCCACGCGACCGCCGAGCAGGTGATCCGTGCCCACGGCAACGGTGCCGGACGCAGTCGCCTGGACTCCGACTCCAAGCTCCGACACAGCCGTCCTCCCCGGTGCACCCTGCTGGCCTCTGGGGAGGACATCCCGCAGGGGCAGAGCCTGCGGGCGCGGCTGCTGGTGATGGACCTCGCGCCAGGAGAGCTCGACTTCAACAAGCTGACCTCTGCCCAGGCAGAGGCCGCGAGCGGCATCTTCGCGACCGCCATGGCCGGCTACCTGCGCTGGCTTGCCGGCCAGCCCGCCCGTCTCGGCTCGGCGCCGTCGGACGCTTCCCTGTTGCGCGCCGAGCTCATCGGCATCGGGTCCCACCAGCGGACCGCCAGTCTGCTCGCGGAGGCTGCGCTCGGCTGGCGCACCCTGCTGGACTACGCCGGGCACTGCGGGGCCCTGACCGACGTCGCCGCAGACGCCACCTGGGGCCGGGTGCTGACCGCGCTGAAGACGTGCGGCGCGCAGCAGAGCAGTCATGACGCTGACGCCGACCCCGCGGCTCGGTTCACGGAGCTCATCGCGGCAGCCCTGAGTTCCGGACGCGCGCACCTCGCCGCCGTTGGCGGCAACGCCCCTCCCAAGGCCTGGCGGTGGGGCTGGCGAGACGACGGCACCGGCGTCAACCCACCTTGGCGGGAACAGGGGCCACGAGTCGGCTGGGTCGACAACGACGACGTCTACCTGCTCCCGGACGTTGCCATGGAGATTGTCCGCCACGGCTCTGGAGAGCCGATCGCACTGAGCAAGTCCGCGATGGCCAAGCGGCTCTACGAGCGGCGCCTGCTCCTTGCCGATGAGCTGAAGACGCGTGGCACCTACACGGTGCGCAAGAAGGTACAAGACCGTCGTGCCAACACCTGGCACCTGCGGGCCGCAGACTTCGGGGCAGGTTCCGCCTAACAGATCCTGCACTCTGCTCAGAAATCCGAACGGGGGACTACTGATGGGGGACAACGCTCCAAGGAGTCGGCGTGGGCCACACAACCGGCCCCCGCGGACGGTGGGGGCATCCGGCCCCTGCTGCTGCGGCCGAACCCGCTGGAGGGTCTCCGTGACACCAACAACCCAGCCGCAGCCCGCACTCGCGCAGGCTGCCAGCCCCACGCCGCCCTACGACGAACAGGCCTCTCGCCTGCTCCGGCTCTGGGTGGAGCTCACCTGGCGCGTCGCCTCGGCGGCCGCCCACCACAGCAGCGACGAGGAGTCGCTGCGAACCTTGCAACTCCAGGTCGAGGACGAGATCACCGACCGGCTGCCCGACAGCGATGCCCTGATGGCCGAGCTCGTCGTGTGGGAGTCCACGCTCATCCACACCGGGCAGACGTCAGCCGACGACTGCCTCATCTGCGTCAAGGCGCGACTCGGACTGCCGCCCGACCTACCGCTTCCGGGTGCGTTGCGGGGCGCGCGATGAGTGTCCGCCAGATGCCCACCGGCGCTGCGCCGGTGACGATCGCGGGTCACACCGTGACCATCCACGACCTCACGGTCACTCACCCGGAAGCTGCGACGTTCCTCGCCGGACAGCTCACCGAGCACGGCCCCGAGGCCGTCGCGGATGCCGTGCGCCGTGCCATCCCGATCGGGCTCGTGGCCTTGTCGCTCGGCACCGCCGGCGTCGATTCCGGAAACCTCACCCGGACCCTCGACGCGTTCGCGAGCGCCGTGGATGCCAAGTCCGCCGCTGCCCTCGCCAGCCTCGACCAGACGCTGGAACGGCTGAAGGCGGGGGAGGCGACGGTCGCCGACACCGCCAGCGCCGTACTTCGCAACCTGCCCGCGCAGGTCGAAGCCGCCCTTGCCGGCGAAGCCGGGAACGTCCGGGCCAACGTGGCCGAAGCGACCCGCGTGATCCAGGCAGCAGGCCTGAGCGAGATCACCACCGCGCTGGCGCGTCACTCCGACTCCGTCCGCGACGCCCTGTCCCTCGACCGGGAGGCGCAGGTACGGACCCTCCGCCATGACCTCCTCCAGGAGCTCAACGGCACCCGCCGCGAGATCGGCGAACAGCTCGCCGTGGTGCGGAGCCTTGTCGAGGCTGCCCAGGTGGCCAAGACCGCCGGGGCGAAGAGCAGCCGAGCGGTCGGAGACGACTGGGAGGCCACCGCGATGAGTATGGCCGGGGCCCTGGTGACGGCGGCAGGCGACATCTTCGAGCCCACCGGCAACCAGTCGGGTGCCGCCACCACGAAACGCGTTGGCGACGGCGTGGCGATTCTCGGTCCCGCGGTGGCGGGCAGAAACAACAGCCTGCGCATCGTCATCGAGGCGAAAGCGAGAACTCGGCCACTCGGCCAAGCCGCCCTGAAACGTGAACTGGTCGAGGCGCGAGAGGTCCGCGAGGCCATCGCCGGCATCATCCTCGTCCGGTCGCCGGAGGAGGTTCCCGGTAGCGGCCGGATCTGTCGGGTGGATGAGCTCGGCTACGTCGTCGCCGCCGACGACGAGGACGCCGTGGGCCTGGTCTACCTGGTCGTCAGAGAACTCGTCGCGCTGGCACACCTGCAGCGCAACGGCGACGACGAGGTCGACCTCGCGAAGCTGCAGGTCAGGCTGAACGGAGCGCTGGAGGCGCTGGCGGATTTCGACGAGGTCGGCAAGCTGGCAGTGCAGGCCACGAAGCAGCTCGAGAAGCTGCGCGAGGTCGGCAGACGGTCGCAGCTGAAGATCCGCGAGGCGCTCACCGAGAGCCTCAAGATGATCAACGGCTGAACCAGGGGAGAGGGACGCACACGCGTCCCTCTCCCTTCCCATGCCCAGCGGAAAGCCGTGCCTCCGGCGAACTGCCCGCGATTGCCCTCGGACGGCGACCCCGCACCTTGCGACCCATGCCCCCGACGACCGATCAGACATCCGACACCGTGGACCTCGACCGACTGGACCTGAGCCAGCGACTGCGGCCAGCGCACCCGGGACACGTGGCCACCCTGGTCGCTGTCCTCGAGATCTGCCCTCCGATCACCGTCCACCGCACCACCCTGCGGCTCGTCGACGGACACATGCGGGTCGACGCCGCCCGCGTCCTGGGCTGGACCTCGCTGCCGGTCGCCTGGGTCGAGGGCGACGACGTCCGGATGCTCGAGCTGGCAACCACGATGAACTCCCGGCACGGCATGCCGTTGACCCACACCGAGCGCCGAGAGGCCGCCAGCCGCCTGCTCGGGCTGGCCCCGGCCTGGTCCAACCGCCGGATCGCAGCGGCTGCCGGTGTGTCGGAGTCATCTGTGCGCCGGCTGCGGTGTCCAGGTGCGTCACCGACGCACTTGGACACCCGCTGCGGGGCGGACGGCAAGACCTACCCGACCGACGCCGAGCCGGTGCGGCGCGAAGCGCGCGACATGCTCGCTGCCGACCCCGAGATCAGCGACCGGGCCGTCGCCCGGCGCACCGGACTGTCACCCACGACCGTCGGACGACTGCGTCGGGACCTCGAATCGCCGGAGGGTCAGCCCTCGGGGCTCCCCGCGACGGCGCCGCGTGAGCACGTGCGGAAGCGCAGCGTTCTGGCCAGATTGTGGGAGTGGCTGCGCCGACGGCTCTGGGATGGGCCACTGGCGCGGTAGCACCCCTGCCCGGGTAGCGCGCACACGTGTGCAGTTGCATGACGTCGGCAGGGACAGCTTCACGCCGCCCACCGGTGCGTCAGTGCCGACGGTTGCGCCGTGCCGACAGTTTCACCCTGCCAAGCGTTTCGCGTGCTGCCAACCGGAGACGCAAGGTTGATGGCGCCATCACTGCCGCATCACCGTCAAATCGTCGTGCTCGCCGAAGTCGCCCTGGATCCGCCACACCAGGAGGGCGGCTTCGCGGCTGAGGGTCGCCAAGGCTTCGACTGCCGGCTGTTCGTCGGGGAGCATGAAGCGGAAGTCGACTTCACCGACGTCCACGACTACCCGCGTCGGGTCTTCAGGGTCGACAGACACCGTCTCGCGGCTGTTGGCGAAGGTGCCTGAGTACTCGCGGAATACGTCGAGAACGAAGCGGTGGCGGTCGATCATCGCCAGGTCGGCCAGAGTCGCCGTCCAACCGCAGCCGGCGAATGGCTGGTACTCACGGATGGTCGCGAGGTGCTCGCGTGTGACGCCCGGCAGTCGCCCGTTCGCCTCTGACTTCCAGCGAGTTTCGCTGCGTACAACTGGGAAGTGGATGGCCCGTTCTCGTCCCCGATCAGGGGGGCCGGCGTCGAGCCACACCAGGTTGTAGGCGAGGTAGTCGAGCGCCGCCCTGAGGTGCTGGACGATTTCGCTCGTGAGCAGTTTGGCGTGAGTGAGGTCGATCCGTCGCGCCCGTGACCAGTCAATGGTGGGGCGCAGCGGTTCGCCGGCCTCCCATTCGGCTCGATCCGCGGTGAGTCGGATCGACTGCGGGTCTGTCTTGCCTGCGTGTTCGAGCGCTTGTAGTTCCATGTGCCTAGCCGCGGCGCGCGTGAGGCGCACCTTCGCCCCTCGCAGGGTGGGCCGATCATCCACTGAAGCCTCCTCATTCGCTGGCGCGGGCACCGGACGCCGTGGCGGTCACGCGCTCCGCGCGCTTGCTGGAGCCCGGTACTGGCCCTCCTCGCTATCCGACGGCCCCGGTACGGTCGCGCGAGTCGACGCCTTCGCGAGCACACCCGGACGGTCAGCGGTGTTTGCGGCACTTCATCTCGGAGAGCGTCACGTCCGTCACGAGGCGACGCTTGCGGCATCAGGAGCAGCCCCAGCGCTTGCCCCGCCTGATTCCAAGCCGTGTTACCCGGCGGGGCGGGGCATTTCGGCGGGCTGGGAGTCGGGCACCCGTTCAGCCCCGTCCTGCGACGAGTATTCGGTGGAAGCGAGGCTGCTCGGCTTCGTGGGCTCTGCGTCTGGCGGGGTGGGTCCCTGGTGGCGGAGTTTCGGCGGAGCTGCCGACCAGGTCTTCAGGTATTGGAGGACGTCGGCGTAGAAGGTGTCGGTCGCCCCCAGCACGGAGTCGATGAACGACCCGCGGCCGCGGCCACGCTTGGTGCCCATCGTGGAGGTGGTCGCCAGGCGGAAGGACCGGATCTCCTTGGCGGGGTCCATGACGAGGACGGCGGGGCTCTCCCGGACCGCGCCAAGCAGCTCGGCGGCGCTGGAGCCGCGAGCGTGCGCGGTGAACGTCTCGACCCGGACCGCATCCGGTGCGGCCTTCAGTTGGCGGACCAGCCAGTTCACCCGGGTCGTCGGGCGACCCTCACGGGGTGCGTCCACGTCGACGTGGCAGGTGACCTTCGATGAGCGGAGGTCGGCGGTGACGATGAGCTGGCCGACGGTGTCGGGGATGCGGATGGCGCCGGAGAGCTGACCGGTCTGGCACAGCATCGTGGTCAGCGCCTGGGAGCGCAGCGTGGGGTCGGCCTGCTCCTTGCGGGACAGCACCGGGACCACCTCGGTGCCGAGCTGGCGGCCGAGCCGCAGGCTGGCGAACCGCAGGAGCGCATCGAAGCGGGCCACGACGTCGGGCAGACCCTTGTCGGTGGCCCGGAGCGTGCCGGCGGCCACGGCGTCGCGGACGGCGACCCAGGACTCGCCCATGTCCTCGAACTCCAGGGCGCCTGACCTGCTGTGCTCGAGATAGCGGATGAGCTCCCCGAGAATCCACGCCTGGTCGGGGTCGGCGACACCGCGGAACTCCTTCTGCATGACGGCCTCGGCAAGCACCTGCGTCCACGAGAGGTGGTGGAGGGCAACCTTGCGCAGCTTCCGCTTGTCCACCTTGGTGGGGTGCTGCCCGGCGACCGCTGGAATCTCGTTGGAGATCGTCAGGACCACGTCATAGCCCTGCTCCTTCGCGATGTCGAGGTAGTTCTCGAGCTGCTCGACCTGGAGCGCATTGGAGCCGGTCTTGACCTCCACCAGAGCGGTCCACGAGCGGCTACCGCGACTGACCCGGATGAGACCGTCGGGGTACAGCTTCTTCTCGCCGAGGACGAACGGAACCTCGATGTAGGTCTCAATGGTGCCGGACGGGGCACCGAGCGGCTTGACCAGTGCCCGACCGAACTCCTTCACCGCCGAGACGACGGCGAGCAGGGCAGACGTGGCGCGGCGCTCCTGCTCGTCGGTCCCGTTGATGCCAGACGTCGGGATGAGGCGCGCTTCGTGCCAGCTCTCCTCGGCCATGTGTTCCCCCTGCGCTGTTCCGTGAGTGGTGAGGCGAGACGCTACCGCCGAGTTCCCCTGGTTGTGCCCGCTTACCTCCGACATGCCGGGAGCGACCGCCGATGGATGCGCGTTCCGCCCGCCCGGGCACAGAGAGCACGATTGGGCAGGTCCGTCGTTCTCAGGACCCGGGCAGCCGCGCCGACGTAGGGTCCCGGGTGGACCGGAGGAGGACCGCCGTGACGATTGAGGGCCGCCCGAGCGGATCGGACATCATCAACCCGCCCACCCCGACGATGAAGATCATGAAGCTCCGCTACGCAGGGGTGTGCTCCTGCGGCACCGAACTGCCCGCGGGAACGCGCGCGGGATGGGACCGGTTCGCGCGCCGCGTCGTCTGCGAGAGCTGCCTGAGCGTCGCCGCGGATGCGGTGCCCGATGCTGAGGCCGCCGCTTGCCCCAGCACGGTCACCGACGCGCTCGACGCTTCGGGAGGCAGGGTCGCGCGATTGGGGCCGACCGGCATCTACTCGCCGGAGATCGCGACGACTGACCCCGCGGCAGCCGGCGGGGTCGCTCACAGCCAAGCGGACGATGCCGAGCAGCCGGTTGACGTGGGCCGGCCCGGCGCCTCCTTGGAGCAGGAGTACCAGCGTCGCAAGCAGGCTCGCGAGGGCCGCATCCGTAACAAGCACCCCCGGCTCGGCGGTCTCATCTTGGCCCTGAGCGACGAGCCCGCCAGCACCAAGGCCTTCGCCACCGGAGCTGACGGAGAGCGCCGCATCGCCGCTCGCCTGGAGAAGGACTGCGGCGAGCAGGTGCTGTTCCTCCACAACCGCAAGCTCGGCCACGGACGCCGCGATGGGGACGTCGACCATATCGCCGTCGCCCCGTCCGGGGTCTACGTCATCGACGCCAAGCGCTACCAGGACGCCGCCGTACGGGTGCGCCGCACCGGGGGGCTGCTGTCCCCGGTCAAGGAGCAGCTGATGGTGGCCGGACGCGACCGGACCAAGCTCATCGACGGCTGCGCCAAGCAGCTTGGCGCAGTCGTCGCGGCCCTCGCCGACGCGCCGGGCGCCGAAGGCGCGACCGTCACCGCCCTGCTCTGCTTCGTCGATGCGGACCTACCCTTGTGGGGCGACCAGGCGCTACGGGGAGTGCGGCTGCTCGGCCCCCGCGGAACCAGCAAGCTGCTGCGGCGTCCTGGACCACTGACCGAGACCCAGCGGCGCGCGCTTCATCGGCACCTAGCCGCCGCGCTCCCGCCAGCCTGAGACAGCGTTCCGAGATCGCGGCACGCTCGACGCTCTCGCCGTCGAGCAGCGTTCGAGTTCTGCAGGTGCCGCACCTTCTGGAGTCGTAGTCTCACCGCATGGCTCTCCTCGTCGCGCCGATATCGGCGCCCGAACGCGTCTGAGCACTCCGTGGGACTCCTCGACTGGTTCCGCCGGGCCCCTGACACACAGCCGGCGCAGGCACGGCAGATGCCACCCACCCAGCTGAGCCCCACACCAGAAGCCGCTGAGGACTGGCCGGGGGCGCCCGCCTTGCCCGACGATCGAGCTCGCGAGCTCGCCGAGGAGATGGTTCGTCTACGCCGAAGGATGGACGAGGATGCCGAGCATCTCGCAGCCGAGATGGCATCGGAGATCGAGTGCGAGATGGCAGCTGCCGAAGCCGAGGACCGAGTGTCCACTCCAGCGGTCGCCGACACGGAGCGAGACCCAGACGACAACAACGACTACGCGGCCGCGGACACCCTGAGGAGAAGCGAGTACCTCCCTCGTGAGCGCGAACCAGACGCACTTGCCCCCGGGGACGACGGTCTACCCCTGTGCCGCCTCATGATGGTGCGCGACCAGCTCGTCTTGTCCTCGCCTGCAGGACTGATCAACCCGAAGAGCCCCCACGCCTACAAGGTGGGGATTTACTCCTTCTCCGTCAGGGGCACCAACTACCGCGAGACCGCCGAGCGCCAGGGCGACCTCTCGCCGGGGCGACAACTCCGTCTCGTCCGAGAGCCGTCCAACAAGTTCGATCCCAACGCCGTGGCCGTGCACGCGTGGCGCGGCAGCGCGCCCTTCGGATACGTGAACAAGCAGAACGCCAAGCGCCTCGCTCTGGTGATGGATGCCGGGACGGACGTTGTGGCTGTCAGTTTGCGCGGGACAACCGCGGGCGTCACCGGGCTGGTGCCCTACGTTCTTGCGGCCGAGAGGCGGCTGATGGAACACCTCTTGCGGGATGTCGGCATCAGCTTGAAGTAGGCAGGCGAAGCGACCGCAGTCCCCAACGGCCGAGGCGTCGAGATCACCCCCACGGACTATCGAACGACACTGCCTCCAGCCGAGAGCCCAGGTGCGTGGCAAGCGCCGTGAGCGCGCGCACGTTGTGGTCGGCGAGGTCCGTCGTGACGGAGAACATCTCCGTCACCGTGTTCGGGCGTAGACGCAACGCCCGCGCAACCGCAGACCCGGACTCGCCCGCGGCGCCCGGCCTGTGCCGCAGCGCGTTGATGAGCAGCGCCTCCCAAACCGTGACCGGGCTGTAGCCCTCCTGAACGCACCACCTCATCCCCGCGTGCGGGTCAGGCCGGGTCCCACGCAGCGGACCTGAAGAAGGTGCTGCCTCGCATCCCCCTGCTGAAAGACCCCGCCGCCGGATCACGTCGTCCAGGAGTTCGGTGACCTCACCTGGCTTCAGCCGTACTGGCGGAAGGTGAGCGACAGGCGCTCGTCGTGGACCTTCTTGGTCTTGGCGATGGAATGCTTGAACTCCTCCTGGCACCGGCCCCCCATGACGACCAGGTCGCCGTGCCGAAGCTCGATCTCGTGCTGCGAGCTCCGGTCGAGGGCCCTCAGCTTGAAGAGCCGGGTGGCGCCGTAGGAGACGCTGACGACCGTCGGCGCCGGCCCGAGGGCGGCTTCCTTGTCAGCGTGCCAGTCGATGCTGTCCTGACCGGTCCGGTACAGGTTCGCGATGAGGCCGTTGGGCTGCCAACCGGGGACCTCGGCGGCCACCTGGCGGAGCACACGCGCGGCGGTCGGCGTCCAGGGCGTGTCCGGGTTAGGGCGCCGGTATCGGGTCTGGGGGTCCATGGAACGTCCGCAGACGGCCGTCAGCCGCGGCTGGTCGACGAGCTTGCCGTACATGTTCAGCTGCTGCTGCTGCCAAGCGAGCTCGCACTCCAGTGCAACCATCGTGAGGTCGGGCTGCGTCGCCCAGTTCGGCACATGACGCAGCCAGCTACGGGGGCTCAGCTCAAGGTGCCCAGGGGACGGCGTGGCGAGAGGGGTGGTGGACATGAGGTACTCCAGTCGATAGTTGATGTCGGGGTGATCGGTGCGCGGTCCCGCGACCTGCGCAGTCGCCGCCGGGCGATCGCGAGAGGCTTGCCATCCCGGGGCATCGGTCGCGCCCACGCGCTGCCCGTGCCGCTCGGGCCACGACGGAGGGCGCGACAACGTGGACCGACGCCCGTCCCGCCGTGGCCTCGACGACCGGCACCCGCCGAGGCAACGGCGCGGGTTCAGGCGGCGAGGTCGTCGTCGTCGTCGACGTCGAACTCCGGCAGCAGGCGCTCCTTCGTCGTGAGCTTGATGGGCCGGGCTCCCTCCTCGTCGCGGAGCAGGATGTCCGGGAGGCGCCGGTCCACCATCACCAGGGTCCGGTCGTCGGCCTCGGAGGTCAGGTGGCCGTAGATGTTTTCGGTGGTGGCGCTGCTGCTGTGGCCGAGTCGGCGCTGGACGACGAAGGTCGGCACGTTGTCGCTGAGCAGCCAGGCGGCGTGGGTGTGCCGCAGGTCGTGGATCCGGAGCCTGCCCGGCACCCGCTTCCCGGCGGCCTTCACGGCGGGCTTGAAGTAGCGGTTGTAGAAGTTGCCGTGGTGCAGCGGGCCGCCCTCGACCATGGTGAAGACGTGGTCGTCGTCGTGCTTGCCCTCGACCAGGGGCCGCAGGAACTCGACCAGCTTGGGGGAGAGCGTGATGCGGCGCACCGAGGACTTCGTCTTGGGGCGGCCGAGCTTCCAGCGCTTGCGGGCCCACTTCAGCACCTGGCGGATGTCGACGTAGGGCCGTTCGTCGTCGAGGTGGAGGTGGCGCACGAGCAGCCCGGCGGCCTCTCCGAAGCGGGCGCCGGTGCCGACGAGGAAGTCCAGCAGCGGGCGGAAGTGCGCCTCGATGGCCTCGCGCAGGTCGGCGTAGGCGGTGGCGTCCTGGAGGAAGAACATCTCCCGGCGGTCCTGCTTGGGCAGCCGGATCTCGCGGGCGGGGTTCACCTCGAGCAGGGCCGGGCGCTCCTCCACCGCGAGCTGGAACGCCTGACCCAGCACCGTGTGCACGTTCTTGATGAACTTGATGCTGAGCTTCGAGTCCTTGATCGGCCGGCCGGCGTTGTTCATGCGGGGCTTGGCGAGCATCAGCGTGACCCAGTCGTCGACGTAGACGGTGCCGGCCACCGCGTCGGTGACGCGCAGCGGCTCGGCGCGACGGATGAGGCCCAGGTCGACCTCGCCGAAGAACGGCAGCAGGTGGTTGCGGCCGTAGCCCTCGTAGAGGTCGGCGGTGGTCTCCTCGAGCTGCCGCTGGGCGTCCAGGAACCGCTGCCACAGGTGCGCGAACGTGACCCCCACCCGGGGGTCGTAGACGGTGCCGATCCCCGAGGGGGACGCCACCACGCCGCGGACCGCGTCCGCGGCGGTCGACGGCTCCGGGGCAGCCGGTACCGGTTCCCGGCCGAGGAGGGCCATCAGCGCCTCGTTGCTCGGCTGGCGCACGTAGGCGACGGCGCCGCTCAGGCTGCTGGCCCGGGCGAGCTCGATGAAGGCCGTGGCCTGCTCGCGGGTGTCGAAAGGCTCGAAGGCCTTCTTCGGGCTGGTCTGGTTGCGGGTGCGCCAGTAGACCCGGTGCTGCTGGCCACGCTTCTCGATCCACATGCTGGTGTGCTCCGTCTTCTCGGTCGGATGTGCTGACCGGCCTGACGGTGCGGGGGACGCTGCGGGGGGCAGTCGCCCCCGTCACTGCCCCCCATATTTTCTTTGGGGTGCCCCCCAGATTGCCCCCCAACTGGGGGCGGTGGCACGAAATGCACCGAGCCCCTGACCTGTCTGTGCAGGTCAGGGGCTCGGTAACGATGGGGTGAGTAACGGGACTTGAACCCGCGACATCCGCCACCACAAGGCGGCGCTCTACCAGCTGAGCTATACCCACCATCGGATCCGAGGTTTCCCTCGGACCGGAGAGGAGTGTACTAGTTGGCGGGCACAGGTCCCGCATCGGGACCTGCCGTGGCCGGAAGGCCGCTCAGGGAGCCCGCATGGCGCTGGGCGATCTCCTTCGCGGTCCTGCTGTCCGGGCCCGGCGAGGGGACGAAGACGGCCTCGCGGTAGTAGCGCAGCTCCTCGATGCTCTCCTGGATGTCGGCCAGCGCCCGGTGGTTGCCGAGCTTGGCCGGGGACTGGAAGTACGCCCGGGTGAACCAGCGGCGCGAGAGCTCCTTGATCGAGGAGACGTCGACGATCCGGTAGTGCAGGAACGCCTCGAGCTCCGGCATGTCCCGGGCGAGGAACGACCGGTCGGTGGCGACCGTGTTGCCCGCCAGCGGGGGCCGGCTCCCCTCGGGGCAGTGCTCCTGGATGTAGGCGAGCACCTGGGCCTCGGCGTCGGCCATCGTGACACCGCCGTCGAGCTCCTCGAGCAGGCCCGACTTCTCGTGCATGCTCCGCACGAAGTCGTTCATCTGCTCGAGCGCCTCCGGCGGGGGCTTGACGATGATGTCGATCCCCTCGCCGAGCACGTTGAGGTCGAAGTCGGTGACCAGGGCCGCCACCTCGATCAACGCGTCCGCCGTCAGGTCGAGCCCGGTCATCTCACAGTCGATCCACACCAGTCTCTCGTTCACGACAGGCACCCTACGCCCGGTCCTCTCAGGGGCTGCTCAGCCGCCGCCCCTAGGGTCGGCGCCATGAAGGAGTGGTTCGGCCTGCTGGCGCGCCTGGTCACCGGAGGCGTCTGGATCGTCGCCGGCGGGCTGAAGCTGCCCGACCCCTACGAGAGCGTGCGTGCGGTGCGGGCCTACGACCTGCTGCCTGAGGCGGTGGTGCCGACCGTGGGCATGCTGCTGCCGATCGTCGAGGTGATCCTCGGACTGGTGCTCGTCGCCGGGCTGCTCACCCGGGGGGCCGGGGTGGTCTCGGCGGCGCTGCTCGTGCTGTTCGTCATCGGCATCGCGTCGGTCTGGGCCCGCGGGATCGAGATCGACTGCGGCTGCTTCGGCGGTGGCGGCGCCCGGGCCGGCGCCGGAGCGGCGTACCCCTGGGAGATCGCGCGTGACGTCGGCCTGCTCCTGCTGTCCGTCCTCCTGGTCCGGCTTCCGCGCACGCGGCTCGCCCTGGACCGGGTGCTGTTCCCCGCCACCGAGAGGGCCTGAACCATGTCGAAGGAGAACGCCGCGCGCAGCCGCGCCGAACGTGCGGAGGCCGCCCGGGCCGAGCAGCAGCGCCGCGAGCGCAACCGCCGTGTCCTGCTCATCGGCGGGGTCGTGGCCGGGCTGCTGATCGTCGTGATCGGCTCCTACCTGGTGCAGAGCCAGCGCACGAGCGTGGGAAGGACCCCGGACACCGTGCCGAGCGGGGTCACCGACGGGTACGGCGTGGTGGTCGGGAAGGCGTCCGCGCCGACGACGCTGCGGGTCTACGAGGACTTCCAGTGCCCGATCTGCGACGACTTCGAGAAGGAGACCGGTGACACGCTGCGCGCCGCGGTCGAAGCCGGCCGGCTCCGTGTCGACTACCGGATGGTCTCGTTCCTCGACCGGGCCTCGACCAACGAGTACTCCTCGCGGGCGCTGAACGCCGCTGCCGTCGTCCTGGACACCTCCGGCAAGGACGCCTTCGTGAAGTTCCACGAGCTGCTCTTCGACCAGCAGCCCGAGGAGGGCACGGCCGGCCCCAGCGACGACCGGCTGGTCGAGCTCGCGGTCGAGGCGGGCGCGAGCGAGGCCGACGTGCGCCCCGGCATCGAGTCGAAGGAGTTCGCCGTCTGGGTGGAGAACGCGCAGGCCGAGATGTCTCAGGCCGGCGTCAACGGCACCCCGACCGTCTTCGTGGACGGCGAGAAGGCGGGGGACACGCTGCAGGAGAGCATCGACGCGGCGCTGAAGGCCGCGGGCTGACGCTGATTTGGCACCGGGACGGCCCGGGGGCGAGAGTGCCCCGGTGAGCAACTCCGCGTCGTCCCAGCCCTCCGCGTCGTCACCCCGGGCCGAGCTGTCCGCCTTCGTGGCGGGACTGCCCAAGGCCGAGCTGCACGTCCACCACATCGGCTCCGCGTCACCCCGCATCGTCAGCGAGCTGGCCGCGCGCCACCCGGGAACGGTGCCCAGCGACCTCGACGAGCTGCGCCGGTTCTACGAGTTCCGCGACTTCGGGCACTTCATCGAGGTGTACCTGGCGGTGGTCGACCTGGTCCGCACCCCGGAGGACGTGCGCTACCTGACCTACGAGGTGGCCCGCGAGATGGCCGAGGGCCAGCGACTGCGCTACGCCGAGCTGACCTGCACGCCGTACACCTCCGTGCGCCCGCACGAGCCGGGCAAGGGCATGGCCGTCGAGGCGTACAGCGAGGCGATCGAGGACGCCCGCGTCGCCGCCGAGCGCGACTTCGGCCTGGTGCTGCGCTGGATCTACGACATCCCGGGGGAGGCGGGGCTGCCGGCCGCCGACAAGACCCTGGAGTACGCCCTGGAGCACCGCACCGAGGGCCTGATCGGCTTCGGGCTGGGCGGCCCGGAGATCGGGGTGCCGCGCCCGCAGTTCCAGCCGCACTTCGACGCCGCCCGGGCGGCCGGGCTGCGCAGCCTGCCGCACGCCGGCGAGACCACCGGCCCCCAGACGGTCTGGGACGCGCTGCGCCTGCTCGGCGCCGAGCGGATCGGGCACGGCACGTCGGCGGTCGAGGACCCGGCCCTGCTCAGCCACCTCGCCGAGCACGGCGTCCCGCTGGAGGTGTGCCCCTCGTCCAACATCGCCACCCGGGCCGTCCCGACCCTCGAGGAGCACCCTCTGCGCGCGTTCCGCGACGCCGGCGTGCGGTTCACGATCAACTCCGACGACCCGCCGATGTTCGGCACCACGCTGAACCGGGAGTACGAGATCGCCGCCGACCTGCTCGACCTCGACCAGGACGGCGTCGCCGACCTCGCTCGCACCGCGGTGGCCGCGTCGTACGCCGAGGACGACGTGAAGGCCCGGATCCTCGGCGAGATCGACGCCTACGTCGCCGGCTGACGCCCGCGAGCGCCTGCCGGCGCCTGCTCAGGAGGCCGTGCCGTCGAGCGCGGCGAGGTACGCCGCGAAGCCGCCGGGGGCGCGGCCGTGGCGTCGGGCCGACGTGGTGACCCGGGTGGTGTCGGTGGCGCACCAGCGGAACCCGGCCCCCTTCACGGCCGCCACCAGCAGGACGTCCTCGTGCAGCGGCAGCGCCGGGAAGCCACCCGCGTCCCGGTGCGCCGCCAGGGTCAGCCCGAGGTTGGCGCCGTGGACGTGCGGGTGGCCCTCGCCCAGGTCGTGCCGCTCGTGCCACCCGGGGGGCACGGGTGCATCGTTCGACGGGACCACCGAGCCGACGACCATCGCCACCCCCTGCCGGGCGAGCTCGAGCTGGGCCAGCAGCCAGTGCTCGGGCACGACGGTGTCGGCGTCGGTGTGCGCCAGCCAGACCCGCTGCGGCGCGACGTCGGCGGCGAGCCTCGCGGCGTGGTCCACGCCCGCCTGACGAGCGAGCCCGACGCAGCGTGCGTCGACCTCGACGACGTCGGCCCCGGCGGACCGGGCGAGGGCGACGGTCGCGTCGCGGCAGGTGTCGGCGACCACGGTGCGGCGCAGCACGAGCTCGGGGTGTGCCCGGCGTACCGCGGCGAGAGCCCGACCCGTCGAGGCCAGGCACGCCGGAAGCAGCGACTCCTCGTCGTGCGCCGGGACGACGACGTGCAGCACCTCGG
The DNA here is from genome assembly GCA_963760585.1 of uncultured Actinomycetota bacterium. Classification (GTDB taxonomy): domain Bacteria; phylum Actinomycetota; class Actinomycetes; order Propionibacteriales; family Nocardioidaceae; genus Nocardioides. The sequence goes on from CAVXDI010000004.1 coordinate 50,532, forward strand.
GCCCCGCCGGCGGACGCATCGTGTCGGCGGGGGTCAGCGATGCCCTCATGCGTCGGGGCCCGGCCAGTGCTCAGGTGCACAGAGCACGACGATCTCGACGTCACGGTCCGCGTAGTGGGCCGCCTCGGCGGGCAGCTCGCTGTCGCGGAAGCGCTCGTGGACGTCGGGGCCGTCGAGCACCCATCCGGCCACCGGGTGGAGCCAGTGGCAGAGCAGGACGACGCCGTCGTCCTCCAGGCTGTGGCTGATCTTGGTGATCAGGCGCTCGAGCTCGGCGGGGCTGAGGAAGTAGCCGACCTCGGAGACGACGACGAGGTCGAAGCGCCCCTCGGGCCACTGCGAGGGGATGTCCAGCTCGCGCACGGTGGCGCCCGCCACGTCCGCCAGCCGCTTGCGCGCCTCGTGGACGGCGATAGGGCTGCGGTCGACCGCTACGATCTCCTGGCAGCGGACGGCGAGGTCCTCGGCCAGGGCGCCGCGCGAGCACCCGACCTCCAGCGCCCGCCGGAAGCTGCGGCGCGGCAGCGCCGCGAGGGTCAGCAGTCGCTTGCGCTGCTCGTACCAGCGCTCGTCCACGCCCCACGGGTCCGGCTTGGTCCGGTGCAGCTCGTCGAGGGCGTCGTCGGCCACGGTGTCGTCGACCACGAAGTGCTCGACCGGGTCCGCGAAGTGCGCGAGCAGGTCCGCCCCCAGCAGCACCTCGTCGCCGGGTCGGTCCGAGAGCGGCGCCACCTGGCTCGCGTGGGCGGCGATGGCGCGGGCCTTGCGCTCACGCTGCTCCGGGGTCAGGTCGACGCGGTGCAGCTGCGGCCAGGGCGCTGCGTCGGGGGAGAGGTGGTGCCACATCCAGATCGGGTACTGCGCGAGCCGGGCACCGGTGCGCCGGGCGGCGGCCCCGGCGGCGCGGCCGGCGGCGTCGTGGTCGGGATGCCCGTCGTGGGCCCAGGGTGCGACCAGCAGGGTGTGCCGGCCGTCGCCGATCAGGTCGACGAGCGCCGCGGTCACGTCGTCCTCGACCTCGGCGACCCGGCCGTCGGAGGCACCCAGGAAGACCAGCGGCGCGTCGGGCGCCAGCGCCGCCAGGGCCACCTTCGCCTCGGCGAGGCGTCGCTGGGCCAGCGCCGGACCGGAGCACGTGGGGGAGCCCGGGTGCGAGCCCTCGCCGGCGGTGAGCAGCACGACGTAGACGGCGAGACCCGCGTCCTGGGCGGCGGCGATCAGCCCGCCGGTGCCCAGGCTCTCGTCGTCGGGGTGCGCGGCCACCACGACCAGTCGGGTGCAGGGCTTCCCGTCGTTCGCCAGGCCCAGCTCGGGCACCCGTCCCCAGGACGGGTGCGCGCGCCAGTCGGGGGCGCCCGTCCCGGGCCCGTCGTGGGTGAACGGCGCGCTCACCAGCCACGACCCTCGTCCGGGGCGTCGACGACCAGCCGACCCAGCGCGGCTGTGTCACGCTCGGCGTGGTGCTGGCGCAGATAGAGGCGCAGGTCGGACACGCGGGCGGCGTGGTCGGCCTCGAGGGCCAGCGGGCCGGGGCCGAGGGCGTGCTCGGCGGTCGTCAGGACCGTCTGCGCCGCGTCCGCGACGACCTGGCGCACGCGTAGGGCGAGCAGCGCCCCCGCGGGGCCGTCGGCCCGTCCGGCATCGACGGCGAGGGCCGCGTCGACCAGGGCGGCGCGGGCCGTGCCCAGGGCGGTGTCGACGCGGCCGAGGTGGACCAGCGCGAGCTGGTCGGGAGTGCGGGCACGGGTCTGGTGCAGCAGCCGCCGGGCCACGCCGACCGTGCCGCCGTACCAGACCGCGGCCACGCCGAGCCCGCCCCAGGCGAAGCCGTCGCGCGCCAGGTACCAACCCGGCCCGCCGACGGCCGCGGCCGGCACCGCATCGAGCTCGAGGCGGCCGCTCACGATCGACGTCAGCCCCCGCGCGTGCCACTCACCGGTGGCGGCGCGCACGCCGGGGTGGCCCAGGTCGAGGGCGAACAGCCCCCGGTGCTCGTCGTCCAGCCACGCGGTCACGAGCGCCCGGTCCAGGCGGTCGGCCAGCGAGCACCAGGGCTTGGTGCCGGTGAGCAGCCAGCCGGGCCCCCCGACCCCGTCGTCCGGCCGGGCGGCCACTCGGGTGCCTGGTCCCTCGGCGGCGAAGACGCCCCACGCTCCGGCCGGATGCCCGCCCTCCGCCTCGGCCAGGATCGCGACCGCGTCGAGGTGCGGCTCCACGGCGCGGGCCACCGAGAGGTCGACCGAGGCCACGGTGGCGAGCGCCTCCCAGAGCACGGTGGTGCGGCCCCGCCCCGGCAGGGGGAGCCGACCGGCCCACTGCGCCGCGACGGCCAGCGCTGCGCCGGGGAGATCCTGGCCGTCGGCAGCCCGGGCGCTGGCGCGCCCCAGGTCGGTGAGCAGGGCGACGTCCTCGGCGGACCGGTCGCCGGGACCCAGGGACACCGGCCGGGGGTGCTCGTCGTGCACGTCGGTCCTTCGCTCGTCCGGGGTCTCCGCGGCTCGGGGACCCGGGGCGACGCTACGACCAGTGGGCCTCGAGCACCACCTCCACCGGGGTGAACGCGCCGATCGTCGCGCGAAGATTAGGCTTCGCCCATGTCCCCCGCCCCGCCGCCCAGCATGACCGTGGCCATCGTGAACGACTACGAGATGGTCGTGGCCGGGGTGGCGGCCATGCTGGCGCCGCACTTCGAGCGGATCAACGTCGTCGAGCTGGACTCCGGCCTGCCCGTGGTCAGCGACGTGGACGTGATCCTCTACGACACCTTCGGCCAGGTCCAGGGCGACGGTGTGGACCTCGAGGACCTGGTGAACGGCAGCGGCGCGAAGGTCGTCATCTTCAGCTGGAACACCCAGGCTGACCTGGTGCAGCGGGCGATCGCCAAGGGTGCCGCCGGCTACCTCTCGAAGGCGATGACCTCCGCTGAGGTCGTCGAGGCGCTGGAAGCCATCCAGGCCGGGCGGGTCGTCACCCCCGACGAGGTGGACACCGAGGGGCGCGCGGCCAACGGTGACTGGCCCGGTCGCGAGGCCGGGCTCACGGCCCGCGAGGCCGAGGTGCTGGCCCTGATCACCCAGGGCCTGAGCAACCTGGAGATCGCCGAGCGCAGCTACCTGAGCATCAACTCGGTCAAGACCTACATCCGCACGGCGTACCGCAAGATCAACGTGACGCGCCGCGCCCAGGCGGTGGTCTGGGGCATGAAGCACGGCTTCGAGCCCGACCGCGCCCGGAGCCTCGACGACGGCGTCGTCCGGGACTGACCCGTCGTCACACTGGCGCCCCCGGCAGGACTCGAACCTGCGACCTAGAGATTAGAAGGCTCTTGCTCTATCCAGCTGAGCTACAGGGGCGGGACGGTCGGGCCTTGCCGACCGCGGGCAAGTATGCCGCAGGAGGCTGGTCGGGGCTCAGCCGGGAGCGCGCTCCTCAGCCCCGGTCGACCACCTTCAGCCGACCACCGCGGGTGACCTTCACCCGGGCGATGTGCAGCCGACGGGGGTAGGAGCCGCCGACGCGACCGGCGTTCCAGGCGGCGTAGGCCAGGCGCAGCCGACCGCCGGAGTCCCGGAAGGCGTCGGCGCCACCGGGGCCGGCGGTGCCGTCGCCGGAGGAGAGGATCGGCGACGAGACCGGCTTGCTGCACGGGCCGAGCGGGCCCTCGCACCTGGCGTACCCGACGGCGTAGCGCCCGGTGCGCCAGTCGTTGCCGGAGTAGACGAGCCAGTACCGGCGCTGGTGGCGGATCATCGACGGGTTCTCGACCACCGAGCCCTCCCAGCGCTGGCCGCGGGTCAGCAGCGCGACCGGGGAGGTGCCCGGCGCGAAGGCCGTGCCGTCCGCCGTCAGCTGCTGCGACATCAGTCGCGGGGGAGCCGTGTTCGGGATGCCCTCGTTCTTCCACAGCAGGTACGGCGTGCCGTCGCGGTCGACGAACACGTCGGGGTCGATCGCGCCGAGCGGCGAGCCCTTCTGGCAGTAGAGGGCGGAGTCGGAGTCGTCGACGTACTGCCCGAGCGGGTCGCTGGCGACGGCGATGCCCAGGCAGCTGTGCCGCGGCGAGAGCCGGACCGCGGCGGAGAACGCCGCGACGTACCGATCACCGATCTTCTCCAGCGACGGGGCCCACTGGCTGATCAGCTCGACCTTCTGACGCCGAGCGCGGGTGGCGGCCCAGGTCGGCTTGGCCACCATCGCCTCGTCGTAGAGCTTCCAGGTGCTGTAGTCCGACCAGTTCTCCAGCGGGGGCCGCGGGCGCCAGGTGCGCAGGTCGGTCGAGGTCATGATCGGCAGGTTGAGGTTCGCGGTGGTGGTCGCGGAGGCGACGTAGGTCGACCCCAGGCGCATGACCGTCGGGTCCGGGAACCCGCCCGTGTAGGGCTGCTCGGCGACCCAGGTGTCGCTGGCTCGGCGGGCGGACGCCGGGTCGGACGGGGGGCCCGACGTGGGGCCCGACGCCGATGCCGACCCGGTGAGCGATCCGGCCGTGGCGGCCGAGACGGCCATCAGCAGGGCGGTGGTCGTGAGGAGGGCGCGGCGGCCGCGGGACGAGATGGTACGCACGCGCTGCACTGTGGCACGCGTGGCGCGTCATGTCCCCCGTTCCGGTCGGATCTGACCGATCGGCCACCGCCGAAGGTGCGGTCCGGCTCAGCGCCGGGCAGCCATCCACTCCTCGATCGCGTCGGCCGTGCGCGGCAGCGAGCCCGAGAGGTTCTGCGAGCCGTCGGCGGTGACGAGGAGGTCGTCCTCGATCCGGATGCCGATGCCGCGCAGCTCCTCGGGCACGAGCAGGTCGTCCTCCTGGAAGTACAGGCCCGGCTCGACGGTCAGCACCATGCCGTCGGCGAGGCTGCCGTGGGCGTAGGCCTCGTCGGAGGCGCGGCCGCAGTCGTGCACGTCCATCCCGAGCATGTGGCTGGTGCCGTGCAGCGTCCAGCGCGAGTAGACCTTGCTGTCCGGCGAGAGGGCCTCCTCGGCTGGGACCGGCAGCAGGCCCAGGTCGTCGAGGCCGTGGGCGAGCACCCGCATGGCGGCCTCGTGCGCGGCGAGGAACGCGACGCCCGGGCGCACGGCGTCCATGCCGGCCTGCTGCGCGTCGAGCACCAGCGTGTAGAGCTCACGCTGCAGCGGGGTGAAGGTGCCGTCGACCGGGAGCGTGCGGGTCACGTCGGCGGTGTAGAGGTTGCGGCCCTCGACGCCCATGTCGAGCAGCACCAGGTCACCGGGCGTGATCGGCCCGGAGTTCTCGATCCAGTGCAGCGTGGTGGCGTGCCTGCCGCCGCCGACGATCGAGTCGTAGCCGATGTCGTTGCCCATCGCCCGGGCCCGGCGGAAGAACGTGCCCTCGATCCACCGCTCGCCGTACCTCAGCACGTCGTCCCACTCGCGCACGGAGTCCTCGAACCCCAGCGCGGTGATGTCGCAGGCCTCCTGAAGCTCGCCGATCTCCCAGGCGTCCTTGACCAGGCGCATCTCGGAGGCGACCCGGGCGAGCTCGTGGTCGTGGCCGGTGTCGCTGCTGATCGCCGCGTCCACGGTGGGGGACAGGCCGCGGTGCACGCGGGTCTTGACCGACCCGCCCAGCGCTGCCTCGAGCTCGTCGATGTGGCGCACGGGCAGGCCCAGCGAGCTCGACATCTCCCCGAGGGAGGGACGGCGCCCCGCCCACAGCTCGCCGTACTGCCGGTCGCGGAAGAACTCGTCGGTCTCCCGCGAGGAGCGGGGCCGGGCGTAGAGCACGGACTCGCCGGACGGCTCCACCACCAGCACCGCGTCCGTGGTCTGGTTGCCGGTGAGGTAGGTGTGCGCGGTGTCCGGACGGAAGCGGTAGTCGGTGTCGTTGGAGCGCACCTTGTAGGTGCCCGCCGGGAGCACCAGGCGCTCGCCGGGGAACGCCGCGGCCAGCGCGCCCCGGCGCCGCGCGGCGTGCGAGGCGACCGGGTGGGCCGGCAGGTCGAGCTCCCGCTCGCCCCAGCCGGAGCGCATGAACTCGGCCCAGGCGCGGGGCACCTTGGGGTCGTGCGACTCCGTCCTCGGCCCGGCCGGCCCCACGACATCGGGCTGGGTGGGGTCCTGCTGGGCGGGACTGGCGGTCTCGGAGGTCGTCTGCTCGCTCACCGCTCCACCCTACGTCGCGATCAGGCTCCTGGCAGGTCAGCGGATAGGCTGGGACATATGCGCAGAACCCGCCGTGACAGTGTCGCGTTCACGGTCCTGGTGACCGTGCTCGTCTGTCTCGGTGCCCTGCCCGTGCTGCTGGTCATCGCCCTCTCCGGGGCTCCCGACTCGCTGGTCCTCGCCACCGGCCTCGCGGCGCTGCCCGTGGGGCCCGTCGTGGGCTGCTACCTGTGGTTGGACCGCTACGAGCCGGAACCCAAGCGGCTCCTGGCCGCGGGGCTGCTGTGGGGCGGCTTCGTGGCCACCGCGGCCGCCCTGCTGATCCAGGGCGTGGGCGGTTTCGTGGTCGGCTTCAGCGACCGCGAGAGCCTCTCGATCGTCGCGCCGGTCACCGAGGAGGCCAGCAAGGGGCTCTTCCTGCTGCTCCTGCTGTGGTGGCGTCGCGCCGAGCTCGATGGCGTCCTCGACGGCATCGTCTACGCCGGCATGGTAGGGGTCGGCTTCGCGTTCGTGGAGAACATCCTCTACCTGGCGGCCGCCTACGACGGCACGGACGGCACGGGGCCGGGCGGCACCTCCGCGCTCACCAGCACCTTCGTGGTGCGCTGCCTGTTCAGCCCGTTCGCGCACCCGCTCTTCACGACGTTCACCGGCATCGGGGTCGGGCTCGCGGTCGGCTCGCGCCGCCCGCTGGTGCGCCTGGTCGCACCCCTGGGCGGCTACGCGCTCGCGGTCGCGGCCCACGCCACCTGGAACACCTCCGCGGTCTACGGCTTCGACAGCTTCGTCGGGGTCTACCTGCTGCTGATGGCGCCGGGCTTCCTGCTGGTGGTCGGCCTGGCCGTCTGGGTGCGCCGCTCCGAGCGCCGGATGCTCACGGTCGCCCTCGGCGACGCCGCCCGCCGCGGCCTGGTCCCCGCCACCGACATCGGCTGGGTGGTCGACCTCGGCGCCCGGCGAAGCGCCCGGCGCTACGCCCGCGAGCACGACGGTCCCGCGGGGGAGCGCGCCATGCGGGACTACCAGCAGGCCGCCATCGAGCTCGGCTTCCTGCACCATCGCTTCCTGCGGGGCACACCCCCGCCGGACTTCGCCGCGCGGGGACAGGAGTACGTCGCCCGGATCAGCGCCGTACGCCCGTCGATCGCCTTCCCCGGACAGGTGGTACCCACTCGATGAGTGTTCCCCCGCAGCACCCCGCCGACCCCACCCCCGACGCGACCAGGATGCTCACCGCTTCGGTCCGCCTGCGCGGTGCGCTCCAGGCCGCGCGCCTGCCGCTGGAGATTCCGGGCGTGGCCGAGAGCCGGACCGCCCAGCAGGAGATGGTCGACCAGCTCGAGGACTACGTCATCCCGCGGCTGATGACCATCGACGCGCCGCTTCTCACGGTCGTCGGCGGCTCCACGGGGGCCGGCAAGTCCACGTTGGTCAACTCGCTGGTCGGCCGCCGGGTCACCGAGCCGGGGGTGCTGCGCCCGACCACCCGCTCCCCGGTGCTGGTGCACCATCCCGACGACGCCCACTGGTTCGGGCAGGACCGCCTCCTGCCCGACCTCGAGCGGGTCACCGGCCAGACCAACGACCCCGCGGCCCTGCAGCTCGTCGCCTCCGACACGATGCCGGCCGGCCTCGCGGTGCTCGACGCCCCCGACATCGACTCGGTCGAGGAGCGCAACCGCACCCTGGCCGCCCAGCTGCTGGCCGCCGCCGACCTGTGGCTGTTCGTCACCTCGGCCGCGCGGTACGCCGACCAGGTCCCGTGGGACTTCCTGCGTCAGGCCGCCGACCGGTCGACCGCGGTCGCGATCGTGCTCGACCGGACCCCCGAGGACGCGATCCAGACCGTCTCCACCCACCTGGCCCGGATGCTGGCCAGCCGCGGCCTGAAGGACTCCCCGCTGTTCACGGTCACCGAGGGCACCGTCGACGGCGACGGGCTCCTTCCCGCGGCCTCGGTCGCGGACATCCGCGGCTGGCTGGGCTCGCTCGCGGAGGACGCCGACGCCCGCGCGGCCGTCGTCCGGCAGACGCTCGAGGGCGCCGTGCGCACCCTGACCCGCCGCTCCCACGAGGTCGCCGACGCCGCCTCCGAGCAGGTCTCGGCCCAGACCCGGCTGCGCGAGGACGTCGACAAGGCCTACGACGCGGCCGTCGTGGCGGTGTCGAAGGCCTCGGCCGACGGGACGCTGCTCCGCGGCGAGGTGCTCGCCCGCTGGCAGGAGTTCGTCGGCACCGGGGAGCTGCTCAAGTCGCTGGAGAACCGGGTCGGCTGGGTCCGCGACCGCATCGTGAACGCCGTGCGGGGCAAACCGCAGCAGGCGCAACGGGTCACCGTGGCGGTCGAGTCGGGTCTCGAGACGCTGATCCTCGAGCACGCCGAGGCCGCCGCCGAGCGGGCCGAGGCCTCCTGGCAGTCGCTGGCCTCGGGCCAGGCGCTGCTCGCCGACGCCGGCGAGGACCTCGGTCGGGCCTCGCGCGACTTCCGCCGCCGCGCCGAGCGCGAGGTGCGTGACTGGCAGGGTGACCTGCTGGAGATGGTGCGCACCGAGGGCGCCGACAAGCGCAGCACCGCGCGCTTCCTCGCCTACGGCGTGAACGGGCTGTCGGTCGCGCTGATGATCGTGGTCTTCGCGCACACCGGGGGAGCGCTGGTGGGGGCCGAGGCGGGCGTCGCCGGCGGTGGCGCCGTGCTGGGCCAGAAGCTGCTCGAGGCCGTCTTCGGCGACCAGGCGGTGCGCCGCCTGGCCGAGCGCTCGCGGCGCGACCTGGAGCGCCGGGTCGGCGTGCTGCTCGAGGCGGAGCGCGCGCGCTACACCGACCTGCTCGACAGCCTCGCCATCGATCCGCAGGTTCCCGAGCAGCTGCGCACCGCGGCGCGTCGCGTCGACGACCTGCGGTTCGCGGCCCGCAGCACGGGCGACTCCGGGTCGTGAGCGTGCGAGAACTAGGCTGGGCGGCGGCAGAGTCCACCGGCACCACCCGTCGTACGGGTCGAGGGAGAAGATGACGTCCTTGCTCGAGGGGGCCAAGAAGCTGGTCACCCGGGGCACCGACATCGGTGCCCGCCTCGACGGCCTCGACACCGCGACCGAGGCGGCCCGCGGCCGCCTCGACGACGCGCTGGTCGAGGACGCCCGGGCCACCGTCGACCGGGCCGCCGGTCGGCTGCGGCTCTCCGCCGAGCACACCGTGGTGGCGCTCGCGGGGGCCACCGGCTCGGGGAAGTCCTCGACGTTCAACGCCCTCACCGGTCTCGAGCTCTCGGCGGTGGGGGTGCGGCGTCCGACCACCTCGTGGGCCACGGCCTGCGTGTGGGGCCGGGACGGGGCCGACGAGCTGCTGGCCTGGCTCGGCATCCCACCGCGCCACCAGGTCACCCGGGACTCGCTGCTCGACTCCGGCGAGGCCCCAGGGCAGGACTCCCGGGAGGGACCGGAGAAGGGGTCCGGCAAGGAGGAGCGGGCGCTGAACGGCGTCGTGCTGCTCGACCTGCCCGACCACGACTCGACCGAGGTCTCGCACCACCTGGAGGTCGACCGGCTGGTCGAGCTCGCCGACCTGCTGGTGTGGGTCCTCGACCCGCAGAAGTACGCCGACGCCGCGGTGCACGACCGGTACCTCCGGCCGCTGGCCGGCCACCAGGACGTCATGCTCGTCGTCCTCAACCACATCGACACCGTGCCCGAGGCGCGGCGCCAGGGCATGGTCGACGACGTACGCCGGCTGCTCGCCCTCGACGGCCTGCCCGACGTGCCGGTGCTCGCGGTGAGCGCGCGCCACGGGATCGGCATCGACGAGCTGCGCCGCGAGATCGGGCGGCGGGTGTCGGCCAAGAAGGCGACCCGGCAGCGGCTCGAGGCCGACCTGCGCGCCGTCGCCGCCCGGCTGGACACGGCGTCCGGCTCCGGCCGCACCCGGGTGCTCTCCACGCAGCGGGTGGCCGCCCTCGACGACGCGTTCGCCGACGCCGCCGGCGTCCCGACCGTGGTCGACGCGGTCGAGCGCTCGACCCGGCTGCGTGCCCGGCGGGCGACCGGATGGCCGGTCACCGCCTGGGTCTCCCGGCTGCGGCCGGACCCGCTCAAGCGGCTCCACCTCGACCTGGGCCAGGCCGGCAAGCACCTCAGCGGCACCGCGCGGACCTCGATCCCGCAGACCACCCAGGTACAGCGGGCCCGCGTCGACAGCGAGGTCCGGGCCCTGGCCGACGACGTCTCCGAGGGCCTCGCGAAGCCGTGGGCCGACGCCGTGCGGCGCGCGTCGGTCTCCCGCCTGCCCGACCTGGGCGACCGGCTCGACGGCGCCCTGGCCGACACCGACCTCGGGGTCGAGCGGATCCCGGCCTGGGCCGGAGCGGTCCGGCTCCTGCAGTGGCTGCTGATCGCCGGTGCGCTCGTCGGCGCCGCCTGGCTGGCGGGGCTCGCCGTGTGGGGCTACCTCCAGATGCCGGCGGCCCCGACCCCGCAGGTGTCGGGGGTCCCGTTGCCCAGCCTACTGCTCGTCGCCGGGGTGCTCGCCGGGGTGCTGCTGGCGCTGGTCTCACGGTTCCTGGTGTCGCTGACCGCGCGGCGCCGCGCCCGCGCCGCCGACCAACGGCTCCGCGCGGCCGTCAGCGAGGTCTCCCACGAGCTGGTCATCGCGCCCGTCGAGGCCGAGCTGCACGCCTACACGACCGTGCGCACCGGGCTGGCCACGGCCCTGAAGTAGCCCCAACGGCGTCCACACCGGCGTTGTCGCCCGGCTTCTCCACAGCCTCGCCCGCGGGCGGGTGCGCCTCTTCACGTTCTCCCCGAGGCTCGATCCGGACACCGGAGACCGAGACAGAGGAGAAGCACCGATGAACGAGACCCTCGTGACGCTGCAGGGATGGCTGGGCGCGGACGTGACGCTGCGGGAGGCGGGGGAGGTCCGGGTCGCGACATTCCGGGTGGCGTGCACCCCGCGCCGCTACCAGCGCAGGAGCGACTCCTGGGTCGACGGCGACACCCAGTCCTACACCGTGAACGCCTGGCGGGCCCTGGCCGACAGCTGCGCGCAGTCGCTGCGCCGCGGCGACCCCGTCGTGGTGCACGGCCGGCTCAACGCCCAGGTGTGGACCAGCTCGGCCGGCGTCGAGGTGACGTCGTCCGAGGTGGACGCCGCGTTCGTCGGCCACGACCTGAACCGCGGCGTGCCGGCGTTCACCCGCACCGCAAAGCCCGAGCCGGGCCGGGCCGACGCCGCCGCTGAGCAGGACCCGCCGCCGTCCATGGAGGGGGCCGGGGGAGGGGACCGGGGAAGGGGCCGAGGAGGGGGCCGGGGAAGGGGCCGGCCGGGCCGCCTGAGGGCGGGGCCCGGAATGGGCGCTGGGCCGCCGCGGCACGTAGGCTCGGGGCATGGCGGAATATGTATTCACCCTGCGTAACGTGCGCAAGGCGCACGGCGACAAGGTCGTCCTCGAGAACGTCACCCTCTCCTTCCTGCCCGACGCCAAGATCGGCGTCGTCGGCCCCAACGGGACGGGCAAGTCGTCCCTGCTCAAGATCATGGCCGGGCTCGACAAGGCCAACAACGGCGACGCGCTGCTGGCCCCTGGAGCGACGGTGGGCATGCTGCAGCAGGAGCCCCCGCTCACCGAGGGCAGGACCGTCCTCGAGAACGTCGAGGAGGCCGTCGCCGAGACCAAGGCCAAGATGGCTCGCCTCGACGAGCTGTACATGGCGATGGGCGACCCCGACGCCGACCTGGACAAGGTCTCCGAGGAGGCCGGGAACCTCCAGAGCGAGCTCGATGCCGCCAACGTGTGGGACCTCGACAGCCGTCTCGACCAGGCCATGGACGCCCTGCGCTGCCCGCCCCCGGACGCGCTGGTGGACAACCTGTCGGGTGGGGAGCGACGTCGCGTCGCCCTGTGCAAGCTGCTGCTCCAGCAGCCGGACCTGCTGCTCCTCGACGAGCCCACCAACCACCTCGACGCCGAGTCGGTGCAGTGGCTCGAGGGGCACCTCAAGGACTACCCCGGCGCCGTCCTGGCCGTCACCCACGACCGGTACTTCCTCGACAACGTCGCCACCTGGATCCTCGAGCTCGACCGGGGCCAGGCGCACCCCTACGAGGGCAACTACACGACCTACCTCGAGACCAAGAAGGACCGCCTGAAGATCGAGGGCCAGAAGGACGCCAAGCGCGCCAAGGCCCTCGAGCGCGAGCTCGAGTGGGTCCGCTCCAACGCCAAGGCCCGGCAGACCAAGAGCCGCTCGCGGCTGGCCCGCTACGAGGAGATGGCCGCCGACGCCGACCGGATGCGCAAGATCGACACCTCGGAGATCAACATCCCGGCCGGTCCGCGCCTGGGTGACGTCGTGCTCGAGGCCCACGGACTGAGCAAGGGCTTCGACGACCGCACCCTGATCCACGACCTGTCCTTCTCGCTGCCGCGTGCCGGCATCGTGGGCGTGATCGGGCCCAACGGCGTGGGCAAGACGACGCTGTTCCGGATGATCACCGACCAGGAGAAGCCGGACGGCGGCGAGCTCAAGGTCGGGCAGACGGTCAAGATCTCCTACGTCGACCAGAGCCGCGGCGGCCTCGACCCGACCAAGAACGTCTGGGAGGTCGTCTCGGACGGCCTGGACTTCATCAAGGTCGCCAACTTCGAGATGAACTCGCGCGCCTACGTCGCCTCGTTCGGCTTCAAGGGCCCGGACCAGCAGAAGAAGGCCGGCGTCCTCTCCGGTGGTGAGCGCAACCGGCTCAACCTGGCGCTGACGCTGAAGATGGGCGGCAACATGCTGCTCCTCGACGAGCCCACCAATGACCTGGACGTCGAGACGCTCTCCTCCCTCGAGGACGCGTTGCTGGAGTTCCCGGGCTGCGCCGTGGTCACCTCGCACGACCGGTGGTTCCTCGACCGGGTGGCGACCCACATCCTGGCCTGGGAGGGCGACAACGACGACGACGCCAAGTGGTTCTGGTTCGAGGGCAACTTCGCCTCCTACGAGGAGAACAAGATCGAGCGTCTCGGCGTGGAGGCGGCCCGCCCGCACCGCGTCACGCACCGCCGCCTGACCCGCGACTGACCGGCTGGCCGACCGGCTGGCCGACCCGTCGCTCGTTGACGGCCCAGCGCCCCGACCCGTCGCTCGTTGACGGCCCAGCGCCCCGACCCGTCGTCAACTGACGACGGGTCGGCGGGCGCGTGTGTCGACAAGCGACGGGTCGGCGGGCTTTCGCGTCAGCAAGCGACGGGTCGGCTCAGCGCAGCTCCATCTCCGGGTGGCCGGCGACGAGGTGGTCGGCCACGGCGTTCATCACGCGGCCGAGCGCCTCGAGGTCCGCAGGGTCCGCGAGCTCGACGAGGTTGGTCCGGACGCCCGTGACGTGCACCGGCGCGACCCGGGTGATCAGGTCCCAGCCGGCGTCGGTCATCGCGGTGACGATCCCTCGTCCGTCCTCGGCGCTCCGGGAGCGCTCGACGAGGCCGGCGATCTCCATCCGCTTGATGGTGTGCGTGACCCGGCTCCGGCTGTGGGCCAGGGCATCGGCGAGCTGCGCCATCCGCATCCGCCTCCCCTCGCTCTCGGAGAGGCGCACGAGGATCTCGTACTCCGTCAGGGAGAGCCCGAAGGCGCGGTGGAGGTCGTCGTCGAGCCGGTCCATGAGCAGGGTGGTGCCCATGATGAGGGCCCGCCAGGAGCGTTGCTGGTCGGGGCTCAGCCACCCGGCGCCGGGCTCGTCGGTCATGGGCACCACCCTAGTGGCCGGAGTCGGGGCCGTGGCCCCGGGCGGCCCGCGACGCCGTGCTCAGAGCCGCTCGAGGATCAGGGCCATGCCCTGGCCGCCGCCGACGCACATCGTGATGAGACCGGTCGACTTGTCGTGCCAGTCGAGCGAGTTCAGCATCGTGTTCTGCAGGCGGGCGCCGGTCATGCCGAACGGGTGGCCGACCGCGATCGCGCCGCCGTTCACGTTCAGGCGGTCGAGGTCGATGCCAAGGTCCTGGTAGGAGGGCACGACCTGCGCCGCGAACGCCTCGTTGATCTCGACCAGGTCGATGTCGCCGATGCTCATGCCGGCGTGGGCCAGGGCGCGCCTGGAGGCCTCGACCGGACCGAGACCCATGATCTCGGGGGAGAGTCCGCTCACCCCGGTCGAGACGATCCGGGCCAGGGGAGTCAGCCCGAGCTCGGCCGCCTTGGTGTCGGACATGATCACGACTGCGGCGGCGCCGTCGTTGAGCGCGCAGCAGTTGCCGGCCGTCACCACGCCGTCGGGACGGAAGACCGGCTTGAGCTCGCGGGCGCCCTCGATGGTGACCCCGGCGCGGGGGCCGTCATCGGCCGAGACGACCGTGCCGTCGGGCGTGGTGACGGGGGTGATCTCCCGGGCCCAGAAGCCGTCCTGGATCGCCTTCTCCGCGAGGTTCTGCGAGCGCACGCCGAACTGGTCGAGCTCCTCGCGGGAGAGCCCGCGCATCCGGGCGACGTTCTCGGCGGTCTGGCCCATCGCGATGTAGGCGTCCGGCAGCCGGCCGTCCTCGCGCGGGTCGTGCCAGTCCACTCCGCCCTCGGCGGTCTTCTTGGTGAGCGTCTGGGCGTCCTCGAAGAGCGGGTTCTGGGTGTTGGGCCAGTGGTCGGAGGTGCCGTGGGCGAAGCTCGAGACCATCTCGACGCCGGCGGAGATGAAGACGTCGCCCTCGCCGGCCTTGATCGCGTGGAACGCCATCCGGGTGGTCTGCACCGACGAGGCGCAGTAGCGGGTCACGGTGGCGCCGGGGACGGCGTCCATGTCGTTGAGCACGTTGACGACACGCCCCATGTTGTTGCCCGACATGCCGCCTGGCAGGCCGCAGCCGAGGTACAGGTCGTCGACGGTGTTCCGGTCGAGCGCCGGGATCTTGTCCAGGGCGGTCCGCACGATGAACGCGGTCAGGTCGTCGGGGCGCAAGTCCTTGAGCGAGCCCTTGTTGGCGCGGCCGATGGGGGACCGGGCGACGGAAACGATGACTGCCTCGGGCATGTGGGGCTCCGATCTCGAAGGTGGGGGTGCCCCGTCACCCTAGACGCTCGCCCGCACGCCGTGGGGGAGACCATTGTCACCTGTCGGCGAGGCCCTCCGGCGGGCTGTCCTGGCCCCGGTCGATGGCGGTGAACGCACCCATGAGCAGGTCGAGCGACTGCTCGAGGAAGGAGCGTCGGGCCGGGTCCGGCTTGAGCAGCGCGGCGAAGAGGATCCCGTCGAAGGAGGCCACCAGGGCCTCGGCCCTGGCCTCGCTGCGCCCCCGGCCGCGAGCGGCCATCAGGCCTGCGACGGCTTCGACCAGCCGGGCGCGCCAGCTCGCGAGCAGGACGGCCAGCTCGGGGTCGCGCGAGGCCTCCAGGGAGAGCTCGACCCGCGCGAGCAGCAGCTCGCGCTCCTCGAGCCAGCGCCGGAACAGCCGCCCGGTCAGCTCCACGCCGCGGTCGTCGTCCCGGTCGAACGCCCTCAGCTCGTCGGTGAGCTCGTCGACGTCCTGGGTGAGGGTGCCCGCCACGTGCTCGGTGAGCGCGCCCTGGAGGGCACGCCTGGTGCGCAGGTACGCCGAGCAGCTCCCCTCGGGCAGCCCCGCGCGGCGGTCCACGGCGCGGTGGGTGAGCCCGCGCAGCCCGCGCTCGGCCACCACGTGCAGGGCGGCCTCCACCAGCTGGAGACGTCGTGGGCTGGGTGCCGGATCCGAGTGCTCTGGCATGGCGGCCTTCCTGGGTCGTGAGCGGCGACACTACCCCCGAGGACTTGTGCGGTCCGGGTCGAGGTGGACTGTCTACACAAGTAGAAACCACCTTCGTGGAAGGGTTCGCCGTGCTCGCTCTCGACTTCCCCGCTCTGGCCCCCGCCGTGACCGGCACCAGTCGCCCCGCACGTACTACGGAGGGCTCGCGCTGAGCCGCTGATCCCGCGGGGCGGTGAACCAGGCCGCGGACGTCCTGCGACGTCGCGTCGCCGATCTGGCAGCATCGTGGTGTGCGCCACCTCTACGAGTGCCCCACCCGCTGGGCCGACCTGGACCTTCTCGGCCACGTGAACAACGTCGTCTACGTCGACTACCTCCAGGAGGCGCGCGTCGACATGCTGCGCACCCACGGCCCGGCCGCCATCACCGGCGAGCTCGCCGAAGGGGTCGTGGTGGTGCGCCACGAGGTGCACTACGAGACGCCACTGACCTTCCAGTTCCGCCCGGTGAGCATCGAGTGCTGGGTCACTGAGCTCCGGGCGGCCAGCTTCACGATGGCCTACGAGATCTTCCACGTCGATCCCGAGGCCGAGGGCGGTCGTCGGGTCTACCTGCGCGCGACGACCGTGCTGACGCCGTACGTCTTCGCCACCGAGCGCCCGCGTCGGCTCTCCGAGCTCGAGCGCCGGACGCTGGGCGAGTTCCTCGAGCCGGGGGAGCCGACCCGCCGGGCCGTGGTCGGCCCGGCGCGCAGGGAGGCGGCCGGGCACTACCCGGTGCACGTGCGCTTCTCGGACGTCGACGTCTACGGCCACGTCAACAACGTGCGGTACTTCGAGTACTACATGGAGGCGCGCATCCTCTTCACCTCCCGGCTGTGGGGCGAGCGTGAGGAGCCGCGCGACCGCGTCGCGATGGTGGTGGCGCAGATGGACGTCGAGTACCGCGTCCCGATCCTCTTCCGCCCCGAGCCGTACGAGTGCTGGTCCTGGATCTCGCACGTGGGGCGACGCTCCATGGTGGTGGAGTCCGAGATCTGCGACGGCGAGGTCGTGCTGTCCCGCTCGCGGGTGGTCATGGTCTTCTTCGACCAGGAGACGCAGCGCCCTGTCGAGCCGCCGTCGGAGCTCCTCGAGCCGCTGCTGCGGGCCCACGCCGGCCCCTCCTGAGCGGGCCCGCCGTCACTCCAGCGTGTTGACCATGAACTGCGCGGCGTGGGTGACGTACTCCCAGAACTGGGCGTCCTGCTCGGGGGTCAGCGCCACCGAGTCCAGCCCGGCGCGGAAGTGCAGGAGCCAGTGCTCCTTGGCCTCGGGCGTCACCGCGAACGGCGCGTGCCGCATCCGCAGGCGCGGGTGGCCGCGGGTCTCGGAGTAGGTCGTCGGGCCGCCCCAGTACTGCACCAGGAACAGCAGGAACCGTTCCTCGGCCGGGCCGAGGTCCTCCTCGGGGTACAGCGGCCGGAGCACCTCGTCCTCGGCGACGCCCTCGTAGAACCGCGCGACGATGCGCCGCAGGGTCTCGAAGCCGCCGATGTCGTCGTAGAACGTGGTCACGGGCCCATTGTGCCGAGCACGCGCCGTGGCGCCGACACCGGCGTGCGGCTCAGGCACCCGGGGCCACGCCGGTCCTCGGCCCGGCTCCGGCGTCCTCGGCGCGGGCGGGACGGCCGGCCGCACCGTCGGCGTGCCAGAAGAGCTCCTGGGGGTTGTGGATGGCGATGCCCTCGAACCCGAAGCGGGCCAGCACGCGCTCGCGCATCTCGCGGGCCACCGACCACTGCTCCATCGGCGCGGTCTTCAGGGTGACCCGCACGGTCACGCCCTCGGCGCCGATGTTCTGCACGCCCCACACCTCGGGCTCCTCGATGATCTGCGAGCGGTAGTCCTCGTCGTCCCACAGGTCGTGGGCGACCTCCCGCAGCACGCGGCGCACCTTCACGAGGTCCTCGTGGTAGGCGACGTTGACGTCCAGCACGGTGCGGGCCCAGTTCTGGCTCATGTTGCCGACGCGCAGGATCTCGCCGTTGCGGACGTACCAGACGGTGCCGTCGACGTCGCGCAGCCGGGTCACCCGCAGGCTCACCGCCTCGACGGTGCCGCTGGCCTCGCCGAGGTCGACGACGTCGCCCACCCCGTACTGGTCCTCGAAGATCATGAAGATGCCGGAGAGGAAGTCCTTGACCAGCGCCTGGGAGCCGAAGCCCAGCGCCACGCCGATGATCCCCGCGCTGGCCACGATCGGCGCGATGTCGACGCCCACCTCGCTGAGCATCATGGTCGCGATCACGGCGAACACGATGCCGGTGACGATGCTCTTGAGCAGGCTGCCCATCGTCTGGGCGCGCTGCACCCGGCGGGTGCTCACGACCTTGTCGCGGCCCGAGCCCGGCTCGCCCCGCACCCGACCGGGACGGCGGGTCATCCGGTCCGGGAGGACGCCGTCCTCGGCCCGCTTGACGAGCCGGTCCACCGTGCGGTGCAGCAGCCAGCGGGCGAAGAGCCCGAGCAGCAGCAGCCCGGTGAGCGCCAGCGGCGTGCCGATCACGACGTCGGCGATCCTGGCCATCGTGGAGTTCCCCGTGAGGTCCATCGCGGCCTGACAGATCTGCTCGCCGGTGGCGCACGGGTCGGTCGTCTCGAGGGCAAACATGCGGCCCAGTATTCACACATCGCGGGCGCGACTTCACCCTCCAGGCGCCAGGTGTGACCCGTTCGACCCGGATCGGTCGCCGGCCCGCGCCGAGGAGCCGATATCCTGCTCGTCGTGACTGCCACCCTCGAGACCCTCGCTCGCCGCAGCGCCGCCGCCGTCGTCGTCGCGACCGCCACCCTCGTCGCCCTCGCCGGCCTCGCCGGCCCCGCCGCCGCAGACGTCCCGGAGGGCTGGAGCGACCCCGAGCCGGTCTCGGTGCTGCCGGCTCTGCTGCTGCTCGCCGGGGTGCCGATCGCGCTGTTCGTGATCATCGCCGTGCTGGTCCTCCTCCCCGGCATCCGGCGCGGCGAACGGCTCACGCCGGGCGCCGCGTCCCACGAGGACCAGTGGTTCGGCGGGCCGCGCAGCGGCACCGCGGAGCTGGCCGCCCCGGACACCGACACCTCGCAGGCAGGTGGGGCCAGTGCCCGGTGGTGACCTGTTCAACAACCAGGAGCGGTTCACGCTCGACGAGACGATCCGCAAGGCCGAGCAGCTGTCGCGAGCGGAGTTCTCGCTGTTCGTGGGCGCCGCCGAGGGGGAACCGCGGGCCTTCGCGACCCGGCTGCACAACTCGCTGGTCGCCCCCGCACGCAGCATCCTGATCATGGTCGACCCGCAGGCGCGCGCGCTGGAGATCGTGACCGGCGGCTACGTGCGTCGCAGCCTGCGAGACCACGAGGTCGAGCTGACCGCCCTGCAGATGCAGAGCGCCTTCGGCGCCGGAGACCTCGTCGGTGGCCTGAAGCACGGTATCGAGATGCTCGCCGAGCACGCACGACCCCAGAACACGCTGCACGCCGGCCCGTAACCCGCCCTGGGGCACCCGGGACGTCAGCCGCGGGCGTCCCGGTCCTGGGCGGCCAGAGCCCGGGCCACGTCGGCCCGACCCTCGCGCACGTAGCGCTTCGCGGCCGGGTTCGCCCCGGAGGTCTCCAGCCACGAGTCGACCCGGTCGAGGAGCTCCTGGCTGGCCAGCTGCTTGGGGAACATGTACTCCAGCACCGTGGACGCCCGCTGGGTGCCCTTGTCCTCCCAGATCGTCTCGGCCGTCTCGAGGTAGCGCTCGACGTACGGCGCGAGGACGTCGTCCTGGCCGAAGACCTGGAAGGCGAGCACCACGCTGCGCTGGGTCTCGTTGGCGACGTCGTCGCGGACGACCGCGATCTCCCAGGCCTCGGCCTTGGCCTCGGCGCTCGGGCGCAGGGCCCGCGCCGCGGCGGCGTGCTCCTGCCCGGAGATCGTCTGGTCGCGCTCGAGCTCCGCGGCGATCCGCTCGGCGTCGGCGCGACCGGCCCGGGCCAGCCCGTGGAGCAGTGTCCAGCGGAGGTCGGTGTCGACGGCCAGGCCCGGCAGGGCCAGGGAACCGTCGAGCAGCCCTTCGAGGTCGGCGAGAGCCGCGTCGGTGTGCGCCGACGCGGCGAAGGCGCGCGCGAAGGACAGCTGGTGGTCGCTGCCCGGCTCGGCGTCCTCGAGCAGCCGGCGCAGGCCCTGCTCCCACGTCGCCCGCAGGGCGGCGCGGTGCTCGGGAGCGCTGTAGGACGTCGCAGCCTGCGCCGCGTACGCCGGGATCCGGCTGACGCCGAAGGCGTCGCTCTCCTGACCGACGGCGCTGAGCACGAGGGCCACGAAGTCGGTCGCGGACATCTCGGCGTCGCGGGTCATGTCCCAGGCGGCACCCCAGCACAGGGCCCGGGCCAAGGAGTCGTCGAGCGTCCCGAGCCCGCCGACCACCGTGGCCAGCGAGCGCTCGTCGAGGCGGATCTTGGCGTAGGCCAGGTCGCCCTCGTTGAGCAGCAGCAGCGCGGGCTGCGTGGTGCCGACCAGCTCGGGGACCTCGGTGAGCTCGCCGTCGACGTCGATCTCGAGGGCGCTCCGACTCACCAGCCGGTTGTTCCCCGCCTCGTTCACCACCACGTCGTAGAGGCCGATGCCCAGGCGGTGGCGGCGCAGCGTCGGGTGATCCGGGGCCGCGCTCTGCCGTACCGCGAACGACGTGTAGGCGCCGTCCTCGTCGAGCTCGAACTGGGTGGACAGGGTGTTCACGCCGGAGGTCTGCAACCACTCCTGGGCCCACGACTCGAGCTCGCGGCCCGAGGAGGTCTCGAGCGCCGCGAGCAGGTCGCTGAACTCGGAGTTCGAGAAGGCGAACTCCTTGAAGTAGCCGCGGATGCCCTCGAGGAAGTTCTCCAGGCCGACCCAGGCGACGAGCTGCTTGAGCACCGAGGCGCCCTTGGCGTAGGTGATGCCGTCGAAGTTCACCTCGACGGCACGCAGGTCCTCGTTGTCGGCGGCGATCGGGTGCGTCGAGGGCAGCTGGTCCTGGCGGTAGGCCCAGTTCTTGCGGGCGTTGGTGAACCCGGTCCAGGCCTCGTCGAACTCGGTCACCTGGACGGCGGCGTGGTAGCAGGCCCACTCGGCGAAGGACTCGTTGAGCCAGAGGTCGTCCCACCACTTCATGGTCACCAGGTCGCCGAACCACATGTGCGCCATCTCGTGCAGGATGACCTCCGCCCGGAACTCGTAGAACGCCCGGTCCTGGCGGCTGTTGGGGAGGTACTCGTCGCGCAGCGTCACGCAGCCGGCGTTCTCCATCGCGCCCATGTTGTACTCCGGCACGTAGAGTTGGTCGTACTTGCCGAACGGGTAGGGGTAGTCGAAGGCCTCCTCGAAGAAGGCGAAGCCCTGCTCGGTGATCTTCACGAGCTCGTCGACGTCGAGGTGCTCGACCAGCGACTGGCGGCAGTAGTGGCCCAGCGGGATCTCACCGTGCCGGCCGGAGTAGGTGTGCTGGACCTCGTGGTACTCACCAGCCACCAGGGCGGTGATGTAGGTCGACATCGGCCGGGTCGGCTCGAAGGCCCACACCGCGGTGCCGTCGCCGGCGTCCCGCGGCTGGGGGGTGGGGGAGTTGGAGACGACCTTCCAGTGCGCCGGGGCCGTCACGGTGAACGTGAACGGCGCCTTGAGGTCCGGCTGCTCGAACGTGGTGTAGACGCGGCGGGCGTCGGGGACCTCGAACTGCGAGTAGAGGTAGACGCGGTCGTCGACCGGGTCGACGAAGCGGTGCAGGCCCTCGCCGGTGCGCGAGTAGGTGCAGTCGGCGCGCACCACGAGCTCGTTCTCGGCGGCGAGGCCGCTGAGCGCGATCCGGCTGTCGGCGTACGACGCGAGGTCGACCGGCTCCCCGTTCAGCGTGATCTCGTGGACGGTGGCGTCCACGAGATCGGCGAACGTCTCGGCACCGGGCCGGGTGCAGCCGAAGCGGATCGTGGTGGTCGAGCCGAAGGACTTCTCGCCGGTCGTGAGGTCCAGGTCGATGGAGTACGACGTGACGTCCAGGAGGGCGGCGCGGGTGGCGGCCTCGTCCCGGGTGAGGTTGGTTCCAGGCATGAGCGGCATCATGTCACCCGGGCGCCGTCGCGAGGAACAAGGTTCCGGCGCGGCTCGGGGGAATCACCGACGTGCGGCCGACGTTGTTGCGCACATGACGAAAGCCGACTTCTGGTTCGATCCCGCCTGCCCGTTCGCCTGGATCTCCTCGCGCTGGATCCTCGAGGTGGAGCAGGTGCGTGACATCGAGGTCACCTGGCACATCATGAGCCTGGCCTACCTCAACCAGGACAAGGACCTCCCGGAGGAGTACCGCGCGCTGCTGGCCACCGCGTGGCAGCCCGTCCGGGTCTGCATGGCCGCCGAGCAGCAGCACGGCAAGGAGTCGCTGCTCGGGCTGTACACCGCGCTGGGCTCCCGCATCCACGGTCAGGGCCAGGCGGCGGACCGCGCGATGATCGAGGGGGCACTGGTCGAGGCCGGCCTGCCGATCGCGCTCGCCGACGCGATGGACGACTCGTCCTACGACGAGGCGATCCGCGCCTCCCACCACCTCGGCATGGACCAGGTCGGCGACGACGTCGGCACCCCCACCATCGCCATCGAGGGCACCGCGTTCTTCGGACCGGTGCTGAGCGCGATCCCGAGGGGCGAGCAGGCCGGCGGGATCTGGGACGGCGCCGTCGCGATGGCGTCCTACCCCTACTTCTTCGAGCTCAAGCGCAGCCGTACCGCCGAGCTGGACTTCAGCTAGGCGCCGTACGCTCGCGACGTGACGACAGAGGGCCTGGACGACAAGGGGCACGGGGACGTCGTGGACGCCGACCGCGACGCGGTGGCGGGCCGCCCGGCTCCCTCCGAGCGGCAGTCGCTGGACCGCGGGCGCATCGTCGCCGCCGCCATCGGGTTCATCGACGAGCACGGACTGCCGAGCCTGACCATGCGGCGCCTCGGTGGCGCGCTCGGGGTGGAGGCGATGTCGCTCTACCGCTACGTCCCGGGCCGGGAGAACCTGCTCGACGCGGTGGTGGAGCGGATCGTGGACGACCTTCGCGAGGACGACGACGTCCTGGACACCCCGCGCGACGGCTGGCAGGACTTCCTCCAGCGGCTCGCCCACGGGGTGCGCAGGGTTGCGCTCGCCCACCCCAAGGTCTTCCCGCTCGTGGCCTCCCGGCCGCCGCAGGCGCCGTGGCTGCGACCCCCGCTGCGCAGCCTGGCCTGGGTGGAGACCTTCCTGGACGGGTTGCTCGCCGAGGGGTTCAGCGACGACGCGGCCGTCTCCGCCTACCGCTCGTTCACGAGCTTCCTGCTGGGCCACCTGCTGCTCGAGGTGTCGACCCTGGGCGCCGACATCGGGCCGCTCGACGTCCTCGACGACACCGAGGCGGCGAACGAGAAGAGCATCTCGCCGTTTCCCACCGTGGACCGGCTCAGCTCCGCGCTCGCCGAGGACCATGCGGTCGCGGAGTTCGAGGAGGCGCTCGAGGACCTCCTCGGCCGCATCGCGCTGACGCGCTCGGTCCAGGCGCCGACCTGAGGGCGGGACGAGTTCCCAGAAGTAGTGGGTTTACGTCGTAAAGCCATGGGCACGAAGAGGCCGGGAGTGGGAAGACCCATCTCTCGCCTGCCTCACGAACGGATTTCCCCATGGACATCGGCAAGAGTTTCCAGAGCGCGACCGACGGGTTCTTCGGCTTCCTGCCCAACCTGCTCGGCTTCCTCGTGCTCCTCCTCATCGGCTACGTCGTCGCCAAGGTGGTCTCCACCGTGGTGCGCAAGCTCCTGGACAAGCTCGGTCTCGACCGTCAGCTGCACGAGTCGGACGCCCACCGCTACGTCGAGAAGGTGATGCCGGGGGCCAGCCCCTCGAACGGCATCGCCCGGGTGGTCTTCTGGCTGATCTTCGTCTTCTTCCTCTTCAGCGCGATCGGCGCGCTCCAGGTCCCGGCCCTCACCACCTTCATGAACCAGGTGCTGGCCTACCTGCCCAACATCATCGTCGCGATCGTCATCTTCGTGCTGGCCGCGCTCATCGCCGGCGCCGTGGCGGGTGGCGTCGCCAAGGTCATGGGGGACACCCCCACCGGCAAGATCGTCGCCACCGTGGTGCCCGCCATCGTCATGGTCATCGCGATGTTCATGATCCTCAACCAGCTCAAGATCGCCGAGGAGATCGTCACCATCGCCTTCGCCGCCACCATGGGTGCGCTCGCGCTCGGCCTGGCCCTGGCCTTCGGCCTGGGTGGTCGCCCGGTCGCCGAGCGTCTTCTCGAGGACGCCTACCGCAAGGGCAAGGAGCAGCGCGAGCAGGTCAGGTCCGACCTCGCCACCGGCCGCAACCGCGCCGAGGGCCACGCCCGTGAGGCGCAGTCCCAGATGCAGGACACGAACGGCTACGGCTCCACCACGACGGACGCCGGGTACACCACCGACCCCGGGTACACGACCGACCCCGGTTACCAGGCCGACCCGGGCGCCACGCAGCAGTGGGACGTCCGCCAGAACGACGGCCTCTGACCGGACCGGTTTCAGCACGGCCGCGACGGGCACCCTGCCACTGACGCAGGGTGCCCGTCGCACCACGCCCCACCGAGCTCGAGGAGTCGCACCATGGCACTAGGCAAGAAGCGCGAGACCACCCCGGTCACCGCGACCGAGGACGGCCGGACCGGCAGCACCGAGGTCGCCGGGGAGCACCGCGGCGCACCGGCGGCGCACACCGACCACGTGCACCACGTCGAGGACACCGACCACGCCCGCGAGAAGTTCGGCGGCATGAACATCGGAGCCGGCTTCTTCGGCTGGCTCGTGGCCGTCGCGATGACGATCCTGCTGATCAGCATCGTCGGCGCGATCCTCGCCGCGGTCGGCTCCAACACCAGCATCACGCAGTCCGAAGCACGGGACCAGGCCGGCACGATCGGCCTGGTGACCGCGATCGTGCTGCTCGTGATCCTGGCGCTGGCCTACTACTTCGGCGGCTACGTCGCCGGGCGCATGTCGCGCTTCGACGGTGCTCGCCAGGGCGCTCTGGTGTGGATCATCGGCCTGCTCGTGGCGATCGTCGCCGCCGTGCTGGGTGCGGTGTTCGGCGCGCAGTACAACCTGCTGGACCGGGTCGACCTGCCTCGCCTCCCCGTCTCGACGGACCAGGCCGGCCTCGGTGGCATCATCGCCGTCGTCGTCGTCCTGGTCGTCACGCTGCTGGCCGCGATGACCGGAGGCAAGGTCGGGCGGCACTACCACACGCGCGTCGACAAGGCCGCGCTCCGCTGACCGAGGGCGTACCGCGCTCTCCCGGGAGGGGTCGACCGCCCGGTCGACCCCTCCCGGCGCGTCCGGCTGTCGAGCGGCTCCTAGGATTCACCCCATGAGCAAAGTCCTGTCTGCCGTCGCCTGGCCCTACGCCAACGGCCCCCGCCACATCGGCCACGTGGCCGGTTTCGGTGTGCCCGCCGACGTCTTCTCCCGCTACCAGCGGATGGCAGGGCACGACGTGCTCATGGTCTCCGGCTCCGACGAGCACGGGACCCCGATCCTGATCGCCGCCGACGAGGTCGGGATGACGCCGCAGGAGATGGCTGACAAGAACCACCGCCTGATCGCCGAGGACCTCGCCGCGCTCGGGTGCACCTACGACCTGTACACGCGCACCACCACGCGCAACCACCACGCCGTGGTGCAGGAGATGTTCCTCGGCGTCCACGCCAACGGCTACTTCGTCGAGCAGACGACGTCCGGCGCGATCTCTCCCTCGACGGGCCGCACGCTGCCCGACCGCTACATCACCGGCACCTGCCCCATCTGCGGCTACGACAGGGCCGACGCCGACCAGTGCGACAGCTGCGGCAACCAGCTCGAGCCCGCGGACCTGATCAACCCGGTCTCCAAGATCAACGGCGAGACGCCGGAGTTCATCGAGACCCAGCACTTCTTCCTCGACCTTCCGGCGCTGGCCGAGGCGCTGGGGGAGTGGCTCGACGAGCGGGCCGCGTCCGAGACCTGGCGCCCCAACGTCATCCGCTTCAGCCAGAACATCCTCAAGGAGATCCGGCCGCGGGCGATGACCCGCGACATCGACTGGGGCATCACGGTGCCGCTCGACGGGTGGCGCGAGAACCCCACCAAGAAGCTCTACGTGTGGTTCGACGCCGTGATCGGCTACCTGTCCGCCTCCATCGAGTGGGCCCGTCGCTCGGGCGACCCGGAGGCGTGGCGCGCCTGGTGGAACGACCCCGAGGCGCTGTCGTACTACTTCATGGGCAAGGACAACATCACCTTCCACAGCCAGATCTGGCCGGCAGAGCTGCTCGCCTACAACGGCCAGGGCTCGAAGGGCGGGTCCCCGCGGGAGCTCGGTGTGCTCAACCTGCCGACCGAGGTCGTCAGCTCGGAGTTCCTGACGATGGAGGGCAAGAAGTTCTCGTCGTCCAAGAAGGTCGTCATCTACGTGCGCGACATGCTCAGCCGCTACCAGCCCGACGCGTTCCGCTACTTCGTCGCCGTGGCCGGCCCGGAGGCGCAGGACTCCGACTTCTCGTGGGCGGAGTTCGTGCGCCGGACGAACGACGAGCTCGTCGCCGGCTGGGGCAACCTGGTCAACCGCACCGCGACCCTGATCGCCAAGAACTTCGGGGAGATCCCCCCGACCGGTGCGCTGACCGCCGAGGACCAGGCCCTGCTCGACCGGGTCGAGGGTGCCTTCGAGACCGTGGGCGGCCTGATCGGGCGCAACCGCATGAAGGCCGCGATCGGCGAGGCCATGCGCGTCGTCGCGGACGTCAACAAGTACGTCACCGACACCGAGCCATGGAAGATCAAGACCGACCCTGAGCGGCTGGGCACCGTGCTGCACGTGGTTGCCCAGTGTGTGGCCGACCTCAACCTCGTGCTCTCGCCCTTCCTGCCGTTCAGCGCCAACGCGGTCGACCGGGTCTTCGGCGGCAAGGGTGCGGTCGCGGCGATGCCCCGCATCGACGAGGTCGAGGACCTCGACGGCGGTGACCCCTACCCGGTCATCACCGGCGACTACACCGACGCCCCGGCCTGGCGCCGGCACCCGATCGCGGTCGGCACGCCGGTCGCCAAACCCACCCCGGTCTTCACCAAGCTCGACGTCTCGGTGGTCGACGAGGAGCTCGCCCGCCTCGGCGCCTGACCCGATCACCGGACCCGCCCCGCCGGTCGACCAAGCGGGACCTGACCGCCGCCGGTCGAGGAGCGAGCTGGACCTGCCCTCCGTTGGTTGAGGAGCGAGCGCAGCGAGCGTCTCGAAACCCGGTGAGCTGAGCGCGGCGTGGTAATGGTCACCGGGTCTCGAGGCTCGTCGCTGGCGCTCCTCACACCTCGAGCGGCGAGGGCGACCGGGCGACCCGCCGCCGGTTGAGGAGCGAGCGCCAGCGAGCGTCTCGAAACCCGGTGACGCGGCGTGGTCACGGCTCGACCGCGCGGGTCGACCGCCGGTCGGTTGAGGAGCGAGCGCAGCGAGCGTCTCGAAACCCGGTGAGCGGACCGCGGAGGTGACGGTCACCGGGTCTCGAGGCTCGTCGCTGACGCTCCTCACACCTCGACCAGCGGGACGCCGTTGGTTGAGGAGCGAGCGCAGCGAGCGTCTCGAAACCCGGTGAGCCGACCGCGGGCATGCCGGTGGCCCCGCCTGGGGTGGCGGGGTGTGGGGCGGGGGGGCTACTGGTCGGGTGGGTGGGCGCAGGGCCGGGACGGGTTGTTCGCGGGTGACGTCGAGGGTGCCTTCGTGGTCACGCAGGTACGACAGGCCGTGCGGTGAGGCCCAGAGGTAGGTGCCGCGTTCGACCTGGGTGTACCGCCAGCGGCCGTGGGTCTTCAACCGGTGGTGCCTGCGACACAACGGTGCGATGTTGCACGAACACGTCGAGCCGGCGGAGTTGTCGGGTGCGTAGGGGGTGATGTGGTCACAGTCCGCGTCGCGCTCATGAGGGCGGCACCCGCGGGCGGGTCTGGTGCACCACGGGAACACACAGGTGTGGTCCACCAGCACGGCCGCCTCGTGCATCCGGTCGGGGACCTCGTAGGCATCGACCCGGACATGGTCGTTCAGGTCGATCACCGGCTTCACGACCACGGAGGTGTCGGGGGCCCCGCACCAGGCCCGGACCTGCTCGACGGTGACCAACGACCGGGTGTTCTCCAACCGGCCCAGACGGCCCAGATCACCGAGGCGACCGTTCACGAGGGCGGCGTCGGAGAGGTGGACGTAGAGCACCACCCGCCGCGCCTTACGCCGCGGCTGCTCCGACGTGGCCGCGTCGGTGTGGGTGGTGAGGTCGAGGGTCTGCTGGGTGCGGGCGAGGTCCCCCACCGCGGCCGCCCGGCGGACGTCCAACGAGTCGGTGGACCCGAGGGTCTTGAGGTGCTCCGCGCCGGCACTGACGGCGGCATCGAGGTCGAGGGCGTCGGCGACGTCGAGCTCACCCCACACCGACGCCGTCCCGCCCAGGGAGGTGTTGGTGGTGTCGATGTCGAAGCGCCGCCCGTCCGCGGCCGCCCGGCGGCGGTTCTCGGCCTCCTCGGGCATGAACCTCGCGATGGCCTCCTCGACGAGCCGGTCGAGGACGTAGGGCCCGATCTTGTGCGCCACGGCCGCGACGTGGGCATCGACGAAGCCGCCGCCTCCCGGGACAGGTGGATCGTCGCCCGGGCGATGCGGCGGGCCTTCCACGCCACCAGATCCCCGCGACGACCCGCGCTCCAGACCCGGGGCAGGCGGTACCTGAGCTCGACGGCCTCCCCGAGGTAGCCCCTGCCGGCGTCGGTGGAGACCCCGATGGCGGCGGCGAGCTCGGCCACACAGAACTCCGCCACCAGGGGTGCCCCGGGTCCGGCGACGGGGACCCCGGTGTCGCCGTACCGCTCGGCCCACAGGTGCGCGGCGTCGGCCAACGAGTCCACCGAGTGCATCGCCGCCCAGTCCACCGCGAGCCGCAGCTGACGGGCGGCCTCGGCGTCCTCGACCCGGCGTGCCGAGCGCACCGCAGCCAGCACCGCGGAGGGGCGTCGGGGCTGCTGATCGTCTCGGCCATGACTCCATTCCAGCACCGACCACCGACAGTCAGACCCCGGATCTACCCCATCCGGGGGAGGGTGTGGAGAAGAATTTTCGGCGGCCTTGCTGGTCGTCTCGCCGGGTCTCGAGGCTCGTCGCTGACGCTCCTCACACCTCGACCAACGAGTGCGCCCCGGTGGTTAGGAGGAGCGCCAGCGGGATGGCACCCCGGCTGGTTGAGGAGGGAGCGCAGCGAGCGTCTCGAAACCCGGTGACGGAGGGCTGATCGTCACCGGGTCTCGAGGCTCGTCGCTGACGCTCCTCGCACCTCGACCAACGAGGTGGGTCCGGTTGGATGAGGAGCGCCGGCGGGAGGGCGCCCCCGGTTGGTTGAGGAGGGAGCGTCTCGAAACCCGGTGACGCAGGTAGCCCAGCTCACCGGGTCTCGAGGCTCGTCGCTGACGCTCCTCACACCTCGACCAGCGGCGGGGACCGGTGGTTGAGGAGGGAGCGTCAGCGAGCGTCTCGAAACCCGGCGACGAGGCAGCCCAGCTCACCGGGTCTCGAGGCTCGTCGCTGACGCTCCTCGCACCTCGACCGGCGGGGGGCGTGCCTAGGCTCTTGGGGCCCCGACCGGCGGGGGCGTCTCTACGCTCCTGGGACCTCGACCGGCGGGGTTGGTGCCCGCGGGGAGCGGGCGGCGGGGAGCGCGGTTAGAGTCGCGCCGTGACCGCCCCGATGTACCTGCCCACGTTCTACGTGCGGCAGAAGTTCGCGCTGACCACGAACCGCTACGAGCTGTACGCCGCCGCACCCGGGGGCGCCGTCGGGCAGCTGATGGGGCTGGCCGAGCAGAAGCGGCTCGCCTTCCGGGAGCAGGTCACCTTCTACAGCGACGAGACGAAGGCGCGCAAGGTCTTCGCCTTCAAGGCGCGCCAGGTCATGGACTTCGGCGCCGGCTACGACATCACCGACGAGCACGCCCAGCCGCTCGGCTTCTTCCGCAAGGACTTCGGCGCGAGCCTGCTGCGCTCGACCTTCCACCTCGAGGGGCCGGGCTACGCGGGCAGCGGTCGGGAGCGCAGCCAGCTCGTCGCGCTCTTGCGTCGGTTCAGCGAGATCCCGTTCCTGCCGGTGCACTTCGACTTCGAAGGGCCCGACGGCCAGCCGCTGCTCAGCATCGAGCGCCAGGCCACGGTCCGCGACCGCTACACCGTGCAGGTTCCTGACGACCGCGTCGACTTCCGGGTCGCGGCGGCACTCGCCGTCGGCCTCGACGCCCTGATGCAGAGGTAGGTGGACCGATGGTGCTGTTCCCCGAGTCCCAGCGTGCCGTGGAGGCGGCCGCCGACGACGAGCCCCACTGGGTCGCCGGTCACGACATCGACGCCTCACGCCGGCAGGCGCGCGAGGCCGCGCTGGCCGAGCCGCGCGAGGACGTCGCGCAGGTGCGCGACCTCGACTGCGACGGCGTCCCCGCCCGGCTGTACCGACCCGGGGGCGCCGCCGACGGCCTGGTCGTGCACCTGCACGGCGGCGGGTTCGTCTTCCACGACGTAGACGTCCACGACGCCTCTGCCCGCCGGCTGGCCAACCGCAGCGGCCTGGCCGTGCTCAGCGTCGACTACCGACGCCCGCCCGAGCACCGGTTCCCCGCGGCCCCCGACGACGTCTCGACCGTCCTCGGCTGGCTCGAGCGCGAGGGCGCCGCGCACGGCCTGGGCGGACCTGTCCACGCCCACGGCGACAGCGCCGGAGGCAACCTCGCCCTGGTCGCCGCGCTGCGCCACCCCGGCCGCTTCCAGGCGGTGGCGCTGGTCTACCCGTTCCTCGACCCGAGCGCCGGCTTCGCGTCCTACGCGAGCGCCGCCGACGGTTTCGACCCCCGCGACGCCGCGTGGTACTGGCAGCAGTACGCCGCCACGCCGGCCGATCTCGAGGACCCCGACCTCGCGCCGCTCCTCTCCGACCGGCTGGCGACCCTGCCGCCCACCCTGGTCGTGACCGCCGAGCACGACCCGCTGCGCGACGAGGGCGAGCACCTCGCGCGGCTGCTGGCCGAGGCCGGTGTCGAGGTCGTGGCGACGCGCTACCTCGGGCAGATCCACGGCTTCTGGCGCCATCCCGGGGTGTTCCCCGCGGCCGAGCCGCTGATGCGCCAGGTCGCCGCCTTCCTTCAGCAGCACAACCTCCGTCGGTCGAACCCCGGGCGGTAGAACCTCCGGGTGCACCGCGCCCCGGGCCCTCTGCGAGAATCCGCACCATGCGCGTGCACCTCGGCTCCGACCATGCCGGCCTCGACCTCAAGGACCACCTCCTGGCGTGGCTGGTCGACCACGGCTACGAGGTCGTCGACCACGGCCCCTTCGTCTACGACGCCGTCGACGACTACCCCGTCTTCTGCCTGCGGGCCGCCGAGGGCGTCGCGGGGGAGCGTGAGGAGGGCCTCGACAGCCTCGGTGTCGTCATCGGCGGCTCGGGCAACGGAGAGCAGATCGCGGCCAACAAGGTCGCCGGGATCCGCTCGGCGCTGGTGTGGTCCGAGGAGACGGCGGTGCTGGCCCGTGAGCACAACGACGCCAACGTCATCTCGGTGGGCGGCCGCCTGCACTCGCTCGACGACATGACCCGCTTCGTCGAGGTCTTCCTGGTCACGCCGTTCTCCGGCGAGGACCGTCACGTCCGCCGCATCGCCCAGCTGGCGACGTACGAGACCGACCACGAGCTGCCGCCGCTGCCGGACTCTGCACTCGCGGGCCCGGTCGGATCCCCGGGCGATGCCTGAGGGCCACACCCTGCACCGTCTCGCGGGGGAGCTGGAAGCCGCCTTCGCCGGCCGGGCCGTCCGGGTGGGCAGCCCGCAGGGCCGCTTCGCGGACTCCGCGGCGCTGCTCGACACCGGCGTGCTCGAGGGCGCCGAGGCGTGGGGCAAGCACCTCTTCCTCGGCTTCGGCGCGGAGCGCTGGATCCACATCCACCTCGGCCTCTACGGCAAGCTCGACATCCACCGGGACGTCAGCGAGGTCGCGCTCCCGGTCGGGCAGGTCCGGCTGCGGCTGGTCAGCCTCGCTGCGCCCGTGTCGTACGCCGACCTGCGCGGCGCGACGACCTGCGACCTGGTCACCCGCCGCGAGCGCGACGCGGTGGTCGAGCGCTCCGGGCCCGACCCGCTCCGACCGGACGCCGACCCGACCCGTGCCTGGGAGCGGATCCGGCGCAGCCGCTCGCCGATCGGCGCCCTGCTGATGGACCAGAGCGTGCTCGCCGGGGTCGGCAACGTCTACCGCGCCGAGGTGCTCTTCCGGCACCGGATGCATCCCCTGCGTCCCGGTCACACGCTGCGGGTGGGCCAGTTCGCCGCGATCTGGGAGGACCTGGTCGAGCTGATGGCGCAGGGGGTGCGGACGGGCCGGATCGACACCGTGCGCCCCGAGCACACGCCCGAGGCGATGGGGCGAGCGCCGCGGGTCGACGACCACGGCGGCGAGGTCTACGTCTACCGTCGCCACGCCATGCCGTGCCACGTCTGCGGCGCGGCGGTGCGCACCGAGGTGCTCGCTGGGCGCAACCTGTTCTGGTGTCCCCGATGTCAACGCAGGTTCCGGTCGCGAGCCCTACAGTGACACCTCACCGAGACCGAGGACCCACGACCATGACCGCAGCTCGCGAGCCGGCCCGGCCGGCCGTGGCCGCACGCCTGCGCGCCTGGGGGAGGGCGCACCTGAGGCACAGCGGCGCCCGGCAGAACTGGGTGGTCCCGACGCTGGCGGTCCTCGCGGTGCTGCTCACGGTCGGAGTGATCCTCTGGCCGGACACCGTGCCGATCTCCGCCCTGGTGCTGCCGCTCTCGCTCGCCAGCCTGCTTCTCGGGCCGCGTCAGCTGCCCTGGTTCGTGGTGTTCGTGCTGCTGATGCTGATGGCCACGCTGGTCAGCATCCCCGAGGACGACGCGCGGCTGCCGCTGACCATGCTGACCGTGCTGATCGTCTTCGTGCTCAGCTTCATCATCCTGCTGACCTCGTTCCGTCGCTCGCGACTGGGCGTGGCTGGTGCCCTGGGCGAGTCGATGCTGGTCGACCTGCGCGACCGGATCCTCGGCCAGGGGGTCATCCCGCAGCTCCCCGATGCCTGGTACGTCGAGTCGGCGCTGCGCTCGGCGGGAGGGACGCCGTTCGCCGGGGACTTCGTGGTCACGAGCATGTCGAGCACGGGCGACCGGCTCGACATCGTCGTCGTCGACGTCTCGGGCAAGGGCGAGCAGGCCGGCACCCGGGCCCTGCTGCTCTCCGGGGCGTTCGGTGGCCTGCTCACCGCGCTCCCGGCGGCCGACTTCCTGCCCGCCGCCAACGACTACCTGCTGCGCCAGGACTGGGCGGAGGGATTCGCCACCGCCGTCCATCTCTCCCTCGAGCTGGCCACCGGTACCTACGAGATCCGCACCGCCGGCCACCCGCCCGCCGTGCAGCTCGCGGCGGGCTCGGGGCGCTGGACGACGCGGGACACCGAGGGGCCGGTCCTCGGCCTCATCGCCGGCGCGGCGTTCCCCTGCGTCGCCGGGACCGCCGGTCGCGGCGACGCGCTGCTGCTCTACACCGACGGGATGGTGGAGACGCCGACCCGCGACATCGGGCTCGGCATCGACCGGATGGTGGGACAGGCCGAGCGGCTTCTGCGCGGGAACTTCCAGGGCGGCGCGGCCCGGCTCGTCGACGCGCTCGGCTCCCGTCACGACGACCGTGCCCTGGTCCTCGTGCACCACCGGTGAGCCGGCGCGACGGGCGGGCGGCAGGCGGGGCGAGCGCCTCGTTTGTGGCCGGGAGCCCGCGGTGTGGAAGGATGGAACCCGCATTTTGATGCGTGCGGATGTAGCTCAATGGTAGAGCTCCAGTCTTCCAAACTGATTACGCGGGTTCGATTCCCGTCATCCGCTCCAAGCAGGGCCTCCGACGCCGTCGGGACCCCACTTGGCGGGGCGTAGCGTAGTGGCTAGCGCGCCTGCTTTGGGAGCAGGAGACCGCAGGTTCGAGTCCTGTCGCCCCGACTGACAGCCCCAGGACCCAGCACGGTCAGCCAGCACGACCGGGTGACGCACGGACCGCACCATCCACCGGACGAATGAGGAGACAACCTGTGAAGAGCGCCGTCGAGAACTTGAGCCCCACCCGGGCCAAGCTGAGCGTCGAGGTGCCCTTCGAGGAGCTCAAGCCGAGCCTCGACGCGGCGTACAAGAAGATCGCCCAGCAGATCAACATCCCCGGCTTCCGTCGCGGCAAGGTGCCGCCGGCGGTCATCGACCGCCAGGTCGGCCGCGGTGCGGTCCTCGACGAGGCGATCAACGAGGTGCTGCCGCAGAAGTACGTCGAGGCGCTCCAGGAGCACTCGCTGCAGCCGCTGGCCCAGCCCGAGATCGAGGTCACCAAGTTCGAGGACAACGAGATCCTCGAGTTCACCGCCGAGGTCGACATCCGTCCCGAGATCGAGGTGCCCGACTACGAGGGCGTCGAGGCCGAGGTCGAGGACCTCGAGGTCTCCGACGAGGACGTCGAGGAGCAGGTCCAGGCCCTGCGTGAGCGCTTCGCCACGCTCAACGACGTGGAGCGCCCGGCGGCCGAGGGCGACTTCGTCGTGCTCGACCTCAAGGCGAAGAAGGACGGCGAGGTGCTCGAGGGCGCCGAGGTCTCCGGCATGTCCTACCAGGTCGGTCGCGGCGGCATGCTCGACGGGCTCGACGAGGCCCTGACCGGCATGTCCTCGGGCGACGACAAGACCTTCTCCTCCCAGCTCGTGGGCGGCGACCTGGTCGGCGAGGAGGTCGAGGTCGAGGTCTCCGTCGGCCAGGTCCAGGAGCAGGAGCTGCCCGAGTTCGACGACGAGTTCGCCCAGCTGGCCTCGGAGTTCGACACGGTCGCCGAGCTCAACGACGACGTGCGCGAGCGGCTCGGCCGGGGCAAGCGCCTCGAGCAGGCCGCGGCCGCCCGTGACGCCGTCCTGGAGAAGCTGCTCGAGCAGGTCTCCATCCCGCTGCCGGAGTCACTGGTGACCGACGAGCTCAACGCCCGCCGCCAGAACATCGAGCAGCAGCTCGGCGTGGCCGGCATCACGATGGACAAGTACCTCGAGGACGAGGGCCAGACCGTCGAGGAGTTCGAGGCCGACCTCGACCGCCGGGTCCGCGAGGCGGTGGCCGCGCAGTTCATCCTCGACGAGATCGCCAAGAAGGAGGAGCTCGGCGTCGACCAGTCCGAGCTCTCCGAGCACCTGGTCCGTCGCGCCCAGCAGTCCGGCCAGGACCCGCAGGAGTTCGCGAACCACATGTTCGAGCACAACCACATCCCCGACCTCGTGCAGGAGATCCTGCGCGGCAAGGCGCTGGCCACGATCGTGGAGTCCGCGGTCGTCAAGGACGCCTCGGGCAACGTGGTCGAGCTGAAGAACCTGCGCCCCGACGGCAGCATCGGCGAGCCCGAGCCCGAGCCCGAGACGGACCCGGAGACGGGAAACCCCGCCGAGGAGCCGGCCGAGGCGCCCGCCGACGCGCCGGTCGGGACGAGCACCGAGGACGAGCCCGCCGAGGCCTGATCCGCACTGCCGCACCCGGACGGCCCGGGACACCGCGAGGTGTCCCGGGCCGTCCGGCTTTCGTCGGGCGACCGTCGGTCCTCCGTCGACCGCCATTCGGTGCACAACCGTTCACCGGGGCGTACGGTGGGGGGATGACCTCCCGCACCGCTGCCCCGGTCGGCCCGGGGGTCCTGGACGCGCTCTCGCTGCTCACCGAGGTCGCCGACGAGCTCGTCGTCCGGACCGCACGCGACACCCATCTCGCCGTCGTCGACCGTGTCACCGGTCTGCTGCGACGTGCGACGGGCGGCACCTCCCCGACAGTCGGGGGGCCAGTCGGGGGGCCGGCCGGGGGAGCGCCCGGGGGAGTGCACCGTGCCCTCGCCTCCGCGGTGTACGGCAGCCTGGGCGGGGGCCTGCGTGCCGCGTCGTGGGCGCTGGAGCGGGCGGCGACGGCCGGGGCGGGACCGCGGCTGGACGACCACGACCGCGGCCGGTACCTGAGCTCGTTCGTCAACGGGCTGATCGGCGACCGGCTGGTGCGCGAGCGACCACGGCTCGCGATCTCCCTGGCGGTGCGGGCCGGCGGTCGCGACGTCGTGCTCGAGCCGGCCGCCCTCGAGGAGGCGTTCGGGCAGCGCACCGATCGTCTCGTCGTCCTCCTGCACGGGCTGTGCGAGAACGAGGGCCACTGGGACCGGACCGGCGACGAGACACCCCAGACGTACGGCGAGACCCTGACCGACCAGGGCTGGACGCCGCTCTTCCTGCGCGCCAACACCGGGCTCGGGGTGCGTGCGAACGGCGTGGAGCTGGCCGCCCTGATGCAGCGCCTGGTCGAGACCTGGCCCGGTGGCGTGAGCCGGATCGCCCTGGTCGGTCACTCGATGGGCGGGCTGGTGGTGCGCACCGCCGGCGCGGTCGCGATGCCCGACCCGCAGCCCGACCAGCGGCCCTGGAGCGACCTGGTGACGGACGTGGTCACGCTGGGCACGCCGCACCTCGGCGCCCCCCTCGCGAAGGGGGTCGGGCACGGGAGCCGCGGCCTGGCGCGCTTCCCCGAGACCTCGCCGTTCGGCCGGATCCTGGACCAGCGCTCGGTAGGCGTTCACGACCTGGTCGAGGGCCTCCCCGAGGACGTCGCTGCGCTGCCGCACGCTCGCTACCACCTGGTCGCGGCCACGCTCACCGCGTCGCCGCGCCACCCCGTCGGGCACTACCTCGGCGACTGCCTGGTCCGTGTGCCCTCGGCGTACGGCCGCGACCGGTACGGTGCCGAGCTGTTCCCCGGGGCCGACGTCCTTCACGTCGGGAGGACCGGCCACTTCGGCCTGCTCAACCACCCTCGGGTGCACGGCGCGCTGCGCGAGTGGCTGGTGTGACGGCGTCGGGAGCACGCGGGAATCTGCTGTCGGCGAACAGGGGTGCCTGCGCCGTGGAAGTGTCGGAACCACCGGCTAGGGTCGCTCTCGTGACCCAGAACTCCAGCCCCTCGCTCTCGACCGAGTTGAACGGCTCCCAGATGAATGGGGGAGGCGGTTTCAACGTCCTCGACGACCACATCTACCAGCGCCTGTTGCGCGAGCGGATCATCTTCCTCGGCTCCGAGGTCCGTGACCAGAACGCCAACGCGATCTGTGCCCAGCTGCTGCTGCTCTCGGCCGAGGACCCCGAGGCCGACATCTTCCTGCACATCAACTCGCCCGGTGGCTCCGTGGACGCCGGCATGGCGATCTACGACACCATGAACTACATCCCCAACGACGTCGCCACCGTCGGCATGGGCCTCGCCGCGTCGATGGGGCAGTTCCTGCTCTGCGCGGGCACGAAGGGCAAGCGCTACGCCCTGCCGCACGCGCGGATCATGATGCACCAGCCGTCCTCCGGCATGGGTGGCTCCGCCTCGGACATCAAGATCCAGGCCCAGCAGTCGCTGCACATCAAGAAGGTGCTGCTCGAGCTGATCGCGGAGCACACCGGGCAGCCGGTCGAGCAGATCGAGAACGACGCCGACCGTGACCGCTGGTTCACCGCCGACCAGGCGCTCGAGTACGGCCTGGTCGACCAGGTGATCAAGAGCGCCCGCGAGGCCGCGGACGAAGGTCGCCCGGCCCACAACACCTCGAACAAGGACTGAGACGCAGATGAACTACTACATCCCGCAGTGGGAAGAGCGCACGTCCTACGGCTTCCGGCGCATCGACCCGTACGGCAAGCTGTTCGAGGAGCGCATCATCTACCTCGGCACCCCGATCTCGGACGACGTCGCCAACGCCGTCATCGCCCAGCTGATGTGCCTGCAGTCGATGAACCCCGACCAGGACATCAGCATCTACATCAACAGCCCCGGTGGCTCGTTCACGGCGCTCACGGCCATCTACGACACGATGCGCTTCATCAAGTGCGACGTGCAGACCGTCTGCATCGGCCAGGCGGCCTCCGCGGCGGCGATCCTGCTCGCCGCGGGCACGCCCGGCAAGCGCCTCGCGCTGCCCAACAGCCGGATCCTGATCCACCAGCCCTACACCGAGGGCACCTTCGGCCAGACCTCGGACATCGAGATCCAGGCCAACGAGATCCTGCGCATGCGCGAGCTGCTCGAGAAGATGATCAGCGAGCACTCCGGCCGGGATCTCGAGCAGGTGAGCCGCGACATCGAGCGCGACAAGATCCTGACCGCCGAGCAGGCCGTCGAGTACGGCCTGATCGACAGTGTGCTCGAGTCCCTCAAGGGCACGCCCGCCACCGCGGGCTGAGCCACCCCGTCGACGTGATCCTCGTGTCCGCCGTCGCAACGGCGGCGGCACGGGGTACCGTCGTACGGCTCTCGCCAGACAACGTTGGACCAGGACCGGAGGATGACCGTGGCACGCATCGGTGACGGTGGGGACCTGCTGAAGTGTTCCTTCTGCGGGAAGAGCCAGAAGCAGGTCAAGAAGCTCATCGCCGGGCCGGGGGTCTACATCTGCGACGAGTGCATCGACCTCTGCAACGAGATCATCGAGGAGGAGCTCAGCGAGGGCTCCGAGGTCGAGCTGGCCGATCTTCCGAAGCCCCGGGAGATCTTCGAGTTCCTGAACTCCTACGTGATCGGCCAGGAGCACGCCAAGAAGTCGCTCGCGGTGGCCGTCTACAACCACTACAAGCGCGTCCAGGCCGGCGTCCAGCCGATCGCCGGCAAGCACAGCAAGGAGGAGTCGGTCGAGGTCGCGAAGTCCAACATCCTCGTCATCGGCCCTACCGGCTGTGGCAAGACGTACCTGGCGCAGACCCTCGCCCGGATGCTCAACGTGCCGTTCGCCATCGCGGACGCCACCGCGCTGACCGAGGCCGGCTACGTCGGCGAGGACGTCGAGAACATCCTCCTCAAGCTGATCCAGGCCGCGGACTACGACGTCAAGAAGGCCGAGACCGGCATCATCTACATCGACGAGATCGACAAGGTGGCCCGCAAGGCGGAGAACCCCTCGATCACGCGTGACGTCTCCGGCGAGGGCGTGCAGCAGGCGCTGCTGAAGATCATCGAGGGCACCACGGCATCGGTGCCGCCGCAGGGCGGGCGCAAGCACCCGCACCAGGAGTTCATCCAGATCGACACCACCAACATCCTCTTCATCGTGGGTGGGGCGTTCTCGGGGCTCGAGCACATCGTCGAGCAGCGGGTCGGCAAGAAGACCCTCGGCTTCACCGCCGAGGTGCGCGGGGCCGCCGAGAAGGAGGCCGAGGACCTCCTCGAGCTCGTGCGCCCCGAGGACCTCACCAAGTTCGGGCTCATCCCCGAGTTCATCGGCCGGCTGCCCCTGATCGCGAGCGTCTCGAAGCTCGACCAGGCGGCGCTGGTCCAGATCCTCACCGAGCCCCGCAACGCCCTGGTCAAGCAGTACCAGAAGCTCTTCGACCTCGACGGGGTCGACCTCGAGTTCACCTCCGACGCCATCGAGTCGATCGCGGACAAGGCGCTCGAGCGGGGCACCGGTGCCCGCGGCCTGCGCGCGATCATCGAGGAGGTCCTCCTCCACGTCATGTACGACGTGCCCTCGCGCGGTGACGTCGCCAAGGTGATCGTCTCCGCGGACGTGGTGCTGCTCGGGGTGGCGCCGGAGATGGTGCTGCGCGAGTCCGAGGCCAAGAAGAAGAAGTCCGCCTGATCGTCGCCCCCGGTCCTCCGAACGACCGGGGCCCGGTGGGGCATGACCAGAAATGACTAGTCACTTCGGGCCATTCCCGTGCAGGGTGGCGCGCGGAGGCCGGTCGGGGCCCCACACTCTGGGGACAGGTGCCGTCCGGTGCCTCGGGAAAGGGAAGCCACACTCGTGAGCGCCGACCACAAGCGACCGCTGCTGGCGTTCCTACTCGTCGCGATCGCGTGCGCGCTGATCGTCGCCAACGCGGCCCGGAGCAACGCCATGCGCTCGTTCGTGCACCACGGCGTGCACCGCGTGGTCGCCGGCGCCGAGCTGGCCCTCCAGCACGACGAGCACGACCGGGCGCCGGCCACCGTCGTCGTCCCGCCCGCCGGGTCGGCACCCTTCGACCGCGTGGCCGCGGCCGACCACGTGGTGCCCCCCGCGCCCGGGCCGGTCGTGGCCGAGCCGTCCCCCGGTGTCGTCACGCGCGCCCCGTCCCCGATGGGCCCCCGTGCACCGAGCGCCACTTCATCCGAGCGGCCGCCGGCGAGCCCGCGGGTGACCCGGCCCGACGCGTCGGCGACCCCGACGGCGCCCCGCAGGGTCGTCAGGACGGCCCAGCGGCTCACCCTGTCGACCTCCGCCGCGACGATGTCGAGCCCCCGGGCCTTGGCCGCGGCCGCACGCTCCAACCACCGGTCGACCGGAGGTCACCGCGAGCAGGCCGAGCCCGACAAGCGCGCGAAGCACGATCGGAAGGTCAAGCACGCCGAGCACGCGAAGCACGACCGGAAGGTCAAGCACGCCGAGCACGCGAAGCACGACCGGAAGATCAAGCGCGACAAGCACGACACGCGCACGAAGCACCACCAGCACGGCGGGCACGGCCAGCACCGCGGCCGCGCCCACCGCTGAGGTCCGCCGAGGCCTACTGCGGGGCGACCTCGGCCAGCTCGGCGCGGACGGTGAGCTCCTGGCCGGCGTCCTCGACCGGCGTGAAGACCAGGTCGCCGGTGATCTTCCCGGTGCGGCGCAGGTCGGCGGCCGCGGTCTCGGCGAGACGCACCCGCTCCGGTGGTCCGGAGATCTCCACCCGGGACAGCTCGGCGCGCATCGAGACCTTCGCCGTGGACTTCGCTCCGCGGATCCCGACGAGCGCCTCGGCGACGGCGTCCAGCAGCGCGGGGGAGGCCGCGGCGGCCGCGCCCAGCTCCACCTCGGTGGGCCAGGGGGAGAGGTGGATCGACCCCTCCTGCCACCACGACCAGACCTCCTCCGTCACGTACGGCAGGAACGGCGCGAGCAGGCGCAGCTGGACCTGCAGCGCGATGGCCAGGGTGGCGCGGGCCGAGGCGGTGCCACGACCGCCGTCCTCGTCGTAGGCCCGCTCCTTGACCAGCTCGAGGTAGTCGTCGCAGAACTCCCAGAAGAACTTCTCCGACGCCTCGAGGGCGCTGGTGTAGTCATAGGCGTCGAACGCCTCGGTGGCCCTGGTGACGACGTTCGCCAGCCGGCCCAGCAGGGCGCAGTCGATCGGCTCGGACACCTCGAAGTGGTTCAACGAGGTCGCCCCGACCCCGCCGAGGACGAACTTGGAGGCGTTGAGCACCTTCATCGCCAGGCGGCGCCCGACCTTCATCTGGGTCTCGTCGAACGGCGAGTCCAGGCCCGGGCGGGCCATCGCGGCACGCCAGCGGACGGCGTCGGCGCCGAACTTCTCGAGCACGTCGGTCGGGACGACCACGTTGCCCTTCGACTTCGACATCTTCTTGCGGTCGGGGTCGAGGATGAAGCCGGAGACCAGCGCGTGCGACCAGGGGGCCGCGTGGTTCTCGTAGTGGGCGCGGACCACGCGGGAGAACAGCCAGGTGCGGATGATGTCGTGGGCCTGGGTGCACAGGTCCATCGGGAAGACCCGGCCGAACAGGTCGTCGTCGGTCTCCCAGCCACCGGCGATCTGCGGCGTGAGCGACGAGGTCGCCCAGGTGTCCATCACGTCCGGGTCGCCCACGAAACCGCCGGGGACGCCGCGCTGCTCCTCGTCGTACCCGCCTGGGCGGTCCGTCGAGGGGTCGACGGGCAGCTCCGCCTCGCTCGGCAGCAGCGGGTGGGCGTAGTCGGGCTCGCCCTCGGCGTCGAGCGGGTACCAGACGGGGAAGGGGATGCCGAAGAAGCGCTGGCGTGAGATCAGCCAGTCGCCGTTCAGGCCGCCGACCCAGTTGTCGTAGCGGTGCTTCATGTGGCCCGGCACCCAGGTGACCTCGGCGCCGCGGGCGAGCATCTCCTTGCGCACGGCGCCGTCGCGGCCGCCGTTGCGCAGGTACCACTGGCGGGTGGCGACGATCTCGAGCGGCTTGTCGCCCTTCTCGTAGAAGTTGGTCATCCGCTGGGTCGGCTTCGGCTCGCCGTCCAGGTCGCCGCTCGCGCGCAGCGCGGCCACGACGGCCTCGCGGGCCGAGAAGGCGGTCTTGCCCTTGAGATCCTCGTAGGCCGCCGCGGCCTGCTCGCCGCTGAGCCACTGCGGCGTCTCGCGGGTCATCCGGCCGTCGCGGCCGATCACGGTGCGCACCGGCAGCTGGAGCTCACGCCACCAGGTGACGTCGGTGAGGTCGCCGAACGTGCAGCACATGGCGATGCCGGCACCCTTGTCCCGCTCGGCGAGCGGGTGGGCCAGGACGGGGATCTCCACGCCGAAGACCGGCGAGGTGACGGTGGTGCCGAAGAGCGGCTGGTAGCGCTCGTCGTCGGGGTGCGCGATCAGCGCGACCACGCTGGGGATGAGCTCGGGGCGGGTCGTCTCGATGTGGACGGGGCTGCCGTCGGTGCGGTGGAAGGCGACCCGGTGGTAGGCGCCGGCGTAGTCGCGGGCCTCGAGCTCGGCCTGGGCGACCGCGGTCTGGAAGGTGACGTCCCACAGGGTCGGCGCCTCCTGGAGGTAGGCCTCCCCACGGGCGAAGTTGCGCAGGAACGCACGCTGGCTGACGACCTGGGCCTTGGGGCCGATCGTGGTGTAGTGCTGCTTCCAGTCCACGGAGAGGCCCAGGGTCCGCCAGAGCTGCTCGAAGACCTCCTCGTCCTGCTCGACGAGGCGCTCGCACAGCTCCACGAAGTTGGGCCGGCTGACCGGGACCTGCCGCTTCGGGTCGGGCTTCTCCGGCGGGGTGTAGTCGTCCTGGTAGGGCAGCGACGGGTCGCAGCGGACCCCGAAGTAGTTCTGCACCCGGCGCTCGGTCGGCAGGCCGTTGTCGTCCCAGCCCATCGGGTAGAAGACGGACTTGCCGCGCATCCGCTGGTAGCGGGCGATCAGGTCGGTGTGGGTGTAGGAGAAGACGTGCCCGACGTGCAGGCTGCCGCTCACGGTCGGCGGCGGGGTGTCGATCGAGTAGACGTGCTCACGGGGCTGGGTGCGGTCGAAGGCGTAGGTGTCGTCGGTCTTCCAGCGCTGGCTCCACGACGCCTCGAGACCCTCGAGCGCGGGCTTGTCCGGTACGACGACGGCACGCGCACCGGTGCTCGTCGCGGTCGGATCCTGGGCCCTGCGGGTCTCGGTCATGGAGGAAATCCTATGGGGCCGGTGCGGTGGGCGGGAAACCGGTTGGCCGGGCCGACGTGGTGCACCCGGTGGTCGGCCGGGGTCGCGCGAGGGTTCGGCGGCAGCGGGGGAGTGAAATAGACTGGCGCCACGATGACTGACGCCCCCGAAGCCCCCCGCCTGGCCGAGACCTTCGCCGAGGCCCAGGACGCCCTGCTCTCCCGCTGGCCCGAGAGCCGGCTGGAGCCCTCCCTCGACCGGATCCGGGCGCTCACCGAGATGCTCGGCGACCCGCAGGCGTCGTACCCGCTGATCCACCTGACCGGCACCAACGGCAAGACGTCGACGTCGCGGATGATCGACACGCTGCTGCGCGCCCTCGACCTGCGCACCGGCCGCTTCACCAGCCCGCACGTCGAGCGGATGACCGAGCGGATCTCCGTCGACGGCGAGCAGCTCACCGACGAGGAGTTCGTGCAGGCCTTCAACGACGTGGCGCCGTACCTCGACCTGGTCGACGCCGATCAGGACCACCCCCTGTCGTTCTTCGAGACCGTCGTGGCGATGGCGTACGCCGCCTTCGCCGACGCCCCGGTCGACGTCGCCGTGGTCGAGGTCGGCATGGGCGGGTCGTGGGACGCCACCAACGTCGCCGACGCCC
Organism: uncultured Actinomycetota bacterium; assembly: GCA_963760585.1. GTDB lineage: Bacteria > Actinomycetota > Actinomycetes > Propionibacteriales > Nocardioidaceae > Nocardioides. Next base: position 94,275 of record CAVXDI010000004.1, read on the forward strand.
AGGTGGCCGCGGTGCTGCCGATCGCGGTGGACCACGCCCAGTACCTCGGCGAGACGCCGGGGGCCATCGCGCTGGAGAAGGCCGGGATCATCAAGCCCGGCACCTTCGCGGTGATCGCCGAGCAGCGCCCCGAGGTCGCGGAGGTGCTGCTGCGCCACGCGAGCGAGGTCGGCGCCACCATCGCCCGCGAGGGGATGGAGTTCGGGGTGATCGCGCGCGTGCCCGCCGTCGGTGGCCAGGTCATCTCCCTGCAGGGTCTGCGCGCCCGCTACGACGACCTCTTCCTGCCGCTCTACGGCGCCCACCAGGCCCAGAACGCGGCGGTGGCGCTGGCCGTGGTCGAGGCGTTCGCCGCCAGCGCCGAGCACAGCCTGGACGACGAGCTGGTGCGGGCCGCGTTCGCCGAGATCACCTCCCCGGGCCGGCTCGAGGTCGTCCGGCGCAGCCCCACCGTGGTGCTCGACGCGGCCCACAACCCGCACGCGGCCGAGGCCGTCGCCGGCGCACTCGAGGACTCCTTCGCCTTCTCGCCGCTGATCGGCGTCATCGGCGTCATGGGGGACAAGGACCACGAGGGCTTCCTCGCCGAGCTCGAGCCGGTGCTGGCGCACGTCGTGATCACCCAGAACTCCACGGCTCGCGCCATGCCGGCCGAGCAGCTCGCGCTCACCGCCCACGAGGTCTTCGGCGAGGACCGCGTCACGGTCGCGCCCCGCCTCGCCGAGGCGCTCGACGTGGCCACCACACTGGCCGAGGCCGGTGACGCCTTCGGCGACCCGCTCGGCGCGGGCGCGGTGCTGGTGACCGGCTCCGTGGTGACCGTCGGGGAGGCCCGCACGATGTTGACCCGGCCCCGGGACCGCCGATGAGCGAGCCCGACCCCACTGCCGGCCACGCCGCGGGCCCCCCCGACGGCCCCAAGACCGGTGCCGAGAGCGCGGCGCCCCCTCGCTCCCCGCGCCGCGGCATGTGCGCGGCGATCCTCTCGCTGGAGGCGATCGCGCTGGGGCTGACCACCCCGGTGATGATCTCGGTCTCCGAGGTGGACACCGCGGTCGCGCTGGTCGTGGGCCTGGGACTGGCCCTGGTGTGCCTGCTGCTGGCCGGGATGCTGCGCCGGGAGTGGGCCTACGCGGCGGGTTGGGGCGTGCAGGTCGTGGCGATCGGGCTGGGCTTCGTCGTCCCGATGATGTTCCTGCTCGGGGCGATCTTCGCGCTGCTGTGGGGCACCGCCGACTTCCTCGGGCGCAAGATCGAGCGGGAACGGGCGGCGGCCTACGCCGCCTTCGACGCCCAGCAGCCGGGCTAGGTGCCGCTGGGCCCGTCCCGGAGCCCGGTCAGGGTGGCCGTTCGTCAGCAGGACGCGCCGGACGTCGAGGGCGTCGAGGGCGTCGAGCAGGTCCGGCGACGGCACCAGCCATCCCAGGCGCAGGCTGGGCGTGACCGACTTCGCGGCCGCCCTCGGCGCCCCTACGGGCACTCGATAGGGTGCGGCGCATGAGCCAGCGCACCCTCGTCCTCCTCAAGCCCGACACCGTCCGCCGCGGCCTGGTCGGGGAGGTCCTCTCCCGCTTCGAGGCCAAGGGCCTCCGCCTCGTCGCGATGGAGCACCGCACCATCGACGCCGCTCAGGCGGACGCGCACTACGCCGAGCACGTCGAGCGCGACTTCTACCCGCCGCTGCGCACGTTCGTCACCAGCGGCCCGCTCGTCGCGCTCGTGCTCGAGGGGGACGAGGCGATCGAGGTCGTCCGTGCGCTCAACGGTGCCACCGACGGGCGCAAGGCGGCGCCCGGCACCATCCGCGGCGACCTGGCGCTGTCGAACCGCGAGAACCTCGTGCACGGCTCGGACTCCGAGGAGTCCGCCGGGCGCGAGATCGGTCTCTGGTTCCCGCACCTCTGAGCGTGACCGGAAGGGTTCTCCACAGCGGAGGAACTGCCCGTTCCCCGTCCGGGTGATCCGGGGCAGCCTGCTGCCATGGAGCTGCACGCACCCGACGTCCCGGTCCGCGACCCGTTCATGGCGGCGCTGCGCCGTCGCCACCCGGACGTCGACGTCGTGCTGCTGCCACGCACGGCCTGCACCCCGCAGTCCGCACGTGAGGCCGACCTGGTGGTCGCCGGCGACCCCGTCGACGAGAGGGCCGTCGCCGCGGCGCTCGGGCAGGTACGGCGCGCGGCGGCCGGGCTCTGGTCGGTGCTGGAGGAGCCGGCTCCACCCGGCGGCCGCCCGACGGTGCGGTGGGTCGGGGGCCCGGTCGCCGGCACCGTGCTCGCACGCTCGCGCCGTTCGGTGCTGCGGCCCGGCCGCGACGGCTCGCTGGCCCGGCTCGGCGCCGTCCTGAGCGACGCCGGGTGGCGGGTCCGGGGCTGCGCGGGCGACGTCGAGCTCCTCGTCGGCGTCCACGACGACGGCTCGGGGGAGCTGGGGCTGCGCGCGACCCACGCCACGGGCACCGGCGCACTGATCGTCGCGCTGTCCGGCGCGCCGCTGCCCGTGGGGGCCGAGCGGGCCCGGGCGCTGGTGCGGTGATGCTCGTCGTGCCGAACGCCGTGGGCCGCGCGTCGCGGGCCTGGGACGAGCAGCACCTCGAGGTGTCCGCGGCGGCCCGCCAGCTGGGCTCGGTCGAGACCGGCGGCTTCACCGTGCCCGTGGCCGGGTCGGCAGCCCGGTTCGCCGCCACCTGGCAGCGGCACACCGACGAGCTGGCGGGCCGGGCCGAGGCCTTCGCCGACGGGTTGCGTGCCGCGCTGGCCGACTACCGCGCCACCGACCGCGCGGTGGGCGACGACCAGCTCGCCCTGCAGGCCTGGCTGGTCGAGGAGAGGTGAGGCGGTGAGCGGCCACGCCGTCGCGCTGCCGCCCCCGCCCCGGGAGGTGCCCGGGCTGGAGGCCGATCCCGCCTCCATCCGGGGCTGCGCCGGTGACCTGCTGGCGGCGGCCACGCAGGTCGACTCACTCGGCGCCTTCGTGGCCGGCGACGCCCGGATCGAGGAGTGGCAGGGCATCGCCGCGACCGCCTACCACGCGGCGATCCGGCCCACGGGCCGGAGCGCGGACGCCCTGTCGCTGGCCCTGCGCGCCGTGGCGCGACGGGTCGACGAGCACGCCACCGCGGTGCAGCAGCTCCTCGCGCGCCGCGCGCGGCTGGTCGACGAGCGCGAGCACCTCCTCGGCCGGCTGCGCACGCTGGAGGCCCTGGTGGGCGCCGCCACCGCGGAGCAGGTGGGGGCCCTGCGGGAGGAGAGCGCGCGGTGCGCCCGTGCCGTGCGCGACTTCGGGGCCGACCTCGACGGCTGGCAGCGGGAGACCCTCGACGAGGAGGACCGGATGCGCGCCGGGTTCGGCCGGCTGCTCACCCCCGAGCAGGTCGAGCAGCGCTTCGGCGCGCGCGCCGACCCCGCCGACGCCGCGCTGGCCGGGGCCCCGGGGGCCGGTGCCGGACCGCTGCGGGTCAGCGCCTGGTGGGCGGCGCTCGACCGGCGTCAGCAGCTGGCCGTGATCGCGGCCGCCCCCGGCGCGGTCGGCAACCGCGACGGTCTGCCCGCCTGGGCCCGGGATGCGGCGAACCGGATCGCCCTCGACCGGGACCTCGCCGCCTGGGGCGCCCTGGAGGCCGGCGGCCTCCTCAGCGGCGCGGAGAAGCGCTGGCTGGAGAACGCCCGGGCCACCCGGGACGCCCGGGCCGTGCTCGCCGACGGGCTGGACCCGGTCTCGGCGGCGCCGGTCACCAGCCAGCTCTACCTCTACGACCCCACCGCCTTCGCGGGGGACGGCGCGCTGGCGCTCGCCGTCGGTGACCTCACCCGCGCCGACGACGTCGCCGTGCTCGTCCCGGGTCTCGGCACCGACGCGACCGCCGCCGTGACCCAGGCGGGTGACCTGCTGCGCCTGCACGAGGCGGCGCGCACCCTCGACCACCGCCGGACCAACGCCTCGATGCTGTGGATCGGCTACGACGCCCCGGACAACCTGCCGCTCACCGGGGACGGCTGGGACGCCTTCGGAGTCCTGGGCGAGTCCCTGGCCACCCGTGGCGGTGAGCGGCTGGCCGACGCGGTCGAGGGGCTGCGGGCCGCCGACGACGCCGGGCGGGCCCACCTGACCGTGATCGGGTACAGCTACGGCTCGACGACGCTCGGTCATGGCGCCCACGACGTCGGGCTCCCCGCCGACGACGTCGTGGTGGTGGGGAGCCCGGGGCTGGGTGGCGACGTCGACCACGCGTCCGACCTCGGCCTTCGGGCCGAGCACGTCTGGGCGGGAGCCAACAGCCGCGACCCGGTCGCCCACCTCGGCAACCACGGCGCCGTCCACCTCGAGCTGCTGGCCGGTGCGGGGCTCGGGGACGACCCGGCCGAGGACGACTTCGGCGCCCGGCGCTTCCGTGCGGAGTCGACCACCAGGGCGCCGCGGGACGGTCCGAGCGCCTGGGGCGACCACACGAAGTACTTCGACCACGACACCGAGTCGCTCTTCGACATCGGCCAGGTCGTCAGCGGGCACTACGACGCCGTCCTGCGTGCCGATCCCGTCACCGATCCCTGGTTCGCCGGGCCGCAGGACCCGGAGTCCGACCGCTCGCCCGGGTCGCCGGTCACGGTCGACCCGGTCACCCGGAAGAGGCCCTGAGGTGGCGTCCGGGCACCGGAGGATCGAACCGCTCGGCGCGCTGAGCGGCAACTGGGCCGGCCCGGCGCGCGTGTCCTGCCGGGGTGCGCCGCCTCGTCTCCTTAGCCTTGTGTCACTTCTTCCCCAGCAGCACCTCTCTTCCTCTTCAGGGCGGCACCTTCATGGCGAACAGCTTCATCGGTCGGGACATGGCCGTGGACCTCGGCACCGCCAACACGTTGGTCTACGTGCGCGGCAAGGGCGTCCTGCTGGACGAGCCGAGCGTCGTCGCGCTGAACACCACCACCGGCGAGATCCTCGCGGTCGGTCACGAGGCCAAGCGGATGATCGGGCGCACGCCCGACAACATCACCGCGGTGCGACCCCTCAAGGACGGCGTCATCGCCGACTTCGAGGCCACCGAGCAGATGCTCCGGTTCTTCATCCAGCAGGTGCACCGGCGCCGGTACTTCGCCAAGCCCCGGATGGTCATCTGCGTCCCGAGCGGCATCACCGCCGTCGAGCAGCGTGCGGTGAAGGAGGCCGGCTACCAGGCCGGCGCCCGCCGGGTCTACATCATCGAGGAGCCGATGGCGGCCGCCATCGGTGCCGGGCTGCCCGTCCACCAGGCCACCGGCAACATGGTGGTCGACATCGGCGGCGGCACCACCGAGGTGGCCGTGATCTCGCTCGGTGGCATCGTCACCTCGCTGTCGATCCGCACCGCCGGGGACGACCTCGACCAGGCGATCGTGGCCTGGATGAAGAAGGAGTACTCCCTGATGCTGGGGGAGCGCACCGCCGAGGAGGTCAAGATGACCCTCGGTTCCGCCTTCCCGCTGCCCGACGAGCCCGAGGCCGAGATCCGCGGGCGCGACATGATCTCCGGGCTGCCCCGCACGGTCGTCGTCTCCAGCTCCGAGGTCCGCCAGGCCCTCGAGGAGCCGCTGCACGCCATCGTGGACGCCGTCCGGGCGACCCTCGACCAGACCCCGCCCGAGCTGGCCGGGGACATCATGGACCGCGGCATCGTGCTGACCGGTGGCGGCGCCCTGCTGCGCGGGCTGGACGAGCGGCTGCGCCACGAGACGGGCATGCCGGTGCACGTCGCCGAGGACCCGCTCACCTCCGTCGCCCTCGGTGCCGGCAAGTGCGTGGAGGAGTTCGAGGCCCTCCAGCAGGTGCTCGTCTCGGAGCCGAGGCGTCGGTGAGGGGCGGCTTCGGAAGGCCCGACCGCCGCTGGCGCGGCCTGGAGCGCTTCGACGACCACCGGCCCTCGCGAGCCGTGGCGGTGGCCCTGGTGCTGGCCTGCCTGACGTTGATCACCCTCGACTACCGCGGGGGCGCCGACTCCCCGATGGAGCCCGCCCGCCGCGTCGTCGGCGAGGCGCTCGGCCCGGTCGAGACCGGCACCGCGGCTGCGATCCGCCCGTTCACCGCCGTGCCTCAGTGGTTGCGCTCGCGCGAGGCGCTGGGCAACGACCTGGCCCAGCTCACGGCCGAGAACTCCCGGCTGCGCGCCGACGCCGCCTCCGCCGGCTACAACCGCAACCGGCTCGCCGAGTTCGACTCCCTGACGTCCGCCGCCGGGGACCTCGGCTACGCGCTGGTCCCGGCCAGGGTCGTCGCGATCGGGCCCACCCAGTCCTTCTCACGCACCGTGACCATCGACGCCGGCGCCCGGGCCGGGCTGCGCCCGGACATGACCGTGCTGAACAACGACGGACTGGTCGGTCGGATCCTGCGGGTCACCCGCAGCACGGCCACCGTGCTGCTCGTCGTCGACACCGAGTCCGTGGTGGGTGGACGTCTGGGCGACAGCATGGAGGTCGGTTTCCTCCGTGGTCGCGGGGTGCTCGGTGCCGACGGGCGGCTCGACCTCGAGCTCGTCGACCAGTCCGTCGTGCCCGCCCAGGGCGACACGGTCGTGACCTTCGGCAGCGACGGGGGAGCGCCGTACGTCGCGGGCATCCCGGTGGGCAAGGTGACCAGCGTCTACACCAGCCTGCGCGAGACCTCGCAGCGCGCGGTCATCGACCCGTTCGTGGACTTCGCCTCGCTCGACCTCGTCGGTGTGGTCGTCCCCAGCGGGACCCGCAGCGACCGCTCCGTCATCGAGGCCGACGGGAAGATGCAGTGAGCGACGCGAGAGCACTGAGTGACGTGAGAGACCGGAGCGAGAAGACGATGACTGCCTGCCCGCGGCTCCCGGCCGAGCTGCCAGTGGACCGGCGGAGCGCCCGGTGAAGCTGCTGCGGCCCGCGGTGGCCGTCCTCGCCGTCTGCCTGGCCGTGATCTTCCAGGTCACCGTCTTCCCGCACCTGGCCTGGCAGGGCATCGTGCCGAACCTCTGCCTGCTGGTCGTCGTCGGCGCCGCGCTGACCCGCGGCCCGCAGTTCGCGGCGCTGCTCGGCTTCGTCGCCGGGGTGGCCCTCGACCTGGCCCCGCCGGCCGACCACGTGGCCGGGCGCTGGGCGCTCGCGCTGGTCGTCGTCGGCTACCTCGCCGGCCGGATGCGCCAGGACGTCCGGCCCTCGGCCACCGCGGTGGTGGCCACGGTCGCGGCCTCGTCGTTCGTGGGCACCTCGGTCTTCGCGATCAGCGGCCTGGTCCTGCGCGATCCCGCCCTGGCGGTGCCCGACCTGCTCCAGGTGATCCTGCTGGCGGTCGGCTGGGACATCCTGCTGACGCCGTTCGTGCTGCCCCTGGTGATGGGGATGTTCGCCCGCCTCGAGCCCGCGCGGGCCACCTGATGGCGCTGCGCTCCGGCCGGGGCCCGACGGCCTCGGCCACCCGCAGCCGACTTCGCCTGATCGTCATCCAGGCCCTGGTCTTCTCGCTTTTCGCCACGCTCTTCGTGCGCCTGTACTACCTGCAGGTCGTCACGGGGGACGAGTACCACGCCCGGGCGGCCTCGCAGTCGGTCCGTGAGATCGTCACCCAGCCGCAGCGCGGCCTGATCGTCGACGACATGGGCCGTCCGCTCGTCGCGAACCGCACCTCGTGGGTGGTCTCGGTCGACCGCACCATGCTCGGCCGGATGACGACGGGCCAGCGCAGGCGGACCATCGAGCGCCTGGCCGGCGTGGTCGGCCAGCGTCCCGCCCGGATCCGCCAGCGCCTGGTCACCTGTGGTGACGCCGGGGCCGTCGCGGGCACCTGCTGGAACGGCTCGCCCTACCAGCCGGTCCCGGTGGCCACCGACGTGCGCCAGGCGATGGCCCTGCGGGTGCTCGAGCAGCCCGAGGACTTCCCCTCCGTGCTGGCCGAGCAGCAGAGCGTGCGCGCCTACCCCCAGCCGTACGGCGTGAACCTCGCCCACGCCCTGGGCTACCTCAGCCCGATCACCGAGCAGGAGCTCGACCTGGCGCAGGACGACGAGGACACGTCGGTCAACGGCGCCTCCTCCGTCGGCCGGGCCGGGGTGGAGAAGGAGTACGACCGCTACCTGCGCGGCATGCCCGGCTACAAGCGGGTCGCGGTGGACTCGATGGGCCGCGTGCTCGGCGACGACAGCGAGGTCGAGAGCCGCCCGGGCTCCACCCTGGTGACCTCCATCGACGCCAAGGTGCAGGGCGTCGTGGAGCGCCAGCTCGCCTCGACCATCAAGACCGCGCGGTCGACGTTCGACGACGTCAGCGGCAAGAACTACGTCGCCGACTCCGGTGCCGCCATCGTCATGGAGGCCACGACCGGCCGGATCGTCGCGATGGCCAGCCAGCCGACCTACGACCCGGGCGTCTGGGTCGGGGGGATCACCCGCAAGCAGCTGGCGCGGCTCTACTCCGAGAAGGCGGGCACGCCGCTGCTCGGGCGGGCCACCCAGGGCCAGTTCGCGCCCGGCTCGACGTGGAAGCCGTTCATGACCGCCGGCGCCCTGACCAACGGCTACGACGAGAACACCCGCCTGCAGTGCAGCTCCTCGTTCCGGGTCGGCAACCGCGACTTCAAGAACTACGAGTCGGGTGCCTACGGCTCGATCTCGTTCGAGAAGGCCCTCGAGGTCTCGTGCAACACCTTCTTCTACCGGATCGGCTTCGACTTCTGGCAGAAGTTCGGCTCCGACGTCGCCGACGTCGATGCCCGGGACCCGCTGGTCGAGGAGGCCAAGAAGTTCGGCTTCGGCAGGAAGACCGGGATCGACCTGCCCGGTGAGGCCTCCGGCCGGATCGCCGACCGGGTCTGGAAGCGGGCCTACTACAAGTCGCAGAAGAACTACTACTGCTCGATCGCCTCGCGACCGCAGACCGCCCCGCAGAACGAGGGCATCAGCGACTTCGTCTACCGGTTCAGCCGTGAGTTCTGCCTCGAGGGCTACGCCTACCGGGCCGGCGACGCGGTCAACTTCGCGATCGGGCAGGGCGACACGATCGTGACCCCGCTCCAGCTCGCCCGCGGGTACGCCGCGCTCTCGAACGGCGGCACGCTCTGGGCCCCGCGGATCGGCAAGGCGGTCGTCGGCGCGGACGGTGAGCTGATCCGCACCATCGCCCCGAAGAAGGTCGGCCGGGTCAAGGTGCCCGCGCGCACCTTCGGCTACATCGACAACGCGCTGCAGGGCGTCACCCGCCAGGGCACGATGGCCTGGCGGATGGGCGGCTTCCCGCTGGACGACGTGGTGATCCGCTCCAAGACCGGGTCGGCCGAGGTCTACGGCAAGCAGTCGACGTCCTGGGTCGCGTCGTACACCAAGGACTACGTCGTGGTGATGATGGTCAGCCAGGGCGGCACCGGCTCCGGCACCTCCGGGCCCTCGGTCCGCAAGATCTGGGAGAGCCTCTACGGCGTCCGTGGCGAGAAGGTCGTCCCGGACACGGCCGCCATCCCGGGCAGCACCCCGCCGGCGAAGCTGCCGACGTTCATGCGGGACGGCTCCATCCTCCCGCCGGCCCGGAAGGACTGACATGGCGACCCGTTCCACCGTCCGTCAACGCCCCGCGATGCGGGCGCCGGGGCTCGACTGGGTGCTGATGCTGGCCGTGCTCGCCCTGGTCGTGATCGGCGGGCTGCTGGTCTGGTCGGCCACCTCGACCCGGGCCGACCTCACCGGCGGCGACTCTTCGGCGTACCTGAAGAAGCAGCTGGTCAACGTGGCCATCGGCCTGGTGCTGCTGGTGATGGTGATGGCGACCGACCACCGCTGGGTGCGGATCCTGGCGCCCCTGGCCTACCTCGCCTCACTCGGCGGCCTGGTGATGGTGCTGACCATGGGCAGCACCATCAACGGCTCACGCTCCTGGGTGCAGCTGGGCAGCATGTCGATCCAGCCCTCGGAGTTCGCCAAGCTCGCCGTGGTGATCGGAATGGCCCTGCTGATGGCCGAGCGGGCCGAGGGACGCTGGCGCAGCGCGGTGGGCGGCGCCGAGGTGGGAGGCATGCTGGTCATCGCCGGCGTGCCGTCCGTGCTCATCCTGCTCCAGCCCGACCTGGGCACCATGCTGGTGCTCGCGGCCACCGTCTTCGGCGTCCTCGCCGTCTCCGGGGCCCCGCGACGCTGGCTGGTCCTGCTCCTCGGCGCCGGCCTCACCGCCGCCGTGACCGCGGTCGCGGCCGGGGTGCTGAAGGCCTACCAGGTCGACCGCTTCCTGGCGTTCACGAACCCCGACCTCGACCCGCGCGGTGCCGGCTACAACGTCGAGCAGGCCCGGATCGCGGTCGGCAACGGCGGGCTCTTCGGGCAGGGGCTGTTCCACGGCTCGCAGACCCGGGCCGGCTTCGTGCCCGAGCAGCACACGGACTTCATCTTCACCGTCGCGGGCGAGGAGCTCGGGCTGCTGGGCGCGGGCTTGGTGATCGGGCTGATCTGCCTGGTCGTCTGGCGTGCGCTGGCGATCGCCGCGCACAGCGACGACGTCTTCGGCCGGGTCGCCGCGGCCGGCATCGCCTGCTGGTTCGGCTTCCAGGCGTTCCAGAACATCGGCATGTGCCTGGGGATCATGCCGGTCACCGGCGTCCCGCTGCCGTTCGTCTCCTACGGCGGCAGCTCGATGTTCGCGGGCATGCTCGCGATCGGGCTCCTGCAGAACATCCACCTGCGCACGACCGCGTCGGTGCCGACGCGCTACGTGATGCCGGCCCGCACGCTCGTCGTCCGCTGAGCAACCGGGGCGGCGCACGGCGCAGCGGCGCGGGTTGACCCTCGGGCCGGTCCGCGGCCGGCCTGTGCTGGGATGGAGCCATGACCGCGCACAGCATCGACCCGGCCATCGCCGAGGCAGTCCAGGCCATCGCCAACCGGTTCGGCGTCGCCGGGCTCGAGGAGATGATCGAGGCGGCCCGCGTCGAGCTCGAGCGGGCACGGGTCGCGCTCCTGGCGCTCGAGGAGCTCACCGTCGAGGAACCCGGCGCCTGAGCGGTCGTCGCCTGCGGTTCGCCGCGGCCGCGCGCCCCGACGTACGCTTGGGGGCTCCAGATCCCCCCGTGAGAGGTACTCCGTGTCTTCAGCGCTGACCAGGCTCGACCGACGACCCGGCGAGAGCCTCTTCGCCCGGCTCGAGCCGCGTCTGCCGTCGGTCTCCAAGCCCATCCAGTACGTCGGGGGCGAGCTCAACGCGAGCCTGAAGGAGTGGGACTGCGCGCCCGAGGGCGAGACCGTCCGCTGGGCCCTGATGTACCCCGACGCCTACGAGGTCGGGCTGCCCAACCAGGGCGTCCAGATCCTCTACGAGGTGCTCAACGAGCGCGACTGGATCGTCGCCGAGCGCACCTACTCGGTCTGGCCCGACATGGAGAAGGTCATGCGCGAGGGGGACGCGGAGGGCCCGATCCCGCAGTTCACCGTCGACGCCCACCGCGCGGTGCGCGACTTCGACGTCTTCGGCCTGAGCTTCTCCACCGAGCTCGGCTACACCAACATGCTCAACGCCCTCGACCTCGCCGGCATCCCGCTGCACGCGGCCGACCGCGGCGAGGACCACCCGATCGTCCTGGCCGGTGGCCACGCGGCGTTCAACCCCGAGCCGGTCGCGGCCTTCCTCGACGCCGCGGTGCTCGGAGACGGCGAGGAGGTCGTGCTCGCGATCTCCGAGGTGGTGCGGGAGTGGAAGACCGAGGGCCGCCCCGGTGGACGCGACGAGCTGCTGCGCCGGCTCGCGGTCAGCGGTGGGGTCTACGTGCCGAAGTTCTACGACGTGGCCTACGGCGAGGACGGCTCCATCGAGGCCGTCGTCCCGAACCGGCCCGGCATCCCCTTCCGGATCCGCAAGCACACCCTGATGGACCTCGACGCCTGGCCCTACCCGGCCAAGCCGCTGGTCCCGCTCGCCGAGACCGTGCACGAGCGCTTCTCGGTCGAGATCTTCCGCGGCTGCACCCGGGGCTGCCGCTTCTGCCAGGCCGGCATGATCACCCGCCCGGTGCGCGAGCGCTCGATCGAGACGATCGGCGCCATGGTCGAGAACGGCATCCGCAAGACCGGCTTCGAGGAGGTCGGCCTGCTCTCGCTCTCCAGCGCCGACCACACCGAGATCGGCGAGGTCGCCAAGGGGCTCGCGGACCGCTACGAGGGCACGAACGTGTCGCTCTCGCTGCCCAGCACCCGGGTCGACGCCTTCAACATCTCCCTGGCCAACGAGTTCTCCCGCAACGGCCGTCGCTCGGGGCTGACCTTCGCCCCCGAGGGCGGCTCGGAGCGGATGCGCAAGGTGATCAACAAGATGGTCACCGAGGAGGACCTGATCCGTACGGTCTCCACGGCGTACTCCCACGGCTGGCGGCAGGTGAAGCTCTACTTCATGGTGGGCCTGCCGACCGAGACCGACGAGGACGTCCTGCAGATCGCCGACCTCGCCCGCAAGGTGATCGCCGAGGGTCGCGCCGTCTCCGGTCGCAACGACATCCGGTGCACCGTCTCCATCGGCGGCTTCGTGCCCAAGCCGCACACGCCGTTCCAGTGGGCCGCCCAGCTCGACCACGAGACCACCGACTCCCGGCTCAAGCAGCTGCGTGACCTGGTCCGCGCGGACAAGAAGTACGCGCGGGCGATCGGGTTCCGCTACCACGACGGACGTCCCGGCATCATCGAGGGGCTGCTCTCGCGCGGTGACCGTCGCGTCGGCGCGGTCATCGAGCAGGTCTGGCGGGACGGCGGCCGTTTCGACGGGTGGAGCGAGTACTTCTCCTTCGAGCGCTGGGAGAGCGCCGCGGCGACGGCGCTGGCCGGCACCGGGGTCGACCTCGACTGGTTCACCACCAGGGAGCGGGAGTACGACGAGGTGCTCCCCTGGGACCACCTCGACTCCGGTCTCGACAAGGACTGGCTCTGGGCCGACTGGGAGGACGCCATCGACCCGTCCACCGACGTCGAGGTCGAGGACTGCCGCTGGACCCCCTGCTACGACTGCGGGGTGTGTCCGGAGCTGGGCCTCGACATCCAGATCGGGCCCACCGGCCAGACCCTGCTCCCCCTCAGCGTCGTCTGAGCGGGCACTTGGGGGCACTCTCCACGCGCTGAGCAGGCACTCGGGGGCACTCTCCACGCGCTGAGCGGGCACTTGGGGGCACTTTCCACGCGTTGAGCGGGCACTCGGGGGCACTCTCCAAGCGCTGAGCGGGCACTCGGGGGGACTCTCGGAAGACTGAGCGGGCGATCGGGGACACCCGCGCTCCGTGTGCGAAGTGCCTGGGAGTGCCCGGTCGGCGGTCCTGGGGTGCCTGGGAGTGCCCGGTCGGCGGTCCTGGGGTGCCTAGGAGTGCCCGGTCGGCGTGCTGGGAGTGCCTGCAACTGCCCGGTCAGCGGGAGGGGTGGGCAGCTGGTCCTCGATGTACGCCGGGCGCCCGACGTACATCCCGACCGCGATCTGCGGCAGGGTCAGCAGGCTCAGGAGCACCAGCGGCCACGTCCAACCACCGGTGGCGTCGTAGATCGCGCCTACGGCGAAGGGGCCCCCGACCGCGAGCAGGTAGCCCAGCGACTGGGTGAGCCCGGACAGTGCGGCGGTGCCCTCCGGGGTGCGCGAGCGCAGCCCGATCAGGGTCAGCACGATCGGGAAGGTGACGGCCCCGATCCCGACCAGCAGCGCCCACAGGATCGCGAGGCCGTGCGGGGCGATCATCAGCCCGACGTAGCCCACCGGGTAGCAGCCCATCACGGCCAGCAGCAGCCCGCGCTGGTCCTCGCGCCGGGCCGCGGCCGCCGGCACCCAGAGGGAGAGCGGGATCGAGACGGCGGCGACCAGGCCGACCAGCAGCCCGGCCTGCCCGGCGCTGTAGCCGTTGTCGCGCCACAGCTGGGCGAACCAGCCGAAGACGGCGTAGGCCTGCAGCGACTGGAGCCCGAAGAAGAGGGCCATCGCCAGGCCGAGCCGGGTCCGCGCGACGTCGGCGAAGCGGATCGTGCGCGTGGGGGCGTCGAGGTGCTTGTCATGGGCCGCGAGGCCCAACCACGGGATCGTGGCGACGGCGGCCACCAGCGCCCAGGCGGCGAGCCCGGCGCGCCAGCCGCCGAAGGTGTGCGCGATCGGGACGGTCAGCGTGATCGCCGCGGTGAGTCCGACCGCCAGCGCGGTCGTGTAGATCGCAGTGACTCGGCCGATCCGGTCGGGGAAGTGCAGCTTGACCAGGGACGGGAGCAGCACGTTGGCCATCGCCATCCCGGCCAGCGCCAGCATCGAGAGGGCCAGGAAGGCCGGCTCGTGGTCCACCGCCGCGCGCCCGGCGAGCCCACCGGCCACGGCGACCAGTGCGCCCAGGGTCACCCGGTGCACGCCCACCCAGCGGGCCAGGGCCGGGGCCAGGGCGCCGAACACCGCGAAGGCGAGCACCGGCATCGACGTCAGCAGCCCGGCGGAGGTGCCCGAGAGGCCGAGCCCCTGGCGCACCTCGGCGAGCACCGGCCCGATGCTCACGGCTGCCGGGCGCAGGTTGAGCGCCAGCAGCACCATGCCCGCGAGCATGAGCAGGGACATCCGCCGAGAGTTCACCCGGGTATGTTCTCAGGCCTGTTCGGGCCAGCCCGCGCGGGCCATTCCCCCGGGACGTAGCGGGGTGTAGTCAGGAGGTCTCGGCGTCACCTCTCCCTCGGAGGATCCGATGCGCTCCACACCCACCCTCACCCTCGCTCTCGCCCTGGTCGGCCTGTTCGGGGCGGGGGCCGCCGTCGCCGGACCTCCCCGTGCCGCGCCGAGCAGCACCGAGGGCGCTTACGTGCTGCCGCTGACACGGGGCGTCGGCACCACGGCCCTCCTCACCGTCGGGGACGCGGCGGCCAACGGCTACCGGCTGGTCGGCAACCCGGACGGACTCGGCGCCTTCGACAACGGCGACGGCACCTTCACCCTGCTGGTCAACCACGAGCTGCGGACGTCGGAGGGCATCGTGCGCGCGCACGGCAGGGCGGGATCATTCGTGTCGCGCTGGACGATCGACAGCGAGACTAGGGCAGTCCTGGTCGGCGAGGACCTCGTCCGACGCCAGTTCGTGCCGGCCGCGACCGGGGGGTGGACGGCGCAGGCGATCACGCTCGGCGGACTCTGCTCGGCCGATCTGCCCGAGCAGGGGGCCTTCCACGACCCGGCCTCCGGTACGGGAACCCCGCGACGACTGCTGCTCAACGGCGAGGAGAACGGGAACGGCCGAGCGTTCGCCACCGTGGTGGACGGCCCCGACGCGGGGTCCAGCTACCTGCTGGCCGGGCTCGGGCGGGCGAGCTGGGAGAACCAGGTGACGATGCCGGACACCGGGCGGCAGACCGTGGTCGTCGGTACCGACGACAGCCCCAGGGGGGAGATCTACGTCTACGTCGGCGAGAAGTCGGGCGAGGGCAACGACGTCGAGCGCGCCGGGCTGACCGGAGGACGCCTCTTCGGCGTCCGGATCGAGGGCGTCGCGGAGGAGACGGACGCCACCGTCCTGCCGGCGCGGGGGGCCGCCTTCAGCCTGGTCGAGATCCCGGGGGCCGCCGCGATGAGCACGGCCGTGCTCCAGAGCACCAGCCTCGCGCTCGGGGTCTCCCAGCTGGCGCGTGCCGAGGACTCCGCCTGGGACCCCTCTCAGGCGGGCCGCCTGTACGCCACCACGACCGGCACCCAGCTCACCACCAGCCGGCTGTGGAGCCTGGACTTCAACGATCCGGCGGACGTGACAGCGGGCGGCGTGGCCCGCGTGGAGGTCTCATCCCCGGCTTTCCCGGGTGGGCCCCGCAGCATGGACAACCTCACCGTGAACCAGCGCGGGCAGGTGCTCGTCCAGGAGGACCGCGGACCCCAGCCCGCGCTGTCCGGCATCTACCAGTACGACCCCCGAACAGGCGGGCTGCTGCGGATCGCCGAGCACGACCCGGCTCGCTTCACGACCGACTCGCCCGGCGACCCGGACCCCCGCTTCCTGACCCAGGACGAGGAGTCCTCGGGAATCATCCGGGCACCGTTCCTCGGGGCGGGGCAGTACCTCCTCACCTCGATGGCCCACCACCCCACGGGCGACCCCGAGACCGTCGAGGGTGGTCAGCTGCTGCTCATGCACGTGCCGCCGGGCAAGCCGGTCCGCTGAGTCCCGACCGGTCGATCCGGCAGCACGCGCGCGGGCCGTCCCCGGTCCACCCCTCACCGGCCGTGCGGAGCGCGGTGGCGGCCCTGCGGTGAGCACGCCGTAACCTTGCGACGTGCGTGACCAGCCCGAGCAGCAAGCCCCTCCCGTCCAGCGACTCCGGATCCAGTACGCCAAGCGCGGCCGGCTCCGGTTCACCAGCCACCGGGACTTCAGCCGGGCCTTCGAACGAGCGATCTTCCGGGCCCGGGTGCCGATGGCCTACTCCTCGGGCTTCAACCCGCACCCGCGCATCTCCTACGCCGGTGCCGCGCCGACCGGGTCGGCCAGCGAGGCGGAGTACCTCGAGATCGGCCTGGCCGAGGTCGTCGACCCCGCCCGGGTGCACGCCGAGCTCGACGAGGCGCTGCCCACCGGCCTCGACGTGGTCGAGGTCGTCGAGTCGCCGGGCGGCTCGCTGGCCGACCAGCTCCAGGCCAGCCACTGGCTGGTCGACGTGGTCGCCGACCCCGAGGCGGCGGGGGCGGCCGTCGAGACCTTTCTGGGCGCCGAGTCGGTTCTGGTGCAGCGGATGACCAAGAAGGGACTGCGTGAGTTCGACTGCCGGTCCGCGGTGATGTCGTTGTCCGCGGCCCCGCACGGGGCAGGTTCTCGCCTCGACCTGGTGCTGCGACACGCCGTGCCGGCCGTGCGACCCGACGACCTGCTCTCGGGCCTCGTCAGCCTGGCCGGGCTCGACGTGGGCCCCGCGCCGCTGCTCACCCGGCTCGCGCAGGGACCGCTCGACGAGGAGAGCGGCATCATCGGCGACCCGCTCCGCACCGCGCGCCAGGCGCCGTCGCCCTGACGGTGTGCGATACTCGCCGTGGTCGATGACAGACGGTGGTTCGATCGGGTGAGGCGCTCCGGTGCCCCGCACGATCCGCCACCGGACGGATTCGACCCGACGACGATCTCGCCGGTCCCGATCCTTGGGCTCGGCACGCAGGAGGAACGTCGTCGCCAGACCGCGACGCGGCCGGGAACGTCGGTGAGAGCGACAGACCGGAACCGCTGACCGCGGCAGGCGGCGCTCCGTACCCCCCGTGACGCGCAGCGGAGACCGTCGCCGCCACATGAAGGCTTTTCGTCGCCGGCCCTGAGTGCCTCGAGCCGACGGCGTCGGACCGCCCGCCGCACGCTGTGCGCGGGCCGAGGAGCACCAATGCTCGATGACAACCCGGTCGACGACTCGACCACCACCACCCCCACCTCCACCGGGAGCGCGGCGCCGACGGAGGGTTCGCCGGACACGGCGCTCCCTGCGGACGACGCGGCTGCACCGCCCGTGGCGGCCCCGGCCAAGAAGGCCGCCGCGAAGCGGGCCCCGGCCAAGAAGGCCGCCGCGAAGAAGACGCCGGCCAAGAAGGCCACCACCAAGAAGGCGACCGCCGCGCCGGCCGCTGAGCAGCCGGCCCTCGACCTCCCCGCCGCGGCCGACCCGGTCGCCGACGTGCCCGGCGAGGCCACGGCCCCCCCGGCGAAGAAGGCCGTCAAGCGGGCCCCCGCCAAGCGAACGACGACCCGCAAGGTCGCGGCCCGGAAGACCGACCCGGTCGCCGACCAGACGCCAGGTGCCGGCGAGCAGTCTCCCCAGGTGGCGCCCGACGCCGCCGCGGCTCAGGCACCGAGCGCGGCTACCGAGACCCTCGTCAGCGAGGCGGTCTCCACCGAGGCCGCTGCCGGTGACGGACCCGCCGGTACCGCGGTGCTCTTCCAGGCGCCCCGGGTGACCCAGACGACACGTCGCAGCCGCAAGGCCGCCGCACCGGCCCCCGACCGGGTCGCGCCCGCCGCGCAGGTGGCGCAGGACGAGGCCCCCGAGGGCCGGGCGGCGACCGGTGCGGACGACGTCGACCTGGCGGCCGCGCCCACGGTCACCACCACGACCCGGCGCTCACGCAGTCGCAAGGCCGCGGCCCCCGCGCCGGCGCCCGCGGTCGAGGATGCCGACGAGGTCGACGAGGTCGACGAGACCGGTGCGGTGAGCACCGACCTCGCCGCCGCCCCCGTGGACGAGCGGCCCACCGACAAGGCCGCCGAGAGCGCAGAGGACGCCGAGGACGCCGAGGACACGAGCGACACCGAGGACACCGACGGTGACGAGGGTGGCACCGGTCGCCGTCGCCGCCGTCGCGGTGGTCGTCGTCGTCGCAAGTCCGGGGACGGCTCGGGCGACGACTCCGACGAGCAGGACTCCGGCACGGACAAGGGTCAGCAGGAGAATCGTCAGCAGAGCAACCGCCAGCAGGGCCAGAAGCAGCAGGACCGGGGCCAGCAGGAGAAGGGCCAGCCGGGCCAGAAGCAGCAGGACCAGAAGCAGCAGGACCAGTCCGGGAACGGGCCGGAGAGCAACCGGGACGCCGACGACGACCAGGGTGAGGGCTCGTCACGTCGCCGTCGCCGTCGTCGCCGCACCGGGGACGACGGCCCCGAGGGCTCGGACGACCCGGACAACACCGTCACCCGGGTGCGCAAGCAGCGCAACGCGGAGGACGAGATCACCGCGATCTCCGGCTCCACGCGCCTGGAGGCCAAGAAGCAGCGTCGCCGGGACGGTCGAGAGGCCGGCCGTCGCCGTGCCCCGATCGTCAGCGAGGCCGAGTTCCTCGCCCGTCGCGAGGCCGTCGACCGCGTCATGGTGATCCGGCAGAGCAAGGAGCTCACCCAGATCGCGGTCCTCGAGGACAAGGTCCTCGTCGAGCACTACGTGGCCCGCGAGTCGCAGACCTCGATCATCGGCAACGTCTACCTCGGCCGCGTGCAGAACGTGCTGCCCTCGATGGAGGCCGCCTTCATCGACATCGGCAAGGGACGCAACGCCGTGCTCTACGCCGGTGAGGTCAACTGGTCGGCCCTCGGCCACAAGGACGGGCAGTCCCGCAAGATCGAGTCGGTGCTCTCCTCGGGCCAGTCGGTCCTGGTGCAGGTCACCAAGGACCCGATCGGTCACAAGGGTGCCCGGCTCACCAGCCAGGTCAGCCTGGCCGGCCGGTTCCTGGTCTACGTGCCCGACGGCACCACCAGCGGCATCTCCCGCAAGCTGCCGGACACCGAGCGGGCCAGGCTCAAGGCGCTGCTCAAGGAGATCGTGCCCGAGAGCGCCGGAGTCATCGTGCGCACCGCCGCCGAGGGGGCCAGCGAGGACGAGCTGACCCGCGACGTCGAGCGGCTCAAGGCCCGTTGGGAGGTCATCGAGTCCAAGGTCAAGGGCAGCTCCCCGCAGCTGCTCTACGGCGAGCCCGACCTGACCCTCAAGGTCGTGCGTGACCTCTTCACCGAGGACTTCACCAAGCTCGTCATCGAGGGCGACGACGCGTGGGAGACCGTCCAGGGCTACGTCGAGCACGTCGCACCGGACCTCGCCGACCGGCTCGAGCGCTTCGACCCGAGCACCGCCAACGGCAAGGACAGCTTCGCCGCCCACCGGGTCGAGGAGCAGATCGCCAAGGGTCTCGACCGCAAGGTCTGGCTGCCCTCGGGTGGCTCCCTGGTCATCGACCGCACCGAGGCGATGACGGTCGTCGACGTCAACACCGGCAAGTTCACCGGCTCCGGGGGCAACCTCGAGGAGACCGTGACCAAGAACAACCTCGAGGCGGCCGAGGAGATGGTGCGACAGCTCCGGCTGCGCGACATCGGCGGCATCATCGTCATCGACTTCATCGACATGGTGCTCGAGTCCAACCGGGATCTCGTCCTGCGTCGTCTCGTCGAGTGCCTCGGCCGCGACCGGACCCGTCACCAGGTCGCCGAGGTGACCTCGCTCGGCCTGGTGCAGATGACCCGCAAGCGGATCGGCACCGGTCTGGTGGAGGCGTTCAGCGAGAACTGCGCACACTGCCAGGGCCGCGGCGTCGTCATCCAGGACACCCCGGTCGACCCGGGCAACGGCGAGGACGACTCGCGCCGTGGCGGAGGCAGCAGCCGTGGCGGCGACAGCAGCGGCCGGGGCGGTGAGGGCGGCGCCAGCGGTGGACGACGCGGCCGCGGCGGCCGGGGTCGTGGCCAGGACGGCAACGACCAGAGCGACAGCGGCAGTGACAGGGGCAGTGACAGGGGCAGTGAGAGGGGCAGTGACAGGGGTCGGGACAGCGGGGGAGACGCACCGGTGAAGCCGGCGCCCTCACCGACGTACGTCGCAGCAGTGGCCCGCCCCGGGAACGCCCAGCAGGCTCCGCTCGACGAGCAGGCCCCCGAGACGCCGGCCCCCGAGACGCCGGCGCCGGCGCCTGAGACCGAGGTCCCCGAGGCCCCCGAGGCGCCCGTGGTGGAGGCTCCGGCCTCCGATGCGACTGGGACCCCGGACGAGCCGCAGGTCGTCACCCGGACGCGTCGACGCAGCTCGCGTGGTCCGGTCACGCCCCCCGTGGCCGAGCCCGTTGTCGAGGCCGACGCTGGAGTCGAGAGTGGGCCCCAGAGTGGGCCCGACCCGGTCGAGGCCCCGGCCCCGGGCGGGGACGAGCCCGCGGGCCAGGAGCCCAAGCCCCAGGTCGTCACCCGGACCCGGCGGCGCAGCACCAGCGGTCCCGTGACGCCGCCGGTGACTGCACCGGTCGTGCCACCGGTGGAAGAGCCCGCCCCGGCCCCGAGCGACGCGTCGGCCCCCGAGCCCGCCGAGCCCGAGAAGCCGAAGGTCGTCACCCGTACCCGGGGTCGCAGCTCGGCCGGACCGCGCTGACCTGACCCGGTGCGACCCCCGCACCCGGCCGTTTTGCGGTGCGGGGGTCGTGTCCGTACTATTGAGCCTCGGTGCGTGCTCCGGCACGGCCGCCTCCCTGAGTGGCTCCTCCACCCCGTCGTACGGCCTCGCGGCCGTCCGGAGCGTGTGCGGGAGCGCCAGACCTGGACCTGAATGCAGAATCGACGAAGGAGACCGCGGTGTACGCGATCGTGCGCGCTGGCGCCAAGCAGCAGAAGGTTGCCGTGGGCGACGTCATCGAGATCGACAAGGTGACGACCGAGGTGGGCCAGACCATCAGCCTTCCCGTCCTCCTCGCGGTCGACGGTGAGACGATCACCTCCGACTCGAAGGCCCTCGACAAGGCCTCCGTGACCGTTGAGGTGCTCGGTGCCACCAAGGGCCCCAAGATCATCATCCAGAAGTACAAGAACAAGACCGGCTACAAGAAGCGCATGGGTCACCGCCAGAAGTACACCCAGGTCAAGGTCACCGACATCTCCCTGTGAGCCTCGCTCACGCCTCTCACACGTCGCTCCAGGTAAAGGACTGATCTCATGGCACACAAGAAGGGCGCAGCCTCGACCAAGAACGGTCGCGACTCGAACTCCCAGCGGCTCGGCGTCAAGCGCTACGGCGGCCAGCTCGTCAACGCCGGCGAGATCATCGTCCGCCAGCGGGGCACCCACTTCCACCCGGGCAGCGGTGTCGGTCGCGGTGGCGACGACACGCTCTTCGCGCTGATCGGCGGCAACGTCGAGTTCGGCACGCGCCGCGGTCGCCGCGTCGTGAACATCCTGCCGGGCGAGTGAGCTGACGCTCGCTCCACCCAGCTTCACCGAAGGGCGTCCCTGTTCCGGGGCCGCCCTTCGCCCATTTGTCCCGGCCTCACCCGATGCCGGACCGTCGAGCAGCACCTGAGGACTCCCATGGCCGTGCCCACCTTCGTCGACATGGTCACGCTGCACCTCAGCGCCGGCCGGGGCGGCCACGGCGTCGCCTCGGTGCACCGGGAGAAGTTCAAGCCGCTCGGTGGCCCCGACGGGGGCAACGGCGGCCCGGGCGGCTCGATCATCCTGCGCGTCGACCCCGACGTCACCACGTTGCTCGACTACCACCACAGCCCCCACCGCAAGGCCGAGAACGGTGGCCACGGCGCCGGCTCGCACAAGAACGGCGGCCACGGCGGAGACCTGGTCCTGCCGGTCCCCGACGGGACGGTCGTCACGGACACCTCCGGCGAGGTGCTGGCCGACATGATCGGCCCCGGTACCGAGCTGGTCGTGGCCCAGGGTGGGCGGGGTGGCCTCGGCAACGCCGCGCTGGCCTCCGCCAAGCGCAAGGCCCCCGGCTTCGCGCTGCTCGGGGAGCCCGGCGACGAGCTCGACATCCGCCTCGAGCTCAAGGTCGTGGCCGACATCGGTCTGGTCGGCTTCCCCAGCGCGGGCAAGTCCAGCCTGATCGCCTCGATCAGCCGGGCCCGGCCCAAGATCGCCGACTACCCCTTCACCACCCTCGTGCCGAACCTCGGCGTCGTGACGGCCGGCGACACGACGTTCACCGTGGCGGACGTGCCCGGCCTGATCGAGGGAGCCAGCGACGGCCGCGGTCTCGGCCACGACTTCCTGCGCCACATCGAGCGGTGCGCCGCGATCGTGCACGTCCTCGACACCGCGACGATGGAGCCCGGCCGCAACCCGGCCGAGGACCTCGACATCATCGAGAACGAGCTCGCCCGCTACGGCGGTCTCGAGGACCGCCCGCGCCTGGTCGCGCTCAACAAGATCGACGTCCCCGACGGCCGCGACATCTCCGACATGGTCGTCGACGACCTGCGCGCCCGTGGCCTGCGGGTCTTCGCTGTCTCGGCCGCCTCCGGTGAGGGGATGCGGGAGCTGACCTTCGCGATGGCCGAGATCGTGGCCCGGGCGCGCGCCGAGAAGCCGGTCGCCGAGGTCCAGCGGATCGTGCTGCGGCCCACCTCGGCCGACGGCAGCGACAGCTTCACCGTCAAGGAGACCGGGGACCCGTCGACGAGCTCGGGACGCAGCGCCTGGCGGGTGCGCGGGGAGAAGCCCGAGCGGTGGATCCGGCAGACCGACTTCAGCAACGACGAGGCCGTCGGCTTCCTCTCCGACCGGCTCAACCGGCTCGGCGTCGAGACCCGGCTCGTGCAGGCGGGTGCCGTCGAGGGCGACACCGTCCTCGTCGGTCACCCCGACAACGCCGTGGTCTTCGACTTCAAGCCCGGCATCGACGCCGGCGCCGAGATGCTCGGTCGCCGGGGCGAGGACCAGCGCTTCGAGGAGAAGCGGCCGGCCCACGGTCGCCGCCGGGCGATCCAGGAGAACATGGACGAACGCGCCGAGACCGAGACCCGGGCCGACGTGGCGCGGCGCCTCGACAAGCCCGAGACGTACGGCCCGAAGGCGTACGAGGTCGGCTCCGCGGACGACCCGGACTGGGCCGACAAGGACTGGGCCGAGAACGACCCCGGCACCGGTCGCTGAGGCATGCTCCGGCACGAGGTGGAGACGGCCCGCCGGGTCGTCGTCAAGGTCGGCTCGTCGTCGCTCACCACTGCCGAGGGCGGCATCGACCCGGCCCGGGTGCGCGCGCTCGTCGAGGCGGTCGCGGCGCTGCGGCGACGCGGCAAGGAGGTCGTGCTGGTCTCCTCCGGTGCGATCGCCGCGGGCCTGGCCCCGCTGGGCCTGGCCCGGCGTCCCGCCCAGCTCGCCGCGCAGCAGGCCGCCGCCTCCGTGGGGCAGGGACTGCTCGTACACCGCTACACCGAGGAGCTGGCCCGGCACGGCGTCATCGCCGGCCAGGTGCTGCTCACCCTGGACGACGTCACCCGGCGGGCGCACTACCGCAACGCCTCGCAGACCTTCGCCAAGCTGCTCGAGCTCGGCGTGCTGCCGATCGTCAACGAGAACGACACGGTGGCCACCACCGAGATCCGGTTCGGTGACAACGACCGGCTCGCCGCGCTGGTGGCCCACCTCGTGCACGCCGACCTGCTGGTCCTGCTCTCCGACGTCGACGGCCTCTACGACGCCGACCCGTCGCTGCCCGGCAGCGCGCTGATCCCCGACGTGGTCTCGCTGAGCGACCTCGACGCGGTCCGGATCGGCAGCACCGGGGCCGTCGGCCTCGGCACCGGCGGCATGCACACCAAGGTGGAGGCGGCCCGGATCGCCACGGGCGCCGGCATCCCGGTGGTGCTCACCGCCGCCGACCGGGCGGCGCCGGCGCTCGCGGGGGAGCCGGTCGGGACGCTCTTCCACACGACCGGCCGTCGCCGTCCCAAGCGGCTGCTGTGGTTGGCCCACGCCACCGAGCCGAAGGGCGCGATCCTGCTCGACGCGGGCGCCGTCCGCGCCATCGTCGAGCGCCGGGCCTCGCTGCTCGCGGCCGGCATCACCGGTGTGCGCGGCACGTTCACCGCCGGCGACCCGGTCGACCTGGCCGGACCCGACGACGTCGTGGTCGCGCGGGGCCTGGTCAACTTCGACGCAGAGGAGGTGCCCAGCCTGCTCGGCCGCACCAGCCAGGAGCTCAAGCGCGAGCTCGGCGCGGCGTACGAGCGCGAGGTCGTGCACCGCGACGACCTCGTGCTGCTCTGACCCCGGTCGTGCCCGCCCGCCGTGGCGGCGACCGCGGGCTGGCACGCGGGCTGGCATGCGGGATGGCACGAGGGGGACGGCGGCTCCGCCGGGCGCTGTGGTGGGCCCTGCTCCTGGTGAGCCTGCTCCCGGCCCTGCTGCTGAGCGTCGTCCGGGCGCTGGACCCGTGGACCGCCCGGCTGGTCCTGGTGGAGTCGTTCACGCCGCTCGCCCTGCCGCTGTACGCGCTGCTGCTGCTGCTCGCGCTCGGGGCGCTGCCGGCGCGGCTCCGCGGACGGGGCCCCGGGGCCGCGCGGCTCGTGGTGCCGGTGCTGTTGGTGGCGCTGGCCGCGAGCGGTCTCGTGGTGCACGGCGCCTGGTTCTCGGCACGGGTGACCGGCACCGAGCCGTCGCCCGCCGTGGGGGCCCGTGCGCTGACGGTGATGCAGGCCAACGTCTTCCTCGGTCCCGCGGACGGCGGATCGCTGGTACGCACCGCCGCCGAGCAGCAGGTCGACGTGCTGGTGCTGGAGGAGGTGACCACCGTCGGGCTCGCGAGCATGGACCGAGCCGGCCTGGGCGATCTCTTCCCGCACCGGATCGGCCGACCGCACCGCTCGGACCCCGGCGGCACGCTCGTGCTGTCGCGCACGCCGCTGGGCCCGCCTGAGCGGCTCGGCACCGCGTACGACGGCTGGCAGGTCGAGGTCCAAGGGATCACCCTGCTGGCGGTGCACCCGGACTTCCCGCTCGACCCCGCGCAGTGGCGGGCCGACCACGCCGCTATCCTGCGGGCCGCGCTCGACTCCGACGCCGACCTGGTGGTGGGCGACTTCAACGCCACGCTCGACCACCGGCCGATGCGCGACCTGGTGGGCTCGGGGCTGCGCTCGGCGGCCGAGCTGACCAACGAGGGCTGGCAGCCCACCTGGCCCGCCGGGGGAGAGGTGCGCCTGCTGGGGGTCCCGGTGCCGAGCCTGCTGCAGATCGACCACGTGCTGGTCGGTCCGCGGCTCGCGGTCGTCTCGACGCGCACCGTCGACCTGGTCGGCAGCGACCACCGCGGCCTCGTGGTCCGGGTGGCGCGCCGGTGAGCCGAGCCCGTCCTTGAGTTCTGCCGCGGCGCGACGCAGGGTAGGGGGATGAGCGACGACACGAGCATCTCTGTCCAGCGCACCATCGACGCGCCCTCCCAGGCGCTCTTCGACGTGCTCTCCAACCCTGAGCGGCACTCCGAGCTCGACGGCTCGGGCTTCGTGCTCGGCGACGACAAGAGCGACCGGATCACCGCCACCGGGCAGGTCTTCCGGATGAACATGTCCGGCGACCACATGGGTGGCGACTACCAGACCGACAACCACGTGAACGCCTACGAGAAGAACCACATGATCGGCTGGCGTACCGCGCCCGCCGGTATCGAGCCTCCCGGGTGGGAGTGGCTCTGGGAGCTGAAGTCGCAGGGCAGCGACTCCACCGAGGTCACGCTGACCTACGACTGGAGCAAGGTGACCGACAAGGCCATCCTCGAGAAGGTCCCCTTCCCGCTGGTGCAGCGCGCACAGCTCGAGGACTCGCTGGGCAACCTCGCCTCGGCCGTCGCCGGCTGAGCCCGAGCCGTCCGGCCCAGAGGCCCGGGTCAGCCGTGCGCGCCGTACGCTGGGGGACGCCATGACCACCCCCACCGTCTACCTCGACCACGCGGCCACGACCCCGATGCTGCCGGCCGCCGTCGAGGCCATGACCCGGCACCTGCTCGGCGTCGGGAACCCCAGCTCCTTGCACGCCTCCGGGCGACGCAGCCGTCGGGTGGTGGAGGAGTCCCGCGAGACGATCGCGCGTGCCCTGGGCTGCCGGCCGGGGGAGGTCGTGTTCACCTCGGGGGGCACCGAGGCGGACAACCTCGCCCTCAAGGGCATCTTCTGGGCGCGGCACGGGGCGGACGCCCGGCGTACCCGGATCCTCTCCACGTCGGTCGAGCACCACGCGGTGCTCGACCCGCTGGGCTGGCTCGACGAGCACGCGCAGGCCGAGGTCGAGCTGCTGGCCGTCGACCGCGAGGGTCGGCTCGACGTCGCGGCCCTGCGCGCCTCGGTCGAGCGTGACCCGGACTCCGTGGCGCTGCTCTCGGTGATGTGGGCCAACAACGAGGTCGGCACGCTCCAGCCGATCGCCGAGGTCGTCGCGATCGCCGCCGAGCACGGCATCCCCGTGCACACCGACGCCGTCCAGGCGGTCGGCTCGGTGCCCGTCGACTTCTCCACCTGCGGGGTCGACGCGCTCACGCTGACCGGGCACAAGGTCGGTGGACCCTTCGGCATCGGGGTGCTCGTGGTCCGCCGCGAGGTCGCCGTCACCGCCCTGCTGCACGGGGGTGGCCAGGAGCGCGACATCCGCAGCGGCACCATCGACACCCCCGCGATCGCCGGGCTCGCGAGCGCCGTCGAGCTGTCGGTGAAGCACCAGGCCGAGCACGCCACCCGGGTCATGGCGCTGCGCGACGACTTGGTCCGTCGGGTCCTCGAGGTCGTTCCGGACGCCCACCTGCACGGTGCCCCCCTCGAGCCGGGACGACGGCTGCCCGGGAACGCCCACCTCGGCTTCCCCGACTGCGAGGGCGACTCGCTGCTGATGCTGCTCGACGCGCGCGGCATCGAGTGCTCCACGGGCTCGGCCTGCTCGGCCGGTGTCCCGCAGCCCTCGCACGTGCTGCTCGCGATGGGGTGCACCGACGAGGCGGCGCGGCACTCGCTGCGCTTCTCGCTCGGGCACACCTCCACCCAGGCCGACGTCGACGCGCTGGTGGCGGCGATCGGTCCGGTCGTCGAGCGCGCCCGGACGTCGCGACGATGAAGGTCCTGGCCGCCATGTCCGGTGGGGTCGACTCGGCCGTGGCCGCCGCGCGCGCGGCCGAGGCCGGCCACGACGTCACGGGCATCCACCTGGCCCTCTCGCGCAACCCGCAGTCCTACCGCAGCGGAGCGCGCGGGTGCTGCACGATCGAGGACAGCAACGACGCCCGTCGCGCCGCCGACGTCATCGGGATCCCGTTCTACGTCTGGGACCTCAGCGAGCGCTTCCACGAGGACGTCGTGGAGGACTTCATGGACGAGTACGCCGCCGGGCGCACCCCCAACCCGTGCCTGCGCTGCAACGAGAAGATCAAGTTCGCCGCCGTGCTCGACCGGGCCCTGGGCCTGGGCTTCGACGCCGTCGCGACCGGTCACTACGCGCAGCTGCGCCGGGGCGAGGACGGCCTGATCGAGATGCACCGCGCGGTCGACCACGGCAAGGACCAGTCCTACGTGCTCGGCGTGCTCGACCAGCAGCAGCTGGCGCACTCGCTGTTCCCGCTCGGCGACTCCGAGAAGTCCTCGGTGCGGGCCGAGGCGGCCGCCCGCGGGCTGCTGGTCGCCGACAAGCCGGACAGCCACGACATCTGCTTCGTCGCCGACGGCGACAACGCCGGCTGGCTGAAGGAGAAGCTCGGCGACCGTGCACCCAACCAGGGCGGCGCGATCGTGGACGAGACCAGCGGCGAGGTGCTCGGGCAGCACCAGGGCACGGTCGGCTTCACGATCGGCCAGCGCAAGGGGCTGCGACTCGGCACCCCGGCGCCGGACGGCAAGCCACGGTTCGTGCTCGACATCGAGCCCGTCTCCGGCACCGTCACCGTGGGCCCGCGCGAGCGGCTCGCGGTCGAGCGGATCTCCGGCATCCGGCCGCGCTGGTGCGGCACGGTGCCGCGGGGGCCGCTGCGCTGCACCGTGCAGCTGCGGGCCCACGGCGAGGAGCACCGGGCGGTCGTGGACGTGGTGGACGGCCGGGTCGAGATCAAGCTGCTGGACCCGGCCTACGGCATCGCGCCGGGACAGGCCGCGGTGGTGTACGACGGCAGCCGCGTGGTCGGCTCCGCCACCATCGCCGCCACCGAGCGCGTGCCCGCATGACGCTGGCCACCGGCGTCGGGTCCATGCCCGGCGAGGACGCCGCGGCGTACCTGCTGGCCGTGCGCACCGTCCTCGACGAGCTGCCCGACCTGCCGCACCTGCCCGAGCTGCCCGGGCGCGGCGCGCCCGCCGGGATGCTCGGCCGCGGGCTCGCGGTCGTCGACGGGCTCGGCGCGGACCTCCAGCCCGCCGGGTGGCGGCTCACCGACGCCTCCGGGATCGATCACCGACGGGCCCGCAGCCTGCTCGCGCAGGACCTCGACGTCCTCGAGGAGCAGGCCGAGGGGTGGGCCGGCTCGTTCAAGATCCAGGTGGCCGGGCCCTGGACGCTGGCGGCCACGGTCGAGAAGCCGCGGGGCGACAAGCTGCTCAGCGACCACGGCGCCCGCCGCGAGCTGGCGCAGGCGCTGGCCGAGGGGCTGCGCGGCCACGTGCGCGACGTACGCCGCCGGCTGCCCGGCGCCGAGCGGCTCGTCGTGCAGGTCGACGAGCCCGCGCTGGCCGCGGTGCTCGGCGGCAAGGTGCCGACCGCGTCCGGCTGGGGACGGCACCGCACCGTGCACCCGCCGGAGGCCTCCGACACGCTGGGCTGGGTGCTCGCCGCGATCACCGAGGCGGGCGGAGAGCCCTGGGTCCACACGTGCGCGCCGGGCGCGCCGCTCGGGCTCCTGCGCGGCGCCGGGGCCCTGGGGCTCTCGGTCGACCTGTCGCAGCTGCGGGCCGCCGACCACGACGTGCTCGCCGAGGCCCTCGAGGCCGGTGAGCAGGTCGTCCTCGGGGCGCTGCCGACGACCGGCCCGCCGCCGAGCGAGAAGCAGGTGACCGAGTCCGTGCTGCGCTGGCTCGACATGCTCGGCCTCGACCCGGCCACCATCGGCGCGACCCTCGGGGTCTCGCCGGGCTGCGGCCTGGCCGGGGCGTCCCCGCAGCAGGCCCGACAGACCCTCACCCTGGCCCGCGCCGTCGCCGCCCACCTGACCAACTGACCCCCGCTGACCGGGCACTTGTGGGCACCCTGAGGTCGCTGACCGGGCAGTTGTGGGCACCCTGAGGTCGCTGACCGGGCAGTTGGGGGCACCCTGAGGTCGCTGACCGGGCGATCCGGTGAGCGGCCGACGTACCGGAGCCTCGGGGGGGCCAGCCTCCGGGAGGAACTGGTCAGCCGCAACCCCCGCTGGTCAGCCGAGATCTCAGCCGACCAGTTCGGGTTTCCCCGGCTGACCGGGGAAACCCGCATCCCCCCGGGCCCGCGGGGTACGGCGGGGGTGAACCCGTCCGACCGAGAGGAGCCCCATGAGTGACCTGACCGGCAAGACCGTCGCCATCATCGCCACCGACCACTTCGAGGAGGCCGAACTCGTCGAGCCGCGTGACGCGCTGCGTCGGGCAGGCGCCGACGTGCGGGTCTACTCGAGCGGGACGGCGGCGATCCAGGCCGTCGAGGGGGACACGAAGCCGACCCAGAAGGTCGACGTCGACGGCACCTTCGACGACCTCGACGTGACCGCGATCGATGCCCTCGTCGTACCCGGCGGCACCATCAACGCCGACACCATCCGCACCGAGGAGAAGGCGCGTGCCCTCGTGCGCGCGGTCCACGAGGCCGGCAAGCCGCTCGCCGTGATCTGCCACGGCCCGTGGCTGCTCGTCTCCGCCGGGCTGGTGCGCGGCCGGCGTCTGACCAGCTACCCGAGCCTGGCCGACGACGTGCGCAACGCCGGAGGTGACTGGGTGGACGAGCAGGTCGTCGTCGACGGCAACCTCATCACCAGCCGCAACCCCGACGACCTCCCGGCCTTCATCAAGGCCATCGAGGACGCGCTGGCCTGAGCAACCCCGCCCGGTCCGCACGCAGCAGGGCCCGGTCACCGTGCGGTGACCGGGCCCTGCTGCATCGTACGTGCGGTGCCGGTGGCGTCAGCCGACGTGGACGCCGGCCTCGGGGCCGTCCGTGGCCAGCTCCTCGTGCTTGACGTCGAGGAACAGCCAGACCACCAACGAGCCGAGCAGGATCATCCCCGAGCCCACCAGGAAGGCGTTGGTCGCGCCGTCGGTGTAGGCGCCGAGGTACGTCGCGGTGCCCACCAGTGAGTCCACCTGGTCGCTGGGCAGCCCCATCTTCTGCGCCTGGGCCGCCAGCAGCGGACCGAGCGTCTCGGCCCGGCCGCTGGTGAAGTGCAGCGAGACCGTGCTGAGCGTGGCCAGGCCGAGCGCACCACCGACCTGCTGCATGGTGTTCAGTACTCCCGAGCCGATGCCGGAGTCCTCGGCGCGCACATGGTGCACCGCGGTCAGGGTCAGCGGCACGAACGTCAGGCCCATGCCGATGGACATCAGCACGATGAACGGCATGATCGAGGTCCAGTAGTTGACGTCCGCGGCCACCGGGTTGCCGCCGGCGAGCGCCGAGAGCAGGTGGGCGGGGGAGTCGTCGATGCTGAGTCGCGAGAAGCCGAAGAGCGCGGCTCCGGCGAAGAGGGTGCCGACCCCGGCGATGAAGCGCGGGTCGACCCGGCTGACCAGGTTCGAGGACAGGCCTGCGCCGATCACGATGCCCACCGAGAACGGCAGGAAGGCGAAGCCGGTACGCAGCGGCGAGTAGCCGACGAGGTTCTGGATGAAGAGGCTCAGGAAGAAGAACATCGAGAACATCGCCGCCGGGACCAGCATCATCACCACGAAGCTCGCGGCCCGGGTGCGGTTCTGGAAGATCCGGATCGGCAGCAGCGGGTGCGAGACGCGCGACTCGATGACGCCGAACGTGGCGAGGAGCACGACACCGGCGACCAGGGACGCGATCGTCCACGGGTCGCCCCAGCCGTGGGCCGCCTCGCCGGCACGGGTCAGGCCGAAGACGATGCCGAGCAGGCCCAGGGTGCCGGTCAGGGCGCCGGGGACGTCGAGCTCGCCGGGGTGCGACTCCGACTCCGCGAGCAGGCGCGGGGCCAGGGCGGCCGCCACCAGGCCGATCGGGACGTTGATCAAGAAGGTCAGGCGCCAGCCGTCGACGAAGATGCCGAAGACGTCGAGGCTCGTGCCGGTCAGCCAGCCCCCGAGGATCAGGCCGACGGCGGCACCGGCGCCCGACATGGCGGCGTACACGGCAAAGGCCCGGTTGCGCGCCGGTCCGGCGGGGAACGTCGTGGTGATCAGCGCCAGGGCGGCCGGGGAGGCCAGGGCGGCTCCCAGGCCCTGCAGGCCGCGGGCGGCCAGCAGGAGGCCCTCGCTGGTGGCCGCGCCGCCGAGCAGCGAGGCGATCGCGAAGATGCTCAGCCCGGTCATGAAGATCCGGCGACGCCCGTAGAGGTCACCGAGCCGGCCGCCGAGCAGCAGCAGCCCGCCGAAGGCCAGCGAGTAGCCGGTGACGATCCAGGACAGGTTCGCCAGGCCGATGTCGAGGTCCCGGCCGATGAAGGGCAGCGCGATGTTGGCGATGGTCGCGTCGAGCACCACCATCAGCTGCGCGATGGAGATGAGCACGAGCGCCCACCCCAGGTGGGTGTGCTGCCCGGGAGCGCGCTCCTCGGTCTCTGGTGGCACGTGGGCCATGGGTCGATCCTTCGTTCAGGAGTGGGTGGGTCGCACGGACGCCGGGGCGCCGGCGGTGGCAGCGGGCAGGATGATCTGGTCGACGATGCGCTCGATGAGGGCCTCGTCCGGCGGCTCGCCGAGGACGTGCAGGCGGTGCAGCGTGATCCCGGCGAGGGCGGGGGCGAGCAGCTCGAGGTCGACGTCGGCGCCGATCTCACCGCGGGCCCGAGCCCTGCTGAAGATCGCGAGGGTGGCCGCCTCCCTCGGTCCCAGGACGTCGCGGCGGAAGGCCGCGGCGAACTCAGGGTCGCGGGTGATCGCGGTCAGCACGCTGGAGAAGCTGTTGACGCTGCGCTGGTCGGTGAGCCCACCGAGACCGCAGAACGACGCCAGCAGGTCACCGCGCAACGAACCGGTGTCCGGGGTGACGGGGGCGTGCTTGAGCAGCAGGATCGCGTCGATGACCAGCGCGACCTTGCCGTTCCACCGGCGGTACAGGGTCGCCTTGGAGGCCCTGGCCCGGGAGGCGACCGCGTCCATCGTGAGCCGGTCGTAGCCGACGTCGCCGAGCACGTCGAGGGCGGCCTCGAGGACCTGCTCCTCGCGCTCGCCCTCGACCCGCGGCCGGGCGGCGGCGTCGCTGTGCGGGGTCATGGGTCCTCCGGGCGGATGGTACGAAACGGTTTCGTTTCATCCCCAAGATATCCGCCCCGCGGAACATTCCCGTTGCCGGAAGATTTCTTCTCGACGACCCGGCGGCGGCCGCTCTACGAACCGGCGCGGGCCCCGGGGGTCACGCCAGCAGGTCGAGGCTGTGCCCGGTCGCGACGGCGTTCCACGTCGCCGCCTGCTTGAACATGTAGTGCCCGACCGGGCCCATGTCGCGCAGCTCCGCGCGGGTGCCGGTGGCGGCGACCCGGCGCACGTAGGCGGCGGTGGCGCGCGCCGAGGTGATGTGGTCACGACGTCCGTGGGCGGCCAGCAGGGGAGTGCCGGTGAGCGCCGCGATGCTCTCGTCGGTGGGCAGCCAGGGGGCCAGCGCCACCACGCCGACCACGGAGGGGTCGTCGGCGACGTGCACCGCGGTACGGCCCCCCATCGAGTGGCCCAGCAGGACGACGGGCACGTCACCGTGCTCGCGGCGTACCTCCTGCAGGGCCCAACGGGCGTCGGCGACCGGGCCGGTGCCACCGTTCCATCCGCGGTGGCGGTAGCGCAGCAGCCAGGTGGCCACCCGGTGCTCGTGCAGGCGGGGTGTGATCGAGCGCTGCATGGCCGCCGAGCGCCGCCACGAGGCGCTGCGGGCGTCGACGGTGGTGGCGGAGGACTCCTTGCCGCCGTGCAGCATCAGCACCAGGGCGCGCGGCCGGTCGAGGGTGTCGGCGCGGGTCAGGGAGGGCGTGGGCACGTCCGTGGCGGGCTGGCTCTTCGTCGTCACGACGGTACTTCGGAGCGGCGGGGTCCACGGATGGCACCCGGACGGGCACCCTGGCGGGCACCCCGGCGGGCGGCGGGTGGTGGGCCACCTGTCGGCGGGACCCGGCAGGATGGACGCATGAGCATGTCCGTGGAGCCGGGGTCAGAGTCCTGGCTGGAGCATCGCAACGAGCACCGGATCCTGGCCGAGGAGGTCGACGAGGCACGCTGGCGCTACTACGTCCTGGACTCCCCGACCCTCTCGGACGCCGACTTCGACCGCCGGATGCGTCGCCTCGAGGAGCTCGAGGAGCAGGTGCCCGAGCTGCGGACCCCGGACTCGCCCACCCAGAAGGTCGGCGGCGCGGTCTCCACCGAGTTCACCGCCGTCGACCACCTGCAGCGGATGGAGAGCCTCGACAACGCCTTCTCCTACGACGAGCTGGCGCTCTGGCACGCGCGCCTGGCCCGCGACGGGGTCAGCGACCCCGCCCTGCTCTGCGAGCTCAAGGTCGACGGGCTGGCCATCAACCTCCTCTACGAGGACGGTCGCCTGGTCCGGGCGCTGACCCGGGGCGACGGCAGCACCGGCGAGGACGTCACGCCCAACGTCCGCACCATCGCGTCGGTCCCGCAGCGGCTCGCCGCGTCCGCGGAGTTCCCGGTGCCCGCGCTGGTCGAGGTCCGCGGCGAGGTCTTCCTGCCGGTCGCCGCGTTCGAGCGGCTGAACGAGGCGATGACCGCAGCCGGCAAGCCGGTCTTCGCCAACCCGCGCAACGCCGCCGCGGGCTCGCTGCGCCAGAAGGACCCCCGGGTCACGGCCACGCGGGCGCTGGGCATGGTCTGTCACGGCATCGGCGCCCGGCAGGGCTTCGACCCGGTGGCGCAGTCCGAGGCCTACCGGGCGCTCGCGGCCTGGGGCCTGCCGGTCTCCGAGGAGGTCCGGGTGGTCCCCTCCCTGGCCGAGGTCCGGGAGTTCGTCGAGAACGCCGGGGAGAACCGGCACACGATGGTGGCCCACGAGATCGACGGCGTGGTCGTCAAGGTCGACGAGGTGTCGCTCCAGCGGCGGCTGGGGTCGACCAGCCGGGCGCCGCGCTGGGCGATCGCGTTCAAGTACCCGCCCGAGGAGGTGAACGCCCGGCTGCTGGAGATCCGCGTCAACGTCGGTCGCACCGGCCGCGTCACGCCGTACGGCGTCATGGAGCCGACCCGGGTGGCCGGGTCCACCGTCGAGATGGCCACCCTGCACAACGCCCACGACGTCAAGCGCAAGGACGTCCGGCCCGGCAACCCCGGCGACACCGTGATCCT
The DNA here is from genome assembly GCA_963760585.1 of uncultured Actinomycetota bacterium. Classification (GTDB taxonomy): domain Bacteria; phylum Actinomycetota; class Actinomycetes; order Propionibacteriales; family Nocardioidaceae; genus Nocardioides. The sequence continues at coordinate 128,906 of CAVXDI010000004.1, forward strand.
GCGCAAGGCGGGCGACGTGATCCCCGAGATCGTGGGTCCCGTGCTGGCGCTGCGGCCCAAGGGCCTTCGGCCGTGGCGGATGCCCACGAGGTGCCCGGCCTGCCGCACGACGCTGGTCCAGCAGAAGGAGGGCGACAAGGACCTGCGCTGCCCCAACCACGAGCGGTGCCCCGCCCAGGTGCGCGAGCGGGTATTCCACGTCGCCGGCCGGGGCGCGTTCGACATCGAGGGGCTCGGCTACGAGGCCGCGGTCGCGCTGCTCGACGCGGGGGTGATCTCGAACGAGGGCGACGTCTTCGACCTCGACGCGACGAAGCTGATGGCCACCGAGCTGTTCACCCGGGCCGCCCGCAAGGGCGAGGACGGCGAGCGCGTCCTCAGCGCCAACGGCCAGCGGCTGCTCGACAACCTCGCCGACGCCCGTCAGGTCCCGCTGTGGCGGGTGCTCGTCGGCCTGTCGATCCGGCACGTCGGTCCCACCGCCGCCCGGGCGCTGGCCGGCGAGTTCGGCTCGATGGAGGCGATCCGGGCGGCCGGCGAGGAGCAGCTGGCCGCGGCCGAGGGGGTCGGGCCGACCATCGCCGAGGCGGTGACCGAGTGGTTCGGCGTCGCGTGGCACCGGGCGATCGTCGACTCCTGGGTGGCGGCCGGGGTGACGATGGCCGACGAGCGTGACGAGTCGACGCCCCGCACGCTCGAGGGTCTGACGATCGTGGTGACCGGCTCCCTGGTCGACTACAGCCGCGACTCCGCCAAGGAGGCGATCCTGGCGCGAGGCGGGAAGGCGGCCGGGTCGGTGTCGAAGAAGACCGACTACGTCGTGGTGGGGGAGAGCGCCGGGTCCAAGGCCGAGAAGGCCGAGCAGCTCGGCGTCCCGCTCCTCGACGAGGCCGCGTTCACCGTGCTGCTGGAGCAGGGGCCCGACGGGCGCTAGGGCTCAGCCGTCGGCCGCGAGGACCTGCTCGCGCAGGATGTCGCCGTGGCCCGCGTGCCGGGCGAGCTCCTCGACCAGGTGGAGGTAGATCCAGCGCAGCGTGAGGGGCCCACGCCGGTTGTGGCGCGCGAGGTCGTCGAGGTCGTAGGCCGCGGCGATCTCGTCGGCCTCCGCCCAGGCCGTGCGGTAGGCCGCGCCCACCGACGCGACGGTGTCGTGGTCGGTGAGCACCCAGCTGTCCTCGGCCGCCTCGGGCACGCCGAGCTCGGCGCGGACGTGGCCCGCGAGCGAGACGTGGAACCAGACGTGCTCGACGAAGACCGCGTGCTTGACCAGCGCCAGCAGGCAGGTCATCGAGGGCACCAGCCGGCGCCGGGCCTGCTCCTCGGTGAGGCCGTCGAGCAGTCCGAGCAGCTCGCGGCGGTTGTCGTGGACGAACGCCTCCAGCTGGGCCCGCTCGGTGCCGACGAGCGTGGTCTCGCTGCGCGCGACGTCGTCCGTCATGGCTGCTCGTCTCCTGGCTCGGGTGCGGTGCCGATCCTAGGGGGCGCGGCCCGTGGCCCCCGGGTGTGCCGGCGACGGTGCCTCCTAGGATGGACCCCATGCCTGACTTCCCTGGAACGGACGCCGCCTCCGGCGCCCGCGTCGAGATCACCCGCGAGGAGGTCGCCCACCTCGCCGACCTCGCGCGGATCGACCTGGACGACGCCGAGCTCGACCACCTCGCCCCGCAGCTGGCGGTGATCCTCGAGTCGGTCGCCTCGATCACCGGGGTCGCCGGCGACGACGTACCCCCCACCTCGCACGCGCTGCCGCTGACGAACGTCTTCCGCGAGGACGTCGTCACCCCCGGCCTCACCGCCGAGCAGGCACTCGCCGGGGCTCCGGCGACGGCGCAGCAGCGCTTCTCCGTGCCCCGCATCCTGGGGGACGAGCAGTGAGCGACTGGACCCGCCGCACCGCGGCCGAGCTGGCCGACGCGCTGGCCGCCGGCGAGGTCACCTCGGTCGAGCTGACCCAGGCCCACCTCGACCGGATCGGGGCCGTCGACGGCGCCGTGCACGCCTTCCTGCACGTCGACGCCGAGGGCGCGCTCGCCGCCGCCGCGGCCTCCGACGCTCGTCGCGCCGCCGGCTCGCCGGCGTCCGCGCTGGACGGCGTCCCGATCGCGGTCAAGGACGTGCTGGCCACCGAGGGCGTGCCGACCACCTGCGGCTCGAGGATCCTCGAGGGCTGGATCCCGCCGTACGACGCGACCGTGGTCGCGCGGCTGCGCGCGGCCGGGCTGCCGATCCTCGGCAAGACCAACATGGACGAGTTCGCGATGGGCTCCTCCACCGAGCACTCGGCCTACGGGCCCACGCACAACCCCTGGGACCTCGACCGGATCCCCGGCGGGTCCGGCGGTGGCTCCGCGGCCGCGGTGGCCGCCTTCGAGGCGCCGCTCGCGCTCGGCACCGACACCGGCGGCTCGATCCGCCAGCCCGGCGCCGTCACCGGGACGGTCGGCGTGAAGCCGACCTACGGCGGCGTCTCGCGCTACGGCCTCGTCGCCCTGGCCAACTCCCTGGACCAGGCCGGCCCGGTCAGCCGGACGGTGCTCGACTCGGCGCTGCTGCACGAGATCATCGGCGGGCACGACCCGCTGGACTCCACCAGCGTCGACCAGCCTCTCCCGGCGCTGGTCGAGGCCGCGCGCCAGGGTGCCGCCGGCGACCTGAGCGGCGTGCGGGTCGGGGTCGTCACCGAGCTCGGTGGTGAGGGCTACCAGCCCGGCGTGCTCGCCCGCTTCGAGGAGTCCGTCGAGCTGCTGGTCAAGGCCGGTGCGGAGGTCGTCGAGGTCTCCTGCCCGAGCTTCGTGCACGCGCTCGCGGCCTACTACCTGATCCTGCCGGCCGAGGCCTCCAGCAACCTCGCGAAGTTCGACGCCATGCGCTACGGCCTGCGGGTGCTGCCGGAGGGCATCGAGAACCCGAGCGCGGAGGACGTCATGCGCGCCAGCCGCGACGCCGGCTTCGGCGACGAGGTGAAGCGACGCATCATCCTCGGCACCTACGCGCTGTCCAGCGGCTACTACGACGCCTACTACGGCCAGGCCCAGAAGGTGCGCACGCTGATCAGCCGCGACTTCGCGGCCGCCTTCGAGCGCTGCGACGTGCTGGTCTCGCCGACGGCGCCCACCACGGCGTTCAGGCTGGGGGAGAAGCTCGACGACCCGATCGCGATGTACCTCAACGACCTCGCGACGATCCCGGCCAACCTGGCCGGCGTGCCCGGCATCTCGCTGCCCAGCGGCCTGGCCGACGAGGACGGTCTGCCGGCCGGCATCCAGATCCTCGCGCCGGCCCTGGCCGACGACCGCCTCTACCGCGTGGGGGCGGCCCTCGAGGCTGCCCTCGCCGCACAGTGGGGCGGACCGCTGCTCGACCGCGCACCCGAACTCGCGACTGCTGGGGAGACCCGATGACTGCCACCGCCGCCACCCTGGTCGACTTCGACGACGTCCTCGCCGCCTTCGACCCCGCTCTGGGCCTCGAGGTCCACGTCGAGCTGAACACGAACTCGAAGATGTTCTGCGGCTGCCCGACGGAGTTCGGCGCCGAGCCGACCACGCAGGTCTGTCCGACCTGCCTGGGTCTGCCGGGCGCGATGCCGGTGGTCAACCGCAAGGCCGTGGAGTCGGCGATCCGGATCGGGCTCGCGCTCAACTGCGAGATCGCCGAGTGGTGCCGCTTCGCGCGGAAGAACTACTTCTACCCCGACATGCCGAAGAACTTCCAGACCTCGCAGTACGACGAGCCGATCGCGTTCGAGGGCTTCATGGACGTCGAGATCGTCACCGACGACGGCCCGGAGACCTTCCGCGTGGAGATCGAGCGCGCGCACATGGAGGAGGACACCGGCAAGTCCCTGCACGTCGGCGGCGCCACCGGGCGCATCCACGGAGCGGAGTACTCACTGGTGGACTACAACCGCGCCGGGATCCCGCTGATCGAGATCGTCACCAAGCCGATCATGGGCACCCGCGAGAAGGCGCCGCTGATCGCGAAGGCGTACGTCGCCCAGCTGCGCCAGCTGATCGTCGCCCTCGGGGTCTCCGACGCCCGGATGGACCAGGGCTCGATCCGCGCCGACGTGAACCTCTCGCTGGCCCCGGCCGGTGCGGGCACGCTCGGCACCCGTACCGAGACGAAGAACGTCAACTCTCTGCGCTCGGTCGAACGGGCCGTGCGCTACGAGATGCAGCGCCACGCCGCGATCCTCCAGGGCGGGGCGAGGATCCTCCAGGAGACCCGGCACTGGCACGAGGACACCGGGATCACCACGAGCGGTCGCGAGAAGTCCGACGCCGAGGACTACCGCTACTTCCCGGAGCCGGACCTGGTGCCGGTGGCGCCGTCACGTGAGTGGGTCGAGGAGCTGCGCGGCACCCTGCCGGAGAACCCGACCCAGAAGCGGGCCCGGCTGCAGGCCGAGTGGGGCTTCTCCGACCTCGAGATGCGCGACACCGTCGGGGCCGGGGCGTTCGGTCTGGTCGAGGAGACCATCGCCGCCGGCGCCACCCCGCAGGCCGCCCGCAAGTGGTGGCTCTCGGAGATGGCGCGGCGGGCCAACGAGTCCGGCCGCGAGATCGCCGACCTGGGCGTGACCCCGGCGGAGGTCGCCCGGGTCCAGGCCCTGGTCGACGCCGGCACGATCAACGACAAGCTGGCCCGCCAGGTCTTCGACGGACTGCTGGCCGGGGAGGGCACCCCCGACGAGATCGTGGAGTCCCGCGGCCTGGTGCTGGTCTCCGACGACGGTGCGCTGGGTGCCGCCGTGGACAACGCGATCGCCGCCAACCCCGGCGTCGCGGACAAGATCCGCGACGGCAAGGTCGCCGCCGCGGGCGCCCTGATCGGCGCCGTGATGAAGGAGATGAGCGGGCAGGCCGACGCCGCCCGGGTGCGCGAGCTGATCCTCGAGAAGCTCGCCTGAGCCGACGGTGCGAGCGGCGGTCGGCATCGGCTCCGCCGGTTGGTACCCTGCTGGGACACCATCACGCCCGCAGTGGGGAAAGCCGGTCCGAATCCGGCGCTGACCCGCAACCGTAGGCCCCCGATCTGCGTCGGGTGGCGAGCCGGAACACCTGCTGCGACGCGTCCTGATCACACGCTGTCGAGGAAACCAGCGGTGGCGCTCCCGGACACCGTCCGGAGTTCCCCCGCTGTGCGGCGGGAAGGAACTATGACGATGCACTCGTCTCGCACCCTGATCACTCTGGCCCTGCCGGTCCTGGCGGTGGCGGTCGCGGCCTGCGGTTCCGCGGACGGCGGGCAGACGTCTGCCTCTGGTGCCTCCAGCGGCTCCGCCTCGGCGGCCGCCTACGACAGCGCCGCTCTGGGGGCCGGGGCCGGTTGGCTGGACGGCCAGGTGAGCAACGGGGTCGTGCACAACGACCAGTACGACATCGACGACTACGGGTTGGGCATCGACGTGGGTCTCGCCCTACACGACGTGGAGCAGCAGACAGCCACCGTCCAGGCGATCAGCGACCAGCTGGCCGAGCACGTGCAGGAGTACACGGCACCCGGCTTCGGCACCGTGATCTCCGCGGGGGGAACGGCGAAGGCGGTGGTGCTGGCCGAGGCCGCAGGGGCCGACCCCGCGTCGTACGGCGGCACCGACCTCGTCGCCCAGCTCGAGAAGACCGTGGCGGACCGCGGCCCGACCTCCGGCCGGGTCCGGGACGTGCTCGACCCGAAGGAGGCAGCCGCCGCCGACTACGCGAACGTCGTCGGGCAGGCGTACGCCGTCCAGGGGCTGGCGGCGGCCGGCAGCCCCGCGGCGGGTTCGGCCACGGACTTCCTGCTCGCGCAGCAGTGCGCCGACGGCTGGTTCCGGTTGGACTTCACCGAGGACGCGAAGACCGCCGACCAGTCCTGTGACGGCGACCCGGCGAGCAAGCCTGACCTCGACACCACCGCGTTCGCCGTACGAGCCCTGAGCACCAGCGATGCGGCACCGGCCGCCCAGGCCGTCGACTCGGCCGTGGCCTGGCTGGGCACGCAGCAGGCCCCGGACGGTGCGTTCGGGGGTGGCGGCGCCGCTTCGGCCCCCAACACCAACAGCACCGGGCTGGCCGGTGCTGTTCTGGGGGAGGCAGGCGACACGGCGGCGGCCGAGCGGGCAGCGACCTGGGTCTTCGCGCACCAGGCGCTCGACTGCCAGGAGTACGAGCCGGCCGTCGTGGGCGCGATCGCCTACGACGACGCTGCGCTCACTGCGGCAGCCCGCAAGGGCATCACCGTGAAGACCGCCGACCAGTTCCGCCGCGCCACGGCCGGGGCGCTGCCGGTGCTGCGGTGGCTCCCGACGAGCGAGACGGCGGACCAGAAGATCGGGTCCTGCTGACGTGAGCCGCTGGGGGGTTGCCGCGAGGGCCGCAGCCGCCGTACTGGCGGCGGCCGCGGTGAGCCTGCCCGCAGCACCTCCCGCGGTGGCGTCCGCGTCCCGCTGTACCACGGGGCACGGCGTGAGCGTGGTGGTCGAGTTCCACCAGCTCGGGGGCCGCGACCTCGTCCGCTGCGACCCGGGCGGAGGCGGGCGCACCGCGGCCCGGCTCCTCGAGCGCCAGGGCATCGCGACGACCTACGTCCTGCGGCAGCCGGGCTTCCTCTGTCGTCTGGACGGTGTGCCGGCGACCGACCCCTGCGTCAACACACCGCCCGAGGACGCGTACTGGTCGCTGTGGTGGTCCGACGGTTCGGTGGCGAGGTGGCGCTACGCCTCGTCGGGTGTGGACAGTCTGGACGTCCCGGACGGCGGCTCGCTCGCCCTGGTGTGGGACGGCATCTCCGGAGACGTCGTTCCGGCTTCGCCGGTGGGCGGTCCCCGGGGCGGCTCCGTCGCCGGGTCCGGGCCAGGGGTGTCCACCGGCTCGGCTCCGCGGCCCCGTACCGTCGCGGAGACGAGTGCCGGCCTCCCGGTGTGGGTGGCGCCGGGGGCCATCGGTCTGCTGGTCGCCGCCGCGGGCACGGCCGCCGTACGCCGTCGCCGGGCCGGGTCGTCGACATGAGCGACCGGCTGCCGCGTGACCTGCACCCCGTGGCCTGGTGGCTGTGGGCGATCGGTCTCGCGGCGGCGGCGTCCATGACCACCAACCCGCTGCTGCTCCTCCTGCTGGTCGGGGTGGCGACGGTGGTGGTGGTGTCGCGCCGCGGCGACCAGCCGTGGGCCCGCTCGTTTCGGCTCTACGTCGCCCTCGGCGTGCTCATCGTGGTGCTCCGCGTGCTGTTCCGGGTGCTGCTCGGGGGCGGGTACGGCGGGCCGGAGAGCGTCGTGCTGCTCGACCTGCCGGAGATCCCGCTGCCCGGCTGGGTCGCGGGCATCACCCTGCTCGGCCCGCTCACCCGGGACTCCCTGCTCGCCGGCCTCTACGACGGGATGCGGCTGGCGACGATCGTGATCTGCGTCGGCGCCGCCAACGCCCTGGCCAACCCCAAGCGGCTGCTGCGCTCGGTGCCGCCCGCGCTCTACGAGATCGGCACCGCGCTCGTGGTCGCCGTGACCGTCCTGCCCCAGTTCGCCGACAGCGTGCGCCGGGTGCGCGCGGCCCAGGCGCTGCGGGCTGGGGCCGGCGGTCGGGTGGCCCGGCTGCGCCGGCTGCTGGTGCCGGTGCTGGAGGACGCCCTGGAGCGCTCGCTGGCCCTGGCCGCCGGGATGGACGCCCGTGGCTACGGACGCGCCGGGGACCTCGGTCGTGGACGACGCCGGGTCACCGCCGCGCTGATGCTGACCGGGCTGGTCGGCATCTGCGTCGGGGTCTACGCCGTCCTGGACCGCACCGCTCCGCGCTGGTTGGCGCTGCCGATGCTGGCGCTGGGGGTCCTCGCGGCGGTGGCGGGGCTGCTCAGTGCCGGGCGCCGGGTGCAGCGCTCCCGCTACCGGCCCGACCGCTGGCGGTGGCCCGAGCTGGTCGTCGTCACCGCTGGTCTCGCGGTCGCGGTGCTGCTGTGGTGGGTCTCCAGCCACCAGGTGCCGGTGGCCTTCCCCGCCCTCTCGTCGTGGCCGACGCTCAGTGCTCTCGCGATGCTCGCGACCCTGATCGGGCTGGTCGGCGCCCTCGCCTCGCCACCGCCGGTGCTCGCGCCCCGGGCCGCCCCGCTGCCGGCTCCCCGCCGGGAGGCGGCGGCGTGATCGAGCTGCGGGGCATCCGCTTCTCCTACGACGAGCGCCCGATCCTCGACGGCGTCGACCTGACCCTCGAGGAGGGCGAGCTCGTCCTCGTCTCCGGGCCGACCGGCGTCGGCAAGTCGACCCTGCTCGGCGTCGTCACCGGGCTCGTCCCCCGTTTCAGCGGGGGCCGTCTCGACGGGGACGTGCTGCTGGACGGCGAGAGCGTCGTCCGCCGACCGCCCCGCGACCGCGCCCACGTCGTCGGCTACGTCGGTCAGGACCCGGCGGCCGGCTTCGTCACCGACACCGTCGAGGAGGAGCTCGCCTACGGCATGGAGCAGCTGGGGCTGCCCGGGGAGACGATGCGGCGCCGGGTCGAGGAGACCCTCGACCTGCTCGGCATCGCGGACCTGCGCGCCCGCGACCTGCGCGCGCTCTCGGGCGGGCAGCAGCAGCGGGTCGCGATCGGCTCCGTGCTGACCATGCACCCGCGCCTGCTCGTGCTCGACGAGCCGACCTCGGCGCTCGACCCCACCGCGGCCGAGGAGGTGCTGGCCACCCTGACCCGGCTGGTGCACGACCTGGGCGTCTCGGTCCTGCTCGCCGAGCACCGCCTCGAGCGGGTGGTGCCCTTCGCCGACCGGATGTGCCTGCTGACCGGGCAGGGCCGGGTCCGGGTCGGTGACCCCGCCGAGCTGCTCGCGACCTCGCCCGTCGTCCCCCCGATCGTGGAGCTGGGCCTGGCCGCCGGCTGGCAGCCGCTGCCGCTGAGCGTGCGCGACGCCCGCCGTCGCGCGCGCGGTCTCACCACCCTGCTCACCGCGCCGCCGGCGGGCCCGGACGGCCCGGACGGCCCGGACGGCCCGGCACTCGAGGCCCGCGGCGTCTCCGCCGTGCACGGGCCCACCGTCGCGCTGCGCCACGTCGACCTCACCCTGGGCGCCCGGCGGGTCACGGCACTGATGGGGCGCAACGGCTCCGGCAAGTCGACGCTGCTGTGGGTCCTGCAGGGCACCGGCCGACGTCGCGCCGGGGAGGTCCGGGTCGGGGCACTCGATCCGGCCCGGCTCGACGGCACGGCCCGGCGCGACCTCGTCGGCCTGGTGCCGCAGAACGCCGCCGACCTGCTCTACCTGGAGACCGTCGCCGAGGAGTGCGCGGCGGCCGACGCCGGGAGCGGTGCCTGCCGCCGGCTGCTGGACCGGCTGGTCCCGGCGATCCCGGACGAGGCGCACCCGCGGGACCTCTCGGAGGGCCAGCGCCTGGCCCTGGCCCTGGCGCTGGTGCTGGTCTCCGAGCCGCCCGTCCTGCTCCTCGACGAGCCGACCCGGGGTCTGGACTACTCCGCCAAGCGGGTGCTCGCCGAGGTGCTGCGCGACCTCGCCCATCGCGGGCACGCGGTCCTGGTCGCCACCCACGACGTCGAGTTCGTCGCCCAGGCGGCGCACGACGTGGTGGTGCTCGCCGAGGGAGAGGTGGTCTCCTCCGGGCCGGCGCGCCGGGTGCTCGCCGAGTCGCCGGCCTTCGCGCCGCAGGTCACCAAGGTCCTCGGGGCGCCGTGGCTGCGGGTCGACGAGGTCGTCGCCGCGTGGGGGAGCGGACCATGAGCCTGCGCCACCGGCCGGCGCGCCCGGCGGCACACCCGGTCGCCGTCCCGCTGGCCCCACGCACGGCCGTCGTCCTCGCCGTCGCCTCGCTCGCCGGGCTGATGATGCTGTGCTGGCCGCTGCTGGTGCGGGTGCCCGACCACGCCCGGGTGGACCCGCCCTTCCTGTTCCTGGCCCTGCTGCCGATCGTGATCGTGGTGATGCTCGCGGAGGTCAGCGAGGGCGGCATGGACCCACGGGTGCTTGCGATCCTGGGGGTGCTGAGCGCAGCGAACGCGCTGCTGCGCGGGGTCTCCGCGGGGACGGCCGGGGTCGAGCTGGTCTTCTTCCTGCTCATCCTCGCCGGTCGTGTCTTCGGGCCCGGCTTCGGCTTCGTGCTCGGCTGCACGTCCCTGTTCGCCTCCGCGCTGATGACCGCGGGTGTGGGGCCGTGGCTGCCGTTCCAGATGCTGGTCTCGGCCTGGGTGGGCATGTTCGCCGGGCTGCTGCCGCGCCGGGTGCACGGGCGGGCCGAGCTCTGGATGCTGGTGGCGTACGGCGTGGTCGCGGCGTACATGTTCGGCCTGCTGATGAACCTCTCGGGCTGGCCGTTCGTGCTGGGCGTCGAGGTGCCCGGGCACTCGGGCTCGCTGTCGTACGTGCCCGGCGCCCCGCTGCTGGAGAACCTGCACCGCTTCGGGGTCTACACGCTGCTGACCTCCACCGGAAGCTGGGACACCGGACGGGCCCTCACCACGTCGGCCGCACTGGTCGTGCTCGGTCCGGCCGTGCTGACCACGCTGCGGCGCGCGTCGCGCCGGGCGACGGTCACCGGGGTCGTCGCTGGCCCCGTCGACGGGGTCACGACGGATCGATGAGCAGGATCCGGTCGTCCTCCGGGTCCGGGTCGCCGCGGCCGTCGCGGTTGCTGGTCGTCACCCACAGCCGGCCGTCAGGGGCCACGGCGACGGTGCGCATCCGGCCGTACTCGCCGACGAAGAAGTCGGTGGGCGCCTGCGCCCGGCGTCCGGTCGCGTCGATGCGCCACAGCCGCTCGCCCCGCAAGGAGGCCAGCCAGAGATGTCCCTCGACGAAGGCCAGGCCCGAGGGCGAGGCGACGTCGGTGTCCCACACCACCTGCGGGTCGACCAGGCCGGGTTCCCCGCCGCGGCCCTCGACCAGCGGCCAGCCGTAGTTCGCGCCGGGTTGGATCAGGTTGAGCTCGTCGAACCTCTGGGCCCCGAACTCCGAGGCCCACAGCCGGTCGCGGTCGTCGAACGCGAGCCCCTGCACGTTGCGGTGGCCGTAGGACCAGACCGGGGAGTCGGGGAAGGGGTTGCCGGGGGCGGGGTCGCCGTCGACGGTGAGGCGCAGGATCTTGCCGCCCAGCGAGTCGCGGTCCTGGGCGAGCTCCGTCTGGCCCGTCTCGCCGGTCGAGGCGTACAGGAATCCGTCCGGGCCGAACGCGAGACGGCCGCCGTCGTGGATGTCGCCGCGGGGGATGCCGTCCAGCAGGACCGTCAGCGGCCCGATCCGGCCGCCCCGGTAGGTGGTCCGCACGATCCGGTTGTCGTCCGCGGTGGTGAGGTAGAGGTACAGCCGGCGGTCCGAGGCGAAGTCGGGGGAGACCGCCACGCCCAGCAGCCCGGCCTCCCCGGCGGGTGCCGCCTGGTCGACCACGCCGATCTCCTGGACCGGCCGCCCCTCGCCGCGCACCAGCAGCACGCGCCGCGTGTCGCGCTCGGTCACCACGGCGTCGCCGCTGGGCAGGAAGGCCAGCCCCCAGGGCACGGCCAGTCCGCTGGCGACGGTGCCGACCACACGGGCCGGGCCCGGGGTTCGCGTGGGTTCGCCCGCGGGATCGCTGGCGGGGTCGGGCGACTCGCCGGCCGAGGACGGTGCGGAGGGCCCCGTCCGGTTGGACGACGGGGTCGGCGCGGGTGTGGCCGTGACCGTGCTCGTGCCCCCGGCGGAGACGTCGTCGTTGCCGCAGGCCAGCAGCGTCAGGGCAGCCAGGCCGGCGACCGCGACAAGCGAGGTTGCTCGGTGCACGTCAGGTCACGCTCGCGACGAGGTCGAGGAGAAGCGCGTGGACGCGGTCGGGCTGCTCCATCTGGATGAAGTGGCTGCCCCGCAGCTCGACGTAGGTCGAGCCCTGGATGCGAGCCGCGGCCGAGGCCATGTCGCGGGCCCCGGTCAGCAGGTCGTAGGTGCCGGCGACGAAGACCGTGGGCAGGCTGATGCTGCTCAGCGAGACGCGGGCGTGGCGGGAGGTGCCCAGGGCGAGATGGGCGTACCAGTCGGGCGGCGTCCTGAGGAACTCCGTCACCGCCAGGGCCGCCAGGTCGGGGTCCGGCATCCGGAACATCAAGCCGGAGCGGGTGAGCAGGTCGATGGTGCGCGGGCCGACGGGCAGGCGCGAGGTGAGCGGTGTGAGCACACCACCGGTCAGGCTGAGCCCGCGGGAGAGGTTGACCGTGAGGGCGCGGGCCGCACAGCGGGGCACCCGCAGCGGCGCCAGCATGGTGGAGAAGGTGTCACCCGGGACGCCGGCCACGGCGAAGAGCGCCAGCGCCCGCTCGGGGTGACGCACGGCCAGCTCGAAGAGCGTGTTGACACCGACCGACCATCCCATCAGGACCGCGCGGTCGACGCCGAAGTGGTCGAGCACCGAGAGAGCGTCCTCGACGAACTCCTCGACACCCACCCGGCTGCGGTCCTGGGGGCGGTCCGAGCCGCCCGTGCCGCGATGGTTCCAGGAGATGACCCGGACGCCGCACCCCGGGCGGAGCAGGGCGGGCCAGGCGAAGGGCCCCGTGCCCAGGCCGTTGCAGAGCAGCACCGTGGGGCCCTCGACGCGTCCGTCGGGGTCGTTGGTCCAGGCGCGGAGCTTGGTGCCGTCGTCGGAGAGGAGCTCGTGGTACTCGATCTCGCCCGCGGTGGCCGCGCGCACCACCTCGGGGAAGCGCATGACTCGATCATGCCCCAGCGGCCCGGGTCGCGGGGCCGACGCGCACCGGGCGACCCTGGGAGGAGTGCCGCCCGGTGCGCTCAACCGTTCGCAGCAGCCCGCGCTGCGACCTCCGGTGCCGGGTCCTCGAGCCGCGAGGCCAGGAACCGCTCGACGTCGTCGAGCTCCGCACGCCGTTGTGCGAGGGCGGTGGAGGCGATCATGGCGTTGCGGCGAGCCCGCAGCTGGGACTCGACCGGCCAACGTGCGACGGCGGCGACGAACGGGCGGCTCACTAGCTGAGCTGCCCCGTGCCGAAGGTGGTGCTGAGCGGTCATGGCTGCCTCCCCGAAGAGTCCTGCCGAGAGTAGTGCGTACGAACTACGTTACGAGCCGACGAGGTCGCCCGGGTCAACCCCGTGTGACATCGCGGTGAACTCGGGGCGCCCGCTGGCGCGCGCGTGTCGCGTCTCGACCGCCCGGAATCCGTTCATAGCTGCGGCCGGAAATCGATGCGCAGAATCCCTCAGATGAGGTACGGCCATGGGGCTCTCTTGCCCATCTGACTGTCGGTGGTCGGTGCTGGAATGGGGTCATGACCGAGACGATCAGCAGCCCCGAGGCACCCTCCGCGGTGCTGGCTGCGGTGCGCTCGGCACGCCGGGTCGAGGACGCCGAGGCTGCCCGTCAGTTGCGGCTCGCGGTGGACTGGGCGGCGATGCACTCGGTGGACTCCGTTGGCCGACGCGGCGCACCTGTGGGACCGCGACTACGGCGACACCGGGGTCCCGGTCGCCGGGCCCGGGGCACCCCTGGTGGCGGAGTTCTGCGTCGCCGAGCTCGCCGCCGCCATCGGGGTCTCCACCGACGCCGGCAGGGGCTACCTCGGGGATGCCGTCGAGCTCCGCTACCGCCTGCCCCGGGTGTGGAAGCGCGTGGTCGCGGGTGATCTGGTGGCGTGGAAGGCCCGCCGTATCGCCCGGGCGACGATCCACCTGTCCCGGGAGGCCGCGGCTTCGTCGATGCGCACGTCGCGGCCGTGGCGCACAAGATCGGGCCCTACGTCCTCGACCGGCTCCTCGAGGAGGCGATCGCCCGGTTCATGCCCGAGGAGGCCGACAACCGCCGCCGGGCGGCCGCGGACGGGCGGCGCTTCGACATCGACACCACCAACACCTCCCTGCACGGGACGGCGTCGGTGTGGGGTGAGCTGGACGTCGCCGACGCCCTCGACCTGGATGCCGCCGTCAGTGCCGGGGCGGAGCACCTCAAGGCCCTCGGGTCCACCGACTCATTGGACGTCCGCCGCGCCACCGCGGTGGGTGACCTCGCCCGACACCAGCAGACCCTCGACCTCACCACCCACACCACCGACACCGGCGCTGATCCAGGCCGCGGCGAAAGGCGCGGCAGGTGGTGCTCTACGTCCACCTCTCCGACGCCGCCCTCGTGAACGGTCGCCTCGGGGAACTCGGCCGCCTGGGCCGGTTGGAGAACACCCGGTCGTTGGTCACCGTCGAGCAGGTCCGGGCCTGGTGCGGCACCCCTCACACCTCCGTAACCGTGAAGCCGGTCATCGACCTGAACGAGCATGTCCGGGTCGATGCCTACGAGGTCCCGGACCGGATGCACGAGGCGGCGGTCCTGGTGGACCACACCTGTGTGTTCCCGTGGTGCACCAGACCCGCCCGCGGGTGCCGCCCTCATGAGCGCGACGCGGACTGTGACCACATCACCCCGTACGGACCCGACAACTCCGCCGGCTCGACGTGTTCGTGCAACATCGCCCCGTTGTGCCGCCGGCACCACCGGTTGAAGACCCACGGGCGCTGGAGGTACGCCCAGGTCGAACGCGGCACCTACCTCTGGGTCTCACCCCACGGCCTGTCGTACCTGCGTGACCACGAAGGCACCCTCGACGTCACCCGCGACAACCCGTCCCGGACCTGCGCCCACCCACCCGACCAGTAGCTCCCCCGCCCCACACCCCGCCACCCCCGGCGGGGCCACCGGCATGTCCGCAGCCGGGTCGCCGGGTTTCGAGACGCTCGCTGGCGCTCGCTCCTCAACCAACGGCGGTCGCCCTCCTGCGGCGCTCGCTCCTCAACCAGCGGCGTCCCGCTGGTCGAGGTGTGAGGAGCTTCAGCGACGAGCCTCGAGACCCCGTAACCGTCACCTCCGCGGTCCGGTCACCGGGTTTCGAGACGCTCGCTGCGCTCGCTCCTCAACCAGCCGAAGCCGCCCTCCTGCGGCGCTCGCTCCTCAACCAGCGGCGGCCCGTTGGTCGAGGTGTGAGGAGCGCCAGCGACGAGCCTCGAGACCCGGTGGTCCGGGGTTCAGTCCGGGGCCGGCTCGGCGAACGTGCGCCCGCTGCGGGTGGCGCCGACGCTGGCGAGGACGACGCACGCCATCGCCACCCACTGCACCGGGGTGAGGAACTCGCCGAGCACCACGATCCCGGCCAGGGCAGCAGCGGCCGGCTCGAGGCTCATCAGGATCCCGAAGACCGAGGTCCGCAGCGAGCGCAGCGCGACCATCTCGCAGCTGTAGGGGATCACCGAGCTGAGCAGCCCCACCGCGGCGCCCAGCGCCAGCAGCCGCCCGTCGAGCAGGTCGTCGCCGCCCGGGCGCAGCACGAGCGGGGTGAGCAGCAGGGTCGCGACCACGCTGGCGACGGCGAGACCGTCGAGCCCCGGCCACCGGCGACCCGTGCCCGCGCTCATCAAGATGTACGACGCCCACGCGGCGCCGGCGAGCAGCGCGAACAGCACGCCGGGCCAGGTCAGCTCACCGCGCTCGAAGCCCAGCAGCGCCACCCCGAGCGCGGCCAGCACCACCCACACCAGGTCTCGTCCCCGCCGGAAGCCCAGCACCGCCAGGCTCAGCGGGCCCACGAACTCGATGGTCACCGCGATCCCGAGCGGGATCCGGGCGAACGACTGGTAGATCGCCCAGTTCATCAGGCCCAGGCTCGCGCCCAGACCGATGACGAAGAGCCAGTCGCGCGAGGATCGCCCGCGCAGCACGGGGCGGGCGAAGAGCGTCAGCACCACGGCGCTGGTCACCAGCCGTAGCCACACGATCGTGGTCGGCTCGACCTCGTCGAACAGGCTCTTGGCGATGCCGGCGCCGAACTGCACCGACAGGATCCCCACCACGACGAGCCAGATCGGGGAGAGACGGTGGGTCACCGGGTCACCCTAGGGTCCCGGTGTGACCTCCTGGGTCGCGGTCTCGGCGCCCGGGATCTCCGCCTCCATCTCCGCCGGCACCTCGACCGCCATCCGGCGCAGGGTGCGGCGCGCGATCCTGGCCTCGCTGTCGAAGTGGGACAGTCCCCAGTCAGCCACCAGCGACGGATGGTGGAACGCCTCTCCCGGGGCGTCGCGGCCGACCAGCCCCGCCCGCACCTCGGCCAGGTCCCGTCGGGCGGCGGCGACCTCGACGACGTACTCCTCCAGCATCGCCCGGGTGGTCCCCGGGTCGGTGAGGTGCCCCATCAGCAGGCGCAGGGCCACCGGGTGCTTCAGCACGGGGAACCCGGCCGGTGTCCCGGCCATCCACTCCTGCACGGCCACCCGACCGCTGTCGGTGATCCGGTAGCGCGCGGTGCCCCCGTCCCCGAGCGACTCGACCAGGCCGTGTCCGGCGAGCCGGTTCAGCTCCGAGTAGATCTGGCTCATGGCGGGGGAGACCCAGTAGAAGCGCAGCGTGATGTCGGCGCGCTGCTTGAGCTCGTAGCCGGAGAGCTCGTCGCCGAAGGTCAGCAGCCCGAGCAGCGCGTACGCCGTGACGGGGAGGTTGTGGTCCATGACACACCAGCCTATATTCCGATTAGGAACAGGGATGGCGGTAGTCCACAGCGATGACAGGCATCGACGAACGGGGAGAACAGTGAGCAGCACAGCCAGCACCGAGTCCAAGACCCTGCTGATGGTCGGCACCCGCAAGGGTCTCTTCCTCGGGACCTCCGACGGGGACCGTGGGGCCTGGTCGTGGACCGGCCCGCACTTCCCGATGGAGGACGTCTACTCGGTCCTCTGCGACACCCGCGGGGGGACGACGAGGCTGCTGGCCGGTTGCGGCAGCAGCTGGTTCGGCCCCCAGGTGCGCCGCTCCGACGACCTCGGGACGACCTGGCAGGAAACACCCAACGGTGCGGTGCGCTTCCCCGAGGACACCTCGGCCAACCTCGAGCGCGTCTGGCAGCTCGTGCCGGGCTCGCCCGCGGGGGACGACGGCGTGGTGTGGGCGGGCACCGAACCCGGTGCCGTCTTCCGCTCGACCGACCGGGGCGAGAGCTTCGACCTGGTCCGCGGCCTGTGGGACCACCCGCACCGTACGGAGTGGAGCGCCGGCTTCGGCGGCCAGGCCTTCCACACGATCCTGCCCCACCCCACCGACCCGGACCAGGTGCTGGCGGCGATCTCCACCGGCGGGGTCTACGCGACCGCCGACGGCGGTGAGAGCTGGCAGCCCTCCAACAAGGGGGTCAAGTGCGAGTTCATGCCCGGGGAGCTCTCCTTCCCGGAGTTCGGGCAGTGCGTGCACAAGGTGGCCCGCCACCCCGAGCGGCCCGAGCAGCTCTTCCTCCAGAACCACGGCGGGGTCTACCGCTCCGACGACGGCGGCGCGAGCTGGGCCGACGTCCGCCACAACCTGCCCAGCGAGTTCGGCTTCCCGGTCGTCGTCGACCCGGCAGCGCCGGGCACGGCGTACCTCTTCCCGATCGACGACGCCGGGGCGCGCTGGCCGGTCGACGGGCACGCCCGGGTCTGGCGCACCCAGGACGAGGGCGAGAGCTGGGCGCCCCTCGGCGAGGGCACGCTGCCCGACGGGTACCGGGTGGCGGTGATGCGTGACGCCATGTGCGCCGACGACTGGGGCACCCGGGGAGGAGCCACCGGCCTCTACTTCGGTGGCCGCAACGGCGCGGTGTGGGCCTCTCCCGACGCCGGGGAGACCTGGGCCGAGGTGCAGCGCGACCTGCCCGACGTGATGTGCGTGCGCGCCTACGCCGTCTGAGGCTGTCTCAGACCCCCGGGCAGTCATTCGCGGGCGGTGGCCGGACGACTACCCTCGGGGCCATGACTGACGCCTCCTCCGGCCCCGACATCAAGCCCCGCTCCCGCGACGTCACCGACGGCCTGGAGAAGGCCGCCGCGCGCGGCATGCTCCGCGCGGTCGGCATGGGGGACGACGACTGGGTGAAGCCCCAGATCGGCGTGGCGTCCAGCTGGAACGAGATCACCCCGTGCAACCTGTCGCTGGACCGGCTCGCCAAGGCCGTCAAGAACGGCGTGCACGCGGCTGGGGGCTACCCGCTCGAGTTCGGCACCATCTCGGTCTCCGACGGCATCTCGATGGGCCACGAGGGGATGCACTTCTCGCTCGTCTCCCGCGAGGTCATCGCCGACTCGGTCGAGACCGTGATGATGGCCGAGCGCCTCGACGGCTCCGTGCTCCTGGCCGGCTGCGACAAGTCGCTGCCCGGCATGATGATGGCCGCCGCCCGTCTCGACCTGGCCGCGGTCTTCCTCTACGCCGGCTCGACGATGCCCGGTCAGGTGGACGGCAACGACGTCACGATCATCGACGCCTTCGAGGCGGTCGGCGCCTGCCTGGCCGGGAAGATCACCCGCGCGGAGGTCGACCGCATCGAGCGGGCCATCTGCCCCGGTGAGGGCGCCTGCGGGGGCATGTACACCGCCAACACGATGGCCGCCGTCGGTGAGGCCCTGGGCCTCTCCCTGCCCGGTTCCGCCGCGCCGCCGGCCGTCGACCGCCGCCGTGACGGCTTCGCGCACCGCTCCGGCGAGGCGGTGGTGGAGCTGCTGCGCCGCGGGATCACCGCACGCCAGATCCTGACCAAGGAGGCGTTCGAGAACGCCATCACGGTCGTGATGGCCCTCGGCGGCTCCACCAACGCCGTGCTGCACCTGCTCGCGATCGCCCGTGAGGCCGAGGTCGACCTGACCCTCGACGACTTCAACCGGATCGGCGACAAGGTGCCGCACCTCGGCGACCTCAAGCCCTTCGGCCGCTACGTGATGAACGACGTCGACAAGATCGGCGGCATCCCCGTGGTGATGAAGGCGCTGCTCGACGCCGGCCTCATGCACGGCGACTGCCTGACCGTGACCGGCAAGACCCTGGCCGAGAACCTCCAGGACCTCGCCCCGCCGGCCCTCGACGACGACGTGATCCGCTCGCTGGACCGCCCGATCCACCAGACCGGCGGCCTGACCATCCTCAGGGGCACCCTCGCCCCCGAGGGCGCGGTCGTGAAGACGGCCGGTTTCGACGAGTCGGTCTTCACCGGCACCGCCCGGGTCTTCGACGGCGAGCGGGCCGCGATGGACGCACTGACCGAGGGCCGGATCTCCGCCGGCGACGTGGTGGTGATCCGCTACGAGGGCCCCAAGGGGGGGCCCGGCATGCGCGAGATGCTCGCCATCACCGGCGCCATCAAGGGCGCCGGTCTCGGCAAGGACGTGCTGCTGCTGACCGACGGCCGGTTCTCCGGCGGCACCACCGGCCTGTGCGTCGGCCACGTCGCCCCGGAGGCCACGGACGCCGGGCCGATCGCGTTCGTCCGGGACGGGGACACGATCACCCTCGACGTCGCCAACCGCCGCCTCGACGTCTCGATCGACGGCGACGAGTCGGACTGGGAGGCACGCCAGCAGGGCTGGGCGCCCCGGCCGCCGCGGTTCACCACCGGCGTCCTGGGCAAGTACGCCAAGCTCGTCCAGTCCGCCGCGCACGGCGCGGTCACCGGCTGAGCGGCCAGGCCAAGGCAGCGAGCCGCAGCCCCTGGGGCCGCCACGGCTGCGGACGCAGGCCACGCTCGGGCTCGCCGTCGCCGGCGGGGGTCCTGCTGCTCGACCGGTGGAGACCGTGATCGGCGTGGCGGTCGGGGCGCCGGCCCGACGTTTCCTCGGCCCGACGCCCCCTGCGGCCGACGCGACCCGCTGGGTCCCGTCGGCCGTCCGGTCAGAGCCCGAGGCCCAGCTGGGCGAGGATCCGGTTGAGCAGGTTGGTCACCCGACCCAGGAGGCCACCCAGGCCGCCGTCGAGCAGTCCGGCCACCGCGCAGAGCAGGTTGCCCAGCAGGGCGCCGGTCCCCGAGACCGCGTCGATGTTCAGCACCACGCGGTCGAGGTGGACCTTGAGCCCGAGCAGGTTCAGGTCGAGCGGGCCCAGCACCAGGTGCAGGATCGCGCAGGTCGCCCGGGCGGCGCGGACGTTGCGGACCGGCTCGCCGTTGATCTTCTTGACCTTCAGCGTGCGGATCACCGAGAACGTGCTCGTGGAGCTGTCGGCGTTGGTCACGACGCCGTCGAGGACACCGCGGACCAGGACGCGGCCGTCCCGCTTGACGAACTTCAGCGGCGTGAACGCGCCGGAGACCTCACGGCCGTTCCGGGTGCTGCCGACGACCTTCGAGGTCATCGTCTCGCCGGTGGCGGTGTGGGCGACCTCGACAGGTTCGGCGGCCGAGGCGGTGCTGGCGAACGCGCCGACCATCATCACCATCGCCAGTCCGAGGATGCTCGACAGGACGAGCGTGGCCGTGCGACCCGCGCGTGTAGCAAGGAACTGAGACATGGGTGCTTCCCTCCCCAAGAACGAACCGGCCCTACCAGACCGATACCGACGGACGCCGGTCTGGTCAAAGTAGGCACGTCTAGACATCCTTGGGAAGAGGTGCGGCCCCCAATTCACCCCTCCGGGTGAGGAGCCCCCGCGCCGGGCGGTCGGGTAGACATGGCGCGTGCCCCCCACCTCCCGCTCCCTGGACGCCGCCGACCCGCTCGCCCCCCTGCGGGGGCGATTCGTCGGCGCCGCCGATCCGCTCGTCTACTTCGACGGCAACTCCCTGGGCCGCCCGCTGGCGGTGACCGGGCCGCGCCTGGCCCGATTCGTGGACGCCGAGTGGGGCACCCGGCTGATCCGCGGCTGGGACGAGGGCTGGTTCGACCTGCCGCTGGCGATCGGCGACGAGCTCGGCCGGGTGGTGCTGGGCGCCGCCCCGGGGCAGACCGCCGTCGGCGACTCCACCACGGTGCTGCTCTACAAGGCGATGCGCGCGGCCGTCGCGGCCCGGCCCGGGCGCCACGAGATCGTGATCGACCGGGACAACTTCCCGACCGACCGGTACGTCGCCCAGGGGGTGGCCGAGGAGTGCGGCCTCACCGTGCGCTGGATCGACGTCGACACCGCGGCGGGCGTGGACGCCGCCCTGCTGCAGGACGCGGTCGGGCCCGAGACCGCGCTGGTGGTGCTGAGCCACGTGGCCTACCGTTCCGCCTGGCTGGCCGACGTCCCGGAGCTGACCCGGATCGCCCACGAGGCCGGCGCGCTGGTCCTGTGGGACCTGTCCCACTCGGTGGGCGCCGTCGCGATCGAGCTCGACGCGTGGGAGGCCGACCTCGCGGTCGGCTGCAGCTACAAGTACCTCAACGGCGGACCGGGCGCGCCGGCCTTCGTCTACGTCGCCGAGCGCCACCTCGACGAGCTGACCCAACCGGTCCGCGGCTGGATGGGGGCTCGGGACCCGTTCCTGATGGGGCCGACCTACGCCCCCGCGGCCGGCATCCGCCGCTTCCTCAGCGGGACGCCCCCGATCCTCGGCATGCTCGCGATGCAGGACATGCTGGCGCTCATCGACGAGGTGGGACTCGGGGCGGTCCGCGCCAAGTCCGTGGCCCTCACCGAACGGGCCGTGGAGCTCGCCGACGAGCTGCTCGCGCCGGCCGGCGTCGTGCTGGCCTCGCCTCGTGCGGCCGAGCGACGCGGCGGCCACGTGACCCTCAACCACCCCCTCATGCGCGAGGTGACCGCGGCGCTGTGGCAGCGCGACGTGATCCCCGACCACCGCGACCCGCACGGGCTGCGGATCGGGCTGTCCCCGCTGTCCACCTCGTTCGCCGAGCTGGAGCGCGGGCTGGAGGCCGTGCGCGGCGTGCTGGACGAGCTGGACCGCTGAGCCGGGCCCCTGCCGGAGGTCCGGTTCTCGTGGCAGGGTGGTGGGCATGGACCCACGGATCAGCTTCGTGACCCTGGCGGTGCGCGACCTCGACGCCACCCGGGCCTTCTACGTCGACGGCCTCGGCTGGACGCCCGAGCTCGAGGTCCCGGGGGAGGTGCTGATGATCCGGGCAGGGGACCGGCTGGTGTTCTCGCTGTGGGACCGCGCGGCCTTCGAGCGGGAGGTCGGGCCCGTCGTGGCTGGTGAGGGGGTGGTCCCGATGACGCTGGCTCACAACGTCGCCACCCGGGCGGAGGTCGACGAGGTGCTCGCGACCGCCCGACGGGCGGGGGCGGCGTCGGTCGGCGCGGCCGGGGAGCGCGAGTGGGGCGGGTTCACCGGCTACTTCGCCGACCCGGACGGCTTCCGCTGGGAGATCGCCTGGAACCCCGGTCCGATCGGGCAGTCGGTGCTGCCGTGAACGCGCCGGTGGACGCCGCCGGGAGCGATGCGGGCAGCGATCGCGAGACGCTGCAGCCCCAGCAGGTCGCCGACGCGGGCCTGGCCGACTGGCGGATCCTCTTCCACGCGCTGCACGCCTGCTACCGCTTCGCCGACTTCGCCACCGGCCTGCGGCTCGTGGCCGCCATCGGCGCCTCCGCCGAGGAGATGGACCACCATCCCGACCTCGACCTGCGCTGGGGGCAGCTCCGGGTGCGGCTCTCCAGCCACGACGTGCACGGCGTGAGCGCCAGGGACGTCCGGCTCGCCCGGCGGATCAGCGAGCTCGCCGCGGCCGAGGCGGCCAGGCCGGACCCCGGGGCGCTCCAGGTGCTCGAGATCGCCCTGGACACCGCGGACGCGGTGGCGGTCAAGCCGTTCTGGCGCGCGGTCCTCGGGCTCTCCGACTCCCCGACGCACGACGAGGAGCTGGCCGATCCCGACGGCGGGCTGCCGACCGTGTGGTTCCAGGCCACCGAAGCGCACGAGGAGCCCCGCCAGCGCTTCCACCTCGACATCCGGGTGCCTCCGGAGGTGGCGGTCGCGCGGGTCGAGGCCGCGCTGGCCGCGGGCGGCAGGCTGGTCGGCGACGAGCGGGCGCCGACCTTCTGGGTGCTCGCCGACGCCGAGGGCAACAGGGCGTGCGTGACCACCTGGCAGGGCCGCGACGGCCAGGGCTGAGCGACGACCGGGCCTGAGCAACGACCGGGGGAACACAGAACGGCCCCGGCGCGAGTGCGCCGGGGCCGTTCCCTGTGCTGCGGTGCTACTGGTCGGGCTCGATCACCGTGCCGGGTTCGCCGGCACGTCCAGGAGCTCGGTGCGTGCGCCGCGGGCGCCGTGCAGGTGCAGCACGAGTGCCTTGGCCCGCTCGGCCCGGGTGCCAGTGAGCTCGATCGAGGTGTCACCCTCGTCGAGGTACAGGGGGCTGTCCGTGCCGAGGGTCGGGGTGCCGGCGTCGTAGTCCACCGTCGGGGCGACGTCGCCGTCGCCGTAGCCCGAGAACATCCCGGTCGTGTAGGTGATCGGCGCCGACGAGCCGTCCGTCGGCAGCCCGATCGTCTCCTTGTAGACCGACATCGTCACCACGTTGGAGTCGAACACGTTGGTGTCGAAGTCACCCAGGCTCAGGTTGACCGGCTCGAGGTCCACCAGGGTCCCCTGGTTGAGGTCGACCGTCCAGGCGTAGAGCAGGTCCGTGCCGTCGATGTTCTGCAGGTACGTCTCGAAGTCCTCCACCCCGTCGCCGGTCACGTCGTAGTCGACGTACGGGATCGTGATGTTCCCGATCGTCGCCCAGTCACCGAAGGTCGAGAGCCCGAAGGTCAGCAGGTCGTCGGTGCTGGAGGCGCCGACGTACTGCAGGTCGGCGGACTTCTCGGTGGCGGTGGACGCGCAGTCGCGGAACACCTTGTCGGTGCACTCCGGCTGGCGCGGGCTGGTCGCACCGAGCTCCAGCACCGAGGCGACGGACGTGTACGCCTCCGGGCCGGCACCCTGGTCGATGCCGGTGCCGCTCAGCTCGACGGCGTCGCCCGACAGGGCGGCCGTCGTGCTCGAGGTGGGCTTGGCGGCACCGTAGACGGGCACCCGGTTGGCCTGGCCGCCCTTCGGCTTGACCAGCAGGCGGCCCGAGGAGTCGGAGACGAACTGACGTGCCTGCTCCTCCCCGTAGTACGGGTTGACCTGCTCGGCGTCCATGGTGGCGTCCAGGGTGTGGCGCAGCTGGGTCGGGTCGACCGTCATCGTGACGACGGCCTTGGCCCCCTTGTTGCGCCCGAGCGTCACCCTGCTCGGCGAGACCGAGTAGCTGACCCCCGGGGAGGCGTTGACGGACTGGTAGGACAGGCGGACCTTGGCCGCCCTCGAGCCGTAGTTGCGGACCTTGACGGTGCGCTTGCGGGTCACCACACCACCGTCGACCGCGGCCGGGACGACGCCGAAGGACGCCGAGACCGGGTTCTGGGCCCCGGCCACGAAGGCGAGGATGTCGGTGCTGGTGGCCCCGAGGGCGTCGACGCGACCGGCGCCGACGCGGGCGGGGGCGTAGCGCTCACCGGTCCGGTTCGGCTGGGTGAAGAGGTCGTGGCGCGCGGTGTTCATGACCGCGGCCTTGACCTGCGCCGGGCTCCACGACGGGTGCGCGGACTTCACGAGCGCGGAGACGCCCGCGGTCACCGGGGTGGCCATCGAGGTGCCGGACTCGCTGAGCACCTTGTTGCCGGTGCCCATGCCGGCGGAGCTGACCGTGTCACCGACCGCGGTGACGTCGGGCTTGACGACGCCGATCGAGCCGTGGGTGCCGCGCGAGCTGAAGCTCGACAGGGTGTCGGTGATCGCGGGGTTGAGGTCCTTGATCGTCGCCTGGAGAGCGCCGTCGAAGGTGACGTTCAGCGTGCCGGCGTCCAGGGCCGGGCGAAGCCGGTCGGTGCCGGCCTTGGGCAGCTGGAAGACCGGGATGACGGTGTCGCCGGTGATCCCACCGGAGAACACGTCGCGCGAGGAGGTGAAGATCGCGCCGATCGCACCGGCCCGGCGGGCGTTGCCCGAGCGGCCGGCCGAGCCGCAGCGGCGGGTGGCGTCGTTGTCGTCCCACTCCAGCCAGGCCACCTTGCCGGCGACCGCGGCGGCCTCGTCGGCCGAGAAGGCACGACAGCCGTCCTCGTTGGCGCCGGGGATGGCCGCGACGTCGCCGGTGACCGGCTGACCCGTCGGGCCGTTGTTCGGCCAGTCGTAGGCGACCGACATCTGGCCGGCGCTGATGCCGGCGACGGCGGCCGGGGCGTTGACCTTGATCCCGTCGCGCTGCTGGAGTGCGTCGACCGAGCTGGCCACGGCCAGCGAGCTGACCGCGTTGCCCGGGGTGCCGCCGGTGTCGGTGAGGTCGCCGTTGTTGCCCATGGCGACCACGGAGAGCACGCCCTGGCGGGAGAGGGCGTCGACGACGTCGTTCTCCGGGTCGTCGGCGGGGCCGAAGTCGGAGCCCAGCGACATGTTGACGATGTCGAGGTGGTCGGAGAAGTCGCCGTCGCCGTTGGGGTCGAGGGCGTAGTCGAGCGCGGGGATGACCTCGTTGGTCGAGCCCTCGCAGCCGAAGACCTTGAGGCCGTAGAGCTGTGCCCGTGGCGCCATGCCCGGGCCGATGTCCATCTTCGCCAGGCGGTCGGCGTCGAGGTTCTCGTAGCTGCCGGTGAAGACCTGGCCGTTGCCCTTGACACCGTAGCCCGTGGCGGAGCCGGAGACGTGCGTGCCGTGACCGTTGCAGTCCAGCGGGTTCGGGTCGACGTTCGGCTGGTCGGTGGCCGGGTTGCCGGCGTCGTACTCGTCGCCGACGAAGTCGTAGCCGCCGACGACCTTGGCCTTGCCCCTGGCCGGCAGGCCGGCGCGCCAGTTGTAGGACGTGGAGCTCGCGTGCGCGGCGTCGTACGCCTCGGGGGTGCCGACGCCGCCGAGGTCGGCGTGGGTGTAGTCGATCCCGGTGTCGATGACGCCGATCGTGACGCCCCTGCCGGTGTTGCCGGAGTACTTCCAGGTGTCGACGGCCTTCACCAGACCCGCGACGTTCGCGTTCTGCGGGGTCTTGGGCACGATGCGCGGTGACCTTGACGACGCCGGGGAGGGCGGAGACGGCCCGCACACCGGCGGCGTCGAGGCGCACCCCCACGCCCGGGAGGGCGTTGGAGACCGTGAAGAGCCGGGCCGCCCGGGCGTCCGCCCGCTTGGCGGCGGCCAGGGCGCCGGTGGCCCGGGCCTCGACCTGGTCTCGGCGCGACTGCGCCGCCTGGACGCCGCGGGCGCGGCCCCCGGCGCGCTTCGCGGCCTGGGCCGCGCCCTCGCCCTCGAACTGCACGAAGTACGCACGGCGACCGGTCGCGGCGCGCACCGGGGAGGTGACCTTCGCGCCGGGCGAGAGCGTGCCGACCTGGGCGGTCGGGGCGGGCGTGGCCGGTCGGACCTTCGCCTCGGCGGCCAGCGTGGGAGTGGCCCCGGCCGCTGTCGCGGCCAAGGCCAGGGCGGTCACTGCTGACCACCTGATGCTTCGGGATCGGTTCACCCGAGGTCCCCTTTCGAGCGCAGGCAGGGGCGTCGACAGCCCCCGCGGTGTGGATCGCGCGCGGACGCCATCGCCCGAACGTGACCCATCGCACCTTAGGCAGGTCGCCGCCGCGATCAGGGTGGAACCCGCAAGATTCCGGGAAGAAATTTTCCGTTTCACCTGACGGACGGGCTGTCCGAATGACGAGACTCTTGCCCTGCGGAGGTGACGCTGCCGGGGGCCGCGGGCTAGCGTATGGCTCATGCGCCAGGAGATTCTCGTACGCACCCGACACGTGAGCTGACCCGACCGGACTCAGCACACGTGTCACCCCTCGTTGCCATGCGGCCGAGGGGTTTTTTGTTGGTCTCCCACCGCAGGTGAGCAGGACCCGCGCGTCACACCGGACGTGCGGCAGCCAGAGAGGGAAGCAGGGCGATGAGCGAGCAGATCACCGGCGCACAGAGCCTGGTCAAGTCGCTGGAGGCGGCCGGGGCCGAGAACATCTTCGGAATCCCGGGAGGCGCGATCCTCCCGGCGTACGACCCGCTGATGGACTCCACGATCCGCCACATCCTGGTCCGCCACGAGCAGGGCGCCGGCCACGCCGCGCAGGGGTACGCCGCCGCCACCGGCAAGGTGGGCGTCTGCATGGCGACCTCCGGCCCGGGCGCGACCAACCTCGTGACGCCGATCGCCGACGCGCACATGGACTCCGTGCCGATGGTGGCCATCACCGGACAGGTGGGCGCCGCGATGATCGGGACCGACGCCTTCCAGGAGGCCGACATCCGCGGCATCACGATGCCGATCACCAAGCACAACTTCCTCGTCACCGATCCCGCCGAGATCCCCGGCCGGATCGCCGAGGCGTTCTACCTCGCCTCGACGGGTCGCCCCGGCCCGGTGCTCGTCGACATCGCCAAGTCGGCGCTCCAGGCGACGACGACCTTCGACTGGCCGCGCGAGCTGCACCTGCCCGGCTACCGCCCGGTGACCAAGCCGCACGCCAAGCAGATCCGCGAGGCCGCCAAGCTGATCCTCGAGTCCCGCCGCCCGGTGCTCTACGTCGGCGGTGGCACGATCCGGGCCGCCGCCTCGCGGGAGCTGCGCGAGCTCGCCGAGTTCACCGGCATGCCGGTCGTCACCACGCTGATGGCCCGGGGCGCCTTCCCCGACAGCCACCCCCAGCACCTCGGCATGCCCGGCATGCACGGCACCGTGGCCGCGGTCGCCGGCCTGCAGCGCAGCGACCTGATCATCAGCCTGGGCGCCCGCTTCGACGACCGGGTCACCGGCAACCTCGACTCCTTCGCGCCCGGCGCCAAGGTCGTCCACGTCGACATCGACCCGGCCGAGATCGGCAAGAACCGCATCGCCGACGTCCCGATCGTGGGGGACTGCCGCGAGGCGATCGTCGACCTGCTCGTGGCCCTGCGGGCGGAGGCCCAGGCCGGCCACAGCGGCGACTACGAGGCGTGGGTGGAGTTCCTCGCCGGCGTGAAGCAGACCTACGCGCTGGGCTACGAGAAGCCGGCCACCGGCCTCGCCCCGCAGTACGTCATCGAGCGGCTCGGCGCGATCGCCGGCCCCGACGCCATCTACACCTCCGGCGTGGGCCAGCACCAGATGTGGGCGGCGCAGTTCATCGGCTACGAGAAGCCGAACACCTGGCTGAACTCCGGCGGTCTCGGCACCATGGGCTACTCCGTGCCGGCCGCGATGGGCGCCAAGGTGGGCTGCCCGGACACCACGGTGTGGGCGATCGACGGTGACGGGTGCTTCCAGATGACCAACCAGGAGCTCGCCACCTGCGCCATCAACGACATCCCGATCAAGGTCGCGATCATCAACAACGAGTCGCTCGGCATGGTGCGCCAGTGGCAGACCCTCTTCTACAACGAGCGCTACTCCAACACGAACCTGCAGCGTCAGAACTCCCCGGTGCGGATCCCCGACTTCGTGAAGCTCGCCGAGGCCTACGGTTGCGTCGGGCTCTCCTGCGAGGATCCGGCGGACGTCGACGCCACGATCCACAAGGCCATGGAGATCGACGACGTGCCCGTCGTGGTGGACTTCCGCGTCCACCGCGACGCGATGGTCTGGCCGATGGTCGCCGCCGGCACCAGCAACGACGAGATCAAGTACGCCCGCGACCTGGCCCCGCAGTTCGACGACCAGGACCTCTGAGGAGCACGAGATGAGCAAGCACACCCTGAGCGTCCTGGTGGAGAACAAGCCGGGCGTCCTGGCCCGGGTCGCGAGCCTCTTCAGCCGCCGCGGGTTCAACATCGACTCCCTGGCCGTGGGGCCGACCGAGCACCCCGAGGTGTCCCGGATGACGATCGTCGTCAGCCTCGACTCCTCGCCGCTCGAGCAGGTCACCAAGCAGCTCAACAAGCTCGTCGAGGTGATCAAGATCGTCGAGCTCGACGCGCCGTCCTCGGTCAGCCGCGAGCTGCTGCTGGTCAAGGTCCGCGCGGACGCCGAGACCCGGGGCAAGGTCCTCGACACGGTCTCGCTCTTCAAGGCCCGCGTGGTCGACGTGGTCGCCGATGCCGTCACCATCGAGGTGACCGGCAACGGCGACAAGCTGGCGTCGTTCCTGAACGTCGTCGAGCCCTTCGGGATCCGTGAGCTCGTGCAGTCCGGCATGGTCGCGATCGGTCGCGGCTCGCGCTCGGTCAGCGAGCGCACCCTGCGCCCGGTCGCCGTCCCCACCCCGCCGGCCCGCACCGCCGGTTGAGGCGCGCGGGCGCGCCTGCCCGTGACCTCGCCGGTGACCCCGCCCGTGGTCCTCGTCCCGGCGGCCCCACCACTTCACCACCCCCGTCCCGCAGCGAACCAACCAGAAGGAGAGCCCCCCGTGGCTGAGATGTTCTACGACGACGACGCCGACCTGTCCCTGATCCAGGGCAAGAACGTGGCCGTGATCGGCTACGGCAGCCAGGGCCACGCGCACGCGCTGTCCCTGCGCGACTCGGGCGTCGACGTCCGCATCGGCCTGCAGCCGGGCTCGAAGAGCCGCGCCAAGGCCGAGGCCGAGGGCCTGCGGGTCCTCACCCCGGCCGAGGCGGTCCAGGAGGCCGACGTCGTCGTGGTCCTGGCGCCCGACCAGCACCAGCGCAAGCTCTACACCGAGGAGATCGAGCCGCACCTCGCCGAGGGCGACACCCTGGTCTTCGGCCACGGCTTCAACATCCGCTTCGGCTACATCACCCCGCCCGCCGGCGTCGACGTGTTCATGGTCGCCCCCAAGGGCCCCGGCCACCTGGTGCGACGCGAGTACGTCGACGGCCGCGGCGTGCCCGTGCTCGTCGCGGTGGAGGAGGACGCCTCCGGCACCGCCTGGGCGCTCGCGCTGTCCTACGCCAAGGGCATCGGCGGACTTCGGGCCGGCGGCATCCGGACGACCTTCACCGAGGAGACCGAGACCGACCTGTTCGGTGAGCAGGCCGTCCTGTGCGGTGGTGCCAGCCAGCTGGTCATGTACGGCTTCGAGGTGCTGACCGAGGCGGGCTACCAGCCCGAGGTGGCCTACTTCGAGTGCCTGCACGAGCTCAAGCTGATCGTCGACCTGATGTACGAGGGCGGCATCGCCAAGCAGCGCTGGTCGGTCTCCGACACCGCCGAGTTCGGCGACTACGTCTCCGGCCCCCGAGTGATCACCCCCGACGTGAAGGCGAACATGGTCGCCGTCCTCGAGGACATCAAGAACGGCGCGTTCGCCGAGCGCTTCATCGCCGACATGGACAACGGCTCCCCGGAGTTCACGAAGTTCCGCGAGGCCGGTGAGCAGCACCCGATCGAGACGACCGGCCGCGAGCTGCGAAAGCTGATGGCCTGGGTGAAGAGCCACGACTCCGACTACGTCGAGGGTTCCTCCGCCCGCTGACCCCCAGCGCCGACCCGTCGCGTGCTGACGGTCGAGGGCGCCGACCCGTCGCTCGTTGACGGTCGAGAGCGCCGACCCGTCGTCTGTTGACGACGGGTCGGTGCGATTTCGGCGTCGTTGCCGCTCGGGCCCGCCGAGGCCGGAACAGATGGGTGAGCACGACTGTTCCGGTTGGTATGAAGATCGAGATCTGGAGCGACATCGTCTGTCCGTGGTGCTTCATCGGCAAGCGCCGTCTGGAGACCGCGGTCTCCGCCTTCCGGGTCGAGCACCCCGAGGCCGAGGTCGACGTGGTCTGGCACTCCTTCCAGCTCGACCCCGCGGCGCCCGCCCAGCCCGAGGGTCACCTCGCCGAGCACCTCGGCCGCAAGTACGGCGGAGGTGCCGAGGCCGGCCAGCAGATGATCGACCGGATGGAGGCCGCGGCCGCCGAGGAGGGTCTGGTCTACCGGCTCGGGCAGGCCCAGCCCACCAGCACGGTGGACGCCCACCGCCTGCTGCACCTCGCCCTGGAACCGGGCCAGCGGCCCGGCCTGCAGGACGAGCTCAAGGAGGCGCTGCTCACGGCCTACCTGATGGAGGGTCGCAACGTGGCCGACCACGACACCCTGGTGCAGATCGCCGCCAGCCAGGGCCTGGACGCCGCCCGGGTGGCCGAGGTGCTGAGCACGGACGAGTACGCCGACGCCGTCGAGGCCGACATCCGCCAGGCCGCCGCGTTCGGCGCCAGCGGGGTCCCGTTCTTCGTCATCGACCGGCGCTACGGCGTGACGGGCGCGCAGCCCGCGGCCGCCTTCACCGACATCTTCGAACGCCTCTGGGCCGAGTCCCACCCGGTCCTGGACATGGTCGGCGGCCCGGCCGCGGACGCCTGTGGGCCGGACGGCTGCGCGATCTGAACGAGGCCTCCTCGACGGACACGCGGTGTGTCACATCGAGACATCCGGACGGCCGAGGGCGGGTTCCCGCGATGGGTGCGCGTGTGTAAGGTAAGGGATACCTAAGTAAGTATCACCTCATCTGCAGGGGACGCCGTGTTCGCCAACTATCTGATCGGGCTCCGCGAGGGCCTCGAGGCCGCGCTGGTGGTCAGCATCCTCGTCGCCTACCTCGTCCGGTCCGAGCGTCGCCACCTGTTGCCCCGCATCTGGGGCGGCGTCGCCGTCGCGATCGTGGTCAGCCTCGCCTTCGGG
This sequence comes from uncultured Actinomycetota bacterium, assembly GCA_963760585.1. GTDB lineage: Bacteria > Actinomycetota > Actinomycetes > Propionibacteriales > Nocardioidaceae > Nocardioides. The sequence continues at coordinate 160,133 of CAVXDI010000004.1, forward strand.
GCCGTGCTCACGTTCGGCCCGCGTGGTCTCACCTTCGAGGCGCAGGAGCTGATCGGGGGCGTGCTCTCGATCGTCGCGGTCGCCTTCGTGACCTGGATGATCTTCTGGATGGCGCGCGCCGCCCGTGGGATGAGCGGCGACCTGCGTGGCCGCGTCGACAAGGCGGCCGACGGCACCCGCTGGTCGCTGGCCCTGGTGGCGGTCTTCGCCGTCGGGCGCGAGGGGCTCGAGACCGCGCTCTTCCTCTGGGCCGCGACCCAGGCCGGCACCCGCGAGGCGGCCGGAGCGGTGACGCCGACCTGGCAGCCGCTGCTGGGCGCGGCGCTCGGCATCCTGACGGCCGTCGCTCTGGGCTACCTGCTCTACCGCGGCGCGATCAGCATCAACCTGAGCCGCTTCTTCACCTGGACCGGCGGGTTCCTGATCCTCGTCGCCGCGGGCGTCCTGTCGTACGGCGTGCACGACCTGCAGGAGGCCGGCGTCCTCCCGGGCCTGAACGCCATCGCCTTCGACGTCTCGAACGTGATCGACCCGAGCACCTGGTACGCCACGCTGCTCAAGGGGGTCTTCAACTTCTCGCCGGTCACCACGGTGCTCGAGGCCGTGGCCTGGCTCGCCTACGCCGTGCCGGTGATCGTGCTCTTCACGCTCGGTGTCCGCCGCCGCTCGGCGAAGGCCCCGACGCGTCGCGGCCCCGGCGCCCGCGCCGGCTGCTCGCTGAGCGCTCCACCCGCTGCCTGCCCCGCCCCCGAGATCCGAGGACTTCCGTTCCCCATGCGCCTGCTCCCGCTCATCGCCCTCGCGGTGGCTGCCCCCGCCTTCGCCGCCTGCACGCAGAACACGACGACCGCGAGCGGCACCGGCGAGCGCACGATCACGGTCCGGTCGACGGCTGAGGCGTGCGAGGTCTCGGCCGACAGGGCGCCCTCCGGGAAGCTCACCTTCGACGTCACGAACGACGGCTCGCAGGTCACCGAGTTCTACCTGCTCGGCGAGGACGGCAAGCGCGTCGTCGGCGAGATCGAGAACATCGGCCCTGGCCTGAACCGGCAGCTCGTCGTGAACGTCGCGGGCGGCTCGTACACCACCGTGTGCAAGCCCGGCATGAAGGGCGCCGGCATCCGTGCCGACTTCACCGCCACCGGTTCCGCCGCCCGGGCGACGAGCGCCGACGACCAGGAGCTCGTCGACGCGGCCGAGGAGACGTACACCGACTACGTCCGGGAACAGTCCGCGGCGCTGCTGGCGCAGACCGGCGCCTTCGTCGCGGCCTACGAGGCCGGCAACGACCGCCGGGCCCAGGCGCTCTACCCGGTCGCCCGCACCCACTGGGAGCGCATCGAGACGGTGGCGGAGTCCTTCGGCGACCTCGACCCGAAGATGGACGCCCGCGAGGCCGACCTCGAGCCCGGTCAGAGGTGGACCGGTTGGCACCGCCTGGAGAAGGACCTGTGGCCGGCCAGGGCCGAGAAGTACGCCGCGCTCTCGCCGGCCGAGCGCCGTACCTTCGCCCAGGACCTGCTGGACAACACCGAGGTCCTCGACAGCCGGCTCCAGAAGATGAGCTTCACCGTCGACCAGATCGCCAACGGCTCGCGCGGGCTCCTCGAGGAGGTCGCCAAGGGCAAGGTCACCGGCGAGGAGGAGTACTGGTCGCGCACCGACCTGTGGGACTTCCAGGCCAACGTCGACGGGGCCCGGGTGGGTTACGAGGGCGTCGAGCCGCTGCTGGCGAAGAAGGACCCGGACCTGGCGGCCACCCTCGACACCCGTTTCGCCGAGCTGCAGAGGCTGCTCGACGAGCAGCGGGCCGGGGACGGCTTCCGCTCCTACGACGACGTGTCGTCCGAGGAGATCAAGCAGCTCGCCGGCGCGGTGAACGCGCTCTCCGAACCGCTCTCGCGACTGACCGCGGCGGTGCTGTCCTGAGCGCCCCGGTCTCTCGGCGAGGCCTCATCGGCGGTGGCGTGGCCGCGGCCGGGGTTGCCGGCGCTTTCGCCGCCGGCCGGGCCACCGAGAGCGCGGCCGCGGAGCCCCCCGGCGACCTGGTGTACCCGTTCCGCGGAGAGCACCAGGCCGGCATCGTCACTCCGGCCCAGGACCGCCTGCACTTCGCGGCGTTCGACGTCACGACCGGGTCGCGGGCGCAGCTGGTCGCCCTGCTGAAGGCGTGGACCGCAGCCGCGGACCGGATGACCCGCGGCCTGGACGCCGGTGAGATCGGCGCCGTCGACGGCCCCGACAACCTGCCGCCCGACGACACCGGCGAGGCCCTCGGCCTGGCCAGCGGCGGGCTCACGATCACCTTCGGCTTCGGCCCGGGCCTGTTCCGTGACGCCGACGGGCGCGACCGCTTCGGCCTGGCCGAGCGCCGTCCGGAGGCCCTGGAGACGCTGCCGCACTTCCCGGGCGACAACCTCGACGCCGCGCGCTCCGGGGGAGACCTGTGTGTGCAGGCCTGCGCCGAGGACCCCCAGGTCGCGGTGCACGCGATCCGCAACCTCGCCCGGATCGGCTTCGGCACGGTCGCGGTGCGCTGGTCGCAGCTCGGCTTCGGCCGCACGTCGACCACGTCGACCGCGCAGTCCACCCCGCGCAACCTCTTCGGGTTCAAGGACGGCACCGCCAACGTGAAGGCGGAGGAGAGCCGGGCCCTGGACGAGCACATCTGGGTCGGCGGCGATGACGACGCCGCGGCCGGGTGGCTCGCCGGAGGCTCCTACCTCGTCGCCCGTCGGATCAACATGACCATCGAGGTCTGGGACCGGCTGCCCCTCAACGAGCAGGAAGCCTCCATCGGCCGCACCAAGGGGAGCGGCGCACCGCTCTCCGGCGGGACCGAGCTCACCGAACCGGACTTCTCGATGCCCGGGTCGGACGGCCCGATCATCCCGGTCGACTCCCACGTCCACGTGGTGCACCCCGACCAGAACGACGGCGCCCGGATGCTGCGCCGGGGCTACAACTTCGTCGACGGCACCGACGCGCTCGGTGGCCTCAACGCGGGCCTCTTCTTCCTGGCCTACGTCCGCGACCCGCGCACCCACTTCATCCCGGTGCAGAACCGGATGGCGAAGGTCGACACGATGATGGACTACCTCAAGGTCACCGGCTCGGCGCTCTTCGCCGTCCCGCCCGGGGCCGGCCCGGGGGAGTACGTCGGTCAGTCGCTCTTCGCCTGATCGGGCCGGTCGCGGCGAGTCGCGCCGCCAGGCCCGAACCTCGAAACCCCTACCCCCGTTGGTTGAGGTGCGAGCGAAGCGAGCCTCGAAACCACCGCCCCCTGCTGGTTGAGGTGTGAGGGCCCCCAGGCCCGAACCTCGAAACCCCCACCCCGTGCTGGTTGAGGTGTGAGGGCCCCTAGGCCCGAACCTCGAAACCACCGCAGGGCCTTGCCACCAACCCACCGCGAATCAAGCGTAGAACAAAGATTCGATTACGTCTCACCTCCTGGGATCTGGGCCGGTCAGCGGCCCGTGACTGTCGGTGGTCCCTGGTTGAGTGGGGTCATGGAAGGCACCACGTTCTCGCCCCGCAGCCCCGCCGAGGTGGTCGCGGCGGCGAACGCGGTGCTGCGCTCGTTGGACGAGGTGCTCTGGGCGGCGAGGACGCCGGACGAGGTCGTCGAGGTCGCCGCACGTGGAGGCACTGCGCGCGCACCTGGCCGCGGTCGAGGCCGCCGGTCCTGGTCGAGGTCGAGGGCCGCAAGATCGCCAAGCAGCACCTGGCGTGGTCCTCGACCGGGGACTGGTTCACCCACCTCGCCGGGACCCACCACGGCACCGGCAGACGCGCGGTGCGGCACGCGAAGCTCCTCGTCACCGACCGCTCCGGCAACCCGGGACGCGTTGCGCGACGGGCTGGTCTCCCCCGAGCAGGCCGGGATCATCTGTGACGCCATCGAGGAGCTCCCCACCAACCCGGACCTGCGCGAGCAGGCCGAGAAGACCCTCCTCGACGAAGCCGGCCGCCTGCACGCCACCGACCTGGGCAAGGCCGCCCGCCACCTCATCCACGTCATCGACCCCGAAGGCACCGAACGCAAGGCCGAGAAGGCCCTCGCCGCCCAGGAACGCGCCGCGCACCTGGGCCGGTTCCTCGCCCTCACCGAGGACGGCGCCGGCGGGGTCCGCCTCAAGGGCCGCGGGACCGTCGAGGACGCCGCCAAGATCAAAGCCGCGCTCCTGCCGCTCACCAAGCCCGCCCCCACAGCCGGTCCCGGAGCCGGCCCCGGAGCCGGCCCAGCCCTGGACTGTGCGGACGCGGGGGACGTCCGGGACCACGGGGCCCGGCTCTGGGACGCCCTGGTGTCGACCTGCGAGCACGCCCTGTCGACCGACCTGCCGCCCGACGCCCACGGCGCCCGGCCCCGGATCACGGTCACCACCAGCCTGGAGGCCCTGAAGGGCCAGCTCGACTGGTCGACGATCACCGACGACGGCACCGAGCTGTCCCCGGCCGTCGTCCGACGCCTCGCGTGTGACGCCGACATCATCCCCGTCGCCCTCGGCACCCACGGCGAGGTCCTCGACGTCGGTCGTACCCACCGGTTGGTGACCCCCGCGTTGTGGCGGGCCCTGGTCTGCCGCGACCAGCACTGCGCGTTCCCCGGCTGCACGAGGCCCCCGGTGATGGGCCACGCCCACCACATCACCCACTGGGCCGACCAGGGCCCCACCGCCCTGGACAACCTGGTCCTGCTCTGCGGGCACCACCACCGCACCCTGCACCACACCCCCTGGCAAGTCCGACTCAACCCCGACGACGGAAGACCCGAGTTCCGACCACCCCCGAAACCCGGACGCCACCACCCAACGCCGGGGTGGATCAGGTCACGGGCCCGACGCGAGTGATCGTCGCCGGGTTTCGAGGCTCGCTCCGCTCGCACCTCAACCAACGGGGGGCCGGGTTTCGAGGCTCGCTGCGCTCGCACCTCAACCAACGGGGGGCCGGGTTTCGAGGCTCGCTCCGCTCGCACCTCATCCAACGGGGGGCCGGGTTTCGAGGCTCGCTCCGCTCGCACCTCAACCAACGGGGGTTCGCTCGCGCCCCAACCAGCGGGGTCTTGCTCGCGCCTGCAGCGGTGGGGGTGTGCGGTCGTGGGGTCAGTCGTCGAGGGTGACGAGGATGACCGTGTCGGCGTACGTCAGGTTCTTGCGCCGCATCGGGCCCAGCTGGGCCAGCACCTTGGTCACCTTGGTCATCAGGCCGTACTTGGCCCGGACCTTGGTGTGCACCTCGTCGAACAGGGGGCCGGACTGCACCATCTCGGCGTTGCCGGCGATCGCGGGGGAGCCGACCTTGGCCCGGCCACGGGCGTCGCTGGCCTGGACGGTGACCCGGGGGTTGTTCTTGAGCCGCTTGGTCTTTCCCGACCCCATGGCCGTCCAGAAGCCGATCCGGCCGTCGCTCACCGGCACCACCCACGTCGGGGTGCTGACCGGGTCGCCGCTGCGACGGTACGTCGTGACTGCCATGTACTTCTCGTCCGCGATCGTCATCTGTCCACACTAGGGCGGGGCGAGCTCCACGACGCGCCCGATCTCGATCTCTTCGAGGAAACCCGCGTCGTGGCTCGCGACCACCAGGGCACCACGGTACGACGCGAGCGCCGCCACGAGCGCGTCGTACGACGCGAAGTCGAGGTTGTTGGTGGGTTCGTCGAGCAGGAGCAGCTGGGGCGCCGGATCGGCCAGCAGCAGAGCGGCGAGCGTCGCGCGGAAGCGCTCGCCGCCGGACAGGTCGCCGACGCGCCGCTGCGCCGCCGCCCCTCGGAAGAGAAAGCGGGCGAGCGGCCCCCGTACGGCGTCCGGGGCCGAGCCGGGGGCGCGCCGCGCGACGTTCTCGACGACCGAGGCGTCGTCGTCGAGCACGTCGAGCCGCTGGGGTAGCAGGGCCAGAGGCACGTGCACCTCTGCGTGCCCGGCGAGCGGGGCGAGGCGCCCGGCCAGCGTGTGCAGCAGCGTCGTCTTCCCGGCACCGTTGGGTCCGACGACCGCTACCCGGTCGGGTCCGCGCAGGTCGAGCTCCACGTCGGCGCCGGTGCGGATCACGAGCTTCTCGGTGGTGAGCACCCGCCGACCGCGGGGGACCTCGGTCCCGGGCAGGTCGACCCGGATCTCGCGATCCTCACGCAACCGGGACTCCGCACCGCCCAGCCGATCGCGGGCGTCGTGAAGCCGATCGGCCTGGGTCTGGCGGTACGCCGCCCCGGACCGCTCGGCACGGTTCTGCTTGAAGTCGCGCGCCGCCTTGCCGAGCCCCGTCGTCAGCTCCGCCCGCTTCGCGACCCGGCGGCGCTGGGCCAGCGTCTGCTCGGCCCGCAGCACGTCGTGGCGCTGGCGGCGTACCTCGGAGCGCGCGGCCTTCACCGCCTGCTGCGCAGCCTCCTGCTCGGCGGCGACCTGCGCCGCGTAGCTGCGGTAGCCGCCGCCGTACCAGCGCACGACGCCGTCGCGGAGATCTCCGACCCGGTCCATCCGTTCGAGGAGCTCGCGGTCGTGGCTGACGACCAGCAGGGTGCGGGTCCAGCCGGCGAGCACGTCGTACAGCCGGCCCCGGGCTGCGGCATCGAGGTTGTTGGTCGGCTCGTCCAGCAGGAGCACGTCCGGGCGCCGCAGCAGCAGCCGGGCCAGACCGAGCTGGACGACCTCGCCGCCAGACAGCTCTCCGAGGCGTCGGTCGACGACCCCGGCCGGCAGACCCAAGCGACCCAGCTCAGCGGCGGCACGCTCCTCGACGTCCCAGTCGTCGCCGATGGTGGCCAACGCCGCCATGAGGGTCTCCTCGTCGAGTCCGCCGCCCTCGACGGCGCGCAGCGCGCGCCGGACGGGCCCGAGGCCGAGGAAATCCGCAACCGGCTGGGTGGTGTCGAGGGTGAGGCCCTGGGGCAGGTGGCCGACCTCGCCACCGACCCGCACGTGGCCCTGCGTCGGGCGCAGCTCGCCCGCCAGGAGCCGGAGCAGGGTCGACTTCCCCGAGCCGTTGACACCGACCAGGCCGGAACGGCCCGCTGCCACGAGCAGGTCGAGACCCGTCAGGACGGGCGTGCCGTCGGGCCAGGCGAAGCCGAGCGAGGAACAGGTGAGGACAGCAGCCATGCGGGACTCCCGGGGAGGTGCGCGAAGGAGCGCCGGGGGCCGGCTGACCGGACCGGCGCGGGGTGCGGACGCGACCTCAGAGGTGCACGGGACCTGCTCGGGGCGAGGCAGTGGGACACCTCGACGGTAAGGGCCGTCGACCCGCGGGAACCACGCATTTTCGGGCAGGCTCCGGGCCGCTGCGGGCCGCTGCGGGCCGCTCCAGTGGGATGTGGCTCCGCCGGGCGGTCGGGGAAGCGACCTGGGAGTACAGTGCGTGGCCCGGGCACAGCGTCGTGCACGACCGGTCCAACGCCTCCCGCAGGTGCACCCGGTCCTCATCCGCGAACACTCCGAGGTGCCTGCCGTGAGCCGTCCCGTGGTCCTCATCGCCGAGGAGCTGAGCCCCGCCACCGTCGAGGAGCTCGGCCCGGACTTCGACATCCGCAGCTGTGACGGCACCGACCGGGGTGCCCTGCTCGACGCCGTGGCGGACGCCCACGCGCTGCTCGTGCGCTCGGCGACCAGGGTCGACGTCGAGCTGCTGGACGCCGCGCCGCGTCTCCAGGTCGTGGCGCGCGCCGGCGTCGGCCTCGACAACGTGGACGTGCGCGCCGCGACCCAGGCCGGCGTGATGGTCGTCAACGCCCCGACCTCCAACATCGTCTCGGCCGCGGAGCTCGCCGTCGCGCTCATGCTGGCCGCCGCCCGCCACGTCTCGCCCGCCCACCAGGCGCTGCGTCAGGGGCAGTGGCAGCGCTCGCGCCACACCGGGATCGAGATGTACGAGAAGACCGTCGGCATCGTCGGCCTCGGCCGCATCGGGGTGCTCGTGGCGCAGCGGCTCTCCGCCTTCGGCATGAAGGTGATCGCGCACGACCCCTACGTCCAGGCGGGTCGCGCCGCGCAGATGGGGGTCCGGCTGGTCGACCTCGACACCCTCGTCGCGGAGTCCGACTTCCTCTCCGTCCACCTGCCCAGGACGGCGGAGACCGTCGGGTTGATCGGGCACGAGCAGCTGCTCGTGGCCAAGCCGTCGCTGGTGCTGGTCAACGCGGCCCGCGGCGGCATCGTGGACGAGCAGGCGCTGTACGCCGCCCTCAAGGAGGGCCGGATCGCGGCCGCCGGCCTCGACGTCTTCGCCACCGAGCCGTGCACCGACAGCCCCCTGTTCGAGCTCGACAACGTCGTCGCCACCCCGCACCTCGGGGCGTCGACCGCCGAGGCGCAGGAGAAGGCCGGACTGGCTGTCGCCCGCTCGGTGCGCCTCGCGCTCGCGGGGGAGCTGGTGCCCGACGCGGTCAACGTGCAGGGCGGGGTGATCGCCGAGGACGTCCGACCCGGCATCGGCCTCACCGAGAAGCTCGGCCGGGTCTTCACCGGGCTCGCCGGCGAGGTGGCCCAGACGATCGACGTGGAGGTCCGCGGCGAGATCGCCCACCACGACGTCAAGGTGCTGGAGCTGGCGGCGCTCAAGGGTGTCTTCGCGGACGTCGTCGAGGGGGCGGTGTCCTACGTGAACGTGCCGCTGCTCGCGGCCGAGCGCGGCACCGCCGTCCGCCTCGTCACCGACCCCGAGAGCCCCGACCACCGCAACCTGATCACCATCCGCGGCACCCTCGTCGACGGCTCCCAGGTCTCGGTGAGCGGCACCCTGATCGGGATCCACCAGAAGGAACGGCTGGTGGAGGTCAACGGCTTCGACGTCGACCTCGAGCCGACCGACCACCTGGCGTTCTTCGCCTACGAGGACCGTCCGGGGGTGGTCGGCACCGTCGGCGGCATCCTGGGCGGGGCCGGGGTCAACATCGCCGGCATGCAGGTCGCCCGCGACGCCCGGGGCGGGCGCGCCCTCGTCGCGCTCTCGGTCGACAGCGGCATCCCGAGCGAGGTGCTCGCCGAGATCCAGGTCGCGATCGACGCCGGCTTCGTGCGGGCCGTCGACCTCGGCTGAGCCGGGGCCGGTCGGGGCTCAGGCCACCATCACCCGGCCCGGGCCGCGGGTGCCGGCACCGGGTGCGTCGCGGACGACCTCCCATGCCGCGGCCAGCCGTCGCACGGCCTCCTCGAGCTCGGCGCCGGGGCGGGTCCACGGGATGCGCACGAAGCTGTCCAGCCCGCCCTCGGCCGCGAACACCGGACCCGGCGTCACGATCACGCCGAGGCGTTCGGCCTCGGTGGTCACAGCCGTGGCGAGTGGTCGCGGCAGCTCGCACCACAGGGCGAGCCCCCCGCCGGGCAGGCGGTAGCGCCAGTCGGGCAGCAGCGCGCGCACGGCCGCGGCGAGCCGGTCGCGCTGCTCGCGCAGCCGTGTGCGGTGCTCGCCCAGGACCGGCGCGCCTTCGGCCAGCAGCCGGGTCAGCACGAGCTGCTCCATCACCGGTGCGCCGAGGTCCATCGCCACCCGTGCCCGGGTGAGCTGGTCCATGGTGCCGTGGGGGGCCCGGATCCAGCCCAGGCGCAGCCCGCCCCAGAAGCTCTTGCTCGCGCTGCCGAGGGTGAGGGTGTCCCGGGCGTACGCCGCGAACGGCCGCGGCATCTCCTGACCCTCCAGGGCCAGTGCCTGGTGGGCCTCGTCCACGACCGCGATCGTGCCTGCCCGGCGCAGGTGCCCGGCGTAGGCCGCGCGCTGATCCTCGCTCATCAGGTGCCCGGTGGGATTCTGGAAGTCGGGGATCAGGTAGGTCAGCCGGGGGCGGACCTGGTGCAGCGCGGCCCCGAGAGCGTCGAGGTCCCAACCGTCCGGGTCGACCGGGGAGCCGGTCAGCCGGGCGCCGCCGTGCCGGATCGCCTCGGTCGCGTTGGGGTAGACCGGGGACTCGACCAGCACCCGGTCGCCGGGCCCGCTGAAGGCCCGGGCCACGATCGACGCGGCGCTGAGGGCGCCGGGGGTGACCATGATCTGGTCCGGGTCGGTCGGCAGGCCACGGGCGTCGTACGTCGCGGCGATCGCCCGCTGGAGCTCGGGCATCCCGGCGGGGAAGTACCCGTGGCCCCCGAGGTAGGCCGGCAGCTCCGCGGCGGCCTCGGTGTACGCCGCGGCCAGGCCGGGCGGCGCCGAGGCCGCGGCGCAGTTCAGGTCGATCGCGTGCTGGTCGCCGGGGCGGGGGAGCAGGGCTCGGTCGTGGGCCCGGGCGCGGCCACCGGGCACCCGGGTGAAGGTGCCGGACCCCCGGCGCGCCTCGGCGTACCCGGCGTCGCGCAGTGCGGCGTACGCCCGGGTGACCGTGGTGCGGGAGACCCCGAGGGCGCCGGTCAGCTCGCGCTCGCTGGGCAAACGGGCGTCGAGGCCGACCCGACCGTCGCCGATCAGCAGCGTCAGCGCCTCGGCCAGGCCGGCGTACGCGGGGCTGCGGTCGAAGTCCCCGGCGAGCGCGGCGAGCCGGGTGGCGCTCACGGCTGGGCTCATGGAGGCCACCATCTCACAATTGGCTATTTTTGTGCAGGCCAATATGCCGCACCATGGAGTCGTGCCCGCCTCGACCGTCTCAGCCCCCGGGAGCCCGGCCCGCCCCGCCCGCCCCACGCTCACCGAACTGGGCCCGATCGCGCAGCTGCGTGCCGGGCGCCTGGGACGTCGGCTGCCCCAGCTCGTGGTCGGGCTGGTCCTCTACGGCGTCTCGCTGGCCATGATGGTGCGCGGCGACCTCGGCCTCGCCCCGTGGGATGTCCTGCACTCCGGGATCACCCGCTACGTGCCGCTGACCCTCGGGCAGGTGCTCGTGGTGGTCAGCTTCCTGGTGCTGCTGCTGTGGATCCCCCTGCGCGAGGTGCCGGGCCTGGGGACGATCGCCAACGCGGTCGTCGTCGGTCTCGCCGCCGACGCCGCGCTCGGCGTGCTCGACGCGCCGGACTCCCCGTGGCTGCGCGTGCTCCTGACGGGGGGCGGGATCGCGCTCAACGGGCTGGCCACCGCGCTCTACATCGGCTCCCAGCTCGGCCGCGGTCCGCGCGACGGCCTGATGACCGGGCTGCACCGGCGCACCGGGCGGTCGCTGCGCCTGGTCCGCACCGGCCTCGAGCTGACCGTGGTCCTGCTCGGGCTGCTGCTCGGGGGAGTGGCCGGCGTCGGCACGGTGCTCTACGCCCTCGCGATCGGGCCGTTCGCCCAGCTGGTCCTGCCGTGGGTCACGGTCGACCTCGACCTCCATGTCGACCCGGCTCCGGCGGCGCCGGACCGAGCCGGCCTCAGCGCCTGGTGGCGATCAGGGTCGAGGCGTCGGGGGCGACCATCACCTCGACGGTGGTGAACCGCTCGTCGGTCAGCCAGCGCTCGCGCAGGGTGTCGACCCGGCCGTAGCTGATCGGCGGCCACTGCTCGCAGGGGGTGAAGTCGTCCAGGACGACGATGCCACCGGGCTCGACGAGGTCCGCGATGGCGTCGACGCCGACCTCGGTGGGCTGGCCCGAGTCGAGGAACAGCAGCGAGAACGGGCCCTGGTCGAGCAGCGTCGACCAGTCCGCGGCGAGCACCTCGACCTGGGGGTCGTCGACGAAGATCTCGGCCGCGGCGGTGGCGAGCTTGGCGTTCAGCTCGGCGGTGACGATGCGCGCGTCACCGCGCACCCCGGAGCGCAGCCAGGCGGTGCCCACGCCGCAGCCGGTGCCGAACTCCGCCATCGTCCCGCCGCGGGTGGCGGCCAGCGTGGCCAGCAGCCGGCCGGTCTCGTTGCGGCAGAAGGAGACGTACCCGGCCTTGCGGGAGACCGCGAACGCTCGGGTCACGATGTCGGGGAGGTCGGGCCGGGCGCTCATGGGCAGAGTCTCTCATCCTGGGAACGTCGTCCCACATGCTGAACGGATTCCGGAAAGCACTGGCCGTACCGCCCGCCCCGTCGTAGCGTGAGCGCATCATGCGGAGCGTCTACGTACTTATCGTGCGCCGCGGCGAGGCCCAGCAGTAACCACTGCCAGTGAGGCCACCTCGCCGCGGTGTTCGGCGTTGCCCGGCCCCACGCTCTTTGTTCTCCCGAAGACGCCCCGCGGCGGTAGCGCCCATCTGTTCGCGCGATCCGCAGCCGCATGGTTCCCCACCTCCTCACGCGATCCGTGAGTCGGTCAGCCCCTTCCGTGGGGTGTTTTCGGTCCCCCCGAACCGACCCGTCGACGTAACCCCTGGAGATCCTGATGTACGACATGTACCCCGAGTGGGGCCCCGCGAGCCACAGCCCCGAGAACCCGCGCAGCTACGAGGCCGTGCAGGAGTCGATTGACCTGCGAGACAACGGTGGCGAACGCCCTGACGACAACTAGCCTCGGCGCCATGAACAACCCTGCCTCCCAGTCATCCGGCCAATCGGTCGGCCAGTCCTCCGTCCAGCCCGGGTCCGTGAAGCTCGCCGTCATCGGCGGCGACGGCATCGGCCCGGAGGTGACCGACGAGGCCCTCAAGGTGCTCGAGGCCGCAGCGCCGTCCGGCGTGAAGTTCGAGCAGACCCGCTACGACCTCGGCGCCGAGCGGTACCTCGCGACCGGCGAGGTGCTGCCCGACACCGTGCTCGACGAGATCCGCGGGCACGACGCGATCCTGCTGGGAGCGGTGGGCGGCAAGCCCGGCGACCCGAACCTGCCGCCGGGCATCCTCGAGCGCGGCCTGCTCCTGCGCCTGCGCTTCGAGCTCGACCACTACGTGAACCTCCGCCCGTCGCGGATCTTCCCCGGCGTCGCCTCGCCGCTGGCGAACCCGGGCGAGGTGGACTTCGTGGTGGTCCGCGAGGGGACCGAGGGTCCGTACACCGGCAACGGCGGCTCGATCCGCGTGGGCACCCCCCACGAGGTCGCCACCGAGGTCTCGCTCAACACGGCGTACGGAGTGGAGCGCGTCGTCCGCGACGCCTTCGCCCGCGCCCGGCAGCGCCCGCGGCGCAAGCTGACCCTGGTCCACAAGACCAACGTGCTGGTGCACGCCGGCGCCGTGTGGTCCCGCCTGGTGGCCGAGGTGGGTCGCGAGTTCCCCGAGGTCAGCGTCGACTACCTGCACATCGACGCGGCGACCATCTTCATGACGACCGACCCCGGTCGCTTCGACGTGATCGTCACCGACAACCTCTTCGGCGACATCATCACCGACCTCGCCGGCGCCATCAGCGGCGGCATCGGGCTGGCGGCCTCGGGCAACATCAACCCGGACCGCACCGCCCCCTCGATGTTCGAGCCGGTGCACGGCTCGGCCCCCGACATCGCCGGTCAGCAGAAGGCCGACCCGACCGCCGCGATCCTCTCCGTCTCGCTGCTGCTCGACCACCTCGGGTACGCCGCCGAGGCGGCGGTGGTCGAGGACGCCGTCATCGCCGACCTCGCCGCCCGGGCCGCCGGCACCACCCGGCGCACCAGTGAGGTCGGCGACGCCGTCGCCGCCCGGGTGGGCTGAGCCGGGCGGCGGGTTTCCCCGGCTGACCGGGGAAACCCGCGCCTGTCGGCCGAGATCTCGGCCGACAGGCGGGGGTTCTGACTGACCAGTCCGACCCGGCTCGGGGCGGACGCCACCCATCCCTGCTGCCGAGAGGTCGGATAACGTGCCCCCCATGCAGATCAGCACCACCGCCTCGACCACGCCCGTCGCCGACCCCGAGCTCGCCGAGATCCTCGCGAACCCCGGGTTCGGACGGCACTTCACCGACCACATGTTCACCGTCGAGTGGACGCCGGCGCAGGGCTGGCACGGCGCGCGGATCACGCCGTACGGGCCGCTCACGCTCGACCCGGCGACCGCCGTCCTGCACTACGCGCAGGAGACCTTCGAGGGCATGAAGGCCTACCGCCACGACGACGGCTCCATCTGGAACTTCCGCCCGGAGGAGAACGCCGCGCGGATGGTCCGCTCCAGCCAGCGCCTGGCGTTCCCCGAGCTCCCGGTCGAGGACTTCGTCGAGGCCGTCGACGCCCTCGTGCGCCTGGACCAGCGCTGGGTGCCGGACGCCGCGGGTGAGAAGAGCCTCTACGTGCGCCCGTTCATGATCGCCACCGAGAAGTTCCTCGGGGTCCGCCCCAGCCAGCACGTCACGTTCATGGTGATCGCGAGCCCGGCCGGGGCCTACTTCCCCGGTGGCGTCAAGCCGGTCACGCTCTGGCTCACCGAGGAGTACACCCGCGCCGGGCGGGGCGGCATGGGGGCGGCCAAGACCGGCGGCAACTACGCCAGCTCCCTGGTCGCCCAGCAGGAGGCCATCTCCCACGGCTGCGACCAGGTCGTCTTCCTCGATGCCCAGGAGGGCAGGTACGTCGAGGAGCTCGGCGGGATGAACATGTACTTCGTGCTCGACGACGGCCGGATCATCACCCCCGAGACCGGCACGATCCTCGAGGGCATCACCCGCTCCAGCATCATCGAGCTCGCCGGCAAGATCGGCCACGAGGTCGAGGAGCGCCGGATCTCGATCGACGAGTGGCGCGACGGCGTCGCCGGCGGCCGGATCACCGAGGTCTTCGCCTGTGGCACGGCCGCGGTGGTCACCCCGGTGGGCACCCTGAAGTGGGACGGCGGGGAGACTCCCGGCTCCACCGAGGCCGGCCCGGTGACCCTGGAGCTCCGCAAGGCGCTGGTCGACATCCAGTACGGCCGTGCGAGCGACGACTTCGGGTGGATGCACCGCATCTGCTGAGCCGCCGCGTGGCTTTGCCGCCGACGGGGCCGCGGCCCGAGTAGCCTCGCTCCGTGACGACGCAGCCGCGCCCGCAGCAGGCGCCCCCCGGTCTCCGGGTGGGCGACTACACGTTGCTCTCCCGCCTCGGGGAGGGCGGCATGGGTGTCGTCCACCTCGCGCGCCGGCCCGGCGGCGAGCGGGTGGCGCTCAAGGTGCTCCGCCCGCACATCGTCGGGGACGACGAGGCCCGGGCCCGGCTGGCCCGCGAGGTCGGCTCCCTGGAGCGGGTGCGCAGCCGCTGGATCGCCGAGATCGTCGACTCCGACCCCTGGGCCGACATCCCGTTCGTGGCGACCCGCTACGTGCCCGGCCTGTCGCTGCACGACCACGTCCTCGAGGAGGGCCCGATCGCGGGCGACGACCTCACCTGGTTCGCCGGCTCCCTCGCCGAGGGCATCGCCTCGGTGCACGACGCGGGCGTCCTGCACCGCGACGTGAAGCCGTCGAACGTGCTGATGGAGGGGCGCACCCCCATCCTCATCGACTTCGGCCTGGCCCGCGTGGCCGACGACCCCAAGCTCACCCACACCGGCTGGCTGCTCGGTACCCCCGGCTACCTCGCCCCCGAGATCCTGTACGGCGACGACGCGACCACCGCCTCCGACGTGCACTCGTGGGGGGCGACGGTGGCCTACGCGGCGACCGGCCGGGCGCCGTTCGGCCGGGGGCCGTCGATCGCCATCATGGACCGGGTTCGCCGCGGTGAGCACGAGCTCACCGGCCTTCCCGACGGTCTGCGGAGCCTGGTCGAGGCCGCGCTCGACCCCGACCCCGAGCGCCGCCCCACGCTCGACCGGCTCGTCTCCCGCTTGCGTCCGCAGACCACCCGGATCCAGCGCGTGCTGCCGCTGCCGACCGACCGCGACCAGCAGCAGCGGGACCCGTACACCGTGCCGCTGTCGCTGGCTGCGCAGGAGTCCGCCCGCGTCCTGCGCGACCGGTCCACCGACGTGCTGCCGCCCCAGGTGGCCCTCGAGCGGGAGCGTCCCGACTTCCTCGGCTGGGACGACCAGGACGAGAGGGACACGCACGACGACGGGGATGACCCGGACGCCACCCGGGTCTGGAAGCAACCGGACCGACCGCGGACGTCGGTGGCCACCCGCGTGCGACGGCTGCTGCTCGCGGTGGCGGTCGCGCTCGCCGTGGCCGCCGCCCTCACGGCGTACCCGTGGCTCGCACTGGCCGTGGTCGTCGTCGGCACCTGGCTGCTGCGCAGCGGTTCCCTGGCCGCCAGTGCCGCGGGCGAGCGACGTCGGCTGCGGGGACGCAAGTGGTACGACGGGGCACGGTTCCTCGTCGCCGCGCCGTGGCACCTGGTCCGCTCGGTCCCGGGCTCGCTGCTGCTGGTGCTCTGGAGCGCTGGTCTGGCGGGTGCCGCCGCGCTGGTCTGCTACGCCCTCGCCGCGGACGTCGACGTCTCCCTCTTCGCCAGCAGCGGCGTCCTCGCCGGCTCGCTGCTGCTCGGTCCGGGCAGCTCGCGGGTGCGCTCGCCGCTCGGCCGGGTCGCGGACCCGGTCTCCGCGAAGGTGCGCACCTGGCTGGTCGTCGTGCTGCTGGTGCTCGCCGCCGCGAGCCTGCTCGGGTACCGCATCGACGCGACCGGCCCCGACTGGACGCCGGGGGACCGGGCGCCCTGGCGTGGCGTCTCGCTGCCCGAGCTGCCGTTCGGGCTCTAGGAGCAGGTCCGGCCCCGCGAGGGGCGAGTGCGCCGACGGGCGCACCCGATGCACTCGGTGGCCCGGGGCAGGGCCTCGAGGCGCAGTGCGCCGATCGGTCGGCCGCAACGCTCGCAGGGGAGCGGGGTGACGTCGTCTGCCGGGCTCACGGGTCCTCCTCCACGGTCCGGGCCTCCACGATCCCACAGCAGCGAAGTCGCGACGCCGGCTGCGGGGTGACGTGCGCCGATCACGCCCGGATCGCGAGATCCCCGACGCCGCGAACCGGCGCGCGTGGCACCATGGGCCCCATGCAGCTCGGCATGATCGTCATTGTGTAGCGCGTCAGGGCCCCGCAGCGGGGCACCCGACGCGCCGACCTCTCGTCCCACGAGAGGTTTTTTTGTGCCCGAACCGCCCCGTCCGCACGAGCGCCACCCCGAGAAGCTGAGATGGACCACATGGATCTTCATGGCACCTTCCACGTCTACGACACCACCCTGCGCGACGGCGCGCAGCAGGAGGGGCTCAACCTCTCCGTCGCCGACAAGCTCGCGATCGCCCGGCAGCTCGACGGGCTCGGGGTCGGCTACATCGAGGGCGGGTGGCCGGGCGCGAACCCGAAGGACACCGAGTTCTTCCGCCGGGCCCGTCAGGAGCTCGACCTGCGGCACGCGCGGCTCACGGCGTTCGGCGCCACCCGCAAGCCCGGGGTGCGGGCGGCCGACGACCCCGGCACCGCCGCGCTGCGCGACAGCGGGGCGGGGGTGGTGACCCTGGTCGCCAAGTCGTACGACCGGCACGTCGACCTCGCGCTGCGCACCACGCTGGCGGAGAACCTCGCGATGGTCCGCGACAGCATCACCCACCTGCGCGAGGAGGGCCAGCAGGTCTTCCTCGACGCCGAGCACTTCTTCGACGGCTACCGCGCCAACCGCGACTACGCCCTCGAGGTGCTGAGCACGGCGTACGACGCGGGCGCCGAGGTGGTCGCGCTGTGCGACACCAACGGCGGGATGCTGCCCGGCTGGGTCGCCGACGTGGTCCACGACGTCATCGAGACCACCGGCGTCCGGGTCGGCATCCACTGCCACAACGACACCGGCTGCGCCGTCGCGAACACCCTGGCCGCGGTCGAGGCCGGTGCTACCCACGTGCAGGGCACGATCAACGGCTACGGCGAGCGCACCGGCAACGCCGACCTCGTCACGGTCGTGGCCAACCTCGAGCTCAAGCTCGACCAGCAGGTGCTCCCGGCCGGGCTGCTGCGCGAGGCGACCCGGATCGCGCACGCGGTCGCGGAGGTGACCAACTTCCCGCCGGCCTCGCGCCAGCCCTACGTGGGGACCTCGGCCTTCACCCACAAGGCCGGACTGCACGCCAGCGCCATCAAGGTGGACCCGAACCTCTACCAGCACATGGACCCCGTCGGGGTCGGCAACGACATGAGGCTGCTGGTCTCCGACATGGCCGGGCGTGCCTCGATCCACCTCAAGAGCCGCGAGCTGGGCTTCGAGCTGACCGACAGCGCGGAGGACAAGGCGCTGGTCGGCCGGGTGACCGACCGGGTGAAGGCGATGGAGTCGCGCGGCTACACCTTCGAGGCGGCCGACGCATCCTTCGAGCTGCTGCTCGTCGAGGAGGTCGAGGGGCGCGTGCCGTCGTACTTCGACGTCGAGTCGTGGCGGGTGATCACCGAGACCGTCCCGGTCGCCGACGCCGAGGCCGTCTCGGAGGCGACCGTGAAGCTGCGCGCCGGCGGCGTGCGCTTCGTGGTGACGGGCGAGGGCAACGGTCCGGTCAACGCGCTCGACCAGGCGCTGCGCGGCGCGATCGGGCAGGCCTACCCGGAGGTCGCCAAGTTCGAGCTGATCGACTACAAGGTGCGCATCCTCGACCAGGGCCACGGCACGGACGCGATCACGCGGGTACTGATCGAGACCACCGACGGGGAGTCGTCGTGGGTCACCGTGGGGGTCGGGCACAACGTGATCGAGGCGTCGTGGGGTGCGCTGGTCGACGGGATGACCTTCGGGCTGCGCCGTCAGGAGGGCCGTCAGGAGGGCCGTCAGGAGGGCCGTCAGGAGGGCCCCCAGAAGACCTGAGTCGGGTCGGGGGCCGGGGGCGGATCGTGGGACGACCCGCCCGTTGCGGAACACGAGGCGGGCGAACGCGGACGGACTACGGCTGCTGGTGGCGCCGGGTGATCCGTTCGGCGAGGTCGACCCAGCCGTCGAGCACCCGGTCGACCGGGAATCCGTCGACGCTCACCTGCTGGTCCAGCACGGGTGCCTCGAGGGGGGCGAGCAGGGCCGCGGCCAGCAGCGGCAGGTCGCCGTTGACGTGCAGCTCGGCGAGCAGGTGGCGCACGTGCATGGCAGCGAACGAGTAGGCCGCGTACGAGCGCCCGGCAGCGCTCCCGGCGGCCCGGATCAGGTCGGCGTGCAGCAGCGTGGTCTCCAGGCGCGAGCGCCCGAACGCCACCAGCCGTTGCCAGGGCTCGGCACCGGGGCCGAGCGGCGGGGGACCAGAGATCACCGCCGCCTGCCAGGCGGTCTCCCGGTGGTCGAGCAGGGCCCCCATCAGTCCCTCACGGGACTCGAAGCGCCGGAAGACCGTGCCCTTGCCGACACCGGCCTCGGCCGCCACCCGCTCCATCGTGAGGCCCTCGGTGCCGCAGGCCTCCACCAGCCGGGTGGCCGCCTGGAGCAGGAGCTCACGGTTGCGCGAAGCATCACGGCGCTCCGGGGGCGGGGCGTCGGCGAGGGGGAGCAGGCGGTGACCGACCATGACCTCGCTCACTCTAGGGCGACACCGGGCGCACTGGCGGGAATAGAAGCGGACCGCGGTCCGTTTGCTCCAGCAGACCACCCCCGAACTCCGACCTCCAGGAGCATCCCATGACGGACACCCGCGTCCTCGTTCTCGTCGGCAGCCTGCGCGCCGACTCGCTGAACCGCCGCATCGCCGAGCACCTCCAGGCCCAGGCGCCCGCCGGTGTCGTGGTGGAGATCGCCGAGAACCTCGCCGAGATCCCGTTCTACAACGAGGACCTCGACAACGGTACCGACGTGCCCGCCGCGGCCGTGGCCCTGCGCGAGCAGGTGGCCGCTGCCGACCGCGTCCTCGCCGTCACCCCGGAGTACAACGGCACCATGCCGGCCGTGCTCAACAACGCGATCGACTGGCTCTCGCGCCCCTACGGCGTCGGCGCCATCCGCGGCAAGTCGTTCGGTGTCATCGGCGCCACGCCCACGCCGTACGGCGGCAAGTGGGCCCACCAGGACACCGCCCGCTCCGCCGGGATCGCCGGAGCGGTCGTGGTGGAGGACGTCACCGTCTCGCAGTCCGCGCTCGAGGGCGACATCCTGGCCAACCCCGAGGTCCTCGCGAAGCTGTCCGCTGCCGTGCAGACCCTCGTCGACCACGACGGCACCCTCGCCGCCTGAGTCACCCGCTAGCGTCGGGTCATGGCACAGATCCACGACCTGAGCGCGCTGGAGCAGGGCGAGCTCGTCCGACGCGGTGAGCTCTCCCCCCGGGAGCTCACCGAGCACTACCTCGAACGCGCCGACCGGCTCGACACGGTCGGCGCGTTCGTCACGCTCACCCCCGGCCGGGCGCGGGAGCGCGCCGACTCGCTGGCCGCGCGGCCGGCCGGGGCCGGCCCGCTGCACGGGGTCCCCACCGCGATCAAGGACCTCAACCTGACCGCCGGGGTGCGCACCGGCTTCGGCTCCGCGACGTACGCCGACCACGTGCCCGAGCTCTCCGACGGCGTGACCCTGTCGATCGAGGCCGCCGGGCTGGTCAGCCTCGGCAAGACGAGCACGCCGGAGTTCGGCTCGCCCTGCTACACCGAGCCCGAGGGCGCTCCACCCGCCGTCACACCGTGGGACCGCACCCGGATGGCGGGCGGATCCTCGGGCGGCGCTGCGGCCGCGGTCGCCGCCGGGCTGGTCCCGGTCGCCCAGGGCTCCGACGGCGGCGGCTCGATCCGGATCCCGGCGTCCTGCTGCGGACTGGTCGGGCTCAAGCCCACCCGCGGGCGGATCAGCGGGCACCCCCTGTACGGCGACCCGGTGGGCCTGGCGACGGCCGGCCCGATCGCCCGGACCGTACGGGACGCGGCCGCGCTGCTCGACGTGCTCGCCGGCCGGCGGGTGGGCGACCCCTCGTGGGCGCCGCCTCCGTCCGCGTCGTTCCTGGCCTCCTGCGACACCGAGCCCGGACAGCTCCGGATCGCGCGCTTCATCGAACCGGTGATCGCCGAGAGCCTGGTCGACCCCGAGGTCGTGCAGGCCTGGGAGGACGCCTCGCGGCTGCTGGAGGCGCTGGGTCACGAGGTCGTGGACGTCCCGGTCCCGCTGCCGCGTGCGGCGGTGCCGGTCTTCGAGACCTGCTGGGCGGTGCTGACCGCGATGTCGCTCGTCCCGCCCGAGCGCGAGCACCTGCTGCGCCCGCTCACCCGCTGGCTCTCCGCGCGGGGCCGGGCGGTGTCCGGGCCGGAGCTCGGCCTCGCGATCGGGGAGATGCGCCGCTTCGCGGCCCAGGCGTTGGCGGCGCTGGCACCCTACGACGCGGTGCTGACGCCGACCCTGGCCGCTCCGCCGCTGCCGGTCGGGGCGATCCGGGACGACGCCGACCCGGCCGCGGACTTCGCGAAGCAGAAGGCCTTCACCCCGTGGACCTCCGCGTGGAACGTCACCGGCATGCCCGCGATCTCGCTTCCCCTGCACTGGACCCCCGACGGGCTCCCGGTGGGCGTCATGCTCGCGGCCCGTCCCGCCGAGGAGCAGCTGCTCCTCGGGCTCGCCGCCCAGGTCGAGTCCGCCGCGCCCTGGGCCGACCGGCGACCCCCGGGCTGGTGACTGCCGGCCCTAGTCGCCGATCCCGCGCGCCGTGAGGGCGTCGCCGGTCTCGTGGGCGCGGGCGATCACCCGGATCACGAACGGTGAGAGGAGGGCCCGCGGGGTGCGCAGGCCGCGGGCGCGGGCGGCGTCGCGGGTCTCCAGGGCGAGTGCGATCGTCCCGGGCAGGGCCTGGATGGCGAGCGTGAACGTGAGGGCGACCCGCTCGGGGTCCACACCGAGACGTCGCAGCGGAGTGACCCACCGGATGATCGCGTCCAGCATCGCGTTGATCGGGGTGGTGGCGCTGAGCACGACGGCGGCCAGCGCGAGGGTGACGAGGTCGACCAGGGTCTCGACGGCCTTGGCGTAGCCGCTCAGCCACCACTGGAACCCGGCGATGACGACGGCGATCAGCAGCACGCCGCGGGCGGCGCGCGCCAGGGTGGGCAGCGAGACCCGACCCGCCAGCGCGAGGGTCAGGGCGAGCGCCAGGAAGACCAGCGAGGCGGGCATGCTGCGCACCAGCACGATCGTCAGGCTCAGCGCCGCGAGACCGCCCAGCTTCACCCCGACCGGGAGCCGGTGCAGGAGCGAGTCGCCGGGCTGGTAGACGCCCACCAGGAGCGGCTGGCTCACGCGTCCACCGACCCGAGGTAGTCAGCGATCGCCGCCGCCGGCGGCCCGTCGAAACGTACCCGGGCGTCCTCGACCACCAGCACGCGCTCGCAGCGCGCGGCCAGCTCGAGGTCGTGGGTCACCAGCAGCAGCTGCTGGTCGAGGCCGAAGAGCAGGTCCGCGACCCTGCGCGTGTTGGCGAGGTCGAGCAGCGTCGTCGGCTCGTCGGCGACGAGGATCGCGGGCTGGGTGGCGAGCACGCCGGCCAGCGCCAGCAGCTGCTTCTGCCCGCCCGACAGCGCGTGCACGCTGACGTCGGCGTGCCCGCCGAGACCGTTGCGCTCCAGCACCTCGAGCGCCCGCGCGCGCCGGCGCCGGCCGTCCTTCTCCGTGCGGCGCAGGGAGAGCTCGACGTCCTCGACGCAGGTCGGCATCACCAGCTGGGCGGCGGGGTCGGTGAAGCAGAAGCCCACCCGGCGCCGAACCCCGGCGCCGTCCCGGGCGACGTCGCGCCCGTCGACGACGACCCGCCCCGAGGTCGGCGAGACGAGTCCGTTGACCATTCGCGCCAGGGTCGACTTGCCGGACCCGTTCGCGCCCACGACGCCGATCCGGCGCTCGCTCAGCCGCAGCGTGGTCGGTGCCAGCACCACGCGGTCCCCGGACGTGGTCGCGACGGTGAGGGCGGCCGCGTCGTACTCGATCACGCAGGCGGCTCAGCGACGACGCAGGAGCGCGGGGAACGCGCGGTGCACCTCGGCGGCCACCAGCGCGACCACGGCGACCTTGAGGATGTCACCGACCCAGAACGGCGCGTCCCAGCCCCAGGCGGTGACCCAGGAGACGTCGCCGACGAACTTCATGCCCGTCACGCCGAGCGCGTGGTTGAGCAGCACGGCCGGGAGCGCGCAGAGGAAGATCACGAACGCACGGGTCGGGCCGGTGCGGCGGGCGGCCAGGCTGACCAGCAGGCCGGCCAGCAGCGCGATCAGCGGGAACGACCACAGGTACCCGGCGGAGATGCCGGTGAAGACACCCAGGCCCGAGCTGTGTCCGGCGAACACCGGGAGACCGACGGCGCCCAGGACGAGGTACAGCGCGGCGGCCAGGAAGCCGCGCGCCGGGCCGAGCACGCAGCCGGCGAGCAGGATCCCGAAGGTCTGCAGGGTGATCTCGACGCCGGCACCGCCGACCGGGATGCCGCCCACGTAGGCGCAGGCGGAGATCAGCGCCGCGAACGCAGCGACCAGGGCGAGGTCGGTGGTCGTGAACCGGTGCCGCACGGTGGCCTCACGCTGGTCGGGGGTGGTGGAGGTCGTCATCGGGGTTCCTTCGCAAGCGGACCTGAACGGTGGTCAGGTGAACGGTGTTCAGGTTAGGGTCGTGGCTCCCCGGCGTCAACGCCGTGTCCACCCCCCGTCAGGAGTCAGATGCGCCACCATCGCGTCGATGTCGTCGAGCAGGCCCTGCTCGTGCTGGACGCCTACGGACTGGCCGACCTGACCATGCGCCGGTTGGGGGGCGAGCTGGGGGTGCAGCCCAGCGCGCTCTACCACCACTTCGTCAACAAGCAGACCCTGCTGGCGGCGGTCGCCGACGAGATCCTGGCGCGAGGCCGTCGTGGCCGGCCGGGAGCGCCGGATCCGGAGGCAGGGTCGACGGAGCGCACCGTCGGCTGGGACACCCGGGTGCTCGCGCTCTGCCACGAGCTGCGCGACGCCCTGCTGGCCTACCGGGACGGCGCCGAGGTGGTGGCGACGGTGCACGCCTTCGGTCTCGGCGCCGGGGCGCCCTTCGAGGACCTGGTGGAGACCCTGCTCGACGCCGGGCTGGACGAGGAGCTGGCGGGGGTGGGGGCCCGCACCCTGCTGCACTTCGTCTTCGGGCACACCACCGACGAGCAGACCCACCTCCAGGCCGGCAGTGCGGGCGCGATCAGCGCCCCGCCCCGCGAGCGCGACGACTTCGGGCTCGGTCTCGCCCTGGTGGTCGACGGGATCGGTCTGCGCGTCGGCCCCCGGAGCGCTTCCCCGCGCTGAGCGGCCGGGGTCAGGAGCCGGGCGACGTCGCCGGGGGGTCGTCGGCGGGGACGCCGATCGCGAGCACGGCGATGTCGTCGCGCGCGACCCCCGCCTGGTAGGCGAGGACCTCCTCGAGCACGGTCGCCACCAGCCGGTCGGCCAGGGGGCCGGCCGGACGGGCGCCACCGGGCTCGGGCTCGGCGGCCACCGAGCCGACCAGGGTGAGGAGGCCGTCGTCGCCGAAGAACTCGTAGTCGTGGCGCGCCTCGGTCACCCCGTCGGTGTACAGGAGCAGGGCGTCGCCGGGCTCGAGCCGGAGATGGAGGTCGTGGAACGACGCGTCCTCCACGATGCCGACGAGTGAGCCGCTGATGTCCAGCGCGGTCGGCGGCCGCCCCCCTCGCACCAGCAGGGGGGGCGGGTGCCCACCGGAGCTCAGCACGGCCGACCATCCGTCCTCGTGCCGTCGCAGCCGGATCAGCACCACCGTGCAGAAGCGGTCGGTCTCGTGGAGGTGCAGGACCTCGTCGAGCCGGGTGAGCACGTCGCTGGGCCGGGGTAGGGACACGACCAGGGCCCGGACCGTGTAGCGGACCAGTGCAGTGACCACCGCGGCCTCCACCCCCTTGCCGCTGACGTCGCCGAGCACCACGATCCACTCGTCGGGGCTCAGCGGGAAGACGTCGTAGAAGTCGCCGCCGACCTCCTCGCCGTCCCCGGCCGGGCGGTACGCCGCCGCCGCGTCGAGTCCCGGGATGTCCGGCGGCTCCGGCGGGACCAGCGTCTGCTGGAGCGTGTGGGTCAGCGCCCGGGCGTGCCGCTCGGACTCCTCGGCACGGCCCTTGGCCCGGAGCAGCTCCCGCTCGTACTCCCGCCGCTCGGTCGCGTCGAAGACCGCTATCCGGATCACGCGCGGCGTACCGTCCGGGTGCCGGTCGAGGAGGGCGTTGACCAGGACCGGGAGTCGTCGCCCGTCGCTGCAGACGATGTCCAGCGCGATCTCCCGGACGGTGTCCTGCATGCGCAGCAGCGGCGCGTAGTGCGTCTCGTGGTAGATCCGCCCGCCGACCGAGAGCAGGTCGACGAACGAGCGGGTCCTCAGGTGCGCGAGGTCGTAGCCGGTCCAGGTGGTGAACGTCGCGTTGGCCTTGACGATCCGCCCCTCGGGCGTCGTGGAGAGGTAGCCGCACGGCGCGCGCTCGTAGAGCTGGACGGGGTCGTCGTCGAGCAGGGCCTCGTGGAACTCGTCGGCAGCGCGCTGTCCGGTCACTCCGGCCGTCAAGCCGCGTCGGTACGGACGAAGGCGGAGATCGCGGCGATGGTCTCCCCGGGCGCACTCAGGTTCGGGCAGTGGCCGGTCGCGTCGAGGACCACGAGCTGACCGTCGGGCACCGCGGTGCTGACGTAGGTGCCCACCTCGACCGGGGCGATGACGTCCTCGCGGCACTGGAGCACGAGGGTGGGGACGCTGACGGAGGCCAGGTCCGCCCGGTTGTCGGAGAGGAACGTCGCCCGGGCGAACTGGCGGGCGATGGCCGGGTCGGCGCGGCAGAAGCTCGCGGTCAGCTCCTGGCCGAGCTCCGGGCGGTCGGGGTTCCCGATGACGACCGGGGCCATCGCGGTGGACCAGCCGAGGTAGTTGCTCTCCAGTGACTCCAGCAGCTCCGCGATGTCGGCTTCGCTGAAGCCGCCGCGGTAGTCCGCGTCGTCGATGTAGCGCGGCGACGGGCCGACCATCACGAGGCTGGCGAACAGCTCCGGGTGGGCGCGCTCGGCCAGGACTCCCATCATCGCGGCGACCGAGTGCCCGACGAAGACGACGTCGCGCAGGTCGAGCTCGCGGATGATCTCGACGACATCGGCGGCGTACCCGGCCAGCGTCGCGTACTTCTCGGGGTCGTAGGCCGAGGAGTCGGACCCGCCGGCGCCCACGTGGTCGAACGTCACGACCCGGAAGTCGTCCGCGAAGGCCGGGGCGACATGGCGCCACATGTTCTGGTCGCAGCCGAAACCGTGCGCGAAGAGCATCGGTTGCCCGTCGGCCGGTCCGGTGACCGTGACGTTGTTCCGCTCGACCGCACTCATGGTTGGACCCTAGTGCACCTCGAGGTCGGCCGCCGACTGCGCGAGCAGCCGGGCGCACTCCTCGACCAGCCGCGCCCGCAGCGGGGCGCCGCGCTCGGCGAACCCGCGCTGCGCGGCGGCGTACTCCTGCTTGCCGGCCGCCGTCTCGATCCGCACCGGCTCGAAACCGAGGTGCGGCCAGGTCGTACGGCGCGGCGCGCATGTCGAGCTCACGGATGTCGCGGGCCAGCTCGAAGCAGTCGGCGACCAGGTCCGAGCAGATCATCGGGGTGAGCCGGAAGGCGTGCTTGTAGAGGTCCATACCGGCGTGCAGACAGCCCGGCTGCTCGAAGTCGGCCCGGTCCGTGCTCGTGGGCCGCAGGGTGTTGAGCGGCCGTGCCGGATCGGTGAAGAAGCGGAAGGCGTCGAAGTGCGAGCAGCCGATCCGGTGCGACTCGACCACCGCGTCGGTGCCGTCGGGCCCGAGCCGCAGCGGCCAGTCGGCGTGCCGGGTCCGCTCCTCGCTCATCCGGTAGACCATCGCCCACTCGTGCAGCCCGAAGCAGCCGAGGTGCGGCGCTCGGGCGGCGGTGGCGCCCAGGAGCCGGTGCAGGGTCTCCAGCAGCACGCGCTGGCTCACGACGTACGGCGCGGCCACGCTGACGGCGGAGTCGGTCGCGACGTACCCCTTCAGCCCGGTGTACGCCGCGACGTCCCCGGACAGCGCGACGCCGTACCCGGGGTGCCAGCGTCGCAGCTTCGCCGGACGCTGGGAGTAGTAGGTGAAGAGGAAGTCGTGCACCGGGTGCTTGACGCGCCCGGCGCGCCGTTCGAGGTGCGGGGCCACGAACGCGTCGACACGGGCCTCGTGGGCGCTCGCCCGGGCCCGCCACGTCGTCTCGTCGAGCACCTGCAGGGTCACCACCGCAGATTAGGTCGTGCCGCCACGGTCGATAGGCTCGACCCCGTGCGTATCGCGAGGTTCACCACCGGAGAAGACCCCCAGTACGGCGTCGTGACGGGCGAGGTCGACCAGTTCGGCCAGCCCGCCGAGGACAGCGTGGTCGTCGCGCTGGCCGGCGACCCGCTCTACGTCGGCATCAAGCTGCTCGACCAGGAGCACCGGCTCGAGGACGTGCGCCTGCTCGCGCCCGTGCTGCCGCGCAGCAAGGTGGTCGGCATCGGGCGCAACTACGCCGCGCACGCCGCCGAGCTGGGCCACGACCTCCCCACCGAGCCGCTGATGTTCCTCAAGCCGAACACCAGCGTGGTCGGCCCCGGTGACCCGGTCTTCTACCCGCGTCAGTCGAACGAGGTGCACTACGAGGGCGAGCTGGCCGTCGTGATCGGCCGGATCTGCCGTGACGTGCCGGTGGAGCGGGCCACCGACGTGATCCACGGGTACACGATCGCCAACGACGTGACCGCGCGCGACCTGCAGAGGAGCGACGGGCAGTTCACCCGGGCCAAGGGGTTCGACTCCTTCTGCCCGCTCGGGCCGTGGATCGAGACCGACCTGGACCCGCAGACGTTCGCCGACGGGGTGTCGATCCAGACCCACCTCAACGGCGACCTGAAGCAGGACGGCAACACCCGGGACCTGATCTTCGACATCCCGACGCTCATCGCCCACGTCTCGAGCGTGATGACGCTGCTGCCCGGTGACGTCATCCTCACCGGCACCCCCGAGGGTGTCGGCCCCATGGAGGTCGGTGACGAGGTCGAGATCTCGATCGCCGGCCTCGGCACCCTCACGAACAAGGTGGCACAGCGTTGAGCAGCACTCCGGTCCGTGTCCGTTTCTGCCCGTCGCCGACGGGCTCGCCCCACGTGGGGTTCGCCCGGGCGGCCCTCTACAACTGGGTCTTCGCCCGTCACCACGGTGGCACGTTCGTGTTCCGCATCGAGGACACCGACAAGGAGCGCAGCACCCAGGAGTCGTACGACGCGATGCTGGACTCGATGCGCTGGCTCGGGCTCGACTGGGACGAGGGTCCGGGGACGGGTGGCCCGTACGGGCCCTACCGCCAGTCGGAGCGCACCGACCTCTACCTCGACGTGCTGGCGAGGCTGCGGGACTCGCAGTTCACCTACGACTGCTTCTGCACCACCGAGGAGGTCGATGCACGCCGCAAGGCCAGCGGCTCGAAGGTCCAGGGCTACGACGGGTTCTGCCGCGACCTGAGCGCCGAGCAGCGGGCCGACTTCGAGGCCGCCGGACGCTCCTGCGTCGTGCGGTTCCGGATGCCGGACGGCTCGGTCACCTGGGAGGACCTGGTCCGCGGCGAGATCACCTTCGAGACCGAGCACGTCCCCGACTTCGCGCTCTGCCGCGCCAACGGCGACCCGCTCTACACGCTGGTGAACCCGGTCGACGACGCGCTGATGCGGATCACCCACGTGCTGCGCGGCGAGGACCTGCTCTCGAGCACCCCGCGGCAGATCCCGCTGCACCGGGCGCTGGTCGAGCTGGGCATCTCCGAGGCGGTGCCGCAGTTCGGGCACCTGCCGCTGATCATGGGCGACGGCAACAAGAAGCTCTCCAAGCGCGACCCGCAGGCCCACCTGTTCCTCTACCGCGACCAGGGCTTCCTGCCCGAGGGCCTGCTCAACTACCTGGCCCTGCTCGGTTGGGCGATCGCGGCCGACCGCGACGTCTTCACCCTCGAGGAGATGGTGGCGGCGTTCGACATCAAGGACGTCAACCCGAACCCCGCCCGCTTCGACCTCAAGAAGGCCGACGCGATCAACGGGTCGCACATGCGGATGCTGTCCACCGATGACATCACCCACCGGGCCCTGCCCTTCCTCAAGGACGCCGGGGTCGTCTCCGACCCGGTGAGCGACGCCGACGCCCAGCTCCTCGAGCTGGCGATGCCCCTGGTGGCCGAGCGGATCAACAAGCTCACCGAGGCCGTGGACATGCTCGGCTTCCTGTTCGTCGACGACGCGGACTTCACCCTCGACCCGACGGACGCGGCGAAGCTGCTGGACACCGAGGGCCGCGGCGTCGTACGAGCGGCCCACGACGCCCTCGAGAGCCTCGACGCCTGGTCGACCGAGGCGATCCAGACCGCCCTGCAGGCGGCCCTGGTCGACGGGCTGGGCCTGAAGCCGCGCCAGGCCTTCGGGGCCGTGCGGGTCGCCGCCACCGGTCGCCGGATCTCTCCGCCGTTGTTCGAGTCGCTCGAGCTGCTCGGCCGCGAGCGCGGGCTGGGTCGGCTGCGGGCCGCGATGACCGAGACCGTCTGAGACGACGGGACCGCGATGACCGAGACCGGGCCCGCCGGGCCCCCCGTGGCCGGCGACGCCGCCCTGCCGGCGTCCCTGCGCTACCACCAGCTCCTGAGCCTCGGGCGGCCCGGCGGGTGGCGCCCGATCTCCGGGTCGGTCTCCCTGGTCGCGGCGATGTTCGTCGTCGTGCCGCTGTTCTGGCAGCTGCCGTTCGCGCTGTGGTTCGCGCTGCGCGGGGAGCCCGTGGTCGACGGCGTCAGCCGACTGCTCGATCTCGGCGACCCGACCCCGGCCGGGTTGGCGTACCTGAACCTCGTCCTGGCCAGCGCGATCCCGGTCACCTGGCTGCTCGTGCGCACCCTGCACGGCCTCCGACCGCGCTGGCTGGCCTCGGTCACCCCCCGGATCAGGTGGGGCTGGTTCGCGACCTGCCTGGGGCTCTCGGTGCTCGCGCTCGTCGCGATGCTGGTGGTCTCCGGCTTCCTGCCCACGGTCGAGCAGGGCACGTCGATGAGTGGCGCCCTGAACGACTTCACGCCGACGGTGCGCAACTTCCTGCTGGTCCTCCTGCTGCTCACGCCGCTGCAGGCCGCGGGGGAGGAGTACGCCTTCCGGGGCTACCTGACCCAGGCCTTCGGCGGGCTCTTCGGTCACCCGCTGCCCGCGGTGCTCGGCCCGGCGTTCCTCTTCGCCCTGGCCCACGGCGCGCAGAGCGCCCCGGTGTTCTTCGACCGCTTCGCCTTCGGGGTGCTGGCCGGGGTGCTGGTGATCCTCACCGGGGGGCTCGAGGCCGGGATCGCGATGCACGTGGTGAACAACTGGATCGCCTTCGGGGTGGCGCTCGCGTACGGCGACATGGGCTCGACGCTGAATCCCTCGGGGGGCAGCTGGTGGAGCCTGCCGATCACCCTGACCCAGTCCCTGGTCTACCTCGCGCTGGTGCTGCTGGTGGCCCGCCGGCGGGGCCTGCGGGCCGTCACGGACGGGGCCGTTTTGGTGGGCTCGCGGGGTCGTGTGTAAGGTTTACACCGGCTCCCGAGGGGCCGTTCCACCAGTGGGATATGGTGTAATTGGCAACACGACTGGTTCTGGTCCAGTTATTCTAGGTTCGAGTCCTAGTATCCCAGCGAGATCGCAGAGCATCGCGATTTTGTGCGTCACGACAGCATTCGCTAGAGTTTCGCAGGTCGTCCGGAGAGGTCCACGTGGCCCCGAAGAGCGACGAGCACGTGCTTGCCCCCGTTGTGTAGCGGCCTAGCACGCCGCCCTCTCACGGCGGTAGCGCCGGTTCGAATCCGGTCGGGGGTACCACGCAGCAGGCCCGGTCCAGTGCGAGAGCGCGGGGCCGGGCCTGCTGGCACTTCGGGTTCGTCGGGGAGTGCTCGTGGCTCGTGGCCGATCCAGCGTCCGGTCCCGCCACCGGATCGTGTGGCCGTGTCCGTTTCCCGCGAGCAACGTGCCCGGCGGTAGGCGATGATTGCTCCATGAGCGTCATCGGGCACGGAGTCGAGCGGCTGGACGCCGCGGTCTGCCACCGCGCGGTGACCTCGCGCGACCGGCGCTTCGACGGGATCTTCTACACCGCGGTGCGCACCACCGGCATCTACTGCCGCCCGTCCTGCCCGGCGCGGACCCCCGCCCCCGCCAATGTCACCTTCCACCGAAGCGCCGCGGCGGCCCAGGCCGCCGGCTACCGGGCCTGCAAGCGCTGTCTGCCCGACGCCACGCCGGGCAGCCCGGAGTGGGACGTCGCGGCCGGTGCCGCGGGGCGCGCGATGCGGCTGCTCGCCGACGGCGTCGTCGACCGCGAGGGCGTGGCCGGGTTGGCCCGACGGGTCGGCTACACCCCGCGGCACCTGTCGCGGATCCTGACCGCCGAGCTCGGCGCCGGGCCGCTCGCGCTGGCCCGGGCCCGCCGCGCGCAGACCGCGCGGGTGCTGATCGAGACCACCGACCTGACCTACGCCGACGTCGCGTTCGCCGCGGGGTTCGCCAGCGTGCGGCAGTTCAACGACACGGTCCGCGAGGTGTACGCCGCGACCCCGAGCGAGCTGCGCGGCCGCCGGGGCGCCGGGGTCCGCCCCACGACCGGGTCGCTGACGATGCGCCTGGCCGTGCGCACGCCGTTCGCCGGCCGGGCGCTGCTCGACTTCCTCGCCTACCACCTGGTGCCGGGCGTGGAGGTCGCCGGCCCGGGCTGGTACGCCCGCACCCTCGACCTGCCGCACGGTCCCGGCACCGTGCGCCTCGAGCTCCGCGACGAGCCCGAGGGCGCCGGGACGGCGTTCGTCACGGCGTCCTTCGAGCTGCACGACCTGCGCGACATCACGGCCGCGGTCGAGCGGGCCCGGCGTCTGGTGGACGCGGACTGCGACCCCCTGGCCGTGGCGGCGGCCTTCGCGGACGACCCGGTCCTGGGGCCGTTGGCCGCGCGGCACCCGGGGCTGCGGGTGCCGGGGCAGGTCGACGGGGACGAGACCGCGGTGCGCACCGTGATCGGTCAGCAGATCAGTGTCACCGGCGCCCGCACCGTCACCGGTCGGATGGTTGCCGAGCACGGGCGTGAGATCGAGACCGGCATCCCGGGGCTCACCCATCTCTTCCCGGACGCGACGACGCTCGCCGGGCTGGACCCCGAGCGGCTGCCGATGCCGCGCGCCCGCGGGCGGGCCCTGGTCGCGCTGTGCGGGGCGCTCGCCGGGGGCGACATCGCCCTGGACCGCGGCCCCGACCGCGACGAGGTCCGGCGGGCGTTGCTGGCGCTGCCCGGCATCGGTCCGTGGACGGCCGACTACGTCGCGATGCGGGCCCTCGCGCACCCCGACGTCTTCCTGCCCACCGACATCGGTGTGCGCAACGCCCTGACCCGGCTGGGGCTCGACCCCGCAGCGGTGATCGCCGCGAGCGACCGATGGCGGCCGTGGCGCTCCTACGCGCTGCTGCACCTGTGGACCACCCTGATGCCCCCGGTGGCGGCTGGCGTGACGCAGCCCGCTCCGGTCGCCGACGTACCCGACAGCAGGGAGAGCTGACATGTGGACCGTGACCGAATCACCGATCGGCGAGCTGCGTCTCGTCGAGCAGGACGGAGCGATCGCTGCGATCGAGTTCACCCCGTTCCGCGACGCCGACGGGCGGGTCCGCGGTGAGCGTGACGACGAGCACCCGGTGCTCCTCGAGGCGGTGCGCCAGCTACGGGCGTACTTCGACGGCGACCTACGCGACTTCGAGCTGCCGCTCGCCCCGGTGGGCAGCGACTTCCAGCAGCGGGTGTGGGAGCAGCTGCGGGCGATCGCCTACGGCGAGACCGCGTCGTACGGTCAGGTCGCCGGGCGCCTGGGGATGACCAACGCCGCCTCCCGCGCGGTCGGCCTGGCGAACGGGCGCAACCCGATCCCGATCGTCATCCCGTGCCACCGCGTGATCGGCGCCGACGGCACCCTCACGGGGTACGCCGGCGGCCTCGGACGCAAGCAGCTGCTCCTCGAGCTCGAGCGGGACGAGGCCGTCCTCTTCTGACCCCACCGCCGACCCGTCGCTCGTCGACGCTCGTGGAGGCCGACCCGTCGTTCGTCGCCGCCTGTGGAGGCCGACCCGTCGCCTGTCGACGTCCGCGGAGGCCGACCCGTCGTTCGTTGACGGGACACTCTGGCGCGATGATCGCCTGGCAGACGCATGCGACCCGGACTTCTCTACGAGAACGACTGGATCCGGGTCCGGCAGGACGACGTGACCCGGCCCGACGGGGCTGCCGGCCTGTACGAGGCGACCGAGGTCAAGCAGCCGGCCCGCACGCAACGGGGTGGTCGACCGCCCGTGCCGAGATCGTCGTCGCGCGCGGGGGCTCAGCGGTGACACGCAGGCGGCGGAGGGCATCAGCGAGGTGCTGATCGTCCCGTGAGCCGAGGTGATGGAGATGGTGCGCACCGGCCGGATCGACGACAGCGAGACCACCACCTGCCTCATGCTCGCAGGGCTCTCGCTGGGTCGCGTGCACTGACCACTCGTGAACAAGCGACGGGTCGGCGGGGTGGGGCGTCGAGAAGCGACGGGTCGGCGCCGTGGGGCGTCGAGAAGCGACGGGTCGGCGCCGTGGGGCGTCGAGAAGCGACGGGTCGGCTACTCGGCGGCGGCGCGGCGCAGGGACTCCGAGAGCCGCTCGGCGGCGGCGAGGACGGCGGGGGCGTGCATCCGGCCGGGCTGGCGCGAGAGGCGTTCGAGCGGGCCCGAGACCGAGACCGCGGCGATGATCTTGCCGCCCGGCGAGCGCACCGGGGCGGAGACCGAGGCGACGCCCTGCTCGCGCTCGCCCACGGACTGAGCCCAGCCCCGACGGCGGATTCCGGAGAGGGCGGCGGCGGAGAAGGCGGCGTTCTGGAGGCCGCGGTGCATGCGCTCGGGGTCCTCCCAGGCGAGCAGCACCTGGGCGGCGGAGCCGGCCCGCATGGTGAGCTGGGAGCCGACCGGGATCGTGTCCCGCAGGCCGCTGGGGCGCTCGGCGGCGGCGACGCAGACGCGGTGCTCGCCCTGACGACGCCACAGCTGCGCGGACTCGCCGGTGATGTCGCGCAACCGCGCCAGGACGGGGCCGGCGGTGGCGAGGAGGCGGTCCTCCCCGGCGGCCGCCGAGAGCTCGGCGAGCCGCGGGCCGAGCACGAAGCGGCCCTGCATGTCGCGGGCCACGAGACGGTGGTGCTCGAGGGCGACGGCGAGCCGGTGGGCGGTCGGCCGGGCGAGCCCGGTGCCGGCGACGAGTCCCGCGAGGGTGGCGGGACCGGACTCGAGGGCGGTGAGCACGAGGGCGGCCTTGTCGAGCACGCCGACTCCGCTAGTGTTGTCCATATGGCAATACTGCCGTCTCAGATCATGGGATGCAAGCGGTACTGTGTGTGACCTAACCAGAAGGGTGACCCGATCGGGCACCGAGACGCGAGGGAGTCAGTCATGGGCAAGACCCTGGCCGAGAAGGTCTGGGACGAGCACGTCGTCCGTTCGAAGGACGGCGAGCCGGACCTGTTGTTCATCGACCTCCACCTGATCCACGAGGTCACCTCCCCGCAGGCCTTCGACGGCCTGCGGCTCGCCGGCCGCCAGGTACGACGCCCCGACCTGACCCTGGCGACCGAGGACCACAACGTCCCCACGCTGGACTGGGACAAGCCGATCGCGGACCCGGTCTCCCGCACCCAGGTCGACACCCTGCGCCGCAACGCCGAGGAGTTCGGCGTCCGCCTGCACCCGCTGGGCGACATCGAGCAGGGCATCGTCCACGTGGTCGGTCCGCAGCTCGGTCTGACCCAGCCCGGCATGACGATCGTGTGCGGGGACAGCCACACCAGCACCCACGGCGCGTTCGGCGCGATCGCCTTCGGCATCGGCACCTCCGAGGTCGAGCACGTGCTGGCCACCCAGACCCTGATGCAGGCCAAGCCGCGGACGATGGCCGTGACCATCGACGGCAGCCTGCCCCCCGGCGTCACCGCCAAGGACATGGTGCTGACGCTGATCGCGCACACCGGCACCGGCGGCGGCCAGGGCTACATCGTGGAGTACCGCGGGCAGGCCATCGAGGAGCTCTCGATGGAGGCGCGGATGACCGTGTGCAACATGAGCATCGAGTGGGGCGCCAAGGCCGGCCTCATCGCTCCTGACCAGACGACATTCGACTACATCGAAGGCCGCGCCGAGGCGCCGAAGGGTGCCGACTGGGACACCGCCGTCGAGCACTGGAAGAGCCTGCGCTCCGACGACGACGCGCGGTTCGACCGGGAGCTCCGTCTCGACGCCTCGACCATGACGCCGTTCGTCACCTGGGGCACCAACCCCGGCCAGGGCGTCCCGCTCGGGGCCGAGGTGCCGGACCCGGCCACCCTCGAGAACGCCGAGGACAGGGTCGCCGCCGAGAAGGCGCTGGAGTACATGGCGCTCGAGGCCGGGACGCCGATGCGCGCGGTCAAGGTCGACACCGTCTTCGTGGGCTCCTGCACCAACGGTCGCATCGAGGACCTGCGGCTGGCCGCCGACATCATCAAGGGCCGCCACGTCGACAAGGACACCCGGCTGCTCGTGGTGCCCGGCTCCGTGCGCGTGCGCCTGCAGGCCGAGGAGGAGGGCCTCGACGTGGTCTTCAAGGAGGCTGGCGGCGAGTGGCGCGGGGCCGGCTGCTCGATGTGCCTGGGCATGAACCCCGACCAGCTCGCGCCGGGGGAGCGCAGCGCGTCGACCTCCAACCGCAACTTCGAGGGCCGGCAGGGCAAGGGCGGGCGCACCCACCTGGTCTCCGTGCCCGTCGCCGCCGCCACCGCGATCCGGGGGACCCTGTCGTCCCCCGCCGACCTGGACTGAGGGAGTCGTCATGGAGAAGTTCGCCAGCCACACCGGCGTCGGGGTCCCGCTGCGCCGCAGCAACGTCGACACCGACCAGATCATCCCCGCGGTCTACCTCAAGCGGGTGACGCGCACCGGCTTCGAGGACGGGCTCTTCGCCGCCTGGCGCAACGACCCGTCGTTCGTGCTCAACCGGGACGTGTACGCCGCCGGCTCCGTGCTGGTGGCCGGTCCCGACTTCGGTACCGGCTCCTCACGCGAGCACGCCGTGTGGGCGCTGCAGAACTACGGCTTCAAGGCAGTGATCTCGCCGCGCTTCGCCGACATCTTCCGCAGCAACTCCGGCAAGGCCGGTCTCGTCGCGGCGCAGGTCGACGAGAAGGTCGTGCAGCGGCTCTGGGAGCACCTCGAGGAGAACCCCGGGGCGAGCGTCACCGTCGACCTGGAGTCGCGCACGGTGCGCGCCGGCGAGGGGGTGGACGTGATCGAGGACTCCTTCGACATCGACGACTACACCCGCTGGCGTCTTCTCGAGGGCCTCGACGACGTCGGGATCACGCTAGGGAACGCCGACGACATCACGGCCTACGAAGCGACCCGTCCGAGCTGGAAGCCGGTCACGATCCACGGGTGAGGAGCGCGGGCTCTCGGTACCGGGGGGTCGCCCGGCCCGAGAAACCCTGCGCAAATGCAGCCCGGGTCATTGTGAGGGCTGCCACTTTTCCCTAGCGTGCGTTGAGGAACGTCGAGCATGGGCTCGTCCATCTCTCAACGGAGGCAACCCAGTGAACAAGACACAGCTCATCGATGCGCTCGCCGCGCGGTACGAGGGGAACCGCAAGGCAGCGGCGCACGCGCTCGACGCCGTGCTCGACACGATCACCCGCGAGGTGGCCCGGGGCGAGAAGGTGGCCATCACCGGGTTCGGCTCCTTCGAGAAGCGGGTCCGGGAGGCCAGGACGGTGCGCAACCCGCGCACGGGTGAGCAGATGCAGGCCAAGAAGACCGCGGTGCCCAAGTTCAGCCCCGGGGCCGACCTGAAGAACGTGGTCTCGGGTGCCAAGCAGCTCCCGGCGCTCACCCTGGCCGTGGCCGACTCGGCCGTGAAGGCGGCCATCAAGGCCACGCCGGGGGTCGGGGCCCCCTCGCGGAGGGCAGCGGCGGCCAAGAAGTCCGGCTCCGCCCCGGCGAAGAAGGCGACGGCCACGAAGAAGACGGCCGCGAAGTCGACCTCCGCCCCGGCGAAGAAGGCGACCACGAAGTCGACCTCCGCCCCGGCCAAGAAGGCGACCACGAAGAAGACGACCACGAAGAAGACCGCCGCGAAGTCGACCTCCGCCCCGGCGAAGAAGTCGACCGCCAAGTCGACCTCTGTCCCGTCGAAGAAGGCGACCACGAAGAAGGCGACCACGAAGAAGACCGCCGCGAAGAAGACCGCCGCGACGTCGACCTCCGCCCCGGCGAAGAAGTCGGCCACGAAGAAGACCGCCGCGACGTCGACGTCCGCCCCGGCGAAGAAGTCAACCACCCAGAAGTCGACGGCCCAGAAGTCGACGGCCAAGAAGGCGGGCTCGACTCCCGCGAAGAAGTCGACCGCCAAGAAGTCCACGCCGACCCCGACCAGCGCCCCGACCAGCGCCCCGGCAAGCGCCCCGACCAGCGCCGCGACCAGCGCACCCGCCAGCGCACCGGCCAGCCCGGCACCGACCACCCCGCAGGCACCGACCACCCCGGGAGCGGCGCCGGCCAAGAAGTCGACCTGACGGGCAGATCAGGGCGCCGGGCGGAGGACGACGGCCGAGGTCAGCGCGGCGGTGTGCGGGCCCAGGCCCAGGCGTCGCGCGGCCTCGAGGTCGCCGAGGTCGTCGACGTCGCGACGAAGCGACGCGAGCTCGCCGTCGAGCGCCAACGCTCCCGCGTCGAGATGGGCCGCGCGGGAGCCGGGGCCGAAGCGTGGGTCGAAGACCCCGTCGGGCGCGGTGTAGAGCGTGGTTCCGACACCTGCGGCGTCCGCCACGAAGGCGGGCACGCCTTGCGGCGACCGGGCGAGGGCCTCGTCGAGGTCCGCAGGCCGCAGGGCCGGCAGGTCCGCGCACACCGCGACCCCGACCAGCCCCGGCCAGCGACGCCGGCCCTCGGCCGCCGCCTCGCGCAGGGTGCCGTTGAGGTCGCCGCTGACACCGTCCGGGATCGTGGCACAGCCGAGTGCGCTCAGCTCGCCGGCGAACCGGACGTCGTCGGTGACCACCAGCACCCGGGCGACGTGCTCGGCGGCCAGGCAGGCGGTCACGGTGTCGATCGCGAACGCGGCGGCGAGCGCTCGTCGGGTCTCGGAGGAGGGGCCGACGAGGCGGGACTTGCCGCGAGCCGGTGGCTTCACCGGGACCAGCGCGACGTACTGCTGGGCGTTCATCGCGACGATCCTGTCAGCCTCCGCCACGCCGGGTGCCCGCGGTGTGCCGAGTCCGCGCCGTCGAGCGTCTGACGAACGAGTAACCTGCACGTCTACGCAGGGTGTGTCGGGCTCGGGCCCCGAGGATTCGAGAGGACGACGGTGACGGTTCGCAAGCTGCAGCACAAGCGTGGCTGGGCCTGGAACATCGCCGTCCCCCTCGTCAAGCCGTTGCTGCTGGCGACCACGAGGCACACGTGGGTGGGCGGTGAGAAGCTCCCGGCGACGGGGGGCTGCATCGTGGTCTTCAACCACCTCTCGCACGTCGACCCCTTCACCGCGGCGCACTTCGTCTACGACCACGGCCGGATCCCGCGCTACCTGGCGAAGTCCGGGCTGTTCAAGCACCGCGTGCTCGCCCGCTTCCTGCGGGCCGCGGGCCAGATCCCCGTCGACCGGCTCTCCCGCGACGCGCTCGGGGCGTACGACGCGGCCGTGCGCGCCGTACGCGAGGGCGAGTGCGTGGTGGTCTACCCCGAGGCCACGCTGACCCGCGACCCCGGCCTGTGGCCGATGAGCGGCAAGTCCGGCGCCGCCCGGATCGCGCTCGAGACCGGCTGCCCGGTGATCCCGGTCGGCCAGTGGGGCGCCCAGGCGCTGCTCGCGCCGTACGCGCGCAGGCCAGACCTCTTCCCGCGCAAGCAGATCACCATGCACGTCGGCGACCCCGTCGACCTGAGCGACCTGGCCGCGCAGCCGC
Source organism: uncultured Actinomycetota bacterium (assembly GCA_963760585.1). Classification (GTDB taxonomy): domain Bacteria; phylum Actinomycetota; class Actinomycetes; order Propionibacteriales; family Nocardioidaceae; genus Nocardioides. The sequence goes on from CAVXDI010000004.1 coordinate 198,779, forward strand.
GCACCCTCGAGGTGGTGCGGCAGGCCAGCGAACGCATCATGGACTCCGTGACCGAGCTGGTCGCCGAGATCCGCCAGGAGACGCCCCCCGCGGTGCGTTTCGACCCGCGTACGGCGGGGGTGCGCCGGTTCGGCAACCCGCACGGGGGCCGGCACCCGAGCCCGCACGACAAGGAGCGCCCGTGACCAGCCCCCCGACGATCGTGGGCCCGAGGACTGTCGGCCCGAAGACTGGAGGCCTGAAGACCTCCGGCAAGGTGGCCGTGTTCGGTGCCGGGTCGTGGGGCACCGCGTTCTCGCTGGTGCTCGCCGACGCCGGCAACGACGTGACGCTGTGGGCGCGCCGAGAGGAGGTCGCCAGTGCGATCACCAAGGAGCGGGAGAACGCCGACTACCTGCCCGGGATCGAGGTGCCGCCGCGGGTGGGGGCGACCCACGACGTGCCGGAGGCGCTCGCCGGCGCCGACCTGGTCGTGCTGGCCACGCCCTCGCAGTCGTTGCGCGCCAACCTGGCCGAGTGGGCGCCGCACATCGACCGGGACGCCGTCATCGTCTCGCTGATGAAGGGGGTCGAGCTCGGCACCCTCAAGCGGATGAGCGAGGTCATCGCGGAGGTGACCGGCGCCGGACCGGAGCGGATCGCGGTCATCAGCGGGCCCAACCTCGCGAAGGAGATCGCGCGCCGCGAGCCGGCCGCCTCCGTCGTGGCGTGCGCGGACGAGTCGGTCGCGAAGGCGATCCAGGCCCGGATCCACGCGCCGGCCTTCCGCCCCTACACCAGCACCGACGTGCTCGGCTGCGAGCTCGGGGGCGCCTACAAGAACGTCGTGGGACTCGCCGTGGGGATGGCCGTGGGCCTGGGCTTCGGCGACAACACGACCGCCTCGGTGATCACCCGTGGGCTGGCCGAGACGGCCCGGCTCGCGATGGCGCTCGGGGCCAACCCGCTGACGCTGATGGGGCTGGCCGGGCTCGGTGACCTCGTGGCCACCTGCTCCTCGCCCCTCTCGCGAAACCGGTCGTTCGGGGTGAACCTGGGCCAGGGCAAGACCGCCGCGGAGATCTACGCCTCGACCCGACAGGTGGCCGAGGGGGCGAAGTCCTGCTCCTCGCTGCTCGCACTGGCCCAGCGCACCGGCATCGACGCGCCGATCGCCGAGCACGTCGATGCCGTGATCACCGGCCGGATGACCGCCCAGCAGATGATGGACGCGTTCCTCGCCCGCGACACCAAGGCCGAGACGGACTGAGGAGCGGCGCGCTCAGCCGACCAGGTCGTCGAGCGCTCGGCGCAGGTCGTCCCAGAGGTCCTCGACGTCCTCGACGCCGACGGAGAGCCGGACCAGTCCCTCGGGGATGGTGACCGGCTCGGCCTTCCAGCGCCGCCGCCGCTCGAACGTCGACTCGACCCCGCCGAGCGAGGTCGCGTGCACCCAGAGCTTCGTCTTGCGGGTCAGCAGGTCTGCGGCCATCGCCCCCTGCGCGAGCACGATCGAGACGATCCCACCGAAGCCGGGGTAGCGCACCTCGCCGAGGGCGGGGTGCTCGCTCAGCCGCCGGACCAGCTCCTGGGCGTTGGCCTGGGCGCGCTCGACGCGCAGGTGCAGCGTGCGCATCCCGCGCAGCGCCAGCCACGCCTCGAGCGTGCCCGGCGTCGAGCCCATCAGGTCGCGCCGGCCCTTGAGCACGGCGTACAGCTCGTCGTCGTCGGTGACCAGGGCGCCGAGGAGCACGTCGCTGTGGCCGGCGAGATACTTCGTCGCCGAGTGCACGACGATGTCGGCACCGAGCGCCAGCGGGGTCTGGAGCAGGGGAGTGGCGAACGTGTTGTCCACCACAACGTAGGCCCCGGCCTCGTGCGCGGCGGCGCTGATCGTCTCGATGTCGGCGACCTCGAGGGCAGGGTTCGTGGGGGACTCGAACCACACAAGCGCTGCGTCGTCGCAGGCGGCGACGACGGCTGCGGTGTCGGTGATGTCGACCAGCGTCGTGGTGATCCGGCCGCGGGCCTCGAGGTCCGCGAGCTGCAGCAGGGTCCCGGTGTAGGAGTGGGCCGGGGCGACCACCTTGGCCCCGTGGCCGACCAGGTCCAGGACGGTGCTGACGGTCGCCAGGCCGGAGGAGAAGCTGAGGCAGCGACCGCCCTCCAGGGCACCGAGGGCCTCCTCGAAGGCCGTCCAGGTCGGGTTGCCGTAGCGGCCGTACTCACGCTCGCCCCCGGCGACGTACGTCGAGGCCATGCTGATCGGCACGTTCAGCGGCTCGTCCGGCTCGTGCGGCGGTCGGCCGAGCGTGACGGCCAGCGTGGAGGGCCGCCACCCGGGGGCGGTCTCCGCCCGGCGCTCGGAAGGTTGGGGGGTGGGGGAGTCCTCGGTCATGACCACGAGCCTAGGCCGGTAGGGTCGGCGCGATGAACGAGCCCACCCCCCGCCGCAAGCCCCGCGTCGCCGTCGTGTTCGGTGGGCGTTCCAGCGAGCACGCCATCTCGTGCGTGACCGCGGGCAGCGTGCTGCGGGCGATCGATCCCGAGGTGTACGACGTGGTGCCGATCGGCATCGCCACCGACGGCCGCTGGGTCCTCGAGTCCGGCGACCCCGAGGGCCTGCGCATCCAGGGCCCCGACCGGCTGCCGAGCGTGGACGGCGAGCGCGCCGCGATCGCCCTGGCCCCCGACACGCGCTCGACCGACCTGGTCGTCACCGACGGCTCCCGGCCGCCGCGCACGCTGGGTGAGGTCGACGTGGTCTTCCCGGTGCTGCACGGGCCGTGGGGCGAGGACGGCACCATCCAGGGGCTGCTCGAGATGGCCGGGGTGCGCTACGTCGGGGCCGGTGTGCTGGCCTCGGCGGTCAGCATGGACAAGGCCTACATGAAGATCGTCCTGCAGGCCGCCGGCCTGCCCGTGATGCCGTCGATCACGGTGACGGCCCGGCAGTGGGCGAGCGACCCGGCCGGGTGCCGCGCCCGGGCCGGGGAGCTGGGATTCCCGTTGTTCCTCAAGCCCGCGCGCGGCGGCTCCAGCATCGGCATCTCCAAGGCGCACGACGTCCTCGAGCTCGACGCGGGGATCGAGGAGGCGCTGCGGCACGACCCCAAGGTGCTCGTAGAGGTGTCGGCCGAGGGTGGCCGCGAGGTCGAGTGCGGGGTCCTCCAGGCCCTGGACGGCACCCCCGAGACCAGCCAGCCAGCCGAGCTGCGGGTCGGCGGGGACCATGAGTTCTACGACTTCGCCGCGAAGTACCTGCCCGGCGAGCACACCGAGATCGACATCCCCGCCGACCTGCCCGGCGACGTGGCCGAGCGGCTGCGCAACCTGGCCGCCCGGGCGTTCGAGGCCGTGGGCGGCGAGGGCCTGGCCCGGGTCGACTTCTTCGTGATGCCCGACCGCTCCCTGGTCGTCAACGAGATCAACACCATGCCGGGCTTCACCCCGACCTCGATGTATCCGCAGATGTGGGCCGCGAGCGGTGTGGACTACCCCGCGCTGGTCGACCGGCTGATCCAGCTGGCGCTGCAGCGGGGCACCGGCCTGCGTTGAGGGGGCCCGGCGCCCTCGACCGGCCCGGTGCAGGCCGGCGGGTCAGCGGCAGCGCTGGACCAGGCGGAGGTGCCGCTCGACCGGGCCGGCCAGCTCTGAGATCACGGCGGCGGCACCCTCGGGGCGGTACTCGGCGGGCACGTCGACACGCAGCACGGGCCGGTGGCCCACCGTCGTCCACGTCACGTCGGCGCCCTGGTCCTGCTGCTGCGACTCGGGGACGAACCAGCCGACGCCGTCGGCCTGGACGCACGAGGAGAACTCGTTGAACTCCCGGGGGACCGGCGCACCGCAGGTCAGGGTGATGGCCGGGTCACCCCAGGCGGCGCCGGGCGCGTCCGGCGGCGTGACCGGACGGGTCGGCTGCTGGGCCAGCGTCGCCGGCAGGCCGGCGACGAGCGCCCGGCAGGTCGCCGCGTCCGCGGCGGAGAGCGTCGAGGTCGTGACCGGCACCGGCGAGGCGTCCGGGGAGCACGCGGTGAGCAGCACGAGCAGGCCCACCAGCAGGCCCACCAGCCGACCCGCGCTCGGGCCCGGGATCGGGCCCGGGCCCGGGCTCGGGCCCGGGCTTGGGAGGACGACGACGCCCCGGGTCCCGGGGGACACGGGGCGTCGACGACGCGGTCGGCCGGGCACTCAGATGTGCACGACCGGGCAGGTCAGCGTGCGGGTGATCCCGTCGAGGTTCTGCACCTTCGAGACCACCAGCTTGCCGAGCTCGTCGACGTTGCGGGCCTCGGCGCGCACGATCACGTCGTACGGGCCGGTGACGTCCTCGGCGAGGGTGACGCCCTTGACCTGGGCGATGGCCGAGGCGACCTCCGCAGCCTTGCCGACATCGGTCTGGATCAAGATGTACGCCTGGACGACCATCGGGTGCTCCTCGTCTTGTCACGGGCAGGTGTTCGCGGTCAACCTACCGTGCCGGTCGTTCCGGCCGATAGGTGCGTGTCGACCACCGCCCCCCGGCCGCGAGACGGCTCCGGTCTGGTGGGATGGGGCCATGGTCCTTCCCCCAGACGCCACCCTCGCCGACATCGGCGAGTTCGGCCTGATCTCCGCGATCGTCGAGCTGTTCCCCCAGGGGGAGCACGTTCTGATCGGTCCCGGTGACGACGCGGCGGTGCTGCGGGTCAGGACCGGCCACGTGGTGGTCTCGACGGACCTGATGGTCGAGGGCCGACACTTCCGTCGCGACTGGGCCAGCGCCGAGGACGTCGGGCACCGGGCCGCGGCGCAGAACCTCTCCGACATCAACGCCATGGGTGGGCGGGCCACGTCGCTGACCATCGGGCTCGCCGCGCCCGCCGACCTGCCCGCGGCGTGGGCCCTGGACTTCGCCCGCGGCTTCGCCGACGAGTGCGCGAGCGTGGGGGCCAGCGTGGTCGGTGGGGACCTCACCCGGGCCGAGGAGGTGGTGATCGCCGTGACCGTGATCGGCACGTGCACCACCGCCCCCGTCGTGCGCTCCGGCGCCGAGCCCGGTGACGTGCTCGCGATCTTCGGGCGCCAGGGCTGGGCCGCGGGAGGCCTGGCGGTGCTGGGGCGCGGCTTCCGCTCACCGCGCGTGCTGGTGGAGGCCTACCGCCGTCCGGAGCCGCCCTACGACGCGGGCCGGGTCGCCGCCGAGGCGGGTGCCACGGCGATGATCGACATCTCCGACGGGCTGCTGGCCGACGCCGGCCACCTCGCCGAGGGCTCCGGCGTGCACATCGACGTCCGGACCGACTCCCTGGCGATCCCCGACCCGCTCCAGGCGGTGGGGGCAGCGCTGGGCGCCGACCCGCTCCAGTTCATCCTCGGTGGCGGCGACGACCACGCGCTGCTCGCCACCTTCGCCGACGGGGCGTCGGTGCCCGAGGGCTGGCTGGTGCTCGGCACCGTCGCCGAGCCGGGCGAGGACGGTCCGGGGGTCACCGTCGACGGCGCGGCCTACGACGGCCCCACCGGGTGGACCCACTTCTGACGCGCCTCAGACGTAGGTCTCGACCTCGCCGGTGAGCATGGTGACCCCGCCGCTGGCGAAGTTGGCGATGTCGGCCGCGGCCGCGAGGCCGGCCTCGCCGGTCATGCCCGCCTGGAAGGCCGCCGCGTCGGGGAAGACGAGCGTGGCCACCAGGTGCTCGGCTGGGGCGTTGCCCTCGGGATCGGGGCCGGGGCGCAGCGAGGTGTAGGAGCTGAGCCCCTCGATGCGGGCGGCCAGCGGTGCGTGCGTCGTGGCGTAGTGCTCGTCGAACGCGGCGGGGTCGGCGGGGTGGTGGTACAGGACCGTCAGCTGGAAGCTCATGCACGAACTCTGCCCTACGGGTGTCTGAACGCGCACGAGGGCCCGGCCGCCAGTGGCGACCGGGCCCTCGTGCCGGGTCCCGTCTCGGGGTGCCCGTGGTGCGTGTGGGACGTCAGCTCAGCGGCTGACCTTGCCCGCCTTCAGGCAGCCGGTGCAGACGTTCATCCGCTTCGGGGTGCCGTTGACGGTCGCGCGGACGCGCTGGATGTTGGGGTCGAAGCGACGCTTCGTAATCTTGCGCGACCACGGCCGGTTGTTACCGAAGCCCGGCTTCTTGGCGCAGATGTCACAGACGGCAGCCACCGTGAACTCCTGAACGTTTGAGGTGTGTTTGAGGGGCCCACAATGACGCAGGCAACCGAAGAAGAGTATCCGATGGCCCCGCTCCCCAGCGAATCGCGGTCCTGCCACTAACCTGTGGCCTCACCCGCGTGGGCGGGCCACGGGCGGAACGGGCAGGTCAGAGGAATGCGAGCATCCCGGAAGGGCACGATCCAGCTCGGGGCCGTGCTGCGTTTCGTGGACATCGCGACCGAGGCGCTGTCGGTGGCCCGCGAGGAGATCGACGCCCTCAACGTCTACCCCGTGCCGGACGGCGACACCGGCACCAACATGTATCTCACCGTCTCGGCGGCCCGCGAGGCGATCCGCGCGGCCTGCAAAGGGGACGTGGACGCCGAGCGGCACACCGCGCTGGCGGCGTGCAGCCGCGGTGCCCTGCTCGGTGCCCGCGGCAACTCCGGGGTGATCCTCAGCGAGATGCTCGGCGCGGTGTGCCGCCGCATCGACGTCTCGAGCCCCGAGGAGCAGAACGCGGTGGTCATGGCGCAGGCCCTGCGCGCGGCCTCCGACGCCGCCTGGGCCGCGGTCGGCACGCCGGTCGAGGGCACGATCCTCACCGTCGCCCGGGCGGCCGCCGACGCGGCCGAGGGTGCCGTGGCGGGTGGCGCGACCCACGCCCGCGACATCTTCACCGTGGCGGCCGCCGCGGCCCGGGTGGCGCTGGCCGGTACCCCCGACCAGCTGCGCGTCCTGGCCGAGGCCGGGGTGGTCGATGCCGGCGGACGCGGGCTGAGCGTGGTGCTCGACGCGGCGGAGAGCGCCCTGACCGGCCGTCGGCCGGTGCCGGTCACCGCCCCGCTCGGGGCGCACGCGATCCCGATCCCGGTGACCACCGCCGGGGACCTCACCGCGGAGGGCCCGTCCTACGAGGTGATGTACCTCCTCGACGCCGTCGAGGACCGGATCCCCCCGCTGCGCGCGGCGCTGGCCGCGCTCGGCGACTCGCTGGTCGTCGTCGGCCACGAGGGGCTGTGGAACGTCCACGTCCACGTCGACGACGTCGGGGCGGCGATCGAGGCCGGGATCGAGGCCGGGCGACCGCACCGGGTGCGGGTCACCCACTTCGCGGAGCAGGTCGGCGCCGGGCACCGTGAGCGCCCGCACGGCACCGAGCGCACCGGTCGCCGGATCGTCACGGTCGCGGCCGGGCCGGGTCTTGCCGCCCTCTTCACCGAGGCCGGTGCGGTGGTGGTCGACGGGGGGCCCGGGCGCCGTCCCTCCACCGGTGAGCTGTTGGCGGCGATCACCGGTTGCGGTGCGGTCGAGGTCGTCGTGCTGCCCAACGACAACGACTCCGTGCAGGTGGCGCAGATCGCCGCGCGCACCGCCGAGGAGGACCACGGCATGCGCGTCGCGGTGATCCCCACCCAGGCCCAGGTCCAGGGTCTCGCGGCGCTGGCGGTCCACGAGCCCGGACGAGGCTTCCACCAGGACGTGCTCGAGATGACGGCGACCGCACGACACGTCCGGCACGGGGCCCTCACGCTGGCGGCGCGGCGGGCCATCACGATGGCCGGCCCGTGCGAGCCCGGCGACGTCCTCGGGGTGGTCGCCGGTGACTTCGCCGTGGTCGGCGCGGAGCGCTACGACGTCGCGACGCAGGTCGTCGAGCTCCTGCTCGGCGGGGGCGGCGAGCTGGTCACCCTCGTGGCCGGCTCGGACAGTGACGGCGACGACCTCGGCCCGGGGCTGGCCGGGCGGGTGGCCGCCTGGGTGGCCCGGCAGCACCCGCATGTCGACGTCGTGGTGTACGACGGTGGGCAGGAGCGCTACCCGCTCCTCGTGTCCGTCGAGTGACCCGCACCCGCCCGGCCGGAGGCAGAGTGGCCGGAAACAGACCAGAGAGCGCCCGAACCCCATGATCAGCCTGGACTCACCGATCGCCACCGTCCTCGGCGACAAGCAGCAGAAGCGCAAGCGGATCGTGGAGGGCCTGGGCCTCACCACGGTCGGCGACCTGCTGCACCACTTCCCACGGCGCTACGTCCGGACCGGCGAGCTCACCCGGGTCTCCGAGCTCGAGCACGGCCAGATGCTGACCGTGGTGGGCGAGATCATCCGCAGCGAGGTCAAGAGCTACACCGACAGGCGCACCGGTCGCCCCGCCAACCGGGTCGAGACCGTGCTGTCGACGAACGGCCCGGCGCTGAAGATGACCTTCTTCGCCAAGCACCGGGGCTCGGCCGAGTGGCGGGCGCGCAGCCTCGCGGTCGGCACCCGCGGCCTCTTCGTCGGGCAGGTCTCGTCGTTCCAGAGCTCCTGGCAGCTGACCAACCCCAAGATGGTGCTGTTCGGCGCCGGCGAGGACGGCGACGCCGACGGCGAGGCGTCCTGGATCAACGACGTGGGGGACTGGTACCCGATCTACCCGCTCACCAAGGGCATCGAGTCCTGGGACCTCCAACGGGCGGTGGCCTTCGCCCTCACGGTGGTCGACGACCTGCCCGAGGTGCTGCCCGACGCGGTGCGCGAGGAGTACGACGTCCTCGCCCTGCGACAGGCGCTCGACTGGGTGCACGCCCCGGACGAGCCCGACCAGGTCGACCGCGCCCAGCACCGCTTCCGCTTCGAGGAGGCGCTGGTCACCCAGCTCGTGCTCGCGCGCCGCCGGCTGGCCGTGCGAGCCCTGGGGGCCCGCCCGCGCCCGGGGGGCGGCGGCCTGCTCGCGGCCTTCGACGCCCGGCTGCCCTTCGAGCTCACCGACGGCCAGCGGGAGGTCGGGGCGCAGCTCGAGGCGGACCTCGCCGAGTCCCACCCGATGAACCGGCTGCTGCAGGGCGAGGTCGGCTCTGGCAAGACACTGGTCGCGCTGCGGGCGATGCTCCGGGTCGTGGACTCCGGCGGTCAGGCGGCCCTGCTCGCCCCGACCGAGGTCCTCGCCCAGCAGCACCACCGCGCGATCGTCGCCCTGCTCGGGGATCTCGCGGCCGGCGGGATGCTCGGCGGCGCCGACGAGGGCACGGCCGTCGAGCTGCTGACCGGGTCGATGACCAGGGCGCAGCGCACCGGCCCGATGAGCCGGATGGCCAGCGGTGAGGCGGGGCTGGTGATCGGCACCCACGCCCTGCTCGAGGACCGGGTCGGCTTCGCCGACCTCGGGCTGGTGGTGGTCGACGAGCAGCACCGCTTCGGCGTCGAGCAACGCGCGGCCCTGACCGGCAAGGCCGTCAGCCCACCGCACGTGCTGGTGATGACCGCCACGCCGATCCCGCGGACCGTCGCGATGACGGTCTTCGGGGACCTCGAGACGTCCACGCTGACCGAGCTGCCGGCCGGCCGCGCACCGATCCAGACCAACGTGGTCCCGCTCGTCGAGCAGCCGGGCTGGATCTCGCGGGTGTGGGAGCGGCTGCGCGAGGAGGTCGCCAAGGGCCACCAGGTCTACGTCGTCTGCCCGCGCATCACCGGTGACGAGCCGGAGGAGGGCGAGAGCGACCAGCTCGACCTCGACGAGGACGGCAACCCGGTGCGGGGCGCCGAGTCGACCCCGCCGCTGAGCGCGGTCGAGGACGTCCTCGAGGAGCTCAGCGCCGGTCCGCTCGCCGGGCTGCGGCTGAGGATGCTGCACGGCCGGCTGCCCGCCGACGAGAAGGACCGCACCATGCGCGCCTTCGCCCGGGGGGAGGTCGACGTGCTGGTCTCGACCACCGTGATCGAGGTCGGCGTCGACGTCGCGAACGCCACCGGCATGGTGCTGCTCGACGCGGACCGGTTCGGTGTCTCCCAGCTCCACCAGCTCCGCGGTCGCGTCGGCCGTGGCGGCCACCCGGGGCTGTGCCTGCTCGTCACGCACAGCCTGCCCGACACCCCGGCCCGCGAGCGGCTCGACGCCGTGGCCCGGACCACGGACGGCTTCGAGCTGAGCCGGGTCGACCTGGCGCAGCGACGCGAGGGCGACGTGCTCGGCCGCTCGCAGTCGGGGTTCCGCTCGGGGCTGCAGACACTCAAGGTGCTGCGCGACGAGACCACCATCATCGAGGCCCGCGCCTGTGCGCTCGACCTGCTGGAGCGCGACCCGCAGCTCCTGGACAGCCCGCTGCTGGCGTTCTCGGTGAGCGACCTCGAGCAGTCCCGGCAGTCCGAGTTCATGGAGAAGTCGTGACGTCGGCCCCCGGTGCTGCCGACGTCGTCCACGGGCGGCGTCGATGACCCGGATCATCGGGGGCCAGGCCGGCGGACGCCGACTCGCCACGCCCAAGGGCGCCCACACCCGCCCCACCAGCGACCGGGTCCGCGAGGCCCTCTTCTCGGCGGTCGAGTCGTGGTGCGGCTCGTTGCACGGGCTGCGGTTCCTCGACCTGTACGCCGGCTCCGGCGCCGTCGGGCTCGAGGCGTGGTCTCGGGGGGCGGGGGTGGTCACCCTGGTCGAGCAGGACCGGCGAACCGCGGCCCTGATCGCCGAGAACGCGCGCTCGATCGGCTTCACCCGGGCCAACGTGGTGGCCGCGACGGTGAGCGGCACGCTGCGCCGCCCCCCGGCCGCGCCGTACGACGTGGTGTTCGTCGATCCGCCGTACCCGCTGGACGACGACGACGTCGCCGACGACCTGGGCGGGCTGGTCACGCACGGCTGGCTGGTGCCCGGCGCGCTGGTGGTCGTGGAGCGCTCCTCACGCAGCCCCGAGCCACGGTGGCCAGAGGGCTTCGCCGACGTCCGGGCGAAGAAGTACGGGGAGACCGTGCTTTGGTACGGTCACGCCTCCGTGTCGGCAGAGTCAGCGACCCCACCGACAGCCCCGCCGACAGTGCAGGAGTGAGCGTGCGCCGAGCCGTCTGCCCGGGATCCTTCGACCCGGTGACCAATGGCCACATCGACATCATCTCCCGCGCCTCGGGCCTCTTCGACGAGGTCGTCGTGGCGGTGGGTGTGAACAAGTCCAAGAACCGGCTCTTCGACCCCGAGGAGCGGATCGCGATGCTCGAGGAGGCCTGCGCCGGCTACGCCAACGTGAGCGTCGACGGCTTCACCGGTCTGCTCACGACCTTCTGCGAGCAGCGCGGGATCCAGGCGATCGTCAAGGGCCTGCGCGCCGTCAGCGACTTCGACTACGAGCTGCAGATGGCCCAGATGAACTCCTCGCTCACCGACGTCGAGACCGTCTTCGTGCCGACGAGCCCGGAGTACTCCTTCCTGGCCTCCAGCCTGGTCAAGGAGGTCGCGGCCTTCGGTGGCGACGTTTCCGGGCTGGTCCCGGCGTTCGTCAACGAGCGGCTCGTCGAGCGGCTCGCGCAGCGGGCCGCCGATCGGGCCGGGGAGCAGTGAGCCGGAGGGCGGTTTTGCCCACCCGCGCCCCCGACCGTTACGATTCACCACGATCTGTCTGTGCCTGTCACCGGAAGTAGTCTCCTGAGCAACTTGGACCCGAGAGCGCCGCTCGTGCTCGACACACGCGAGCTCGGCCGCCGCCCGGGGTCCCAGCGCGAAGTGACACGTACGGTGCCGGCTCCGGCAGATCTGGGCATCGAAGTTCTCCGTGTCCCCGAAGGCTCGCAGGTCGATATCGACCTGCGGATCGAGGCGGTCATGGAGGGGGTGCTGGTCACCGGTTCGGCCACGGCCGAGCTGGTCGGCGAGTGCGTGCGCTGCCTGGAACCGCTCACGGAGGAGATGTCCGCGGGGTTCCAGGACCTGTACGTCTACGACGACCACGACCACGACCCCGACGAGGACGACGAGACCCGCTGGCTCGAGGACGACCTGCTCGACCTCGAGCCGATGCTGCGGGACGCGGTGGTGCTCGCACTGCCGTTCCAGCCGCTCTGCACGGAGGACTGTCCGGGACTGTGCGCCGAGTGTGGCGCTCGCCTGGCCGACGAGCCCGAGCACACGCACGAGGCACCGATCGACCCGCGCTGGGCCGGTCTCACGCAGCTCGCGCAGGACGAAGACTGACACCACCCGGTGGACTCACCGGGTGGACACAAGGCGGCCGGACACGAGTCCGGTCCAGGTAGAGGAGAGAACAGTGGCAGTCCCGAAGCGGAAGATGTCGCGCAGCAACACGCGTCACCGTCGTTCGCAGTGGAAGGCCGTCGCGCCGTCCCTGGTGACCTGCGCGAACGCCGCCTGCGGTGCCAAGCACCTGCCGCACCGCGCGTGTGGCACGTGTGGCCAGTACGGCGCCCGCGCCGAGCGGCGTCAGGTCCTCTGATCCGGACCACGGACCACTGAGCAACTACGGCGAGCTGCGAGCAGCGCTCGGGGATCCGATCCTGGACCCCGAGCTGCTCGAGCGCGCCCTGACCCACCGGTCGTTCGCCTACGAGAACGGCAACCTCCCCACCAACGAGCGGCTCGAGTTCCTCGGGGACTCCGTTCTCGGCGTGGTGGTGACCGAGACGCTCTACCGCTCGCACCCCGACCTCTCCGAGGGACGGCTGGCGAAGCTGCGCGCGGCGGTCGTCAACGCCCGCGCCCTGGCCGAGGTCGGGCGCCGGATCGGGCTGGGGGACCACGTCAAGCTCGGGCGTGGTGAGGAGTCGACGGGTGGGCGGGACAAGGCGTCGATCGTCTCCGACACCGTCGAGGCCGTGATCGGCGCGGTGCACCTGAGCGAGGGCGGCATCGCCACCTCCTCGGAGGTCGTGCACCTGCTCTTCGACCCGCTCATCGAGGCCGCCTCGGCGCTCGGCGCAGGGCTCGACTGGAAGACCTCGCTCCAGGAGCTCTCGGCCGAGCACGCCCTCGGCGTGCCCGAGTACGTGATCGCCGACGAGGGCCCCGACCACATGAAGACCTTCACCGCCCAGGTCCGGGTGGGGGACGCGCTCTACGGCAACGGTGTGGGCCGGTCCAAGAAGGAGGCCGAGCAGGCCGCCGCGGAGACCGCCTACGGTGAGATCGCCGGACAGCTCGGCGTCGAGGACCCGGCCGTCCAGGCCGCGACCCGACGCGCCGCCGACCTGTCCGACTGAGCGGCTGCCGTGCCCGAGCTCCCGGAGGTCGAGGTCGTCCGGGCCGGTCTGGAACGGCACGTGCTCGGCGCGGTCATCACCCGCGTGGACGTCCTGCACCCGCGCCCGGTGCGCCGCGACGCGCGCGGGCCGGCCGGCTTCGCGGACGCCCTGACCGGCCGTCGGATCGAGGCCGCTCGGCGTCGCGGCAAGTACCTCTGGCTGCCGCTGGACGACGGCGACGCGCTGCTGGCCCACCTCGGCATGAGCGGTCAGCTGCTCGTGCAGCCCCCCGCCGCCCCGGACGAGCGACACCTGCGGGTCCGCCTCGTGCTCGACGGTGGGGACCAGGAGCTGCGCTTCGTCGACCAGCGCATGTTCGGCGGGCTGTCGCTCTCCGCGGCGGGGGCCGGGCTGCCCTCCGAGATCGCGCACATCGCGCGCGACCCCCTCGACCCCGAGTTCGACGACGACGAGTTCGTCCGCCGGGTGCGCACGCGGAGCTCCGGGATCAAGCGCCTGCTGCTCGACCAGAACCTCGTCTCCGGCGTCGGCAACATCTACGCCGACGAGGCCCTGTGGCGCGCCCGGCTGCACGGCGAGCGTGCGGGGCAGCGGCTCACCGCCCGGCAGGTCCGCGAGCTGCTCGACCACGCGCGCGAGGTGATGGGCGACGCCCTCGCCCAGGGCGGGACGTCCTTCGACGCGCTCTACGTCAACGTCAACGGCCAGTCCGGCTACTTCGACCGCTCGTTGCACGCCTACGGCCGCGAGGGGGAGGCGTGCGAGCGCTGCGGGACGCCGGTACGCCGGGTCGCCTTCATGAACCGCTCGTCGTTCTTCTGCCCGGTCTGCCAGCCGGTGCCGCGCCGACGGCGGGTGCTGCCGCCGTCGGTGCCGGCTCCCGATTGACCGCGGGGCGCCCCGGTGTCACTGTGGAGGAGGCCCGTCACCACGAGCCGACCCCCAGATGGAAGAGGCTTTCCATGGCCAAGGCGCTTGTCGGCTACCTGGACCGCACCAGCCGCTCCCCGGGGCACAGCTCCACGAGGCTCACCACCGAGAACGCCCGTCTGCGCGCGCGGATCGATGATCTCGAAGCCCTCGTCCTGCGCCTCTCCGAGGAGAACGACCGGCTGTCCGCCCGCGAGACGGCGCACGAGCGGGTGGTCCGCGGCCGCGGGGCCGCTCGCGCGGAGATGCAGCCGGCCTGAGCGGCGGCCGAGCCCGCCGGGCGTGACCCCCGGCGGGACGGCTCGTTGAGCCTGCCATGCGCGCCCTGACCGTCCTTGTCTCCGCAGTCTCCGCCCTCACCCTCGGCCTCGGCTCCGGGCTCGTCGCCGGCGCCGCCTCCGCGCACGGGGGCGGTGGTGAGCGGCCCAACCCAGCGGTCGGCCCAGCGGTCGGCCCAGCGGTCGGCCCAGGTCGGCCCAGTGGTCGCGTCGGTCCAGTGCTGGGTCCAGTGCTGGGCCCGTCGGCAGTCCCGGCCGCCGGTCTGCTCAGCCCGAACCTGCGCCAGCTGTCCTCGAACCCCACCCAGGCGGGGATCTCCGGCTGCTTCATGGAGACGGCGCCGATCTTCGTCACCTCCGGCCTCGACTCCGTGCGGGTGTGGAACGTCCGCGACGCCGCCCACCCCAGGCTCGTCGGGGTGCTGGCCAGCGCGCAGTTCGAGAACGAGGCGATGAACTGCGGGGAGCGGCGCACGGCCTCGGGCACCCAGCGCTTCGCGCTCATCGGGGTCGACGCGGTGCAGGCCTCCCCGGGCGACCCGGCGCACTCCGAGGTCGGGGGCGGCGAGCTCGTGGTCGTCGACGTCAGCGACCCGCGAAACCCGCGGATCCGGTCCCGGGCCGCGAGCACGACCAGCACCCACACGGTCGCCTGCGTGCAGGTCACCGACTGTCGCTACGCCTACTCCGCGGGCGAGGACGACCACTTCTCGATCATCGACCTGAGGCGGCTCGACCGCCCGCAGGAGGTCGACGCCGACCCCGCCGTGCCCGGCGTGCAGCCGCACTCCTCGCCGACGGCCGGCCACAAGTGGAACTTCGACGCCGCCGGCATCGGCACCCACACCGGCTGGAAGGGTGCCTCGATGTGGCGCACCGACCGCCCCCGACACCCCCGGCTGATCACCACCACCGGTCGCGCGGGGCGCGGCGACGACCCGGCGTACGAGGGCTGGAACGACTTCATCCTGCACAACGCGTTCCGCCCGAACGCGCGCGCCTTCCGACCCGGCAGCCGCCCGTCGTTGGCCCACGGCAACGTCCTGCTGGTCACCGAGGAGGACTACGAGCAGACCGACTGCAGCCGGGCCGGCTCGTTCCAGACCTGGTGGGTCAAGAGCCTGGACGGCGCCGAGTCGGCGATCGTGCCGCTGGACAAGGTCGAGCTCTCCGACCTCGGCAGCTTCCCGCTCCCGCAGGGGGCGTTCTGCTCCGCGCACTGGTTCGACTTCCGACCCGGCGGCCTCGTCGCCGCGGGCTTCTACGGGGGCGGCACCCAGATCCTCGACGTCAGCGACCCCCGCCACATCCGCTCCCACGGCTACGCCCTCCAGGGCGCCTCGGAGGTCTGGGACGCCATGTGGGTCCCGGTCTACGACCGGCGCGGCAGTCGGACCGGCCGCAGCACCGCCGTCGTGTACTCGATCGACCTCCTGCGCGGCCTCGACGCCTACCGCGTGGACGTGTCCGACCGCTGAACGGTAGGGCGCGGTGACCCCGCAGAATCCGCGTTCTCGGCCACGCGGCCTAGAGTTCTGCCTCGTGTCGTGGACGTATCGCCCCTCCCTGGACGGACTGCGCTCGGTCGCGGTCTACCTGGTGCTGCTCTTCCACACCGGGCTCGCGGCGCTGGGCGGCGGTTTCGTCGGCGTTGACCTCTTCTTCGTGCTCTCCGGCTTCCTCGTCACGAGCGTGATCCTGAGCGAGGTCGACACCACCGGTCGGCTGGGCCTCGGCGGTTTCTACGCCCGCCGGGTCCGGCGGCTCCTGCCGGCAGCCGTGGTGGTGGTCGTCGCCACCTCGCTGGTCTTCCTGCTGGTGAGCTCGGTGGTCCGGCGTCTGCCGATGGTGGGCGACGCCCAGAGCGCGCTGCTGTACTACGCGAACTGGCACTTCCTGGGCCAGTCCAGCGACTACTTCGCGGCAGACGTCGAGAAGAGCCCGTTCCTGCACTTCTGGTCGCTGGCGATCGAGGAGCAGTTCTACCTCGTCTTCCCGCTGCTGCTCGCCCTCGTCGTCCGGTTCAGCCACAAGCACCGCCAGGGCGTGCTGATCGGGCTCGTCACGACGCTGATGGCGCTCTCGGTCGGCGCCCAGCTCTACTGGGCCGGGATCGACGCCAACCACGCCTACTACGGCACCGACGCCCGGCTGTACCAGCTGCTGGCCGGTGCCCTGGCCGCCCTCGTGCTGCGCGGCCAGCAGCACCGGCTCCGCAAGCGGCGGACCGGACCCCTGGCCGCGGTCGGCGTGGTCGGGCTGCTGGTGGTCGCGAGCGGGCTGGTCGACTGGACGCCGTCCGTGCGCGGCCTGGCCGCCACCGCGGCCTCCGTGGTCGTGATCGTCGGACTGATGGGGACCGAGCGCGGGATCGCGTCCCGGATCCTGTCGCACCGGCTGCCCGTGTTCCTCGGCAAGATCTCCTACGGCACCTACCTGTGGCACTGGCCGGTGATCGTGGTCCTCGGGGAGCTGCTGGTGCTCTCCCCGGTCGCGCTGGCCGCGATGACCATCCCGATCGCCACCGCGCTCGCCGCCCTCTCCTACGAGGTCCTGGAGATGCCGATCCGGACCTCGACGCTGCTGCGGAGGTTCCGCTGGAACGTGCTCGTCGTCGGCGTCGGGGTGAGCGCCCTCGTCGCGGTCACGCTGGTGCCGGCCGTCCTCCAGCTCGACCGTCGACCGCGCCTGGCCACCCTCGAGAGCAGCGGGCAGGCGGTGGACGAGACCAGCACGGTGACGGTGCCGGCGGGGACCGACTGGGCGGCCGTGAAGGCGGACATCGGCGAGGTCCACTCCTGCACGCCCGACGACGTCGAGGCCTGCACCGTGGTGCGTGGCAGCGGCCCGCACGTGCTGGTGGTGGGGGACAGCCACGCCCAGATGCTCGCCCCCATGTTCACCGAGATGGCCGAGCGACACGACCTCACCCTGTCGTTCAACATCCAGCCGGGGTGCACCTGGCAGGAGGACCTGCTGAACGGCAAGCAGAACCCCTCCTCGGACCGTCTGTGCGAGAAGCTGCGGGTCGGCTGGTACGACAAGGTCCTCCCCGTGCTCGAGCCCGACGTCGTCCTGCTGGTCAGCCGCGAGCGCGACGAGGCCGCGACGTGGCAGGACCTGATCAGCCGCCGGGACGGTCGCAAGCTGCCCTACGACCGGATGGTCTACGAGGCCACCCGGGACACCCTGGCCAAGATCCGCCGCCTGGTGCCGCGCACGCTGGTCGTCCAGAGCATGGTCATGCCGAACGACTTCGAGCCCGACGACTGCCTGACGTCGTCGCCGGACGCGTCGCGGTGCGCGGTGCCGGTGCCGACCCTTGCCCCGGCCAGCGACGGGTACTTCCAGGCCGCGGCCGCTGCCTCGCCGAAGATCTGGACCGTGAGCTTCACGCCCGCCTTCTGTCCCGACGCCCCGATCTGCGAGCCCGTCGTCGACGGCGACATCGTGTGGCGCGACAACCACCACGTGACCGCGACGTTCGCCGAGCACCGCGAGGAGCAGGTCTGGGAGCGGATCACGCAGACCGGTGTGCTCGCCGGGCTCGCCGGCACCGGGACCGGCTGAGCGCCGACGCGCCCGGGGCCGGGAGCACGGCGTGCGTGGCCCCGGGCCCGGTATCGTGAGCGGCGCTGAGCTTCCCCCGCGGCTGCTGCGACGATGCGGTGCCCGTGTCAGTGTCCTCCACCGAGCGCTGGGAGCAGCACGTTGTACCTGAAGAGCCTGACCCTGAAGGGGTTCAAGTCCTTCGCGTCGTCGACGACCCTGCAGCTCGAGCCCGGGATCACCTGCATCGTCGGACCCAACGGCTCCGGCAAGTCGAACGTCGTCGACGCACTGGCCTGGGTGATGGGTGAGCAGGGCGTCAAGTCGTTGCGCGGCGGCAAGATGGAGGACGTCATCTTCGCGGGTACCTCGGGGCGCCCCCCGCTGGGTCGCGCCGAGGTGGTGCTGACCATCGACAACTCCGACGGCGCCCTGCCGATCGAGTACGCCGAGGTCACGATCAGCCGGACGATGTTCCGCAGCGGAGGCTCGGAGTACGCCATCAACGGCAGCTCGTGCCGCCTGCTCGACGTCCAGGAGCTGCTCAGCGACTCGGGCATCGGCCGCGAGATGCACGTGATCGTCGGGCAGGGCCAGCTTGACACGATCCTGCACGCGACCCCGGAGGACCGACGCGGCTTCATCGAGGAGGCCGCGGGCGTCCTGAAGCACCGCAAGCGCAAGGAGAAGGCGCTGCGCAAGCTCGACTCCACCGAGGGCAACCTCACCCGGCTCTCGGACCTGCTCAGCGAGATCCGTCGCCAGCTCAAGCCCCTCGGCCGCCAGGCCGAGGTGGCCCGCCGGGCGCAGACCGTCCAGGCCGACGTCCGTGACGCCCGGGCCCGGCTGGTCGCCGACGACCTGGTCACCGCACGCACCGCCCTCGAGCAGGAGCTGGCCGACGAGTCGGTGCTCGTCGAGCGGCGTGCCGGCGTCGAGGCGGCGTTGGCCACGGCCAGGGAGAACGAGACCGCGCTCGAGGCGGCCCTGCGCGAGGACCTGCCGGCCCTCGCCGCCGCCCAGGAGACCTGGTTCGCGCTCTCCGGCCTGCGCGAGCGGCTGCGCGGCACGCAGTCGCTGGCCGCCGAGCGGGTGCGCAACGCCGCGGGTGGCGCGGAACCCGACGAGGCCCGCACCGGCCGCGACCCCGAGCAGCTCGAGGCCGACGCCGCCCGCGCCCGGGAGCAGGAGGAGCGGATCGCCGCGGAGGTCGAGCAGCGCCGCACGACGCTCGAGCAGGCGGTCGCCGGGCGCAAGGCGGCCGAGGACGCCGCCGCGGGCGAGGAACGCCGCATCGCCGGCCTCCAGCGCGCCGCCGCGGACCGTCGCGAGGGCCTGGCGCGGCTGCACGGCCAGGTGAACGCCCTGAAGTCGCGCGCCGCCGCGGCCGACGACGAGATCGGCCGCCTCACCCAGGCCCGGGAGAGCGCGGTCGTCCGGGCTGAGCGGGCCCAGCGGGACTTCACCGCGCTCGAGACGCAGGTCGCCGGTCTCGACGCCGGCGAGGAGGGGCTCGACGCCGAGCACGAGGCGGCCAGCGG
This sequence comes from uncultured Actinomycetota bacterium, assembly GCA_963760585.1. Classification (GTDB taxonomy): domain Bacteria; phylum Actinomycetota; class Actinomycetes; order Propionibacteriales; family Nocardioidaceae; genus Nocardioides. Next base: position 218,161 of record CAVXDI010000004.1, read on the forward strand.
TGCGCTGGGTGACCTCGAGGAGCGCCTGGCCAAGGCACGCGACGAGGCCCAGCAGGCCGAGCGTGAGCGCGCCGGGCTGCAGGCACGCAAGGACGCCCTGGAGATGGGGTTGAACCGCAAGGACGGCGCCGGGGCGCTGCTCGCGGCCTCCGACCCGGTCTCCGGCCTGCTCGGCTCCGTCGCCGCCCTGCTCTCGGTGCGCAGCGGCTACGAGGCCGCGGTCGCGGGGGCGCTGGGCCGGGCCGCGGACGCCGTCGCGGTCACCGACGCCGACGCGGCGCTCGAGGCCATCGAGCAGCTGAAGAGCGACGACCTCGGCCGGGCCGGCCTGCTGCTCGGCGGCGGACCGGTCGACGAGACCCGGTGGCCGGCGCTGCCGGACGGCGCGACGTACGCGGTCGACGTGGTCGAGTGCCCCGAGCCGTTGCGCCCCGCGCTCGCCCGGCTGCTGTTCAAGGTGGCCGTGGTCGACGGCCTCGCCGCCGCCCGTCCGCTGGTCGCCGAGCTGGCCGACGTCACCGCCGTCACCCGGGAGGGCGACGTGCTCGGGGCGCACTTCGCCGCGGGAGGCTCGTCGAGCCAGCCCAGCCTGATCGAGGTCCAGGCCGCCGTCGACGAGGCCACCGTCAGCCTGGCGGAGGCGGTGGCGGCGGGCGAGCGGCTCGGCTTCGACATCGCGCGCCTCGAGCACGAGCGGCTCGAGGCGCAGCACCGCGTCGACGTCGCGCTCGCCCGGCTGCACGAGTCCGACGCCACCCTGGCCGCCGTCGCGGAGGAGCTCGGCCAGTACGGCTCCCAGGCGCGCTCGGCCCGGGGCGAGGCCGAGCGGCTCACCGAGGCGATCACCCGGGCCGGGACCGCTCGCGAGCAGGACCTGGCCGGGCTCGCCGACCTCGAGACCAGGCTCGCCCGGGCCCAGGACTCCTCCGACGAGGAGCCGGACACCGCCGACCGCGAACGGCTCGCGGGCCAGGCCCGCGCCTCGCGGCAGGACGAGATGGACGCCCGGCTGGCCCTGCGCACCTCCGAGGAGCGCGCCCGGGCCCTGCACGGTCGCGCCGACTCGCTGGTGCGCGCCGCCCGGAGCGAGCGCGAGGCCCGGGCCCGGGCCGCCGAGCGCCGGGATCGGCTGCTGCGCGAGGGTCGCGCCGCCGAGGCGGTCGGCAGCGGCGTGCGCTTCGTGCTGGCCCGGCTCGAGGCCTCGATCCACCGGGCCGGCGAGCGGCGCACCGCGGTGGAGCAGGCCCGGCAGGGTCGCGAGCAGGAGCTGATGGCGGTCCGCGCGACGCTGCGCGACCTCGGCCGCGAGCACGACGAGCTGGTGAACACCGTGCACCGCGACGAGCTGGCCCGGGCCCAGCAGCGGATGCGCATCGAGCAGCTGGAGGAGCGCGCCCTGGAGGAGCTCGGGCTGGCCCCCGACGCGCTGGTCGCGGAGTACGGGCCCGACCAGCCCGTGCCGGTGGAGCCCGCCGCCGACGCCGCCGAGGACGACGAGCCGCCTCCGCCGGTGCCGTACGTGCGCGAGGAGCAGCAGAAGCGGCTCCGCTCCGCCGAGCGGGCCCTGTCCATGCTCGGCAAGGTCAATCCGCTGGCGCTCGAGGAGTTCTCGGCGCTGGAGGAACGGCACAAGTTCCTCACCGAGCAGCTCGAGGACCTCCGCCGGACCCGCAAGGACCTCCTCGACATCGTCAAGGAGGTCGACGACCGGGTCGAGCAGGTCTTCACCGAGGCCTACGCCGACGTCGAGCGGGCCTTCGACGCGACGTTCGCCCGGCTCTTCCCGGGCGGCGAGGGGCGTCTGGTGCTGACCTCGCCCGGCGACATGCTGAACACCGGCATCGAGGTCGAGGCCCGACCGGCCGGCAAGAAGGTCAAGCGGCTCACGCTGCTCTCCGGCGGCGAGCGCTCGCTGGTCGCGGTGTGCTTCCTCGTCGCGCTGTTCAAGGCCCGGCCCTCGCCCTTCTACATCCTCGACGAGGTCGAGGCGGCGCTGGACGACACCAACCTCGGCCGGCTGCTGGAGATCTACGAGGAGCTGCGCGAGAGCTCCCAGCTGCTGGTGATCACCCACCAGAAGCGGACCATGGAGGTCGGCGACGCGCTGTACGGCGTGACCATGCGCGGCGACGGCGTCTCCGCCGTGATCAGCCAGCGGCTCCGCGAGCCGGAGCCGGTCTGAAGGTTCGCCCTGCGGGCTCGAGGACCGGTTCAAAGGATCCGGGGCCGAGGACCGGGGCCGAGGACCGGGGCCGAGGACCGGGGCCGAGGATTCGGGGCCGAGGATTCGGGGCCGAGGATTCGGGGCCGAGGGGGCCCCGACGGCATGATGTCGGAAGTGGACGACCAGCCAGCAGCACCTCGCCGCTCCACCCGACCGACCCGTGCCGACTACGTGGCCTGGCGCACCATGACGACCCGCTGGCGCGACGACGACGCCTACGGCCACCTGAACAACGCGACGTACTACGAGCTGTTCGACACGGCCGTCAACGCGCACCTCTTCGAGGCGACCGGGCAGAACGTGCGGCACCTGCCGCGAATCGGAGTGGTGGCGGAGACCTCGTGCCGCTACTTCCGTGAGATCGGCTTCCCCGAGCCGATCGAGACCGGTCTCGTCGTCGACAAGGTCGGCACCTCCAGCATCATCTACCGGATCGGCCTCTTCCAGGGCGGCTCCGACGAGGCGGCCGCGGAGGGGCGTTTCGTCCACGTGTACGTCGACAACACCGATCCCGCTCGACGGGTCGCGCCGATGCCCGACGTCGTGCGGGCCGCGGTCGAGCCGCTGCTGCGCGGCTGAGCGGCCCACCCTCCCGGCCGTCCCCCGTCGGCCTTCCCCGTCGAACTTCCCCGTCGAACTTCCCCGTCGAACTTCCCCGTCCCCTCTCGGCAGGAGCAACCCTGTGCTCGTCATCGTCCTCTTCATGCTCGCGATCGTCGCGCTCGCCGCGCTCGTCGTGACCTACGTGGCCTTCCCCCACCGCGGCCAGGCGGTCCCCAACGCCCCCTGGCTCGGGCAGGCGATGGCGCGCGCCACCGAGGCCACCCCCACGCTCGCGACCGAGGGCGACCCCGGCCACGAGTCGGACGACGGGCTCAGCCTCGGCCGCGGTCGGGGCGACGCGGACCCGACCCGCTGACCCCGCTCTGGTTGGATTGACCCATGGGTGACTGGATCTTCTTGATCATCGGCATCGCCGTCCTCGGCGTCGCCGCTCTCGTGGGACTCGTGACGACCCGGGTGCGCGGCCGCGTCGAGGCGCCGCGGGGCGGCACGGACGTCCTCGCGCCGCCGCGTGAGGCGCCGACGGAGCCCCCGGACCAGTCGCCGGTCGAGACGCCGGTGGGGGCGCCCGCCGAGGACACCATCGTCGCCGAGCCGCCGGTGCCGGCGTTCGAGCGGCCGGAGGGCACCGCGTCGCGCCTGGCCAGGCTGCGCCAGCGGCTGGCCGGCTCGCAGGGCGGGCTGGGCCGCGGCCTGCTGGCCCTGCTCTCACGCGACCGGCTCGACGAGGACACGTGGGAGTCCATCGAGGACGTGCTGCTCACCGCCGACATCGGGGTGAAGCCCACCCAGGAGCTGGTCGAGCGCCTGCGCACCCGGATGCGGGTCGAGGGCAAGGAGGCCGGCGACCCCCGGACCGTGCTCCGCGAGGAGCTGCTGGCCCTGGTCGACCCGACGATGGACCGCCGCCTGCAGGTCAGCGGGGAGGACGGCGCCCCCGGCGTCGTGCTCGTGGTCGGCGTCAACGGCGCCGGCAAGACCACGACGGTCGGCAAGATCGCCCGGATCCTGGTGGCGGAGGACCGCAGCGTCGTGCTCGGAGCCGCCGACACCTTCCGGGCCGCCGCAGTCGAGCAGCTCGCCACGTGGGGGGAGCGGGTCGGCGTCGAGGTCGTCCGCGGCCCCGAGGGCACCGACCCCGCCAGCGTCGCCTTCGAGGCCGTCAAGGAGGGCGTGACCCGCGGGATCGACACGGTGATCGTGGACACCGCCGGCCGGCTCCAGAACAAGGCCGGCCTGATGGACGAGCTCGGCAAGGTCAAGCGGGTCATCGAGAAGCAGGCGCCCGTCACCGAGGTGCTGCTCGTCCTCGACGCCACCACCGGCCAGAACGGCATGATCCAGGCCCGCGTCTTCAGCGAGATCGTGAACGTCACCGGCATCGTGCTCACCAAGCTCGACGGGTCCGCCAAGGGCGGCATCGTGGTCGCCGTCCAGCGTGAGCTGGGGGTGCCGGTCAAGCTCGTCGGGCTCGGCGAGGGGGCCGACGACCTCGCGCCGTTCGACGCCGGTGCCTTCGTCGACGCCCTGCTGGGCTGAGCCCGGACCGCCGGGTACCCCCGAGCGGTCGTCGGCACATCGGGTGAGCGCCGGCGAAACGCGGAAGTAACACACCCCGGGAACTCGTTCCCTGCCGGAAACATCGCGCAGCGAGTCGTGAAACCTCTGCCGCCGAAGGTTGGTCGCAATGGGGCGGTTCCCAGGTCGACAGAGTGGTCGTCGATGACCCGCCCTCCCGAGATGTGACTTCTGGAGGTCTTGTGGACGGCTACTACGCCTTCATGCTCGTGGCCACGCTGCTGGTGCTGCTGATGACCACGCCCGCGCTGGCTCTCTTCTACGGCGGTATGACGCGCTCCAAGTCGGTGCTCAACATGATGATGATGTCGTACGTGTCGATGGGCATCGTCGGCATCGTCTACGTGCTGTGGGGCTGGTCGATGTCCTTCAGCGACGGCTTCAGCGGGGACGGCAAGCTCTTCGCCGACCCGTTCGAGCTCTTCGGGCTGAAGGGCGTGGCGACCAGCGACTACATCTACGTGATGTTCCAGATGACCTTCGCGGTCATCACCGCCGCGCTGATCAGCGGCGCCGTCGCCGACCGGGTCAAGCTCTCGGCCTGGGTCGTGTTCCTGCCGCTGTGGGTCACGCTGTCCTACTTCCCGCTCGCGCACATGGTCTTCGGCGGCGGCCTCATCGGCGGCAGGATCGGCGCGCAGGACTACGCGGGCGGTACCGCGGTCCACATCAACGCCGGTGTCGCCGGCCTGGTGCTGGCCCTCGTCATCGGCAAGCGCGTGGGCTGGCCCCGGGACCCCTCCCGCCCGCACAACCTGACGCTCACCATGCTCGGTGCGGGCCTGCTGTGGGTCGGCTGGTACGGCTTCAACGTCGGCTCGATCGTGCTCTCCTCCGACGCCCTCGCCAACGAGGACGCACTGCGGGCCCAGCTCTTCTCCGAGACCGGGCGCACCTTCGCCAACACCACGCTGGCCACCATGGCCGCGATGCTCGCCTGGCTGCTGATCGAGCGGCTGCTGCACGGCAAGGCCACCTCGCTCGGGGCCGCCTCCGGCATCGTCTCCGGACTCGTCGCGATCACCCCGGCCTGCGGCGCGGTGGACATCGTCGGCGCGATCGCGATCGGCGCGATCGCCGGCGGGATCTGCGCCTACGCGGTCGGCCTGAAGTTCCGGCTCAAGCTCGACGACTCGCTCGACGTCGTCGGCGTCCACCTCGTCGGTGGCCTCGTCGGGACGCTGCTGATCGGCCTCTTCTCCACCTCCGAGGGTGCCGGCGGCATCGACGGCCTCTTCTACGGCGGCGGCTTCGGTTCCCTGGGGGACCAGGCACTCGGTGCCCTCGTCGCCATCGTGTGGTCCGGTGTCTTCACCGCGATCATCGGCTTCGCCATCAAGTACACGATGGGCTGGCGGGTCAGCGAGGAGGAAGAGGTCAACGGCATCGACCTGGCCGAGCACGGCGAGTCGGCCTACGACCTGCACACCGGCGTCGGGGGTGTCGCCGGCGGCAGCGGCGTCCTCGCCGCCCACACCACGAAGGAAGGCGCGATCCGGTGAAGCTCGTGACTGCAGTCATCAAGCCCCACAAGTGGGAGGACGTACGGGAGGCCCTCGAGACCTTCGGCGTGACGGGCATGACCGTCAGCGAGGTCAGCGGCTACGGCCGGCAGAAGGGCCACACCGAGGTCTACCGCGGCGCGGAGTACGACATCGCGCTGGTGCCCAAGATCCGCATCGAGATCGTCGTGGACGACTCCGACGCACCCGACGTGGTCGGCATCGTCACCAAGACGGCGCAGACCGGACGCATCGGCGACGGCAAGGTCTGGGTCAGCCCGGTCGAGACCGTGGTGCGGGTCCGCACCGGTGACCGGGACGGGGCGGCGATCTGAGGCACCGCGACCACCTCTCCCCGGTGCCCCGTCCACCGGCTGGTGCACCGGGGGGAGTTCACCTGGACGTCATCTGGCCGCCGGGTCGTTAACCTGTCTGAAACATGACCGGTCGGGTCCTGAAACGGACCCGCAGCAAGGTGGTCGGCCATGAGCGTCCTCCCCTCCGTCGCCACCCCGGTCCCAGCGTTCGTCTCCACCGCCGTCTCGGGGCTGGACTCGGGGCTGAACTCGGGGCTGGACTCGGGGGACACGGCCTGGCTGCTGGCCGCCTGCGCCCTGGTGCTGCTGATGGCGCCGGGGCTCGCCCTGTTCTACGGCGGGATGGTGCGCTCCAAGAGCGTGCTGAACATGATGATGATGACCTTCGGGTCGCTCGCCGTCATCACCGTGCTGTGGGTGCTCGTCGGCTACTCGCTGGCCTTCGGCGACGATCTCGGCGGCGGGCTGCTCGGTGACCCGCGGCAGTACGCCGGCCTCGGCCAGCTGATGGGGGTGGACGCCAACGGCGCCTCGACCGTGCCGGTCATCCTGTTCGCGGTCTTCCAGGGCCTGTTCTGCGTCATCACCGGGGCACTGGTCTCCGGTGCGATCGCGGACCGGGCGCGGTTCGGGGCGTGGATGGTGTTCGTGAGCGTCTGGACGCTGGTCGTCTACGCCCCCGTCGCACACTGGATCTTCGACGTCGACGCGGCCGGTCACTCCGGCGGCTGGATGGTCAACCGGCTCGGGACCGTGGACTTCGCCGGCGGCACCGCCGTCGAGATCTGCTCCGGCGCCTCCGGCCTCGCGCTGGCCCTGGTGCTGGGCCGCCGGGTCGGCTTCGGCCGGGACCCGATGCGGCCGCACAACCTGACCCTGGTCATGCTGGGCGCCGGCCTGCTGTGGTTCGGCTGGTTCGGGTTCAACGCCGGCTCCGCGCTCGCCGCGGACCAGAGCGCCGCGGTGGTCTTCACCAACACGCTGGTCGCCGGGGCGGCCGGCGCCCTGGGCTGGCTGTTGCTGGAGCGGCTGCGCGACGGGCACGCCACCTCGCTGGGCGCCGCCTCCGGGATGGTCGCCGGACTGGTCGCGATCACGCCGTCCTGCGGCTCGGTGTCCCCGGTCGGGGCGCTGGTCATGGGTGCGACGGCCGGCGTCGTCTGCGCCCTCGCGATCGCCCTGAAGTACCGCTTCGGCTACGACGACTCGCTGGACGTGGTGGGGGTGCACCTGGTGGGTGGGCTGCTCGGCACCTTCGGCATCGGGCTGCTGGCGACCGCCGCCGCTCCCACCGGGGTGGACGGGCTCTTCTACGGCGGCGGCCTTGACCAGCTGGGTCGCCAGCTCGTCGGCGGCGGCGCGGTCCTCGTCTACGCGTTCGTGATGTCGGGCATCATCGGACTCGTCGTGCACCGCCTGATGGGCTTCCGCATCGACGAGGACCACGAGCTCACCGGGATCGACCTGGTCGTCCACGCCGAGACGGCGTACGACCTGCACGCCACCGCCGGCGCACGCTCGGCGGGCCACGGAGTGCTGGGTGTCCACACCCAGCGAGAGGAGCACCGATGAAGCTGGTCACCGCAGTCATCAAGCCGCACAAGTGGGAGGACACCCGGGCCGCGCTGGAGACGGTCGGCATCACCGGCATGACCGTCAGCGAGGTCAGCGGGTACGGCCGCCAGAAGGGGCACACCGAGGTCTACCGCGGCGCGGAGTACGACATCGCGCTGGTGCCGAAGATCCGGCTCGAGATCGTGGTGGCCGACGCCGACGTCGACGCGGTCGTCGAGGCGATCCTCGGCAGCGCCCAGACCGGTCGGATCGGGGACGGCAAGGTCTGGGTCAGCCCCGTCGAGACCGTCGTCCGGGTCCGCACCGGCGACCGGGACGACGCGGCCGTCTGAGCAGGCCGCCCCGCAGGACCCCGATCCCGAGCCGGCCCCACCGGCCCCCGACGACCCCCAGGGACCCATGACCGCGATCGAGCGCGCGCGCAGGACCGCCGAGGCCGACGAGCTGTGCGTCGGCGCGTACGCCTCGTGTGCCGGCCCCGATGTCGGTGTCGCCCTCGTGGCGGTCGGCGGCTACGGCCGGGCCGAGCTGGCCCCGCACTCCGACCTCGACGTGGTGCTGGTCCACGACGAGGGCGTCGATCTCGGTGAGCTCGCCCAGCTGCTCTGGTACCCGCTGTGGGACTCGGGCGCCAAGCTCGACCACGCCGTCCGCACGATGCCCGAGATGCTCGAGCAGGCCGCCGGCGACCTCAAGGTGGCCCTCGGCCTGCTCGACCTGCGGCACCTCGCCGGTGACCCCAACCTCACGCTCCGGCTGCGCACCACGGTGCTCGCCGCGTGGCGCCGTCAGGCCCGCGAGCGTCTCCCGGAGCTGCAGCGGCTGGTGCGGTCCCGCCACGAGCTGATCGGTGAGCTCGCCCACCTCTCGGTGCCCGACCTGAAGGAGGCGGCGGGCGGTGTGCGGGACGCCACCGTGCTCAAGGCCCTGGTCGCCACCTGGCTCGTCGACGTGCCGCACGTCGACCTCGAGCGCTCCCGCCAGTCCCTGCTGGACGTGCGCGACGTCGTCCAGTCGGCGGCCGGACGGGCCACCGACCGGGTTGCTCCCGAGCTCTGGGACGAGGTCGCCGCCCAGCTGCACCTGAGCGACGCCCGCGCCGCGCAGGTGCACGTGCGTGAGCTCGGCCGCCGGATCACCCACCTCTCCCGCCTCACCTGGCGTCGGGCCGACGACGTGCTGGCCCGGCCGACCTCCCCGCGGCTCGCGCGGCGCCCCGCGCTGACGCCGGTCGCCCAAGGGGTGGCGCTGGCCGCCGGGGAGATCGTCCTGGACACCCGGGCCCGGCCCGCCGAGGATCCCGAGCTGCTGCTGCGGGCCTGTGCCGCGGCCGCCGAGCGGGACGCCGTCCTCGCTCCGCCGACCGCCGCGCGCCTGGTGCGGGAGTGCCCGCCCCTGCCGGAGCCCTGGTCCGCCGAGGCCCGCCAGCTGCTGGTCCGGCTGCTCGCCTCCGGGCGCAGCCTGCTGCCGGTCTGGGAGACGCTGGAGGAGACCGGCGCGCTCGCGCGGATCCTGCCCGAGTGGGAGCGGATCCGGCTGCTGCCGCACGCCTCGGCCATCCACCGGTTCACCGTCGACCGGCACGTCGTGGAGACCTGCATCGAGGCCTCCGCGCTGATCCGCGACGTGGCCCGACCCGACGTGCTCATGGTCGCGGCGCTGCTGCACGACATCGGCAAGGGCGGGCTGACCGAGCACTGCGTGGCCGGCGAGCCGATCGCCCGGGCGATCGCGACCCGGATGGGCTTCGAGGAGGACGTGGTCGACCTGATCGCGCTGCTGGTGCGCCGCCACCTGCTGCTGGGGGAGACCGCCACCACCCGCGACCCCGACGACCCGGCGACCGTCGACCTGGTCGCGGGACAGCTCGCCGGGGTGGAGGCACTCTCGCTGCTGCTGGCCCTCACCGAGGCCGATGCCCGGGCCGCCTCCCCGCAGGCCTGGTCGAAGTGGCGCTCCGGGCTGGTGCGCGACCTGGCCGGCCGGGTCCGGGCGGCGCTCGACACCGGGGTGGCGGCGGCCGCCGTCGCGCCCGACGAGGTCGACCTCTCGGCGGCCGTCCGCACCGGCCAGCCGGAGGTCAGCGTGGCGCCGTCCGGCGACGGCTCGCGGGTCACCTTCGTGGCGCCCGACCGGATCGGGCTGCTGGGGGACACCGCGGCGGTCTTCGGCCTGCAACGGGTGGGCGTGCGGTCCGCCCGGGCCTGGAGCCAGGACGAGTACGGCGTGTCGGTCTGGGAGGTCAGCGAGGAGGGCCTGGACCCGGCGGTGCTGCGCCAGCGCCTCGACGCGATCGCGGAGGGGCGTCTCGACCCGGCCACGCGCTTGCGGCCGGCCCAGGCCCGGCCCGGGACGCTCGCCCCGAGCGTCGCGGTCCGCCCCGAGGCCTCGGACCAGGCCACCGTGCTCGAGGTCCGGGCGGCCGACCGCCCCGGCGTCGTCTACCTCGTCTGCGCGGCCCTGACCGCCCTGGACGTCACCGTGCGCTCGGCCCACGTGGCGACCCTCGGGCCGCAGGCGGTCGACGTCTTCTACCTCCAGGAGTCCTCGGCCGGGGTGCTCAGCGAGGCTCGGGCCGCCGCGGCGGCGCACGCCGTCCGCGCGGCGCTGGTCGCCCCCGGCCCTGTCGACTGACCAAAAGGATACGGACGAAATAAGGTTGCCTACTGGCGGGTAACCCCCAAGATGGGACGCGGCGCACACCCCGCGCCCACCTTGACTCGGAAGGATCTCCATGTCCCACCGTCTTGCCCGGCACCACGCCGCCGCGGCCCTCGCCGCCGGTGCCGCCCTCTCTGCCGCCCTGTTCAGCGGGCTGCCCGGGGCCACCGCCGCCCAGGTCGCCGCGGAGCCCGCCTCCACCCCGGTCACGATGGCCACCCCGGACGGCGTCGTCTCCAGCTACCTGCTCAACGCCCGGCTGGCCAACCCCGGCCAGGTCCGGGTCCTCGGCCTGGCCGTCGAGCGCGCGGGTGGGGTGGTCGTGCAGTCCTGGCCGCAGATCGGCGTCGTGGTCGCGCACGCCGACGTCTCCACCTTCCGCCGCGACGTGGCGAGGTACGCCGGCAACGCGCTGGAGTCGGTCGGCTCCACCCGCAGCGTCGCGGTGACCGAGGGCACCCCGGCGGGCGTGTCCTCGCCATGGGGCCACGGCGCGTCGTCGTACAAGAAGGGCGCCAAGAAGGACGTCAACGGCGACGTCGGGAGCGAGCCCACCGTGGCCACCGCGGACGACCCGCGCGAGGGCGAGCAGTGGGACATGAAGATGATCAAGGCCGACCAGGCCCACCGGATCACCGACGGGAGCCGCCGCGTGCTCGTCGGCGTCCTCGACTCGGGCATCGACCCCGACCACCCGGACCTCGCCGCGAACATCGACGTGGCCGACTCGGTGAACTGCGCCGACGCCGGTCGTCCGGACACCTCCGCCGACGGCTGGGCCCCGACCACCAGCGACCACGGCACCCACGTGGCCGGCACCATCGGCGCGGCCCGCAACGGCGTCGGCATCGTCGGGGTCGCCCCGAACGTGCGGATGGCCTCGGTCAAGGTCGTCAACGACGACGGCTACATCTACCCCGAGTACGCCGTCTGCGGCTTCGTCTGGGCCGGCCTGCACGGCATGGACGTGACGAACAACAGCTACTACGTCGACCCGTTCATGTACTACTGCGAGGACCAGCCCGACCAGTACGCCGCCAAGGAGGCCGTGCGTCGTGCGGTCGCCTGGTCCACCGACCGGGGGGTCGTGCACGCGGCCGCCGCCGGCAACGCGGCGACCGACCTGGCCACGAACACCACCGACAACACCAGCCCCGACGACGGTGCCGCGGTGGCGCGGACCATCAACTCCGGCTGCGAGGACATCCCGACCGAGCTGCCCGGCGTGGTCACGGTCTCGTCGATGGAGCAGTTCCCGGCCGGCACGCAGGACAGCCGCCTGTCCAGCTTCTCCAACCGCGGCCTGGACAAGATCGATGTGGCCGCCCCCGGCTCGCGGATCCTGTCGACGATCGTCGCGGGCAACGGCTACGGCACCAAGAGCGGCACGTCGATGGCCTCGCCGCACGTGGCCGGCGTCCTGGCCCTGATGAAGTCGGTGCACCCGACGTGGACCCCTGCCCAGATGGTCGCCAAGCTCCGCGCCCAGGCCGACGACAAGGCGTGCAGCGCCGCCACCCGCGGTGACGCGTGCGTGGGCACCACGGAGAACAACAGCTACTTCGGCGAGGGCGTCGTCGACGCGCTCGACGCGGTGAGCTGAGCCGCACCCGCGTAGCGGCAGCGCCGGCAGGAAGGCCGCGTCACCCCCGGGTGGCGCGGCCTTCCCGCGTCCGGAGCGGCGCCCGAGGGGTGCCCCGGGGGCGCCCCGGTTACTCTTGACCTCGATCCTCCACTGACGACCGTAGGACCTCGACTTGTTTGCAACTCTTTCCGACCGGCTCGCCGACACCTTCAAGAACCTCCGGGGCAAGGGCCGGCTCTCCGACGCCGACATCGACGCCGCCGCGCGTGAGATCCGGATCGCCCTGCTCGAGGCCGACGTGGCGCTGCCGGTGGTCAAGGAGTTCGTCGCCGCGGTCAAGGACCGCGCGCGCGGCGAGGAGGTCAGCGGTGCGCTGAACCCGGGCCAGCAGGTCGTCAAGATCGTCAACGACGAGCTCGTCACGATCCTCGGCGGGGAGACCCGTCGCCTGCGCTACGCCAAGACCGGGCCCACCGTGATCATGCTCGCGGGCCTGCAGGGCGCCGGCAAGACGACGTTGGCCGCCAAGCTCGCGCTCTGGCTCAAGGAGCAGGGCAAGACCCCGATGCTGGTGGCCTGCGACCTGCAGCGCCCGAACGCCGTCAAGCAGCTCCAGGTCAACGGTGAGCGGGTCGGCGTCCCGGTCTTCGCCCCCGAGGCCGGCAACGGGGTCGGCGACCCCGTCGGGGTCGCCCGCGCCTCGCTCGACCAGGCCGCGCGCAAGCTGCACGACGTCGTCATCGTCGACACCGCGGGTCGGCTCGGCGTCGACGCCGAGCTGATGCGGCAGGCCTCCGACATCCGGGACGCGGTGAACCCCGACGAGGTGCTCTTCGTCGTCGACGCGATGATCGGCCAGGACGCCGTGGTGACCGCCCAGGCCTTCCTCGACGGTGTCGGCTACGACGGCGTCGTCCTCACCAAGCTCGACGGTGACGCCCGCGGTGGTGCCGCGCTGTCGATCGCCTCGCTCACCGGCAAGCCGGTCATGTTCGCCTCCAACGGCGAGAAGATGACCGACTTCGACCTCTTCCACCCCGACCGGATGGCCTCGCGCATCCTGGACATGGGTGACGTGATGACGCTGATCGAGCAGGCCGAGAAGGCCTTCGACCAGGAAGAGTCGATGAAGGCCGCGGCCAAGCTCAGCGGCCAGGGGGGCGACTTCACCCTCGACGACTTCCTGCAGCAGATGCAGCAGCTGCGCAAGCTCGGCTCGATGTCCAAGATCATGGGGATGCTGCCCGGGATGGGGCAGTTCCGCGAGCAGCTCGAGAACTTCGACGAGCGGGAGATCGACCGGATCCAGGCCGTCATCCAGTCGATGACGCCGGCCGAGCGCGCCAACCCCAAGATGATCGACGGCTCGCGCCGGGCGCGCATCGCCAAGGGGTCCGGGCGCCAGGTCTCCGACGTCAACAGCCTCGTCGACCGCTTCTTCGAGGCCCGCAAGATGATGATGTCGATGGCCAAGGGCGGCGGGATGCCCGGGATGCCCGGAATGGGGGGCATGCCGGGGATGCCCGGCCTGGGCGGGCCCAAGCGGGGCAAGGCCAAGGCGCAGCCCAAGAAGGGCAAGGGCGCCAAGCGCTCCGGCAACCCGGCCAAGGCGGCCCAGGAGAAGGCGCAGCTGGCGGCGGCCCAGAAGGACAAGCCGGCGGCCAACCCCTTCGGCACCCCGACCGAGGACATCGACTACGAGCAGGCCGCGGCCGCGCTGGACCTGCCCCAGGACTTCTCCAAGTTCCTGAAGTGACCGCTGGCACCATGGACCCGGTCCCGAGGTGAGCACCACGCTCGTCGTCGACGCCGCGAACGTCGTGGGCTCGCGTCCCGACGGGTGGTGGAAGGACCGGGCCGCCGCCGCGCGCCGGTTCCACGACCGGCTGCTGGTGGCGGACACGCCGTACGACGTGGTGGTCGTCGTCCTCGAGGGCGGCGCCAAGGGGGGAGTGCGCCCCGGCACGGACGGGCACGTGCGCACGGTGCACGCCCGGGGCAGCGGCGACGAGACGATCGTGGCCGAGACGCGGGCGGCGGCCGAGCGCGGCGACCGCGTCACGGTGGTGACCGCCGACCGGTTCCTCGGCGCGCGCTGCGAGGCCCACGGCGCGATGGTGCTCAGCCCCTCCTGGCTCCTGGCCCAGCTCTGAGGCCAACCCGTCGCGTGTTGGCGGCGTACGGCGCCGACCCGTCGCGTGTCGGCGGCGTACGGCGCCGACCCGTCGCGTGTTGACGGGTGGGCGTACGGCGCGGGGGACCCGGTAGCGTCCCACCCCATGACGGCTCCCCTGAAGTTCACCGGACCGGTCCTGCCCGGCGGCGAGGTCCGTGATCTCTACGTCGTCGACGGGCGGGTCACCTACGAGAGGGTCGCCGGGGCCGAGACGGCCGCGAGCGGCTGGATCGTCCCCGGCCTGGTGGACGCGCACTGCCACGTCGGGCTCGACAGCAACGGCGGTGTGGACCGGGAGACCAGCGAGGCGCAGGCGATCGCCGATCGCGACGCCGGCGCCCTGCTGCTGCGAGACTGCGGCTCGCCGGTCGACACCTCGTGGGTGCACGAGCGCGAGGACCTGCCGCGCCTGATCCGGGCCGGACGGCACATCGCCCGCACCCGGCGCTACATCCGCAACTACGCCCACGAGGTCGAGCCGGCCGACCTCGTGGCCCACGTCGTCACCGAGGCTGGGCGCGGCGACGGCTGGGTGAAGCTGGTGGGGGACTGGATCTCCCGGGAGGAGGGCGATCTCGCACCATCCTTCCCGCCGGAGGCCTTCGCCGAGGCGATCGCCGCCGCCCACGAGCAGGGTGCCCGGGTGACCGCGCACTGCTTCGGGGGGACGGTGCTGCCGACGCTGATCGAGGCCGGGATCGACTGCATCGAGCACGGCACCGGGCTCACGACCGACCTCATCGACACCATGGTCGCCCGCGGCACCGCACTGGTCCCGACGGTGATGCAGCTCAACAACTTCCCGGGCTACGCCGACGCCGGCGAGGAGAGGTTCCCGGCGTACGCCGCCACGATGCGTGAGCTGTACGAGCAGCGCCGGGAGACCATCATGTCCGCCCACGAGGCCGGGGTGCAGATCTACGCCGGCACCGACGCCGGGGGCGTGCTGCCCCACGGGGGCATCGCCGGCGAGGTGCTCGAGCTGCACGACTACGGGTTCAGCGCCGAGGCGGCGCTGGGGGCCGCCTCCTGGCGGGCCCGCGAGTGGCTGGGCTGGAACGCCACCCTCGCCGAGGGTGCGCCGGCCGACTTCGTCGTCCTCGACCGGGACCCGCTGGCGGACCTCTCCGTCCTGCGCACCCCCGCCCGGGTCGTCCTGCGCGGCCGCGTCGTCGCCTGACCCGAGGCGGGACCGGACGGGATAGTCCGCGACGCAGATGTCGTGGAATCACCAGAATCATGACCGTTCCGTCACGGACTACCCCCCGGGCTGTCCCCGGGGCCGACCGGGGTGGGGTCTGATTTAGAGTCCGGGACGGCGATCTGGCAGAATCCCGTGCTGAGTCCTGCGCGAGTGGACCCTCTCTTCCTCTCGTGGCACGGCCCATCGAGGTTTCCGACCCGGTCCCCACCTGGTCAGCGGACCCCTCACCTCACACAACCGTCAAGGAGACACCACCAACGTGGCCGTCAAGATCCGTTTGAAGCGCCTGGGCAAGATCCGAGTGCCGCAGTACCGCATCGTCGTCGTCGACTCGCGCAAGAAGCGCGACGGTCGAGTGCTCGAGGAGATCGGCAAGTACCACCCCAAGGAGGACCCGTCGTACATCGACGTCACCTCCGAGCGGGCGCAGTACTGGCTCGGTGTCGGCGCGCAGCCGACCGAGGCCGTCGAGGCCATCCTGAAGATCACCGGCGACTGGCAGACCTTCAAGGGCCTGGCCGGCACCGAGGGCACCCTGCGGTTCGCCGAGCCGAAGCGCGACAAGCTGGAGGCCTTCAACGAGGCCCTGGCCGACGCGCACAGCACCTCCAAGGGTGACGCGGTCACCAAGAAGTCCGCCGCCAAGAAGGCTGACAAGGCCGAGGAGCCCAAGGCTGACAAGGCCGAGGAGCCCAAGGCCGAGGAGCCCAAGGCCGACAAGGCCGAGGAGCCCAAGGCCGACAAGGCCGAGGAGCCCAAGGCCGACAAGGCCGAGGAGCCCAAGGTCGAGGTCCCCGCCTCGGAGACCCCCGAGGTCGCCGCCGACGTGGCCGAGGCCGCTGAAGGCACCGAGAAGTCGGAGTCCTGAGCCGATGCTCGCCGATGCTCTCGAGCACCTGGTGCGTGGCGTGGTCGAGCACCCGGACGACGTCTCGGTGCGTGACAAGCAGCTGCGCAGCGGCTCGATCCTCGAGGTCCGGGTGCACCCCGACGACCTCGGCAAGGTGATCGGCCGCGGCGGGCGCACCGCCACCGCGTTCCGCACCGTCGTGTCGGCCCTGGCCGGCCGCGGCGGGGCACGCGTCGACTTCGTCGACGTCGACCGGCGTCGCTGAGGCATCAACCGTTGCATGGGTGCCGCCCCTCGGGGTGGCACCCATGCGGCATTTTTCGAGAGGTAGGCAGTGGTGGTGACGGAACCGACCGGCACGGAGCGCGGCGACACCCTCGAGGTGGTCGTCGGACGCATCGGCAAGCCGCACGGCGTGCGCGGCGAGGTGACCGTGGACGTGCGCACCGACGAGCCGGAACGACGCTTCGCCGTCGGCGCTGTCCTGCGGGCCGAGCCACCCAGCGGCTCCGCCAGCCGGCTGCGCTCGATGAGCGTCACCCGGCACCGGTGGCACCAGTCGACCCTGCTGGTCACCTTCGCCGAGCTCACCGACCGCACCACCGCCGAGGCGGCCCGCGGCCTGGTGCTGCACGCGGACATCCCGCTCGACGCGTCCCCGGAGGATCCCGACGAGTTCTACGACCACCAGCTGGTCGGGCTGGCGGTGCACGACGTCGACGGCACCCTGCTGGGCGAGGTCACCGGCCTGGTCCACGGCGGCGCCCAGGACCTGCTGGCGGTGCAAGCCCTCGACGGCCGCGCCACGCTGGTGCCGTTCGTCAAGGCGCTCGTCCCCGAGGTGGACGTGCCGGGGGGCCGCGTCGTGGTGGCCGACCGGCCGGGCCTGGTGGCACCGTTGCCCGACGACGAGGCCTGAACCCGGTGCGGATCGACGTCGTCACGATCTTCCCCGGCTACCTCGCCCCGCTCGAGCTCTCGCTCGCGGGCAAGGCGCGGGAGAAGGGGCTGCTCGACATCCGCGTGCACGACCTGCGCCGCTGGGCCACCGACCGCCACCACACGGTCGACGACACGCCGTACGGCGGCGGCGCCGGCATGGTGATGAAGCCCGAGCCGTGGGGGGCGGCGCTCGACGAGCTGCTCGGCCAGGGCACGGCTCGCCCCACCGTGGTCGTGACCACCCCGTCCGGCACCCCCTTCACCCAGGAGCTGGCCCGCGAGCTGGCCGGGCGCGAGCGCCTCGTCTTCGCCTGCGGGCGCTACGAGGGCATCGACCAGCGGGTGCTCGACGACACCGCCGGGCGTGCGGAGCTCCTCGAGATCTCCATCGGTGACTACGTGCTGAACGGGGGAGAGGTGGCCGCGCTGGCCATCACCGAGGCCGTGGTGCGGCTGCTCCCGGGCTTCATGGGCAACCCTGCCTCGCTGAGCGAGGAGTCCCACGAGGACGGGCTGCTGGAGTACCCGGTCTACACCAAGCCCGCCTCGTGGCGCGGCCACGACGTACCGGGGGTGCTGCTCTCCGGCGACCACGGCGCGATCGCCCGGTGGCGCCACGAGCAGGCGGTGCGCCGCACGGCGGAGCGCCGTCCCGACCTGGCGCACCCGGCCCGGCTGCTGGACGACGTGCGCCTTCGCCTCGTGCAGCCGGCCGACGCCGGGGAGCTGTACACGCTGCAACTGGCCTGCTGGGTCTCCGAGCAGCAGGCCAACCCCGACGTCGAGATCGACGCGCTCACCGAGACGCTGGCCGACGTGGAGGCCTGGACCGCCCGCGGCACCGTGCTGGTGGCGCACAGTGCCGGGCGGCTCGTCGGTGCCGTCCGGGGCCGCCTGGAGGGGGACGACGCCCGCGTCTGGGCCGTCGGCCGCCTGATGGTGGCGCCCGACCTGCAGGGCCGGGGTCTGGGCCGGCTGCTGCTGGGCGCGGTCGAGGAGGCGGGCCCGGCGACGGCGACGTCGTACGCGCTGCTCACCGGCGCCCGGAGCCGGCGCAACCGAAGGATGTACCAGAAGGCCGGCTACCGCGACGACGGTCGTCCGGCGCCCGGCGTGGTCCGGATGACCAAGCGGCGAGCGGTGTCCTGACCGGCACTGATTTCCCGGGTCCCGCACGCCTGTGGCAAACTTCCACCCTTGGCCCAGTCGGCCGAAGGATCGCTCCGGGGAACACGCGGAGGATCCGCGTCCCGCTCCTGCCACAGGGGGAGCGGACGCCGCCGGCCCGCAGCACGCTGGGCCGCACCATCAAAAGAACCACCGACTCCGCGACTGACCTGTGGCACTCGCGAGGAGCAGACATGAGCAAGAACCTCATCACAGATCTCGCCAACGCGAGCCTGCGCACCGACGTCCCGGCCTTCCGCGCCGGTGACACCGTCAAGGTCCACGTGAAGGTCGTCGAGGGCAGCCGCTCGCGCGTCCAGATCTTCCAGGGTGTCGTCATCCGCGTGCAGGGCTCCGGCATCGGCCGCACCTTCACGGTGCGCAAGGTCTCCTTCGGCGTCGGCGTCGAGCGCACGTTCCCGATCAACTCCCCGATCTTCGAGGAGATCGAGATCGTGACCCGCGGTGACGTGCGTCGCGCGAAGCTGTACTACCTGCGCAACCTTCGCGGCAAGAAGGCGAAGATCAAGGAGCGCCGCGAGGCCTGAGCACCAGCCCAGCCACCTGCTCGTTACGCTCTGCGGGTGACTCCCGAAGACCGCGGCCCCTCGTCCGACACCGACGAGGCGGGGTCGCGGTCTTCTGCGTCCGGGAGGGGGCGGCGCAAGAACCTGCCCATCTGGCAGGAGACGCTCCTGCTGCTCGGCATCGCCCTGGTGCTCGCCATCGTGATCAAGTCCCTGTTCCTGCAGGCCTTCTACATCCCGTCGGAGTCGATGGAGCCCGGTCTGGTCAAGAACGACCGGATCCTGGTGCAGAAGGTCTCCTACTGGCTGGGCGGCTCGCCGCAGCGCGGTGACGTCGTCGTCTTCGAGGACCCGGGCAACTGGCTCAGCGCCGCCGAGTCGACCGGGCCCACGACCGGCGTGACGTCGTTGATGGCGCGGATCGGTCTCTACCCGACGGGCGGGCACCTCGTGAAGCGGGTGATTGGCGTCGGCGGCGACACCATCAAGTGCTGCGACGCCAGGGGCCGGATCATGGTCAACGGCAAGCCGCTCGACGAGAAGGCCTACACCAAGCTCGACGGCGCCGAGTGCTACGGGCCGATGACGAGCACCTGCAGCTGGACGGCCGGACCCGTGCCCGCGGACCACGTCTTCGTGATGGGCGACAACCGGCGCAACTCCGCCGACTCGACCGTGCACATGTGCCCGCCCAAGGCCACCGACTGCGTGCCGGGGGACGAGTTCGTCGCCGACGACCTGGTGGTCGGCCGCGTGTTCGTGCTGCTCTGGCCGAGCAGCCGGTTCACCTGGGTCCACCGTCCCGCGACCTTCGCGGACGTCCCCGACGCCTCCTAGTGCGACCGGTGCGCCGATGAGTGACCTCCCCCGGGGCTCGACCGTCCGCCGCGACGCGGGCCTCTACGGCTACGAGCGCGCCCTGCGCCGCCACGGGATCGACCCGATCGCCGGGGTGGACGAGGCGGGTCGCGGGGCGTGCGCCGGGCCGCTGGTGGCGGGCGCCGCGATCCTGCCGGCCGGGAGGGCCGGGATCGTGCCCGGGCTGGCCGACTCCAAGCTGCTCACCGAGAGGGCGCGTGAGCGCTGCTACGACGAGGTCGTGCGCCGGGCCGTCGCCTGGTCGGTGGTCGTCGTCTCCCACGAGGAGTGCGACGCGCTGGGCATGCACGTGGCCAACATCGAGGCCCTGCGCCGCGCCGTGGCGCTGCTGGACGTCCCGGCGGCCTACGTGCTCACCGACGGGTTCCCGGTCGACGGGCTCGGCGTGCCGGGGCTGGCGGTGTGGAAGGGCGACCGGGTCGCGGCCTGCATCTCGGCGGCGTCGGTGCTGGCCAAGGTCACCCGGGACCGGATCATGCGCCGACTCGACCTGGAGTGGCCGGCGTACGACTTCAAGACCCACAAGGGCTACATCACCGACGGGCACGCCGCCGCGCTCAGCGCCCACGGCCCCTCCCCGGTGCACCGGATGCGGTTCGTCAACGTCCGCCGGGCCGCCGGGCTGGAGCAGGGCCCGGAGCCCGCCGGCTCACAGCCGGTGGGGCAGGCCGAAGACGGTGCGCACCCCGGTCGAGAACAGCACTGAGTCGGGCGGGCGCGAGGTCACGTCCGGCAGCCCGGCCGCTGCGACCAGCGTGTCCTCGAGGTGGGTGACCCGGGCCGTCCGCAGCGGCCACGGCGAGTGCGTGTTCGGCACCCACAGGGTGCGGCCCAGGAGGCTCGTGTGCAGCCCGAACCGGGCGGTCAGGTAGAGGTCGAGCGGTGAGGGCTCGGTGACCGGCTCCCCGATCTCCACGTCGATCCGGCCCCCGGCGTGCCCGCGAGCGTGCCGGCGGCTGCGGTAGGACATCGTGGTGCCGGCGGGCTCGGCGGGTGCCGCGCCGGGCTGCACCGACATCCGCGCCCACTGGTAGGGCACCCCGAAGCCGAGCCGGGCTCCCGCGACGACGGGTAGCCACGGCGCCTCCAGCGAGCGGAACACCACGCCGTGCCGTCCCGCGTCGTCGACGCCGTAGAGGCGGACGTTGGTCTCCGGGAAGGTGCCGTAGCGGGGGACCGGGCCACCGCGGCCCACCCCGGCGTCGACCATCCGGAACGGGATGAGCCCGACCCAGGTGCTGTCGTCGTGGAGGTCGGGCCGCACGCCGCGCGGCAGCAGCGGGGCGACCGCGGCCGGGTCCACCCGCCAGTGCAGAAAGGCGATGTCGCGCCACCACTGGCTCATCACCTGGCGGGTGGGCAGCGGTGGGCCCTGCGGGTCGGTCACCGGGCACCGACCAGCGAGCGGGCCACGGCGTGGGCCGCGCGGGCACCCGAGACCAGCGCTCCCTGCAGCGAGCCGGTGTCGCGGTGGTCGCCGGCGACGAAGAGCCCGTCGCCGAGGTCGACCGGCCGGCGTACGTCGGTGGGTGGCGGTTGCGCGGGGAGGGCGTGCTCGACGTCGTGGCGGGTGACGAGCGACCAGCCGCGGGTCGAGAGCCCGTGCAGCTCGGCGAGGTGGCGGCGGACGTCGGCCTCGGTGGCCGGGTCGGGCAGCAGCGAGGTGGCCTGCACCAGGTGCCGCCCGGGCGGGGCGTAGGCCGGGGCCACGGCGCTGAGCACCGCCGTGTTGACCACCGGTCCGGCCCCGCGACCGCGGCCGTCGACGCGCAGGAACCTCGGGTGCGGGGGCAGCTCGTCGGCGGCGAACCACCAGGTGCGCAGTCCCTTGGTGGCCGGGGCCGGCAGCGGGGCGAGGTCCGCGACGGCGCCGGGGCCGACCGCCACGACCACGGCCCGGGCCCGGACCAGCCCGGAGTCGGTGCCCACCTCCGGCCCCCGCGCGCCGGTACGCAGCGACCGGACCGGGGTGTCGAGGCGGACGTCGAGGTCGGTGGCCAGCTGGTCGGGGAGCGCCTGCATGCCCAGGGCGGGCACCCCCGGGGAGGCGCGCACGAAGCTGCGCATCAGCAGCCGCACGAAGATCGCCGACGACGACCCCGTGCGGTCGGCCAGCACCCCGGTCAGGAACGGGTCCAGCACCTCGTGGCGCAGCCGCCCGGTCAGGCCGGCCGCGTCCAGCGAGTCACGCAGGGTGGTGTCCGGGCCGGCCAGCAGCCGGGGGACCGGACCCACGGCGGGCGCCAGCCAGGCCGCGAGCCGGGCGAGCTCGGCCGGGCGGACGTAGCCGCTGCGCAGGCTCTCGCGCAGCAGCCCGGGGTGGCGCAGGGGATCGGCCACCAGGGCGCTCCCGTGTTCGCGCCGCACCACGACCCCCCGCCCGAAGATGCCCAGGTGGAGGGCGCCGAGGTCCACGTGGCGCCGGAGCGCCGGGTAGGCGGGGTTGAGCAGCTGGAAACCGCGATCACAGCGGTAGCCGTCGACGAGATCGGTCCGCACGCGGCCGCCGGGGGCGTCGGCGGCCTCGAGCACGACGACGCGGCTGCCGGCCCGGTGCAGCGAGCGGGCGCACCGCAGACCGGCCAGCCCGGCACCGACCACGACCACGTCCGCCTCGTCCGTCATGCCCCCACGATGCCAGTGCGCCCCAATCGGTGGCCCGCAGGATCCGGGACCGGCGGGGCTGTGCAGAATGTGTCCATGAGTGCCGAGGATCTCGAGAAGTACGAGACCGAGATGGAGCTGACGCTCTACCGGGAGTACCGCGACGTCGTCTCGATCTTCAAGTACGTCGTCGAGACCGACCGTCGCTTCTACCTGTGCAACCAGGTCGACGTGAAGGCGCGCACCGAGGCCGGGGACGTCTTCTTCGAGGTCTCGATGAGCGACGCCTGGGTGTGGGACATGTACCGCCCGGCCCGCTTCGCCAAGAACGTCAAGGTGCTCACCTTCAAGGACGTCAACGTCGAGGAGCTCAGCCCGGCCGACATCGACCCGCCCAAGGTCTGAGCGCCGACCGGGGCCACTTTCCGTCCACCACGGCGGCTCCGGCGCGGCTCGTCCACAGTCCGGCCCGGGAGGCCGCCGCCCTGTCGCCGGGGTGGGGACAGTGGCGTCATGGAGACCACGGGGGCGGCCACGGCCGCGATGAGACAGGCACTGGGAACGTACGGCGAGCGGCTCGCGGCGCGGCACCTCACCGAGCGGGGCCTGGTCGTGCTCGAGCACAACTGGCGCTGCCCCGCGGGGGAGATCGACCTCGTCCTTCGCGACGGGGAGACGCTGGTCGTCTGCGAGGTCAAGACCCGCAGCAGCCTGGCGTTCGGCTCGCCCCACGAGGCGGTGACCCCGGCCAAGCTGTCCCGGCTGCGACGCCTGGCCGCGACGTGGTCGGCCGAACGCGGCGTGGCGGCACGGGACGTACGCATCGACCTCGTCGCGGTGCTCCGCCCGCGACGCGGTCCCAGCGTGGTCGAGCACGTCGTCGGGATCGGCTGATGCCCGTCGCCACCGCCCGGACCGTCTCGCTGGACGGTGCCCTGGGCCACCTGATCGACGTGCAGACCGACGTCTCCCCGGGCGCCGTCGGGACGACCCTGGTCGGCCGGCCGGACGCCTCGCTGAACGAGGCCCGCGACCGGTGCCGGATGGCCGTGGTCAACAGCGGGCTGGTGTGGCCGGCGACCCGGCGGATCACGATCCTGCTGGCCCCGGCGGACCTGCTCAAGCGCGGCACCCACTTCGACGTCGCGATCGCCGTCTCGGTGCTCTCCGCGGCCGGCGACGTCCCGCAGGCCGCCCTGGAGGCGACCGCCTTCATCGGCGAGCTCACCCTGGCCGGCGAGATGCGGGCGGTGCCGGGGGTGCTGCCGATGGTGCTGGCCGCCGCGGAACGGGGGATCCGGCGGGTCTTCGTGCCCGAGCCGCAGGCCCGGGAGGCGGCGATGGTGCCCGACATGGTGGTGCTGGGCGTGCGCTCGCTGGGCCAGGTGGTCGCCGAGCTGCGCGGGGAGGAGGTGCCCGCGGCCCCGCCGGTCGCAGCGATGTCGGGCTCGCCGCTGCTCACCTGGCGCGGGGAGAGCCGCATCGAGGAGGTCGACCTCGCCGACCTCGCGGGGATGGCGGACGCCCGGTACGCCGTCGAGGTCGCCGCGGCCGGCAGCCACCACCTGCTGCTCTCGGGGCCCAAGGGGGCGGGCAAGACGAGCCTCGCCGAGCGGATCCCCGGGATCCTGCCCGACCTCAGCCCCGCGGAGTCCCTCGAGCTCACCGCGGTCCACTCGCTGGCCGGGACGCTGGACGCCGGGGCGGGCATGCTCACCCGGCCTCCCTTCTGCGCCCCGCACCACGACGCGAGCAAGGCCAGCGTGATCGGCGGTGGCAGCGGGCAGGTCCGACCCGGGGAGATCAGCCGCGCCCACTGCGGGGTGCTCTTCCTCGACGAGTTCCCACTGTTCCGCTCCGACCTGATCGAGGCGCTGCGCCAACCGCTGGAGAGCGGGGACGTCACGATCGCCCGGCGCGAGGAGTCCGTGACGCTGCCCGCCCGCGGGATGGTCGTGCTGGCGTGCAACCCGTGCCCCTGCGGCGACTTCCATCCCGACGCACGCCAGAACGCCTGTCGCTGCCGGGAGGTCCAGCGCCGCGACTACCGGGCCAAGGTCGGCGGGCCGGTCACCGACCGGATCGACATCGTGCGCCACCTGGTCCCGCTGCGACCGCACGAGCAGGGCGACCGGTTCTGGTCGGCCGAGGCCACCGCGGTGGTCCGGGCCCGGGTGGAGCGGGCCCGCCGGCGACAGGCGACCCGCTACCGCGGGTGCAGCTGGCGGCTGAACGGACAGGCGCCCGGTCCGGTGCTCCGCGAGCGGTGGCCGCTGGACGACGAGGCGCAGCGGCTCGTCGACAGCGAGCTCTACGCCGGGCGTCTGACGCGTCGCGGCGTCGTCCGCGTGCACCGCCTGGCGTGGACCGTGGCGGACCTGCGCGAGGTGGACGCCCCGGGGGCGGAGGAGGCGGACGTCGCGCTGCGCTTGCGCAAGGGTGAGCCGCTGATGCTGGCGACGCTGGGGAGCCGGGTCGGGTGAGCGCCGTCGACGAGCGGCTCGCCCGGGTGGCGCTCTCCCGGATCTCCGAGCCCGGCGACCCTCGCCTGGCCGGTCTGGTCGCCGAGCTCGGCGCGGTCACCCTGCACGAGGCGCTGGCCGCCGAGCGGGGCCCCGACGACGTGCGCACCGACGTGGCCGCCCGGCTGCGCGACGCCGACCCGGGCCGCGACCTCGCCCTGGCCGAGCGGCGTGGCATCCGGTTCGTGATCCCCACCGACGACGAGTGGCCGCACCGGCTCGACGACCTGGCCACCGCCGAGCCGGTCCAGCAACGCGGAGGGCCGCCCCTGGGCCTCTGGGTGCGGGGGCCACTGCGGCTCGACCAGCTGCCCGCGGTGGCCGTGGTCGGCTCGCGCTCGGCCACGACCTACGGCGCCGACGTGGCCGCCGAGATCTCGGCGGTGGTGGCGCGCGCCGGGGTGGGCGTGATCTCGGGCGCCGCGTTCGGGATCGACCAGGCGGCGCACCGCGGCGCCCTCGGCGTCGGGGGCGCGAGCGTGGCGGTCCTCGCCTGCGGCGTCGACCGCGCCTACCCGCTCGCGCACCGCAACCTGCTCGACCACCTCGCCGCCGAGGGCGCGGTCGTCAGCGAGCTCGCCCCCGGCTGCGCCCCGACCCGGCTGCGCTTCCTGGCCCGCAACCGGCTGATCGCCGCTCTGACCCGGGGGACGGTCGTGGTCGAGGCGGCCCTGCGCAGCGGGGCGCTGAACACCGCGAACTGGGCCGGCCGGCTCAACCGGCCACTGCTCGGGGTCCCTGGGCCGGTGACCAGTGCGCCGTCGCAGGGCGTCCACCAGCTGATCCGTTCGGGCGCGGCGACCCTGGTGACGTCGGGGGAGGAGGTCCTCGAGCTGGTCGGTGCCGCGGGGGAGCACCTCGTCGAGGTCCCGCGCGGCGCGTCCCGACCCCGCGACCGGCTCTCGCTGCGCCACCAGCAGGTGCTGGACGCCGTCCCCGTCCTCGCCGCGGCCAGGGCCGACTCCATCGCCCGGACCGCCGGGCTCGGCCTGGTCGAGGTCCGCGCGACGCTGGTGCGGCTGCGGGCCCACGGGCTGGTCGTGGAGTCCCCGGCCGGCTGGCGGCTCGCCGCGCTGGAGCAGACGGGGACGGACGCTCCGCCCGCCTAGACTCACCGGGTGGCCCCCAGCGACGACGGCACCGGCGAGCGCGAGCTCCTGCCCGAGCCGATGGCCCGGGTGCTCGTCGACTACGAGCGGCACCTCGTCTCCGAGCGGGATCTCGCCGCCCACACGGTACGGGCCTACCTGGCCGACGTGGCGGGCCTGCTCGAGCACGCCGCCCGCCTCGGGCAGGACGACGTGGGCCGCCTCGACCTGCGCACGCTGCGCAGCTGGCTGGCCAAGCAGCAGACGCTCGGGCGCTCGCGCACCACGGTGGCGCGGCGGGCGACCGCCGCCCGGGTCTTCACGGCGTGGCTCGCCCGCACCGGGCGGGTCACCACCGACGTCGGTGCCAGTCTGGGCTCGCCCAAGGCCCACCGGTCGCTGCCGCCCGTGCTGCGCGCCGACGAGGCCGCCGACCTGATCCGCGCGGCCGCCGACCTGGCCGACGACGGCAGCCCGCTGGGGCTGCGCGACGTCGCGATGCTCGAGCTGCTCTACGCCACCGGGGTCCGGGTGGGTGAGCTGGTAGGTCTGGACCTGGACGACGTCGACGACGAGCGCCGCGTGGTGCGGGTCCTCGGCAAGGGCCGCAAGGAGCGCTCCACGCCGTTCGGGCAGCCGGCCGCCCGCGCGCTCGCGCGCTGGCGACGCCACGGCCGGCCCGCCCTGCTGGTCGAGGGCGCGGGCGCCGCGCTGTTCCTGGGCGCGCGCGGCCGGCGGATCGACCAGCGGGCCGTCCGCACCCTCGTCCACCAGCGGATCGCGCAGGTCCCCGGGGCGCCCGACATCGGACCGCACGGGCTGCGCCACACCGCCGCCACCCACCTGCTCGAGGGCGGGGCCGACCTCCGCTCGGTCCAGGAGCTGCTCGGCCACGCCTCCCTGGCCACCACCCAGCTCTACACCCACGTCACCACGGACCGCCTGCGACGGGCCTACCAGCAGGCGCACCCGAGGGCGTGAACCGGCCGGCACCGGGGAAGAGCTGCGCGGACGGCGGCTGCCAGCGCGCGTACGCCGAGAGCCGGGGAAGACTCAGCGCGACCACTGGCCCGACGACCGGCCCGACGACTGGGGCCGTGCGCCACAGGGGGAGCAGCCGCACCGGGCCGGCACCGACGAGCAGCAGCGGGTCGAGGTAGGTCTCGCCCCGTCGCCAGCCCCAGTGCAGGCACGCGCGCGGTGGGCAGTGGGAGGCCGTGGCCTCGAGCCGACCGAGGATCGCCCCGGACGGCACCCGGTCGCCGCGGGACACCCGGGCGGTGACAGGCTCGTAGGTCGTCCGGGTCTGCCCGTGGTCGACGACCACGACACCCCGGCCGGCGAGGACGCCGGCGAAGGACACCGTCCCCGGGAGCGCCGAGCGCACCGGCGCCCCGGGGCGCCCCAGCAGGTCGACCCCCCGGTGCCCGGCGGCCCAGGGTGCGGCCGGCGGGTCGAACCCGCGCACCACGTCGGGTGGCGGCTCGAGGGGCCACGCCCCGACCGGCACCGTCTCCGCCCCGGCCACCGGCATCGCGACGGCGCCCGGGACGGGTCCGGCGACCCCACCGACGACGACGAGCAGGAGGCCCAGCAGTAGGCCCAGCAGTAGGCCCAGCAGGAGGCCCGGCAGGGCGACGACCGCCGGGTGGTTGGGCCGGACCGGGGGCGCCGGGCGCGCGGGACAGGAGGGGCTCAGGAGGGGCATGGCTCGATCCTGCGACCGACCGCCCCGCGGCGGCGGCCGGTCCAGGCCGACGGTGCAGAACGCCGTCCCGGGCCCGCCTGTGGAGGGGGGCCGGCCCGTCCCGCATCCGATTGGCGGGGGGATGCCTGCGTGACCTATCCTGACCGGAGCAACCCTTGCGGGTTGACTTCGCACGCTCGCTGACCACGGCGGGTCCCGCACCTCCAGGACCCGATCCCGTGGGCGTCGATCCCCGGTCCCGGGAAGTTCCGGGTGGGCTCGCGCGTGGGCGTCAGGGCAGTCGGCACCCGTCGGCTGTGGAAACTGGACACAACAGGAGAAACCACCGGCCCGCCCTGCACCAAGGGTGGGCACGTACGGTCGGTGCCTCCACCACAGGAGAA
The DNA here is from genome assembly GCA_963760585.1 of uncultured Actinomycetota bacterium. Classification (GTDB taxonomy): domain Bacteria; phylum Actinomycetota; class Actinomycetes; order Propionibacteriales; family Nocardioidaceae; genus Nocardioides. The sequence goes on from CAVXDI010000004.1 coordinate 246,217, forward strand.
GAATCACCATGGCAGTCGTCACCATGCGCCAGCTCCTCGAGAGCGGCGTCCACTTCGGACACCAGACCCGTCGCTGGAACCCGAAGATGAAGCGCTTCATCATGACCGAGCGCAACGGCATCTACATCATCGACCTGCAGCAGTCGCTGGCCTACATCGACCGCTCGTACGCCTTCATCAAGGAGACCGTCGCCAAGGGCGGCACCGTGATGTTCGTCGGCACGAAGAAGCAGGCCCAGGAGGCGATCGCCGAGCAGGCGACCCGCGTCGGGATGCCCTACGTCAACCAGCGTTGGCTCGGCGGCATGCTCACCAACTTCCAGACCGTGCACCAGCGGATCAACCGCCTCAAGGAGCTCGACGAGGTCGACTTCGAGGACGTGGCCGGCAGCAGCCGCACCAAGAAGGAGCTGCTCCAGATGCGCCGCGAGCGGGACAAGCTCAACAAGTCCCTCGGCGGCATCCGTGAGATGACCCGCACGCCCTCCGCGGTGTGGATCGTCGACACGAACAAGGAGCACCTCGCCGTCGAGGAGGCCCGCAAGCTCAAGATCCCGATCATCGGCATCCTGGACTCCAACTGCGACCCCGACCTGGTCGACTTCCCGATCCCGGGCAACGACGACGCCATCCGCGCCGTCGGCCTGCTGACGCGGGTCATCGCCGACGCGGTCGCCGAGGGCCTCATCGCCCGCTCCGGCGCCAAGGCCGGCACCGAGGGCGCGGCCGAGGTCGGCGCCGAGGAGCCCCTGGCCGAGTGGGAGCGCGAGCTGCTCGGTGGCGACGCCGAGAAGGCGGCCGTGAAGGCCACCGGTGGTGACACCGCGACCGAGACCGCCGCCGACGCTCCGGCCGAGACGCCCGCCTCCGAGTCGACCGGGGCCTCTGCCGAGGCCGCCGAGTCGACCGAGGCCGCCGCGGCCGCGACTGACGAGCCCGCCGCCCCCGAGGCCTCCAAGGCGCCCGTCGCCGACGAGGCCAGCGAGGCGCCCGTCGCCGACGAGGCCACCGAGGCGCCCGTCGCCGACGAGGCCAAGGCCTGAGCCGTCCTCCGCTCGTGACGGGTCCGCGTACGACGTACGCGGACCCGTCACGCCGGTGACGCTGGCCGACTGGGCCCTACACACACGAACCCGAGGGGAAGACAACATGGCGAACATCACCGCCGCCGACGTCAAGAAGCTGCGTGAGCAGTCCGGCGCCGGCATGATGGACTGCAAGAAGGCCCTCACCGAGGCCGACGGCGACTTCGACAAGGCCGTCGAGATCCTGCGGATCAAGGGTGGCAAGAAGATGGCCGAGCGCGCCGCCGAGCGCGAGGCGTCGGCCGGCCTGGTCGCCACCTCCGGTGGTTCCCTGGTCGAGCTCAACTGCGAGACCGACTTCGTCGCCAAGGGCAACGACTTCGTGACCACCGCGCAGCGGATCGCCGACGCCGCCGACGCCGCCAAGGCCGGTGACGTCGAGACGCTCAAGGCGGTCGAGCTCGACGGCAGGACGGTCGGCCAGGTCGTCGACGACCTCGCCGTCTCCATCGGCGAGAAGATCGAGCTCGGGCGGGTCGTCCACTTCGACGGCCCCGTCGTGGTCTACCTGCACAAGCGTGCCGCCGACCTCCCGCCCGCCGTCGGCGTGCTGGTGGAGTACGACGGCAACGAGGAGGCCGCCCGCTCGGCCGCCATGCAGGTCGCCGCGATGCGCCCGCAGTTCCTCACCCGCGACGAGGTCCCTGCCGACGTCGTCGCCAAGGAGCGCGAGATCGCCGAGGCCACCTCGCGCGAGGAGGGCAAGCCCGAGCAGGCGATCGCCAAGATCACCGAGGGTCGCCTCAACGGCTTCTTCAAGGACGTCGTCCTGCTCGAGCAGGCCTCGGTCGTGGAGAACAAGAAGTCCGTCAAGGCCGTCCTCGACGCGGCCGGCACCACCCTGAAGCGGTTCGCCCGCTTCGAGGTCGGCGCCTGACCCAGCACGACCCCGTGACGCCGGTCCGATGAGCAGCACGCTGCTCGCCGGGCCGGCGTTCGTCACGTCTGCGTCGCGGGTCCTGCGGCGGCGACCAGCGGGTCGGCAGCTTGGACGTCAGCTGCGCCGACGCCACGTTCAAGCTCCTCCTGATGCCGTGGTGGATCGCCAGCCTCCTCTACGCCGGCCAGACCTTCCGGTGATGGTCAACGCCCACCCCCGGCCAGGTGGTGGGCAGGCGACCGTACAGCGTCCCGAAGATCGTGGGCGTCGTGCTCACGGTGCTCCTGGCGGTCGGGGTCGTCGGGGCCCTGGTCACGGCGTCGGGCTGGGGCGGCAGCGGCGGCTGACCGGCCGTTCGGCGCGCACCGCGTGATCGGATAGGTTGCAGCACGACTTCCGACAGATCACGAAGGGACGGTCCGTGACCGGGTACAAGCGAGTCCTCCTCAAGCTCTCGGGTGAGGTGTTCGGCGGCGGGAAGGTCGGTCTCGACCTCGATGTGATCAATGCGATCGCCCGCGAGATCGCCGACGTCGCACGCTCTGGGGTCCAGGTCGCCATCGTCGTCGGCGGGGGCAACTTCTTCCGTGGCGCCGAGCTCCAGCAGCGCGGCATGGAGCGGGCCCGGGCCGACTACATGGGCATGCTGGGGACCGTCATGAACTGCCTCGCGCTGCAGGACCTCGTCGAGAAGAACGGCGTGGAGACCCGGGTCCAGACGGCGATCACGATGGGCCAGGTCGCCGAGCCCTACATCCCCCGCCGCGCGATCCGGCACCTCGAGAAGGGGCGCGTGGTGATCTTCGGTGCCGGCGCCGGGATGCCGTTCTTCTCCACCGACACCGTCGCCGCGCAGCGCGCGCTGGAGACCCGCTGCGAGGTCATCCTGATGGGCAAGCAGGGGGTGGACGGCGTCTACGACTCCGACCCCCGGCACAACCCCGACGCGGCCAAGTTCGACACCCTGACCTACGACGAGTTCCTCACCCGCGGGCTCAAGGTCGCCGACGCGACGTCGGTGAGCCTGGCCCGCGACAACGACCTCGACATGATCGTTTTCAACCTCTCCGAGCCGGGCACCATCGCCCGGGCGGTCACGGGTGAGAAGATCGGCACCACGCTCTCGCGCGACTGACCCGCGTCCGGACGAGACCACCCCGCACGAGCACCCAGGAGACCCCGTGATCAACGACATCCTCAACGAGGCCGACGGCAAGATGGACAAGTCGGTCGAGGCGACGCGCGAGGAGTTCGCGGCGATCCGCGCCGGCCGGGCGCAGCCCAGCATGTTCAGCAAGATCACGGTCGACTACTACGGCTCGCCGACGCCGTTGCAGCAGCTCGCGTCGTTCACCGCGCCGGAGGCCAGGATCATCCTGATCCAGCCCTACGACGTGGGCGCCATGGGCAACATCGAACGGGCCATCCGCGACTCCGACCTCGGCGTGAACCCCTCGAACGACGGCAAGATGCTGCGCTGCGTCTTCCCCGAGCTCACCGAGGAGCGCCGCAAGGAGTACATCAAGGTCGCCAAGGCCAAGGCCGAGGACGGGCGGGTCGCCATCCGCAACCTGCGGCGCACGGCCAAGCAGGGCCTGGAGAAGCTCGAGAAGGACGGCGAGGTCGGCAAGGACGACGTCACCGGTGCCGAGAAGCGCCTCGACGGCCTGACCAAGCAGCACACCGACGCCGTCGACGAGATGCTGAAGAACAAGGAAGCCGAGCTGCTCGAAGTCTGAGCGACCACCCATGACCGACACCACTCCCGGCCCGGGCTCCGCCCCCGGGTCGTCCGCTCCGCCCCCGCGCAGGGACCACGGCCGCGCCGGCCGCGACCTGCCGGCGGCGGTGCTGTCGGCCGTGGTGCTGCTGGGAGCGATCGCCGCCTCGCTCCTGTTCTGGAAGCCCGCGTTCATGCTGATCGTGGCTGCGGCCGTGGTGGTGGCGATCTGGGAGCTGCGTCGCGGGTTCCGGGCCAAGGGCATCGACCTGCCCGTGCAGCCGCTGATGCTGGGTGGCGTCGTGATGGTGGTGGTGGCGTACTTCTACGGGGCTCCGGCCCTGGTGACCGCGACCGCGGTGAGCGCCCTGGCGATCATGTTGTGGCTGCTGCGTCGTGGCATCGACGGCTACGTCAAGAACGCCACCGCGTCGGTCTTCACGCTGGTCTACGTGCCGTTCCTCGGGTCGTTCGTGGCGCTGCTGCTCGCCGAGGGCGGGTGGCGCGACAACGGTGGTCTCGACGACGCCGGCGTCCAGGGCATCATCACGTTCATCCTCGTCACGATCGCCTCCGACATCGGGGGGTACGTCGCCGGTGTGCTCTTCGGCAAGCACCCGATGGCTCCGGTCATCTCGCCCAAGAAGTCGTGGGAGGGCTTCGTCGGCTCGATGGTCTTCTGCGTGGCCGTCGGCCTGGCGCTCGTCGTCTACCTCCTTGACGCCGAGTGGTGGGTCGGGGTCGCGCTGGGGCTGATCACGGTGGTGATGGCCACGCTCGGCGACCTGTGCGAGTCGGTCATCAAGCGGGACCTCGGCCTCAAGGACATGAGCCAGGTGATCCCCGGGCACGGTGGCCTGATGGACCGCCTCGACTCGCTGCTGGCCACGGTCGCCCCGATCTGGCTGCTGCTGCACTACCTGGTCTTCTGACGCGGTGGGCCTCTTCCTGGTCCGGCCCGGACGCTCGCTGCCCGTGCCCGGACTCGCGCCCGCCGAGTGGGAGCTGGACCCGGGCGGCTTCGACGACGTATGGGCGCTGCGGGAGTCGGGGCGCCTGCCCGCCCGCGCCGCCTGGTTCTGCGCGCCCGAGCCCAGCGCCGTGCAGACGGCCCAGCTGCTGACCGAGTCCGACGTGGGTGTCCTCGACGACCTGCGCGAGCAGGACGCGGCGGAGTCGTCGGCGCAGTACCGCGCGCGGGTCGGTGGTGCCCTCCGCCGGGTCCGCGACGTGCACGCGGCCGAAGACGTCGTGCTGGTCGCGGCGTTGACGGGCGCGGACGCCGGCACGGACGCCGGCACGGACGGGTTCGAGGGCCTCGTGAGGCCCGAGGAGATCGTGCCGCCCGGCTGAGCGCGCGGCTCCGGACGCACCGGCGCCACGGGTGACATGCTGGCTCCATGACCGCTGAGCAGTCCGTCGAGAAGCCCGGGGCAGGGCCAGGGCGCCAGCCCGACTGGTGGCACCGCGACCACCCGACGTTCACCGCGCTGAGTGGCTTCTTCGCGGGGCTGGTGTTCGTGATCGTGGTCCCGGGGGTCTTCGCGGCGCTGCTGCACGCGACGCTCTCCGACGACCTCGCCGAGAGTCTCTTCCCGCTGGTGCTGGTGATCTTCGCCGTGCCCCTGGTGCTCATGGTGCTCCAGCGCACGCGTCGCTTCGGGAGCTACCTGCTGATCGGGATGGTCGTGACCGCCCTGGTCGTGCTCAGCGTCGCGGCGCTCGTCCTGTGGGTGATGATCACCTACCAGTCCTGAGTCACCCGTCCTCGTCCGGGACGACCCAGCTCAGCGTCCGCTCGACCGCGCGGTTCCAGTCGGCCCGTCCCCGCCGTCGCACGCCGTGGCTCATCGCGGGCTCCCAGACCGCGGCCCGGTGCCAGTTGCCGCGCAACCCCTCGAGGTCGGGCCAGTAGCCCACCGCGAGCCCCGCGGCGTAGGCCGCGCCCAACGAGACCGACTCCGAGACGAGCGGGCGCTCCACCGGGACGGCGAGGACGTCGGCGAGGAACTGCATCAGCAGGTGGTTCGCGGTCATGCCGCCGTCGACACGCAGCCGGTCGAAGCTGATGCCGGCGTCCGCGTTCATCGCCTCCACCACCTCCACGGTCTGCCAGGCGGTCGCCTCCAGCACCGCCCGGGCCAGGTGCGCCTTGGTGACGTAGGAGGTGAGCCCGACCACCACCCCGCGGGCGTCGGGCTGCCAGCGTGGCGCGAAGAGCCCGGCGAAGGCCGGCACGATGTAGCAACCACCGTTGTCCTCGACGCGCCGGGCGAGGGTCTCGATCTCCGGGGCTGAACTGATCATCTCCAGCGAGTCGCGGAACCACTGCACCAGCGCCCCGGCCACGGCGATGGAGCCCTCTGCGGCGTACACCGGCGGCTGGCCCTCGAGGGCGTGGGCGACGGTCGAGATGAGACCGCGCTGCGAGGTCACGATCCGGTCACCGGTGTTGACCAGCAGGAACGCTCCGGTGCCGTAGGTGCACTTCGCCTCGCCCTCGGCGAAGCAGGTCTGGCCGAACAGTGCGGCCTGCTGGTCCCCGAAGGCGCCGCCGATCGCGACCCCCGGCAGCCCGACCGCGCAGGTGCCGTAGACCTGCGCGTTGGGCCGGATCTCCGGCAGGATCTCGCGCGGGATGTCGAGGAGGTCGAGCAGGCGCTGGTCCCAGTCGAGGGTGCGGATGTCCATCAGCATGGTCCGGCTGGCGTTGGTCGGCTCGGTGACGTGGACCCCGCCGTCGACGCCGCCGGTGAGGTTCCAGATCAGCCAGCTCTCGACCGTGCCGAAGGCGATCTCGCCGCTGCGCGCCCGGCGCTGCAGCCCCGGGACGTGGTCGAGGAGCCAGCGCAGTCGGGGTGCGGCGAAGTACCCGGCCGGGGTCAGCCCGCAGACCTCCTTGAAGAGGCCGGCCGAGGGTGACCGGTTCAGCTCGGCGGCCAGGTCCGCGGTGCGGGTGTCCTGCCAGGTGATCGCGGGGGCCACCGGGCGACCGCTGACCCGGTCCCAGACGACGGTCGTCTCGCGCTGGTTGGCGATGCCGACGGCCGCGATGTCGCGGGGCTGCAGGCCGGCCAGGGCGAGCGCCTCCGGCAGCACGCGCAGCGTGTTGGCCCAGATCTCGCTCGCGTCGTGCTCGGCCCACCCGGGCCGGGGGTAGGACTGCTGGTGCTCGTGCTGGGCGACGGAGACCATCCGGCCGGCGTGGTCGAAGACCAGGCACCGCGTCGAGGTGGTGCCCTGGTCGATCGCCGCTACGTAGCGCCCGGCGCGACTCACAGCCGGTCCTGCAGGGTCGCGGAGATGGCGTGCGCGGCGGACTCGAGCTGCTCGACGAGGTCGTCGCGCGGCGCGCCGGTGCTGGTCAGCAGCCGGTCGCGCCACCCCACCAGGGCCAGGGCCCCCACCCCGACGCCGACGTGGTGGCGCAGCGGCGCGGCCAGGGCGGCGACCCCGGGGTGCAGCGTGCCGTCCGCGCTGGCCCAGCCCTGGCGGCGGGTCTGCTGGACCTGGCGGGTGAGCTCGACGCGGCCGGTGACGGTGGCGCCGGTGTAGGCGGTGAGCGCAAGGTCGTGGATGCGCGGCGCACCGGGCGAGAAGGCCAGCAGGGTCAGGCCCAGGGCGGTGGCGTGGACCGGTTGCAGCTCGCCCACCCGGAGCCGTTGGGGCGAGTGGTCGGGACGGAACACGTGGTGCACGAGCTCCACGCTGTGCCCGCGCAGCACCCCGAGCTGCACCTCGAGCCTGGTCCGGGCAGCGAGGCCGTCGGCCCAGTTCGTCGCCCGCGAGCGCAGCAGGTGCGGGTCGAAGCTCTCCCGCAGCGTGTGCAGCCCGGCGCCGAGCGAGTAGTGACCCGACTCCGGCTGCTGGGCCACGAACCCGACGCCGCACAGCGTGCGCACGATGCCGTGCACCGTCGGCTTGGGGAGACCGAGCATCCGCGCCAGCTCGCCCAGCGGGAGGGGCTCGGCGCTGGCACCGAGCACGTGCAGGACGGCGGCGGCACGCTCGATTGACTGGATCGGTCCGGGCATCGCCCCAGTCTAGGGCGATCGTTCGACATGGTCGACCGACCGTTCGTCATCGTCGAACGTCAGGGCTGGGCATTTCGGACGGCGACCAGCAAGGTGTGACGGACGCCACTGGGGCGGCAAGAGCCGAAGGAGACAACTGTGACGAAGGTCAGGAATCCCCTCATCGGGGAGCTCTGCGCGGAGTTCGCCGGCACCATGATCCTCATCCTGTTCGGGACCGGCGTGGTGGCCCAGGTGGTCACCAACGAGGACGGCGCCCTGGGTGACCACGACTCGATCGCCTGGGCCTGGGGCCTGGGGGTGACCCTCGGCGTCTACACGGCCGCCCGGCTGTCGGGAGGCCATCTCAACCCGGCGGTGACCCTCGCGCTGGCCGTCTTCAAGGGCTTCTCCTGGCGCAAGGTCCTGCCCTACGCCCTGGCCCAGACGCTGGGAGCCTTCGCGGCGGCCCTGGTGGTGCGCGCGACCTACGCCGACCTGATCGCCTCGGTCGACCCGCAGCACACGATCGCCACCCAGGGCATCTTCTCCACGCTGCCGGGCAACGGGGCCGGTGACGTCAGCATCCAGACCGCCTTCCTGGACCAGATCGTGGGCACCGCGATCCTGGTCTTCGTGGTCTTCGCGCTGACCACCGCGTGGAACAACCCCCCGATGGCCAACCTCGGCCCGGTCGTGGTGGGCTTCACCGTCGTCGCCATCGGCATGGCCTTCGGGGCCAACGCCGGCTACGCGATCAACCCGGCCCGCGACTTCGGCCCGCGGCTCGCCTCGCTGATCACCGGGTACGGCGGCGCCCTGCGCGACCAGAACGGCTATCTCTACTTCTGGTTGCCGATCGTGGCGCCGCTGCTGGGCGGGCTGGTCGGAGGAGGGCTGTTCAAGCTCCTCATCGAGAACCACCTGACCGAGGAGCAGGCCGTCGAGGGGATCTCCGACGAGGCCGTCGGCGAGCCGCTGCCCAACCAGTGAGCGCAGTGAGCGTGCAGCACCCGAGCATCCACCCGCACCATCCACAGAGGAGACCAGCATGACGAAGTACGTCGGGGCAGTCGACCAGGGCACCACCAGCACCCGTTTCATGATCTTCGACCACTCGGGCAACGAGGTGGCGCGTCACCAGCTCGAGCACGAGCAGATCCTGCCGCAGGCCGGCTGGGTCGAGCACGACCCGGTGGAGATCTGGGAGCGGACCAGCTCGGTGATCCAGAACGGGCTGGCCAAGGCCAAGCTCAGTGCCACGGACCTGGTGGCGCTCGGCATCACCAACCAGCGCGAGACCACGGTCATCTGGGACAAGAACACCGGCCGGCCGTACTACAACGCGATCGTCTGGCAGGACACCCGCACCGATCGCATCGCCAGCAAGCTGGAGCGCGACGGGCACGGGGACCTGATCCGCCAGCGCGCCGGACTGCCCCCGGCGACGTACTTCTCCGGCGGCAAGATTCAGTGGATCCTGGAGAACGTCGACGGCGTGCGCGAGGCCGCCGAGAAGGGTGACGCGCTGTTCGGCAACACCGACTCGTGGCTGATCTGGAACCTCACCGGCGGCACCGACGGCGGCGTCCACGTCACCGAGCCGACCAACGCCAGCCGGACCATGCTGATGGACCTCGAGACGCTGGAGTGGGACGACGAGCTGCTCGCGCTCTTCGACATCCCCCGCTCGATGCTGCCGGAGATCAAGTCCTCCAGCGAGCCCGGCGGCTACGGTACGACCCGGGCCAACGGGCCGATGCGCGGCGAGGTCCCGCTGACCGGCATCCTCGGCGACCAGCAGGCCGCGACCGTCGGCCAGGTCTGCTTCGCCCCGGGCGAGGCGAAGAACACCTACGGCACCGGCAACTTCATGCTGCTCAACACCGGCACCGAGCTGGTCCGCTCGAAGTCCGGCCTGCTGACCACGGTCTGCTACAAGTTCGGCGACCAGGAGACCGTCTACGCCCTGGAGGGGTCGATCGCGGTGACCGGCTCCGCGGTGCAGTGGCTGCGTGACCAGCTCGGGATCATCAGCGGGGCGGCCCAGAGCGAGTCGCTGGCCGCCCAGGTGGAGGACAACGGTGGCGTCTACTTCGTGCCGGCCTTCTCCGGCCTCTTCGCGCCGTACTGGCGCTCCGACGCCCGCGGGGCGATCGTCGGGCTGTCGCGGTTCAACACCAACGCCCACCTGGCCCGGGCCACGCTGGAGTCGATCTGCTACCAGAGCCGCGACGTGGCCGAGGCGATGGAGAAGGACTCCGGCGTCACCCTGGAGGTGCTCAAGGTCGACGGCGGGGTGACGGCCAACGAGCTGTGCATGCAGATCCAGGCCGACGTGCTCGGCGTCGAGGTGAGCCGCCCGGTGGTCGCCGAGACCACCGCTCTCGGCGCGGCGTACGCCGCCGGACTGGCCGTCGGCTTCTGGAACAACACCGACGAGCTGCGCGAGAACTGGAACGAGGCGAAGAGATGGTCGCCACAGTGGGATGACGAGCAGCGCGCCACCGGTTACGCCCAGTGGAAGAAGGCCGTCGAGCGGACGCTCGACTGGGTGGACGTCGACTGACCCGCTGCTCGACCGACCACCTGCCCCCGCACCCCCGTTCACGAAAGAGGTAGCCACCGATGAGAGCCACCGCACTGTCTCCCGAGTTCCGCCGGACGTCGCTGGAGCGCATGGCGAGCGAGGAGCTCGACGTGCTCGTGATCGGGGGCGGGGTCGTCGGGGCCGGCAGCGCCCTCGACGCCGCCACCCGGGGTCTCAAGGTGGGGCTGGTGGAGGCGCGTGACTTCGCCTCCGGCACGTCGAGCCGCTCCAGCAAGCTCGTCCACGGAGGGCTGCGCTACCTGGAGATGCTGGACTTCCGGCTGGTGGCGGAGGCGCTCAAGGAGCGGGGCCTGCTGCTGCAGGAGCTGGCCCCGCACCTGGTGCACCCGGTGGCGTTCCTCTACCCGCTGCAGCACCGCGGGTGGGAGAGGTTCTACGCCGGTTCCGGGGTGGCGCTCTACGACGTGATGAGCCGGATCTCCGGCCGGGCCGGGGTGCCCCTGCACCAGCACCTCACCCGCCGCGGGGCACGGAAGCTGGCGCCCTCGCTGCGCAAGGACGCGCTGATCGGCGCCCTGAAGTACTACGACGCCCAGGTCGACGACGCGCGGCACACGATGTTCCTCGCCCGCACCGCGGCGGCGTACGGCGCGCACGTGGCCTCGCGCGCCCGGGTCGTCGAGCTCGTGCGCGAGGGGGAGCGGGTCACCGGTGCCGTCGTGCGGGACCTGGAGAACGACACCACGGTCACGATCCGGGCCAAGCAGATCGTCAACGCGACGGGGGTCTGGACCGACGAGACCCAGTCCCTGGGCGGCCAGCGTGGCCAGTTCCACGTCCGGGCCAGCAAGGGCATCCACCTGGTCGTCCCGAAGGACCGGATCCGCTCCGACGTCGGCCTGATCCTGCGCACCGAGAAGTCCGTGCTGTTCGTCATCCCGTGGGGCCGGCACTGGATCATCGGCACCACCGACACCGACTGGGCCCTGGACAAGGCCCACCCGGCGGCCAGCGAGGCCGACATCGACTACCTGCTCGAGCACGTCAACTCCGTGCTCGAGGTGCCGCTCACGCACGCCGACGTCGAGGGGGTCTACGCCGGGCTCCGCCCGCTCCTGGAGGGCGAGTCCGACGCGACCTCCAAGCTCTCGCGCGAGCACGCCGTGGGCCATCCCGCTCCCGGCCTGGTGGTCGTGGCCGGCGGCAAGTACACGACCTACCGGATCATGGCCAAGGACGCCGTGGACGAGGCCGTCTTCGGGCTCTCCTCCCAGTTCGACCGCAAGGTGCCCGCGTCGGTGACCGCGTCCGTGCCGCTGCTGGGCGCCGAGGGCTACCACGCCCTGATGAACTCGCGCCACGTCCTGGCGGGGAGCTCGGGCCTGCACGAGGTGTGGATCGAGCACCTGCTCAACCGCTACGGCTCGCTGATCCACGAGCTGCTGGCGTTGGTGGCCGACGACCCGTCGCTGGGCGAGCCCCTGGCCGGGGCGCCGGACTACCTGCGCGTCGAGGCCCGCTACGCGGCGAGCCACGAGGGAGCGCGCCACCTCGACGACGTGCTGACCCGTCGGATCCGGCTCTCCATCGAGTCCTTCGACCGGGGCCTGGGCGCGGCCGAGGAGGTCGCCGGACTGATCGGCGGGGTGCTCGGCTGGAGTGACGAGCAGCGCGCGGTGGAGATCGACCACTACGTCAAGCGGGTGGCCGCCGAGCGGGAGAGCCAGCAGATGCCGAACGACGAGACCGCCGACGCCGCCCGGCTGGGGGCCGCCGACGTGGTGCCGCTGTCCTGACGACTGCCGTCCCGGGGCCCCGGGGGCTCGGACACCACGGGGCACGGGGGGCTCGGGGGGCTCGGGGTTTCGGCGCGCGGGCGGTGTCGGTGGGAGAATGGACGGCGTGACGTCCGAGACCCCCGATGCCCCCGCCGGCACCACGCCGCTGCAGCTGGTCTTCGACGAGCCCCGCGGGCGCAAGAAGCCGCCGCGACACCTCGCCGACCTCACGGCACCGGAGCGCAAGACGCTGCTCGAGGAGAAGGGGCTGCCCGGCTTCCGGGCCCGACAGCTCTCCACCCACTACTTCTCCCGGTTGGTCGACGACCCCGCGGAGATGACCGACCTGCCCGCCGGCCAGCGCGACGACCTGGTCGCGGCGCTGCTGCCGACGCTGATGACGCCGCTGCGCACGATGGAGGCCGACAAGGGGACCACCCGCAAGACCCTGTGGAAGCTCTTCGACGGCGCCCTGGTGGAGTCCGTGCTGATGCGCTACCCGGGCCGGGTCACGATGTGCGTCTCCAGCCAGGCCGGCTGCGGCATGGCCTGCCCGTTCTGCGCCACCGGCCAGGGGGGCCTGCAGCGCAACATGTCCACCGCCGAGATCGTCGAGCAGGTCCTGGCCGGGGCTCGTTCGCTGGCCCGCGACGAGGTCCCGGGTGGCCCGGGGCGGGTCTCGAACGTGGTCTTCATGGGCATGGGTGAGCCGCTGGCCAACTACAAGGCCGTGATCGGCGCGGTCCGCCGCCTCACCGAGCCCGCGCCGGACGGCCTCGGCATGTCCGCGCGTGGGGTGACGGTCTCCACCGTCGGCCTGGTCCCGCGGATGCGCCAGCTGACCGAGGAGGGCATCCCGGTGACGCTCGCGCTGAGCCTGCACGCCCCCGACGACGAGCTGCGCAACGAGCTGGTCCCGATCAACACCCGCTACTCGGTCGCCGAGACCGTGGAAGCGGCCTGGGACTACGCCCGCGTCACCAAGCGCCGGGTCTCCATCGAGTACGCCATGATGCGCGGCATCAACGACCAGGCCTGGCGCGCCGACCTGCTCGCCGACGTCCTGAACTCCTACGGCGACTGGGGCTGGGTGCACGTCAACCTGATTCCCCTGAACCCGACGCCGGGCTCGAAGTGGACCGCCTCGGACCCGGCCGACGAGCGTGAGTTCGTGCGTCGGCTCGAGGCCAAGGGCATCTCGACCACCGTCCGCGACACCCGGGGCAGCGAGATCGACGGTGCCTGCGGCCAGCTCGCGGCGGTCGAGTGAGAGCCGGCCCGCGCCCGCTCAGCTGAGCAGCTCGGCCGCGTCCTCGACGGTCTCGACGAGGTGCACGTGCGGCGCCATCGCCCGCTCGCGGGCCAGCGCGCTCAGCAGGGGCCAGACCGGCACCCTCTCGGTCCAGTAGGCCCGGCCCACCAGCACCATCGGGGCGACCGCGGACTCGTCGGCGTAGTAGTTCTCGCAGGCGTCCTGGAAGACCTCCTGCACCGTCCCCGCCGCGCCCGGCAGGAAGACGATGCCGGCGTCGCAGACCTCGAGCAGGATGGCCTCGCGGGTCGCGTTGCGGAAGTACTTCGCAATCGCGGTGGCGAAGACGTTGGGCGGTTCGTGGCCGTAGTGCCAGGTGGGGATGCCCAGCGACTCCCCGCCGTCGGGGAAGCGCTCCCGCACCGCGAACGCCGCCTCGGCCCACGCGCCGATCGAGGGTCGGTAGGCCGGCGCCAGGGCGAGGAGCCCCAGCGCCTCCTCGAGGTCGCCGGGTGGCCGCGACGACAGCCAGGCACCGAGGTTGGCGGCCTCCATGGCGCCGGGGCCCCCGCCGGTGGCCACGACGTGGGCGGCACCCAGCACCCGGCCGAGGCGGGCGGCGTCGGCGTACGCGGCCTCACCACGCCGGATCGCGTGGCCCCCCATCACCCCGACGACCCGCCGTTCCCGGCGCCACCCGAGGAGCGCCTCCTCCAGCGCCACGTCGATCGCGTGGTCGTGCAGGGTCTGGGCGAGCAGCGCGTCGGGGGTCTCGGACTGCTGGGACCAGGCGTAGGCCCGGGCGTCGAGGGAGTCGGGGTAGGCGGGGGAGTCGTAGAGCCCACGCGGCGTGTAGAGCCGTCCGCGGTAGGGGTCGACCGGCACCCCGGGGATCGTCGGGAGCACCAGGGCGCCACCGGCCTCGACGCGCGCGGCGTCACCCGGGGCGAAGGTGCAGCCGAGGAAGGTCGCACCGGCGACCCGGCAACGGGCCAGCACGTCGGAGCGCTCCCGGAGGTCGAGCGACCGCAGCCGCCAGCCCGAGAGCGAGCGCACACCCCGGCTCGTGCGTCGGTCGAAGGCCGCCAGGCTCGCGACGTGGACGAGACGGCCCCGGGTGCTCTTCACCCGGCGAACCTAGCCGGTCGGGCGGCCCGCACGACGAGAGCTGGGCCGCCTCCGTGCCGGCGGCGCGGTCGACCTCGGCGAGGACCCGCTCGAGAGGGGAGCCGTGGGCGGCCTGGACGACGGCACCGAGCAGGGCCTCCGCGAACGCCGCCACGGGGGGACGACGCGACCTCGCCGCCCCTCGGCCACCTCGAGGGCCATCTCCGGGGACATCACCGAGCGGCCGAGGTCCATCAGGACCACCACGCCGCCGGCCGTCCGCAGGCCTCGGCGTCGGCCCGCGCTGGACAGTCGTTCGCACAGGAGTGACACACGCAGGCCACGCGCACGAGTCACGCCGATCTGCTCGGCCAGGGACGCGATGATCCCTTCGGGCCCACGCACGTTGGCCATCCGCACCCAGGTCTCGCCTTCGCCGATGCCGCGGATGAGCCCGTACTCGTCCGCCTCCACCGCAGCGACGGTCTTCAGGAACGCGCCCCCGAGGATCCGGTTCCCTAGACCTCGAGGCCGAGCCCGACGAGGTGCGCCGTCACCGAGCCGAGGTCCGCGACGGTGATGGTGGTCAAGCCGCCACCGCACAGGATCGCTCGCTTGGCGCCCGCGGTGACCCAGGACAAGCCATCGCACCCGTCGGGTGAGGCTCGTGGTGGCGCCATCGGTGAGTCCAGGCTCAGTCCCTCTCGATGGTGCCGCACAGCGCCGGCATGGAGATCTCGTTGTCGTCCTGGTCGTCGGCTGCGTCGCCACCGGCGTTGGGGTTGTTCGCCAAGTGGTCGCCGTTCAGGTCGACGCCGTGGACGACGATCGCGTACCGGCTCAGGTCTCCGAGCTCACTCACGGCGCCACCGCCGTCGAGCATCGTGTAGGTCCTGGTGTACTTGATCTTCGTGCCGGTGTCGTTCAACCCGTTGCTGAGCGTGATCTGCACGGGACCGTAGGCGGGCAGCCCCTCGATCAGGTCGACGAAGCCGTTGCCGTCGGTGTCGAATGACTGGTCCGGACACTCGTTCTCGGCCTGCCGGATGCCGTGGATGTGGGCGACGTGGATACCGTCATCGAGGCCCTGGGCGCGGAGCTTCAGGACCAGCTCGCCGTTTCGCTCGCGGAGCTTGGCGCGGCCCTGGCCGTCGACGTTGAGCGGGGCCAAGTCGGCTTCGAAGCGCTGGGCGTGACCTTTGTGCTCGTGGTCGTTGCCCGACTCGTCGTGGGCCTGGGCCGCCGGGAGGCCGGCACCGACGGCGACCACGAGTGTGGCGGGTAGAAGGAAGGAGAAACTAGAACTGCGCATGACGAGGCTCTTTCCATGAGTGAACGGCTTCTTCATCCGACCTACGTCGTCGGACCTCGCGTGGTTCAAAAGTTCGGCATCCTCAGGAGCAGCTCCCGGGCCTGCTGGGCGTGGTTCCGCGCGGAGGCCGTGGAATTCTACCTCGTTGACGCCGAGAGCTCCATGACCTGCCCGCCACACACGCCTCCACCACGACGAGCGTCATTCTGGAGCCGGTGTGCAGCGTAGGCCCGGGTTGCGTGCGCGGTAGCGAATCGGGGCCGGACCTGCGGGGGAGGGGGGCTGCCTGCGTCACCGGGTCTCGAGGGTCGTCGCTGGCGCTCCTCACGCCTCGAGCAGCTTGGTGTGCACTCAGAAGGCGTCGGCCAACAGCTCCGTGAAGAGGTCGTGCTCGTCGACGTCGAGGCCCCGGGCGCGGAACCAGGTGACGACGTTGGTGCAGTCGCGCATCAGGAAGTCCAGCCCCGTCGGGTTGCCGGCCACGTCCACCACCTGCGGGAGGTCGATGATCACGAGCCGCTCGCCGGCGGCCAGGACGTTATACGCCGAGAGGTCGCCGTGCACCGCCCCGTGCTGGAGCATCAGCGCCATGGCGTCGCGGAGCTGGTCGAAGTACGACGCGAGCAGGGCTTGCTCGGGCCGGGTCCGGGCCAGCCGCGGTGCGGTCTCGCCGTCCACCGTGATCCACTCCATCAGGATCTCGGTGCCATCGATCTGCACCGGGTAGGGGACAGGCAGGCCCAGGCTGTGGAAGCGCTTGAGGGCGTCCCACTCCGCGACTGCCCACTCGCCGGTGGCTACCACCTTCCCCCAGGTGCTCGTGTGCTTGAGCGCACGCGCGTCACGTGAGCGCCGGGTGCTGCGGCCCTCGGTGTAGGCGGCCGCCCGGTGGAAGGTGCGGTGCTCGGTGCTGCGGTAGCGCTTGGCGGCCATCACCACGCCGCCGCCGGGATCGGCCGGGTCGGCGCGCTCGACGAGGAAGACGTCTGCCTCCTTGCCGGTCTTGAGGACGCCGAGCTCGGTGTCGACGGCCCCCTGGGAGGTGACCACCCAGTCGGGCCGGGGCTCGGGCCCGCGGCAGAGCGGCTCGACGCTCCGCCAGGTCGACCAGCGCTGGGTGCTCTCGTCGAGGTCCTCGGACGCCTCGAAGTCGCAGACGAACGACGGGTCGATCCCGTCAGGGGCTCGTCCGGGGGCGCGGGCGGGGTGCTGCGTGAAGTCGTGGGACATCGGTGGGGGTGCTCCATGAGGTGAGGGGGGCGCGGTCTGCGGGCAGGCTGGGAACAGTGCGGGACATGTCACGCTCCTCTCGGGTCATGGGCACGCGTCGGCGGCCCGGTCCACCCATGATGGCGTCGGGAGCGCCCGCGGCGCCACCGGATTACGTGGCCCCCGCCTCGCTGCCGCCACCCGCCGCCGGCCGGTCGGGCCCCCCTACGCGAACTCCCGACGGTTGGCGGCCCGGCGGGCTAGGCCGTGGCCGTGGCCGTGGTCGTGGTCGTGGTCGTGGCCGTGGCCGTGGCCGACCCCGGTCCCTCGGACCTCCTCGACCGGGCCGTCTACGTGCGCGGTGCGATGACGGTCCGGGCGCTGCGGCGGCGGATCGGCGCTCTCGCGTACCGGACGCTGCTGCACCGCTGGCTGGCCGAGCGGGAGGGGGGCACAGCAGCACCGAGCAGTTCGAGGCGCTCGCGGCGCAGGTCAGCGGCGAGGACCTCACCGGCTTCTTCGACGCCTGGCTGCGTCGCCCGGCGCGGCCGGAGCGTACGGCCGCCAACGGCCTGGCCTGAGCGGCTGGGAGGATGGAGTGGTGAGCCCCCGCGACGTCGTCATCCTCGGATCCACCGGATCCATCGGCACCCAGGCCCTCGACCTGGTCCGGGCCAACCCGGACCGGTTCCGGGTGGTCGCGATGACGGCCGGCGGGTCGCAGCCGGAGCTCTTCGCCGCCCAGGTGGCGGAGTTCCGGCCGGCCCACGGCGACTTCTACTCGGGGCTCGGCGAGGAGGCCTCCGTCGAGGCCGCCGGCCGACCGGCCGACGTCGTGCTCAACGGCATCACCGGCGCGGTCGGGCTGCGGCCCACCCTGGCTGCCCTGGACGCGGGCACCACGCTGGCCCTCGCCAACAAGGAGTCGTTGATCATGGGGGGCCCGCTGGTGCTCGAGCGCGCCGCGCCCGGCCAGATCGTGCCCGTGGACTCCGAGCACTCCGCCGTCGCCCAGTGCCTGCGCGGGGGCATCCCGAGCGAGGTGCGCCGCCTGGTGCTGACCGCGAGCGGCGGACCGTTCCGGGGCCGCAGCCGGGAGCAGCTCGCCGGGGTGACCCCGCAGGAGGCGATGAACCACCCGACCTGGGACATGGGACCGGTGATCACGATCAACTCCGCGACCCTGGTCAACAAGGGGCTGGAGGTGATCGAGGCCCACCTGCTGTTCGGCATCCCCTTCGACCGGATCTCGGTCGTGGTGCACCCGACGAGCGTGGTGCACTCGATGGTCGAGTTCGTGGACGGCTCCACGCTGGTCCAGGCCAGCCCGCCCACGATGCTGATCCCGATCGCCCTGGGCCTCGACTGGCCGCACCGGGTGCCCGACGCGGCGCCCGCCGTCGACTGGACCCGACCCGAGACCTGGGAGTTCCACCCGCTCGACGACGCGGCGTTCCCCGCGGTGGGGCTGGCGCGCCGCGCGGGCGAGGCCGGTGGCACCGCGCCGGCCGTGTACAACGCCGCGAACGAGGTCTGCGTCGAGGCCTTCCGGTGCGGCCGGCTCGCGTTCAACGACATCGTCACCACAATCGCCGCCGTGCTCGCGTCCCTCGACGTACCCTCGGAGGAGCACCTCACCGTCGACGACGTCCTCGCCGCCGACGCGTGGGGGCGTGACACTGCCACCTCGATGATCGATGGGACCCGATGACCGCCGTCTACTACACGCTCGGTGTGGTGATCTTCGTGCTCGCCATCCTGACCTCGATCGGTCTGCACGAGCTCGGTCACATGATCCCCGCGAAGAAGTTCGGCGGGAAAGTCACCCAGTACTTCATCGGCTTCGGCCCCACGGTGTGGAGCAAGCGGGTCGGTGAGACCGAGTACGGCGTCAAGGCGATCCCGCTCGGTGGCTACGTCAAGATCGTCGGGATGCTGCCCCCGGGCGCTGACCAGCTGGCCGACGAGCACACCACGGATGCCGACGGCAACGACGTGGTCCGGGTGCGCAAGTCCAACACCGGCATGTTCACCCAGCTGATCTCCGACGCCCGGGCGGCCGAGTGGGAGACGATCAGGCCGGAGGACGCCGACCGCCTCTTCTACAAGATGGCGTGGTGGAAGAAGGTCGTCGTGATGGCGGGCGGCCCGAGCGTCAACATCATGATCGCCTTCGGCATCTTCGCCGCCGTCTTCGCCAGCTACGGCAACCCCAGCGACCTGCGGATCAACCCGGTCGTCGACACCGTCCAGGACTGCGTGGTCCCGGCGGCGGAGTCCGGCCGGGTGTGCCGCGCGGACGACCCCATCACACCGGCCAAGCGGGCCGGGCTCCAGCCGGGCGACCGCATCGTGGCCTTCAACGGCACCCGCATCGCCGAGTGGACGCAGCTGCAGGGGCTGATCCGCGGCAACGAGAACGGCCGCGCCGAGATCACGGTGCGCCGCGACGGCCAGGAGCAGACCCTCACCACCGACACCCTGGTCACGCCGCGGCCCACGTCGAGCACCGACGACACGCTCGTCGAGGTCGGCTTCCTCGGGGTCTCGCCCACCTCCGCGCTGGTCACCGGCGGGCCGCTCTACACGCTGGGGCAGATGGGGGTGATGACCAAGGACTCCGTCATCGCCATCGGCACCCTGCCGGTCAAGGTCTGGGGCGTCGCCAAGGCCATCGTCGGCGTCGAGGAGCGCGCCCTCGACAGCCCGGTCAGCATCGTCGGTGGTGGACGGCTCGCGGGTGAGACGGTCTCCTACGAGGGCTTCCCCGTGGTCGACAAGGCCGTCTTCCTGCTGATGCTCATCGCGGGCTTCAACTTCTTCATCGGCATGTTCAACTTCCTGCCGCTGCTGCCCCTCGACGGCGGGCACATCGCGGGCGCCCTCTGGGAGGCCGTGCGCCGCGGCTTCGCCCGCCTCCGCGGGCGTCCCGACCCCGGCTTCGTGGACGTCGCCCGGCTGCTGCCGGTCGCCTACGGGGTGGCCTCGCTGCTGCTGGTGATGGGGGTCGTCCTGATCGTCGGGGACCTGGTGGTCCCGCTGCACCTGCCGTCGTAGCTCCGGGCGCCGGGCCCGGTGCGGCGGGCGTCAGTAGGCTGTGGTCATGACCGAGATCAACCTGGGCATGCCTGCGGCCCCGCCGCCGGTGCTCACTCCCCGCCGTCCCACCCGCCAGATCCAGGTCGGCAAGGTCGGGGTCGGCAGCGACCACCCGGTCTCGGTCCAGTCGATGACCACGACGCTCACCTCCGACGTCAACTCGACCCTCCAGCAGATCGCGGAGCTGACCGCGACCGGCTGCGACATCGTCCGGGTGGCCTGCCCGAGCCAGGACGACGCGGACGCGCTGGCCGAGATCGCCCAGCACTCGCAGATCCCGGTCATCGCCGACATCCACTTCCAGCCGAAGTACGTCTACGCCGCGATCGACGCCGGCTGTGCCGCAGTCCGGGTCAACCCCGGCAACATCCGCAAGTTCGACGACCAGGTTCGCGAGATCGCGAGAGCGGCGAAGGACCGCGGCACCTCGATCCGGATCGGGGTCAACGCCGGCAGTCTCGACAAGCGGATCATGGAGAAGTACGGCAAGGCGACGCCCGAGGCGCTGGTCGAGTCGGCCGTCTGGGAGGCGGGCCTCTTCGAGGAGCACGACTTCCACGACTTCAAGATCTCGGTCAAGCACAACGACCCGGTGGTCATGGTGCGCGCCTACGAGCTGCTCGCCGAGGCCGGCGACTGGCCGCTGCACCTCGGCGTCACCGAGGCCGGGCCGGCGTTCCAGGGCACGATCAAGTCCGCCACCGCGTTCGGGGCGCTGCTGAGCAAGGGCATCGGCGACACGATCCGGGTCTCGCTCTCCGCGCCCCCGGTCGAGGAGGTCAAGGTCGGCATCCAGATCCTGCAGTCGCTGAACCTGCGCCCCCGCAAGCTCGAGATCGTCTCCTGCCCCTCCTGCGGGCGGGCCCAGGTCGACGTCTACAAGCTGGCCGAGGAGGTCACCGCCGGCCTCGACGGGCTCGAGGTGCCGCTGCGGGTGGCCGTCATGGGCTGCGTCGTCAACGGCCCCGGCGAGGCTCGCGAGGCCGACCTCGGCGTGGCGTCCGGCAACGGCAAGGGCCAGATCTTCGTCAAGGGCGAGGTGATCAAGACCGTCCCGGAGTCGCAGATCGTGGAGACCCTGATCGAGGAGGCCATGAAGATCGCCGAGGGCATGGAGGCGGTCGACGGCGCCTCCGCCGAGGTCAGCATCTCCTGAGCCGAGGCGGCGCAGATGTGCCCGGGGAAGTCGCCGAGGCGGCGCAGATGTGCCGGGGAAGTCGCCGAGGCGGCGCAGATGTGCCCGGGGAAGTCGCTCGGAGACCGCGCGAGCTCGCAGGTTGACGACCCCGTTTGATCAGCGCGCCCGGCGATGCAGACGCGCCACTCCCGTGGCACATCTGCGCCGCCTCGGCGGCACCCCGTGGCACATCTGCGCCGCCTCGGCGCTCAGCGCACTCCCCACGAGTAGGTCTGCTTGCGCAGCTGGAGGTACATGAACGTCTCGGTCGAGACCACCGCCTCGATCGTGCGGATCTTCTCGGACAGGATCTCCAGCAGGTGCTCGTCGCTCCAGCAGACGACCTCGGCCAGGATGTCGAAGCTGCCGGCGGTGATCACGACGTAGTCGACCTCGTCGAGCTCGGCCAGGGCGTCCGCCACCGGCTCGAGCGGGCCGCTGACCCTGATCCCGATCATGGCCTGGCGCGCGAAGCCGAGCTGGAGCGGGTCGGTGACGGCGACGACCTGCATGACCCCCTGCTCGGAGAGCCGTTGCACGCGTTGGCGCACGGCCGCCTCGGAGAGGCCCACCACCTTGCCGATCGAGGCGTACGACCTGCGCCCGTCCTGCTGGAGCTGCTCGATGATGGCCTTGGCGACGTCGTCGAGCTGGCCGCCGGCCCGGTCCGGCTTCGGAGTCCTGGTCACAGGACGATCCTCGCAGTACGGATGCGTGCTCGGCAAACGGTCGTGGCGCCGGATTTCGTTGCGAACGTGATTCGTGTCAACGGTTTCCCTTGTCGTCGGCGCATCGCTCTGCGACGATCCACGTTCAGGAACCGACTTCTCCCTGGAGGTATGTCCATGTCCGTCGATCCGGCCACGATCGGGGCCCTGACCCGTATGGCGCGCTCAGGTGGTGCGGGGCGCCCAGGCTCCGACCTGAGCCGTCGGACCTTCCTTCGCGGTGCCTCGTTCGGGGCCCTGGCCCTCGGCGTCCCAGGTCTGCTCAGCGCCTGCGGTACCGAGTCCCAGGTGCAGAGCGCGTCGACCTGCAAGAGCCCGGACCTCTCGGCCGACCAGCTCGAGGTGGTCTTCTCGAACTGGCCCGAGTACATCGACCGCAAGGGCAAGTCGATGCCGACCCTGGTCGGGTTCGAGAAGGAGACGGGGATCGACGTCACCTACAACACCGACGTCAACGACAACAACGAGTTCTTCGGCAAGGTCAAGAACCAGCTCGGGGGCTGTGAGCCGATCGGTCGCGACATCATCACGCTCACGGACTGGATGGCCGCCCGGATGGTCGGGCTGGGCTGGCTCCAGAAGCTCGACCGTGACCAGCTGCCGAACGTCACGGCGAACCTGAGCCCGGACCTGCGGTCCCCGACCTGGGACCCGGACCGCGACTACAGCGTCCCCTGGCAGAGCGGCGTGACCGGCATCGCCTACAACTCGAAGTTCACCGGCGAGGTGAGCAGCTTCGAGGAGCTGATGACCCGCCCCGACCTCAAGGGCAGGATCAGCCTGCTCTCGGAGATGGGCGACACGATGCTCTTCATGCTCCTCCTCGAGGGGGCCGACCCCGAGGACTTCTCGCAGGAGGAGTGGGAAGCCGCACTGGCCCGGCTCGAGGGCTACGTCGGCTCCGGCCAGGTGCGCCGCTTCACCGGCAACGACTACATCCGCGACCTCAACGCCGGCAACGTCGTGGCGTGCGAGGCGTGGTCGGGCGACGTGATCGCGATGCAGTACGACAACCCCGACATCAAGTGGGTCGTGCCCGAAGAAGGCCTCTCCCTCTGGTCGGACAACATGCTCGTGCCGGTGCGTGCGGAGCACAAGACGAACGCCGAGAGGCTGATGAACCACTACTACGACCCCGAGGTGGCGGCGACACTGGCCGCCTGGGTCAACTACATCTGCCCGGTCCAGGGCGCGCAGGAGGCGATGCGCAAGATCGACCCGTCGCTGGCCGACAACCAGCTGATCTTCCCCGACGCCGACTTCCTGTCGAAGGCGTACGGCTTCAAGTCCCTCGACGAGAAGACCCGCCGGCAGTACGACAAGGACTTCGCGAAGGTGATCGGGGCCTAGTCGACGATGGCTGACGACCTCACCCTCACCTCGGTCACCAAGTCCTTCGGATCCTTCACCGCGGTCGACGACCTCGACCTCCTGGTGCCGCAGGGGTCCTTCTTCGCGCTGCTCGGCCCCTCGGGCTGCGGCAAGACCACGACGCTGCGGATGGTGGCCGGGCTCGAGGACCCGACCGCCGGGCGGATCGCCCTCGGGGAGGAGGAGATCACGCACGTCAAGCCGTACCGGCGCCCGGTCAACACCGTCTTCCAGAGCTACGCGCTCTTCCCGCACCTCTCGATCGCCGAGAACGTCGCCTTCGGCCTGCGGCGGCGGGGTCGCAAGCAGGTCGACGCCCAGGTGGCGCGGATGTTGGAGCTCGTGGAGCTGGGGCACCTCGGCAAGCGGCGACCCGCCCAGCTCTCCGGTGGCCAGCAGCAGCGGGTCGCGCTGGCGCGGGCGCTGATCAACGAGCCGCAGGTGCTGCTGCTCGACGAGCCGCTCGGCGCCCTGGACCTCAAGCTGCGCCGGCAGATGCAGATCGAGCTCAAGCGGATCCAGGCCGAGGTGGGGCTGACCTTCGTGCACGTCACCCACGACCAGGAGGAGGCGATGACGATGGCCGACACGGTCGCGGTGATGAACGAGGGCCGGATCGAGCAGCTGGGTGCGCCCGAGGAGCTCTACGAGACGCCGGCCACGACGTTCGTGGCGAACTTCCTGGGCCAGTCGAACCTGGTCGCCGGCACCGTGCGGCGCGGCACCGGACCGCGTCTGGACGTCGACGTGCACGGTGCCCGGATCTGCGCCGAGCGCGACAGGGCGAGCGTCGACGGCGGCGACGCCTGGGTCGGCGTACGCCCCGAGAAGGTCCACCTGGTCGGCGCCGACGAGGACCTCGGCGACGACGCCAACAGCCTCGCCGGCGGCGTGGTCAGCGACGTCAGCTTCGTGGGGGTGAGCACCCAGTACCTCGTACGGATGCCCTGGGGCCAGGAGCTGACCGTCTTCGAGCAGAACTCCGGCACGCGCGAGCGCTTCCGCAGTGGCGACCGGGTGGACCTGCGCTGGCGCCCCGAGCACACGTTCCTGCTCGACGCCGCGCAGGCGGCCGAGGCCGGGGCCCTGCTGGAGGACGCGTGAGCGTCGCCAGGCACCTGCCCGGCGCGCCGGGGCCCGTCGACCCGCCCGTGGCCACCGGCGGGGGCGGCGAGGAGCACGGCCGGCGCCGGCTGGCGGGCTACCTCCTGCTGCTGCCCGGGGGGTTGTGGCTGCTGCTGTTCTTCGTCGTGCCGACGGTGACGCTCGTCGCGACCAGCCTCTACGACCCCACCGGCTCGCTGCAGACCGGCTACGCGATGACCGGGCACTGGCAGAACTACGTCGACGCGCTGCGTGACTACGTGCCCCAGTTCGTCCGCTCGCTCGGCTATGCGCTCTCCGCGACGATCGCCTGCATACTGCTCGGCTTCCCGCTGGCGTACGCCATCGCGTTCAAGGCCGGACGCTGGAAGAACCTGATGCTGGTCGCGGTGATCGCCCCGTTCTTCACCAGCTTCCTGGTCCGCACCCTGTCCTGGCAGTACCTCCTGGGCGACAACGAGCCGCTGGTCTCCCTGCTGCGCACCCTGCACGTGCTGGGCCCCGACGGTCACCTGCTGGCCACGCCGTTCGCGGTGGTGACCGGCCTGACCTACAACTTCCTGCCGTTCATGGTCCTGCCGCTCTACGCCTCGCTCGAGAAGCTGGACCCGCGGCTGATCGAGGCGGGCGCCGACCTCTACGCCTCGCCCGTGGCGACGTTCCGTCGGGTCACCCTGCCGCTGGCGATGCCCGGCCTCGTGGCGGGCACGTTGCTGACGTTCATCCCCGCGGCAGGCGACTACATCAACTCCGAGCTGCTGGGGAACCCCCAGACCCGGATGATCGGCAACGAGATCCAGGACCTCTTCGCCGCGGGCGACTACCCGACGGCGGCCTCGCTGTCGGTCACGTTGATGGCGGCCATCGTGCTCATGGTCTTCCTCTACGTACGCCGCTCCGGCACCGAGGAGCTGGTGTGAGCGCGGTGCGGGGCGGCGTCGGCCGGTGGGTCGGCGACCATGCGGTGATGGCGGCCGGACTGCTGGTGCTGCTCTACATGTTCGTCCCCGTCCTCGTGGTGATGCTGATGTCGTTCAACGACCCGGCCAGTCGCAACAGCTACAGCTTCGACGGCTTCACCCTCGACAACTGGGCCAACGTCTGCGGGCCCTACCAGCTCTGCTCCTCGGTGCGCACGAGCATCGCGGTCGGTCTCATGGCGACGCTGGTGGCGACGCTGCTCGGCACGCTGATGGCGTTCGCCATGGTGCGCCACCGCTTCCGCGGACGCGGAGCGGCGAACCTGTTCGTCTTCCTGCCGATGGCGACCCCGGAGATCGTGCTCGGCTCCTCGTTGCTGGCGCTCTTCGTGAACGCCGGCTTCGCCGGGGCGCTCGGCTTCTGGACGATCTTCGTGGCGCACGTGCTGTTCTGCCTGTCCTTCGTGGTGGTGACCGTGAAGGCCCGCCTGGCAGCGGCTTGGACCCCCGGATGGAGGAGGCGGCGGCCGACCTCTACGCCAACGAGTGGCAGACGTTCTGGCGGGTCAGCTTTCCGCAGGTCTTCCCCGGCATCCTGTCGGCGGCGCTGCTGTCCTTCTCGCTCTCCTTCGACGACTTCATCATCACCAACCTGAACGCCGGGCAGGTGGTGACCTTCCCGATGTTCGTCTGGGGGGCCGCCCAACGCGGGATCCCGCCGCAGATCAACGTGATCGGCACCGTGATGTTCCTCGTCGCGATGGGCGTCGTCCTCCTCGGCGAGCTCGGTCGCCGGCGGTCGACCCGGTGAGGGCCGGGTCGCTCGCCCGGACGTCGCTGGCCGACGCCGCACCCAGGGTCTTCTGGCTCGACGACCCAGACCGGCCTGCGCCGCTGGCGGGGCTGTCGACGGGGCTGTCGACGGGGCTGTCGACGGGGCCGGCGGGTGTGGAGGCCGACCTGGTCGTGGTCGGGGGTGGGTACACCGGTCTCTGGACGGCGCTGCTGGCGCGGGCGCGATGGCCCGGTCGCTCCGTCCTGCTGCTCGAGGCCGGCCTGTGCGGGTGGGAGGCGAGCGGACGCAACGGAGGCTTCGCATCCGCCAGCCTGACCCACGGGTTCGGCAACGGCCGCGAGCGCTGGCCCGAGGAGCTGGCCCTGCTCGACCGGCTCGGCGCGGAGAACCTCGCCGAGATCGGCCGCACCGTGGCCGACCTCGGGATCGACTGCGACTGGCAGGAGACCGGTGAGCTGACCGTCGCCACCCGCCCGCACGAGGTCGAGGAGCTCCGGTCGCTGGCGGCGGAGATGGGCGCGGCCGGGCACGACGTCGAGCTGCTCGACGCCGCGGGCGTGCGCGCCGAGGTCGACTCCCCGACGTACCTCGCCGGGCTGCGCGATCCGCACGGCACGGCTCTGGTGGAGCCGGCGCGCCTGGCCTGGGGGCTGCGGCAGGCGTGCCTGGACGCCGGGGTGCGGATCCACGAGCAGACCCGGGTGACCGGGCTCTCCCGGGAGGGTGCCGGCCTACGGGTCACGACCGCCGGCGGGACGTCGGTACGCGCCGCACGGGTGGCGCTGGCCACGAACGCGTTCCCCGCGCCGCTGCGCCGGTTGCGGCTCAGGACGGTCCCGGTCTACGACCACGTGCTGATGACCGAGCCGCTGAGCCCGGCGCACCTGGCGTCGATCGGCTGGTCGGGGCGCCAGGGGGTGGGGGACGCGGCGAACCGGTTCCACTACTACCGGCTGACCCGCGAGAACCGGATCCTGTGGGGCGGGTACGACGCGACGTACCACTACGGCAGCCGGATCGCTACCGACCTCGAGCAGCGCGAGGCGACGCACCGGCTGCTGGCCGGTCACTTCTTCGAGACCTTCCCGCAGCTCGAGGGCCTGCGCTTCACGCACCGCTGGGGTGGGGTGATCGACACCTGCACGCGCTTCTCGGCGTTCTACGGCACCGCGCACGGCGGGCGCACGGCGTACGCGCTGGGCTACACCGGGCTCGGGGTTGCCGCCAGCCGCTTCGGCGCCCAGGTGGTGCTCGACCGCCTCGAGGGCGCGGACACCGAGCGGACCCGGCTGCGGATGGTGCGCGAGAAGCCGGCGCCGTTCCCGCCCGAGCCGCTGCGCTGGGCCGGCATCCGGCTGACCGCCTGGTCGATGGGTCGCGCGGACGCACGGGGCGGGCGGCGCAACGCCTGGCTGCGGACCTTGGACCGCCTCGGCCTGGGGTTCGACTCCTGAGGCCGAGTAGGCGCAGATGGCCCCTCCGGGGAGGCCGAGTAGGCGCAGATGGCCCCTCCGGGGAGGCCGAGTAGGCGCAGATGGCCCCTCCGGGGAGGCCGAGTGCGCGCAGATGGGCCGGTTACAGGACAGGGGTGCGCTGTCCGAGCGAGGCGCGCGCCCGGACGAACGTCGCCCGCAGCCGCACGTCGGCGTCCTGCCGCAGACCGTAGACGCTGGTTCGGGCGAAGACCTCGAGGGTCCAGTGCAGCCGCTCGCGGAGGAATCTTCGGCGATCGTCGTCCTTCTCGCGCTGCTTGGGGGAGCTGTGGAAGTCCGCGCCGTCGTACTCCGCGGCGAAGAGGAGCTCCTCGATGCCGAGGTCTATCCGGAAGGTCTCCCGGCCGTTGATGAGGATCGGGATCTGGAGCTCCGGGCGCGGCAGGCCTGCGTCGTACCAGCGCAGGCGGAGCGCCGACTCGCCTGCCGACTCCGCGCGTCCGTCGGCGAGCGGGGCGAGGACGCGGAGCTGGACGACGCCCCGCTGCCGCGCGAAGCGCTCGACGGATCCGAGGAGCTCGTCGACCGTGACCAACCCGAGGCTCAGGAAGGCGTCGAGGGCCGACAGTGCCTGGTCGCGGTGCCGCAACCGACCCAGGTCGAGGGCGGTGCGCAGCGGCGTGGTGACCACCAGCCCGCCGACCTGCATCAGATCTCGCGGCTCGACCCGGCGCTCCCCGCTGAGGGCCAGCGCGTTGCGCAGGCGCCCCTGGTCAGCAGGTCGAAAGAACGAGACCCGCGGCAGCGACAGGTGCGAGTTCGGGGCGAGCGCCATGGTCGCGCCGTGCAGCCAGGCTGCGGTCTCGTCGCAGGCGAAACACCCCGGTGGGGCGACGAGGCGGAGCGCCTCGGCACGCAGCGCCAAGCTGTCCGGCAGTTGCGCGGCGACGTACACGCCGGGGACGGGACGTCGCAGGTAGCCGCGCTGCACCAGTGTGCGCAGCCGCTTGTCGCTGAGCCCGGCGCACAGAGCGTCGGCCCGGGTGAACGGTCTGGTCAGCGGCAGCGGGAAACCGTCGTCGAGCAGGAGAGGTGGGGTGGGCGGCATGCGCCGACGTTCGCCTCACCTGAGCCCCGGCCGCAACGGCCGGATCCGCGCCTGTGGAGAGCGGATCGTACGGCGGCACATCTGCGCCGCCTCGGGGAGGTACGGCGGCACATCTGCGCCGCCTCGGCAGGGTTCCGTGGCACATCTGCGCCGCCTCGGCTCAGAGCAGGGTGGCGGCCTTGTCGAGGACCACGCGCAGCACGTGCTCGATCTCGTCGAAGTGCTCCTGGTCGCACACCAGCGGGGGAGCGAGCTGGATGACGGGGTCGCCCCGGTCGTCGGCGCGGCAGTAGAGGCCCTCGTCGTAGAGCGCCTTGGAGAGGAAGCCGCGCAGCAGCTTCTCGGACTCCTCGTCGTTGAAGGTCTCCTTGGTGGCCTGGTCCTTGACCAGCTCGATGCCGTAGAAGTACCCGTCGCCCCGCACGTCGCCCACGATCGGCAGGTCCTTGAGCTTCTCGAGCGTGCCGCGGAAGGCGTCCTGGTGGCCGCGCACGTGCTCGAGCACCTTCTCGTTCTCGAAGATGTCGAGGTTCGCCAGCGCGACCGCCGTCGAGACCGGGTGCCCGCCGAAGGTGTAGCCGTGCGCGAACGACTCCGCGCCCTTCAGGAACGGCTCCATCAGCCGGTCCGTGGCGATCAGGGCGCCCAGCGGGGAGTACCCCGAGGTGAGCCCCTTGGCGCAGGTGATCATGTCGGGCTGGTAGCCGTAGCGCTCCGCGCCGAACATGTGGCCGAGGCGCCCGAAGGCGCAGATGACCTCGTCGGAGACCAGCAGCACGTCGTACTCGTCGCAGATCTCGCGGACCCGCTGGAAGTAGCCGGGAGGGGGCGGGAAGCAGCCACCGGCGTTCTGCACCGGCTCGAGGAAGACGGCGGCCACCGTGTCGGGCCCCTCGTTCTCGATCTGCACGGCGATCTGGTCGGCCGCCCACCGGCCGAAGGCCTCCTGGTCGCTGCCGTCCAGCAGCCCACCGGTGATCTCCGAGGCCCGGTAGGTGTTGGTGTTCGGCACCCGGAAGGTCGAGGGGACCAGCGGCTCGAACTGCTGCTTGAGCAGCGGCAGGCCGGTGATCGACAGCGCGCCCTGGGTGGTGCCGTGGTAGGCGATGGCCCGGCTGATCACCTTGTGCTTCATCGGCTTGCCCACGAGCTTGAAGTAGTTCTTGGCCAGCTTCCAGGCGGTCTCGACGGCCTCGCCGCCACCGCTGGTGAAGAAGACCCGGTTCAGGTCACCCGGCGCGTGCTGCGCCACCCGCTCGGCCAGCTCGATCGCGCCCGGGTGGGCGTAGGACCACAGCGGCATGAAGGCCAGCTCACGGGCCTGCTTCGCGGCGGCGTCGGCCAGCTCGGTGCGCCCGTGGCCGAGCTGGCTCACGAACAGCCCGGCGAGCCCGTCGAGGTAGCGCTTGCCGTGGGCGTCGTAGAGGTAGACGCCCTCGCCTCGCACGATGATCGGCACGTCCGCGTGGTCGTAGGTCGAGTGCCGGGTGAAGTGCATCCACAGGTGATCCTTGGCGGCCTGCTGGAGGTGGTCGTAGTCCGGGTGCGTCATGGGTTCATCGTGCTATTGCGACGCCGCAATGGCAAGCGATTTCGTTGCATTGAGGCGACGATAAAACGGAATCCGTCGTCCGGTGTCATCGAAGGCGTGCAACTGGTGGCAATCGTCCGCGACCCCTGAGTCGACCCTGCCGACGACCGGCAGGGCGGGGCTGGGTCGTGCCGCCGGCTCCCGACGAGCCCACGCCTGTCGGTCCAGGACGCGAATGCAGCCTGATGCAACGAAATCCGTCATGAGCCGGCGTCTTCCCCTACAGATTTCGTTGTTGCGTCGCTAGAGTCCGGGCCATGACAGCCAAGACCTTCCGCAATGTCATCAACGGCGAGCTCGTGGACTCCGCGTCGGGCGAGACCTACGACGTGCTCGACCCGACCACGGGCGAGGTGTACGCGCAGGCCCAGGCGTCCGGCACCGAGGACGTCGACCGGGCCTGCCGGTCGGCAGCCGCGGCCTTCGAGGAGTGGGGTGACACCACGCCGTCGGAGCGGCAGCGCGCGATGCTGAGGATCGCCGACGCGCTGGAGGAGCGCGCCCGGGAGTTCGTCGACGTGGAGTCCCGGGACACCGGCAAGCCGATCGGCTTCACCGTCGACGAGGAGCTGCCCCCGGCGATCGACCAGATTCGCTTCTTCGCCGGCGCCGCCCGCGTGCTCGAGGGCAGGTCCGCGGGGGAGTACCTCAAGGACCACACCTCGTTCGTCCGTCGTGAGCCGATCGGCGTCGTCGGCCAGGTGACGCCCTGGAACTACCCGCTGATGATGATGGTCTGGAAGATCGCGCCGGCCCTCGCGGCCGGCAACTGCATCGTGCTCAAGCCCAGCGACACGACCCCGGCGAGCTCGACCCTCCTGGCCGAGCTGGCCCAGGAGTTCCTGCCGCCCGGCGTCCTCAACGTCGTCACCGGCGGCCGCGACACCGGGCGGGCCGTCGTCGAGCACCCGACGCCCCAGCTGGTCGCGATCACCGGCTCGGTGCGGGCCGGGATGCAGGTCGCCCACTCCGGTGCCGACCACCTCAAGCGGGTCCACCTCGAGCTCGGGGGGAAGGCGCCGGTGATCGTCTTCGACGACGCGGACGTCGAGGCCGCGGCCGAGGGGATCGCCGCCGCCGGCTACTTCAACGCGGGGCAGGACTGCACCGCGGCCACCCGCGTGCTCGCCGGCCCCGGCGTGCACGACGACTTCGTCGCGGCGCTCACGGCGCAGGCCGGCAGCACCAGGACCGGGATGCCCGACGACGAGGACATCCTCTACGGGCCGCTGAACAACGCCCACCAGCTCGCGCACGTGAGCGGGATGGTCGACCGGCTGCCCGACCACGCGCGGGTCGACGCCGGCGGCCGGCGCCAGGGCGAGACCGGCTACTTCTACGAGCCGACCGTGCTCTCCGGCCTGAGGCAGGACGACGAGCAGATCCAGACCGAGATCTTCGGGCCCGTGATCACCGTGCAGCGGTTCTCCGACGAGGCGGAGGCGTTGCGCTGGGCCAACGGTGTGGAGTACGGGCTGGCCTCTTCGGTGTGGACGAGGGACCACGGTCGGGCGATGCGGATGGCCAAGCGGCTCGACTTCGGGGCGGTGTGGATCAACACCCACATCCCGATCGTGGCTG
Organism: uncultured Actinomycetota bacterium; assembly: GCA_963760585.1. GTDB lineage: Bacteria > Actinomycetota > Actinomycetes > Propionibacteriales > Nocardioidaceae > Nocardioides. The sequence goes on from CAVXDI010000004.1 coordinate 278,032, forward strand.
AGATGCCGCACGGAGGCTTCAAGCACTCCGGCTACGGCAAGGACCTCTCGATGTACGGCCTCGAGGACTACACCCGCCTCAAGCACGTGATGAGCTACATCGGTGGGTGAGATGCGGATCCTGCTGGTCGGCGCCGGCGGCGTCGGCTCGGCGTTCGCGGCCATCGCCGCCCGCCGCCCGTTCTTCGAGGCGATCGTCCTCGCCGACCACGACCTGGCCAGGGCCGAGAAGGCGGCCGCGGTCGACGACCGGTACGTCGCCACCCGGATCGACGCCTCCGACCCGGAGGCCGTCACCGCGCTGTGCCACGAGCACCGGATCACGCACGTGATGAACGCCGTCGACCCGGTCTTCGACATGCCGGTCTTCGAGGGCGCCCTCGCCGCCGGTGCCGACTACCTCGACATGGCGATGTCGCTCTCGACGCCGCACCCGGACGCGCCGTACGAGGAGTGCGGGGTGAAGCTCGGTGACGAGCAGTTCGCCGCCGCGGGCCGCTGGGAGTCGGCCGGACGGCTGGCATTGCTCGGGATCGGCGTGGAACCCGGGCTGTCCGACGTGTTCGCCCGGTACGCCGCGGACCACCTCTTCTCCGAGATCGACGAGCTCGGCACCCGCGACGGCGCCAACCTGGTGGTCACCGACGACGCCGGCAACGAGATCTTCGCCCCCTCGTTCTCGATGTGGACCACGATCGAGGAGTGCCTCAACCCACCGGTGATCTGGGCCGGGGACGGAAGCGGAGCGGGCGACTGGCACACCACGCCGCCGTTCTCCGAGCCCGAGGTCTTCGACTTCCCCGAGGGGATCGGACCGGTCGAGTGCGTCAACGTGGAGCACGAGGAGGTGCTCCTGATGCCGCGCTGGATCAACTGCAGGCGGGCGACCTTCAAGTACGGCCTCGGCGACGAGTTCATCAACATCCTGCGGGTGCTGCACGCCCTCGGTCTGGACAGCACCGAGAAGGTGCGGGTCAAGGGCGTCGAGGTCAGCCCGCGGGACGTGGTCGCCGCCGTGCTGCCCGACCCCGCGACCGTCGGCCCGCGGATGCGGGGCAAGACCTGCGCGGGACTGTGGGTCACGGGCCGCGGCACGGACGGCGAGCCCCGCTCGACGTACCTCCACCACGTGGTCGACAACGAGTGGTCGATGCGCGAGTACGGCCACCAGTGCGTGGTCTGGCAGACCGCCGTCAACCCCGTGATCGCCCTCGAGCTGCTGGCGACCGGCGCCTGGCAGGGGGTCGGTGTGCTCGGCCCGGAGGCCTTCGACGCGGTGCCGTTCCTCGACCTGCTCACCGAGTACGGCAGCCCGTGGGGGTTGCAGGAGGTCCCCGCATGAGCCCCGACCCGACGATGACTGGTCCGATGACTGGTCCGGTGGCTGGTCCCGTGCTGGGGGGCCCGGGCCTGCCGCAGGTGCGCCGCCTCGTCACCGAGATCCCCGGCCCCGGGTCGATGGCCCGTCTGGAGCGGAAGCAGGCGCACGTCGCGGACGGCGTCGGCACGACGCTTCCCGTCTTCGTCGTCGCCGCGGGCGGTGGCGTGCTCCTCGACGTCGACGGCAACTCGCTGATCGACCTGGGCTCCGGCATCGCGGTGACCGGGGTGGGCAACGCCGCGCCGGCAGTGGTGCGTCGCGTGCAGGAGCAGGTCGCCGCCTTCACGCACACCTGTTTCATGATCACGCCGTACGACGGCTACGTCGACGTGTGCGAGGCCCTCGCCGAGCTCACCCCGGGCGAGCACGCCAAGAAGAGCGCGCTCTTCAACTCCGGCGCCGAGGCGGTCGAGAACGCGGTCAAGGTGGCCCGGGTCGCCACCGGTCGCCGGGCCGTGGCGGTCCTCGACCACGCCTACCACGGGCGCACCAACCTCACGATGGCGATGACGGCCAAGGAGATGCCCTACAAACGGGGCTTCGGACCGTTCGCCGGCGAGGTCCACCGCGCCCCGACCTCCTACCCCCTGCGCGACGGGCTGAGCGGCGCCGAGGCCGCCGCGCACGCCATCGAGGTGCTCGAGCAGGAGGTCGCCGCCACCGATCTCGCCTGCCTGGTCATCGAGCCGATCCAGGGTGAGGGCGGTTTCGTGGTGCCGGCGCCGGGCTTCCTGCCCGCCCTCGCCGAGTGGACCCGGGCGCACGGGATCGTGCTGGTGGCCGACGAGATCCAGACCGGCTTCTGCCGGACGGGGGACTGGTTCGCCTGCGACCACGAGGGCGTCGTCCCCGACCTGGTCACCACCGCCAAGGGCATCGCCGGTGGGCTGCCGCTTTCTGCGCTCACCGGCCGGGCCGAGCTGATGGACGCCGTCCACGTCGGCGGCCTCGGCGGCACCTACGGCGGCAACCCGGTCGCCTGCGCCGCGGCGCTCGGTGCGATGCAGGAGATGCGTGAGCACGACCTCGCCGGTCGGGCCCGCGCGATCGGCGACCTGGTCCGCGCCCGGTTGCTGACGCTGGCGGCCGAGCGTCCGGTCGTCGCCGAGGTGCGCGGTCGCGGAGCGATGATGGCGATCGAGCTCTGCCACCCCGGCACCACGGAGCCGGACCCGGTGACCACGGCCGCCGTCTCGGCGTACTGCCACCGCCGGGGCGTCGTCACGCTGACCTGCGGCACCTGGGGCAACGTGCTGCGTCTCCTGCCGTCGCTGGCGATCTCCGACGGCCTGCTGCACGAGGCGTTCGACGTGCTGGGCGAGGCGTTCGGGCACGTCCTCGACGAGCACCCGGTCGGGCACCCGGTCGGGCACCCGGTCGGGCACCCGGTCGGGGGCACCGCAGCGGGCTAGGCTCGCGTCGTGCTCACGACCCGCCACGGTGTCCGCCCCCTCGGGGCCGGCGACCTCGACGACTTCCTGGTCCTCACCCGTCGGGACCCGGTCGTCAACGTCTTCGTCGAGCACCGCGCCCGCACGACCAACCTCGAGCCACGGTGGCTCGGCGGCGAGATGTGGGGTCGCTTCGAGTCCGGTGTGCTGCGCGCGGCCTGCCACGTCGGGGCCAACCTGGTGCCCGTCCAGGCCACCGCGGAGGACGCCGCGGCGTTCGCCGAGCGCGCGCTGACCCGGGGCCGGACGGTCTCCACGATCGTCGGGCCGCAGGAAGCCGTGGAGGTCTTCTGGGCCGGGGTCAGCGAAGGCTGGGGCCGCCCGCGCGACACGCGGTGGCGCCAACCGCACCTCGAGATCGCCGGCCCGCCCGCCATCGCGCCCGACCCGGAGGTGCGCCGCACCACCCGCGACGACCTCGCCGAGCTCTACCCGGCCTGTGTGGCGATGTACACCGAGGAGGTGGGCATCACGCCCGAGGCCGGGGGCGGAGCCGAGCTCTACCGCGCCCGGGTCACCCAGCTGGTGAACCGTGGCTGGTCCTTCGCCCGTTTCGACCGGGGCCGCCTGGTCTTCAAGGCCGAGGTGGCCTGCGCCACCCCGTACGCCGCGCAGGTACAGGGGGTCTGGGTGCCACCGGACCGTCGCGGCGAGGGCCTCGCCAGCGCCGGTATGGCCGCGGTCGTCGAGCTGATCCGCGCCGAGCTCGCGCCCACCGTCTCGCTCTACGTCAACGAGTGGAACGACGCGGCACGGCGCACCTACGAGAAGGCCGGGTTCCGCGAGACCGCGCGCTTCGCCACGGTCATGTTCTGACGGTCCGCGCGACGGCCCGGACGCCGGTGCACCGATCCGGACCGGGCTGGGCACCGGTCGGCAACCGCGTCGCGACCGGCCGGCCAGCACCAGTAGCCTTGCGCGCATGATCCTGAGGATGTCGAGCCTGTTCGTGCGGACCCTGCGAGACGATCCCGCGGACGCCGAGGTCCCGAGCCACCGGTTGCTCGTCCGAGCCGGCTACATCCGGCGGGCCGCCCCGGGCATCTACTCCTGGTTGCCCCTGGGCCTGCGCACCCTGCGCCGCATCGAGGCGATCATCCGCGAGGAGATGGACGGCATCGGGGCCCAGGAGGTCTCCTTCCCCGCGCTGCTGCCGCGTGAGCCCTACGAGGCGACGGGTCGCTGGACGGAGTACGGCGACGGGCTGTTCCGGCTCAAGGACCGCAAGGGCAACGACTACCTCCTCGGCCCCACCCACGAGGAGATGTTCACGCTGGTCGTCAAGGACCTGTACTCCTCGTACAAGGACCTGCCCCTGTCGATCTACCAGATCCAGACCAAGTACCGCGACGAGGCACGCCCCCGGGCCGGGCTGCTGCGTGGTCGCGAGTTCGTGATGAAGGACTCCTACTCCTTCGACGTCGACGACGCCGGCCTGGAGAGGAGCTACCAGACGCACCGCGACGCCTACATCCGGATCTTCGACCGGCTCGGCTTCGAGTACGCGATCGTCAAGGCCACCTCGGGTGCCATGGGCGGATCCAGGTCCGAGGAGTTCCTGGCCAAGGCCGAGGTCGGTGAGGACACCTACGTCCGCTGCACCACCTGCGACTACGCAGCCAACGTCGAGGCCGTGCAGGTGCCCAGCCCCGCGAGCGTCCCGTTCGGCGATGCCCCGGCGGCGCAGGCCCTCCCGACGCCCGGGACCCCCACGATCGACTCGCTGGTGGCGCACCTGAACGAGAAGCACCCCCGCGAGGACCGCTCCTGGGCGGCGGCCGACACCCTCAAGAACGTGCTGGTGGTGCTCAAGCACCCCGACGGCTCCCGCGAGCCCCTGGCGATCGGCCTGCCCGGCGACCGCGAGGTGGACCAGAAGCGGCTCGAGGGCCAGCTGGAGCCCACCGAGGTGGAGCCGTTCGGCGACGCCGAGTTCGCGGCCCACCCGAGCCTGGTCAAGGGCTACATCGGCCCCGGCGCCCTGGGGGAGGAGAGCGACTCCCGGATCCGCTACGTCGTCGACCCCCGGGTCTCCGAGGGCACCCGCTGGGTGACCGGCGCGAACGTCGACGGAAGTCACGTGATCGACCTCGTCGCCGGGCGCGACTTCAGCGCCGACGGCACCATCGAGGCCGCCGAGGTCCGCGACGGTGACGCCTGCCCGAGCTGCGCGGTGACCGGTGCGGGGGGCACGCTCGAGACCGCCCGCGGCATCGAGATGGGCCACATCTTCCAGCTGGGCCGCAAGTACGCCGAGGCGCTCGAGCTCAAGGTGCTGGACGAGAACGGCAAGCTCGTGACGGTCACCATGGGCTCCTACGGCATCGGCCCGTCGCGCGCGGTCGCGGCGATCGCCGAGGGCACCGCCGACGACCTGGGGCTCTGCTGGCCGCGCGAGGTCGCGCCCGCCGACGTGCACATCGTGGCGGCCGGCAAGGACGACGCGCTCTTCTCCGCCGCCGAGCGCATCGCCCACGAGCTGTCCGCCCAGGGCCTGGAGGTCCTCTACGACGACCGCCGCGGCAAGATCAGCCCCGGCGTGAAGTTCAAGGACGCCGAGCTGATCGGCGTCCCGACCATCGTCGTGGTCGGCAAGGGGCTGGCCGACGGTGTGATCGAGGTCAAGGACCGCGCGAGCGGCGAGCAGGAGCAGGTGGCGGCCGAGCGGGTCGTGGACCACGTGATCGGGCTCGTTCGCGGCTGAGGTGCAGACCTGCAGGTTTGTGCAATGCACAGAGTTGAGGAAGCGGTTGCGCCCCGGAGGCCGCCCACCTGCTGCACTCTGGACTCAGAGCGGCTCCCGCCGTCCCCCCACATCCGGCGGGCTCCGCTCGAGGCGGCCCGGTTCACCGGGTCTCAGCGGTCCGCGTACTCGTCGGCTCCGGGGAATATCTCGGGAATTCCCCGGAAGTCGAGTTCGCGGACCGCTGCGTCCGTCTGGGCCCCGATCGCCCAGCGTCGCTGATCGCCCACCGTGTTGGCCACCAGGAACGCGTAGGTCCGGGCGCAGGCCCGCTCCAGCTCGAGGGCGGTGCCGCTCACCGCGGCCGCCGTCGCGAGCCGCCGGGGCAGGGCGTAGGAGGCGGCCGACGCCTCGGGGGTCGCACCGAGGTCCGTGATCGTGCGGGTCAGCAGGTCGCGGCGAGCACGGTGCCCGGCGTAGGCCGACGAGATCGAGTCGAAGAGCGCGGCGTCGGTCGACTGTGAGGTCTGGGCGCCCAGGGCGCCGTAGACGTAGAGCGCGGCGTGCTCGGCGCGCAGCGTGGCCTGGAGGGCCGCCAGCGCAGTCATCGCCCGGCGCCCGGGGTCGTCGGCAGCACGGCCACGTGCTGGGCCACCCCCGCGGCCATCGCGGACAGCAACCGCGCCAGGGACCCGCTCTCGGCGGCCACCGAGGAGTCGACCAGTCGGCGCTGGGCCCGCAGCTCGCGGGTGCGCAGCAGGGCCAGGGCCGCCACCGCGTCAGGGAGGCGGAAGGCGCCGTCGTGGGACGTCGCGGCGACCTCGTCGCCGAGCGCCTCGCGGTGGGCGACGTGGAGCCGGACGAGCCCGCGGGTCGGGCCACGCAGCGGCGGGAAGCGGCGCGCCACCACGGTCGTGAGGGCGGTCAGCTCGACGAGCTCGGCGAGCACCCCCTCGACGAGGCCGGCGTCGGGATCCGGGTCGGCGTCGGGGTCGGCCCCCGCTGACGCGGCGCTGCCCGGCGCCGCAGGATCGTCGGGCCGGTCGAGGCGGCAACCAGTGGCACCGAGGCCCAGCAGTGCGCCGCCGAGCGCCGTGCGACGGGTGGCGACGAGAGCGGGACGGGCAGGCACGGCGCCGACCCTATCCCCGTCCGGTCGGGACGTGTCCCCACAGCCGGTATCGTTGATCCCCGACAACAGCACAAGGAGGTCGCACACCCGTGAGCAGTGCCAAGCAGGACGCAGTCCGGGACCGCATCGAGTCCGAGCTCGCCGACCCCCTGAACGCTCTCGGCCTCGACATCGAGGCCGTGGAGATCACCCCCGCCGGCAAGCGGCGCATCGTGCGGGTCGCCATCGACAAGGACGGCGGCGTCACGATGGACGACGTCGCCGCCGCCACCCGCGCCGTCTCCGAGGTGCTCGACGACTCCGACGTGCTGGGCGAGATGCCCTACACGCTCGAGGTCACCTCCCGGGGCGTCGACCGGCCGCTGACGATGCCGCGCCACTGGCGCCGCAACACCGACCGCCTGGTGAAGGTGACCCTGCGCGAGGCGCCGGCTGACCCGGTGGGCGGTGCGCCGGCCGAGGGCACCGTGCTCACCGGACGGGTGGTCGCCTCCGACGACACCGCAGTGACCCTCGACCTCGAGGGGACGACCCGCGAGATCGCCTACGCCGAGATCGTGAAGGCGCTGGTCCAGGTCGAGTTCAACCGCAGGAAGCGGCCTTCGGCCGACCCCGAGGGGGAGCGCGAGGAGCACGACGACGAGCACGACGACGAGCACGACGACGAGCACGACGACGAAGGTGAGGCCTGATGGACATCGACCTGAGCATCCTGCGGATGCTCGAGCGCGAGAAGGAGATCTCCTTCGAGGTCCTCGTGGAGGCGATCGAGCAGGCCCTGCTCACGGCGTACCACAAGACCCCGGGCGCCGCCGACCGTGCGCGGGTCACCCTCGACCGTTCCAGCGGCCACGTCAGCGTGATGGCGGCGGAGACCGACGACGACGGCAAGGTCGTGGGCGAGTTCGAGGACACGCCGGCAGGCTTCGGCCGGATCGCGGCGACCACCGCGAAGCAGATCATGCTCCAACGCCTGCGTGACGCCGAGGACGACCGGCGGTTCGGCGAGTTCGCCGGCCGGGAGGGCGACATCATCTCGGGTGTCATCCAGCAGGGTCGCAACCCCGACGACGTCATGGTGGACCTCGGTCAGGTCGAGGCGCTGCTGCCGGTGGGGGAGCGCGTCCCCGGCGAGCGCTACGAGCACGGCACCCGGATCAAGTGCCTGGTGGTCTCCGTTCGCAAGGGCATGCGCGGTCCTCAGATCACGCTGTCGCGCTCCCACCCGAACCTGGTCAAGAAGCTCTTCGCGCTGGAGGTCCCCGAGGTTGCCGACGGCACCGTCGAGATCGCCGCGCTGGCCCGCGAGGCCGGCCACCGTACGAAGATCGCGGTCTTCACCCGGGCCTCCGGCGTCAACGCCAAGGGTGCCTGCATCGGCCCGATGGGCCAGCGGGTGCGCAACGTGATGTCGGAGCTGCACGGCGAGAAGATCGACATCGTCGACTGGTCCGAAGACCCAGCCAGGCTGGTCGCCGAGGCGCTCAGCCCGGCCCGTGTCTCCTCGGTGGAGATCGTCGACCTCCAGGCCCGCTCGGCGCGCGTCGTGGTCCCGGACTTCCAGCTCTCGCTGGCCATCGGCAAGGAGGGTCAGAACGCCCGGCTCGCCGCGCGGCTCACCGGCTGGCGCATCGACATCCGCTCGGACGAGGCGCCCCCCGAGGACTCGGCCGGCTGAGCCCCGCCGGGGTGCCGCTCCAGGCTCGTTTGCAGATCCGTCCGCCCGGCACGGTAGGGTTGACGACAGTGGCTCGCGAACACGTCTCCTCCCTACGCCCGGACGACAGGACCCTCACGGGGCCCGTCCGGACGTGCGTCGGATGTCGCAGGCGGGCCGCTAAACGTGAGTTGGTGCGGGTGACCGTCGGCTCGGACGCAGACGGCCACCCGGCCGTCCTGCCCGATCCGGACGGGACTGCCACCGGCCGTGGGGCGCACCTGCACCCGACGACCGAGTGCTACGAGCTCGCGGTGCGGCGCAAGGCCTTCCCTCGTGCCCTGAGATACTCAGGGAGCTCCGGGGTCGGGCTGAGCAGCGCACCGTTGGCCGCCCACCTCGACTCGCGAGCACTTCTTCCGTGATCGACCGACAGAAACTGGAGCAGCAGCTCATGAGCACTCGATGAGTCACTCGCAATGAGTTTGCACACCCACTTAACGGTCTGAGCAGTACCCGGAACCGGGTCTCAGGCCAGAAGGAGAATTGTGGCCAAGACCCGCGTCCACGAGCTCGCCAAAGAGTTCGGAGTCGAGAGCAAGTTCGTTCTCGAGAAGTTCAAGGAGATGGGTGAGTTCGTCAAGTCGGCGAGCTCGACCGTCGAGCTCCCTGCGGAGATGCGTTTCCGCAAGGAGGTCGGTGCTGGGCTGAAGAGCGCAGCCCCGGCCGAGAAGCCGGCCGCCCCGCAGGCGCCCGCCGCCCAGTCGACGGCTGCCCCGCAGGCGCCGCCGGCTCCGGCCGCCGCCGCGCCGGCGGCCGCACCCACCGCCGCTGCACCCGCCGCCGGCAGGGCCCCCGCGCCCGGCCCGCGTCCCGGTCCGCGTCGTCCGGCCGCCCCGGAGGCTCCGGCCACGGTGCAGGAGCCGGCCGCCCCGCAGGCGCCCGTCGCCCCGCAGGAGGTCCAGGCCGAGGTCCCGCAGGAGGCCCAGCAGCAGGTCCCGCAGGAGGCCCCGCAGGAGGCCCAGCCGACCGAGGAGCCGCCCGCCGGCCCGGCCGCTCCGGCCGCGAAGGGCACCCCCCGGGCTCCGGCCCCCAAGGCCCCGTCGCCGCGTCCGGTGGGCAAGCCCGCCGGGTCGCGTCCGGGCAACAACCCGTTCGCCCCGAGCCAGGGCATGGGGCGTCGTCCGAACGCTCCCGCGCCCGGTGGTGACCGAGGTGCCCCCGCCGCTCCGGCGGCGGGTGGCACCGGCAGCGAGCAGCGTCCGCCCCGCCCGCCCGCCGGCCGTGACGGTGGCGCACCGGGTCGACCGGGCATGCCCCGACCGAACCCGGCCATGATGCCCAAGTCCCCGGCGGCCTTCGGCTCCGGTCCCGGCGGTCGTCCCGCCGGTGGTCCCGGTGGTCCCGGTGGCCGTGGCGGTGCTCCCGGTCGCGGTGGCGCTCCCGGTCGTGGCGGAGCGCCCGGCGGCGGTCGTCCCGGCGCCGGTGCCGGCGCCGGCGCTCCGGGTCGCCCCGGCGGCTTCGGTCCCAGCGGCGGCGGTCGCCCCCGTCCCGGCCAGCGCGGCCAGACCCAGGGTGCCTTCGGTCGCCCCGGCGGCCCCTCGCGGCGCGGTCGCAAGTCGAAGCGCGCCCGTCGTCAGGAGTTCGAGGCCATGCAGGCCCCGACGATCGGCGGCATCCGCGTCCGCAAGGGTGAGGGCGAGATCGTCAAGCTGCCCCGCGGCGCCTCGCTGACCGACTTCGCCGACCGCATCGGCGTCGACGTGTCCCAGCTCGTCCAGATGCTCTTCTCGCTCGGCGAGATGGTCACCGCGACCGAGTCGGTCAACGACGAGACGTTCGAGCTGCTCGGCGAGGAGCTCAACTACGACGTCCAGGTCGTCTCCCCGGAGGACGAGGACCGCCAGCTGCTGGAGTCCTTCGACCTCGAGTTCGGTGAGGACGAGGGCGACGACTCCGACCTCGTCATCCGTCCGCCGGTCGTGACCGTCATGGGTCACGTCGACCACGGAAAGACCAAGCTGCTCGACGCGCTGCGCAACGCCAACGTGGTCGACAAGGAGGCCGGTGGCATCACCCAGCACATCGGCGCCTACCAGGTCACCGCGGACGTCGACGGCGACGAGCGTCGCATCACGTTCATCGACACCCCGGGTCACGAGGCGTTCACCGCCATGCGTGCTCGTGGTGCGCAGGCGACCGACATCGCGATCCTCGTGGTCGCGGCGGACGACGGTGTCATGCCGCAGACGGTCGAGGCGCTCAACCACGCCAAGGCCGCCGGCGTCCCGATCGTGGTCGCGGTCAACAAGATCGACAAGCCGGACGCCGACCCGACGAAGGTCCGCGGCCAGCTGACGGAGTACGGCCTGATCCCCGAGGAGTACGGCGGCGACTCGATGTTCGTCGACGTCTCGGCCAAGTCCGAGCTCAACCTGGACAAGCTGCTCGAGGCCGTCGTGCTCACCGCGGACGCCTCGCTCGACCTGCGGGCGAACCCGACGCAGGACGCCCAGGGCCTCGTGGTCGAGGCGCACCTGGACCGCGGTCGCGGTCCGGTCGCCACCGTCCTGGTCCAGCGCGGCACCCTGCGCGTCGGTGACTCGATCGTGGCCGGTGCCGGCTACGGGCGGGTCCGGGCGATGCTCGACGAGCACGGCGAGAACATCACCGAGGCCGACCCGTCGCGCCCCGCGATGGTGCTCGGGCTCACCGCGGTGCCCGGCGCCGGTCAGACGTTCATCGTGGTCGACGACGACCGCATGGCGCGTCAGATCGCCGAGAAGCGCGAGTCGCGTGAGCGGGCGGCCATGCAGGCCAAGCGCCGTGTGCGTCGTACCCTCGAGGACTTCATGGCCTCCATGGAGAAGGGCAAGAGCCAGGAGCTCAACCTCATCCTCAAGGGCGACGTGTCCGGCTCGGTCGAGGCCCTCGAGGACTCGCTCTCGCAGATCGACGTCGGCGACGAGGTCACCCTGCGGGTCATCGACCGCGGTGTCGGTGCGATCACCGAGACCAACGTCGACCTGGCCGCGGCCAGCGACGCGATCATCATCGGCTTCAACGTCCGCCCCCAGGGCAAGGCGACCGAGATGGCCGACAAGGAAGGTGTCGAGATCCGCTACTACTCGGTCATCTACCAGGCCATCGAGGAGATCGAGGCGGCGCTCAAGGGCTTGCTCAAGCCCGTCTTCGAGGAGTCGGTGCTCGGCCAGGCCGAGATCCGCGACATCTTCCGGTCCTCCAAGATCGGCAACATCGCGGGCTGCATGGTCACCTCGGGCACCGTCCGACGCAACGCCAAGGCGCGTCTGCTGCGGGACGGCAACGTCGTGGCCGACAACCTCGACCTCGCCTCGCTCAAGCGGGAGAAGGACGACGCCTCCGAGGTCCGCGAGGGCTTCGAGTGTGGTCTGGTGCTGAAGAACTACCAGAACATCCAGCTCGGCGACATCGTCGAGTCGTTCGAGATGCGCGAGATCCCGCGCAGCTGATCCATCCGATGCGACCGCCCCGGGGAGTTCTCCCCGGGGCGGTCGTCCCGTTCCCGGCTCCCTACACTCGGGAGACCGGCAGTCCCCGGACGTTGTGTCACCCGACAACAGGAGCAAGACCATGGCAAGCCCACGCGTGCGCAAGATCGCGGACCGGATCCAGGTGATCGTCGCGGAGATGCTGGAGCGACGCATCAAGGACCCGCGCATCGGGTTCGTGACCATCACCGACGTGCGCCTGACCGGCGACAGCCAGCAGGCGACGATCTTCTACACCGTGCTCGGTGAGGAGGAGGACCTCGTCGGCACCGCCGCCGCGCTGGAGTCCGCGAAGGGGCTGCTGCGCTCCGAGGTCGCCAAGCAGCTCGGCATCCGGCACTCGCCGAGCCTGACCTTCATCCACGACGCGCTGCCCGCCAACGCCCGGCACCTCGACGAGCTGCTGGCCCGGGCCCGGCAGTCCGACGAGGCCGTGGCCGCTGCGCGCTCCGGTGCGACGTACGCCGGCGAGACCGACCCGTACAAGAAGCCCCGGGAGGACGACGCCCTGGCGGACGACCCGGACGGGGACCCGGAGAGCGACCCGGAGAGCGACGCGGACGTGGACGTGGACGTGGACCGGGCCGGGACCGTGGACGACGAGCAGCAGTGAGCGAGGGACCCGCCGCGGGGCTGGTCGTCGTCGACAAGCCCGCGGGGATCACCTCGCACGACGTGGTCGCACGGGTCCGGCGCCTGGCCGGCACCCGCAAGGTCGGCCACGCGGGGACCCTGGACCCGATGGCCACCGGGGTGCTGGTGCTCGGCGTCAACCGGGCCACCCGGCTGCTGGGCCACCTGATGCTGACCGAGAAGTCGTACGACGCCACGATCCGCCTCGGCGTCGCGACCAGCACCGACGACGCGGAGGGGGAGACCCTCGCGACCTCCTCGGCGGCCGGCCTCGGCGACGAGGAGGTGCGCGCGGCGCTGGCCCGGCTCGTCGGTGACATCGAGCAGGTGCCGAGCGCGGTCTCCGCGATCAAGGTCGACGGCAAGCGGGCCTACCAGCGGGTGCGTGACGGCGAGGAGGTCACCCTGCGGGCGCGACCGGTCACCGTGCACGAGCTCCGGGTGCTCGAGGTCGGCGCGGCGGGGGAGACCCTCGACGTCAAGGTGTCGGTGCGCTGCTCCAGCGGCACCTACGTCCGCGCCCTCGCGCGGGACGCGGGGGCGAGCCTGGGCGTGGGCGGCCACCTCACCTCGCTGCGGCGTACCGCGGTGGGTCCCTACGACCTGGGGGTGGCGGCCACGCTCGAGCAGCTCGGTGAGGAGTTCACGATGCTGCCCCTCGCCGAGGCCGCCCGCGCGGCGTTCGGGGCACACGAGCTGGACGACGACCAGGCCGCCGACGTGCGGGTCGGGCGGAGCCTGGCCGTCGAGCTGACCGGGCTGAGCGCGCTCTTCGCCCCCGACGGGCAGTTCCTGGCGCTCTACGAGCCCCGCGACGGGGCAGCGCGGGCGGTCGCCGTGTTCGTGTGAGCACGGCGCGCCAGTAGTCTGTGCGCCGTGCGAATCTGGCGTTCCCTGGACGAGGTCCCGGCCGACCTCGGCCCGACCGTGGTCGTGGTCGGCAACTTCGACGGCGTGCACCTCGGACACCGCCACGTGCTGGCCCGGGCCCGTGCGGCGGCTGACGACGGGGGGCTCCGCCTGGTGGCGGTCACCTTCGCGCCGCACCCGATGGCGGTGCTGCGCCCCGAGCACGCCCCCACCGCCCTGACGTCGCTGGAGACCCGCGCCGAGCTGCTCGCCGAGGCGGGGGCGGACGACCTGCTGGCGCTGCCGTTCGACCGGGCGGTCGCGGACTGGTCGCCCCGGGAGTTCGTCGAGCGGGTGCTGGTGGACGGCCTGCGCGCGCGAGTGGTCGTGGTGGGGGCCAACTTCCGCTTCGGCCACCGGGCCTCCGGTGACGTGGCGACGCTGAGCGAGCTGGGCGCCGAACGGGACTTCGTCGCCGAGGGCGTCGAGCTGGACGGCGGCCCGCAGGTCTGGTCCTCGACCTACGTGCGCACCTGCCTGGCCACCGGGGACGTCTCCGGCGCAGCGCAGGCCCTGGGCCGCCCGTACACCGTGCGCGGGGTCGTCGTCCGCGGCGACCAGCGGGGTCGTGAGCTCGGCTACCCCACGGCCAACGTGCCGACCGACCCGCTGACGGCAGCCCCGGCCGACGGCGTGTACGCCGGCTGGCTGCGGCGGGTGGACACCGGCGAGCGGTACCCCGCCGCGATCAGCGTCGGCACCAACCCGACCTTCGACGGCCAGCGCGAGCGCCGGGTGGAGAGCTACGTGCTGGACCGGACCGACCTGGAGCTCTACGGGGTCGAGGTCGAGGTGGCCTTCGTGGAGCTCCTGCGTGCGATGACGGCCTTCGACTCGGTCGAGGCGCTCCTGCTCCAGATGGCCCGGGACGTCGAGCAGGCCCGGGGCGTGCTGGAGGCCTGCGCGTGAGGTCGGTGGCCGCCGACCAGCTCAGGGCGACCGAGCAGTGGTTCCTCCAGCACGGGCTGTCGTACTTCGTCCCGGAGGAGCGCCGGGCCGCGCGGGAGGCCTTGCGGGCGCGCCGGATCGTGCCGCTGGTGGTGGCCGTCGTCGTGCTGGCCTCCGGCGCCGGCGGCCTGCTGGCGTGGGTCTCCGACCAGCTCACCGTCGCCCCCGCGCTGCTGCTCTCGCTGGGGCTGACCGCCGCCACCTGGTACGCCCTCACCGCGCTGCGGGCCCGTCCGATCGTCACCTGGGCACTGTCGCGCACGCTGGGCAGCCTGCGCACGCTGCTGCCGATGGCGACCCGCGCGCTGCCCCTGCTGCTGATGTTCATCACGTTCCTGTTCATCAACACCGAGGTCTGGCAGGTGGCCTCCAACCTCGGCGCCGGGGTGCTGTGGCTGACCGCCCTGCTCTTCGTGCTGCTGGCGGTGGCCTACCTGCTGGTCCGGCTGCCCGAGGAGGTCGACCGGACCGACGACCACGTCGACGACCGCTTCCTGCTGGAGGCCTGTGCCGGAACGCCGCTCGAGCAGGCCTGCCGCGGGCTCGTGGACGACCCGGCGAGCGACCCCGCGTCGTACGCCGAGGTCGCCGGGTTCGCCCGCTGGAACCTCGTGGTGGTGCTGATGATCGTGCAGATGGTGCAGGTCCTGCTGCTGACCGTCTCGGTCTTCGTCTTCCTGATGGTCTTCGGCTCCCTGACCATGACCGAACCGGTGATGCAGGCGTGGCTGGGCCCCGAGGGTGCCCACCACCTGCCGGGGCTGACCAGCGTCTCGCGCGAGCTCGTCCAGGTCTCGGTCTTCCTGGCGGCCTTCTCGGGGCTCTACCTGACGGTCTCCACCGTCACCGACGAGACCTACCGCGGCCAGTTCTTCTCCGGGGTCACCCACGAGCTGGAGCGGGCCGTCGGCGTCCGGGCGGTCTACCTGGCGCTGCGCGAGACGGGCGCACCCCCGGTCGGTTGACCGGGGGTGCGCCCGTCGGGCTGGGGTGGGCGGGTCGGCCCTCCGGGTCGCGACCCGCTCGCGCGAGCTCCTCAGGCGTCGAGGTCCTTCTCGACCAGCGCGGCGATCTGGTCGACCGCAGCCTGGTCGTCGCCGGAGACCTCGACCGTGTCGCCGTTGCCGGCGCCCAGGGTCATGATCAGCAGCGCCGAGCTGGCCTCGACCGGCTCGTCGCCCGGGACGGCGATGTAGACCTCGGAGTCGAGCTCCCCGGCGGCCTCGGAGATGATCGCGGCGGGGCGGGCGTGCAGTCCGACGGCGGAGCCGACGATGACGGACTTGGTGGGCATGGTGCTCCTTCGGGTGGTGGGGTGGGGGTGAGGCGGTGCTCAGGCGGCGACGGTCTCGCGCTCGGTCGTCGATCCCTCGACCTCGGGGTCCTTCTCGCCCATCGACTTCAGGGCGATCACGGCGGCACAGCCGACGAGGACGCCGGCCAGCAGCGAGAACAGGTAGCCGAAGACGTTGCTGACCGCGAAGATCACGAAGATGCCCCCGTGCGGCGCTCGCACGCTGACGTCGAGGAGCTCGGAGAGGCCCCCGGTGACGGCGCTGCCGAGCATGATCGCCGGGATGACGCGCAGCGGGTCGGCCGCGGCGAACGGGATCGCGCCCTCGGTGATGAACGACGCGCCGAGCAGCCAGCCGGCCTTGCCGTTCTCCCGCTCCGGGGCGTTGAACAGGCGGGGACGGACGACGGTGGCCAGCGCCAGTGCGATCGGCGGGACCATGCCGGCCAGCATCACGGCGGCCATGATCTTCAGCCGCGGGTCGTCGGCGGCCGCGGTGGCTGCGGCGCCCACGCCGGCAGCCGCGAAGCTGTAGGCGACCTTGTTGAGCGGGCCGCCCATGTCGAAGGCCATCATCAGGCCGAGGATGACACCCAGCAGGACGGCGCTGCTGCCGCTCATCGAGGTGAGGCCGCTGTTGAGCTGGTCCATCAGCCACCCGATCGGCTTGCCGAGGACGAGGATCATCAGGAGCCCGGCGAGGATGCTCGTCAGCAGCGGGATGACCATGACGGGCATCAGGCCGCGGGCCCAGGTCGGCACCTTCCAGCCGGCGATCCAGTGCGCGATCAGGCCGGCGAGGACGCCGCCGATGATCGCGCCGAGGAACCCGGTGGCGGGGAGCGCGGTGGGGCTGGTCGCCCCGTCGGAGACCCCGAAGATGTTGGCCGCCAGGCCACCCATCACGAAGCCGGGGGCGATGCCCGGCCGGTCGGCGATCGCGTAGGCGATGTAGCCCGCGAGGGCCGGGATGAAGAACATGAACGCGGTCTTGCCGATGATGAAGAACACCGCGCCGATGTAGGCCATCAGCCCGGAGCCGAACAGGGCGTGGTCGAGGCCGAGCGCGTTGACGTCCGGCAGGTTGAAGATCGTGTTGTTGACGGCGATGTCGCCGTACGGTCCGACGATCTCGTAGCCACCCAGCAGGAAGGACAGGGCGATCAGGAGGCCACCGGCGGCGACGAAGGGGATCATGTACGACACGCCGGTCATCAGCACCCGGCGCGTACGACCGGCCCAGCTCTCGTTCGCGCCGGCGTGCGTCTCGGTGCCACCGGACCCACCGGCGGCGCCCTCGACGCGGGGCGCGTCCGGGTCGTCGGCGAGGCGCAGCGCCTCGGCGATCATCTCGTCGGCCTGGTCGATCGGGCGCTTGACGCTCGAGGAGACCAGCGGCTTGCCGGCGAAGCGGCCGCGGTCACGCACGCCCACGTCGACGGCGAAGATCACGGCGGCGGCCCGGCGGATCGTCTCCGGGGAGAGCGGCGAGGCGCCCGCGGAGCCCTGGGTCTCGACCTCGAGCTCGACCCCGGCGCGCTCGGCGGCGGCCTCGAGGGCCTCCGCGGCCATGTAGGTGTGCGCGATGCCGGTCGGGCAGGCGGTGACGGCGACCAGCGTGCGGGGGGCGCCCGCCGCGGGGGCGGTCGTCCCGGCCGGGGCGGAGGCCGCCGGCTCGGTCGACTGGGCGGTGCTGCCGGTGCTCGCCGTCGTACCGGCGGCGGCTGCCGGGGCCGCGGTCTTCGCCGGGGTGGCGGCGACGGGGCCGAGGACGTCCGAGACGAGCTGGACGACCTCCTCGGCCGTGGCGGCCTCCCGCAGCGACGTGGTGAAGGCCGGCTTCACCAGGGCTCGGGCCAGCTTGGTGAGCAGCTGCAGGTGCGTGCTGTCACCGCCGGCGGGCGCCGAGATCAGGAAGGCGATGTCGGCCGGGCCGTCCTTGGCGCCGAAGTCGACCGGCGGGGAGAGCCGGGCGAAGGCCAGGGTCGGCTCCTCGACCCCGGTCGTCCGGCAGTGCGGGATCGCGATGCCGCCGGGCAGGCCGGTGGGGGAGGTCTCCTCGCGGGCGAGTGCGTCCTGGATGAGCTGCTCCACGTCGTTCGCGCGTCCGGCGCCGTCGACGACCGCGGCCAGGGCCCGGATCGCGTCGTGCTTGTCCGGGCCGAGACCGACGTCGAGCCGCACCAGATCCGTTGTGATCAGGTCAGACATCGTCACCCTCCTTGGGTGATCGGGAGGTCGCGGACCGAGACCAGCTCGGGACGGACCTGCGTGGGGTGCGGGATGGTCGTGCCGGGAAGTCCGGCGGCCGCGCTGCCGTAGGCGACGGCGAGCGCGAGTCGTTGGTCGGGGGTCCGCTGACGGATGTCCCCGAGGAGGTAGCCGAAGAGGCTGGAGTCGCCCGCGCCGACGGTGCTGACGACGTCGGTGGGCGGTGGGGTGGCGTGCCAGGCGCCGGACTCGGTGACGAGCACCGCGCCGTTGGCGCCGAGCGTGGCGAGGACGGCGCGGACGCCGCGGTCCACGAGCGTGCGGGCGGCACGGGCGGCGGCCATCGGGTCCGTCTCGAGCGTGGCGGCGTCGCCCCCGGTGAAGGAGGCGAGCTCCTCGCCGTTGGGCTTCATCAGGTGCGGGGCGCTCTCGGGAAGGCGCTCCACCAGGGCCCGCAGGGGAGCGTCGCTGGTGTCGACGGCGACGCTGGCGGTGGTCCGGCGCAGCACGGTCACCAGGTCGGCGTACCACTCGACCGGCGCGCCGGGGGGCAGCGAACCGGCCAGCACCACCCAGTCGGCCGAGGCCGCACGACGGCGCAGCGACTCGGTCAGGGCGGCGAGCATCTCCGGGGTCGCGGTGGGGCCGGGGCTGTTGAGCTTGGTGGTGGTGCCGTCGGGCTCGCTGATCGTGATGTTGACCCGCAGGTCACCCCCGTGGTGCTCGACCGGGCGGCAGTCGATACCGGCGGCCAGCAGCTCGTGGACGAAGGGGTCGTCCTTGGGCGCGGGCAGCACCGCGATCGAGGGCACCCCGGCGGCGACCGAGGCGCGGGAGATGTTGACGCCCTTCCCCCCGGCCTGCGAGAGCACGGACTCGGCCCGCTGCACGGCACCGCGCTCGAGCGGGGCGCCCAGCGTGACGGTGCGGTCGTGGCTCGGGTTGGGCGTGAGGGTGACGATCATGCCACCACCACCTCCACACCGGCGTGCTCGAGCGCGTGGCGCGCGGCGTTGCTGATCGCATCGTCGGTGATGATCACGTCGATCTCCTCCAGGGTCGCGAAACGGAGCGAGGACTCGACGCCGATCTTCGTGGCGTCGGCCAGCAGGACGGTACGGCGGGCGCTGGCGACCATGGCCCGCTTGGTGGCGGCCTCGTCGCGGTCGGGGGTGGTCAGGCCGTGGCCGACGCTCACCCCGTTGGTGCCGAGGAAGAGCACGTCGGCACGCAGGTGGGTGAGGGCCTCGACGGTGTCGGTGCCCACGGCGGCCTGGGTGGTGGAACGCACCCGGCCGGGCAGCAGGTGCAGCTCGATGCCGGGGTTGCCGGCCAGCCGGGAGGCGACGGGCACCGCGTGGGTAACGACGCTCATGCGCAGGTCGCGCGGCAGCAGGCTGGCGAACCGGTGGGTGGTGGAGCCGGCATCGATCAGGATCGTCGAGCCGCCCGCGGGGAGCTGCTCGAGGGCGGCCTGGGCGATCCGCTCCTTCTGCTCGGTGTGGGAGGAGTCCCGTTCCACCAGGGCGGACTCCATCGCGGCCAGGCTGTGCGGCGGCACCGCCCCGCCGTGCACCCGGCGGACCAGGCCCAGCCGCTCCAGGGTGGAGAGGTCGCGGCGCACCGTCTCGGTCGTGACGTCGTACTCGTGGGCGATGACGCTCACCGAGACGCGACCGCGATCGGCGACGAGGCGGGCCATCGCCTGCTGGCGCTCCTCGGCGTACATCGACATCGGTACCTCTCCGCATTTGTTGGTTTTTGTATATGTTGTTTTACGCCCGAACGTGTTGACTGTCAAGCGGTGAGAGGGGTTAACTTGTGACCATGGCCACCAGCACCGATCCCAGCACACCCTCCAGCGACAGCCCTGCGGGCGACACGGCGACCCTGGAGGTGCCGCCGTCCGGGCCGCTGCGCGGCACACCCGTCGTGCCGGGCGTCGCGCACGGCCCGGCGCTGCTCGCCCGCAGCGAGGTCTCCGCCACCGCCATCGCCGCGTTCGGTGATGGCGGCTTCGCCGACGCCGACGCTGCCCTCGCGGCCTACGACGAGGCCGTCACCGCGGTCTCCGGCGGCTTCCAGGCCAAGGCCGACCGCGCCTCGGGGGCCGCGGCGGAGGTGCTCACCGCGAGCGCCGGCCTGGCTCGCGACAAGGGGCTGCGCAGCGCCGTCCGCAAGCACCTGCGCACCGGCGAGGACCTGCTCGCCTCCGTGCGCGCGGCGGTCGAGCAGTTCTCCGCGATCTTCACCGGGATGGGCGGGTTGATGGCCGAGCGGGTCACCGACCTCACCGACATCGAGCGCCGCCTGGTCGCCCACGTCGTCGGCGAGCCCGAGCCGGGGGTCCCGACGCCGAAGCAGCCCTCGGTGCTGGTCGCCGAGGACCTCGCGCCCGCGGACACCGCGGGCCTCGACCCGGCGCTGGTGATCGCGCTGGTCACCGAGCGCGGAGGTCCGACCAGCCACACCGCCATCATCGCGCGCCAGCTGGCCATCCCGTGCGTGGTCGGCACCACCGGCGCCATGTCGCTCACCGGCGGCACCCGCCTGCTCGTGGACGGCACCGCCGGCACGATCGAGGTCGAGCCGGACCCCGACGAGGCCGAGGCGCGGGTCAGCAGCGACCGGGAGCTGCGCGCCCGGACCGCCACCTGGTCCGGGCCGGGCGTCACGGCCGACGGCCGCCCGGTCAAGATCCTCGCGAACGTCGCGGACGGTGACTCCTCACGCTCCGCGGCCGACGCGCCGGTGGAGGGGGTCGGGCTGTTCCGCACCGAGCTGTGCTTCCTCAACCGCAAGGACGAGCCGTCGATGGAGGAGCAGACCGACATCTACAGCCGCGTCCTCGAGCCGTTCGCCCGCACCGGGGCCGCCGGCCGCTACGTCGTCGTCCGCACCCTGGACGCCGGCTCCGACAAGCCGGTGGCCTTCGCGACCCACGAGGGCGAGGAGAACCCGGCCCTCGGCGTGCGCGGGCTGCGGCTCTCGTTCACCAACCCGGCCCTGCTCGAGCGACAGCTCGACGCCGTCGCCGGGGCCGCGCAACGCACCGGAACCGAGGCCTGGGTGATGGCGCCGATGGTCGCCACGGTCGCCGAGGCCGAGGACTTCGCCCGCAAGGTGCACGCGCGGGGGCTCAAGGCGGGGGTGATGGTGGAGGTGCCCAGCGCCGCACTGCTGGCCCACCGGATGCTGGAGGTCGTGGACTTCCTCTCGATCGGGACCAACGACCTCACCCAGTACACGATGGCCGCCGACCGGATGGCCACCGACCTCGCCCACCTCACCGACCCCTGGCAGCCGGCGGTCCTCCAGCTGATCGCGATCACGGCCGAGGCCGGCCGGCGTGCCGACAAGCCCGTGGGGGTCTGCGGCGAGGCCGCGGCCGACCCGCTGCTCGCCTGCGCCCTGGTCGGCATGGGCATCACCTCGCTGTCGATGGCCGCCGCTGCCGTCCGGACGGTGGGCGCCCAGCTGGAGACCGTCACCTACGAGGCGTGCGAGGACGCGGCGGAGGCGGCGCTCGCGGCGCCCGACCCGACGGCCGCCCGGGCCGCCGTCCTGGCGGTGCTCGGGGGCTAGCCGGGCTCGGGGGTGACTGGACCGGTCGGGTCACCTCACGGTTGGGGGAGCGGGAGACGGGGTATGTCGTCTCCAGCGATCCGCGCCTGCGGACCTCCACCGAAGGGAACTGACACACCATGGGATACGGACTTGGCGTCTTCCTCCTGGCCCTGGGGCTGATCCTGGCCCTCGCGGTCACCGACAGCGTCAGCGGCGTCGACCTCACGATGATCGGCTGGATCCTGGCGCTCGCAGGCCTCCTGGTCATCGGGCTCACCGCCGCCCAGGCGAACCGGTCGCGACGCTCCACGGCCGTCACCCGGCACGCCGACGGCTCCGAGACCGTCAGCGAGCGCCGCTCCGACCAGCCGCCGGCCGTCTGAGGCCGCGCGCGCGATTCGGCGTACGAGGGGGCCGTTGCTAGTCTTGACCGGTTGCCCGCGAGGGTGACCCTGCACGACTGCCGTCCAACGGCCGCGGATCCATAGAGCCCCAGGTGATCAGGACCTGGAGCGCCGCGCAACGACAGGCCCCCGGGCCGGAAGGAGCTCCCGTATGTCGATCGGTACTGACGCGGAGACCAAGAAGAAGATCATCGCCGAGTACGCCACGACCGAGGGCGACACCGGCTCGCCCGAGGTCCAGGTCGCGCTGCTGAGCTTCCGCATCGCGCACCTCACCGAGCACCTCAAGACCCACAAGCACGACCACCACAGCCGTCGTGGCCTGCTGCTGCTCGTCGGCCAGCGCCGTCGCCTGCTGAACTACCTGCAGAAGACCGAGATCGCGCGCTACCGCTCGATCGTCGAGCGACTCGGCCTGCGTCGCTGAACCCCTCCCGGGCAACCGGGAAACGGGCGGAGCGGCTGCCCCGGTGGGGCAGCCGCTCCGCCCCATTTCGGGGCATCGAGGTCCGGTCCCGCTAGGCTCGGACCTGCACCACGACTGCTCAGCACCACCCACAACTGCACAGCCTCTTGCACACCATCACCAGGAGCGACCCGCCCGTTTCGGCTCGGTCCTCGGTAGTGGCCCTCAGGCCCACCGCCCGCGACACCCGGCGGCCGTCCCTGCGGGCCTCGATCGAAGACCGGCCCCCCCGCAGCAGCACACGGCGGGGGAGACCCCGGCGGACGTCCTCGTCGAGAGAGACACCCGCCCGTAGCGGGACGCCGCGGATCGCTCCGCGAACAGAGAGAATCGATTCCTTGACCCAGTCCACTGATGGGGGCCCCATCATCTCCGCCGTCGAGACCGTGATCGACAACGGCAAGTTCGGCACCCGCACCGTCAAGTTCGAGACCGGGCTGCTCGCCCGCCAGGCCGCCGGTTCGGTGACCGCCTACCTCGACGACGACACGATGCTGCTCTCGGCCACCACGGCCGGCAAGCACCCCAAGGACCACTTCGACTTCTTCCCCCTGACGATCGACGTCGAGGAGCGGATGTACGCCGCGGGCCAGATCCCCGGCTCGTTCTTCCGCAGCGAGGGTCGTCCCGGCGAGGACGCGATCCTCACCTGCCGCCTGATCGACCGCCCGCTGCGCCCGACGTTCAAGAAGGGTCTGCGCAACGAGGTCCAGGTCGTCATCACCGTGATGGCGCTCAACCCGGACACCCCCTACGACGTGCTCGCGATCAACGCCGCTTCGCTGTCCACCCAGATCTCCGGCCTGCCGTTCTCCGGCCCCGTCGGCGGCGTCCGCGTCGCCCTGATCGAGGGCCAGTGGGTCGCGTTCCCGACGCACAGCCAGCTCGAGAACGCCGTCTTCGACATGGTCGTGGCCGGTCGCGTCACCGACACCGGTGACGTCGCCATCATGATGGTCGAGGCCGAGGCCACCGAGCAGACCTGGACCCTGGTCCAGGGCGGTGTGCAGGCGCCGACCGAGGCCGTCGTGGCCGGCGGCCTCGACGCCGCCAAGCCGTTCATCAAGCAGCTGTGCGAGGCGCAGGCCGAGCTGGCCAACGTGGCCGCCAAGCCCGTCCAGGAGTTCCCGATCTTCCTCGACCACGAGGACGACGTCTTCGCTGCCGTCGAGTCGGCCGTCAAGGCGGACCTCGTCCAGGCGATGACCATCGCGGACAAGCAGGAGCGCGACCTGCGCACCGACGAGCTCAAGGGCGGCCTGCTCGAGAAGCTCGCCGGCCAGTTCGAGGGTCGCGAGAAGGAGATCGGCGCGGCGTTCCGCTCGGTCAACAAGCAGGTCGTGCGCGAGCGCGTGCTGCGCGACAAGATCCGCATCGACGGCCGTGGCCTCGCCGACATCCGCCCGCTGCACGCCGAGGTCTCCGTGATCCCGCGCGTCCACGGCTCGGCGCTGTTCGAGCGCGGCGAGACCCAGATCCTGGGTGTCACCACGCTGAACATGCTCACCCTGGAGCAGAAGCTCGACACGCTCTCCCCGGAGAAGTCGCGGCGCTACATGCACAAGTACGTGTTCCCGCCGTTCTCCACCGGTGAGACCGGACGCGTGGGCTCGCCCAAGCGTCGCGAGGTCGGCCACGGTGCGCTCGCGCGCCGCGCGCTGCTGCCCGTGCTGCCGACGCGCGAGGAGTTCCCCTACGCGATCCGCCAGCTCTCCGAGGCGATGGGCTCCAACGGCTCCACCTCGATGGGCTCCGTCTGCGCCTCGACCCTGTCGCTGCTCCAGGCCGGCGTGCCGCTGCGCGCCCCCGTCGCCGGGATCGCCATGGGCCTCATCTCCGGTGAGGTCGACGGCAAGACCGAGTACGTCGCGCTGACCGACATCCTCGGCGCCGAGGACGCGTTCGGCGACATGGACTTCAAGGTCGCCGGCACCCCGGAGTTCGTCACCGCGCTCCAGCTCGACACCAAGCTCGACGGCATCCCCGCCGAGATCCTCGCGGCCGCGCTGAACCAGGCCAAGGACGCCCGCACGGCGATCCTCGAGGTCATGAACGAGGAGATCAGCGCTCCCGAGGAGATGTCGCTGCACGCGCCGCGCATCATCACGGTGCGCATCCCCGTCGACAAGATCGGCGAGGTCATCGGCCCGAAGGGCAAGGTGATCAACCAGATCCAGGACGACACCGGGGCGTCGCTGTCCATCGAGGACGACGGCACGATCTACATCGGTGCCACCAACGGCGAGGCGGCGGAGGCCGCCAGGCAGGCCGTCAACGCGATCGCCAACCCGACCATGCCCGAGGTCGGCGAGCGCTACCTCGGCACGGTCGTGAAGACGACGAACTTCGGTGCGTTCGTCTCGCTGATGCCCGGCAAGGACGGCCTGCTACACATCAGCAAGCTGCGTGGCCTCGCCGGTGGCAAGCGGGTCGACGCGGTCGAGGACGTGCTCTCCGTGGGCCAGAAGATCCAGGTCCAGATCGCCGAGATCGACGACCGCGGCAAGCTCTCGCTGATCCCCGTCGTCGAGGAGACCGAGGGCGCCGCGGCCGACGCCGAGGTCTCCGGGGCCTCCGAGGCTCCCGAGCCGGCTGACGCCGAGTGATCACTGCGTGACGCACGACGAAGCAACGACGACCGGCCAGGGAGACCCTGGCCGGTCGTCGGCTTCCCAGCCGATGACACCGTCCGAGCCCGGTCCGGAGACCTCAGGGGTGCGGCGTACCGTGCTGCCCGGAGGACTGCGGGTCATCTCCGAGCACCTGGCCGGCACCCGGTCAGCGAGCGTGGGCGTGTGGGTCGGCGTCGGCTCGCGCGACGAGACGCCGCAGCTGCACGGTTGCTCGCACTTCCTCGAGCACCTGCTCTTCAAGGGGACCCCGACGCGCTCGGCGCTCGACATCTCGGTGTCGCTCGACGCCGTGGGTGGGGAGTTCAACGCCTTCACCGCCAAGGAGTACACCTGCTTCCACGCCCGGGTCATCGACGAGGACCTGCCGCTGGCGGTGGACGTGCTCGGCGACATGGTGACGAGCTCGCTGCTGAGCGCCGAGGACGTCGAGGCCGAGCGTGACGTGATCCTCGACGAGATCGCCATGCACGACGACGACCCCGACGACGTCGTCCACAACCTCTTCGCCACGCAGGCGTGGGGCGACTCCCCGCTGGGCCGGCCGATCGCCGGCACCGAGGAGTCGATCGCCGCGCTCACCCGGGACGAGATCGTGCAGTTCCACCGCGACCACTACCGCCCCGCCAACATGGTCGTGGCCGCTGCCGGCAACCTTGACCACGACGCGCTCGTGGCGCAGGTCGCCGGGGCGTTCGGCCGCAACGGCTTCCTCGCCGGCGACGAGACGCCGGTGGCGCCGCGTGGCGGCGAGACGTTCGTGGACGTGTTCCCCGGGTCGAGCGCCGCGACCCGGCCCTTCGAGCAGGTCAACGTCGTGCTGGGCATGGCCGGTCTCACCCGCCGCGACGACCGGCGGTTCGCGCTGGGCGTGCTCAACACCGCCCTCGGTGGCGGGACGTCGAGCCGGCTCTTCCAGGAGGTCCGGGAGAACCGCGGCCTGGCGTACTCGGTCTTCTCGTTCGCCAGCCACCACGCCGACTCCGGCCTGGTCGGGGTCTCGGTCGGCTGCCTGCCGAGCAAGCTCGACGCCGTGCTGGGGGTGGTGCGCGACGAGCTGGCGAAGGTGGCGGCCGAGGGCATCACCGACGAGGAGCTGTCCCGCGGCAAGGGGCAGCTGCGCGGCGGCCTCGTGCTCGGTCTCGAGGACTCCGGTGCCCGGATGTCACGCCTGGGCAAGGCCGAGCTGGTCTACGACGAGCTGTTGAGCATCGACGAGGTGATGGCCCGCATCGAGGGCGTCACGCTCGAGGAGGTGCGGCAGCTGGCGGCCGAGCTGTTCGTGCAGCCGGAGCTGCTCGCGATCGTGGGACCCGGCTGAGGCCTGACCGGTCAGCCGGAACCCCCGCCTGTCGGCCGAGATCTCGGCCGACAGGCGGGGGTTTCCCCGGCCAGCCGGGGAAACCCGCCGCCCGGCTCAGAGCAGCAGGCGGACCACCCCGGCGCAGGCGGCGGCCCAGAGCACGCTGCTGAACGTGCCGATGATGAAGCGCTCGGCGGTGCCGGTGCTCGCGCCGGCCCGCAGCTCGGGGTAGCGGCCCAGCCCCTTGAGCGCCAGCACGATCGCGACTCCCTCGGGCTGGCCGACGGCCAGGCTGGCGAAGATCGCGGCCCGCTCCAGCGCGCCGATCCAGGCCCCGCCGCGGAGCACGGCCGCAGCGTCCTCCACGCGGTGGTCGGCCAGGGCGGGCCCGTGCCGGTCCACCAGCGCGAAGACCCGGGCCGTGACGGGTCCACCGCCCACCACGGCGAGTGACCCGGCCAGCACCGCCAGCAGCGTGACGCGCAGGTGGCTGCCGATCTCGACGTACGGCGGGGCCGCGGCCAGCAGCGCCGCCACGGCCAGCAGCGTGAGCGACACCGGTGCCCAGATCGCGGCACCGGTGCGCGACCAGGCGACGAGACCGGTGAGGGAGCCGGCGCCGAGCAGGACGAGCACGAGCGTGCCCCAGTCGTAGCCGCTCATGCGACCTCCGGCGTCCCGAGCAGGTTCGCGGTGAGCCCGGTTGCGAGCTCGCGCGCCCGACGTCCCTCCACGATCCCGGCGGCCTGCGCGCGCTGGCTCACCGCAGACTGGCTGATGCCCAGGCGGCGCCCGGCCTCTTCGTAGGACAGGCCCGCCTCGACGAGGTCGGCGACCTCCCAGCCCCGGGCCGTACGCCGGCCCAGGACGGCGGCCCACAGCCACAGGGTGGTCTCCAGGGCTCGGGCGTCGGGGTGGTCCCCGGCCACGCGCAGGTGCCACGGGCTGTTCTTGGCGGCGGTCACGGCGGCGCGCGCGTGCAGGTACGCCGCGCCCCGGCCGGCGCGGGCCTCGGTCGGGACCGGCAGCTCGACCCCGCCGACACCGATGCCGATGTTCCAGGCGTCCACGCGCAGCAACAGCTCGACCGCCCGGGGGAGCGCCGACGGGTCGTCGAGCACCCCCTGGAACTCGTCACCGGCCGTGCGCTCGAACGGGACGAGGACCGGCAGCCCCGCGAGGGCGGCGATCGCCGTCGGCACCTCGTCGGCGCTGGTCCGGCTGCTGCGCTGGTCCACGGTCAGGACGGCGACGTCCACCACGGTCCTCCTCGGTCTCGACCTTATGGCGAGCCTACATTAGGGAATTGCCTAATGTCTAGGTCGCATAAGGAAAAAGCCTGAGCGGGAAGGGCTCTCAGCGTCGGCCGATCAGGCCGACCACCGCCGGCGCCTTCTGCTCGACGACCGAGACCCGGAAGCCACCCGCGACGAGGTTGGCCGACGCCTTCTGCACGATGGTCGGCACCAGCTCGGCGCGATTGGCCTCGTAGAACAGGTGCACCGCTCCGCCGGGCAGCAGCCGCTCGTGCAGCAGCGCGATCTCGTCGACGGCGTCGCGCACCCAGAACAGGTTGACGTTGAAGGAGAAGACCTTGTTCAGCCGCTTGACCGGCACCCGGAGCGTGGCCAGGTCGATCTGCCGCACGGTGAGCCGGCCGGACTCCACGTGGCGGGCGTTGCGCCGCTTGGTGCGGTCCACACCGGACTCCGAGCGGTCGATCGCGAAGAGCTTGCCGGTCTCCAGCCGACTGCAGATCAGCTCGGCTCCCGCGCCTGGTCCGCAGCCGATCTCGAGCACGTGGTCGGACGGCTGGAGGTCCATCACCTCGACCGCCCACCTGATCCGGGCCGGAATCGTCTGCTGCGCCATGGGGGCAAGACTGCCAGAAAGGCCGGGCGGCGGTGCGAGGGGCCGGTCCGCGCGGACGCCACGGGGCATGGCCTAGGTTTGGTCCGTGACTGAGGTGAGCCCCGCGGACCCGACCGACCCGCCCGTCAGCCGACTCCGGGTCGGGGTGCTCGGAGCCCGTGGCCGGGTCGGCGCCGAGGTCTGCCGGGCGGTCGGGGCCGCCGCCGACCTCGAGCTGGTGGCCGAGGTCGACGCGGACGACAGCCTGGACGACCTGGTGGCGGCCGGAGCCGGGGCGGTCGTCGACTTCACCCACCCCGACGTGGTGATGGCGAACCTGGAGTTCTGCGTGCGCCACGGCATCCACGCCGTGGTCGGCACCACCGGCCTCGACGAGGCGCGCATGTCGACGCTGCGCGGCTGGTTGGCGGACGCCCCCGGCACCGGCGTCCTGATCGCCCCCAACTTCTCCATCGGGGCCCTGCTGATGATGCGCTTCGCCGCGGCGGCCGCTCCCTTCTACGAGTCGGTCGAGGTGGTCGAGCTGCACCATCCCGACAAGGCCGACGCGCCCTCCGGCACTGCTCGGCGTACCGCGGAGCTGATCGCGGCCGCCCGTCGTGCGGCCGGCTGCCCCCCGGTGCCCGACGCGACCAGCACGACGCTGGACGGCGCCCGGGGTGCCGACGTGGACGGCATCCGGGTGCACGGTCTCCGGATCCGGGGCCTGGTCGCCCACCAGGAGGTGATCCTCGGCGGGGTGGGGGAGACCCTCACGATCCGCCACGACTCGCTCGACCGGGCCTCGTTCACCCCGGGCGTGCTCTCCGGGCTGCGGGCGATCCAGGACCACCCCGGGCTCACCGTCGGCCTCGAGCACGTCCTCGACCTGCCCTGAGACTCCTCCCACTTCTGCAACTTCCTGCGCCGCACGAACCTGAGGGTGACGTCCTCTCGATCTGCGCGTTGAGTCCGGCAAGGGTCGACGACGACCAGCCGGAACGACGAGAGGGAACATCTTGATGCGCAGGACTTCGGGAATAGCCGTGGCCGCCGTGCTCGCGGCCGGCACGCTGGGTGCGCAGGCCGGCTCCGCGGGAGCCACCGGTGCGGGGGCCACCGGCGACCCGGCCCCGGGCCCCGCCGGGGCGGCGGTCTCGGCCCTGCTCGCCCACCCGCGCGCCGCCCGGGCCACGCCGGGGCAGTCCTTCCACCCCGGCCGGGCGGTGCGCGACACCGACGGCAGCACCCACGTCCGCCTCGAGCGCACCCTCGACGGGGTGCCTGTCCTGGGCGGGGACCTGGTCGTCCACCGCGGACCGCAGACCGGCTGGGAGGGTGTCAGCCAGACGCTGGACGCCCCGCTGACGCTGACGACCAGGCCCTCCCTCGGCGCCGCCCGGGCGACGACAGCGGCCCTCGCCCCGTCGTCCGCGACCCGGAGGATCAGCGGGCTCCGGGCCGCCGGTGCGCCCCGCCTGGTCGTCGACGCGACGTCCGCCACGCCACGGCTGGCCTGGGAGGTCGTCACCGGCGGCGTGCAGGCCGACGGCACGCCCAGCCGGCTGGCCAGCTACGTCGACGCCCGCACGGGCTCCGTGCTGCGTCGCGAGGAGCAGATCGAGACCGTCGACGGCTCCGGCCAGTCGTTGTACGGCGGCACCGTGCCGCTGCGGCTCACGCCGGCCGGCTCGACCTACCAGATGAAGGACCCCACGCGGGGCAACACCTACACCACCGACATGGGCAACAAGTCCGACTCGACGCTGTGCCAGATCTTCCCCGGGCGCTGCTCGAACGGCACGCTCCTCGCCAGCCCCGACACCTCCTTCGGCGACGGCACGACGAGCAGCCGGGAGTCCGCCGCGGTCGACGCGCAGTACGGCACCGACACCACCTGGGACTACTACCAGGCGGTGCACGGGCGCAACGGCATCTTCGGCACCGGCAAGGGCTCCTTCAACCGGGTGCACTACGGCTCGGGCTACGTCAACGCCTTCTGGGACGGCACCAAGATGACGTACGGCGACGGGGACGGCACCAGCTACGGTCCGCTGACCTCGCTCGACGTCGCCGGTCACGAGATGTCGCACGGCGTGACCGAGAACAGCGCGAACCTCACCTACTCCGGCGAGTCCGGCGGTCTCAACGAGGCCACCTCGGACATCTTCGGCACCATGGTGGAGTTCTACGCCGGCAACGCCGGCGACCCGGGCGACTACCTGATCGGCGAGCAGTTCGACCTCGCCCGGCACCAGGGCTTCCGGCGGATGGACAGGCCGAGCAGCGACGGCGCGTCCTACGACTGCTGGAGCGCGCTCGCCGGGCAGGACGACGTGCACTACTCCTCCGGCATCGGCAACCACTTCTTCTACCTGCTGGCCGAAGGCTCCGGGGCGAGGACGATCGGCGGGGTCGCGCACGACAGCCCGACCTGCAACGGCTCGACGGTCGTCGGGGTCGGCCGGGACGCGGCGCAGCGGATCTGGTACCGCGCGCTGACGGTCTACATGACGTCCGGCACGACCTACGCCGGCGCGCGCACGGCCACGCTGAACGCCGCCCGGGACCTCTTCGGCGCCACCAGCACGCAGTACACGACCGTGGCGGCCGCCTGGAGCGCGGTCAACGTCAGCTGACGCCTCCGGGGCCCCGCTCGCGGGGCCCCGGAGGGCGGTTCGGCTACGGCTCGGCCGTGGGCCTGCTCGACCTCCCGGTCGCCACGCCGTGGCCGACTTCGTCGGCTACGGCTCGACCGTGGGTCTCGACGCGCCGTCACGGCCTCGCGGGCTCGGCCGTGGGCCTGCTCGACCTCCCGGTCGCCACGCCGTGGCCGACTTCGTCGGCTACGGCTCGACCGTGACCTTGATGGCTGCGCCGCGCTTGACGATGTCGAACGCCTCGAGCGCCCGCTCCAGCGGGATGTGCTCGGTGATGAGGTCCTTGACCGGCACCTGGCCGGTGGAGATGTACTCCAACGCCCGCTTGTTGTGCTCGGGCGCGGAGCCGTTGGCACCGTGGATGTGCAGCTGGCGGTAGTGCACGACGTTGGAGTCGCAGGTGATCGTCGGGTCCGTCTTCGGCAGGCCGCCGAAGAAGGAGATCCGGCCGTTGCGCGCGGCCATGGCGATGGCCTGCTCCTGGGTCACGTTCGCTGCGGTGGCGGTGATGATGACGTCCGCCCCGCGGCCACCGGTGAGCTCCATGACCTTCTCGACCACGTCGACCTCGGCGCCGTTGATGGTCCCGTCCGGCTGGACGGCGTCGGCCGACATCTGGAGCCGCTCGGCGTTGACGTCGACGAGGTAGACCTTGCCGACCTTGTGGACGCCGCGGGCGATACGGATGTGCATGCAGCCGATCGGGCCGGCCCCGAAGACGACGAGGGTGTCGCCCTCCTCGATGCCGAGCAGCTCCTGGGCGTTGATCGCGCAGGCGAACGGCTCCGCGGCCGAGGCCTCGTCGTAGCCCACGTTGTCGGGGATCGGATTGAGGCCGTCCACCTTGAGCACCTGCTGCGGCACGATCATGTACTCGGCGAAGCCGCCGTCGTACTGGTAGCCGACCGAGGTCTGGTTCTGGCAGACGGCCATCCAGCCCTTGTCGCACTCGTAGCAGTCGCCGCACGGCACCGCGGCGATGACCTGGGCCCGGTCGCCCACGGCCCACTCGTGGCCGAACCGGGCGCCGTACGTGGCGTTGACCTCGGCGCCGACCTCGACCACCTCACCGGCGATCTCGTGGCCGATGGTGCGCGGGGGGGTGAGGTTCTGGTGACCGTTGTGGAAGATCTTGACGTCGGTGCCGCAGGTCGAGCAGTTGCGCACGCGCAGCTTGATCTCGCCCGGGCCGCAGTCGGGTTCGGGCACGTCCTCGAGACGGACGTCCTCGGGGGCGTAGAAGCGCAGGGCCTTCATGGTTCTCCTCCTGGTCGAACGACGGGATACGCGCTCACCGTATCACCGTCTTATTGGTTTTGCCTGTGAATATGTGGCGTTGGACCCTTGACGACGAGGTTTACGCGGCGATATAAAGGTGTTCACAGATCCGTATGACGTGCGTCACGCGTCACGGGTCTGGCGTCCACTACCGACCAGCCACCCGATGGCTGCCGCGGAAGGAATCGGCATGGCGACACACATGCAGACCAGCGCACCGAAGTCGTCGGCGCGCGTGCACGTCCAGAGATTCGGCACGTTCCTGTCGAACATGGTCATGCCCAACATCGGGGCGTTCATCGCCTGGGGCCTGATCACCGCACTCTTCATCGAGAAGGGGTGGATCACCGGCCTCACCGACGCCTGGGACGGCCCGGGCAGCTGGGTCGCCGAGATCGGCGGGTGGGGCGACTTCGACGGGGGCGGCATCGTCGGCCCGATGATCACCTACCTGCTGCCGATCCTGATCGGCTACACCGGCGGCCGGATGATCTACGACACCCGCGGAGGCGTGGTCGGCGCCATCGCGACCTTCGGGGTGATCGCCGGCACCGAGATCCCGATGTTCATGGGCGCCATGATCATGGGCCCGTTCGGCGGCTGGTCGATGAAGCACATCGACGCCATCTGGGACGGCAAGATCAAGCCCGGCTTCGAGATGCTGGTCAACAACTTCGCGGCCGGCATCTGGGGGCTCGCGCTCGCGACCTTCGGCTTCTTCGCGATGAGCCCGGTGCTCACCAAGGTCAGCAACGTCGCCGGGGACGGCGTCGAGTGGCTGGTCAACAACAACCTGCTGCCGTTCACCTCGCTGCTGATCGAGCCGGCCAAGGTGCTCTTCCTCAACAACGCGATCAACCACGGCGTGCTCACCCCGCTCGGCACCAACGAGGCGGTCGAGAACGGCAAGTCGATCCTGTTCCTGCTCGAGGCCAACCCCGCCGGCGGCCTTGGCCTGCTGCTGGCCTTCTCGATCTTCGGCAAGGGCCTGGCCAAGGCCTCGGCACCCGGTGCCGCGATCATCCACTTCATCGGTGGGATCCACGAGATCTACTTCCCCTACGTGCTGATGAAGCCCAAGCTCATCCTCGCGATGATCGCCGGTGGCATGACCCAGATCTTCATCAACGTGCTGTTCAACTCGGGCCTGCGGGCGCCGGCCGCCCCGGGGTCGGTGATCGCGGTCTACGCCCAGACGCCCGCCGGCAGCCTGGTCGGGGTGACCCTCTCGATCCTCGGCGGCGCGACCGCGACCTTCGTGGTCGCCGCGTTCCTGCTCAAGCTCGACACCTCGGACGACCCTGAGGACCAGCTGGTGGCCGCCACCGCGAGCATGGAGGCGATGAAGGGCAAGAAGTCCGTGGCGTCCTCGGCGCTGGCGGGCTCCGCCGGATCCGGCGGCGGCCCGATCCAGTCGATCGTCTTCGCCTGCGACGCCGGCATGGGCTCCTCCGCGATGGGTGCGTCCGTGCTGCGCAAGAAGGTCCACGGTGCGGGCTTCACCGACGTGAGCGTGGTGAACAAGGCGATCTCGAACCTGGGCGACGACCAGGACCTCGTGGTCACCCACCAGGACCTGACCGCCCGGGCCAAGGAGCGCAGCGGGTCCGCGATCCACGTCTCGGTCGACAACTTCATGGCCAGCCCCCGCTACGACGAGATCGTGGAGCTGCTGCAGCGCACCAATGGTGGCGCCACGGCGGGTGCCGGTGCCGGCGCGGTGGAGGACGACGAGGGCGCGGGCGTCATGCTCGCGGAGGAGTCGATCGTGCTCAGCGGACGGGCCACGACCCGGGACGAGGCCATCACCGAGGCCGGCCTGCTGCTGGTCGAGGCCGGCGCGGTCGACGCGTCGTACGTCGACGCGATGCACGAGCGCGAGACCTCCGTCTCGACGCACATGGGCAACGGCCTGGCGATCCCGCACGGCACCAACGAGGCCAAGCCGTTCATCCACCGCTCGGCGATCTCGTTCGTGCGCTACCCCGACGGAGTCGACTGGAACGGCAAGGAGACGAGGTTCGTGGTCGGCATCGCCGGAGCGGGCAAGGAGCACCTCGCGCTCCTGGGCAAGATCGCCCAGGTCTTCGTCGACAAGGCCCGGGTCGCCGAGCTCGACGCGGCGCAGACGCCGGCCGACGTCCAGCGGATCCTCGCCGGGGTGTCCGCAGCGGTCTGACCTCCCGCACGGTCGTATCCCGAGGCCCCGCTCCCGCGACAGGGTGCGGGGCCTCGGGCCCGTCGGGTCTCAGCCCAGGCGCAGCAGCGCGGCAGCGAGCGCGGCGCCGGCCACGACCACCAGGAACGGCGCTCGCACCACGAGCAGCACGACGGCGACCCCGAGGCCGGCCAGGCGGGCGTCGAGGGTCAGCCGCTGGCCGGTCGAGAAGACCTGGACCGCGATCAGCGCGGCGAGCAGGGCGACCGGGACGAGGTCGGCGATGCGTTGCACGACCGGTCGCTCGAGCACCCGGGCCGGCACCGAGAGGCCGGCGAGCTTCAGCAGGTAGCAGCCGAGGCCGGCCAGCAGCACCGAGGCCCAGATCACGGCTCACCTGCGGGGTCGCGTCGGCCCGGGATCAGCCCGGCCACCACGGCCACTGCGGCGGCGGCGAGCACCGGGACGCCCGCGGGGGAGAGGGGCACGATCCCGAGGGCGACCGCAGCGGCGGCGAGCGCGACCACGCGGTGGCGGCGGCTGTGCAGGCGGGGCCAGACGAGCGCGAGGAACGCCGCGCCCACGGCGGCGTCCAGCCCGTAGGTGCGCGGGTCGCCCAGCGCGGTGCCCACCAGCGCTCCGGCCAGGGTGGCGAGGTTCCAGCAGACGAGGACCGCGAGCCCGGTGGAGAGGAACCCCACCCGGGCGGTGGCGGGCGTCCGGCGGACCAGGGCCATGGCGGTGGACTCGTCGATCACCAGGTGGGCGGCGGCCGCGCGCCGCCAGCCGGCCCAGCGCAGGGTCGGCGCCAGGCGCAGCCCGTAGAGCGTGTTGCGGGTCCCGAGCAGGAGCGCGGTCAGCATGCCGGCCATGGGCGCCCCGCCCGCCGCGACGACGCCGACGAGCGCGAACTGCGAGGCGCCCGTGAAGACCAGCAGCGAGAGGGCGCAGGTCTGGACCACCGACAGGCCGGCCGCCACGGAGACAGCACCGAACGAGATGCCGTAGGTGCCCGTGGCGAGCCCGACCCCGAGCCCGTCGCGGATGATCCCGGCCCGCTCCCGGTGCGCGTCGGCGCTCGCGCGGGGCAACGAAGGTCCGCTCAGCGTCGTCGTGGGGACCGGAGCTGGCGGGGGTGCGAGAAGTCGTGGACGAGCGCGACCGCGGCGAGGCCGCCGGCCGCGGCCCCGATCAGGGCGCCGGCCGACGCCGCCACCTGCAGCGGCGTGAACAGCGCGATCCAGGCGCCGGAGCAGATCCCGGTGACGAGGACGACGCCGACGACGAGCAGTCGATGGAAAGCGGGTAGTGGACCGAGCACGAGAACCCCCGTTCGGATCGGCCGCGCCCGGGGTCGGGTCGTCAACCGTTCGACCACCATGGTGCGCCGATCTGCCGAGATTTCAAGAGGCGACAGGCCGCAGGATTCTCGGCCGTCAGGAGAACTGGGTGTGCAGGCGGACCTGCTTGACGCGGGGCGCCCCATCTTCAGCACGGCCGTCGGCACGGTCTTCGGCCCCGCCCTGGGGCTCGGCCTCGCTCTCGAGGGCGAGCTCGCGGTGGGCGCCGTCGGGGGCCCAGCCGGCCTCGGTGAGGAAGGTGCGCACCGCGTCGTCGCTCGCCATGGTCCAGGTCACCGCGCGTGTGAAGCGATCGGCGCGCATGGTGTCGACGGCCGCCTGCAGCAGGCGCGAGCCGTGGCCCTTGCCGCGCTCCTCGGGATCGAGGGTGAGCTCCGAGAGCTCCGCGTCGACCACCGGGTCGCAGTCGGGGTCGGACGCCGGGCCGGTGATCGCGAAGCCCACCACCCGGTTGCGCTCGAGCGCGACCAGCACCCGGTTGCGGGCGTCCTTGGAGGCGGCCAGCGATGCGCGCCACGCTCCGGCGACGGCGTCCGCGTCCGCCGGCAGGGCGTCGGCCGGCACCAGCCCGGCGTACGCCACAGCCCAGGCGCGGACCTGGAGGGCGGCGATCGCGGCGGCGTCGTCGCCCCAGGCGATCCGCACGGACACGTCGGCGGTGGGACTGCTCATGGCGCCATCCTGTCAGCCGGAGCTTCTGTTACGAATTTTGCCGTCGATTGCGCAGTCGCGTAACAGATCGCTGGTAGCGTGGGCCTCGTGTACGGCAACGACTTCGGGGCAGCGCAGGACGACTCCTCCACCCCGCCATCCGACGACCGGCCCGACGAGCCCGCCGCCTTCCGCGCACTGCTGGAGGGAGAGGGTCGGGTCGAGCCCCGCGACGAGATGCCGGAGGCCTACCGCCGCACGCTGGTGCGTCAGATCGCCCAGCACGCGCACTCCGAGATCATCGGCATGCAGCCCGAGGGCAACTGGATCAGCCGGGCGCCGAGCCTGCGTCGCAAGGCGATCCTGATGGCCAAGGTGCAGGACGAGGCCGGCCACGGGCTCTACCTGTACGCCGCGGCGGAGACTCTGGGCGTGGACCGCGCCGAACTGCTCGACGCGCTGCACTCCGGGCGGCAGAAGTACTCCTCCATCTTCAACTACCCGACCCTGACCTGGGCCGACGTCGGCGCCATCGGCTGGCTGGTCGACGGGGCCGCGATCGTCAACCAGGTGCCCCTGTGCCGCTGCTCCTACGGTCCCTACGCCCGGGCGATGGTGCGGGTCTGCAAGGAGGAGTCCTTCCACCAGCGCCAGGGCTTCGAGATCCTGCACACGCTCTCCCACGGCACCTCGGCCCAGAAGGCCATGGCGCAGGACGCCGTGAACCGCACCTGGTGGCCCGCGCTGATGATGTTCGGGCCACCGGACAGCGGAGCCGACGCCTCCCCGGGCCACACGGCGCAGTCCATGGCGTGGGGGATCAAGCGGTTCACCAACGACGAGCTGCGCCAGCGCTTCGTCGACATGACGGTTCCGCAGGCCGCGGCGCTCGGACTCGAGCTGCCCGACCCGGAGATCCGCTGGAACGACGAGCGTGGGCACCACGACTTCGGAGAGATCGACTTCACCGAGCTGTACGAGGTGATCCGGGGGAACGGGCCCTGCAACGCCGAGCGGCTGGCGCACCGGGTGCGCGCCCACAAGGACGGTGCCTGGGTCCGTGAGGCTGCGAACGCCTACGCCGACAAGCAGCGCACCAGGGAGGGGGCCGCATGAGGGACTGGCCGCTGTGGGAGGTGTTCGTGCGTTCGCGCCGCGGACTCTCGCACGTGCACGTCGGCTCGCTGCACGCTCCCGACGCCGACATGGCGCTGCGCAACGCCCGTGACCTCTACACGCGCCGTCAGGAGGGAGTGTCGCTGTGGGTCGTCCCGGCGTCGGCGATCCTCGCCACCAGCCCGGACGAGCAGGACTCGTTCTTCGACCCGGCGGCCGACAAGATCTACCGGCACCCGACCTTCTACGACGTGCCCGAGGGAGTGGAGCACCTGTGAACGAGGCGCTGAGCCAGGCGCGGACGCTCGGCGGCCCGCAGACGGACGCGCACGTCGACTACGTGCTGGCCCTGGGCGACGACGCGCTGGTCTCGGCCCAGCGCACGGCGTGGTGGATCAGTCGCGCACCGCAGCTGGAGGAGGACGTCGCGTTGGCGAACATCTCCCTCGACCAGCTCGGCCAGGCCCGCACCCTGCTCGCCCACGCCGGGCGGCTGGAGGGCGCGGGTCGCGGCGAGGACGAGCTGGCCTACCTGCGCGACGAGCGTGAGTTCCGCAACGTCAAGCTCGTGGAGCGTCCCCAGAGCGACTTCGCCGTGGCCGTGGCGCGGCTGCTGCTGGTCGCGACCTGGCAGGCCGAGCTGTACGCGGCGCTGGGCGCGAGCAGCGACGAGACGCTGGCCGGCGTCGCGGGCAAGGCGGTCAAGGAGGTCGCCTACCACGTCGACCACGCCCGCCAGTGGGTGCTGCGACTGGGGGACGGCACGCCCGAGTCCCACGCGCGGATGCAGGCCGCCGTCGACGCGGAGTGGCCCTTCCTCGACGAGCTCTTCGAGCCGGTCGACACCGACCTCGTCGCGGCCGGGGTGGCCGCCGACCCCACCCGCCTGCGCGCGGCCGTCCAGCTCCGGCTCGAAGAGGTGCTGGCCCGGGCCACGCTGAAGGTGCCCAGCGGGCCACCGGCCGTCGGCGGGGGGCGCCGCGGCCTGCACACCGAGCACCTCGGCTACCTGCTGGCCGAGATGCAGCACCTGCACCGCTCTCACCCGGAGGCGTCGTGGTGACCGGCGCGGTGCAGGCCTCGGCGGCGTGGCGGATCGCCGCGCAGCTGCCCGACCCCGAGCTGCCGATCGTCACGATCGCCGACCTGGGCATCCTGCGCGACGTGACCGAGGACGACCAGGGCCGCGTCCACGTGCAGATCACCCCGACCTACTCCGGCTGCCCGGCCATGGAGACCATCAGCACCGACCTCGTCGACGTGCTGACCGCGGCCGGCTACCAGCGCGTGGACGTCGAGTTCGTGCTCTCGCCCGCCTGGACCACCGACTGGATGACCGACGAGGCGCGCACCAAGCTCACCGCGTACGGCATCGCCCCGCCGGCCGTGGGCGCGGGGCCCGCCGGGGGCCCGGGAAGCGGGCCGGTGGCCCTCACCCTGTCCGTCGCCTGTCCCCAGTGCGGCAGCCACGACACCCGTGAGTCCAGCCACTTCGGCTCCACCGCCTGCAAGTCCCTGTGGGTCTGCCGTTCGTGCCGGGAGCCCTTCGACCACTTCAAGGCGATCTGATGCCCGGTCCCACCCGGGCCGCGTTCCACCCGTTGCGGGTCGCCGCGCTCGACGAGCTGACCGACGACGCCCTCGCCGTGACGTTCGAGGTGCCCGACGAGCTGCGCGACGACTACGCCTTCGTGCACGGCCAGCACCTGACGATCCGGGGCGAGGGCGACGTGCGGCGCAGCTACTCGCTGTGCACGCCGCCGTCCTCGCGGGTGCTGCGGATCGGGGTCAAGCGGTTGCCCGGAGGAGCCTTCAGCGAGGGGGTGCTCGGTCGGCTGCGGGTCGGCGACACTCTCGAGGTGATGACGCCGGCGGGCCGCTTCACCACGGTGCTCGACCCGGGCGCCCGCAAGCGCTACGTCGCCGTCGCCGCCGGCTCCGGCATCACGCCGGTGCTCTCGATCGTGGCCGCGATCCTGGAGGGGGAGCCGCGGTCCGCGATGACGCTCGTCTACGCCAACCGCACCCAGCGCTCGGTGATGTTCCTCGACGAGGTCCACGACCTCAAGGACCGGTTCCCCGAGCGGCTGCAGATCGTCCACGTGCTCTCCCGCGAGGCCCAGGAGGTCGAGCTGTTCTCCGGCCGGCTGGACGGGCCGCGGCTGCGGGGCATCCTGAGCGCGCTGGCGCCGGCGACCGAGGTGGACGACTGGTTCCTGTGCGGGCCCCAGCAGATGGTGCAGGAGCTGCGCGAGGCGGTCGTCGCGGCCGGTGGGGACGCCACCCGGATCCACAGCGAGCTGTTCCACGCCGACCCGGTGCGTCGGGCGCCGGTGGCGGCCCTCACCGAGAGCGCGGACGGGGCCGCCCACGTCGTGGTCCGCCTCGACGGCCGCAGCAGCCGGATCGACCTGCGCCCCGACGACGTCTCGGTGCTGGAGGCCGCGCTGCGGGTCCGTGGCGACCTGCCGTTCGCCTGCCGGGGCGGTGTCTGCGGCACCTGCCGGGCCAAGGTCACCGCCGGAAGCGTGGCGATGGACGCGAACTACGCGCTGGAGCCCGAGGAGGTCGCGCTGGGCTACGTGCTGACCTGCCAGTCCCACCCGACGTCCGAACGCGTCGAGCTCGACTACGACGCCTGAGTCGCGACCGGCTGGGTACGGTCGGCCCATGAAGACACGCAACCTCGGAAGCTCCGGGCTCAAGATCTCGGAGATCGCCTACGGCAACTGGCTCACCCACGGTTCCCAGGTCGAGGAGGACGCCGCCACCGCGTGCGTGCGCCAGGCCCTCGACGAAGGCATCACCACCTTCGACACCGCCGACGTGTACGCGAACACCATGGCGGAGACCGTGCTCGGCCGGGCCCTGAAGGGAGAGCGGCGCGAGGGCCTGGAGATCTTCACCAAGGTCTACTTCCCGACCGGTCCAGGCAAGCACAACGACTCAGGCCTCTCGCGCAAGCACATCCGCGAGTCCATCGAGGGCTCGCTCACCCGGCTGGGAACCGACCACGTCGATCTCTACCAGGCCCACCGCTTCGACCACGAGACCCCGCTCGAGGAGACGATGGAGGCCTTCGCCGACGTCGTGCACTCCGGCAAGGCGCACTACATCGGCGTCTCGGAGTGGACGGCCGACGAGATCCGTCGGGGGCACGCCCTGGCCCGCGAGCTGAAGATCCCCTTCGTCTCCAACCAGCCGCAGTACAACATGCTCTGGCGGGTCATCGAGGCCGACGTCGTCCCGACCTCGCGGGAGCTCGGGGTCGGCCAGGTCGTCTGGTCGCCGATCGCGCAGGGGGCCCTCACCGGCAAGTACAAGCCGGGCGAGCAGCCGCCGGCCGGGTCGCGGGCGACGGACGACAAGGGCGGGTCGGACATGATCTCGCGCTGGATGAAGGACGACGTGCTGGCCCGTGTCCAGCGGCTCCAGCCGATCGCCGACGAGGCCGGGCTCAGCCTGGCCCAGCTCGCGGTGGCCTGGGTGCTGCAGAACGACAACGTCTCGGCCGCCATCATCGGGGCCAGCCGCCCCGAACAGGTCACCGAGAACGCGAAGGCCGCCGGCGTCACCCTCGAGGCCTCGGCGCTCGCCGCGATCGACGAGATCATCGACCCGGTCGTGGAGCGGGACCCCTCGAAGACGCAGTCGCCGAGGACGCGGAGCTTCTGACCCCACGGCCCAGCAGGACCGCGCCCGCCGTCGCCAGCACCAGGCCGACGGCGGACGCGGCCCCCCAACCCTCGCGGACGCCGTCGCCGAGCCAGACCAGGCCGACGACGGCGGGCACGAAGGTCTGCGTCACGATCATCGGGGCGGACGAGGCCGGCACCGGCGCCCGTTCGAGCGCCAGCGAGTAGACCCAGAAGGCCAGGACACCGAGCACCGGGACCGTCACGGCCGCGGCCAGCACCAGCCCCGTCACCGGCAGTCCGACCCCGCGCACCGCGATCGCGGAGCCGGCGTACCCCACCCCGGCGAGCATGCCCAGGGAACCGGCGCCGAGCCGGCCGTGGGCCCGGCCGAGCACGGCGAGCAGGGTGACCGCCAGCCAGAGCGCGGCCACGAACGGGGCGTGCACGAGCACCGCTCCGGGCGCTCCGGACCCGGCCGCCAGCAGGCCGAGGCCGACGGTCACCGCCGCGATCGCCCGTACGTGGCGGATGGTGAGGCGCTCGTCGAGCAGCGTCGAGGCGAGCGCGGTGACCGGCAGCGAGAGGCTGATCGCGGCCTGCGCGAGGTAGAGCGGCAGCAACCAGATCGCCACCGCGTGCAGCACGAAGCCGGTGAGGTACGCGAGCGAGGCGACCCAGGTCCACCGGTCGCGCACCGAGGCGAGGAGGAAGGTGCCCAGGCGGCCGGGGTCCGCCGGCAGTCGGCGGACCCCGTGGGCCTGCGCGACGGCGCCCAGGCCGAAGAGCAGTGCGGCGACGAGTCCAGCCGTGAGCCCGGCGGTGAGCCCAACGGTGAGTCCGGCGGTGGGGCCGGACGTCATCGCCGGGCCCCGCTCACCGGTAGTGCTCGGGGAGCTCCTGGCCGATCTTCACCTTGGACTTCGGCATCCGCATGAACTTCATCTGCAGGGCCCGGGTGACGGCGTAGTACGTGGTGCCCTTGAGGGTCGCGTCGGGGAAGCGAGCGCCGAGCTGGCGGCGCAGCCGCAGGCGCAGGAGGAACATGTCGAGGACCACCAGCATGACCGTGCCCAGCAGCACGCTGTTGCCCAGCGAGCGCAGCGTGTCGTTGCCGGAGTAGCCGAGCACCATCGTGATCACGAGCAGGGGCACCATCAGCTCGATGAACGAGAAGCGGCTGTCGACGAAGTCGCGGATGAAGCGGCGCACCGGGCCCTGGTCGCGGGGCAGGTAGTAGCGCTCGTCGCCGTTCTTCATGGCGGCCCGCACGCTGCGGCTCGACTCCGACCGGGTGGAGCGCTGGGCCTTGGCGATCTCCTTGCGGGTCCGCGGCACCTTGGCCCGCGCCCGGGCGGCTGCCTCGGCCTCCCGGCGCGACGGCGTGGGACGGCCCTTGCCGCCGGCCTTGGTGGGGGCCGTCTCGGCGGGGGTCTCGGACTTGGAACGACGGAACAACTCAGGACGCCTTCGCAACAGGATGGATCGAACAGGCCGGGTCGAGCACGAGGGGCCGCGCACCCGTGGCGACGGGCCCCTGGGGCCAGCCTACCGAGCCGCCGACCCGCGCTCACGATTGCGCGGCATGTCCTAAGGTGAGGGGACCCGAGAACACCTGGAGAGGGACCGCACGCCATGAGTCTGATGAAGCGCATGAGCATGATCTTCCGGTCGAGGGCGAACAACGCCCTCGACCGTGCCGAGGATCCCCGACAGACGCTCGACTACAGCTACCAGCGTCAGCTCGAGCTGCTCTCCAAGGTGCGCC
The DNA here is from genome assembly GCA_963760585.1 of uncultured Actinomycetota bacterium. Classification (GTDB taxonomy): domain Bacteria; phylum Actinomycetota; class Actinomycetes; order Propionibacteriales; family Nocardioidaceae; genus Nocardioides. The sequence continues at coordinate 320,711 of CAVXDI010000004.1, forward strand.
GGGGGGTCGCCGACGTGGCGACCAGCCGCAAGCGCGTGGAGCTGCAGGTCAACCAGCTGGAGGCCCAGGCCACCAAGCTCCAGGGCCAGGCCCAGAAGGCGATCGACGTGGGTCGTGAGGATCTCGCCCGCGAGGCGCTCACCCGCAAGTCCGGCGTGAACGGCCAGATCACCGATCTCAAGACCCAGCACGCGCAGCTCCAGGGCGAGGAGGAGAAGCTCACCCTCGCCGCGCAACGGCTGCAGGCCAAGGTGGAGTCCTTCCGTACCCGCAAGGAGACCATCAAGGCCACCTACACCGCCGCCCAGGCACAGACGAGCATCAACGAGGCGATGTCGGGCATCGGCGAGGAGATGGGTGACGTCGGTCTGGCCATCCAGCGGGCCGAGGACAAGACCGCGCAGATGCAGGCGCGCGCCGGGGCCATCGACGAGCTGATCGCCTCCGGTGCCCTGGACGACGTGAGCGCCACCAACTCCGGGGACGACATCGCCCGCGAGCTCGACGCGCTCAGCTCGCACTCCGACGTCGAGTCCGAGCTGGCCCGGCTCAAGGGCGGGAACCAGCCGCCGGCCATCGAGGGTGGCGCCGACGACGACATCCTGCGCGCCGAGCAGAAGCGCAGCACCACCGAGGACCCGTCGTGATCGTCCGGGTCCTCGGCGAGGGTCAGTTCGACGTCCCCGACGACGCCCTGCCCGGGCTCAACGAGCTGGACTCCGTGGTGGAGGCGGCGGTCGCGGCCGGCGACACCGAGAAGTTCTCCGTCGCGCTCGGCGCCCTGCTCGATGCCGTCCGGGACGTCGCGGGACCGCACGACCTCGAGTCGCTCGACGAGTCCGACCTGATCCTGCCGCCCTCCGACGCGACCATCGACGAGGTGCGCGCCATGCTCGACGAGGACGGGCTCATCCCCGGGTGAGACGCCCGGGTCGGCGCGCGCACGCCCGACGCACAGAAAGCTCTCAGGTGACGGGGGGAGAATCGAGACATGGCACGCACACGCTTCGTCGGTGACGCCGGTCTGACCGCCCGGATGACCCTGGTCATGTTCCTGCTCGGCGGACTCTTCGTCGCCCTCATCGTCGGGCTGATGTACGCCGTCCCGCAGTACGCCGCCCTGATCGGAGTGGCCGGCATCGGCGTCGCCGTCTACCAGTGGTGGTCCTCCGACAAGGTCGCGATGCGGGCCATGGGGGCCCGCGAGGTGACCCCGGAGCAGGCCCCCGAGCTGCACGGGATGATCGACCGGTTGTGCGCGCTGGCCGACATGCCCAAGCCCCGCGTCGGCATCGCGGACTCCCACATCCCCAACGCCTTCGCGACCGGGCGCTCGCCCGACCGGGCGGTGGTCGTGGTGACGACCGGCATCCTGGGCACCCTCGACTCCGAGGAGCTCGAGGGCGTCCTGGCCCACGAGCTCTCCCACGTCGCCCATCGGGACGTGCTGGTGATGACCGTGGCCTCCTCGGCCGGCATCCTGGCGGGCATGCTCACCCAGGGTGCGCAGTACGGCGCGATCTTCGGCGGCGGCGGCCGGCGCGGTGGCGACAACAACAACAACGGGGTGCCGGTGTGGCTGCTGGTGCTGGTCGTCAGCATGCTCGTCTACGCGGTCAGCTTCGTGCTGCTCAAGGTGCTCTCGCGCTACCGGGAGATGTCGGCCGACCGGGCCGGCGCCTACCTGACGATGAAGCCGCAGGCCCTGGCCTCGGCGCTGACGAAGATCACCGGCGAGATGAACGCCATCCCGCAGAAGGACCTGCGCGCCAGCCAGGCCATGAACGCCTTCTTCATCGCCCCGGCGATCAGGGGCGTCTCGATGAAGAGCCTCACCTCCACCCATCCCTCGCTCGAGCAGCGCCTCGAGCAGCTGGCCCGGATCCAGGCCGAGCTCGGCCGACCGACCGGCTGAGGCGGAACGCACCCGATGGGCTTCCTCGACTCGATCCTCGGCCGCAGCAAGCCGAAGCAGGCCAACCTGGACTCGCTGTTCCTGGTGCCCAGCGCGGTGATCACCCTGCAGGCCGCGGCCGGGATGACGCCGACCGGCCTCGGTGCGGTCTGCTACCGCGCGGCGGGCGGGTCTGCGTTCGCGCAGACCGAGTCCGAGATCCTCGCGCTGCTGCGCGACGCCCCCGACGCCCCGGCGATCCGCACCAGCCACGACGAGTTCGGGTTCACCTGGCTGGTCGTCGACGACGACCCCGATGACGTCCCCGGGCTGGTCACCGACCTGCACGCGGTCAACACGTCCCTGGAGGCCGAGGGCTTCGGCCCGGGGCTGCTGTGCTCGCTGGTGCCGTTCTCCGACGGTGCCGGGCGACGCGTCGGTCTGGTCTACCTCTACAAGCAGGGCACCTTCTACCCCTTCGCCCCGAAGGGGCCCGGCAAGCGGGACAACCTGCTCGAGATCGAGGTCCGCAACCACCTGGCGGGGGAGCTCCCGATGGAGCCGGACCTCGCCCGGTGGCTGGCGCTGTGGGGCGCTCCGGGTCTGTAGGGTCACCGGCGAGGTTTCTCCGGCGAGCGCCTTCAGCGGCTGCGGCACCGTGCCGATGAGAACCGAGAAGAACGAGAGGGGACATTCGCGCGTGAGCACCGCCCTGGTCGGTGACGACCTGCGCCGGGTCGTCGAGATCGACAAGTACCGGGTCCTGACCCGGCCACCGCGCCAGGACCTCCTGGCCCTGGTGGAGATCGCCGCCCAGGTCGCCCGGGTGCCGATGGCGACGATCAACCTGATCACCGACACCGAGCAGCACCAGGTGGCCGCGCACGGCTTCGACGCCTCGGTCTGCGCCCGCGAGGACTCCATGTGCAACCTGGTGCTGCACGCCGGGCACCCGGTGATCGTCCCCGACGCCCGTCGTGACCCGCGCTTTCGTGACAACCCCTTCGTCACCGGGACGATCGGCCGGGTCCGCTTCTACGCCAGCCACCAGCTGCTGACCCCCCAGGGCGTCGCAGTCGGGACGCTGTGCGTCTTCGACGAGGAGCCGCGCATCCTCGACGACGACCAGGCCCGCGCCCTCGCCTCGCTGGCCGATCGCATCGTCGACCTGCTCGAGCTCGACCTGCGCACCCGCGACCTGGAGCAGGCCCAGCAGGAGCTCCAGCGCTCCAACGAGCAGCTGACCGCGTTCGCCGGCCAGGTCAGCCACGACCTGCTCAACCCGCTGACCGCGGTCTCGATGTCGCTGCGCCTGGCCCAGGAGCAGCTCGACGGGCGCGACCCGTCGCCCCAGCCGTCGCCCCAGCCGTCGCCCGGACCCGCACCCCACCGCGTCCCCTGGCTGCTCGAGCGCGCCGTCGGCGGGGTGGACCGGATGCAGTCGCTGATCGACGACCTGCTCGCCTTCGCCCGGATCGGCGGGCGGCTGGCCCGGGTGCCGGTCTCCCTCGACGAGCTCGTCGCCGACGTGCGCGACGACCTGGCTGCCGCCCTGGCGGGGGCGTCGGTGCGGGTCGACGCCCTGCCTCAGGTCGTCGGTGACCCGGTGCACCTCGGCGCGGTCATCCAGAACCTGCTCGCCAACGCGGCCAAGTTCGCCCGCCCGGGAGAGGCCCCGCGGATCTGGGTCCGGGCCGAGCGCCGCGAGGACGCCTGGCGGATCCTGGTCGTCGACGCCGGGATCGGCGTAGCCGTCGCGGACCGCGATCGCGTCTTCGAGCCGTTGGAGCGCGTGGACCACCGCCGTCCCGGCTCGGGCATCGGCCTGGCCACGGTGCGCCGCGTGATCGAGGCGCACGGCGGCCGGATCGGCCTCGCCGAGACCCCGGGTGGCGGCACCACGGCCTGGTTCGACCTCCCCGACTGATTGCCGAGGCGGCGCAGATGTGCCGGGGCAACCCCGCGAGTCGGCGCAGATGTGCCGGGGTACCGGCACATCTGCGCCGACTCGGCTAGTCCTTGTGCGAGCGCCCCGGCAGGTCGAGCATCCGCTGCAGCGCGATCTGGGCGTAGTGCTCGGTCTCGGGGTCGACCTCGATCCGGTTCACCACGGTGCCGTTGACCAGGGACTCCATCGCCCACACGAAGTGCGGCAGGTCGATGCGGTTCATCGTCGAGCAGTAGCAGACGGTCTTGTCGAGGAAGGTGATCTGCTTGTCGGGGTGGGCGGCCGCCAGCCGCTTGACCAGGTTGAGCTCGGTGCCGATCGCCCACTTGGAGCCGGCCGGTGCGGCCTCGATGGTCTTGATGATGAACTCCGTGGAGCCGACCAGGTCGGCCTTGAGGACCACCTCGTGGGTGCACTCGGGGTGCACCAGGATCTGGACGCCGGGGATCGTCGCGCGCAGCGCGTCGACCACCTCGGGGGAGAAGCGCCCGTGCACCGAGCAGTGGCCCTTCCACAGCAGGATCCGCGCGCCCCGGAGCTCCTCGTCGCTGAGGCCGCCCTGGGGCTGGTGCGGGTCCCACACGGCGCAGTCGTCGAGGCTCATGCCCATGTCGAGCACGGCGGTGTTGCGGCCGAGGTGCTGGTCGGGCAGGAAGAGCACCTTGGCGTCGGGCTTCTGCGCGTAGGCCCACTCGAGGGCGACCTCGGCGTTCGAGGAGGTGCAGACCGCCCCGCCGTGGCGCCCGCAGAAGGCCTTGATGTCGGCCGAGGAGTTCATGTAGGTCACCGGCACCACCGAGTCGGCCAGGCCGGCGTCGGTGAGCGCGTCCCAGGCGTCCTCGACCTGGCGCAGCCGCGCCATGTCGGCCATCGAGCAGCCGGCCGCGAGGTCGGGCAGGATCACGGCCTGGTCGGGACCGGTGAGGATGTCGGCGGACTCGGCCATGAAGTGCACGCCGCAGAAGACGATGAACTCGGCCTCGGGCCGGGCCGCGGCGTCCCGGGCGAGCTTGAAGGAGTCGCCGGTGACGTCGGCGAACTCGATGACCTCGTCGCGCTGGTAGTGGTGGCCGAGCACGAAGACCCGGTCGCCCAACGCCTGCTTCGCGGCGCGGGCCCGGGCCACCAGGTCGGGGTCGGAGGCGGCCGGGAGGTCACCGGGGCACTCGACGCCGCGCTCGGCGGACAGGTCGGTACCGCGTCCGAGGGGCAGCAGCGGGAGGTCGACGGTGGTCATGGGCCCCATCCTAGGCTGCCGGTCACGGGCTAGAGCAGTGCGCCGTGGTGCAGGTACGGCGCGGGCGGCGCCATGCCGCGCAGAGCCAGGTAGCCCTCGGTGCGGATCTCGAGGCGTGCCGCGAGACCGACGTCCAGCGCCCACTCGTTCGCGGCGCTGACGTGGGCGACCGAGGCCCGCTCGCCGGCGTCCGCCAGGGCCGCCCACAGCAGCCGCGCCGCCGTCCTGCGGTTGGTGGCCCCCAGCAGCGCCACGCCGCCCGGCTCGAGGTAGGCGTAGCCAGACCCCGTGGAGCTGTCGGAGACCAGCAGCCGCCACGAGCGCAGCATCACCTCGTGGTCGACGCCGTGGGCGGCGCCCCGGGTGGCCCGGTCGATCGAGTCCATCAGGTCGACGTCGGCCGCGCTGCCCTCGCGCACCTTGTCCACGACGGGGATCGCCGAGCGGTCGACGGTGCCCGACAGGACCATCTGCGGGTGCAGCGAGAAGCCCGCGAGCCGGTAGCGACGCACCGCGCGGGGGTCGGCCGACGACGACAGCATCCCGCGCAGCGACCCCCGCCCGTGGTGCAGCGCCGGCGCGAGGAGCGCCTTGCCCAGCCCTCGGCCCTGCAGCCCGGGGCGGACGGCAAAGGTCGCCAGGCACCACAGCTTCTCGCGGTTGAACGACGTGGCGAAGCCCAGCAGCCCGGTGTCGTCCTCCGCCACCCAGCACCCCCCCGGGTCGGTGCCGAGCAGGTGCTCGGTGCGGGTGACCCAGCCGGCACCGCGCGGCACCGATCGGACCTCCGGCTCCGGATCGCCCCGGCGGGCGGTCCGCAGGTCGAGGTCGTGGAAGCTCTCGGCGCTGAGCCGTTCCGCGCCGGCGACGTCCTCGGGTCGCATCGGTCGGAACCGCACGCGGTCCATGTCGTCGAGGTCGCTCACGCCGATGACCCTACGGTCGTGCCACCATGCCCCGCATGCGCGTTCTCATCGCTCCGGACAAGTTCGCCGGCACCCTCACCGCGGTCGAGGCCGCCCGGGCCATCGCCACCGGGTGGCAGCGCCACGCCCCCGACGACGAGATGGACCTCGCCCCGATGGCCGACGGCGGGCCCGGCTTCGTCGACGTGCTGCACGCCGCCGGCGGTGGCGAGGTCCTGGCGGTGACCGTGCGCGGCCCGTTCGGCGACCCCGTGCCCGCGACGCTGCTGCTCGAGGGCACCACCGCCTACGTCGAGAGCGCGCAGGCCTGCGGGCTGCACCTCACGGCCAAGCAGCGTCCGGAGGAGGCCAGCACGTTCGGGGTCGGCGAGCTGCTGCTCGCCGCGCTGGGCGCCGGCGCCCGGCGGATCGTGGTCGGACTCGGCGGCAGCGGCACCACCGACGGGGGAGCGGGGCTGCTCGCCGCCCTCGGCGCCACCGCCGACCGGCCCCTGGACGCCGGCAACGCCGGGCTGAGGGGCATCACCACGCTCGACGCCGCACCGGCCCGTGCCCGGTTCGAGGGCGTCGACGTGGTGGCCGCCTCCGACGTGGACAACCCGCTCACCGGGCTGTTCGGGGCGGCCAAGGTCTTCGGTCCGCAGAAGGGGATCAGCGACGAGCGGCTGCCGGCGGTGGACGGCGTCCTCGAGGAGCTCGCCGCCGCGACCGACCGGCGGACAGCGCTGGTGAAGGGCGCGGGCGCCGCCGGCGGGCTCGGCTACGGGCTGCTCGTCGTCGGTGCCGTCCGCGAGCCGGGCATCGGCGTGGTGGCGCAGGCCGTCGGCCTCCCCGAGCGGGCCCGGGCGGCCGACCTGGTGATCACCGGGGAGGGGGCCTTCGACTTCTCCAGCCGCTCCGGGAAGGTGCCCTACGGGGTGGCCCTGGTGGCCGGTGAGGCGCTGCGCCCGTGCCTGGCGCTGGCCGGTCAGGTGCTCGTCGGCACCCGGGAGATGCGGGCCCTGGGCGTGGAGTCGGCCTACTCGCTGGTGGAGCTGGTGGGGGAGGAGCGCGCCTTCGCCGACCCCGCGGGCGCACTGGCCGACCTCGCGGAGCGGGTGGCACGCACCTGGTCGCGCTGACCGCTCGCTGCGGCCGGTCGGGGAATATCCCCCGGTGTGCGACCATTGACCGAGTACCAGACCACCCAGCACCTACCTTGGGAGCCACGAATGACCGAGCAGGTGGACACCACCACTGAGCGCCGCACCGACCAGATCAACCTGAGCCCGGTTGCCGCGGCGAAGGTGCAGAGCCTCCTGCAGCAGGAGGGTCGCGACGACCTCTCGCTGAGGATCTCCGTGCAGCCCGGCGGCTGCTCGGGTCTGCGCTACCAGCTGTTCTTCGACGAGCGGACCCTGGACGGTGACGTCGTGACCGACTTCGACAGCGTCTCCGTCGTGGTCGACCGGATGAGCGTCCCGTACCTCAACGGCGCGATGATCGACTTCGTGGACTCGATCGAGAAGCAGGGCTTCACGATCGACAACCCCAACGCGACCGGGTCCTGCGCCTGCGGCGACTCGTTCCACTGATCGAGTCCGCGTCAGCGGACCCGACGGAGCGTGTCGAGACCCGGTGAGACGACCGACGACCTGACGGAGAACAGAACGACAGCCCCCGCCGACCGGCGGGGGCTGTCGTGCTCTGTGCTGTCTCGTTCTGTGCGAACTCGTCGCGGGCGCCCTCGCTCAGTCGAGGTGCAGGTGCAGCGCGTTCGCGATCCGGGCGGCGGCGTCGGAGACCCGGATGTCGCGCTTGGTGACCTCGCGCGGGTAGTCCTCGAAGTGCAGCGACGGCTGGCGTCCCGAGACAGCGACGCGGGCCGCGCGGTCGAGCCGGAGGTGGTCGGCGGTGGCCAGCGAGTCGGCCCGCATCTCCTCGGGGGTGGCGGCGTCGTCGTAGGCGAGGCGGGGGCCCGACTGCGGGGCCGACGCCGGCAACGACCGGGGGCCGGGCTGCGGGGAGGGGGTCATGCTCGCGACGCTAAGGGCTACTGCCGGGTAGGCGTAGGAGTACCGACGGGTAGTCTTCCGTGCCATGCCTCCTGGGTCACTCCTCATTGCCGGATCGATCGCCACCGACCACCTGATGACCTTCGGGGGAAAGTTCGCCGACTCCCTCGTGGTCGAGCAGCTGGACAAGCTCTCGGTCTCGTTCCTCGTCGACGACCTCGAGATCCGGCGGGGCGGGGTCGCCCCCAACATGTGCTTCGGGCTCGGACAGCTGGGGCTGCGGCCGGTGCTGGTCGGCGCCGCCGGTGAGGACTTCGCCGACTACCGCTCCTGGCTCGAGCGGCACAACGTCGACTGCGACTCGGTGCACATCTCCGACACCCGCCACACCGCCCGCTTCGTGTGCACCAGCGACTCCACGATGGCGCAGTTCGCGTCGTTCTACCCCGGTGCGATGAGCGAGGCCCGGGAGATCGAGCTGGCGCCGATCGTGGCCCGGGTGGGCGCCCCCGAGTACGTGCTGATCGGCGCCGACGACCCGGACGGCATGCTGCGCCACACCGAGGAGTGCCGCCAGCGCGGCTACCCGTTCATCGCCGACCCCAGCCAGCAGCTGGCCTTCGGCGAGGGGGACCTGATCCGCCGGCTCATCGACGGCGCGGCGTTCCTGTTCTCCAACGAGTACGAGTCGCACATGATCGAGTCCAAGACGGGCTGGTCGGCCGACGACATCCTCAAGCGGGTCGGCACCCAGGTCACCACCCTCGGCAAGGACGGGGTGCGGATCACGCGGTCCGGCGAGGAGACGATCGAGCTGCCGGCCGCTGCGAACGTCACCGCGCTGGAGCCGACCGGGGTGGGCGACGCCTTCCGCGCCGGCTTCCTCGGCGCGCTCACCTGGCAGGTCGGCCTCGAGCGGGCGGCCCAGGTCGGGTGCGTGCTCGCGGCGTACGTCGTGGAGACGGTCGGGACCCAGGAGTACTCCTTCGGCAACGAGGAGTTCCTCGCCCGCCTCGAGGAGTCCTACGGGGCGCAGTCGGCCGCCGACATCGCCGGGCACCTGCACGCGTCGCGCTGAGTCCCGCGGCCCGCCGTGGGGCGCCCTGCCGGGACGGCTCAGGACAGGCGGCGTACCAGGTAGCGGGGGGTGCCGTCCGCGGCGGCGTCCTCACCGAGGTACTCCTGGGCCCTCATCCGGCACCAGGCGGGCACGTCGACACGGGCCGCGACGTCACCGGCCACCACCGCGACGGTGCCCCCGACGGGCACGTCGCCCAGGCGCCGACCCAGCTCGATCACGGGCAGCGGGCAGCGCAGGCCACGACAGTCGAGCTCGAGGTCGGCGGCGTCGGGCAGGTGCGTCACAGGCCGACCTCGGCCCGGATCGAGCGGACCACCTCGGGCAGCACGGCGAGGAGGCCCTCGACCTGCTCGGCGGTGGCGTCGCGCGTGAGCGAGAGGCGCACGTTGCCGTGCGTCAGGACCCCCATCGCGGCCAGCACGTGGCTCGGGGCGAGCGTCGAGGCGGTGCACGCCGAGCCGCTGGCCACGCCGTACCCGCGCCGGTCGAGCTCGGTGACCAGCGCCTCGCCGTCGACGTAGAGGCAGGAGAAGGTCACCAGGTGGGGGAGCCGGTCGACGGGGTCGCCGACGACCTCGACGTCCGCGATGCCCGCCACCCCGGCGCGCACCCGGTCGACCAGGGCGGACTGGCGGGCCGCGAGCTCGGCGCGCTCACCCAGCACGGCCTGCAGGGCCGCGGCGGCGGCGAGGGCGGCCGGGACGTTCTCGAAGCCGGTCGAGCGCTCGTCGACGCGGTCGTCGCCGGGGAACGGGTTGCGCCAGCGCGCGCCGCGGCGCACCACCAGCACGCCGACCCCGGCCGGGCCGCCCCACTTGTGCGCCGAGCCGGCCATCGCCGCCCAGCCGCCGGGCAGGGGCACCCGGCCCATGGCCGCGCAGGCGTCGACGAAGAGCGGGACGGCGCCGGCGACCGGATCGGGCCCGGAGGCCAGGGCGGCAGCGACCTCGGCGACCGGCTGCAGGGTGCCGACCTCGTGGTTGGCGGCCTGGACGGCGGCGACGCCGACGCCGGGTCGGGCGGCCGCAGCGGCCACCTCGGCGGCGGAGACCCGGCCCCGGACGTCCACCGGCACCGAGACCGGCGTGCTGCCGTGCAGCCCCGCGGCCCACTCGACGGCGTGCAGGACGGCGGAGTGCTCGACCGCGGAGTGCACGACGGTGCTGCCCTGCCGGCGGCGGCCGGCCAGCAGGCCCAGCAGGCCGCGGTGCACGGCCTCGGTGCCCGACGCCGTGAACGTGACCTCGTCGGGGCGCACGCCGAGGCCCTCGGCGACGACCGCCCGGGCGTTGTCGAGCAGCAGCCGGGCGGTGCGGGCCGGGCCGTGCAGGCGCCGCGGATCGGCGAACCCCTGGTCGAGGGCGGCCATCAGCGTCTCGCGAGCCGCCGGGTGCATCGGCTCGGACGAGGCGCTGTCGAGGTAGACCGGGAGCCGGGCACCCGAGGCATTTGTCACAGGACGAACGTAATCGACGCGCCGCGCAAAGGTCAGGGGGTCCCCGCTCCGCTGTGGTCACCCGGATTCGGATACTCTGCGGGGGAATCGTGACCGCCCAAGAGAGAGGCTCGTTCGTGGGTCTGCAACTCCCCCAGCGCACGGCTGGCACCCTTCGCCGGGTCGCCACCACGGCCGTGCTGGGAACCAGCCTGCTGCTGCTCAGCAGCTGCTCGTCCGAGAGCCAGGGCGAGTGGAAGCGCTTGGCCATGCCCGACCCTGCCTCCGCGCAGGGGGAGCACACCCTGAGGTTGTGGCAGGGCGCGTGGATCGCCGCCCTGGTCACCGGCTTCGTGGTGTGGGGCCTCATCCTCTGGGTCGTGGTGGCCTACCGGCGCCGCAGCGACGACGAGATCCCGGTCCAGACGCGCTACAACCTGCCGCTGGAGATCTTCTACACGATCGCGCCGATCATCATGGTCATCGTGCTGTTCCAGCAGACCGTCCAGGTGCAGAACACCATCCTCGACGACGACCTGCCGGTGGACAACACGATCGAGGTCGTCGGCCAGCAGTGGTCCTGGACGTTCAACTACGGCGTCGGAGAGCGCGACGACGCGGCCGACCAGGAGGCGAGCGACGACGAGTACCCGTACGCCAAGTACGTCTACGAGGTCGGCACCGGCTCCAAGATCCCGACGCTGGTCCTCCCCGTGGGGGAGACCACCCGGTTCAACCTGCACTCCCCGGACGTCATCCACGACTTCGGCGTCCCGTCGTTCCTGATGAAGATGGACGTCGTGCCGGGCCGGGTGAACCACTACGAGATCACCCCCACCGCCACCGGCAGCTACCGGGGCAAGTGCTTCGAGCTCTGCGGGGTCTACCACTCCCGGATGCTGTTCAACGTGAACGTCGTCGAGCCCGCCGAGTACGAGCAGTACCTCGAGGACAGGGAGGCCGCCGAGCAGGTGTCCGACCTGCCGCTGCTCGGTGGCGCCGACGCGTCCACCCAGGCCGGGCTCGAGTCCGGCGCCGAGTCCGACGGAGGAGCGGAGTGACCACCACAGCTGCACGCCCCACGACTGTCCGCAGTCCTCGCAAGCCGCTGGGTCAGCAGGTCGTCCGGCTGATGACCACGACCGACCACAAGCTGATCGGCCAGCTCTACCTGGGGACGTCGTTCGCCTGGTTCATGATCGGCGGCCTGATGGCCATGCTGATCCGCTCCGAGCTGGCCTTCCCGGGCATGCAGGTCGTGAACGACGAGCTCTACAACCAGCTCTTCACGATGCACGGCACGATCATGCTGCTGCTCTTCGCGACGCCGTTGTTCTTCGGCTTCGCGAACGTGATCATGCCGCTGCAGATCGGCTCGCCGGACGTGGCCTTCCCCCGGCTGAACATGTTCAGCTACTGGCTGTTCCTCTTCGGCGGACTGATCGCCGCCTCCGGGTTCCTGACCCCGCAGGGCGCCGCGGACTTCGGGTGGTTCGCCTACACACCGCTCTCCGACGCCGTCCGCTCGCCGGGCGTCGGCGGTGACCTGTGGATCATGGGCCTGTGGATGGCGGGTCTCGGCACCATCCTAGGTGCGGTCAACTTCATCACCACGATCATCTGCATGCGCGCACCCGGCATGACGATGTTCCGGATGCCGATCTTCGTGTGGAACACGCTGGTCACCAGCCTGCTCGTGCTGATCGCCTTCCCGGTGCTGGCCGGCGCGCTGCTCTCCCTCGAGGCGGACCGCCAGCTCGGCGCCCACGTCTTCGACGCCGCCCACGGCGGCGCCATCCTGTGGCAGCACCTGTTCTGGTTCTTCGGGCACCCGGAGGTCTACATCATCGCGCTGCCGTTCTTCGGGATCGTGACCGAGATCCTCCCGGTCTTCAGCCGCAAGCCGATCTTCGGCTACGTCGGCCTGGTCGGGGCCACTCTCGGCATCGCGATCCTCTCGGTCGCGGTGTGGGCCCACCACATGTTCGTCACCGGCGCGGTGGACCTGCCGTTCTTCTCCGGCATGACGTTCCTGATCGCGGTGCCCACCGGAGTGAAGTTCTTCAACTGGATCGGGACGATGTGGGGGGGATCCCTGTCCTTCGACACCCCGATGCTCTGGTCGGTCGGCTTCCTGACGACGTTCCTCTTCGGTGGCCTGACCGGGGTCATCCTGGCCAGCCCGCCGCTGGACTTCCACGTCTCGGACTCCTACTTCGTGGTGGCGCACTTCCACTACGTGGTCTTCGGCACCGTGGTGTTCGCGATGTTCGCGGGCTTCTACTTCTGGTGGCCCAAGATGACCGGGCGGATGCTCAACGAACGCCTCGGCAAGCTGCACTTCTGGCTGCTGTTCGTCGGCTTCCACACCACGTTCCTGGTCCAGCACTGGCTGGGCGTCGAGGGCATGCCGCGTCGCTACGCGGACTACCTGCCCGAGGACGGCTTCACCACGCTGAACCAGGTCTCCACCATCGGGTCGTTCCTGCTCGGGGCCTCGACGCTGCCGTTCCTGTACAACGTGTGGATCTCGCGGCGCAGCCCCAAGGTCGAGGTCGACGACCCGTGGGGCTGGGGCCGCTCGCTGGAGTGGGCCACCAGCTGCCCGCCGCCGCGGCACAACTTCGTGACCATCCCGCGGATCCGCTCCGAGTCGCCGGCCTTCGACCTCCACCACCCGGAGATCGCGGCCATCGAGCTGGAGCAGAACACCTCCGCACGGGACGGCGACTTCGCCGACGCCCCCGACATGGAGGGGCGCGCCGAGCACCTGGGCCGCACCTCGCGCGGCGACGACATCCACCCCGACACGGACGGAGACGCCCGATGAAGGCGGAAGCCTGGATCTTCGGCATGACGACCGCGTTCTTCGTGCTCGTCAGCCCGGCGTACTGGTTCATCACCGGTGACTGGACGGGAACCTCCGCCCTCACCATGACCACGCTGCTGGCCGGCATGGTGACGATGTACCTCGGCTTCCACGCCGCGAAGATGGAGCCGCGTCCCGAGGACCGCAAGGACGGCGAGATCGCCGACGGGGCCGGCGAGCTGGGCTTCTTCCCGCCGTACTCCTGGTGGCCGCTGTGGGCCGCCTCCACGCTCGGGGTGATGGTCTTCGCGATCGCCACCGGCGCCTGGTGGCTGTTCATCATCGGCACCGGCCTGGGCACGCTCGCCCTGGGTGGCTGGATCTTCGAGTACTACCGCGGGGAGCACGCGCACTGACCGCGTGAGCCCCGTCACACGATGCTCCCGCGCGACCGGTCCTGGTCGCGCGGGATCTTCGTATTTCCGGGGCAGCCGTTAGTCTGGGGGAGCAGACCACACGCGTTCACGGGGAGTTGAGGCATGTCCGAGAGTCGATCCAGCACGGCCATCCGGGGTCGGCGGCGGCGCCGTACCCTGGCCGCGGCGGCGACCCTGGCCCTGCTCGGCGGGGCCCTCTCGGCCTGCCAGGACGGCTCGACGTCCACCTCCACCGGTGCGACGGCGCCGTCCGCCTCGGCCTCCGAGGCCACGGCGCCCAGCCGGCCGGCCCCGGTGCGCCTGCGCACGATGGTGGGTCGCGACGCGGGCTCGGTCCCGCTCACCCGGGCCGTGCGGGTCTCCGCGGACGACGGCACCCTGGCCGAGGTCCGGGTGGCCTCGGACGCCGGCGCGCTGAGCGGCACGCTCTCGAAGCGCCGCAACACCTGGGCCGCCGACGGGCGTCTCGAGCCCGGCACCGACTACGTCGTGCACGCCGTGGCCGAGCGCAGCGACGGCAAGCGCGTCACGCGCACGGCGCGCTTCCGCACCGAGGACCTCTCGCTGGACCAGCAGACCTACGCCTCGGTGGCGCCGCTGCAGGGCGAGACCGTGGGCGTCGGGATGCCGGTCGTGGTCACCTTCGACGTGCCGGTCACCGACCGCGCGTCGATCGAGCGGCACCTGGCGGTCACCGCGTCGCCACGGCAGGTCGGCGCCTGGCACTGGTTGAGCGACACCGAGGTGCACTGGCGCCCCAGGACCTACTGGCAGCCGGGCAGCACCGTCGGGGTCGACATCGACATCAACAGCGTGCCCGCCGGCGGCGGCATCTACGGCCAGGAGAGCCGGCACGTCGACTTCCAGGTCGGCGACGCCAACGTCTACAAGGTCGACACGCAGACCGACCAGATGCGGGTCTACCAGAACGGCTCCCTGCTGCGGACCCTGCCGATCACCACGGGCAAGCCGGGCTTCACCACCCGCTCGGGCACCAAGGTCATCATGGAGAAGTTCGAGAGCCGGCGGATGAACTCCGAGACCGTGGGCATCCCCAACGACAGCTCCGAGGGCTACGACCTCGACGACGTCGAGTTCGCGATGCGCCTGACCTACTCCGGCGAGTTCATCCACGCCGCCCCGTGGTCCGTCGCCTCCCAGGGCAGCGCCAACGTCTCGCACGGCTGCACGGGCATGAGCACCGCCGACGCCCGGTGGCTCTTCTCGATGACCCGCCGCGGCGACGTCGTCGAGTACACCGGAACCGACCGGCCGATGACCTTCGACAACGGGTACGGCGACTGGAACGCCTCCTTCGCCGACTTCCGGGCCGGCTCAGCACTCAGCTGACCCGGGGGGCCGACCCGTCGCTTGCTGACGTGCCAGGACGCCGACCCGTCGCTTGTTGACGGATGCGGGGTGCCAGATCGTGTGCACCGGTACCCGCCGGACCGCGCTGTCCACAGTTCACCACCGGACGGGGCCGCACTGCTCTCGCGGCGGGTGATCGTGCCGCATGGACACCTCGTGCGAGCTTCTCGACCGGTCCGCCCCCGTGCCCGTGGATCGGCCCTTCCACCGCAGCGAGGCCGTCGCGGCCGGCGTCGATGACCGGGAGCTGGCCGCCTGGTGTGCCGGTGGGCTCCTGGCGCACCCGGTCCGCGGGGTCTACCACGCGGCCCAGCTGCCGGCCGGCATCGACCTCCGGCTCGCCTGCCTGCGTCTGGTGGTGCCCGAGGACGCCGTGGTCACCGACCGGACGGCCGGATGGCTGCACGGGGCCTCGATGGTCCTCGCGCCCAACGAGCACCTGAGGGTTCCGCGGGTCTCGCTCTACCGGCCGCCCGGATACCGGCTGCGCAACGAGCTCGTGACCAGCGGGGAGCGGGAGCTGCCCCCCGGCGACGTGGCGGAGATCGGTGGTGTCCGCGTCACGACCCCACTGCGTACCACCTGCGACCTCGGGCGCCTGCGACACCGGGAGTCCGCGTTCTGCGCCATGCAGGCGATGGCGCGTGCCGAGATCGTGGACCTCGCCGAGGTCGCCGACCTGGCGGCCGGCGGACGGTTCCGGGGGTACCGATGGGTGACGCACCTGAGGGAGCTCGCGCCGCGGCTGACCGGCCGGACCCAGTCCCCTCCCGAGGACGTGCTGCTGCTGCGCTGGGGGGACTGTCCCAGCCTGCCGGCGCCGTACCCCCAGGTCGCAGTGGCGAAGCCTGACGGTCGCTTCGTCCACGTCGACGTGGGGGTGGAGGGTCTGCGCTACGGGGCGGAGTACGACGGGGTCGAGTGGCACGGTCCGGAGCGCCGGGAGCACGACGCCGCTCGGCGGGCGTGGCTGGCGCAGGAGCAGGACTGGATGATCGACGTCTTCCTTGCCGCCGACGTCTTCGGGCCGCACGCGGAGGTCGAGCGACGCCTGCACGAGGGGGTGCGCACCCAACGGCTACGGACCGGCGAGCGGGCCTGGCGGCGTCGTACGCCGTGAACGGGCGACGGGTCGACCCCGTACGACGTCAACAGGCGACGGGTCGAGCCCCTGGGGCGTCAACAGGCGACGGGTCGGCGGATCGGGGCGTGAACAAGCGACGGGTCGGCGAAGGGCCCGGACCGCTGGTCGCGGTCCGGGCCCTTCGGGTGGTGCTGGGTGGTGCTGGCTGATACTGGGTGGGGCTCAGTGCGAGCGGAGGTGCTCGTCGTCGACGCTGTGGTGGCCGTCGAACTGGTGACCGTCCGCCGAGTGGCCCTCCATCGAGGCCTGGAGCTCGTGGTCGTGCTCGGCGTGGTGGTGCGCCGCCTCGAGCTCCTCCCGGGTGGGGGGCTGGACGTTGTCGGCGTACCAGAGCGTCGACAGCTTGGCCCGCAGCTTCTCCTTGCGGGTGCCCTGGGGGCGCAGCCCGTTCGGGTCGGCGGACGAGCCCAGCTCGGGGACGTCCTCGCGGTCCCGGTCGGTCATGGCGAACGCACGCCCACCGTCGATCGGCAGGTGCCGCTCGGCGTAGCCGCCCTCGGGGGAGCGCATGATGATGCCGGTCTCGTAGCCGTGCAGCAACGTCTCCTGGTCGTGGCGCTGCAGCGAGATGCACCAGCGCCGAGTGATGAAGAACGCGATGACCGGCCCGACGAAGACCGCGACCCGCATGAAGTACGTGATCTGGTTGATGCTCAGGTGCAGCTTGATGGCGATGATGTCGTTGCCACCGGCCGCCCACATCAGACCGTAGAAGGTCATCAGCGCGACCATGATGCCGGTCGCCGTGGGCGCGTTGCGGGGACGACGCAGCAGGTGGTGGTCCCGCTTGTCGCCGGTGATCCAGGACTCCAGGAACGGCAGCATCATCAGGATCGTGAACATCACGCCGGGGAGCACGATGATCGGCAGGAAGACGTTCCACGCCATCGTGTGACCCCACAGGTGGGTCTCGATGCCCGGCATGATCCGCAGGGCGCCGTCGGGCCAGCCCATGTACCAGTCGGGCTGGGAGCCCGCGGTGACCTTGGACGGGTCGTAGGGCCCGTACTTCCAGACCGGGTTGATCGACAGCAGGCCGCCCATGATGGCGCTGACGCCGAAGACGATGAAGAAGAAGCCACCGGCCTTGGCGGCGTACACCGGGAGCATCGGGAAGCCGACGACGTTCTCCTCGGTGCGGCCGGGACCGGGCCACTGCGTGTGCTTGTGGTAGACGAGCAGCAGCATGTGCGCGGCGATCAGGGCCAGCAGCAGGCCCGGGATCAGCAGCACGTGGATCGTGAAGAGCCGCGGGATGATCGACTCACCCGGGAACTCGCCGCCGAAGAGGAAGAACGACGCGTAGGTGCCGATCACCGGGATCGACTTCATGAAGCCGTCCGCGGCGCGGATGCCGGTGCCCGAGAGCAGGTCGTCGGGCAGCGAGTAGCCGGTGAAGCCCTCCAGGGTGCCGAGCAGCAGCAGCAGGCTGCCGATCACCCAGTTCAGCTCGCGCGGCTTGCGGTAGGCGCCGGTGAAGTAGACGCGCAGCAGGTGGATCATCATCGAGGCGATGAAGAGGTTGGCGGCCCAGTGGTGCATCTGCCGCATCAGCAGGCCGCCGCGGACGTCGAAGGAGATGTTGAGGCTGGAGGCGTAGGCCTCCGACATCTCGATGCCGCGCAGCGGGCTGTAGGAGCCCTCGTAGGCGACCTCGCCCATGCTGGGCGTGAACCACAGGGTCAGGAAGACGCCGCTCAGCAGCAGGACGATGAAGCTCCACAGGGCGATCTCACCCAGCATGAACGACCAGTGGTCGGGGAAGACCTTGCGCAGGTTCTTCTTCGCCAGGGTGGCGAGACCGAGACGCTCGTCGGCCCAGGTGGCCGCGCCGGCGGCCTTGCTGGGCTTGGCCGGAGTCGCGGCGGTGGTGCCGTTGGTGGTGGCCACCTTGCTCGTGTCGATGCTCATCAGGAGCTGCCCTCACCCTGTTCGCCGATGTCCTTGGTGTCGCGTTCCCAGAAGCTCGGTCCCACCGGCTCCGTGAAGTCACTCTGAGCCACAAGGTACCCCTCGTCATCAACTGCGAGCGGCAGCTGCGGGAGGTGCCGGCCGGCCGGGCCGAAGATGACCTTGCCGGAGTCGGCCAGGTCGAAGGTCGACTGGTGGCAGGGGCAGAGCAGGTGGTGCGTCGTCCGCTCGTTGAGCGAGATCGGGCAACCCACGTGCGTGCAGATCTTGGAGTAGCAGACGATGCCGTCGACCGACCAGTTCTCCCGGCCCTTGCCGGGCACGATCTCGTCGGGCTCCATGCGCAGCAGCACGACGGACGCCTTCGACTTGGTGACCTGGACCTCGATGCCCTCCATCAGCGGCTCGCCGTCCTCGTCGGTGGCGAAGAGCGCCGCCGGCTCGGCGTTGACGAGGTCACCGATCTCGAGGTCCGAGGACTTGATCGGCGTGCCGACCACGTCACGCACGACGCGCATCCCGGACTTCCAGATCGTGCTCTTCAGCTTGTCGCCGGGCAGCGGCCCGAGGTCGCGCAGCAGCACCACGGCCGGCAGGCCGAGGATGCCCACGGCGCCGAGCAGGGTGTTGCGCACCAGCGGCCGACGGGCGATGCCGGACTCCTCGACGCCGGCGTTGAGTGCCGCCACCGTCTCGGCGCGGTCCGCGGGGGAGGAGGCGGCCGGGTGACGCATCTCGACGATCTCGTGGTCACCCATGAGCTTGCGGGCCCACTGGATGATCCCGACGCCGATCAGCAGCAGGGCGAGGCCGAGGGTCGTGCCGAGCGCGACGTTCGAGGCTCCGAGGCCACCGATGGCGTCGTGGCTCTCGCTGTCGCCGATGTCGAAGACGAAGTAGCTGACCATGAAGAGGACGGCGAAGAGCATCGAGACCACGAAGAAGCCGGCGACCTGTCGCTCGGCGCGCTTCTCGGCGCGGGGGTCGACGTCGGTCGGCCGCCACGTGTGGGCGGGCAGTCCCGGGTTGGCGATCGGCGCCTCGTCCCGGTGTGCGGGGACGTTGCCGTGAGTGTCGCTCACGCTTCCACCTTCTCCTTCGTCGAACGCGTCGTGTGGGCGGCGATCCAGACCGCGAAGGCGACCAGGCCACCGAGACCGATGACCCAGGCGATCAGGCCCTCGCCCACGGGGCCGAGGGCGCCGAGGCCGAAGCCGCCGTAGCCGGGCTGCTCGTCGATGGCGCCGAGGTAGGCGATCACGTCGCGCTTCTCCTCGGGCGAGATGTTGCCGTTCGAGAAGTTGTCCATCGACTGGGGGCCGGTGAGCATGGCCTCGTAGATGTACTTGGGCTCCACGCCGCGGATCTGCGGGGCGTAGCCACCGCGCGGCATGGCGCCGCCGGAGCCCGCGAAGTTGTGGCAGGCGGTGCAGTTCGTCAGGAAGATCTGGCCACCACGGGCCACGGCCTCCTCGCGCTCGGCCGCGCTGAGCCCCTCGATGCTGTAGTCGGACTCGTTGGGGACCGCAGGGCCGGGGCCGAGCGAGGCGACGTACGCCGCCATGGCGGCGGTCTCCTCGTCGTCGTAGGCGACCCTCTTGCGGGGGGCCTGCTGGCCGGGCTGCGCCATCGGCATCCGGCCGGTGCCGACCTGGAAGTCGACGGCGGCGGCGCCGACGCCGACCAGCGACGGGCCGATCTGGTTGCCGTTGCGGGTGCTGACGCCCTCGCCGTTCTGGCCGTGGCAGAACGCACAGCCGACGAGGAAGAGCTCACGACCCTTGGCCACCTGGTCGGCGTCGGTCCGGGCCTGCTGGGCCTGGGCCGGCGCGAACGCGGCGTAGAGCGTACCGGTGAACAGGAGCCCGAGCAGGAGCACCATCAGGCCGGCGATCGGCCCACGACGGTGCCGCGACAGGCGGCCGGCCCATCCGTTGACGGAGCGGTTCAGGAGACGCACATCGATTCCTTGCTGGAGGCCTGGTCGGGTCTGGGGCTGGCTACTTGATGAGGTAGATCGTGGCGAAGAGCCCGATCCACACGACATCGACGAAGTGCCAGTAGTAGGAGACGACGATCGCGCTGACCGCCTGCTCATGGGTGAACCGGCGGGCGAGCAGCGTGCGCCCGATGACGAGGAGGAAGGCGATCAGACCACCGACCACGTGCAGACCGTGGAAGCCGGTGGTCAGGTAGAACATCGTGCCGTAGGCGGACTCCTGGATGGTCACGCCCTCCTGGACCAGGGTGGCGTACTCGACGGCCTGGCCGCCGACGAAGACGGCCCCCATGACGTAGGTGAGCACGAACCACTCGCGCAGACCCCACGCCTTGAACTGCAGCAGCTTGCCGCTGCGCCCGACCTGGCCACGCTCGGCGGCGAAGACGCCGAGCTGGCAGGTCAGCGAGGAGAGCACCAGGATCGTGGTGTTCACCGAGGCGAACCCCACGGCGAGCGACTCGGTGCTGGAAGCCCAGAGATCCGGGCTCACGGCCCGGATCGTGAAGTACGACGCGAACAGCGCCGCGAAGAACATCAGCTCGCTCGAGAGCCAGATGATCGTGCCCACGGCGACCATGCTGGGTCGGTCGTGGTGCCCGTGCAGACGGGAGGCCGGAATCGCAGTTGCTGTCGCCACGAGCGCCATTATGTCTTGGCTGCCCCAAGGGGCCACCCCGACCCCCTGTGTTTTCGGGGTCATATTGTTCACACCGTGCTGGGACCCACGCTCCACGTCGTGCTCGAGGCCTCCGTGACCCTTCCGAGGTTCGGTCCGGGGCGGCTGGTCAGCGAGTGGTCGCTGGCCCCGCTGCCCTTCGTGGTCACGGTCTGGGCGGCGGGCCTCTACCTGCTCGGGCTGCGGGTGCTGCGCCGCCGCGGGGACCGCTGGCCGCTGGGCCGCAGCCTGGCGTTCGGGGCCGGGATCGGCTTCTTCTACGTCGCGACGTCCTCGGGGCTGGCCGCCTACGACACCACGCTGCTCAGCGTGCACATGGTCCAGCACATGGTGCTCTCGATGCTGGTGCCGCTGTCGCTGGCCCTGGGCGCGCCGGTGACCCTGGCCCTGCGCACGCTGCCGGCGCGGCCCCGGCGGTGGCTGCTCGTCGTGCTGCACTCCCGGGTGGCGAAGGTGCTGTCCTTCTCCCCGCTCACCTTCCTGCTGTACGTGATCTCGCCCTGGGCGCTCTACTTCACCGGCTGGTACGACGCGTCGCTGCACTCGGCGTACGTCCACGAGCTCATGCACGTGCACCTGGTCCTCGTCGGGACCCTCTTCTTCTGGCCCCTGATGGGCATCGACCCGCTGCCGGGTCGCGTCGGCTACCCCTTCCGGGTGCTGCTGACCGTGCTGACGCTGCCGTTCCACGCCTTCCTGGGGGTCACGATCATGGCCCAGGAGCGGCTCATCGGCGGGGACTGGTACCCGTCGCTGGGCAACGGGCCGATGGGCTCCTGGCTGCCCGACCCCTACGACGACCAGCACCTGGCCGGCGGCATCCTGTGGGGCTCGGGCGACCTGATCGGCCTGGTCTTCTTCGCCGTGCTCTTCACCCAGTGGGTGCGCTCGTCGATGAAGGAGGCCACCCGTGAGGACCGCCGTCTCGACCTGATCGAGGCGCGCCAGCGCGCCGCGGCCGACGACCGGTAGCATCGCGGCCGTGAGCGACTCGACAGCCCCGAAGGCAGCCCCGAAGGCAGCCCAGCAGGCAGCCCCGCTGCAGGTGCTGGTCTACAGCGACGACGTCAACACCCGCCAGCAGGTGATCCTGGCGCTGGGCCGACGCCCGCACCCGGACCTCCCCGAGCTGCAGTACGTCGAGGTCGCCACCGAGCCCGTCGTCATCAACACCATGGACGCCGGCCAGGTCGACCTCGTCATCCTGGACGGCGAGGCCGTGCCGGCCGGCGGCCTCGGCATCGCCAAGCAGCTCAAGGACGAGATCTACGACTGCCCGCCCGTGCTGGTGCTGACCGGGCGCCCGCAGGACGCCTGGCTGGCCACCTGGTCGCGCGCGGAGGCCGCCGTGCCGCACCCGATCGACCCGATCCAGCTGGCCGAGTCGGTCATCGCGCTGCTGCGTGCGCGCGTCCCCGCGACCAGCTGATGGCCCCGACCTGGCCGGAGGTGCTCGACACCCTGGTCGCGCGGCACGACCTGAGTGAGCAGCAGGCGGCGTGGGCGATGGACGAGATCCTGCGCGGCGAGGCGTCCTCGGCGCAGATCGCGGGCTTCGCGGTCGCGCTGCGGGCCAAGGGCGAGACCACCGCCGAGCTCGCCGGGCTCTCCTCCGCGATGCTCACCCACGCGGCGCCGATCTCGGTGCCCGGGCGGCTGCTCGACATCGTCGGTACCGGGGGCGACCGCTCGATGTCGGTCAACATCTCGACCATGGCCGCGATCGTGGCGGCCGGGGCCGGGGTGCAGGTCGTCAAGCACGGCAACCGCTCGGCGTCCTCGAAGTCCGGCTCCGCGGACGTGCTCGAGGAGCTCGGGATCCGCCTCGACCTGCCCACCGCCCGGGTGGCGGAGGTCGCGGTCGAGGCGGGCATCACGTTCTGCTTCTCGGCCGCCTTCCACCCGGCGATGCGCTTCGCGGCGGTCCCGCGCCGTGAGCTCGGGATCGGCACGTCGTTCAACCTGCTCGGGCCGCTGAGCAACCCCGCCCGCCCGGACGCCCAGGCGATCGGCGTCGCCGACGCCCGGATGGCACCGGTGATGGCGGGGGTCTTCGCCCAGCGCGGGGTCGACGCCTGGGTCGTGCGCGGCGACGACGGGCTCGACGAGCTGACCACCACCACCACGTCGTCCCTGTGGCGGGTGCACGCCGGTGAGGTGACCACCTCGACCCTCGACCCCCGGGCGTTCGGGCTGGCCCCGGCGACTCCGCAGGCGCTGCGCGGCGGGGACCCCGTCCACAACGCCGACGTGGTGCGCCGGCTGCTCGCCGGGGAGCCCGGGGCGGTGCGGGACGCGGTGCTGCTCAACGCCGGGGCGGCCATCGCCGTCCACGACGCGCCGGCCGCGCCGGTGGAGGAGTCGTTGGCGGCCGGCCTCTCCCGAGCCGCGGACGCCGTGGACAGTGGCGCCGCCCAGGCCACCCTGGAGCGCTGGGTCGCCGCGTCGGCCCGCTGAGCCGGCCCCGGGCCCGCGTGGGGACCGCGTGGGGCCCGACCTGGGCCGCTCAGACCTCGAGCACGTAGGAGGCGCCCTCGCGGTGGAAGCCGAGCCGGTCGTAGTAGGCGTTGACCATCGCCGGTGACGTGACGACCCGGCGGAAGCCGCGCTCGTGCAGGAGGCCGCTGCGGCGCCAGACGAACTCGCCGGGGGAGTGGTCGCGGAAGCGCGGCGTCACGTAGTCGAGCTGGACCCGGGCGACCTCCCCGTCGTCGTGCAGCAGCACCACGCCGATGGTCTCGTCGCCGCGCAGCACCATGAAGGCCAGGCCGCGCTCGTCGGCGGGGTCCCACACCAGGTCGGGCTGGAAGCGCAGGATGTCCGCCCCGTGCACCCGCAGCACGTGGCGCAGGTACTCGTCGCCCGGCGCCACCTCGAGCACCTCGAACGCCGCCTCGTCGTGCCGCTCACGGAGCAGGCGGACGATGAACCAGATGTTGATCGCCGCCAGCACGATGTTCATCGCGACCATCGGCCAGACCGCGATCGCGGCGTTGAAGCCGACGAGGATGACGCAGGCGAGCAGGTTCAGGGTGCGGAAGCGCAGCACCCGCGCCTGCAGCAGGGAGAAGACCAGCAGCGCGCTGCCACCCCAGCCGAGGAGGTCGAGCCAGAGGTCGTCGAGCCAGGTCACGGGAGTGAAGGCTAGTGGTCGCGGACTCTTTCTCGCAGTCGTCGAGCCCCGGCCCCGGCAGCCTCAGTCGAGGCCGAGGGAGAACGCCGACTCGAGGTCGTGGCGCGAGTAGGCCCGGAAGGCGATGTGGGTCTCGGTCGACGTCACCCCGGGCACCTTGTTGAGCCGGTCGGCGACCACGTTCGCGACGTCCTCGTGGTTGCGCACCCGGACCAGCGCGATCAGGTCGATCTGCCCCGTCACGGAGTAGACCTCGCTCACGCCGTCGAGGGCGGCGATGCCCTCGGCGACTTCCGGGATGTTGGCGACGTCGGCCTTGACGAACACGATGGCGGTGATCATGGGCCGACCCTAACGAACCGGCTGGTGGACCGGGGAGAGGTCGCGACGGTCGTCGAAGGGCACCAGTGAGCGCCGCGACTCGTTCACCGCGTCGTGCAGGGCGAGGTGCCGGGTCGCGCCGGCGAGCGGGCAGGCCCACTCGCCGTCCACCTCGACCAGGCGGACCCCCGGGGCCTCGAGCCAGCGCAGCACCTTCTCGGTCTCCTCCGCGGTGGCGGCGGGCACCGGCCCGGGGGCGGTGCGGACGCTCTCGGCACTCGCGCGCAGCTCGGTCACGAACTGGTGGGCGTCGGCGCCCGGGGGGATCACGCCCGCCGCGGCCAGTCGGCCGAAGCGCACGACGTGCACGGCCCAGCGGCCGTCGTCCTCGCGCCGGGCCGCCACCACCTCGGTGCACCGGGTCAGCGCGGAGAGACGTTGGGTGCGCGCGGCCGCCCGGATGAACGACGCCAGGCGGTCACGGTGCTGCCCAGCCTCCTCGAAGCGCTCGTCGGCGGCCAGCGCGCTCATCCGCGCGTTGATGGTCTCCACCACCTCGTCGGGCCGGCGCAGCAGGCTCTCGCGCAGCCGGCGCACCACCTCGGCGTAGGTCGCGGCGTCCACGCTGCCGTCGCACGGTGCCAGACAGCGGCCCAGCTCGGCCAGCACGCACGCGCTGCGCGACGGCTCCTTGGCGAGCCGCCCGGAGCACTGACGGACGGGGAAGGTGTCGTGCAGCGCCGCGAGGGACTTCTCCGCCGTACGGCGCGAGGCGAACGGGCCCAGGTAGTCGGCGTCGTCGGCGAGCACCCGGCGCACGAGCGAGAGCCGCGGCCAGGTCTCCCGCGTGAGCTTGATGAAGTGCACCTTCGAGGAGTTGCGTGATCGTCGGTTGTACCTCGGCTCGTGCTCGGCGATCAGTCGCAGCTCGCGGACCTCCGCCTCGAGCGCGGTGGCGCACTCGATCCCGGTCACCTCGGTGGCGAGGTTGACCATCTCACCCATCCGCGAGCGGGTCTCGGAGGCGGTGAAGTAGGAGCGGACGCGGGTGCGCAGGTCCCTCGAGGTGCCGACGTACAGCACCCGGGCGGCGTCGTCACGGAAGAGGTAGACGCCGGGCACGTGCGGCAGCGCCTCGGCCAGGTGACGCTTCTTGCGTTGGGCGGTGCTGACCCGGGAGGAGAACGTCTGCAGCTCCTCCAGGGTGTGCACGCCGAGGCCGCCGAGCCGCTCCATCAGCCCGTGCAGGACGTCGACCGTCGCCCGCGCGTCGGACAGGGCGCGGTGGTTGGGGGTGGTCGTGGAGCCGAAGGCGCGGGCCAGGGAGGAGAGCTTGCAGTTCGGGGCGTCGTCGCGGGTGATCACCCGGCGCGCCAGCCGGGCGGTGTCCAGCACCTCGAATCGCGGCCAGGGCCGGCCCTGCTCGGCGGCGAAGTGCTTGAGGAACCCGATGTCGAA
Source organism: uncultured Actinomycetota bacterium (assembly GCA_963760585.1). GTDB lineage: Bacteria > Actinomycetota > Actinomycetes > Propionibacteriales > Nocardioidaceae > Nocardioides. The sequence continues at coordinate 346,488 of CAVXDI010000004.1, forward strand.
GGGGGCGTTGTGGGCGACCAGCACGGTGCCGGCCGCGAACTCCAGGAACGCCGGCAGCGCCGAGTCGATGGCCGGCGCGTCGGCGACCATCGTGTTGCTGATCCCGGTGAGCACGGCGATGAACGGCGGGATGGCGGTGCGGGGGTTGACCAGGGTCTGGAACTCGCCGAGCACCTCGCCCCCGCGGACCTTCACGGCGCCGATCTCCGTGATCATCGAGCCGGCCCGGGCAGAGCCCCCGGTGGTCTCCAGGTCGACGACGCAGAAGGTGAGGTCGCGCAGCGGGCGGCCCAGCTCGTCGAAGCTGCGTTGCGACTCCCAGCGGGAGGTCACGGTCGGTGCGGTGGTGCTCATGGTCCTCGACGCTAGAGGCGGCCACCGACAATCCGGGGGTGCCGCGCGGACTAGGCTGCTCAGGGTCGACGCAAGGAGCCCCGTGAGCCCGGACATCCCCGATGCCACCCACCGCTGGCGCTGCGCTGCCTGCGGCAACCTCACCCGCTTCGACGTGACCCGCACCCGCCGTACCGCGGAGTACTGGCACGTGGGTCTCGACGGTGACCCCGCGGTCGAGACGACCGAGCTGCTCGCCGAGGACGTCGAGTCCGTCGTCTGTCGCTGGTGCGCCCGCGCCGATGCCGTCGAGGTGGTGGCCCGGGTCGACCGGGAGGCCGTGACCGACCGGGACGCGGGGGCGGACCGGTGACCGCGGGGCCGACCGGACCGCTGGACCCACCCGCAGACGCCGCGGCGCCCGAGCTGACGGACCTGACGGACCTGACGGACCTGACGGACCTGACGGGGCTGCCGGACGCCGTCCGCAGCCGGATCGTCACCCTGTGCGCCGAGGCGCTGCCCGCCGTCGCCCGGCTGCCGCCGTCCCTGCGCCGGGTCGCCGACTTCGCGCCCGTCCGGCGCGCCCGGCTGGGTGGCTCGGCGATCGTGACCGCGCTCGGGGGCGACGAGGACTTCCGCGAGCGGATCGGCATCCAGGTCTCCGCTCGCCCCGCCACTGACGCCGAGGACCCCGTCGAGCTCGCCGGCCGGGCCTGGCTGGCCCGGCCCGAGGGTTGGCGCCAAGCGGTGGCGGTGGGGGCCCGCCTGGCCGGCGAGCGGGGGGCGGCCGCTGCGACGACGTCGGAGGAGACCGAGCGGCTGCGGCGTCGGCTCGCGGATGCCGAGCAGGCGGTGCGGGACCTCAGGGCGCAGCACCGGTTGCGCGTCGAGGAGCACAAGAGCGAGAACGCCTCCCTGCGACGCAAGCTGGGGGAGTCCCGGGTCGCCGAGCGAGCCGCACGAGAGGCGCTCGCCGAGCGGGACGGCGTCCTGGCCGACGAGCGCCGGCAGGCCGACGCCCGGGTGGCCGCGGGGGACAAGGAGCTCCGTCGGCTGCGCGCGGAGCTCGAGCGGGGCGAGGCCCGCGCCGGAGCCGCCCGTCGCGCCACGCGCTCGGAGCGCGAGGAGGCCACCGTGCGTGCCCGGATGCTGCTGGACACCGTCGTGGAGGCGGCCGCGGGGTTGCGCCGCGAGCTCGCACTGCCGGTCGTGGCCGGTGACCCGGCCGACCGCGTCGAGGCGGAGCTCGCGGACGACGCCGGTCGCGACGCCGCCGGGGTCGGGGTCCGACCCGTCACCTCGGTCCTGCTCGAGCAGTACCTCGCCATGCCCCGGGCCCGACTGCTGATCGACGGCTACAACGTCAGCAAGGCGGAGTGGCCGGCCTCGTCGTTGGAGGCCCAACGGATCCGGCTGCTCAACGGGCTCGCACCGCTGGTGGCGCGTACCGGGGCGGACACCACCGTGGTCTTCGACGCGGCCAGCTCCTCGGTCCGCCCGGTCGTGCCCACCCCTCGCGGCGTCAAGGCGCTGTTCAGCCCGCTCGGCGTGATCGCCGACGACGTGCTTCGCGAGCTGGTGGACGCCGAGCCGCCCGGCCGGGTCCTGGTCGTGGTCACCGACGACCGCGCCGTTGCCCGCGACGTCGTCCGAGCCGGGGCGCGCTGCGCCCCGACGCAGGCGCTGCGCGGGCTGCTCGCGACCTGAGCCGAGCCCGGCCGCCCGCGGGCTAGAGCGGTTTGCGGGCCAGCAGGGTGAACTCGTTGTAGGTGAACAGCTTCCCCGCCCGCGCCGGCAGCGGGAAGCTCCGCCACCGCCCGGGCACGAGGCCGGCCTGCCGGGACAGCTCCTGGAGGTCCTCGCCGGTGGTGAAGCGCACGTGCGTGGGATCGGTGCGGTACCCGCGCTCCTGGGGGCAGATGAAGAAGACCTTGCCGCCCGGGCGGAGCACGGGCAGGTAGCTGCGCAGCACCGCCAGCGCGTCGTCGGCGCTCAGGTGCTCCACGACGTGGGCGAGCAGGAGCGCGTCGAAGGAGTCCGGCCGGTTGTGCTCGCTCTCCGGCCACTGCTCGGTGCTGAGCGCCGCGTGGCCGCGGCTCACGGCGACGCGGACCGAGGTGGGGTTGTGGTCGACGCCGACGGAGCCGGGCGGGAGCGTCCCGAGGTTGCGGCCGATGCCGCAGCCGACGTCGAGCGTGCGGCCGAGGTGCTGACGACGCAGGTTGAACCGGTAGGGCGCCTGCACGTTGAGGTAGCGCTTCCACGCCGCGCCCGCCCTGGCCTCGAGCCGGCGCGCGTAGCTCTCGTCCCTGGTGTCGGCCATGCGAGCGACCCTAGGACCCCGCACGGAGAAGCGCGAGGGGGTCGCGACGACACGCCGGGCGGGTCGTCGCGAACGGACTGTCGGTGGTCACTGGGAGGGTCCTGGGCATGACGACGCGAATCGACTGTGACACCTGCGAGGTGCGCGGGCTGGCGTGCCACGACTGTGTGGTGACCGTGCTGCTGGGCCCTCCGCCCGAGCTGACCTTCGACGACGACGAGCGCCGCGCGCTCGACGTCCTGGCCGACGGTGGCCTGGTGCCGCCGCTGCGGCTCGTCCAGCCGGTCCGGGGGGTGGACGTGGAGTCCGCGTGAGCGCCCCGGGGCGGCGCGTGGCAGGAACCTGCCGGACCGGGGCGAAGAGTTGGACGGCGGCCGTCGCGCGGCTACTCTGAGTCGCTCAGGTGCCTGTGGGAGTGGACCGTCAGGGTTCGCGCGGGTGCCGCGCTGAGTTCCGGGTCGTGCAAGCGGGCCGGGAGCCGGGGAACCAACTCATCTGGGGTGCATCGCCCGCAAGGCGGAGACACGCGCTGCGTGTCGACGTGGAGCGGGAGTAGGGCAAGTCGTGCCCGAACCCGTCAGCTCACCCGGTAGGCGTACGACACGCAAGGGAGACCGCCCGCTCGTGCATCACGGCCGGAAGCGACTCATCACTGTCCTCACGGGCTTGGCCCTCACCGCGGTCGTCGGCATCGTGCCGTCCTCGCCCGCCCTGGCCGCGCCGTCCATCGGTGACGTCCAGAGCCGCGTCGACCGTCTGTACCACGAGGCCGAACAGGCCTCGGAGCGGTACAACGACGCCAAGCTCGAGCTCACCGAGCTCAACCGCGACCTCTCCTCGCTGAAGGCCGACCAGGCCCGCCAGGACCAGCGGCTGGGCTCCGTCCGCGACCAGGTGCGCGACTCCGTCGTGCGTCAGTACCAGGGCGAGAACCTCTCGGCGGTCGGTCGGGTGGTCGTCTCCGACGACCCCGGGGCCTTCCTCTCCGAGCTCTCGACGATGTCGGCGTTCAACGACCTGCAGTCGCAGCTCTTCGACGACTACTCCACCGAGGTCAAGGCACTCGACATCCGCCGCTCGGCCACCGCCAGGCGGGCGGCCGACGTCTCCGAGACCGAGCAGCAGCTGGCCGACGAGAAGCAGACGATCGACGACAAGCTCGCCCAGGCCAAGTCGGTGCTCGGCCGGCTCGAGGCCGCCGAGCGCGCCGAGATGGTCTCCCGCAGCGAGGCCCGCGACCGGGCTCGCGCCGCGGCCGCCACCGAGGCGGCCACCGAAGCCGCCGCCGAGGCGCCCACCGAAGCACCCACCGAGGCGCCCACCGAGAGCGCAGCCCCCGCCCCGGTGGCCGCCTCCGGTAACGCCGGCGCCGCGGTCTCCTACGCGATGGCCCAGGTCGGCGATGCCTACGTCTACGGCGCGGCCGGCCCCAGCGCGTTCGACTGCTCCGGCCTGACGATGATGGCCTGGGCGCAGGCCGGCGTCTCGCTGCCGCACTCCTCCACGGCGCAGTACAGCTCCGGTGCCCGTGTCTCCGAGAGCGACCTGCAGCCCGGCGACCTGGTCTTCTACTACAGCCCGATCAGCCATGTCGGCATCTACATCGGCAACGGCATGATCGCGCACGCCGCGAACCCGAGCTCCGGGGTGAACACCGCGGCGCTGCACTCGATGCCGTACGTCGGCGCGGTCCGTCCTGGCTGACCCGCCGTCCTCGAAGGCCGGCCGTCCACGTGCGTGGGTGGTCGGTCTTTCGCTGTTCCTGCTCCTCGTCGCCGGGCTCCTGACCCGGCTGGTGCTCGCGGACGACCCCTACGTCGCCCGGGCCCCGGGCACCGGGGTCGCGCGGGCGCAGCCGGCGCTGGCGACCCAGGCCCTGGCCCGTCTCCAGGAAGCGGTCGGGCAGGGCGACCCGGGGGCCGCACGGGCCCTCGCCCCGGCCGGTGACCCGCGGGCAGGCGCACTGCTGGCGGCGGTCGCCGGGAACGCCCGCCGGCTCGACGTGCACGACTTCAGCCTGCGCTACGTCGACGAGGACGGCGCGGTACGCGCGGACGGCAGCTGGTCGGCCGCCGTCGCGACCACCTGGGCCTTCGCCGGGTTCGACCGGGCGCCGGCGAGCACCGAGGTCACGGTGCGCTTCCGCGTCGAGGACGGGCGCGCCGTCGTCCTCGGGCTGGGTGGTGGCCCACGGCGCAGCCCGGTCTGGCTCTCCGGGCCGGTGCGGGTGCTGCGGACCGCCCAGACCCTGGTGCTGGTCGCCGGCGACGGTCCGGGCGCCCGCGGGTACGCCGGCCGGGCCCGCGCCGCCGTGCCGGTGGTCCGCCGGGTGCTCGGGGGCTGGCGCCCGCGACTCGTCGTCGAGGTGCCCGGCTCCGCGGGGGGCCTCGACCGGGCGCTGGACGCCTCGCCGGGGGAGTACGCCGCGATCGCGGCGGTCACCACCACCGCCGACGGCTCGACCTCACCGGACGCGGGCGCCCACGTCTTCGTCAACCCCGAGGTCTTCGGGGGCCTGCGCCCGCAGGGCGCACAGGTCGTGATGAGCCACGAGGCCGTGCACGTCGCGACCGACGCCGCCCGCAGCACGATGCCGCTGTGGCTGCTGGAGGGCTTCGCCGACTACGTCGCCCTGCGCGACGTGGACCTCCCGCTCGCGACCACCGCGGGGCGGGTGATCCGGCAGGTCCGCCGCGACGGTGCACCCCGGGCGCTGCCCGGCGCGAGCGACTTCGATCCCACCGCACGACAGCTGCAGGCGTCCTACGAGGCCGCCTGGCTGGCCTGCCGGCTCCTGGTCACCGACGGCGGCGAGCGCGCGCTGGTGCGCTTCTACGGCCAGGTGGACGACGGGCGCGAGGTCGGCGACGCGCTGCAGTCCACCTTCGGCCTGGACGAGGCCGGCTTCACCGCCCAGTGGCGTCGCCGGCTCAGCGAGCTGTCTCCGTGACCGGTCGGGCACGCCGGCCGGGGACCGCGGGTCGGGAGACCTGCACCGCGGTCACGGTCACGGTCGTCGGCGCCCTGCTCCTGCTCGGCCTCGCGGCCTGGCTGGTGCCGTGGCACCCCGTGCCGGGGGGCACGCCGGCGCCGGTGACCGCCTCGTCGGTCTTCAGCCCCGCCGAGATCCGCCGGGCGGAGGAGTTCTCCGCCGTGGCGCGGCTGTGGTCCTGGAGCTCCCTGGCCGTCACGCTCCTGGTGGCCTGCTGGCTCGGGTTCGGCCGCCGCGGGCGGGCCCTCGTGGCCAGGCTCCGGGGGCCGTGGTGGTGGCGGGTGGTGCTCGCGGTCGCCGCCCTCGACCTGGTCGGGCGCGTGGTGACGCTGCCGTTCGCGGTGCTGCTGCGTCGCGAGGTGCTGTCCGCCGGGCTCAGCACCCAGCCGTGGGGTGGCTTCGCCCTCGACCTCCTGCTCGGCGAGGGAGTCACGATCGTGGTCACCGCCGTGGCGCTGGTCGCGGTGATGGCCGTCGCCCGCCGCCGCCGACAGGCCTGGCCGGCCTTCGCCGGTGCGCTGCTCGGGCTGCTCGTGCTGATCGGCTCCTTCGCCTACCCGGTCCTCGTGGAGCCGTTGTTCAACTCGTTCACCCCGCTGCCCGCGGGCTCGCTGCGCACCCGCATCCTGGCCCTGGCCGACGCGGAGGGGGTTCAGGTCGACGACGTGCTCGTCGCTGACGCGTCACGGCGCACGACGACCCTCAACGCCTACGTCTCCGGCTTCGGCGGCACCCGCCGGGTCGTCGTCTACGACAACCTCGTCGAGGACCTGCCCCAGGACCAGGCGCTGTCGGTGGTCGCGCACGAGCTGGCGCACGCGCGCCACGGCGACGTCGTGGTGGGCTCGGCGCTGGGCGCCGCGGGCGCGCTGGCCGGGATCGGGGTGCTCGCGCTGGCCGTCGGCGCCGTGGCCCGCCGGACCGGGGTGCGGATGGCGGACCCTGCGGTGGTGCCCTTGGTGCTGGCGCTGGTGGCGATCGGCATGCTGGTCGCGAGCCCCCTGGAGAATGCCGTCAGCCGGCAGATCGAGACCCGGGCCGACGTCGACGCGCTGCGGACCACCGGCGAGCCCGACGCCTTCATCGCCATGCAGACCGAGCTCGCCCGGCGCTCCCTGGCGGACCCGACGCCGCCCGCCTGGTCCCAGCTCTGGTTCGGCAGCCACCCCACCACGCTCGGTCGGATCGCGATCGCCGAGCAGCTGGCCGGGCGCTCCCGCTGACGGGTCAGCCGTCGAGCGGGCGGACGCTGGAGAGGAGCCCGATCCGCATGGCGGTGACCAGCGCCTGGGCGCGGTTGCTGACGCCGAGCTTCTGGTAGATCCGCGCGATGTGGGACTTCGCCGTCGACTCGCTCATGTAGAGCTTGTCGCTGATCGCCGCCGCCCCGAGCCCGTCGGCGAGCAGCAGCAGCACCTCGTGCTCGCGGTCGGAGAGCCGGGTGGAGGCGCCGGACGTGCGACGCATCATCGCCGCGCCGAGCCGGCTGCACAGGAACGAGCGGGGTGAGACCGCCGCGTGCCGGGCGGCCCGCACGACCTCGGAGGACGGCGCGTCCTTGCCGACGAACCCGGAGGCACCGGCCTCCATCGCCGCGAAGATCTGCTCGTCGCCCGCGTGCATGGTCAGCACCACGAGCCCCACCGCGGTGCTGCGCCGGCGGATCGAACGGACGATGTCCAGCCCGGTGCCGTCCTGGAGCTGCAGGTCGGTGACGACCACGTCCGGAGAGAGCGCCTCGTACGCCGCGAGCGCCGCGCTCACGGTGCCGGCGACGCCCACGATGGTCATGTCGTCCTCGAGCTCGAAGACGGCGGAGAGCCCGCTGCGGATCAGCTCGTGGTCGTCGACCAGCAGCACCCGGGTCGGCTCGTCGCTCATGCGCTCACTATCCCATCCGACACGGTGGTGCCCACAGGGGGCTCGGACAGGGCGGCCGAGGTCTGCACACAGACCCGGGTACCCCCGTGGGATCCGGGGTGGATCGTGAGGGAGGCGCCGATGAGCAGCGCTCGCTCCCGCATGATCTCGAGGCCGTGCGAGTCGCTGCGGGGCTGCTGGAGACCCCGGCCGTCGTCGGTGACGGTGATCCGGGCGTCGGGTGCGTCGACGAGGCAGTGGACGTCGATGCTGCTGGCCTGCGCGTGACGCACCGCGTTGGTCATGGCCTCCTGGGTGATCCGGAACAGCTCGGCCTCGACCTCGGGGCGCAGCCGGCTGGTGCGCTCGTCGAGGGTGACGTGGATGGGCACCCCGGAGACCTCGGTGAGGTTGCGGGCCACCGTGCCGATGGCGGCACCGAGGCTCTCGCTGCTGCCGGACTCGGTGCGCAGCGTCAGCACCGAGCGGCGTACCTCCCCGACGACCGCGGTGATCCGCTCGCGCAGGACCGCGATCCGGCGCGCCTGCTCGGGGCCGCTGGGGCTGGCCGCGAGGACGTCGACGAGATAGCCCAGCGAGGCGATGTCCTGGGCGACGCCGTCGTGCATCTCCCGGGCCAGGCGGCGCCGCTCGTCGGCGGTGGCCGCGTCGCGGAAGGAGGCGAAGAGCAGCGCGGTGTCGAGGTGGACGGCATTCGGTGCGAGGCGGCTGCCCAGCGCCTCCACCCGCTCCCGGAGTCCGATCTGCCCGGGGTCGACCCGATCGGAGAGCCGGCCGGCGACGACCACGGAGGACGCGGCCTCGGTGACCAGCGGGAAGGCGAACGCGCGTTCGGCGAGGACCGGCCGGTTGAGCGCCCACGCCGCCACGGCGAGCTCGGCCGAGGAGGTGGCGCCCTCGAAGTCGGCGCCCGGGACGTGGATGTCGACCGCGTCCGCGGGGGGATCGGTCAGCAGGGGGGTCAGGGTGTCGCCGCGCGGGACGTAGAGCACCAGGGCCGCGGTGGGCAGCTCGTCGCCGACGGTGCTCAGGATGGTGGAGCCCAGCGCGACCGGGTCGAGGCCCGAGCTGAGCCCGCCGGAGAGGTCGATCAGCTCGCGGAAGAGGGTCTGGGCGTAGCGGTACGGCGCCAACGGGTCGGAGGAGTCCTGCAGGCTGGCGTGGACGGAGCCGGCCACGAGCCCGATCCCGAGGCTGGTGATGGTCCAGGTGAGGGCGCCGAAGACCTCCTCGGCGCTGAGCGGGTCGAAGGTCGCGATGGGTCCGAGGAACAGCAGCGAGGCCTCGGTGAGCACGGTCAGCACGACACCGCGCCAGCCCAGGCGCAAGCCGGCCGTGAAGGCGGTCACCGCGATGGCTCCCAGGATCGAGACCGAGCTCGACAGGACCAGGCCGCAGACGAGCCCGACGGCCACGGCCTCTCCGACGACGAGCATCCCGGTCCCCGTGGAGCGGCGGACCTGGGCCAGCTGCGCCAGGCTCCACACGACGCCGAGAGCGGCCAGGCCCAGCAGCGCGACGGGCTGCTGGGACCAGAGCACCGGGACGACGAGAGCGAGCAGGCCGAAGCCTCGCGCACCGGCGCTCAGCCGGAGGTACTCGTGCTCGCGGCCGCTCATGGGCGCGGCCGGCGTCCGGGGCCGTGAGGTCGCATCACTCGGCACCCTTCGGTCTCGAGGACCCTCGGGTCCTCCGAGAGTCCGAGCGTGGCTTGCTGGCTGGCTGGAGCACGCCGCCCGGGCGGGCGACGACACAGGAGTCACTCTAGGAGCAGAAGCCCCGCAACGGGGGAAATCGGGTACCGCTGTCTCACGGTGCCGTTCGGCTGAGGTGCGCTCAGGAGGGGTAGAGCGCTGCGATCTCGTCGCGCTGCTCACGCATCACGACGTTCCGCTTGAGCTTCAGGCTGGGGGTGAGCTGGCCACCCTCCTCGGTCCAGGCACCCGGCAGGATCGCGAACCGGCGGATCGACTCCGCCCGGGAGACCGCCTTGTTGGCGTCCTCGACGGCCACCTCGATCTCCGCCCGCAGCTCGGGGTCGTCCACGAGGTCGGCGATCGTCCGGGTCCGGCCGTGGGCCTCGGCCCAGGCCGGGAAGGACTCGGGGTCGATGGTCACCAGGGCGGCGATGAACGGTTGGCCGTCGCCGACGACGAGGCACTGGTCGACGAGGTGGTGGGCCCGCAGGCGGTCCTCCAGGACGGCCGGGGCGACGTTCTTGCCGCCGGCGGTCACGATGATCTCCTTCTTGCGACCGGTGATCCGCACGAAGCCCTCGTCGTCGACCTCGCCGACGTCGCCGGTGTGGAACCAGCCGTCGCTCTCCAGCGTCTCGCGGGTGGCCTGCTCGTTCTCCCAGTAGCCGGCGAAGACCTGCCCGCCGCGGAAGAGCAGCTCGCCGTCGTCGGCGACCCGCACCGCCGTGCCGGGCAGCGGGCGACCCACGGTCCCGATCTTGGTGGCGTCGGGCAGGTTCGCGCTGAGGGCCGCCGTGGTCTCGGTCAGGCCGTAGCCCTCGAGCACGGTCAGGCCGATGCCCCGGTAGAAGTGGCCCAGACGCTCGCCGAGCGGGGCGCCGCCCGAGACGGCGAACGCGCAACGCCCACCCAGGGCGTCGCGGAGCCGGCCGTAGACCAGCCGGCTGAAGACAGCGTGCTGGGCCCGGACGGCGAGAGAGGGACGGCCGCGGTCCAGCCCGCGCGAGTAGGCCATCGCGACCTCCGCGGCGCGGTCGAAGATCCTGCCCCGGCCATCGGCCGCCGCCTTCTGCGAGGCGGTGTTGAAGACCTTCTCGAAGACTCGCGGGACGGCGAGCACGAAGGTCGGACGGAACTCCTGCAGGTCCGCGACCAGGTTCTTGATGTCGGCGCTGTGGCCCATCCGGGTCCGCGACTTCACGCAGCCGACCTGGATGATCCGGGCGAAGACGTGGGCCAGCGGCAGGAAGAGCAGCGTCGAGGCGCCCTCGGTGCGGAAGAGCTGGTCGAGCTCGTCGACCGCCACGCCCAGCTCGAACATGAAGTTGCCGTGCGTCAGCATGCAGCCCTTGGGACGCCCGGTCGTCCCCGAGGTGTAGATGAGGGTCGCGAGGTCCAGCGGTGTGGCGCTCGTGCGGCGCTGCTCGAGCAGGTCGTCGGCGATGTTCGCGCCGAGCCGGGTGAGCACGTCGACCGCGTCGTCGGCCAGCGACCAGACGTGGTCGAGCCCGGGCAGGTCACCGCGGGCCTCGTGCACGCGGGCCACGTGGTCGGCACCCTCGGCGACGACGGCCCGAGCTCCGGAGTCCTCGAGGACCCAGGCGATCTGCTCGGCCGACGAGGTCTCGTAGACGGGCACCGTGACAGCGCCGGCGAACCAGATGGCGTAGTCGAACAGCGTCCACTCGTAGCGGGTCTTCGAGATCAGCGCGACGCGGTCGCCGACCTTGACGCCGCAGGCGATCAGGCCCTTGGCGACGGCGCTCACCTCACGCAGGAAGGTGGCGGCCGTGACGTCCTGGAGGCCGTCGGCGCCGGGTCGGCTGAAGACCACGGTGTCACCGGCCTCGCGCGCGTTGACGACGACGTCGTCGGTGAGGTTGCCGGTGCTCGGGACCTCGATGCTCAGGGGCGTGGAGAACTCACGCACGATGCCTCCTCTGGGGTGCTGCTCGCTGGACCCGGTCGGGTCGGGGTCGCCCGTGTGACAGGGCGGGGCGAGGGCTCGGAGGCAGGCTATCGTTGGCCGGCGCGCGGGTGGCATCCGGTACGCTCGCACCTCGTTCCACGCCCCGGGCCAGCGCCCACGACCCGAAAGCGGGCTCCCCATGGCCGAGCAGACGACCTCCTCGATCGTCATCGATGCCACTCCCGCAGAGATCATGGCCGTGATCGCCGACTTCGACTCCTACCCCGCGTGGGCCAAGGGCGTGACCGTCGCCGACGTCGTCTCGACGTACGACGCCGGGCCGGCCGCCGGGCGGGCGGAGCAGGTCTTCTTCGCCCTGGACGTCTCGCCCATCAAGGACGAGTACACGCTGCACTACGACTGGGACGGCGACCGGGAGGTCACCTGGTCGCTCGTCGAGGGCAAGATGCTGCGCGCGCTCGACGGCGCCTACGTGCTCAGCCCGCGGGGGGCGTCCACCGAGGTGACCTACCGCCTGGCCCTCGACGTCTCCATCCCGCTGATCGGCATGCTCAAGCGCAAGGGCGAGAAGATCCTGATCGACACGGCGCTGCGGGGCCTGAAGAAGCGCGTCGAGCCGCTCGACTGAGCCGGCCGGTCCAGGTCGGTTCGGTACAGGGGCGGGCGGTTCGGGGCAGCGTGCGCATTCTTCTCTTCACCGGCAAGGGCGGGGTCGGCAAGTCGACCGTCGCGGCCGGCACCGCCGCCCTGGCCGCCGCCGACGGCCGACGCACCCTGGTGCTCTCCACCGACACCGCGCACTCGCTGGCCGATGCCTTCGGTGCCGAGGTGGGCAGCATCGGGGCCGAGCCGACCGAGATCGCGCCCCGGCTGTTCGTCCAGCAGGTCGACGCGCAGCTGCGTTTCGAGCAGTCCTGGGCCGAGGTCCAGGGATACCTGCTCTCCGTGCTCGACGTGGCCGGCATGGACCCGGTGGCGGCCGAGGAGATGACCGTGGTGCCGGGCGCCGAGGAGGTGCTCGCGCTGCTCGAGCTGCGCCTGCACGCGCGGTCGGGACAGTGGGACGTGATCGTGGTGGACTGCGCGCCCACGGCCGAGACGCTGCGGCTGCTGGCCCTGCCCGAGGCCCTGGGGTGGTACCTGCAGCGGATCCTGCCGATCCAGCGCCGCGTGGTGGGGGCGCTGCGACCCGTCCTGTCCCGGGCCGCCGGCGTCCCGATGCCCGGCGGCGGCGTCTTCGACGCGGTCGAGCGGTTGTCCGCCGAGCTGGACGAGGTGCGAGCGCTGCTGACCGAGCCCGGCGCCAGCGTCCGGCTGGTGCTGACGCCCGAGCACCTCGTGCTGGCCGAGGCGCGCCGTTCCTACACGACCCTGTCGCTCTTCGGCTACCGGGTGGACGGGGTCGTCGCCAACCGGGTCTTTCCCGCGGAGGGCGCCGACCCGTGGCGGGCGGGGTGGGTGAAGGCCCAGGACGACGTCCTGGGCCGGGTGGCGGAGTCCTTCACCGGGCTGCCCCTGTGGCGCTCGGTCTACCGCACCGAGGAGCCGGTCGGCGTCGAGGCGCTGGCCGGGCTCGCTCGGGAGCTGTACGACGGCTCCGACCCGTTGGCGCAGCCCACCGGCCCCGGGCCGTTCCGGATCGCCGGCACCGCGTCGGGCGCGGTGCTGCACCTCGCGCTGCCGCACGTCACCCGGGCCGATGTGGACCTCGCCCGCAACGGCGACGACCTCGTCGTGACCGTGGGGTCGTATCGTCGCCTCCTGACGCTGCCCGCCGGGCTCGCGCGGCACCGGGTCGCCGGGGCCCGGGTGGACCACGGGGAGCTCCGGGTGCGCTTCGAGGAACCGGGCGCGGACCATGACGAGAAGAGGACACCGTGAGCGAGCCGCCGGGCACCGACGACCCGGGCCAGCGACCCGAGGAGCAGGTCGGCAGCGTCTCGGAGGAGGCCGCCAAGCTGTTCGGGGCGTTCTCGGACTGGGCGCGCGACGCCGACGGGTTCCCCGGCACCGGCCCCGACGCAGCTCCGGGGGCCGGCCCCGACGCAGGACCGGGGGGCGGCCTGGGTGAGGGTCTCGCGGCGCTGACCGACCGGCTGGTGCGCGCGGTCCGCGAGGTCGACGAGCACCTCGCGACCGGCAGCGCGGAGTGCACCTACTGCCCGATCTGTCGCGCCGTGCACGTGGTGCGCCGGACCAGCCCGGAGGTGCGCGCCCACCTCGCCACGGCCGCCTCCTCGCTGCTGCAGGCGGCCGCCGGCGCACTGGCCACCACGACCGCGCACGAGGGACGAGATGCCCGCCGGGAACCCGGCGTCGAGCACATCGACCTCGACGTCGACGATGATCACACTGCCGGCGACGGGCACCACGATGGTGCCCGCGACACGGCACGGCCCGAGGAGGACGACGAATGACGCTGACCTGTGGGGTCGATGTCGGAGGCACGAAGATCGCCGGCGGCGTGATCGACGAGGACGGCACCATCCTCGAGGAGCTCCGGGTCGAGTCCCCGGCGACCGACTCCGAGGCGATCGAGGACGCCATCGCCGGGCTCGTCAGGGAGCTGTCGACGCGTCACGAGATCGCCGCCGTGGGCGTCGGTGCGGCCGGCTACGTGGACAAGTCGCGCGCGGTCGTGGTGTTCGCGCCGAACATCGCGTGGCGCAACGTCGACCTGAAGAGCGAGCTCGAGGCCCGGGTGCACCTCCCGGTGGTCATCGAGAACGACGCCAACGCCGCCGCCTGGGGGGAGTTCCGCTTCGGGGCCGGCGCCGACGTCGACGACCTCCTGCTGGTCACCGTGGGCACCGGGGTCGGCGGCGGGCTCGTGCTCGACGGCGAGCTCTACCGCGGGGCGTTCGGGTTCGGAGCCGAGATCGGCCACATGCGCGTCGTTCCCGACGGCATCCTCTGCGGCTGCGGCAACCACGGCTGCTTCGAGCAGTACGCCAGCGGCTCCGCGCTCGTGCGCGAGGCCCGGATCGCGGCCCGCGGCGGCTCGCTGCTGGCCCGCGACCTGCTCGACCGGGCCGGTGGGGACCCGGAGGCGATCACCGGTCCGCTGATCACCGAGGCGGCGCAGCAGGGCGACGAGTTCGCCGCCGAGCAGCTCGCCCACCTCGGGTCCTGGCTGGGCGAGGGCATCGCCTCGCTCACCGCCGTGCTCGACCCCGCCGTCGTCGTGATCGGCGGCGGCGTCAGCGAGGCCGGCGAGCTGCTGCTCGTCCCGATCCGGGCCGCGTTCCGCTCACAGCTGACCGCTCGTGGGCACCGGCCCTCCCTCGAGGTACGCAAGGCCACGCTCGGCAACCGGGCGGGCCTCATCGGCGCGGCCGACCTGGCGCGTCGGTAGCAGGCGATGGGGCTCTTCGTCGGCGTCGACGTGGGCGGCACCAAGGTGCTGGCCGCCGCGGTCTCGCGGGACGGCGAGCTGCGGCGTACGGCGCGGCGCTCCACGCCCGGGCGTCGGGTCGAGGCGCAGCTGGTCGAGGACGCCCTGACCGCGGCGGTGCACGAGGTCGCCGACGGCGAGCCGATCGCCGGCGTCGGCATCGCGGCGGCCGGGTTCGTCGACGCCGCCGGCGAGCGGGTGATGTTCGCCCCGCACCTGCCGTGGCGCGGCGAGGACGTCCGGGCCCGCCTCGCCGAGCGGTGGGGGACGGTCGTCGCGCTCGACAACGACGCCAACTGCGCGGCTCGCGCCGAGTGCCGCTACGGCGCCGCGCAGGGCGTCTCCGAGGCCATCATGCTCACCCTCGGCACGGGCATCGGGGGTGCGGTCATCCTCGGCGGAGAGGTGCACCGTGGTCGCAACGGGATGGCCGGCGAGTTCGGTCACATGCAGGTGGTGCCCGGGGGTCAGGTCTGCGAGTGCGGCGGCAGCGGCTGCTGGGAGCAGTACTCCAGCGGCAACGCGCTGGTCCGCTTCGCGCGGGAGCGGATCGGCCACGAGCCCACCGTGCTCGAGGAGCTGTGCGGCGGGGACCCGCAACGCCTGACCGGCCCGATGGTCACCCGGGCGGCCGAGGACGGCGACCTGGTGGCGCGCCGGGCGTTCGCGTCGGTGGGCGACTGGCTCGGCGTCGGGGTGGCCAACCTGGTCGCGGCGTTCGATCCCGACTGCGTGGTGGTCGGCGGCGGCGTCTCGGCCGCCGGCGAGCGGCTCCTCGAGCCGGCCCGCGCCGCGCTCGCTCGCTCGCTCGTCGGGGCCGGTCACCGCCTCATGCCCCCGTTGCTGCGGGCTCGCCTGGGCCCGCAGGCCGGCGTGGTCGGCGCGGCCGACCTGGCCCGCTCGCTGGCCGGTCGTCCCTAGGCGCGGCGGTAGTCGGGGACCAGCTCGAGGGCGAGCTGCTCCAGGAACAGCCCGACGTCGGTGACGATGCCGCGCGCCTGCGAGGAGCCACGGTCGGCCAGCTTGGTCACGGTGGCGGGGTTGATGTCGACGCAGACCAGCGGGATCGAGGCCGGCAGGATGTTGCCGGTCGCGACCGAGTGCAGCATGGTCGCGACCATCAGGCAGAACCCCACGTCGGGGAGACCGGCGCGCATCGCGCGCTGCCCCTCGATCACGTCGGTGTAGACGTCCGGCAGCGGGCCGTCGTCCCGCACCGAGCCGACCAGCACGAACTGCTTGCCGTGGGTCACCAGGGCGTGCATGATGCCGCCGGTCAGGACGCCGCTGTCGACGGCGGCCCGGATCGAGCCCTCCTTGCGGATCGTGTTGAGGGCGCGGATGTGGTGCTCGTGGCCGTGCTCGACGCCGCGGCCCATGGCGAGGTCGACCCCGAGGCTGGTCCCGTAGAGGGCGGACTCGATGTCGTGGGTGGCGAGGGCGTTGCCGGCGAACAGCACGTCGACGAAGCCGGCGTTGACCATGGCGACCATGGCCGGTGCGGCTCCGGTGTGGACCACGCCGGGGCCACCGACCCAGAGCACCTTCTTGCCGGCGGACTTGGCCTCGCGCATGCCGTCGGCGACCTGGCGCACCAGCACGGCCTGCGGCTTCTCCGAGGAGACCTCGGACTCCATGAACCCGAACGCCTCGTCGGTCTTGTCCGGCTTGGGCACGCTCACCTTGACGCCGGAGGCGCCGCAGACGACCAGCATGCCGGTGCGCACGTCGGACATGGGCAGGGTGTGGACCCGCTGGGGCGCGCCCTCGGGGTCACGCTCGAGCACCAGCCCGCAGTCCATCTCCGGGTTGGGCACCTGCAGCCAGCGGCCCTCGATCCGGACCCGGGTCTCGAGGTTGGTGGTGGAGTAGAAGCCGTCGGGGAACACCCCGTCGACCAGGGTCTGCGACACGTCGGCCTCGCCGGGGTCGACGAGGTTCACGCCCCGGGTCTGCAGGCGCATCAGCAGTCGCTGGAGACCCTCGTCGTCGTCGGTGGTCACGACGAGCAGCGCGTGCGACGGGTCGTCGGTCTCCCGGCCCACGTCGAAGCGCTCGATCGTGTAGTCGCCGTTGTACTCTCGGATGTCCTCGAGGACCCGCGACAGGATGCCGTGGTCCATCAGGTGGCCGGTGATCTCGACGTTCTCGCTGACACTCACCGGAGCAGCCTAGCCATGGCCGGCCGCCCGGTCGCCGGTGAGGTGCTCGTCGGCCGTGCGGCGCGTTGGCTCAGACCCGGGCGCCGTCGTCGTCCGGGTCGCGCGGGCCCCTCGGCATCTGCCCCACGAGGTAGAGGAAGCCCCCCACGAACCACGCGACGAGCCCGTAGCCCACCCAGGTCGGCAGCGACAGGTTCGCCACCAGGAGGACCAGCAGCACCAGCGGGGAGCCGAACAGGCCACCCCACGCGACGAGCCGGTCCGGGCTGGTCCGCGGCGCCGGAGGCGGGTCCGGGGGCACGAAGCGGTCGTCGTCGGGGACCGGCTCCACCACCGGTTCCACGTTCGCCTCCGGCAGGGGATCGACCCAGGAGCCGGCCCCGGACCGGCCCCGGGACCAGCCCCGAAGTCGGACACGGGGTCGGCCATCGGGACAGCCGGGTCGTCCGGGGACTCGTCCGCGTCGAGCGCCGGCCGGGCCCCGTAGTTCTCGACGATCGCACGCCAGGCGTCGTCGTCATTGTCGGGCTGCACGTGGCCGAGCCTAGTCGCCGCTCACAGGTGCCCGGCTGGCGGTGACGCGGGACACGAACGCCGCGGTCTCGGTGAAGATGCGCGGGGCGTCGTTGTCGATCGTGGCCACGTGGTAGCTGTCCTGCAGCGGACGCACGTCGATGTCGCGCGACGAGACCGAGCCGGTGATCAGCGGCTCCGAGAGCTCGTCGACGACCCGGTCCACCGTCGAGCGGAAGTACAGCAGCGGCGCGGTCACCTGGGGCAGGTCGGCGACCAGCGGCGGCCAGGCACGGAACATCGAGTGCGCCGCCTTGAGCGGGGTGCGCAGGTAGCCGTGCTCCTCGACCCCGGCCTTCTTGATGTCGTCGGTGATCCCGGGGAACGACCTCACCAGGTGCTTGAGCACCACCAGCAGCTTGACGTCGCGGCGCTTGGTCGCCACCGCCGGGTTCACCACGACCACGCCGGCGACGCGGTCCGGGTGGTCGGCGGCGAGGCGCAGCGCCAGCGCGCCGCCCATCGAGAGCCCGCCGACGACGACCTGCTCGTTCGCGGCGCAGAGCCGTTCGAAGGCGCGCGAGACCTCGCCGTACCAGTCGTCCCAGACGGTCGTGTTCATCTCCTGCCAGGTGGTGCCGTGCCCCGGCAGGCGCGGCACCTCCACCGCGTACCCCAGGCCGGCGAGGTGCTCGCCCCAGGCGCGCACCGAGTAGGGCGAGCCGGTGAAGCCGTGGCTGAGCAGCACGCCGGTCCGGCGCCCGCCGGTGAGCTCGGGACGGGCCGGGGCGGCGAAGGGTTCCGCGAGAGGATGGATGCTCATGGCGGCATTCTTCACCAGGACCAGGAGTTGCGGGCAGGACTGCGTGCAGGGGGGCTGAAAGGGTCTAGGCTTCCGGCGACGGTCGGCGTCGAGCGATCAG
Organism: uncultured Actinomycetota bacterium; assembly: GCA_963760585.1. Classification (GTDB taxonomy): domain Bacteria; phylum Actinomycetota; class Actinomycetes; order Propionibacteriales; family Nocardioidaceae; genus Nocardioides. The sequence goes on from CAVXDI010000004.1 coordinate 364,639, forward strand.
GTCAGGGGAGGTTCAACGGTGTTCTACTGGTTCCTGAAGTGGGTGGCCCTCGGACCCCTGCTGCGCATGGTGTTCCGACCGCGCACCGAGGGAGCCGAGAGCGTGCCGGTGACCGGCCCCGCGATCCTGGCCAGCAACCACCTCTCGTACGCCGACTGGCTGTTCATGCCGCTGACCCTGCCGCGCCGGGTCACCTTCGTGGCCAAGGCGGAGTACTTCACCTCGCCGGGCATCAAGGGCTGGTTCCAGAAGAAGTTCTTCGCGGGCTCCGGGCAGGTCCCGATCGACCGCTCCGGCAACGGCGCCGCCGAGGGGGCGCTGCTGGCGGCCAAGAAGGTCCTCGCCGGGGGGGAGCTGTTCGGGATCTACCCCGAGGGCACCCGCTCGCACGACGGCCGGCTGTACCGCGGCAAGGTGGGGGTCGCCCGACTGGCGCTGGAGACCGGCGTACCGGTGATCCCGGTGGCCGTCGTCGGCACCGACGTGGTCGCGCCGCCCGGCAAGAAGTTCGGGTCCTTCACCCGTCCGATGGTGCGCTTCGGCACGCCCCTGGACTTCTCGCGCTACGAGGGCATGGAGAACAACCGCTACATCCTGCGCTCGATCACCGACGAGATCATGTACGAGATCATGCGGCTCTCCGGCCAGGAGTACGTCGACCAGTACGCCGCCCGCGCCAAGGAGGAGTCGAAGCGCCTCGAGAAGGAGCGCGGCGAGACCCCTGCCGGTCGTCCCGCCGGTGGTCCAGCCCAACCCGGGACGGGCGAGCGGAAGCAGGCGTCCTGAACCGGTGGCCGGCCGGGACTTCCGGGGCTCCCGGTGTTCCCGCGACGCCCGGGACGGGGCCGGCCGCGCACGCGGTCGAGGACCGGTTGCTCCGCGCCCTGGCGGTGCTGCGGCTGGTGGTGCTCCTGAACGCGGTCGCGCTGAACCTCTACCGCGCCGACAACTTCGAGCGCCCGGTCGCCGGCCTGGTGTGCGTGGCGGTCATGGTCGTCTGGACCGGCATCGCCCTCTGGGCCTACGCCGGGGCCCGCCGTCGTACCGCCGTGCTGCTGGGCGCCGACCTGGGCGTCGCCCTCGCGCTGATGCTGCTCTCGCCGCTGGTCAAGGGGGACGGGATGCAGGCCACGGTGCCCGGCTTCTGGGTGATGGGCGTGCTGCTCGCCTGGGCGGTGCACTGGCGCTGGCTCGGGGGCCTGGTCGCGGCGCTGGCGCTGGCGCTCGCGGACGTCGCCGTACGCCCGGAGCTCAGCCAGTCGGTCTACGGCAACCTGTTCCTGATCCTGGTCGGCGGGCCGTTCGTGGGCTTCATGGTCGCCTCCCTGACCCGGATGGCCGACGACCGCGACGCCGCGCTGCGCGCCGCGGCGGTCGCGGCGGAGCGGGCCCGGCTGGCGCGCGCGGTGCACGACGGCGTGCTGCAGGTGCTGGCGCTGATCCAGCGACGCGGGACCGAGCTCGGGGGCGAGGCCGCCGGCCTGGGTCGTCTCGCCGGGGAGCAGGAGTCCGCGCTGCGGGCGCTGATCCGCAGCCAGGACGCCGCCGCGCCACCACCCGCCGGCGAGCTCGACCTCGCCACCGAGCTGGTCCGGCTGGGGGCGGTGCGCCGGGTCAGCGTGGCCGGCCCGGACACGCCGGTGCTGCTGCCGGCCGCGGAGGTGACCGAGCTGGTGGACGCCGTCGGGGCCTGCCTCGACAACGTCGCCGTCCACGTCGGTGCGGACGCCCCGGCGTGGGTGCTGCTCGAGGAGCTGCCCGACCGGATCACCGTGACGGTGCGCGACGAGGGCCCGGGGATCCCCGCCGGGCGTCTCGAGCAGGCCCGGGCCGAGGGGCGGCTGGGGGTGGCCGGGTCGATCTGCGGCCGCCTGGCCGACCTCGGTGGCACTGCGCAGCTCAGCACCGGATCGTTCGGGACCGAGTGGGAGCTGAGCCTGCCCCGGACACCACCCGTCGTACGCTCGCCCGCGTGACCATCCACGACACCCACCCCTTCCTCGACCCCGACCCGGACCCGGTCCGACGCTTCCGCGGCCGCCTGGGCGGCGCGGTGAGCCTGTGGACCGCCGGTGCGGGAGCGGACCGGGCCGGGTTGACGGTCTCGTCGCTGATGGTGGCGCACGGTGAACCGGCCCGGCTGCTCGCCCTGGTCGACCCCGACTCCGACTTCGCGGACACGCTGGAGGAGACCCGCCGGGCGGTGGTCACGCTGCTGGCGTGGGGGCACCGTGACCTGGCCGACGGCTTCGCGGGCACGGCGCCGGCCCCGGGCGGGGTCTTCCGGCAGGCGGCGTTCGAGCAGACGTCGTGGGGTCCGGTGCTGGCGGGACCGCACACCTGGGCGGGCGTCGAGCTGGAGGAGACCCGCGAGGTCGGCTGGTCCCGGCTGGTGACCTGCCGCGTCGCGGAGGTCACCCTCGGCGAGGACGACGAGCCGCTGGTGCACCGGCGGGGTCGCTACGTGCGGCCGCCGGCGTAGCGGGTTTCCCCGGCTGACCGGGGAAACCCCCGCTTGTCAGCCGAGATCTCGGCCGACATGTTCGGGTTTCCCCGGCTGACCGGGGACTCCCGCAGCCGTCACCTCCCACCTGCTCTAGGGTCCGGGCATGAGCGAGACCGAGCCGACCCGGGTGATGGTGGTCGACGACCACCCGCTGTGGCGCGACGCGGTCGCGCGTGACCTCGCCGCCGCGGGGTTCGACGTGGTGGCGGTCGCGGCGAGCGGGGGAGAGGCACTGGCCCGGTTCCACCGGGAGCGCCCCCAGCTGGTCGTCCTGGACCTGCAGATCCCCGCCCCGGACGGGGTCGCGGTGACCGCCGAGATCCTCGCCGAGGACCCGTCCGCGCGGGTCCTCGTTCTCTCCGCCTCCGGCGAGCAGGGGGACGTGCTCGCGGCGGTCAAGGCCGGCGCGACCGGGTACCTGGTGAAGTCCGCCTCCCGCGAGCAGCTGCTCGACGCCGTACGCCGGGTGGCCGCCGGCGACACCGTCTTCACCCCGGGACTGGCCGGGCTGGTGCTGGGGGAGTTCCGCCGGCTGGCCGACCCGGCCGGCGCGAGGACGGAGCCGGGCGAGCCGCCCACCCCCGAGCTCACCGCCCGGGAGACCGAGGTGCTGCGGATGGTCGCCACCGGCATGTCCTACCGGCAGATCGCCGAGCGGCTGGTGCTGAGCCACCGCACGGTGCAGAACCACGTGCAGAACACCCTGCGCAAGCTCCAGCTGCACAACCGCGTGGAGCTCACCCGCTACGCCATCGAGCAGGGGCTGGAGGACGGCGATGAGTGACCCCCGGCGCGCGCGATGACCCCGTACGGCGAGGAGGTCGGGCGTGGCTGAGGATCAGCTGCTCCTCGAGATCGCCGACGAGCTGTACGGGCTCGGGCTGCCCGAGTTCACGCCCACCCGCGACCACCGCGCCAGGGAACTCAAGGCCACGGACGCCGGGCTGGCCGGCCGGGTCAGGACGCTGCGCAAGCCCTCGCTGGCGGCCTGGGTCGTCGACCAGCTCGTGCGCCACGAGACCGAGCAGGTCGACCAGGTCATCGCCGTGGGTGCGGCCCTGCGGGCCGCGCAGGCCGAGCTGGCCGGTGACCAGCTGCGCGTGCTCACGCGGCAGCGGCGCCAGCTGACCGCGGCGCTCACCACCCGTGCCCGGGCGGTGGCCGCCGAGCGCGGGCAGAAGGTCACTGCTTCGGTCGCCGACCAGGTGGAGGCCACGCTCACCGCGGCGATGGTCGACGAGGGCTGTGCCCGCGCCCTGCGCAGCGGCCTGCTGATCCTCCCGCTCGCCGCCACCGGGGTCGAGCCGGTCGACCTCGGTGCGGCCGTGGCCCTGCCCGAGGCGCTGGGCTTCGCCGCCGCCGCGCGGACGACCGGCCCGGCCGGCACCCGTCCGGACCTGCACGTCGTCCGGGACCCGGAGTCCGAGCGCAAGGCGATCGCCGCGGCCGAGCAGCTGCTGGCCGACACGGACGCCGCCGTGGCGCGGGCCGAGGAGGCGCGGGCCTCGGCCGTGGCCGACGTCGAGGAGCTCGAGGCGCGCAGCATGCAGGTGCAGGCCGAGATCGAGGAGCTGCGCCGGCGGCTCGCCGAGCTGGAGACCCGTTCGGAGGAGGTCGACGACGAGCTGGGCGACGCCGAGGACGTGCGGGCCGAGGCCGAGGACGCCCGGGCCGCTGCGGCCCGCGAGCGGGACGCGGCCGCCGCCGCGCTCGACCGGCTCCGGCGTTAGCGGGTCGGCTCGAAGCGACGCGGCACGGGCCGCAACCCGCGCAGCTCCTCGGTCGAGGCCCAGACCCCGGTGCCGATCCCGGCGAGGAACGCCGCCCCCAGCGCGGGGGGCACGACCGGGCCGCGCTCCACCGGAACCCCCAGGCGGTCGGCCCAGTCCTGGCAGGCCCTCTCGTCGACCCCCTCGTCGAGACCCAGCCGGGCGAGCCCGACAAGCCCCGCCAGCGCGGGCGGACCGGCCGGCCCGCCGGGGGCCGGTCCCGCCAGGGCGTAGGTGGTGACCCCGCCCGGCGAGCGCCAGACGGCGGTGGCCGACAGCCCCGCCCCGGGGGGTGCCGGCCGGCTGCCGGTGACGAGCGCGCCGCCGTCGGTGGAGAACGCCGCCTCGCCGGCGTCGAAGCACGTCTGCCCGAACAGCACCGCCGCCCGGTGGCAAGCGATGCCGGCGATCGGCAGCTCGAGGCCGCAGAAGGACCGCGGGTCGGTACGGTCGAGCACCCCCCAGCTCGGCACGAGCTCCGGCAGGGCGTCGGGCGGCACCCCGTGCAGCGCGCACAGCTCGGCGGACCAGGCCCCGGCCGCGAGGTCGAGCAGCAGGGTGCGGGAGGCGTTGGCGACGTCGGTGACGTGCCAGGTGCCGCGGGTCATCCGGGCGACGAGGTAGGACTCGACGGTGCCGACGGCGTACTGGCCGGAGTCCACCAGCGCCCACGTCCGTGGCTCGTGCTCGGCCAGCCACGCCAGCCGGGGGCCGACCAGGCCCCCGTCGAGCTCGCGCCCGGAGAGCCGGCGGACCCGCTCGGCGTGGCCGCCGGCTCTCAGGGTGACGCAGGTCGCGTCGGCGCGGCGGTCGGACCCGGCGACCGCCGGACGGGCCGCGCCCAGCGTCTCGCGGTCCCAGAGCACCAGCGAGCCGTCCCGGTTGGTGACCCCCACGCCGCGCAGCGCCCCCTGGTCCACCCCGTCCAGGACGGCGGTGGTGGCCGCCAGGGCGGCGCGCCAGATCTCCTCCGGGGCGTGCTCGACCTGTCCCGGCGCCGGGACGTACCGGTCGAACGAGCGGTGCACCTCAGCCGTGACGGTGCCGTCGACGCCGACGAGCAGCGCCGTGACACCACCGGGAACCGCGTCGAGGACCAGCAGGCTCAAGCGCCGGGCTCCGAGGTGTGGGACCCCTGCTCCCGCAGCGCCCGGAGGATCCGCTCGTCGATCCAGGAGGTGTCCGGGGCGACCCGCATCTCGTAGTTCTCGGTGCCGACCCAGGCGTGGAAGTCGCGGGCGCCCAGGGCCCTGGCCCGCTGCTCGAGCTCGGCGGCGAGCTCGGGGGTGACGGGCACCTTCTCGTCCTCGGTGGACGCGGTGAGATAGAGGTCGTTGAGGTCCAGCAGCCGGACCAGCTCGGGGACCGGGGCGCCGTGGTCGTCGACGCGCAGGTCGACGGCGATGTCGTCACGAGCGCCGTACCCGGCACCGTCACGGACCACCAGCAGCGCGGCCGACTGTCGCCCGCGCAGGTCGCCGCCGGCCTCGTCGCCGGCCGCGAGGGCGGCCAGCAACCGCCGGGCCAGGGGGGTGTCCTCGCCGGAGGTCTCCCAGGCGTCGCGCATCGCGGTGACGACCGGCTCGCCGACCAGGACGTTGCCCTGGATCGCGTAGCCGGGCCCGGTCACGCCGCCGGCCCAGTCCAGGCACGCGGGTCCCGTGTGGGTGGCCGGGTTGCCGTCGAGGTCGACGATGCCGACCTGGCGGTGGTCGCGGCCCTCGTCCTCCTCGAGCAGCCGCTGCAGCGCCACCTCGGCGGTGGCGCCGTCGTCGAGGTGGGCCAGGGCGAGGAACTTGTAGGCGACGTTGGCGTCGGCCTGGGTGGCGATCGCGCCGACACCGGCGACGGCGGCCGGTACGGCCGACCCCACGGCCAGGAACTTGGAGGCGACGGCGACCCCCCAGGACTCTCCGTCAGCGGACCGGGCGACGATCGAGAAGGTCATGGGCGGAACCCTAGCCGCGAGCCCCGCGAGGCCCGTGAGCCTCCTCCTGGCGCGCGGATCGCGTGACCCCGGACCTCGGATCGGTCTAGAGTCGCCACGCCCGTTGAGAACGATCCCACCCAGGAGCCACCATGCGCGTCGGAGTACTCACCGGAGGCGGGGACTGCCCCGGCCTGAACGCCGTCATCCGAGCGGTCGTCCGCAAGGGGGTGCGTGGGCACGGCTTCGAGTTCGTCGGCTACCGCGACGGTTGGAAGGGCCCGCTCGAGGGCCTCACCATGGAGCTCGGCATCCAGCAGTGCCGCGGCATCCTGCCCCGCGGCGGCACCATCCTGGGCTCCTCGCGGACCAACCCGTTCAAGATCGAGAACGGCGTCGAGCGGATCAAGGACAACCTCGCCGCGGACGGCGTCGAGGCCCTGGTCGCGATCGGTGGCGAGGACACGCTCGGGGTCGCCACCCAGCTGGCCGAGCTCGGCGTCAACGTGGTGGGCGTGCCGAAGACGATCGACAACGACCTCTCCGGCACCGACTTCACCTTCGGCTTCGACACGGCCGTCAACATCGCCACCGAGGCCATCGACCGGCTGCACACCACCGCGGAGTCGCACCACCGGGTGCTGGTCGTCGAGGTGATGGGCCGCCACGCCGGCTGGATCGCCCTGCACGCCGGCATCGCGGGCGGCGCGAACATCGTGCTGATCCCCGAGCAGCCCTTCGACATCGCCGAGGTGTGCCGCCTGGTCGAGAGCCGCTTCGAGTCGCGCTACGCCCCGATCCTCGTGGTCAGCGAGGGCGCCGTCCCGGCGGAGTCCGGGGACGAGAACGGGATGACGCTGGTGAGCCAGGAGACCGACGCCTTCGGGCACGTGCGCCTGGGCGGCATCGGCGACCGGATCGCCGCCGAGATCGAGGCTCGCACCGGCGCCGAGGCCCGCGCCGTGGTGCTCGGGCACGTGCAGCGCGGCGGCACCCCGACGGCGTTCGACCGCTGGTTGGCGACCCGCTTCGGGCTGCAGGCGATCGACGCGGTCGCCGACGGCGACTTCGGCACGATGATGGCCCTGCGTGGCGCGCAGATCGTCCGGGTCCCCCTGATCGAGGGCACCGGCGTGCTGAAGCTGGTCAGCCCCGAGGAGTACGCCGAGGCGCAGGTCTTCTTCGGCTGACCCTCCCCAGCCGCAGCCAGCCGCAGCCGGCGGCCCCGGCGGGGCCGGCTGTCCGGGACCCGACGCGCGGTCGGGCACCGGGCACCGGCCCGCGTAGGCTTGCCGGGTGAGCATCCCCGACCTCGCGACCTTGCACGCCCTCGGTCCCGCGCAGCAGCCGACGTACCCCGACCGCGCCAAGGTGGACGCCGCCGTCGCGCGCCTGCGCACGGCACCGCCGCTGGTCTTCGCCGGAGAGTGCGACGACCTCACGGCGAAGATCGCCGCGGTCACCCGCGGTGAGGCGTTCCTGCTGCAGGGCGGTGACTGCGCGGAGACCTTTGCCGGCGTCACCGCCGACAACGTGCGCAACAAGCTGCGCGTGATGCTGCAGATGGCCGTCGTGCTGACCTACGCGGCGTCGGTGCCGGTGGTCAAGGTCGGCCGGCTGGCCGGGCAGTACGCCAAGCCGCGCTCCTCCGACATGGAGACCCGCGAGGGCGTGACGCTGCCGGCCTACCGGGGCGACGCCGTCAACGGCTTCGACTTCACCCCCGAGTCCCGGGCGCCCGACCCGCAGCGGCTGGTCGAGGTCTACCACTCCTCCGCCGCGACGCTCAACCTCGTGCGCGCGTTCGTGACCGGCGGCTACGCCGACCTGCGCCAGGTGCACACCTGGAACACCGACTTCGTGCGCGAGTCCCCGGTGGGCAAGCGCTACGAGGTCCTGGCCGGTGAGATCGAGCGGGCGCTGACCTTCATGCAGGCGATCGGCGCCGACCCCGACGAGTTCCACCGGGTCGACTTCCACTCCAGCCACGAGGCGCTGGTGCTGGAGTACGAGCACGCGATGACCCGGATCGACTCCCGCACCCAGTCGCCGTACGACGTCTCGGGGCACTTCGTGTGGATCGGTGAGCGCACCCGCCAGCTGGACAACGCGCACGTCGAGCTGCTGAGCCACATCCGCAACCCGATCGGCGTCAAGCTGGGCCCGACGACCACCCCCGACGACGCGCTCGCGCTGGCCGCGAAGCTGAACCCCGCCAACGAGCCGGGCCGGCTGACCTTCATCACCCGCTTCGGGGCGAAGAAGATCCGCGACGGCCTCCCGCAGCTCGTCGAGAAGGTGCACGCCGCCGGCGTGCAGGTCGCCTGGGTCTGCGACCCGATGCACGGCAACACCTTCGAGGCGAGCTCGGGCTACAAGACCCGCGCCTTCGACGACGTCATCGAGGAGGTGCAGGGCTTCTTCGACGTGCACCGCTCGCTGGGCACCTGGCCGGGGGGCGTCCACGTCGAGCTGACCGGCGACGACGTCACCGAGTGCGTCGGCGGTGGCGAGGAGCTGCTGGAGGCGGACCTCGGCGGTCGCTACGAGTCGGTCTGCGACCCGCGGCTCAACCGGGTGCAGTCGCTCGAGCTGGCGTTCCTGGTCGCCGAGATGCTGCGCAAGGCCTGAGCATGATCGACCTGCGCAGCGACACGCTGACCCGCCCGACCGACGAGATGCGTCACGCGATGGCGTACGCCGAGGTCGGTGACGACGTGTACGGCGAGGACCCCACCGTCGCGCGGCTCGAGGAGCACGTGGCGGGGCTGTTCGGCCACGAGTCGGCGTTGTTCATGCCGACCGGCTCGATGGCCAACGTGCTCGCGGTCCGCTCGCTGGTCGCGCCCGGCCAGGAGGTGCTCTGCGAGTCACGCGCCCACATCGCGCGGGCCGAGCTCGGTGCCCACGCGGCTTACTCCGGCGTCACGATGCGCACCTGGATCCATCCCCGCGGGCAGATCGACCTGCCCGTGGTCCGCTCGCTGTTCGCCCCCGACATGGGTCCGTTCTTCGTGCCCACGGCGGCCATCGCGGTCGAGAACACCCACAACTTCGCCGGCGGCGCGGTACTGCCGATCGAGGACCTGCGCGACCTGCGCGAGTTCGTCACCGGCGCCGGTGCCCGGATCCACATGGACGGGGCCCGGATCTGGAACGCGCACGTCGCGACCGGCGTCCCGCTCGCGGAGTACGGCGCGATCGCCGACGTGCTGGCGGTCTGCCTCTCCAAGGGTCTGGGCGCGCCGATCGGATCGTTGATGGTCGGCAGTGCCGACGCCATCGCCGAGGCGCGGACCTGGCGCAAGCGGATGGGCGGCGGGATGCGCCAGGTCGGCATCCTCGCCGCGGCCGGCCTGCACGCGCTGGAGCACCACGTGGCGCGACTCGCCGACGACCACGCGCGCGCCCGTCTGCTGGCCGAGGCCTGTGGGGTCGACCCCGCGGGCGTCGACACCAACATCGTGGTCGTCGAGCGCCCGGACGCCGCGGACTTCGTGCGGTCCGCGCAGGAGGAGGGCGTGCTGGTCGCGACGGTCGGCCCCACCACCGTCCGCCTCGTCACGCACCTCGACGTCACCGCCGACGACGCCGAGAAGGCCGCCGCGGTCCTCGCCCGCCTGGTCTGAGCCGGGCCGCGCGGCCGACCAGTCGCGTGTCGGCGTCGTACGCGGCCGACCCATCGCCAGGTGACGAGGGAGGTCGTGCCGGCGCCCCCGGGGGTGGCACCCCGGCGACGTACGCTCCAGAGCATGGCCGGTCTCTCCCGATGGTGCGCGGTCTCGCTCCTGGTGGTGCTGGTCGTGGCGACCCCGGTGGCGTGGCGCGCACGGCCGGTGGCAGACGCGGACGTCAGCCCCACCGCGCTGCTCGAACGGGTCGTGCAGGCCCGTGACCGCGCCTACTCCGGCTACGTCGAGGCCCAGGGTGCCCTCGACCTCCCGGTCACCAGCCGGTTCACCGACATCGGTGCGCTGGTCGGCGAGCGCACCCGGCTGCGTGTGTGGTGGCGCAGCGCGGACGCCTGGCGGGTCGACAAGCTGCTCGTCGCGGGGGAGACCGACCTCGTGCACGACGCGACGTCGACCACCGAGTGGGACTACGAGGACGGCTCGGCGCGCCGTGGCGCGGACCCCGCGATCCGGCTGCCGCGCACGGCCGACCTGCTGCCCCCGGCGCTCGGGGACCGGCTGCTCGACGACGTCGACACCGCCGACCTCAGCCGCCTGCGACCTCGCCGCGTGGCCGGTCGGGACGCGCTTGGCCTGCGGCTCTCACCGGGGGCGCCGCAGTCCAGCATCGACCACGTCGATCTGTGGGCAGACCGGGCGAGCGGGGTGCCGCTGCGCGTCGAGGTCTACGACGAGGCGCGCGACGCGACGCCGGTGCTGCTCACGCAGTTCCGCTCCTTCGACCCGGCCACACCGAGGGCCGCCACCACGGTCTTCACGCCGCCACCGGGGGTCGAGACGACCTTCGACAGCGTCCTCGACATCGCCGACGCGGCGAACCAGTACGCCCCGTTCCTCGCCCCGGCCAGCGTCGCCGGCCTGACCCGCAGCCCGGCGGCGGACCGGGCGGTGGGGGTGTACGGCACGGGCGTGACCCAGCTGATCTCGATCCCGCTGCGGGGTCGCGAGGCCGGCCCGCTGCGCCGCACGCTGGGCACGACGATCGGCTCCCGCCTGGTCGGCGCCGGCACGATCGTCAGCGTCGGCCCGCTCGGGGTGCTGCTCACCGGCTCCGGGAACGGCGCCGGCTGGCTGATCACCGGGACCGTCACCGAGGCGACCCTCGAGCGCGCGGCCCGCGACCTCGCGACCGGTACGCGCTACCGGGACGGGAGCCCGCTGCGATGATCCGGACCACCGCCCTGACCAAGCGCTTCGGAGCGGTCACCGCCGTCGACGGGCTGCACCTCGACGTGCGCGAGGGTGATGTCTACGGGTTCCTCGGCGCCAACGGCTCCGGCAAGACCACCACCGTGCGGATGCTGCTCGGCCTGGTGCTGGCGACCTCGGGCGGGATCGAGCTGCTGGGGGAGCAGATGCCTCGCGCCCGGCGCCGGGTGCTGCCGCAGGTGGGGGCGCTGGTCGAGGGCCCGGCGGCCTACGCCCACCGCTCGGGACGCGCCAACCTCGCGCTCTTCGACGCCATGGGCCGTGGCGGGCCGCGGGCCACCCGGGCCAGCCGGGTCGACGACGTGCTCGACCGGGTGGGCCTGGGCCGGGTCGACGGCCGCCCGGTGCGCGCCTACTCGCTCGGCATGCGCCAGCGGCTGGGCCTGGCCAACGCGTTGCTGCGCGGTCCCAGGCTGCTGGTGCTGGACGAGCCGACCAACGGTCTCGACCCCCAGGGGATCGAGGAGGTCCGCAGCCTGCTGCTGGAGCTGAACGCCGCAGGGACCACGATCTTCCTCTCCAGCCACCTGCTCGCCGAGGTCGAGCAGCTCTGCACCCGCGTGGGCGTGCTCGACCGCGGCCGGATGGTCGTGCAGGAGCAGCTCGGGACGCTGCTGGGCCCGACCGGTCGTACCGTCGTGCACACCCCGGACGCCGGCCGCGCGCATGCGCTGCTCGACGGCCGCGTCGAGCAGCGCGTCGGCGAGCGGCTCGTGGTGCGCGACGACGATCCCGCGGCGCTCAACGCCCTGCTGGTCGGCGCCGGGGTACGGGTCTCCTCGCTGGGCGCCGAGCGGCACAGCCTCGAGGAGGTCGTGCTCAGGGCGAGCGCCGCCGTGGGGGTGCCGCGGTGATCGGCGTGGAGCTGTCCAAGATGCTGCGCTCGAGGCGCACCTGGGCGACGATCCTGCTCATCGACGCGCTGCCGACGCTGGTGGCGGTCCTGCTCGCGGTGACCGATCTCGGGCCGCGGCCGGGCACCGGGCCGGCGTTCCTCTCGGCCGTGCTGACCGACGGGTCCCTGTTCCCGCTCGCGGCCCTGGCGATCGTGCTGCCGCTGTTCCTGCCGATCGCGGTGGCGGTGACGGCCGGCGAGGCGATCGCGGGGGAGGCGCAGGCGGGCACCCTGCGCTACATGCTGGTCCGTCCGGTCGGGCGGACACGGCTGCTCGTGGCCAAGCTGGTGGCGGTGATGGCCTTCGTGGTGGTGACCGTGCTGGTCGTCGCGGGCACGGCGTACGTCGTCGGATCGCTGCTGCTCGGTCAGCAGGACGTGCTCGGCAGCCGCGCCGTCAGCGTCTCGGGCACGACGTTGAGCAACCAGGAGCTGTTCGGGCGCACCGCGCTGGCGCTGGGCTACGCGATGCTCTGCATGCTCGGGGTGGCGGCGATCGCGCTGTTCCTCTCGACGCTCGTCGAGTCGCCGCTCGGTGCCGCCATGGGCACGATGGCCGTGCTCGTCGCCTCGACCATCCTGCTCGGCCTGGACGCCGCGAACAGCATCCAGCCCTACCTCCCGACCCGCTACTGGCTGGCCTTCGTGGACCTCTTCCGTGACCCGATCCTGCTGCGCGAGGTGGTGCGCGGCGTGCTGCTTCAGGGCGTCTACGTCGTGGTGTTCCTGGCCGCGGCCTGGGCCAGCTTCACGACCAAGGACATCACCGACTAGGCGCGGGCCGCACCGGTCCTCGTGCGTGACGAGGACTCGGTCAGAGGGTGTCCGGCTGGTGGGGGATCCACAGGGCCACCTCGGTGCCCTCGCCCGGTGCGCTAGTCACGTGCAGCCGGCCTCCGGCGACGGCGGCCCGGTCCCGCATCGCGGCGAGCCCGAGGTGACCGGGGCGTTGCCGCAGGGCCCCGGCGTCGGCCCCGCAGCCGTCGTCGCGCACGGCGACGTACACGCCGTCCGCACGGTCCTCGAGGCGGATCTCGACGTGGTCGGCGCCGGCGTGCTTGCGCACGTTGACCAGGGCCTCCTTCGCCACGCGGTAGGCCGTCACCCGCTGGGCGTGCGGCAGGTCGACGCCGGTGTCGCCGGTGACCTGCCAGCTCTCCGGGCCGTCCTCGAAGACGAAGCCGGCCGCCTCGTGCAGCGCGGCCCCGAGCCGAGCGTGCTGCGCCGGGGACTCCAGGTCGAAGAGCAGGTGCCGCAGCCGGGTCGCGGCCCCGGTCACGGAGTCGTGCGCGCTGGTCACGCTCCGCAGTACCGAGGGGTCGCTGTCCCGCAGCTGGCGGCGCAGCATCCCCAGCGTCAGGTCGACGGCCGCGATCGCCTGGACCGAGTCGTCGTGGACGTCGGCCGCGATCCGGCTGCGCTCGTCCTCCTGCGCCAGCACGAGCCGGCTGAGCAGCTGCTGGCGTTGCCGGGCCAGGTCGGCCATCGCCTCCTCGGCGTTGATCCGGGCGCTGATGTCGCGCTGCACCGTGGCCATCGCGAAGGGCTGGCGGGTGACCGGGTGACGCATCAGGAAGGTGGAGACCATCACCGGGATCGGCGGGCCGCCGCGCCGGTCGAGCAGGGTGGACTGCCCCTCCCAGTGCCCGCGCGCCAGGACGGCCGGCCGCGAGTCCTCCGTCGAGAGGCGGCGTGCCTCGGCGGTCAGGAAGTCGGCGATCGTGGCCGTGGTGACGTCGTCGTCCGGTGCCAGGCCGACCATCCGGCGACCGGCCGGGTTCACGAAGCTCACCCGTCCGTCGAGGGACGCGATCGCGACGAAGTCGCCGGACGCCTCGACCAGCATCTGGAAGTTGAGGATCTCGTCGCTCTGCGAGGCGATCAGGACCTCGGCCTGCTCGCGGTGCTGGGCCAGCGTCAGCATGCCGCGGACCAGCATGAGGGCGAGCGCGAGGACGAGCAGGGCGACGGCCAACGGTGAGACCGGGGTGGTGTAGGGGATGACCAGTAGCGCGGCGAGGCAGACGCCGGCGAGGGTCAGCGGCACCGCCAGGGTCGGCCGCGGTGGCAGCGGCGGCCGGTCGTCTGCCGCCGTCACGGTGGTCGCCTGGTGCGGGAGCCAGGCGGCAAGAGCGACGACCGCCGTGCCGAAGAAGGAGAGCGCGGAGAGCACGGTGCCGGGGCGGAACAACCCCGCCGCCACCTGGTAGACGTAGATCGCGCTGACCAGGGCGATGACCGCGACTCCGGTGACGATCAGCCCCTCGGCCCGGTTCGGCCTCCAGCCGGAGGCCAGCAGCCCGACGATGAGCACCAGGGCGACGATGTCGAGGGTCGGATACGTCAGGTTCAGCGCCACCGCCCGGTTCGGCACCTCGGGCGCGCTCAGCGTCACCAGTGAGCCCCAGAGCAGGGCCACCGAGACCCCGGCCACGGTGAACGCCGCGATGAAGCCGTCCAGCGCCAGCAGCCGGGAGAGGCCCTTTCCGCGGTAGCGAGCCCGCAGGCCGATCGCGAGAAGGAACAGCACCGACGAGGAGACCCACAGGGCGTCGGCGAGCGACGGGTAGGGGCGGGGTGCCAGCGTGCGGACGTGGGCCAGGAAGACCAGGAAGCCCAGGCAGCGCAGGGTCACCGCGGTGGCGAGCAGCTCCCACAACGGCCTGGTCCTGCGGACCAGCAGCGGACGCAGCACGACGAGCAGGGCGATGAGGGCGTAGCCGCTGCCCTGCAACCAGCCGTCCACCGGCACCCAGAACCCGGGCTCGGCCCGGACCCCCGGCACCGTGGTGACGGCGAAGGCCAGGCCGACCAGGACGACCAGCCACCCGAGCGCGCGGACGGGGGGCGTGGTGCGTGAGGCCGTGCGAGCCATCTGCTGGGACCCCCGAGGTGCACGTGACGCCCGAGTGCGCCCACCCGCCCTACGGTACGCGCGCGCCGTGCGATCGGAGGCCGATGCTGCGCAAAGATCTGCTCAGGGGCCGCTCAGGGGCCGCTCAGGGGCCGCTCAGGGCAGGTCAGCGGCTGGTGCATCGGCTGCGCAGACCCCCTGGCCGGGTACGGACGGCAGGTCGACCCCGAGCACGGCGCGGACCGCGGCGATGACCACGGGGTGGCGGGGCACGGCACCGTGGCCGACCACGAGGCCCGGGCACACGGACTGCACCGAGAAGGCGACGGACCCCTCCAGGGAGCCGGACGAGGCGGGCACGACGGTCCGGTCGTCGGTGGTCCACAGGGTCACCCAGCGCGGACCGGGCGGGGTCTCGTCGCCGGCGTCGAGCGCGCGCAGCAGGTCGCTGCCCCGGGCCAGCTGCCGGCAGGCGTCGGGGCACGAGCCGGGCGCCAGGTCGCCGGCCAGGCCGGCCAGGTCGGTGCCGTGGTGGGGCGAGGCGAGGGTGACCGCGCGTCGTACGGCGTCACCGCCACCGAGGTCGGCGACCCAGATCCTCAGCACCACCCCACCGGCGGAGTAGCCGACCACGTCGAGCGAGCCGGCCCCGGTGCGCGACAGTGTCCGCGCCGCAACACGCCGCAGGTGCTCGGCCTGGGCGCGCAGGTCACCGGTGCCGTCGCCCGGTGGGTCGACGAGCACGACCTCGCGCCCGTCGGCCCGCAGCGCCGCCGCAAGGACCTCGAGCGAGGTGGTGTCGCCGCCGTAGCCCGGGACCAGCAGGACCGGCCCGGGGTCGCCCTGGGGCACGGGGAGCACCTCGTCGTCCCGCGAGCCCGCGACGACGGCCACCAGCGCGAGGAGGACCACCGACGTGACGAGGACGGCGACGACCAGCACCAGGCGGCGTCGGGCCGGCGAGAGCGAGTCGAGCACCCTGCGATCCTCGCTCACACCGCGATGTGCTGCACCTCGGCCTCGATCCGCCGGCGGGGCACCAGCTCGACCACCAGCATCGCGGTCAGCACCAGCCCACCCCCGACGAGCATCCGGGCGCCCGCGGTCTCCCCGCCCAGAAGCACCGCGAAGAAGGCGGCGAAGACCGGCTCCGTGCTCATGATGATCGCCGTGCGGGTGGGTGCCAGGTGGGCCTGGGCCCAGGTCTGGCCGAGCAGCGCCAGGGCGCCAGGGAAGATCGCCATGTAGACCACCGAGAGCCAGTCCCCGGTGTGCGAGGGCAGCACCAGCCGGCCGTCGGGGGCGGTGGCGAGCAGGCAGATCAGCGCGATCACCCAGATCTGCACGATCGACATGCCGAGGGCCTCACGGGCGTTGCTCCAGGCGCCCAGGCCGACGATGTGCAGGGCGTAGAGCACGGCGGCCACCAGGGTGATGGCCTCGCCGTAGCCGAGGGTGAGGTCGCTGAGGGTGAGCACGCCTAGCCCGGCGACCGCCAGGGCCACCGCGGCCCAGGTGATCCCGGTGATCCGGGTGCGCAGCAGCAGCGCCGCGAGCAGCGGGGTCGCCACGACGTACATGCCGGTGACGAAGCCCGAGACGCTGGCCGGGGTGTGCGCCAGCCCGGCGGTCTGGAGGATCTGCGCGGCGCCGTACAGCAGGCCGAGCACCAGGGCTGCGCGCCTCGAGCCCGGGCTGAGCCGCGCCACCGCCCGGGGCGCGGCGAGGAGCAGCAGCACGCCCGCGATCGCGAACCGGACCGCGAGGAAGTCCAGGGTCGGCACCCGGTCGAGCAGGTCCCGGATGAGGAAGAACGTGCTGCCCCAGCAGGCCGTCATCCCCAGCAGCGCCGCCGTGGCCAGCAACGTCGTACGACGACTCCCGCTCACGAGTGGGCCATCCCGCGCAGCTTCTTCAGCAGCGGGATGTCCTCGTTGCCGGGCTCGCGGGAGCCGGGCGTCTCGAGCACGAAGGGCACCCCGGCGGTCTCCGGGTGGGCGAAGAGCTCGACGAAGGCGTCCTCGCCGATGTGGCCCCGACCGATCTGCTGGTGGCGATCCTTGAAGGCGCCGCGCACGTCCATCGAGTCGTTCGCGTGGATCAGCCGCAGCCGGCCCGGTCCCGCGATCTCCACGATCCGGTCGACGGTGGCGGCGGCGCCACCGGCTTCGTCGAGGGGTGCCCCGGCCGCGAAGACGTGGCAGGTGTCGAGGCAGATGCCGGTCCGCGGGTGGTGGTCGAGGGCCGCCAGGTAGGTGTCGAGGTCCTCGACGCCCGCGCACAGCGAGCGACCCTGGCCGGCGGTCGGCTCGAGCAGCAACCACGGGTCGTCGTCGCCGAGGGCCTCGAGCAGCGGCAGCAGGCCTTCGCGCACCTGCCGCATCGCCGCGCCGTGGCGGGCCTCGCTCTCGGCGGGGTCGTGCGAGGCGTCGACGAAGGAGCCGGTGTGCACGACGACGCCCTCGGCCCCGATCTCGGCGGCCCGCCGGAGGCTGTGGGCCACGACCGCGACCGACTGCGTGTAGGTCGCGGGGGTGGGGGAACCGAGGTTGACCAGGTAGGGAGCGTGGACGAAGGTGCGCACGCCCCGCTCGGCGGTGGCCGTGCGGAAGGCGCGGTCCTCGCTCGGCCGGCCGGGAGACGGCGCCCACCCACGGGGGTTGCCGACGAAGACCTGGAGCGTCTCGCAGCCCAGCGACGAGGCCGTGACGAGCGCCCCGGCGGCCAGGCCCCTGCCCACCGGGACGTGGGTGCCGACCGGGTTGCGCAGGCTGCTGTCGAGACTCCGGTCGGCCATGGGCGGAACGCTATCCGGGCGTGGACGCGGCCCGAGGAGCCGGGTCGGGAGGGTCGTCAGATCAGGTAGAGCGTGATCGTGCTGCCCCGCGGCACCATGTCCCCGGACCCCGGGTCCACCTTGAAGACGTAGCCGAGGCCGATGTACTCGCTGGCGTTCTTCACCGCCACCTCGAAGCCGAGGGCCTCGAGCTTCTCGGTGGCGGCGTCGCGACCGGAGGCGATCAGGCCACCCGGAACGGCGACGAGCTCGGGGCCCTTCGAGACGAGCAGCTGCACGGTGTCACCGCGGTAGAGCGTGCCGGTCGAGGGCGACTGCGAGATGACGTCGCCGCGCGCCACGGTGTCGGAGTACTCCTCGCTGCCGCGCGCGACCTCGAGGCCCCGGCCGCTCAGCCTCGTCTCGGCCCGGTCGGCGTCCTGGCCGGTGAAGTCGATGACCTCGACGGGCTTGCGCCCGCGGCTGACGACGAGGTCGACGGCCGTGCCGGGGCGCAGGGTGGTGCCCGACTTCGGGTCGCTGGCGATGACGGCGCCCGCGGGGACCGCCTCGGAGAAACGCTCGACCCGCTTGCCGAAGGAGAGCTTGGTGTCCAGCAGCGCGTCCTGCGCCTCGTCCTCGGTCAACCCGCGCAGCCTGGGCACGTCGTAGCGCTCCTTGCCCCGCGACATGACGACGGCGACCGTGCCGCCCGGCAGGATCCGGGCACCGGCGCTCGGCTCGGTCTCGAGGACCCGGCCCGCCCGCACGGTCTCGGAGTAGGCCCGGTCCGCGACGGCCAGCTCGAGCCCCGCGCCCTCGATCCGGCGCTCGGCGGCCGCAGAGGCGAGGCCGAGCACGCTCGGCGTGGTGGTGTAGCGCGCGGAGCCGAACCACCAGGCACCCACGCCGGCGGTGGCCACGAGCAGCAGTGCGAGCAGGAGCAGCAGCGGCCCACGCCTCGAGCGCCGGGGACGCCGGAGGCCCTGAGGATGCTGGGGGCGCCGGGACGGGGTGGGGGCCGGGGCACCGGGCGCGAGGCGACGGCCGGGTGCCGGGTGCCGGGTGGTACCCCGCTCGGTCGTGCGCCCGGTCGCGGCCTCGATCATCGTGGTGCGCTCGTCGGAGTGCGGGTCGGGCACCGCCGGTGCCATCAGCAGCGCGAGCGCGTCGGCGTCGAACGGCTCGGAGGCGGTGTCGTGGGGCCGCGCGTCGGGGACCACGGGCTCGCCGCTGTCGGGGTGCAGCAGGAACGGGGCGAGATCGGTGGTGAGCTCGGGATCGTCCTGGACGCCGTCGGCGAGGGCGGAGGCGACCCGGTGCACCTGGTGCAGCAGCACCGCCGCGTCGGCCGGGCGCAGACCACGCTCCCGGGCGGTGGCGCGGGCGACCAGCGCGTCGACGTAGGCCGGGAGGCCCGGCACGAGCGTGGAGGGAGGCGGCACGTCCTCGTGCACGTGCTTGTAGGCGACCTGGATCGGCGACTCGCCCTCGTGCGGCTTCGCGCCCGTCAGCAGCTCGTAGAGCACGACGCCCACGGCGTACACGTCGGCGCGGGCGTCGGCGCGACCGTCGACGACCAGCTCGGGGGCGAGGTAGGAGACGGTGCCGATCAGCACGCCGCCGGTCGCCGTGTGCTGGGTGTCGGCGCTGACCGCCTTGGCCAGGCCGAAGTCGGCGACCTTGACCCGGCTCGCGCCGCTGTGCGGGTCGGTCGCGATCAGGACGTTCTCGGGCTTGATGTCGCGGTGGACCAGCCCGGCCCGGTGAGCGGTGGCGAGCGCGGAGAGGATCGGCTCGACCAGCGCCAGCGCCCGGGTCGCCGACATCGGGCTCTCCTTGCGGATCACGTCACGCAGGGTGTGCCCGGGGACGAGCTCCATCGCGAGGAACACCGTGCCGTCGTCGTTGCCCTGGTCGAAGACCGCGACCACGTTCGGGTGCGAGAGCCGGGCTGCGGCGCGGGCCTCCCGCACGAAGCGGGCCGCGAACTCGTCGTCGTCCCCGAGTCCGGGGTGCATCACCTTCACCGCGACGGTGCGGTCCAGGCGCAGGTCGTGGGCCTCGTAGACGCTGGCCATGCCGCCGCGAGCGATCCGGGGCCCCATCCGGTAGCGGCCGTCGAGGACGCGGCCGGTCACGGGGTCGCCGACACTCGTGCCACCGCCCGTGCGGGCGTGCCGGTCTGGCTGCACAGCGACCCTCCTGCGACCCGGTGGGGGAAGACCCCGGGGCCCCCATCGTAAGGAAGGGGAGCCGTCGGACGGCGCCCCACCGCCTCCCCGGCGTGGCGCGTGGCCACGCGCCAAGGGCCCGGTGCACTGTCCGGCGGTGGCTCAGGCCGGTGGGCGGCCCGCCTCGAGGTGGCGCCGGATCGCCTTCACGTTCGCCACGTAGGCCCGGGTCTCGCCGTAGAGGCCGTGCTCCCGGACGGCGCCGAGGCCCTGGTAGTACGCCGCGACGGCTCGGCGCGTGGTCGAGGTCTCGCCGGCCAGCACCCTCAGCAGGGTGGCGCCCGCGGTGGCGTTGTCGGCGAGGTCGCGCAGGCGCAGGTCACGTCCGGCGTAGAGCGACATCCACTCGCCGGTGGCGGGCAGCACCTGCATCGCCCCGATGGCCCCCGCCTGCGAGCGGCGGTCCATCTGCCAGCCCGACTCCTGCCACGACACGGCGAGGGCGAGCTGGGGGTCGACCCCGGCCCGACGGGCCGCGTCGGCGACCGCCCGGCGTACGGTCCCGCGGCCCGGGGTGGCTCGCCCCGCCCGATGCCCCTTCTGGTGCCCCGTCCGGTGCCCCGTCTGGTGCCCTGCCTGTTCCTGGGCCCGGTGCGACGTCTGCCGCTGGGCGGGTCGCTGGGCCCCACCGGCGGGCGTTCGGATCGCGGCCCCGGTCCGGGGGAGCGCGGAGAGGACGACGGGGATCTCGAGGCGCTGACCGACGTAGAGGTGGGCGGCGCTGCCGAGGTGGTTGTGCCGGATCAGCTCCGCGGTCCAGGCGTGGTAGCGCACGGCGAGCCCGGTGGCGCTCTCGCCGGGACGGACCGTGTGGCCGACGATCCGGCGGCCCGGCGGCAGGTCCCCGTCGGTGGCCCCGGCGATGGCTCCGGCTGGGGCGCCCGTCAGCACGAGCGCGGCCCCGACGAGGCCGGCGACGAGTCCGGCCCGGCGGGCCCGGTGCGAGCGGCGGTGTCCTGCGGTGGTCCCTGGGTGGTCCCGGCGGTGGTCCCGGTGGTGGTCCCGGTGGTGGTCCCGGTGGTGGTCCCGGTGGTGGTCGAGGTCATGTCGACTCCCTTCGTCGTCCCGCGGGGCGCCCGGACGCCGAGTGGCCCGATGACGGCGCCGGTGGGCGCGGCGGGATGACCAGGTGACGGTAGCCCGGCGACTGCTGTGACTCAAGGGGCGAACGGGGCGAATGGGGTTGATGAGGTCAGAGTGACCTGCCGGCACCGGGACGAGCGCCCCATTTCGCGACTGGCCGGGCAGGTGGAAGAGTTGACCCATGACCGAACCCACCCCGCCCGACGTCGACCTCGGCGCGCTGGTCAGCGACTGGATCGACTGGGCCGAGACCGCCCGGCAGCTCGGTGTCACCGTCTCGCGGGTGCGCACCATGATCCGGGACCACGAGCTCGCCGCCGCGGTGCCCACCGAGGGGGCCGGCCAGCAGGTCCCGGCCGACTTCGTCCAGGACGGCCTGGTCGTCAAGGGCCTGCCCGGCCTGCTCACGCTCCTGCACGACGGCCACTTCGACGACCGGGAGTGCATCGCCTGGATCTTCACCGACCTCGGCCTCCCCGGGCGCCCGATCGACGCGCTGCGCGAGAACCGCGGCTCCGAGGTCAAGCGCCGCGCCCAGGCCATGTCCCTCTAGGGGGCTGGTCGCACGTGGCCCGGCGCAGGCAGGGGTCGTCCTCGGCCGGGGCGATCGTGCTGGTGCTGCTCGTCACCGCGTTCCTCTGGTGGAACCAGGCCGGCGGGCCGGCCGACCCGTCCTCGGACCGCGCGCGGGACCCCGGCTCCTCAGGTCAGTCCCAGTCCCAGCCCCGAACCCAGCGGCCCCGGCAGCCCGCGACCGACCCGGTCAGCGGTCTGCGCTGGGTGGCGGCCCGCGACCTGCCCGGCGAGGCTCGCCAGACCCTCGCCCGGATCGACGCCGGCGGCCCGTTCCCGGAGGACGAGGACGACGAGACGTTCGGCAACTACGAGGGGATCCTCCCGGACGAGCCGCGCGGCTACTACCGCGAGTACACCGTGCACACCCCGGGCTACTCCGGTCGCGGCGCTCGCCGGATCGTGGCCGGGCAGGGCGGGCAGTACTACTGGACGGCCGACCACTACGCCTCGTTCGCGCGGATCCGGCGATGAGCGGCCTGGCCGCGCTGCTGGCCGGTGAGCTCGCGCCGGGGACCTACCGCTTCCGGGACGCTGCTCCGGTCGTCGGTGTGCGCGACCGCGTCGAGCGGGCCGGGTGGCACTTCGCCCACCACGACGGCCGGGCCGAGACGACCAGGGCGCAGGTTCTGGCCGGTCTCGGGACCGCGCTCGACCTGCCCGCCCACTACGGCCAGAACCTGGACGCGCTGGTCGACTGCCTGCGCGACGTCGGGTCGGCCGGGGAAGCCGGCACCGTGCTGCTCTGGGACGGGTGGGGCACGTTCGCCCGTGCGGACCGGTGGTCGTTCGCGCGGGTCCTGCGGGTGCTCGCCGCGCGCGCGGGGGCCGCGCAGCGCGCACCCTTCGCGGTCCTGCTGCGTGACGACGGCCCCGCGCCCGAGATTCCCGGGAGCCCCGGGGATCCGGTCGAGCTTGTCTGAGTAAGCCGGCCGGCCGGCCGGGGAGGGGCCGGGGAGGGGCCGGGGAGGGGCCGGGGAGGGTCGGGGACTCAGAGGGCGCGGTCGGTGGCCGCCGAGGCCAGCTCGCGCAGCACCCGGGTGGCGTTCGGGTCGAGCTCGGCACGTTCCAGCGCGGTCACGGCGTGCGCGGCCAGCTCACCGATCACGGCCTCCACCTGGGCGTGGGCCCCGCTGGCGTGGATGATCGTGCGCAGCCGCTCGACCTCGGGCACCGAGAGCGGCGAGCCGAGCGCGGCGTCCAGCACGGCGGCGTCCGCCCCGTCCGCGGCGTCGAGGGCCAGCGCGACCAGCACGGTCCGCTTGCCCTCGACCAGGTCGTCGCCCGCCGGCTTGCCGGTGGTGGCCGGGTCGCCGAAGACGCCGAGCAGGTCGTCGCGCAGCTGGAAGGCCTCGCCGAGCGGGAGCCCGAACGCCGCCAGCTCGGCCATGGTGGCCGGGGTCGCCCCGGCCAGGGCGGCGCCGACGTGCAGCGGCCGCTCGATGGAGTACTTCGCGGACTTGTAGCGCAGCACGGTCATGGCGGTGTCGACGTCGGCCCGGCCGCGGGCCTGGACGGAGACGTCGAGGAACTGCCCGGCGATGACCTCCGAGCGGCACAGGTCGAAGACGGCGAGGGCCGGGGCCACCTGGTCCAGGGGCAGGCCGCAGCGGCGCAGCAGCTCGTCGGCCCAGCTGAGCAGCAGGTCGCCGAGCAGGATCGCGGCGGCGGCGCCGTACTGCTCGGGGTCGCCGCGCCACCCCGCGCCCCGGTGGTCCTTCTCGAACTGTCGGTGCGTGGCCGGGCGACCCCGGCGGGTGTCGGAGGCGTCCATCAGGTCGTCGTGGACCAGGGCGCTGGCGTGCAGCAGCTCGAGCGCCGCGCAGGCCCGCACCAGGGCCGCCTCGTCGACCGGCGCGCGGCGGTGCACCGCGCGGTAGCCCCAGTAGCAGAAGGCGGCGCGGAACCGCTTGCCCCCGGAGACCGCGCGCCGGGCCTCGGCCAGGAGCCGGGCCGCGTCGTCGCCCAGCGGAGCGAGCCGGGTGGCCTGCTCGTCGAGGAAGCCGTCGAGGGCGGCCTGGACCGCGTCCCGGAAACCGGAGCTGTCCCACCCGCTGCTCGTCACCGGACCGAGCCTAGTTGCCCGCCGCTTCTGGACGGCGCCCGGGCCCGCGGGGTCGCCCGACCTAGACTTCCGCCATGGCCGAGCCCGACGAGCGCAGGATCGGGGAGCTCCTCCGCACCGGTGGACGCTCCTTCTCCTTCGAGTTCTTCCCGCCCAAGGACGAGGCCGGCGAGGAGCAGCTCTGGCGCGCGATCAGTGCCCTCGAGCCCTACCGCCCCACCTTCGTCTCGGTGACGTACGGCGCCGGCGGCACCACCCGCGACACCACCGTGCGGGTGACCGGTCGGATCGCGCGCGAGACGTCGATGACCCCGATGGGGCACCTGACCTGCGTGGGTCACACCCGCACCGAGCTGGTCAGCATCCTCGACTCGTTCCGCGAGGCCGGGGTCCGCAACGTTCTGGCCCTGCGCGGTGACCCGCCGGCCGGTCCCGGCACGCCGTGGACGGCCACCGAGGGGGGCCTCACCTACGCCGACGAGCTGGTCGCGCTGGTGCGTGAGCACGGCTTCAGCGTCGGGGTGGCGGCGTTCCCGGAGGGCCATCGCGAGGCCGAGTCGCTCGACGCACGACGTCGCGGTGCTGCGCAAGAAGCAGCGCGCGGGCGCGGAGTTCGCGATCACCGAGATGGTCCTGCGCGCGGAGGACTACTTCGGGCTCGTCGAGCGGGGCCGGGCCGCCGGGGTCGAGATCCCGATGCTGCCCGGCATCATGCCGATCACGAACCTGAACCAGATCCGCCGGATGGCCGAGCTGTCCGGGCGTGAGGTGCCGGCCGCCGTGGTCGACCGGATCTCCGTGCACCGCGACGACCCGGTGGCGCTGCGCGCCGAGGGCATCGCGATCGCCGCCGAGCTCTGCGAGGAGCTGCTCGACGGTGGGGCGCCGGGCCTGCACTTCTACACGTTGAACCGGTCCCGGGCGACGCTCGAGATCTTCGCCGCGCTCAACATGGCCGTCTGACCCCACCTGCTCGAGCCGGCTCAGGGGGTCCTGACCGCGGGGCTGGCTGCGGGGCCGACCGCGGGGCCGACCGACTGGGCGACCAGGGCGGCGGAGAGCCCGACGAAGGGCAGCCCGGCGCCGGGGGTGGCGTGCGCCCCCGCGGCGAAGACCCCAGGGACCGGGGTGTCCGGGCCCAGGCGGCGGCGCACGGTCGCGCGGCCCTGCCACAGCACCCCCAGCGGCGAGCCGCCCCAGGCCTCGACGAGGTCGCGCGGGGAGCGGTCGACCCGGGTGACGACCTGGTCCCGGACGTCGATCCGGTGCCGGGCCAGGGCGACGAGGAGGTCCTCGGCCAGCCGGCCGCGCCCGTGCACGGTCCAGGCGTGGCAGCCGTCCGGGGCCTGCCCGCCGGTGCGTACGACCAGCATCGGGTCCCCGTGCAGGACCAGCTCGTGCGGCAGGTCGGGCACGTCCCCGCGCAGCCCGAGGTGGGTGACGACCGGCGGGATGGCCGGCATCGTGCGCCGTACCAGCGGCGCCAGTGTCGGCAGGCTGCGCGGGTCGACGGCACAGACGACGACGTCCGCGTCGAGCTCGCCGGCCGACGTCGAGACGGCCACGACCCGGCCCTCGCGCAGCACCAGGTCGCGGACCGTGGTCGAGGTGAGCACCGTGACCCGGCGGGTCTCGAGGCGGCGGGTGAGCGCCTCGCCGACCAGGGCCATCCCGCCCGGGACGGTCCAGGCGCCGAAGCGCTGCTCGAGGTACGCCGTGACCCCGAGCCAGGCCGGTACGTTGCGCAGGTCGTGGCCCTCGGCGACGAACGGATGGCCGGCGACCAGGCGCAACCGCTCGTCGCGCAGCGTCCGGCGCAGCCGCTTGTGCAGCACCTCGCGGCTCGCCAGGCGCGCGGTCAGCTCGCGGGAGAGGTGCTCGCGCTCCCAGGGGACCTCGAGGTAGCCCCGGCGCAGCACCTCCCAGTCGTCGGCGTAGGACGCGACGTGGTCGACCCAGCGCTGCCCGAGCCCGGGCTCCAGGGTGTCGAAGGCCGCGATCTGTCCGGCCCGGGAGCTGGGCACCGACACCGAGGTGTCGTCCTCGAAGCGGTGCTCGCGCACGAGGGGGAGCGGGACCAGGTCGAGCTCGCGCTCCAGCGGCCGACCGGACTTGCGGAAGAGGTCGCGGATCACCGCGGGCAGCAGGGTCCAGCTCGGTCCGGCGTCCCAGGTGAAGCCGTCGGCGGTCACGCGGGACAGTGCGCCGCCGAGGCCGGGGGAGCGTTCGACCAGGGTGACCGCGTGGCCGAGCTTGGCCAGCCGGACGGCGGAGGCCAGGCCGCCGAACCCGCCCCCGAGGACCACCACGCGTGCCATGGCGTGCACCCTACGGCCGCGACCCGCCGCAGGTGGTCACCCCGGTGGCCCCGGGCGGTCGAGGTGGGCTCAGTCCACCTCGACCGGGGTGGCCCCGGTGAGGGCCGCGAGCTCGTCGTACGTCGTGGAGAACACGGCGGCCGGGTGGCCGGCGGCGGCCCAGACGACCCGGTGGCGCCGGAGCCAGGAGTCCAGGTACGTCGCCACCGCGGCCGGGTGGCCGAGGGGGGAGACCCCGCCGATCACCTGGCCGGTGTGCGCGCGGACGAACTCCGGGCTCGCCCGGTCGAGGGAGGCGACGCCGACCCGGGGCGCGACCGCGGCCGTGTCGACCCGGTGGGCGCCCGAGGTGAGGATCAGCACGGGGGCTCCGGCGGCGTCGAAGAGCAGGCTGTTGGCGATCGCGCCGACCTCGCAGCCGAGGGCCGCGGCGGCCAGTGCGGCGGTGTGGACGCCATCGGGGAGAATGACCACCTCACCGGTCCCACCCCGTGCGGCGTGCGCGTCTCGAAAGCGGGTGATCGACGGGTGCTCGGTCGGCATACTGCGACCCTAGCCACAGCGACGAGCGCCCGGGACCGCCCGGGCAAGGAGATGCAATGACACGGCAGCAACCGCGTTCGATGACGCGAGTGGCGCAGACGCTGCTCGCCCTCGTGGTGCTGGGTGCCGTGGCGGCGGTGCTGACCATCGTCCTGCAGGACGATCTCGTCGACTCCTGGGCCGCGGGCAGCGACGTCCGTCTCGAGGGGCTGGCGGCCAGCACGATCGCCCCGCCGGCGTTCGTGCCGGTGGCGCTCACGCTGTTCGTGGTGCTGGCGCTGCTGCTCGGGGTGCTGTACCTGTTCGTCCGCGAGGGCCACAACTGGGCCCGGCTGGCGATCTCGGCCCTCGTCGCCCTCCTCGCCCTCTCCTCGGTGGCCGGGGTGCGCACCGGGCCGCCGACCGTCTTCGTGCTGCTGAGCCTGCTCTCGCTGCTGCTCGACGCCGTCGTGCTGTTCTTCCTCTGGCAGCGCGACACCAGCGCCTACATGCGCGGCGCCTGGCTGGAGTCGCACACCGGTTCCCCGGGCTCCTCCCGCTCCTCCCGCTCCTCCTGAGCCGCCTGCGGCGCACCACCCCTTCTGGTCACCCTCGCGACGGGCGGTCTTGACGTCCTGTCCGTGGGCGGGTGTACCTTTGGCTCTGTTCGAACATCTGTTCGAACAACGCTCGGTGGGGGCGACCTCGACCCCCGCCCCCACCGAGTCGGCCCTGTGGTTCCGGGGGCCGGTCGAGGGGTCGGGTGGCAGGGGTCGAAGGCGCTGGAGAGAGGCGATCTGATGAGGCGTTACGACGATCCCGTGGACGTGCGCAAGGGCTGGGTGACCGGTGTCGAGGGTCCCGAGCAGTTCCTGTGGCACGGGCGGTTGTGGAAGGTGCGGGCGGTGCTCGCGCACTGGGTGGAGACGGCACCGTGGTGGCAGTCGTCCGGGGGGCAGGCCGTGGCCGGCTCCGACGAGCCGGCCCCGGGGACGCCGGGCACCGACCTCCTCGTCGAGCGCGAGCTCTGGCGGGTGGAGGCCGGGCCGGGCCGGGTCGCCGAGGGCCGTCCGGACGGCGGGGTCTTCGACCTCTCCTTCGACTGGACCGAGGGCGCCTGGCTGCTCGTCGGCTGCGCGGACTGAGGCACGAGATGAATCCCTACGCCCTGCCCGCCACCACCCACTCCTACCTGGCCCGCTCCGCGGAGTCGCTGAGCGAGGCCATCGGGGCCGACGAGGTCCCCACCCGGTACGCCTGCGCCCACGTGGCGGCGCTGCGGGCCGCGGCCGCCCTGCTCGCGGCCCGGGCCCTCCCGGAGCCCACGCGGCGCCGGCACCAGAAGAACGCCTGGGTCCTGCTCGCCGAGGTCGCGCCCGAGCTGGGCGAGTGGGCGCGGTTCTTCGCGGCCGGCGCCGGCAAGCGCGCGGCCGCGGAGGCCGGCTCGCCCCGGGCGGCGACCGAGCGCGAGGCCGACGACCTGGTCCGCGACGCCGACCGGTTCCTCGCCGTCGTCGAGCAGTCCCTCGGGCTGGTGCCGCACGCCCCGGCCCACGCCCGGGCCCGTCGGGTGGGATGAGTCCCGTGGATCCGTTCCCCCACCTCCACGTCGCCTCCGGCTACTCCCTGCAGTACGGCGCCTCGCACCCCCACACGCTGGTGGCGCGGGCCGTCGAGCAGGGGATGGACACCCTGGCGCTGACCGACCGTGACGGCACCTACGGCGCGGTGAAGTTCGCCAAGGCCTGCCTGAGCGCCGGGATCCGGCCGGTGCTGGGCGTGGACCTCGCGCACCGTCCGGCCGTCGGCGGGCCAGGTCCGGGTGCCGGTGCGGGTGTCGGTGCGGGTGCCGGGGGGCGACCCCGGACGCCGGTCCGGGGCGGGGCCTTCCGCGAGGAGGGGCACCCCCGGGCCACCTTCCTGGCCAACGGCCGGGCCGGCTGGGCGGCGCTGTGCCGGCTGGTCTCGGCCACCCACCTGGCCGGTGAGCGGGGTCGGCCGGTCCTCGACCTCGACCTGCTGGGCGAGCACCTCGCCGGGCCGCTCGGGGCGGGCGACGTCGTGGTGCTGCTCGGGCCGGAGTCCGAGCTGGGCGCGGCGGTGACGCGCCGGCGCGACGACCTGGTGCACGCGGCGCTGGCACCGTGGCGCGAGCTGGTGCCGACCACCCATCTCCTCGTCGAGCTCGTCTCCCACCGCCTCGCCGGCGGCGCGAGCAGCGGCTGGGGGCCGGGCACGACCCCGCACGCCGCCCGGATGGCGGGGGTGGCCCGTCAGGCCGGTCTCGGCACCGTGCTGACCAACGCGGTCCGCTACGCCGAGCGGCACGACGCGCCCACCATCGACGTCCTCGACGCCGCCCGCCGATTGGTCGCCCTCGGCTCCGCCGACCTGCGCCGGGTGGGGCCCGGCGGGGTCCGGGGGAACGCCGAGGGCTTCTTGAAGTCCGGCAAGGAGATGGCCGAGGTCGCCGAGGAGATCGCCCGGATGTCCGGGGCCGGCGACCCGCGCGGCGAGGCCCTGCGGCTGCTGGCGCGGACCCGTGCCGTCGCCGACCGGTGCGCGCTCGACCCGCGTGCCGACCTGGGGCTGGGCGAGGTGCACTTCCCCGAGTTCGACCTCTCCGCCGGGGGCCTCGAGGCTCGCGCCCCGGCTGGCGGGAGCCCGGCCGACGGGCTGCTGCGCGCGCGCTGCGAGGGCGCCGTCGGGGGCCGCTACGGCGCGGCTCCCCGACAGCGGATCTGGAAGCGTCTCGACGACGAGCTCGAGACGATCCGCAGCCTCGGCTACGCGTCGTACTTCCTCACCGTCGGCGACGTCACCGACCTGATCCGGGAGATGGGGGTGCGCTGCGCGGCCCGCGGCTCGGGGGCCGGCAGCCTGGTCAACTACCTGCTCGGCATCTCCGGGGTCGACCCGATCCGGCACGGACTGCTCATGGAGCGGTTCCTCTCCCCGCTGCGCCAGGCGCTGCCCGACATCGACGTCGACGTGGAGTCGGCGCGCCGCCTCGAGGTCTACGAGCGGATCCTCGACCGCTACACCGGCGAGCGCTGCGTGACCGTCTCGATGATGGACACCTACCGGGTGCGCCACGCCGTGCGCGACGTCGGGGCCGCGCTCGGGATGCCGCCCGGCGAGATCGACGCGATCGCCAAGGCGTTCCCGCACATCCGGGCCCGCGACGCCCGCCACGCGTTGCGCGAGCTGCCCGAGCTGAGGGCCAGCGGGCTGCTGCAACGGGGGAACGGGGCGGACCTCGATCTCTTCTTCCGGCTCGTCGAGCGTCTCGACGGGCTGCCCCGCCACATCGCCGTCCACCCATGCGGGGTGCTGCTCTCCGACGCCACGCTGCTCGACCGGACGCCGGTCGAGGCCAGCTACGCCGGCTTCCCGATGAGCCAGTTCGACAAGGACGACGTCGAGGACCTCGGCCTGCTCAAGCTCGACGTGCTCGGCATCCGCATGCAGTCCTCGATGGCGCACGCGCTGAGCGAGATCCAGCGTGTCGACGAGGTGGAGATCGACCTCGAGGACGAGACGCAGGTGCCCTTCGACGACGAGACGACCTACCGGATGATCTCCTCGGCCAAGACCCTAGGCGTCTTCCAGATCGAGTCGCCCGGTCAGCGCGAGCTCGTCGGGCGGTCCGGCCTCGAGAGCTTCGAGGACATCATCACCGACATCTCGCTCTTCCGGCCCGGCCCGGTCAAGAGCGACATGATCACGCCGTACCTCGAGGCCAAGCAGGGCTGGCGTGAGCCGGTCTACCTCCACGAGGACCTCCGCCCGATCCTGGGCCCGACCCACGGGGTGGTGGTCTTCCACGAGCAGGTGATCGAGATCATCGCCCGCTTCGCGCGGATCTCCTACGCCGAGGCCGACGAGAAGCGGCGCGCCCTCGGGGACGTCGAGGGCATGGCCGAGACCCGTGCGTGGTTCTTCCCGCGGGCGCTCCACCACGGCTACCCGCTGCCCGTGGTGGAGCGGATCTGGTCGGTGCTCGAGGCCTTCGCGTCCTTCGGGTTCTGCAAGGCCCACGCGGCGGCGTTCGCGCTGCCGACCTACCAGTCAGCCTGGCTCAAGGCGCACTGGCCGGCCCACTTCCTCGCCGGCGTCCTCACCCACGACCCGGGCATGTACCCCAAGCGGTTGATCCTCGACGACGCGCGCCAGCTCGGCATCGAGATCCTCGGCCTCGACGTCAACGCCTCCGCGAAGGAGTACGTCGTCGAGCGGCTCGAGGATGGCTCTGCCGCTGGCGCTCCGCGCTCTCCCGCTTCGGGGTACGGGTCACTCGACCCCTCGCAGCTCGACCGCTCCGCTGGCGCTCCGCGCTCTCCCGCTTCGGGGTACGGCATCCGGCTCGCGCTGGCCGAGGTCAAGGGGATCAGCGAGGCCGAGGTCGAGCGGACCACCGCCGCGCGGCCCTACCACTCGCTGGGCGACTTCTGGCACCGCGCACGGGTCTCCCGGCCGATCGCGGAGCGGCTCGTGCTCGCGGGCGCCTTCGACTCCGTCTACCGGATCGAGGCGCCGGGGGAGGAGGACGGCGTGCGCCGGCGCGGCCGGATCACCCGCCGTGACCTGCTGCTCCAGGTGGCCGAGCTCGACCGGCAGGCCCGGGCCGAGGACCGCGCCACCCGGGGTCGAGGCCTCGCGGGGCGTCGCCCCGCGGGATCGGTGTCGGCCGCCACCGCCACCCGGGCCCGCGCCGTCGAGGCGGCGGCCCGCAACAGCACCGATCCCGGGCAGCGCGAGGCCGCCCCCGTCCCCGAGCGGCACCCGCTGGCCGAGCAGGGCGTCTGGGCGCGCGCCTCGGCCCAGTCCCGGGCCACGCCGGCCCCGGCGCCGGTGACCTCGGTGCAGCTCGCTCTCGACCTCGGCGACGAGCCGGGCGACGGCCCGGTCAGCGGTCTGCCCGAGATGGGCGCCGAGGAGCGGATGCAGGCCGAGCTGGAGATCCTCGGCCTCGACGCCAGCCGGCACGTGGTCGACACCTACGCCTCCTTCCTCGACGAGCTCGGGGTCACCCGCAGTGCCGACCTGCTCACGCGCCGCAGCCGCTCCGAGCTGCTGGTGGCGGGGGTCAAGGTCGCGACCCAGACCCCGCCGATCCGCTCCGGGCGCCGGGTGGTGTTCCTGACCCTCGACGACTCCACCGGACCGGTGGACGCCACGTTCTTCGAGGACGCCCAGGGCCCCTACGCCGCGACGGTCTTCCACTCCTGGTTGCTCGTGGTGCGCGGTGAGCTGCGGCGCACCGGACGACGCGGTGTCTCGTTGCGGGCCACCGGTTGCTGGGAGCTGCCCGAGCTGTTCGCGCTCTGGCGTGCGGCGCCCACCGCCGAGGAGGGCATCGCGGCGGTCCGCGCGGCGATGGCTGTCGTGCCCGAGGGCTTCGGCGGCGTGGGGGTGGAGGGAGCGCTCACCGGTGCCGCCGAGAGCCGTTCGAGCCGTCCGGTGGTCTCGCAGCCCCCGGTCGGGCCCCGGGAGGACCGCCCCGGGGGGAGCCCGGCCGGGGGAATGGGCCGGCGTCGGGTACTGGTGCACTCCAGCGGGTTCAAGCTCTCGCCGTACGCCGACGTGAAGCCGGCCGGCGAGGGCGCGCGCGACGGGCACAAGCTGGTCGACCGCAAGCCTTGGGTCGATGAGGATGCGCAGCAGCCGTCTCGAAGCCTGTGGCACCGCAGCCCCGGGAGCCCGGGATGAGCGCCTCCCGGACCACCCCCGGCGCCGCACTAGGGTGTGACGCATGTCAGCCAGCGACCGCTCCAGCGACCGGCCCAGCACAAGGCCCAGCGAACGACGGGGCGCTGCCCGCACCGCCGTGGTCTGGGAGGCCCTGCGCCCGGTGCTGGACGACGGCCGGTCCCGCGACGTCCTCGACATCGGTGGCGGCACGGGTGGGTTCGCCGTCCGGGTGGCCGAGCGTGGCCACCGGGTCACGGTCGTCGACCCCAGCCCCGACGCGCTCGCCTCGCTGGCCAGCCGGGCCCGCGAGATCGGGGTCGAGGTCACCGGCGAGCAGGGTGACCTGGTCAGCCTGCTCGACCTCGCCGGTCCCGACAGCGCCGACGTGGTGCTCTGCCACGGTGTCCTCGAGGTCGTCGACGACCCCGCGTCCGCGCTGGCCACGATCCGCCGGGTGCTGCGCCCCGGCGGTGCCCTCAGCCTGCTCGTGGCCCAGCGTCACGCCGCGGTCGTCGCCCGGGCGATGGCCGGTCACTTCACGCAGGCGCTCGCCCTGCTCGACGACGCGACCCCCTCGGGTCGCTCCGGCCGGCGCTACACCCACGAGGAGCTCGTCGACCTGCTCACCGGGGCCGGGTTCGAGATCGCCGCGGTGCACGGGGTCCGGGTCTTCGCCGACCTGGTGCCCAGCTCGCTGCTCGACCTCGAACCCGGTGCCACCGCGGCCCTGGTGGAGCTGGAGCACGCCGTCTCCGAGCGTCCGGAGTACCTTCCGCTGGCCGCTCAGCTGCACCTGCTCGCGCGCTGACCCGGGGCGGCCCCTGTCCCCGGCGACACCGGGGTCGGGCCCGTGAGGGCCGTTGACACGTCGTTCGCGTGCCCGATCCTGCACGTCGACATGGACGCCTTCTACGCCTCCGTGGCGACGCGGGGCCGGCCCGAGCTGCAGGACGTGCCGGTGATCGTGGGCGGCGGGCACCGGGGGGTCGTGCTGTCGGCCAACTACCTCGCCCGCGAGCACGGCGTGCACTCGGCGATGCCGACCACCCGCGCCCGACGGTTGTGCCCGCAGGCGGTGGTGATCCCCCCGGACTTCGAGGAGCTCGGTCGGGTCTCCTCCTCGGTGATGGAGAACTTCCGCCGGGTGACCCCCCTGGTCGAGGTGCTCTCCCTGGACGAGGCGTTCCTCGACGTGAGCGGGTCGACCCGGCGGCTCGGCTCGCCGCGCGACATCGCCGAGCAGCTGCGCGCCACGATCCACGACGAGCAGGCGATCACCTGCTCGGTCGGGGTGGCCGCGACGGTCTCGGTCGCCAAGCTGGCCAGCCGGCGGGCCAAGCCCGACGGGGTGGTGGTCGTGCCGCCCGAGGCAATGACCTCGTTCCTGCACCCGCTCGACGTGGGTGAGCTGTGGGGGGTGGGGGAGAAGACCCGGGAGGTGCTGCACCGGCTGGGGCTGCTCACGGTCGGCGACGTCGCGCACACGCCGCTGCGAACCCTCCAACGGGCGGTGGGCGCCGGCCTCGGCAGCCACCTGCACGAGCTGGCCTGGGGGACCGACCGCCGGGTGATCACCCCACGCCGAGGACCCGACGAGCCCGACCGGTCGATGGGGGCCGACGAGACCTTCGGGCGTGACACCGACGAGCGGGACACGATCGTGCGCGAGCTGTTGCGGCTCTCGGCCAGGGTGACCGGGCGGATGCGCGTGGCCGGTGTCGCCGGCCGCACCGTCACGCTCAAGGTCCGGTTCGCCGACTTCACCACGATCACCCGCTCCCGCACGTTGCCGGAGGCCACCGACGTCACCCAGGAGATCTACCGCACGGCGACCCGGCTCTACGACGCCCTCGGGCTGCAGCGGGCCCGGATCCGGTTGGTGGGGGTCCGGGTCGAGGGTCTGGTCGCACGCGAGAGCGTGCAGCGCCAGCTCGTCCTCGGCGAGCGCGAACGTGGCTGGTCCGACGCGGACCGGGCGGTCGACCGGGCCACCAGGCGCTTCGGAGCGGCCGCCGTCCGGCCCGCCAGCCTGCTGCCGTGAGCGTCCGGACACGAGTCGGTCACGAAATTGAGGCACCCGGGTACCGAGATCACCATCGGCTGCCTAGACTTGGCGACACGCCCGGCGACGAATCATTCGCCGTGCTTCGACCCTGTGGAGGAACGGTGCCGCTCTCCGAAGAGGAGCTCCGAATGCTCGAGCAGATGGAGCGCGCCCTCGTCGAGGAGGATCCCAAGCTGGCCTCCACCCTGCGGGGCACGTCGCTGCGTCGTACGGCGCGCCGCCGGGCCATCGCGGCCGGCGTCGTCTTCGCGGTCGGGGTCGCCGTGCTGATGACCGGCGCGATCACCGCGCTCTACCTCGTCGGCCTCGTCGGGTTCGTGATCATGCTGGCCTCGGCCACCGTGGCGGTGACCGCAGTGCGTGGTCAGCAGTCCGCCGGGGCCGCCCCGCCGCCCTCCGCGAGCGGCTCCAGCCAGGGCTTCACCGTCATCGACGGCGGCCGCAGCGGGCGCGCGCCGCGTCGCTCCCGCCGTTCCACGTCCTCCGAGGGCTCCTTCATGGAGCGCATGGAGAAGCGCTGGCGGCACCGAAAGGACCAGAGCGGCGGCGGCTTCTGAGCCGCTGACCCACCCCGGTCGGCCGCTCGGCCGCACCCGGAGGAGGACCAGCACCGGTCCCGCGGGTCAGCCCACGCGGTCCACGACGCCACCGTGCGGCGCCTGCACCGGACGCTGGGCGCCCGACCGGGACGTCGAGC
Source organism: uncultured Actinomycetota bacterium (assembly GCA_963760585.1). Taxonomy (GTDB): domain Bacteria; phylum Actinomycetota; class Actinomycetes; order Propionibacteriales; family Nocardioidaceae; genus Nocardioides. The sequence goes on from CAVXDI010000004.1 coordinate 399,518, forward strand.
CCGGGCGCAGGAGCACCGAGCGCGGCCACCAGGCGGCACGGCGTCGGGCGCCCCGGGAGGCACCCCCCGCCAGTGCCTCGAGGCAGGTCTCGGTCTCGGCCCGCACGAAACTCGGGCGCGTGTCCCCGCGACGGGCGTAGCGCAGCAGCTCCAGCTCGTGGACGAGCCGGTCGAGGGCCAGCTCGGCGTCCGGAGCGACGCCGGGCCCGTGGGCCGGGCGTTCCGGGGTGTCGTCGTCGACGGGGGCGCCGAAGTGGTCGACCAGCACGCCGGCCGTCTGCCGTGGTGACCGGCCCTCGCGCCAGGGAACGCCCAGGTCGACGGCGCTCGCCCGGAGCTCCGCCCAGGCCTCCTCCGGGCCGCCCGCCAGCCGTCGCTCGCGGCGGGCCCGACGCACGCTGCGGGGGAGCAGCAGCAGGCCGAGCGTGACGAGAGTGCCGACGAGAGCGCCGCTCGCCGGCCACCAGGGGAAGCCGCCGGGGGTGCTGGTGGTGGAGGCGCCCGGTGCCTCGGTGGCCTCGGCGCTCGCGCTGGCCCCACGCGCGGGCAGCTCGTCGCGTGGCCGGGCGGCCTGGGAGGCGTCGGTGGGGTTGCCGCCCGGCACCCGCTGGGAGGTGTAGTCGGGCACGTCCCCGGCCCGGCTGCCCGGGGTCGGCTCGAAGCGCACCCAGCCGGCCCCCGGGAAGTAGAGCTCCGGCCAGGCGTGCAGGTCGTGGGCGCTGTACTCCCACAGGTCCGTGCCGACCGGACTCGGCGTGAGGAACCCGACGGCGACCCGGGCGGGGATGCCGAGCAGGCGAGCCATCACGGCCATCGCCGAGGCGAACTGCTCGCAGTAGCCGCGGCGGCCGTCCTGGCCCGGGCTGAGGAAGGCGACGAGCTCGTCGCTGCCGTTGCCCGCCGCGACCCGGGTGTCGTAGACGAACCCGCCGTCCTCGCGGAACCAGTTCTGCAGGGCGACCGCCTTCTCGAAGCGGGTCGGTGCCTGGCGGGTGACCGCGTCGGCGAACGTGCGCACCACCGAGGGGATGCCCCCCGGCAGGTGGGTGAAGGCCTTGTCGACCTCACCCGGCGTCGAAATGGCCCGCGCGAGGTCACGCGCGGAGAGGTCGAGGTCGACCGCGGTCATCGAGTACTGCGCCCCGGCGGCGTCGACGTCGTCGTTGCCGGCGATGAAGTCCATGGTCGCCGGGTCGTAGCGCCAGTCGCCCTTCGCGGTGATCCGGGCGATCGGCGCCTGCGTCGGCAGCCACTTGGACGAGAACGAGCCGAAGACGTCGACGCTGTAGTCGTAGCGGGTGCGCGGCACCGTGCCGGCGACGCCCTGGAGGTCGGGCATCGCGCCGGCCGGCCGGTTGCCGGGCGGCACCTCGCGGTTGCCGGCGCTCCACTCGTTCCCGGAGAAGCGGTTGAGCGCGGAGATCCGCAGGTACCCCGGGTCGGGGTCGTCGGTGCGGACCCTGAGCAGCGCGATGTCCTCGCCGAGGACGAGGTCGCGCTTCAGGTCGGTCATCGGGTTGGTCACGGTGATCTGGGAGTCACCGCCCGGACCCTGCCCCAGGTCGAAGAGACGGAGCTGGAAGGTCGGGACCACGATCGGCAGGAACACCGCGAGCGCGGTCGCGACGCCACCGACGGTGCCGGCGGTCGCGCGGACCGCTCCGGTGCTGACCGAGAAGCCCAACGGCGCACCGGTGGCCGGGTCCTCGCCGAGGGCCCGGCCCCACCGGGCGACCTGCTCCCGCTCCTGGAGGAACAGCAGCGCCAGGAACCCGGCGGCCGTCGGGACGAAGACCCACCACGCCAGCCGGTCGCCCAGCAGACCGACCGGGACGCTGAAGACCGCGAGCAGCGGCAACCCGGCCAGGGGGACCAGCCGCAGGGTGCAGGCCAGCACGTCCACGAGCAGGAGGCAGGCCAGGCCGCCCGCGACGAGGAGCGGGTCCACGCCCGGCACGTCGGAGGGTACCGGGGCCGCGTACGTCGAGGCGGTGGTGCCGGCGGCGGTGAACAGGTCGACCAGCCTGCCCCAGGCCGAGCCCACCGGGACCGGTGAGGCACCGAGCAGGGCACTGGCCACCATCGCGGACACGACGACCTGGCCACCGACCACCGCGGCCGCGGGCAACCGCCACCACCGGCCGAGGGCGCCGGTGCCGGCCACCACGACCGCGAGCAGGAGCAGCGGCCCGAGGAAGCGGCCCGGCACCGCCGTGAAGGGGCCCCACGACCACATGGAGACCCACGTCGTGGCGGCCGCGGTCCCGGCCAGCAGCGTGCCTGCGCCTGCAGACCAGCGTCGTGGGGGGCCGCTCATCTCGTGCTCCCGCCCAGGGGCCCACGGGCGGGGGTCGTCCGGGGCGACCCGGCGGGAGCCGGGCGCGCGCCGCCGCGTCCGAGCTCCTGCCAGACGGTGTCGAGGCGGTCACGTGGTCCGAGCGGCCCGGTCCGCCAGCCCTGCCGGCCCAGCGCCGGGACGAGGCCGCGCAGCTCGCCGGGCCCGGCGCCGGAGGAGGCGGGCGAGAGCCAGGCGTCCACGTCGAGCGCGATGGCGAGGGCCGCGCCGGCCTGGTGGCGCATCCGTCGCAGCACGGGCAGGTCGGCGGTCTCCAGGCTGCCGAGGACGGCGACGGTGAGACCGCCGTGGGCGCCCTCGGCCAGCCAGCCCGAGTCGAGGCGGGGCTGCTGCACCGCCTGCACGACGGCCAGGGCCTCGAGCAGGGGGCCGGTGTTGAGGTCGTTGTCGCGGAAGTGCCAGGAGCTGGCTGGGTCCTCGCCGGTGGCGGTGACGAGGCGCACGGTAAAACCGCGGTGGCTCAGGTGGACCGCGACCGACGCCGCGGCGCAGACCGCGGCCTCCAGGGAGGACGCGACGCCCTGTCCGCGGTGCGAGCGCAGCCGGTTGTCCAGGAACAGCGTGGCCCGGGACTGCCAGGGCTGCTCCTCGCGGCGCACCATCAGCTCGCCGACCCGCGCCGAGCTGCGCCAGTGCACGCGGCGCAGGTCGTCCCCGCGGCGGTACTCCCGCACCGTGACGTCCTCGGCGCTGCCGGTAGCGAAGGCCCGCGGACGGTTGTCGCCGGAGCCGGTCCACGCGCCCCCGAGGGGGATTTGGGGCAGCGGGACGGTCCGTGGGGTGACCGTCAACGGCACCGTCGTCCGGAAGGCGCGGCCCAGCTCGATCAGGCCGAAGGGGTCGGTGACCCGCACCGACATCGGGCCTATCTCGAAACGCCCCCGCACCTCGGAGCGCACCTGGTAGGACACCTGCCGCTTCCAGCCGTGGCCGATCCCTTCGAGCACGAACCGCGGCCGGGTGCCGAGCACGTAGGGGAGCCGGTCCTCGAGCAGCAGGGCGCCGCTCGGCGTCCGGCCCTCGTTGGTCAGCGCGAGGCTGACCCGAGCGGGCTGCCCGGCGCGGACGAGCTGCGGGTCGACCGTGCGCACGAGGGCCAACCGGTAGCGGCTGCGCCCGACGACGGCGGCGGTCACCAGCGGCAGGGCGAGGACCAGCACGCCGACGCGGGCCAGGGAGTCCTGGCCGAGCACGACGGCGCACACCATCGCCGTCACCCCGGCGGCGAGGAAGGCCCGTCCGCGGACGGTCAGGCCGGCGAGGGCCTCACGCACGGGTCCCCTCGGGGACGGCGACGGAGGCGATCAACCCGTCCAGGATCGTTGCCGTCGACCGTCCGCTCATCGCGGCCTCGACACTCGGCAGGAGCCGGTGCGCGAGCACCGCCGGCGCCAGGGTGTGCACGTCGTCGGGCAGCACGAAGTCGCGCCCGTCCATCGCCGCCAGCGCCTTCGCCGCCCGCACCAGGTGGAGGGTGGCCCGCGGCGAGGCACCCAGGGCCAGCTCCTCGGAGCGCCGGGTGGCGGAGCTCAGCGCGACCACGTAGCGCTGGACCGCCGCGGAGACGTGGACCTGCGCCACGATGCCGGTCAGCTTGCGGACCTCTGCGGCGTCGGTCACCGCCTCGAGGTCCTCGAGCGGGCTGGTGCCGGTGCCGGTGTGGGAGACGATCATGGCGATCTCCGCCGCCTCGACGGGGTAGCCCACCGAGACCCGGGCCATGAAGCGGTCGCGCTGGGCCTCCGGGAGCGCGTAGGTGCCCTCCATCTCGATCGGGTTCTGCGTCGCGATCACCATGAACGGCGTGTCGAGCTGGTAGGTCGTGTTGTCGACGCTGACCTGGCGCTCCTCCATGCACTCCAGCAGGGCGGACTGCGTCTTGGGGGAGGCGCGGTTGATCTCGTCCCCGACCACGATGTTCGCGAAGACCCCGCCGGGGCGGAACTCGAACTCCCGGGTCACCTGGTTGAAGACCGAGACGCCGGTGATGTCGGAGGGGAGCAGGTCCGGGGTGAACTGGATGCGTCGCACCGAGGAGTCGATGCTGCGCGCCAGGGCCTTGCTCAGCATCGTCTTGCCGACCCCGGGCACGTCCTCGATGAGGAGGTGACCCTCGGCGAGCAGCACGACCAGCGCCGACGAGACGACGTCGGGCTTGCCCTCGATCACCCGCTCGATGTTGGTGCGCACCCGGTGCACGACCCGGGTCAGCGTCTCGAGGTCGGCTCCTCCTGCGTGTGGCGTGCCCACGTGCGGTCCCTCCCAGTCCCGGGGGCGGCCGGCGGCCGACCCGACGTCGCCGGTGCCGGCGAACGCTGTGCCCACCACCGTATTGCGTGGTGAAAGCCTCCGCCGCTGATTCGCCCGGTGCAACCCGCGGGCAACCCCTCGGGCAACCCTGCGGGCAACCCCGCGGGCAACCCCCGGGCATCTCCTGGATGACTGCCAGCGCTCCACCGCGCTCCACCTCGCTCCCCGGAGAACCCGAAACCGCCTGCGACCTGCACGAACGCGCCGGTGGGGGGTCCGTCGCGGCCCCCTCGACCACCCCGTGTCGGGCCTCACGACACGGCGGATGTGGTTGACCGTGGTGCAAAGTGGAGTAAAGTGGTGCGCAGTGGAGGAACTGGGACTGGGAGGTGCTCGATGTTCTTCATGGGCACCTACACCCCCAAGCTGGACGAGAAGGGTCGGCTGTTCCTCCCGGCCAAGTTCAGGGACCAGCTGGCGGAGGGACTCGTGGTGACTCGAGGGCAGGAGTTCTGCCTGACGGTGTGGCCGATGGCCGACTTCGTCGAGCTCACCCGCCGGGCCCAGGAGGCTCCGGTGACGGTGAAGGGTGCGCGTGACTACACGCGCTTCCTCTTCGCCGGCGCCTCGGAGGAGACGCCCGACAAGCAGGGCCGGATCTCGATCACGCCGATGCTGCGGGAGTACGCAGGCCTGCAGCGCGACGTGGTGGTGATCGGGGTGATGAACCGGATCGAGATCTGGGACCCGGCCCGCTGGCAGCAGTACTCCACCGAGCAGGAGACGAAGTTCTCCGAGCTCAGCGAAGAGGTCTTCCCCGGGGTCTGACCCGACCAGCCCAGCCCAGCCCAGCCCAGCCCAGCCCAGCCCAGCCCAGCACCAGTCCAGGACAGCAACAGCACCAGCAGCACCGGAAGTCACAACAGCACAGCGAATCCGCAGGGCCAGGTCTCGGGCCCGCTCCCACGCCTTCTGGGGCACCTTCCCCGGTTCCAGACGGCACCCATCTGGGGCACCTTCCCCGGTTCCAGACGGCCACTTCCTCCGGGAGCGGGCCGGGACCTGACCTTGCGGACTCGCACCGGCACGAGCAGCTCCTCACCAGCCACCAGCACATACATCGCCACGAGCGGGGGTCGACACCATGAGCATCACTCCAGTGGCACCCGTCCGCCGGGTGCGGCACCAGGCCCAGGAGGCCGCCATGGTGATGGCCTTCTCCGCCGTCACCTCGGTGGGGCTCGCCGTGGCCTTCCTGCTCCTCGCCGGCCTGGGTCGGTAGGCGCCGTCCGATGAGCAACCCCCGCCACGTCCCGGTCCTGCTCGACCGGGTCGTCGCTCTCCTGCGGCCCGCCCTCGAGACCCAGGGTGCGGTCCTGGTCGACTGCACCTTGGGTCTCGGCGGTCACAGCGAGGCGGTGCTGACGCGGCTGCCGGGCGTCCGGGTCGTCGGCATCGACCGCGACCCGGCCGCGCTGGGGATCGCCGGCGAGCGGCTGGCCGTCTTCGGCGACCGTTTCACCGGTGTGCACGCGGTCTACGACGAGCTGCCCGACGTCCTCGGTGAGCTCGGACTGACCGCGGTGGACGCCGTCCTGTTCGACCTCGGCGTCTCCTCCATGCAGCTCGACGTCCGCGAGCGCGGCTTCGCCTACGCCGAGGACGCGCCGCTCGACATGCGGATGGACTCCGAGGCTCCGCTGAGCGCCGCCGACGTGCTCAACACCTACTCCGTCCCCGACCTGACCCGCGTGCTGCGCGAGTACGGCGAGGAGAAGTTCGCCCGCAAGATAGCGACTGCCGTGGTGCGTGAGCGCGAGGTCGAGCCGTTCAGCCGCTCGGGGCGCCTCGTCGAGCTGCTGTACGCCGAGATCCCGGCGCCGGCCCGACGCACCGGGGGACACCCCGCCAAGCGCACCTTCCAGGCCCTGCGCATGGAGGTCAACGACGAGCTGGCGGTGCTGCGCCGGGCCGTGCCCGCCGCCCTGCAGGCGATCGGGGTCGGTGGCCGCGTGGTCGTGGAGTCGTACCACTCGCTCGAGGACCGGCTGGTCAAGCAGGCCTTCACCGCCGTCACCCGCAGCGAGGTCCCGCTGGACCTGCCCTTCGTCCCCGAGGGGTCCGAGCCGTCCTACCGGCTGGTGACCCGCGGCTCGGAGAAGGCCAACGAGCACGAGATCGATGAGAACCCGCGCGCCGCCTCCGTCCGGCTGCGTGCGATCGAACGAGTCCGCCCCGATCGAGGAGCCGCACCATGAGCAGTCCCGCCTACCAGATCCGCTCGCGCGTCCCCCGGATCGCCGAGGCCGCGGTGGAGCGTGCGCGACTGCGCGTGGTTCCCCGTCGGCGGGTGCGCGCCGCCCGGGTCCCGTTCGTGTCGCTGGTCTCGGTGGTCCTGCTGCTCGGCGTGGTCGGGCTGCTGCTGTTCAACACCTCCATGCAGCAGGCGTCCTTCGCCGCCACGGCCCTCGAGGGGCAGGCCGGCACGCTGAGCGCCCGCGAGCAGACGCTGCGCATGGAGCTCGACGTCCTGCGCAACCCCCAGCGCGTGGCCGAGCAGGCCCGTCGGATGGGCATGGTCGACGGCGCCGTCCCGGTGCCGATCGACCTGCGCGCGGGCACGATCCTGGCGCAGCCCGCGACGGGCACCGCGACGAAGCCGCTCCGGATCAACCCGCTGCGCCGGCTGCCGGCGGTCCTCGACCCCGCCCCGCTCGAGATCCCGTTCGACCAGTCCGCCGACTCGGGCGCGTCCACGGGGGAGCAGGCCTCGGGAGCCGGTAGAAATGAGCCACAGCAGCAACAGGGGACCCAGAAGCCCCAGAAGATCCGCAACTGAGACCGGAGACACCCGTGCGCCCCTCCCGCCCCGACCTGCGCCGCTCCCGCGGGACCCAGCGGGGTTCCGCCCACCTGCGCCTGCGCTTCGGCTTCCTCGCGATCGCCATGGTGCTCTCGGTCTTCAGCGTCCGGCTGGTCCAGCTCCAGGGCATCGACCCCAAGTCGTACGCCGCGATGGCGGCCGCCGAGGGCATGGTCCAGGTCGAGCTGCCGGCCGAGCGCGGAGAGATCCTCGACCGGTTCGACCAGCCGCTGGCCGACTCGGTGGCCGGTCTCATGGTCGCCGCCGACCCGTCGCTGACCAGCGACCGCGCCCCCGAGCTCGCGAAGTTCCTCACCGCGCGGCTCGACGTCGACTACTTCGACACCCTCGCCAAGCTGCGCACCCGCAACAGCCGCTTCGAGTACATCGCGCGTCGGGTGCCCGACAGCCTGGCCACCAAGGTGGTCGTCGCCGCGCGGTCTGCCGGCTTCAGCGGGCTCGAGCTGCGTCGCGACCCGGTGCGCGACTACCCCGCCGGGGACGTCGCCGCCAACCTGATCGGCTACCTCGGCACCGACGAGGCGCTCGGCGGCTTCGAGCGCACCTTCGAGCGCCAGCTGGCGGGCACCGACGGCTCCGCGTCGTACGAGAACGGCGGTGGCAACCGGCTGCCCCTGGGGGACAGCACGACGACGAAGCCGGTCAACGGCAAGGACCTGCGCACCACCATCGACCAGGACCTCCAGTGGTACACCCAGCGCGCGCTGCGCCAGACCGTCGAGGACGCCGGCGGCGAGTCCGGGGTCGCGGTCGTTCTGGACAGCCGCACCGGTGAGGTCCTCGCCCTGGCCGATGACCCGACGTTCGACGCGAACGCACCGGTGGAGTCGCCGTCCGAGGACCTCGGGGCCCGCTCCATGAGCGACGTCTACGAGCCCGGCTCGGTGGAGAAGGTGCTCACGGTGAGCGCGCTCATCGACGCCGGCAAGGTCACCCCGCGCACCAGGCTCAAGGTCCCGGGCACCCTGGCCCGCCAGGACCGGGTGATCCACGACTGGTTCCCGCACGACCTGATCCGGCTGACCCTCGCCGGCGTGATCGCCAAGTCCTCGAACATCGGCACGGTGCTCGCGACCGACAAGTTCGACGACGGCCAGCTGCGCGGGTACCTGACCCGCTTCGGTCTCGGCGAGCGCACCGACATCGGCGTCCGTGGCGAGACGCCGGGCATCCTGCCCAGCGAGAGCCAGTGGACCCCGCAGACCCAGGACCGGGTCGCCTTCGGCCAGTCGCTCTCGGTCAACGCGGTGCAGATGGCCGCCGCCGTCAACACCCTCGCCAACCGGGGGGTGCGGGTATCGCCGAGCGTGATCCGGGGACTGGCGCGCACCGACGACGGCCAGGAGGTCGGCACCGACACGACCACCACCCGTCGGGTGGTGAGCGAGAAGGCCGCCCGCCAGACCGCCCACATGATGGAGCGCGTCGTCGACCCCGAGGTCGGCGTGGCTCCGGCGGCCGCGATCCCCGGGTACCGGGTCGCCGGCAAGACCGGCACCGCCCAGCGGGTGGGTCCCGAGTGCCAGTGCTACGACGGCACCTTCACGGTCTCGTTCGCCGGCTTCGCCCCGGCCGACGACCCCCGCTTCACCGTCTACGTCGTCGTCCAGAACCCACGCAACGGCGGGGGCGGCGGCTCGGTGGCCGGTCCGGCCTTCGCGAAGATCATGGGCAACGCCCTGCGCCGCTACGCCGTGCCCCCGACGGGTGCCTCCCCGTCGCGGCTCGCCGTCGAGTGGTGATCGGCAGCGCTGACCCGCGGGCCGACGCGACCGGCCCCGCCGGGGACGGTAGCCTCGCGGCGTGGTGAGCGACGACCTGCTCGCGGCGACCCGCCCGCGACGACCTCGGCGCACGTCGTTGAGCGACCTGACGACGTGGCTGGGCGAGGTCGACGGCACCCTCAGCACCCGACCGGACGACGGGGACCCGACCGGGACCTGGGTCACCGGGCTCTCGTTGAGCTCCCAGCGGATCCTGCCCGGGGACGTGTACGCCGCACTGCCGGGCGCCCGCGTCCACGGCATCGACTTCGCGCCGGCGGCCCTGGCCGCCGGGGCGGTGGCGATCCTCACCGACCCCGCCGGGGCGCAGCGGGCCGGGGCGGCCGGCGCCGAGGGCGTGCCGCTGCTCGTCGTGGACCGTCCCCGCCGGGTGCTGGGCCTGCTGTCCGCCAGGGTCCACGGCGACCCCGCCGCCTCGATGCGGATGATCGGCGTCACCGGCACCCAGGGCAAGACCACGACCACCCGGCTCGCCGAGGGTGGGCTGCAGCTGGCCGGCGTCCCCGCGGCCGTCGTCGGGACCGTCGGCACCCGGGTGGCCGGGGCCGACGTCCGCACGGTGCTCACCACTCCCGAGGCTCCCGACCTGCACGGGCTCTTCGCCATGATGCGCGAGCACCACGTCGCGGCCTGTGCGATGGAGGTCTCCAGCCACGCCCTGGTGATGGGACGGGTCGACGGGGTGGTCTTCGACGTCGCCGTCTTCACCAACCTGGGCCGTGACCACCTCGACTTCCACGCCGACGTCGAGGAGTACTACGCCGCGAAGGCATCGCTGTTCACTCCGGAGCGCGCCCGGCTCGGGCTGGTCAACGTCGACGACGCCCACGGCCGTCGGCTGGCCGGCGAGGCGAGCATCCCGGTGCGCACCTTCTCGCTCGCCGGGCGCGAGGCCGACTGGCAGGCCGTCGACGTCGAGCTGGAGGCGGCCGGCTCCCGGTTCACCGTCCTCGGCCCCGACGGGATCGCCGTGGACGCGGGCGTCCCGCTGCCCGGGGACTTCAACGTGGCCAACGCCCTGGCCGCCGTGGCGGCGTGCGCCGAGGCGGGCTTCGACGCCGGCCGGGTGGCCGCCGGGATCGCCCGGGGCGCCGGTGTGCCCGGCCGGCTCGAGCGGGTGGACGCCGGCCAGGACTTCGTCGTGGTCGTCGACTACGCCCACAAGCCGGACGCCGTCGAGGCCGCCCTGGGCACCCTGCGCCCGCTGACGGACGGCCGGGTGATCGTGGTGCTGGGGGCCGGCGGCGAGCGGGACCCCGGCAAGCGCCCGATCATGGGGGAGATCGCCGCCCGGCTGGCCGACGTCCTGGTCGTCACCGACGACAACCCGCGCGCCGAGGAGCCGGCCGCCATCCGGGCCGCCGTCCTCGCCGGCACCACCGGTGGTCGCGCCGAGGTCCTGGAGATCGGGGACCGTCGCCGCGCCGTACGCGAGGCTGTGCGCCTGGCCCGTCCCGGCGACATCGTGCTGGTCGCGGGCAAGGGGCACGAGACCGGGCAGGAGGTCGCCGGGACGGTGCACCCCTTCGACGACCGCGCCGTGGTGCGCGAGGAGCTGGCGAGCAGATGATCACGATGAGCCTGGCCGAGATCGCGGCCGTCGTGGACGGCCGCGTCGACGGCGATCCTGACGTGCAGGTGAGGGGTGCCGCCTTCGTGGACGGCCGGTCCGTGGTGGCCGACGGCCTGTTCGTGGCGGTGACCGGCGAGCGGGCGGACGGGCACGACTTCGCGCCCGGGGCGGTCGCCGACGGGGCGGCCGCCGCGCTGGCGACCCGCCCCACCGGCGTGCCCGCCGTGCTGGTCGACGATCCGGTGGCCGCGCTGGGCCGCCTGGCGCGCCACGTCCTCGACACGCTCGCCGCGGGTCCGGCCGGTCCGGTGGTGCTGGCCCTGACCGGCTCCCAGGGCAAGACCGGCACCAAGGACTACCTGGCGGCCGTCCTGGGCAGCGCCGGTGCGTGCGTGGCGACCGCCGGCAACAACAACAACGAGCTGGGCGTCCCGCTGACCGTGCTGCGGGCCGACGCCGGCACCCGGTTCCTGGTCGTCGAGATGGGGGCCCGCGGTGTCGGCCACATCCGCTACCTGTGCGAGATCGCACCGCCCACGGTCGCCGCCGTCCTCAACGTCGGCACCGCCCACCTGGGCGAGTTCGGCTCGCGGGAGGCCATCGCCGTGGCCAAGGGCGAGATCCTCGAGGCGCTGCCCGCGCAGGGTGTGGCGGTGCTGAACGCCGACGACGAGCTCACCGCCGTGATGGGGGAGCGGACGTCGGCCGTCCCGCTTACCTTCGGCGCCCACGGTGACGTCACCTGGCGCGACGTGGAGCTCGACGAGCTGGGCCGGCCCTCCTTCGAGCTCGGCCACGCCGGTGAGTGGCACCCGGTCCGGCTCGCGCAGCCCGGCGCGCACCAGGTCCCCAACGCCGCTGCGGCCGCCACCATGGCCCTGGCCGCCGGTCTCGCGGCGAGCCGGGTGGCCGAGTCGCTGACCGCCTCCCGAGCGGTCTCGCCGATGCGCATGGAGCTGCACGAGCGCGCGGACGGGCTGGTCGTCGTCAACGACGCCTACAACGCCAACCCGGCCTCGATGATCGCCGCGATCGACGCCCTGGTGGCGATCGGCCGTCGCCGGGGCCGGCGCACGGTCGCGGTCCTCGGGGTGATGCTCGAGCTCGGTACGGGCTCGGACGAGGCGCACCGCGAAGTGGGTCGCGCCGCCGCGGCGGCCGGCGTCGACGTGCTGGTCGCGGTGGGGGAGCCCGCCCGCGAGCTCGAGGCCGGCTACGCCGCGGCCGCGGCCGCCGGCGAGAGCATCCTCACGGCGGGGCGCGACGAGGCACTGGCCTGGGTGCGCGAGAATGTCGCGGCCGGGGACGTCGTCCTCGTCAAGGCGTCCCGGGGTGCAGCCCTGGAGAGGATCGCCGACGGACTGCTGACTGAAGGCGAGGTGCCCGCGCGATGAGAGCCGTACTGCTGGGGGGCGGCCTGGCCCTGCTGATCTCCCTGCTCGGGACCCGGGTGGCGATCAAGATGTTCACCAGCTGGGGCTACGGCCAGGAGATCCGCGACGACGGACCCACCACCCACCACACCAAGCGGGGCACGCCCACCATGGGCGGCGTGGTCATCATCGCGGCCACCGTGATCGGCTACTTCGCCGCGAAGCTGATCACCCAGAGCATGCCCACGGCCTCCGCGCTGCTGCTGCTGTTCCTCTTCGTGGGGATGGGCGCGGTCGGTTTCGTCGACGACTTCATCAAGATCGTCAAGCAGCGCAGCCTGGGGCTGCGCAGCAAGGCCAAGATGGTCGGCCAGACCGTCGTCGGCGTCGTCTTCGGCATCCTCGCCCTCTCCCCGGCGCTGGAGGACGACCGGCAACGGACCCCGGCCTCGCACCACCTCTCCTTCATCCGTGACTTCGACAGCTTCGCCCTGCCGACCGTCGTGGTGATCGCGCTGATCTGGCTGATCATCACCGGGACCAGCAACGCGGTGAACCTCACCGACGGCCTCGACGGCCTGGCCACCGGCGCCTGCGTGATGGTCTTCGGCGCCTACACGCTGGTCAACATCTGGCAGAACAACCAGTCGTGCCGGATCTCCCCGAGCGTCACCTGCTACGAGGTCCGCGACCCCCTCGACCTCGCCGTGATCGCGGCCGCCATCACCGGGGCCTGCTTCGGCTTCCTGTGGTGGAACGCCTCGCCGGCTGCGATCTTCATGGGCGACACCGGCTCGCTCTCGCTGGGCGCGGCCCTCGCCGGCTTCGCGATCCTCACCCGCACCGAGATGCTGCTGATCATCCTCGGTGGCCTGTTCATCGTCGAGACCCTCTCGGTGATGCTCCAGGTCGGCTTCTTCAAGCTCAGCAAGGGCCGGCGCATCTTCCGGATGGCGCCCCTGCACCACCACTTCGAGATGCTCGGCTGGGAGCAGGTCACCGTGGTGATCCGCTTCTGGATCATCACCGGGCTCGCCGTCGCGACCGGCCTGGGGGTCTTCTACGCCGAATGGGTGGCGGGCAGTTGAGCGCCGTGCGGGACCTCTCCTCCCTGGGGCGCCACGACTCCTGGGACGGCGTGCGCGCCGTCGTCGCCGGCTTCGGGGTCTCCGGCTTCGCGGCCGCCGACAACCTCACCCACCTCGGCGCCCGGGTCACCGCGCTCGACGACTCCGCCGAGGGCGGGCGCGGCGACAAGCCCGAGCGGGCCGAGCTCCTCGAGGTGCTGGGCGCGACCGTGCGCCTCGGCGCGGGCGCCAGCGCCACGCTGCCCGACGACGTCGACGTCCTGGTCACCTCGCCGGGCTGGCGCCCGACGGCACCGCTGCTGGCACAGGCCCGGGAGCGCGGAGTCCCGATCTGGGGCGAGGTCGAGCTGGCCTGGCGCCTGCGCGACCCGGAGCACGCGACCCCCTGGCTGTGCGTGACCGGCACCAACGGCAAGACGACCACCGTGCAGATGCTCGACGGCATCCTGCGCGCCGCCGGGCTGCGCAGCGTGGCCGTGGGCAACGTCGGCCGGCCGATCGTCGAGGCGGTGATGGACCCGGACCCCTACGACGTCCTCGCGGTCGAGCTCTCCAGCTTCCAGCTGCACTACACCGACTCGATGAGCGCGGAGTCCGCCGCGGTGCTCAACGTCGCCGAGGACCACCTCGACTGGTACCCCGGTCCGGGCGGCATGGCCGACTACGCGGCCGACAAGGGGCGGGTCTACGAGCGCGTCGAGCGCGCGTGCGTCTACAACGTCGCGGACCCCGAGACCGAGCGGCTGGTCCGCGCGGCGGACGTCGCGGAGGGCGCCCGGGCGATCGGCTTCACCCTGGGGATGCCCGGCGTCGGCATGCTCGGTGTGGTCGAGGACATCCTCGCCGACCGGGCCTTCGTGGAGCGGCGCGACTCCAGTGCGGCCGAGCTCTGCACAGTCGCGGACCTCGCCTCGCCCGCACCGCACTTCGTCGCCAACGCCCTCGCCGCCGCCGCGCTGGCACGGGCCCACGGCGTCTCCCAGGCCGCGGTCCGCGACGGGCTGCGGGCCTTCCGGCCCGACGGCCACCGCATCGCCGAGGTCGCCGAGGTGGCGGGGGTCCGGTGGGTCGACGACTCCAAGGCGACCAACCCGCACGCCGCCCGCTCCTCCCTGGCGGCCTACGAGTCGGTGGTCTGGGTGGCCGGGGGGCTCGCGAAGGGTGCGGGCTTCGACGACCTGGTCCGGGCCGCCCGCGATCGCCTGCGCGGGGTCGTGCTGATCGGCCGTGACCGTGACGTGATCGCGCAGGCGCTTTCGCGACACGCGCCCGATGTGCCCGTCATCGTCCTCGCGGACGGCGAAACTGGTGCTGACCACGTTGGTCGGCCGCTCGAGCCCATGGAGCGTGTCGTGGACGCGGCGGCCACCCTGGCCCGGCCCGGGGACACCGTGCTGCTCGCCCCGGGATGCGCCTCGATGGACATGTTCACCGACTACGCCGCACGGGGCGACGCCTTCGCGGACGCCGTGCACCGTCGCCGGAACCGATGACAGGGCCGATGACGGGGCCGACCGCAAGCTGATCACAAGGGCCCGGCAGGGCAGACCCGAAGGGGAACGCGACGAGATGACCACCGCGAACCCCGACCACACCCGGCGCGGCCCGCTGGCCACGTCCCGGGCGCACGCGGGCGGCTGGTTCGCCTCCTACCGCGAGGCGCTCGCCCGGCCGCTGACGGCCTACTACCTGCTCCTCGGTGCCTCGGCGCTGCTGCTCACCATCGGCCTGATCATGGTGCTCAGCGCCTCCAGCGTCTACTCGTTCGAGCTCAACGACGGCGACTCCTACGCCGTGGTCAAGCGCCAGCTGATGTGGGTGGCGCTCGCCCTGCCGGCCGCCTGGGCGGCCAGCAGGCTCCAGCAGCGCTGGATCCGTCGGCTCGCGTGGCCGGGGTACGTCGTCTCGCTCGCCCTCCTGGTGCTCACCGCCAGGTTCGGCGTCCTCATCAACGGCAACAAGAACTGGCTCGCCCTCGGCCCGGTCGTCATCCAGCCGGCCGAGATCGCGAAGCTGGCCCTGATCCTGTGGGCGGCGCACGTCTACGCCCGCAAGGACCGCCGGCTCGGCAGCCTGCACCAGGTGATGATGCCGGTCGTGCCGGGCCTGCTGGCCGCGACGCTCCTGGTGATCGTCGGCAAGGACCTCGGGACCGCGCTGGTGCTCTTCGCGATCCTGCTCGGCATGCTCTGGGTGGTCGGCGCCCCGGCCCGGTTCTTCGTCTTCTGCATCTCGCTGGTCAGCGTGGTGGCGATCTTCCTGGCGTCCACGAGCTCCGAGCGGCTACAGCGGATCACCAACTTCGCGGACCCCTTCAAGGACTTCCAGGACACCGGCTGGCAGCCGGCCCACGGCCTCTTCGCGCTGTCCACCGGCAAGTGGTTCGGTGAGGGGATCGGCGCCAGCCAGCAGAAGTGGGGCTACCTGCCCGAGGCTCACACCGACTTCATCTTCGCCGTGCTCGGCGAGGAGCTCGGCCTGGTCGGCACCCTGCTGGTGATCGGACTGTTCCTCACCATCGCCTACGCCGCGCTGCGGGTCGCCCGCGAGACGGCGGACCCGTTCGTGCGCTACGCGACCTTCGGCATCGTGGTCTGGCTGATGGGCCAGATGATCATCAACGTCGGCATGGTGCTGGCGTTGCTGCCGGTGATCGGGATCCCGCTGCCGCTGGTCTCCTACGGCGGCTCGTCGCTGGTGCCCACCCTGGTGGCCCTCGGCCTCGTGATCGGGTTCGCCCGCCGTGAGCCCGAGGCCGCGCGCGCCCTCGAGCTGCGCCGTCGCTCCGCCCGGGGACGGTCGTCCGGCCAACCCCTGGTGGGGGGAACCACCCGGGAGCCGGTCGCTGCGCGTGGCCGTGGCCGCGGTCGCTGAGTGCGTCTCCTAGGCTGAGCACGATGCGCGTTCTCCTCGCCGGCGGTGGCACCGCCGGACACACCTCCCCCCTGCTCGCCACCGCCGACGCCCTGCGCCGGCTCGACCCGACCATCGAGATCACCTGCGTCGGCACGCCCCGCGGGCTCGAGAACCGCGTGGTGCCCGAGGCGGGCTACCCGCTCGAGCTGATCCCGCCGGTGCCGCTGCCGCGCCGGCCCAGCGCCGACCTCGTCAAGGTCCCGGCCCGGCTGTGGGGGGCCGTGCGCGAGACCCTGGCGATCCTCGACCGGGTCCGTCCCGACGTGGTGGTCGGGTACGGCGGCTACGTCTCGATGCCGGTCTACCTCGCCGCGCGCCGTCGGCGGCTGCCGGTGGTCGTCCACGAGCAGAACACCGTGCCCGGCCTGGCCAACAAGGTCGGCGCCCGGCTCGCGGACCGGGTCGCGGTGAGCTTCCCCGACACCCCGCTGCCGCACGCCGAGTACGTCGGGCTGCCGATCCGCCGGATGATCTCCCAGCTCGACCGGGTGGCGCGGCGCGACGAGGGCCGGGCCTTCTTCGGCCTCGACCCGGAGCGGCCCACGCTGCTGGTCACCGGCGGCTCCCAGGGCGCCCGCCGCCTGAACGGTGCGGTGGCCGGGGCCGCACGCGCCCTCGCCGAGGCCGGTGTCCAGGTGCTGCACGTCGTCGGGCCGAAGGGGGAGGCCGTTCCCGACCTGGGTCCGGGGGCCACCGGTGCTCCGTACGTCGTGGTCCCGTTCGTGGACCGGATGGACCTCGCCTACGCGGCCGCCGACCTCGTCGTGTGCCGCGCCGGTGCCTCGAGCGTCACCGAGGCGGCCGCCTCCGGCCTTCCCGCGGTCTTCGTGCCGCTGCCGATCGGCAACGGCGAGCAGGTCCGCAACGCACGCCCGGTCGTCGACGCGGGCGGCGGCCTGCTGGTCGCGGACGCCGAGCTCACCTCCGACTGGGTGGCCGCCACCGTGCCTGCCCTGGCGAACGACCCGGCGCGCCTGGCGACGATGGGGGCCGCCGCGGCGGCACTGGTCCCGCGCGACGCCGACGACCGTCTTGCCCGGCTCGTGCTGGACGCCGCCGGGGGCCAGCGATGAGGGTCCCCGTGCCCGAGGAGATCCTGCCCGCGGAGGCGTTGGGCCGGGTCCACTTCGTCGGGATCGGCGGCGCCGGCCTGTCCGGCATCGCCCGGATCATGCTGGCCCGCGGCCTCGTGGTCAGCGGCAGTGACGGCACCGACTCGCCGGCGCTGCAGGCGCTGCGCGACCTCGGCGCCCGCGTCCACCTCGGCCACGACGCATCCCACGTCCACGACGCCGACACCCTCGTGGTGTCGACCGCCGTGCGTGAGGACAACCCGGAGTACGTCGAGGCGCGACGCCAGGGGCTGCGGCTGCTGCCCCGCTCGGCCGCCCTGGGGTCGGTGATGGCCGGGCGGCGGGTGCTCGCCGTCGCGGGCACCCACGGCAAGACCACCACCACGTCCCTGCTCACGGTGGCCCTGCAGGCGGCCGGCGCCGACCCGACGTTCGCGGTCGGGGGCGAGCTCGCCCAGAGCGGCACCAACGCACGGGAGGGCACCGGTGCGGACTTCGTGGCGGAGGCCGACGAGAGCGACGGCGCCTTCCTGGTCTACCGCCCGCACGCCGCCATCGTGACCAACGTCGAGGCCGACCACCTGGACAACTGGGGCACCGAGGAGGCCTACCGCGCCGCCTTCGCCGAGTTCGTCGACCACCTCGACGCCGCGGACGCGGGCGGGTTCCTCGTGTGCGTCGTCGACGACGACGGCGCCCGCGACCTCGCCGTCCTCGCCCGCGGCCGCGGCGTCAGCGTCGTCGGCGTCGGGGAGTCCGACGACGCCGACCTCCGGGCCGGCGACCTGCGGTTCGTCGGCTCCACCTCGTCGTTCACCGTGCACGACGGCGACCGCGAGCTCGGCACGATCACGCTGCAGATCCCGGGCCGCCACTACGTCCTCGACGCGCTCGCCGCGCTCGCGGTCGGACTGCGGCTCGGGCACTCCTTCGACGACCTGCGCCGCGGGCTCGAGGGCTTCACCGGCACCCGCCGGCGCATGGAGCGCAAGGGTGAGGTCGCCGGGGTCCGGGTCTACGACAGCTACGCCCACCACCCGGTCGAGATCGCCGGCGACCTCCAGGCGGCCCGCGCGGTCGCCGGGGAGGGTCGCGTCGTGGTCGCCTTCCAGCCCCACCTGGTCTCGCGGACCCGCATCTTCGGCACCGCCATGGGCGAGGCCCTCGCGGCCGCCGACGAGGTGGTCGTCCTCGACGTCTACCTCGCGCGCGAGGACGCCGACCCGGCGGTGACCGGTGCCCTGGTCGCGAACGCCTGCGACCTGCCCTCCGGCCGGGTGGCGTTCGTGCCCGACTTCGACGCCGTGCCCGCCGAGCTGGTCGCCCGGGCCCGTCCCGGGGACCTCGTGCTGACCCTGGGCGCCGGCACCGTGACCCAGCTGGGCCCCCGCGTGCTGGAGCTGCTGGCGGGGCAGCCGGGTGGCTGACGCCGACGGGGGAGCGAGCCTGCGCAGCCGGCGTCGCTTCGCGCGTCGGCAGTGGGCTCGGCGCTGGCTCGCCCTGCGCTACGTGGTGGCCGTGCTGCTGGTGGTCGGCCTGGTGGCCGGCGGGATCTGGGCCGTCTACTTCTCCTCGCTTCTCGCCGTCCGCGGGGTCCAGGTGGACGGCGCCGCCCAGCTCAGCGCCGCGGAGGTCCGCGCCGCGGCCGACGTGCCGCTGGGGGAGCCGCTGGCGAGCGTCGGCCTCGACCAGGTCCGCTCCCGGGTCGAGGCCCTGGCCGGGGTCCGCTCAGCCGACGTGACCCGGCAGTGGCCCGACACCGTGCGGGTGGTGGTCGCCGAACGGGTGGCGGTCGCCGTGGTCGACATCGGTGGGCAGGCCCGCGGCATGGACGCGGCGGGGGTCGTCTTCAAGGACTACCGCCGGGCTCCGGCCGGGCTGCCCCGGGTGCGCACCTCCGTCTCCACCCGCAGCGACGCCCTCCAGGAGGCGGCCGCGGTGATCGCGGCGCTGCCCGACGACCTGGTCGGCCGGATCGACCACGTCGCGGTCGCGACCGTCGACCAGATCTCGCTCGTGCTGCGCGACGGGCGGACGGTGGTGTGGGGGAGCTCGGAGGACTCCGGGACCAAGGCCCGGGTGCTCGAGGTGCTGCTGACCGAGCGAGCCAGGTCCTACGACGTCAGCGTGCCGGCGCAGCCGACCACCTCGGGCTGACCGCCCCGGGCAGACCGCCCCGGGCCGACCGTCCCGGGCCGACCGTCCCTGGCCGACCAGCGGGGTGCCGGCACCTCCTCCGATCGGGCAGTTCCCGAGAAATGCCCCGACACGCGGGGCGTGTCGCTGGCACCCGGGCCGCCTGCTGCCTACTGTCTTGACCACGGCGAGGTTGACATAACTATAACCCTCAGGTTCAGGGTTACGGTTTCGAGATCTCGCCACTGCTCCACCACCACACAGACACAGACGCACACCCACAGCCAGACCAACAGCCCGACATCCTCGGGCGCGATCAGCGAGAGGCGATTCCGCCGTGGCAGCAGCACAGAACTACCTGGCCATCATCAAGGTCGTGGGCATCGGCGGCGGCGGTGTCAACGCCGTCAACCGGATGATCGAGGTCGGGCTCAAGGGCGTCGAGTTCATCGCCATCAACACCGACGCCCAGGCTCTTCTGATGAGTGACGCCGACGTCAAGCTCGACATCGGCCGCGAGCTCACCCGCGGTCTCGGCGCCGGCGCCAACCCCGAGGTCGGCGCGCAGGCCGCCGACGACCACGCCGACGAGATCGAAGAGGTCATCAAGGGGGCCGACATGGTCTTCGTGACGGCCGGCGAGGGTGGCGGCACGGGGACCGGTGGGGCGCCCGTGGTGGCCCGCATCGCCCGCTCGCTCGGGGCGCTGACCATCGGTGTCGTGACCCGGCCGTTCGCCTTCGAGGGCCGCCGCAGGGCGAACTCCGCGGAGGAGGGCATCGCCCGCCTGCGCGACGAGGTCGACACCCTGATCGTCATCCCCAACGACCGGCTGCTGTCGATCAGCGACCGCAACGTCTCGATCCTCGACGCCTTCAAGCAGGCCGACCAGGTGCTGCTGCAGGGTGTCTCGGGCATCACCGACCTGATCACCACCCCCGGCCTGATCAACCTCGACTTCGCGGACGTCAAGTCCGTGATGGCCAACGCCGGCTCCGCCCTGATGGGCATCGGCTCGGCACGCGGCGAGGACCGCTCCATGGCCGCCGCCGAGATGGCCGTGTCCAGCCCTCTGCTCGAGGCCTCCATCGAGGGTGCCCACGGCGTGCTGCTCTCGATCGCGGGCGGTTCCGACCTCGGCCTGTTCGAGATCAACGAGGCGGCCGCGCTGGTGCAGCAGGCCGCGCACCCCGAGGCCAACATCATCTTCGGGGCGACGATCGACGACGCCCTCGGCGACGAGGTGCGGGTCACCGTGATCGCCGCCGGGTTCGACGGCGGCATGCCCAAGCGCCGCGACGACGGAACGGTGCTGCGCCGCGAGCCGCAGCGCCAGCAGACCCAGGAGGAGACCCGGGCCGCGGCGCAGCAGATCCCCGGGCGTCGTCCCGAGGAGCGGCAGCCGGCCGGGGTCACCTTCCGCCCGTCCACGCCGCCGCAGCAGCCCGTCTCCCCGCAGCAGCCGGAGCGCCGTGAGCAGCCCGTGGCGCAGCCTGCGCGTGCGCCCCGCCAGGTCCAGTTCGACGACGACGACCTGGACGTCCCGGACTTCCTGAAGTAAGCGCGGGTGTTCTCCTACCGCGACTCCCGCGTCGGCGGCGTCCGGGTGGACGTCGCCTTCACGGACGCCTCGATCGACCTGCAGGGGAGGCGTCCGGGCTTCGCCACCGAGCTGCCCCGGCTGGAGGCGGCCTGCGGCGTGCGCTTCGCCCGACTCGACCAGGTGCACGGTGACGCCGTCCTCACCGTGGACGAGCCGGGTCCCGCGCCGCTGGGGGACGTGCCCAGCGGCGACGCCCTGCTGACCAGCACCCCCGGCGTGGGCCTGATGATCCGGGTCGCCGACTGCGTCCCGGTCCTCCTGGCCGACGCCGCCGTCGGGGTCGTCGGGGCGGTCCACGCCGGTCGTGCCGGCGTCGCTCTCG
Source organism: uncultured Actinomycetota bacterium (assembly GCA_963760585.1). Lineage (GTDB taxonomy): Bacteria > Actinomycetota > Actinomycetes > Propionibacteriales > Nocardioidaceae > Nocardioides. Next base: position 420,876 of record CAVXDI010000004.1, read on the forward strand.
ACGTCGTCACCCGGGCCGTGGAACGCCTGCGCGAGGCCGGCGCCCGGGACCTCGAGGCCTGGCTCGGGCCGCACGTGTGCGGTCGCTGCTACGAGGTCCCCGGGGTGCTGCGCGCCGAGGTCGCCGCGCAGGCCCCGGCGGCGTGGGCCGAGACCTCCTGGGGCACCCCGTCGCTCGACCTGGGGGCGGGCGTGCAGGCGCAGCTCGAGGCCGCGGGCGTCGAGGTCGAGCGCGCCGGCGGCTGCACCCGCGAGGACGCCGCCCTGCACTCCCACCGGCGCGACGGAGCCGCAGCGGGTCGCCTGGCGGGACTCGTGTGGATGTCGTGACCCGCGCCGAGGAGCTGGCCGGCAACCTCGCCTCGGTGCGCGCCCGGATCGCCGCCGCCTGCGCGGAGTCCGGTCGCGCGAGCGACGAGGTGAAGCTCGTGGTCGTCACCAAGTTCTTCCCTCCCTCCGACCTCCGCGTGCTGGCCGACCTCGGCGTCCGTGACGTGGGGGAGAACCGGCACCAGGAGGCCGAGGCGAAGGCGGCCGAGCTGGCCGAACTCGGCCTCACCTGGCACTTCGTCGGCGGTCTGCAGAGCAACAAGGCCGCGGCCGTCGCGGCGTACGCCGGGGTCGTGGAGTCCGTCGACCGGGCCAAGCTGGTCGCCCCGCTGGCGAAGGGCGCGCTCGCCGCGCGCGCGGCGGGCGGTGCGACCGGACCGCTCGACGTGCTGCTCCAGGTCAGTCTCGACCGGCCGGGGGCCGAGGGGCGCTCCGGCGCGGACCCGCGCGACCTGGCCGACCTGGCCGAGCAGGTCGCCGGGGCCGACGGGCTGCGCCTGCGCGGCCTGATGGCCGTGGCGCCCCGCGGCGAGGACCCCGCGACGGCGTTCGCCCGGCTCGCCGAGACCCATCACGACCTCGTCGCCCAGCACCCCGACGCCACCTGGCGCTCGGCGGGGATGAGCGGCGACCTCGAGGAGGCGATCCGTGCCGGCGCGACACACGTGCGTGTCGGCAGCGCCATTCTCGGACCGAGGCCCTCGATCCAGTAGGGTCAGACCACCAATGAGTGCGCCCGTCAGGGCGCGCAGGAGTTCCGGAGGACATCAGTCATGAGCGGCTCGATGCGCAAGATCGGCGAGTACCTCGGCCTGCTCGAGGACACCGGGCGGTACGACGAGGAGTACGACGAGTACGAGACCCAGGACGTGCCCGCGGTCCCCCAGCAGCGCGCCCCGAAGGTCCGGGAGCCGCGCCCCGCCCCCGTGGCCGACATCTCCGAGCGCCGCCGGCCGGCCCCCGCACCCCAGACCGACGAGGTGGCCGAGCTGTCCCGCATCACCACCCTCCACCCGCGCACCTACAACGAGGCGCGCACGGTGGGCGAGAACTTCCGGGACGGCGTCCCGGTGATCATGAACCTCTCGGAGATGGACGACAACGACGCCAAGCGTCTCGTCGACTTCGCCGCGGGCCTGGTCTTTGCCACGCGTGGCACGATCGAGCGCGTGACCAACAAGGTCTTCCTCCTGTCGCCGGCCAACGTCACGGTCGCGGCGGAGGACAAGCAGCGAATCGCCGAGGGCGGTTTCTTCAACCAGAGCTGAGCCAACTTGAACATTGCCGGACAGGTCATCGAGGGCCTGCTGTGGTTCTTCATCGCGATGCTCTGGGTCCGGTTCGTCGTGGACTGGGTCCAGGTGTTCGCCCGGAGCTGGAGCCCGAGCGGACCGATCCTGGTGCTGCTGGAGGTCGTGTACTCCGTGACCGACCCGCCGATCAAGGCCCTGCGCCGGTTCATCCCGCCGCTGCGGCTGGGCAGCATCTCCCTGGACCTCAGCTTCCTGATCGTGATCATCGCCGCGTACGTGCTGCTGCAGGTGAACCGGACAGTCTTCTCCCTGTAGCCCCGGACTGCGGGTGCGGTCACTCCTGCCCCACGGCAGGCGCTATTGTTCGACCGACAGTTCTTCTGACGATCTATGAATGGGTGAGGTCATGCCGCTGACGCCTGAGGACGTGAGCAACAAGCGCTTTACTCCGGTCCGGCTCCGTGAGGGCTACGACATGGGGGAGGTCGACCAGTTCCTCGACGAGGTGGAGGCCGAGCTCGCGCGGCTCACGAAGGAGAACGACGACCTGCGGTCGAAGCTCTCCTCCGCCCAGGGTGCTCCGGCCCCCGGCGCCTCGGCGCCGGCGGAGAAGTCGCCCGAGCCGGTCAAGGTCGAGGAGCGGGCCCCCGAGCCGGCTCCCGCTCCGGTCGCCCCCGTCGCTGCTGCCGCCGGGAACCAGTCCGAGTCGATCCGGGTCGAGACCGTGCCGCAGGCGTCCAACGCTGCCGCCCGGCTGCTCGAGATCGCGACGCGCAACGCCGACGAGCTCGTCGACGAGGCCAAGAACGACGCCGACAAGATCGTCGGCGAGGCCCGCACCAAGGCCGAGCGCCTCGAGTCCGAGTCCAAGACGAAGTCCGACCGGCTCGAGGCCGACGCCCGCACCCGCGCGCAGATGCTCGACTCGGAGACCGCCGAGCGTCGCCAGCAGATGTTCGGTGACCTCGAGAAGGAGCGCGACAAGCTCAGCAGCGAGGTCGAGAACCTCCGCTCGTTCGAGCGCGAGTACCGCTCCCGCCTGAAGAGCTACTTCACCCAGCAGCTCGAGTCGCTCAGCGGCTCGGCGGAGACGGCGCCCCCGTCCGGTGACGGTCAGCCTGCTCCCAAGCGGCTGCGCTCGATCCTCGGCGAGGACGACGGCTGAGAGCCTCGGCCCACCGCAGCAACCGGCACGGTCGGCCCTCGGGCCGGCCGTGCCGTCGTGCGTGGTCGCCCGGCCGCGACACCCCGCACGGCGAGGCGGTGTTGAGCCGCCCCCGCGCAGCGGCTACCCTCCGTGCACACTGTGCGTCACACCCGCAGTGAGGTCCTGACCGGGGGAGGCCCATCCATGGCTCGCAGCACCCGAACGTCCACGAGCACCGACGCGCAGCAGACCTCTGCGAGCGCGGCACCGGGCACGAACGCCCCGGCTGTCACCCCGAGGGCAGCGAAGAAGACACCGGCCGCGAAGGCCACTCCCGCGAAGAAGGCGCCCGTGAAGAAGACCGCGTCCACGAGGGCGGCCGCTGCCTCGGCGTCCGCAGCGAAGGCGACCCCCGGCGACCTCGTCGTCAAGGAGGGGGAGGAGGCCTGGACCAAGGCCGAGCTGAAGGAGGTCCTCGAGGAGCTCCACGAGCAGCGGGAGCACAGCAGCGAGATCCTCGAGCAGCAGGAGAACGAGCTCACCGGGCTGATGCGTGACTCCGGTGACGGTGCCGGCCACGACCAGGCCGACATGGGCGCCACGAGCTTCGAGCGCGACCACGAGCTGGCCGTGCTGAACATCGAGCGCGAGAAGGTGGCCCAGATCGACCGGGCCCTGTCGCGCATCGAGATGGGCACCTACGGGGTCTGCGAGTCGTGCGGCAACCCCATCGGCAAGATGCGGGTCATGGCCTTCCCGCGTGCCACACTGTGCATGACATGCAAGCAGCGCGAGGAACGTCGCTGAACCGCGACGACACCGACTCCCACCAGCCCCACCGGCATCCCTCGGGCACCCGGCTGCGGGCCGTCCTCGCCCTCGTGGCTCTCACGGCGTACGCCGTCGACCTCGTCACCAAGGTCCTTGCCGTGCAGCACCTGGCCGGGGGAGCCGACCGCCGGCTGGTCGGCGACCTGCTCGTGCTGCACCTGGTGCGCAACCCGGGGGCGGCCTTCAGCACCGGCACCGGCTACACCGTGCTGCTCAGCTGCATCGCGATCGTCGCGCTGCTGGTGGTGCTGCACCTGGGCCGACGGGTCGGGCACGTCCTGTGGGCGGTCGCCCTGGGTCTGCTGCTGGCCGGGGTGGCCGGCAACCTCACCGACCGCCTCTTCCGGGCGCCGGGCCCGCTGCGCGGTCACGTCATCGACTTCCTGATGCTGCCGAACTGGCCGGTCTTCAACGTGGCCGACATGAGCATCAACATCGCCGCCGCGCTGATCCTGGTCCAGGCCTTCCGCGGCATCCGGATCAACGGTGCCCGCACCGGCGACCAGACGCCGGCTCCCACCGGGGACGCCGCGTGAGGACGGCGAGCGACCACCGCACCCTGCAGGTGCCCGAGGGCCTGGCCGGCGAGCGCGTGGACGCCGCCATGGCGAGGATGTTCGGGCTCTCGCGCACCCGGGCGGCCGAGCTGATCGCCGCCGGCGAGGTGCAGGTCGACGGGGCCTCGGTCGGCAAGAGCGACCGGGTGCTGCCCGGCGCCGTCCTCGACGTGCACATCCCCGCGGTCCCTGACCGGCTGGCCGTGAACGCCCAGGTCGTCGAGGGCATCAAGATCATCCACGACGACGACTCCATCGTCGTGATCGACAAGCCGGTGGGCGTGGCCGTGCACCCCTCACCGGGCTGGTCGGGGCCCACCGTGGTCGGGCACCTCGCCGGAGCCGGGTTCCGGATCGCCACCAGCGGGGCCTCCGAGCGGCAGGGCATCGTGCAGCGCCTCGACGTCGGCACGTCGGGGGTGATGGTGATCTGCAAGTCCGAGCACGCCTACTCGCTGCTGAAGAACGCCTTCCGGCACCGCACGGTCGACAAGACCTACCACGCGCTGGTCCAGGGCCACCCGGACCCGCACGAGGGCACCATCGACGCGCCGATCGGACGCCACCCCAAGGCGGACTACAAGTTCGCGGTGATGGCCGACGGACGCGCCAGCGTCACCCACTACGAGACCCTCGAGGCGCACCGCTTCGCCAGCCTGCTCGAGGTGCACCTCGAGACCGGCCGCACCCACCAGATCCGGGTGCACATGTCGGCGCTCAAGCACCCCTGCGTGGGTGACCTGACCTACGGCGCGGACCCCTCGCTGGCCAAGCGGGTCGGCCTGGAGCGGCAGTGGCTGCACGCCGTCCGCCTCGGCTTCGAGCACCCGGACACCGGCGAGCAGGTCTCCTACGAGTCGACCTACCCCGACGACCTGGCCGCCGCGCTCGAGGTCGTCCGCGAGTCCCACTGATGGGCGAGGTCCGGCTGCGGCCGGCCGACGAGCGCGACGGGGACCGGATCGCGTCGGTCCACCTCAGCGCCCGACGGGCGGGGGCCATGCCGGCGCCGGCGCACCCCGACCACGAGGTCCGGGACTGGCTGGCCGCGAGGCTGCGCAGCGACGACGAGATCTGGGTGGCCGAGGTCGGCGGCGTCGTGGCCGGCTACGCACGGCTGAGCGAGACCTGGCTGGACGACCTGTACGTCGCCCCGCCGCATGCCCGGCGGGGCGTGGGCAGCGCCCTGCTGGAGCTGGTGATGAGCCTGCGCCCGGGGGGCTTCTGCCTGTGGGTCTTCGAGATGAACGGCCCCGCCCGGCGCTTCTACGAGCGGCACGGTCTGCTCGCCCTGGAGGGCACCGACGGCTCGCAGAACGAGGAGCGGTCACCCGACCTCCGGATGGCCTGGCCGGGGGAGGAGCCCCTGGTCTTCCTGCGGGGGCTGATCGACGAGGTCGACGAGCAGCTCGGTGACCTGCTGGCCCGGCGGGCCGCCCTGACCCGGGCGGTGCAGTCCACCAAGCGCGAGACCGGGACCGACACCGGCCGCGACCCGGCCCGGGAACGGGAGATCGCCGAGGCGGTGGCCGCGCGGGCGCCCGAGCTGGGCCCGGAACGGGTGGCACGGATCATGGACGTCGTGATCACGCAGAGTCTTGACGCGGCAGCGTCGATCCGGTCCTGACGCGGCAGCGTCGATCCGGTCCTGACGCGGCAGCGTCGATCCGGTCCTGACGCGGCAGCGTCGATCCGGTCCTGACGCGGCAGCGTCGATCCGGCCCTGACGCGGTCGCACCGGCGGATCCGTCGGTGCGTGCTGGCACGATGCCCCGTGCGGTTCGCGTAGGCTGATCCCCTTCCCCCAGCCGGACGTCTGGTGCCCTTCCCGGGGCTTCCAGGGCCGCTGCCGCACCCCCGCCGCGACCTTCGAGGAGCCCCCCGCGCACATGTCGACCACCGGGACCGCTGACTCCTTCGTGCACCTGCACGTGCACACCGAGTACTCCATGCTCGACGGCGCCGCACGTCTCGGCGCCCTGACCGAGAGAGCCGCCGAGCTGGGCATGCCGGCGGTCGCGATGACCGACCACGGCAACGTGTTCGGCGCCTACGAGTTCTACTCGAAGGCGAAGAAGGCCGGGGTCAAGCCGATCATCGGCATCGAGGCCTACTTCGCCCCGAACATCTCGCGCTTCGAGCGCAAGGGCGTGAACTTCTACGGCGGCGGCCCCGACGACGTCTCGAACCGCGGCGCGTACACCCACATGACCCTGCTCTCGGAGACCACCGAGGGCATGCACAACCTCTTCCGGCTCTCCACCGGCGCCTGGCGCGACGGCTTCTTCAAGCACCCGCGGATGGACCGCGAGCTGCTGGCCCAGCACGGCCGCGGCATCATCGGCACCACCGGCTGCCCCTCCGGCGAGGTGCAGGTGCACCTGCGCCACGGCAACTACGACGCCGCCCGCAGGACCGCCGGTGACTTCCAGGAGATCCTCGGCCGGGAGAACTACTTCCTCGAGCTGATGGACCACGGGCTCGACATCGAGAACCGGGTCCGGGACGGGTTGCTCAAGCTCGGCCGGGACCTGAAGATCCCGTTCCTGGCCACCAACGACTCGCACTACGTCGACCAGGCGGACGCGAAGTCGCAGGAGCACCTGCTCTGCATCAACTCCGGCTCCACGATGGACATCCCGGCCGGCGACGGCCCCGGCCAGCGCTTCGCCTTCAACGGCGACGGCTACTACCTGAAGTCGGCCCAGGAGATGCGCGCCCTGTGGGCGGACAAGTACGACCTGCGCGAGGCCTGCGACAACACCTTGCTGATCGCGGAGCGCTGCGACGTCAGCTTCACCGAGGGCAACGGCACCTTCATGCCCCGCTTCCCCTGCCCGGAGGGGGAGAACGAGGACTCCTGGCTGGTCAAGGAGGTCGAGTCGGGCCTGCGCTTCCGCTACCCGGGCGGCATCCCCGACGACGTCCGCAAGCAGGCCGAGTTCGAGGTCGGCGTGATCACCCAGATGGGCTTCCCCGGCTACTTCCTCGTCGTCGCGGACTTCATCAACTGGGCGAAGGACAACGGCATCCGGGTCGGCCCGGGCCGTGGCTCCGGCGCGGGCTCGATGGTCGCGTACGCGATGCGGATCACCGACCTCGACCCGCTGCGGCACGGGCTGATCTTCGAGCGGTTCCTCAACCCCGACCGCGTCTCGATGCCCGACTTCGACATCGACTTCGACGAGCGTCGGCGCGGTGAGGTCATCCGCTACGTCACCGAGAAGTACGGCGACGACCGCGTCTCGATGATCGTCACCTACGGCACGATCAAGGCCAAGCAGGCCGTCAAGGACTCCAGCCGCATCCTCGGCTACCCGTTCGCGATGGGCGACCGGATCACCAAGGCGATGCCCGCCGCGGTGATGGGCAAGGACGTACCGCTCTCCGACATCTTCGACTCCAGCCACAAGCGCTTCGGTGAGGGTGGCGAGTTCCGTCAGCTCTACGACGGTGACAACGACGTCAAGAGGGTCGTCGACACGGCCATCGGCATCGAGGGCCTCAAGCGCCAGTGGGGCGTCCACGCGGCCGGCGTGATCATGTCGAGCGAGCCCCTGCTCGACATCATCCCGATGCTCAAGCGCCCCGCCGACGGCGCGATGATCACGCAGTTCGACTACCCGACCTGCGAGAACCTCGGCCTGATCAAGATGGACTTCCTGGGCCTGCGCAACCTCACGGTCCTCGACGACGCGGTCAAGAACATCAAGGCGAACCGCGACTTCGACCTCGTCCTCGAGGAGCTCACCCTCGACGACGCGCCGTCCTACCAGCTGCTCGGCACCGGCAACACCCTCGGTGTCTTCCAGCTCGACGGCGGCCCGATGCGAGGCCTGCTGCGGCTGATGCGGCCCGACAACTTCGAGGACATCTCGGCGGTGCTCGCGCTCTACCGCCCGGGCCCGATGGGCGTCGACTCGCACACCAACTACGCCCTGCGCAAGAACGGCAAGCAGGAGATCACCCCGATCCACCCCGAGCTCGAGGAGCCGCTCTCCGAGATCCTCGGCCAGACCTACGGCCTGATCGTCTACCAGGAGCAGGTCATGGCGGTGGCCCAGAAGCTGGCCGGGTACACGCTGGGCCAGGCGGACCTGCTGCGTCGTGCGATGGGCAAGAAGAAGAAGGAGGTGCTCGACGCCGAGTACGTCCCCTTCTCCGACGGGATGAAGGCGAACGGCTACTCGCCGGCGGCGATCAAGGCGCTCTGGGACGTCCTGGTGCCGTTCTCCGACTACGCCTTCAACAAGGCGCACACCGCGGCGTACGGGCTCATCTCGTACTGGACCGCGTACCTCAAGCAGCACTACGCGCCCGAGTACATGGCCGCGCTCCTCACGTCCGTCAAGGACGACAAGGACAAGATGGCCATCTACCTCAACGAGTGCCGCCGGATGAAGATCCAGGTGCTGCCGCCCGACGTGAACGAGTCCGCCTCCACCTTCACGCCGGTCGGCAACGACATCCGCTTCGGCCTCACCGCGATCCGCAACGTCGGTGGCAACGTCGTCGACGGCGTCGTGAAGGGCCGCGAGGAGAAGGGCCGCTACACCGACTTCAACGACTTCATGGAGAAGGTCCCGGCGCTGGTCTGCAACAAGCGGGTCATCGAGTCGCTGGTCAAGGCCGGCGCGTTCGACGAGATGGGTCACCGGCGCCGGGCGCTGGTCGCGATCCACGAGTCCGCGGTCGACCAGTACGTCGACATCAAGCGCAACGAGGCGATCGGCCAGGACTCCCTCTTCGCCGGGCTGGACGACGCGGAGGCGGGCGGGGGCGGCGCCGGGTTCGGCATCTCCGTGACGGTCCCGGAGATCGAGGAGTGGGACAAGATGACGCTGCTCGGCCACGAGCGCGACATGCTCGGGCTCTACGTCTCCGACCACCCGCTGCTGGGCCTGGAGCACCTGCTGGCCAACGAGTCCGACATCAGCATCGGCCAGCTGATGCTCGACGAGGACCGCGCCGACGGCTCGCCGATCACGGTCAGCGGCCTCGTCACCTCGGTGCAGCGCAAGGTCACCAAGCGCGGTGACGCGTGGGCGATGATCACCCTCGAGGACCTCGACGGCGCCATCGACGTGCTGCTCTTCCCCAGCTCCTACCAGCTGGCCAGCACCTACCTGGTCGAGGACGCGATCCTCACCGTCAAGGGGCGGCTCTCCCGGAGCAAGGACCAGCCCGAGCTGCACGGGCAGGAGGTCTCGGTGCCCGACCTGACCGAGGGGCCCTCCGGCCCGGTGGTGATCAGCCTGCCGTCGACGCGGTGCACCGCGCCGGTGGTCGAGCAGCTGCGCGACGTGCTCGGCACGCACCCCGGCATGACCGAGGTCCAGCTTCGCCTGCTCACGCGCAGCGCGACCACGGTGATGCGCCTCGACGACCGGCTGCGCGTGACGCCGAGCCCGGCCCTCTTCGCCGACCTCAAGCACCTGCTGGGCCCCGGGTGCCTGAGCGGATGAGCCCCGGCCGCCCCGGCAGCCCCGACCGTCCCGTGAGCCGGCTCCTGCCCTCCGGGTCGGCCCAGGAGTCGGGCTCGCTGCCCCGCGTGCTGGGCCAGTCGACGCTGGTGGTGGTGGCCCTCGCGGTCGTCGGCGCCGTCGCCGGCGTGGTCTGGGAGCGGCTCTGGACCGCCCCCGCCGGCGTCGTCGAGAGCCACCGGTGGGTGCAGGACGAGGCCGGCCTGCGCGGTGACTTCTCCGGCACCGGCACCTACGTCGCGGTGGCCGCGGTGGCCGGTCTGCTGGCGGGTCTCGCCGTCACGCTGGTCTTCCGCCGGCACGAGATCGTGACGTTCCTCTCGCTCGTGGTCGGCTCGGTGCTGGCCGGCTGGCTGATGTACCGCGTCGGGCTGGCCCTGGGCCCCGACGACCCGGCCGTGCTGGCGCGCTCGGCGCCGGACGGCACCCGGCTGCCCGGCACGCTGGGCGTCCCGGGGGTGAGCCCGTTCGTCGCCCTGCCGACGGGTGCCCTGCTGGCGCTCGTGGTGATGTTCTTCGGACTCGGCCGGCACCGCGAGCCGAGCCGTTCGCCCCGTGGCGCCGGGCTGGGGAGAGAGCCTGCGCCCGGCCCGGGCGCGGAGTAGCCTTCCCCCACCGTTCTTCTGCCGCGGGCCGGATGCCGCCCGTCCGACCTTGGGGGTCCTCGTGTCCAGCAGCAACCCGCCCGGAGGCCCTCAGGGCCCCGAGTACCTCGAGCAGGGCGGCGGCGCGCCGCTCGACCCGAGCCGCGAGAACCGCCCCGGTGGGCGCAGGGGCCGTCGTCCGGCCCTGGTCGTCGGCGCCGTGCTCGCCGTGGCGCTCGTCGGGGGCGGTGCGTGGGCGGTGTCGTCCTTCCTCGCCACCGGCTCGCAGCCGGCCGAGGCGCTCCCGGACTCCACGCTCGGCTACGTCAGCATCGACCTCGACCCCGGCGGCGGCCAGAAGATCGAGGCGATCCGGACCCTGCGCAAGTTCCCGGCGTTCCGCGAGCAGATCGGCCTGCAGACCGACGACGACGTGCGCCGCAGGATCTTCGAGGAGCTCCAGCAGGAGTCCCCCTGCGCGGGCCTCGACTACGCCGACGACGTCGAGCCGTGGCTCGGTCACCGGGCGGCCGTCGCGGCGCTCGACACCGGTGCGGACCGGCCGACCGCGGTAGCCGTCGTCCAGGTCACCGACGAGGGCGCGGCGCGAGACGGTCTGGACAAGATCGGTGCCTGCGCGCAGGGCGACGGGGGCACCGGGTATGCGATCGACGGTGGCTGGGCCGTCATCGCCGAGACCGACGAGATCGCCCGGGGCGTCGTCGACGGCGCGGCCGACGCGCCGCTGAGCGACGACGCCGACTTCCAGAGCTGGACGGGCGAGGTCGGTGACCCCGGCGTCGTCGCGATGTACGCCGCGCCCGCCGCCGGTGCCTACCTCGCCGAGAACCTCGACGGTCTGGGCTCCGTGCTCGGCCCGGGCGCGATGGCGGGGGCCACCACGGGTGCCACCTCGGCGCTCGAGGAGTTCCGGGGTGCCGCCGCCACCGTCCGCTTCCACGACGGGGCGCTCGAGCTCGAGGTGGCGGCCGACTCGAGCGCGACGGCGAGCGGCGCCTACGCGGAGGACCGGGGCGACGACGTCCTCGCGACCCTGCCCGCCGACACCGCCGCCGCGCTCGGCATCGGGTTCTCCGACGGCTGGTTCCGCCAGCTCGCCGAGCAGCTCTCGTCGTACGCCGGCGGGGCCGCGAGCACCGACGACTTCCTCGCGATGCTCTCCGAGGCGTCCGGCCTGGACCTGCCCGCCGACGCCGAGACCCTGGCCGGCGAGTCCCTCGCGGTGGCGGTCGGCAGTGGCCTCGACCCCGACACGCTGGCCAACTCCAGCGACGGCTCGGACGTCCCGGTGGCGATCAAGGTCAAGGGTGACGCGGAGGAGATCGAGTCGGTGCTCGACAAGGTCCGGGGGCGGTTGGGCAGCGGGGCCAGCGCGCTGGGAAGCGACTCCGACGGCGACGTGGTCGCGATCGGCCCGAACCCGGCCTTCCGCTCGACGGTCCTGGCGGACGGTGGCCTGGGCGTCTCCGACACGTTCACCGCGGTGGTGCCGAGGGCGGCCGGGGCCAGCGCGATCCTCTTCGTCAACTTCGACGCGGGGGGCGACTGGCTCGCGAAGCTCGCCGGTGGTGACCAGCAGGCCACGGAGAACCTCGAGCCGCTCGCGGGCCTGGGCATCAGCGCCTGGCAGCAGGGCGAGGCCGGGCACGCCCTGCTGCGTCTCACCACGAACTGAGCCCCGCTACCGGCCGACCCGGTGCGTGATCGCCTCGGTGATCCGGACCAGGTCGGCCGGGGTGAGCTCCAGGTCGAGCCCGCGCCGGCCCGCCGAGACGAACACGCTCGGGTGCCCGGTGGCGCTGCTGTCGACCACGGTCGGGTGCGGACGCCGCTGCCCGATGGGCGAGATGCCGCCGACGACGTAGCCCGTCGCCCGCTCGGCGTCCGCCGGCTCGGCCATCGTGGCGCGGGCGCCGCCGAGCGCCCGGGCCAGGGCCTTCAGGTCGAGCCGTCCCGAGACCGGGACCACCGCGACCGCGAGCCGGCCGTCGACCGAGGCCACGAGGGTCTTGAGCACCCGCGCGGGGTCGAGGCCGAGCGCCTCGGCGGCCTCGAGACCGAACGACCCGGCCCGGGGGTCGTGGTGGTACTCGTGGAGCGTGAACTCGATGCCGGCGCGGGTCAGCGCGAGGGTGGCCGGGGTGCCACCCGGTCGTCGCCTGGCCATCCGCGGGTCGTGGGGCCGGGCGTCAGTTCGGCGACCAGCGGGTGCGGGCCACCTCGGTCGCGGGCAGGGAGGGGATCACGTTCATGGCCCGCAGCTCGGTGCGCAGCAGGTCGGTGACCAGGATCAGCCGGGTCTCGGCGTCCTCGGCCTCGAGCAGCGACTGGCGCTCCTGCAGGGGGAGCGGTGCGACGGCGGCCAGCGTCCAGGAGAGGTAGGCCGGGTCCTTCGGCAGGGTGCCGGCGTAGGGGTCGCCGCGGAACTCCGAGAGCGCGGCCCGGTAGGCGGTGAAGGTGGCCCGGGCCCGGTCGAGGACGTGGTCGGGGACGTAGCCCGGCGGCTCCGGGCGGTCCACGACGTGCCCGATCGGGAACGGTCCGCCGGTCTCGAGCCGCTCGAGCTCGATCCGCTCCAGGCCCACCGCGACGATGTCGAAGGTGCCGTCGGGGTGGGACTCGACCTCGGTGAGCTGCACCCGGCAGCCCACCCGGAACAGGGACTGCGCACCGTGGTCGCCGATCTCGTAGCCCTCGCGGATCGCCACCGAGCCGAAGACGCGCTCCTCGGGGTCCTCGACCCGCAGCAGGTGGTGCACCAGTGCCCGGTAGCGGTCCTCGAACACGGTGAGGGGCGCGCTCACGCCGGGGAACAGCACCGCGTTCAGCGGGAACATCGGCAGGGCGTCACTCACGACCCCGACCCTAGTGGGGTGGCCCAGCCCACGCACCAGCCCCGGCACCAGCCCCGGCACCAGCCCCGGCACCAGCCCCCGCACCAGCCCCCGCACCAGCCCCCGCACCAGCCCCCGCACCAGCCCCCTGGCTGCCCGGTGCCAGCCCCGCGCGGTCCAGCGGGCGCCGCGAGTTCGCAGGGCCCGTGCCCGGCCTCGTAGGATCGCTGCATGATCCGTCGCATCGACCTCCGGGGCGCGGGCGCTGGGAGCGCCGAGCCCGTCGACTACCGAGGCGCCGTCCCGCGCGCCGACTTCGACATCGAGGCGGCCGTGCCGGCGGTGCACGCCATCTGCGAGGCCGTGCGCACCCGGGGCCTGGAGGCCATCGCGGAGTACTCCGAGCGGTTCGACGGCTGCGCGGTCGACGACATCCGGGTCTCCTCCGAGGCGCTCACCCGGGCGCTCGAGGAGCTCGACCCCGCGACCCTGGCCGGCCTGGAGGAGTCCGTGCGCCGGCTGCGGGCCACCTGCGAGCGGGAGCTCGAGCAGGACGCCGTGACCGACCTCGGCCCCGGGGCCCGGGTCACGCACCGCAAGGTGCCGGTCGACCGGGTCGGCCTCTACGTGCCGGGGGGCCTCGCTCCGCTGGTCTCCAGCGTGCTGATGAACGTCGTCCCCGCGCAGACCGCCGGGGTGCGCTCGATCGCCCTGGCCAGCCCCCCGCAGAAGGACTTCGGCGGACTCCCGCACCCCACCATCCTGGCGGCCTGCGCGCTGCTCGGCATCGACGAGGTCTACGCCGTCGGGGGGGCCCAGGCCATCGCCATGTTCGCCTACGGCACCGGCCCGTGCCGCCGGGTCGACCTGGTCACCGGCCCGGGCAACATCTACGTCGTCACCGCCAAGCGGCTGCTCAAGGGCCGGGTCGGCATCGACTCCGAGGCCGGTCCGACCGAGATCGCGATCCTGGCCGACGACAGCGCCGACCCGGCCTACGTCGCCGCCGACCTGGTCAGCCAGGCCGAGCACGACCCGCTGGCGGCCGCCGTCCTGGTGACCCCGTCGGAGGAGCTGGCGGCGCGCGTCGACGTCGAGCTGGACAAGCAGGTGCACGCCACCAAGCACACCGAGCGGATCCGCACGTCGCTGGGCGGCCCCCAGTCGGGCATCGTGCTGGTCGACGACCTCGAGCAGGGGCTGGAGGTCGTCAACGCCTACGCCGCCGAGCACCTCGAGATCCACACCGAGGACGCGGCCGCCTGGGCGGCCCGGGTCCGCAACGCCGGTGCCGTCTTCGTCGGCCCGGACGCGCCGGTCTCGCTGGGCGACTACTGCGCCGGCTCCAACCACGTGCTCCCGTCGGCCGGCTGTGCCGCGCACTCCTCGGGCCTCTCGGTGCGCGCCTTCACCAAGTCCGTGCACGTCGTCGACTACAGCCGCGAGGGGCTCGCCGAGGTCGCCGGCCACGTCATCACCCTGGCCGAGGCCGAGGACCTGCCCGGTCACGGCGCCGCCATCCGCGTGCGCTTCCCCGAGTCCCGGTGAGCAGCCCCGTGGTCGCCGACGGCCGCACCGCTGAGCGGTCCGACTGGCCGCCGCTGCGCGAGGAGCTGCGTGGGCTCGCGCCGTACGGCGCCCCGCAGCTCGACGTGCCCGTCCAGCTCAACGTCAACGAGAACCCGTACCCACCCTCCGCGGCCGTCGTCGCGGACATCGCCTCGTCGGTCGCCGCGGTGGCGGGCGGCCTCAACCGCTACCCGGACCGTGAGTTCACCGAGCTGCGCTCGGCGCTGGCGGCGTACCTCTCGCGGGACACCCCCGCCGGCATCGAGCCGGAGCAGGTCTGGGCCGCGAACGGCTCGAACGAGGTGATGCTCCAGCTCCTCCAGGCCTTCGGGGGCCCGGGGCGCTGCGCGCTCAGCTTCGCGCCGACCTACTCGATGTACCCCGAGTACGCCCGCGACACGATGACCGAGTGGGTGCAGGGGCGCCGGGAGAGCGACTTCTCGCTCGATCTGGACGCCGCGCGCGACCTCATCGGCCAGCGCCGCCCCAGCGTCGTGCTGCTGCCCTCGCCGAACAACCCGACCGGCACGGCGCTGCCGCCCGAGGCGGTCGGCGTGCTGTGCGAGGCCACGGCCGGGTCCGACGGGTCCGGCGGCATCGTGGTGGTCGACGAGGCGTACGGCGAGTTCCGCCGCAGCGGCACCCCCAGCGCCCTCGAGCTGCTGGGGCAGCACCGCAACCTGGTGGTCTCGCGGACCATGAGCAAGGCCTTCGCCCTGGCCGGCGCCCGCCTGGGCTACCTGGCCGCGGCCCCGGAGATCTGCGACGCGATCCGCGTGGTCCGGCTGCCGTACCACCTCTCGGCGGTCACCCAGGCCGTCGCCCTCGCCGCCCTGCGCCACGCCCCCGAGCTGCTCGGGCGGGTCGACGACCTGCGCGCCGAGCGAGACGCGTGCGTCGACTGGCTGCGGGCCCAGGGGCTCGAGGTCGCCCAGAGCGACGCCAACTTCGTGCTGTTCGGCACCTTCGCCGAGCGGCACGCCGTCTGGCGGGGGCTGCTCGGCCACGGGGTGCTGGTCCGCGAGGTCGGGCCCGAGGGTTGGCTGCGGGTCTCCATCGGCACCCCCGCGGAGATGACGACGTTCAAGGAAGCACTCACCCAGGTCATGGAAGAGGCACACGCATGAGCCCCCGCAGGACGAGCAGGGTCGCCCGCATCGAGCGACAGACCAAGGAGTCGAAGGTCCTCGTCGAGGTGGACCTCGACGGCAGCGGCCGGGCCGACATCTCCACCGGGGTCGGCTTCTACGACCACATGCTGAACTCGTTGGCGCGGCACGCGCTGCTCGACCTCACCGTGCGCACCGAGGGCGACACCCACATCGACGCGCACCACACCGTCGAGGACACCGCGATCGTGCTCGGGGACGCCCTGCGCGAGGCGATGGGTGACAAGGCCGGGATCCGCCGCTTCGGCGACGCCACCGTGCCGCTCGACGAGGCACTGGTGCAGGCCGTGGTCGACCTCTCGGGTCGCCCGTACTGCGTGCACACCGGTGAGCCGGAGGGGCAGGTCTACGTCACGATCGGCAACGACGGCTACGTCGGCTCGCTGACCCGCCACGTCTTCGAGACCCTGGCCTTCCACGCCCAGATCGCCCTGCACGTGCGGGTGCTGGCCGGGCGCGACCCGCACCACCTCGTCGAGACCCAGTTCAAGGCGTTCGCCCGGGCCTTCCGCGACGCGGTCGCGATCGACCCGCGCGAGAGCGGCGTGCCCTCCACGAAGGGGTCGCTCTGAACGCTCGGCCCCGCGTCGTCGTCCTCGACTACGGCTCGGGCAACGTGCGCTCGGTCGTCCGGGCGCTCGAGCGGGCCGACGCCGAGGTCGAGCTGACCTCCGACAAGGCGGCGGCCCTCGACTGCGACGGGCTGCTGGTGCCGGGGGTCGGCGCCTTCGAGGCCTGCATGCGCGGCCTGCGGGCGGTCAAGGGTCCGGAGATCATCGGTCGCCGGCTGGCCGGTGGCCGGGCGGTCCTGGGCATCTGCGTGGGACTGCAGGTCCTCTTCGGCCGCGGGGTCGAGCACGGCGTGGAGACCGAGGGCTGCGACGAGTGGCCCGGCACCGTCGAGCGGCTGCAGGCGCCGGTGGTGCCGCACATGGGCTGGAACACGGTCGAGGCCGCGAGCGGGTCCACGCTGCTGGCGGGGATCGAGCACGAGCGCTTCTACTTCGTGCACTCCTACGGGGTGCGGGACTGGACGCTGGAGACCAACGGGCGCACCCGGGCGCCGCTGGTCACCTGGGCCGAGCACGGGGGCGACCGGTTCGTGGCCGCGGTCGAGAACGGGCCGCTGAGCGCCACCCAGTTCCACCCGGAGAAGTCCGGGGACGCCGGGGCCGCCCTGCTGCGCAACTGGGTCGCCACCCTGTGACGCGCCGCCCCGAGCGTCCGCCCGGGGTTCGCCGGTGAGCCGGGATCGCGCGGTGCGCCGCGCCGCGCGCGAGCGGGAGCGGGCTGTCCGGGTCGCCGCCCGGGCCCGCGAGGAGGAGCGGCGCCAGCGCGCCCTGGCCCGCCGCCGCGCGCTGACCGGCTGGCTGCCCGCGCGCGGGCGCCGGGGCCGCGACACCGGGGTGCTCGCCGCCCGCCGTCGCCGCCGGAGGCGGACCACCGTCGGGCTGCTCGTCGTCCTCAACGTCGTGGTGTGGGTGGTGAGCCCGGCGTGGGAGGCCCGCACGGTCTTCATCATGGTCAGCCTGCTGGCCGCGCCGGTGCTGCACACGCTGCTCTTCGGACGGCGCTGAGCGGGCGCTCGTGTCGTCTCGCGCGTGCCGGCGAGTAGGGACGGCCGGTCGCCGTTGCCTAGGATCGCCCCATGAGTGACTACCTCGAGCTGCTGCCCGCCGTCGACATCGCCGGTGGCCAGGCCGTCCAGCTGGTACAGGGCGTGGCGGGCTCCGAGAAGCGCTTCGGCGACCCGGTGGAGGCGGCCCTGCGCTGGCAGGAGGCCGGCGCCGAGTGGCTGCACCTCGTCGACCTCGACGCCGCCTTCGGGCGCGGGCACAACCGCGAGCTCCAGGCCAGGATCGTCGGCGCCCTCGACATCCAGGTCGAGATGAGCGGCGGCATCCGCGACGACGAGTCACTGGCCGCGGCGATGGCCACGGGCTGTCGCCGGGTCAACCTCGGCACCGCCGCGCTGGAGCAGCCGCAGTGGTGCGCCGCCGCCATCGCGGAGCACGGCGACCGCATCGCGGTCGGGCTCGACGTCCGCGGCCGCACGCTCGCTGCCCGTGGCTGGACCCGGGACGGCGGTGACCTGTACGACGTGCTGGCCCGTCTCGACGCCGAGGGCTGTGCCCGCTACGTGGTCACCGACGTGAACAAGGACGGCATGCTCCAGGGCCCGAACCTCCAGCTGCTGCGCGACGTCTGCGCCGCCACCGACCGGCCGGTCGTGGCCTCGGGCGGGATCACCGAGCTGGCCGACCTCGAGGCGCTGCAGGGCCTGGTCGGCCTGAACGCCGGTGGCGGCGTCGAGGGCGCGATCATCGGCACCGCGCTCTACGAGGGCCGCTTCACCCTCGAGGACGCCCTCGCCCTGACCCTGCCCACCGCCGGGCGAGCCTCGTGAGCCTCGCCGTCCGGGTGATCCCCTGCCTGGACGTCGACGGCGGCCGGGTGGTCAAGGGCGTCAACTTCCAGGACCTGCGCGACGCCGGCGACCCCGTCGAGCTGGCCAAGGTGTACGACGCCGAAGGCGCCGACGAGCTGACCTTCCTCGACATCTCCGCCTCCCACGAGGGCCGGGCCACCACGATGGAGATCGTCTCGCGCACCGCCGAGCAGGTCTTCATCCCGCTCACCGTCGGCGGGGGGATCTCCACGGTGGCCGACGTCGACCGCCTGCTCCGGGCCGGGGCCGACAAGATCGCGGTGAACACCTCGGCGGTGCGCCGCCCCGAGCTGGTCGCGGAGATCGCCGACCGGTTCGGCAACCAGGTGCTGGTGCTCTCGCTGGACGCCCGCCGTGCCGCCGGCACCGACTCGGGCTTCGAGGTGACCACCCACGGGGGTCGCACGTCGGCCGGCCTGGACGCGGTCGAGTGGGCGGTCCGGGCGGCCGAGCTCGGGGCGGGGGAGATCCTGCTGAACGCGATGGACGCCGACGGGACGCGGGACGGCTTCGACCTCGACCTGATCCGCGCCGTGCGCCGCGCGGTCTCGATCCCGGTGATCGCCTCGGGCGGCGCCGGGCGCTGCGAGCACTTCGCGCCCGCGGTCGAGGCCGGCGCCGACGCGGTCCTGGCCGCGAGCGTCTTCCACTTCGGCACGCTGCGGGTGCGGGACGTCAAGGAGTCCCTGGCCCGAGCCGGCCTGCCGGTGCGCTGACAGGCCGCTGACGGGCCGCTGACGTTCCTGCGATTGCGCGGGTGTCGGCGGCGCGCCATACGCTGGCCCGCGTGACGGACCGAGCGCAGAAACCCCGCGGATCCACCACGCGCGAGGGGTTCGCCGTCCTGGGCGTGGCGATCCGGCGGGAGCCGTGGATCTTCGCCGTCTCCACCCTGGGCAGCGTCCTGTTCGGGGCGTTGACGGTGGCCGACGCGTGGGTCCTCGGCTGGTCGACCGACCACGTCGTGATCCCGGCGTTCCGCGACGGCGAGATCGGTGGCGGCCTGCTGTGGACGATCCTGGCGCTGTTCCTCGCGGTGGCCATCCTGCGCGCGGTCGGCATCGTGGCCCGGCGCCTCGGCGCGGGGATCATGCAGTACCGCATGCAGGCGCACAGCCGTCGCGCCGTGACCCGGCAGTACCTCTCCCTGCCGATGGAGTGGCACCAGCGACACCCCACCGGCCAGCTGCTGTCCAACGCGAACTCCGACGTCGAGGCCGCCTGGGGCCCGATCGCGCCCCTGCCGATGGCGGTCGGCACGGTGGCGATGATGGTGATCGCGATCGGGCAGATGTTCGCCGCGGACCTCGTGCTCGCCGTCGTCGGGCTGCTGGTCTTCCCGGCCGTGATCGGGGCCAACCTCGCCTACCAGCGGCTGGCCTCGCCGCTGATGACGCGCGCCCAGCAGCTGCGCGCCGAGGTCAGCGAGATCGCCCACGAGTCCTTCGACGGTGCGCTCGTCGTGAAGACCCTGGGCCGCGAGGGCGAGGAGACCGAGCGCTTCGCGGCGCAGGCCCACGAGCTGCGCGACGTCAACATCCGCTCGGGCCGGATCCGGGCAGCCTTCGACCCCGCCCTGGCCGCGCTGCCGAACCTCGGCGTCCTCGTCGTGCTGGCCGTCGGCGTCAGCCGGGTGCTCTCGGGTGCCACCCAGGCCGGCGACGTCGTCACCGTCGCCTACCTGCTCACGATCGTCTCCTTCCCGATCCGCTCCATCGGCTGGCTGCTCGGCGAGTTCCCGCGCAGCGTGGTCGGCTTCCGCCGGGTCTCCGCGGTGCTCGGTGCGACGGGGGAGATGCGCTTCGGCGACGCCGTCCCGGCCGCGCCCGGCTCCGGAGCCGGTGCCCGGCTCGAGGTCCAGCACCTCGGCTACGCCTACGACCCCGCGCAGGAGCTCCTGAGGGACGTCAGCTTCAGCGTGGAGCCCGGGCGCACGGTCGCGCTGGTCGGTGCCACGGCGTCCGGCAAGAGCACGCTGACCACCCTGATGACCCGGCTCGTCGACCCCGACCGGGGCCGGATCCTGCTCGACGGCACCGACCTGCGCGACCTCGCCCGCGGCGAGCTCGCCGGCGAGGTCGCGATCGTGCCGCAGACCGCCTTCCTCTTCGACGACACGGTGCGCGGCAACGTCGCGCTCGGGGCCGAGATCGGGGACGAGGAGATCTGGGCGGCGCTGCGTGCCGCCCAGGCCGACGGCTTCGTCGCCGCGCTGCCCGACGGGCTGGACACGCCGCTGGGGGAGCGCGGCGCCTCGCTGTCCGGCGGGCAGCGCCAGCGCATCTCGCTGGCCCGCGCGCTGGTCCGCCGGCCCCGCCTGATGATCCTCGACGACGCCACCTCGGCGGTCGACCCGGAGGTCGAGGGCCGGATCCTGGCCGCGCTGCGCGAGGGGTCCGCGACCGGCACCGGGGCAGGGCCGGGCGGCACCGGCCCGACGCTGGTCGTCGTGGCCTACCGCAAGGCCACCATCGGCCTGGCCGACGAGGTCGTGCATCTCGAGGACGGCCGCATCGTCGACCGCGGCACCCACCGCGAGCTGCTGCGGCGCAGTCCCGCCTACGCCCATCTCGTCAATGCCTACGAGCAGCACCCGGAGCTGGCGGGAGAGACCCAGTGAGCGCGCCGACCGCACCCCGTGCCGTGCACACCCGGATGGACACCGGGGAGGAGATGCGCGCCCTGGAGACCATCCGGCGCGGCGTGCACTTCTCGCCCGAGCTCAAGGAGGGGTTCCGCGGCACCCTCGTGCTCGCGGTGATCGCCTCCCTCGGTCAGGTCATCGTGCCGATCGCGGTGCAGCAGACCCTGGACCGCGGGCTCAACGGGCCCGGTGGTCCCGACGTCCGCTTCACCGCGCTGATGGGCGCGGTCGCCGCCCTCGCGGTCGTGGCGACCAGCATCGCGTCGTACGCCATGACGAGCCGGCTCTTCACCGCCTCCGAGCGCGGTCTCGCCACGCTGCGGATCAAGGCGTTCCGCCACGTCCACGACCTGCCGCTGCTGACCCAGAGCACCGAGCGCCGCGGGGCCCTGGTCGCCCGGGTGACCAGCGACGTCGACCAGGTCAGCCAGTTCCTCGTCTTCGGCGGTCTGATCTTCGTCATCAGCATCGGTCAGATCCTGGTCGCGACGGTGATCATGGTGATCTACAGCTGGCAGCTCGCGATCGTGGTGTGGGTCTGCTTCGCGCCCCTGTTCCTTTCCCTGCGCTTCTTCCAGCGCAAGCTGTCCGAGGCCTACGGCATCGTGCGCCGCCAGGTCGGCCTGCTGCTCTCGGCGATCTCCGAGCCGGTCGTCGGTGCCGCGGTCGTCCGCTCCTACGCCGTCGAGGCCCGCACCCAGAGCCGGATCGACGAGGCGATCGATGCCCACCGGTCGGCCAGCACCCGGGCGCAGGGCTTCACCGCCTTCTCGTTCTCCCTCGGCGGCATCTCCGCCGGCCTGGCGAACGCCGGCGTGCTGATCGTCGGCGTCTGGCTCGGCTTCGCCGGCGACATCACGGCGGGCAAGGTGCTCGCCTTCGCGTTCCTGGTGACGCTGTTCGTGGGCCCGGTGCAGCTGGGCACCCAGATCCTCACCGACGCCCAGAACGCCATCGCCGGCTGGCGCCGCGTGATCGGCATCCTGGACACGCCGGCCGACCTGGTCGACCCGGGCGTCGAGGGCCGGGCGCTGCCGCGGGGCCCGATCGACGTCCGCTTCGAGGGCGTCACGTTCTCCTACCCCACCGGCCCGCCGGTGCTGCGCGACGTCAGCCTCGACATCGCGGCCGGCACCCGGGTCGCGATCGTGGGGGAGACCGGGTCCGGCAAGTCGACCTTCGCCAAGCTGCTGACCCGGCTGATGGACCCGGCCGAGGGGGAGGTGCTGCTCGACGGTGTCGACCTGAGGATGATCGCCCCCACCTCGCTGCGGCGCAGCGTGGTCCTGGTGCCCCAGGAGGGGTTCCTCTTCGACGACTCGCTGGCCGCGAACGTGCGCTACGGCAGGCTCGACGCGAGCGAGGAGGAGATCCTGGCCAGCGCCGACCAGCTCGGGCTCGGCGACTGGGTCGCCGGGCTGCCGGCGGGTCTCGAGACCCGCGTCGGGCAGCGGGGGGAGTCGCTGTCCGCCGGTGAGCGCCAGCTCGTCGCGCTGCTGCGCGCCCACCTCGCCGACCCCGACCTGCTGGTGCTCGACGAGGCGACCAGTGCCGTCGACCCGGCGCTGGAGATGCGGATCGGCCAGGCGCTGGAGCGGCTGATGAGCGGTCGCACCTCGGTGACGATCGCGCACCGGCTCTCCACCGCGGAGGGCGCCGACGAGGTCGTGGTCGTGGACCGTGGCCGGGTCGTCCAGCGCGGTCCGCACCGGGAGCTGGTCGGGGTCGACGGGGTGTACGCCGGGCTGCACGCCTCGTGGGTCGCCCAGCACGGCTCGTGAGCACCGCCTGACCAGCCGCGTGTCAGGCTGGCCCGATGAGCGAGTCGACTGCTGCCCCGTCCCCCCTCGTCGTGGTCACCGGTGCCAACGGTCTCGTCGGGGCGCGCACCTGCGCGGCCCTGGTCGAGCGCGGCGCCCGCGTGCGGGCCGTCGTCCGGCGCGCCGGCACGGCCCCCCGGCTGGCGGGTGTGGAGGAGTGGGTCGGCGAGTTCCACGAAGCGACCCTCGCGGCGTCCGTCGTCGAGGGGGCGGACGCCGTCGTCACGACCGTCCACCCGATGGGCACCGGGCGTGAGAACCAGCAGCGGATCGGGGTCGAGGGCACGCCCGTCCTGGCCCGCGCGGCCCGCGACGCGGGTGTCCAGCGGCTCGTCCACGTCTCCACCGCGGCCGTCTACGACCGCTCGCCGGGAGCCGGGGACGTCGACGAGTCGTCCCGGCTGGTCGCCGACGATGCCGACGACTACGCGGTGACCAAGCGGGACACCGATGCCGCCCTGGCCGAGGTGGACCGGATCACCCGGGTGCTGCTGCGCCCGCCGGCGATCCTCGGCGCCGGCGAGAGCTCGGTGTGGAACTCGCTGCGCCCCGCGGCGATCCGCGACGACGAGCGGGCGCGCCACGCCGTCCCCGACCAGAGCTTCGCGTGGGTCCACCTCGACGACCTCGCCGACCTCGCCGCGGACGTGGCGACCGGCCGCGTCGCCACCGCGGCCGACCCCGAGGACGGACCGGTGGCGGGGGAGTGCACCGCCGTGAACGTCGCGGCGGGTGCGGCGACGGTGCGCGACTACCAGGAGGCGGTGACCGGCGCCCTCGGCGTCGAGCCCGTCTGGGACGAGAAGCCCGCGTGGACCGGTCGCGTCCTCGCCGACCGGGCGCACCGCTGGGGCTGGTCCCCGACCGTGGACCTCCCCTCGGCCCTGGCGGAACTCTCCGACAACCTGCGCACCTGATCCGGACTATCTCCCCTGGCGGGGCCCCGTCGGGGGTCGGCGGTGGGGGGGTGACCGGGCGGGCGGGATACTTGGCCGGTGACCTCCCTCGACGCCGCCGTGGCCGCCCGCCTCAAGCGCACACCGGACGGGCTGGTGCCGGCCGTCGCGCAGCAGCACGACACCGGTGAGGTGCTGATGCTCGGCTGGATGGACGACGAGGCGCTGGCCCGCACGCTCTCCAGCGGGCGCGCGACGTACTGGAGCCGCTCGCGCCAGGAGTACTGGGTCAAGGGCGACACCTCCGGCCACGTCCAGTGGGTCAAGGAGGTCCGGCTCGACTGCGACGGCGACACGCTCCTGCTCCGGGTCGACCAGGTCGGCGCCGCGTGCCACACCGGCGAGCACACCTGCTTCGACGCCGACGTCCTGCTGGCCCGCGTCGATGACTGAGCCCGCCGACCCGGCCGCCGCCGCATCCCGGCGGACGGCGAGGGGTGCGCGGGCCACCTTCGGCCCCGTCCTCCTGCTCGGGCTGCTCTCCGGCACGCTCGGCGCGGTCGCGGGCACCAAGCCGTGGGCGGCCGGCCACGGCCGCGCGGGGCAGGTCTCCGAGCTGGCCGTCTCCACCGACGCCGCCCAGATGCCGGCCGCGGGCGCGTTCGCCCTCGTCGTGCTGGCCAGCTGGGGCGTCGTCCTCGTCACCCGCGGCCGGGTGCGCCGCACGGTCGCGCTCCTGGGCGCGCTGGCCGCACTCGGGGCCTCGACCAGCGTCGTGATCGGCTTCTCCTCGGTGCCCGACGCGTTGCGGGCCGGCTTCGCCCAGAGCGGCCTCGCCAACCCGGACGTCGGGCTCACCGGCTGGTTCTGGGCGGCCGCCGTCGCCGCGGTGCTCTCGGTGCTCGCGACCGCGCTCGCGGTGCGGTGGGTCCCGCAGTGGCCCGAGATGGGCAGCCGGTACGACGCCCCGGGGTCGCAGGCGCTCCCGCCCGTCGTCGAGCCCGAGGACCAGTCCAGCCTCGACCTGTGGCGAGCCCTGGACGAGGGCCGCGACCCCACCGCCTGAGCGGCTGAATACACTGGGCCAGCCCCACCACGATCCGCACCCTGATCTCGCAGTCCCCGCCCCGAGGAGCCCGCATGTCTGACAACCACGGCAACACCCCCGCAGCCTGGAGCGCGGTGTCGGTGGCGTTGCTCGGCTTCGTCGTGGGTGCTGTGGGCCTCATGCTCTCACCGGTCAGCATGGTGCTCTTCTGGATCGGCGTCGCCCTGGGCCTCGGCTCGCTCGTCGTCTTCGCCGTCCTGGCCAAGCTGGGCCTGCACGACTGATCGCGATGCCATGACCCCAGCTCCAGCGCCCGCCCCGGCTCCGCCCGCCCGGACGCCTGCCCGGACGCCGGCGAGGACCGGGCGCTGCCAGCGGCTGGCCGGCCCGGTGCTGACCGGGGCGGTGGCCGGGCTGGGTGCCCTGGCGCTGCACCTGCGCGACCCGCACACCGCGGGGTCGTGGGGCTTCTGCCCGGTCGCCCTGGTCGGGCTGGACTGCCCGGCCTGCGGCAGCCTGCGCGCGGTCAACGACCTGACCCACCTCGACGTGGCCGCGGCCGCGTCCAGCAACCTGCTGCTCGTGCTGGCGCTCCCGCTGGCGATCGCCCTGTGGGGTCGGCGGCTGGTGACCCTGTGGCGCGGGGAGCAGCCCCGGCGCCGCAGGACGTCCCCCGATGGGTCTGGCTCACGCTGGGGGTCCTGGTTGCGGGCTTCACACTGGCGCGCAACCTGCCGGCCGGGGCGTGGCTCGCTTCCTGAGTGCCACCGGCCCGTCGGCCACCCGCTCACCCCCGGGGTGAGAGGCTTGCCCCATACCCGCTCCGACCCGATGGAGGACCCCATGTCCGTGCTCGACGACATCGTCGACGGCGTACGGATCGACCTCGCGGAGCGGGAGTCCGTCACCGGCGTGGCCGACCTGAGGGCCGCCCTCGCCGACGTCGACCCGCCGCGCGACCCGATGCCGCACTTCCGCGCCCCCGGCTCCAGCGTGATCGCCGAGGTCAAGCGGCGCAGCCCCTCCAAGGGTGCCCTGGCGGACATCCCCGACCCCGCCGCGCTGGCCGCGCAGTACGCCGCCGGCGGAGCGGCCGCGATCAGCGTGCTCACCGAGCACCGCCGCTTCGGCGGGAGCCTCGAGGACCTGCGTGCCGTGCGGGCCGCCGTCGACACCCCGCTGCTGCGCAAGGACTTCATCGTCACGTCGTACCAGCTGCTCGAGGCCCGCGCCGCGGGTGCCGACCTGGTGCTGCTGATCGTCGCAGCCCTCGACGACGACCTGCTGCGCCGGCTGCACGACGAGGCCCGCGAGCTCGGCCTCACGGTGCTGGTCGAGGTCCACGACGAGCCCGAGACCGAGCGGGCGGTCGCGCTGGGCGCCGAGCTGATCGGCGTCAACGCCCGCAACCTCAAGACCCTCGCCGTCGACGGCGGCACCTTCGCGCGCCTCGCGCCGCTGGTGCCCGACGACCGGGTGAAGGTGGCCGAGTCGGGCATCCTCGGGCCCGCGGACGTGCAGCGCTTCGTCACCGAGGGCGCCCGCGCGGTGCTGGTCGGCGAGGCGCTGGTGAAGGACGGCGAGCCGCGCGAGGCGGTTCGCGCGATGACAGGGGTGCAGGCATGACCGCGGAGACCACCAGGGGTACGTCCTACGACGCCGACGCGCTGGGCTGGTTCGGTGGCCCGGCCGAGGGCTGGGGCGGTCGCTTCATGCCGGAGGCCCTGGTCGCCGCCCTCGACGAGCTCACCGAGGCCTGGCGCGCCGCCGTGGCCGACCCGGGCTTCATGGGCGAGTTCGCCACGATCCTGCGGGAGTACGCCGGCTGCCCGAGCCGGCTCTACGAGGCGGAGCGGCTGAGCGCGAAGGTCGGCGCCCGGATCCTGCTCAAGCGCGAGGATCTCAACCACACCGGCGCCCACAAGATCCGTAACGTGCTCGGCCAGGCGCTGCTCACCAAGCGGATGGGCAAGACCCGCGTCATCGCCGAGACCGGCGCCGGCCAGCACGGGGTCGCCAGCGCCACCGCGGCGGCGTACTTCGGCCTCGACTGCACCGTCTACATGGGCTCGGTCGACACGAAGCGCCAGGCGCTCAACGTGGCGCGCATGCACCTGCTCGGGGCCAAGGTGGTGCCGGTCGACTCCGGCAGCGCCACGCTCAAGGACGCGATCAACGAGGCCATGCGCGACTGGGTCGCCAGCGTCGACCACACGGCGTACCTCTTCGGCACCGCCGCCGGCCCGCACCCGTTCCCGAGCATGGTCCGCGACTTCACGCGCAGCATCGGCGACGAGGCCCGCCAGCAGTGCCTGGACCTCACCGGGCGGCTGCCCGACGCCATCGCGGCCTGCGTGGGCGGTGGCTCCAACGCGATCGGCCTGTTCACCGCCTTCCTCGACGACCCCGAGGTCGCGATCTACGGCTTCGAGCCCGGCGGCGACGGGGTCGACACGCCGCGTCACGCGGCCACCATCCACGCCGGCGCCCGCGGCGTCCTGCACGGCGCCCGCACCTACGTCCTGCAGGACGACGACGGCCAGACCGTCGAGTCGCACTCGATCTCGGCCGGCCTGGACTACCCCGGCGTGGGCCCGCAGCACGCCCACCTCGCGGCGACCGGGCGGGTGACCTACCTGCCGATCACCGACACCGAGGCCATGGACGCGATGGCCCTGCTCAGCCGTACCGAGGGGATCATCCCGGCCATCGAGTCGGCGCACGCGATCGCCGGCGCGCTGCGCGTCGCCGAGCGGCTCGGGGCCGAGCGCGGCCCCGACGCGACGGTCCTGATCAACCTCAGCGGCCGCGGCGACAAGGACATGGGCACCGCGATCGAGTGGTTCGGACTCGGTGACCCCGAGCGGGTCGCCGAGGAGCCGGTGGGCCGTCCCGACACCACCACCGACACCGCCCGCACCGCCGGTGCCGAGGCCGCCCGCGGTGAGGGCAGCGGCGAGGGACGGGTGCAGCTGTGAGCGTCGCCCGTGCCTTCGACACCGCCCGCGCCGAGGGCCGCGCCGCCCTGGTCGGCTACCTCCCGGCCGGCTTCCCCGACGTGGCCGGCGGCATCGAGGCCCTGACGGCGATGGTGGAGGCCGGCTGCGACGTGATCGAGGTCGGCCTGCCCTACAGCGACCCGGTGATGGACGGTCCCACCATCCAGGCCGCCGCCCAGCAGGCCCTCGAGCGGGGGGTGCGGATCACCGACGTCCTGCGCACCGTGGAGGCCGTCGCCGCGACCGGGACCCCCACCGTCGTGATGACCTACTGGAACCCCGTCGAGCGCTACGGCGTGGAGCGGTTCGCCGCCGACCTGGCCGCCGCCGGGGGAGCGGGCCTGATCACGCCCGACCTCACCCCCGACAGCGGGCCCGACTGGATCGCGGCCGCCGACCGGCACGACCTCGACAAGATCTTCCTCGTCGCGCCCTCGTCGACCGACGAGCGGATCGCGATGACCACCGCCGCCTGCCGGGGCTTCGTCTACGCCACGGCCGTGATGGGCGTGACGGGTGCGCGCACCACCACCAGCGACCTCGCCGGGCCCCTGGTCGCCCGGACCCGGGCGCTGAGCCCCCACCGGCCGGACCGGGCCGAGGACCGGGCGGCGAACCTGCCGGTGGGCGTCGGCCTGGGCGTCAGCAACGGGGACCAGGCCGCGGAGGTCGCCGGGTACGCGGACGGGGTGATCGTGGGCTCCGCCTTCGTGCGCGCCCTGCTGGACCACCCCGACGACCGCGCGGCCGGGCTGCGCGCCCTGACCGCGCTCACCGAGGACCTCGCCGGCGGGGTCCGGCGTGGCTAGCGCCGTCGGTCGGCTGCGTTCCCCGGTCGCGGTGCTCGCCTCCCTGCTGCTGCTCGCGGGCTGCGGCGGCGCCGACGCCACCGCGTCGACGGAGCTGAACGGCAACCGGCTGGACCCACCGTTCGAGGTGGTGGCGACCCCGCTCAGCGACCAGGACGGGGCGCCGTACTCCCTGGTGCGCGACACCGACAAGCCCCTGACCCTGGTCTTCTACGGCTACACGCACTGCCCGGACATCTGCGGCATCGTGATGGGCAACCTCGCCTCCGCGATGACCCGGCTCAGCGACGCCGACCGGGCCCGGGTGGACGTCGTCTACGTGACGACCGACCCGGCCCGCGACACCGAGAGGGTGCTCGGGGAGTACCTCGACCGGCTCGACCCCGACTTCATCGGGCTCACCGGTGCGCTGCAGGACATCATCGACATCGCCCTGCCCATGGGCGTGGGCATCACGAAGGGCGAGAAGCTGGCCTCGGGCGGCTACGACATCACCCACGGCACCACCGTCACGGCGATCGACGCGCGGGACGAGGCTCCGGTCTACTGGCCGCAGGAGACCTCGGCCGCCGAGTACGCCGCGGACGTCCACCAGCTGCTGTCGCCCGGCGACGCCGCCGAGCAGAACTGAGATGACCTTGCTCACGATGGCAGTCCTGTCGATCCCCAGCCCCGCCAACGGGACGTGGTACCTCGGCCCGGTGCCGGTCCGGGGCTACGCCCTGTGCATCATCGCCGGCATCATCGCCGCGATCTGGCTGGCCGAGCGTCGCTGGGTCGCCCGCGGAGGCCGCCCCGGCGAGATCAGCGACCTCGCCGTCTGGGGCGTCCCGTTCGGCCTCGTCGGCGGGCGGCTCTACCACGTGCTCACCGACCACCAGCTCTACTTCGGCGAGGGCCGGCACCCCATCGAGGCGCTCTACGTCTGGCGGGGCGGCCTCGGGATCTGGGGGGCGGTCGCGCTGGGTGCCCTCGGCGTGATCATCGGGGCGCGGCGCAAGGGGATCAGGCTGCTCCCGGTGCTCGACGCGATCGCTCCCACGGTGCTGGTGGCCCAGGCGCTCGGTCGCTGGGGCAACTGGTTCAACCAGGAGCTGTTCGGTCGGCCCACGAGCCTGCCCTGGGGCCTTGAGATCGACGCCGACCGACGACCGGACGGCTACCTGAGCGACCCCACCTTCCACCCGACGTTCCTCTACGAGTTCCTCTGGAACCTCGGCGCCTTCGGCTTCGTGATCCTGCTGGAGCGCCGCTTCCGGCTCGGCTACGGCCGGGTCGCCGCGCTCTACGTGATGGCCTACACCGCCGGGCGCGGCTGGATCGAGATGCTGCGCATCGACGACGTCGAGCTCAAGGACGTCGGCGGGTTGCGCTTCAACGTGTGGACCTCGATCGTGCTCTTCCTCGCCGCCCTGGCGTACTTCGTGATCAGCACCCGCCGCCGGCCCGGCCGCGAGACCACGGTGTACGACGAGGGGCGCGGGCCCGAGCACGACGCGCCCGAGCACGCTGCGCCCGAGCACGCTGCGCCCGAGCACGACGAGCCCCAGCAAGACGAGCCCGAGCAAGCTGGGCCCGAGCAGGATGCACCTGAGCACGACGAGCGTGCCGAGCCCGGGCGCGCCGGACGGCCCGACGCCGACTGACTCGCCCCGCCCGGCGTTCCGGGGCCCGGCCGGCACGGTGTCCGTCGCACCGCTCGGCCTGCGATCGGGCCGGATTCCGGTGATAGCCTGATCCCTGCGCTAGGGCCAAAGCCGTCCCCTGCTCATTCTGCATTGCCGACCTGCCGGCCGGCCCCGTCCTGCGGGTCCGCGGCACAGACGACGACGGGAGAATGCCCGGTGCCTTCCTCGCACGCATTCCCGCCGCCCCAAGGGCTCTACGACCCCCGCCACGAGCACGATGCGTGTGGCGTGGCGTTCGTCGCGACCCTGACCGGCGTTGCCAGCCACGAGATCGTGGCCCAGGCCCTCACTGCCCTCCGCAACCTCGACCACCGGGGCGCCGCGGGAGCCGAGCCCAACTCGGGTGACGGTGCCGGCATCCTGCTCCAGGTGCCGGACGCGTTCCTGCGTGCCGTGGTCGACTTCGACCTCCCCGCCGCGGCGTCGTACGCGGTGGGCATCGCGTTCCTCCCCGGCGACGCCGACGAGGTCGCCGCGACCCGCCGCACCGTGGCGGAGATCGCCGCCGACGAGGGCCTCGCCGTCCTCGGCTGGCGCGACGTGCCGATCCAGCCCGACATCCTGGGCCGCACCGCCCTCGGCGTGATGCCGACCTTCAGCCAGCTCTTCGTGGCCGGCGCCACGCAGCGGGTCACCGGCATGGCGCTCGAGCGCCTGGCCTTCTGCCTGCGCAAGCGCGCCGAGCGCGAGAGCGACGTCTACTTCCCGTCGCTGTCCTCGCGCACCATCACCTACAAGGGCATGCTCACCACCGACCAGCTCGACAACTTCTTCCCCGACCTCACCGACGAGCGGATGGCCTCGGCGATGGCCGTCGTCCACTCGAGGTTCTCGACGAACACGTTCCCGAGCTGGCCGCTGGCGCACCCGTTCCGCTTCATCGCGCACAACGGCGAGATCAACACGGTGATGGGCAACCGAAACTGGATGCGGGCCCGCGAGGCGCTGCTGGACTCCGAGCTCATCCCCGGCGACCTGAACCGGCTCTACCCGATCTGCTCGCCGGGCGCCTCGGACTCCGCGTCGTTCGACGAGGTCCTCGAGCTGCTGCACATGGGCGGCCGCTCGCTGCCGCACTCGGTGCTGATGATGATCCCCGAGGCGTGGGAGAACCACACCGAGATGGACGCCCGGCGCCGTGCGTTCTACGAGTTCCACTCCGCGATGATGGAGCCGTGGGACGGCCCCGCCTGCGTCGTCTTCACCGACGGCTCCCAGATCGGCGCGGTCCTCGACCGCAACGGGCTGCGCCCCTCGCGCTACTGGGTCACCGACGACGGCCTCGTCGTCCTGGCCTCCGAGGTCGGCGTGCTCGACCTCGACCCCGCCACGATCGTCCGCAAGGGCCGGCTCCAGCCGGGTCGGATGTTCCTCGTCGACACCGAGGAGCACCGCATCGTCGAGGACGACGAGGTGAAGTCGGGCCTGGCCTCCGAGCACCCCTACGACGAGTGGCTGCACGCCGGGCTGATCCACCTCGACGACATCTCCGAGCGCGAGCACATCGTGCACACGCACGCCTCGGTGACCCGGCGCCAGCAGGTCTTCGGCTACACCGAGGAGGAGCTGCGCGTCCTGCTCACGCCGATGGCCAACGCCGGCGCGGAGCCGATCGGCTCGATGGGCACCGACACCCCGGTGGCGGCGCTCTCCGAGAAGCCGCGGCTGCTCTTCGACTACTTCACCCAGCTGTTCGCGCAGGTCACGAATCCGCCGCTGGACGCCATCCGGGAGGAGCTCGTCACCTCGTTGAAGGGCTCCATCGGCCCGGAGTCGAACCTGCTCGACCCGGCGCCCGCGTCGTGCCGCCAGGTGGTCCTGCCGTTCCCGGTGATCAGCAACGACGACCTGGCCAAGATCCGGCACATCAACCGGGACGGCGACATGCCCGGCTTCATCACCCACGTCGCCCGCGGCCTCTACGAGGTCGAGGGCGGCGGGACGGCGATGGCTGCCCGGATCGAGGCGATCTGCCAGGAGGTGTCAGAGGCGATCGCCGACGGCGCCCGGGTCATCGTGCTCTCCGACCGGCACTGCACGGCCGAGCTGGCGCCGATCCCGTCCCTGCTGCTCACCGGCGCGGTGCACCACCACCTGGTGCGGCAGAAGACCCGCACCCAGGTCGGCCTGCTCGTCGAGGCCGGCGACGTCCGCGAGGTGCACCACGTGGCCCTGCTGGTCGGCTACGGCGCGGCCGCGGTCAACCCCTACCTGGCCATGGAGTCGGTGGAGGACCTCGCCCGCGAGGGCAGCTTCGTCACCGCCGAGCCGGAGAAGGCGGTCGCCAACCTGATCAAGGCGCTCGGCAAGGGCGTGCTCAAGGTGATGTCGAAGATGGGCGTCTCCACGGTCGCCTCCTACACCGGGGCCCAGATCTTCGAGTCCCTCGGGCTCTCCGGAACGGTCGTCGACAAGTACTTCACCGGCACCGCGGCCCGGCTCGGCGGCATCGAGCTCGACACGATCGCCGAGGAGGTGGCCCTGCGCCACGCCACGGCGTACCCGCGCCGGGGCATCGCGCCGGCGCACCGCGAGCTCGAGATCGGCGGCGAGTACCAGTGGCGCCGCGAGGGCGAGCCGCACCTGTTCGACCCCGAGACCGTCTTCCGCCTCCAGCACGCGACGCGGGCCGGTCGCTACGACGTGTTCAAGCAGTACACCGCCCGGGTCAACGACCAGTCCGAGCGGCTGATGACGCTGCGCGGCCTCTTCGCCTTCAAGGGGGCCGAGACCCAGGGGCGTACGCCGATCTCGATCGACGAGGTCGAGCCGGTCTCCGAGATCGTCAAGCGCTTCTCGACCGGGGCGATGTCGTACGGCTCGATCAGCAAGGAGGCGCACGAGACCCTCGCGATCGCCATGAACCGGCTGGGCGGCAAGTCCAACACCGGTGAGGGCGGCGAGGACGCCGACCGCCTCTACGACCCGGAG
This sequence comes from uncultured Actinomycetota bacterium, assembly GCA_963760585.1. Taxonomy (GTDB): domain Bacteria; phylum Actinomycetota; class Actinomycetes; order Propionibacteriales; family Nocardioidaceae; genus Nocardioides. The sequence goes on from CAVXDI010000004.1 coordinate 453,937, forward strand.
CGCCGCAGCGCGGTCAAGCAGGTCGCCTCGGGACGCTTCGGGGTCACCTCGGAGTACCTCACCAACGCCGACGACATCCAGATCAAGATGGCGCAGGGGGCCAAGCCCGGCGAGGGCGGCCAGCTGCCCGGCAACAAGGTGTACCCGTGGGTCGCGACGACCCGGTACTCCACGCCGGGCGTGGGCCTGATCAGCCCGCCGCCGCACCACGACATCTACTCGATCGAGGATCTCGCCCAGCTGATCCACGACCTGAAGAACGCCAACCCGTCGGCCCGCGTCCACGTGAAGCTGGTCTCCGAGGTCGGCGTCGGCACGGTCGCGACCGGCGTCTCCAAGGCGCACGCCGACGTGGTGCTCATCTCCGGCCACGACGGCGGCACCGGCGCGGCGCCGCTCACCTCGCTCAAGCACGCCGGCGGCCCCTGGGAGCTCGGCCTCGCCGAGACCCAGCAGACCCTGCTGCTCAACGGCCTGCGCGACCGGATCGTGGTGCAGACCGACGGGCAGCTCAAGACCGGTCGTGACGTCGTCGTCGCGGCGCTGCTCGGTGCCGAGGAGTACGGCTTCGCCTCGGCCCCGCTGGTGGTCTCGGGCTGCATCATGATGCGGGTCTGCCACCTCGACACCTGCCCGGTGGGCGTCGCGACCCAGAACCCCGTGCTGCGCGAGCGCTACTCCGGCAAGGCCGAGTACGTCGTGAACTTCTTCGAGTACATCGCCGAGGAGGTCCGCGAGATCCTCGCCGAGCTGGGCTTCCGCACCCTCGACGAGGCGATCGGCCACGTCGAGAACCTCGAGGTCGGCCAGGCGGTCCAGCACTGGAAGACGGCCGGGCTCGACCTGACGCCGATCCTGCACAAGCCGGACCTGCCCGGGGACGTCGCGCTGCGCAACGTCACCGTCCAGGACCACGGTCTCGACCGGGCGCTGGACGTCACCGACCTCGTCCCGCTGGCACAGGCCGCGCTCGAGGACGGCGAGCCGGTGCGCGCGCAGATCGCGATCCGCAACGTCAACCGCACCGTCGGCACGATCCTCGGCCACGAGGTGACCAAGCGGTACGGCGGCGAGGGCCTGCCGGCCGGGACGATCGACCTGACGTTCCTCGGCTCCGCCGGCCAGTCGTTCGGGGCCTTCGTGCCGCACGGCATGACGATGCGCCTCGAGGGCGACGCCAACGACTACGTCGGCAAGGGTCTCTCCGGCGGCCGGATCATCGTGCGCCCCGACCGGGCCGCGACGTTCGAGGCGGACGAGCAGATCATCGCCGGCAACGTGATCGGCTACGGCGCCACCTCAGGTGAGATCTTCATCCGCGGCGGCGTGGGTGAGCGGTTCTGCGTGCGCAACTCGGGGGCCCGCGCGGTCACCGAGGGCGTGGGCGACCACGGCTGCGAGTACATGACCGGTGGCCGGGTCGTCGTCCTGGGCAAGACCGGGCGGAACTTCGCCGCCGGCATGTCCGGGGGCGTCGCCTGGGTGCTCGACCTCGCGGAGCACCGGGTGAACCGGGAGCTCGTGGAGCTCGGGCCGGTCACCGACGAGGCGGCCGAGGAGCTCGAGCAGCTGGTCCGCACGCACCTCGAGGAGACCGGCTCGACGGTCGCCGAGGAGCTGCTGGCCGACTGGGCGACCTCGCTCAGCCGGTTCACCGAGGTCATGCCGACCGACTACCGCAAGTCGCTCGAGGCCAGGGCCAAGGCCAAGGCCGACGGGCTCGACGAGAACGAGGCTGCTAACGCGATGATGGAGGCCCTCCATGGCTGACCCCAAGGGATTCCTCAAGCACGGACGCGAGGTCGCCACCCGCCGTCCCGTGGAGGAGCGTGTGCACGACTGGAACGAGGTGTACCCCGACGGCATCGGTCGGGCGCTGCTCCCGATCATCACCGAGCAGGCCGGCCGCTGCATGGACTGCGGCATCCCGTTCTGCCACCAGGGCTGCCCGCTGGGCAACATCATCCCGGAGTGGAACGACCTGGTCTGGCGCGACGACTGGGAGGGCGCGATCGAGCGCCTGCACGCGACCAACAACTTCCCGGAGTTCACCGGTCGCCTGTGCCCGGCCCCCTGCGAGACCGCCTGCGTGCTGGGCATCAACCAGGACCCGGTCACGATCAAGAACGTCGAGGTCGCGATCATCGACAAGGCGTGGGAGCAGGGCAACGTCCGGCCGCAGCCGCCGGAGTGGCTCTCGGGCCGCACGGTCGCGGTGATCGGCTCCGGGCCGGCCGGCCTGGCCGCCGCCCAGCAGCTCACCCGGGCCGGTCACACCGTCGCGGTCTACGAGCGGGCCGACAAGATCGGCGGCCTGCTGCGCTACGGCATCCCCGAGTTCAAGATGGAGAAGAAGCACCTCGACCGGCGCCTGGAGCAGATGCGCCGCGAGGGCACCGTCTTCCGGACGGGGGTCGAGGTGGGGGCCGACGCGCTCACCGCCGACGGCCTGCGCGAGCGGTACGACGCGATCGTCCTCGCGATGGGCGCGACCCAGGCCCGCGACCTGCCGATCACCGGACGTGAGCTCGGCGGCATCCACCAGGCCATGGAGTTCCTTCCGCAGGCCAACCGGGTCTCGCTGGGCGAGGAGGTCCAGGGCCAGATCAGTGCCAGCGGCAAGCACGTCGTGATCATCGGCGGCGGCGACACCGGGGCGGACTGCCTGGGCACCTCCACCCGGCAGGGGGCGGCGTCGATCACGCAGCTCGAGATCATGCCGGAGCCTCCCGAGTCCCGGCCCACGGGCCAGCCGTGGCCGACCTACCCGATGACGTTCCGGGTCTCCTCGGCCCACGAGGAGGTGGCCGAGCAGGACCTGGGCAGTCGTGTCTACGCGGTCTCCACCCAGGAGTTCCTCGGCGACGACGACGGCAACGTGCGCGCCCTGCGCCTGGTGGCCGTGCGGTTCGACGACGGCAAGATGGTCGAGATCGAGGGCTCCGAGCGGGAGATCCCGGCCGAGCTGGTGCTCTTCGCGATGGGCTTCACCGGCCCCGAGAAGCCGGGCCTGGTCGAGCAGCTGGGCGTCGAGCTCGACGCCCGCGGCAACGTCGCGCGCGACGCGGCGTACCTCTCCTCGGTGCCGGGTGTCTTCACCGCCGGTGACGTCGGTCGCGGCCAGTCGCTCATCGTGTGGGCGATCGCCGAGGGCCGGGCCGCCGCGGCGGCGGTGGACACCTTCCTCACCGGTTCGACGACCCTGCCGGCGCCCATCAAGCCGACCGAGCGTCCGCTCGTCGTCTGAGCTGACCCGACCCGGTCCGGCCGCCCGACCCGGTCCCGCCCTCGTGGCGGGACCGGGTCGTCCTGCGTGGCGCGGCGTCGCCGACCGGTGGGACGGCGCGGCCTGCGGTTGGTGGAACGTTCAAATCTGGCTAGGCTCTGCGGGTGCGAAAAGCCAAGATCGTCTGCACCCTGGGCCCTGCTGTCTCCTCCCCCCGACGGATCCGCGAGCTGGTGTACGCCGGCATGGACGTCGCCCGGCTGAACATGAGCCACGGCTCCCACGAGGACCACGCCGAGGCCTACCGCCTCGTGCGTGAGGCCTCCGACGCGAGCGGGCACGGGGTCGGCATCTTCGCCGACCTCCAGGGCCCCAAGATCCGGCTGGAGACCTTCGCGGACGGCCCGGTCGTGCTGCGCCGCGGGCAGGCGTGGACGATCACGACCCGCGACGTCCCGGGCGACCTCGAGGCCTGCGGCACGACCTACAAGGGACTGCCCGGCGACGTCAACGTCGGCGACCCGATCCTGGTCGACGACGGCAAGGTTCGTCTGCGGGTGACCGCGGTCGAGGACACCGACGTCCACACCGAGGTGCTGGTCGGCGGCAAGGTCAGCAACAACAAGGGCATCAACCTGCCGGGGGTCGCGGTCTCCGTGCCGGCGCTGTCCGAGAAGGACGTCGAGGACCTCCGCTTCGCCCTGCACCTGACCGTCGACTTCATCGCGCTGAGCTTCGTGCGCGACGCCAAGGACGCCGAGGACGTCCGGCGGATCATGCGCGAGGAGGGCGTGATGCTGCCCATCATCGCGAAGATCGAGAAGCCGCAGGCCATCGAGAACCTCGACGAGGTCATCGAGGCCTTCGACGGCTTCATGGTCGCGCGCGGCGACCTCGCGGTGGAGTGCCCGCTCGAGGACGTGCCGTTCCTGCAGAAGCAGATCGTGCAGAAGGCGCGGATCAACGCGAAGCCGGTGATCGTGGCCACCCAGATGCTCGAGTCGATGGTCTCCAGCCCGTCGCCGACCCGCGCCGAGGCCTCCGACGTCGCCAACGCCGTCCTCGACGGTGCGGACGCCGTGATGCTCTCCGGCGAGACCAGCGTGGGGGAGTACCCCGTGCACACCGTCGAGACGATGGCCCGGATCATCACCTCGACCGAGCGGCACGCCGACCAGTCCACCGGCGCCGGTCGCTTCGCCTCGATCGCCTGGGACCCGCACACCCGGGGCGGCGTCATCGCCAAGGCGGCGGCCGAGGTCGCCGAGCGGGTGGAGGCCAAGTACGTCGTGGCGTTCACCGCGAGCGGTGACTCCGCCCGTCGCATGTCCCGGCTGCGCGGCCCGGTCCCGGTGCTGGCCTTCACCCCGGAGGCGATCGTGCGCTCGCAGCTCTCGTTGAGCTGGGGCGTCGAGACCTTCAAGACCTCCACGGTCGAGCACACCGACGAGATGGTGCGCCAGGTCGACGAGCAGCTGCTGCGGATCGGTCGGGTCGCGGAGGGGGACCTCGTCGTGATCATCGCCGGCAGCCCGCCCGGCATCCCCGGCTCCACGAACGCGCTGCGCATCCACCGGATGGGCGACGCGATCAACGAGGCCGCGCCGGCCTACCGGCGTCAGTCGGGACGCGACTGAGCCGTCACGTCTTCGGTCCGACCAGAGCGTCGAGCCGGGCGACGTCGGCGCGCCGGGAGAGACGCTGACCCGCTTCCAGCTCGACCGGCGCCAGGCGACGCCGGCCAGGTCGAGCGCCCAGCAGCAGAGGCCGAGGATGGCCTCGGAGTGCATCAGCCCCCGCAGGAAGTCGCCCGGGTGCGCCACCACGACCTCCGCCTGCCACGGCTCGAGGACGATCGACCGCTCGTGGTTCGGGACAGGCGCTGCGCGCCCTCCTCGACCCAGGGCTTGCGTCCGGGACCGTGCTGGGGAGACAGGCACGGCCAGTGCTTCCACTGCGCCTGGACCACGAGCGTCCCGGGTGCGCGCACGTGGAGGACCGCCATCCCCGGCCGGACCGCCCGCAGGCAGTCGGCCACGGGGGCCCGGCGCCACTCCAGCAGCGTGCTAGGCGCAACGCCGGGCTCGCGGCTGACGAGGGAGAGCGGGGCCCCTGCCGCGAGGCGGGCCAGCGCCGCGTCCCTCATGCGTTGCGGGTGCACCGACCATCGGCGCGGTGACCACCGACGGACAGGCGTGTCGGCGGGTGGGTGCCCCGGGTGGGATTCGAACCCACACTGGACGGTGTTTGAGACCGCTTCCTCTGCCGTTGGGATACCGGGGCCGCGGGGCTGAACGCTACCGGACGCCGGGCCCGTGACCGACCTCCCGGTCGACGACGCCGATCCACTCCGCCCGGCGGCGCCCACCCGCAGGGAGCGGCAGGCCGCTAGCCTTGCGCCGTGACCGAGCCGAACCAGGGGAGCGCCCCCGCGCCGCGCAGCGTCGTGATCGCCGAGGACGAGGCGCTGATCCGCATGGACCTCGCCGAGATGCTGTCCGAGGAGGGCTACGACGTCGTGGGACAGGCCGGTGACGGCGCCCGGGCGATCGAGCTCGCGGAGGAGCTGCGACCCGACCTGGTCATCCTGGACGTGAAGATGCCGGTGCTGGACGGCATCGCGGCGGCCGAGCGGATCGCCGGGCAGCGCCTCGCCCCGGTCGTCATCCTCACCGCCTTCTCCCAGCGCGACCTGGTCGACCGGGCCCGCGACGCCGGCGCCATGGCCTACCTCGTCAAGCCGTTCAGCAAGGCGGACCTGGTGCCCGCGATCGAGATGGCGGTGAGCCGCTTCGCGGAGCTGACCCAGCTCGAGGGGGAGGTCGCCGACCTGCACGAGCGGCTCGAGACCCGCAAGGCCGTCGAGCGCGCCAAGAGCGTGCTGCAGCAGCAGCTCGAGATCTCCGAGCCGGACGCCTTCCGCTGGATCCAGAAGACCGCGATGGACCTGCGGCTCTCCATGCGCCAGGTCGCCGACGGGGTCGTCACCCACGGCCCCGGCCTCGCCGGCTGAAAGTGTCGCGAGCAGCACCGATCCGTCGGGCGCGACGGACCTCGGGCACGTCGGGCCCCGATCACGAGAAGGTAACGCTCCGCCGATCGCAGCGAGTCGTGCACCAGTTGTGTCCCGGGCCACCCGGCGCACCCCTAGACTGCCGGGCAGCGCCCAGCCGGGTGCGCTGGAGGGAGGACTCCCGTTGACGTCTCGACACCGAGCCCGCGAAAGGGCCCGCGAGGGGACCCGCGAAGGGACCCGTGACCGGGTCCTGGGCAGGGGAGCCGCGGGGCTGGTCCTGTCGCTGCTCATCGCGCCGCTCCTGCTGCTGCTGGCCCCACCGGCCACCGCGGTCGGCACCCTGTGCCTGCCGTCGCCCACCTCCGCCTGCATCGCCGGCACGCTGCGCACCGAGTCCGGCGTCCTGCCCGGCGTCGAGGTGAGCGTGACGGGGGCGAACGGCGAGGAGCAGACCGCCACCACCGGCGACGACGGCAAGTGGAACGTGACGGTCGAGGAGGAGGGCGCCTACGAGGTCGCCATCAACCAGTCCGAGCTTCCCAAGGACACCGTCACCAAGGGCACCGCGACGGTCAAGGCCAAGTTCGGCAAGACCGCCCCGGCGCTGATCGAGCTGCGCACCGCCTCGTACGACGCCAGCCAGAGCAAGGTCGACGAGCTGATCCAGAGCTCGGCCAACGGCATCCGCCTCGGCCTGCTGCTCGCGCTGGCCTCGGTCGGGCTCTCCCTGATCTACGGCACCACCGGGCTGTCGAACTTCGCCCACGCCGAGCAGGTCGGCCTCGGCGGCATCCTCGGCTACTTCCTGATCAACCAGGCGGGCCTCAACCTCTTCGTCGGCGGCATCCTGATCGTCGGGATCTGCGCCTTCACCGGCTGGTTCCAGGACCGGGTGATGTGGCAGCCGCTGCGTCACCGCGGACTGGGCCTGACCCAGCTGATGATCGTCACGATCGGCCTGTCGCTCGCGATGCAGTACACCTTCCAGTACTTCGTCGGTGCGCGCACCGTCCGCGTGGTGCAGAACAACCCGGGGATCCGCGAGATCGGCCCGATCACGATGACCAACCAGTCCTTCGCGGCCATGGGCATCTCGATCCTGGTGCTGGCCGGCGTCGGCTTCGCCCTGCTGCGCACCCGCGTCGGGCGCGCCACCCGCGCCGTCTCCGACAACCCCGCCCTGGCGGCCGCCTCCGGCATCGACGTGGACAAGGTGATCCGCCTGGTCTGGACGGTCGCGATGGGGCTCGCCGGCCTCTCCGGGCTGATGTACGCCCTCGTCACCAACGGCATCAAGTGGGACTCCGGGCTCCAGATCCTGCTGCTGCTCTTCGCCGCAGTCACCCTCGGCGGGCTCGGCACCGCCTTCGGTGCACTGGTCGGCTCCATCATCATCGGCCTCGTCGTGGAGATCTCGCCGGTCCTCGGGATGCCCGGTGACTTCAAGTACGCCACGGCGCTGTTGATTCTCATCTTGCTGCTGCTGGTCAGACCACAAGGTCTGCTCGGCCGCGCCGAGCGGATCGGTTAGGAAGGGCTGGCATGGACACTCTCCAGGCAATTCTCAGCGCCATGCTGCGTGAGGCCATCTCGCCGCAGACCGCAGCCGTCGCGATCGCCGCGATCGGCCTCAACATCCACTTCGGCTTCACCGGCCTGCTCAACATCGGCCAGTCGGGCTTCATGCTGCTGGGGGCCTACGGCTTCGCGATCTCGATCGGGTACGGCGTCCCGCTGGTCCTGGCCGTGATGGTCGGCTTCGCGGTCGCGCTGGTCTTCGCGCTGGTGCTCGGGGCTCCGACCCTGAAGCTGCGCGGCGACTACCTGGCCATCGTGACGATCTCGGCGGCGGAGATCATCCGCTACGTCGGTCGCGGCACCAAGCTCACCTGGCTGACCGGTGCCGCCCAGGGCATCCAGGGCAAGTCGTACCGCGACCCGTTCACCAACCTGTCCTTCTTCGGCTCCGGCAACACCATCGTCAGCGGGTTCAGCTACCGCGACGTCGCGGACGGCGCGGCGTGGGTGCGCCTGCCGCTGTGGGCGCTGACCGTGGCGCTCGTCGTGCTGGCCGTGATGCTGGCCCGCCGCTCGTGGATCGCCTCCAAGGCGCTGAACCGCACCGCGGTCGGGGCGTGCGTCGTGCTGGTCCTCGCGCTGCTGTTCTTCCTGTTCCCGGTGAACTACCAGAACACCGGGGTCAACGGCTGGTGGGTGCGCTTCGTCGCCTGGCTGCTGGTGGGGGCCTCGCTGCTCGTCGTGTTCCTGCTGGTGCGCAGCCCGTGGGGCCGCCTGCTGCGCGGTATCCGCGAGGACGAGGACGCCATCCGCAGCCTCGGCAAGAACGTGTTCGCGATCAAGATGCAGGCCCTCGTCATCGGCGGCATGTTCGGTGCGCTCGGCGGCATGCTCTACGTGCTGCCCTCCTCGGTCCAGCCGGACTCGATGGGCCGCTCGCTGACCTTCTTCTGCTACACCGCCCTGCTCATCGGTGGCGCGGCCACCATCTGGGGCCCGGTGCTGGGCGCGATCATCTTCTACTCGGCCCGGATCATGATCAAGGGCATCGCCAACGGCTACGTGCCCGACAGCATCATGAACAGCCAGCAGACCGAGCAGTTCTCGTTCATCGTGGTCGGTGTGGCGCTGATGCTGATCGTGATCTTCCGACCACAAGGAATTCTCGGCGACAAGAGGGAGCTCCGGTTCAATGTCTGACCCCACGACGCACGCACCGACGGGGTCCCTGGCCGACCCCGCGGCCCGCGTGGCCCTGATGGCCGACGTGGAGCGCACGCCCGGCTCCGCCAAGCCGGACGCGATCCTCGAGGTCGACCACATCGTGCGCAACTTCGGTGGCATGACCGCCGTGGACGTCGGTCACCTCGAGGTCCAGCGCGGCATCATCACCGCGCTGATCGGTCCCAACGGTGCCGGCAAGACGACGTTCTTCAACCTGATCACCGGGTTCGACAAGCCGACCTCGGCCAAGACCGGTGCGCACTGGTCCTTCGACGGGGCCAAGCTGGACAAGACCTCCGCCTCCAGCGTCGCGAAGGCGGGCATGGTCCGCACCTTCCAGCTCACCAAGGCGATGAGCCGGATGACCGTCATCGACAACATGATGCTCGGGGCGCAGAACCAGGCGGGGGAGAACCTCCTCAAGTCGGTCTTCAAGCCGCTCTGGAGCCGGCAGGAGCAGGAGATCGAGGCGAAGGCCGACATCCTGCTCGAGCGCTTCAAGCTGCTCGAGAAGAAGCACGACTACGCCGGCAGCCTCTCCGGCGGGCAGCGCAAGCTGCTCGAGATGGCCCGCGCGCTGATGAGCGACCCCAAGATGATCATGCTCGACGAGCCCATGGCCGGGGTGAACCCCGCGCTGACCCAGTCGCTGCTGGGCCACATCCAGTCCCTGCGCGACGAGGGCATGACGGTGCTGTTCGTCGAGCACGACATGCACGTCGTGCGCCACATCTCCGACTGGGTGGCCGTGATGGCCGAGGGTCGTCTCGTGGCCGAGGGGCCGGCCGACAGCGTCATGTCGGACACCGCGGTGATCGACGCCTACCTCGGCGCCCACCACGACACCGACCTCGGCGACGACTCCCTGCTCGACGAGCAGGCGATGGAGAGCATCGCCGAAGAGGTCGCGGCCGAGGACGCCGGCCGCCACCACGGTGAAGGAGAGAGATGAGCGAGCAGGTGCAGACCCAGACCGCGGTCGTCGAGGCCAAGGACGTCGTCGCCGGCTACCTGCCGGGCGTGAACATCCTCAACGGGTGCAGCCTGGTGGCCTACCCCGGCGAGATGATCGGCATCATCGGCCCGAACGGCGCCGGCAAGTCGACGCTGCTCAAGGCCATGTTCGGCCTGGTCAAGGTGCACTCGGGCACCGTGATGCTCGGTGACCAGGACATCACCAACAAGCGGACCAACCACCTGGTGGAGATGGGGGTCGGGTTCGTCCCCCAGAACAACAACGTCTTCCCGTCGCTCTCCATCGAGGAGAACCTCCGGATGGGCCTGTTCATGCGGCCCAAGAAGGCGACCGAGCGGCTGGCCGCGATGTGGGACCTCTTCCCGGTGCTGCACGACCGTCGCAACCAGAGCGCGGGCGCGCTCTCCGGTGGGGAGCGGCAGTCGCTCGCCATGGCCCGGGCGCTGATGATGGAGCCGGCCGTGCTGCTGCTCGACGAGCCGTCCGCGGGCCTCTCCCCGGTGCGCCAGGACGAGACGTTCCTGCGCACCCGGCGGATCAACAAGACCGGTGTCTGCGTGGTCATGGTCGAGCAGAACGCCCGGCGCTGCCTGCAGATCTGCGACCGTGGCTACGTGCTCGACCAGGGCCGCGACGCCTACACCGGGACCGGCCGCGAGCTGGCCAACGACCCCCGGGTCATCGAGCTCTACCTGGGGACGCTGGCCGAGGACGTCGACTCCGAGCGCGACGCCGGGACCTGACCCGGGCCGACAGGGCCCGGGCGGTCACGCCCTCTCGTCGACGAGGGCGCCCCGGAGGAGCTCCCTGGCCGCGGCGTAGCGGCTGCGGGCGGTGGACGCGTTGAGGCCGAGGATCTCGGCCGCCTCCACGATCGTGAACCCGTCCCAGTGGATGAGCATGACCAGCTCCCGCTGGGCCCGGTGCAGTCGTAGCACGGCATCACGCACCGCGTAGGCGTCCTCCGGGGCCGGCGTGTTCGACGCCACGTGGTGCCGAAGCCGCTCGGTCAGCTCCAGCCGCCGAGAGGCGGTTCGCCGGTGGTTGCTGAGCGTGTGCGCGGCGATCACGAACAACCACATGCGCTGACGCTCCGAGGAGTCCGGCATCTTGTCGACCTTCCTCCACGCGGTCAGCATCACCTCGCCGTAGAGGTCCGCCGCCTCCTCGGGCAACGCCACTCGACGGACGAAGTAGGCGAGCAGGTCGTTCGAGGCCTCCCGCAGCGCGGTGCGCGCCGTGGCCCGGTCCACGGACGTCATCGATCGCCGCCCACGCACGAGGTGGCCATCGACAGGCTCACGGCCGACGCAGGAAGGTGCTGCTTGGCGAGCTCGGCGTCAACCCGTCGCCCGACCTCGGCGTGCACCGCTTCCATCTCGTAGTCCTCGACGGTCACGGCCGGACCGGCCTCGGAGTCCACCGTCGGACGAGGAGACGCTGCCCGCGTCGCCTGGGCCGGGCGGACCGTCGAGACGTCGAGGTCCGCCAGGTACCTCTCGGCGGCGGCACTCACCTTCGCCCGCACGGCATCGCTGAGCGGGACGGCGGGGTCGTCGACCTCCTTGACGCCGAACGTCAGGGTGCATCGAGCGCCCGTCGAGGTGGTCACGACTCCGTGGGACGGCGCCGACTCGAACCACCCGACGAGCCCTGCCGCCACCGCGGCGCCCCCGGCGCCGAGTGTTCCCACCAGCACCAGGCCACCGATCGCCGCGGCACCGCTGCGCCGCCTCGACCGTCGGCCGGCCGCCCCCTCGGCCTGCGCGATGACGCGTGCGAGCTCACCGTCGAGCTCCGTAGAGCGTGCGGGTACGCGCGGCGCGGACAGCGCCAGCTGCTCGTCCAACGAATTCATTGATGCTCCTCGGGCGGGTGACGGGTCTGCTCAGTACATGTACCGAGTGCGCCCGTTCGTCCAACGCCGTCTCGTGCGACGACACACGAGGGGCCCCGGACCTTGCGGTCCGGGGCCCCTCGTCGGTGCCTCAGTGGCTCTGATCAGGGATCAGGAGGTCACTGCTTCGTGCCCTCCACCGAGTTGGTGAGCTCGTTCTTGTTCTTGGCGTTGAAGGTGTAGATGCCGACGAACGCGGACGACGGGTCGTTCTCGTTGTCGATCGGGCCGATGCCGGAGGGACCCTGGTACATGATCTCCTTGCCGTCCGCCAGCAGCGCCGAGCAGTCCTTGAACGTCTTGCACTCCTCACCGTCGGTGGCACCCGAGACGGCTGCGAAGTTCTTCTGGATCGTCTCGGAGTCGGTCGCGCCGCCCTTGATCGCCGCCAGGGCGCCCAGGATGGTGGCGTCGTACGACTCGGCGCCGTAGGCGTAGTCGGTCAGGGGCTTGCCCTGGGCCGAGTCCGACCAGCCGCTGAGGCGGTCCTTGAAGGCGGCGTCCGGGTCCGCGCCGGGGATGGTGCCCTGCGCGCCCTCGAGCGTGCCGGCCTCGAAGTCCTTGCTGTAGTCCGCGGTGTTGCCGTCGGAGAAGTAGGTCTTCGCCATGTCCCAGCCCTGCGAGGCGAGCTCGGGCACGATCTGCTTGGTCTCGTCGAACGCGAGCACGACGATGGCGTCGGGCTTCGCGGCGAGCGCGCCGCCGACCTCGGAGGAGAAGGTCGTCTGACCGGCCGGGAACTCGTCGCCGGCACCCTTGCCGCCGTAGACGATCTCGCCGCCGGCACCCTCGATGGTCTCCTGCACCGCGTTGCGCAGGCCGGTTCCGTAGGTGTCGTTGAACACCAGGAAGGCGACCTTCTTGTAGCCGTCCGTGCTGATCAGCGTGCCCAGCGCGTTGCCCTGGATGCCGTCCGGCGGGGCGGTGCGGAAGTAGTACGGCGAGTAGCCGCTGAGGTCGACGGCCGTGTTGGCCGGGGAGACCTCGACGATCTTGTTGTCGGCGAAGGTGTCGACGACGTTGAGCGAGACGCTCGACGACGCGGCACCGACGACCAGGGACGGCTTGCCCGCGATGAGCGCGCCGGCCGAGGAGGTGGAGACCGACATGTCGGTCGAGTCGCCGGAGTCCTGGATGTCGTGGCACGCGTCAGTGCCGTCGACACCGCCGTTGGCGTTGATCTCGGAGACGGCCAGGCCGACACCCGCGACCTCGGGGGGCCCGAGGAAGGCCAGGTTGCCCGTGAGCGGCAGGATGCCGCCAACCTTGTACGCGTCCGCGCTGGTGAGGCTGGACTTGCACTTGTCGTTGGTGAACGTCTCGTCGGTGCTGCCGCTGGCAGACTCCGAGGCGGAGGGGCTGGTGGAGCTCGTGTCCGTGGCGTCCGACGTGGAGTCGGACCCGCAGGCAGAGAGGACGAGACCGAGCGCGGCGGTGCCGGCCAGCATTCTCGTCCATGTGGCGGTGGTGGATCGATTCACGGGGTGAACCTTTCTGTCGCGTGGGTGCGCGTCGCGCAGCCTGCCCCCGAGAGGTGGGCCCGCTAGCCCTGTCACCGTAGGACCGGCCCGCTCCCGCCCGCTGCGGGCGCACCCTGTCGTTAGCGAACCGTTACGTCAGCGCAGGACGATCGTGAGCTGGACGAGCAGTGGCGCCACGACGAGGGCGGGGAGAAGGTCGGCCACGGGGATCTCCCGGATCCGCAGGAGCCGCAGGGCCACGCCCACCAGCAGCAGGCCGCCGACCGCCGTCAGGGCGGCCAGGTGCGCCGCGGGCAGCACGTCACCGAGCAGCGTGCCCACGATGGTCAGGCTGCCCTGGATCGCGATCACCGTGACGGCGCTGGCGGCGACGCCCCAGCCGAACGACGCGGCGAACGCGATCGCCGCGAAGCCGTCGAGCACGGCCTTGAGGTAGAGCTGGTCCGCGCCGTTGCCGAGCCCGTCGTTCAACGAGCCGAGGATGGTCAGCGGCCCGGTGCAGAAGAGCAGGGAGGCGGTCACGAACCCCTCGATGAACCGGTGCCGCTCGACCGAGCCGGTCTCACCCGACAGCCGGGACTGGAGCCAGCCGCCGAACGACTCCACCCGGGACTCCAGGCGCAGCAGCGACCCGGTGATGCCGCCGACCAGCAACGAGCCGAGCACGATCAGCATCGGCGCACTGGAGCCGACGACGCGCGCGAGGTCCGCGTCCAGGACGGCGAGGGCCGAGGTGCCGGCGATGAGCAGCGTGACCAGGCCGAGGGCGTCGGTGACCACGTCGCGGGTGCGGACCGGGAGCCGGTTGCCGAGCAGCACCCCGGCCGTGGATCCGAGGAGGACCGTCGCGACGTTCACGGCGGTGCCGATACCGGGGATCACGGGGCTCCTCTGTCAGGCCGGGGGATCTGAGCGTAGAGTCTCGCCCTGGAAGTCGCGTTTCCGGGGGCCCTGCCGCGCGGCCAGCAGCCCTGCTCCGCCCTGCACTGCCCTGGAAGGACCGCGAGGTCATGAACCCATGAGTCGATCCCTGATCTCACTGCGCTGTGCGCTCCCCTCGGACGCGCACGTGCTCGCCGAGATCTGGTCGTCGGTGCTGCGTCGCGCCGACCCCGCGGAGCAGCTCGCCGACCTGCTGCTGATCATCGAGACCGCCGCGACCTCGGAGCACGAGCGCCTGGTCGTCGCGGAGTACGACGGCGAGGTCGCCGGTGCCGTGCACCTGCGGGCGACCACGCTGAGCCCGATCAACCTCGAGCGCACCGTGCAGGCGATCTCCCCGCACGTGCTTCCGGGCTTCCGCCGGCGCGGCGTCGGCCGGGCGCTGGTCGAGGCCGCGGTGTCCTACGCCGAGGAGCTCGGTGTCGGTCGCATCGCGACCGCGGTCGCCTCCGGGTCCCGCGACGCCAACCGCTTCATGGCCCGTCTCGCGCTGGGCCCCCAGGCGATGCTGCGGGTGGCGAACACCCAGGTCGTGCGCGCCAAGCTGACCGCCCGCCACCCGGCCGCCCACCGGGTCGGGACGCGTCAGCTCCCGCAGGTGCTGGCCGTGCGCCGCTCGATGCGCCGCTCGGGCGACTCGGAGCCCTCCGGCAACGTCTCCGGCTGAGAGCCGCCCGGCCCGTTCACGAGCCGAAGCGCTCGCGCGGCACCAGCGAGCAGGTGATCCGCGAGGTGCACACCCGCTTGCCGCGCTCGTCGGTGATGACGACCTCGTAGCACGCCGAGGTCCGGCCGAGGTGGACGGCGGTCGCGACGCCGGTGACCACACCGGACGTCGCGGAGCGGTGGTGGGTGGCGTTGATGTCCACGCCGACCGGGACCCGGTCGGGGCTGGCGTGCACCCCGGAGCCGACGGAGCCGAGCGTCTCGGCCAGCACGACCGAGGCGCCCCCGTGCAGCAGCCCGTAGGGCTGGGTGTTGCCGGCCACCGGCATCGTGCCGACCACCCGCTCGGCCGAGATCTCGACCAGCTCGATGCCCATCCTCTCGTTGAGGCCACCCATGCCCTGCGGCATGGCGGCGATGTAGTCGCCCACCGACGAGGTGGGCCACGAGGTGGGACCTGAGGTGGGCCCCGAGGTGGGACCTGAGGTGGGGGACGGGGTGGGGGACGGGGTGGGCGACGAGGTGGGGGACGGGGTGGGGGAATCGGTGCTCATGGCCTCATTGTTGCCGACCGCGGCAGCGTCGTCGGCGGCGGCTAGAGTCGCCCCGTGTCACCCACCACGCCTGCCGCCGACCCGTCCGCCCGCCCGCGCCTGCTGCTCCTCGACGGGCACTCCCTGGCCTACCGGGCCTTCTTCGCGTTGCCGGTGGAGAACTTCTCGACCACGACGGGCCAGCACACCAACGCGGTCTACGGCTTCACCTCGATGCTCATCAACGTGATGCGTGACGAGCAGCCGACCCACGTCGGGGTGGCCTTCGACAAGTCCCGCCAGACCTTCCGGCTCGAGGAGTACCCGGAGTACAAGGCCAAGCGGAACAAGACGCCCGACGAGTTCAAGAGCCAGCTGCCGCTGATCCAGGAGGTCCTCGACGCCCTCCACGTCGAGCACCTCGAGCTCGACGGGTACGAGGCCGACGACATCATCGCCACGTTGACCACGCAGGCCGTCGCGGCCGGGTTCGACGTGCTCATCCTCACCGGCGACCGGGACTCGCTCCAGCTCGTGACCGAGAGCAGCACCGTGCTCTACCCGATGCGCGGGGTCAGCGAGCTGGCCCGGATGACGCCCGCGGCCGTCGAGGCCAAGTACGCCGTGCCGCCGCACCGCTACCCCGAGATCGCCGCGCTCGTCGGTGAGGACTCCGACAACCTCCCCGGCATCCCCGGCGTCGGACCGAAGACCGCCGCGAAGTGGATCAACACCTACGACGGTCTCGACAACGTGATCACCCACGCCGACAAGATCACCGGCAAGGCGGGGGAGAACCTCCGCGCGCACCTCGGGGACGTGATCCGCAACCGGCACCTCAACCGGCTGGTCGTCGACCTCGCGCTGCCCGTCTCGCCCGACGACCTGGTCCGCCGACCGTGGGACCGCCAGGAGGTGCACACGCTCTTCGACGGCCTGGAGTTCCGGGTGCTGCGCGACCGGCTGTTCGAGTCCCTGGAGTCCGAGGAGGACGTCGCCGACGGTGGCTTCGAGCTGGCCGGCGAGCGACTGGAGTCGGCCGACGTGGCGGGGTGGCTGGCCGAGCACGCCGGGCCGGATGTTGGGTCTGCTGCCGGGACTGGGCGCACCGGGGTAGCCGTGCAGGGCAGCTGGCGTGCCGGCACCGGGGAGGTCTGGTCGGTCGCGCTGGCCACGCCGGACGGGGCCGCCGCCTGGTTCGACGCGGCCGAGCTGACGCCGGAGGCCGACGCCGCGGTGGCCGGCTGGTTCGCGGACGCCGGCGCCGGCAAGGTGCTGCACGACGCCAAGGGGCCGATGCTGGCGCTCTCGGCCCGGGGCTGGCCCCTGGCCGGGCTGGTCGGCGACACCGCGCTCGCGGCGTACCTCGTGCGCCCCGACCAGCGCTCCTACGACCTCGCCGACCTGACCCTGCGCTACCTCAAGCGCGAGCTCAAGCAGGAGACCGGGGAGACCGGTCAGCTCAGCTTCGACACGATCGACGCCGCGGACACCAGCGCGGCCGACACCGCGATGCTGCACGCGCGGGCCGTGCTGGATCTCGCGCAGGCACTGGACGTGGCGGTCGAGGAGCACGGCGGGGTCGAGCTGCTCGCGGAGGTGGAGCTGCCGCTCGTCGAGCTGCTGGCCCAGCTCGAGCGCACCGGAATCGCCGTCGACACCGACCACCTCGAGGCCCTGGAGAGCCACTTCGCCGCCGAGGTCCGCCGCGCCGCCGACGAGGCCTTCGCGGTGATCGGCAAGGAGATCAACCTCGGCTCGCCCAAGCAGCTGCAGGTGGTGCTCTTCGACGAGCTCGACATGCCGAAGACCAAGCGCACCAAGACCGGCTGGACGACGGACGCCGACGCGCTGCAGCAGCTCTACGTGAAGACCGAGCACCCGTTCCTGCTCGCGCTGCTGCGCCACCGCGACGTGACCAGGCTGCGCCAGACCATCGAGGGACTGCTCAAGACGGTGTCCGACGACGGCCGCATCCACACCTCGTTCAACCAGCTGATCGCGGCCACGGGTCGGCTCTCCAGCACCGACCCGAACCTGCAGAACATCCCGGTGCGCACCGAGGAGGGACGTCGTATCCGCGAGGCCTTCGTGGTCGGGCAGGGGGTCGGGGGCGCGGGCCACGAGTGCCTGATGACCGCCGACTACAGCCAGATCGAGATGCGGATCATGGCCCACCTCTCCCAGGACGCCCTGCTGATCGAGGCCTTCCGCTCCGGCCGCGACTTCCACTCGATCACCGCGGCCCGGGTCTTCGGCGTCCCGGCCGACTCGATCACCCCCGAGATGCGGGCCAAGATCAAGGCGATGAACTACGGCCTGGCCTACGGGCTGTCGGCCTACGGGCTCAGCCAGCAGCTCGGCATCGAGGCGGGCGAGGCCCGCGGGCTGATGGACGAGTACTTCGAGACCTTCGGCGGTATCCGCGACTACCTCGGCGGCATCGTCGAGGAGGCCCGCCGCTCCGGTTTCACCGAGACCATCCGCGGGCGACGTCGCTACCTGCCCGACCTGACCAGCGACAACCGGCAGCGCCGGGAGATGGCCGAGCGGATGGCGCTCAACGCCCCGATCCAGGGCTCCGCGGCCGACCTCATCAAGATCGCGATGCTCGACGTGCAGCGCGCCATCACCGAGGCCGGGCTCTCCTCACGGATGCTGCTCCAGGTGCACGACGAGCTGGTGTTCGAGGTCGCGACGGGGGAGAAGGACGCCCTCGAGGCGCTGGTGCGCGAGCAGATGGGCGCGGCCGCCGAGCTCGCGGTGCCGCTCGACGTCTCGGTCGGCACCGGGCGCAGCTGGCACGAGGCCGCGCACTGATCAGGCGGCCGCGGTCGTCCCGGTCGACGTGTCCGCGGGGTCGACCACGGGTCGGCGCAGGTGCAGGAGGCTCAGCGCCAGCAGTGCCGCGAACAGTGCGCCGTCGATGAGGGTGATCGTCATCAGCAGGCCGACGAGGCTGCCGAGCCAGGCACTCGAGACGAGCAGCGCGCCCACGGCGCCCCAGACGAGGTACGTCGAGCGGGTGCCCTGGCGGGCCAGCACCGAGTAGACCAGGAGCTGCAGCATCGCCAGCAGGGTGCCGAGGATCGCGAAGACCCACAGCAGGGACTCGACCTCGCCGTACTCCGGACCGCCGACGAAGATCAGCGCGACCTCGGAGAGCACCACCGCGGCGAGGGTGCTGAGGACCCCGACGGCGAGGACCGCCCCGAGGCTGCGGGTCAGGGCCCGGCGCTGGTCGCCGGCGCTGGCCATCGACGGGAACGCCACCACCACCACGAACTGCGGCAGGAACAGCACGGCCTTGGTGAGGATCAGGCCACCGGCGTACAGCCCCGCGTCGTGCCCGTCGAGCACGTTGCGGGCGACCACGATGTCGGCGTTGGAGAGGACGAAGAAGGCGAGCAGGGCGACCGAGTTGCGCACGGTCTCCCTCACGATCGGCCGCAGCTCGTGGTCGTCGCTGGTCTCGCCCGAGGCCCGGCCCATCCGCAGGGCGTACCACCCGGTCGCGGCCGGGACGAAGAGGCCCAGCGTCACACCGAGCATGGCGCTCGTCTCGGTGGGACTGATCAGGATGCACAGGGTGCCGAACACCAGGCGGGGCACGCCCATGGCCAGGTAGATGGCGGCGAGCGGGAACCAGCGCCGTTCGCCCTGGAGGATCCCGGCCTGCCCGCCCATGATCGTCAGGGGTACGGCGCTCACCGCGAGCAGGATGGCGGGCAGGATGCTGTCGAGGCGCAGCAGGATCCACACGGCCGGAGAGGCCAGCAGCAGCACCAGGCCCAGCCCGAAGGCCGAGCGGTAGGTGACGCCCATGATGACGTCCTCGATCTGCGCGACGTGGTCGGGCGTCGCGGAGATCCGCCGGGCGGCGGTCGCCTGGAGGCCGAGCTGGAGCACGGCCACCACCATGAGCAGAGCCATCAGCCCGGCGATCGCGCCGTACGCCTCCGGACCGAGCACGCGTGCGGCCACCATCTGGAAGCCGTAGGTGGTGACGTTCATGACGCCCATCGCCACGGCGATCCCGGCGCTCCCACGCAGGAAGCCCCGCAGTCGAGCGGAGCGACGATCGTCGGGTGTGGTCACTGGGCGAGCCTAGAACAGGACTCCCCGCCGACCTGTCTCGACGGGGCCGCGCGACGCAGGTGCCGGCCGTGTCCCGTCCTGACTGCACCGAGGATGTGACGTACGTCTATTACTTGCGGGTATCATCCCGGAGGCTGAGCTCAGGGAGGGCGATGCCGGGCGGCCTGCGCAGCAGTGCCAGCCCACTCTTCTGGGAGGAGCAACGCCAGCATGCGCAAGAATCTGCTGGTCGGTCTGGTCCTCGCGGCAGCGGCCATCGTGGTCGTCTTCGCGAGCGACTGGTTCGACCTGGAACTCGAGTCCGTGGCCCTGCTCGGGGTTGCTGTCGGGGGCGTCATCGCGATCGTTCCTCACCGCTCTGCGCTGATGCCTCTCGCCGGGTTCGGTGGTGGCGTGCTGCTCACCCTCGTCGGCTACCTGGTCCGGGCCGGCCTGCTGCCCGACAGCACGGGCGGCCGCGCGGTGTTCGTGGCCCTGGTGATCCTCCTGGTCGCAGCCCTCGCCACCCTCTCGGGTGGTCGCCTGCCCCTGTGGGCCACCCTGCTCGGTGCTGCCGTGTTCTCCGGCGCCTACGAGGCCACCTACGCCGCAGCGCCTCCCGAGGTCGCCTCGACCTCGGTCAGCATGCTCACCGCCCTCGTCCTGACCGTCGCCATCGGCTTCTTCGCCGCTTCCACGATCGTCACCGCCGAGCCGGTGACAAGAGCTCGGCGCGCTCACCGTCCGGATTCTCAGGAAGAGACCCACCGGCTCAACGACATGATGGAGACCAAGTGAACGGCCGCACCAGCCCCCGCCTGCGCCTGGCAGCAGTTCTGACGGCCAGCCTCGCGCTCAGCGCCATGGCGGTGTCGCCCGCGCTCGCCGCCGACGGCAACGTCGACGTCGTGAACACGGAGACCGTGCAGGTCTACGCCGACGCCAACGGCAACATCGACACGAAGCGCATCTACGAGCAGATCGGCCTGCTGGGGTCCGGCACCGTCGACCTGAGCAACCCGATCAGCACTGACGGCCTGCGCAACCTCGACGGGTTCGGCGGGTTCACGGTCGAGGACGGAGACCAGATCACGAGACTGCGCGTCGACGGTGAGAAGCACCTGCGCAGCGTGAGCAACTACGACGGCAGGCTTCCGCTGGACATCACCGCCGCCTACTACCTCGACGGCAAGCAGGTCGAGCCGGGCGATGTGGTCGGTGAGTCCGGCAAGCTCGAGGTCCGCTTCACCGCCGAGAACATCAGCGGCGTTCCCCAGGAGGTCTCGTTCGACGACGG
Source organism: uncultured Actinomycetota bacterium (assembly GCA_963760585.1). Taxonomy (GTDB): domain Bacteria; phylum Actinomycetota; class Actinomycetes; order Propionibacteriales; family Nocardioidaceae; genus Nocardioides. Next base: position 474,790 of record CAVXDI010000004.1, read on the forward strand.
ACACGGTGAAACCATCACCAGGACCGTCGACGTCCCGATCCCCATGGTGGGTTCGCTCACCACGGTGGCCCCCGAGAACTTCTCCAACGTCCAGTCGGGCGAAGCCAACATGGCCGGCGACGGCAAGGGCGGCACGAAGCTGTCGTTCACCATGACGCTCTTCCCTCCGATCGGGTCCGACACCGCAGAGTTCGGCTACACGGCGGAGATCAACGACGGCGTCGTGCCGAACGTCTCGGTGACGGCCCTGCCGGTGAACCCCGCCGAGAGCCCGAGCTTCAAGGGCGCAGGGGCGAGCTACAAGGGCGGCGCCGACACGGGTGTGGCACTGACGGGTGGTGCGGTCGAGATCGACGCCAACCTGCTCAGGCTGCGCGACGGCGCAGGCGACCTGCTCGCCGGCCTGATCAAGCTGCACGCCGGTGCCGAGAAGCTCCAGGACGGCCTGGCCGGTGAGGCGGCTCCAGGTGCCAGGCGACTGGCGGACGGGGCGGGTCAGCTGGACGCGGGCGTCGGTGCCATCGACGACGGGGCCGGCAAGCTTGCCGCAGGCACGGTCCAGCTGCGCGACGGTGCCGGCCGGCTCGGTGCGGGAGCGGACAGGTTGGCTGCCGGCGCCGGTCGCCTCGACGCCGGCGCTGGCCAGGTCGCGTCCGGCTCGGGCAGGCTCTCTGCGGGCACGGGCGAGCTGTCGGCCGGTGCGGGCAGGCTCGCAGCCGGCACGGGCAAGCTCGCGGACGGTACGGGCGAGCTCGCGGACGGCGCGGACAGGCTGGCTGACGGGACGGGCGCCGCGCTCACCGGCAGCAAGGACCTCGCGACCGGGCTGGGTCAGATCAGCGGTGGGCTCGGCCAGCTGGCCGACGCGGAGCAAGGCCTTCCTGCCGCGGTCGACGGCATCGAAGCCCTGCAGGTCGGCGTCGACAAGCTCCTCGCCGGCTTCGGCTCGCTGGACGACCCGGCCACCCTCATCGGAGGCCTCAATGCCCTGGAGGTCGGCCTCGGCAAGCTGGAGACGGGCGCCGGGGACCTCCGGGACGGTCTCAACGTCCTGGGCGGGCACGTCCCGGCCCTCAGCGCCGGGATCCCCGGCGCCAAGGGTGGGGTGGACCAGGTCAACGCCGGCCTCAAGAACGCCATCGCTGCCGGCGGTGGGCTCGACCAGCTGTTCGGCGGCCTGACCCTCATCGAGGGGTACTTCTGCCCCATGACCAACGGTGCCGTCGCACCCAACGGTGCGACCTGCGCACAGGTTGCCGGCGGGCTCAAGGACGGCGTCTCCCAGAGCAGGTCGGACCTGACCCGGGCATCTGGCGGCCTCGACGATGTCTCGGGCGGTCTGGGTGCGGCCATCGGCGCCCTGGAGGGCAAGCTGATCCCCGGCGCCGGCCTGATCGCGACGAACCTGGGGGGTGCCAAGGCGGGAGCAGCGAAGGCCAAGGGCGGTGCCATCACCCTCGACGACGGCGTGCGAACGGTCAAGGCCGGGCTCGCCCAGCTGTCCGTCGGGGTCACCAAGGCGGTCACCGGTGTCCTGGAGCTCTCGGGCGGCGCGCAGAGCGCGTACGCGGGTAGCCGGGACCTCACCGACGGCCTCGGACGGCTCGATGCCGGCGCCGGGGACCTCAACGCCGGCGCGGGCAGGCTGAAGGCCGGCGCGGGGGAGCTGAACGCCGGGGCCGGCGCTCTGGACGTGGGGGCGGGCAGGTTGAAGGCCGGCGCGGGGGAGCTCAACGCCGGGGCCGAGAAGCTGGCAGACGGCACGGGCGCCCTCAGCGCCGGCGCTGGTGAGCTGGCGACGGGTGCAGGCACCCTCACCACCGGCACGGTCGACCTGGCGAGCGGCGCTGGCCGGCTCGCTGACGGCACGGGCAAGGCAGCCGACGGGGCTGGTCAGCTGTCGGCGGGTGCGACCGAGCTGTCGGACGGTCTCGGCGCCGCCGCGGACGGGTCCGGCCAGCTCGCGGACGGGCTCGCCGAGGCGGCAGACGGTGCTCCCCAGCTGGTCGACGGTGCACAGCGCCTCTCCGACGAGGGCACGAAGAAGCTCATCTCGGCCGGTGAGGGCACGGCCCAGAACTTCGGCGAGATGTACGCGACCTTCGAGGCCGGTGCCGAGCGCGCCAAGACCGAGAAGATGGTGTTCGGCGCCCCGGACGGCGCCTCCGGCCTCGCCGCGTACAGCTACGAGTTCCGCGGTGAGGACGGCGAGGGCGGCCGCAACCTGTCTCGTGGGCTGGGCGGGGCGATCGTCCTCGGAGCAGGAGGCGCGCTGCTCGCGTTGCGTCGCCGTCTGATCTGATCCATCGCACGCACGAACGGGGCGCCGGGCGAGCTCACCGGTGCCCCGTTCGTCGTCGCCCTCAGTGCAGGCGCGCGGCGAAGATCGCGGTGCCGGGGGTGAACCGCCCCCGGGTGCCCGACCAGCCGCCCCAGACCCGGTCATGGCCGGCGGGCCACTCGGGCTCGAGGAGCCGGGTGATCATGAAGCCGGAGCCGGCCAGCAGCCCCACCCAGTCACCCAGCGTGCGGTGGTGCTCGACGTAGGTGACCAGGCCGGTGGCGTCGTCCACCTCGACGTACGGCGTGCGGTCCCAGTAGGACTGGCTCGCGACCAGCCCGGCCTCGCCGGGGTCGTCGGGGAACATCCAGCGCGTCGGGTGGGTGATGGAGAACGCGAAGCGCCCGCCGGGGCGCAGCACCCGGGCGGTCTCGGCGACAGCGTCGTCGAGGTCGCTGACGAACTGCAGGGCGCCGAACGAGGAGAACACGACGTCGAAGCTGTCGTCCGCGAACGGCAGGTGGGTGGCGGTGCCTCGCACCGAGGGCACCACGGTGCCGGTCTCGTCGTCGAGGCGGCGCGAGTGCTGCAGCTGGCGCAGCGAGAGGTCCAGCCCGATCGCGCGACCCCCCCGGCGTCGTACCCAGCGCGAGCACTGACCGGCGCCGGAGCCGACCTCGAGCACGTCGCGGTCGGTGACCTCGCCGAGCACGCCGGCCACCTCCTCGGTGAGGCCCTCGGGCCCCCAGACGAAGCCGGCGTCGCCGAGGAACGCGCCGTGGGTGGACTGGTACTCGTCGGCGTAGCGGTCCCAGTCGGGTCCGTTGGCGTGCCGCGACTCGGCCTCGTCGACGGGACGCCGCTCGACGCGGACGGGCGGGTGCTGCGGTGCGGAGTCCACCAGGGGAGATTACTGCGCGAGCGCGCGGGCGCGCCGGCCGCCTCGGTCGTGCGAGCATGACGCCGTGAGTGCCGAGTTCTCGTCCCTGGTGCCGCTCGAGGGGGGCTGGTCGGGGGAGACCTTCCTGGCCGAGGCGGCGGGGGAGCGCAGCGTCGTCAGGATCTACGCGCGGCCCGGGCCACGGGGGGCGCGCGGTCACGAGGTCGACGCCGCCCTGCTGCGCCTGCTCCGTGGGCTGCTGCCGGTGGCGGAGGTCCTGGAGGTGCGTCGCGCCGACGAGGCGGGCGGTCTGCCGGCGCTGCTGGTCACCTCGTTCCTGCCCGGCGAGCGCGCCGACCTGGTGCTCGCCCGCCTCGACACCGCCGGTCGCGAGCGGCTCGGCTCGCACCTCGGCGAGCTGCTGGCCGACCTCGGGGGCATGCCGATGCTCAGTACGGGCCCGTTCGTCGACGGCGACCTGTCGATCGGCCGCTTCGGTGCCGACCTCGACGGGCTGCCCGCCTGGGTGGAGCACAGCGAGCCGCTCCTGGGGTGGTGGGGCCCCGACGAGGCGGAGGGGCTGCGGGAGGTGGCCCTCGAGGCCCAGGCCCTGCTCGACACCGTCACCCGCCACTGCCTCGTCCACAGCGACCTCAACGCCAGGAACCTGCTCGTGGACCCCGACTCCCTGGCGATCACCGGCCTGGTGGACTGGGAGTACGCCCACGCCGGCCACCCCTTCGCCGACCTCGGCAACCTGCTCCGCTTCGAGCGTGACCCGGTGCTCACCGAGGCCGTGCTGGGCGCGTACGTCGCTCGACGCGGCGGGAGGGCCGACGAGGCGCTCGCGCTGGCGCGGGCCGCGGACCTCCGGGCCCTGGTCGACCTCGCCACCCGCCGCGCGCAGAACCCCGTCGCGGAGCGGGCGGACCGGTTGCTGCGCCTGGTCTCCCAGCGTCGGGACCCGCACGCCTGGGACGCCGGGCTGTGAGCGGGGACACCGGTTGGACGACGACGAGCGCTGCGGCGTAGGCTGGCCGTTGCGCCAGAAGTCTGCTTGCGTCCCAGACCTAGAGGACTCTCGCTCACCTTCCGCAACTCGCTCGCACCGACGGCTCCTCCCGGGGCCGTCGTGCGGGTCCGGTCGGTGAAACAGGCTTCCCCCGCGTGCCCGCACGACTCCATCCATCCAAGGACCCCACTCCCTTATGACGAGCACCATTCTCCCGGACTACGACGCACCCCAGGTCGCGATCAACGACATCGGCTCCGAGGAAGACTTCCTCGCCGCGATCGACGCGACCATCAAGTACTTCAACGACGGCGACATCGTCGAAGGCATCATCGTCAAGGTCGACCGCGACGAGGTCCTCCTCGACATCGGCTACAAGACCGAAGGTGTCATCCCCTCCCGCGAGCTCTCGATCAAGCACGACGTCGACCCCTCAGAGGTCGTTTCCGTGGGCGACGCGGTCGAGGCCCTCGTTCTCCAGAAGGAGGACAAGGAAGGCCGGCTGATCCTGTCCAAGAAGCGCGCACAGTACGAGCGCGCCTGGGGCACCATCGAGCAGGTCAAGGAGGAGGACGGCGTCGTCGAGGGCACCGTCATCGAGGTCGTCAAGGGTGGGCTCATCCTGGACATCGGCCTGCGCGGCTTCCTGCCCGCCTCGCTGGTCGAGATGCGTCGCGTCCGCGACCTGCAGCCGTACGTCGGCCAGGTCCTCGAGGCGAAGATCATCGAGCTCGACAAGAACCGCAACAACGTCGTGCTCTCGCGCCGTGCCTGGCTCGAGCAGACCCAGTCCGAGGTTCGCCACGGCTTCCTGACCCAGCTCCAGAAGGGCCAGATCCGCAAGGGCGTCGTCTCCTCGATCGTCAACTTCGGTGCCTTCGTGGACCTCGGTGGCGTCGACGGCCTGGTGCACGTCTCCGAGCTGTCCTGGAAGCACATCGACCACCCGTCCGAGGTCGTCACCGTCGGCGACGAGGTCACCGTCGAGGTGCTCGACGTGGACATGGACCGCGAGCGAGTCTCCCTGTCGCTGAAGGCGACGCAGGAGGACCCGTGGCAGCACTTCGCCCGGACCCACCAGATCGGCCAGATCGTGCCGGGCAAGGTCACCAAGCTCGTTCCGTTCGGTTCGTTCGTCCGTGTGGAGGAGGGCATCGAGGGCCTGGTGCACATCTCCGAGCTCGCCGAGCGTCACGTCGAGATCCCCGAGCAGGTCGTCCAGGTCAACGACGACGTCATGGTCAAGATCATCGACATCGACCTCGAGCGTCGCCGGATCTCGCTGTCGCTCAAGCAGGCCAACGAGACCGCCGCGGCCGCCGAGGTCGAGGACTTCGACCCGACGCTCTACGGCATGACCGCCACGTACGACGAGCAGGGCAACTACGTCTACCCCGAGGGCTTCGACCCGGAGACCGGCGAGTGGCTCGAGGGCTTCGACGAGCAGCGCGGTGTGTGGGAGGAGCAGTACGCCAAGGCGCACACGCGCTGGGAGGCCCACGTCAAGCAGCAGGCCGAGGCGAAGGTGGCCGAGGCCGAGGCCGGCGAGGCCACCTCGTACTCCAGCTCCGCCGCCGACGAGACGGCTCAGCCCGAGGCCGAGGGCGGCTCGCTCGCCTCGGACGAGGCGCTGCAGGCGCTCCGCGAGAAGCTGACCGGCGGCCAGGCCTGATCCCAGGCCGGCCCAGTCGGTCCAGCACGAGGTAGCACCGCAGCACGCAGCACCCGCACGACGCGAGGGCCCGACCACCGGACGGTGGTCGGGCCCTCGCGGCATTGCGGGGCGGGCGGGTCACCCGAAGAAGAACGGCGAGCGGAAGCGGGGGTCTTCGTGGTGCGAGACGGGCGGGCGCTGCGGACCGCGCCCGTCGTGGAGGACGAGGCGCACGGCCTCGACGGCGAGGGCCGTCGCGACGGCCAGGAGCAGGATCAGGAAGGTCATGGCAGCAATCATGCGCCCATCGTGATCCCGCCACGAGTGGCAGAGAAGCCATGGTCCATCGATTTGCTGCCAGACCTGTGTCACAGTGGAGCCATGCTGAGCAACGTGGCCGTCCTGGTCTACGACGGCGTCGAGCCGTTCGAGCTCGGAGTGCTCTGCGAGGCCTTCGGCGTGGACCGCTCCGACGACGGCGTCCCGGCCCTGGACTTCGCGGTGTGTGGGCCCGAACGGGGGCCGGTGTCCACCTCCATGGGCTTCTCGCTCAACGTGGAGGCCGGCCTCGACCGAGCGGCGGCGGCCGACCTGGTGGCGGTACCGGCGATGCCTCGCGGTGGGGTGGTGCCCGGCGACGTCCTCGAGACGCTGCGGGCGGCCCACGACCGCGGCGCCCGGATCCTCTCGGTCTGCTCGGGGGCGTTCATGCTCGGCGAGGCCGGTCTGCTCGACGACCGGGAGTGCACGACGCACTGGCGCCACACCCGGGAGCTGGCCGAGCGCTACCCCCGGGCCCGGGTGGTGCCCGAGGTGCTCTACGTCGACGCCGGGCAGGTCGTCACGAGCGCCGGCACCGCGGCGGGGCTGGACGCCACCCTGCACCTCTGGCGCGAGGAGCACGGCGCCGCCGTGGCCAGCGCCGTGGCCCGGCGGATGGTGGTGCCGCCCCAGCGTGAGGGGGGTCAGGCGCAGTTCATCGCCCGGGCCGTGCCCGACTGTGACGTGGAGACCCTCGGCCCGCTGCTGGAGTGGATCGTCACGCACCTGCGTGAGGACCTCGACGTGGAGACCCTCGCCCGCCGCTCGGTGATGTCGGCGCGCACCTTCGCCCGTCGGTTCCGCGCCGAGACCGGGGTGACGCCGCACGTCTGGGTGACCAGCCAGCGGGTGCTCGCCGCCGAGGAGCTGCTCGAGCGCAGCGACCGGCCCGTGGAGTGGATCGCCCAGGAGGTCGGCTTCGGCAGCGCCGCGGCGCTGCGTCACCACTTCGCCCGGGTGCGGGGGCTCAGCCCCCAGCAGTACCGGCGACGCTTCGCCTGCTGATCGGGTGGTGGGACGCCACCGTCCCGGGGCGGCCGGCGATAATGCTCGGATGAACAGTCGAGGACGTGCCCGCTGCCGGGTGGGCCTGACCGGGGGCGTGGCCTCCGGCAAGAGCACCGTCGCGACGATCCTGGCCGAGCTCGGGGCGGTCGTCATCGACGCCGACCAGCTGGCCCGCGAGGTCGTGGCCCCGGGCACCGACGGGCTGGCGGAGGTCGTCGAGGCCTTCGGCCCGAAGGTGCTCACCGCCGAGGGTGCCCTGGACCGGCCGGCACTGGGCGCCGTCGTCTTCGCGGACGAGGCCCGGCGTCGGGTGCTCGAGGGCATCATCCACCCTCGGGTGCGCGCCCGCGGCGCGGAGATCGAGGCGCAGGCCGGACCGGACGACGTCGTGGTCCACGACATCCCGCTGCTGGCCGAGAGCGACGGGGCCGCGGGAGTGTTCGACGCGGTGATCGTGGTCGACGTGCCCCGTGAGGTGCAGCTGGCCCGGATGCTCGGGGACCGGGGCTGGACGCGCGAGGACGCCGAGTCGCGGATCGCGGCGCAGGCCACGCGCGAGCAGCGGCGAGCGATCGCGACCTACGTCGTCGAGAACACCGGGACGCGCGAAGACCTCCGACACCGGGTGTCGGAGGTCTTCGGGGACCTGGCCGCGGGGGACTGACTGCCAGGCGTGGAGGAGGGTCAGGCAGCGAGGTCCGGGTCGGCGTGGCGACGCAGCTTCTGCAGGGCCTCGCGCTCGAGCTGGCGCACTCGCTCGGCCGAGATGCCGTGCTTGACGCCGATGTCGGCCAGCTTGTGCTGACGTCCGTCGACGAGGCCGTAGCGCGAACGGATGATGTCGGCCGCCCGGTCGTCGAGGTGACCGACCAGGCTGTTGAGCCGGTCGCGGGACTCCACGTCCAGGACGCTCAGGTCCGGGCCGGGGGTGGTCTCCTGGGCCATCAGGTCACCCAGCGAGGTGTCGCCGTCCTCGTCCACGGGTGAGTCGAGGCTGACGTGCTCCCTGCCCCACGCCATCAGGTCGAGGACCCGGTCGACCTCCATGCCGAGCTCGGCGGCGATCTCGCGGGGGTCGGGGTCGCGGCCCAGCTGGCGCTCGAGGGTACGGCGCGCTCCACCGACCTGGTTGAGCTCCTCCACCACGTGCACGGGCAGCCTCACCACGCGGGCCTGCTGCGCGATGCCGCGGGTGATCGCCTGGCGCACCCACCACGTGGCGTAGGTGGAGAACTTGTAGCCCTTGGTGTAGTCGAACTTCTCGACCGCGCGGATCAGGCCGGTGTTTCCCTCCTGGATGAGGTCGAGCATCGGCATCTGGGCCCGGCCGTACTTGCGCGCGATCGAGACGACCAGGCGCAGGTTCGCGGTGATGAAGGTGTCGACCGCCTTGCGACCCTCCTCGGCGAGCCACTCGAGCTCCTCGCGGTTGGCCGACATCGGGGCGCCGCCCTTGCGACGACCGACCCGGCCCTCCGCCAGGAGCGCCTCGGCGAGCAGTCCGGCCTCGATCGTCTTCGACAGCTCCACCTCGGTCACGGCGTCGAGAAGGGGATTGCGCGCGATCTCGTCGAGGTAGAGACCGACGCTGTCGCGGCCCTCGATCTCGCGGGTGCGGGGTGCGGTGCGTGTAGCCATGGGACGCCCTCCTCTGCTCATGGGTCCGCCAGAGCGGAGCCTCACGTCCTGTTCCAACATCCGTCCTTACCCGGGGATTCCCGAGGGGATGCATGGTGTCTTCGAAACTAAGGACGCTCGAGGATTGGTCAGAGTTGCCGTCCTGCCGAACTCTCAGGGACTTCTCAGTCCCGCGACTCCCCGGCGAGCCCCATCCGGTCGAGGATCCAGGCCAGCGAGAAGGCCCGGTCGTGCCAGGACTTGTAGCGTCCGGAGACCCCGCCGTGGCCGGCCGACATCTCGGTGCGCAGGAGGAAGTCGCGGCGACCGGTCGCGGTCGCGCGCAGCTTGGCGATCCACTTGGCCGGCTCGACGTAGAGCACCCGGGTGTCGTTGAGGGAGGTCTCCGCCAGGATCGGCGGGTAGTCGAGCGGCACGACGTTGTCGTACGGCGCGTAGCCGCGCATACCGGCGTAGACCGACGGGTCCGCCTCCGGGTTGCCCCACTCGTCGTACTCCGTGACCGTGAGCGGCAGCGTGGCGTCGAGCATCGTGGTCAGCGCGTCGACGAACGGCACCCCGGCGACGATCCCGCCGAAGAGCTGCGGCGCCTGGTTGGCCACCGCGCCGACGAGCAGCCCGCCGGCGCTCGCGCCCTCGGCGACGAGGTGCTCGGGGGTGGTCCAGCCGGTCGCGATCAGGTGCCGGGCGCAGGCCGCGAAGTCCGAGAAGCTGTTCTGCTTGTGGAACAGCTTGCCGTCGTCGTACCAGCGCCGGCCCATCTCGCCGCCGCCCCGCACGTGCGCGATCGCGAACCCGGCCCCGCGGTCGAGCAGGGAGAGCCTGGCGACCGAGAAGTAGGGGTCCATCGACATCTCGTAGGCCCCGTAGCCGTAGAGCAGCACCGGGATCGGCGTCGGCTCCTGGTCGGTGCCCCGGACGCCTCGCCGGCACACGATCGAGATCGGCACCTGCTCGCCGTCGTCGGTCGGCGCCCACAACCGGTGCTCCTCGTAGTCGGCCGGGTCGTAGCCGCCGAGCACCGGTGCCCGCTTGAGCAGGGTGAGCTCGCGCGAGCGCACGTCGTAGTCGTAGACCGAGGACGGGACGGCCATCGAGGTGTAGCCGAGGCGGACGGTCGGCTGCGCGAAGTTCGGGTTGCCGCCGGAGCCCACGGTGTAGATCTCCTCGTCGAACTCGACGAGGTAGTCGTCGCTGACGCCGAGCGGGCCGCCCGGCTGGTCGGGGTGCTGGCCGAGCTCGAGGATCCGCAGCTGGGTCAGGCCGCCGCTGCGCTGGTGGACGACGAGGTGACCGGCGAAGGCGTCGACGTCCTCGAGCCGCACCGCGGGGTCGTGCGGCACCAGGGCGGCCCACCGGTCCGGGCCGGCCGGCTCCAACGGGCTCACCGCGAGCTCGAAGTCCGCGCCGGTGTGGTTGTGCAGCACGAGGAAGCGGTCCTCCCCGTCGATGAGGGCGTGGTCGAGGGAGTACTCGAGGCCCTCGGTGCGCGCGGCGAAGACCCGGAACCCGGCGTCCGGGTCCTCGGCGTCGAGGTAGCGGTACTCGGAGGTCGTCTTCGAGCCGGTGGCGATCATCAGGAAGCGGTCGGAGCGGCTGCGCCCGATCCCGACCCAGAATCGGGCGTCCTCCTCGTGGTGGACCAGCACGTCGTCGGCCTGGGTGGTCCCGAGGCGGTGGCGCCAGATCTTGTCGGCGCGCCAGGCGTCGTCGACGGTGGTGTAGTAGAGGTGGACGCCCTCGCGGTCCCAGGTGGCGCCGCCGAGGGCCCCGACGATCTCGTCGTCGAGCAGCGAGCCGTCGGTGAGGTCCTTGATGCGGATCGTGTAGCGCTCGTCGCCCACCACGTCCGTGGCCCAGGCCAGCAGGTCGCCGTCCGGGCTGATCGTGGAGCCGCCGAGGGAGAAGAACTCGTGGCCCTCGGCGAGCGCGTCGAGGTCGAGCAGCAGCTCCTCGCCCTCGAGCGCCGGCTGGTCGGGTGCGGTGTCCTCGGCCGGCTGCGGGGGAGTCCAGTCGTCCTCGCCGCGGACCGGGACCCGGCAGCTGGCGCCGTACTCCTTGCCGGCGAAGGACCGGCCGTAGTACCAGTGGCCACGGTTGCGGGTGGGCACCGACAGGTCGGTCTCGCGGGTGCGCGCCCTGATCTCCTCGAAGATCTGCAGGCGCAGCCCGGCGAGGTGCGCGGTGCGCTCCTGGGTGTACTCGTTCTCCGCCTCGAGGTACGCCGCGACCTCGGTGGAGTCCTTCTCGCGCAGCCACTCGTAGTCGTCGGCGCGGCTCTCGCCGTGGATCTCGGTGGTGACGGTGCGTCGTGGGGCGACGGGCGGGGTGCCCGGGGAGGCCGGGCCGGTCGACGGGGAGTTCTGCATCCGGCGAATCTAGCCGGGCCGCGGGCGCCTCGCTGCGGCGGATACCGTCGGGGGATGGCCCCGGGACCTCTCGACCTCAATGCCGATCTCGGTGAGGAGGTGACCGACGACGAGGCCCTGCTCGCGATCGTGACCAGTGCGAACGTCGCCTGCGGCTACCACGCGGGCAGTCCGGACGTCATGCGCGCGGTGTGCGCGGGGGCGGCCCGGCTCGGGGTGTCGGTGGGTGCCCAGGTCTCCTACGACGACCGCGAGAACTTCGGGCGGGTGGCCCGCGACGTCGCCGGCGACCTGCTGCGCGAGCAGGTCGCCGACCAGGTCGGGCTGCTCGACGCCATCGCCCGCGAGGAGGGCACCCGGGTGCGGTACCTCAAGCCGCACGGCGCGCTCTACCACCGGGCCATCGTGGACGCCGAGCAGGCCGCCGCCGTGCTGGCCGGCTCCGGCACGCTGCCGGTCCTCGGCATGCCGGGCGAGCTGTGCACGCAGGCGGCCGCGGCGGGGCGCCGGGTGGTGCGCGAGGGCTTCCCGGACCGCGGCTACCGGGCGGACGGCCGGCTGGTGCCGCGCTCGGAGCCCGGCGCCGTGCTGCAGGACGCCGCCGCGATCGCGGCCGCGGCCGTCCGCCTCGCACCCGGCGTCGAGTCGCTCTGCGTGCACGGCGACCACCCGGGCGCCGTGGAGCACGCACGCGACGTGCGCCGGGCGCTGGAGGCCGCGGGCTGGACCCTGCGGGGTCTCTGAGGTGGACCTGCGACCGGTGGGCCGCCGGGCCCTGCTCGCGGAGGTCGAGGACTCCGCCGCCGCCCTGGACCTCGCGACGTTCGCCCGCGGCTCGGGGCTCGACGTGGACGACGTGGTGCCGGCCGCGTGCAGCGTGCTCTTCGACGGGGTCGGTGACGAGGCGGCGCTGCGCGAGCTCCTCGCCGGCTGGCGGCCCGGCGTCGCCCCCGCGCCGGGGGAGCTGGTGGAGGTGCCGGTGCGCTACGACGGCCCGGATCTCGCCTTCGTCGCCGAGGCGTGGGGGATGAGCGTCCGGGACGCGGTCGCCGCCCACGCGGCGGGGGAGTACGTCGCGGCGTTCTGCGGCTTCGCCCCCGGCTTCTCCTACCTGAGCGGCCTGCCGCCGCACCGGGCGGTGCCGCGGCTGGAGACGCCGCGCGCGCGGATCCCGGCCGGCTCGGTCGCGCTGGCCGGCGAGTGGTGCGGGATCTACCCGACCGCCTCGCCCGGGGGCTGGCGGCTGCTCGGGAGCACCGACGTCGTGCTGTGGGACCCGGCGCGCGAGCACCCCGCGCTGCTGGCCCCCGGCACCCGGGTCAGGTTCGTGCGGCGATGACCGGGCCAGGCGTGCCGGACGGGCTCGAGGTGCTCGACGCCGGGTCGCTGTGCACCGTCCAGGACCGGGGGCGACCCGGCTGGGCGCACCTCGGGGTCCCGCGGGCCGGCGTCCTCGACGCCCCCGCCGCCGCCCTGGCGAACCGGCTGGTCGGCAACGGCGTCGACGACGCGCTCCTGGAGGTCACGCTCGGCGGGGTGCGGCTGCGGCTGGGCGACCCCGGTCCCCGCCCTCCTCACCGCCACGGGCGCTGGGTCGCGGTCACCGGGGCGCGCTGCCCGGTCGACGTCGACGGGCGGGCCCGGGAGCACGGCGTCGCCCTCTGGCTGCCGGCCGGGTCCACGCTGCGTCTCGGGACGCCGGCCTCCGGCGTGCGCTCCTACGTCGCCGTGGCCGGCGGCCTGGCCGTGGAGCCGGTGCTCGGTTCCCGCGCCACCGACACGCTCGCCTGGGTCGGCCCGCCCCGGGTGGCCGGGGGTGCGGTGCTCGCGCTGGGCCCCGTCACCGGGCCGCCCCGACCCCTGGACGCTCCGCGCGAGCGGCGACCGGGCCCGCTGCGGGTCGTCCCCGGCCCGAGGGCGGCGTGGTTCGCGGGTGACGCCCTCGCAGCACTGTGCGCGACGGCGTACGTCGTGGCCGCGGAGTCGGACCGGGTCGGGTTGCGCCTGGACGGGCCGCCGCTGCGCCGGGTCCGCGGCGGGGAGCTGCCCAGCGAGGGCATGGTGCTGGGGGCGGTGCAGGTGCCGCCGAGCGGGAGGCCGGTCGTGTTCCTGGCCGACCACCCGCCCACCGGCGGCTACCCCGTCCTGGCCGTGGTGGAGCCCGACGACCTCTGGCGGTGCGCCCAGCTCAGGCCGGGCGACGAGGTCCGCTTCACCCGGGGCTGAGCCACCGGGGACGGCTCAGCCGGGCGCCGGGGGCTCGGGAGCCGGTGCCACCTCGGCCGCCTCGGGGGGCAGCCAGGCGCTCAGCCGGGGGTCGTCCTCGGGGTACGAGCGGACCGGGCCGCTGGGGGTGCCGGCCGTCTCGAAGCGCACGGTGACCACCCCCCGGCCGGCGCCCCACACCCAGCCCCGCCCGAGCTCGGTGTGCTCGACGTCCATCCCGGGCGCCCAGCCCTGCCGACGGTGGCGCGGCAGGTCCAGCTCGACCGGGAGATCGTCGGGCTCCTCCTCGGTCTCGCCGAAGAGGTCCTCCTGGATCCAGTCGGCCAGCCCGGAGACGCCGACGCCGAGCAGGCGCACGCCCCCGGAGGTGTCGAGATCGGCCAGCAGGCCCCGGGCCACGCGGGCGACGGCGCCGGGGGAGTCGGTGGGGGAGGCCAGGGTGCTGGAGCGGCTCAGCGTGGTGAAGTCGTGCAGGCGGACCTTGATCGTCACGGTGCGCCCGGACAACCCGTGCCTGCGCAGCCGTGCGGCGACCTCCCCGGCCTGGCGGGTGAGCAGCCCCTCCATCAGCCGGCGGTCGGTCAGGTCGGTGTCGTAGGTGCCCTCGACGCTGACCGACTTGGCCTCCCGCTCCGCCACCACGGCGCGGTCGTCGTCGGCGCGCGCGAGGTGGTGCAGGCCGGTGCCGTGCGCCTTGCCGACCAGGCGGACGAGCTCCTCGAGGCCCACCGCCTCGAGGTCGGCGACCGTCGAGATCCCGGCGCGACGCAGCCGCTCCGCGGTGGCAGGACCGACCCCGGGAATCACCGTCACCTTCATCGGGCGCAGCAGCTCCTGCTCGGTGCCGGGAGCGACCACGACCAGGCCGTCGGGCTTGTCGAGGTCGCTGGCGATCTTGGCGATGAACTTCGAGGTGCCCAGGCCGACCGAGGCGGTCAGGCCGCCGGTCACCTCGTGGACCCGGGCGCGCAGGTCGTCGGCGAGCGCCGAGACCGTGGCGAGCTCCAGGTCCGGCAGGTCGGCGTGGGCGAGGTCGACGAAGGCCTCGTCGAGGGAGAGCGGCTCGACCAGCGGGGAGACCGATCGCAGGGTGGCCATCACCTGCTCGCTGGCCGCCCGGTAGGCGTGGAAGCGACCGGTCAGGAAGGCCGCGTGCGGGCAGCGCGAGCGCGCCTCCCGGGTCGACATCGCCGAGCGGACGCCGAAGACGCGGGCCTCGTAGGACGCGGTGGCCACGACGCCGCGCCCGCCCACGCCGCCGACCACGACGGGCTTGCCGCGCAGAGAGGGCTTGTCGCGCTGCTCGACCGAGGCGAAGAAGGCGTCGAGGTCGAGGTGCAGCACCGAGGCGGTGGTGCGCACTAGCGGGTCCGGTGCACGGTGAGGGGGGCGCACGGCATGGGGGCAAACTACCCGGGCCGGGCGACGTCCACAGCGCGCCCGCCCGCACCCTCCTCCCCAAGCGGCCCCGGCCCCCGGGCGCGAGCGCGCTCCCGCGGGGATCGTCGGTGCCATGACCAGCACCCCAGGGCCCTCCGGGACCCCAGCCACACCGCCCGCCGGCCCACCCGGTCCCACCTGTCTCACCGCGCGAGCCCCGGAGGACCTGCTGGCCGTCGTGCCCGTCGTCCTCGGCTTCGTGCCCACGGAGTCGGTCGTGATGCTCACCTTCGGGGCCGGGGAGCCGTTCCACGCCCGGGTGGACCTGCCCGGGGCGCCCTCGCAGGTCCCCGACGTGGTGGCGTCGCTGTGCCGGCCGGCGCACTTGCACCGGGTGCGGCGCGTGGTGTTCGTGCTGTACGCCACCCGGGCCTCGTGGGCCACCCGTGTCCTCAAGGCGCTGCTCGACACCTTCGAGAGTGTCGGCATCGAGGTGATCGACGCCCTGCGCGCGGACGGTCGACGCTGGTACCCGCTGCTGCGGGGGCGGACGGGGGCCGGGGCCGCCGGGGTGGCCTACGACGTGAGCGCGCACCCCTTCGTGGCCCAGGCGGTGCTGGAGGGTCGGGTCACCCTCGCCTCGCGCGCGGAGCTCGCCGGCACCCTGGCCCCGGATCCCGACCGGGTGGCGCGGCTCGCGGCGGCGGTGGCGTCGCTGCCCGACCCACGGCCCGCGCACGACCGTGCGGCCTGGGCGCGCGAGCTGGTGCGCGCGCACGCCGCCGCGCGCAGGGTCGCGGCCGACCCGGAGCTCGCCCGGCTGCTGCTCGCGGTGCGCGACGAGGGCCCCCGCGACGCGGTGTGGACGCTGATGACCCGGGTGGGTGCCCACGACCACGTCGGCTTCTGGACCGACGTGGTCCGCCGCGCCCCCGACGAGCTGCTCCCCACCCCGGCAGCGCTGCTCGGCTTCGCCGCCTGGCTCGCCGGTCACGGTGCGCTCGCCTGGTGCGCGCTCGACCGGTGCTTCGCGGTCGACCCCGAGCACTGGTTGGGGTCCCGGGTGGGGGAAGCACTGACGCGGGCCGTCCCACCGTCGTCGTGGTGACCGGGCGGTGGGCTCACCGGGACCGCGCGATCGAGCGGGGGAGTGAGAGACCCGGACGGGGGGTACGCCACGTCCCATGGTCATCCGTACGTTCGGCATCGAGGAGGAGCTGCATCTCGTCGACCCCGCGACCGGGGAGACGACCGCGCGCTCCCAGCAGGTGCTCAAGACCCACCGCGAGCGCGCCTCGCGCACCGACGAGGCCGGGGGAGCGGGCGGCCCCCGGCCGGCCTCGGAGGACCTGGAGCAGGAGCTGTTCCGCCACCAGGTGGAGACCCGCACCGACCCGGTCGTGGACGCGATGCAGGCCCTGGCCCAGCTGGTCGCCGCCCGCCGCACCGCCGGGGAGGCGGCGCGCGCCGCCGACGCCGCCGCGGTCGCCGCAGGGACGCTGCCACTGTCCGGGCAGTCGGGGCGGGTGACCCCGCAGGACCGCTACCGCGACATCGTCGACACCTACGGGGCGATCGGCCGCACCGGCGGGACCTGCGGGATGCACGTCCACGTGGGGATCGGGTCCGACGCGGAGGGGGTCGGCGTGCTGGACCGGTTGCGCCCCTGGTTGCCGGTCCTGCTGGCTATCAGCGCCAACTCGCCGTACTCCGACGGCGGCGACACCGGCTACGCCTCGTGGCGCGGTCAGGTGTGGTCGCGGTGGCCCACCGCCGGCCCGCAGGAGCCGTTCGGCACCCCGGAGCGCTACCGGGAGGTGGCCGAGGCGCTGCAGCGCTCCGGCGCCGCCCGCGACCCCGGGATGCTCTACTTCGACGCCCGGCTGTCGGTCGAGCACCCGACCCTCGAGGTGCGCGTCTGCGACGTCTGCACGGACCCGGCCGACGCGGTCCTGGTCGCGCTGCTGGCTCGGGCCCTCGTGGAGACCCTGGCGGGGGAGTGGGAGGTCGGTGCCCCGGTCCCCGAGCACCGCACCGACCTGCTGCGGGCCGCGCACTGGCGGGCCTCGCGCTACGGGCTGTCCGACACGCTGGTGCACCCCGAGCAGGGCGCGCTGCGTCCCGCACGAGAGGTGCTGGAGGCGCTGGTCACCGCTGTCCGCCCGGCGCTGGAGGAGACCGGCGACCTCGACCTCGTCCGCGACGGCGTGGCGCGGGTGCTGGCCACGAGCGGGGCCGCGCGGCAGCGGGCGGCCTACGAGCGCAGCGGCGACCTCGCCGGCGTCGTGCTCGACCTCGTCGCCCGGACGGAGGCCTCGTGGCAGGCCGGGAAGCCGTAGGCTCCCGGCATGGGTGAAGAGGTCGAGGCACAGGAGTTCTCCCGGGCGGATCGGACCAGGCACCGCGAGAAGGTGCGCCGCTGCCTGGACGTCTTCGCCCGGATGCTGCGCGAGGCCCGCTTCGACACCGACGACCCGATGACCGGGCTCGAGGTGGAGCTCAACCTCATCGACGACCGGGGTGACCCGGCGTTCAAGAACGTCGAGGCGCTCGCGGCGATCGCGGACCCGGACTTCCAGACCGAGCTCGGGCAGTTCAACCTCGAGATCAACGTGCCTCCGGCCAGGCTGCGCGAGGGGGGCCTGACCACCTTCGAGGACTCCCTGCGCCGCAGCCTCAACGCCGCGGAGGCCCGCTCGTCGGAGGTGGGCGCGCACCTGGTGATGATCGGCATCCTGCCGACCCTGGCCGAGGGGCACATGGACATCGCCAGCCTCAGCGAGAACCCGCGCTACCGGCTGCTCAGCGAGCAGATCCTCAACGCCCGCGGGGAGGACATCACGATCGAGATCACCGGACCGGAGCGACTCGCGACGACCGCCGACTCGATCGTGCCCGAGGCGGCGTGCACGAGCACCCAGTTCCACGTGCAGACCTCGCCGGACCAGTTCGCCGACTACTGGAACGCCTCCCAGGTCATCGCCGGCGTGCAGCTCGCGGTCGGCGCCAACTCGCCGTACCTCCTGGGCAAGCAGCTGTGGAGCGAGACCCGGATCCCGCTGTTCGAGCAGGCCACCGACACCCGCAGCGAGGAGCTCAAGGCCCAGGGCGTGCGACCGCGGGTCTGGTTCGGCGAGCGCTGGATCACCTCGGTCTTCGACCTCTTCGAGGAGAACGTGCGCTACTTCCCGGCGCTGCTGCCGGTCACCGACGACGAGGACCCGCTCGAGGTGCTCGAGGCCGGCGGCACGCCGCAGCTGGCGGAGCTGCGGCTGCACAACGGCACGGTCTACCGCTGGAACCGCCCCGTCTACGACATCTCCGACGGCGTCCCGCACCTGCGCGTCGAGAACCGGCTGCTCGCGGCCGGACCGACCGTGGCCGACACGATCGCCAACGCCGCCTTCTACTTCGGCCTGGTCCGGGCGGTCGCCGAGAGCGAGCGGCCGCTGTGGTCGCAGATGTCGTTCAGTGCCGCGGAGGAGAACTTCCACACCGCCGCGCAGCAGGGGGTCGACGCGCAGGTCTACTGGCCGGGCGTGGGCCAGGTACGCGCCACCGAGCTGGTGCTGCGCCGACTGCTGCCGATGGCCCACCAGGGTCTGGAGGCATGGGGGGTCTCGGCGCAGGAGCGCGAGCGCTACCTCGGCATCATCGAGCAGCGCTGCCTCACCGGCGTCACCGGTTCGGAGTGGTTCGTGCGCCGGATGCGCGAGCACGCCGACCTCGAGCGCTACGACGCGCTGCGTCGGACCCTGCTGGCCTACCGCGAGGGCATGCACACCAACGAGCCGGTGCACACCTGGGAATGAGGCTCCGGCTGGCGCTCAGCGGATCCGCAGCCGTCGCCACTGCCGGCCCAGCCCGCTGCGCGGGTCGTGCCAGCCGTGCCGGTTGACGACCACCAGGGTCAGGGGACTGCCCACCTCAGCGCTGGCCGCGCGCGCCGCGGCCAGCCAGAGCGCGTCGACGTCCTGCAGCTCGAGGTCTCCGCCCCGGGTCAACCAGACCAGTGGGTCGGGCGACTCCCGGGAGGCGCGCGCGAGCAACGCGGCCACCATGTCGCAGCGCAGGGAGTGGTCCAGCCGCTCGCCGCGCTCGAGGGCGAGCACCGCCTGCGGGCCGCCGGGGGTACCGACGTGCAGTGCCGGGGTGAAGTGTCGACGCCGTTCGGAGAGCGCGTGGTCGAGCACGGCCCGGCGCAGCGAGGCCGCCAGCGGCGCGGGGAGCGGCTCGACGAGACCCTCCACAGCACGTCCCTCCCGTCGGCGTGCGACCCGGCCCGCGGCGCCGAGGGCCCGTCCGCCAGCCTGCCCCATCACACGTCGGGCTGCACGACTCGTCCACAGCCTCCCGCCGCCGCCTCCGATTGGGTAGGTTGGCCGTGGACCACCGGGTCCGAACCGACGAGGACGAGGAGGGTCGATGGGGACCGTTGTGGTGGGCTATGTGCCCAAGCCGGAGGGCGAGGCCGCACTCAGCAAGGCGATCGACGAGGCGAAGCTGCGCAACATCAAGCTGGTCGTCGTGAACTCGCACCGGGGTGGTCAGGACTTCGACTCCACCGCCGCGCGTCGCGCCGAGGAGGAGATGGACGCCGTCCGGGCCCGCCTCGATGAGTCGGGGGTGTCCTACGACCTGCGCCAGCTCGTCCGGGGCTTCGAGCCCGCCGAGGACCTGATCAGCATCGCGGAGGCGAACAGCGCCGAGCTGATCGTGATCGGCCTGCGCCGTCGCTCACCGGTGGGCAAGCTGATCCTCGGCAGCAACGCCCAGCGGATCCTGCTCGACGCGCACTGCGCCGTCCTCGCGGTCAAGGCCGGCGACTGAGCGACCCGTCGCGGGGTCCGCCCGGATGCAGGAGAGCCGCACCCCGGCCCCCCACCTCACCGGCGGCCCCGCGGCGGACGCCGTGTCGATGACCGGTTCTGCGTGTCCGGGCGGATGGTGACGGCCGTCCTGCCGCTGACCTGGCCGGCGACCAGCTGACGCATCGCCTCGGGAGGTCCGCCAGGTCGAAGCGCTGACCGATCACCGGCACGACGCGGCCGGAGGAGATGCACGGTCGGCCGCTCTATCGAGGTGTGGTGCTCATTCTGACGTCGGCCCGGACGCCCGACCCCCCTCTCGTGGCCTCGAGGCCGAAGACGTCGTACGGATGATGCGCGCTGTGGCTCGGGACGTACGACGTCTCGCCGCGCACCGCCCGTCGCTCCTTGGGAAAGGCATCTGGTTTTTCGTAAAGGATTTTAGTACCGTCGATGGGAACGAATGCGGGGGGAACTTCACAGTGCTGTGCATGTAACCGTTCAAAGGAGAACGAAGATGCGCCGACTCCGCAGAACCCTTGGGCTGCTCGCAACGGCTTCCATGGTCGCCGCTGCCTCACCGGCCCTGGCCGCGCACGGCGATCCGATACCGGAGAAGATCCCGGTCAGCGACGCTGAGTTCGACCTCCAGCTGACGGCCGACGGCTTCACCACGCCGGTGTTGGGGATCCATGCCCCGGGCAACGACAAGCAGCTCTTCGTCGTCGACCAGGTCGGCACGGTCACCGCCGTCAAGCTTCGACCGGGCCGGCACGGCGGCGTGCCCGACTCGTTCACCTTCCTCGACGTGGGGGCGAACGGCCTCGGTCAGCTGGTCCGCCTCGGCGCCTTCGGGCCGGGCAGCTACGACGAGCGCGGCTTCCTGGGCCTGGCCTTCCACCCGCAGTACCGCAGGAACGGCCTCGTGTACACCTACACCTCCGAGCCGCTCGGTTCCTCAACACCCGACTTCCCGATCCCGGACACGGGCGAGGCTCCCGCTCCCAACGCCAGCCTGAGCGTGATCCGAGAGTGGCGGGTCGACCGTCCCAAGCGGCCCGGTTCGGTGATCGACCCCGCCAGCTCGCGGGTTGTGCTTCGGGTCGAGCAACCTCAGTTCAACCACAACGGCGGTGCCATCGCCTTCGGCCCCGATCGCAAGCTGTACATCGCCCTGGGCGACGGTGGGTCGGCCGACGACCAGGGGCCGGGTCACGTGCCGGGGGGCAACGGACAGGACCTCTCCGAAGGCAACGTGCTCGGCAAGATCCTGCGCATCGACCCGCTGGGCTCGAACAGCGACAACGGCGAGTACGGGATCCCGGCCGGCAATCCGTTCGCCCACCGGGGCGGCGCCGACGAGATCTTCGCCTACGGCCTGCGAAACCCGTTCCGTATGTCGTTCGACTCGAGGACGGGCCAGCTCTACGCCGCCGATGTCGGCCAGAACGACATCGAGGAGGTCGACCGGGTGGTCAAGGGCGGCAACTACGGGTGGCCCATCAAGGAGGGCACGTTCCTCTTCGACATGAACGGGGACGCGAACGGCTTCACCACCGTCAACTCGCCCGGTGCGCCGGCCGGCCTGATCGATCCCGTTGCGCAGTACGACCACGACGAGGGAGTGTCGGTCACCGGTGGCTTCGCCTACCGCGGCGGGCGGGTCAAGGACCTGCGCGGCAGCTACGTGTTCGGCGACTTCACCGCCAGCTTCGCCGGCCCTCGAGGCCGTCTGCTCCACATCGACGAGCACGGTCGGCTCGCAGAACTGATCCCGGCCAGCGGCCCGGTCGGCATGTTCGTCACCGGGTTCGGCCAGGACCGCAGGGGCGAGCTCTATGTCATGGGTCAACAGGGAGTCGCGCCGGTCGGCCACACCGGTCAGGTCCTCAAGCTGACCGGGTCCCATGACCGGAAGGTCGAGCTGGAGGCCGAGCTCTCGTCGGACAACGAGGTTCCGCCCTCGGGAACCGGTGCCAGGGGCGAGGCCGAGGTCGAGCTCGACGCCAGGCACGGTCAGGTCTGTGTGGAGATCGAGGCCGAGGGCCTGGCCGGCGATGTCGTGGCGGGCCACATCCACGTCGGCCCCGCCGGAGTCAACGGTCCTGTGGTGGTGAATCTCGGCGTCGACAGCGCTGACTTCGAGGCCTGCGTCAAGGCTGATCCGGGCCTGATCCGCACCATCGCCCGCAACCCCGGGGGCTACTACGTCAACGTCCACACCACCGTCGTCCCCTCGGGCGAGATCCGAGGACAGCTCGAGTGGAGGTGACGTGACGGGGCACGAGGAGCGGTCCGACCCCGACGCCGACTACGACCCAGCCGAGCTGGTCGGGACCGGGCGACATCTGAGCAAGCAGGAGCTGTTCGCGTGGACGCGGTTCCTGGACGCCGGGCGGCTGCTCGAGGAGATCCTGGCCGAGCACGTCGCCAGGGAACACCGGATGACCCACAGCGACTACGAGGTCCTGGTCCGCCTCGACGGCGCCGGCGGCTCACTGCGGATGACCGAGCTGGCGGCCGAGGTGGTGTCGTCGGCGCAGAAGCTGACGCACATCGCCAACCGGCTGGAGCGGCGCGGGTGGATCGAACGGATCCCGGCCGAGGACGACGGCCGGGGCCTGATCGCCAGGCTCACGCCGTCCGGAGGGTCGGCCCTGGCCGACGCCGCGGTCGGCCACGCCGCACTGATCAAGCGCTTCCTCCTCGACGACCTCCCTCCCGAGGACCAGATCCGCCTCGGCGAGGTCATGGAACGGATCGCCACCCACCTGCGCGTCCACCGACGTGGTGGGCCGTGCCCCCGTTGCGATCCGCCCACCGGAGACGAGCCAGGCTGACCCTCCCCGCTCGGCACCCTCGGCAGCGAGAAGAGCCGAGGACTCGTGCAGGCGGAGAGCTCTCACGCCGCTACACCATCAGTCTCCGGACGTCTCTGGTGATGCTCGTCCCCTTCTTCTCGAGAAACACGATCTCACCGAACTCCAGGTCCATCCAGTCGTCGCCGTCCTCCGTCAAGGGCTCTGAGGCGAAGATGACGGACGTTGCCTCCTCGACAGAGGTGACGTCGACGTCATAGGTGGTTTCATAATCCTGGAAATTGCGACCTGTGAGCAGGTACATCGGCTCCAGGAGCATGGAGAGCGCATAGTCATCCGTGCCCGGCCCGGACTTCCGCAGCTCCTTCCAGTCTCCAGTCGGATCAGTTTCGCCGTGGTGTCCGGAACCGAAGTTGACGCCGATGATCCGGTTCGGAGCAACCAGGGCCATCTTCAACTTGGCCAGTTCGACGAGGTCGAGCTTCTTCATGGCCTGGACGATGACGCTCAACATCTTCTCGAATCCGGCCTGAACGTCCTCGTCGCTGTCACTCTCGAGCAGGGAGAGCAGAAGCACGTAGAGGAATTCTGTATCGGTGGTACCCCGCATCTGCTCGAGGTACTTGTCCTGGCAGTGGGGCAGCAGCTCCCTCTGCAGCAGCTTCCAGTTGGGCAGGTCGCCGTTCTGGGCAATGATCCAGGGAGTCTCCTTGTAGGAGAACGGGTGACAGTTCTCGTCGGCCAGAACCGTGGTCGAGTTGTAGTCGGCCGCTCTCACGTGAGCGAGCAGCGTGCTGGCCTGAAGGCTCGGAATGATGCCGTCGGCATTGTCGTCATAGAAAGCCGCCATGGGCCGTCGGTAGAGCAACGGCTCGTCCGGTTTCAGCAGGTGCTCGCTCCAGGCCCCGAATCCCCATCCTGCAAGCTGGAGCAGAGGATGACGCTCCGGGTCGAGGGTTTGGTTGACGAGGCTGTTGTCCGGCTTCAGCAGTAGGCTCTCCACCGGTATCTCGGGCCCGATATAGGCGAGAACTCGACACATCAGCTTGCCTCACTTCACGAGTCTTTGATCTGTGGTGGACAGTTTTCCTGCCGCGAGCGCCTCCAGCCTAGGGCGCAGACGGCCAGGCGCTGCGTCGGTGCTCCTCGACCCTCCCCAGGTCGGCCTCGGCGAGCCGCGGCCACCCGAGGAGAGTGATCCTGCTGTCCTGGTTGCACCCACTCGGACGAATCTCCACGACGAGCTCGAACCGTACGCATCATCGAGATGCACGCTGGGGGCAGCGCCGGCACGAACACTCACAGGCGCCTCAGGGGTCGGTCCCTAGGCTGGTCACGTGCTCAGACGCCGCTCCCGATCCCAGCCCCAGGTGGTCCGCTCGGACGCCGAGTGGCGTGCCAGCCTCGGCTCCGAGGCCTACCGGGTGCTGCGCCGGTCCGGCACGGAGGCCCCGCGGTCCAGCCCCTACGAGCACCCACCCCGGGACCCGGTCGGTGTGTACCGGTGTCTGGGTTGCGACGCCGAGCTGTTCCGCGCCGAGGACCAGTTCGACTCCGGGACGGGCTGGCCCAGCTTCTCCTCCGCAGCGAGCCCGGAGGCTGTGCACATCCGCACTGACTTCAAGCTGCTGCTGCCACGCCGCGAGGTCACCTGCACCCGCTGCGGAGGGCACCTGGGTCACGTGTTCAACGACGGTCCGGCGCCCACCGGTCAGCGATGGTGCCTCAACGGCGCCGCGCTCACTCTCGACGAGTCTGCCCCACGCGACGTGGCGGGTCCACGCTCCCAAGCGTGACGGGCCCGCGTCGGGCGACCGGGAGCGGGGTGTCGACCCGGCGCGGCCGTGAGGAAGTCGGCCCGCGGGCGGCCTGCGGGTGACGATTCGATAACGCCGCGGACAGCCCGTTGCCGGCTACCTATCCTTCGTACGTCGAAGGGAACCAATGACTCGAGAGCTCCTCCGACGAGCGGCGCCCGTCCGACCCGTCCAGCCGTTGTCGGCCGTGTACTGGACGCAGTTCACCAACGTGCGGGTACCGGGCAGCCACGACCGCATCGACCTGGTGCTCGTCGGCCCCAGCGGCGTGCACGTCGTCACCGATCGCCCCGGGCAGCCGACCCTCTCAGCATCGACCAGTGGCGCGACAGCGGACCTGGACGAGGCGGCCCGGCTGTCAGCGGAGGCTGCCGTGGCGGTCGCCGCTCTGCTCCCTGATCGCTACCGGCGAGCGGTGACATCGGCGGTCTGCCTGCCAGGTGCGACGGAGGTCGGAGTCAGCGTCGGCCTCGTTCTCGCAGCCTCACCCGACGTGCTCCAGCACACCTGGCGGCACCAAGCCCGGCTGCTGTCGACCTCGGAGGCAGCAACGCTGTCGGCCCTGCTGCGTGCCCGGCTACAGCCGTGTCCCGTGGACGTGGCCACAACCCGCCGTCGGTGGTGGCGCAGGTCGCCGTCCTGGTGGGTGTCGCACCGCGAGCGAGTCGCCGTACGACGGTCCTGACCGCGCCGGCGCCCACCGAGGAACCCCAGCGCCGCCGGTCCTGAGCAGCGATGATGGTGGGTGAGTCGCCCGCACGGATCAGGAGGTCGTGGTGGAGGTTGTCGGTCTCTGGCGCTACCCCGTCAAGTCGTTGCAGGGCGAGCCGGTCGAGGCCGCCACGGTGGAGGCCGACGGTGTTGCGGGCGACAGACGATGGGGGATCCGCGACCAGCGCACGGGGCGGATCCTGACGGCACGTCGTCGCCCCGAGCTCCTCGGCGCCTCCGCGACGTACGGCGGCGACGGCGAAGGCGACGAACCTGTCCTCACGCTCCCGGACGGCGGCACCGTCACCGGCCCGGGGGACCGGACCGACCGCCGGCTGTCCGCGTGGTTGGCGAGCCCGGTGTCGCTCGTCCGGTCAGCGGGCGACGCGGGCCGGGCGGAGTTCTTCGCCGACGCGACCGACGAGACCAGTCAGCCCATCGAGTGGACGATGCCCGAGGGCCGGTACGTCGACGCGGCACCGATCCTGGTCGTCACCACCGCTTCGTTGCGCACCGCCGCCGCTCACCACCCGAGCGGCACCTGGGACGTACGCCGATTCCGGCCCAACGTCCTGATCGACGTCGCCGGCGACGGGTGGGTCGAGGACTCATGGGTCGGGCGCGAGATCCAGATCGGAGGAGCCACGCTGGTCCCCACCCAGCCCTGTGTCCGCTGCACCATGGTCACCCGGTCACAGCCCGGGCTGGACGCCGACGTCGAGATGTTCCGCACCCTGGCGCGACACCACGGCGGCCTGTTCGGGGTGTGGTGCGACGTCGTCGTGCCGGGGAGCCTGGCCCGCGGTGACCGAGCAGCCCACCGCGCGGCACCGCGTTGACGGATCGGTCGACGAGGCCGGACCCCGCTCCGCTGAGGCAGGATGTGGCTGTGGTTGACCTCATGGCCGGGACGGAACCCGTGGTGCTCGACGGCGGACTCTCGACCGCCCTCGAGGAGCTGGGGGCCACGCTGGACGGGGCGCTCTGGACCGCTCGACTGCTCGCCGAGGAGCCACAGCGCATCGTCGAGGCGCACCGCGCCTACATCCGCGCCGGTGCCATGGTCGCGACGACCGCCAGCTACCAGGCGAGCATCGAGGGTCTGCTCGCGGCCGGGTACGACGCGACCGAGGCCCGGCGCCTGATCACTCTCAGCGTGACCCTTGCCCAGCGGGCTCGGGAGGACCTCGCGGACAGCCACCCCGGAGTGCTGGTCGCCGCCTCCGTCGGCCCCTACGGGGCGTTCCTGGCCGACGGGTCGGAGTACACGGGCCGCTACGGCGTCTCCGCGACGCGCCTGCGTGACTTCCACGCGCCGCGCCTCGAGCTGCTCGCCGCAGCCGGGCCCGACCTGCTCGCCGTCGAGACCATCCCGGACGTCGAGGAGGCGGAGGTCCTGGTCCCGCTGCTGGACGACCTCGGCCTGCCCGCGTGGTTCAGCTACTCCGTCCGCGGCGCCACGACCAGCGCCGGGCAACCGCTGGGGGAGGCGTACGCCGTTCTCGCAGGCAGCCGATCGCTCGTCGCCACCGGCGTCAACTGCTCGGACCAGGCCGACGTCCTGCCGGCCGTCGTCGAGGCGGTGGCGGCCACGGGCCTCCCCGCGGTCGCCTACCCCAACCGCGGTGGCGACTGGAACAGCGTCGACAAGACGTGGATGTACGGCGACCCGCTCGAGCTGGATCTCGTCGGGTCGTGGCTCGCAGCGGGGGCGCGGTTCGTCGGCGGCTGTTGTGGCACGGGTCCTTCCGACGTGTCCGCCATGGCCCGGCACGTCGACCGACTCCGGTAGCGCGCGACCTGGACCGAGTCCGTCGAGCGCGCCGTCGTCGGACCCGGTGTCACCGGCGTGTCCGGGGGATGGGCCAACAGTGGCAGCCCGACCCTCGGGGGACTGAGGCAGCCCGCCGAGTTGCCGGCCGTCCTGGCCCGTGCGCGGCCAGCGTGGCCGGCTCGTGACCCTGCGGGTAGCCGGGCGGGGTGTCACCGGGCGGGGGTCGTGGCTCACGAGACGCAACCGGGCCATGGCCGAGGCACCTTCTGGAGGACCCCGTCGGATGCTTGACCGACCCGGTACCCGGCTTGCGTGCTGCGTCAGCATGGAGGACGTGCAGGGAGCGGGAGAGCGACTCGAGGCCGACCGGGCCGAGACCATCGGACGGTTGACGAACCTGACGGATGACCACGACGCCGTGGTCGCGGCCTCCCGCGACACCAACGCCGACGACGAGCACGACCCAGAGGGAGCGACGATCGCCTTCGAACGGTCGCAGATCGGAGCCCTGGTCCGACAGGCACGACTCCACCTCGCGGAGATCGACGCCGCGGTGACGAGGCTCGACGCCGGGACGTACGGCAGGTGCGAACGATGCGGTGGGGCGATCGGCGTCGACAGGCTCGAGGCCAGGCCCACGGCACGCACCTGCATCCGGTGCGCCTCGGCCCGTTGAGGCGCTCGATCCGAGCGTGCCGGCGACCCGCCCTGGGCGCCCGCCCCGAGCACGCAGCAGCCCTTCCCCCAGCGGGGCAGCCGGCGCACACTGGGGCTGCGAGAACGGGGGAGACCATGGCGCGGCGGGTCCTGAGAGCTGGAGTGGGGATGCCGGTGGGCGCGTCCGGCGCGCTGACGTACGCCGCCTCGTGGCAGCGCTGGGCCGGCGCCGGCCTGTGGCCACCTTCTCGCACACGGTGGGGCCCTACGACGCGAAGCCCTGGTGGGAGGTGATCGCCGACGCACGAGCGTGCGTCACGATCGCCGCTCCAGCCCGCGGGCGCCGGGGCCGGGCCGATCAGGAGACCCCGGGAGGTGGTGTGCGATGAGCGAGGACCCCAGCACCCGGGTCCCCGTGACCTACGGACAGTGCGAGCACGTCGCCGGACCCTTCTTCCACGGAACGAAGGCGGCGCTCGACACCGGCGAGGAGCTGGTCCCCGGCCACTCCTCCAACTACCAGCAGGGCCGGGTGTCGAACAACCTCTACTTCACCACCCTGCTCGGTACCGCCGCGTGGGGAGCGGAGCTGGCGACCGCGCTGGCCGGGAGCGGGGAGCGGGGGCACATCTACGTCGTCGAGCCCACGGGGCCCTTCGAGGACGACCCGAACGTGACCGACAGGAAGTTCCCCGGCAATCCCACAGCCTCGTACCGCACTCGCGAACCGTTGCGGATCCTCAGCGAGGTGGAGGGCTGGGAGGGGCACGCCCCCGACGTCCTCCAGGGGATGCTGGACAGCCTGGCCGAGCTGCGGGCGCGCGGGCTGGACGTCATCGAGGACTAGAGCGCGGTGTCTCCGCGTGCGCCTCGCCGTCCGGCCGGACGACCGGGTCGGCCTCGCCGGTCCTGGAACGCAGCGGCTCGGTGAAGACGAGGCCCACGGCCGTGTCCATCGCCTCCCGGTAGGCGTCGGTGATGTTCTTCGGGTTGGTCATCTCCTCGGGCTGCAGCCCGGAGTGCTCGGGTCCCTTGTTGCTGTCGTACAGCTTCGCGGTCGCGCGATCGATCAGCTGGAAGTAGCGCAGGGTCAGCAGGTCCTGGACCCGGTGCCACTCCCGGCGCGGCGCCTCGGTGACGAAGAACCCGGACAGCCGGTGCTCGATGGCGTCACCCAGGGCTCGGCTCTGGAGGTACTGCGCATCCAGCTCGGGACGCAGTCGCCCCAGCCTCTCCCGGGCCGTCTGGTCGTCGACGTGACCCCTGACGAACCTCTTCGCTCGCCAGTAGTGCTGCGTCATCAGGTACAGCGAAGCCGCGGACGCCGACATCTGGCCGACGAGCTCATGTCGAAGCGCGTCGTCACGAGCTCGCTCCTCCCGCACGAGCCGCGCGTCCTCGCGCGCCTCAGCACGGACACGTTCCGCCTCGGCCCGGTCGTCGGCCCGTGCGGACTCCGCCGTCTCGCGACGGTGCTGGATCGTCGAGGTGATCCACCAGACCGCGAGCCCGCCGACCAGGACCGTGACGGCCGGTCCCACTGCCGCCACGAGGAGGCGCTCCCACAGCGGGTGGGCCGAGGCGGCGTGGACCAGCAAGAGACGCATCTCGCCTCCCACGGCTCGGGCGTTCACCCTCTTCGGCGGAGGGTGACGACAAGTGTCCCGCCGAACTCGGTCGGCCGGAAGGGGTCAGCCCTGGCCGACGAGCTCAGCGGTTGCGCGCGCGGTGGCGGACCGAGAAGAACGAGCCGACCCCGCGCCCAGCGCGGCTCCACCGATCGCCGAGCGTCGCAGCGGTGGCGGCAGCTTTCGGTGCAGCTGGCGAAGGGCAGGCCGGATCCGGATCCGGTCCATGCAGCTGAACATGACAGAGCGCGGCGGCCCGCGGAGCGGCTCGCGGAGCGATCCCCGGTCTCGGACGTCTCGTGAGCCGAGTCCCGGGCCTGCATGGCCGACGACCCCGTCCGGCTGACGACCACCGGGGAGGCCGCACCGGCGGGCACGGCGATGAGCGGGCATGGCTTTCTCAGCGGGCAGGGCCCCGCTACAGCCGCACGTGGAGGCGTAGTGCGTCGTCGAGCCGGGCCAGACGTCCGCTGGGGCCCGTCCGAGAACCGCACCCAGCCGCTCGACGACGATCGATCGGACCTGCTCGGCTCAGGCCCTGGAGTCAGCCGCAACCCGGTCGCGGCTGCGGGCAGCAAAGCTCGGAACGGGAAGATCCGGTCGGTGCTGGTGACCGGCACGACGGTGACCACTCCGCGCGCCAGCCACGCCGCCGCCGCGTTGGAGTGATCGTTGTCGACCGATGCTGCGCGCTGAGCTTCACACCAGGGTGCTTCCCCCGTGTCGCCCCAGTGGCCTACGGGGCAGCCGTGCAGCCTCGCATCGGTCCGCTCTGGTCGCCGGCGTTGTCGGGCGCCTGCCCCGGGGGCGCGGTGTGCGGGTGGTTGTCGTCTCCGCTGCCTCGCCCGGGCCGCAGGTTCATCGGGTCCCGCCCGGGTGCCGCCTGATGGCTGTGGTTGTCGTCGCCGTACCCGCAACCGGGTCGTGGCGGCTCGGCGGACGCGGGGGCTGTCGCCAGCAGCGGCAGGCAGACGACCGCTGCGCACAGTGCGAGTCTTCGTTCGAGCATCAGCTTCTCCTCGATGGCTTCTCCGGAGGTACCTCGTCTCGATCCAACCACGCCGTGCGAAGGCGGGAGCCCGGGAGACCGAACTCTCGGCGCCCCGAAGCGATCGGACCCGACCCGGTGCGGTCGCGCGGGAAGGAGTGTCACGATGATCAGGTGGACGGATCCGAGATGATGGGGCGGTTGGCCGACGTTCTCGACGGGCACCGCTGGGATGAGCTGCCCGCGTTGCTGCACCGGGACTTCCGCTGCCGCTTCGTGCACACCGGCGAGTCCTTCGACGGCGACGCCTGGGTGCGGTTGAACGCGGAGTACCCCGGATTCCAGCGGTTCCTTCTCGAGGACTGCATCGGTGCGGGACCCCGAGCCGCCGGGCGCGCCCATGTGACGGCCGAGACCGAGGGGCGCTTGCAGCACTTCGAGGTGGCCACCTTCCTCACCGTGCGCGACGGCGTCATCGTTGACATGACCGAGGTGTGGACGGACGTGGACGAATTGACGCCGTCCGGGACCCGACCGGGGTGAGGCCCGCCGGGGCGCTGGCCGGCTGAGCGCCGGGACGCGAGAGCGGCCAGCCGTCAGGGCGTGGGCAGCCGGACCCGGAAAGCCGCTCCGGGGCCGTCGTGCACGAGGACTCAGGTCGCCTCCGTGCCGTCGGGCGACGGTACGGGCGATCGCCAGCCCCAGGCCGGTGCCGGCGGTGCCGTCGGCCCGGGAGCGCGAGCCGTCGCCGCGGAAGAACCGGTCGAACACCCGCTCAGCGTCGCCGGGGTCGACGCCCGGACCGTCGTCACGGACCTCGAGCACGACCTGGTCGTCCTCCACCCGGCTGTCGAGGGTGACGGTGGAGTGCGCGTGTCGGGTGGCGTTCTCGAGCAGGTTGCGGACCAGGCGTCCCAGCTGGGCGCGGTCGCCGCGGACCGGAGCGGCCGAGACGCCCGAGGTGTCGATCCGCACCTCGGTGGTCGGCCGCAGGCGGGTCGCCTCCTCCAGCACCAGGTCGTCGAGGTCCAGGGGAACCGACGGTGGCGGACGAGCGCCGCTGTCGTCGGCGGCCAGGAAGAGCAGGTCCCGCACCAGGCGTTCCATCTCGGCGTTCCCGGCCAGCAGGTCACCCACCAGCGGCCGGAGGTCGGTCCGGTCGGCCTCGGCGAGCGCCACCTCGAGCCGGGCGCGCTGGGCGGTGAGCGGGCTCTGCAGGTCGTGGGACGCGTCGGCGATGAAGGTGCGCTGGCGCGCGGTCGAGTCCTCCAGGCGGCTGAGCATCCGGTTCATGGTGCTCGCCAGCCGGCCGATCTCGTCGTCGACAGCAGGGGCGGGGACCCGGCGGTGGAGCTGGTCGTCGGTGATCGTGTCCACCTCGACCCGGATGGCGTCGACCCGGCGCAGCGCGCGACCCAGGATCAGCCACGTCGCCACGCCGAGCAGGGCCGTGGCCAGCGGCACGCCGGCGAGCAGCGCGGTGCCCACCGTGCGGCTCGCCTCGGTCACCGCTTCCTCACTGGTGCCGACGTAGACGGTGCTCGGTCGCCCGTCGGGGCCGGTCGCGGCCCCCGCCCAGAGCCGGTAGTGCTCGGCCTCGTCGTCATCGGGAGCGACCGTCGAGCTCACCGCGGGCTCCGTGCCCGGACGCCGGTCGCTGATCGGGCCGGCGGCGGCGATGTTCGCGGACCGGGCCAGCACGGTGCCGTCCGACGCGACGACCTGGCCCACACCGTCCTCGTCGATGTCGGTGATCGGATCGGGCACCTCGCCGGCCTCGACGGCCAGGACCAGCTGACGCAGGTGCGCCAGGTCGACCCGGTCGTTGCTCGCGACCAACCGGCTCTGCAGGGAGAGGACCAGCAGCATCGCGCCCGCCGCGAGGGTGAGCCCCGTGACCAGAACCACCAGGGCGGTGGTCCGAGCCCGCAGGGTGCGCACCTCAGCCGCCGTCCGCGTCCAGCCGGTAGCCGACCAGGCGCACGGTCTGGAGCGCGTGGCGCTCGAAGGGGATGTCGATGCGTTGCCGGAGCTGGCGCACGTACACCTCCACGATGTTGGGGTCGCCGTCGAAGGCGAAGTCCCACACGTGCTCGAGGATCTCCGCCTTCGAGGCCACCTCGCCGGGTCGCCGCATCAGGAACTCCAGCAGGGAGAACTGCCGCGGCGTCAGCTCGACCCGCTGGTCGCCGCGCAGCACCCGGTGCCGCGCGGGGTCCAGGCGGAGGTCGCCGACCTCCAGCACCGTCGGGCGTTCGTGGCCCCGGCGGCGGAGCAGCGCGCGAAGCCGGGCCGCCAGCACCAGGTAGGAGAACGGCTTGGCCAGGAAGTCGTCGGCGCCGGAGTCGAGTGCCCGGGCCTCCTCCTCGGGCAGGCTCCGTGCGGTGAGCATCAGGATCGGGGTCCAGTTCCCGGCGTGGCGGAGCCGGGCGCAGAGCCGGTCGCCGGTGCACTCGGGAAGCATCACGTCCAGCACCAGGGCGTCGTAGTCGTTCTCGGTGGCCAGCCAGTGGCCTTCGGCGCCGTCGAGCGCCACGTCGACGGCGTACCCCTCCGCCTCCAGTCCGCGGCGCACGGCACGGGCGACCTGCACGTCGTCCTCGACCACCAGGATTCGCATCCGACCATGCTGGCACCCGGCCGCTGAAGCCGCACTGAATGCGCGCCGAAGGCCCTCGGTCGAGCCGCTGGCCGACTGGCGGGGGAGCGCTGGCCAGTCCGTTCAGGGTGGCTTCAGCATCCGGGGTCCAGCATGGTCGGACATCGATCACCGAGGAGCCAGACATGAGGAATCGCATCGTGCTCACCGCCGCCGGCATCGGCCTCGCGGCCGCCGTCGTCACCGCAGGGGCCGCCGTCGCGGGCGGTGCCACCGGCGAGGAAGGCAGCGGCCGGTACACCCCGCAGCAGGCCCAGGAGGCCACTGCGGCCGCCCTGGACGCCACCGGTGGAGGCCAGGCCAACAGCGTCGAGCGGGACGCCGAGAACGGCGCCACCTGGGAGGTGGAGGTCACCCGGCCCGACGGCACCACGGTCGACGTCCGCCTCGACGAGACGTACGGGCTCGTGGTCGTCGAAGCCGACCACGAGGACAGCGACGGCAGCTGACCCGGCGACCCAGCGAGACAGCAGCCCGGACCCGTTGCGGGCAACACCTGAGGAGGAATCATGAACAGCCTCACCCGCCGTACTCGCGCTGCGGTGGCGGTCCTCTCGACAGCGGCACTGCTCAGCACCATCGCCGCCAGCGCTGCCGGGAGCTCGGCCCCCGGACCCGTGCGCCCGTCGCCGGCCACCGCGCAGCCTCCGGCGACCATCCCACTGCCGCCGCCGCGCAGCTTCGTGCCGAATGTGGACAACCCGTTCTCGCCGTTCCTTCCGGGAGCGAGGTGGGTCTACCGGGGCGGGACGCCGCGGGAACGGGAGCGCATCGTCGTCGAGGTCCTCCACCGCACCAAGGTGATCGAGGGGATCAGGGCGACCATCGTGCGGGACACCGTGCGAGTCAACGGTGAGGTCATCGAGGACACCTTCGACTGGTACGGCCAGGACCGAAGAGGCAGGGTCTGGTACCTGGGCGAGGCCACCCGCGAGCTCGAGGACGGGAAGGTGGTCTCGACCGACGGCTCGTGGGAAGCCGGGGTCGACGGCGCCCGGGCCGGCGTGACCATGTTCAGACACCCCCGGGTCGGCAGGTCCTACCGGCAGGAGTACTACGCGGGCCACGCGGAGGACCAGGCCGAGTTCCTGACCCTCGACACCCGAGTGGCCACCGCGGCCGGCCGGTTCGAGCACGTGCGGATGACGCAGGACACCACGCCCCTGGATCCGGCGATCGCCGAGCTCAAGTTCTACGCCCGCGGGGTGGGCGTCGTGCTGGAGCTCGACCTGGCCCCCGAGGCCGGGCGCACCGAGCTGGTCCGGTTCCACGCAGGCGGGTGAGGCTCAGGTGCTCTCCCAGAGCCCGACCAGGTTCCCCTCGGTGTCGGTGAAGTAGCCGGCGAAGCCCATGTCCCCGACGGGCATCCTCTCGGACACGGTCTTCCCGCCGGCCGCCTCGACCTTGCGCAGCGCCTCGTCGACGCTCGACACGTCGATCACGAGGTTGGGCGCCTTGCCCGGGAACTCCGCGCTGCGCGCGAACATGCCGCCGTTGATGAAACCTGGTTCGGTCGGGCCCTGCTCGGGGTCGCTCGGGCCGGTCATCACCATGGTGTAGCTCATGTCGGGGACCGGGATCATCTGCCAACCGAACATCTCGCCGTAGAACTTCTGGGCACGGTCGCCGTCGTCGAACGGGATCTCGAAGTGCACCACCTTGCCGGACATGCTGCCTCCCTCACGAATGGTGTGGAGGCTCCAGTCAACTGCGGCACGGATGGGGCCGTCAACGGGCCCGGAGCATCAGCCCGGAGCATCGGCAGGTGCGGTGCGCACCACGGTTGCGGGATACTCCGGGCATGGGATTCCACATCACCGGCGAACCGGAGAGCGACGCCGTGCTGGACACGTACCCGTTCGCGGTCCTGCTCGGCATGATGCTCGACCAGCAGTTCCCCATGGAGCAGGCGTTCCGCGGCCCGGCGAAGGTGCTGGAGCGCTTCGGCAGCCTCGAGCCGGCGGCGATCGCGGCCGCCGACCCGGAGGAGCTCGCGGCGCTGTGCGCCACCCCCCCGGCCGTCCACCGGTTCCCGGGCTCGATGGCGGCGCGGATGCAGTCCCTGGCCGCCCTGGTGGAGGAGACGTACGACGGTCACACCGAGCGGCTGTGGACGGAGGCGTCGACCGGCAAGGAGCTGCTGACCCGGGTCCTGGCGCTGCCCGGCTTCGGCAAGCAGAAGGCGCAGATCTTCGTGGCGCTCCTCGCCAAGCAGCTCGGCGTCCGCCCCGACGGCTGGGAGTCCGTCGTCGGCGCGTACGCCGAGGAGGGGCACCGTTCCGTCGCCGACGTGGTCGGCCCGGAGTCGCTGCAGAAGGTGCGCGAGCACAAGAAGCAGATGAAGGCCGCGGCCAAGGCAACCTGAGGGGCGCCTGAGGCTCGTCTGAGCGGAGTCTGAGCACGGCGGCGAGGGGGAGTCCCCGACCTCACCACGGGCGTGGCACAATTGCCAGTGCGGCTCTTGACTTTACCGGGCTCCGCCGCGCCCCCATGTCAGTTGACGAGAGGTGTTCGTGTCCTCGAACGCGCGCAAGATGCTCCCTGCCGAGGTGCTGTCGCACCCGTCCGTTGCCGCTCTGGTCGAGCGTGGTGCCCCGACCGGCAGCCTGACGCCCGAGGAGGTGCGCCAGGCCAGTGAGGACGCCCAGGTCGAGCCCCGCCACCTCAAGGCGCTGCTCGCCCACCTGAGTGCCCTCGGCATCTCCGTGAACGTCAGCGCCACGAGCGGTCGCGCCGTCGCGGCGGCCTCGCCGCGCAAGACGACCACGGCGAAGGCCCCGGCCAAGAAGACGACGGCCGCGGCGGCCACCAAGACGGCCGCCACCGCCTCCACGCCCGCGAAGAAGACCGCCGCCAAGAAGGCGCCCGCCAAGAAGGCCGCGGCGCCCGCGACGGAGGTCGTGGAGGTGCCGGCCGCGGGTGCCGTCGGCGCCGACGGCAAGAAGATCCTCCCCGACGTCCCCGACGAGCAGTTCGAGAAGGACGTCAAGACCGACCCGACCATCGTCGAGGACGAGAAGTCCGCGACGTTCGTGGTCTCCTCCGCCGACGACACCGACGAGCCCGAGCAGCAGGTCATGGTGGCCGGCGCGACGGCCGACCCGGTCAAGGACTACCTCAAGCAGATCGGCAAGGTCCCGCTGCTCAACGCCGAGATGGAGGTCGAGCTCGCCAAGCGGATCGAGGCGGGCCTGTTCTCCGAGGAGAAGCTCGGCAAGGGCGGCAAGATCTCCGCCAAGGTCCACGAGGAGCTCGAGTGGATCTCCGAGGACGGTCGCCGGGCCAAGAACCACCTGCTCGAGGCCAACCTCCGCCTCGTCGTCTCGCTCGCCAAGCGCTACACCGGCCGCGGCATGCTCTTCCTGGACCTCATCCAGGAGGGCAACCTCGGTCTGATCCGCGCGGTCGAGAAGTTCGACTACACCAAGGGCTACAAGTTCTCCACCTACGCGACGTGGTGGATCCGCCAGGCGATCACCCGCGCGATGGCCGACCAGGCCCGCACCATCCGGATCCCGGTGCACATGGTCGAGGTCATCAACAAGCTGGCCCGCGTGCAGCGCCAGATGCTCCAGGACCTGGGCCGCGAGCCCACCCCGGAGGAGCTCGCCAAGGAGCTCGACATGACCCCCGAGAAGGTCATCGAGGTCCAGAAGTACGGTCGCGAGCCCATCTCGCTGCACACGCCGCTGGGTGAGGACGGCGACTCCGAGTTCGGCGACCTGATCGAGGACTCCGAGGCCATCGTCCCGGCCGACGCCGTGTCGTTCACGCTCCTCCAGGAGCAGCTGCACGCCGTGCTCGACACCCTCTCGGAGCGTGAGGCCGGTGTCGTCTCGATGCGCTTCGGGCTGACCGACGGCCAGCCGAAGACCCTCGACGAGATCGGCAAGGTCTACGGCGTGACCCGGGAGCGGATCCGTCAGATCGAGTCGAAGACGATGTCGAAGCTGCGCCACCCCTCGCGCTCGCAGGTGCTGCGCGACTACCTGGACTGAGCGCCCGCGCGTGCTGCACCTCGACACGGCCGCCTGCGGCCGGGCCTCCGCGACCACCCGGGAGGCCGTCGCCGGGCACGCGCGGCTCGAGGCGGAGCTCGGGGGGTATGTCGCGGAGCAGCACGCCGCGCCGGTCGTCGCCGGGCTGCGGCAGGACCTCGCCCTGCTGACGGGCCTGGAGCCCGACGACGTGGCCCTGGTCGAGAGCGGGACCGCCGCCCTCGACGCGCTGCTGGCCGGGTGGCCGTTCGAGGAGCACGGCACGGTCGCCCTGGTGCCCTCGGAGTGGGGCCCGAACGTCGAGTCGTTCCTGCGCCACGGGCTGCGACCGGTCGAGCTGCCGGTCGACCCCGACGGGGTGCTCGACCTCGGGCTGCTCGGCCGGTTCCTCTCGCGCGAGCGCCCCGACCTGGTGCACCTGGACCAGGCGGCCTCGCACCGCGGCCTCGTCCAGCCCGTGCGGGTCGCGGCCGAGATCTGCCGTGAGCACGACGTGCCGTTGTGGGTCGACGCCGCCCAGTCCCTGGGCCAGGTCCACGCGCCGCCGGCCGCGGACGCCGTCTACGGGACCTCGCGCAAGTGGCTCCGGGGCCCCCGCGGGGTCGGCTTCCTCGGGGTCGCGGCGCGCCACGCCGAACGACTGGACGTCCTGCACCGGGCCAAGTGGGCCGCGGACCTGCCGACCGTGCGCTGCCTGGAGTCGGGCGAGGCCCACGTCGCCGGCCGGGTCGGCCTGGCGCACGCGGTCCGCGCGCTCGTGGACGCGGGTCCGGCCCGGGTCGCCGCGGACCTCGACCGGACGGGCCGGGCCACCAGGGAGGCGCTGGCCGGTGTGCCCGGCTGGGAGGTCCTGGGTCGCGTCCACCAGGGCGCGGTCACCGCGGTCCGGCCGACCCGGGGGCAGGACGTCGCCACCGTGGGCGCCCGGCTGCTGACCGAGCACGCCGTTCTCACCACCGGCTGCCTGCCCTGGCGGGCCCCCGGCGAGCTCCGGGAACCGGTCCTGCGGCTCAGCCCCCACCGGGACTGCTCGACCGCCGACCTCGAGCAGGTCGCCGCGGCCCTCGGTAGGCTCGGCCGCCGCGACGCCTGACAAAAGCAGAAACATCGACGGCACCCCTTGGGATGGTCGTCTCCGTCGGGTAAGCATGATGACGCACACGTTCAACGAGGACGGTTCTCGCGAGCCGCCCCCGCACCGACCCGCGGTCAGAGGCTGACCGGTCCGGACCTGGAGGGGGCGGAATGACCGCTCAGACACTGTCGACGCAACCACCCGCGGACGACCTCACCCTGGACGGCGACCCCGTCAGCGCGGCCCGCGAGCACGTGGCGGCGGGGGCCCTGACCCCCGGTACCCGGCGCCGGGTGGGCCTCGAGCTGGAGTTCCACCTCGTCGATCTCGCGCGCCCGGCCACGCGCCCCACCTGGGACGCCGTCCAGCGCCTGGTCGCCGGCCTGCCACCGATGCCCTCGGGCAGCAGCGTCACCCTGGAGCCGGGCGGGCAGGTGGAGCTCTCCACCCGGCCCGGTGAGGACGTGGTGGCCGCCGTGGCGACGCTGCGCGACGACCGCACGGCGCTCGGCGCCGCGCTCGCCACCTCGGGCCACGGGCTCGCCGCGATCGGTGCGGACCCGGCGCGCCCGGTGCGCCGGGTGAACCCTGGGGCGCGTTACGCGGCGATGGAGGAGCACTTCGAGGCGATGGGCTGCGCGGCTCCCGGGCGCGCGATGATGTCGGCCACCGCCGCCCTCCAGGTCAACCTGGACGCCGGTCCGGAGCACGGCTGGGGGGCCCGGCTGGCGCACGTGCGCTCGCTCGTCCCGATGCTGGTCGCGCTCTCGGCGACCTCGCCGTACCTCGGCGGGCGGACCTCCGGGTGGCACTCGATGCGCCAGGAGGCCTGGTACGGCATCGACCACGCCCGCAGCGCGCCGGTCTCGGCCGGCTCCCTGCCGGAGGCGTGGGCCGACTACGCCCTGGCGGCGCCGGTGATGCTGGTGCGCGACGGCGAGGGCCTGCTGGCCGTCACCGAGCGGATCACCTTCCTGGACTGGCTGCTCGAGCCGAGACGCATCGGGCGGCC
The DNA here is from genome assembly GCA_963760585.1 of uncultured Actinomycetota bacterium. Lineage (GTDB taxonomy): Bacteria > Actinomycetota > Actinomycetes > Propionibacteriales > Nocardioidaceae > Nocardioides. Next base: position 513,505 of record CAVXDI010000004.1, read on the forward strand.
CGCGACGCTCACCGACCTGGAGTACCACCTCACCACGCTGTTCCCACCGGTCCGTCCGCGCGGCTACCTCGAGCTCCGCTGCATCGACGCCCTGCCCGACCGGTGGTGGCCGGCGCTCGCCGCGCTCGCCGCCACCCTGGTCGACGTCCCCGCCGCGGCCGACGCGTCCGCCGAGGTGTGCGAGCCGATCACCGGCCGGCTCGAGGGCGCGGCCCGCACCGGCACCGACGACCCCGACCTGGACCGCGCGGTGCGCGGGTGCGTGGAGGTCGCGGCGCGGCACTGCCCGGTCGCCCTGCGCCCCGAGGTGGAGGAGCTGGCCGAGCTGGTCCTCTCCGGTCGCACCCCCAGCAGCGAGCTGCGCCGGCTCGCCGAGACCCAGGGGCCCCTGCGGGTCCTGGAGGAGGAAGCCCATGCGTGAGACCACCGCCCGCGGCCTCGAGGCCGCCCGCGCCCGGACCGTCCTGCTGACCGACTTCGAGGACGCCGAGCTCACCACCCAGCACAGCCCGCTGATGAGCCCGCTCGCCTGGGACCTCGCCCACATCGGCCAGCAGGAGGACCTCTGGCTGCTGCGCGGCGGCGACACCGCGGCGCAGGGGCTGCTCTCGCCGGCAGGTGGAGAAGCTCTACGACGCCTTCGAGCACCCCCGGGCCTCCCGCGTGCACCTGCCCCTGCTCACCCCACGCGAGGCCCGGGGCTACCTCGACGACGTCCGGGCCCGGGTGCTGGACCGTCTCGAGCACGCCGAGGACGACGCGCTCTTCGCCTTCGCGATGGTCGAGCAGCACGAGCAGCAGCACGTCGAGACGATGCTGGCCACCCACCAGCTCCGCCGGGGCGAGCCGATCCTCGGGGTCGGCGCGCCGCTGCCCGCGGGCCGTGCCGTGCCCGGCGACGCCGTGCTGGTGCCCGCCGGCCCGTTCCAGCTCGGCGTCGACGCCGAGCAGGAGCCGGCCTCGCTCGACAACGAGCGCCCCGCCCACGTTCTCGACCTGCCGGCGTTCCGGATCTCCCGGACCCCGGTGAGCAACGCCGACTGGCGGGCCTTCGTCGACGACGGCGGCTACGACGACCCTCAGTGGTGGTCGGCCCCCGGCTGGGAGCACCGGACGGAGGTCGGGCTGGAGCGTCCGCTGTGCTGGTCGGCCGACGGCTCGCGGCGGCGCTTCGGACTGGTCGAGGAGATCCCGGACGACGAACCGGTCCAGCACGTCGGCTTCTTCGAGGCGGAGGCCTACGCGCGCTGGGCCGGGGGGCGTCTGCCCACCGAGCAGGAGTGGGAGAAGGCCGCCACCTGGGACCCGCGCGCCGCTCGACGCCGGCGCTGGCCCTGGGGTGACTCCGAGTGGACCCCCGCCCTGGCGAACCTGGGCGGCGAGGCCCTGCGGCCCGCCCCGCTGGGTGCCTACCCGGCCGGGGCCTCCGCCTACGGTGTCGAGCAGCTGATCGGCGACGTGTGGGAGTGGACCTCGTCGCGCTTCGAGCCGTGGCCCGGCTTCAGCCCGATGCTGTACGCCGACTACAGCGCGCCGTTCTTCGGCGGCGACTACCGGGTGCTGCGCGGCGGCTCGTGGGCCGTCGGCGGGGCCGCGATCCGCCCCTCGTTCCGCAACTGGGACCACCCGGTGCGTCGGCAGATCTTCTGCGGCCTGCGGCTGGCCTGGGATGTGTAGGCACCTGGGCTGGCTCGGCGCCCCCCGCAGCGTCGCCGAGCTCGTCCTGGACCACCCGCACGGGCTGCTGCGCCAGTCCTACCAGCCCCGGCGGCAGCGGCGGGGGCTGCTGAACGCCGACGGCTGGGGGGTCGGCCTGCACGTGCCCGACCAGGCCGAGCCGGTCCGCTGGCGTTCCGCACGGCCCCTGTGGGGCGACGCGTCCTTCGCCTCCGTGGCGCCCCACCTGCGCGCCGGCTCGGTGGTCGCCGCCGTGCGCTCGGCCACCGTGGGCATGCCGCTGGACGAGAGCGCGGCCGCGCCGTTCACCGACGGCCGTTGGTTGCTCTCGCACAACGGCCGGGTGGACCGGTCGGTGCTTCCGCGCAGCCGGGACGCCGAGTCGGTGTGCGACTCCGCGGTGCTCGCCGCGCACGTCTTCGACCGAGGCCCGGACCGGGTCGCGCAGACCGTCCTCGAGGTCGCGGCCCTCGACCCGGCGGCGACCCTCAACCTCGTCCTCGGCGACGGGTCGCGCCTGCTCGCGCTCAGCTGGGGCGACCCGATGAGCTACCTCGTGGAGCCCGACGGTGTCGTCGTGGCGAGCGAGCCCTGGGACGACGACCCCCGATGGGTCGACGTGCCCGACCGGCACCTGCTGGAGGTGACCCCGGACGGGATCACCGTGACCGAGATGGAGAGCTGAATGTCTGTCACCGACGTGGCCGTGCACCTCGACCCCGGGGCGCTGGCCGCCCAGATGGCCGTCGACGTCCGCGAGGGCCTGGGCCGCACGCCGCGCAGCCTGCCGCCCAAGTACTTCTACGACGCCCGGGGCAGTGAGCTCTTCGACGCGATCACCCGGCTGCCGGAGTACTACCCGACGCGCACCGAGCGCGCCATCCTCGTCGACGTGGTCGGCGAGATCGTCGAGGTCACCGGCGCGCGCACGCTGATCGAGCTCGGCAGCGGCACCTCGGAGAAGACCCGGCTCCTGCTGGACTCGCTGCGAGACGCCGGGACCCTGGAGCGCTTCGTGCCCTTCGACGTCGACCCGGCGGTGCTGGCCGAGGCCAGCGCCTCGGTCGCCGCCGAGTTCCCCGGCCTGGAGGTCTCACCCGTGGTCGGTGACTTCGAGCAGCACCTGCCCACGCTCCCGGGCGGTCCGCAGCGGCTGCTGGCCTTCCTCGGCTCGACGCTCGGCAACCTCGACCCCGACCAGCGTCGTGCCTTCCTGCACGACGTGCGCTCGACCCTCGGGGCGGGTGACTTCTTCCTGCTCGGCACCGACCTGGTCAAGGCGCCGCAGCGGCTGGTGGCGGCCTACGACGACGCCCAGGGGGTGACGGCCAGCTTCAACAAGAACGTGCTCGCCGTCCTCAACCGCGAGCTGGGGGCGGACTTCGCCGCGGACGGGTTCGAGCACGTCGCCGTCTGGGACGCCGCGGAGGAGCGGATCGAGATGCGTCTGCGCTCCACCCGGGAACAGCTCGTGCGTATCGAGCGGCTCGACCTCGTGGCGCGCTTCGCCGAGGGCGAGGAGATGCGCACCGAGATCTCCTCGAAGTTCCGTCGCGAGGGCGTCGAGGCCGAGCTGGCCGCCGCCGGCCTGCGGGTGACCCGCTGGTGGACCGACCCGGCGGGCGACTTCGCGCTCTCGCTCTCCGAGCCCTTCTGACCCCGGTCGACTGGTCTGGGGCCATCCGGTCCGGGGCCGGACGCACGACAGCCCCCGGGGCGGCGCCGGGGGCTGTCTGGGTGCCGGCTGGAGGCCGGGAGAGGGGGTCAGGCGCGCTCGTCGCGGCGCACCCGGCGGCGCAGCTGGAAGATCCGGAGCATGCCCGCGAACGTGGCCAGGAAGAGCCCGGCGACCGCGGCGATCAGCAGCGTCACCGAGAGCGGCGCCCGGCCGTTCCAGCCGAGGAAGGCGACCTCGACGTCGCTGGTGTTCTGGGCGATGAAGATGATCAGCAGGACCAGCACCACCCCCAGGGCGACCACGGCGGCCCAGATGCCACTGGTGCGCGAGCCGCGCAGCGGGTCGTCGGCCCTGTTGCGCCGCGGGCTCTTGCCCGCCCGGCCGGGGGTGGTGGGCGCGTCCGGTTCGGTGGTCCCGGCACCTCCCGGGGGGCGTGTGCCCGCGGAGTCGTTCGGGGTGGTGGGGGTCTCGTCACTCATGCCTCAGGTATACCCGGTCCGCCTCGACGGCAACCTTTCGGCGCGGCACGCGTCTGAGGTGGTGAAGGAGAATCCGACCTGAGGAGAACATCATGTCGCACCACTTCCGCGGCCCGGGCCGCTCGAGCGCCCTGGCCGTGCTCGCTGCCACCACGCTCGGTCTCACCACGCTGGGTCTCACAGTTGGGGCTCGCCGGACCGGCTTCCGCCGCCCGGGTCAGCGTGCCGGATCCCGCCGACTCGACCGCCAGCCTGCACGACCTCCGCCGGGTCGTGGTCAACCACGGCGCCGAGCGCCTGCGCGTCAAGGTGTGGGTCACCGACCTGCGCCGTCACTCGCAGGCCGGCCCGGCAGGCCTCTCGATCTTCCTGGACACCAACGCCTCGCGCCGGGGGCCCGAGCTCCGGCTCGGCACCGGCCTGCAGGACGGCACCGACTACCAGCTGGTGCGGATGCGCGGTTGGCGGACCGTCGGCGACCCGCTGACGTGCCGGCACCACCTCACTCTGGACCCGGCCGAGGACATGGTCCGCTTCAGCGCCCACCGGCGCTGCCTGGGGTCGCCCGACGCCGTGCGGGTGGCCGTGCGCATGCGCGACGACTTCGACGACTCGCACCCGGTCGTCGACTGGATGACCGGGCGACGCGCCTTCACCCCCTGGGTGGCGAGCGACTGAGCGGTCCTCAGCCGGCCGCGACCAGCGCGATGGCCACCGCGCACAGGCCCAGCCCGGCGCCCTGGGCCCGGTGCACGTGCTCGCGCAGGACGGCGGCGGCGAGCAGGACGGTGAACGCCGGGTAGAGCGAGGCGATCACCGCGGTCACGGTGAGCAGCCCGTGGTGGGTGGCCACCAGGAACGACGCGGTGGCGACCGCGCCGAGCACTCCGCTGACCGCACCGATCGCGGCTCGCGGTCGGCGCGGCAGCCAGGGTTGGTGCAGCACGCTGGCCACCGCGATGATCGTGAGGGCGGCGACCACCTGGTTCAGGGCCAGGGGAGCGAAGCCCGCCCTCTCCGGGATCTGGGCGAGGGCCGCGAAGAGCGTGCCGAACCCGAGACCCGCCAGCACGCCGTCGCGGAGCCCGACGCCCGCGGCCCGGGTGCCGGGCTCCCGGGAGACCAACCAGATGCCGGGGAGTGCGGCGAGGAGGCCGAGCCACACCAGGACCGCCGGCCGCTCGCCCGCGCCGAGGCCGGCCAGCACCGGCACCAGGGCCGCGCCGACCCCCGAGACGGGGGCGACCACCCCCATCCGGCCGGTCGAGAGGCCGCGGTAGAGGAACGCCGTGCCGAAGCCGTTGCCGAGCCCGGCGAGCAGGGACCACAGCAGGTCGGTGCGGGTGGGGGAGCCGCCGACCACGAAGGTGAGGCCGAGCACCGCCACCGCTCCGGCGGCCTGGGCGGTGAGGGCGATCGTCCACGGCGGGACCCGCCGGGAGGCGACTCCGCCGACGAAGTCGGACAGCCCGTACGCCAACGCGGAGACCAGGGCCAGCAGGACGGCCACGTCAGGTCACCACGACGCCGGCCACCCAGACGCCGGCGGCGAGCAGCCCGGCGACCAGCTCGATGAGCACGCTGAGACCCACCGCCCGCAGCGCCGCCGTGGTGGACGGCCAGGCCAGCCGGGAGCCGACCCGCCGGTGCTCGGCGAGGTACACCCCGAGGATGAAGCCGAGGAAGAGACCGATGACCGGGACCACGAAGAAGCCGACGAGTGCCAGCGCGGCGCCGGACCACTGGGTCGAGCCGGGAATGCCCAGGTCGGCCAGGCGACGACGTGGTACGACGTACTTCACGACGCCGCCGACCGCCAGCAGCGTGGTGACGACGGCCAGGACCATCCAGGCCAGCGTGCCCCCGGTGTGCACGGCCCAGGTCAGGACGGCGGCGAGGACCAGCGCGGAGCCCGGCAGGACGGGCAGCAGGATGCCCACCAGGCCGGCCGCGACCACCAGGCCCACCACGGCGTCGAACGCGCTCACGGCGCACACCCTGTCACGTGCCGGGCGCGAAATGGACGACGGCCCCGGACGTGGGTCCGGGGCCGCCGTCGTACGTGGTCGGGGGTGGGGGGTGGGTCAGAGCTCGGTCTCGGAGACCGGCACACGGCGCTCGCCGAGCTTGTGCGTCTCGTCGACGACGTTGACGGCGACCTCGCGCAGCTTGTCTCCGTGCTCACGCGCGTGGTGGGCGCAGAACAGCAGCTCGCCGCCGGTCTGCAGCTCTACACGCAGGTAGGCCTGGGCTCCGCAACGGTCGCAACGGTCCGCAGCGGTGAGCGCTGGGGAACTGGGGGCAACAGCAGTAGTCACAACGGCCTCATTTCCTTGATCGGTGTCTGTTCAACGTAGCCGCGGTGGTCAAAGATTCCCGAGGGCACGTGTCGCCTGACACGCCATCTCATCACGGTTCTTCTTCCCCCGTTCCCGGTTCCCCACACGTGGGATCCCGAGGTACGGACGACGTCTAGCCCTGCTGACTGTGAGGCATGTGCGGAGCATTCGGTCGCGGATCACGAGAGGCGGTGGCCGATCGTGTCCACATCGTGACGTCCCGCACGGTGGAGCTGGTGCCCTCACGCTAGACCCGTGGTGCATCCGGCCCGGGTAGGCGAGCCTGCTACGTCGTCCGGCGTGTCGCGGGTAGATTCGGAGCCGTCCCCCACCCGGACGGGTCCACCCGCCGGGGTCGTTCCCCGCCGCAGGAGCCCTCCGATCGACAACACGTACAACGCCGCGCACCTCCTGGTCCTCGAAGGCCTCGAGGCGGTGCGCAAGCGTCCCGGGATGTACATCGGCTCCACGGACACCCGCGGACTGATGCACTGCCTGTGGGAGATCATCGACAACGGCGTGGACGAGGCCCTGGCCGGGCACGCGCACCGCGTCGAGGTGACCCTGCACCGTGACGACTCCGTCGAGGTGTACGACGACGGGCGTGGGATCCCGACCGACAAGGAGCCCAAGACCGGGCTGCCCGGGGTCGAGGTCGTGGCGACCAAGCTGCACGCCGGCGGGAAGTTCGGCGGCGGCTCCTACAACGCCACCGGCGGCCTGCACGGGGTGGGCCTCTCGGTGGTCAACGCCCTGTCCTCGCGGATGGACATCGACGTCGACCGGCCGCCCAGCCGGCAGGGGCTCAGCTTCCGGCGTGGCGTGCCCGGCGTCTTCGACGGCGAAGGGGCGGCCGCCCCCTTCGTCGCGCGCTCCGGGCTGACCCGCAGGGGGAGCCGGGTCGCCAAGGGGAGGTCCGGCACCCGGATCCGGTTCTGGGCGGACCGCCAGATCTTCACCAAGGACGCCGCCTTCGAGCTCGATGGGCTCCTCGGCCGGGCCCGGCAGACGTCGTTCATCGTCCCGGGCCTCGAGCTGGTGATCCGTGACCTGCGCGGCGAGCAGCCGGTGGAGGAGAAGTTCCGCCACGACGGCGGCATCGCGGAGTTCGCGGAGTACCTCGCCCACGACGAGCCGGTCACCGAGATCGTCCGGCTCCAGGGGATGGACACCTTCACCGAGACCGTCCCGCTGCTCGACGCGCAGGGACACATGACCCCCCAGGAGGTCGAGCGCGAGCTGGAGGTCGACGTCGCCGTCCGGTGGGGCGCCGGCTACGACACCGAGCTGCGCTCCTTCGTCAACGTGATCGCGACGCCCAAGGGCGGCACCCACCTCAGCGGATTCGAGCAGGCGGTGACCAAGACCTTCAACGACGTCATGCGCGCCTCGAAGGCGCTCAAGGTCAACGACCCCGACGTCGTCAAGGACGACGTCCTCGAGGGGCTCACCGGGGTGGTGGCGGTGCGGCTCTCCGAGCCGCAGTTCGAGGGCCAGACCAAGGAGATCCTCGGCACGCCGGCCGCGCGCAGCGTCGTGCGCAAGGTCGTCTCGGCGGAGCTGAAGAAGTTCCTCACCTCGACCAAGCGCGCGGAGAAGGCCCAGGCCAAGCTGGTGATGGAGAAGGTCGTCGGCGCGCAGCGGACGCGCATCGCGGCCCGCCAGCACAAGGAGACCCAGCGTCGCAAGAACGCCCTGGAGTCCTCCGCCCTGCCGGCCAAGCTGAACGACTGCCGCGCGGCCGACATCGAGCGCACGGAGCTTTTCATCGTGGAGGGCGACTCGGCGATGGGGACGGCCAAGGCAGCCCGCAACTCGGAGTTCCAGGCGTTGCTGCCGATCCGGGGCAAGATCCTCAACGTGCAGAAGGCCTCGGTCGCCGACATGCTGAAGAACTCCGAGTGCGCCTCGATCATCCAGGTCGTGGGAGCCGGGTCGGGGCGCACCTTCGACCTGGACGCGCGGCGCTACGGCAAGATCATCTTCATGGCCGACGCGGACTCGGACGGCGCGCACATCCGCTGCCTGCTCGCGACGCTCTTCTTCAAGTACATGCCCGACCTGGTCGCCGACGGCCGGGTCTACACCGCGGTGCCGCCGCTGCACCGCATCGAGCTGTCCAACCCGAGGAAGGGCATGGAGAAGTACGTCTACACCTACTCCGACGCCGAGCTGCAGCGCCGGTTGGCCGAGCTGAAGAAGCGGGGGGTCAGGTGGAAGGACCCGGTGCAGCGCTACAAGGGCCTCGGTGAGATGGACGCCGACCAGCTCGCGGAGACCACGATGGACCCGCGACGCCGGACCCTGCGCCGGATCACGGTGGACGACGCGGACGCCGCGGCCACGGTCTTCGAGCTGCTGATGGGCTCCGAGGTCGCGCCCCGCAAGGAGTTCATCGTCCAGGGCGCCTACGACGTCGACGTCGAGGCGCTGGATGCCTGATCCCACCTGGCGCGACGAGACGCCGGTGGCGGTCCAGGCGGACATCGACGCGCTGGCGGCGGCGGCCTTCGCGGCGGCCGAGCAGCTGCTCGGACTGCACCGCGACTTCGAGCCGTTCGCGGTGGGGATCGACGACACCGGTGGCGTGGTCCGGCCGACCTTCGACCAGGGGTCCGCGCCCGACCAGCTGGCCCTCCTGGAAGGCGTCAAGGCGTCGGTTCGGGCGGGGCGGCGCGCCTACCGCGCGGTCGCCTTCGTGGCGCTGGTCTTCACCCGCACCGGGGACGCCGTCCGGGTCGAGCTCGAGCACCGCGACGGCGGCCCGGCACTGGTGCTGCTGGCGAGCTGCCGGGTGGGCCGGCTGGTCCGGCGGGTGACGATGGGCCCGGTGGGCGGATCCGTGGGCTGCCACCTCGTCTGGACCGACGAGGGCGCAGCAGGCGCCTAGACCAGCTGCTCGATCAGACCGGTGTCGACGTCGTACAGGAACCCGCCGACCCGGACGGTGTCGGGCACCAGCGGATGCACCCGCACCTTGTGGACGTCCTCGGCCAGGCTGGCGCGCTGGTCCTCGACGACGTGGAAGCGGGCCCAGGAGGCGTCCTGGCCGGCCGAGGCGCCGATCCGGTCGCGGATCTCCTGCTCGGTGCTGGAGGCCATCGCGCACCGGGTGTGCGGGATGACCAGGATCCGCTCGACTCCCAGCAGGTGGGCGCCGAGCACCAGTGCCTCGAGCGCCGCCTCGGTCACGCGACCGCCGGGGTTGCGGAAGATCTTCGCGTCGCCGGCCTCGAGGCCGAGCATCCGCAGGGGATCGATGCGCGAGTCCATGCAGGTGACGATCGCGACGCCGGCGTGCGCCACGCCGTCGAAGCCGCCGAGCGTGAAGTCGGCGGCGAAGTCCCGGTTGGCGGCGAGCAGGTCATCGAAGTCGGCCACGGCGCTCACGTTAGCCCACGGCACGCCGGGGCCCGGGAGGTGCTCGTACCGCGAGAGGCCGGGGGGAGGTCAGCCGTGGCTGTGCAGCAGCTGTCCGGCGCCGAGGGAGCGGGTCCGGGCGGAGCGGAAGAGCACCAGGGCCAGCAGCGCGGCGATCAGGGCACAGACCGCCGCGCCCGCGAAGACGGTGTGCTCCTGCGCGATGCCGGCGGTCTTCAGCAGCAGCGTGAACTCGTCGCAGCGGCTCGCACCGTCGCAGACCTCGCGCACCGACGGCAGGTCCGCCTGCTCGGCGTAGTAGCGGCGCAGCCCGATCGTGGTCAGCGCCGAGATGCCCACCAGCATGCCGACCATCCGGGCGACCACCACGAGCGCCGTGGACAGGCCGTGGACGGCGTCGTCGGTGCTGGCCAGCACCGCGGCGTTGACCGGGGCGAGGGCCAGGCCGAAACCGAACCCGCCCAGGACCAGCGGCACGGTGGAGGAGAGGTCGTCGAGACTCCTCAGGTCCCAGCGGCTCATCAGGACGAACGCCACCGCGCTGAGCACCATGCCGGCGGCCGTGATCACGCCGGCGCCCACGGTGCGGGTGAGGTAGCCGCCGAGCACGGCGCCGACCGGTAGCGCCACGAGGAACCGGATCAGCACCAGTGCGGCGAGGAGCTGGGAGTCGCCGTGCACGGTGGTCCGCGCGAAGATCGGGATGTCGATCAGCGCCGCGATCAGCGCGGCGCCGATGAAGAAGCTGACCAGCAGCGCCCCCCAGGCCGGTGTCCGGCGCAGCGCTCCGCGGGGCACCAACGGCGCGCTCGCGTGGCGCAGGTGGAACACGAGGGCGGCGGCGGCCACGGCCGAGCCCAGCAGGTACCAGCGGCCCTGGTCGGAGAAGACCTGGATCTTGGGGTCGGCGGTCGCGAAGGCGAGGATCACCCCGGCCAGGGCGACCGCCAGGAAGCACGCGCCGACCAGGTCCGCCTCGCGCAGGCTGCGCGACCAGGCCCGCAGGTCGACCAGCGGCCGGGCGGCGCTCAGGCTGCGCACGACGAGCAGCAGGGCCGCGACGATCGCCACCAGCCCCAGCGGGGTCAGCCAGCGGCCCTCGCCCACCAGCGGGACGAAGAGCCGGCCCCAGGTGAGGTCACGCAGGATCTGGCTCGGTCGGACGAAGACCAGTGCGCCGGTGGACAGGGTGAGGAGCAGCAGGAGCATCCCGAGGACGTCGGGCCCCGGCCCCCGGGGTCTCGAGGCGCTCGCCGCTCGCTCCTCGACCGGCGGGGAGGTTGCCGCGGACGCCGTCCGGATCGCCGCGGCGAGCAGCAGGCCGACGGCCAGGTTGATGGCGAAGATCGCGCGCCAGTCGGCCACGGCGAGGACGACGGCCCCGAACAGCGGGCCGAGGACGCTGCCGATCTCCTGGACCGCGGAGACGATGCCGAGCGGGACACCGCGCCGATCGACCGGGTAGAGGTCGGCGACCAGGGCCAGGGTGGCCGGCACCAGGCCGCCGCCGCCGACGCCCTGCAGGAACCGCCCCGTGACCAGGCTGGGCATGTCGTAGGCCAGCGCCGTGACCAGGGAGCCGAGGGCGAAGAGCACCAGGGCGGCGACCAGCACCGGCACCCGGCCCTTGAGGTCGGCGATCCGGCCGATCAGCGGCAGCATCGCGACGTAACCGAGCAGGAAGCCCGAGACGATGGGGGCGGCCCGCTGGAGCTGGTCGATCGGGATGCCGGCGCTGAGCATCATGTCCGGCAGCGCCAGCACCACGACGTAGGTGTCGGCGGCCGCGAACGCGACCGCGATCGCCGCCAGCCCGAGCAGCAGGCGCGGCGCAGGCGTCACGGGGCGACGATCTTCTTGTCCACCCCGTAGCCGTCGAAGCCGACGGTGTAGGTCATCTCGTCCGAGCTCGGGTAGAAGACACCGGTCAGCCTGGCCTCGCGCAGCTCTCCGTCGTCCGTCACGGTGTACGCCGCGGCGAACTCGCCCTTCGCCGTCGGGATGACGTTGCGGACCGCGGTGCCCGCCACCGAGCCGGTGTACTCGGTGAGGATCTCGCTGTTGTCCGAGCCGCCCCGGACGCTGGTGCCCTTCTCGAGCCCGGTGGTGCGGGTCAGCAACGAGGAGAGGCCGGCGTCGGGGCTCATCAGCCGCGCCGGGTCGGGCGCGCCGTAGGCCCCGGGGTCGACGTCCTGGAAGCCCGAGGTGAGCGGCAGCTGGACGTAGACCGCGTCGTCGACGGCCACCACCGGCACGTCGAAGGTGTTGCCGGACAGCGAGATCGTGATGTCGCCGTCGAAGGCGGGCGGGTGGACGCCCACGCCGGTCGCCCTGGTCAGACCGGTGACGCCCGCGGGCAGGTCGTCGGTGACCAGCTCGATCCGCACGCCGCTGGTGTCGTCGAGGGTCTGCTTGGCCTGCGCCATCACCTCGCTGGGTGACGGCTGGTCGGCGGCGGCCCCGTCGCTGCCGCTGCACCCGGCGAGCGCGAGCAGCACGGCCCCCGTACCGAGCGCCACGACGAGGGAGCGGAGGGGGTGGGTGTGCCGAGTCTGCATGCTCGTCAGCCTGTCACATCGTCGGTGGCCGGGAGCCGGGTCGCGAGGGGACCGGCGCAGGCCGCGATCGGCTGGCTGCCGGGCAACCCGGAGCCGTCGCGGCGGCCGGTAGCGGCCGGCAGGTCGACCGGGGCGCCGCTGGCGGCCGCGGCGCGCGCGGGCGCCGCGCCGGCCCAGGCGAGCACCAGCGTGTCCTCGCCCTTGAGGAAGCGGTGGCAGCGCACCCCGCCGGTGGCGCGGCCCTTGGGCGGGTACTCCGAGAACGGCGCGACCTTGACCGCTCCCGGCTCGGTGCCGGGCAGCGCGGTCGAGGAGCCGGAGGCGGTCACCACGACGGCGTCCGCACCGGTGTCGACCGCGCCGAACCACGCGACGTGGGCGCCGGCGCCGAGCCGGACCCCGGCGATGCCGCCGCCGGAACGACCCTGCGGGCGCACGCCGTCGGCGCCGAAGTGCAGCAGCTGGGCGTCGGAGGTGATGAAGCACAGCGTCTCGCTGCCGGTGGCGAGGTCGAGGGCGCCGACCACCTCGTCGGCGTCCTGCAGCGTGATCACCTCCCAGTCGTCGCGGGCCAGCACCTCGGGCCGGACCCGCTTCACCACGCCCTGCCGGGTGCCGAGGGCCAGGCCGGCCCCGTCGGCGGGCAGGCTCGAGAGCGCGAGCGCACGCTCGCCGTTCTCGAGCGAGAGCACCTCGCTGAGGGGCACCCCGCCCTGGAGGTTCGGGTCGTTGGCCGAGGAGGGGATCATCGGCAGGTCGAGGACGCCGAGCTTGAGCACCCGGCCGCGGGAGGTCACGAGGCCGACCTCGCCGCGGGCGGTGGTCCGCACCGCGGAGACCACCACGTCGTGGTTGGTGCGACCGCCTCCGGAGCCGGGCTGCTCGTCGGTCTTCGAGCGGGCCAGCAGGCCGGTGGAGGAGAGGAACGCGAAGCACGGGTCGTCGGCCACCTCGAGCGGGACGGACTGCGAGGTCACGGTGTTGCCGGCTGACTCCAGCAGGACGGTGCGCCGCGGGGTGCCGTAGGTCTTCGCGACCTCGGCCAGCTCGTCGGAGACCACCTTCCAGCGCAGCTTCTCGTCGTTGAGGATCGCGTCGAGCTCCTCGATCTCGCGGCGCAGGTCCTGCTGCTCCTTCTCCAGCTCGATCCGGCTGAACCGGGTCAGGCGGCGCAGCTGCATCTCGAGGATGTACTCGGCCTGGGCCTGGGAGAGCTCGAAGACCGTCTTCAGCCGCTCGCGGGCGGTGCCGGCGTCGTCGCTGCTGCGGATCACCTGGATCACCTCGTCGATGTCGACCAGTGCGACCAGCAGGCCGTCGACGAGGTGCAGGCGCTCGGCCTTCTTGTTGCGCCGGAACTGTGAGCGGCGACGGACGACCTCGAAGCGGTGGTCGAGGAAGACCCGCAGCATCTCCGCCAGCCCCAGCGTGCGGGGCTGCCCGTCGACGAGCGCCACGTTGTTGATGCCGAAGGTGTCCTCCATCGGCGTCTGCTTGTAGAGCTGCTCGAGCAGGGCCTCGGGGTGGAAGCCGTTCTTCACCTCGATCACCAGCTGGAGGCCGTGCTCGCGGTCGGTGAGGTCCTTGACGTCGGAGATGCCCTGGATCTTCTTGCCCTGCACCAGGGTCTTGATGCGTTCGATCACCTTCTCGGTGCCGACGCCGTAGGGCAGCTCGGTGACGACGATGCCCTTGCGGCGCGCGGTGACCGCCTCGATCCGGGCGGTGGCCCGCATCCGGAAGGTGCCGCGGCCGGTCTCGTAGGCGTCGCGGACGCCCTCCAGGCCGACGATCTTGCCGCCGGTGGGCAGGTCGGGGCCGGGGATGAAGCGCATCAGCCCGTCGACGTCGGTCCTCGGGTGCGAGATCAGGTGGCGCAGGGCCTGCACGACCTCGACCAGGTTGTGCGGGGCCATGTTGGTGGCCATCCCGACCGCGATCCCGGTGGTGCCGTTGACGACCAGGTTCGGGATCGCGGCCGGCAGCACCGACGGCTCGAACTCGCGGCTGTCGTAGTTCGGCTTGAAGTCGACGGTGTCCTCGTCGATGGAGGCGGTCATCGCCACCGCCGCCGGCGCCATCCGGGCCTCGGTGTAGCGCATCGCGGCGGGGGAGTCGTCGGGCGAGCCGAAGTTGCCGTGCCCGTCGATGAACGGCAGCCGCATCGACCAGGGCTGCGCCATGCGCACCATCGCGTCGTAGATCGCGCTGTCCCCGTGCGGGTGCAGGCGGCCCATCACCTCACCCACGACGCGGGCGCTCTTGACGTGCCCGCGATCGGGGAGGAGCCGCATGTCGTTCATCGTGTAGAGGATCCGGCGCTGCACCGGCTTGAGACCGTCCCGGGCGTCGGGCAGGGCGCGTGAGTAGATGACGGAGTAGGCGTACTCGAGGAAGGACGCGCGCATCTCGTCGCCGACGTCGATGTCGAGGATGTGCTCCTCGAAGTCGTCCGGCAGATCCTGTTTCGCTTTGCCTCGGGCCATGGCGCCATTCTCCCTGCCGGCGCGGGGAGAAGCCCACGGGGCACGCCGGAGGGCCCGGGCCGCCCTCGGCGCGGGGCCGGGGCGGTAGATTTCGCGGGGTGACCGTCCCCGACCCGGCCCTTGGTGCGATCCCCCCGGCCCCGCGCCACTGGAAGGCCGACGTCCTGCTGCGCGACGGTCGCGCCGCCCACATCCGCCCGATCGGGCCCGGCGACGCCGAGCTGCTCGTCGACTTCTACGCGCGGGTCTCCGAGCAGTCGAAGTACTACCGCTTCTTCTCGCCGATGCCCAACCTCTCGGACCGGGACGTCAAGCGCTTCACCGAGGTCGACCACGTCGGTCGGGTCGCCTTCGTGCTGATCCTCTCGGGCCGGATGATCGCGGTCGGCCGCTACGACGTCGTCCGGCCGGGGGACGCCGAGGTGGCCTTCCTCGTCGAGGACCAGCACCAGGGCCGCGGCATCGCACAGGTGCTGCTCGAGCACCTCGCCCAGGCAGGTCGCGAGCGTGGGGTCGAGCGCTTCGTGGCCGAGGTGCTGCCGGACAACAGCCGGATGATCCAGACCTTCCGCGACGCCGGCTACCGGGTGGTCAGCGAGTACGAGGACGGCGTCCTCATGCTGGAGTTCCCGATCGACCCGACCGAGACCGCCATCGGCGTGATGATGAACCGCGAGCACCGCGCGGAGTCCGCCTCGATCCACAAGTTCTTCAACCCGCGCTCGGTGGCCGTGATCGGGGCCAGCCGTCGCCAGGACACCATCGGCCAGGCGCTGGTGCGCAACCTCGTGATGGGCGACTACACCGGCCGGGTGTACGCCGTGAACCCGAGCGCGACCGCGGTCTCGGGGATGCCGGCGTACAAGACGGTGGGGGAGATCCCCGACGAGGTCGACGTGGCGATCGTCGCGGTCCCGGCCGACGCGGTGCAGGAGGTCGTCCTCGACTGCGCCGCCAAGGGGGTGCACGGCATGATCGTGATCTCCTCGGGCTTCGCCGAGACCGGCGAGGAGGGGCGCCAGCGCCAGCGCCGGCTGGTCGGGCTCTCGCGCTCCTACGGCCTGCGGCTGATCGGCCCCAACTGCCTGGGCGTCATCAACACCGACCCGGGGGTGTCGATCAACGCATCGCTCTCCTCGGTGATGCCGCCACGTGGCCGCGCCGGCTTCTTCTGCCAGTCCGGCGCCCTCGGCTCGGCGATCCTGGAGAAGGTGCAGAACCGCGGGCTGGGCCTGTCGACGTTCGTCAGCGCGGGCAACCGCGCCGACGTCTCGGGCAACGACCTGCTGCAGTACTGGGAGGAGGACGACTCCACCGAGGTCGTGCTGCTCTACCTCGAGTCGATCGGCAACCCGCGCAAGTTCTCCCGGATCGCGCGCCGGGTCTCGCTGCGCAAGCCGATCATCGCGGTGCGCTCCGGGCGCACCACCCAGGGCGTGCCGATGGGCCACGCGGTGCGCAAGATCGTCGCGCCGCCGCAGGCCGTGGACGCGATGTTCCGCCAGGCCGGCGTCATCCAGGTGGACACCCTCGACGAGATGTTCGACGTGGCCCAGCTGCTCGCCCACCAGCCGCTGCCCCGGGGGCGCCGGGTCGCGATCGTCGGCAACTCCGACGCGCTCGGGCTGCTGGCCGCGGATGCGGCGGCCGCGGTCGGGCTCGTGGTGAACAAGTCGCTGGCGCTGGGGGCCGAGGCGACCGCCGAGGACTTCGAGGACGCCCTCGACAGCGCCATCGACGACCCCGAGATCGACTCGGTGGTCGCGGTGTACATCCCGCCGCTCAACGTCTCAGGTGAGGACGTTGCGAACGTCCTGGCCGCGGTGGGGGAGCAGTCCGACAAGCCCCTGGTCTCCTCGTTCCTCGGCGCCGAGGGCGTCCCGGAGCTGCTGCGGGTGCCGGACGTGGCCGGCGCGACGGCCGGGCGCGGCTCGGTGCCGTCGTACCCCGCCGTGGAGGCCGCGGTGCGAGCCCTCGCGCGCGTCGTGGAGTACGCCGTGTGGCTGCGCACCCCGGACGGCCCGCCGCCGGGTCGCGACGAGGTCGAGCACGACGTCGCCAAGCGGCTGGTCCACCGGCTGCTGAGCGACCACCCCGAGGGCGCCGACCTCAGCCGGGACGACCTCACCGCGCTGCTGGGCGCCTACGGCATCGCGCTGGAGGCGTCGCGCGGTGTCACGACCCGGGAGGAGGCCGTCGCCGCCGGTGCCGCCCTGGGCTGGGACGTCGTGCTCAAGGCGACCGCCGACCACCTCCGCGAGCGCCCTGACCTCGCCCACGTGTGGCGCAGCATCGACACCGTCGAGGAGATGACGGACGCCTGGAGCTCGCTCAACGCCCGGATCACCGACCCGGCCAACGCGGGCTTCGTGGTGCAGAGGAACGCGCAGCCCGGGGTGCCGGTCGCGGTGCGCAGCATCGAGGACCCGCTCTTCGGCCCGGTCGTCTCCTTCGGCATCTCCGGCCCCCTCACCGAGCTGCTGGCCGACAAGTCGTACCGGATCCCGCCGCTCGGGGAGCGTGACGCCGCGGCCATGGTCCGCGAGATCAAGTCCTCGCCGATGCTCTTCGGCTACCGGGGCAGCGAGGTCGTCGACGTCGCCGAGATCGAGCGCCTGATCCGCAGGGTGGCGCAGCTGCAGAACGACCTGCCGCAGGTCAGCGCGCTGTCGCTCTCGCTGGTGCTCGCGGGCGCCGACGGCGCGACCGTGCTGACCGCCGACGCCCGGGTCGACCCCGTCGCCGACCCGCGCTCGGACTGGTTCGTGCGTCGGCTCTCGGACCCGCCCGGCGACACCATCCCGGGCTGAGCGCGGCGCCCCGACAGGCGCCGTCCGCGGGTCGTGACAGACTGCCCACATGCGCAGCAGGACGACCGAGGACCACGACCGCACGCTCGAGCTCCGTCGTGCCATCGACCGCACCGGCTACTACCCCGAGGTGGTGGCCGACGGCGTCGACGCCGCCGTGGCGGGCGAGCAGGTGGTGTCGTTCTACGTCCACCACGAGCCCACGTTCGAGCGCGACGAGGTCCGTCGCCACCTGAGCGTGGTGGTGCTCACGCCCACCCGCCTGGTGCTCGCCCACACCGACGAGCACGACGCCGACGACCTGCTGCCCGAGCCCTACACCTCGACGTCCACCGAGGCGATCCGGCTCTCCGCGGTGAAGTCGGTGGTGGTGACCCGGATGATCGCGAACCCGACCTCGGGGCCGAGCCGTCCGGCCGAGGCCGTGATGACGATCGGGTGGGGTGGTGTGAGCCGCCTGGACCTCGAGCCGGCCGGCTGCAGCGACCCCGAGTGCGAGGCCGACCACGGCTACACCGGCGTGCTCGCCTCCGACGACTTCTCACTGCGGGTCTCGACCGCCGCGGACGGCACCGACGCGGTCTCCGGGCTGCTCTCCTTCGCCGAGTCGCTCTCCTCCCGGACGCACACGGCGTGAGCCCGCCCGCCTCGGCGGGGGTGTCACCGGTCCCCTTCGTGGAGCCCGCCTACCAGCGGCGCTCGCTGGGCGACGTCGTCCCGGCGGTCGCGGTGGCGCTCGGCCAGCCGATCGGGGACGCCCCGGCCGACCTCCTGCTCCCCGAGGCGCCGGCCTACGTGCTGCTCCTCGTCGACGGGCTGGGGTCCCGGCTGCTGCGGCGCTACGCGCACGCCGCGCCGTACCTCGCGAGCCTGCTGGACCACTACGAGCCCGGCACCGCCGGCGTCCCCTCGACGACGGCGACCAGCCTGACCTCCCTGGGCACCGCCCTCACCCCGGGCACCCACGGCCTGGTGGGCTTCACGACCCGGGTGCCCGGCACCGACCAGCTGCTCAACGCGCTGCTGTGGGACCGCGACGTCGACCCGCTCCAGTGGCAGCCGCACCCGACCGCGTTCGCGCGGCTGCGGGCGCGTGGCGTCACGATGACGGTGGTCAACAAGCCGGAGTTCGCCGGCAGCGGGCTCACCCTCGCCGCGCACCGGGGTGCGGACTACGTCGGTGCCGACCTGGTCGGGGAGCGGATCGCGGCGTCCGTGCTGGCCACGAGCGAACGCCCGGCGCTGACCTACCTCTACGACGGGGACCTCGACCGGACCGGCCACCGGTACGGCGTCGCCTCCACCCAGTGGTTCCAGCAGCTGGCCATGATCGACGCGGAGGCCGAGCAGCTGCGCGAGGCGCTGCCGACCTCGACCCGGCTGATGGTCGTGGCCGACCACGGCATGGTCGACTCGCCGCCCGAGCGGCGGGTCGACGTCGACGACCACCACGAGCTGCGTGACGGGGTGGCCCTGCTGGGCGGCGAGGCGAGGTTCCGGCACCTCTACTGCCGGCGGGGGGCGGTCGACGACGTCGTCGCCGCGTGGCGCGAGCACCTCGGGGAGCGAGCCGAGGTGCTGACCCGGGAGCAGGCGGTCGGCCGCGGGTGGTTCGGCGCCGTGAGCCCCGGCGTGCTGCCGCGGCTCGGCGACGTCATGGTCGCCTGCCGGGACACGGAGACCGCGGTCGTCTCGACCACCGACTTCCCCTACGAGGCGCGGCTGGTGGGCCTGCACGGCTCGCTGAGTGCCGACGAGATGCTCATCCCGCTGCTCGTCGACTGACCGGTCGACGAGCGGGACGGCCCGCGGTGACCGACGCCGCCTCAGCCGAAGGGCAGGGGCTCCGGGGCCAGGCTGACGGCCTTGGCCCGCGCGGCGGTGAGCCGCCGCCGGTGGTGCTGGCGGCAGAGCACCTCGTAGGCCACGTCGGCCGGTCGGTCGTGCAGCACGGCGTCCTGCTCCTCGACGTCACCGACGACCACGACCTCGCCCTCGGTGACCATGGCGCCGTTCTCGGTCCGGGCGTTGTGGGTCGCCCGCTTGCCGCACCAGCACAGCGCCTCGACCTGGAGGACCTGCATCCGGTCGGCGAGCTCGACCAGCCGGGCCGCCCCGGGGAACATCCGGGTGCGGAAGTCGGTCAGGATGCCGAAGCAGAAGACGTCGAGCTGGAGCTCGTCGACGACCCGGGCGAGCTGGTCGATCTGCTCGGAGGCGTAGAACTGGGCCTCGTCGCAGATCAGGTAGTCGATCCGGCCGCCCTGGGTCAGGGTGCGCACCACGAACTGCCAGAAGTCGAAGTCCGGGCCGACCTCCTCGGCGTCGTGGGCCAGGCCCAGCCGGCTCGAGACCTGCGCCCGTCCGGCGCGGTCGTGGCTGGTGAAGATCCGGCCCACCCGACCGCGGGCGGCGTGGTTGTGGTTCGTCTGGAGCGCCAGGGTGCTCTTGCCGGAGTCCATCGTCCCGGTGAAAAACTGCAGTTCGGCCACGGGAGGGAATCCTTTCACAGCCCGGCCGGGGGAGGATGACGGCCATGACCGGTCCGCTGATCTCCGTCGCCGAGCTCCGCTCCCTGCTGGCTGGCCCCCGGCGTGATGCCACGCCGGACGGCGTCACCGTCCTCGACGTCCGCTACCGGATGGGCGGGCCGCCGGGGGCCGGTGAGCACCTCGCCGGCCACCTCCCGGGGGCGGCCTACGTCGACCTCGACACCGAGCTGGCGGGCCCGCCGGGGCCGGGCGGTCGCCACCCGCTGCCGTCGGCCGAGGCGTTCGGGGCAGCGATGCGCCGGGCCGGTGTGAGCGGTGCCCGCCCGGTCGTGGTGTACGACGACTGGGCCGCCCACGCTGCCGGCCGCGCCTGGTGGCTGCTGCGCTTCCACGGCCACCGCGACGTGCGGGTCCTGGACGGTGGCCTGGCAGCCTGGCGGCGGGCCGGCGGCCCGGTGGAGACGGGGATGCCCCGCACGCAGCCCGGCGACTTCGTGCCCCGGCCGGGCGCGATGCCGGTGGTGGGGGCCGAGGAGGTCCCCGGTGTCGGGGTGCTCCTCGACGCCCGGGCCCCCGAGCGCTACCGCGGGGAGACCGAGCCGGTGGACGCGGTGGCCGGGCACATCCCCGGTGCGCTCAACGTGCCCACCGCGTGCAACCTCGCCGAGGACGGGACGTTCCGCCCGGTCGCGGAGCTCCGTGCGGTGTACGCCGAGGTGCTGGACGCGGCGACGGCCAGTCCCGAGGCCGACCCCGTGGTGGCGGCGTACTGCGGCTCGGGGGTCACCGCGGTGCACGACCTGATCGCCCTGGAGCTGCTCGGGGTCCGGGCGGCGCTCTACCCCGGCAGCTGGAGCGAGTGGATCACCGACCCCCGCCGTCCCGTGGAGCGTCCCTAGCCCGGCCCGTCGACGCGGCGACCGGGCCGTGGCGGCCCTCGCTACCGTGGCGGACATGGCTCCCTCCTCGGCACGGATCGGCACCCTCCTCGTCCTCGGCGCAGACGGCGACCTGACCCGCCGGCTGCTGCTGCCCGGTCTGGCCACGCTGCTGGCGAGCGACTGGCAGCCCGACGCCGCCCCCTTCGTGCTCGGCGCCGGTCTCGGTGAGCTGACGGCGGGGCAGTGGCAGGCCCGGGTCGAGGAGTCGTTCGCGGCTGGGGCCTCCGACGGGGAGCGACTGGCCGAGACGGCGCGGACAGCCCGCTACGAGCGGGCCGACGTGAGCGCCGCCGAGGACCTCCAGCAGCTGCTCGCCCGGTGCGAGGGTGCCCCGGCGATCTACTTCGCGCTGCCTCCGGCCGTCACGGCGCAGGCGGTCCGGGCGTTGTCCGGGCTCACCCTGCCCGAGGGGACCGCGCTGGTGATGGAGAAGCCGTTCGGCACGGACCGCGAGTCCGCCGCCGCGCTGAACGAGTGCCTCGCCTCGCTGGTCCCCGAGGAGCGCATCTTCCGCGTCGACCACTTCCTCGGGCGCGGCGACGTGCTGGACGTGCTCGCCGTCCGCTTCGCCAACCGGCTGCTGGAACCCGTCTGGAACCACCATCACGTCGAGCGGATCGAGATCGTCTACGACGAGGATCTCGCCCTCGAGGGCCGGGCGGGCTACTACGACCGGGCCGGTGCCCTGGTCGACATGGTCCAGAGCCACCTGCTGCAGGTCCTGGCCCTGCTGACCATGGAGCCGGTCGCGAGCGTGGACGAGCGCAGCTTCCGTGACGCCAAGTCCGCGCTGCTCCGCGCCACCCGGGTGGCCGGGGACCCGGCGACCAGCTCGCGCCGGGCCCGCTACACGGCCGGTCGGGGGGCTGGTCGCGAGATCCCGGCGTACACCGACGAGGCCGGGGTCGATCCCGCGCGGGACACCGAGACGCTTGCCGAGGTCACCCTCGAGATCCGCAACTCCCGCTGGGCCGGGGTGCCGGTGGTGCTCCGCTCCGGCAAGGCGCTGGGCTCGCCGCGCAAGGAGGCCGTGATCACGCTGCGGCGGGTGTCGCACCTGCCCGAGGGTCTGCTCGGGACCGAGACCAACGACACCCTCACGATCGGTCTGAAGCCACCGCGCCTGGCAATCGGGCTCGACGTCTTCGGTCCGTCGGGGACCTTCGAGCTGGAGCGGGTCCAGGTGGCGGCGCCGCTCGCCACGAGCGAGCTCACGGCGTACGGCGAGGTGCTGGCCGGGGTGCTGGAGGGCGACCCGCTGCTGTCGGTGCGCGGCGACAGCGCGGAGGAGTGCTGGCGGATCGTGGCGCCGGTCCTGGCGGCGTGGCAGGCGGGGCAGGTCCCGATGGACGGCTACCCGGCGGGCAGCGACGGCCCCGAGGGCTGGTAGCGACTCACCAGTGGATCCCGCGGAAGAGCCGGGCCAGCATGATCTGCTCGGACTCGCGGGTGCCGCCGGCGTCCTCGCCCTTGGCGGCGGCGGAGTCGGGGAACACGTGGTAGGCCATGTTGAGGAGTCGGAAGGTGAGCTTGGGCGCCAGGGTGTGGGCCACCGCGCCGGCGTTGCCGAGCAGCGTGTTGATCTCGTGCGGGCGGCCGACCATCGCCTCGACCACCAGGTCGGCGGCCTGGGCCGGTGAGATCGTGGGGAACCGGTCGTAGAGCTTGGTGGGGGCGATCATCGGGGTGCGCACCAGGGGCATGTGGACGCCGGTGAAGGTGACCCCGTCGCCGACGAGCTCGGAGGCGACGACGTTGCTCCAGGAGTCCAGGGCCGACTTGGAGGCGACGTAGGCCGAGAATCTCGGCGGGTTGGTCTGCACCCCGATGGAGGAGATGTTGACGACGTGCCCGCGGCGCTGCTCGCGCATGGTGGGCAGCAGCCCCATCACGAGCCGGACCGCCCCGAAGTAGTTGAGCTGCATGGTCCGCTCGAAGTCGTGGAAACGGTCGTGCGAGAGCCGCAACGAGCGCCGGATCGAGCGGCCCGCGTTGTTCACGACGAAGTCGACCGACGGCAGGTCCCCGGTGAGCTGGGCGCAGAGGACGTCGATCGACTCGAGGTCGGAGAGGTCGCAGGGGTAGACGTGGGCGGTGCCACCGCGTCGCTCGATCAGCGCGCGGGTCTCCTCGAGCTTGTCCTTGCCGCGGGCCACCAGCACCGGGACGCCGCCGGCCTGGGCGACCTTCAGGGCCGTCACCTGGCCGATGCCCGACGAGGCGCCGGTGATCACGACATACTTCCCGGCGAGGGCGTCGCGGATGCGGGGGTCGCGACCGGTGGTCTGGTCGAGGTTCTCCTCCCAGTAGCCCCACAGGGTGCGGGCGTAGGAGTCGAGGTCGGGCACGGAGATCCCCGACCCGGCGAGGGCCTGCTCGGTGCGGCGGGAGTCGAAGACGGCGGAGAAGTTGACGTGGCCGAGCACCTCGCCGGGCACGCCCAGGCGCCCGATCGTCTGGTCGAGCGCCGCCTGCACCGGCCCGGAGCGGACCAGCCCGGTCAGGATCGCCGAGGGGCGCAGGGCTCGCGGCACGAGCGAGAACGGCAGCGAGCCGGTGACCCGGCGGTCGACCGGAGTCGCGAACCGCGGGGCGCCGGCGGCGGCGCAGAAGGAGTTGAGCATGTCGACGACCGGCTGCGGCTCGGGGTCGACGAGGTGGAAGGCCTCGCCGTCGCGGCCGGGCAGGTGGGCGAGGTGGTCCATCGCGGTGGCGACGTAGTCGACGGGGACGACGTTGGTGTCCCCGAGGTCGACCCCCAGGAGCGGCAGCCAGGCCGGCAGGTGGTCGCGCAGCCGCTTGAGCACAGGGAAGAAGTAGTAGGGGCCGTCGACCTTGTCCATCGCGCCGGTCTGCGAGTCGCCGACCACCACGGCCGGACGGTAGACCCGCCAGGGCACCTGCGACTCCTCGCGCACGATCCGCTCGGACTCGAACTTCGTGCGGTGGTAGGGCGAGGGCAGGTGCTGGCCCTCGTCGAACATCGTCTCGTCGAAGGAGCCGGCGAAGTCACCGGCGGCCGCCACCGAGGAGACCTGGTGGAAGCACCCGGCCGTCAGGGCGGCGGCCAGGTCCAGCGCGTGCCGGGTGCCGCCGACGTTCATCGTCTCGTTGGTCGCGTCGTCGGCCGTCATGTCGTAGATCGCGGCGAGGTGGAAGAAGTGGTCGATGTCGCCCCGGTGCTCGCTCACCCAGGTGTCGGGGACCCCGAGGCCCGGGTGGGAGAGATCGCCGGTGACCGGCACGACGCGTGGGGATGCCCACTCCCGGAGCAGGGTCTCCAGGCGGGCACGCGACCCCTCGCGCACGAGGACGTGGATCGTCCCCTCGCGGTGGTCGACGAGCTCGCGGACGAGGTGTCGACCGATGAACCCTGTGGCGCCGGTCACGAAGTACGACATGAGCGGAGGCTACCGCTCGTGCGCGGCGTCAGTCGTTCTTGCCGCCGCCGAACATGATCTCGTCCCAGCTCGGCACCGACGCCCGACCTCGGCTCTTGCGGATCGGACGGCGCGGCGAGGACTGCTCGTCGGCCCCGTCCGCGGCCCCGTCGTCGGAGCTGCCGTCGGGCCCGTCGACGGAGCTGCCGTCGGGCCCGTCGACGGAGCTGCCGGCGGGCCCGGCCTCGGGGGAGCCGGTGTCGAGGGCCGCGGCGTCGGCGGCCCGGTCCCGCAGCTCGGCCTCCTGCCCGAGGGGGGCGACGGGCTCGATGTCGAGGAAGGCCTCGAGGGGCTGGTCTGCCCCGAACGCCGCCGGCGCCGCGGCCGGGTCGGGGACCGGCGCGGGCTCGCTGACCAGCTCGATGGCGTCGTCGCCGAGCGGTACGTCCTCCTCGCCGACCGTGGTGAGGCGGCGCTCTCGGGCGTGGCGGAGGTCGTCGCGGAACGCGTCGCTCTGCGCGACCGGCACCGACTCGCCGATCAGCCAGCGCGCGTCGTCGTTGTCGGCCGTCACGTAGTTGCCGGGGCCGTCGTAGGTGAAGGTGGCGGAGCCCGAGCGCTTGGTCGCGGCGTACTCCCCGCTGACCGTCCAGCGCCCGTCCTCGCGGCGCCAGGCGTCCCACTCGACGCTGTCGGGATCGATGTTGAGCGCGCGCAGGTTGCCGGTGACGGCCTCGCCGAGGGTGCGGGCGCCCCCGACCGAGCCGGGGTCGCCGGCGCGTCGGCGCAAGGAGGAGCGCTGGGCGCGGTCCGCGACGTGCGCGCGCTCGGCCATCACCGGAGCGGCGAACGCCATGATCCGGTCGACGGTGGTCTGGGCGGCCTCGGCGACGGCCTCCGGAGTCTCGCCCGCACGGATGCGGGCCTGGATGTCACGGGGACGAAGGGTGCTGTCCATCTGAATCTCCAAGGTGCCGGGGCGCTGCGGGCGGGGCTGATCGCCGCGCAGGGCGGCTCGCAGACGGGGGTCGATGTCGACGGTGAACTCCACTCCCGAGGAGCTCACCAGGAGCAGGCGCTTCCCGTCGTCGCTCACTCCGGTGAGCGTCAGGTGGGCCATGGGTGGTGGTGCTCCTGCCAGCATCGTGTCGTCGGTGGGACGAGCCTACGCCAGCGTGGGGGAGCGCTGCGCGCGGTCGTCCGGCGTGGGCTCGCTAACCTCGTGCGATGCCTCCCGCCGAGCCCGCCCTGACCCTGGTCGTCGCCGACCTGGTGGGGATCTTCGTCTTCGCGATCAGCGGTGCCCTGGTCGCGGTGCGCCGCGAGATGGACGTCTTCGGGGTCCTCGTCCTGGCCGGGACGACCGGGCTGGGCGGCGGCTTCCTGCGCGACGTGCTCATCGACGCGACGCCGCCGACCGCGCTGGCGGACTGGCGCTACCTGCTGGTCCCGGTTGCCGCCGGGCTCCTGACGTTCCTCCACCACCCGGCGGTGGGCCGGATGGAGCGCACGGTGGTCGTCTTCGACGCCTTCGGCCTCGGGCTGTTCTGCGTGACCGGCGCGTTGAAGGCGCTGGCCTTCGGGCTCGGTCCCGTCCCGGCGGCCCTGATGGGGATGGTGACCGGGATCGGCGGAGGGATGGTCCGCGACGTGCTCGCCCAGCGCTCGCCGGTGATCTTCGGTGGCGAGCTCTACGCCACGCCGGCGCTGGCCGGCGCCGCCGTCGCGGTCCTCGGCAGCCGGCTGGACCTCCCGGTGCTCCTGGTGGCCGTCACCGGCGCCGGCCTGTGCACCGTCTGGCGGCTGCTGGCGGTGTGGCGTCGCTGGCACGCCCCGATGCCCCGGGGGCCGGCGAGCGTCTGAGGACGGGTCACTGGCCGGGGTCACTCCCGACGCGGGAGGAGCTGGGCGAAGACGGCGGCCACCAGGCCGGCGGCCAGGCAGACGAGGTACGCCGTCGAGGCCCCGGCGTGGTCGATGACGAACCCGCTCACGGTCGCGCCGGGGGCGACGCCCGCGACGAGCCCGGTCTGCATGATCGCCATCCCCTCGGTGAGACGTCCGGCCGGCATGGTGCGCTCGGTCAGGGAGAGCGTGGCGACCAGGGTCGGCGCGATCGCCACCCCGCTGACCAGCAGGACGAGGCCCAGCACCGGCAACGAGTCGACGAGGAAGAGCGGGGCCATCGTCACGGCCATGGCGATGGCTCCCCACCGCACCCGCACCGTCGGGCCGTGGCGCCAGGCGATGGCCCCGGTGACGACTCCGGAGAGCAGGCTGCCCAAGGCGTAGACCGCCAGCAGCCCGCCGGCCCAGGCCCGGTGGCCGCGCTCGTCGGCGAAGGCCACGGTGGCGACCTCGACCGCGCCGAAGAGCACCCCCAGGGCGGCGGAGACGACGGCCAGCGGCAGCATGGTGCGCCACGGCAGCGGCGGACGGGGGCCGACGCTGTGGTCGTGGCGGTGTGGCGGGGGCTCGGTGGTGCGCTGCCGGACGAAGGCCAGGCTGCCGCCGACCCCGGCCACGATCGCCACGGCCAGACCGGCGACCGGGTGCACGGCGGTGGCCAGCAGGGTGATCAGGATCGGACCGGCGATGAAGACCGCCTCGTCGGCGACCGCCTCCAGCGCGAACGCCGTCTGCACGTCCGCGGGGGCCTCCAGCACGTAGGACCAGCGGGCCCGCACGCACGAGCCGACCTGCGGCAGCGAGCCTCCCGCCACCGCCGCGGCGACGTACGAGGTGAGGATCGGCCAGCCGGCCTCCACCGACCAGATCAGCAGCACCATGCCGACCCCGAAGACGACGCTCGCGGCGGTGAGCACCCGGGCCTGCCCGAGCCCGTCCACGAGGCGGCCCTGCACGATGGCGAGCACGGCGTTGGCCACCATGTAGGCGGCTGAGACGGCGCCGGCGACCCCGTAGGACCCGGTGCCGGCCTGGACCAGCAGCACGATGCCCAGACCGACCATCGAGATGGGCAACCGGGCGACGAGGCCGGTCAGGCTGAAGCGCAGGGTCCCGGGCTCGGCCAGCACCCGGCGGTAGGACGTCAGCACGGCCGGAGCCTAGGGCGGTGAGCGGGCGACGGGCGAATTGCCGGCGCTCCCTACGATGGGCGCATGCCGCCCACGCAGTCGCCCGACACCGGCCCCTACGACGCGCTCCTGCTGGTCTCCTTCGGGGGTCCCGAGAAGCCTGAGGACGTGGTGCCGTTCCTCGAGAACGTCACCCGCGGCCGCGGCATCCCACGCGAGCGTCTCGAGCAGGTGGGCGAGCACTACTTCCTGTTCGGTGGCCGCTCGCCCATCAACGACCAGAACCGCGAGTTCCTGGCCGCCCTGCGCGAGGATCTCGCGGGTGCCGGCATCGGCCTCCCGGTCTACTGGGGCAACCGCAACTGGGACCCCTACCTCACCGACACGCTGGCGCAGATGGCCGCGGACGGGATCACCCGGGCCGCCTGCTTCATGACGAGCGCCTACTCGTCGTACTCCAGCTGCCGGCAGTACCGCGAGAACCTCGCGGACGCCGTGGCCGGAGCCCCCGGGGCCCCGGTGCTCGACAAGCTGCGCCACTACTACAACCACCCGGGCTTCGTGGAGCCGATGGTCGACGCCGCCCTCGCGGCCCTGGCCGAGCTGCCCGAGGACGTGCGGGCCGGCGCGCACCTGGCCTTCGTCACGCACTCGATCCCGACCGCGATGAACGACGCCGCCGGCCCCGAGGGCGGGGCCTACGTCGAGCAGCACCGCAGCGTCGCGGCCGCCGTCGTCGAGCGGGTCCGCCAGGAGACCGGCCGCCGGCACCGCCACGAGCTGGTCTTCTGCTCCCGGTCGGGCTCCCCGCAGACGCCCTGGCTCGAACCGGACGTCAACGACCACCTGCGAGAGCTCCGCGCCGGCGAAGCACCTGCGGCCGTGCTGGTGCCGATCGGCTTCGTCTCCGACCACATGGAGGTCATCTACGACCTCGACACCGAGGCGCTCCAGACCGCCCGCGAGATCGGTCTGCCCACCGCCCGGGCCGCCACCGCCGGGGTGGACCCCCGCTTCGTCGCGACCGTGCGGGACCTCCTGCTCGAGCGGGCCGCCGTGGAGCGGGGGGAGGAGGCCGTGCCGGCCGCCGTCGGCAGCCTCCCGGCCTCGTGGAACCGCTGCCCGGTCGGCTGCTGCGCCAATCCGCGCGGTCCTCGCCCCGCCCTGTGCGGGGCCTCCTCGTGAGTGCGGGGGCCGTCGAGGCCCAGGACCTCGCCCGGATCGCGGTCGGAGTGGCCCGGGCCGCGGCCGAGCTGGTCCGTGGGCGAGCCGCCCGCGGCGTCACCGTGGCGGACACCAAGTCCAGCGAGGTCGACATCGTCACCGAGGCCGACCGGGCCAGCGAGCAGCTGATCCGCTCGCTGCTGGACGAACGACGTCCCGACGACGCGTTCGTCGGCGAGGAGGGGGAGGACCGTCCGGGGACGTCGGGGGTGCGCTGGATCGTCGACCCGATCGACGGAACCGTGAACTTCCTCTACGGCCTGCCGCAGTACGCCGTGTCCATCGCGGCCGAGGTCGACGGCGAGGTGGTGGCCGGGGTCGTGCTGAACGCGGCGACCGGCACCGAGTACGTGGCGCACCTGACGGCCGACGGCCGGGGGGTGGCGACCCGTGACGGCGACCCGATCCGGGTCCGGGAGCCCGCACCGCTCTCGCAGCGGCTGGTGGGGACCGGCTTCAACTACGACGCCGGACTGCGCGGCATCCAGGCCCGGGCGATGGTGCACCTGCTGCCGCGGGTGCGTGACGTGCGCCGCCTGGGGTCCTGCGCGCTGGACCTGTGCCACGTCGCCGAGGGGTCGATGGACGCCTACGTCGAGGAGGGCGTCAACGTCTGGGACCACGCGGCCGGAGGCCTGGTGGCGCGGGTCGCCGGTGGCCGGACCGAGCTCACCACCGGGGCCGGCGGGAAGGACCTGCTGCTGTGCGCTCCGGCACACGGGTTCGACGAGTTCCGGGCCGCGGTCCGGGAAGCGGGATTCCTCGCCGAGAGCCCCGTTCCGACGGGGGAATAGCGGATCGGCGACCCGTGTTCCGCTGACACGTCGTGGACGCTTGTGTGACCGTGCAGGTGCATGGTGCACAATCCGGCCCGACGAGCATGTGACGAGACGGCTGTGGGCTTGAGGGTTCCAGGGAGTGAAGTGAAGCATGGCGACTGACTACGACGCACCGCGCAAGAACGAGGACGAGCAGTCCGAGGAGAGCATCGAGGAGCTCAAGGCGCGTCGCCACGACAAGAACTCGGGCAAGGTCGACGAGGACGAGACCGAGGCGGCCGAGTCGTTCGAGCTGCCCGGGGCGGACCTGTCCCACGAGGAGCTGGCGGTCGAGGTGAAGCCGAAGCAGGAGGACGAGTTCACCTGCATGAGCTGCTTCCTGGTGCACCACCGCTCCCAGCTCGAGGACGAGAAGAAGATGATCTGCAAGGACTGCGCCTGACCCACGCCGCGCACCCAGGGTGACGCAGGGCCGCCACCCGGGTGGGGGTGGCGGCCCTGCGGCGTGGTCCGGGTCCGTTCCGCTCAGGTGGTGGTGGCCCGGACGTCGGCGTCCTGGTCGTCCTTCTGCAGGTCGGGCGGCAGGTGGCCGGTCGAGCGGGTGTAGTAGTTGGCCGCCCGGCGGGTGGCGAGCATGCGGGCGATGCCGACGGCGGTGCCGCTGACGGTGGCCCAGGCGACCGCCTCCCAGATCGCGACGTCGGGGTCGGCGGGGTTGGCGGGCGGGTTCTTGCCGGTCGTCGCCTTCCAGGTCGTGGTGAGGGTCTTCTTCGTGACCGCGGCGGCGCCGAGCGCCGCAGCGAGGGAGAAGACGGTCCAGAACTTCGATCCTCCAGATGCCATGCCGAGACCTTACCCAGAAGGGGCGGGCTCCATTCAGGAGCGGTCGGCCCCGTGCAGCGCCGCGATCGCCCCGACCAGGCGCTCGGGGTGACGGGTGCTGAGCAGCCAGTACGGCGCCGGGTCGGCGGGGTCGGTGATCTCCACCCGGACCGCCCGCTTCAGGTAGGGGCGCAGCAGCAGGTAGGCGCGGGCGTCGGCGTCGCGCCCGGCGGTGTGCCGGGTCTGCTCGGCGTCCAGCGCATCGGCGCCGCCCACGTGGACGGCCGAGATGCGGGCCCGCCCCGCGCGCAGCACGCCGTCGCCCACGCTCAGGCGGGCCGAGCCGTAGGAGAGGAAGAACGCGGCGACCAGACCCATGGCCAGGGTCGTGACGACCCAGGCGACGAGACCGGGCACGGCCACCACCACCGCCAGCCAGAGGCTGGCGACCAGCATGGTCCCCTGCACCCACCAGCGCAGGGGGACTCGGAGGCGCTCGTCGTACGCGGGGTCGCTGCTCACGGGCACAGACTTTCACGCGGGGTAGGGTCAGCGCCCGTGACCCCCGACGAGAGCGGCCTGCCCGTGGCCGTGGTGCGCCTCGACGCCGACCTGCCCCTGCCGGCGTACGCCCACCCCGGCGACGCCGGCGCGGACCTGCTGAGCTCCGTCGACGTGACGCTGGCGCCGGGGGAGCGCGCGCTGGTGCCCACCGGCGTCGCGATCGCGCTGCCCGAGGGGCACGTCGCGCTGGTGCACCCGCGCTCGGGGCTCGCCGCGCGTCACGGGCTGTCCATCGTGAACGCACCGGGCACCGTCGACGCCGGCTACCGCGGTGAGATCAAGGTGCTCCTGATCAACCACGACCCGGTGACCCCGATCGAGCTGCGGCGCGGCGACCGGATCGCCCAGCTCGTCGTCCAGCGCTTCGAGCGGGTCCGCTTCGTGGAGGTGGGCGAACTCCCCGACTCGGCGCGTGGCGAGGGAGGATACGGTTCTACCGGAGGCTTCGCCTCAGTACCGACCATCCGGTGAAGAGGGGTTAGTTCGTTGAAGTTCCGTCGCAAGTCCAGCGTGTCCGACGTGACCGCGGGGGAGGGTGGCCCCGACGACGCCCCAGAACCCTCCGGCGCCACCCCGGTGACCGGACCGTTCGACGTCGACGACCTCCCCGACGACGGTCTCGAGCGGGTCGACCTCGGCTCGCTGCTGATCCACCCCGAGGCGGGCCGCGAGCTGCGCCTGCAGGTCGACGAGTCCTCCGGGGAGGTCCAGGCCGTGGTGCTCGCCGGCTCCGACGGCGCCGTCGAGCTGCGCGCCTTCGCCGCGCCCCGCAACGGAGACCTCTGGAGCGAGGTGCGCCCCCAGATCGCGGACGACATGATTCGCCAGGGTGGCGCCGTCACCGAGCGCGAGGGTCGCTTCGGCCCCGAGCTCGTCTGCCGGATGACCGTCGACCGCGGTGACGGCACGACCGCGGAGCAGCCCTCGCGCATCATCGGGGTCAACGGCAGCCGCTGGCTGCTGCGGGCCACCCTGCTCGGTCGCCCCGCGATGGACGTCGAGGGCTCGGCCGACTGGGAGGAGTCCATCGCCCTCGTCGCCGTGCGCCGGGGCGATGGTGCGATGCCGGTGGGCGACGTGCTTCCGGTCGCGCTGCCCGAGGACGCCCTTCGGCTCGACGCGCCGACGGAGTAGGGAGCCGACCGTGCCCCACGAGAAGAGCCGGCTGCGCCGCAACCTGAGCAGGTGGGCGAATGCCACCGACCAGGACGCCCGCGACCTGCGCCGGACCTACGCCGACTCGGGGCTGGACACCATCTCGGAGGCGCCGGACCGCGAGCGGGTCAAGCTGCGCGGCACGCTGCGCACCGTGACGCTGCGCCCGCGCGGCGGCGTCCCGGCGCTGGAGGCCGAGCTCTTCGACGGCTCCGGCGTGATCACCATCGTGTGGCTGGGCCGGCGCCGGATCGCAGGGATCGCGCCGGGCCGGGCCATGGAGATCCAGGGCCGGATCGGGGCCCACGACGGCACCCGCATCATGTACAACCCCCGCTACGAGCTGATCCCGTGAGCGACGCGCGAGACCGGGGCGGTCCGCAGCCCGGCGTCCAGGGTGAGGATCCGGTCGAGCTGCGAGCTCACCGTCAGCCCGTGAGCGACGCGCGAGACCGGGGCGGTCCGCAGCCCGGCGTCCAGGGTGAGGATCCGGTCGAGCTGCGAGCTCACCGTCAGCCCGTGAGCGACGCGCGAGACCGGGGCGGTCCGCAGCCCGGCGTCCAGGGTGAGGATCCGGTCGAGCTGCGAGCTCACGGTGAGCCCGTGAGCGAGGCCTCGGTCGAGTCCGTCGTGCGCGGCCAGCTGGCCAAGGCGCTGGGTGGGCGTCGCGGCATGGTCGAGGCGGCCGTGCCGACGGTGATGTTCACGGCGCTGTGGCTCACCACCCGTGAGCTCCAGCTCGCGCTGGTCGTCAGCGTCGTGGCCGCCGTCGGGCTGCTCGTCGTCCGCCTGGTCCAGCGCTCCAGCGTCCAGTTCGTGGTCAACGCGCTCGTGGGCATCGGCATCGGCTGGTTCTTCGTGCACATGTCGGCCAGCAACGGCGGCAGTGCCAACGACCAGGCGCTGGCCTACTTCCTGCCCGGGATCCTCTACAACACCGCGTACACCGTGCTGCTGACGTTCACGATCCTGATCCGCTGGCCGCTGGTCGGCTTCATGGTCGGCAGCGTCACCGGGGACGCCACGGCCTGGCACGCCGACAAGCAGGTCGTCCGGCTGTGCAGCGTCCTGACCGCGCTGCTGGTGCTGCCCTGCGTGGTGCGGGTGGTCGTCCAGGCCCCGCTGTGGCTGGCGGGCTCCTCGGGGTCGATGGACGCCGACACCGCCATCGCGGCCCTGGGCATCCTCAAGATCGTGCTCGGCTGGCCGCTCCAGCTCGCGGCGCTCGGCTCGATGGTCTGGGTGCTCGGGCGCAACCACACGCCGGTGGAGCCGGTTCCCCGAGCCTGAGCCGGGTCAGCCGCGGTGGTGCTCGTTGGGCGCGAGCAGCTGCTCGAGGCTGTCCTCGACGTTGTCCGGCACGACGAAGAGCAGCTCGTCGCCGGCCTCCACCGGCTGCTCCGCGTCGGGGACGTAGACCTGGCCGTCGCGCAGGATCGTGACCAGCGCGCAGTTCTCCGGGAACGGGATCAGCCCGGTGGGCTTCCCGACGTACGGCGAGTCCGCCGGCAGCGTCATCTCGACGAGGTTCGCGTTGCCCTGGCGGAAGGTGAAGAGCCGCACCAGGTCGCCGACCGTGACGGCCTCCTCGACCAGGGCCGACATGATCCGCGGCGTCGAGACGTTGACGTCGACCCCCCAGGCCTCGGTGAAGAGCCACTCGTTGTTCGGGTGGTTGACCCGGCCCACGGTGCGTGGCACGCCGAACTCGGTCTTGGCCAGCAGGGAGGTGACGAGGTTGGCCTTGTCGTCACCGGTGGCCGCGATCACCACGTCGCACTTGTCCAGCCGCGCCTCCTCGAGCGAGGACATCTCGCAGCAGTCCGCGAGCAGCCACTCGGCGTCCGGCACCCGCTCGGGCTTGATCGCCGAGGCTGCCTTGTCGATCAGCAGCACCTCGTGCCCGTTGGTGATGAGCTCCCGGGCGATCGAGCGACCGACCGCTCCCGCTCCCGCGATGGCAACCCTCATTCAGCTCTCCTCGGGACCACGGTCGAAGATCGAGTAGGCGTGCGCGGCGTTCTCCTCGCGCATCACCAGGTGCAGGAGGTCGCCCTCCTGGATGACGCTCTCCCGGGTCGGGAGCATGCCCTCGCCGAGGCGGTCGATCCACGCGATCCGGCTCCGCGACTGCAGCTGGAAGTCGATCGTGCGGTGCCCGATCCAGGGTTCCGTGACCGGGACCTGGTCGACCCGGATGGTGCCCGAGGGGTCGCGGAAGTCCGGCTCGGCCCCGGCCGGCAGCAGCCGGCGCAGCACCTGGTCGGCGGTCCACTTCACCGTGGCCACCGTGGTGATGCCCAGGCGCTGGTAGACCTCGGCGCGGCCCGGGTCGTAGATGCGGGCGACGACCTGCTGGATCCCGAACGTCTCGCGCGCCACCCGGGCGGCGATGATGTTGGAGTTGTCGCCGCTGGAGACCGCCGCGAAGGCGTCGGCGCGCCGGATGCCGGCCTTCTCCAGGACCTGCTGGTCGAAGCCGTACCCGGTCACCTTGTCGCCGTTGAACCCCGGCCCCAGCCGGCGGAAGGCGTCGGGTTCGGAGTCGATGACGGAAACGGTGTGGTTGCGGTCCTCGAGGCTCCGGGCGAGCGTGGAGCCGACGCGGCCGCAGCCCATGATCACGACGTGCACGGGTAGGACGCTACCGCAGGATCTCGGCGCCGAGGCCCGTGATGCCCTCCCGGCGCACCACGACCGCTTCTTTGGTCTAGCCTTGCCGCTCGTGGGAGTCGGCGATGTGTCCAAGCGGATCCTGCTGGGGCGCAAGCTGCGCAGCTCCCAGCTGGGTGAGACGTTGCTCCCCAAGCGCATCGCGCTCCCGGTCTTCGCCAGCGACGCGCTCTCCTCGGTGGCCTACGCCCCCGACGAGGTCTTCATCATGCTCTCGCTGGCCGGCGCGTCGGCGTACGTCTGGTCGTGGAAGATCGGCATCGCGGTCGCGCTGGTGATGCTGGCGGTCATCGCGTCGTACCGCCAGACCGTGCACGCCTACCCCAGCGGGGGAGGTGACTACGAGGTCGCCCTCGTCAACCTCGGCCCGACCGCCGGGGCCACCGTCGCCAGCGCGCTGCTGGTCGACTACGTGCTCACCGTGGCGGTGTCGATCTCGTCGGGCGCGCAGTACGCCGCCTCGGCGATCGGGGTGCTCAGCGGGCACGAGGCGCTCTTCGCCTCGATCATGGTGGTCGTCCTGATGGCCATCAACCTGCGTGGCATCCGTGAGTCCGGCACGTTCTTCGCCTTTCCCACCTACGCCTTCATGGTCGCCATCCTGGGCATGTGCGCGTTCGGTCTGCTGCGCCTGGCCACCGGCGACCTGCCCCAGGTGGAGAGCGCCGGGCTGGAGATCGCCAAGGCCCCGGGATACGAGGGCGCGCTCACCACGCTCGGCCTGCTGCTGCTGCTGGCCAGGGCGTTCTCCTCGGGCTGTGCCGCGCTGACCGGCGTCGAGGCCATCTCGAACGGCGTGCCCGCCTTCCGCAAGCCCAAGAGCAAGAACGCCGCCACCACGCTGCTGATGCTCGGCCTGATCGCCATCACGATGATGATCAGCATCATCGTGCTGGCCAAGCAGATGGGCCTGAAGTACGTCGACCCCAACGAGCTGGACCGGCTCACCCTCGACGGGCAGCCGCTGCCGGCCGACTACGACCAGCACGCGGTGATCGCCCAGATCGCGCGGGCTGTCTTCCTGGACTTCACCCCGGGCTTCTACTTCGTCATCACCGTCACCGGGATCATCCTGGTGCTGGCAGCCAACACCGCCTTCAACGGCTTCCCGGTCCTGGCCTCGATCCTCGCCAACGACGGCTACGCGCCGCGGGCGCTGGGCTCGCGCGGTGACCGGCTGGCGTACAGCAACGGGATCGTCTTCCTCGCCGTCATGGCGATCATCCTGATCCAGGTCTTCAACGCCGAGACCACGAAGCTGATCCAGCTCTACATCGTCGGGGTCTTCGTCTCCTTCAACCTCAGCCAGCTCGGCATGATCCGGCACTGGACCCGGCACCTGAAGAGCGAGCGGGACCCGGCCGAACGACGTCGGATGGTCCGCTCCCGCGCCATCAACGCGATCGGCCTCAGCTTCACCGCCGTCGTCCTGGTCATCGTGCTGATCACCAAGTTCCTGGCCGGGGCCTGGATCACCATCCTCGCCATGATCATCTTCTTCCTGCTGATGCGCGGCATCCACCGCCACTACGACAACGTCTCCGAGGAGCTCGCGGCCGACGAGGACGACAACCTGCTGCCGACGCGGGTGCACGCGATCGTGCTGGTGGCCAAGCTGCACAAGCCGACGCTGCGGGCCCTGGCCTTCGCCAAGGCGACCCGGCCCAACGTGCTGGAGGGCATCTACGTGGGGACCGACCCGGTCGCGACGAGCAAGCTGCTGGAGGAGTGGGACGAGCGGAACCTCGGGGTGCCGCTCAAGGTCCTGCACTCGCCGTACCGCGAGCTGATCCGGCCGATCGTGGACTACGCGATGGAGATCAAGAAGGCCAACCCCCGCGGGGTGGTGGCGGTCTACATCCCCGAGTACGTCGTGGGCCGGTGGTGGGAGCAGCTGCTGCACAACCAGACCGCGCTGCGGCTCAAGGGCCGGCTCCTGTTCGCCCCCGGGGTGATGGTGACCTCGGTGCCCTACCAGCTGCGTTCCTCGCAGATCGCCCGCGAGCGGGGCGAGCGTGAGCTGACCCGGGTCCGTCCCGGTGACCTGCGCCGGGGCAACGTGGACTCGCCCGAGGACCGCGGCCGTGGGCAGGTGCCGCGATGACCCGCCGTCCTCGCCAGCGCCAGCCGCGCGGCCGCTCCCGGGTGGGGGAGCGCTTCGAGGCCGAGGTCGGTCCCGTGGCGCACGGTGGCCACTGCGTCGTCCGCCTCCCGGAGCCGGAGTCCCGGGTGGTCTTCACCCGGCACACGATCCCCGGGGAGCGCGTGGTCCTCGAGATCACCGAGGGCACCGAGGGTGACAAGTTCTGGCGCGCCGACGCCGTGGAGGTGCTCGAGGCCGTACCGGAGCGAGTCGAGCCGCCCTGCCCGTACGCCGGGCCCGGCCTCTGCGGCGGCTGCGACTTCCAGCACGTCGACCTCGCCCACCAGCGCGAGCTGAAGGCCACGGTGGTGCGTGAGCAGCTCTCCCGGCTCGCGAAGCTGGACGTCCCGGTCCGGGTCGAGCCCGTCGGTGGCGACGAGGACGGGCTGCGCTGGCGCACCCGCGTCCAGTTCGCCGCGGGCCCGGACGGCGAGCGGGCGATGCGTCAGCACCGGTCGCGCAAGGTCGTCGTGGTCGACGACTGCCTGATCGCGCGCACCGACGCGCGGGAGGAGCCGCCCACGGACGCCGCGATCGACCGGACCGCCCTCGGCCCCGCGACCATCGAGGAGCACGTGGAGACCGACCAGGCTTCGCACTCCTTCACCGTCGACGCCGACGGCTTCTGGCAGGTCCACCCCGGCGCCCCCCGGGTGCTGGTCGAGACCGTGCTGGAGATGCTGTCCCCGCAGCCGGGGGAGAGGGTCATGGACCTCTACGCCGGGGTCGGGCTCTTCGCACGCTTCCTCGCCGACGCGGTCGGGGGCGAGACCCGGATCGTGGCCGTCGAGGGCGACCGGGCTGCGGCCCAGCACGCCCGCGCCAACCTGGCCGAGTGCCGCGGGGCTCTCGTCGAGTGCGGCAGCGTCGAGGCGGTGCTCGGTGCGTCGTACGACGAGCCGTTCGACCTCGTCGTCCTCGACCCGCCGCGCGAGGGCGCCCGGCGCAAGGTCGTGGAGCAGATCGCGGACCGGGCCCCTCGGGCCGTCGCCTACGTGGCCTGCGACCCCGCGGCGCTGGCCCGCGACGTGGCGTTCTTCGCCGAGCAGGGCTACCGCCTGGCGGGGCTGCGCGCCTTCGACCTGTTCCCGATGACACACCACGTCGAATGTGTCGCCTTGCTGGAGAAAACCGGCTCTGACCTGCGGTGATGCGATTCGGGCTCTCGTGTTCGGCCGCCGAAGACCGGTCTTGAGGCTCACGTTGGGCTCACTTTTCAAGCGGGTCCGCACCGAGGGTGTACGGGTCTTCGCGGCGGAGTAGAGACTCGGAGCTACCGGCAGATGTGCCTGCGACAGGGTCCTGCAGATGGGCTCGACTCCCAGCTCGCGTTCCTCGACGACGTCGTAACGTCGTCGTCCCAGGTGTGACGTCCTTCGGCACGAGGCCATCCTCCTTTCCAGAAGATGGAGCCTCCAGGAATCCCAGGGCAATTCACAGTTACATGCAGCCCCGCGGCACACTGCGAGGGATTCAACGGACCACACGAGGAGCCCCATGAGCGTCCAGACCGCCCCGGCCAACGGCATCGAGATAGCCTACGAGACCTTCGGCGACCCGGGCGGACGCCCGCTGCTCCTCGTCATGGGGCTGGGCACCCAGATGTTGGCGTGGCACGAGGAGTTCTGCGGTGCGCTGGTCGACCTCGGCTTCCACGTCGTCCGCTACGACAACCGCGACACCGGCCTGTCCACGCACCTGCACGACGCGCCCCCGCCGGACGTCATGGCGGCCCTCGGCGGTGACACGAGCTCGGCGTCGTACACGCTCGAGGACCTCGCCGACGACGCGGTCGCGCTGCTCGACCACCTCGGCATCGACCGGGCCCACGTCGTCGGCGCCTCGATGGGCGGGATGGTCGCGCAGACCGTCGCGATCCGGCACCCTGCTCGCGTCGCCAGCCTGACCTCGATCATGTCCACCCCCTCGCCGGCGATCGGCAGCGCGACCCAGGAGGCGATGGCGGCCCTGCTCGCGCCGCCGGCCTCCAACCGCGACGAGGCGCTGCAGCGCGCCCGCGCGACCTACGAGGTCATCGGCTCACCCGGCTACCCGCTCGACGTGGCGTGGCTCGAGACCATCAGCGGCGAGGCCTACGACCGGGCCTACGACCCGGCCGGTATGGCGCGGCAGCTGCTGGCCATCCACGCCTCGGGTGACCGCACCCCCGCCCTGCGCGCGCTGACGGTCCCGACCCTCGTGGTGCACGGCGACGCCGACCCCCTCGTCCAGGTTGCCGGCGGTCACGCGACAGCCGAGGCCGTGCCCGGCGCCGAGCTGCTCGTGCTCGAGGGCATGGGCCACAACCTCCCTCGCGAGCTGTGGTTGCAGATCGCCGAGGCCATCGCCCGGGTCGCCGAGCGGGCGGCCCGGTGAGCGAGATGAACGAGGTGAGCGAGGTCCTCTGGCGACCCTCTGCCGAGCGGGTCGAACGGTCCCGGCTGACCAGCTTCGCCGCGGAGGTGCGCGAGCGGTACGCCGTCCCGGTCGCCGACTACGAGGCTCTGTGGCGCTGGTCGGTCGACTCCCTCGAGGACTTCTGGGCCGCGGTCTGGGACCACTTCGATGTGATCGCCTCGCAGCCCTACGCGCAGGTGCTCACCACCCGCGAGATGCCAGGCGCCCACTGGTTCCCCGGCGCCCGGCTCAACCTGGCCGAGAACGTCCTGCGCACCAGGGGCTCCGGCACCGCCCTGGTCGCTGTCGCCGAGCAGGGCCCGGCCGTCGAGCTGTCCTGGGACGAGCTGCGCGGCCAGGTCGGTGCGCTCCAGGCCACGCTGCGCGAGCTGGGTGTCGGCGAGGGTGACTGCGTCGTCGGCTACCTGCCCAACGTCCCGGCCGCGGTGGTCGCCTTCCTCGCCACGGCGAGCCTGGGAGCCGTCTGGTCGGCCTGCGCCCCCGACATCGGGTCCTCCAGCGCGGTCGACCGTTTCGGCCAGCTCGACCCGTCGGTCCTCGTCACCGTCGACGGCTACCGCTTCGGCGGCAAGGAGCGGGACCGCCGCGACGCGGTCGGCGAGCTGCTCGACGGCCTGCCGACCGTCACCGCGGTGGTCGCCCTGTCCCTGCTCGGCGAGCAGGTCGAGCAGCCCGGCGTACGCGTCGTGCCGTGGGAGGAGGCAGTCTCGTCGCCGCGTGAGCCGGAGTTCGCCCAGCTCGAGGCCGAGGCGCCGCTGTGGGTCGTCTACTCCTCGGGCACCACCGGCCTGCCGAAGGGCTTGGTGCACGGGCATGCCGGCGCGCTCCTCATGGGCCTGGCCCAGCAGGGGCTGCAGTACGACGGCCGCCCCGGCGACCGCTTCTGCTGGTACACCTCCACCAGCTGGATCATGTGGAACGTCCTCATCTCCGCGCTGTCGGTAGGCGCGACGGCCGTCTGCTACGACGGCAGCCCACTGTGGCCCGACGCCGACCGGCTGTGGCAGCTCGCTGAGGACCAGCGGCTCACCCAGCTCGGCACCAGCCCCGGCCACCTGCTCGCCTGCGAGAAGGCCGGGCTCGTGCCCCGGCGCGACCACGACCTGTCGACGTTGCGCGCGGTCGGCTCGACCGGATCGCCGCTGCCGGCGTCGTCGTTCCGCTGGCTCTACGACAACGTGGGCGACGACCTCGCGCTGCACGTCATCAGCGGCGGCACCGACTTCGCGGCGGCGCTGCTGCTCGACGCGCCGTGGCTGCCGGTCACGGCGGGCGAGATGTCCTGCCGCGGCCTCGGGCTGCACGTCGAGGCCTGGGACGAGCAGGGCCAGCCGCTCGTCGACGAGGTCGGCGAGCTCGTCGTGCTCAAGCCGATGCCGTCGATGCCGCTGCGCATCTGGGCCGACGACAGTGGCGAGCGCCTGCACGACAGCTACTTCGGCGTCTTCCCGGGTGTCTGGCGGCACGGCGACTGGGTGACCATCACCGCGCGCGGGACCGGCGTCGTGCACGGCCGCTCGGACTCCACGCTCAACCGGCACGGCGTACGGATGGGCAGCGCCGACATCTACGCCGCCGTCGAGGGACTGCCCGAGGTCGCCGAGGCGCTGGTGCTCGGCGTCGAGCAGGACGACGGGGGTTACTGGCTGCCGCTGTTCGTGCGCCTGGCCGAGGGGGCTGTGCTCGACGATACGCTCGTCGAGCGGATCCGTACGACGGTGCGCGAGCAGGCCTCGCCGCGACACGTCCCCGACGAGGTCCTCCAGGTGCCGGCGATCCCGCACACGAGCACCGGCAAGAAGCTCGAGGTCCCCCTCAAGCGGATCGCCCAGGGTGTGGCCGTCGACCGGGCGCTCAACCTCGGATCGGTCGACGACCCCGTTGCAGTCCAGTGGTTCGTTGAGCACCTGGCGGCGCGCCGGGCCCGAGCCGTCGTCGCGCCCCGCAAGTAGCGCCGTCCCTCTGAACGTCTCACATCCGTCCAGGCGGCCGATCGTCTTCGTACAAGAACGAGAAACCTCGATCCGTCGGAGGTGTCGATAGATGTCGTCGGGCGTGGTCCGGGGGAGATCGGGCCGGGCACCGCAGGGGCGCTCGCTGCGGTCGGCTGTGGCCGTCGGCACCGACACTTTCGAGGGCTCGGTTCGGGCGCGCTTCGAATTGCGGGCGGTCGCCGAGGGGGTGCCGGCGCAATTGGCGTCCCAAGGGACAGAACCCCAGGTCAGCGGATGGTTTTGGGCTCGTGACGCAAGTGTCGGCAAAGGATCGCGCGCACGCTCAGCAGCATCGGCGCCCTCCCGATGACTTCCCACGTGGAGGTCGTCGCGCACCTTGTGACAGGCGACTCCGGCCTGCGGTGATGTATCGCTCGTGAGCACGAGCCCCGCGAACGGGCCGTCGGGTTCGCTTCGATGATCCCGAGCGTTCCTCCACCATCCTTGAAACTCTTCCAGGATTGAGCGCATGGGAGCAGTCAGCGTCGCACCGGCCGCGGAGAGACGCTGACCGACCTCGGGTTCAGATCAGCAGGCGTCTCGGCGGAGAGTCTCCAACATCGCTGGGTTCGTGGCGAGGCCTCGATCGACGTACTCCGG
Organism: uncultured Actinomycetota bacterium; assembly: GCA_963760585.1. Taxonomy (GTDB): domain Bacteria; phylum Actinomycetota; class Actinomycetes; order Propionibacteriales; family Nocardioidaceae; genus Nocardioides. Next base: position 555,136 of record CAVXDI010000004.1, read on the forward strand.
CCGAACGGGATCGGCGAGCGAGCGAGCAGGCGTCCCGGTGTCACCGGCGGCCCGACCCTCCCGACGGCAGGTGGGACTCAGGCGCTGCAGCGCAGCGAGACCGTCACGGTGACTGTCGCGGGTCGCGAAGGATCCGTACGCCGGCCCACCCTCGTCGGCGCACTGGTCGGCAAGGCGGCAGGGCTCAGCAACGCAGGCGACCGTGGCCTGGGTCGGCACAGGCGCGACTTCGTCGTCCGCACGGGGTTGCTCACAGCCCGCGACTTCCGGAACCAAGAGCTCACGAAGAAGGACCGCCAGCGGCTGCGCGCCATGGTCACCGCGATCGGGAAGGACCGGGCGCTGCTGATCGAGATCCCGGACGCCCAGATCTCGCGCGATCGGCTCATCACGGCGGGGGAGCCGTAGTCACGCCGGAGGACTTCGTCATCGCTCGCAACGAGGAACCCGGGTCGACGCTGCGGTACCTCCCGCGCATCCCGCGCGGGGACGGGATCATTCTTAAGGCGAAAGACACCTGGCCGCGTACCGGCAAGGTCTACTGCCACCGTGCCGAGGAGTGGCCGGACGCCGCCGAGATCATCGAGCGGGTGCCGGTGCGCTCCTGCGTACGACGAGGCGCGGCGATCGACCTCGTGCTCGACCACGGCCGGGAGAACAGCTCCCAGATCGTCGTCACCAACGCCCGCGGCCGGCAGATGATCTTCTGGCAGACGCACGCACCTCCCAGCAAGCGCGCCCGGCTGTGTCCCTCCCCGGCGCCCGCGCAGCGGAGTTGCCGACCTGGAGATCGTGGTCGACATCCGCGAGCTCTATCCGTTCACCTTCGCCGACCGGCAGGCGACGACCCGACGTGCGCCGCTGAGCGCCGGCGACTACGGACCCATCGTCGACAGGCTGCTGCAGGCGTCGGTCGAGCGCAAGTCCCTGGCCGACCTCGTCTCGTCGCTGACCACGGGCACCCTGAAGTTCCAGCTCACCGAGCTGTCCGCGATCCCGCGTGCCGCGGTGGTCGTCGAGGAGCGCTACTCCCGGGTCTTCACGCTCGACCGCGTCCGGCCCAGCATCCTGGCTGATGCGATCGCCGAATGCCACATCCGGTTCCCCACCGTTCCGATCGTCTTCTGCGACACCCGCAAGCTCGCCCAGGAGTGGACCTATCGCTTCCTCGCAGCTGCTCGGGTCGGGCTCGCCGAGGAGATGGTCGGCGACCTCGCCGTTGGCAGCCTCGAAGCGGCGCAGCCGCTCCTGCCCGCACCGCCCACCCGCGCGGCTGTACGTCGATGGGCGACGGTGAACAACGTCGTCGTCTCCGACCACTACCGCATCCGGGCGGCTGTGATGGACCAGTACCTAGGGGCCCGCGCCAGAGGCGAGTCGTGAGACTGCGGTTGGCGGTGACCGTCGGCGGCGACTTCGTGAGGGCGCGCGTCGGGCGCGCTGTGAGTCGCGGAGGGGCGCAGCGGGACCGGCGCCCACGGGTAGCCGCCGACCTGCGGGAACAGTGAGCGAGGTGACCCTCGCTGGTGGTCGGGAGCGCGCTTGGGGCCCTCGAGCCGCGCGGTCGCCCTGGGACTCCCGGCGGCGTGCGTCCGCTTGACTCGTCTCTCAGTGCTGAGAGTCCCTTTCACGCGATGGCCGCTCCAGCACGGTCCGCAGCCGCGCGTTGAGGGACGTGAAACGGATCTCTGAGTAGCGGTCGTTGTCGAGGACTGACAGCTTGGCCTGGCCGGTGAACATGTCACGCATGTACTGCATGCCCTGCCAGGCCGGGAAGACTTCGTCAGGCTCCGGGGCGAAGCGCCTCGTGAGGGCAATGAGGCCGCTCAGGGCAGCGACCGGCCCGACCCACATCGATCGGTAGCGATGCCCGCTGACCTCTGACAACGTCTCCGCCAGCTGCCGTGCGCTCGCGGTGCCGCCCGCGATTCGCAGCATGCGCGGCGTCGAGGGATCAAGCGCGGCCGACGCAGTGAAGGCGGCGACGTCATCCTTCATCGTGAAGTCCATGGGCTGGCTGGCGCTGCCCCAGCACAGCACGCGCCTGAGCTTCGGCTGGATGATCGGCATCTCTGCCCCGAGCATGTCCATGAACGCTCCATTGAGGATGGACGTGACCTGGATGGGCGCGGCGTCCGCACGTGCCTTGAACTCCCGGCGCAGGTCGAAGTTCCGGTTGCTCCCCGGCTGCGTCGCTGTGTAGTCGGCGGCGTAGTCGGACGGGATGAACCGAGGCACTCCGGCCGTGACAGCGGCGTCGAGCAGCACGACCTGACGATCGACGATGACGTCGCGCAGACCGTTGAGCGCCGACACCACGCAGTCTGCACCGGCGCATGCGGTGGTCATCGCGGCAACGTCCGTCGGATCGGCGGCCACGCGCTCAACCCCGAGCGCGGACAGCCTCTCAGCGTCTGAAGCGGAGAGGTCACGGCGGACGAGTGCGCGCACGTGGGCCCCGCGGGCTACCAGCGCGGCGGCGATGCGAAACCCGAGGTCCCCCGTCGCACCCGCCAGGGCGATCGTGCCGACATGCTGTGGGTTGGTGCCATGAGCCGTCATGACAAGTGACCTTATGCGCCAGGAGGTGGCGCTCCGTCGGAGGCGCTGTGACTTTCCATCAGGCGTGGGGGATGGGCGCATGACGGCCCGGGGACGCTGGACGCCTGCTGCTACCGGATCGAGATGTCCACGGACCTGGAGGCGGTCGCCGCCCTGGCCGGGCCTCAGGCATGCCGAGCGTTCGCTGTGCTCGCTCGCCCCTGGCAGCGCTTCGGAAGGCGGGACGGCTTCCCCTTGGGTCAACGCGTGGTCGCCTGCCCACCCCAGGTCGGTCTGCCTGAGAGAAGGTCCCGAAGCGCACGCGAAGCAGCAGCCCGGCGACGAGGCCGTTCGCGAAGCGATCCCCGGCCACTGAGCGGAGCCGGTCGCAGGCGGTGCTGTTCGGCGAGCGGAGGGCCCGAGCTCGGCGATCCAACGTTCTCCCGCGCATCTTTCGCAGAGGGCGGGATGGCCTCGGCGCGGAGCCGCTCCCGTGAGCGAGGGGTGCCGTCGAGATCAAGCGTCCATGTCGACATACCTCCAGGTCAGCGACCGTTCTGCTCTGTGAGAGCAGTTGTCGGAAGGATCGCGCTCAGACTCAGGATCATCCGCGTCCTCCCGATGACCCACCCCGCGGAGTGCGTTGCGCTGCGCGCCCGCGGCTGAACCGGGGCTCGGTCGCCTGTTGGCTGGTTGGCCGGACGGTTGCTGGTTGGCCAGACGGTTGGCGGGGGCTCCTAGGGTCGAGGGCATGACTGAGAACAGGACCTGGTTCATCACCGGTTGCTCCCGCGGGTTCGGCCGCGAGTGGGCCACCGCCGCCCTCGAGCGTGGCGACAACGTCGCCGCGACCGCTCGCAACATCTCCACCCTCGACGACCTCGTCGACAAGTACGGCGACCGGGTCCTGCCGCTCCAGCTGGACGTCACCGACCGCGAGGCCGACTTCACGGCCGTCGCCCGGGCGCACGAGCACTTCGGGGCTCTGGACATCGTCGTGAACAACGCCGGCTACGGCCAGTTCGGCTTCATCGAGGAGCTGAGCGAGCAGGACTTCCGCGACCAGATGGAGACCAACGTCTTCGGCGCCATGTGGATCACCCAGGCGGCGCTCCCGTTCCTGCGCGAGCAGGGCTCGGGCCACATCCTCCAGGTGTCCTCCATCGGCGGGATCTCGGCGTTCCCGAACATCGGGGCCTACCACGCCTCGAAGTGGGCGCTGGAGGGCTTCAGCCAGTCCCTGGCCCAGGAGGTGGCCGGGTTCGGCATCCACGTGACGCTCATCGAGCCGGGAGGCTTCTCGACCGACTGGGGCGGCGCCTCGGCCAAGCACGCCGACGCCCACCCGGCGTACGACGAGGTCCGGGAGGCGGGCCAGCGCCAGCGCGCGGCGCGCACCTCCAACAGCGGCGACCCGCTGGCCTCGGCCAGGGCCGTGCTCGCGGTCGTCGACGCCGAGGAGCCGCCGCTGCGGGTCTTCTTCGGCGAGGCGCCGATCGGGATCGCCAGGGCGGACTACGAGTCCCGCCTCGCGACCTGGGAGAAGTGGCAGCACGTCGCGGAGCTCGCGCAGGGCTGAGCCCGCCGGTCGTTGTCTGGTGTCTCGACTTCATGTATCTTGACGTCAAGACATAATGGCTCGACCCCCGGGAACGGTGCCCACGGGTCACCCTCCCTTCCGCCGCTGCGGGTGCAGCGGCAAGATGGGGCCGAGCCACACGACGCGCGATCGACGAGGAGACGACTGATGGCCAGTCAGGACAGCTTCGGTGCCAAGGGCACCCTGGACGTGGACGGCAGGTCCTACGAGATCTTCCGGCTCGACGCCGTCACCGGGGAGGGGCTCGACACCGCGTCGCTGCCGTTCTCGCTCAAGGTGCTGCTCGAGAACCTGCTCCGCACCGAGGACGGTGCGGACATCACGGCCGACGACATCAGGGCGATCGCCGGCTGGGACGCGGACGCGGACCCGAGCCAGGAGATCCAGTTCACGCCGGCCCGCGTGATCATGCAGGACTTCACCGGCGTCCCCTGCGTGGTGGACCTGGCCACGATGCGCGAGGCGATGGCCGACCTGGGCGGCGACCCGTCGAAGATCAACCCGCTCGCGCCGGCCGAGATGGTCATCGACCACTCGGTGATCGCCGACGTCTTCGGCACGCCGGAGGCCTTCGGCCGCAACGTCGAGATCGAGTACGAGCGCAACCGCGAGCGCTACCAGTTCCTGCGCTGGGGCCAGGGCGCCTTCGACGACTTCAAGGTCGTCCCGCCCGGCACCGGCATCGTGCACCAGGTGAACATCGAGCACCTGGCGCGCACCGTGTTCACCCGCCCGACCAAGGCAGCGGACGGGTCCGAGGTCCTCCAGGCCTACCCCGACACCTGCGTGGGCACCGACTCGCACACCACGATGGTCAACGGCATCGGCGTGGTCGGCTGGGGCGTCGGTGGCATCGAGGCCGAGGCCGCGATGCTCGGCCAGCCCGTCTCGATGCTGATCCCGCGCGTGGTCGGCTTCAAGCTCAACGGCGACCTGCCCGAGGGCGCCACCGCCACCGACCTGGTGCTCACGATCACCGAGATGCTGCGCAAGCACGGTGTCGTCGGCAAGTTCGTCGAGTTCTACGGTCCCGGCGTCTCCGTGCTGCCGCTGGCCAACCGCGCCACGATCGGCAACATGAGCCCGGAGTTCGGCTCCACGATCGCGGTCTTCCCGATCGACGAGGAGACCATCAAGTACCTCGAGCTCACCGGCCGCTCCGCCGAGCAGCTCGCCCTGGTCGAGACCTACGCCAAGGAGCAGGGCCTCTGGCACGACCCGGACGCCGAGCCGCGCTTCTCCGAACGGCTCGAGCTCGACCTGGCCACCGTCGTCCCCTCGCTGGCCGGTCCGAAGCGGCCGCAGGACCGCGTCTCGCTCTCCGAGGCCAAGGAGTCGTTCCGCGGCGCCCTGGCCGACTACGTGAACCCCGGTGACACCGACGCGCAGGAGACGAAGGGCTACGACGAGAACGTCGAGGAGTCCTTCCCGGCCTCCGACACCCCGCACAACGGTCATGGCGAGGAGCCGCCGCACGACTACGTCTCCGCGGCCCCGGCCGACGGTGGCCGCCCGAGCAACCCCGCCAAGGTGAAGCTCGCCTCCGGCAGCCAGTTCGAGATCGACCACGGCGCCGTCGCGATCGCGGCGATCACGTCGTGCACCAACACCTCGAACCCGTCGGTGATGATCGGTGCCGCCCTGCTGGCCAAGAAGGCGGTGGAGAAGGGCCTGTCCACCAAGCCGTGGGTCAAGACCACGCTGGCGCCCGGCTCCAAGGTCGTCTCGGACTACTACGAGAGGGCCAACCTCACGCCGTACCTCGACAAGCTCGGCTTCAACCTGGTCGGCTACGGCTGCACCACCTGCATCGGCAACTCCGGTCCGCTCATCCCCGAGGTGAGCCAGGCCGTGAACGACAACGACCTCGCGGTCGTCTCCGTGCTGTCGGGCAACCGCAACTTCGAGGGCCGGATCAACCCGGACGTGAAGATGAACTACCTCGCCTCGCCGCCGCTGGTGGTGGCCTACGCGCTCGCCGGCACGATGGACGTCGACCTGTTCCACGACCCGCTGGGCCAGGACACCGAGGGCAACGACGTGTTCATGAAGGACATCTGGCCCACGGCCAAGGAGATCGAGGACGTCATCGCGACCGCGATCACCTCCGAGATGTTCACCACCGACTACGCCGACGTCTTCGCCGGGGACGAGCAGTGGCAGTCGCTGCCCACCCCCGAGGGCAAGACGTTCGCCTGGGACCCGGAGTCGACGTACGTCCGCAAGCCCCCGTACTTCGACGGGATGCCGGACGAGCCGGAGCCGGTCACCGACATCGAGGGCGCGCGCGTCCTGCTCAAGCTCGGCGACTCGGTCACCACCGACCACATCTCGCCGGCCGGGGCGATCAAGAAGGACTCACCCGCCGGGAAGTACCTGGCCGAGCACGGGGTGGGGCAGCGGGACTTCAACTCCTACGGCTCGCGTCGTGGCAACCACGAGGTGATGATCCGCGGCACGTTCGCGAACATCCGCCTGCGCAACCAGCTGGCGCCTGGCACCGAGGGCGGCTTCACCCGCGACCTGGCCGGTGACGGCGACGTGACGACCGTCTTCGAGGCCTCCGAGAAGTACCTCGCCGCCGGCACCCCGCTGGTGGTGCTGTCCGGCAAGGAGTACGGCTCCGGCTCGTCGCGCGACTGGGCCGCCAAGGGCACCGCGCTGCTCGGCGTCAAGGCCGTCATCGCCGAGTCGTACGAGCGGATCCACCGCTCGAACCTGATCGGCATGGGTGTCCTGCCGCTGCAGTACCCCGAGGGCAAGACCGCCGAGTCGCTGGGCCTCAGCGGCGAGGAGACCTTCTCGATCACCGGGGTCACCGCGCTGAACGACGGTTCGACGCCGAGGACGGTCAAGGTGTCCGCCAAGGCCGACTCCGCCGAGTCGATCGAGTTCGAGGCAGTGGTCCGCATCGACACCCCCGGCGAGGCGAACTACTACCGCAACGGCGGCATCATGCAGTACGTCCTGCGCAACCTGCGCAAGGCCTGAGCCCGGCTGTCCGCCGTCGACCGGCCCGCCGTCCCCCTGCGGGACGGCGGGCCGGTCGCCGTTGCGGCCAGGCCTCTGGTCTAGGGTCCGCAGACGTGGGGGGACTCTCGTGGGACGTCGTGGTCGTGCTCGCGGCCGTGACCCTCGTCGGGGCGGTGGTGCAGGCCGTCGTCGGGCTCGGGCTCGGCCTGCTGGTGGCTCCCGTGGTGGCGCTGGTCGCCCCCGGGCTGGCCCCGGCGCTACCGGTCTGGCTGGCGCTGATGATCTCCGGGGTGATGCTGCTGGGGGAGCGCAGCCACGTCGACTGGCGCGCCCTGGCCTGGGCGCTCCCTGCGCGGGTGCCGGGCACCGTCGTCGGCGCCTGGCTCGTGGTGCGCTTCACCGAGGAACAGATCTCGGTGGCGATCGGGGTGATGGTGCTGCTGGCGGTGGCCCTCACGCTGCGCGCCGTGCACCTGCCTCTGACGCCCGCCACCCTGGTCACCGCCGGGGTCGTCGCGGGGGTCTCCGGCACCGCGACGTCCATCGGAGGCCCGCCCATGGCGGTGCTCTTCCAGCGGCAGCCGCCCGAGGTGGTCCGCTCGACGCTGGCGGTGTTCTTCTTCATCGGCGTGCTGATCAGCCTGGTCGGGCTCGGGGTCTCCGGCGGCCTGCCATCGGAGGCGGGACAGGTGGCCGTGGTTCTCTTCCCGGCCGTCCTGGGCGGGATGCTCCTCGGCGCCCTGGTGCGCGACCGGGTCTCGCGCGAGAAGTTCCGGCTGGTGGTGCTGGCGCTGTGCACGGCCTCGGCCCTGGCCCTCCTCACCCGCGCCGTCCTCTGACCCCACTGATCGGTGTGCGAGCCACCCGCTGGCCGAGGTGCGAGGAGCCACCCGCCGGTCGAGGTGTGAGGAGCGTCAGCGACGAGCCTCGAGACCCGGTGCGCCGGGCTGCCTGCGTCACCGGGTTTCGAGACGCTCGCTGACGCTCTCTCCTCAACCACCGGTCCCCGCCGCTGGTCGAGGTGTGAGGAGCGTCAGCGACGAGCCTCGAGACCCGGTGAGCTGGGCTGCCTGCGTCACCGGGTTTCGAGACGCTCGCTGCGCTCTCTCCTCAACCACCGGTCCCCGCCGTTGGTCGAGGTGTGAGGAGCGTCAGCGACGAGCCTCGAGACCCGGTGAGTTGGGCTGCCTGCGTCACCGGGTTTCGAGACGCTCGCTGCGCTCCCTCCTCAACCACCGGGGCGCCCTCCCACCGGCGCTCCTCAACCAGCCGACCCCCGTTGGTCGAGGTGTGAGGAGCGTCAGCGACGAGCCTCGAGACCCGGTGAGCCGGGCTGCCTGCGTCACCGGGTTTCGAGACGCTCTCTGACGCTCCCTCCTCAACCACCGGGGTCCCCACTCCTCGGGCGCTCCCTCTCAACCATCGATGGGTGCGCGTCGTTGGTCGAGGTGTGAGGAGCGTCAGCGACGAGCCTCGAGACCCGGCGAGACGACCAGCAAGGTCACCGAAAAATTCTTCTCCACACCGTCCCCCGGATGGGGTAGATCCGGGGTCTGACTGTCGGTGGTCGGTGCTGGAATGGGGTCATGGCCGAGACGATCACCAACCCCGACAGCCCCTCCGCGGTGCTGTCGGAAGTGCGGTCGCAGGCGGTTGCCGCCAGACGCGGCGGAGGCCCGACAACTAGGGCTCGCGGTGGACTGGGCGGCGATGCACTCGGTGGACTCGTTGGCCGACGCGGCGACCTGTGGGCTGGCGGTACGGCGACACCGGGGTCCCGGTCGCCGGACCCGGGGCACCCCTGGTGGCGGAGTTCTGCGTCGCCGAGCTCGCCGCCGCCATCGGGGTCTCCACCGACGCCGGAAGGGGCTACCTCGGGGAGGCCGTCGAGCTCAGGTACCGCCTCCCCCGGGTCTGGGCGCGGGTCCTTGCGGGTGATCTGGTGGCGTGGAAGGCCCGCCGTATCGCCCGGGCGACGATCCACCTGTCCCGGGAGGCCGCGGCGTTCGTCGATGCGCACGTCGCGGCCGTGGCGCACAAGATCGGGCCCTACGTCCTCGACCGGCTCCTCGAGGAGGCGATCGCCCGGTTCATGCCCGAGGAGGCCGACAAACGACGCCGGGCGGCCGCGGACGGGCGGCGCTTCGACATCGACACCACCAACACCTCCCTGGGCGGGACGGCGTCGGTGTGGGGTGAGCTCGACGTCGCCGACGCCCTCGACCTCGATGCCGCCGTCAGTGCCGGGGCGGAGCACCTCAAGGCCCTCGGGTCCACCGACTCCGTCGACGTCCGACGCGCCACCGCGGTGGGGGACCTCGCCCGAGCCCAGCAGACCCTCGACCTCACCACCCACACCACCGACACCGGCGCTGATCTCAGGCCCGAGCGCAAGGCCCGGCGGGTGGTGCTCTACGTCCACCTCTCCGACGCCGCCCTCGCAGACGGTCGCCTCGGGGAACTGGGCCGCCTGGGCCGGTTGGAGAACACCCGGTCGTTGGTCACCGTCGAGCAGGTCCGGGCCTGGTGCGGCACCCCCGACACCTCCGTGACCGTGAAGCCGGTGATCGACCTGAACGAGCACGTCCGGGTCGACGCCTACGAGGTCCCCGACCGGATGCACGAGGCGGCGGTCCTGGTGGACCACGCCTGTGTCTTCCCGTGGTGCACCCGCCCCGCCCGCGGGTGCCGCCCCGATGAGCGCGACGCGGACTGTGACCACATCACCCCCTACGCACCAGACAACTCCGCCGGCCCGACGTGTTCGTGCAACATCGCGCCGTTGTGCCGCCGGCACCACCGGTTGAAGACCCACGGCCGCTGGCGGTACACCCAGGTCGAACGCGGCACCTACCTCTGGACCTCACCCCACGGCCTGTCGTACCTGCGTGACCACGAGGGCACCCTCGACGTCACCCGCAACAACCCGTCCCGGCCCTGCGCCCACCCACCCGACCAGTAGCTCCCCCGCCCCACACCCCGCCACCCCCGGCGGGGCCACCGGCATGCCCGCCGTTGGTCGAGGTGTGAGGAGCGCTAGCGACGAGCCTCGAGACCCCGCGACGACGCCGCAGCCTCCCTCACCGGGTGTCGAGACGCTCGCTAGCGCTCGCTCCTCAACCAACGGCGTCCCGCTGGTCGAGGTGTGAGGAGCGTCAGCGACGAGCCTCGAGACCCCGGTGACGTCACCGCCGCGTCCGCTCACCGGGTTTCGAGACGCTCGCTGGCGGGTGGATTCAACCGGTGAGTGCAACGCCAGGTGGGTTGTCGTGCTCGCAGAGTAGTTGGTCGAGGGCTTCGGCGGGGGTGCGCCAGTTGAGGCGTTTGCGGGGGCGGTTGTTCATCTCCACTGCGACCTGCTCGAGGAAGCCTGGTCCCCACAGCGACAGATCGGTGCCCTTGGGGAAGTACTGGCGCAAGAGGCCGTTGGTGTTCTCGTTGCTGCCGCGCTGCCACGGCGATGCGGGGTCGGCGAAGTAGATGGCCAGGCCGGTGGCCTCGGCGATCTTGGCGTGGTTGGTCATCTCCGCACCGCGGTCCCAGGTCAGGGTCTGCCGCAGCGTTGCTGGCAGCTGGGCCATCTGCTCGATGATCGCGGTCTGCATCCTCAGCGCGGTGTGGTCCTCGCGCAGGTGCAGCAGGCACAAGAACCCGGTGGCCCGTTCGACCAGGGTGCCGATCGCCGAGGTGTTGCCCGCGCCCATGATCAGGTCGCCCTCCCAGTGCCCGGGCACCGCCCGGTCCTCGACCTCGGGTGGCCGCTCGCTGATCGAGATCACATGGCGCAGCGGGCCTCCGCCGAGCCTGGTGGCCCGGTCGCGCGCCTGGGCTCGTGGCCGGCGCATCGCCCGGCCGGTGCGCAGATGCCCGGCCAGGTCCTTGCGCAGCGCACCCCGTCCCTGGACGTAGATCGAGGTGTAGATCGTCTCGTGCGACACACGCATCTCCGGATCGTCGGGGAAGTCCAGCGGCAATCGCTTCGCGATCTGCTCCGGACTGTCATTGTGCTCAAGACGCCGCTCGACCTCGACACGAAGCCGGCTGCTGAGCGCGAGCTTGGCCGGCTTCGCCTGCGCCGCCCGGGCCCGCTCGTCGGCCCTGGCCTGCGCGGTGCTGGCCCGGTACCTACCGCCGGTGGTGTTGCGGGCCAGCTCCCGGCTGAGCGTCGACTTGTGGAAACCGATCACCTCGGCGATCTCGCTCAACGACTTCTCCAGCCGCCTCAGGTGAGCGATCTCCTCACGATCCTCCCGGCTCAGGCGACGACCATGCAGGGACCTCGACGACACGGGCAACGGCTCGCGCACAGCGCGGGAAGGCATCACACCACCCGATGCTGCGAACCACCGGTAGCCGACGGGTCGTGACACGCCGACGGCCAGCGCCGCGTTCTCGGTCGACAGACCAGCAGCGACGTGGCGCCAGAACGCCTTCTGCTTCTCGCGCGGCCAGGGAGGACGAGCCATCAGGGCACCTCGATCAAGTCACGGCGTTGCACTCCCACTTGAGTTCAAGGCGCTCGCTCCTCAACCAACGGCGTCCCGTTGGTCGAGGTGTGAGGAGCGTCAGGACCTCCCCGTTGGTCGAGGTGTGAGGAGCGTCAGCGACGAGCCTCGAGACCCCGTGCGACCGGCTGCCCCTCACCGGGTTTCGAGACGCTCGCTGCGCTCGCTCCTCAACCAGCGGGCGTTGGTGGCCGCTCGCTCCTCGACCGGCGGCGGGCGAGTACTGATCGACGAAGAGGTGGTCCGCGGGCAGGGAGTGGCGGCGTAGGCGACACTGTCCGCCATGACGACGCGCGCCGCCCGCCCCCGACCGGTCGTGGCCGGCCTCGTCCTGATCGCCTGGCTGCTGCTGCTCGGCGTCGTCACCGGGCTGGGGTGGCTGATCACGCACCCGCTCCGCTCCGCGGTGGATCCGTGGGACAACGACCTCTCGCGCTGGTTCGCGGGCGAGCGGACGCCGACGCTGAGCAGCGCCGCCGAGGTCGGCACGCTGCTCGGCGAGACGGTGGTCGGCGTGGTCGTCGCGCTGGTGGCCGGGATCGCGTTCTCCCTGTGGCAGCGGTCCTGGCGACCCCTGCTGTTCGTCGTCCTCGCCGAGGCCGGGATCGGCGTGCTGTACCGGCTCGTCACCTCGGTCGACAGCCGGCAGCGGCCACCGGTCAAGATCCTCGATGCCGGACTGGTGCCCGACCACAGCTTCCCCTCGGGGCACGTCGCGACGGCCGTCGTGGCGTACGGCGGCCTCTTCCTGCTGGCTGCGGTGTACGTCGTCGCGGCCCGGCGCTGGGCGCTGCCGCTGCTCCTGCTGCCGCTCGTCGTGCTGCTGGCCCGGCTCTACCAGGGAGCCCACCACCTGACCGACGTGCTGACCAGCGTGGGCTACGCGTCGGTCTGGCTGCTCGTGCTGGCGCGGCTGCTGCTGCCGCGGCTCAGTAGCGCACGCTGATCGAGCCGGCGACCGGGTCGATCCGGCACCCGCCGCCGTGCGGGACCACCAGCTGGGGGTCGGTGTGGCCGAGGTCGACGTCGAGCACCACCGGCACGTCGGGGGAGTACTCCGCCATCGCCGCCAGCACCACTTCGCGCTGGCCCTCGACGTACGACGCGCGGAACGCCTCGTCGTCGGGGGTCCCGAGGCGCCAGCCCCGCGGGCGCCCCATCAGCAGGGCCGAGAACCGCTGGAGCAGGCCACGTTCGCCGAGGCCCATCAGGACCGCGGCGACGTACCAGCTCGGGGGCAGCTCCTCGGAGGTCTCGAGGAACAGCACGCAGCCGTCGTACGCCGAGTCGTCGAGCAGGTAGCGGCCGGCACGCAGCTGGAGGTCCACGATCTCGAGGCAGCCACCCCACAGCCGGCCCTCGACCGGCCGGGTGCCCCCGTGCCACTGCCAACCGGTGCCGGGCCGCATGTCGGGCTCGGTGGCCAGGTTCGTCGGGTCGCCCCAGTCCCGGTCCAGGTCGGTGAAGGCGTCCGCGGGGCGCAGGTCGTACCACCCGCTCCCGAGGAACGCCTCCTCGAACGCCTCGGCGCTGTGCTCGTTGATCGCGCCGTCGCGGCCGAGCATCGTCATCACGGTGCCGCCGTAGTAGGAGACGATCCCGAGACCGAACAGGTAGTGGTGCAGGTTGGTGTTGTCGCTGATCCCGAAGAACGGCTTGGGGTTCGCGCGCAGCAGGTCGGCGTCGAGGTGTCCCAGCACCTTGAGCTGGTCGTCGCCACCGATGCTGGTGAGCACGGCGGTGATGTCCGGGTCGGCGAACGCGGCGTGCACGTCGGCGGCCCGCTCCCGCGGCGTGGAGCCGAGCCTGCGGGTGGCCGGGAACTCCACCGTGCGCACCTCCCAACGCTCCTCGAGCCGGCGCAGGCCGAGCTCGAACGGCTGCGGGAAGAGCCCCGGCAGCGCACTGCTGGGGGAGAGGACCGCGACGCGGTCGCCGGGGCGGGGCTTGTCGGGATAGTGCATCCGCCCACGCTAGTGACCCCGGGGGAGCGCCGCCACGACGGATCCCCGGGCTCACCGGCTGCCCGGGGTGCCCCGGGACTGGCTACGGTTGCCCCATGATCGTGGCCTTCAGCATCTCCCCGTCCTCCGGCGACGAGACCGGCGGCGTCGCCGCGGCGGTCGCCGCCGCCGTCCGGGTCGTCCGCGCCTCCGGCCTGCCGAACGAGACCAATGCGATGTTCACCAACATCGAGGGAGACTGGGACGAGGTGATGGCCGTGGTGAAGAGCGCCGTGGAGGCGGTCGCCGCGGTCTCGCCACGGGTCTCCCTGGTGCTCAAGGCCGACATCCGCACCGGGTACGACGGCCAGCTCACCGCCAAGGTGGAGCGGGTCGAGCGCGCGCTCGAGCAGTGACAGCCGAGTCGGCCGCCCTTCGTGAGCCCCTGATCGGTCCGCGGGTCTTCGGCCCCCAGCCCGAGCACCTGGCGGGCCCGCCCGATCCCTCGCCCGGCTCGCCGCCGGGATCCTCCCGCCGCCGTACCCGGGTCCTGGTGGCGGCGCTGGCCTCCGTCGCGGTGCTCGGCCTGGCGGCGGTGGCCCCCGTGCTGGCCCCGGGGCTCGGCGGGGGACCGGTGGACCGCACGCTGGAACGGGTACAGGTCTTCACCGGGACCCCGAGGGACCACACCCCGGACGACGTCACCTACGCCGCAGTGCCACCGATGGGCGGACCGCACGATCCCGAGTGGCTCGACTGCGGCGCCTACGGCACACCGGTGCGCGACGAGAACGCCGTGCACGACCTCGAGCACGGGACCGTCTGGATCACCTACGACCCGTCCCTCCCGGAGGCGGACGTCGCCTCGCTGGTGCGGGTGCTGCCCGACAACGGCATCCTCTCGCCGTACGACGGCCTGCCCGCGCCGGTCGTGGTCACCGTCTGGGAGCGGCAGCTGCGGCTGACCGGGGCCGACGACCCGCGCCTGCCCCTGTTCCTCGCCGGCTTCGGCGACGGCCACACCGCGCCCGAGCCGTTCGCCTCGTGCGCCGGCGGTGCGAGCAGCGGCGGCCAGGGACCCAGCACGCCGGTCTAGGCACCCTCAGTCGCCGGTCCGTCGGAGACCCGGTAGAAGCAGCTGTCGTGACCGGTGAAGGTGCGCCACATGCCCACCCGCGTGAGGGATCGCGGCAGCGACGAGGTGCCACGGGCGTTCTGGCGGCGCTGGACGGCCATCAGCTCATCGACGATGATCCGGCGCTGCTGCCTCCTGGAGCCCCGCCGGCATGCAGAGGACCCGGTCCTCGGCGGGCTTCCCCGGGACCGCCCACGCCCGGTCGCGTCAGCGCTCGTGGCACGATCGGCAGCGTGCACTCCGAGACCCGCACGTACCGCACCGGAGGCCGGGAGACCGTCCTCGACCTCACCCACGACTGCGCGTCGTTCGCCGCCGACCGGGGCGACGGCCTGCTGCACGTCTTCGTGCCGCACGCCACCGCAGGCATCGCGGTCCTGGAGACCGGCGCCGGCAGCGACGACGACCTCCTCGCCGCCCTGGGCGACCTCCTGCCCGCGGACGACCGCTGGCGGCACCGGCACGGCAGCCCGGGGCACGGCCGCTCGCACGTGATGCCCGCGCTGGTCCCGCCGTACGCCACCGTCCCGGTGCTCGACGGCCGCCTCGCCCTCGGCACCTGGCAGAGCATCTGCCTGGTCGACCTCAACGTGGACAACGCCGATCGCGAGGTCCGGCTGAGCTTCCTGGCAGACCGCGGGTGAGCCCGGTGGCGCCGGTGATCCGCCCCGAGCGGACGACCGACCACGACGCGGTACGCCGGGTGGTGCGCGGGGCCTTCGCCGGCGTTTCAGGTCGTGGTGCTCGAGGGCCGGGAGGACTGGATGACCGGCCGGTTGGTCTACCCCGAGGCGTTCTGGGCGCTGGACTGCGTGGGCCTGCGGGACCCACGGCTCCTCGAGCTGGAGCAGCGGGTCGCAAACGCCTGAGCAGGTCGAACATGTGTTCGAAGATGGCGTATCCTCGAACCATGCCCACCTACGTCGCCCCACCCGGCTGGCCGGCCCAGGTGCGCCCGCCCGACGCGCCCGACTGGGAGCGCACCGCGCACAACTGGCTGCTCGACATCTGCCCGCCGGAGTACCGCTCCTACCCGGCCCTGCGCCGGCACCTCGTGGTGCTCGCCCGCTTCGCGGTACTGCACGTCGAGGCCAGCCAGCTCGCGGTGCGCCGGGGGCTGAGCGAGGCCCGCGCCGAGCTGCGCGACGTCGCCACCCTCGACGTGGTCGAGGCGGCCGTGCAGACCTGGCAGGCCGAGGACGCCCGGTTGCTCGGGCAGCGTCGGGCGGTGGGGCTGGTGGAGGAGGCGCTGCGCGGGCGGCGCTTCGTGGCCCGCCTGTGATCAGGTCGACCGCAGGTGGGCGACCCCCGGCCCGGTCAGCTCGCCCTCCCCGGCGCGGCGGCCGCTGAGCAGGAGCAGGATCGCCTCGGCCGGGCCGCGCACCTCGGCGCCCTCGCCCCGGGACCAGTCGAGATCCTCGGCGACCAGCCGCAGTCCCCGGAAGCGGCGCCGGCCCGCTCCGCCGACCGGGACCGTCATCGGCCACCGCCCGGTGACGAGGAAGCCCGCGACGGGGTCGAGCTCCTCGAGCGTGAGGGGCTGGGGGAGCCCCAGCGGGCGGCGCACGTCGAGTCCGTGGACGACGGCGTCGGCGAGCGCGGCGACCTCGGGCATCGCGGTCGGCCGGGCCCCGGTGCGGGCGTTGGTGCGCAGCTGGTCCAGGATCGCCGGCACCCCGCGCCCCGCCCACCGGACGGCGAGGTCGGCGATCGTGCGGTTCACCCGGAAGCCGGTGCGCACCATCGCCGTGACCCCCTCCAGCGGCGGTACGGCCGGCGCCCACGCGAGGTGGGCCGCGACCTGCTGCACCGTCCAGGCCGGGCACAGGGACGGCGTCGCCCACTGGGCCGGGGTGAGCGCGGCGAGATCCGTCACCAGCAGCTCGCGCTGCGAGCGCAGGATGCCGGACAGCTCGCCCATGGCTGCGAGTCTGGCAGCGAGGCGGTGCCGACGACCAGACCCGGGCGCGCCATTTCGCTCGCCCGGGCGGGCCGGTGCGGCCCGGCGCCGCTCCGGGTCAGCCGCAGTGCGGGACGGCGTCGGCGAACCTGAGCCAGTCCGGCTGCGCGGCGCGCAGGCGCCTCAGGGTCGCCGGCCGGCGCGTCACGGTCCAGTCCACCCGGACGCCGACCTCGGGCTCGAGCTTCTCCCACTCGAACCAGTTGATCATCTTCAGCAGCGGCAGGCTGGTCGCGTGGTCGTCGGCCAGCACCTGGCGCCACCAGTCGCGCTTGATCGCCAGCTCCGCCCGCCCGCCACCGGCCGGCCGGTAGAACGCGGCCGTCTCGGTGACCGCCACCGGGAGGCCGCGCCGGGTGCCGTAGCGGTCGTAGAAGTCGGGCACCTGACGCTCGTCACCGGCTGCGCCGCGATAGGTCCCTCGCAGCATCGCCCCGAACTTGCCGCTCTCGGGGCGTTCGTTCTCCCCCCAGGGGTAGCGCGAGCCCCAGTGGTAGAGCGACATCCCGACCCAGTCGACGTAGGCCTCGCCCGGCCAGTACGGCGCGTAGGGGTCGTCCGCCCCGGTGAGCGCCCCGTCGCCGTCGGTGTCCAGGAGCCGCTCGGCCTCGCTGCCCGCCCCGGCCTGGTGGTCGCCGCCGGCGAAGGGGTACCCACCCCCGTAGTTGGGGGCCCACATCATGGCCGAGCCGGGAGCCCGGGCGTGCACGGCCGAGGCCATCGTGCGGAACGCGCCGACGTAGCCGCGGGGGTCCTGCGCCCACGGGTACCAGGAGCCGTTCATCTCGTGCGCGAACCGGACGACGACGGGCACCCCGCTGCGGTTGTAGCCGTCGAGCCGTCGGGCCAGCGCCGCCGCGACCCGCCGGGTCACGACGTCCAGGCCGTCGTGCGGCTCGAGGGTGAGCAGCAGCATGCTCCCGACGCCCCGGGCCTGGGCCACGGCGGCGTCGACGTACCCCTTGTCCTGCCTGCTGAGCGGCAGGCCGGCGAAGGTGACGGCGACGGCCGGGGCGGCGCCGAGACGCTCGGTGTAGGCGGCCAGGGAGTCGTGCGCCCAGTCGATCGAGACGCCCCACCACGCGCCCGTCGCGGGCACGAGGGCGGACGAGGCCGGGGTCGCGCAGGGAGCGGGTGCGGCGCTGGCCGACGGCGGCGCGGCCCCGCCGGCGCCGGCCGACGCGCCGGTCCCCTCCGGGGTGCCCGGCGACTGGCAGGCGGTGAGGGCCGCGAGGACGGCGACGGCCATCAGCGACGACAGCACACCCCGAGATCGCACGGGCCGGAGCCTAGGCGACCGGGGCCCCGTGCGGCACGATGGGGCCCGTGAACCCACGGTCCCTGCAGGTCATCGCCGTCCCCGCCGACGGCGCCGAGGACGTCGTCGTCGCGACCCACGGACGCGACGAGGGGGCGGTCTTCACCGGCACCGCCGACGGCAGCGTCTTCCGGGTCAGCCACGACGGCCAGCACGTCGACCGGGTGGCACACACCGGCGGCCGCCCCCTCGGGATCGAGATCGACCTCGACGGCCGGCTCCTGGTCTGCGACGCGCGTCGCGGCGTGCTGCGCGTGGACGTCGCGAACGGGTCCGTCGAGGAGGTCACCGACCGGGTCGCCGGAACCCCGATGGTCTTCTGCAACAACGCGGCCATCGCCTCCGACGGCACGGTGTGGTTCTCCGACTCCTCGACGAGGTTCGGCCTCGAGCAGTGGAAGGACGACTTCGTGCAGAACACCCGCACGGGCCGGCTGCTGCGCCTGCGTGAGGACGGTGAGCCCGACGTGGTCCTCGACGGGCTCGCGTTCGCCAACGGGGTCGCGCTGAGCCGGGACGAGGCGTTCGTCGTGGTCGCCGAGACCGGCGCGCGCACCCTCGTCCGGCACTGGATCACCGGTGCGCGGGCCGGCACCCGCGACTTCCTCGTCGAGGACCTGCCCGGCTACCCCGACAACATCGCCCGGGGCAGCGACGGCCTGATCTGGGTGACGTTGGCCTCACCTCGCGACCCCGTCGTGGAGGGGCTCCAGCGCAGCCCGGCCTGGCTGCGCCGCCAGGTCACCCGGATCCCCGAACGGCTCCAGCCGGCGCCGAAGCGCACGGTCCGGGTGCAGGCCTTCGACGACGCCGGCACCCTGGTGCACGACGTCGACGTGGACACGCCGGACTACCACATGGCCACCGGTGTCCGGGAGCACGAGGGCCGGGTCTGGATCGGCAGCCTCCACGAGCCCGCGGTGGCCGTGGTGGACCTGTAGACCCGTAAACTCGCGGCCATGGGCATCCTCGAGTCGATCACGACACCGCGTGACCTGCGGGGTCTCGCCGACGACGAGCTGACCGCGCTCGCCTCGGAGATCCGCGACTTCCTCGTCCGGACCTGCTCACGCACCGGGGGCCACCTCGGCCCGAACCTCGGTGTGGTCGAGCTGACGATGGCGATCCACCGGACCTTCGACTCCCCGTGCGACCGGGTCGTCTTCGACACCGGTCACCAGGCCTACGTGCACAAGCTGCTGACCGGCCGGATGCCCGGCTTCGCCAAGCTCCGCCAGGAGGGCGGCGTCAGTGGTTACCCGAGCCAGGCGGAGTCGGAGCACGACATCGTCGAGAACTCCCACGCCTCGACCGCGCTGAGCTACGCCGACGGTCTCGCCAAGGCCTACGCGATCCGCGGCGAGGACCGCCACGTGGTCGCGGTCATCGGTGACGGGGCGCTCACCGGAGGCATGGCCTGGGAGGCGCTGAACAACATCGCGATCGCCCAGAGCAGCCGGTTGGTCATCGTCGTCAACGACAACGGCCGCTCCTACACGCCCACGATCGGTGGCCTGGCGACGGCCCTCACCTCGCTGCGCACCAACCCGCGCTACGAGCAGGTCCTCGACCTGGTCAAGAAGCGCCTGAACTCCGTCAAGGGCGTCGGCCCCGCGGCGTACGACGCCCTGCACGCGATGAAGAAGGGGCTCAAGGACGCCATCGCCCCGCAGGGCCTCTTCGAGGACCTCGGCCTGAAGTACGTCGGCCCCGTCGACGGCCACGACCGGGTAGCCATGGAGCAGGCCCTGGCCCAGGCCAAGCGGTTCGGCGGCCCCGTGATCGTGCACGCGCTGACCCGCAAGGGCTTCGGCTACGACCCCGCCGAGGCGCACGAGGCCGACCAGTTCCACGGCCCCGGCCCGTTCGACATCGAGAGCGGCGAGGAGATCCCCAAGGGGCGGATCTGGACCGACGTCTTCGCCGACGAGATCGTGCACATCGGCCAGCGCCGCCAGGACGTCGTCGCGATGACCGCGGCGATGATGCACCCGGTCGGCCTGCACCACTTCCAGGCCAGGTTCCCCGAGCGGACCTTCGACGTCGGCATCGCCGAGCAGCATGCCGCGACGTCCGCCGCCGGCCTCGCGATCGGCGGCCTGCACCCGGTCGTCGCGCTCTACGCCACGTTCCTCAACCGGGCCTTCGACCAGGTCCTGATGGACGTCGCGCTGCACCGCTGCGGCGTCACCTTCGTGCTCGACCGCTCGGGGGTCACCGGTGACGACGGCGCCAGCCACAACGGCATGTGGGACATGTCGCTCCTCCAGGTCGTGCCCGGCCTGCGGCTGGCCGCCCCGCGGGACGCCACCCGGCTGCGCGAGCTGCTCAACGAGGCCGTCGAGGTCGCCGACGCCCCGACCGTGGTGCGCTACCCCAAGGGCCCGCCGCCCGAGGACATCCCCACCGTCGACCGGGCGGGCGGCACGGACGTGCTGGTGCGCAACGGCCCCCGCGACGTGCTCGTCGTCGGGGTCGGCTCGATGACCGGCGTCGCGGTGGGCGTCGGCGAGCGCCTGGTCGCCCAGGGCATCGGTGTGACCGTGGTCGACCCCCGCTGGGTGATGCCCGTCGACCCCGCGCTGGTCGACCTCGCCCGCGAGCACGAGCTGGTCGTGAGCATCGAGGACAACGGCCGGGTGGGCGGTGTCGGCGCGGTCCTGCTGCAGACCCTCAACGACGCCGGGGTGGACACACCCTTCCGGCTCCACGGCATCCCGCAGGAGTTCCTCGACCACGCCAAGCGGGGCGTCATCCTCGAGCGGATCGGGCTGACCCCGCAGGCGATCGCCCTCGGCATCGTCGAGCACATGACCGCCCTGGCCGAGGGGCGCGCCCCCCTGGTGGAGGCCGACCGGACCCCCTGACGCGGCCGGCCCGCCCTGACCCACGCGGTGTCCCGGGACCGGGCGAGGTGCCGTCGACGGCCTCCGCTGCCGCCGGGTCCCTGCTCCGGTAGGGGTTCGACGCCGGACGGGGTGCGATGCCGTGCACCTCGCCCCGCGGGAGGAAGCCCGCCCCGGGCACCTCCGCCCGCACGCCAGCCCACGTCGCGCCGGCCACGACCCCCGGCACTGCGCGTGCGCACCTCGCGAGGGGGCATCCTGCCACCCCCGTCAGGGGAGGGTGCCGGTTTGCGGCGCCGGGTTGGATGGACGTGAAGCCACTCGAGACACGGAGGCACGATGAGCGTCGACCTGGTGAACCTGCGTCGGGTGGCGGTCGGCTCTGCCGCCGTCGTCACCGTCCTGCAAGGGGTGACGGCCCTGACCGCGGTCCGCAGCGGTCGCCGTGACTACGCGGACGGAGTCTGGGGACCGGGCCTGGCCGGGGTCGCGCTCACCAGCGCCGTGCTCGGAAGCGGCGACCCGTGGCGCCGGTGGGCGCTGGCCGCGACCACGACCGCGTGGGCGACCCGGCTCGAGCGACTGATGCTGGAGCGGCTCCGGGGCACCGACGAGGAGGACGCCCGCTACACCGAGTTCCTCGAGGGCAGCTCGACGGCGGCCGTGGTGGCGAAGGTCTTCGTCACCCAGGGGCTGGCCCAGCTCCTCGTCTCCGCCCCGGTCCAGCTGGCCGCGGCCAGCGCGCTGCCGCGCACCCGCCGACGCCGGCTGTTCCCGGTCGGGCTCGCGGTGATGGCCGTCGGCGTGCTGGTCGAGGCCACCGCGGACCGCCAGAAGTCCCGTTACATGGAGCAGGACCGCGACGAGCGGCCCGACGTGCTGGACACCGGGCTGTGGGGCTGGTCGCGGCACCCGAACTACCTGGGGGACTCGGTCTTCTGGGACGGCGCCTGGCTCGCCGCCGCGGCCTCGGCGCCGGGGGCCTGGACGGTGCCCGCGCCGGTGGCGATGAACTACCTGCTCGTGTACGCCACCGGCGCCAAGCGCACGGAGGAGCGGATGCAGGAGCGGCCGGCCTACCGCGACTACCAGGACCGGGTGGCGTTCTTCCTGCCACGCCCACCGCGTCGCGCCTGACGCCGCTCGGCCGCGAGCAGGTGCTGGGCGCGTCGCCCGCGAAGGACGAGCAGGACGCCGGCTGCGCTGACGAGCAGCCCGAGCACGGCGACCGGGGTGACCGGCTCGCCGAACATCAGCAGCACCCAGAGCATGGTGGTGGGCGGGGTGAGGAACAGCAGGGTGCTCACCACCGTGGCGCCCTGGGTCCGGTTGACGAAGGTGTACATCACGTAGCCGCCGAGGCTGGCGAGGACGACGAGCCAGCCCACGGCGACCCAGAAGCCGGGGTCGGCCGGGGCTGCCGCCTGGCCCGACACCAGGGCGGAGCCCATGAAGGCGACCGCCGAGACGACGGCCTGCATGGTGATGGTCTGCAGCAGGCCCTCGGGTGGGCGCAGCCGCCGGGTGAGCACGGTGCCGGTGGCGAGGCACAGCATGCCCGCGGTCGGCAGCAGGTAGGCCCACCAGGGCGCGCCGGCCACGTCGAGGTCCCCGGAGACGACGATCACCACGCCGAGGAGGCCCAGCACCATGCCGCCCCACATCCGCACCGAGGACCGCTCGCCGAGCAGCCGCCCGGCGACCGTGGCCACCAGCAGGGGCTGGAGGGCGGCGATCAGGGCGGCGGTGCCCCCGTGCACCCCGCGCGAGACGCCCTCGAAGATGAACAGCAGGTAGCCCACCTGGCACAGGAGCCCGAGCACGATCTGCCGGCCCCAGGCAGCCCTCGAGGGACGAGGGGCTCGGGACGCCACGGCGAACGTCACGAGCAGCCCGGCCAGCACGGTGAAGCGCCAGCCCAGCAGGGTCAGCGGCGCGGCGTCCGCCCGGCTACCGAGCTCGGCGCCGACGAACCCCGAGCTCCAGGTCACGACCAGCGCGACCGAGGCCAGCCAGCCGCCGTGCCGGCGGACCCGGCCCGCGAAGCCCGAGACCGGTCCTGCGGTCGACGTCCGGGTGGCACTCACCCGTGCACCGTAGTCGGCCGGCGGACCCGTCAGAGCACCCGGACCGGCGTCCGCCGGACAGTGAACCGCCAGACCCGCAGCGACAGGCCGCGGCTCAGCCGGATGCAGCCGTGCGACCGGGCCAGGTCGGTGCCGAGCAGCCAGTCGGGGTGCATCTGCGCGCCGTTCGAGCGGTACGTCGGGATCCGGTGGAACCCGATGCCGCACGGGGCGAACCGCACGAAGCTCTCCAACCAGACCTGGCCGCTGGTCGTGGTGTTGCGCGCGATCCGGGCCGTCCGGCCGCAGTAGGAGCCGGTCCGGAAGCTGCCCCTCGCGAGCACCGCCGGGTTGTCGACCATGCCGCCCTGAGCGACCACCCCGCCCCGCGGGCCGACCAGCCACACCCAGTTCTGGCCCTGGCTGATCACGATGCGCCGCCCGTGCCCGGAGCGCGCGGGCACGGGGCGGGTGTCGCAGCGCTGCGCACGCTCGCCGTGGAGCCGTTGCAGCGTGCGCGCGGTGAGGCGCCCGCCCTGGGCCAGCCCGTGACGCGACTGGAAGCGCAGCACCGCGGAGCGGGTGTGCCGGCCGAGCCGGCCGTCCACCGGACCGGCCGAGCAGCCCAGCTCGTTGAGGCGCCGCTGGGCCCGCTCGACCCCGGCCTCGCCGACGGCGGTGGCCGGAGCGCTGGTGAGCACCAGGGCGAGCACGGTGATCAGCCCGGTGACCAGCACAGCGGCGGACGCGAGCGAACGACCCAGGACGCCCCGCACGGTCTAGCGCTCGACCTTCATCTCGCCGAGCTCGTTCCAGTCCTCCTGGTCGACGCTCTGGCTGACGATCTTCGGGGTGCTGGCGAGGTACGCCGGCAGCTTCTCCTGCGCGGCCTTGAAGTGCTGGCTGTTCACGTGGGCCGCGCCCGCGTCGCCGTCCCGGAAGGCCTCCACCAGCACGTACTCGCAGGCGTCGTCGAGGCTGCGGGACCAGTCGAACCAGAGGCAGCCGTCCTCGGCCCGGCAGGCGTCGGTGAACTCGCGGGAGATCTCGGGCCACGCCTCGGCGTGCTCGGGCAGGACCTGGAACTTGGCGGTGATGAAGATCAAGGCACACTCCTGGGTGGATGCTGGAAGGACGAACCGGCCCACCCGATGCTACGGGTGGGCCGGTCGGAGTGCACCGCCAGATCAGTGGAACTTTCCGAGCCCCTCACGGTCGAGCAGCATCGTCAGACCGCCGTTCCAGAACGAGAATCCAGCGCCGGTGATCATCGCCAGGTCGAGGTCCTCGGGGGCCGCGACGACCCCCTCGTCGAGCATCAGCCGGGCCTCCTCGGCGAGGCCGGCCAGCACGCGGGTGCGCACCGCCGGGGCGTCCAGGACCACCGGCTGCGCCGGCTGCTCCAGCAGCGCCTCGATCTCAGGGTCGATGCTCCCCTCGGGGGTGTAGTACGACCTCCGGCCCTCGGCGACCACCCGGGCCAGCGCGGGGGAGACGTGGAAGCGGTCCGGGAAGGCCCGGTGCAGCGTCTCCACGTTGTGCAGCGCGATCGCGGGGCCGACCAGCGAGAGCAGCAGGTACGGCGGCATCGGCGCGACGCCGGCGAAGGCGCCGTCCGCGACCGGGATCGGCGTGCCCTCGTCGACGATCCGGCCGACCTCGCTCATGAAGCGACCGAGCAGCCGGTTCACGATGAACGAGGGGCTGTCCTGCACCAGGATCGTGGTCTTCCTCAGCGCCTTGCCGGTGGCGAAGGCCGTGGCGAGCGTGGCGTCGTCGGTCCGCTCGCCCCGGACGATCTCGAGCAGCGGCATCACCGCCACCGGGTTGAAGAAGTGGAACCCGACGACCCGCTCGGGGTGGGCGAGCTCCGCGGCCATCTCGGTGATCGAGAGCGAGGAGGTGTTCGTCGCCAGGACGCAGTCCGGCCGCACGACGCGCTCGAGGTCCGCGAAGACCGACCTCTTGACCGACATCTCCTCGAAGACGGCCTCGATCACGAAGTCGGCGTCGGCGAAGCTCGCGGTGGTGTCGATCGAGCCGGAGACCAGGGACTTGAGCCGGTTGGCCTTGTCCTGGTTCACCCGGCCCTTGGCGAGGAGCTTGTCGATCTCGGCGTGGACGTAGCCCACGCCCTTGTCGACGCGGGACTGGTCCAGGTCGGTGAGCACCACCGGCGCGTCCAGGCGACGCACGAACAGCAGCGCCAGCTGGCTGGCCATCAGGCCGGCGCCGACGATGCCGACCTTGGTGACCGGGCGGGCCAGCGACCGGTCGGGGGCGCCCGCGGGGCGCTTGGCCCGCTTCTGCACCAGGTCGAAGGCGTAGAGCGAGGCCAGCAGCTGGGGCGTGCGCGACATGGCCTCCAGGGCGTCGTCCTCGCGGGCGAAGCCGGCGTCGCGGTCGTCGTCACGGGCGGCGTCGATCAGCTCCACGGCGCGCTCGGCGGCAGGGGAGGCGCCGCCGGTCCTGGACCGCACGATCTGGCGGGCCCGCGCGACGGCGGAGTCCCATGCCTCGCCACGCTCGATCACCGGGCGCTCGACCTGCACGTCACCGGTCAGCACCGAGGCGGCCCAGAGCAGGGACTGTGCGAGGTGGTCGGCCCCGCCGAAGCAGGCGTCGGCCAGCCCGAGCCGGTGCGCCGCACGGCCACCGAGCGTCTTGCCGTTGTTGAGGGGGTTCTCGAGGATCAGCGTGACGGCGTGGTCCGGGCCGAGGAGGTTCGGCACCAGGAAGGCGCCGCCCCAGCCGGGCACCAGGCCGAGCATGACCTCGGGCAGGCCGAGCGCGGGGGCGCTGTCCACGACGGTGCGGTAGTGGCAGTGCAGCGCGACCTCGAGGCCGCCGCCGAGGGCGAGGCCGTTGATGAAGCCGAACGACGTCTTGCTGTGGCCCGACACCCCGTCGCGGAGCTTGCGGAAGACCGCGTGCCCCAGCTGGGCGACGACGCGGACGCCGTCCGCGCCGCCGGCGGCGAGGCTGGTCAGGTCGGCGCCGGCCGCGAGGATGAAGGGCTTGCCGGTGACACCGATCGAGGTGATCTCCTCGTCGGCGAGCGCCGCGTCGATCGCGGTGTTCAGCGACAGCAGCGAGCGGGGGCCGAACGTGTTGGGCTTGGTGTGGTCCTCGCCGTTGTCCAGGGTGATCAACCCCATCACGCCGGCGCTGCGCCCGCCCACCGACGGGAGGGTGACCTTGCGGAGCTTCGCGTGCGTGACGCGCTCGGCGTCGGAAGAGATCTCCTGCGCCCGGGCGAGCAGGGCAGTCATGTCGGTGGTGCTCATCTCAGGCCACACCCTTCTCGTCGGTGGCGGCGTGGTGCGGGTTCTCCCAGATCACGGTGCCGCCCATGCCGATCCCGATGCACATGGTGGTCAGCCCGTAGCGGACCTCGGGCCGCTCCTCGAAGGCCCGGGCCAGCTGGGTCATCAGGCGCACGCCGGAGGAGGCCAGCGGGTGCCCCATCGCGATGGCGCCGCCGTACGGGTTGACCCGGACGTCGTCGTCGGCGATGCCGAAGTGCTCGAGGAAGGCCAGCACCTGCACGGCGAAGGCCTCGTTGACCTCGAACGCCTCGATGTCGTCGATGCTCAGGCCGGCCTGCCGGAGCGCCTTCTCGGTCGCCGGGATCGGGCCGGCGCCCATCACCTCGGGCTCCACGCCCATGAACGAGTAGGCGACCAGGCGCATCCGGACGGGCAGGCCGAGCTCGCGCGCGGTCTCCTCGTCGGCGAGCAGGGCGGCGGTCGCGCCGTCGTTGATGCCCGCGGCGTTGCCGGCCGTCACCATGCCGTGCGCGCGGAACGGCGTCCTCAGCGCGGCGAGGGACTCCATCGTGGTGCCCGGGCGCATCGGCTCGTCGGTGGTCGCGAGGCCCCAGCCCAGCTCGGCGGAGCGGGTCGCGACGGGCACCAGGTCGGGCTGGATCCGGTCGTTCGCGTACGCCGCGGCGGTCTTGTCCTGGGAGCGCACCGCGTAGGCGTCGACGCGCTCCTTGGTGATGCCGGGGTAGCGGTCGTGCAGGTTCTCGGCGGTCTTGCCCATCACGAGCGCGTCGGGGTTCACGATCCGCTCGGACAGGATGCGCGGGTTCGGGTCGACGCCCTCACCCATCGGGTGGCGCCCCATGTGCTCGACGCCGCCGGCGATCACCACGTCGTAGGAGCCGAACGCGATGCCCGACGCGGTCGTGGTCACGGCGGTCATCGCGCCGGCGCACATGCGGTCGATCGCGAAGCCGGGGACGCTCTGCGGCAGGCCGGCCAGCAGCGCGGCGGTGCGGCCGATGGTGAGGCCCTGGTCGCCGATCTGGGTGGTGGCCGCGATCGCGACCTCGTCGACCCGCTCGGGCGGCAGGGAGGGGTTGCGGCGCAGCAGGTCGCGGATGCAGGCGATGACCAGGTCGTCGGCGCGGGTCTCGGCGTACTGGCCGGCCGCCTTGCCGACACCGAAGGGGGTACGGACGCCGTCGACGAAGACGACCTCCCGCAGCTGTCGTGGTTGTCTCGACAAGGTGGTTCTCCTCGGGGCTGGGTCAGGGACCGGGATCGGCCGGGCCATACGTTACCGTGCGGTAACAACGAGCGTGGCCTTCGTCGGTGTGGGCGTCGTCACCCCCGCGGACGCGGCGGCCCCCGAGGCGGCCCGGGGGCGTCCCTCCGGGTGTTGCAGCCAGGCCCGAGGGGAATATCGTGGTGTGCTCGGGCGCTGCCCCACGGCGTTCGCCGTCAGTCGGCCCGCACGGCGACGGTCCGTCGAACGCCGATCCGCTGCTCCGCCCCGGTCAGGAAGGACGTCCCCGTGTCCCAGGATTCCCGGCTCGTGCACATCGTCGACGACGTGCCCGAGCTCGACGACACCTCCGCGCTGACGATGGTGGTGGTCCTCGACGGCTTCCTCGACGCGGGCAACGCCGCCGTGCGCGCGGTCCAGCACCTCGTAGACCTCGCGGACTCGGGCGGTCGGGTGGTGGCGACGTTCGACGTCGACCAGTTCCACGACTACCGCGCGCGTCGGCCGGCCATGTCGTTCACCCGCGACCACTACGAGGGCTACGACGCACCGCGGCTGGTGACGCGACTGCTGCACGACAGCGGCGGCACGGCGTACCTGCTGCTGAGCGGTCCCGAGCCCGACAACCGCTGGGAGGCCTTCGCCCGCGCCGTGCGCGAGGTCGTCGAGCGCTTCGGTGTCACCCGGGTCGTCGGGATGGGCGCGGTGCCGATGGCGGTTCCGCACACCCGGCCGATCGCGATCACGCATCACGCGAACAACCCCGCGCTGATCACCGGGGTGAGCCCCTGGCGTGGCGAGCTGCGCGTGCCCAGCAGTGCGCAGGCGTTGCTGGAGGTACGGCTGGGGGAGTGGGGCCACGACATGCAGGGCTTCGTCGCGCACATCCCGCACTACCTGGCCCAGCTCGACTACCCGCAGGCCTCCGCCGCACTCCTCGAGCTCGTCGAGAAAGCCGGCCGGATCACCGTCGACCTGTCCGGTCTGGCCGCGGAGGCGGAGGACCGCGAGGCCGAGATCTCCCGGTACCTCTCGGCCAACGAGGAGCTGGACGACGTCGTCGGTGCCCTCGAGCGCCAGTACGACGCCTTCGAGCGGGCCGAGGAGAGCGGGTCCAGCCTGCTCGCCGCGGACCAGCCGATGCCGACCGGTGAGGAGATCGGCGAGCAGTTCGAGCAGTTCCTCGCCGGGCTCGACCGGCCGGACTCCGACCCTGTCTGACGCCCGCCCACCGGTTCCGTCCGCCCGCCCACCACACCAGGAGCCTCCGTGCCCGCCTCCGTCGACGAGCTCGTCGCCCTGTTCGACCTCGAGGACCTCGACGTCAACCTGTTCCGCGGGCGGCAGCCCGACACCGCGCTGCAACGGGTCTTCGGCGGGCAGGTCGCCGCGCAGGCGCTGCTGGCCGGCACCCGCACCGTGGACCCGGAGTACGTCGCCCACTCGATGCACTCCTACTTCCTGCGGCCCGGCGACACGAGCGTGCCGATCATCTACGACGTCGAGCGCCTGCGCGACGGTCGCTCCTTCGCCACCCGGCGGGTGGTGGCGCGTCAGCACGGTCGGCCGATCTACTACCTGACCGCGAACTACCAGCGGCACGAGGAGGGCTTCGAGCACCAGGACGCCATGCCCGACGTGCCGCCGCCCGAGCAGGGGATGGACCTCGCGCAGCTCTTCCGCTCCCGGGGGGCCGACGGTCGCCCGCTGACCTGGGAGAAGGAGTGGGCGGCGCTCGAGGTCCGTCACGTCGGTTCCTCGGGCGAGGGTCTGCCCGTGAACCCGGCACGACCGGCCCAGGCCCGGCTGTGGATCCGGGTGAACGGGGACCTGTCGGAGGATCCGGCCCAGCACCTGGCGGCGTTCACCTACGCCAGCGACCTGACCCTGCTCGGCTCGACCCTGGTGCCGCACGGCGTCCAGATCGGAGACCCCCACCTGCAGGCCGCGTCGCTCGACCACACCGTGTGGTTCCACCGGCCGTTCCGGGCCGACGAGTGGTGGCTCTACGACCAGGAGAGCCCGTCGGCCTCCGGCGGTCGCGGTCTCGCGCTGGCCCGGGTCTTCACCCGGGACGGGGTGCTGGTGGCCACGGTCGCCCAGGAGGGCCTGGTGCGGCAGCGGGGCTAGCCGTGAGGTCCGGCCACCAGGGGCTTGAGAAACAGGAACGTCAGCAGGAACGCCCAACCCCCCGTGAGGAGCACGGCGCCCGGTCGGGGACGGCGCAGCCCCGGCACCGGGCCGGACAGCACGAGGAACGCCGGGACGCCGATCGGGGCCGCCCCGAGCATCAGCCAGAACCACGCCCACCGGGTCGCCCGCCACGGCCGGGGGCCGCCGAGCAGCAGGAGCCCGGTGGCAGCGAGCAGCAGGAGCGCGCTGCCGCGCACCCAGTCCGGCACCAGCCACGGCCCGAGCTCGCCGGAGAACGTGCGCGAGCCGTCCCGCACCACGCGCACGCCCTCCGTCCGCTCATCGAGGTACGCCACGGCATCCGTGGTCACCACCGGTCGCTGGTCCGCCTCGGTTCGCGCTCGCAGGCCGGCGCGCCGGGGGTTGGCCTCGACGATCTCCGCGACGTAGCGCACGGCACCCTCGCGCCAGCGCACCTGCTCCACCGCGTAGCCCCGGGCGCCCGGCGGGAGGCCGGGCCCGGAGACCCGGACCTCGCCCACGTCTCCCGCGGCCAGCAGGGAGTCCAGGGTGGTGCTGCGCTCACCGGTCAGGAGGACGGCGGCCGCGAGCAGCAGCCAGGCCAGGGCGGTCACGAACCGCACGACGTGCCAGTGCGGTCGCCGCACCTCCCCCCACGACGGGTCTGCTGCCGACCTCGTGCGCACCGGTCGTGCCGTGGTCGCGTCGACGACGGTCGGGCGCGCGGGCATCCGCCAAGCCTAGGGGCCCGACAGCACGGCCGCACCGGTTGTCCTCTCCGCGTCCGAGGACTGACCGCGCCGGCAACCCCTCGAACAGGCGGACGTGCTGCTCAGGGGCTCCTCCAGCCGGTACGCAGGTGACGGTCGCGGTCCGGGTCGTCGGGGGCCACGGCGTGCCTGCGACCCCAGACGAGGAGCCCGTCGAGCACCGGCACGAGGTCGCGGCCGGCCTCCGTCAGGTGGTAGTCGTGGCGCGGCGGGGACTCGCAGTACGCCCGCCGCTCGACGACGCCTGCCTCCTCCAGGGCGCGCAGCCGGGCCGAGATCCGGTCGCGGGGGGCACCGGTGCCGCGCACGATGTCGGAGAAGCGCGTGCTGCCGAGGTGGATCTCCCGCACGACCAGGAGCGACCAGCGCTCGCCCACGAGCTCGAGCGAGGCGGCGATCGGGCAGGGGCGCCCGGGCAGGTCGGCCAGGGAGAGCGGTGCGGGCTTGCTGGTGACCACCGTCGGGTTCCTTTCCGCAGCTGGGGCTGTTAGCGTCCGCTCCATGAGTTTGAATGTCAAACCGTCGACGGGTCGCGCCGGTTCGACGGAGAACGCCCGGCTCCTGCCGCTGGTGGCGCTCGGCACCGCGCTGGTGCTGGTCACCTACGTGACGCCGATGGCGACGATCCCGGCCACCGCCGCGGACCTCGGCGCCGGCTCCGCGGCCCGGGCCTGGATCCTCAGCTCGATGAGCGTCGGCCTGGCGGGGGCACTGCTCGCCACCGGGGTCCTGGGCGACACCTTCGGTCGCCGCCGGGCGTACGTCGCGGGGCTGGCAGCCCTGGGTCTCGGCGCCCTGGTCTGTGGCCTCGCGCAGGAGCCGGTGCTGTTCGTCGCGGCCCGCGTGGTCGAGGGCGCCGGCGGCGCGGCGATCCTGGCCTGCGGGCTGGCGCTGCTCGCGGACGGCTTCGCGCCCGGACCGGCCCGGATCCACGCGACCTCGGTCTGGGGCGCCAGCGTGGGTGTCGGCATCGCCGCCGGCGCCGTGCTGGCCGCCGCCCTCGACATCGGCACGGGGTGGCGCGAGACCTACGTCGCGGTGGCGGTGGTCGCGGCCCTCCTGCTCGGCCCCTCCCTGCGCGGGCTGCCCGAGTCGTCGGCCGTCCTGGCGCGCCGCATCGACGTCCCCGGGCTGGTGCTCCTGGTCAGCGCGCTGACGCTGCTCGTCTCGGCGCTCACCCAGGGTCGCAACGGCCTGGACACGCCGACGCTCGTGCTGGGCGTGGGCGCGGTTCTCGCCCTGCTCGGCTTCGCGGTCGTCGAGCGGCGGGTGCCCACCCCGCTGGTGGAGCCCGCACTGCTCGGCAACCGCCGCCTGGCGGGCGCCACCATGGGTTCGCTGGTGCTCGGGCTCGGCATCATCGGGATGTCCTCCTTCGTCCCCACCGTGGCGCAGATCGGCCTCGGCACCGGCCTGTGGGTCGCGACCCTGCCGGTGGTGGCCTGGGCCGGCACCAGCGTCGCAACCTCGATCGGCGTGCGCCACCTGCCGCACCCGCTGGAGGGGCCCTTCCCGATCGCGGTGCTGCTGGTGTTCGTGGCCCTCGGTCAGGTGACCGGCTACGGGCTCGCCGCCGACTCCAGCCCCTGGCGCCTCGTCCTGCCGATGGTCCTGAGCGGCATCGCCACGGGCATGCTCAACGCGGTCCTCGGGCGCGAGGCCGTGGCCAGCGTGCCGCCGGAGCGTGCGGCGATGGGCAGCGGCGCCAACAACACCGCCCGCTACCTCGGTGCGGCGGTCGGCATCACCCTGTTCGTCACCGTCGCCACCCACGCCGGGACCGACGTCGTCGCCGGCTGGAACGTGGCCGTCCTCGTCGCCAGCGGCCTCACCCTGCTGGGGGCCGCAGCGATCGCGGCGGTCGGTCTCAGGGCCGGTCTCAGGGCCGGTCTCAGGGGCCGCTCGTGACCCCGGCCAGGTGCGGGGCTCCGGACCTCGGGTCGCTCAGCGAGAAGGCGTAGCCCGGCCCGTCCTCGGCCAGGGGGCGGGAACCGAAGGCCACGGTGCCCGGCAGCAGGATCGGCCTGCGGAACGCGACGTCGACGCGCACGGCGTCCGGCAGCCGGTTCTCCAGCGCGGCGACGCAGCGCGCCAGGCTCCACATGCCGTGCGCGATCTGGCGGGGGAAGCCGAGCGCCCGCGCGGTGAGCGGGTGGAGGTGGATCGGGTTGTGGTCGCCGGAGACCGCGGCGTAGCGCCGGCCGAGGTCGGCGGGCAGGCGCCAGGTCGTGCCGGTCGGGGCGACCTCGGGGTACGACGCGGCAGGCGGGGCGGCCTGGTCACCGCGACCGCGGCGCAGGTAGGTCGACGTGCTCTCCCAGACGAGCTCGTCGCCGGCGTGGACCTCCGTCGCGAACGCGAACGCGGTGCCCTTGGCGTGCGGCAGGGGGGCACCCACCCGGGTGCTCACCGCGAGCCGCTCGCCGACGCCGACCGGGCGGTGGCCGGTGATCGAGTTCGCGATGTGCACGGTGCCGATGGCCGGCGCGGGGAACCGTGGGGAGGTGAGGATCGCCAGGTGCAGGCCGAAGGCGAGCAGGTGGGGGTAGGGCAGCGGGACGCTGTCCTTGACCGGGAAGCCGCAGACCGCGGCGT
Organism: uncultured Actinomycetota bacterium; assembly: GCA_963760585.1. Taxonomy (GTDB): domain Bacteria; phylum Actinomycetota; class Actinomycetes; order Propionibacteriales; family Nocardioidaceae; genus Nocardioides. The sequence goes on from CAVXDI010000004.1 coordinate 588,057, forward strand.
ACGCCTCGACGTCCGCGCGGCGCACCTCGACCGGCGGCCGGGCGAAGGCCAGCCCGGTGAAGTCGGCCGCCGGCGCCTTGCGGACACCGGGCAGCCGACCGACCACGGGCAGCGACGGCAGGGCCGCCCGGAGCAGGACGCCGAGCCCGCCGGGCGCGTCCGCGAGCAGGCGCGGCTCGGGGCCCGTCTCGGGGCCCGTCTCAGGGCCCGTCTCAGGCGCCATCTCAGGCGCCATCTCAGGCACCCAGCATCATCTGGCCGCAGACCCGGACCACGTTGCCGTTGACCGCCGACGACCCGGGGGAGGCGTACCAGGCGATCGTCTCCGCGACGTCGACCGGCAGGCCGCCCTGCGCCAGGGAGTTGAGCCGCTGGCCGACCTCGCGGGTCGCGAACGGGACCGCGCCGGTCATCGCGGTGATGATGAATCCCGGGGCGACGGCGTTGATCGTGATGCCGTGGTCGAGCTCGTCGGCCAGCGAGTCGACCAGGCCGATCACCCCGGCCTTGGAGACGGCGTAGTTGGTCTGGCCGACGTTGCCGGCGATCCCGGCGATCGACGCGACGCCGACGATGGAGCCGTTGTCGTGGATGACGCCCTGGTCGAGCAGCTCGCGGGTGATCCGCTCGGGAGCGGTCAGGTTGACGGCGATCACCGACTCCCAGCCGGCCTCCTTCATGTTCGCCAGCCGCCTGTCGCGGGTGATGCCGGCGTTGTGCACGACGACGTCGACCCCGCCGTGCTTCTCCCGGAGGTGGTGGGCGATGCGTTGCGGGGCGTCCTTGGCCGTGATGTCCAGGGCGATGTGGTCACCGTCGAGCTCGCCCATCAGCTTCACCAGGTCGCCGGCCGCCTGCGGCACGTCGACGCCGACCACGGTGGCCCCGTCGCGGTGCAGCACCCGCGCGACCTGCTCGCCGATGCCCCGGCTCGCGCCGGTCACGAGCGCCACCCGGCCCGCCAGCGGGCGGGTCCAGTCGGCCACCTCGCCGGCGCTGGTGGTGCCGGTGGTGCCGATCCGGACGACCTGGCCGGAGACGTAGGCGGACTTCGGGGAGAGCAGGAAGGCGAGGGTCGAGGCGACGGCTCCCTCCGCGCCCTCGGCGACCTGGACCAGCTGCGCGGTGCCGCCGCGGCCGACCTCCTTGCCGAGGCTGCGCGTGAAGCCCTCGAGGGCGCGCTGGGCGACCCGCTCCGGACCGCTCAGGGACTCCGGCGGCGTGCCGATCACGACCAGGCGCGGGCAACGCTCCAGGCTGCGCATCAGCGGGGTGAAGAAGTCGCGCAGGGCGTGCAGGTCGGCCGACGTCCGCAGGTCGGTGGCGTCGAAGACCAGCGCCTTGTACGTCGTGCCGTCGCTGGCGGAGCCGGGCTCGGCCCAGGTGACGCCGAGCAGCTCGAGGAGGCCGGGCAGCGACGCGGCGAGGCGACCGTGGCCGCCCACCGCGACCGTGCCGACGACCAGCGGGTCGCCGGGGACGTACCGCTCCAGCTCGGTCGGGGCGGGCAGGCCCAGGTTCTTCACCAGCAGCCGGCCGACGGGGGAGGCCGCGAAGCTCTGGTACTTGTCGCTCATGGGGTCGTGCTCCTCAACGTGCGTGGTGGGCGGTGCCCCACATGTAACTAGAGGTGAAACTCGGAGTCCACGCTTGGTGACGTGCCCCTCATCGGGTTACCTCACGAGGCTGTGGGAGCAAGGATAGGAGCATGGAACCCACGACCCGTCGCGTCGCCGTGCTCGGTGGCAACCGCATCCCGTTCGCCCGCTCCAACACCGTCTACGCGGCGGTGTCGAACCAGGACATGCTCACCGCCGCCCTGGACGGGCTGGTGGCCCGCTTCGGCCTCGAGGGCGAGCGCGTCGGCGAGGTCGTCGCCGGAGCGGTGCTCAAGCACGCGCGCGACTTCAACCTGGCCCGCGAGGCGGTGCTCGGCTCGCGACTCGCGCCCGACACCCCGGCCGTCGACATCCAGCAGGCCTGCGGCACCGGCCTGCAGGCGGCGGTCCAGGTCGGCAACAAGATCGCGCTCGGCCAGATCGACGTGGGCATCGCGGGCGGCACGGACACCACGTCCGACGCCCCGGTGGCGGTCAGCGACCGGCTGCGCAAGAAGCTGATGAAGGTCAACGCGGCCCGCGACACCCGTGGCAAGCTTCTCGCCCTGGGTCAGATCCGTCCCGGCGACCTCGGCCTCGAGATCCCGCAGAACGGCGAGCCCCGGACCCGCCTCTCGATGGGGGAGCACGCCGCCCTGACCGCCGTCGAGTGGCAGATCGGCCGGGCGGAGCAGGACGAGCTGGCCGCGTCCTCGCACCACAAGCTCGCCGCGGCGTACGAGCGGGGCTTCCTCGACGACCAGGTGACGCCGTTCCGTGGGGTCGAGCGCGACACCAACCTGCGCCCCGACTCCTCGGTCGAGAAGCTGGCGAGCCTGAAGCCGGTCTTCGGCAAGGGCGCGGCCGCCACGATGACGGCCGGCAACTCGACACCGCTCACCGACGGGGCCTCCGTCGTGCTGCTCTCCTCCGAGGAGTGGGCGGCCGGGCACGACCTCGAGCCGCTCGCCTACCTGGTGGACTCCGAGACGGCTGCGGTCGACTACGTGCACGGAGGCGAGGGCCTGCTGATGGCGCCGGCGTACGCCGTCCCGCGGATGCTCGCGCGCCAGGGGCTGGCGCTCCAGGACTTCGACTTCTACGAGATCCACGAGGCGTTCGCCTCGCAGGTGCTCGCCACCCTCCAGGCGTGGCAGGACCCGGTCTTCTGCGCCGAGCGCCTGGGTCTGGAGGCCCCGCTCGGCGCCATCGACCGGAGTCGGTTGAACGTCACCGGCTCGTCGCTGGCGGCGGGGCACCCGTTCGCCGCGACCGGTGGCCGGATCCTCAGCACCATGGCCCACCTGCTCGCCGAGAAGGCGCGCACCGACGGCTCCGGTGGCCGGGGGCTGATCTCGATCTGCGCGGCCGGCGGCCAGGGCGTCGTCGCCATCCTGGAGCGCTGAGCACCCTCCGCCCGGCCACGGTCGGGCCGCTCGGCCGGCTGCTCAGCGGGGCCGGGCGAGGGCCAGCGCGGAGGCGACGAGGTACTCCTTGACCTGCTCCGCCGAGATCTCGCCGACCCGCGGGATGCCCGGGGAGGCCTCCGCGACCAGGATGCCCACGCGGGCCAGCTGGAGCGCGCCGAGCCCGCTGGCGTAGAGCGTGTTGGCCAGCAGGTTGGGGTCGGCGACGACGAAGTCCCCCGTCGCCACGCCGTCCTCGAGCGCCGCGACCAGCACGGCCAGGCACCCGGAGATGCCGCGCCCGAGGCGGAACAGGGCGCTCTCGGACATCTCGTCGAGCAGCTCGGGGCCGCTGTGGCGCATCAGCGTCTGCGCGCAGTCGAGGAACGCCGGGTGGTCGAGGCCGTAGTCGACGAAGGCCGAGGTGAGGGCGCGGAGCCTCTCGGCCGGATCCTGGTGCGGGGCGCCGGCCTCGGCCAGGGCGTCGCGCAGCTCGTCGAGGTAGCCGACCAGGGTCAGCGCGAAGAGCTCCTCCTTGCCGGTGAAGTGCCGGTAGACGATGGCGCGGTTGATGCCCACGGCCTTCGCGATGTCCTCGATCTGGGCGTCGCGCACCCCGCGCGCGTCGAAGAGGGCCCGGGTGGCGGCGATGATCTCGCGCTCACGGGCCCGCCGCCGCGTCGCGGCGGCGGAGCGACGGCCGTCGCCGCCGGTGCCGCCCGTCGCGCTCGCCATCCTCGAGAGCCTACTCGCTGCAACTGTCAGTGGCACGGCCGTCACACGTGGTCGGCCCTTCCCCGGACCCGTCGCCGTGGGTGAGGATGGCGACATGGTCACGGGCGGGCGCGGGGCTGATCCGGTGGGCCCGGCGACGAGCGTCGACGAGGTGATCACCCGGATGCGGGAGATCGACGCGGAGCTGCCGGTCGACGACGGGGTGGCGGTCTTCAACCGGATGTACCTGACGGTCACCGAGAGGATCGCCGCCCTCATCGCGGCGCCGGGGGCGCCGGGGGCGCCGGGGGCGACGAGTCCCTTCTTCGCCGACGCCGCGGCGATGACCGCGCTCGACGTCCGGTTCGCCAACCTGTGGCTCGCCGCGTACGACGCGGCGCCCGGCCCGGGGACCGGGGTCGGGCCGGTCCCACCCGCGTGGCGGCCGCTGTTCGAGGCGCGCCACGCCGGGCTGGTGCCGGTGCAGTACGCCCTCGCCGGGATGAACAGCCACATCGAGCACGACCTGCCGGTCGCGGTGCTCGACACGTGTCGGGCGCTCGGCCGCGAGCCGGAGTCGCTCCACGACGACTACCAGGAGGTCAACCGGGTGCTCGCCCAGGTGGAGGCCTCGATCCGGCGCTCCTTCCTCGACGAGCGGGGCCGGGCCCTCGACGACCGGCTCGGCCCGGTCGTGCACCTGATCAGCACCTGGAACATCGACAAGGCGCGCGACCTCTCGTGGGTGACGGTCGAGATGCTCTGGGCACTGCGCCGCACCGACGCCCTGCGGGAGCGGTACCTCGAGGGGCTCGCCCACACGGTCGGCATGACGACGCGGACCCTGCTGCTGCCCGTGTGCGGGTCCGCGGGCGACGCCGGGCGGACACGACAGCAGCCCCCGCCCGGAGGGGCGGGGGCTGCTGGTCGCGTGCCGTGGTGGCGCTGGGCCGTCAGGCCCCGGCTACCGCCTGCTTGAACGCGGTCGCTGCCTTGAACCCGGGGACCGTGGTGGCGGCGATCTGGATCGACGCGCCGGTCTGCGGGTTGCGGCCCTCGCGCGCGCTGCGCTCGCGGGGCTCGAAGGTGCCGAGGCCGGGGATCTGGATCTTCTCGCCCGAGGTCACGCCCTGGGTGATGGTGTCGACGAGCGCCTTGAGGGCGCGGTCGGCGTCGGCCTTGCTGAGCTCAGCGGAGTCGGCGACGGCCTGGACGAGTTCGTCCTTCTTCATGTGAATGCTCCTGTAGGTGTCGCGCCGGGACCTCGTGGGGACTGCCCCGGCGGTGGGTGTCTGCGTGCTCACTGCACTGGAAGGCCAGAGTGTGCCCTGCGTCAGCGTATTCAATCCACTCCGCGAGGCGTCCGACGGCCCCTGCCAGTCACGGGCCAGTCACGGGCCAGTCTCGGCTACCGGGCCAGGACGGCCAGCACCGCCCCGAGGCAACCGACCGCTGCTGCGGCGGCGCGGACCCGGTCGGAGGCCAGCAGCCGGCGCACGAGCGCGTCGTCCCGGCCGCCGGCCAGGCGGCCGTGGGTGGGCGCCGCGACGAGCGCGGTGGCGAGCAGCGAGGCACCCGCGCCGGCCACGGCGAGCAGCACCCAGGGGTTCGGCCAGGTGGCGCCCAGCGCCCAGCCGCCGGCGAGGACGACCGCGCCGTACACCAAGACGACGACGGGCGTGATCGCCCGCGAGTGGGCGGCGTGGGCGCGCTCCCAGTCCGGCGCCCGGACCAGCGCCGGGTAGACCACGAGGGTGACCGTCAGCTGGAAGCCGAGGTGCAGCGTGGAGGCGCCGAGCAGCGCGATCGTGGCACCCTCGACGCCGGACACGGCCTCAGGCTAGACGAAGGCCCGCACCGTTCGGCCCGCACCGTTCGGCTCGTGCCTGCCGACGGGTGGGGCAGCATGGGGCCCGGACGGGCTGGCAGCTCGGTCAGGTGCGGCGCACCGCGCTGGCCCGGCCGGGGGTGACGGGGCGGAGCACCCACGGTGCAGTCGGTTTCTACGTCGCGGGCCGGCCGCGTCCACGACCACCACCGGGGGGACGGTCGGGTGTCGTTGGGGTTCCCGGCGGTCCGCCGAGATCGGCGAGGTGCTCCGCGAGACCTACCGGCACGTCGCACCGCGCCGGCTCGTCGCCGAGCCGGACGCCGTCGAGCAGGTCGTCGTTCGGCTCCGGGTGCGTCAGGACCCCCCTGCGGGGGCACCGAGGAACGAACGAACGGTGTCGATCGTGTCGGTCTCGCCCGCCGGCTTGTCGTCGCGGTAGCGCACGACCCTCGCGAACCGGAGGGCGACGCCGCCCCGGTAGCGGCTCGACCGCTGCACCCCGTCGAACGCGATCTCGACGACCTGATCCGGTCGCACGTGGACGACGTGCCCCTCGCGATGCGTCTCCAGCTCGAGGAACCTGGTCGTCTGCCAGGCCAGCATCTCGTCGGTCATCCCCTTGAAGGTCTTGCCCAGCAGGACGAACCCGCCTGACTCGGGGTCGCGGGCGCCGAGGTGGATGTTGGAGAGCCAGTCCCGGCGACGCCCGGAGCCCTGCTCGACCGCGAGCACCACCAGGTCGAGCGTGTGCACCGGCTTCACCTTGACCCACGCCGAGCCCCGGCGTCCCGCGGCGTACCCCGCCCCGAGCCCCTTCACGACCACTCCCTCGTGACCGGCGGCCAGCGCGCGCTCGAGGAAGGCCGCCGCCTCCTCGTCGTCGTCGGTGACCAGCCGGGCGACCCGGTACCGCTCGGGCACCAGCCGGTCCAGGGCGGCGAGCCGTTCGGCGGCGGGGGAGTCGAGCAGGTCGGCCCCGTCGAGGTGCAGCACGTCGAAGAAGTACGGCGTCACCGCGACGCCGTCCGCCCCGGCGGCCAGGCGCCCGGTGCGCGAAGACGTCTCCTGGAAGGGGCGTGGCCGGCCGTCGGCCCCGAGCGCCAGGGTCTCCCCGTCGAGCACGAACCGGGTGGCCGGCAGTGCGAGGGCCACGGCGACCACCTCGGGAAGCCGGTCGGTGATGTCGTCGAGGCTCCGGGTCCAGACGCGCACCGTGCCACCGTCGCGGTGCACCTGGATCCGGATGCCGTCGAGCTTGGTGTCCACCGCGACCGGGCCGCCGCCGGACTTCGCCAGCGCCGCCGGCACGTCGGGAGCGCTGGAGGCCAGCATCGGCAGCACCGGACGCCCGACCTCGAGCCCGATGGCCGCCACCGCCTCCTCGCCGCCGGACAGCGCCGCCACCGCGGCCTCGGTGCTCGAGCCGGCCAGCATGGCGGCCCGGCGCACCGCGGCCAGCGGCACCCCGGACGCGGCTGCCACGGCCTCCTGCACGAGCGCGTCGAGCGCGCCCTGGCGCACCTCGCCGGTCACCAGCCCGCGCAGCCAGGCCTGCTCCGGCGCCGTGGCCCGGGCGAACAGGGCCGCCACCGCGTCGGCGCGCGCCGCCTGCGACCCGGACCCCGCCATGGCCGCGATCGCCTCGAAGCCGTCGTGGACCTCGCCGATCGTCAGCGTGGGGGCGTCGGCCGGCGTCGGCAGCCCGGTCAGGGACCGCCAGCCCAGGCCGGTGCGCCGCTGCCGCAGGTTGCCGGCGAGGTAGGACGTCAGTGTCACCACCTCGTCCGGCGCCGCGTGCTCGAGGAGCGCGGTCAGGGCCGCCACCTTGGCCTTGCGGGAGCGGGTGGCGGCGACCTGCGTGGAGGTGTCGACGAGGCCTGAGAGGAGCATGCCGCCATTCAACAGGCAGGCCCCGACAGGTCGCCGGTCACCGACCCCCGCAACGGCCGGTCTGTGCCAGCACGTCGGCGCCGATGGGTAGCGTCGGTCCCATGACATCCCCCGCCGACCCCGGGAGCACCCGGGTCTGGCGCCCCGACTGGGCGTGCCCGACCGGGGCGGTGCTGCGCCGGCACCGCCGCGGCGCGGGGGACCCGACGTACCGGATCGACGGCGCCGGCCGGCACTGGCGCGGCCTGCGCACGCCGCAGGGGCCGGCCACCCTGATGGTCCGCGACCGGCCGTCGCTGGGCGAGGTGCACGCGCAGGCCTGGGGCCCCGGGGCTGACTGGGCGCTCGCCCAGCTCCCCGACCTGCTCGGCGCGAGCGACGACGTGAGCGGCTTCGACCCCCGGCACCCGGTGCTGGTGGAGGCCTGGCGACGTCACGGCGACCACCGGGTGGGCCGCTCCGGGCTGGTCATGGAGGCGCTGGTGCCGGCGATCCTCGAGCAGAAGGTCACCGGTCAGGAGGCCTTCGCCGGCTTCCGGATGCTCGTGCACCGCTACGGCGAGCGCGCGCCCGGCCCCGGGCCGGAGCTGCGGCTGTGGGTGCAGCCCACCCCCGAGCGGCTGCGGACGATCCCCTCGTGGGAGTGGCTCCGGATGCACGTCGACCAGGCCCGCTCGCGGGCCGTGGTCACCGCCGCCCGGGTGGCCGGGTCGCTGGAGCGGACGGTCGGACTGCCCGCCGAGGAGGTCGACCGCAGGCTGCAGAGCCTGCCGGGCATCGGGGTGTGGACCAGCGCCGAGGTGCGCCAGCGCGCCCACGGGGACCCCGACGCGGTCTCCTTCGGCGACTACCACGTCGCGAAGGACGTCGGCTGGGCGCTGACCGGCGCGCCGTTCGACGACGCCGAGCTGGAGGCCTTCCTGGAGCCCTGGCGCCCGCACCGCGGCCGGGTGCCCGCCCTCCTCGGTGCGGCCGGCCTGCACCGCCCCCGCCACGGCGCGCGGATGGCGCCGCGCACCCACCTGCCGGCCCGGGTCACCAGGGACTGAGGGCGCGGAGCGTATGGGGCGGGTGCGCCCCGAAAACTGGGGACGCCGCCGCCCGGAGCGGGCACGGCGCCCGCCACGGTGTTCTGATCGTCTCGACACGAGTGGGGACACCGCGGGACGGGGAGTGCGGATGCGCAGGTACGGGTGGACGGCGGTCATGCTGGCGGGGCTGCTGAGCGCAGCCGGTCTCGCCCCGGCGGACGGGACGCCGGACGGGGCGCAGGACGGGGCCACGGGCCAGGTGGTGATCGTCCAGGCCTATCCGGAGGCCTTCCTCGACGTGAGGGTCGACGGCGAGGTGGTGGCCCGGGACGCCGCCGTCCGCACGGTTCTCGACCCGCTCGAGCTAGTGGCGGGGGAGCACGAGGTGACGTTCTCGGACCGCACCGGTGGGGCGCCCCTGGCCACGACGATCTCCGTGGGGGCCGGATCGAGCAGCGACGTCGTGCTCCACCGGCCGGCCTCGACCCGTGGCGGGCCGGTCGTGAGCGTCTACCGGACGCCACGCCGTCCCATCGGACCCGGCAAGGCGCGGGTGCTGCTGGCCCACACCGCGACGGTGGCCCCGGCCGACGTCGAGGTCGACGGCACGGTCGTCTTCACCGACATCGCCAACGGTGAGTTCGCCCAGGCCGATCTGCCGGCCGGAACCCACCGGGTCTCGCTGCTGCCGACCGGGGCCACCACGAACCCGCTGCTCGGGCCCCTGGAGCTCTCGCTCGCCCCGGCCACCGCCACCATGGTGTACGCCGTGGGCACCCCGTCGGACGGGTCCATGGACGTCATCGTGCACACGGTCCGGCTCGCCACGGACGGTTCCGTCGCGCCCACCCGCATCGACACCGGGTCGGGTGGCCGGGCCGCCCACCTGAGGGTGCACCCGTTCGGCTGACCCCGAGCGCCGCAACGCGAGATGCCAGAGCGAAGCCCGTCGTCCCGGACCGCGCTGGTCGCACCGGTCCTGGCCGGCGTGGCCGTCCTCGTCCTGGTGATCTGGACGGCCACCGGCCCCGGGGCCGGCCCCCGGTCGGGTCCCGGACCCAGCCCCGGATCCAGCCCCGGGTCCAGCCCCGGGTCGGGCCTCGCGCCCGGGCACGACTCGAGCGCACCGCCGGCCGCGACCCGCCAGATCCCGGCCCAGCCCGGCGTGCCGGCCGGTGTCCAGGCGGCCGCGGAGGACCCGCGCGCCGTCACGCTCCCGAGCGGCGTCGTCCTGCCCGTCCGTGCCGTGTCGACGCGCGGCAACGGGCTCCTCGACGTGCCTCCCGACACCCGGACGGCGGGCTGGTGGCGTGGTGGCTCGCGCCTCGGTGACCCCTTCGGTGCCACGTTGCTGGCCGCCCACGTCGACTCGGTGTCCCAGGGGCTGGGACCGTACGCCGAGGTGCTGCGCCTGCGGCCCGGCCAGCTGGTCGAGGTACGTTCGCGAGGCCTGTCCCAGCAGTTCGCCGTCCGGGCGTTGCGGCTCGTCCCGCAGGGGCCGCTCGACGGGGACGGCTGGATCCACTCGCCGCGCGGGGCGCGCCGTCTCGTGCTGGTCACCTGCGCCCCGCCGTACATCCGCACCCGTGGCGGCTACCAGAACCTGGCCGTCGCGGTCGCCCGTCCGGTGGGCCCGCCCACGGCCCGGGGCCCGCGATGACCACACCGGTGAAGTGGGCGGTCTTCGTCCTCGGACTGGTCGTCGTGGTCGTCGAGGTGGTCTTCATCGTCGACGGCCTGCGCTCGGTCGAGCCGTTCGCCGGCGGTGGTCGCGGTGGCGGTGGCATCGGCGACCGTCGGGGGCCGGAGGTCCTGACGGTGCAGCCGGCCACCGACCTGCCCCGGGTCGGGGCCTCGGTGGAGACGCGGGTCACCGCCCGGGGCGACCTCGAGGTGAGCCACTGGATCCGGACCAGGGTGCCCCTCGAGCAGATCCGGGTCGCCGCCTTCCCGGCCCCCGGGCTGCCGGAGGTGCCGACGGCCGCCGCGGTCCTGGTCGCGGGGGACGGCAAGGTCGTCTCCCGCCACGACGAGGTGGGCGCCGCGGGACGGGTCTACCGGTTCGCGCAGCCGGTCCGCCTGGTCTACCTCTCCTACCGGCTCACCGGAGCGGTGGACCCGGCGGGCTCGGTGACCGGGCGGGCGCTGCTGCGGGTGACGGCGCTCGACGTCGACTACCGACCGCGGGCGGGGCCCACCCGGGTCACGGTGCTCGGCCCGGTCGTGCGCAACCTGGCCTGCTTCGCGCGCGAGGAGCTGCCGGTGCTGGCCGCCCCGTGCGGCATGCCCCGCAACGACGGCTGGCAGGTGCTCCTGCGGGGCGCGGCCGCCAGCGACCGGGTGATCGCCCAGGTCGACCTGGGGTGATCGACAGGACCGGGCGGGCGGGACAGCCGGCGGGAAGAGCGTGCGGGGTGGCCGCCGTCAGAGCAGCGGGCGCAGGGGGGCGAGCACGAACTCGGTGAACTTGCGGTGCAGGTCCCGGGCCTCCCACTCGCCGCTGGTGAGCTCGAGCGAGTTGGACTCGTCGGTGCGGTAGATGTCCTCCAGCGTGGTGGCCAGGGCCTCGTCGATGACCTCGACGTTGATCTCGTAGTTGCCCTGCAGGCTGAGCCGGTCGACGTTCGCGGTGCCGACGGTGGACCAGTTGCCGTCCACCGTCGAGGTCTTGGCGTGCACCATCGCGTCGCGGAAGCGGAAGATCCGCACCCCGGAGTCCAGGAGCTGGGAGAAGTAGCCCCGGGAGATCCAGTCGGCCACGATGTGGTTGGACTTCAGGGGCACCAGCAGCCGCACGTCCACGCCCCGGCGGGCCGCCGCCTTCATCGCGTCGACGAAGTCCTGGTCGGGAATGAAGTAGGCGTGGGTCATCCACACGTTGCGGCTCGCCCGGTTGATCGCCTCGAGGTACATGGAGCGGATGGGGAACATCCACAGCCGCGGCACGTTGCGGTGGATCCGGATCTTCGGCTCCCAGGTGGAGGCGGTCTCCAGCAGCAGCGGCCGCTCGCTGTGCCGGATCAGCCGGCGCCGGTGCAGGTTCCAGAAGTCCGCAAAGGCGCGCTTGAGGTCCCAGACGCCGGGCCCCGTGATCCGGATGTGGGTGTCGCGCCACTCGGTGGCGTACGGGGTGCCGATGTTGTAGCCGCCGACGAAGCCGACCCGGTCGTCGACGACGAGGATCTTGCGGTGGTCGCGGCCGTAGCGGCGCAGGTCGAGGAAGCGCCACCCCGCGGAGTAGATCGGGTAGCGCATCACCTGCATGTTCGCGGGGAAGTGCTTGAAGCGCGGCGAGACCACGACGTTGGCGAACCCGTCGTAGATGCAGTGCACGTCGACCCCGCGGTCGGCCGCCCGGGCCAGCGCGGCCTTGAACCGCTCGCCGACCTCGTCGCCCTTCCAGATGTAGGTCTCGAAGAGGACCTGCCGCTGCGCCCCCTCGATGGCGGCCAGCATGTCGGTGTAGAGGTCCGTGCCGAAGGTGTAGGTCGTGACCGTGCCGTCGCCGATCGGCACGGTCCTCGGCGGGGTCACCGGGAACGGCTTCGGCTTCTTGCCCCGGCGGCGGTAGGAGTCCACCAGCGACATGGTCAGCGCGAGGGCGAGCTGGACGCCGAAGATGGTGACCAGGGCCTTGCGCAGCACCCGCACCGTTCGTTCGGCGGGGGTGGGGAAGCGACGGGACACACCGACAATCTAGTCAGGTCCCCCGACGGCCCCGGGCACCGGCGGGAACGACGTTGTCGGTGGGCGGTCGTAGGCTGGCGTCATGCGTCCAGTCACCGATCTCGAGCGCCGGGTGGCGCCGTTCAAGGTCGTCTCCGACTACGAGCCGTCGGGCGACCAGCCCGCGGCGATCAAGGAGATCACCAGACGGGTCGACGGCGGCGAGCAGGACGTCGTCCTCCTCGGTGCCACCGGCACCGGCAAGACGGCCACGGTCGCCTGGGTCGCCGAGCAGGTCCAGCGGCCGATGCTGGTCATGCAGCCCAACAAGACCCTGGCCGCCCAGTTCGCCAACGAGCTGCGCCAGCTCTTCCCCGACAACGCCATCGAGTACTTCGTCTCGTACTACGACTACTACCAGCCCGAGGCGTACGTCCCCCAGACCGACACCTACATCGAGAAGGACTCCTCCATCAACGAGGAGGTCGAACGGCTGCGGCACTCGGCGACCAACTCGTTGCTGACCCGGCGAGACGTCATCGTGGTCTCCACGGTCTCCTGCATCTACGGCCTCGGCACGCCGCAGGAGTACGTCGACCGGATGCTCCGGCTCAAGGTGGGCGAGGAGCGCGACCGCGACTCGATCCTGCGCCAGCTCGTCGAGATCCAGTACACCCGCAACGACATGGCCTTCACCCGGGGCACGTTCCGGGTGCGGGGGGACACCCTCGAGGTCTTCCCGGTCTACGAGGAGCACGCCGTCCGGATCGAGTTCTTCGGCGACGAGATCGAGCGCTTGATGACCCTGCACGCCGTCACCGGCGAGGTGATCACCGAGGACCAGGAGCTCTACCTCTTCCCGGCCACGCACTACGTCGCGGGTCCGGAGCGGATGGAGCGGGCGATCCGCGGCATCGAGCTCGAGCTGGAGGACCAGCTCGCGGCGTTCGAGAAGCAGGGCAAGCTGCTCGAGGCCCAGCGCCTGCGGATGCGCACGACCTACGACGTCGAGATGATGCGCCAGGTCGGCTCCTGCTCGGGCATCGAGAACTACTCCATGCACATGGACGGCCGCACCCGCGGCTCCGCGCCGAACTGCCTGCTGGACTACTTCCCGGAGGACTTCATCACGATCGTGGACGAGTCCCACGTGGCGGTGCCGCAGATCGGTGGCATGTACGAGGGCGACATGTCCCGCAAGCGCAACCTGGTCGACCACGGGTTCCGGCTGCCCAGCGCGATGGACAACCGGCCGCTGCGCTGGGAGGAGTTCCTCGACCGGATCGGGCAGACCGTCTACCTCTCGGCGACCCCGGGCAACTACGAGCTCGACAAGACCGGCGGCGCGCAGAACGCCGTCGAGCAGATCATCCGTCCGACCGGCCTGATCGACCCGGAGGTCGTGATCAAGCCGACCAAGGGCCAGATCGACGACCTGATCCACGAGATCAGGATCCGGGCCGAGAAGGACGAGCGGATCCTGGTCACCACGCTGACCAAGAAGATGTCCGAGGACCTCACCGACTACCTCCTCGACGCGGGGATCCGCACCCGCTACCTGCACTCCGAGGTCGACACCCTCAAGCGGATCGAGCTCCTGCGCGACCTCCGCCTCGGCGACTACGACGTGCTGGTCGGCATCAACCTGCTGCGCGAGGGCCTCGACCTGCCCGAGGTCTCGCTGGTCGCGATCCTGGACGCCGACAAGGAGGGCTTCCTGCGCTCGGACAAGTCGCTGATCCAGACGATCGGCCGCGCCGCCCGCAACGTGTCGGGCCAGGTGCACATGTACGCCGACAAGATCACCCCCTCGATGGAGCGGGCGATCGACGAGACCAACCGGCGGCGCGCCAAGCAGGTCGCCTACAACACCGCGAACGGCGTCGACCCGATGCCGCTGCGCAAGAAGATCGCGGACATCACCGAGATGCTGGCCCGCGAGGACGAGAGCACCCAGGAGCTGCTCCAGACCTGGGCCGGCACCGAGGCGAAGGGCCGCGCCGGCGGCGTCAAGGCCAAGCAGCCCGTCCCGGCCCTCTCCAAGGCCTCCGCGGGCCAGCACGCCGCCGACCTGGCGGGGATGCCCAGCGCCGACCTGGCCCAGCTGATCCAGGACCTCACCGACCAGATGAAGAACTCCGCCGCCGAGCTGCAGTTCGAGGTGGCGGCCCGGTTGCGCGACGAGATCTCGGGCCTCAAGAAGGAGCTGCGCCAGATGATGGAGGCCACGCGCTAGGTGAGCCGCGACACGCCGTAAAGTGGGCTGGTGACCCGTCGCCCCTCCAGTCCCCCCGCGACCGGGGCGTGGCTCGTCTGGGTCGTCGGACTGCTCATCTACTTCGTGGCGGTCTTCCACCGCTCGAGCCTGGCCGTGGCCGGGCTGGCCGCGGCGGAGCGCTTCGACATCTCGGCCGCGCAGCTGGCCACGTTCACCATGCTCCAGCTCCTGGTCTACGCCGGGATGCAGGTGCCGGTGGGGCTGCTGGTGGACCGGTACGGCTCCCGCGCGGTGCTGCTCACCGGCACCCTGCTGATGACGCTGGCGCAGACCGGGTTCGCGCTGGCCTCGAGCTACCCGCTGGCACTGCTGGCGCGGGTCCTCGTGGGCATGGGCGACGCGATGACGTTCATCTGCGTGCTCCGGCTGGTGAGCACCTGGTTCCCGACCCGCCGGGTCCCGTTCGTCACCCAGGTGACCGGCACGCTCGGCCAGGCCGGCGCGCTGGTGGCCGCGATCCCGATGACGTGGGCGCTGGGGAGCCTCGGCTGGACCAGGGCCTACCTGGTCGCGGCCTCGGTCGGCCTGGTGCTCGGGGCAGTCGGCCTGGTCGTCCTGCGCGACAGCCCGGACGCCCGGCACCTGCGCGGCCCGAGCCTCTCGCTGGCGCAGGTCCGCACCAGCCTCGGCGCGTCCTGGTCGCAGCCGGGCACCCGGCTCGGCTTCTGGATGCACTTCTCGACCCAGTTCAGCGCCACCACGCTCACCCTGCTGTGGGGCTACCCCTTCTTCGTGCGCGGCGAGGGCCGCAGCGCCCACACCGCCGGGCTGCTGCTGACGGTGATCGTGGTCGCGATCATGGTGGCCGGCCCGGTGCTGGGCTGGCTGGTCGGTGCGCACCCGTGGCACCGCTCGACGACGGTGCTCGTCATCGTCTCGTCGATCGTCACCGTCTGGACCGCGGTGCTGCTCTGGCCCGGCAACGCCCCGCTGTGGCTGCTGGTCGTGCTGGCCTTCGTGGTCGGGGTCGGGGGACCGGCCTCGATGATCGGCTTCGACCTCGGCCGCACCTCCAACCCCGCGGAGCGGCTGGCCAGCGCCAGCGGGATCATCAACCAGGGCGGCTTCCTGGCCAGCCTGCTGCTCGTGGTGGCGATCGGCCTCATCCTCGACTGGCGCACCCCCGGGGAGAGCACCCGCTACACCCCGGAGGCGTTCCGCTGGGCGATGAGCGCGCAGTACGTGCTGTGGGCCGTGGGGCTGACCCAGGTGTGGAGGTACCGGCGGCGCACCCGGGCGGTCATCGACCGCGACGAGCTCGAGGGCGTGCTGCGGGCACCGGCGTGAGGGCGGGTCCTAGGGTGGGCCCATGACCTCCATCGACCTGGGCCGCCCCGTCTCCGGTGACGTCGTCGACCTGATCCTCGACGACCACCGCCGCTTCGAGTCCCTGCTGCGCGACCTGCGCGACGCCAGCTCCGACCGCGAGGGGGTGCGCCGGGCGTTGGCGACCCTGCACGTCGCCCACGCCCGGGCCGAGGAGCAGCACGTCTACCCGCAGCTGCGCCGCAAGCGGGCCGTCGGCGCGCACGAGGCCGAGCACGGTCAGGAGGAGCACGCCGAGGGCCACGAGGCCCTGCTGGCCGTGCTGGAGCTGAAGGGCACCGACACCCAGGCCTTCGACGACGCCGTCGAGGAGCTGGCCACGGCGGTGAACCACCACCTCACCGAGGAGGAGCTCACGATCCTGAACCCGGCCCGCGAGGAGGTCTCCGCACAGGCGCGCGCCGACCTGGGCCGGGCGTTCGCGACCGCCCGCAACGAGCTGATCGACGACGACTGCGGGACCGTGGCCAACCTCCGGGCTATCGTCGCCGAGGCCCGTCGCGAGGGTCTGCTCGACGACGAGTGAGGCCAGGGCCATGGACGTCGAACGGATGCTGGCCCACTGCCCGAGCCTGCCCGGCACCCGGCCGGACGACCCCTGCGGGCACGAGTACCCTCTCCTTCAACGGCATGATCCCGGACGACGAGCTGCTCGAGGCGGTCGAGGAGTCCTACCGGCTGGTGGTGGCCAGGCTGCCGCGCAAGCACCGTCCGGACGGCTGGGACGCCTGAGCCACCGGATCGTGCGGGTCACGAGCCGTCGTCGGTCAACCGGGGCAACGGCTGCGTCTCCGCGTCCGGAGCGAGGCCCGGGCTGCGCTTCGCAGGCACCGGGGGCTGCAGCGTCCGGCCTGCCGTGGAGGTCGGGTGCCGAGGCCGCGGCCGCGGCGGACGCATCCGGATCTGGCGCCGGATCCGCTCGCCGAGGTCCAGCTCGCGCAGGAGCCGCTTGACGGTGGAGAGCAGCGCGACGTGCAGCTCGAGCAGGTCGGGGGCCACCCCGGTGAGGACCAGCTCGTCGAGCCGGGCGCGGGCCTCGTGGAGTCCCTCGAGCGCCTCCACCAGCACGGCGGTCGGGACGCTGCGGGTGGGCACCGCCTCGTCGTGGACCAGCCGGCCGAAGGCGTCGACGGCGGCCGCCAGCTCGCGGAAGGCCTGCGCCAGACCGGACAGCACGAAGCGGGCGGCCTCGGGGTCCGCCCAGGTCGGCGCCTCCTCGGCGTCCACGACCGCGCGGAGCATCACGCGGATCGCGACCGCCGAGTGCTCCAGCGACTCCAGCCCCTGGCGCAGTCCCGGGCCGACGTCGGGCGTCCCGACCGCCCGCACGTTCAGCTTGCGGCCCTCCTCGGCGTGCAGGACGGCTGCGCTGACGCGGGGGATGTCGTGGGTGATGCGGCGGGCCTCGCTCAGCCACCCCCGAGCCCGCCCCGCCGGGTCGCCGCCGTCCGCCGCGAGCGTGAGGAGGTCGTCGGCCGCGCGGCCCAGCAGGTCGCTGAGCGCGTCGGCCAGGTCGTCGATGGCGTCCCCCGCGTCGGCGGTGGCGATCCGGGGCGGCACGACGAGGTTCGTCGCAATCCCCACGGCGGCGCCCACCAACGTCACCACCAGGCGCTCCCAGGCGGCCGACTCGGCGGCCAGCGAGCCGACTCCGAGCACGAGCATCCCGCTGATCGCGACCTCCACCTGGTTGGCGCGCAGCCGGAGCACCTGGCCGATCGTGATGCAGGCGAAGATGAGCAGGCCGAGGCTCCACCACTCCAGCGGCACCACGGCCGAGAAGCCGACGGCGAGGGCCACCCCGGCGGTCACCGCGACCACCCGGTCGAGCCCGCTGGCCAGCAGCGAGACCGGGGTGACCTGCACGACCAGCATCGCGGTCAGCGGCGCGAGCAGCGGCTGGGTGCCGGGGAAGAGCAGCAGGGCCACCACGTAGCTCGCCACCGCCGCGGCCGTGAGGCGCACCGACCACAGCACCGTCGCCGGCCCCTCGGACCGCAGACGGGCCCGCTCACGGAGGAGGGTCGTTCGCCACGACGCGCGCACACCCCATCGTGACCGATCCCGCCCGCCGGCAGAAGGGGTGGGTCAGCGCGGGACCACCGAGAACAGGAAGCGCCGCTTGACCAGCACCCACAGCAGCGCCACCGCCAGGACCTGGACGACGACCC
Organism: uncultured Actinomycetota bacterium; assembly: GCA_963760585.1. Lineage (GTDB taxonomy): Bacteria > Actinomycetota > Actinomycetes > Propionibacteriales > Nocardioidaceae > Nocardioides. The sequence goes on from CAVXDI010000004.1 coordinate 605,968, forward strand.
CCTGCCAGGCGCTGGCGCGGTCCAGCCCGGGCACGTTCGCCACGGCGATCACCACGAACGCGTGCATGACGAAGACGTAGAGGCTGGCCTGCCCGAGCGGGACCAGGAGCCGGCCGAGGGCCGCGTGCACGGGCTTCCAGCACGTCGTCAGGAACGCGAAGGCCACCACCAGGAGCACGACGAGGCTCAGCAGGCGTCCCGGTGGGAGGCCCGCCCGGTCGAAGAGCCGGGCGTAGGTCTCGGGTGCGAGCGGGGCCCACGCGAGACCCCGGGCGGCGAGCCACTGAAGCGTCAGCAGCCCGGCGTGGGCGACGACGACCGCCCCGCAGGCCAGCTTCCCCGCCCGGGTCGTGAGGGCCCGCACCAGCTCGTCGCGGTGGTGGCCGATGACCAGCCCGAGCAGGAACGGCACCTGCCAGACCAGCAGCGGGTAGACGGCCTCGAACTGTGCGGGTGGCCAGTGCGGGTCCTGGAACCGGGCGTAGGCGTAGCCGCCCCCCGACAGCGCCAGCACGACCCACCACAGGCGTCGCCGCAGCAGCCAGGTGAGGACCGGGGCGATCGCGGTCAGCACCACGAACAGCCCGAGCACGCTGAGCACCCACGGCCCCATCCGGAGCAGCAGCAGCTCGCGGACGGCGTACCAGGGCGGCGGGTAGTCGAGGAGCCGTTCGGCATGGACGTACAGGTCGTGGACCCGGCCCCGGGCCGCCGGGCCACCCGCCCCCGTGCCGCGGTCGGTGAAGGTGGTGACGGCGGTCGCGTCGAGACCCGGGATGCGCCCGAGCAGGTAGATGCCGAGCGTGAGGACCAGCGCGGTGAGGTAGAGGGTGCGGGCCCGTCGCCACCGTCGTCCGGCCGCGACCCACTCGCCCCCCCGCTCCGCCACCGTTCGGTGGCTCATCGCGAGCACGACGCCCGAGAGCGCGAGGAACGCCTCGGCGCCGGTGATCGCGCCGACGCCGTTGAGGGTCACCCGGGACAGGAGACCGCCGACCTCGATCTGGGCCACCACGACCGCGAGGATCAGCCAGCCCCGGAAGAGGTCGAGGCGCAGGTCGCGTTCCTCCGGCACCGGGGCGTAGCGCCAGGAGGGGGCCAGGCGCCCCGCGAGGGCGCCCAGCAGGAGGACGAGCGCGAGCAGCCCGGCGCCGAGCGCGGTCCACCCCGGAGCGGAGTCGACCTGGTCCACCGGTGGCAGGCGGGCCTGGACGATGGTCGCGTTGGCCGCCGCCTGCTCGGCGGTGGCGGCGCTGCGCTCCCGCTGCTGGTGGACGCGGGTGACCGGCTCACCCACCGGGAGCCCGGCGCTGCGCAGGTCGGCCAGCAGGGCCCCGGCGAGCCGGGGGGTCCGGGTCGCCTGCCAGTCCACCGGCTGGTCGTCGACCTCGGCCTCGACCCGGTCCAGCTCGAGCCACGAGACGCCCCCGATCAGCGGGTGGCCGGGCAGCGCCGCGAGGACCTGGCGCCACCAGGTGCGCTTGAGCCCCAGCTCGCCGGCGCCACCGACGCCTGGGTTGTACAGGGCGGCCGTCTCGAGCAGGAGCGGGTGGGCGCGGCCCTCGGCGAACCGCTCGTAGAACGACGCCCGGGCGCCTCGAGCGCCGTAGCCCCAGCTCTCGGCGAGGCGGGACGCCACCTCGTCGGCCGGTGGCGCGACGTTCTCGTCCACCCCCTGGGACTGCCCGAAGCGGTAGAGGAACAGGCCCACCCAGTCGACCGCGCCGGCGCCGGGGTAGTAGGGACCGTAGGGGTCGTCCCCGGCCTCGAGGCGACCGTTGCCGTCGGTGTCCAGGCGCCCGGTCTCCCGCCTCTCGGAGAGGTCGATCTCGCTGTCCGTGCCCTGGCGACGGCCGAAGGGGTAGCCGGAGCCGTACACCGGCGACCAGACCATGGACGCGTGGTCGGTGGCGGCGTGCACCGCCGTGGCCACGGCCCGGAAGGCGCGGACGAACGCACGCGGCTGCTGGCCCCAGGTGCGCCAGGACCCGTTCATCTCCGGGGCGAAGCGCACCAGGGTGTAGGTGTCCAGGTCGCGGTGCAGCCCGGCCACCAGCGCGGCGAGCTCGTCGGCATCCGCGGGGGTGAGGTCGCCGAGCGCCACCACCGGCTCGACCTGGAGCACCAGGACCGCTCCCTGGCTCGCGACCTCCTCGGCGAACCCGCGCAGCTGGGTGGTGCCCTGCGTGGTCAACGGGTAGTCGACGGGGAAGGTGTAGAGGGACGCCCCGGCGCCGAGCCGGTCGGCGTAGCGCAGGGGGCCGTCCTCGCTGATGTCCAGCGCGGGCCCGAACCAGGGGTGGCCGGGTGCCGGCGTCGGCGGCGGGGCGTCCGCCGCGGCCGAGGGCGCCGCCCCCAGGACGGCGAGGAGCAGGACGACGCCCGCGAGCACCCTGGACAGGGACTCGACGATCGGGCGCGAGCCCGACCCACCGGTCACCGCGGCTCGCGCACGCACAGGAGACGCCAGTGGTTGCGCCCCTCGATGCGCTCGTAGGACAGGTCGTCGAGCGCGGCGGCCGCAAGGGCCAGGCCCCGGCCCGACTCCGCGTCCTCGTCCGGCATGGCGATGTCGCTCAGGTCCAGCGCGATCGGCATTCCGTTGTCGCCGAAGCTGGCCACCAGCTCCTCCGCGGTGGCGGACAGCACGATGTCGAAGCGCCGTGAACCGCCAGCCGCGTCCTCGACTCCGGGCTCGAGCCGGTAGGCGTGCTCGACGATGTTGCCGAGGATCTCGATGACGGCGGTCTCGAAACGGAAGCGGTCCCGTGCGGACACGTCCTCGTGGTTGAGCCACAGCTGCTCGAGGACCGCGTGGACCAGGTCCAGCGTCTCCGGGCTCGCCGGGGCGGACAGCTCGAGGCGACCTGGGACCTCCACGGGCTCGCGGGTCGCGCCGGTCGGGGAGTCACTCATCGAAGGCACCCTCGACGCTGTCGCGGGCACGCAGGACCTTGTCGAGGTTGGTCAGCTCGAAGACCGCCGTCACCGACGTCGTCGGCCGGGCGATGCGCAGGTCACCACCCGCCTGGCGGGCCGACTTGAGGCCGGCGATCAGGGCGCCGAGACCCGAGGAGTCCAGGAACGTCGTCTGCGCCATGTCGACGACGATCCGGGTCGTGCCGGCGCTCACCAGGTCGGCCAGCAGCTCCTTGAGCCGTCGGGCCGAGACCATGTTCAGCCGGCCCTTCGGGGTGACCACGCCGACACCGGACTCCGTGGTGGTCACGTCGAACTCGATCATGCTGCTCCTTCGCTGCGTGGGATCGGGTCGGCCCGGGGCCGGCTCGAGGAGGACTGCTCGTAGCCGCGGTAACGGGCGGCCTGGATGATGACGGAGAAGATCGCGAGGTCGAAGAGGACCCAGACGAGGTTGAAGACCGTGCCCCAGAGGTCCGCCTGCCCGACGGCCACCCGGACCACGCCGATCACGGCCGCGGCGACGAGCGCCCCGATCGCCCAGAGCTGTGGCTTGACGAGGTGCCAGGCCGGACCGGTGTCGGCCGGGCCGGTCTTGGGCGTCACCGCGAAGTCGAGGTCGCGGCCCAGGAAGACGTTGCCGAAGGCCGAGGTGAAGGACTTGATCCAGACCGGGAAGAGCGCGAGGGAGTACTGCTGCCCGCGCCAGGTCGCGCGGCCCTTGGCCACCACCGCGAACAGGAGCTGGTTGATGATCAGGAACGGCACCAGCCGCAGGAAGAACTCGGTGCTGAGCGCCTGCACCGGCAGCACGCCGATGGTCAGGTAGATGACGGGCGCGGCGAGGTAGACCAGCGCGGCGAAGCCCGAGAGGTAGCTCCACATGGTCGAGAAGTACATGAGCCGCTGCGGCCACGTGAGGCGCTTCTGGACCAGCGGGTTCTCCCGGAGCATCACCTGGACCGTGCCCTGGGCCCAGCGCAGGCGCTGGGTCAGCATCGTGGCGAGGTCCTCGGGCGCGAGACCGTTGGCCAGCACCTCGTCGTGGTAGGCCGTGCGCCAGCCGAGCCCGTGCAGGCGCATGCAGGTCGCCATGTCCTCGGTGACCGAGATGGTGGCCATCGGCATGATCGGCTGGGCCTCCGAGCCGAGGTCGACGTCGACCGCGTCGACGAGGGCCTGGACGGTCACCACGGCGCCGAGCGGGGACCAGTGGCGCTGGGACATCTGCTCCAGGGCCTCGGGGTCGAAGGTCGCCAGGCTCTCGCTCGACCCCGCGGTGCCGTGCTCGAGCTCGGCGATCACCGCGAGATCGGCCTGCAGGGCGCTCAGGTCGGAGTCGACGAGCTCGCGACGCACCGCGCCGACGCGTTGCTGGAAGCGGTAGGTCACGTCGAACAGGGCCTCGCCCTGCGCCAGCTCCTTGCGCGCACGTCCGATGTCGTGGGCGATGGAGTCGAGCGCCCGGCGTACGACGACGTCGTCGGGGCCCAGGTCGCGCCGGGCCCGGCGCAGCACCGACCGGGCGGTCCGCAGCGCCCGGTGCACGCCCACCATGACCTCCCCGGCGTAGCGGGAGACCCCGAGCTGCATCAGCGCCTCGCGGCGGATCACGGCGTTCGAGCCGCAGAAGAACGCGGCGTTCCAGCCGTCCTTGCCCTGCTGGATGGGTCCGTAGAAGAGCGGCGCCTGGCTGCCGAGCGGGTCCTGGTCGGTGACGTTGACGAAGTACTGGGGGGTCTGGACCAGCGCCATCTGCTCGTCGTCGAAGTAGCCCAGCGTGCGGTCGAGGATCGTGGGCTCGGGGATCTGGTCGGCGTCCAGGATCAGCAGGAACTCGCCCTCGGTGGAGAGCAGCGCGTTGTTGAGGTTGCCGGCCTTGGCGTGGCGCGGCATGTTCTCCCAGTCCGCGGAGCGCGTGATCCAGCCGATGCCCGCCGCCTCCGCGGCCGCGCGCATCTCGGGACGGTTGCCGTCGTCGAGGACCCAGGTCTCGTGCGGGTAGGTGATCGCCCTGGCCGCGAGCGCGGTGGTCATGACGAGCTCGATCGGCTCGTTGTAGGTCGCGATCAGGACGTCGACGGTCAGACCCGGGGGAGCCGCGGGGGGCTCGCCGCGCTCCTTGAGCCGCCACATGCCGAGGCCGAAGAGCAGCGAGTCGACGAGGCTGTAGGTCTCGGCGAGCACGAGGGGCACGGCGATCCACCACGCGCCCCAGTGGACCGAGAAGAGCCAGCGCCAGACCACGTAGTTGACACCGAGGATCGCGGTCAGCAGCACGATGGTGCGGATCGCGAAGAGACGTCCGGTCACGGTGCGGACGGACCCTCGGGCGCGCGCATCACCGCGACGGCGGTGACGTCGTCCAGCGCGGTTCGCCGACCGGCCAGACCGGCGAGGCCGGCGAGCAGGTCGGCGGCGCTCTCCAGGCCGGCGACCATGGCACCGACAGGGGTGAGCCAGTCGTCGGGATCGTCGAGGAGGTCGAGCACCCCGTCGCTGAAGAGCAGCAGCCGGTCGCCGGGAGCGAGCACCGACTCGTGCTCGGTCCAGTGGTCGTCGGGCAGGATCCCGAACGGGCGGTCCTCGCTGGAGAGCTGTTCGACGGAGCCGTCGACGCGCACCACCAGGCACAGGCCCATCCCGGCGTCGATGTAGCGCAGGGTGCCGTCCTCCAGGTCGATGGCGGCCTCGAAGAGCGTCACGAACGACTCGGCGCGCTCGAGGTCCACCATCAGGCTGCGGGCCACCTGGGTGGCGACGATCCCGAGGTCGACGCCCGCCGTGACGGCCGCGTGGGTGCCGCGGATCGCCGAGCGCACGCCCGCGCCGATCAGCGCCGCGCCGGTGCCCTTGCCCATCACGTCGCCGAGGACGAGGTGGAGCACGTCGCTCGTCACCTCGTAGTCGTAGAAGTCGCCCCCCACGGCCAGGGCGGGCAGGCAGAGGCCGTCGACCTCCCACGGCCCGTGGCGCAGTCCCTCCGAGGGCAGCATGAGCGACTGGACGAGGCCGGCCTGCGTCATCTCGCCGGAGGAGAGCAGCTCCTGCTCGGCCCAGGCGGCGAGGTCGCGGAAGGTGACGAGCTCGTCGTCGCTGAGCGTGCGGGTCTCGGTGTCGAAGAGGCAGAAGGTCCCGATGACGTTGCCCAGCGGGTCACGCAGGGGCTCGCCGGCGTAGAAGCGCACGTGGTCGTGGACGACGACGTCGAGGTGCGCGAAGCGGGGGTCCCGCGGGGCGTCCTCGATGATCAGCGTCTCGTCGTCCTCGGTGGTGCGCTCGCAGAACGTCTGCTCGCGCGGGAGCTCGCGCAGCTCCCCGAAGCCCTGGGCGCTGGGCAGGAACGCCCGGTCGTGGTCGAGCATCGTGATCGACGAGAGCGGCACCGAGAAGACGGTGCGCGCCAGCCGCGTGATCCGGTCGAGACGCGCGTTGGGGCCGTCGTCGAGGACGCCCAGGCTCTCGACCGCGCGCTGGCGGCGTTCCTCGCGGTTGTCCTCCCCGCCCGGGGTGACCTGCTGGACGACGTGGCTCGCCATGTGCGGGGGCCCTCCCGAGTGGGTGTGGTGGGGGAAGTGGACGCGAACCGCGGTCGCACCGGGGCTACAGCGGCACATCCTACGGGTCGTCGTCCCGGGGCCACGCCGCTGCCCGGGACACGTTCGGTACCGTGGCGCCACAGGCTCCGCACGTCCGTCCGAGCGTTCGCTCCGACGTCATCGAGATCCCGGGAGAATCCGTTGCAGACCGGTCACCGCGCGCTCGTCGTCGACGACGACGACGACATCCGCGACCTGCTCGTCCACGTGCTCGAGCAGACCGGGGTCGAGGTGCGCGCGGTGAGCACCGGTGCGGAGGCGATCGAGGTGGCCCGCGCGTTCGACCCTGACCTCGTGACGCTCGACCTGACGCTGCCGGACCTGGACGGGACCGAGGTCTGCCGGCAGATCCGGACCTTCAGCAGCGCCTACATCGTGATGATCACCGGCCGGGTCGACGAGATCGACCGGCTGGTCGGCCTCGAGCTGGGCGCCGACGACTACCTGGCCAAGCCGTTCTCCCCGCGCGAGGTCCGCGCCCGGGCCCAGGCCCTGCTGCGCCGGCCGCGGCTCGCCGCGACCCCGCAGGACGCGCCGGTCACCGAGGCCACGGAGACGACGGCCGGGCCCGACAGCGGCCTGGTCATCGACCGGGAGCGGCACGTCGCGCTGCTGGACGGCGTCCTGCTGCCGCTCACCCCGGCGGAGGTGGACCTGCTGGCGGCCATGGCCACCCGACCGGGCCACGGGTGGTCGCGCGGCGAGCTGGTGCGTGCGGTCTGGCAGGGCGACTTCATCGAGTCCGACTTCCTGGTCGACGTCCACATCGGCAACGTGCGGCGGAAGCTGAAGCGAGCCGGCGGCCGCGGAGAGTGGATCACCACCGTCGAGGGCTCCGGCTACCGCTTCGACCACCGGTAGTCCCGGCGGTCCACGACCGACCGCTCAGGACCCCGGCGCAGCACCGGCCCCCGGGCCCCCGGGCCGGCGGGACCGCAGGGCCTTGCGCTGCTGCTTGTCCTGCTGGCGCTCCAGCTTGCGCACGCGGGCGTCGACGATCTCGTCGCGGCGCAGCACGGTCTGCAGCAGGTTGACCCCCGTGCCGAGGATCACGAAGCCGGGCCAGAAGAAGCCACCGGGCGTGGTCAGCAGCCAGATCCCCAGGCAGATCAGGCTCCAGACGAGCAGCCCGAGCCGGGCGTCCCGGCGCTGGGCGGTGCGCTCGTCGAGCTCCTCGCGGTCGAGCCGGCCGTCGGCGTAGGCGTCGGCCACCGCGCGATGGGCCACGTCGCGGTCGCGGTCGGAGGCCCGCAGCCCGGCGTGGTCAGCGCGCCGCGGGTCGTGCGAGAACTCTCCCCACAGCGGCGCCGGGCCGTTCCCCTTGTCGCGTGGGTCCACACGCGACATCCTAGGGCGCCGGGCCCGTTCTCCGCCGGACCCTCCAGGGAGAGGATCGCCGCTTGAAGACCGATCTGCTGATCGTGGGGGCGGGCCCCACCGGGCTCTACGCCGCCTACTACGCCGGCTTCCGGGGACTCCGCGTCGCCGTCGTCGACTCACTGCCCGAGCTGGGCGGCCAGATCACCGCGATGTACCCCGAGAAGCAGATCCTGGACGTGGCGGGGTTCGTGAGCATCAAGGGACGCGACCTGGTCGAGGGGCTGGTCGCGCAGGCCGGGACCGCGGAGCCGGCGTACCTGCTGGACCGCACGGCCACCACCCTGCGGCACCACGGCGACGGGGTGGTCGTCGGGCTCGACGACGGCACCGAGGTGGAGGCCGGGGCCGTGCTGATCACCGCGGGCATCGGCAAGTTCAGCCCCCGGGCGCTGCCCGCCGGCGAGGGCTGGGCGGGCCGCGGCCTGGAGTTCTTCGTCCCGAGCTTCCTGCCGTACGCCGGCAAGGACGTCGTGATCGTCGGCGGCGGCGACAGCGCCTTCGACTGGGCCCTGCACCTCGAGCCCGTGGCCCGGTCGGTCACGCTGGTCCACCGCCGGGAGGCCTTCCGCGCCCACCAGCGCACCGTGGACGCCGTGCGCGCCTCCGGGGTGGAGATCGTGACCCGGGCCCAGGTGACCGCGTTGCGGGGGGAGCCGACCCTCGAGTCGGTCGAGATCGAGGTCGACGGCGAGGTGACCCGACGCCCCTGCCAGGCGCTCGTCGCCGCGCTGGGCTTCCTGGCCGACCTCGGGCCGCTCCAGGAGTGGGGAATCGCGGTCGAGAAGCGGCACGTGCTCGTCGACCCGTCGATGCGCACCAGCCTGGAGCGGGTCTTCGCGGCCGGCGACATCACCGAGTACCCGGGCAAGGTCCGCCTGATCGCGGTCGGTTTCGGCGAGGCGGCCACCGCCGTCAACAACGCCGCCGTCGCCATCGACCCCTCCGCCCACGTCTTCCCCGGCCACTCCAGCGAAGCAGGCTGAGCGGTTCGCTCAGCGGACCGACCCGGTCATCATCGAGGCGGGCGGCCGGCGGCCAGCGAGCGACCGCTGACCACGGAGGCCCTCGTCGGGCACTACGCTGGGCGATCGACGTTCGTGGCAACACGTTCCACTCCGTCCGGCCACCTCGTCCGGCCCGGCGTGCCAGTGCGTCCGGCAGGTCCGGATGCCAGAGAGAGGCTTCGGCACTTGCGCATCGCACTCCTGTCCTACCGCTCCAAGCCGCACTGCGGCGGGCAGGGCATCTACGTCCGGCACCTCAGCCGTGAGCTGGTGGCCCTGGGTCACCAGGTCGAGGTGTTCTCCGGCCAGCCGTACCCCGAGCTCGACCCCGGCGTCACACTGACCGAGGTGCCGAGCCTGGACCTCTACCGCGAGCCGGACCCCTTCCGGGTGCCGAGGCTGCGTGAGTTCCGCGACCGGGTGGACGTCGAGGAGTTCCTCACCATGTGCACCGCCGGGTTCCCGGAGCCCAAGACCTTCAGCACCCGGGTGGCGAGGCTGCTGGCCGGGCGGGTCGCGGACTTCGACGTCGTCCACGACAACCAGGTGCTGGGCTACGGCATGCTGGAGATCGAGGAGCTGGGGCTGCCGTTGCTCACGACGGTGCACCACCCGATCACCTTCGACCGGCGCATCGACCTGGCGTCCGCGACGACGCTGCGCCAGCGGCTCTCGCTGCGTCGCTGGTACGGCTTCCTGCGGATGCAGGGCAAGGTGGCCCGGCGGGCGCGCAAGATCCTCACCCCCTCGGAGTCCTCGGCGCGCGACATCGCCCGCGACTTCGGGGTCGACCCGGCGCGGATGCAGGTCGTCGTGCTCGGCGTGGACGACCTCTTCGTGCCTCCCTCGACGCCTCGCGTACCCGGCCGGATCATCGCGATGGCCAGCGCCGACGCCCCGATGAAGGGCATCTCGACCCTGCTGGAGGCGTTCGCCAAGCTCCGCACCGAGCGCGACCTCGAGCTGGTCCTGGTCAGCAGGCCGCAGCCGGGTGGGCGCACCGAGCAGCTGATCGACAGGCTGGCGATCGGCGACGCCGTGTCCTTCGTGAGCGGGGTCAGCGACGCCGAGCTGGTCGAGCTGATGGGATCGGCGGAGCTGGCCTGCGTGCCGTCGCTCTACGAGGGCTTCTCACTGCCCACCGCCGAGCTGATGGCCTGCGCCACGCCGCTGGTCGTCTCGCGGGCCGGGGCGATCCCCGAGGTGACCGGCCCCGACGGGCTCTGCGCCGACCTGGTCACGCCGGGCGACGTCGGCGAGCTGACGGCGGCGCTCGCGTCGCTCCTCGACGACCCCGAGCGTCGGGCCGAGATGGGTCGCGCCGGGCGCCGCCGGGTCGAGGAGATGTTCAGCTGGCGCGCGGTGGCGGTGGCCGTCGCCGCGGCGTACGAAGAGGTCATGACCGACTACCGGCGCGAGCGGGCGCCGTCGACCACGGAGGAAGTGCCCAGTGCTGACCGTTGACTTCGACCGGCTCGGGCTGCGCCCGGGGGACCGGGTGCTCGACATGGGCTGCGGCGCCGGTCGGCACGCCTTCGAGATGTACCGCCGCGGCGGCGACGTCATCGCCTTCGACCAGGACGCCGACGAGCTCTCGCAGGTCCGCGACCTCTTCGTCGCGATGCGGGAGGCCGGTGAGGTGCCGCTCGGCGCCGAGGCCGACGTCAAGGAGGGCGACGCGCTCGCCCTGCCCTTCGCCGACGACGAGTTCGACCGGGTCGTGGCGGCGGAGGTCCTCGAGCACATCCCCGCGGACCTCCAGGCCATCGGCGAGCTGGCCCGTGTGCTGCGCCCCGGCGGCACCCTGGCCGTCTCGGTGCCGCGCTGGTTCCCCGAGATCGTCAACTGGAAGCTCTCCGAGGAGTACCACAACACGCCCGGCGGACACATCCGGATCTACACCGACAAGGAGCTCGTCTCCAAGGTCGAGGGGGCCGGGCTGGTCCACGAGGGCAAGGGGTACGCCCACGGCCTGCACTCGCCGTACTGGTGGATCAAGTGCGCGGTCGGGGTGAGGAACGACGACCACCTGCTCGCGCGGACCTACCACCGGCTGCTGGTCTGGGAGATCATGAAGCAGCCGCGGGCGCTCCGGCTGGTCGGTCGCGTGCTGGACCCGGTCATCGGCAAGAGCATGGTGCTCTACTTCCGCAAGCCCGATGTCGGCTGACCTGCCGCGCTGGGTGCCCGCGGTCGAGGGCGTACTGAGCGCGTCCGACGTCGCGCGGACAGCCGCCTCGATCGCCGCCGCGCAGGAGCGCGACGGCGCGGTGCCGTGGACGGCGGGCCAGCACACGGACGTCTGGAACCACGTCGAGGCGGCGATGGGACTGCTGGTCGGAGGCCAGGTGGCGGCCGCCGAGCGCGCGTACGCGTGGTGCCTGGCCACTCAGCGCGAGGACGGCTCGTGGCCGATGAAGCTGGTGGCCGGCGAGGTCGAGGACGCCAGCGGAGAGACGAACATGTCGGCGTACCTCGCGGTGGGCGTCTGGCACCACTGGCTGGTCGTGAACGACGTCGGCTTCGTGCGCCGGCACTGGCCGGCGGTCCGCCGGGCCCTGGACTGGGTGGTCTCGCTGCAGCTGCCGTTCGGCGGCGTCGCCTGGTCGCAGGAGTGGGTCGACGGTCGTCCCGGCCCGGTCAACGAGGACGCCCTGCTGGCCGGGTCGTCGAGCATCCACCACGCGCTGCGGGCCGGATGCTCGCTGGCGGAGCTGATGGACGAGCCGCAACCCGGGTGGGAGCTCGCCGGCGGGCGGCTCGGCCACGCGCTGCGTGAGCACCGCGACCTGTTCCTCGACAAGTCGCAGTTCTCGATGGACTGGTACTACCCGGTGCTGGGCGGCGCCGTGCGCGGGCCCACTGCGGTGGCGCTCCTCGAGACCCGGTGGGACGACTTCGTCGAGCCCGGCCTGGGTATCCGCTGCGTCGAGACCAACCCGTGGGTGACCGGCGCCGAGACGTGCGAGCTGGTGCTGGCGCTTGATGCCGTCGGCGATCGGGAGCGTGCCCTGAAGCTGTTCACCGACGTGCAGCACCTGCGCCACGAGGACGGCGGGTACTGGACCGGCTGGGTCTTCCCGGACCAGGTCAACTGGCCGCAGGAGCTCACGACGTACACCGCGGCGGCGGTGATCCTGGCCGCCGACGCCCTCGGCGGGGGCACGCCCGGCGCGGACATCATGCGCGGCGCGACCTTGGTCGCGGACTTCCGCGAGCTCGCGCTCGAGTGCGGCTGCCCGTCAGCCGACCGGGTCCCCGGCGTCCCCGTGCGTACGTCGTAGGACGCGCATCGAGCCGAGCGCCTCGGTCTCCTCGAAGGAGCCGCCGGCCAGCGCCCGCTGGAAGACGTCATACGGCGGCCGGCCGCCGTCGGCGGGGTCGGGGAAGACGTCGTGGATCACCAGCGCCGCGCCGCGGGTCAGCCACGGCGCCCAGCCGGAGTAGTCGTTCTGGGCGTGCTCCTCCGCGTGCCCGCCGTCGATGAAGAGCATCGAGAGCGGCGTGCGCCAGTGCGCCGAGACCGTCGTCGAGCGGCCGACCAGCGCGACCACGCGGTCCTCCAGCCCGGCCCGCGCCAGCGTGCGCCGGAAGACCGGCAGGGTGTCCATCAGCCCGGACTCCTCCTCGACCAGGCTGGGGTCGTGGTGCTCCCAGCCGGCCTGGTTCTCCTCCGAGCCGCGGTGGTGGTCGACGGTGAAGACGACGCCCCGCGGGTCGTCGACCTCGCGCGCCGCGGCCCCCAGGTAGATCGCGGACTTGCCGCAGTAGGTGCCGACCTCCAGCACCGGCCCGTGCGGCAGCCGCGCCCGGGCGACCCGGTGCAGCAGCAGGCCCTCGTCCTCGGGCATGAACCCCTTGGCGGCCAGCGCGTGCCGCAGCAGGTCGGCCGGCATCTCGTCGGGAGGCAGGGCAGCAGCGGACACGCGCGTCACCCTAACCGCCGACCCGTCGCTTGTTGACGTGTGAGCCCGCCGACCCGTCGCTTGTCGACGCGTCTAGGTTCGGAGCATGAGCGAACGCAACTGCCCGCGCTGCGCCGGGCCTCTCACCACCGGGCTCGAGGCTGACCAGAGCACGGGTACGACGCCACCGACCGTAGGCGCCGTGCCGACCGGGGGCCTGCCGTTGAGCTGTGCCGCGTGTGGCTGGTCGAGCGTGGCGGACAGCCCGGGCTCGCTGGGCGGGGACAACGGCGGCGCCTGACGCCCACGAGCGACGGGTCGACGCCCCTCGATGGTGAACGAGCGACGGGTCGGCGGGCTCACGCGCCAACAAGCGACGGGTCGGCGCTCCCTGACGCGAACGGGCGACGGGTCGGCGGGGTCAGGCGACCTCCTCGACCGGCTCGCGCCCGGCGCGCCAGGTGTTCCAGTGCCAGTGCAGGTAGCGGTCGACGGCCCGCACGACGTGGGCGCTGCGGATCGAGGGCAGGAAGTCGAAGGCGTGCTGCGCGCCCGGCAGCTCGGCGTACACCACCGACCTCCGCGAGACCTCGCGCAGCCGCGCCACGAAGAGGCGCGCCTGGTCGACCTTGACCACGGAGTCGGCCCCGCCGTGCACGACGAAGAAGTCCGGGGCGTCCGGGGTGATCCGTAGCAGCGGGGTCGCCGCCTCGAAGGCCTCCGGGTCGTCATCCCAGCTCTTCTGCAGGACACGTGGGCCCAGGAACCGGTCGCGCATCTGCTCGGCACCGCGCAGGCCGGTGCTGCCGGCGAGGTCGTAGACGCCGTAGTGCGGCACCGCGACCCGGACGGAGGTGTCGGCGTCCTCGAAGCCCGGCTGCCAGGTCCGGTCGTCCGGGGTCAGCGCCGCCAGCGCGGCGAGGTGGCCCCCGGCGGAGCCACCCGTGATCGCGAGGTACGACGGGTCCCCGCCGTACTCCTCGATGTGCTCCTTGACCCAGGCGATGGCGCGCTTGACGTCGACGACCTGCGCCGGGAACGGGTCGCGCGGCGCGAGCCGGTAGTTGATGGACACGCAGATCCAGCCCTTGGCGGCCAGGTGCTGCATGAGCGGGAGGCCCTGGGTGTTCTTGCTGCCGATCGACCAGCCGCCGCCGTGCACCTGGAGCAGCACCGGCGCCCCGCGCAGCTCCCCCTCGGCGGCGGTGTAGACGTCGAGCAGGCCGCGCTTGCCGTGCTCGGGGGCGTAGGCGATGTCGCGGTGCACCCGGACGCCCCGGTTGCGCACCCGGAACGGGTTCACCAGGGAGCGCCACGGCACGGCGAGGTCGGCCGGGGTGGGGCGGGAGTCGAGCTGCTCGACGTAGTCGACGCCGAGCCCCTCGACCAGCGCCTGCTCAGCGCCCTCCCGGACCCGCCGTGCCTGGTCGACGAGGAAGGCCAGGCCAGCGAGGCTGGCACCGGCGAGCACCAGGCCGACGGGGTCGCGACGCCGTCCTCTCGTGTGGTGGGCCACGTCCGTGGCAGTGAGGGCGAGCAGCTGCGGGGCCAGCTCGGTGGTGAGCCACCCGGCCCAGAAGGCGGGGAGGCTGGCCCCGAAGCCGGGCACCGGCCTCAGGGCGTTGGCGGTGAGGGCGGCGAGGGTCACCTGTCGCAGACGGAAGAGCACGCCGCGAGTCTAGGACGCGTCCGCACCCGGCCCGGGCGGCCTCAGCCGGACAGCTTCTCGGCGAGGAACGCCAGCACCCGGTCGACGCCCTCCTGCTGGCGGTGGGCGGTGAGGGTGGCGTGCTTGCGGCCCTCGAACTCGACCCGGATGAAGTCCTCCCCGAACTCGCGGGTGAGCCTCTCGAAGCGGGTCCCGACGGCGACGTCCTGTCGGTAGCGCAGGCCCAGCACCTGGCACCCCGCCGCCGCACGCTGCTTGACGGTCTCGAGGTCCGCCGGGGACAGGTTGAGATCGGCGCCGCGCCTGCGGCCCAGTGGGAAGGGGGCGGAGGGCTGGGCGAGGACCGGGGCGACCACCGAGTCGTCGACCATCATCGCCAGGGCGAACCCGCCGGTGAAGCACATGCCGACCGCCCCGACGCCCGGCCCGCCGAGCTCGGCGTGCAGGTCGCGCGAGAGGCTCCGCAGCCAGGACGCGACGGGGGTGGTGACACCGGTCCGGAGCTTGGTGAACTCGGCACTGACACACACCTGCCGGGCCGCCCGGGCGACGTGCCCGACGTCGGCCGGACGCCCCGGCGTACCGAACAGGTGGGGCATGACGACGGTGAAGCCGGCCGCGACCACCTCCTCGCCGAACCCGATGACCTCGGGCGTCGGCCCGGGGATCTCGTGGATGACGACGACACCGGGGCCGGTGCCCTTGCGGTACGTCGGGTGGGTGGTCGCGGAGCCGTTGACTTGCGCGGTGTGCTCGCCCCGGGTCCAGGTGTCGAGGAGGCTCATCACCCGAGTATGGCTAGGTTCTGGGCATGCGTGCACCGCGACGAGTCGAGCGAGCCGGGTTCCGGTGATGCAGCTGCACTCCCTGGAGCTGCTGCCCGACGGGCCCGGCCGCGACGCGGTGCTGGGCGACTGGCAGGCGCTGAGCGACGCGGGGCTGCGCTCCCAGCTCGACCATCGCGGCATGACGAACACGCCCCACCTGACCCTGGTCGCGGCCCCGACGATCAGCGCCCGCGCCGAGCGGGTGGCCGTCGAGGCGCTGGCGCCGTTGCTGCCGCTCACGGTGCGCACCTCCGGGCTGCTGCTGCTCGGGGCCCGCAAGCTCACCGTCGCGCGGGTCGTCGACGTGGACGACGCGCTGGTGGCGGCGGTGCTCCGGATCCGGGCCGCGGTCGACGCCCCCCAGCACCCGGGATGGTTGCCGCACCTGACGCTGGCGCGGCGGCTGCCGCGCGTCGACGCCCAGCGCGCGGTCGAGGTGCTCGGCTCGGGTGACCTGGAGCTGACCCTGGCCCAGCTCCGCCGCTGGGACCCCGACCTCGGGACGGTCACGCCCGTCGAGGTCGGCGCCTGAACGGGTGCTCGTCGTGGAGATGCCAGATCGTCCAGGTGAGCGGGAACAAGACCCCGCCGAGAGTCGCGACGGCCGCGTGGTTGCCCCGCCGCGCGCTGCCCCGGGCAGCGCTCGCCACGTGGTCAGCCCGGTCGGCGGACCCCCCGACGCGGTGGCTCGCCGGCCGGGTCCTCGGGCCAGGCGTGCTTGGGGTAGCGCCCACGCAGCTCGGAGCGCACCTGTGGGTAGCCGGTCTCCCAGAACGACGCGAGGTCGGCGGTGACGGCCGCCGGTCGCCGGGCGGGGGAGAGCAGGTGCAGCAGCAGCGGGACACGTCCGTCGGCCAGGGTCGGGGCCGCCCGCCAGCCGAAGACCTCCTGGATGCGTACGGCGAGAACCGGTTGCTGGGCCTCGTAGTCGACCCGCACGGACGACCCGCTCGGCACCTCCACCCGCTCGGGCGCCAGCTCGTCGAGACGGCCGGCCGCCGGCCAGGGGAGCAAGCGCCGCAGCGCGGTCAGCACGTCGACGCGCCGCAGGTCCCGTGCGCCGCGGATCCGGGCGAGCTCCGGGCCCAACCAGGTCTCCACCTGTGTCAGCAGGGCCTCGTCCGAGACGTCCGGCCAGGGATCGCCCAGGGAGCGGTGCAGGAAGTCCATCCGTCGCCGCAGCGCACTCGCGGCATCCGTCCACGGGAGCATCGCGAGCCCGTCCCGGCGCAGTCCCTCCCGCACCGCCCCGGCCACCAGGGTCGGATCCGGCTCGGCGAGGGTCGTCGCGGAGAGCTCGATCGCGCCCACCCGGGTGGTCCGTCGGGCCACCACCCGGCCGTCGGTCCACGACACCTCGTCGTGCTCGGCCCAGAGCGCCGAGGCCGCCTCGAGGGCGAGATCCTCGCTCAACGGGGCGGCGGAACGGATGGTCGCGTCCCGCGCGCCCGGGCGGCGCTCCGCGTCGGCCACCGCGAGCCACGGCAGACCGGCGAGCGCGACGTCGCCGCGACCGAGGACGGCGCCGGTCCCCGACACCATCAGGTACGCCGCGGCGCGCGGCCGCAGCCGGGCGATCCGGTCGGGGTGCGCGAGGGCCACCACCAGCCCGACGGCCACGTCGTCGCTCAGGCCGGCCTCCCCCGAGGACTTGCCGAGCCCGGTCGGCAGCGACCCGGCCAGGCGTCGGACGGCCGACGTCCAGGCCGACGACTCCGGGCCACCGCGGCGCACCGAGCGCAGGGCGGCGACGAGGTCGCCACCGGGCGCCCGCACGTCCTCGGAGAGCAGGGCCACCACCTCGGCGGCCCGCCGGGCGCCCACGACCCGGGCGCCGTCGAGCAGGGCGCGTGCCAGCCGGGGGTCCGCGGCGACCCGCGAGATCGCGTGTCCGCGCGGGGTGACCGAGCCGTCGTCGGCCAACGCCCCCAGCGAGCGCAGCGTCGCGGTGGCGGCGGCCATCGCCGGCGGGGGCGGCTGGTCCAGCAGGGCCAGGCCGGCCAGCCCGGCCCCCCAGGTGGCGACCTCGAGGGCGAAGGCGGTCAGGTCGGCGGTCGCGATCTCCGGCTCCGGGTGCGCCGGGAGATGGGCGTGCTCGGCCTGCGACCAGCAGCGGTGGACCGACCCCGGCCCCTCGCGCCCGGCCCGACCGGCCCGCTGCTCGGCCGCCGCACGGCTCACCCCCACGGTCACCAGGCCGGCGAGCCCGCGCCGGTGGTCGGTGCGGGGCTCCCGGGACAGGCCCGCGTCCACCACCGCCCGCACCCCCGGCACCGTGAGCGACGACTCGGCCACGGCCGTCGAGACGACCACGCGACGCCGCGGGCCGGGGCGCAGCGCCAGGTCCTGCTCGGCGTGCGTCAGGCGCCCGTGCAGCGGTCGGACGTCGGCCTCCACCCCGGCCAGGCGCCGCACGGTGGCGTTGATCTCGCCCACCCCGGGCAGGAAGACCAGCACGTCACCCTCCTGCTCGGCGAGGGCACGGCGCACGCACCCGGCCACGTGGTCGAGGAACCCGGGGGTCACGCCCCGCTCGTCGGAGCGCCGGACGCCGGGTGGGGGCGGTGACCAGACCTCGCGCACCGGGTGCAGGGAGCCCGGGACGTCGACGACCGTGGCGGGGGACCCGCCCCCCACCAGCGCGGCCGTGCGCCCGGCCTCCACCGTTGCGGACATCGCGACCAGCAGGAGGTCCTCGCGCAGGGCGGCGCGGGCGTCCAGCAGCATCGCCAGGGCGAGGTCGGCGTCGAGCTGGCGCTCGTGCACCTCGTCGAGGACCACGGCCGCGACGCCCGGCAGCGCCGGGTCGCGCTGGAGGCGGCGCAGCAGGACGCCCGTGGTGACGAACTCGACCCGGGTGGCGTCGCCACCGCGTCGCTCGCCCCGCACGGCGTACCCGACGCTGCGTCCCACTGGCTCGTCGAGCAGCGCCGCGAGCCGGGCGGCCGCCGCCCGGACCGCGATCCGCCGGGGCTGGGTCACGACGACGCGCCCGCCGACGCCCAGCCGGTCGAGCAGGTGGGCCACGGCGGGCGGCACCATCGTGGTCTTTCCGGTGCCCGGCGGGGCCTGCACGACCGCGGTGCCGCGCCCGCGCAGCGCCGCCACGAGGGCCTCCAGCCCCGCGACGACGGGCAGGTCCGGGGGAGCGGCGAGCAGTCGCTCGATCGGGTCCCGGGTCACGTCGACAGTCTGGCGGGTCCAGGAACCGACTCGGCCGTCGGCGTCTCCCGCACTAGCCTGACCTGCGTGCCGCTGCATCCCGACGAGGTCGACGTCGACGCGACCCTGGTCGGCCGCCTCGTCCGGGACCAGCACCCGCAGTGGGCCCACCTACCGGTGCGGCCGGTCGCGGAGCACGGCACCGACCACCTGCTCTTCCGCCTCGGGGACGGGCTCGTCGCCCGGATGCCTCGGGTCGGCTGGGCCGCGGACCAGGCCGAGAGCGACGCCCGCTGGCTGCCCGGCCTGGTCGACCACCTGCCGGTGACGCTCCCGGTGCCGGTGGCGCTCGGGCAGGCGACGGACGACTACCCGTTCCGGTGGTCGATCGCCCCGTGGCTGCCGGGTGAGCCGCCCACGCCCGCCAACGTCGCCCCGCCGGTCCTCGCCGAGGAGCTGGCCGGCTTCGTCGCGGCGCTGCACGCCGTGGAGCCGTCGGGCGGACCGCCCAGGACCGGCACGAGTCGAGGCGCACCGGTGCGGTCGTGGGACGAGTCGGTGCGTGAGGCGATCGCGCTCGCCGGCGACCGGATCGACGCCCGCGCCGTGCTGAGGGCCTGGGAGCACTGCCTGGAGGCGCCGGACCACGACGGCGACCCGGTGTGGATCCACGGGGACCTGCTGGCCGGCAACCTGCTCGTCGAGGGTGGCCACCTGTCCTCGGTCATCGACTTCGGCGCCCTCGGGGTCGGCGACCCGGCCGCCGACCTGCAGCCCTGCTGGTCAACGCTGGACCCGGAGGTGGCGCCGCTCTTCCGCGCCCGGATCGACGAGCTCTGCGGGTACGACGAGGCGACCTGGCGCCGCGGCCGGGGGTGGTCCCTCGGCCCTGCCCTGACCGGCATCCCGTACTACTGGGAGACCGCACCGGCCTTCGCACGGCGCGGGCTGCGCACGGTCGCCCGCGTCCTGGCGGACCTGGGACTGGACCGTTGAGGCGCCGCTAGGGTCGTCCCATGCCGGCTGAACCCGTCCCCACCCTCCTGCCCGTCCTGGACGCCGAGGAGCAGCGGGTGCTGGGCGCCCTGCTGGAGAAGCAGCTGACGGTGCCCGCGTCGTACCCGCTCTCCCTGGGGGCCCTGCGCAGCGCCTGCAACCAGACCAGCAGCCGCGACCCGGTGGTCGACTACGACGAGCCGCGGCTCGAGACGATCCTGAAGCGGCTGCGCGAGCGCGAGCTGGTGCGCGTGGTCTGGGCGGCCACCGGTCGACGCACGCTGAAGTACCACCAGCTGCTCGCCGAACGGCTCGCGCTGGACGACGAGGAACGGTCGCTGCTCACCGTCCTGCTGCTGCGCGGCCCCCAACCGGCCGGCGCCCTGCGCACCCAGGCCGAGCGCCTGCACGCCTTCGCCGACCGGGCGGCGGCGGAGGAGTGCCTGGCCCGGATGGCCGCCCGCGAGGTGCCGCTGGTGCGGGAGCTGCCGCGCCGCCCCGGTCAGAAGGACACCCGCTGGCTGCACGAGCTGGGCGAGGCCGAGGCCGTCGTGGAGCCGGCGGCCGGTGCCGCGGCGCCCGACCGCGAGAGCGTGCTGGTCGACGGGGTCGAGGCCCGCGACGCCCGGGTGGTGGCCGCCTACGACGCCGTCGCCGCGGCGTACGCCGAGAAGTTCGGCGACGAGTGGGCGGGAGGGCTGTCCGACGGTCTCGCGTTCGAGAAGTGGCTGCTGACCCGCGTGGTCTCGCTGGCCGGGGACCACCCCGTCGTCGAGGTCGGCTGCGGGCCGGGGCACACCACGGCGTACCTCACCGCGGCCGGCGCCGACGCCACCGGGCTCGACCTCTCACCCGCCATGGTCGAGCAGGCCCGGGCGAGCTACCCCGCGGGCCGCTACGAGGTGGGGGACCTGCGTCGGCTGATGCGGCCCGCGACCAGCGACGGGTGGGGCGCCGTGCTGGCCTGGTACTCGCTGATCCACCTCGCCGCCTCCGAGCTGCCCGCCGCGGTGGCGGCGCTGGTGCGGCCGCTGCGCCCCGGGGGCCACCTGGTGATCGGGATGCACGCGGGGGACCGGGTGCGGCACGAGGAGCAGTGGCTCGGCCACGACGTCTCGCTCGACTTCGTGGGCCACGACCAGGCCGAGGTGGCTGCGGTGCTGGAGGCGGCCGGTCTGGTCGACGTCGAGTGGTACCGCCGCGGCCCGCGCGCCGTGGCGGGCGAGTCGACCGAGCGGCTCTACGTGCTGGGGCGCAGGCCCACCTGACGGGTCACCGCACGGGTCCCCGGGCCGGACACCTACGGGGCCCCGGTCAGAGGAAGGGGCGCAGGGCCTCGACGGCGTCGGTGGCGCGGGTCACCGCGATGCCCTCGCCGATCGCCCGGAGCCGCCAGCGGCCGCCCGCGCTGTTGCCCTCGCGGTGGATCTTGGCCATCACCACGCCGGTCTCCGGCACCCCGAGCGTCAGGGTGAGCCTGGCCAGCTCGCGGCCGTGCTCGTCGGCCAGCCGGCAGTAGGCGCCGCTGATCCACTCCAGGCCGTGCCCCTGGTAGCTGGCCAGGGCGAGGACGATCGCGTCGACCCCGGCGTAGACCCTGGTCAGGTCGACGACGACCGTCTCGTCGTCGCCGACGCCTCGCCCGGTCTTGTTGTCACCCCGGTGCGTGACGGAGCCGTCCCGGGTCTGCAGGTTGTTGTAGAAGGCCAGGTCGAAGAGCTGGTCACCGGCGAACTGCACGGCGAAGGCGTCGAGATCGACCTCGGGGGCGCCGGTGCCCATGAAGCCCGCCGTGGCCTCCTTGTCCCAGCCGATCCCCATCTGCACCCGGGTGAGCGGCCGCCCGTCCTCGGTGGTCAGGTCCAGCTCCTGGCCCCTGATCAGCTCGATCACGGCGCTCCTCTCGTCGGTGGAGCCTCGACGGTAGCCAACGGGCCGCGAGCCCGCGACCGGGCCGGGAGGTCTGGCAGGGTGGGCGGCATGGCCTCTCGCGCATCCAACTTCTGCATCGACGCCGCCGACCCGTGGGCCCAGACCCTCTGGTGGTCCCAGGTCCTCGAGGACTTCACGATCCCCGAGGGCGAGGAGCAGGCGTGGGACGACGACGAGTGCGGTCTGCTCGGCCCGGACGACCGGTACCTGCTCTTCCTCAAGGTCCCGGAGGCCAAGACGGTCAAGAACCGCCTGCACCTGTGCCTGCGCCCGACCGACCGCAGCCGGGACGAGGAGGTCGAGCGGATCCTCGCCCTCGGCGCGACGATGTACGACGACCGCCGCGACGGCGAGCGGGGATGGGCCGTGCTGGCCGACCCCGAGGGCAACGAGTTCTGCGTGCTGACCAGGTACCAGCCGGCGGACTGACCGGGGGGCGGAGAGCTCGACGGGTGCCCAGCAACTACCGTGGCCGCCATGACGTCGGAGACCTCGGGCAGCTTCAGCGCTCGGGTCGAGGACGAGGACGAGGACGACTTCGAGTTCCGCCCGGGTGAGGCGCACGCCGTCCAGGCCGACGACGCGGTCCTCGCGGCCGGCGCGCGGCGTTTCCGCGAGGTGCTCGGCCGGTTCGCCTCGGGGGTGACCGTGGTGACCGCGGTGAGCGACGTGGGGCCGGTCGGGCTGACCTGCCAGTCGTTCTCGAGCGTCTCCCTCGACCCCCCGCTGGTGCTGTTCGCGCCCGCACGGACCTCGCGGTCGTGGCCGTTGATCCAGCGCTCGGGTCACTTCTGCGTCAACATCCTCGCCGCTGACCAGGAGGCCGTGGCGAGGACGATGGCCAGCCGCGGGGCGGACAAGTTCGCCGACGTCGGCTGGGCACCCGCCAGGGCCACCGGCTCACCGGTGCTTCCGGGCACCCTCGGCTACGTCGACTGCTCCATCCAGGCCGTGCACGAGGGCGGAGACCACTTCGTCGTGATCGGACGGGTCCTCGACCTCGACGTCACCGCCGTCGAGGAGCCCCTGCTGTACTTCCGCGGGGACTACCGCCCCACCGCCGGCTGATCGTCCCCAGCCGGGAGCACGGCCGGAGAGCACCGCCGGAGCGAGGCCGGTGCACCGCGCTCAGAGCTGGTCGGCCTGCTCCGGCCGCTCGGGCGCGTAGTCGTCGGGCTCGGACTCGATCATGTAGTTCGGGTCGCCCTTGATCCTCTCGACCATCAGGTGCAGCCAGGCCTCGTCCTGAGTCTCGATCCCGCGCTCGCCGAGCCGGTCGCGGAGGTACTGCACGAGCTCGGTCTCGCCCACGTCCTTGGCCATGGACGTGGAGTCGACGGCGGCCTGGAGATCGGAGTCGTGGACGGGCATCTGCTACCTCTTCTCGGGCGGGGGCTGGGTCGCTCGAGCATATCGAGGCCTTGGCTGGGACCGGATCAGACGAGCACGTCGCGCCGCGTGAACGACCACGCGCTCACCAGCAGTGGCGGCACTCCGTAGAGCACGCTCACCAGCGCGGCGTGCCAGATGGGGCTGGTGTCGATGCTCGTGCCGAGCACCGTCTGCCAGGCGGTGAACTGGTCGGTCAGCAGCCACCGGGTGACGCCCTGCGGTATGCCCGGCAGGAAGCCGATGATCTGGTTGGCGAAGCTGAAGACCAGCATGCCCACGATCGCGCCGCCACTGTTGCGGGTCAGGGTGGAGAGGGCGAACCCCCAGGCGCTGACCGCGAGCAGCGGGCCGGCGTAGATCGCGAGAGCCAGGGCGAGTCGGCCGAGCATCGAGGGGACCGAGATCTCCTGGACGCCGAGGGTGAAGCCGGTCGCGCCCAGCGGGACGCCGCCGAGCGGCACCGGTCTCGCGCCGCCCGCCAGGGTGCCGATGACGGTGCCGCTGATGCCGAACAGGACCAGCAGCACCAGCACGTACGTCGCGGTGGCGGCCATCTTGGCGCCCAGCAGCCGCAGCCGCGAGGTCGAGCGGGTGAGCACGGTCTTGAGGGTCTGGTTGCCGTCCTCGGTCGCGACGATGTCGCCGGCGACCAGGGCGCACAGGAGCGGCAGCAGCACGAGGGAGGAGAAGAAGAGCGCGATCAGGGGCAGCACCAGGCCGGAGGTGTTGTAGGCCAGCGCGATGAACACGTCGGGGTCGATCGGCGCGCCCGCGGCCGGTGGCCGGGCCGGGTTGACGGCGAGACCGATCGCGAAGGCGGCGGGGATCAGGGCTGCCACCACGAGGCCGGTCAGGGTGCGCCGCTGCGCGACGAGCTTGCGGATCTCCCAGCCGTAGGTCCTCATGCGTCGTCTCCCGCGCCCTCGGTGAGCCCGAAGAAGAGCTCCTCCAGGGTCGGGGCGTCGGGCAGCATGGTGTAGATGCCCACCCCGGCCTCGCCCAGGCGCACGGTCAGCCGGGCCGCCGCGTCCGGCTCGGCCCGGACCAACAGCGCTCCCGAGCCCTCCTCGACCTCCAGGCGCACCCCGGGCACGTCGGCGCCGATGCCCAGGGCACGGCGGGCGTCGGTCACCGCGAGCCGGTAGTCGGCCCCCCGGTGGGCCTCGCGCAGGTCGGAGAGGGTGCCGGCGAACCGGATCCGGCCCCGGGCGATGACGGCCAGCTCGCTGCACAGCTGCTCGACCTCGACCATCAGGTGCGTGGACAGCAGGACCGTCAGTCCCTCGCCGGCGAGCGTGGCCACCAGCCGACGCATGTCGCGCATCCCGGCCGGGTCGAGGCCGTTGGTCGGCTCGTCGAGCAGCAGCAGCCGTGGCCTGCGCAGCAGCGCGGCGGCCAGCCCGAGCCGCTGCCGCATGCCCTGGGAGTAGCCGCCCACCTTGTCGTCCCCCCGACCCGACAGCTCCACGACCTCCAGCACCTCCTCGACCCGCTCGTGGTGCCGACCGCCGTCCAGGGCTGCGAGCAGGTGGAGGTTGCGGCGCCCGGAGAGGTAGGGGTAGAACGTCGGCGACTCGACGAAGCCGGCCACCCCGTCGAGGGCGGCGACACCGTCGGAGGCCGGGCTGCGGCCGAAGAGCTCGACGTCGCCGGACGTCGGGCGGATGAGCCCCAGCATCATCCGCAGCGACGTGGTCTTGCCGGCGCCGTTCGGTCCGAGGTACCCGTAGACGGCGCCCGTCGGCACGGTGAGGTCGATGCCGTCGACGGCCACGACGTGGCCGAACTCCTTGCGCAGCGCCCGCAGGCGGATGGCCGGTTCCACCGGGGCTGAGGTCACGAGCCCCAGTGTGCCGGGACGCTCCCAGCGGTGACGGTCACCAGCCCCGCTGACGCCACTCGGCCAGGTGCGGGCGCTCGGCACCGATCGTGGAGTCGCCGCCGTGACCGGGGTAGAACCACGTCTCGTCCGGCAGGCGCTGGAAGAGCTTCGTCTCCACCTCGTCGATGAGCTGGGCGAACGCCGCCTCGTCGCCGAACGTGCTGCCGACGCCGCCGGGGAAGAGCGAGTCGCCGGTGAACAGGTGCGGGTGGCCGGTCGGGTCGACGTACAGCAGGGCGATGGAGCCGGGCGTGTGCCCGGCGACCGCGATCACCTCGAGGGTCCGCTCGCCGACGGCGATCGTGTCACCCTGCCTGACCTCGCGGGTGACCGGGACGCCGGTCTGCGCGGTGATCGCGTCGGCGTCCGGCAGCCCCGCCACGACCTCGGCGCCGGTGGCCGCGACGACGTCGGCCAGGGCGCGGTGGTGGTCCCAGTGCTGGTGCGTGGTGATCACGCGGCCCAGCCCGGCGCCCCCGACCAGCGACAGCAGCCGCTCGGGCTCGGCGGCGGCGTCGATCAGCACCCCCGCACCGGTCGCGGTGCACCGCAGCAGGTAGCAGTTGTTCGACATCTCCGGGTCGACGGCCAGCTTCGTGATCGTCAGTCCGTCGAGCTCGCGGGTCTCGGGTGGTCCGCCTGGGCTCACCTGCCCGGTGTACGTCGCCATGGCCCGAGTGTAGGCACCGTTCCCGACTCCGCGCGGAGCCCGTCGCCCTGGCCGCGCCCGCAGAGCCACCACCCGAGATCGGCCGCCCGGCCCCGCACCACGGGGACCGGTCCGCCTCCCGCCCGTCCACCCACCACCCAGGCGGCGGCCAGGTCGCTGGCCTCGATGCGGAACGGTCCCTCGCCGGCGTGGTCGAGCGTCACCGTCTCGAGGAGCTCGACCGCGAAGTCGACCGGCCAGTCGTGCCGGCCGTAGCCCACGTCGAGGTCGACGTGGTGGATCTCCAGCTCGCGGCGACGCATCGCCGCGATCCCCAGCACCGGGAACGCCGGCCCGGTGGGGGTGCGCAGCGCGAGCCGCGGCCACGCCTCCTCGGGGACCCGATCGTGCGCGTCCTCGAAGTCGTGGCTCGAGCCCAGGAGGCGGTCCCGGGTCGCCCCGGGACCGGCGCCGACGAGCTGCTCGATGTCGTCGTCTCGGGCGTCGGCCGAGGGATACATCGGCACGTCCTCGCCGCGGCCCAGGCCGCGCAGGATGCCGACCAGGGCCTCGGCGTTCAGGGCCAGGTGGGCCACCACGTGCGCCCGGGACCAGTCCGGCAGCAGGCTCGGCCCCGCCCACCGGTCGTCGGTCAGGCCGTCCACGCTCCGCACCAGGCGGCCGGTGGCCGCCCGGATGGCCTCGAGGTCGCTGCTGGGATCCGGCATGCGCCCATCCTCGCGCGCCCGGCGGAGACCCGGTAGGCGTACCGGACTTTTCGCCCCCGTCGGCGCTGCGTGAGATCGTGGTCCTCGTCCAGGCGGAGCGGTGCGACTTGTCGCGCCCCCGTAGGATCGCGAACACTTGTTCGAACGACCGGTCGACTCCTCGAGGACTCCCAGTGCAGGATCAGCTCATCATCAGGGGCGCGCGCGAGCACAACCTGAAGGACGTGTCGATCGACCTTCCGCGCGACTCGCTCATCGTCTTCACCGGCCTGTCCGGATCCGGGAAGTCGTCGCTCGCCTTCGACACCATCTTCGCCGAGGGCCAGCGCCGCTACGTGGAGTCGCTCTCGGCGTACGCCCGCCAGTTCCTCGGGCAGATGGACAAGCCCGACGTCGACTTCATCGAGGGCCTGTCGCCCGCGGTGTCGATCGACCAGAAGTCCACGTCGAAGAACCCGCGGTCCACGGTCGGCACCATCACCGAGGTCTACGACTACCTGCGCCTGCTCTACGCGCGCGCCGGCCGGCCCCACTGCCCCACCTGTGGCGCCCCGATCGAGCGGCAGACGCCGCAGCAGATCGTGGACCGCGTCCTCTCCCTCGAGGAGGGGCAGCGCTTCCAGGTGCTGGCCCCCGTGATCCGCGGTCGCAAGGGCGAGTACGTCGAGCTGTTCCGCTCGCTGCAGGCCCAGGGCTTCTCCCGCGCCCGGGTCAACGGCGAGACCCACCAGCTCAGCGAGCCGCCCACGCTGGACAAGCAGAAGAAGCACACGATCGAGGTCGTGGTCGACCGGCTCGCCGTCAAGGAGTCCTCGAAGCGTCGCCTCACCGACTCGGTGGAGACCGCGCTCGGTCTCGCCTCCGGGCTGGTCATCTTCGACTTCGTCGACCTGCCGGCCAAGGCCGAGGGGCGCGAGCTGCGCTTCAGCGAGAAGATGGCCTGCCCCAACGACCACCCCATCGAGACCGACGACCTCGAGCCGCGCTCGTTCTCGTTCAACTCCCCGTTCGGCGCCTGCCCGGTGTGCCACGGCATCGGCACCCGGATGGAGGTCGACCCTGAGCTGGTGGTGCCCGACCCACAGGCCACCCTCGGCGAGGGCGCCATCCAGCCGTGGAGCCAGGCGCACGTGGCCGACTACTTCCTGCGGCTGATGGGGGCGCTGGGCGAGGAGCTCGGCTTCGACCTGAACACGCCGTGGGAGGACCTCACCCCCAAGTCGCAGAAGTCGCTGCTCAACGGCCACTCGACCAAGGTGCACGTCGTCACCCGCAACCGCTACGGACGCCAGCGGGCCTACTACGCGGAGTTCGAGGGCGTGCGGCCCTACATCGAGCGCCGCCACCACGAGGCCGAGACCGACACCAGCCGGGAGCGCTTCGAGGGCTTCATGCGCGAGGTGCCCTGCCCGACCTGCCGGGGCAGCCGGCTCAAGCCGGTCTCGATGGCCGTCACCCTGGGTTCCCGGGAGTCGGGCGGGCTCAACATCGCCGAGGTCTGCGCGATGCCGATCAACGAGACCGCCGACTTCCTCGCCGCGCTCGACCTGAGCCCCCGGGAGCGCCAGATCGGGGAGCGGGTGCTCAAGGAGATCCAGGAGCGGCTCAACTTCCTGCTCGACGTCGGGCTCGACTACCTCTCGCTGAACCGGCCCTCGGGCTCGCTCAGCGGCGGCGAGGCCCAGCGGATCCGGCTGGCCACGCAGATCGGCGCCGGGCTGGTGGGGGTGCTCTACGTCCTCGACGAGCCTTCGATCGGCCTGCACCAGCGCGACAACCACCGGCTCATCGAGACCCTGGTCCGGCTCAAGGACCTCGGCAACACCCTGATCGTGGTCGAGCACGACGAGGACACCATCAAGGTCGCCGACTGGGTGGTCGACGTGGGGCCGGGGGCCGGCGAGCACGGCGGCCAGGTGGTGCACAGCGGCAGTGTGCAGGGGCTGCTCGAGCACCCCGACTCGCTCACCGGGCAGTACCTCTCCGGGCGTCGTCAGATCCCGGTGCCGGAGGCCCGGCGCCCCCGGACCCGGGGTCGCGAGCTCACGGTGCACGGCGCCAAGGAGAACAACCTCCAGAACGTCGACGTGAGCTTCCCGCTCGGCCTGTTCGTCGCGGTCACCGGTGTCTCCGGGTCGGGCAAGTCGACGCTGGTCAACGACATCCTCTACACCTCGCTGGCCAAGCAGATCTACAACGCCCGCACCATCCCGGGGCGGCACCAGAAGATCACCGGGCTGGAGCACGTCGACAAGGTCATCCACGTCGACCAGTCGCCGATCGGGCGGACCCCGCGCTCCAACCCCGCGACGTACACCGGGGTCTTCGACCACGTGCGCAAGCTGTTCGCGGCGACGCCCGAGGCCAAGATGCGTGGCTACCTGCAGGGGCGCTTCTCCTTCAACGTCAAGGGTGGGCGCTGCGAGGCCTGCTCGGGCGACGGCACGATCAAGATCGAGATGAACTTCCTGCCGGACGTCTACGTGCCGTGCGAGGTCTGCCACGGTGCCCGGTACAACCGGGAGACGCTCGAGGTGCACTACAAGGGCAAGACCATCGCCGAGGTCCTCGACATGCCGATCGAGGAGGCGCTGGAGTTCTTCGCGGCGGTGCCGGCGATCGCCCGGCACATGCAGACGCTGGTCGAGGTCGGCCTGGGCTACGTCCGGCTGGGCCAGCCGGCCACGACGCTCTCCGGTGGCGAGGCCCAGCGCGTGAAGCTCTCCTCGGAGCTGCAGAAGCGTTCGACCGGGCGCACGGTCTACGTCCTCGACGAGCCGACCACCGGGCTGCACTTCGAGGACATCCGCAAGCTGCTGCTGGTGCTCGGCCGGCTGGTCGACGCGGGCAACACGGTGCTGGTCATCGAGCACAACCTCGACGTCATCAAGACCGCCGACTGGCTGGTCGACATGGGCCCCGAGGGCGGCTCGCGGGGCGGTACCGTGGTGGCCGAGGGCACGCCGGAGGAGGTGGTGGCCGTCGAGGCCAGCTACACCGGTCACTTCCTCGGTCCGTTGCTGAAGGGCCGCGAGGCCCGGCAGCCGGGTCGGCCGGTGGCCCCGAAACAGGTCGTCGAGGCGAAGAAACCAGCCAAGCGGAGCGCCGCGCGCAAGCGGGTCGCCAAGGGGGAGAAGTGAGCCGAAACCGGGACACCGAGCACACCGGGCACACCGAGGGGGAAAGCGCGCGGCTCAGCCGTCGACACGCGCTGGGGGGCGCGGCCGGCCTGGGCCTCGGCCTGCCGCTGCTCGCCGCCTGCGGCGGGGGATCCGACTCGGCGGCCTCCGGCTCGTCCGGCTCGTCGAGCCCCAGCCCGTCGGGCGACATCGGTCCGGCCTCGGAGGTCCCGGTGGGCGGCGGCGCCGTGTTCCCCGACGCCCAGGTCGTGGTCACGCAGCCCACCGAGGGTGACTTCCGTGGCTTCTCCTCCATCTGCACCCACCAGGGCTGCCCGGTCACCTCGGTGAGCAAGGGCACCATCAACTGCACCTGCCACGGCAGCAAGTTCTCGATCGAGGACGGCTCCGTGGAGAACGGTCCGGCGACCAGCCCGCTGGGCGAGGTCGAGGTCACGGTCAGCAACGGGAAGATCAGCATCGCCTGAGCCGTAGGCTTGGCTCGTGTCGAACCCCGCGTCGTACCGTCCCGAACCGGGGTCCATCCCCACCCAGCCCGGGGTCTACCGCTTCCGTGACTCGCGGCGCCGCGTCGTGTACGTCGGCAAGGCCAAGAACCTGCGCGCCCGCCTCTCGTCGTACTTCCAGGACGTCGGCCACCTGCACCCCCGCACCGCCACGATGGTCACCACCGCGACCAGCGTCGAGTGGACCGTGGTCAACACCGAGGTCGAGGCGCTCCAGCTCGAGTACTCCTGGATCAAGGAGTACGACCCCCGCTTCAACGTCAAGTACCGCGACGACAAGTCCTACCCGTGGCTCGCGGTGACCGTGGGCGACGAGTTCCCCCGGGTGATGGTCGGGCGTGGGGCCAAGAAGAAGGGCACCCGGTACTTCGGGCCGTACAGCCACGCCTGGGCGATCCGGGAGACCGTCGACGTGCTGCTCCGGGTCTTCCCGATGCGCTCGTGCAGCAACGGGGTCTTCAAGCGCTCCGCCCAGATCGGGCGGCCCTGCCTGCTCGGCTACATCGACAAGTGCGCGGCCCCCTGCGTGGGCAACGTCTCCGCCGAGCAGCACCGCGAGATCGTCGACGACTTCTGCGACTTCATGGGGGGCCAGACCACCGCCTTCCTGCGCCGGATCAAGAAGGAGATGTACGCCGCCTCGGAGGCGCTCGACTTCGAGAAGGCCGCCCGGCTGCGCGACGACCTCGGGGCCATGGAGCGGGCGCTGGAGAAGCAGGCGGTCGTGCTCGGTGACGGCGCCGACGCCGACGTGATCGCCCTGGCCGAGGACCCGCTCGAGGTGGCGGTGCAGATCTTCTACGTGCGCGGCGGCCGGATCCGCGGCCAGCGGGGCTGGGTGGCCGACCGGGTCGAGGAGGGCGACACCGCCGTGCTGGTCGAGCACTTCCTGCTCCAGCTGTACGCCGGCACCGACGACGCGGGCGACACGATCCCGCGAGAGATCCTGGTCCCCGAGCTGCCGCCGGACGTCGCGACGTTCGAGGCGCTGCTCAGCGAGCTGCGCGGGAGCCGGGTCTCGATCAAGGTGCCGCAGCGCGGCGACAAGAAGACGCTCCAGGAGACCGTGGCCCGCAACGCCGGCCAGGCGCTGGTGCTGCACAAGACCCGACGGGCCAGCGACCTGACCACGCGCAACCGGGCGCTGGAGGAGATCCAGACGGCCCTCGAGCTGCCCGAGGTCCCGTTGCGCATCGAGTGCTACGACATCTCCAACCTCCAGGGCACCGAGGTGGTCGCCTCGATGGTGGTCTTCGAGGACGGCCTGGCGCGCAAGGGGGAGTACCGCCGCTTCGTCATCAAGGGGGAGGGTGAGCAGGCGGGCCTCAGGCAGGTGGGCCAGAACGACGTCGCCCACATGCACCAGGTGATCACCCGGCGCTTCCGCCGGCTGCTCGACGAGCAGGCGAGGTCCGAGATGGCCGACTCCGGCGGGGCGGACGGGCCGGAGGGCCCGATGCTGGTCGACCCCGAGACCGGGCGTCCCCGCAAGTTCGCCTACGCCCCCGG
Organism: uncultured Actinomycetota bacterium; assembly: GCA_963760585.1. Taxonomy (GTDB): domain Bacteria; phylum Actinomycetota; class Actinomycetes; order Propionibacteriales; family Nocardioidaceae; genus Nocardioides. The sequence goes on from CAVXDI010000004.1 coordinate 637,167, forward strand.
CCTGGTCGTCGTCGACGGCGGTGCCCCCCAGGTCGCGGCCGCCCAGCGGGCGCTCGACGAGCTCGGCATCGACGACATCCCCGTGTGCGGCCTGGCCAAGCGGCTCGAGGAGGTCTGGGTGCCGCACCAGGAGGACCCGGTCATCCTGGCCCGCTCCTCCGAGGGCCTCTACCTGCTCCAGCGGATCCGGGACGAGGCACACCGCTTCGCGATCACCCACCACCGGGGCCGGCGCTCGCGGACCATGGTGGAAAGCCTGCTCGACGACGTCTCCGGCCTCGGCGAGGTGCGCCGCAAGACGCTCATCAAGCACTTCGGCTCCCTCAAGAAGCTCCGCACGGCCAGCGTCGAGGAGATCGCCCAGGTGCCCGGCATCGGGGTGCGCACCGCCACCGCGATCAAGGACGCCGTCGCCCCGGCGGGCGTCCGTTCGGACCCCGGGACCGCCCCCCGGGTCACCAGCATCAACACCGCCACCGGTGAGATCGAGGAGTCCACATGAGCAGCGACACCCACCGCGGAGAGCTCGTGGTCGTCACGGGGATGACCGGCGCCGGTCGCAGCACGGCCGCCAAGGAGCTCGAGGACCTCGGCTACTACGTCGTGGACAACCTGCCACCGACGCTGCTGCGCGACGTCGTCCGCCTGGTCGACGACAGCCTCGGGCCGGACCAGCCGATCGCGGTGGTCGTGGACGTCCGCTCCGGGTCGTTCTTCCAGTCGCTCCAGGCCAACCTCGCGCAGGGGGCGACCGGTCGGCGTACGACCCTGGTGTTCCTCGAGGCCAGCGACGACGTGCTGGTCCGCCGTCAGGAGGCCGCCCGCCGCCCGCACCCGCTGCAGGGCAGCGGTCGCCTGCTCGACGGACTGCACCGCGAGCGGGACGTGCTGGCCTCGCTGCGCAGCGAGGCGGACCGGATCATCGACACCTCCGCGCTGAACGTGCACCAGCTGACCGACCAGGTCGCGCTGGCCTTCGGCTCTCCCGACGCCACCCGGCTGAACGTCACCGTGGTCAGCTTCGGCTTCAAGTACGGCATCCCCGTGGACGCCGACTTCGTGGCCGACATGCGCTTCCTGCCCAACCCGTTCTGGGTGCCCGAGCTGCGCCCCTTCACCGGGCGTGACGAGAACGTCGCCGAGTACGTGATGAGCCGCGACGGCGCCGACGACTTCCTCGACGGCTTCGTGCCGGTCCTGCTCGGGGTGGCCGCGGGCTACCTGCGCGAGGGCAAGCGGTTCATGACGATCGCCATCGGCTGCACCGGCGGCAAGCACCGCAGCGTGGCGATGACCGAGGAGGTCGCCCGCCGGATGTCCGGTCAGGGCTACCTCACCCGGGCCACGCACCGCGACCTCGGGCGAGAGTGATGTCCCTGACCCCGCCGGCGGAGCACGAGGGTGAGCGGGCCCAGGCCGTCGTGGCGCTCGGCGGCGGCCACGGACTGCACGCCTCGCTCACCTCGCTGCGCCGCCTCGTGGACGACCTGATGGTCGACGAGCTGACCGCGATCGTCACGGTGGCCGACAACGGCGGCTCGTCGGGGCGGCTGCGCGGGGAGTTCGGCGTGCTCCCGCCGGGGGACCTGCGGATGGCCCTCGCGGCCCTCTGCGGCGACGACGAGTGGGGCCGCACGTGGGCGCGGGTGGTGCAGCACCGCTTCGCCGGGGAGGGCGACATGCGCGGCCACGTGGTCGGCAACCTGCTCATCGTCAGCCTCTGGGAGCTGCTCGGCGACCACGTCCAGGCGCTGGACTGGGTCGGGCGGCTCCTCGGCGCCTCGGGCCGGGTGCTCCCGATGGCGCTGACCCCGCTGGACATCGCCGCCCAGGTGCGCGGCCTCGTGCCGGGCGACGAGGACGCCCTGACCAGCGTGCAGGGTCAGGTCGAGGTCGCGACCACGGGCGGCCTGATCAGCTCGATCCGCCTCGAGCCGGCCGACCCGGTGGCCTGCCCCGAGGCGGTGAGCGCCATCCGCGACGCCGACTGGGTGGTGCTGGGCCCGGGGTCGTGGTTCACCTCGGTGATCCCGCACCTGATGGTCCCCGGGCTGCGCCGCGCCCTGGTGGAGACCGACGCGCGCGTCGTCCTCGTGCTCAACCTCGACGAGCAGGAGGGGGAGACGCCGGGCTTCGGTCCCGCCGACCACCTCGCGGCCCTGCTCGAGCACGCGCCCGACCTCGAGGTGCACACCGTGCTGGCCGACCGGAGGACCCTCGGTGACGACCACGACCTGGCCCACGCGGTCGCGGCGTGCGGCGCGGAGCTGGTCGTCGCGGACGTCGCCGTGGGTGACTCGACCCCCCGCCACGACCCCGCGAAGCTGGCCGAGGCGTACGCCGGGATCTTCGCGCGAGGGTGATTGACCGACATGAAAGGATCTGCCGCATGGCGATGACAGCACAGGTGAAGGCAGAGCTGTCGAGCACCCAGATCACCAAGACCTGCTGCCGCAAGGCGGAGGTGGCCTCGATGCTGAGGTTCGCGGGCGGGCTGCACATCGTGAGCGGCCGCATCGTGGTCGAGGCGGAGCTCGACACCGGGGCGGCCGCCCGCCGGCTGCGCAAGGACATCGCGGAGGTCTACGGGCACGCCTCCGACGTGGTGATGGTGCAGGGCAACGGCATCCGCAAGGGCAGCCGCTACCTGGTGCGGGTCACCAAGGACGGCGAGGCGCTGGCTCGCCAGACCGGGCTGCTCGACCAGCGCGGCCGACCCGTGCGCGGGCTGCCGCCCGCCGTGGTCGCCGGCGGCGGCTGCGACGCGGTGGCGGCCTGGCGCGGTGCCTTCCTGGCGCACGGCTCGCTGACCGAGCCCGGCCGCTCCTCGGCCCTGGAGATCACCTGCCCCGGCCCGGAGGCCGCCTTGGCCATCGTCGGCGTCGCCCGACGACTGGGGATCCAGGCCAAGGCGCGTGAGGTCCGCGGCGTCGACCGGGTCGTGATCCGCGACGGTGACGCCATCGGCCAGCTGCTCACCCGGCTCGGGGCGCACGAGTCGCTGATGGCCTGGGAGGAGCGGCGGATGCGGCGCGAGGTCCGTGCCACCGCCAACCGGCTCGCCAACTTCGACGACGCCAACCTGCGTCGTTCGGCCCGGGCCGCCGTCGCCGCGGGGGCGCGCGTCGACCGCGCCATGGAGATCCTGGGCGACGAGGTCCCCGACCACCTGCGGATGGCGGGCACCCTGCGCCTGGAGCACAAGCAGGCGTCGCTGGAGGAGCTCGGCCAGCTGCACGACCCGGTGCTCACCAAGGACGCCATCGCCGGGCGGATCCGGCGCCTGCTGGCGATGGCCGACAAGCGCGCGGAGGAGCTCGACATCCCCGACACCGAGTCCTCGCTGACGCCGGAGATGCTCACCGACGAGGGCTGATCGGGGCCTCGGCTTGTTACCCGGCCGTACGCCGGGACACCGGGCAGGGTGTCGCCCGCTAGCGCTAGGGTCGTGCCAACGACAGCCGCAGCACCCCCCAGCAGAGGAGTCCCCGCAGTGACCGTTCGTGTAGGCATCAATGGATTCGGCCGGATCGGCCGCAACTTCTTCCGCGCGGTGCGTGCGTCGGGAGCCGACATCGAGATCGTCGGCGTCAACGACCTGACCGACAACGCGGTGCTCGCCCACCTGCTCAAGTACGACTCGATCCTCGGCCGGCTCGACGCGGACGTCAGCGCGACCGACGACGCGATCGTGGTCGGTGGCACCGAGATCAAGGCCTTCGCCGAGCGCAACCCCGCCGACCTCAAGTGGGGCGAGCTGGGCGTCGACGTCGTCGTCGAGTCCACCGGCTTCTTCACCGACGCCACCAAGGCCCGGGCGCACATCGACGCCGGCGCCAAGAAGGTCATCATCTCGGCCCCTGCCTCCAACGAGGACATCACGGTCGTGATGGGCGTCAACCACGAGGACTACGACCCGGCCCGGCACACGGTGATCTCGAACGCGTCGTGCACCACGAACTGCCTCGGTCCGATGGCCAAGGCGCTCAACGACGACCTCGGCATCGTCAAGGGCCTGATGACCACGATCCACGCCTACACGGCCGACCAGAACCTCCAGGACAACATCCACAAGGACCTGCGCCGTGCCCGCGCCGCCGCGATCAACCTGGTCCCGACGTCCACCGGCGCCGCGAAGGCGATCGGCCTGGTGCTGCCCGAGCTCAAGGGCAAGCTCGACGGCTTCGCCATCCGCGTTCCCGTCCCGACCGGCTCCGCCACCGACCTGACCTTCGAGGCCGGCCGCGAGACCACGGTCGAGGAGGTCAACGCGATCATCGAGAAGGCCGCCGACGGCCGCTTCCTGCGGTACTCCACGGACCCGATCGTCTCCTCCGACATCGTCACCGACCCGGCGTCCTGCATCTTCGACGCGCCGCTGACCAAGGTCATCGGCAACCAGGTCAAGGTCGTCGGCTGGTACGACAACGAGTGGGGCTACTCCAACCGCCTCGCGGACCTGATCACCCACATCGGCGCGACGCTCTGAGATGAGCTCCACCCTCGAGACCCTCGGTGACGTCCGTGGCCGGAAGGTGCTGGTCCGCTCGGACCTGAACGTCCCGCTGTCCGGCTCGGGCGCCGGTGCCGTGATCACCGACGACGGCCGGATCCGCGCGAGCGTGCCGACCATCCGGGAGCTGGCCGACGCCGGCGCCCGGGTGGTCGTCACCGCCCACCTCGGCCGGCCGAAGGGCGAGCCCGACCCGGCGTACTCCCTGGCGCCCGTGGCGAGCCGTCTGGGCGAGCTGCTCGGCGCCGATGTCGCCTTCGCGACCGACACGGTGGGCGACAGCGCCCGCGCCGTGGTCGACGCCCTGGCCGACGGGCAGGTCGCCGTCCTGGAGAACGTCCGGTTCAACGCCGGCGAGACCAGCAAGGACGACGCCGAGCGCGGCGCCCTCGCCGACCGGCTCGCCGCGCTGGCCGACGCCTTCGTCTCGGACGGGTTCGGCGTCGTGCACCGCAAGCAGGCGTCGGTCTACGACGTCGCACAACGGCTGCCGCACGCCATGGGAGGTCTGGTCGCCGGCGAGCTCGGGGTGATGAAGCGCCTCACCGAGAGCCCCGAGCGGCCCTACGTGGTCGTCCTCGGGGGCTCCAAGGTCTCCGACAAGCTCGGGGTGATCGACAACCTGCTGGGCAAGGCCGACAAGCTGCTGATCGGTGGCGGGATGGTCTTCACGTTCCTGAAGGCGCAGGGTCACGAGGTCGGTCAGAGCCTGCTGGAGGATGACCAGCTCGAGACCTGCCGCAGCTACCTGGCCCGGGCCGAGGCCTCGGGCGTCGAGATCGTGCTGCCCAGCGACATCGTGGTCGACACCGCGTTCCCGTCGGGCGCACGCGAGCCCGAGCCCCGGGTGGTGCCGGCCACCGAGATCCCGGCCGACTGCCTGGGCCTCGACATCGGCCCCGCGTCGGGCAGGGCGTTCGCCGCCGCGCTCGCGGACGCCCGCACCGTCTTCTGGAACGGCCCGATGGGGGTCTTCGAGGTCGCGGCCTTCGCCGAGGGCACCCGCGCGGTCGCCCAGGCGCTGACCGAGGTCGAGGGGCTCTCCGTCGTGGGCGGCGGCGACTCGGCAGCCGCCGTGCGAGCGCTCGGCTTCGACGAGGCCGCGTTCGGTCACATCTCCACCGGAGGCGGTGCCAGCCTCGAATACCTCGAGGGCAAGGAGCTGCCCGGTATCAAGGTCCTGGAGGACTGATGGCAAGCAAGCGCGTCCCGCTGATGGCGGGCAACTGGAAGATGAACCTGAACCACCAGGAGGCGGTGGTGCTGGTCCAGAAGCTGGCGTGGACGCTGTCCGACAAGCGACACGACTTCGGCAAGGTCGAGGTGGTCGTCGTACCCCCGTTCACCGACCTCCGCTCCGTCCAGACACTCGTGGACGGCGACCGGCTCTCGGTGAAGTACGCCGCCCAGGACGTCTCCATGCACGCCTCGGGCGCGTTCACCGGTGAGATCTCGGCCGGCATGCTGGCCAAGCTCGGCTGCAGCTACGTCGTGGTCGGGCACTCGGAGCGCCGCGAGCACCACGCGGAGGGCGACGAGGTCGTCAACGCCAAGGCCGCCAAGGCGCTCGCGGCGGGGATGACCCCGATCGTCTGCGTCGGCGAGGGCCTCGAGGTCCGCCGGGCCGGCGAGCACGTGGCCCACACCCTGGCCCAGGTCGACGGTTCGCTGGCGGGCTTCACGGCCGAGCAGGTCGCGGGCCTGGTCGTCGCCTACGAGCCGGTCTGGGCGATCGGCACCGGCGAGGTCGCCACGCCGGAGGACGCCCAGGAGGTCTGCTCCGCGATCCGGTCCCGGGTGCGCGAGGTGCACGGCGACGCCGCGGCCGAGAGCGTCCGGGTGCTGTACGGCGGCTCGGTGAAGGCTGCGAACGTCGGCGGCATCATGGAGAAGGTCGATGTCGACGGCGCGCTGGTCGGTGGCGCGAGCCTGCAGGTCGACGAGTTCGGTGGCATCTGCCGTTTCTACGACATGCCGGTCATCTGACCGGGCCGACGTGACGTAGGCTTCCAGCGTGACTCTCCTCTTCACCATCGTGCTCATGATCACGAGCGTCCTGATGATCCTCATGGTCCTGCTCCACAAGGGCCGTGGCGGCGGCATGTCCGACATGTTCGGTGGGGGCGTCTCGAGCTCGCTCGGCGGCTCCTCGGTGGCGGAGCGCAACCTCGACCGCCTGACGGTCGGGATCGGCGTCATCTGGTTCGCCTGCGTGGTCGCGCTGGGCCTGTTGCTCGCGTACAAGAACTGAGAAAGGGACCACTCGTGGCTGGTGGAGGAAACGCAATTCGCGGTAGTCGGGTGGGCGCCGGTCCGATGGGCGAGGCCGAGCGTGGCGAGGCCGCACCCCGGCAGGCAGTGACCTACTTCTGCTCCCACTCGCACAGCTCGGTGGTCACCTTCTCGGTCGAGGCCAACGTGCCCGACGCGTGGGACTGCCCCAAGTGCGGCCTGCCCGCCGGACGGGACCAGGAGAACGCCCCGCCCGCGACGAAGATCGAGCCGTACAAGACGCACCTCGCCTACGTGAAGGAGCGCCGCTCCGACCAGGAGGCGGCCGACATCCTCAACGAGGCGCTGGCGCTCCTGCGCTCCCGCCGCCGCTCCGGCGACATCATCTTCTGACCGGGCACTTCCCGGCACTCTCAACTTGCCCACCGGGCACTTGCAGGCACTCCCGCTGTGCCGAGCGGGCACTTGCAGGCACTCCCACTGCGCCGAACGAGCACCTGCAGGAACGCTGCTCGTGCCGAGCGGGCGGTGCCTGTGGAGGACGGCCGCGGCGGCTGCCGCCGTCGGTGCACCATCGCGGCATGAGAACGCCGCCCACCTGGTTGTCGCCTGACCTGACGTTCCTCGACGAGCGATGCCCGTTGCCACTGGACACGCCGTTCACGGCGGAGCAGGCAGTCCGGCTCGGCGTCTCCCGCTGGTTCCTGCGTCTCCTTCTGGACCGGGCCCTGATCCGCCCGGTCCTGCGCGGGACGTACGTCGTCGTCCAGGCCCGCGACACCGTCGACCTGCGCGCAGCAGCCCTGCGGCTCGTCGTCCCCGAGGCGGCCGTCGTGACGGATCGCACCGCCGCCTGGCTGCACGGCGTTGACATCCTGCCGCGCTCAGCCGTCCACGAGCCGCCACCCCTGTGCGTGTTCGGCAGCAACGGGTCGCGCCTGCGTCGGCCCGAGGTGGCGAGTGGGGTGCGCACGCTGTCGCGCGACGACGTCGTGGTCGTCCGTGGCGTGCGGGTCACCACCCCGCTGCGCACCGCGCTGGACCTGGGCCGGGGCCTGTGGCGCTTCGACGCCTTGGCCGCCCTCGATGGGTTCCTGCGCCTGGGCGTGCCCCACGCGCACATCCTGCTGTCCGTCGACCGCTTCAAGGGTTGCCGCGGCGTCGTCCAGCTCCGCCAGCTCGCACCGTTGGCCGACGGCCGCGCCGAGTCGCCCGGGGAGTCGGCGCTCCGCCTGCACTGGTACGACGCCGGGCTCCCGCCACCCGAACCGCAGTGGTGGGTGCGGGACGACGGCCTCCTGAAGTATCGCCTGGACCTCGCGCTCCCCGAGCTCCGCTTCACGGCGGAGTACGACGGCCGGCGCTTCCACGACGAGGCCGAGGATCAGCGCGAGCACGACCGCGAGCGTCGCGCCTGGCTCGACGAGCAGCGCCGCTGGGTCGTCGAGGTCTTCGACCAGGACGACGTGTATGCACCCGGCGCCGACCCGTCACCCCGCCTGTGGAACGGGCTCAGGAAGGCACGGACCCGTTCCGGGCTCTGGGTTCCGGAGTCGGCCTACCGTCCCCGCTGAGCGCCGAAGAGGTGCCTCCGAGTGCCGGCTCGGCGTGCTCAGGGTGCCCCCAAGTGCCCGGTCGGCCCGATGGGAGTGCCCCCAAGTGCCGGCTCGGCGTGCTGGGAGTGCCCCCAAGTGCCCGGTCGGCGTGCTGGGAGTGCCCCCAAGTGCCCGGTCGGCGTGCTGGGAGTGCCCCCAAGTGCCCGGTCGGCTAGAGGCGGGAGGCGGCAGGTCGGTCCAGGAACCAGATGCTCTCGTCGGTGCCGCGCACGCCGGTGGCCGGGATCTCGTGGAGCTCGGCGCCGCCCAGCGCCCGGGAGACCGCCTCGGCCTTGGCCTCGCCACTGACCAGGAACCACACCGAGCGGGCACGGTTGAGGGCTCCGAAGGTCAGGCTGACCCGCTCCGGCGGGGGCTTGGGCGAGCAGCGGACGCCGACGGCGATCCGGTCGTCGACGTCCAGGGCAAAGTGGCCGGGGAACAACGACGCCACGTGACCGTCGGGGCCGACCCCCAGCATCAGCACGTCGAAGCCGCCGCGGCCGTGGGTGTGCATCGCCTCGGAGTACGCCGCGGCCGCCGCGTCGACGTCGTCCGCCGTCGCGGTGGAGGGCATCTCGTGCACGTGGGCCGGGTCGGCGCCGACGGCGTCCAGGAACGCCGCCCGGGCCTGGCCGGCGTTCCGCTCGGGGTCGTCGGGGGCGACGAAGCGGTCGTCACCCCACCAGACGACCACGCGGGCCCAGTCCACTCCGGAGGCCGGCGAGAGCCGCGCGACCTCTCGGTGCACCGCCTCGGCGATGCTCCCCCCGGTCAGCCCGATCTGGGGCACGATGCCGCGCGCCTGGGCCTCGGCGAGCCGGGAGAGCAGCTCCCCGGCGACGGCCGTGGCCAGCGTGGGGGAGTCCTCGTGGACCTCGATGCGGGGGCTCACGTCGCGGCCTTCGAGGCCCTGGCCCGGCCGCGGGCCAGGAAACGGGCGGTCGAGGCGTAGACGTCGTCCTCGTCGAGCCGGCGCAGCTCCTCGGCGAGCAGCTCGGGCAGCTCGCGTCGCTTGAGCGCGATCGGGCGGTCCGGCTGGCCGGGTGAGGAGATCGTCGCGAGAGTGCCGTCCGGGCGCGCGATCCGGATCGCGCCCCGCTTGGTCTCCAGGACGACCTCGGTGAGGCCGGGACCCTCGGTGGTCGTGCGGGACACCTCGATCTTGAGCCGGTCCGCGAGCCAGGCGGCCAGCAGCTCGGCGCTCGGGCTCACCTTCTCGGAGGCCACCGAAGCGGAGGTCACCTTGGCCCGGTGCTGGTCCAGGGAGGCGGCCAGCAGCGCGCGCCACGGTGTCAGTCGGGTCCAGGCCAGGTCGGTGTTGCCCTTCGCGTACGCCGAGCACTGGTCGTGGATCACCCGCCTGCGGGGCCGCTGGGCGCCGGCCGCGTCGGTGATGCGCCGCTGGGCGAGCGCCCCGAGCGGGTCGGCGGCCGGGTCGGCCGGCGGGTCGGCCGGCCACCAGCAGGCGACGGGGGAGTCGGGCAGCAGCAGCGGCAGCACGACGGACTCGGGGTGCTTGACGACCTCGCCCCGCAGGCGGATCAGCGCGGTCTCGCCGGTCCAGCCGGACCCGGTGCCGACCTGGGCGTTCACGACGCCGTGCCCCCGGCCGTCGCCGAGGATCACCCCGAGGACCCGCGCGGGGTGCTCGTGGGAGGCCTGGCGGGCCGCCGCCATCGCGGCGTCGGCGAGATCCTCCTGCACGACGATGACCAGCGTCATCACCATGCCCATGGCCGGCGAGCCGGCGCGCATCCGGGCGCGGACGAACTCCGCCGCGATCCCGGAGGAGTTGGTGTCCAGCAGCTCCATCATGGTCGTCTCCAGACTCGTCCGTCGCGCGCCAGCATCTTGTCCGCCGCCTGCGGCCCCCAGGTGCCGGACGGGTAGGCCTCCGGCGCCGACCGGCCCGCGGCGTCCTGCCGGGCCCAGTGCTCGAGGATCGGGTCCAGGATCTTCCAGGAGAGCTCGACCTCCTCGTGCCGGGGGAAGAGCGGCGGGTCACCCAGCAGCACGTCGAGGATGAGCCGCTCGTAGGCCTCCGGGCTCGCCTCGGTGAAGGACCCGCCGTAGGCGAAGTCCATGTTGACGTCGCGGATCTCCATCGCGGTCCCGGGCACCTTGGAGCCGAACCGGATCGTCATGCCCTCGTCGGGCTGTACCCGGATCACCAGGGCGTTCTGGGTGAGCTCCTCGGTGGCGGACTCGGCGAACGGCAGGTGCGGGGCCCGCTTGAAGACCACGGCTACCTCGGTCACCCGCCGGCCCAGGCGCTTGCCGGTGCGGAGGTAGAACGGGACGCCGGCCCAGCGTCGCGTGTCGACGTTGAGCTTCACGGCGGCGAACGTCTCGGTGGTCGAGTCCGGGGCGATCCCCTCCTCCTCGCAGAATCCCGAGACCTTCTCGCCGCCCGCCCAGCCCGCGGCGTACTGCCCCCGGGCGGTGGTCAGGTCCAGGCGCGGGGGCAGCGTGACGCTGGCCAGCACCTTCTGCTTCTCGATCCGCAGGCTCTCGGCGTCGAAGGACGTCGGCTCCTCCATCGCGACCAGGCACATCAGCTGGAGCAGGTGGTTCTGGATCACGTCGCGCGCTGCGCCGATGCCGTCGTAGTACCCGGCCCGGCCGCCGATGCCGATGTCCTCGGCCATGGTGATCTGCACGTGGTCGACGTAGCGGGAGTTCCAGATCGGCTCGAACATCTCGTTGGCGAAGCGCATCGCCAGGATGTTCTGGACCGTCTCCTTGCCGAGGTAGTGGTCGATGCGGAACACCGAGCCCGTGGGGAAGACGCCGGCCAGGGTCTCGTTGAGCTCCTGCGCGGACGCCAGGTCGTGGCCGAACGGCTTCTCGACCACCACCCGGCGCCAGGAGTCCTCGGCGGGGTCGGCCAGACCGTGCTCCTTGAGCTGGCCGACCACGTCACCGAAGTACGCCGGCGGGATCGCGAGGTAGAAGGCGTGGTTGCCACCCGTCCCGCGGGCCTCGTCGAGCTCCTCGATGGTGCGTCGCAGCCGGGAGAAGGCCTGGTCGTCGTCGAAGTTCCCCGGGACGAACCGGAAGCCCTCGGCCAGCTGCTTCCAGACCTCCTCGCGGAACTCGGTGCGCGCGTGCGCCTTGACCGAGTCGTGCACGACCTGGGCGAAGTCCTGGTCGGCCCAGTCGCGTCGGGCGAAGCCGACGAGGCTGAAGCCGGGCGGCAGCAGCCCCCGGTTGGCGAGGTCGTAGATGGCCGGCATCACCTTCTTGCGCGACAGGTCGCCGGTGACCCCGAAGAGCACCAGGCCGCACGGTCCCGCGATGCGCGGCAGCCGACGGTCCTGCGGGTCGCGCAGGGGGTTGTTCCAGTCGCTCACCCGAGTACCGCTCGCAGTGCGGTCAGGTCGCCGGGGCCGCTGACGTGCAGGCGCAGCACCGGCCGCCCCTTGTCGGCCAGCACCTGGCCGTCGCCGACGGCCTGGGCGGTGAGGAACTCCTGGAAGGTGAAGGGGCGCTCGGGCACGGCCAGGTCGGCCTCGGGCTGCCCGGTGACCTGCAGGTAGACCCCGGTGGCGGGGCCGCCCTTGTGGTACTGGCCGGTGGAGTGCAGGAACCGCGGCCCCCAGCCGAACGTGACCGGACGGCCCGTGCGCACGGCGAGGGTGTCGCGCACCGTCGCCAGCTCGGCGTCCCGGTGCCGGTCGAGGTAGGCCTGCACGGAGACGTAGCCGTGCTCGTCGTCGAGCGCCTCGAGCAGCGCGGCCACCGCGTCCTGCACGCTCGAGACGCCGTCGGGCAGCCAGCCCTCGGAGGCGTAGACGGTCACCGGGCCCTCGACGAACGCCGGGGTCGGCGAGGAGCCGCCGCCGTCGAGCATCTCCCGGGCGGCCTGCTTGGCACTCTCCACGTCGGGCTGGTCGAAGGGGTTGATCCCCATCACCCGTCCGGCGACCGCCGTGGCGTACTCCCACAGCAGGATCTGTGCTCCGAGCGTCGCGTCCACCGAGACTCCCCAGCCGGAGGCCGGCCGCACGGAGCCCAGCACGGGCTGCGGGCCGAAGGTGCCCAGGACCTCGTCCGGCGTGCTGGGCGAGAAGTTGGGGGACTCGGGGCTGGCCACCACGACGGGCAGGATGCCCTTGCCGTCCTTGCCGGTGGACTCGGCGACGAGCTGCTCGGCCCAGTCCCCGAGGCCCGGGTACGACGAGCCGGCGTCCGCGAGCACGAGCTTGTCGACCCCGGCGAGGTTGGCGGCGCCCAGCAGCCCACCGAGCCGCAGCCCAGGGTTGTCGACGGAGTCGGCCTCGAGGGCCGGGCGCACGGCCTGGGCGTCGTCGAGCAGCCCGGCGATGTCGGCGCCCGCCAGCCCGCTCGGTACCAGCCCGAACGCGGTCAGCGCGGAGTAGCGACCACCGACGGACGGGTCCGCGAGGAAGACGCGGTAGCCCGCGTCGCGCGCGAGCTCGGAGAGCGGGGACCCGGGGTCGGTGACGACGATGATCCGCTCCGCCGGGTTGATGCCGGCGTCGGTGAAGGCCTTCTCGAAGGCGCGGCGCTGGCTGTCGGTCTCGACGGTGCCGCCGGACTTCGACGACACCACCACGGCGGTATCGGCGAGCCGGTCCTCCAGCGCGGCGCGCACGAAGTCCGGGTCGGAGGAGTCCAGGACGTCCAGCTCCACGCCGGCGGCGCCGCAGATCACCTCCGGCGCGAGCGAGGAGCCGCCCATGCCGCACAGGACGATCCGGGTGACGCCGCGCTGGCGCAGCTCAACCTCGAGCGCGGCGACCTCCGTGACCAGCTCACGACTGGCCTCGGGCAGGGCCACCCAGGAGAGCCGCTTCGAGGCCTCGGACTCGGCGTCCGGACCCCACAGCGTGCCGTCCTGGGCGGCGATCCCGCTGGCGACCCCGTCGGCCACCAGCCCTTCCACGACGCAGGCGTAGGCCGCCTCGTCCGGGTAGCCGAAGAACAGCTCGAACGCCGCTCCGGTTCCTGTTCCCTCGACGGTGTTCCAAGCTGTCTGGTTCATGACCGGCCCTTGCCTGCCTTCTCCATCTGGCCGCGGACCGTCTCCACGAGCTCGGTCCACGACTTCTTGAACTTGTCGACACCCTCGTGCTCGAGCACCAGGAGGACGTCGGCGAAGTCGATCCCGACCGCCGCGAGGCCGTCGAAGACCTCCTGGGCCCCGGCGCGGGTGCCGGTGACGGTGTCACCGGTGACCTCACCGTGGTCGGCGAACGCGTCCATGGTCTTCTCGGGCATCGTGTTGACGGTGTCCGCCACGACCAGCTCGGTGACGTAGAGGGTGTCGGGGTAGTCCTCGCTCTTCACCCCGGTCGAGGCCCACAGCGGTCGCTGGCGGTGGGCGCCGGCCTGCTCGAGCTGTGCGAAGCGGTCGCTGCCCACCACCTCCTCGAACGCCGCGTAGGCGAGGCGCGCGTTGGCGATGGCGGCCTTCCCCTTGAGAGCCGAAGCCTCGTCCGTGCCGAGCGCGTCGAGCCGCTTGTCGACCTCGCTGTCCACGCGCGAGACGAAGAACGACGCCACCGACTGGATCGTCGAGAGGTCGAGCCCGGCGTCGCGGGCCTGCTCGAGACCGGTCAGGTAGGCGTCCATCACGGCGCGGTAGCGCTCGAGGCTGAAGATCAGGGTGACGTTGACGCTGATGCCCTCGGCGATCGCGGCCGTGATGGCGGGCAGGCCCTCCAGGGTGGCCGGGATCTTGATCAGGGCGTTGGACCGGTCGACCGCGGACCACAGGGCCCGGGCCGAGGCCATGGTGCCCTCGGTGTCGTTGGCCAGGTCGGGCTCGACCTCGATCGAGACCCGGCCGTCCGAGGCGCTGCCGTCCGCCACCGGGGCGAGGATGTCGCAGGCGTTGCGGACGTCCTCGGTGGTGAGCTCGAAGATCACCCGGTCGACGCTCTGCCCCTGCTCGACGAGGCGGCGTACCTGCTCGTCGTAGCGCTCGCCGTCGGCGATCGCCCCGGCGAAGATCGTCGGGTTGGTGGTGACGCCGACGACGGACTTCTCCTTGACGAGGTCGGCGAGGTTGCCGGACTCGATCCGCTCGCGGGACAGGTCGTCGAGCCAGATCGAGACGCCCGCGTCCGCGAGAGCCTTGAGACGGTCACTCATGTGATTCCTCCGAAGATCGATGTCGATTTCTTCCAGGTGGGCGCGCACCCCGGTGGGGGCGCGATCAGTCGGTGACGAGCCGCAGGCTGTCGCGGGCGGCGTTCGCGACCGCCTCGCCGGTCATGTCGAACTCGGTGTAGATGCGGGCGTAGTCCGCCGAGGCCCCGTAGTGGTCGATGGAGACGATCCTGCCGTGGTCGCCCACGATCTCGCGCCAGCCCATGGCGACCCCGGCCTCGACCGAGACCCGGGCCTTGACGGTCGGCGGGAGCACGCTCTCGCGGTAGGCCTGGTCCTGCTCGTCGAACCACTCGCGGCACGGCATCGAGACCACCCGGGCGCGGACGCCGTCGGCGGCGAGCAGCTCGCGGGCGGCCACCGCGATCTGGACCTCGGAGCCGGTGGCGACCAGGACGACGTCCGGCAGGCCCGGCTCGAGGTCGGCGGGGGAGTCGACGAGGACGTAGCCGCCCTTGTGCACCTCGGAGGTGTCCGCCCAGTGCTGGCCGTCGACCAGGCCCCGCGGGAGGACCGGGACGTTCTGCCGGGTCAGCGCGATGCCCGCCGGCCGGTTCGTGCGCTCCAGCACGGCCTGCCACACGGCGGCGGTCTCGTTGGCGTCGGCGGGACGGACGACGTCGAGGCCGGGGATCGCGCGCAGCGCGGCCAGGTGCTCGATCGGCTGGTGGGTCGGGCCGTCCTCGCCCAGCCCGATGGAGTCGTGGGTCCAGACGTAGGTCACCGGGAGCTGCATGAGCGCGGCCAGGCGGACGGCGCCGCGCATGTAGTCGGAGAACGTCAGGAAGGTGCCGCCGAACACACGGGTGCCGCCGTGCAGGGCGATGCCGTTCATGATCGCGCCCATGGCGTGCTCGCGGATGCCGAAGTGCAGGACTCGCCCGGTGACCGGGTCGCCGGTCCACTGGTCGGTCGTGCGGCCCTCGGGCAGGAACGACGCGGCGCCCTTGATCGTGGTGTTGTTCGACTCCGCGAGGTCGGCCGAGCCGCCCCACAGCTCGGGG
Source organism: uncultured Actinomycetota bacterium (assembly GCA_963760585.1). Lineage (GTDB taxonomy): Bacteria > Actinomycetota > Actinomycetes > Propionibacteriales > Nocardioidaceae > Nocardioides. Next base: position 652,652 of record CAVXDI010000004.1, read on the forward strand.
ATCACGCCGGCCAGGGCGTTGATGACCGCCCCGGAGGCCTTGCGGGTGGCGACGCCCTTGGGGTCGGCCTCGAACGTCGGGATCGCGTCCCTCCAGCCGGTGGGCAGGGTGCGGGTCCGGAGCCGCTCGTAGAGCTCAGGGTCGGCGGAGGGCTTGGTGGTCCAGTGCCGGAAGGCGCCGTCCCACGCGGCCCGCTGCTCGGCGCCGCGGGCGACCAGCGAGCGGGTGTGCGCGAGGACGTCCTCGGGCACCTCGAAGTGCAGCTCGGGGTCGAAGCCGAGGATCTTCTTGGTGGCGGCGACCTCGTCGGCCCCCAGCGCGGAGCCGTGGGCGGCGCCGGTGCCCTGCGCGTTCGGCGCGGGCCAGGCGATGACGGTGCGCAGCACGATGAAGCTCGGTCGGTCGGTGACGGCCTCGGCGGCGCGGATCGCGGCGTACAGCGCGGGAACGTCCTCGGTGTAGCCGGTGCCGTCGTGGGTCCAGTCGACGGTCTGCACGTGCCAGCCGTAGGCCTCGTAGCGCTTGGCGACGTCCTCGGTGAAGGCCACGTCGGTGTCGCCCTCGATGGAGATGCGGTTGGCGTCGTAGATGAGCGTCAGGTTGCCGAGCTCCTGGGTGCCGGCGAGCGAGGAGGCCTCGGCGCTGACTCCCTCCTCGAGGTCCCCGTCGCTGCACACGGCGTAGATCTGGTGGTCGAAGGGCGAGGTGCCCTCGTCGGCGTTCGGGTCGAGCAGCCCGCGCTCGCGGCGTGCGGCCATCGCCATGCCCACGGCGTTGGCGACGCCCTGGCCGAGCGGGCCGGTCGTGGTCTCGACGCCGGCGGTGTGGCCGTGCTCGGGGTGGCCCGGGGTCTTCGAGCCCCAGGTCCGCAGGGTCTTGAGGTCCTCGATCTCGAGGCCCCAGCCGCCGAGGAAGAGCTGCGTGTAGAGCGTGATGGAGCTGTGGCCGCAGGAGAGCACGAAGCGGTCGCGTCCGGCCCAGCTCGGGTCGGAGGGGCTGTGCCGCATCACCTTCTGGAACAGGAGGTAGGCCACCGGCGCCAGCGACATCGCGGTGCCGGGGTGGCCGTTGCCGACCTTCTGGACGGCGTCCATGGCGAGGACCCGGGCGGTGTCCACCGCCCTCTGGTCGAGCTCGGTCCAGTCGAGCTCAGCGGGAGTGCTCACGAGGTTCCTCTCAAGACGGTGCATCGGGGACGGCGGCGCGGGGTGCCCACGGGGCGGCCGGGCGACGGGTCACAGGCAGGTCCGAGCCTACTCATGCGGGGCGATAGACTCGAACCTGAACCCCCTGGGTCCTGCCCTCCGAGACCGGGGGTCGATCCGCCCCCGAGCAGCTCGCGAGGAACCCTGTGACCCATGTCGGCCAGTCGGCCTCTGCGCCACCCGACGCCGAGACGCCACCGACGACCTTCCGGGACGTCGTCGCTGCCTACGTCGGGCTCACCAAGCCTCGCGTCATCGAGCTGCTGCTGCTGACCACGGTGCCGGTGATGTTCTTCGCCGCCCGGGGCATCCCGCCGCTGGGGCTCGTCGCGGCCACCGTCGTGGGCGGGACGCTCTCGGCCGGCTCGGCGTCGGTGCTCAACTGCGTCTACGACCGCGACATCGACGAGCAGATGCGCCGGACCCGTCGCCGGGCCCTGCCGCGCCACATCGTCTCGCCCCGGGCGGCCCTGGTCTTCGGGCTGGTCCTCGGGGTGCTCTCGACGGTCGCGCTGTGGCTGTGGGTCAACCCGCTGTCCGCGGGGCTCGCGCTGCTGGCCAACGCCTTCTACGTGCTGGTCTACACGATGGTGCTCAAGCGTCGGACCACCCAGAACATCGTCTGGGGCGGTCTCGCCGGCTGCTTCCCGGCCCTGATCGGCTGGACCGCCGTCACCGGCGCGCTCTCCTGGGTGCCGGTCGTGCTGTTCGCGGTCGTCTTCTTCTGGACGCCGCCGCACACCTGGGCGCTGGCGCTGCGCTACCGCGAGGACTACGCGAACGTCGACGTGCCGATGCTGCCCGTGGTCGCGCCGGCCCACGTCGTGGGCCGCCAGATCGTGCTCTACAGCTGGGTGATGGTCGCGACGTCGCTGCTGCTGTGGCCGGTGGCCGGGACCAGCCCGTTCTACCCGGTCGCCGCCGGCGTGCTGGGCGCCGGCTTCCTCGTCGAGGCGCACCGGATGTGGCGGCGCACGGCCGGCACGGAGAGCCTCAGCGAGATCCAGCCGATGCGGCTCTTCCACTCCTCCAACCTCTACCTCTCGCTGCTCTTCGTCGCGGTCGCGATCGACCCCCTGCTCAAGCTCTGAGTCCGGTGCCCGACGGGCCGCGGCGGCTCAAGCCGGTTCGCGGACCCGCACCAAGGTCCAGGTGGCGCTCGCCGAGATGAGCGCGGCGCCGAGCATGTGGGCGGCGACCAGCACGACCGGCAGGTCCGTGGCGTACTGCACGAAGCCGATCGTGCCCTGCCCGACCTCCAGGCCGAGCAGCACCAGGGCGGCCGTGCGGGCCTCCCGGGCCGCCCCGGTGGCCAGCAGGGCGAAGACGAGTCCGACCGTGAGGCCGACGAGGAGGAAGACGACGTCGGCGTGCAGCTGGCTCAGCTGCAGCGGGTCGAGCCCGTTGCGGGGGGCGTCCACGTCGCCCGCGTGCGGGCCGGAGCCGGTGACCACCGTGCCGACGTAGAGCACCAGCCAGGCCGAGGCGAAGGTGGTCGCCGCCAGCGTGACGACGGGGCCACGGGCCGGGACCGGGTGCGGGTGGTCGATGCGGCGCAGGAAGACCACGGCCACGCCGACGACGGCCAGCGACACAAGCAGGTGGAAGGAGACGATCCACGGGTTCAGGTCGGTGAGCACGGTGATCCCCCCGATCACCGCCTGCGCGGGGATGGCCAGGGCCAGCAGCAGCGCGAGGCGACGCAGCTCGCGGCGGCCGCTCTGCCAGGCCGCGGCGAAGGTGGCCACCGCCACGGCCACCAGCACGAAGGTGAGCATCCGGTTGCCGAACTCGATCGCCGAGTGCAGGTCGTAGGCACCGTGCGGGGTGAACGACTCCGCGGTGCACCGCGGCCAGGTGGGGCAGCCGAGGCCGGAGCCGGTCAGGCGGACGGCGCCGCCGGTGACGACGAGCACCATGTTCGCGACCAGGCTGGCCCAGCCGAGGGGGCGCAGCCACTGGTCGAGGCTGCGCAGGCGGGACGGGATCACTCCCACTTGAAGGTCCTAGCGGTCAGGGCCGTGCCGAGCACGGCCCAGGCGAGCAGTACGACGAGGTCGGTCCAGGCGGTGCGACCGTCGACCAGGGCCGCGCGCATGGCCTCACCCAGCGCCCCCGACGGAAGCCAGTGCACGACGGCGCCGGCCGCGCCGTACGCCGAGGCCGGCAGCACGACCGCGCCGCCGGCCATCAGCAGCAGGTAGACGAGGTTGGCCGCGGCCAGGGTGGCCTCGGCACGCAGCACCCCGGCGACGAAGAGGCCCAGGGAGGCGAAGGCCGCGGTGCCGAGCACCACGGCGAGCAACGCTCCGAGCGCGCCCGGCTCCGGGTCCCAGCCGAGGGCCAGCGCGATCGCCGAGATCACGACCACCTGGAGCGCCTCGATGAGCAGGAGCCCGCCGATCTTGCCGGCGAGCAGTCCCGAGCGCGGCAGCGGCGAGGAGCCCAGGCGCTTGATCACCCCGTAGCGGCGCTCGAAGCCGGTGGCGATCGCCAACGAGGTGAACGCCGTCGACATCACGGCCAGCGCGAGCACGCCGGGGGTGAAGACGTCGATGGCCGGGTGGGCGAAGGTCAGGCCGACCCGGTGGGCGCCGACGACCCCGCCCACCAGGACGATCACCGGGATCACGACGGCGAGCAGCAGCTGCTCGCCGTTGCGCAGCATCAGCCGCGACTCCATCCCGGCCTGCGCCAGCACCATGCGGTGCAGCGGCGCGGCGCCGGGGCGGGGGGTGAAACCCCGATCCTGGTCACGTTCGTGGTCGAGCTCGCGGCTCACGGGACCAGCCCCCGCCCGGTCAGCTCGAGGAAGACGTCCTCGAGGTTGCGCTGGCCCAGGGTCAGCGACTCCGGCAGCACGTCGTTCTCCTCGCACCAGCGCGAGACCCGGGCCAGCGTGGACCCGTCGGCAGGGCCGGTGACCAGCAGGCTGCGCTCGTCGAGCTGGGTGACGTGGGTGCCCGCGCCCAGCGCGACGCGCAGCGAGTCGGGGGAGCCGGGCGGGAACGGCCGGGTCACCACGAGGCGGATCGTGGCGCCACGCTGCTCCGTCCCGCCCCGGGTCAGCTCCAGCGGGGAGCCCGAGGCGATCAGCCGGCCGTGGTCGATGATGTGGATCCGGTCGGCGAGCCGCTCCGCCTCGTCCATGTAGTGCGTGGTGAGGACCACGGTGACGCCGTCCCCGCGCAGCTGCTCGAGCAGCTCCCAGGTGGTGCGCCTGGCCTGCGGGTCCATCCCCGCCGTGGGCTCGTCGACGAAGACGATCTCGGGCCGGCCCACCACGGCCATGGCGAGGGCGAGGCGCTGCTGCTGGCCCCCGGAGAGCCGCCGGTAGGGCGTGCGCCCGCAGTCCCCGAGGCCGAGCCGCTCGGCGAGCGGGTCGACGGCCAGCGGGTGGGCGTGCAGCTTCGCGACGTGGCGCAGCATCTCCATCGCCCGCACCCCGCTCCAGGCGCCGCCGCCCTGCAGCATGACCCCGATCCGGGGGAGGAGGTCCGCCCGGTCGCGCACCGGGTCGAGGCCGAGCACCCGCACGCTGCCCTGCTGGGGCCGGCGGTAGCCCTCGCAGGTCTCGAGCGTGGTGGTCTTGCCGGCCCCGTTCGGGCCCAGCACGGCGGTGATGCTGGCCCGTGCGACGTCCAGCGAGAGCCGGTCCACGGCGACCTTGTCGCCGTACCGCATCACCAGCCCGTCGACGAGGACGGCAGGAGCAGCGGGGGGCACCGGTCCAGTCTAGGGAGCGTGGTGTCGGGCACCCGCAGCGGCGCCCGGTCCCCTGCGGGCGCGGTCCCCTGCGGGAGCAGGGCCAGTGTCCGGGCGGGTGTCTAGGCTCGGGGGATGAGCTCCCGCCCGGCCATCGAGGCCGACCACCTGGTCAAGCGCTTCGGCGACATGCTGGCGGTCGACGACGTCAGCCTCAGCGTGCCCGAGGGCAGCGTGCTCGGGCTGCTCGGTCCCAACGGCGCCGGCAAGACCACCACGGTGCGGATGATGACGACGCTGACGCTGCCGACCAGCGGCACCGCCCGGGTGGCCGGGCACGACGTCGTCACCGACCCGGCGGCCGTCCGGCGCTCGATGGGGCTGACCGGTCAGGCGGCCACGGTCGACGAGCTGCTCACCGGCCGCGAGAACCTGCGCCTCATCGGAGCCCTCTACGGCCTCTCGCGCGGCTACATCCGGCGCGCCACGGACGACCTGCTCGAGCGCTTCAGCCTGGCCGAGGCGGGTGACCGGATCGTCAAGACCTACTCCGGCGGCATGCGCCGGCGCCTCGACCTCGCGGTCAGCCTGATCGCGGTGCCGCCGGTGCTCTTCCTCGACGAGCCGACCACCGGCCTGGACCCACGCAGCCGGGTGGAGCTGTGGGACGTGCTGCGCGAGCTGGTCCGCGACGGCACCACGCTGCTGCTCACCACCCAGTACCTCGAGGAGGCCGACCAGCTGGCCGACAACATCGTGGTCATCGACCGGGGTCGGGTGATCGCCGAGGGAACGCCGCTCCAGCTCAAGGACCAGTCCGGCCGGGCGGCGCTGGTGATCACCGTCTCCCACCCCTACGAGCTGGCCGCCGCCGAGGCGCTGCTGCGCGACCACGTCGGCGAGGTGCACGTCGATGAGGGGGCGCGTCAGCTCACCGCGCCGGCCGACGGGCTCGCGGACATGACCAGGATCGCCTCGGTCTTCGCCGACAGCCGGATCGAGCTCGACGACCTGGGGCTCAAGCGACCCAGCCTCGACGACGTGTTCCTGCACCTGACCGGGCACCGCGCCGAGAACGAGGACGTCGCCCCGGCCGGGGACGACGGCGAGCGGGAGGAGAGGGTCTCGTGACCACCCAGGACAGCCGGCGGGCGACCCGGGGCGTCGAGCGCCCGGAGACCCGGGACACCGGGTTGCTGCGCCAGTCGCTCACGATCGTGCGACGCAACCTCATCCACATCAAGCGGATGCCCGAGATGCTCATGGACGTCACCGTCCAACCGGTGATGTTCGTGCTGCTCTTCGCGTTCGTCTTCGGGGGCTCGATCGCGGTCGCCGACTCCCCGGGCGGCTACCGGGAGTGGCTGCTCGGCGGGATCATGGGCCAGACGATCGCCTTCGCCGCCTTCGTCGTCGCGGTGGGCCTGACCGCCGACATCGACAAGGGCATCGTCGACCGGATGCGCTCGCTGCCGATCAACCCCGCCGCGGTCCTGGTCGGGCGCAGCCTGTCCAGCCTGATCCACTCCAGCATCGGGATCGTGGTGATGTCGCTGACCGGCCTGCTGATCGGCTGGCGGATCCGCAACGGGGTGCTCGACGCCCTGCTGGCCTACCTGCTGCTGCTCATGTGGGGCTTCGCGATGATCTGGATCGGCATCCTGGTCGGCTCGGCGATGCGTTCGGTGGAGGCGGTGAACGGCGTCATGTTCACCACGATGTTCCCGATCACGTTCCTGGCCAACACCTTCGCCCCCACCGACCGGATGACGCCGTGGCTGCGCACGATCGCCGAGTGGAACCCGATCTCCTCGCTCGTCCTCTCGGTGCGCCAGCTCTGGGGCAACACCGGGGCGGCCCCGCCCGACGCGGCGCTACCGCTGCAGCACCCGGTGCTGGCCACGGTGCTGTGGACGGTCGCGATCACGGCCGTGGTCGCACCGCTCGCCCTGCGTGCCTTCCAGCGGCGCACCCGCACCTGAGCGGGGCCGACCGGCACGGGTAAGGGGAACCTTACTTGAATGGACCGCAGTATTAACGGCACACTGGCGTTGTGGAATTCACCGGAACCCCCACCAGGGTGCACGACCAGACGACGCGGCAACGCGTCGTGCGGTCGATCCTGGACGAGGGCCCGTCCACCGCGGCCTCCTTGGCGAAGCGTCTGCACCTGACGGCCGCCGCGGTGCGCCGTCACCTCGACCAGCTGCTCGAGGAGGGCTTCCTCGAGGTCCGCGAGCCCCGCAGCCAGGCCGGCCGCGGCCGTGGTCGCCCGGCGAAGCTCTTCGCGCTCACCGAGGCCGGTCGCGAGGGCTTCGACCAGCAGTACGACGACCTGGCCGTGCTCGCGCTGCGCTTCCTCGACGAGACCGGTGGCGACGCCGCCGTCCGCGAGTTCGCGACCCGTCGGGTGGCGTTCATCGAGGAGCGCTTCGGCGCCGTCCAGCAGACGCACCCCCAGCTCGACCCCGCCCAGGTCCTGGCCCGGGTGTTCACCGACGAGGGGTACGCCGCGACGACGCGCGACGTGCCCGTGGGCCAGCAGCTGTGCCAGCAGCACTGTCCCGTCTCGCACGTCGCCCACGAGTTCCCCCAGCTGTGCGAGGCGGAGACCGAGGCCATCGGCCGCGTGCTCGGACGCCACGTGCAGCGCCTGGCCACCATCGCCCACGGCGACGGGGTGTGCACCACCTGCATCCCGGGCACATCCCAGGTTGTCACAGGCACACCGCAGGTCTCGACAGGTTCGACCCCCGAATCACAGAAGGAGCAGGTCACCTCATGACCACGATCGACGAGCGCAACCCCGAGCTCGAGGGCATCGGGCGCTACGACTTCGGCTGGAGCGACTCCGACGTCGCCGGTGCCACGGCGAAGCGCGGTCTCAGCGAGGAAGTCGTCCGCGACATCTCCGCCAAGAAGAGCGAGCCCCAGTGGATGCTCGACATGCGCCTCAAGGGTCTGAAGCTCTTCCACCGCAAGCCCATGCCCACCTGGGGCTCGGACCTCGGTGGCATCGACTTCGACAACATCAAGTACTTCGTCCGGTCGAGCGAGAAGCAGGCGGCGACCTGGGACGACCTCCCCGAGGAGATCAAGAACACCTACGACAAGCTCGGCATCCCCGAGGCCGAGAAGCAGCGCCTGGTCTCCGGCGTCGCGGCCCAGTACGAGTCCGAGGTCGTCTACCACTCGATCCGCGAGGACCTCGAGGAGCAGGGCGTGCTCTTCCTCGACACCGACACCGCCCTGCGCGAGCAGCCGGAGATGTTCCAGGAGTACTTCGGCACCGTCATCCCCGTCGGTGACAACAAGTTCTCAGCGCTGAACACCTCGGTGTGGTCGGGCGGCTCGTTCATCTACGTGCCCAAGGGCGTCCACGTGGACATCCCGCTGCAGGCCTACTTCCGGATCAACACCGAGAACATGGGTCAGTTCGAGCGCACGCTGATCATCGTCGACGAGGGTGCCTACGTGCACTACGTCGAGGGCTGCACCGCGCCGATCTACTCCTCGGACTCGCTGCACTCGGCCGTCGTCGAGATCATCGTGAAGAAGGGCGGGCGCTGCCGCTACACGACCATCCAGAACTGGTCGAACAACGTCTACAACCTCGTCACCAAGCGCGCCACCTGCGAGGAGGGCGCGACCATGGAGTGGGTCGACGGCAACATCGGCTCCAAGGTGACCATGAAGTACCCGGCCGTCTACCTGATGGGCGAGCACGCCCGCGGTGAGACGCTGTCGATCGCGTTCGCGGGCGGGGGCCAGCACCAGGACGCCGGCGCCAAGATGGTGCACGCCGCCCCGAACACCTCCTCCTCGATCCTGTCGAAGTCGGTGGCCCGCGGTGGTGGGCGCACGTCGTACCGCGGCCTGATCCAGATCAACGAGGGCGCGCACGGCTCGAAGTCCAACGTGCTGTGCGACGCGCTGCTCGTCGACCAGATCAGTCGCTCCGACACCTACCCCTACGTCGACATCCGCGAGGACGACGTCTCGATGGGTCACGAGGCCAGCGTCTCCAAGGTCTCCGACGACCAGCTCTTCTACCTCATGTCGCGCGGCATGGAGCAGGACGAGGCCATGGCGATGATCGTCCGCGGCTTCATCGAGCCGATCGCCAAGGAGCTGCCGATGGAGTACGCCCTCGAGCTGAACCGGCTCATCGAGCTCCAGATGGAAGGTGCGGTCGGCTGAGTGCCGTCGCGCCCTTTCGTTCCCCGACCCAGAAAGCATCTCCGTGACCCTGACTGACAACCCGGTCGCCGACGCGATCGAGACCACCGCCCCCGGCACGATGTCGCACCTGCACCCCGTGGGTTCGTTCGACGTGGCGGCCCACGAGGTCCCCACGGGCCGCGAGGAGATCTGGCGGTTCACCCCGCTGAAGCGGCTGCGCGGCCTCCAGGCCGACGCCGTCTTCGGGGCGAGCACCACCGCTTGCACCTGGAACACCCCGGCCGGCGTCCGCGTCGAGACCGTCCACGGTGACGAGGCGCGGGGCCTGCGTGGGGTGAGCGGCCTGGTGCCCACCACCCGGTTCGTGGCCCGCGTGCTGTCCGAGGTGGGGTCCACGCTGCTCGTCGACGTGCCCGCCGACACCGAGGTCGACGAGCCCGTCGTCGTCGACCTCTCCGGTGCGGACGCCGGCACCACCGAGGCGGGCCACGTCGCGCTGCGCTTCGGTCGGCACTCCCGGGCCGTGGTGGTGCTCAACCACACCGGCCACGCCTCGATGGCGCAGGTCGTCGAGGTCAAGGTCGGCGACGGCGCGCAGGTCTCGGTGATCTCGCTGCAGGACTGGGCCGACGACAGCGTGCACCTGACCCACCACGAGGCCACGATCGGCCGCGACGCGTCGTACCGGCACGTCGCGATCAGCTTCGGCGGCGACCTGGTGCGGATGGACAGCAACGTCTCCTACGACGGTCCCGGTGGTGCCGCGGAGCTCCTCGGTCTCTACTTCGCCGACGAGGGACAGCACATCGAGCATCGTCTCTTCGCCGACCACACGGCCCCCAAGACCAAGAGCAACGCGGTCTACAAGGGTGCGCTGCAGGGCCAGGGCGCGCACACGGTCTGGGTCGGCAACGTGCTGATCCGCAAGGTCGCCGAGGGCATCGAGACCTACGAGGAGAACCGCAACCTGGTGCTCACCGACGGCTGCCACGCCGACTCGGTGCCCAACCTCGAGATCGAGACCGGCGAGATCGAGGGCGCGGGCCACGCGTCCGCGACCGGCCGCTTCGACGACGAGCAGCTGTTCTACCTGCGCTCACGCGGCATCGACGAGCCCGAGGCCCGTCGCCTGGTGGTGCACGGCTTCTTCAACGACCTGATCCGCAAGATCGGCGTGCCCTCCCTGCAGGAGAAGCTGATGGACACCGTGGAGCAGGAGCTCGCGAAGAACGTCCTGAAGGACACGATCTGATGGGCTTCGAGCGCGTCTGCGCCGCCGAGGACGTGGCGGCGGACGAGGGCCTGGCCGTGGTGCTGGGTGACCTCGAGATCGTCGTCGCCCGGGACGGCGACGACTTCTACGCCCTGCAGAACCTGTGCTCGCACGCCGCCGTCGCCCTCGCCGAGGGCGAGGTCGCGGACTGCCAGATCGAGTGCTGGCTGCACGGCTCGCGCTTCGACCTGCGCACCGGCAAGCCCACCGGGTTCCCGGCGACCGAGCCGGTCGCCGCGTTCCCCGTCGAGCGGCGCGCCGACGGCGTCTACGTCGACCCCTCCCAGACGCTCAACGGCGTCCACCCCAGCTGACCCAGAGTCCAGAGAGAAGAGAGACACACAGATGAGCACCCTCGTGATCAAGGACCTGCACGTCTCGGTCACCACCGAGGACGGCCCCAAGGCGATCCTCAAGGGCGTCACGCTGACCATCGGCGACGGCGAGACCCACGCGATCATGGGACCCAACGGGTCCGGCAAGTCGACCCTGGCCTACTCGATCGCCGGCCACCCGAAGTACACCGTCACCGGCGGCAGCGTCACCCTCGACGGCGAGGACGTGCTCGCCATGTCCGTCGACGAGCGCGCCCGGGCCGGGCTCTTCCTGGCCATGCAGTACCCCGTCGAGGTCCCCGGCGTCTCGGTGTCGAACTTCCTGCGCACCGCGAAGACCGCCATCGACGGCGAGGCCCCCAAGCTGCGCACCTGGGTCAAGGACGTCAACGCCACCCTGGAGCAGATGAACCTCGACGCGACGTTCGCCCAGCGCTCGGTCAACGAGGGCTTCTCCGGCGGCGAGAAGAAGCGCCACGAGATCGCCCAGCTCGAGCTGCTGCGCCCCAAGGTCGCGGTCCTCGACGAGACCGACTCCGGGCTCGACATCGACGCGCTCAAGGTGGTCTCGGACGGCGTGAACCGGTTCCGGGCCCAGGAGGGCAAGGGCGTCCTGCTGATCACGCACTACACCCGCATCCTGCGCTACATCACGCCCGACTACGTGCACGTCTTCGTCGACGGCCGGATCGCCGACCAGGGCGGTCCCGAGCTGGCCGACCAGCTCGAGGCCGAGGGCTACGACAAGTACGTGAAGGCCGGAGTCTGAGCATGACCGGGATCTCGACGGGACTCGCCGGCCTGCTGCCGGAGCTGGAGGTCCTGCGCCAGGACTTCCCGATCCTGTCGCGGACGCTGGCCAACGGCCAACCGCTGGTCTACCTCGACAGCGCCAACACCTCGCAGAAGCCACAGGTGGTGATCGACACGATGGTCGACCACCTCGAGCGGCACAACGCCAACGTCGCCCGGGCCATGCACCAGCTCGGCGCCGAGGCCTCCGAGGCGTTCGAGGACGCCCGCGACAAGGTGGCGGCGTTCATCAAGGCGCCCAGCCGGGACGAGATCATCTTCACCAAGAACGCCTCCGAGGCGCTCAACCTGGTCGCGAACACGCTGGCCTGGGCCCGCGGGCCACGGCAGCTCGGCGAGGGCGACGAGGTGCTGATCACGCAGATGGAGCACCACTCCAACATCGTGCCCTGGCAGCTCCTCACCGAGCGGACCGGCGCCACGCTGCGCTGGTTCGGGCTCACCGACGACGGCCTCCTCGACCTGTCGGACATCGACGACCTGATCACCGAGCGCACCAAGGTGGTCTCGCTGACCTGGGTCTCGAACATGCTCGGCACGGTCAACCCGGTGGCCGACATCGCCCGACGGGCGCACGAGGTCGGTGCGCTCGTGGTGGTGGACGCCTCGCAGGCGGCCCCCCAGCTGCCGATCGACCTCGGCGCCCTGCAGGCGGCCGGGGTCGACCTGCTGGCCTTCACCGGGCACAAGGTCGTGGGCCCGACCGGCATCGGCGTCCTGTGGGGCCGGCGCGCGGTCCTCGAGGAGCTGCCGGTCTTCCTCGGCGGCGGCGAGATGATCGAGACGGTCGCCATGGAGCGCTCGACGTTCGCGGGGATCCCGCACAAGTTCGAGGCCGGCACGCCACCCATCGTCGAGGCCGTGGGTCTCGGCGCGGCGGTCGACTACCTCAGCCACATCGGCATGGAGAACATCGCCGCCCACGAGCAGGCCATCACCGGCTACGCGCTCGAGGGCCTGGCCACGGTTCCCGGCCTGAAGGTGATGGGTCCGCTCGACGCACACCTGCGGGGCGGCGCGATCTCCTTCGAGATCGACGGCGTCCACCCGCACGACGTCGCGCAGGTGCTCGACTCGCGCGGCATCGCCGTGCGGGCCGGTCACCACTGCGCCAAGCCGGCGCACGCGCGGTTCGGGGTGCAGAGCTCGACGAGGATGTCGTCGTACCTGTACACGACCCCGGCCGAGATCGACTCCCTCGTGGAGGGCCTGCACCACACCCGCTCCTACTTCAAGCTGAGCTGAGGCGCATGAGTCAGACATCGAACGCGGACCTGGATGCCCTCTACCAGGAGATCATCCTCGACCACTACAAGAACCCCCTCAACAAGGGCCTGCGGGACCCGTACGAGGCGGAGGTCCACCACGTCAACCCGACCTGCGGGGACGAGGTCACGCTGCGCGTGCACCTCGCCGACGGGCGGGTCGAGGACGTGTCCTACGACTCGGTCGGCTGTTCGATCTCCCAGGCCTCGGCCTCGGTGATGACCGACCTGCTGATCGGCAAGCCCGTCGACGAGGCCATGGCCATCCATCAGGAGTTCCTGACCCTGATGCAGGGCAAGGGCCACGTCGAGCCCGACGAGGACGTCCTGGAGGACGGCATCGCGTTCGCCGGCGTCGCGAAGTTCCCGGCGCGCGTGAAGTGCGCACTACTGTCGTGGATGGCCTGGAAGGACGCGACAGCCCAGAGCATGGAGGAGAGCAAGTGAGCGAGACCAGCACCGAGCAGAACACCCAGACCGGCGTCGAGCACGCCCCCGTCGAGGCGCCCGTGGACCACGGGGACCTCCCCGAGGTCCCGCAGGCGAGCGGCCAGGGCACCGGCAGTGTCAGCGCGGACGACGTGACCGAGGCGATGAAGGACGTCGTGGACCCCGAGCTCGGGATCAACGTCGTCGACCTCGGCCTCGTCTACGACGTGCACCTCGACGAGGCCAACAACGTCGTCCTCGACATGACCCTGACCTCGGCGGCCTGCCCGCTGACCGACGTCATCATGGACCAGACGAACTCCGCCCTCGAGGGCCTCGTCAACGACGTGGCCATCAACTGGGTCTGGATGCCGCCGTGGGGTCCCGACAAGATCACCCCCGACGGTCGCGAGCAGCTGCGCGCCCTCGGTTTCAACGTGTGAGCGACCCCGCGACGGGGACGGCGGCGGTGGGCCCGGGCCAGATCGAGGCGTTCTGGGACCTGGCCCGGTTCCACGCCCGGCTCAACGTCGCGCCCGCGTACTTCGGGCCGACCACCCTGGAGATGGTCCCGCCGCCGGCCTGGTCGTTCGGGTCCAGCCCCGCCCAGGCCGACGCGCTGCTCGCCCTGGTGCTGGCCGGCACCAAGACCGCGACGGCCAGCGCGCTGAGTGACTACGAGCCCGAGGAGCCTCTCCCCGAGATCGGTGCCCTCGGCATCGTGCTGGACGGGGCCGGGCACCCCCGGGCCCTGATCGAGACCACCGGGGTCACGGTCGTCGCCCTCGAGGAGGTCGACGCCGAGCACGCCCGGCTCGAGGGGGAGGGGGACGGCACGCTGGGGCACTGGCGTGCGGTGCACGAGCAGTTCTTCGCCACGGGCTCCTCCGAGCGGGCGCTCGACCCCACCATGCCGGTCGTGCTCGAGCGCTTCCGCGTCGTCTACCGCGGCGACTGACCGGACCGGCGACGATGGCCCCGACGACCGTCGGTGCGACGGTGCCCGCCGGACGCGTCGAGCGCTGGGTGCTCAACTTCGGTGAGCGGCACGGCGTGACCACCCTCGACGTGCACGACGGGGCGCTGGGCGGGGCCGCGTCCGACGGCTCGAGCTTCACGGCCCGGCTGCCCTTCGAGGCGGCCTACACCGGCCCGCCGGACGCCGCCGCATTCGCGGCGGCCGTGACGGCGCCCTCGACCTGGGGGCTGCTGCTGGTCCGCAAGGGGGGTTTCGCCGTGGCCCGGCTCGAGCAGGCCACGATCGTGGGGTCGAAGGTCGGCCAGCGCCACGTCCAGGGGCGCACCAAGGCCGGGGGCCAGAGCCAGCAGCGCTTCGCCCGGCGCCGCGACAACCAGGCCCGGCAGGCCTACGAGGCGGCTGCGGAGCATGCCGTCCGGATCCTCGGGGTGGGCGTGCGCCTGGTCGTCACCGGTGGCGACCACGCCGCGGTCGGCGAGGTGCTCGAGGACCCCCGGCTCCGGGGGCTCAGCGTCAGCGGACCGTGGCTCCCTGTGCCGGACCCCCGACGGGCGGTGCTCGAGCAGGCGGTGCGGGACTCCTGCAGCGTGCGGATCGACGTGCTGAACGCCTGAGCCCGGTCTCGCTGGGGTCGGTGGATGACGACAGCGTCGGGGGCGGCCCAGGCGGCCCAGGCGGGCCGCGGCCGCCACGCCTCGCAGCGGATCCAGGACCTGTCGCCCCGGAGCACCTCGCCCTGACGCCGGCCGGGGAGCTCCGCTGGACGCCGTTGCGGGCGCTCCGCGCTGTCGCCGCCGTCGCCAGCGCCGCGCGACAGGCCCTCCCGCGCCGCGACGTCCGCCGGAAGCGGGCCCGGTTCTGTCAGGATGTGGCCATGTGGCAGCCCGAGCCGGGGTGGTATCAGGTGCCGGGGAGCTCCGGCGCCTCGACCGTGGGGGTGTGGCGCGCAGCGCTGGGCGGCACCGCGGTCGCGATCAAGCGGCTCGGTGCGCCGGTCGAGGGCGACCCCGACGAGCTGAGCGACCCCGGGCACTTCGCCTACTGGCGCCGCTGTGCCGACGTGCACTCGTCGGGCATCGTCGTGGCCACCCCCGGGTTGCGCTGCGGGGAGCCGGCCGCGGTGGAGGAGGACGAGGAGGGCATCACCCTCATCGAGCCGTGGGTCGAGGACGCCGCCAACGGTGGGCTCTTCGTCGCTCGGTCCCTGGGCCGCTTCGCCGGCGCCGGGATCGCACCGGCCCGCTGGCTGGCCCGCGACCAGCTGCGCGACCGGATGGCGCGCGTCGAGCGGCGAGGCGGCTGGCCGACCCTGGCGCGGACCACGGTCGCCGACGTGGCCGACCACCTCTGGCAGCGTCGCGAGACGCTGCTCGGGCGGCTCGACCGGCTGCCGCTCGTGGCGCAGCACGGGGACCCCGTGCCGGGGAACCTCCCCGGGCGCCGGGGCGACGACGCGCTGGCCGTCGACTGGGGCACCCTGGGGCACGGTCCGGTCGGCTCCGACCTCGGCTACTACTCGCTCTCGGCCAGGGAGGAGCTCGAGCCGCTTCTCGAGGCCTACCTGATCGGCCTCCCCGAGGGGCTGGCCACTCCCGAGCAGGTGGCGCTCGGTGCCAGGGTCACCGCGGTGCTGACCGCGCTCAACCGCGCGGAGTGGGCCCTCGCCCGGGCCGCCGGGGGAGAGGGCGCCCTGGCCGGCAAGTACCGCCACCCCGCGGTCGCCCCGCACCTGCGTGCCCTGCAGCGCCAGTTCCCCCAGATCGAGGAGCTGATGGCGGGCTGACCCCGGCTACAGCGCGTCGGCGGCGAACGTGTCGCAGGAGGCGAGCTCCCCGGTGCGGAAGCCGGTCCGGAACCAGGACACGCGCGAGGCCGCGGAGCCGTGCGTCCACTGCTCGGGATTGACCCGGCCGCCGGTCTCCTGCTGGATCCGGTCGTCGCCGACCGCGGTGGCGGCGTCGATGGCCTCGCGCACGTCCTGGTCGCTGAGGTCCTGGAGCAGGACCTGCCCCTGTGCGTCCTTCGTGGTGGTGGCCCCCTTGGCCCACATGCCGGCGAAGCAGTCGGCCTGGAGCTCGAGGCGCACCGAGTCGCTGCGCGGCCCCTGCTGGGTCTTCACCCGGCCCATCGTGCCCAGGACGTTCTGGATGTGGTGGCCGTACTCGTGGGCGAGCACGTAGGGCTCCACGAACGCACCGCGTGGCCCGTTCAGCTGGCCCTGCAGCACGGCCTCGAAGAAGGTCGTGTCGAGGTAGATCGAGCTGTCGACGGGACAGTAGAAGGGCCCGACCTCGGAGGTCGCCCGACCGCAGCCGGTCTGGGTCGCACCGGTGAAGGTCTCGACGGCCTGCTCCGAGCGGAACCCGGTGCCGGACTGCGCGGCGAGGGTCTGCGCCCAGTAGTCGTGCAGGGAGTTCTCCACCGCGACCCGGGCGCAGTCGCTGCTGCGGTTGGCGTCCGCCCCGGTCCGGCACTGCTCGTAGCGGCCGGTGTCGGCCATCCGGCTGGTGTCGTAGCCGCCTCCGGCGCCTGAGGACGAGCCGGTCGGGGAGCCGCCACCGCCGTTGAGGCACTGGGTGAGCACCAGGAAGAGGATGACGATGATCACACCGCCGACGCCGCCGCCGGCCCGGGCACCGCCGGGGATCGGGAGGCGGGACGCGCCGCCACCGCGCCGGCCGCCACCCAGGGCCCCACCCAGGCCGCCGCCGGAGCCTCCGCTGCGGCCGCGTCCGGCGTCACGCACCCGGCTGGTGTCGAGTCGGGCCCTGGGGTTGAAGCGCATGGGGTGCCTTTCGCGGATGGCCGGGATCGATCCCGGCGGACATAGACTAGGTACCCTGATGATCAACGCCCAACAGCTGGAAGTCCGTGTCGGCGCCCGTCTCCTGATGGAGAACGTCAGCTTCCGGGTGGCCCCCGGCGACAAGGTCGGCCTGGTCGGCCGCAACGGCGCCGGGAAGACCACCCTCACCAAGATCCTCGCCGGCGAGGCGCTGCCCGCCTCGGGCAAGGTCCTGGCCACCGGAGAGGTCGGCTACCTGCCCCAGGACCCCCGGATCGGTGATCCCGAGGTGCTGGCCCGCGACCGGATCCTCTCCGCCCGCGGGCTCGACGACGTGGTGCGTCGGCTGCGCGAGTCCGAGGTCGAGATGGGCAGCGAGGACGAGACGGTGCGCGACCGCGGGATGCGCCGCTACTCGGCCGCCGACGCCGAGCTGCACGCGGGCGGGGGGTACGCCGCGGAGTCCGAGGCGGCGACCATCGCCAAGAGCCTCGGCATCGAGGAGCGCATCCTGGCCCAGCAGCTCAAGACCCTCTCCGGTGGCCAGCGGCGCCGGGTCGAGCTCGCCCGGATCCTCTTCTCCGGGGCGGAGACCCTGCTCCTCGACGAGCCGACGAACCACCTCGACGCCGACTCCATCGTCTGGCTGCGTGAGTTCCTCAGGGCGCACAAGGGTGGTCTGATCGTGATCAGTCACGACAACGCCCTGCTCGAGACCACGGTCAACAAGGTGCTGCACCTCGACGCCAACCGCGGCGTCATCGACGTCTACAACATGGGCTGGCGGGCCTACCTCACCCAGCGCGAGACCGACGAGCGGCGTCGCAAGCGCGAGCGGTCGAACGCCGAGACCAAGGCCAAGACGCTCACCGACCAGGCCAACAAGATGCGGGCCAAGGCGAGCAAGGCGACCGCGGCCCAGTCGATGCTCAAGCGTGCCGAGAAGATGATGGCCGGCCTCGAGGGCGAGCGACAGTCCGACAAGGTCGCGCGGATCAAGTTCCCGGCTCCGGCACCCTGTGGGAAGACCCCGCTCACGGCCGAGGAGCTGTCCAAGTCCTACGGGTCGCTCGAGGTCTTCACCGACGTCGACCTGGCCATCGACAAGGGCAGTCGGGTGGTCATCCTGGGGCTCAACGGGGCCGGCAAGACCACGATGCTGCGGATCCTCGCGGGCGTCGACCGGGCCGACACCGGCGAGGTGGTCCCGGGCCACGGCCTCAAGATCGGCTACTACGCCCAGGAGCACGAGACCCTCGACACCGGGCGCACGGTGCTGCAGAACATGCAGTCGGCGGCGCCCCAGCTCACCGACACCGAGGCTCGCAGCGTGCTCGGCTCGTTCCTCTTCTCGGGCGACGACGCCCAGAAGTCGGCCGGCGTGCTGTCCGGTGGCGAGAAGACCCGGCTGGCGCTGGCCAGCCTCGTGGTCTCGAGCGCCAACGTGCTGCTCCTCGACGAGCCCACCAACAACCTGGACCCGGCGTCCAGGGAGGAGGTGCTCGCCGCGATCCGCAGCTACGAGGGGGCCATCATCCTGGTGACCCACGACGAGGGCGCCGTGCGTGCCCTCGAGCCGGACCGGGTGCTGCTCCTGCCGGACGGCGACGAGGACCTCTGGAACGACTCGTACGCCGACCTCGTGTCGCTGGCCTGAGCGGACGTGGGCCGGAGGGCTAGCCTTCGGCCATGACCCCAGAAGCGCTCGCCGAGGGCGGCCTCCTCGTCGAGGTCGTCGGCCCGGTCGCGACGATCACGCTGGACCGGCCCGAGGTCCGCAACGCGCAGACCCCGGCCATGTGGCGTGCGCTGGGCGCCGTCGGCGAAGCGCTGCCGAGCGAGGTCCGGGTGGTCGTGGTGCGCGGCAACGGGCCGAGCTTCTCCGCGGGGCTGGACCGCTCGATGCTCGACCAGGCGGGGGCGGGAGTGGGCGTCGAGACGGTGGCCGGGCTCCTCGCGCTCGGCGACGCGGAGATGGCCGAGACCATCGACGCCTACCAACGCGGCTTCACGTTCCTGCGGGACCCGCGCTTCATCTCCGTCGCCGCGGTGCAGGGCCACGCCGTCGGCGCCGGCTTCCAGCTCGCGCTCAGCTGTGACCTGCGGGTGATCGCCGACGACGCACTGTTCTGCATGAGGGAGTCCGCACTCGGGCTCGTGCCCGACCTGACGGGAACAAAGCCGCTGGTCGAGAGCGTTGGGTACGCCAGGGCACTGGAGATCTGCGTCACCGCCCGGATGGTGGCGGCCGACGAGGCCGTCGCGATCGGGCTGGCGCTCAGCTCCGTCCCCGCCGCGGAGCTCGACGCTTGCGTCGCCGACCTGGCGGGCGCCCTGACCGCCGCCCCACCGGGGGCGGTCACCGAGACGAAGCGGCTCCTGCAGGGAGCAGCCGGGCACGACCTCGAGACGCAACGGCGCCTGGAGCGCGAGGCGCAGGTGCGCCGCCTGCGGGAGGTGGCCCGGGTGCCGACGGCACCAGCGAAGGGCCCCACCACGGGCCCCACCACGGGCCCCACCACGGGCCCCACCACGGGCCCCACCACGGGCACAGACTAGGAGATCGACTTGTCGGGCATGCACGGGATGGGCCCCGCGTGGCGCCATCTGCGCTCGGACCGCAGTGTGGTCAACAACCGAGTCGACGCCGGGACGGTCCGTCGCGTCTTCGGCTTCGCCCGACCCCACCGTCGGCTGATCAGCTACTTCCTGGTCCTGACGGTGATCGACTCCTGCCTGGTGATCGTGACGCCGCTGCTGGTCCAGCGGATCGTGGACGACGGGATCTACCAGGGCAACACCGGGCTGATCACGATCCTGGCCCTCGCGATGGCGGTGACCGCCGTGCTGAGCGCGCTGCTGACCGTGGGAGAGGGCTGGTTCTCGTCGAGGATCGGTGAGGGCCTCATCTACGACCTGCGCTCGCAGGTCTTCGGCCACGTCCAGCGCCAGTCGCTGGCCTTCTTCACCCGGACCCAGACCGGTGCCCTGGTCTCGCGGCTGAACAACGACGTCATCGGGGCCCAGCGCGCCTTCACCTCGACGCTGTCGAGCACGGTGGCCAACACCATCTCGGTGATCGTGGTCGGCATCGCGATGATGGTGCTGAGCTGGCAGGTCACCCTGCTCTGCCTGGCGCTGTTCCCGCTGCTGCTGCTGGTCTCGCGGGGCGTCAGCCGCCGCCTGGCCGGGCTCACCCGCGAGCAGATGGACGGCAACGCCGACCTCGGCAACATGATGACCGAGCGGTTCAACGTGGGCGGCGCCATGCTGCTCAAGCTCTTCGGTCGTCGCGGCGAGGAGGACGACCTCTTCGGCACCAAGGCCGCCCGGGTGCGTGACCTGGGCATCCGGATCTCGCTGATCACCCGTGTCTTCGCGGCCAGCATGATGCTGGTGCCCGCGCTCGCGACCGCCCTGGTCTACGGCGTCGGTGGCCACCTCGCCGTCAGCGGGGCGCTCACCGTCGGCACCGTGCTCGCCCTGGCCACGCTGCTGCTGCGCCTGCTCGGCCCGCTGCAGGGACTCTCCAACGTGCGCATCGACGTGATGACCGCCCTGGTCAGCTTCGAGCGGGTCTTCGAGGTGCTCGACCTGCCCTCGCTGATCCAGGAGAAGCCGGATGCGGTGGACGTGCCGCCCGGCTCCTCCCGACTGGCCTTCGACCACGTCGCCTTCACCTACCCGCAGGCCGACGAGATCTCGCTCGCCTCGCTGGAGGGCGTGGCCCGCGCCGAGTCGCGCCCCTCGGGACCGGTGCTCAACGACATCTCGTTCGTGGCCGAGCCCGGCGCGATGGTGGCCCTGGTCGGCCCCTCCGGTGCCGGCAAGACGACGGTCACGAACCTGGTGGCGCGGCTCTACGACGTCGGTGCCGGTGCGGTGAAGGTGGGCGACGTCGACGTGCGCGACCTGCGCCTTCAGTCCCTCGAGGACACCGTCGGCTACGTCACCCAGGACGCCCACATGTTCCACGACACGATCCGCGTGAACCTGCTCTACGCCCGCCCCGACGCCGACGACACCCAGATCTGGGAGGCCCTGAGGGCCGCCCAGATCGAGCCGCTCGTGCGCGGCCTGGCGGACGGTCTCGACACGGTCGTGGGGGACCGCGGCTACCGTCTCTCGGGCGGGGAGCGGCAGCGCCTGGCCATCGCCCGGCTGCTGCTGAAGGCGCCGGCGATCGTCGTCCTCGACGAGGCCACCGCCCACCTCGACAGCGAGTCGGAGGCTGCGGTCCAGCGAGCCCTGGACGCGGCCCTCGCGGGCCGCACGTCGCTGGTCATCGCGCACCGGCTCTCGACGGTCCGCAACGCCGACGTCATCCTCGTCCTCGACGACGGCCGGATCGTGCAGTCCGGCACCCACACCGAGCTGCTGACCCAGGGTGGGCTGTACGCCGACCTCTACCGCACGCAGTTCATCCAGGACGTCCCGGTCGGCTGAGGCCGCCGGCCCCGAGAGGAGCCCCACGATGGATCTCGACCTGAGCGACAGGGTGTACGTCGTCACCGGCGGCACCCGGGGCCTGGGCCGGGCCACGGCCGAGTGCCTGGTGGCCGAGGGGGCCCGGGTGGTGGTCTCGGGGCGCTCCCCGAGGACGCTGGACCCGACCGTCGACGCCCTGGGGGACTCGGCCCTGGGCGTCGTCGCCGACAACGCCGACCCGGCGACGCCGGGCCGGCTGCTGGCGGCCGCCCGCGAGCGCTGGGGACGCCTCGACGGTGCCCTGGTCAGCGTGGGCGGTCCGCCGAGGGGCGCGGTGACGGCGGTCACCGACCAGGAGTGGACCGACGCCTTCGGCTCGGTCTTCCTCGGGGCTGTGCGCCTGTGCCGCGAGCTGGGCCCGGCTCTGCCGCCGGGCGGCTCCCTGGCGCTGGTGCTCTCCTCCAGCGTGCGCTCGCCGCTGGCCGACATGGCCATCTCGAACGGTCTGCGCCCGGGCCTGGCCATGGTGGCCAAGACCCTGGCCGACGAGCTCGGCCCGGCCGGGGTGCGCGTGAACGCCCTCCTGCCGGGCCGGATCGGCACCGACCGGGTCGAGGAGCTCGACGAGGCGACCGGGGACCCCGAGCGCGCCCGGGAGGCCGCTCGTCGGGCCATCCCGCTGGGGCGCTACGGCGACCCGGCGGAGTTCGGCAGAGTGGCGACCTTCCTGCTCTCGCCGGCCGCCTCGTTCGTCTCCGGGTCCATGGTCCCGGTCGACGGGGGCATGCTGCGCTCGCTGTGAGCCGCGGCCGCCCGGCGGCGCTCGACCCGGCTGCTGCCCCCCGAGCCGCGACGCCACTCGTCGAACATCAGGTAGAAGAAGCCGAAGACGGCCAGCACGCCGAAGAACCACCACTGCAGGCCGTAGAAGAAGTGCGGACCGTTGTCGAGCTCGGGGAGCTCCGCCCCGGCCAGGGGCGTCGCGGGCGCGGGGCTCTCCGTGCGCAGGTCGACGAAGCCGCCGTACACCTCGCGGTCGAGGGCGTCGGCGATCCGTTCGCTGGAGATCGAGCGCGTCGAGCGGTCGGTGACCGTCGTGCTGTCCCCGGAGGCGTCCGCGCGGACCCAGCCCGTGACCGTGACCTCGCCGTCGGGGGGCGCCGGGAGGTCGGCCGCGTCCGCGCCCCGGTTGTCGGTGGCCACCCAGCCCCGGTCCACCAGCAGGGCTGGCCCGGCGGAGGTCTCCAGCGGCACCACGACGTCCACGCCCGAGGCCCCGTCGCGGGTCCGGTAGCGCACGACCACGGTGTCAGCGGTGTCGTAGGTGCCGGTCGCGGTCACCAGGCGCCACTGCGCGGCGTCGGGGACGGCCCGGCCGGGGGCGAGCACGTCGGCGACCGCCGCGGGCGGCAGGGACTCGTTGCGACCGATGATCGCGTTGTCGGCCTTGCGGTCCTCGAGACGACCGAACTGCCACTCGCCGAGCCACCAGGCGCTCCAGGCGAGAAGCCCCACGACGACCGCGAAGAGCACCCACCGACGACTGAGCAGGAAGCGCAACGACCGCACGGCCCGAGGCTATCGGGGTGGTGGGCGCGAGAGGTGCCCGGGGGCGACCTAGACTGGCGGTCGTGACCCAGAGACTCGAGGACCGCTATGGCCGCGTGGCAGCAGACCTGCGCGTCTCCCTGACCGACCGCTGCAACCTGCGCTGCTCCTACTGCATGCCCCCGGAGGGCCTCGACTGGATGCCGACCGACGAGCAGCTGACCGACGACGAGGTCGTGCACCTGATCCGGATCGGTGTGCAGCAGCTGGGCATCCGGGAGGTGCGCTTCACCGGCGGCGAGCCGCTGGTGCGCCGCGGACTGGTCGACATCGTGGCGCGCACGCGCGCCCTCGACCCGGCCCTGGAGCTCTCGATCACCACCAACGCCCTGGGGCTGACCCGCACCGCGCAGTCGCTCAAGGACGCCGGTCTCGACCGGGTCAACGTCAGCCTCGACACCGCGCGGGCCGACACGTTCCTCCAGATCACCCGGCGCGACCGCTTCCACGACGTGGTGGCCGGCCTGGAGGCGGCCAAGGCGGCCGGGCTGGGCCCGGTGAAGATCAACGCGGTGCTGCTGCGCGGGGTGAACGACGACCAGGCGCCCGAGCTGCTGCGCTGGTGCCTCGAGCGCGGCTACGACCTGCGCTTCATCGAGCAGATGCCCCTCGACGCCCAGCACGGCTGGAGCCGGGAGGGGATGGTCACCGCGGACGAGATCTTCGAGCGGCTCGGCACGGAGTTCGACCTGACCCCGGCCGCGGAGCCGCGCGGCAGCGCACCCGCGGAGCTCTTCGCCGTCGACGGCGGCCCCGCCACGGTCGGCGTCATCGCCTCCGTCACCCGCCCCTTCTGCGGGGACTGCGACCGGGTCCGGCTGACCGCCGACGGCCAGGTCCGCAACTGTCTCTTCGCCCGTGAGGAGTCGGACCTGCGCGCCTCGCTGCGCGCCGGCGCCCCCGACCAGGAGATCGCCGACCGCTGGGTGATCGCGATGCGTGGCAAGCGCGCGGGGCACGGCATCGACGACCCGACCTTCCTCCAGCCCGATCGGCCGATGTCGGCCATCGGCGGCTGATCCGCCCCGGCCACGGGTGCCGGACGCGCTACCCGGGGTCGGCCACGGCCGGCGTCGTCAGCCCTGGTGGGCGACGACGTCGCGCAGGAAGCTGCGCGCCGCCAGGAAGTCCGAGAGCGACTCGCGGTGCTCGGCACACGCCAGCCACGTCTTGCGCCGCTCGGGGGTGTGCAGCTTGGGGTTGTTCCAGAGCAGGTCCCACGCGGCGGGGGCCTGGCATCCCCTGGCGGAGCAGCGGGCGGAATCGGTCACGCTGTCGGGCACAAGGAGGTCCTCACGGATGAATGAGCGGTGCCGGACAGCCACGGGGGAAGCCGTCCGGCACCAGTGCGAGCTGAGACGGGGGAGACCCAGCCCGCGCCGGTGATTGTGTCACGACGGGGCTTCTTGTCAAATATTGTGGCTGGTGGTGTCGGGAGCGGGCTCCGGACCCCGTACCGGCCCGGCGGCGGGTGTCAGCTGCGGGCGGACGGGGCCCGCGTCACGCAGCTCGAAGCCGTCCGATCGAGGGGCCGAGTTGTTGGCCAGCACCACCGCGATGTACGGCAGGATCAGTGCCCCGGCGATGAGGAACGGCCACAGCCAGGCGAGGCCCGCCATGGCCGCGACGACGGCCCCGACGAAGCAGGCGGAACGCAGGCTCATCGAGAGCAGGTAGCGCTTCTGGCGTGCTGCGATGTCGTCCGCGCGGTTGGAGCCGGCCGTGGTGATCCGCACCGGCTCCGTGGCGTTCGTCCTCTGGGTCCGGGCCATGCCTCCACTGTACGTCGGTAGGCTCAGCAACCCACGTCGTCATCGGAGGTCACATGTCCAACCGCACCTACCGCGTCACCGAGATCGTCGGCACGTCCCCGGACGGCATCGACGACGCCATCAAGAACGGCATCGAGCGGGCGAGCCGGACGCTGCGCCACCTCGACTGGTTCGAGGTCACCCAGGTCCGCGGCCAGGTCAAGGACGGCTCCGTCGAGCACTTCCAGGTCGGTCTCAAGCTGGGTTTCCGGATGGAGGACGACTGACGCCGGCCCCTCGGGGGACGCGCCCGTCGGACGGCGTCTTTAGACCTACCCCGGGGTAATCGCTACCGTCACCACTGTGAGCAGATCAGTCCTGGTGACAGGCGGCAACAGGGGAATCGGTCGGGCGATCGCGGAGGCGTTCGTCGCCAACGGCGACCAGGTCGCCGTGACGACGCGTAGCGGAGGGGCGCCCGAGGGCGCCCTGGACGTGCGCTGCGACGTCACGGACCCGGCAGCGGTCGAGGCCGCGTTCGCGGAGATCGAGGCTGCCCACGGGCCCGTCGAGATCCTCGTGGCGAACGCGGGCATCACCGCCGACACGCTCATCCTGCGGATGAGCGAGGAGGACTGGTCCTCGGTGATCGACACCAACCTCACCGGCTCCTTCCGGCTGGCCAAGCGGGCCACCAAGGGCATGCTGCGCCTGCGCCGCGGCCGGATCATCTTCATCTCCTCCGTCGTGGGCCTGCTCGGCTCCGCCGGCCAGGCCAACTACGCCGCCTCCAAGGCCGGCCTCGTGGGCATGGCCCGTTCCCTGGCCCGCGAGCTCGGGTCACGCTCCATCACGGCCAACGTCGTGGCCCCCGGCTTCGTGGAGACCGACATGACCGCGGTGCTCTCCGACGAGCAGCGCGCCGCGATCAAGACGCAGGTGCCGCTGCAGCGCTACGCCAGGCCCGACGAGATCGCCTCGGTGGTCACGTGGCTGGCCGGCGACGGCGCGGCGTACGTCACCGGGGCCGTGATCCCGGTCGACGGCGGCCTCGGCATGGGTCACTGACCCGCCTCCCACTCCCACCGAAAGGCACTCCCATGGGCATTCTCGACGGCAAGCGGATCCTGGTCGCCGGCGTGACGATGGACTCCTCCATCGGCTTCGCCACCGCCAAGGTCGCACAGGAGCAGGGCGCCACCGTCCTGATCTCCAACTTCGGCCGCGCGCTCGGCATCACCCGGCGGATCGCCAAGCGGCTGCCCAGCGAGCCGGTCGTGCTCGAGCTCGACGTGACCGACCCCGAGCACCTCGAGCGGCTGCCCGACCTGGTCCGCGAGCACGTCGACGGTCTGGACGGGGTCGTCCACTCGATCGCCTACGGCAACCCCGAGACGCTGCTCGGCGGCAAGTTCCTCCAGGGCCCGTGGGACGACGTCGCGCAGGCCGTCCAGGTCTCGGCGTACTCGCTGAAGTCGCTGGCGACGGCGTGCCGCCCGCTGATGGGCCCGGGTGGGTCCGTGGTCGGGATGACCTTCGACGCGACGGTCGCCTGGCCGGCCTACGACTGGATGGGCGTCGCCAAGGCGGCCCTGGAGTCCACCTCGCGCTACCTGGCCCGCGACCTGGGTGCCGACGGCATCCGCTGCAACCTGGTGGCGGCCGGCCCGCTGCGGACGCTGGCGGCGAAGGCGATCCCCGGGTTCGAGGACCTCGAGAACATGTGGAGCACCCGCGCCCCGCTCGGTTGGGACAACACCGACCAGACCCCGACGGCGAAGGCCGTCTGCGCGCTGCTCTCCGACTTCTTCCCCGCGACGTCCGGCGAGATCGTCCACGTCGACGGCGGCTTCCACGCCATGGGGGCCTGAGCGCTAGCCTCCTGCGGGTGCCCCCCACCACGTCATCGGCCTCGCTCGTCGAGCTGCGCGTCCTCGAAGGCCCGAACCTCTACTTCCCGCGGGCGGCCATCAAGCTCACCCTGGACGTGAGCGGGCTCGCGGCCGCCTCGGACCGGACCGCGCTGCGCTTCGCCAACCGGATCGGGCTGCGCAGCGCGCGTCCGGGCCCCGCCGAGTCGGGCTTCCGCCAGCGCTTCGCGGCGCGGGCGGTGGCCAGGCTGGTGCGGGCGGTGGCGGCGGAGTCCGGCACGAACCGGCTCGCGGTGCGGGTGCGGCCCACCAGCGACCCCCACCAGCTCGTGGTGGCCTTCCCGTGGCGCCACCGGGGTCGGGCCCAGGCGATGGGCCGGGCGATCGGCGACGTGCTCGACGCGCTGCTGAGCGCCGACATCGACACCGCGGTCAGCGAGGCCGCGGCCCGGGTGGCGGCCGCCGAGCCCGGGGCCGCGCCGGGCACGATCACGCCCCGGATCCCGGTGGTGGCGGTCACCGGCACCAACGGCAAGACCACGACCTCGCGGATGGTGGCCCACATCGGGCGCGCCGACGGGCGCCTGGTGGGGTGGTCGAACACCGACGGCATCTACATCGACGGCGAGCTGATCGAGGCCGGGGACTACTCCGGGCCCAGCGGCGCCGGGCGGATCCTGGAGCACCGCGAGGTCGAGCTCGCGGTCACCGAGACCGCCCGTGGCGGGATCCTGCTCAAGGGCATCGGGCTGACCCGCAACGACGTCTCCGTGGTCACCAACGTGACCGCCGACCACCTCGGGCTGCACGGCATCGACACGCTGGACCAGCTGGCCGAGGTGAAGTCGGTGGTCGCGCAGATCACCCGCAAGGACGGCTGGGCGGTGCTCAACGGCGACGACCCGCGCGTCTACGCGATGCGCGGGGTCGTCAAGGCTCAGCCGTGGGTCTTCTCCCGCGACCCCGACTCCCCGGCGATCCGAGAGGTGCTGGCGGCCGGCGGCCGGGCCACCACCGTGATCGACGGCTGGGTCTCGGTGCTGAAGCCCCACGGCGACCCCGACCCACTGGTCGAGCTGGTCGACGTGCCGATGACCCTGGCCGGGCTGTCCCGCTTCAACGTCGAGAACACCCTGGCCGCCGCGTCGGCGGCGCTGGCGGTCGGGATCGCGCACGACGTCGTGGTCGCGGGGCTGCGCAGCTTCCGTCCGGACGCCGAGCACAATCCGGGACGGATGAACTTCTTCACCGTCGGCGAGGTCTCGGTGGTCATCGACCTCGCGCACAACGAGGCGGGCCTCGAGGCGCTGTTCGAGATCATGAACGGGGTCCGCCGCCCCGGAGCGCGCCTGCTGGTCGGGCTCGGCGTGGTGGGCGACCGCACCGACGAGCTGATCGAGAAGCTCGGCGAGATCGCGGCCCGCGACAGCGACGTCCTCGCGATCGGGCACAAGGCGCGCTACCTGCGTGGCCGCACCGTCGAGGAGCTGGACGACCTGATGCGGACCGGCGCCGAGCGGGTCGGCGTGAGCAGCTTCGCCTCCTACCCCACCGAGGTCGCCGCGCTCTCCGCGCTGGTCGGCCAGGCACTGCCGGGCGACGTGGTCGGACTGATGTGCCACGCCGAGCGCCAGGAGGTCTACGACTGGATCGCCGGGGCCGGGGGCACCCCCGACGACAACGACACCCTGGGCGCCAAGGTCCGCGCCTCCCGGGTGGAGGGGTGAGTTCGGCGGGTTTCCCCGGCTGACCGGGGAAACCCGGACATGTCGGCCGAGATCTCGGCCGACAGGCGCCGGTTCTGGCTGACCAGTTGCGCCGGGTCGGGTACGCCGGGTCGTCGGGTCGGGTAGGGGTCGCCGGGTCGGGTACGCCGGGTCGGGTACGCCGGGTCAGGGGGCGTCGACGGCCGCGTCGGACCCCGCTGCGCCACCGAGGTCGAGGTCGCCCTCGACGACGAGGGCGGTCAGGCCGCTCTCGGAGCGGGTCTCGTGCAGCTCGTTCGGCTCCCAGACGGCCGCCTCGCCCGGCCCGATCTCGACCGGCACACCGTCCGAGCCGGAGACCACGGCGTCGCCGGAGACCACGACGAGCAGCTGCCGCCCCGCCGCCGGGTGCCGGCCGATCACCCCGCGCGGGCGAAGCCGTACGACGACCAGGTGGGCGTCGGCGGTCAGGCCCAGCGCGCCGACCGTGAAGCCGGCGCTGCCGGGGCTGTCGACGCCACGACGGGGCACCGCGTCGAGCCGCAGGACGCGCACGGGGCTCAGCCCTCCGTCGGGGCCGGGGCGTAGTCCGGGTCGGCCGCCGGGGCGTCGTCGTGGGCGCCGCTGCCGGCCTGCGCCTGGTGCGACCAGGTCTCCAGCTCGGCCATCACCGCCGCGTGCTTGTCGACGCAGACCACCACCAGGTCGCCCTTGTTGGCGCGGCTGAGCGCGTGCCGGACGGCCTCGATCTCCTCGAGCACCTCCTCGACCTGCTTGCAGCGCGCGCCCTCGGTCATCGCAGTGCGGACGCCCTCCATCACCAGGGCGGCCGTGTCACCGCGACGGCGCCCGCGCAGCTGGACGTCCTCGCGAACCACGACGACGTCGAAGTGCTGGGCGGCGACGTGGCCGAGCTCGCGCATGTCCTCGTCGCGCCGGTCTCCGGCGGTCGCGATGATGCCGATGCGCGACGGGCGGGCCAGCTCGTCGCGCGAGGACGACATCGAGTCGCCGACCCGGTCCACGAAGTCGCCGAGCGCCTTCATGCCGGGTGCGTTGTGGCAGTAGTCGACGATGACGTTCATCCCGTCGACCTCGACCTCGTTGAGGCGGCCGGGGGAGAGGTAGTAGTTGGTCGAGAAGCTGCGCAGCCCCTGGCGGATGTCGTGCAGCGGGGCGCCGGCGGCGAAGGCCGCGGCTGCGGCCCCGAGCACGTTCTGCACGTTCATCCGGGCCCGGCCGCTGAAGGTCGCCGGCAGCAGGTGCACCCAGGCCAGCTGCATCTCGCGGCGGCCGTGCTTGACCACGATCATCTCGCCGCGCTCGGAGGGGTTGATCACCAGGGCCTTGCCCCCGCGCCGGCAGTGCGCCTCGATCATCTCGCGGGACTCGGAGCCGGGCTCCTCCATCGAGAACCACACGACCTGGCCCGAGCACCGCCGGCGCATCTGGCGCACCAGCGGGTCGTCCGCGTTCAGGACGGCGTGACCGTCGCGCGGCACCGCCTCGACGAGCACCGCCTTGACGTCGGCGAGCTGCTCGACGGTGTCGATGCCGCGCAGGCCGAGGTGGTCGGGCTGCACGTTCAACACGACGGCGACGTCGTTGCGCTCGTAGCCCAGCCCCTCGCGCAGGATGCCGCCCCGGGCGACCTCGAAGACGGCGAAGTCGACCCGCGGGTTCTGCAGCACCATCCGGGCCGAGCGGGGGCCGGAGGCGTCCGAGCGGATCAGCAGGCGCTCGTCGATGACGACGCCGTCGGTGGAGGTCATGCCGACCTTGCGGCCCATCCCCTTGAAGATGTGGGAGATCATCCGTGCGGTCGTGGTCTTGCCGTTGGTGCCGGTCACCGCGACGATCGGGATCCGCGCGGCGGCGCCCGGGGGGAACAGCATGTCCACCACGGGCTTGGCGATGAACTGTGGCTCACCGATCGTCGGGTGCGTGTGCATCCGGAACCCCGGGGCGGCGTTGACCTCGCAGATCGCGCCACCGGTCTCGCGGACCGGCTCGGTGATGTCGGGGCAGATGAAGTCGATGCCGGCGATGTCCAGCCCGATCATCCGGGCCGCCTCCTCGGCGATCTCGACGTTCTCGGGGTGCGCCTCGAAGGTGCGGTCGATCGAGATGCCGCCGGTGGACATGTTGCCGGTCAGCGCCAGCTTGACCGTCAGGCCGTCGGCCGGGACGTCGCCCATCTCGAGGCCCTGCTCGCGCACCAGCGCGACCGCGGCGTCGTCGACCTTGATCCGGGTGAGGACCTTCTCGTGGCCGACCCCGCGACGCGGGTCGGCGTTCGCGGTGTCGACGAGCTGCTCCACGGTGCTGTTGCCGTCGCCGGTCACCGAGGCTGGCACCCGCTCGGCGATCGCGACCGCCTTGCCGTCGATGATCAGGCAGCGGTAGTCCTTGCCGAGCACCAGGGACTCCACGATGATCCAGCCGCGGCGCGACTCGCCCTGTGCGACCTCGAAGGCCGCGCGGACCCCGGCCTCGTCCTGCAGGTCGAGGCAGACCCCGCGGCCGTGGTTGCCGTCCAGCGGCTTGACCACCACGGGATAGCCGATGCGCTGCGCCGCCCGGACGGCCTGGTCGGCGGTCCGCACCGACTCCTGCTTGGGCACCGGGAGGCCGGCGGCCCCGAGCAGGCGCGTCGTGAGGTCCTTGTCGGAGGCGATGTCGACCGCGATCGAGCTGGTCTGCGAGGTCATCGTGGCCCGGATCCGCTGCGCGTGCACGCCCTGGCCGAGCTGGACCAGCGAGTGCTGGTTGAGCCGGATCCAGGGGATGTCGCGGGAGACCGCCTCGTCGATGATCGCCTGCGTCGAGGGGCCGAACGCCGTGCGCTGCGCGCGGCGGATGAAGGCCTCCAGCTCGGCGTCCCAGTCGAACGCCGGGTCGGCCTGGACCAGGTGGTTGACCAGGCGGACGGCGAGCTGGGCGGCGGCCAGGCCGACCTGCTCGTCGGCGTAGCCGAAGATCACGTTGTACAGCCCCGGGCTGCCCTTGACCTGGCGGGTCTTGCCACGCCGGATGTCATGGCCGACGACCTGCTGGAGGGCCAGCGCACAGTGCTCGGCGACGTGCCCCAGCCAGGTGCCCTCGCTGAGCCGCTCGACGAAGCCGCCCCGGCGACCGCGCGAGCAGGAGTGCTCGCGCAGGCCGGGCAGCAGCAGGAGGACGTTCTCGGTGAAGTCCGGGATCGTGTTCGTGGGGAACTTCTCCAGCGAGCCGAGGTCCACCACGAGGTGGATCGACCGGTCGTAGGACCAGACGTTCGCGCCGCGGTAGACGCGGGTCTCGACGATGCTCAGGTCGGGCTGGGGGCGTTCGCTCATGAGGGGGCTCCGTCGTGGGGAGGGGCAGTCTGGGCTGGGGTGCGGCGGGTGCGTGCCAGGCGACGGCGCAGCACGGTGGGGGAGGCGTCGGCGGCGGCGACGTCCCGGGCCAGGTTGCGCAGGTCGTGGCTGGCCTCGGCCATCTCGGCGGCCTCGGCCGGGTCCGCGATGGTGGTGGTCTCGGGGACCAGCGTGCGGGTGGTGAGGTCGAAGCGGGCCCCGTGCGGCAGCACGTGCAGCACCACGCCGCTGGCGAGCAGCGTGGAGGAGCGCTTGGCCTCGTAGGCGTTGGTGACGATGCGGGAGGGGTCGAAGATCGTCACCGCGCCGCGCCCCACCACACGCAGGACCTCGTGACCGTCGATGTCCTCGACGACGGCGGAGGTGTCCTCGTCCACACCCATCCCGAGCAGCTGCGGCGACTGGGAGACGATCATCAGGAGCCGGCCGTAGCGGTTGCGCTGGTCGAAGTGCTGGTCGATCACGGTGGACCCGAGCAGGCCCAGGCCGGCCGCCACCTGGGTCATCCGTTGCTTGGGGGTGGCACCGGGGCCGCCGAAGGCGACCATGTGGCTGGACTGGATGCTCGCCCCGGCGGACGTGCCGGCCACCACCACGCCGCGCTGGTGCGCGTCGAGGAGGGCATCGGCCAGCGGGGTTCCGGCGAGGATCGCGGAGAGCTTCAGCTGGTTGCCGCCGGTCATGAAGACGCCGGTCGCGCCGGCGAGGCGGGCCACCAGCTCGGGGTCGTGGGCAGCCTCCCGGGTCTCGGGCCGGACCGCGACGACGTCGGCGGCACCCAGCGAGCGGAACAGCGCGTCGTAGACCTGCACGACCTCCGGTCCCAGCGAGGAGGCGGTGGGGATGACCGCGATCCGGGCGTCGTGGCCGCCGCTGGCGGCGATGAAGTCCTTGAGGATCGTGCGCGCGCGGAGCTTGTCCTCGGCACCGCCGATGATCATGAGGGGTCCCTTGGGCATGACAGGGAGGCTAGCGGCTGCCAGAGTTGAGCCGTGCAACGCCAGACCCGTCAGCTCATCCTCATGCGTCACGCCCACGCGCGCCACGCCGGCCCCAGCGACCTCGAGCGCGAGCTCACCAGCGCCGGCCTCGACGCCTCGGCGGAGGCGGGACGCTGGCTGCGCGAGCTCGGGTCAAAGCCCGAGCACGCGCTGGTCTCGGCCGCCGTGCGCACCCGCCAGACCTGGCAGGCGGTGGTGGAGGCCACGGGCTGGGAGCTCGAGGCGTCCTTCGACGAAGGGCTCTACACGAGCGGACCCGACACCGCCCTCGATCTGGTGCGCGCCGTCCCCGACGAGGTCACGTCCCTGGTCGTGCTCGGCCACAACCCGACGATGGGGCACCTCGCGCAGCTGCTGGACGACGGTGAGTGCGACCCGGAGCTCGCGAGCTCCGCGCTGGCGCACGGCTACCCGCCCGGCGCGGTGAGCGTCTTCTGCGTCGCGGGGTCGTGGGCCGAACTCGAGGTGGGCGGCGCGCGGCTGACCGGCTTCCACGTGGGGCAGGCCTGAGGTACCCGGCCCGACCCGGCCCGACCCGGCCCACCGGGCCCCCACCGGGCCGCACCGGGCCCCGACCGGGCCGCACCGGGCCCCCGCCGGATCCCGGGATCCCTCAACCCGCCCGGTGGGCCGCCGCGGCGGCGCGCGCCACCCACCCCGGCGTCCTGCCGTAGCGCTGCGGGGGGACCAGCCGGCCGTGCGCACAGTCGTCGACCAGCTGGGCCATCCGCCGGTCCCGGGTCTCCTCGCGCTGGGCCGTGAGCACCCAGTTGACCGCGCTCCTGCGGTACGACGCCGTGGCGACCTCCCAGAACGCCGCGGCCCGGGGCTCGGCGGCCAGCCGCTCGGCGTACGCCGGCGGCAGCTCGAGGGCCCGGGTCTCGTAGGCGTAGATTCCCGACCGCTCCGGGCGGCGGCGGGCGTACGCGGCCAGTCCGGACGGCCGCATGCGGCCCTCGGCCGCGAGCTGCTCGACGAGCTCGATGTTGACCGTGCTCCAGTTGCTCGCGGCCTTGCGCGGGGTCCAGCGCTGGCGGACGGCATCCTCGTCGATGCGCTGGACCAGGGAGTCGATCCAGCCGAAGCAGAGCGCCTCCGGGACGGCCTGCGCCCAGGTCAGCCCCCGGTCGGGGACGTGCTTCTTGTACAGCCCCATCCACAGCTCGGTGGCGCTCTCGTGGTGCTCCTCGAGCCAGGCCCGGAACTCGTCCGGTCCGGCGAAGAACGTGGCCGGCCGCTCGGGGGTCCCGCCGCTGCGTCCCGTCATGGGCTCAGGCTGCCATCCCACGGGGGTGGGTGACGAGGGTCAGACGGGGGGTGAGGGCGTCACGATGCCGGCCTCGGCGTCCGCGGCCTCGATCTCCTCGCGGGAGATGCCGAGCAGGTACATGATCGCGTCGAGGTACGGGACGTTGACCGAGGTGTCGGCGGCCTCGCGGACCAGCGGCTTGGCGTTGTAGGCGATGCCGAGCCCCGCGGCGTTGAGCATGTCGAGGTCGTTGGCGCCGTCCCCGATCGCGATGACGGCCGCCTCGGAGACCCCGACCTCGGCCGCGAACTGCCGCAGCGCGGCGGCCTTGCCGGCCCGGTCGACGACGGGGCCGACGATCCGGCCGGTGAGCCGCCCCTCGACGATCTCGAGCTCGTTGGCCCGCGCGAAGTGGATCCCGAGGTCGGCCGCCAGCCGGTCGGTGATCTGGCTGAACCCGCCCGAGACGATCGCGAAGCGGTAGCCGAGGCGGCGCAGCGTGCGCACCATGGTCCGGGCGCCGGGGGCGAGGACGATCGCGTCGTACACCTCGTCGAGGGCGGCGGCGGGGACGCCGGCGAGCAGGGCGACCCGCGAGCGCAGCGACTCCTCGAAGTCCAGCTCGCCGCGCATGGCCCGCTCGGTGACGGCCGCGACCTCCTCCTCGTAGCCGGCGTGGGCGGCCAGCATCTCGATCACCTCGCCCTGGATCAGCGTGGAGTCGACGTCCATCACGATCAGACGCATCCCGCGTCGCAGCAGGTTGGCCGGCTGGACGGCGATGTCGAGACCCTGGCGCGCGGCCTCGGCGGCCAGCAACGAGCGCAGGGCCTCGGGCTCGGCCCCCGAGACGTGCAGGTCGATCGCGGTGACGGGGTAGCGCGCCATCCGCTCGATGCGGTCGATGTTGGCGCCGCAGTCGGCGATCCGCCCGGCGACGGCGCCCATGGCCGCGGCGGTCAGGGGGGTGCCGATGATCGTGACGTGCGAGCGGCCACCCCGGCGCTCCAGGTTGTCGCCGGTGCCGTGGTCGACGTCGACGCTCATGTCGAGGCCGCGGGCGGTCTCGTGGACGGCGTCGCGCAGCTTCTGCCAGTCCCGCGGAGCACTGATGAGGACGCCCAGGATCAGGCGGCGCCGCAGCACGATCTGCTCGAGGTCGAGCACCTCGACGCCGGCCCCGGCGAGGGTGGCGAAGATCGCTGAGGTCACGCCCGGCCGGTCCTTGCCGGTCAGCGTGATGAGCAGGGTTCCCGGCTGCGTCCTGAAGTCAGTCATCGGGGGTGAGGCTATCGCTGACCCGGGCCCGGGCGACGTTCAGTCCGGGGGCCAGACCTCCGGGGAGCAGGCGGCCACCAGGGCTCGTCGCCCGGCGCGCTCGAGCGGCACCAGCGCACCACGGCGGCTCGCGATCTCGTGGACGCTGAGCGCGCCGCCGTCGTCGGCCAGGGCGAGGTCGGCGATCTCGAGGGCCTGGAGACCACGGGCGGCGAGCTCGACGCAGCGCGGCGGGACGCCCGGTGGTGCCGCCACCGGCTCGCGGTGCCGCAGGTTCATCAGCCGGTCGGCGATCTCGGGGCGCCACCGGGCCACCTCCAGACGGGCCAGCAGGTCGGCCGACTCGATCAGCGCGGCCCGCAGGGCCCGGTCCGCCTCGCCCACGTCCGGCAGCTGGCGGCGCTCGGCCGGGTGAGCCGTCCAGGTCAGGGCGGCCCCGACCCGCAGCGGCACCAGCCCCAGGCCGGTCCCGAGGACCACCGCGGCCTCGCCGCTCTCGAGCGCGGCGTCGTTGAACGGGCGTGGTCCGCCGAGCCCGACCGGGTCGCCCTCCGCCGGGAACGCCGCCCCGACGCCCGAGGCCCCGGCGGCCCGCAGCCGGCCGAGGGCCGCGACCAGGGTCTCGGTCCCGTCGGCGCCCGGCAGGCCGGCCACGGCGTGGGTGGCGTCGTCGGCGAGGACGGCGTCGATCAGCAGGTCGGTCACGACGTGACCGCGCAGCCAGGCGGTCGCCCACCACGCGAGACGGGCGGAGGCGGGCAGCAGGGCGGTCACGGCGCACGAGAATACGCGTGGATAGGGTGACGCCCATGACCGCCGTGCTGGAGTTCGCCGAGGTGACGGTCCGGCGTGGCCGGAGCACGTTGCTCGACGGCATCGACTGGACCGTCGAGGAGGACGAGCGCTGGGTCGTGCTCGGACCCAACGGCGCCGGCAAGACGACGCTGCTGCAGGTCGCCGCCGCCATGATCCACCCGACCTCGGGCGTGGCGGGCATCCTCGAGGAGGTCCTCGGCACCGTCGACGTCTTCGACCTGCGCCCTCGCATCGGGCTCACCAGCGCAGCCTTGGCCGAGCGGATCCCCCGGCACGAGAAGGTGCACGACGTCGTCGTCTCAGCCTCCTACGGCGTGGTGGGCCGCTGGCGCGAGGACTACGACCGGCTCGACCACGAGCGCGCCGGCCAGCTGCTGGGCGAGGTCGGAGCCGGGCACCTGGCTGAGCGCACCTTCGGCACGCTGAGCGAGGGCGAGCGCAAGCGGGTGCAGATCGCCCGGGCCCTGATGACCGACCCGGAGATGCTGCTGCTCGACGAGCCCGCCGCCGGGCTCGACCTCGGCGGACGCGAGGACCTCGTCTCCACTCTCTCGGTGCTGGCGATGGACCCCGAGTCGCCGGCCACCGTGCTGGTCTCGCACCACGTCGAGGAGATCCCACCCGGCTTCACCCACGCACTGCTGCTGCGCGAGGGCGCGGTGGTGGCCTCCGGGCTGCTGGACCACGTGATCACCGAGGACAACCTCTCCACGGCGTTCGGAATGCCGATCGCGCTCGCCCACGAGGACGGCCGCTGGGCCGCGCGACGGCGTACCCGACGGCACCGGGGCTAGGCTCGCGTCATGGACAAGTGGGGTATCGACGCCTGGCAGGTCTGGCTGGGGCTGGGGATCCTGCTGGGCGTGGCCGAGATGTTCAGCCTCGACCTGGTCCTGATCATGCTCGCCGCCGGTGCGTTCGCGGGCATGACCACCGCGGCGTTCGGGGCACCGCTCCTGCTGCAGTTCCTGGCGGCGGTCGGCGCGTCGGTCGGGATGCTCGCGCTGGTCCGGCCCAACCTCGTCAAGCGCCTGCACAACGGTGCCGACCTCCAGATGAGCCACGGCCGCCTGGTCGGCCAGCAGGGTACGGTCACCGAGGCCGTCAGCTCACTGGCCACGGGCCAGGTCCGCCTGGCCGGTGAGCTGTGGAGCGCCGCCCCCTACGACGAGACGCTCACCATCGCCGCCGGCGAGACGGTCGAAGTGCTGCAGATCAGGGGCGCGACCGCGTACGTTCATCCCGTTGCACGTCTCGAGCCCTGAGGAGGCGCCGTGCCGTTCCTGATCGTCTTGGGGCTGTTGCTCCTGTTCACCATCGTCCTGCTCGCCAAGACCGTGCGGATCGTGCCGCAGG
The DNA here is from genome assembly GCA_963760585.1 of uncultured Actinomycetota bacterium. Taxonomy (GTDB): domain Bacteria; phylum Actinomycetota; class Actinomycetes; order Propionibacteriales; family Nocardioidaceae; genus Nocardioides. The sequence continues at coordinate 690,046 of CAVXDI010000004.1, forward strand.
CACGCGCCGGCATCGTCGAGCGCTTCGGCAAGTACCAGCAGACCCTGCCTGCCGGGCTCAACATCGTGGTGCCCTTCATCGACCGGGTGCGCTACCTGATCGACCTGCGCGAGCAGGTCGTCAGCTTCCCGCCGTCCTCGGTCATCACCGAGGACAACCTGACCGTCGAGATCGACACGGTCATCTACTTCCAGGTCATCGACCCGGTGGCTGCGACGTACGAGATCGCCAACTACATCCAGGCCGTCGAGCAGATCACCATGACCACGCTGCGCAACATCGTCGGCGGGATGGACCTCGAGCAGACCCTGACCAGCCGGGAGACCATCAACTCCGGCCTGCGCGGCGTCCTCGACGAGGCCACCGGCAAGTGGGGCATCCGGGTCGGACGCGTCGAGATCAAGAGCATCGACCCGCCGCCCTCCATCAAGGACACGATGGAGAAGCAGATGCGTGCCGACCGCGACAAGCGCGCGGCCATCCTCACCGCCGAGGGCCAGCGCCAGTCCGCCATCCTGACCGCCGAGGGCCAGAAGCAGTCGGCGATCCTCACCGCGGAGGGTGACCGGGAGTCGCAGATCCTGCGAGCCCAGGCCGAGCGCGAGTCGCAGATCCTGCGGGCCCAAGGTGAGGGCCAGGCCATCCAGACGGTCTTCCAGGCCATCCACGACGGCAACCCCGACCAGTCGCTGCTGGCCTACCAGTACCTCCAGATGATGCCGAAGATCGCCGAGGGCGGGGCCAACAAGCTCTGGATCGTGCCCAGCGAGATCGGCAAGGCGCTCGAGGGCCTCGGCTCCACGATGAACAACCTGCAGGGCATCCCGCAGGAGGTCGAGGGCCCCCGGACCCGCGTCGACATGGGCACCAGCGCGCCCCCGGCGCGCTCGGGCCACGACACCGACAGCGAGCTGAGCCAGGCCAACAAGGCGGTCCAGGCCGCGATCGCGGAGGCCGCGAGCGCGGCGCAGCCCACCCGGGCCCAGGTCGACCCCGGCACGGGCACCGGCACCGGCACCACGGAGGAACCCACGAAGTGACGCTGCTCGAAGCCGCCGCCATCTTTCTGGCCGGCCTCGCTGCTGGCACCATCAACACCGTCGTCGGGTCGGGAACGCTCATCACGTTCCCGACCCTGATCGCGTTCGGGGTCCCACCGGTGACGGCCAACGTCTCCAACACGATCGGGCTGGTGCCCGGCTCGGTCTCCGGCGCCATCGGCTACCGCCGCGAGCTCCGCGGCCAGCTCGCGCGGGTGCTGCGCTTCAGCGTCGCCTCGCTGGTCGGCGGGCTGGTGGGGGCGCTGCTGCTGCTGGTCCTGCCCCCGGAGGCGTTCGCCGCGATCGTGCCGGCCCTCATCCTGCTGGGACTGGTGCTCGTGGTCTTCCAGCCCCGGATCTCCGCGTGGGTGGCGCGCCGCCACGACGCCACCGGTGGCCTGCCCGAGCACGGCGCGTGGTGGACGCGCCCCGCGGTGCTGCTCGCCGGCGTGTACGGCGGCTACTTCGGTGCCGCCCAGGGGGTGCTGCTGATGGCGATCCTGGGCATCGGGGTCGACGACGGGCTCCAGCGGCTGAACGCCCTCAAGAACGTGCTGGCCGCCATCGTCAACGGCATCGCCGGCCTGCTGTTCATCGTGGTGGCGGACGTGGACTGGCGCATCGCCGGCCTGATCGGCGTCGGCTCCGTGGTCGGCGCCCAGCTCGGGGCCACCGTGGGCCGCCGGCTGCCCGCGCAGGTGCTGCGGGTGTTCATCGTCGTGGTCGGGCTGGCCGCGCTCGTCTCGTTCCTGCTCGGCTGAGGCCGGTGCGCCGCGCCGTCGCGGCGTCGCGGATCACCAGCGCCTGGGTGGGGTAGTTGCTGGTGACCAGCCAGGCGCGACCCGGGCGCAGCCAGTAGCGCAGCGAACCGGGGGTGTCGATCGTCCAGACCAGCAACGGCAGGCCGTGGCGACGCGCGAAGCGGGCCACGCCGACGCGCGCGAGCGTGTGGTTGGCCACGACGAGGTTGGCGCGGGACTCCAGGTAGCGCAGCCGGGGGAGCAGCTCGGAGAGCCGGACCCGCAGCTGGCCGTACCACGGCAGCCCGGTCACGTTGCGCCCCAGCGAGAGGCCGACGAGCAGCTCGTGGCCGGTCTCGTCGGACCAGTCGCGCACGGCGCGCACGGCGCGGTCGTCCATCGTGGTGACGATCATCGCCTCGGCGCCGAGCCGCTCGACGGCCTGCCGCGTGGCCTCGACCTCGTACGCCGGTCGCTGCGGGTCGTCGTACAGCTCGCGCGGAGACGTGAACTTGAGGTCGACGTGCGCCCTGGCGTGGCCGGCGAGGGCGTCGAGGACGTCGGCGTACGCCAGGACCGGGCGGCCGGTGTGCGCCGCCAGCTCGGCATGGGTGAGATCGGCGATCACCAGCCGCTCGCCGTGCACCTCGACCCACTCGTCGTGGAAGACCACGAGCGCCCCGTCCCGGCAGCGCTGCACGTCGAACTCGACGAACTCCACGCCCATGCCGAGCGCCCGGTCGAGGGCCGCGGCGGAGTTCTCCAGCTCGGTGTCGCCGCCGGCACCGCACCGGTGGGCACTGATCAGGACGGGAGCGGGTGGCGGCCTCACCGACGAATCGTGTCACGCGCCGCGGCGTAGCCCGCGGCGGCGCGCACCAGCCCCGCCAGCAGCCCGACGTCGGCGGCCGTCTCGGGGTGCCACTGCACCGCGAGGCAGAAGCGTTCGCCGGGTGCCTCGATCGCCTCGACGGTGCCGTCGTCGGCGTGGGCCGACGCGACGAACCCGGGATGGCTGCGCACGGACTGGTGGTGGTGGCAGCTCACCTCGAGGCGGGCGCCGACCAGGGCCGCCACCCGGGTGCCCGGCCGGGTCGCCACGACGACGTCGCCGTAGGCGTCGCCGCCGGGGCTGTGCCGCTCGTGGCCGACGACGTCGGGGGTGTGCTGGTCCAGCACGCCACCCGCGTGCGCCGCCATCAGCTGCATGCCGCGGCAGACCCCCAGCACCGGCAGCCCGGCGGCCCCGGCCGCATCGAGCAGTGCGGTCTCCCAGGCGTCACGGTCGACCCGCCAGGCGGCGGTGCGGGGGTGCGGGGGCTCCCCGTAGCGGCCGGGGTCGACGTCCGCGCCCCCGGTGACCACCAGCCCGTCGAGCCGGGCCAGCACCGCGTCGGCCGCACCGGGCTGCGCCACCGGGGGCAGCAGCAGCGGAACGCCGCCGGTCTCCTCGACGGCCCGGGCGTACGCCGTGGGCAGGACGTCGGCGCGCTGGTGCCACACGCCCCACGCGGCGTCCTCGCGGTAGGTGGTCAGCCCGATCAGGGGAGCGGTCACGGGCCGGCCCTACAGCGGGGTCACGTAGGCGCCGGAGATGCCGCCGTCGACCAGGAAGCTGTTGGCGGTGACGAAGCTCGACTCGTCGGAGGCGAGGAAGAGCACCGCGTTCGCCATCTCGCTCGGCTCCGCGAAGCGGCCCATCGGCACGTGCACGAGGCGCCGCTCGGCCCGCTCGGGATCACTGGCGAACAGCTCCTGGAGCAACGGCGTGTTCACCGGTCCCGGGCACAGTGCGTTGACCCGCACGCCCTGGCGGGCGAACTGGACCCCGAGCTCGCGCGACATCGACAGCACGCCGCCCTTCGAGGCGGAGTACGAGATCTGCGAGGTGGCGGCCCCCATCACCGCGACGAACGAGGCGGTGTTGATGATCGAGCCGCGCTGCTGCTCGAGCATGTAGGGCAGGGCGGCCTTGCAGCACAGGTAGACGCTGGTCAGGTTGACCTCCTGCACCCGACGCCAGGCCTCGAGGTCGGTGTCGAGGATCGAGTCGTCCTCGGGCGGGGAGATGCCCGCGTTGTTGAAGGCGACGTCGACCGAGCCGTAGGTCTCCTTCGCGGTCCGGAAGAGCGCGTCGACGTCGTCCTTGCTGGTGACGTCGACGCGGACGAACGTCGCCACCTCGGGGCCGCCGAGCTGCTCGGCCAGCTCGTGGCCGCGCTGCTCGTCGATGTCGCCGATGACGACCTTCGCGCCCTCCTCGACGAAGCGTTGCACCGTCGCCAGGCCGATCCCTGAGCAGCCTCCGGTGACGACGGCGACCTTGTCCTGGATGCGTCCTGCCATGGTGTGTCCTTCGGTGGTCGAGGGGCGTGGGCCCGTGCGGTCAGTGGGCGATGAAGACGTTCTTCTCCTCGGTGAACGCGTGCGCCGCGTCGGGACCCAGCTCGCGGCCGAGGCCGCTCTGCTTGTACCCGCCGAAGGGTGTCCAGTACCGCACCGCGGAGTGCGAGTTGACGCTGAGGTTGCCGGACTCGACAGCGCGGGCGACCCGCAGGCCGCGGCCGAGGTCACGGGTGAAGATCGAGCCGGAGAGACCGTACTCCGAGTCGTTGGCCAGCGCCACGGCGTGCGCCTCGTCGTCGAAGGGCATCACCGCGACCACCGGCCCGAACACCTCCTCGCGCCAGATCCGTGCGGCCGGGTCCTCGGTGAGGACCACGCTCGGCGGCACCCAGAAGCCGTCACCGCCGGGCGTGCTGCCGGCGAACGCGATGTCGGCCTCGTCGAGGAAGCCCTGCACCCGGCCCTGCTGACGCGCCGAGATGAGCGGCCCCATCTCGCTGTCCTCGTCGCTGGGGTCGAGCACGCGCAGCGCGGTGACGGCGGGCTCCAGCCTCGCCAGGAACTCGTCGTGGACCGAGCGCTCGACCAGGATCCGGGACCGGGCGCAGCAGTCCTGGCCGGCATTGTCGAAGACGGCGTACGGCGCGCTGGCCGCCGCCGCGTCGAGGTCGGCGTCGGCGAAGACGATGTTGGAGCTCTTGCCACCGAGCTCGAGGGTCACCCGCTTCACCTGCTCGGCGCAGCCGGCCATGATCCGCTTGCCGACCGCGGTGGAGCCGGTGAAGCACACCTTGCGCACCAGCGGGTGCGTCACGAACCGCTCGCCGACCACCGGGCCCTCGCCGGGCAGCACCGTGAGCACGTGCTCGGGCAGGCCGGCCTCGCGGGCCAGCTCGCCGAGCCGGATCGCGGTCAGCGGGGTCAGCTCGGCCGGCTTCAGGACCACGGTGTTCCCGGCGGCCAGGGCCGGGGCGAGGCCCCAGCCGGCGACCGGCATCGGGAAGTTCCACGGCACGATGATGCCGACCACGCCCAGCGGCTCGTGGAAGGTCAGGTCGGTGCCACCGGCCACCGGGATCTGCCGGCCGAAGAGCCGCTCGGGCGCCCCGGCGTAGTAGTTCAGGCAGTCGCGGACGTTGCCGGCCTCCCAGCGGGCGTTCGCCCAGGTGTGACCTGCGTTGCGCACCTCGAGCCCGGCCAGCTCCTCGACGTGCGCGTCGACGACCGCGGCGAAGCGTCGCAGCAGGGTGGCCCGCTCACCGGGCGCCAGGTGCCGCCAGGTCCCGAACGCCTCGTGGGCGCGCTCGATAGCCGCGTCCGTCTCGCCGAGGTCGGCGTGGTGCACCTTTGCCAGGGGAGTGTTGCTGGACGGGTCGATCAGGGTGTGGGTGGTCATCAGAGCCTCTCGAAGCCGCGGCGGAGCTCCCAGTCGGTGACGGCCCGGCCGAAGGCCGCGAGCTCGACGTCGGCCATGTTGACGTAGTGGTCGACGACGTCGTCACCCAGGGCGGCGCGGGCCACCGCGGAGGTCGCGAAGAGCTCCCGCGCGGCGGCCAGCGTGCTCGGCACCTGCGCCCGGCCGTCCCCGCCGGCGTACGCCGAGCCGACCAGCGCATCCTCCAGGGGCAGCTCCTGCTCGATGCCGTGCAGGCCGCCGGCGATCATCGCGGCCAGCGCGAGGTACGGGTTCACGTCGGCGCCGGGGATCCGGTTCTCCATCCGGGCGCCGGCGCCGTGGCCGACCAGGCGCACCGCGCAGGTCCGGTTGTCGAGGCCCCAGGCGATCGTGGTCGGCGCGAAGGAGCCGTCCGCGAAGCGCTTGTAGGAGTTGACGTTGGGGGCGTAGAGCAGCGTGAAGTCGGCCGCCGTCGCGAGGACCCCGGCCACGAAGCGGTCGTAGAGCGTGGTCCGTTCGCCGGTGTCGGCGTCGGCGAAGACCAGCTCGCCGTCGGTGCCACGCAGCGAGAGGTGGATGTGGCACGAGCTGCCCTCGCGCTCGTCGTACTTCGCCATGAAGGTGATCGCCGTACCGTGCTGGGCGGCGATCTCCTTGGCCGCGGTCTTGTAGACGGCATGGTTGTCGGCGGTGACCATCGCCTCGGCGAAGAGGAACCCGATCTCGTGCTGGCCCAGGTTGCACTCGCCCTTGGCGCCCTCGACGTCGAGGCCGGCGGCGTACATGTGGTTGCGGATGTCGCGCAGCAGCGGCTCGACCCGGCTGGTCCCGAGGATCGAGTAGTCGACGTTGTACTGGTTGACGGGCGTGAGGTCGCGGTAGTGGTCGCGGTGCGCCTGCTCGTACGTCGTGTCGAACGCGATGAACTCCAGCTCGGTACCCGCCAGAGCCGTCCAGCCGTGCGCGGCGACCCGGTCGAGCTGACGACGCAGGATGCTGCGAGGCGACTGGACCACGACGGCGCCGTCGGGCCAGGCCAGGTCGCACTGGACCATCGCGGTCGCGGGCAGGTGGGTGGAGAGACGGATCGTGCTCTCGTCCATCACGAACTCCATGTCGCCGTAGCCCTTCTCCCACGAGGAGATGGCGTAGCCGTCGACGGTGTTCATCTCGACGTCGACGGCGAGCAGGTAGTTGCACCCCTCGGTGCCGTGCCCGACCACGTGGTCGACGAAGTAGCGCCCGTGCAGGCGCTTGCCCTGGAGGCGGCCCTGCATGTCGGTGAAGGCGACCACGACCGTGTCGACCTCGCCGGCCCCGATCCGTGCGATCAGGTCGTTCATGCTCAGGTGACGTTCGTTGCGCAGTGCCATGGGTGCTCCCACAAGGTCGGCGGAGGAAAGGGGCGGAGGGGTCGGCGGGGGCGGTCAGGTCGGACGGCTCAGCCCACCAGTCCGCGCAGCAGCGCGGCCGTGTCGTCGCAGTGCTCCTCCATCGCTGCCCTGGCCCGGTCGGGGTCCTGGCGCAGGATCGCGCGGACCAGCGCGGCGTGCTGGCGGTCGGAGTGGGCGATGTTGGCCTCGAGGACGGGGATCGCCAGCAGCATCTCGTGCACCGTCGCCTGGACCGTGGTGACCGCCTCGACGACGCGGGGCGAGCCGGTCAGTGCGGCGATGGTCAGGTGCAGCCGGGAGTCCGCCTGGCGGTGCTGCGCCGGTCGGCTGGCCGCCGCGACCGCCGCGTGCGCCTCCTCCAGCTGGGTGCGCCGGGCGTCGTCAAGAGTGACCCGCGCGGCCAGGTGGGCGGCCCCGGGCTCGATGATCCGGCGGTAGTCGAGGGCGTCCAGCCAGTCCCGGCGCTGGCCGGGCGACGCCCGGGCGCGCCCACGGGCGGCGGGGGAGCGCGGTTTCAGGGTGACCACGGTGCCGCCGCCGCGCCCACGCCGGGTCTCGACCAGCCCGGCTTGGCGCAGGGCGGCCATCGCCTCGCGGAGCGTGGCGCGGGAGACCCCGAGCCGGACGGCCAGGTCGCGCTCCGGTGGCAGCGTCGAGCCCAGGGGGTGCACCCCCAGCCTGATGGTCGTCGCCAGCTGCTCCACGCAGGCCTCGAAGGCGTGGTGACCGCGCACCGGACGCAGGACCGCGTCGGTGAGGTCGTGCGCGTCGGCGGCCGGCATGGAAGCCATCCTCGATTCACGGACCGCGCGTGTCAATCGCTCAAAGGTCTGAGGTCATACCGAATTTTCGGGTGTCTGTGGACGCCTCCGAGGCCGCAGGTCTAGCCTCCGAGCAGTCCACCCACGGACCCGGGACAGGAGCCACGATGGCCGAGCAGCACAAGCGCACCTCCACGCGACCGGCGGCACGACGGGCGGGCGCCGGGGTCAGCTACGCCCAGGCCGAGACCGGCTACTTCGACAAGCGCGGCCTCACCCGTCACGCCGGCGCCTGGTCGCTGTGGGCGCTCGGGGTCGCCGCGGTCATCTCGGGTGACTTCTCCGGCTGGAACTTCGGTCTCGGCGAGGCGGGCTTCGGAGGCCTCTTCCTCGCCACGCTGGTGATCGGCCTGATGTACCTGCTGATGGTCTACAGCATCGCCGAGATGTCGGCGACGATGCCGCACACCGGCGGCGCCTACTCGTTCGGTCGCGCGGCGATGGGCCCCTGGGGCGGCTTCGTGACGGGGCTGGCCGAGACGATCGAGTACGTCATCACGACGGCGGTGGTCGGCACGTTCGCCAGCCTGTACGCCGACTCGATCACCGACGACCTGTTCGGGCTGAGCCTGCCGATCTTCGTCTGGGTCCTGATCTTCTACGCCGCCTTCGTCGCCCTGAACTCGGCCGGCGCGGCCGCGTCGTTCAAGTTCGCCGTCGTGATCGCCGTCGTGTCGCTGGCCGTGCTGACCTTCTTCTTCGTGGCGGCGCTCGTCTCCGGGGCCTTCTCGTGGGACAACCTGTGGAACATCGTGCCCGAGGCGGGCCACTCGAAGTGGTTGCCGTTCGGGGCGAGCGGGGTGCTGGCAGCCCTGCCTTTCGCGGTGTGGTTCTTCCTCGGCATCGAGGAGCTGCCACTGGCGGCCGAGGAGACCCACAGCCCCGAGAAGGACGTTCCCCGCGGGTCGCTGATGGGCATGTTCACCCTGCTGGTCACCGCGTTCCTGGTGCTGGTGCTCAACCCGGGCGTCACGGGGGCGGCCGAGATCACGCAGAGCGGCGAGCCGATCCTGGACGGCTTCCGGGCGATCTTCCCGAGCAGCAACATCGCCTCCCTGCTGGCCCTCTTCGCGCTCGCCGGGCTGGTGGCGTCCTTCCAGGGCATCATGTTCGCCGCCGGGCGCAACATGTACTCGCTCTCCCGCGCCGGCTACTACCCGCGGTTCCTCTCGCTCACCGGGGAGCGCAAGGTGCCCTACGTCGCGCTGCTGGCCAGTGCCGTGATCGGGATGGTGCTGATCTTCGGCCTGACGCTGCTGCGCGACGCCCCGGGTGAGTCCTCGTCGGACAAGGCCGCCGTGGTGGCCGGGCAGCTGCTCAACATCGCGGTCTTCGGGGCCGTCATCGCCTACGTGCTGCAGATGGTCGCCTTCCTCATCCTGCGCCGGAAGTACGCCACCGTCGCCCGGCCCTACGTGAGCCCGGTCGGGGTGCCCGGGGCCGTGGTGGCCGGGGTGATCGCTGCCGCCACCCTGGTGATCCTGCCGTTCAACGAGGCCTACCGCTCCGTGGTCTTCGGGGTGGCCGCGTTCTTCGTGGTCGGCCTGCTGTACTTCGCGGTCATGGGCCGCCACCGCCTGGTCCTCTCGCCCGAGGAGGAGTTCGCGATGTCGCACGGCAAGGAGGTGCACCACCTGCCGGGCGACTGAGCCGCAGACGCCGCTGGCCCGCCCGAGGATCGGGCGGACCAGAGGCGTCTGACCAGCGGCGTCTGACCAGGGGGCGTCGGGTCAGCTGTTCGCGTGGGTCTCCGGCTCGACGAACGCGTCGGAGGCCTCGGCCTTGGCCGCGTCGGGCTGCACACCGGGGGCGTCGCCCTCGTTCTGGGTGCGGACGAGCTCCTCGATGCGCTTGCCGGTCTCGGCGTCGACGGCCTTCCAGTACTGGAAGGCCCGCTCCAGGACGTCACCCTCGACGCCGCCGAGCAGGTGGCCGGAGACGGTCTGCACGAACATCTCGCGCTGCTCGTCGTCCCAGACCTCGCGGACCAGGGCGCCGGCCTGCGAGAAGTCGTCGTCCTCGGGGCGCAGGGTGTACGCCTGACGCACCATGGCGCCGTCGGTCTCCCAGCTCTCCTCGACCTCGCCCACGTTGTCGGCGTAGCCACGGCCGAACGAGTTGGGCGCGTAGACCGGGTCGTCCGAGCGGTGCTCGAAGGCCATCGGACCGTCCTGCGTGTAGGTGTTGATCGCCACCTTGGGCCGGTTCACCGGCAGCTGCAGGTAGTTCGGACCGATCCGGTAGCGGTGCGTGTCGGAGTACGCGAAGGCCCGGCCGAGCAGCATCTTGTCGGGGGAGAAGCCGATGCCCGGCACCAGGGCACTGGGCTCGAACGCGGCCTGCTCGATCTGGGCGAAGAAGTTCTCCGGGTTGCGGTTGAGCGTCATCGTGCCGACCTTGATCAGCGGGTAGTCGCGGTGCGGCCACACCTTGGTCAGGTCGAACGGGTTGATCCGGTAGGTCTTCGCATCCTCGTAGGGCATCGCCTGGATGGAGAGCGTCCAGGAGGGGAAGTCGCCCGCGGCGATCGAGGTGTAGAGGTCGCGCCGGTGGAAGTCGGCGTCCTCCCCGGCGATGCGGGTGGCGTCCGCGTCGGCCAGCGACTCGACGCCCTGGTCGGAGTGGAAGTGGTACTTGATCCAGTGCTTCTCACCGGCCTCGTTGATCCACAGGAAGGTGTGCGACCCGTAGCCGTTCATGTGGCGGTAGCTCTTCGGGATGCCGCGGTCGCCCATCAGGTAGGTGACCTGGTGGGCCGACTCGGGGTTGAGCGACCAGAAGTCCCACTGCATGTTGTTGTCGCGCAGCCCGGAGCCGCCGCGTCGCTTCTGGCTGCGGATGAAGTGCGGGAACTTCATCGTGTCGCGGACGAAGAAGACCGGGGTGTTGTTGCCGACGAGGTCGTAGTTGCCCTCGCTGGTGTAGAACTTCAGCGAGAAGCCGCGCGGGTCGCGCCAGGTGTCGGGGGAGCCCTGCTCGCCGGCCACGGTGGAGAAGCGGGCCAGCATCTCGGTCTTCACGCCGGGCTGGAAAAGCGCGGCCTTCGTGTAGCGCGAGACGTCCTCGGTGGTCTCGAACTCGCCGAAGGCGCCGGAGCCCTTGGCGTGCACGTTGCGCTCCGGGACGCGCTCCCGGTTGAAGTGCGCCATCTGGTTCACGAAGTGCACGTCGTGCAGCAGGATCGGGCCGTCGGGGCCGATCGTCAGCGAGTTGCGGTCGCTGGGAGCCGGGGCGCCGTTGTCGGTGGTCGAGCCGAGCTCGGCCTCGTTCGCCGGCGCGGTCACGACGGAGGTGTCGGTGGGGACGGGCAGTTCAGGCATCGGGTCTCCTCGAGAAGCTGGTCGGGTCTGGGGCTGACGGACGTCAGTGCTGGTAGGTGCCGTGCAGGATCGCTCGTCCGGCGGTCTTGAAGGCCAGGTTGAACGAGACGACGGCGGGCGAGGCGTCGGCGTCCACGCCGAGCGACTCCTCGGTGACGGCGTGCACCACGAAGAAGTAGCGGTGGACCTGGTCGCCCGGCGGCGGGGCGGCCCCCATGAAGCCCTGCGTGCCGCCGTCGTTGCGGCAGTGGAAGGAGCTCCCGGGCAGGTCCCGCGAGGCGGCACCGGTGTCCAGCGAGGTCACGTCGGCCGGCAGGTCGACCAGCACCCAGTGCCAGAAGCCGCTGGGCGTCGGGGCGTCGGGGTCGAAGCAGGTGACGGTGAAGCTCTTGGTGCCCTCGGGCGCCCCGGACCACGACAGCTGCGGGGAGGTGTTGCCGGCGGCGGCGACCTGGGCGTCCGCCAGCGGGCGCCCCTCGGCGACGTCGTCGCTCGTCACCGTGAAGGACGGCACCTGCGGGAGCAGGTCGTAGGGGTTCGGGGCGACCGGACGGTCGAGGCTCATGGGACTCCTAGCTCAGGGAACAGGTCGGTTCCAACGTAGTCCGGTGGTTGAACCCGGCCCCCACGAGACGGACCGGGGGCCGAGGATGGCGGGGTGAGTGACGACTTCGCGACATACCCCTCCGGACTCCGGCTCGTCGGGCGCCGTGTCGTCGTCGCGGGCGGCGGGCACGTGGCGCAGCGCCGGATCCCCGGCCTGATCGCGGCCGGGGCCGAGGTGCACCTCGTCTCGCCCGACGTCACCCCGGCCATCGAGGGGCTCGTCGCCGCCGGCGAGGTCGAGTGGGCCCGGCGCCACTTCGAGGACGCCGACCTCGACGGCGCCTGGTACGCCGTGGCGGCGACCGACGACGCCGACGCCAACGCGGCGGTGAGCCGTGCCGCGGAGGCGCGCCGGGTGTTCTGCGTGCGCGCCGACGACGCGACGCAGGCCACGGCCTGGACCCCGGCCGTGGGGCGCCACGACGAGCTGACCATCGCCGTCCTCGGCAACCGGGACCCGCGCAAGTCCGCCGCGGTGCGCGACGAGATCCTCGTGCAGCTGCGCGAGGGCCGGATCGTCACCCCGGAACAACGCCGTGGCACCCCGGGCGTCGTGCTCGTCGGAGGCGGGCCGGGGGACCCCGAGCTGATCTCCATCGCAGGGCGGCGTGCGCTGATGGAGGCCGACGTGGTGGTGGCCGACCGTCTCGCCCCGCGCGAGCTGCTCGGTGAGCTGCCCAGCGACGTCGAGCTGATCGACGTCGCGAAGCTGCCCCGGGGTCGTTCGGCCCAGCAGGAGGAGATCAACCGCGTCATCGTGGAACGGGCGCTGGCCGGCAAACGGGTGGTCCGCTTCAAGGGCGGTGACAGCTTCGTGTTCGGGCGGGGCTACGAGGAGGTCGTCGCCTGTCGGGAGGCCGGCGTCCCGGTCACCGTGGTGCCCGGGTTGAGCAGCCCTCTGGCGGTACCGGCCGTGGCCGGCATCCCGGTGACCCACCGCGGGGTGGCGCACGAGTTCACGGTCGTCTCGGGACACCTGCCGCCGGGCCACCCGGAGTCGTTGGTCAACTGGAAGGCGCTCGCCGACCTCGACGGCACGATCGTGCTGATGATGGCGGTCGAGAACGCCGCCGTGATCGCCGACGTGCTGATCTTCGGCGGGCGCGACCTCTCCACGCCGGTGGCGGTGGTCTGCGACGGGACGATGCCCGGGCAGCGCACGGTGCTCAGCACGCTGGACACGCTGGCGGCCGACCTGGCCGCCCACGCGGTCCGCCCGCCGGCGATCATCGTGGTCGGTGCGGTGGTGGCCGTGGCCCATCCGCAACACTTCGCCTGATGGCCACGCTGCACGAGATCTCCGACCCCGCCGACCCCCGGCTCGCCGACTACCGCGACCTGCGCGACGTCCAGATGCGCAAGCACCTCGAGGCCGAGCACGGGCTCTTCCTCGCCGAGGGGGAGAAGGTGGTGCGTCGGGCCGTCGAGGCCGGCTTCACGCCGCGCTCCTTCCTGATGGCGCCACGCTGGTTGGACGGCCTCGCCGACGTGCTCGGCAACACCGACGCGCCCTGCTACGTGATGGCGGAGTCGCTGGCCGAGGAGGTCACCGGCTTCCACGTGCACCGGGGGGCCCTGGCGTCCCTGGAACGGCGTCCGCTGCCGAGCCTCGCCGAGGTGCTCGACGGTGCCCGGTCGGTGCTGGTGCTCGAGGACATCGTGGACCACACCAACGTGGGCGCCATCCTGCGCTCGGGGGCCGCGCTCGGCTTCGACGCCGTCCTGCTGGCGCCGCGGTGCGCGGACCCGCTCTACCGGCGATCGATCAAGGTGGCCATGGGCGCCGTCTTCACGATGCCCTGGACCCGCCTGCCCGACTGGTACGACGCGCTGCCGACGCTGTCGGCGGCCGGGTTCACCACGGTGGCGCTCACCCTCGCCGAGGACGCCACGGAGATCGAGACCGCGGTGGCCGGGGTGGACAAGGTCGCCCTCGTGCTCGGCTCCGAGGGCCACGGGCTCTCCCCGCGCTGGGAGCAGTCGGCGGACCGGCGGGCGATCATCCCGATGCGGGAGGGGATCGACTCCCTGAACGTCGCCGCCGCCACGGCGGTCGCCTGCTACGTGACGGCCCGGCGCTGATCTCGTGGTTCGACTGCGCGAGCCCGCGGCGCCGGTCTACGTTCTAGATCTCCCCTCCTAGGAGTCCTCGTGCGTGGTGCGCCGGGCCGCCGGTTCGGCGCCTTCGTCCCCCTGTCCCTCGTGCTCTGTCTGGTGTCGTCCCTGGTGCTGACGCTGGTGTTGTCCGTGGGGGCCACGGCGGGCTCCGCCCTCGGTGGGGCAGAGCTCCCCGCCGCCGGGCGGGCGCCCTCCGAGGTGCCGTCCGAGGGGCGGTCGCCGAGCGGGGGCCCCGCGCGGCTCGCCGCACCGACGGTCGACCTGCCCCGTCCGGTGCACGGCGAGCGCGCGGTGCGGCTGCTCGGTGCGGAGGTCGACGAGGCGGCCGCGCTCAACGGGACCACCAGCCGGGAGCTCGTCGCGCTGCTGCGCAGCGACCCCACCGTGTGGCTCGACACCGAGGGCGCGATCTTCTACAAGGACGTCACCGCCGAGGCGCCGAGCGAGGACCCGGTCGTGGCGGACGCGCCGCTCGACCAGACCTTTCTGCTGCACAGCAGGCCGGGCGCGCAGAGGACGATCCTCCTCGACTTCGACGGCGGCTCCGCGAGCGGGACCGGGTGGCACGCGCAGTTCCCCACCCTGCCCTCCACGCAGCCCGCCTGGGACCCGTCGGGCAACGGCCCGGGCTTCGACGACGCCGAGCTCGCCGGCGTCCAGACCGTGTGGACGGCGGTGGCGGAGGACTACGCGGCCTTCGACGTGGACGTGACGACCGCCGACCCCGGGGCGGCCGGGATCAACCGCTCCTCGTCGGCCGACCAGGTCTACGGCGCGCGGGTGCTGGTCACCCCGAGCGCCGAGTCCGCCGCCGCGATCTGCTCGTCGAGCTGCGGGGGGGTGGCCTACCTCTCCGTCTTCGGCGGGGTGCTCGGCGGTGGCGGTGACGGCTACGGCTACCGCCAGCCGGCCTGGGTCTTCCCGCAGCTGCTCGGCCAGTCCCCGAAGAACATCGCCGAGGCCGCCAGCCACGAGGCCGGGCACAACCTCGGGCTCTCGCACGACGCCAACGCGGGCGCGTCCTACGACAGCGGTCACGGCGCGTGGGCCCCGATCATGGGGTCGGGCTACTCACGACCGGTCACCCAGTGGAGCCAGGGCGACTACACGGGGGCCACCAACCGCGAGGACGACGTCGCGATCATCACCGGGGTCGTCGGCGCCCGCCCCGACGAGGCCGGCAGCGGTCCGGCGGACGCCGCCCCGCTGCCCGCCGGCCCGGCGTACATCACCGGTCGGGGCGACGTCGACGCCTACCTCCTCGGCACCTGCAGCGGCTCCGTCACCGTGTCCGCGAACGCGCTGGCCTCGCACGCCGACCTCGACGTCAAGCTCACCCTCCTCGACTCCACCGGCACCGTGGTCACCACCGCAGACCCGGCCTCCGCGACGATCGACGCCAGCCGGGCCTCGGGGATGAGCGCCGCGATCACCCGGACCCTCGCGCCGGGCACCTACTACGCGGCGGTCGACGGGGTCGGCAACGGCCCCTGGACCACCGGGTACGACGACTACGGCTCGCTGGGGGGCTACACGATGGGGGTGACGGGCTGCGACGGCGTGGCACCGACGGGCGCTCCCTCCCCGCCCACCGGTGTGAGTGCCACCGCCGACCCCGCCGCCCCGAGCGTGGCGGTGACCTGGTCGCCGCCGGCCGACCCCGGCCGCAGCGCGGTCACCGGCTACGAGCTGACCCGCAGCGGCTCCGCGACGGTCGTGGCTCTCGGTCCCGGCGCTCGCAGCCACACCTGGAGCGGGCTGGCGTCCTCGACGTCGTACACCTTCACGGTCACCGCGCTCAACGACGTGGGCCCCGGGCCCAGTGCCACGACCAGCGCCACGACCGCGGCCGGAACCGTTCCGCCCAGTGTTCCGCGGAACGTGACGGGCAGGTGGGACAGCCTGGACCAGGCCGCCGTCCTCGCCTTCGACCCGCCCGCGAGCAGCGGCAGCCACCCGGTGACCGGCTACCGGGTCCACGCCGACGGCGTCCTGCTCGGGACGGTGACGACCACCGCCTCCGCCCTGCGCGGTCTGGCTCCCGGGCCGCACACGCTGGGGGTCACGGCGGTGAGCCCGGCCGGGAGCGGCCCCGAGGCCACCGTCGTCGTGGTGACGC
Source organism: uncultured Actinomycetota bacterium (assembly GCA_963760585.1). Taxonomy (GTDB): domain Bacteria; phylum Actinomycetota; class Actinomycetes; order Propionibacteriales; family Nocardioidaceae; genus Nocardioides. The sequence goes on from CAVXDI010000004.1 coordinate 705,946, forward strand.
CCCCACGGCCGGCGAACGACGCGTTCGCCCGGCGCACCGCGCTGTCGGGCGTGACCGGGAGCGTGACCGGCACGAACCTCGAGTCGTCCGCCGAGCCCGGTGAGCCCAGCCCGCCCGCGACGGACGCCGGCGGCGCCTCCCTCTGGTACTCGTGGCGGGCACCCGCCACCGGACCTGTCTCCTTCTCGACGGGCTCCGCCGTGGCCGGACGCGACACCACGCTGGCGGCCTATACGGGCTCGTCCCTGGCCGGGCTGACCCAGGTCGCCGGCGACGACGGCCGCTCGCTGCTGTCGTCGGTGGAGTTCACCGCGACCGCGGGCAGGACGTACGCCCTCGCGGTGGACGGGTTCCGGGCCTTCGCGGCGGGCGTCGGGCCGTTCAGCCTCAGCTGGGCCGGCACCGAGGCTCCACCCGTGAGCACCACCACGACGTTGGCGGTGGCCGTCACCGGCCGCTCGGCCACGCTGACGGCCTCGGTCTCGGCGCCGGGCGGCGCCCCGGTCGGGCGGGTGGACTTCCGGGACGCCGGAGCCGTCGTGGGCTCGGGCCGGGTGTCCGCGGGAAGCTCCGCCGCGTCGATCACCCTGACTGACCTGCTGGTCGGGGACCACTCGTTCCGCGCGACGTTCGTCCCCGACGACGTCGCGGCCTTGACGGGCTCGCAGTCGGCGCTGGTCGCCGCCGCGGTGGCCGAGGCGAAGTCGGCGTCGACCACCCGGATCTCCGCGCCCAGGACCGCTCGGCCGGGCACCCGTCCGGTGGTCGAGGTCCGCGTGCTGCGGGACGCAGCGGGCGCGAGCGGCAATGTGGTCCTGCGGTACGGCACCAGGAAGACGACCGTGGGCCTGACCAGCGGACGGGCGTCGGTCAAGCTGCGCCGGGTTCGCGCGGGCACGCTGCGGCTGACCTCGACGTACAAGGGCAACGCGACCACCGAGGCATCGTCAGCCCGCGCGACGATCCGGGTGCGGCGTTGAGGTCGGCGGTGAGGCGGGCCTGAGCGGCGGCGGGTGAGGTCGCGGGTGCGGCCCGAGTGACCCTCGCCGGGCTTCGAGGCTCGCTGCGCTCGCACCTCAACCAGCGGGGGGGGGCTGCGCTCGCACCTCAACCAGCGGGGGCTGCGCTCGCGCCTCAACCCGCGGGGCTCGTCGCTGGTCGAGGTGTGAGGAGCGTCAGCGACGAGCCTCGAGACCCCGGTGCGTGTGGGCGGTCGGGGGGCTGGGTTTCGAGGCTCGCTGCGCTCGCACCTCAACCAGCGGGGGCACCGCTGCGCTCGTGCCTCAACCCGCGGGGCTCGTCGCTGGTCGAGGTGTGAGGAGCGTCAGCGACGAGCCTCGAGACCCCGGGCGTGTGGGCGGTCGGGGGCTGGGTTTCGAGGCTCGCTGCGCTCGCACCTCAACCAGCGGGGGCTGCGCTCGTGCCTCAACCAGCGGGGGCTGCGCTCGCACCTCACCTCGAGACCCCCGGCGATACCGCAGGGAGAACCTCAGGCGGGCCAGCCGGGCGGGAACTCCTCGGCGGCCTTCTCGTGCTGCTTGTGAAGCCTCTTGCGTAGCTTCGTGGGGATCCGGTCGCCGAAGACGGTGCCGGCCAGGTGGTCGGTCTCGTGCTGCAGGCAGCGGGCCAGCATGCCGTCGCCGGAGAAGGTGACGGGCTCCCCGTCCACGCCGGTGCCGGTGACCGTCGCGTGGTCGGGGCGCGCGCAGGCGACGAAGGCGCCCGGGAGCGAGAGGCAGCCCTCGTCCTCCACGTCCAGCTGGCGCTCCCCGACGTCGGGGAGATCCAGGACGGGGTTGCAGACCACGCCCAGCGTGTTCACGCCGGAGTCGTCGGGGCAGTCGAACACGAAGACGGCCCGGTCCACGCCGATCTGGCAGGCGGCGAGTCCGACCCCGTCGGCGGCGTACATGGTCGCCACCATGTCGGCCACCAGGGCGCGCAGCTCCTCGTCGTACGACGTCACCGGCTGCAGCGCGCGGTGCATCACGGGGTCGCCCCAGCGGGTCATCGGGCGGGCGGTGCCGCCGGTCGGCAGGGGGCCGTGCGGCGCGAGGGCGGGGGCGTCGGGCATGGGCCAGATCCTAATGGGGACGCATCGCATGCCGAACTCGGAGCGGCTGTGACCCGACCCACGACTCTGGCTGTAGCGCAAAGTGTAACTCGGAGTTACATTGAGGTGTGTCCCTGACCAAGAGCCTCAAGCCCGGAGGTAAGCACGGCCTGGCGTCGACGGAGGCGCGAGACCCGATCGGGTACGCCGTCGCGGTCCTCTCCCGGGTTGGCCGCAGCGACCTCCTCGACCGCCTCGGGCTGCGCCGCCCGGCCGAGCAGGCCGTCCGCACCGTGACCCGAGGCGGGTTCCGGGCGGCGACCACCACCGGGCGTACGTTCGCCCGGGCCGGTCGCGCCGGCAGACCCGGGATCCGGGTGCCCGCGACCACCGCACACGGTCTCTTCGACCTCACTCCCACCGAGGACGAGCAGATGCTGGTCGACGTGGTGAGCGAGTTCGCCACCGAGGTCGTCCGCCCGGCCGCCGCCGAGGCCGACGAGGCCTGCGCCGCCCCGGAGAAGTTGCTCCGGTCGAGCGTGGAGATCGGGCTGCCGATCCTCGGGGTGCCCGAGTCGCTCGGCGGCGTCAGCGAGGAGCGCTCCGCGATGGCCGGCGTCCTCGTCGCCGAGGCGCTCGCGAAGGGGGACATGGGGCTCGCCGTCGCGACGCTGGCGCCCGGCTCCGTCGCCACCGCGATCGGGCTGTGGGGCACCGAGGCCCAGCAGCAGACCTACCTGCCCGCCTTCACCGGTGACGACGTCCCCGCGGCCGCCCTGGCCCTCAACGAGCCCACCGTGCTCTTCGACCCGCTCGCACCGGGCACCACGGCCACGCGGACCGACGGCGGATTCGTGCTGGACGGCGTGAAGTCGCTGGTCGTGCGCGGAGCGGAGGCCGAGCTGTTCGTCGTCGGCGCCGAGCTGGAGGGCCAGCCCGTGCTGTTCCTGGTCGAGTCCGCCACCGACGGTCTGCGCGTGCAGGGCGAGCCCGCCATGGGTCTGCGGGCCGCCGCCCTCACCACGCTGACCCTGGCCGGCGTGCGGGTCCCGGACGACGCCGTGCTGGGCGCGACGGACGGCACCACCTACACCGAGTGCGTGCGGCTCTCCCGCCTCGCCTGGTGCGCCCTCGCCGTCGGCACCGGCCAGGCCGTGCTCGACCACGTCACGCCGTACGTCAAGGAGCGCAAGGCGTTCGGGGAGCCGATCGCCCACCGCCAGTCGGTCGCGTTCATGGTCGCGGACATCGCGATCGAGCTGCAGTCGATGCGGCTGCTCACCTACAAGGCCGCCGCCCGGGCGGCCGCCGGCCAGGAGTACGCCCGCGAGGCCGCGCTCGCCCGGAAGCTCTGCACGGACCGGGGGATGAAGATCGGGCTGGACGGCGTCCAGCTGCTCGGCGGGCACGGCTTCGTCAAGGAGCACCCGGTGGAGCGGTGGTACCGCGACCTGCGGGCCGTCGGCGTGATGGAAGGAGGCGTGCTCGTCTGATGATCAACCTCGACGATCCCAGGAAGTTCCGGTCACTGGTCTCGCAGGCCCACCAGGTCGCGATGAACATGCTGCGCCCGATCTCCCGCACCTACGACCGCGCCGAGCACGCGTACCCCAGGGAGCTCGACATGCTCGCCGCGCTGATCGACGGCCTGTCGGAGTCCGGTGCGTCGTCCGGGGCCGGCGCGTCGGGGGTAGGACGCGAGGAGCCGGACGAGCAGCCGGGGGTGCGGAACGGCTCCCACCTGGCCTCGGTGCTGTCCATCGCCGAGATGTGCTGGGGCGACGTGGGCCTGCTGCTCTCGATGCCCCGCCAGGGGCTCGGCAACTCGGCCATCGCCTCAGTCGCCGACGACCAGCAGCGCGAGCGGTTCGCCGGCGTCTGGGCGGGGATGGCCATCACGGAGCCCGGGACCGGCTCGGACTCCGCGAACATCCGGACGACCGCCACCCTCGACGGCGACCACTACGTGCTGAACGGCGAGAAGATCTACGTCACCGCCGGTGAGCGGGCCGACGCGATCGTGGTCTGGGCGACGCTGGACCGCGAGCTCGGCCGGGCGGCGATCAAGTCGTTCGTGGTGCCCAAGTCAACGCCGGGCCTGCGGGTGGACCGCCTCGAGCACAAGCTCGGAATCCGGGCCTCGGACACCGCGACGATCATCCTCGAGGACTGCCGGGTGCCGGCGGCGAACCTGCTCGGATCACCCGAGGTGGACGCCACGCAGGGGTTCGCCGGCGCGATGGCGACCTTCGACAACACACGTCCCCTGGTGGCCGCCATGGCCGTGGGCTGCGCGCGTGCCTCGCTGGACCTCACCCGCGAGCTGCTGGAGCGGGTGGGCGTCACGGTCGACCACGACCGACCCGCGCTCACCCAGTCGGCGGCGGCCGCGAAGCTGCTGCAGATGGAGGCCGACTGGGAGGCCTCGCACCTGCTCGTGCTCCAGGCCGCCTGGCTGGCCGACAACCGCCGGCCGAACTCCCTGGAGGCCTCGATGGCCAAGGCGAAGGCCGGGCGGGTGGGCTCCGACATCACGCTGAGCTGCGTGGAGCTGGCCGGCTCGGTGGGCTACAGCGAGAACGAGCTGCTGGAGAAGTGGGCGCGCGACTCCAAGATCCTCGACATCTTCGAGGGCACCCAGCAGATCCAGCAGCTCATCGTGGCGCGTCGGGTCCTGGGCCTGACCAGCGTCGAGCTCAAGTAGCCTCCCGACCTGGTGATCCCAGCCCCCGACGCGCCAGCCGGCTCAGCGACCGCTGAGCGGAGCGTCCGGCTCGGCGGGCGGGGTCGACGCCGGGGCCTTCCGAGGGGGCAGCTTGCCGCTGGGGGAGGACTTCTCGACCGACTTCGCCCCAGCCGCCTTCTTCGCGCCGCTCTTCTTGGCCGCCGTCGTGGCGGGCGCGGGCTCGGCCGTGGCGTCCGGGGCGGGTGCGTTCCGGGTGACCGCCTTCGCCACCACCGCCGGGCTCGGCACGTCCTCCGCGCCGGTCTTCGCAGCCGCCGTCTCCTTGACGGAGTTCTTCACCGGGGCCTTCTTGCCTGGGGCCTTCTTCTCTGGGGCCTTCTTGGCGGGGGCTCTCGTCGCGACGGGCTGCTCGACCGGGGCCGGCTTCGGGACCGTCGGCTTCGGGACCGTCGTTGCTTCGGGACCGCCTGCTTCGGGACCGTCGGCTTCGGGGCCGCCTGCTTCGGGGCGGGCGGGGCCGGCGCGTTCGGGTCCGGCACCGGCGCCTGACGCTCCACCGGGGGCTCGGACATCAACGGTGTCGACGCGTCGGAGGACCGACGGCCCGGAACCAGCCTGGCCGCCTCGCCGACCAGCATCCGGCCGACGCCGACGGTCCTGCCGGCGGCCCCGACGGGGTTCTTGATCGAGTCGACGGCGACGGTCTTGAGCTTTCCGAGCGGGTTCTTGAGCGCCATGTGCCTGCCCTTCGCTGGGGTGCGAGATGTCCCTGCGATTCAAGCACGGGCGCCCAGCGCGCTCCGGGCCGCCCGGATCAGGAGACCGCCTGGAACGGATCGTGCTCGGCGAGCAGCTTGTCGACCCGGGCCTGGTCGAGGCGGGCCACGACGTACTGGTTCTCCTGGTTGTCCCGCACGCACTTGGCGAGCGTGAACGACGAGGTGGTGAGGAACAGGGTGCCGAGACCGAGGAAGGCCCGGATCCAGGGATCGACCGGCAGGTAGAGGACCGCAACGACCATGGTCAGCAGGGCGATGCCGAAGGAGAGGCCGGCCTGCAGGAAGAAGGCGTTGGTGTTCTTGCTCTGGTGGGGTTGGCTCATGACGCACAGCCTCGTCCCGGAGCCCGGGTCCTCGGACCGGTGTGCGTACTCGACCGCTCACCCGTCGGGGTGAGTACGGCTACCCAGGCCTCGCCCCGCGTCGAGGGGATGATCGGATGACCGGCATGAAGCTGTACGCCGACCGCTCCGCCCGGTCCACCACCCAGGTCGTCCTCGACGTGCTCTTCGTCTGCTGGATCATCGGCTGGATCTGGATCGGCGCCGTCGTCCACGACGGCACCATGGGGCTCGCGGGCCCCGGGCGCCAGATCACCTCCTCGGCCACCGGGCTCGCCGCTTCGATGAGCGACGCGGGTGACTTCCTGGGCGGGGTCCCGCTCATCGGCGACGGCGTGGCCACGCCGTTCGACCGGGCCGCGACCGCTTCGGAGTCCCTCGCAGACGCGGGCCGCGCGGAGGTCGGGGCCGTCGAGCGGCTGGCGTTCTGGCTGGGCCTGTCGATCGCCCTGATCCCGATCCTGGTCGTCGCCACCCGGTACCTGCCGGGGCGGGTCCGGTTCGTCCGGGAGGCCGGCGCGGCCCAGCGCTTCGTCGACGGCCCGGCCGACCTCGAGCTGTTCGCCCTGCGCGCGATGACCCACCAACCGCTGCACGTCCTGGCCCGGGTCAGCGTCGACCCGGTCACCGCGCTGCGCGAGCGGGACGCGGCGGTGATCGCCCGGCTCGCCGACCTCGAGCTGCGCGACGCCGGGCTCCGTGCCCCGGCCGGCACCACCTGACCTCGTGCAGACTGGGCGCGTGGCCACGACCGACGCACGCCAGGACCTGATCGTCTCCACCCTCGAGGACGCGTTCGCGCCGCTGATGGCGGCCGACCCCAAGGGCTTCCGCGGCAAGTACCGCAAGATGGCCGCCGACCCGCACGCCTTCTACCGCGGCAGCGCCTGCCTCTTCTACGCCGATGTGACCCAGCAGGAGGACCCCTGGACCGACGAGCGCAGCGGGCGGATCTGGATCCACGGTGACCTGCACGTCGAGAACTTCGGCACCTACCTGAACTCCGACGGCCGGATGGTCTTCGACGTCAACGACTTCGACGAGGCCTACCTCGGCCGGTTCACCTGGGACCTCCAGCGCTTCGCGGCCTCGCTGGCCCTCGTCGGCTGGCAGAAGGCTCTGCCCGAGCATGAGGTGCGACGGCTCGTCGGTCGCTACGTGCGTGCCTACCTCGCCCAGGTCGACCAGTACCGCCAGAGCGAGGACGACGACGACTTCGCGCTGCACCTCGACAACACCACCGGGCCGATCCACGAGGCGCTGACCGCCGCCCGCATGCAGCGACGCGCGGACCTGCTGGACGCCGCCACGATCGTCGCCGACGGCACCCGGGCGATCCGCCAGGACGCCACCGTGCGTCGTCTGGGCAAGGCCGAGCGGGCCAAGGTGGTGCGGGCGTTCGAGTCCTACCTGGAGTCGATCCCGCAGGACAAGCGAGTGGACCGCGCGCTCTTCTACGACCTGCGCGACGTTGCCGGCAAGAGCGGATTCGGGATCGGCAGCGCCGGGCTCCCGGCCTACAACCTGCTGGTGGAGGGCTACTCGCAGGCGCTCGACAACGACGTGCTGCTCTCGATGAAGCAGGCCAACGTCCCTGCGGTGAGCCGTTTCGTGGACACGGCCGGCGTCGAGTCGTACTTCGACCACGAGGGCCACCGCACCGCGGTCAGTCAGCGCTCGCTGCAGGTGCACACCGACCCCCTGCTGGGCTACACCCAGATCGACGGAGTGGGGTACGTCGTCGCCGAGATCTCCCCCTACGAGGTCGACCTCGCCTGGGACGACCTCACCGAGCCCGAGGACATCCACGACGTCGTCGGGCTGCTCGGCCGGGCCACCGCGAAGATCCACTGCGCCTCCGACGAGGACAGCGAGCAGGACCTCGTCGACTTCTCGGTCGAGGAGGCGGTCGCGCACAGCCTCGAGGGGCGGCGCCGCGAGTTCACCGAGTGGGTCACCGACTTCGGCATGTCCTACGCCGGGCAGGTCCGCGAGGACCACGCGCACTTCGTGCACGCCTTCCGCGAGGGTCGGATCGGGGTCTCCGCCACGTAGCTGCGGTCCGGAGGCCCGTTGCGATGCCAGCCCCGAGACCTTGACCCGGACCGGCCCCGATCCAACAATGGGTGGACGAGGAGGGGGGAGTGGTCGCCATGGCCGCCGACGGACCTCGCCCGCTGATCCTGGTGCGGGGCTTCGGTGGGCTCGACGTCAGCGACGAGCAGGGCAACGCCTACCAGGGCTTCAACGACGGCACGGTGTACCCGGGTCGCCGCGGCGAGAACTACATCTACGAGGGCTTCGTGCTCCGCGCCCTGAAGTCCGAGCGGTACCGCTACCGCGACGCCACGAACGTGATCGGCTACTACTCCGTGCCCGTCGAGCCGCCGGCCACCCTGCACGACTGGGACCCCGCCGAGGTCGGCGGCACCGTGGTGATCGACCCGGCCAGCGCGAGCCGGGTCCTGCGCGAGGCGGCGCGCGGCACCATCTGGGTCTACCGCTACTACGACCTCGACCCGCGCACGCTGACGCGCTACGGCGAGGGGCTGGCCAGGCTGGTCCGCCTGGTGCGGCGCGCGGTGGAGCGCCACGAGCCGGGCAGCTTCGACGGGGTGGACATCCTGGCGCACAGCATGGGGGGACTGGTGGTGCGCGAGGCCCTGCTGGCGATGCAGGCCGACGAGGGGGGATCGGCCCCCGACCTGGTGAACCGGGTCGTCACGCTCGGCACCCCGCACCGCGGCATCGCCTTCCAGCGGGTGCCGCGCTGGCTGCTCGAGTCGCTGCCGCGGGCCCGGGCCGACTCCGACGAGCTGGCGGCGTTCTCCCCGGCCAGCACCCGCTTCCTCGAGCTGGAGAAGTGCTTCCCGGTGGACCGCATCCTGACCGTCGTGGGCACCGACTACCGCAGCTACGGGCGGGCCCGGGCCTCGGCCGCCAACCGGCTGATCGGCCTGCTCGACGAGGGCAGCCTGGCCACCAACCGCAGCGACGGCCTGGTGAAGCAGTCCGCCGCCCAGCTCCCGGGGGCGCCGCGCACCTTCGTCCACAAGTGTCACGGCGGGCCCGACTCGCTGGTCACCTCGCGCGAGGCCTACGAGATCACGATGCGCTTCCTGCACGGCTCGCACCGGATCCGGTTGTGGCTCGACACCGCCCTGATCGAGCGGGGCAAGGACTGGTTCGGCGACAGCGAGTTCTACCTCGGCGTCACCATCAAGCCCCGCTACGTCGACTTCGAGCTCTTCCACCAGGGAGGCGACGCGGAGAACTGCTACGGCCCGTTCGCCCGCCCGGACCTCTCCGACGTCCTGCCGGACCTCGCGACCGAGCTGCGCCGTCCCCTGGCGGAGCGTGGCGACGCGACCACGGGCTGGGCCGGCCCCGACCGGCTGATCTGGGAGGGCTGGGTCGACCCCGGCGAGAAGCCGGACCCGGACGCGCCCGGCGTCGTGCTCCGGCTGGGCCTCTACGTCGCCGAGCGGGACGGCCGGGGCATCGGGTTCTCCGACAACGTCATCTTCAGCAAGCAGTACTACCTCCAGGTGTTCCCCGGCGAGACCCCCGACCTCTACCTGCACACGGGGGAGCAGTACCTGGGCTCCCAGCAGCCCCTGGGGCGGGACGAGCTGGCCGCACTCGCGCAGAGCCTGGCCGCCAACGGCGTCCGGGCCGCGGTGAGCCGACTCGAGCGCCGGGACGCCCCGGAGGGGACCACGTGGGTCGCCCCGGTGGGGGGGACCGGCTTCACCGGGGCCCTCCGGATCGCGTTCGACCCGGCCTGAGCCGCGCCGCAGACGTCGATCACCTCCCTGACGTCGCTCACCCGGGTCGGGCTCAGCCTGACGGGGGTCTGAGGGCCTCGATCGCCTCGAGCTCCTCGGCGAGCCGCTCGGCCAGCTGCCGCGCGCTGTCGAGCCGTCGCGTCAGCTCCGGATCGGAGCTGGCGGCGAAGCCTCGCACCGCGGTCGCCCCGGGAGCACCGGGAGCCTGCTCGCGCAGGCGGCGCGCGATCTCGGACAACGCGATGGTCGCGTCCACCTGCTCGGTGGCGACCTCGATGATCTCCGGCTCGGGCCGGGTGTGCTCGGACATGTCAGGTGACCTCCAGGGCGGGGACGGTCAGGGCGGTGATGCCGAGCTGAGACAGGGTGAGATCGGTGATCTCGAAGGGCAGCACGACGTCGGTCAGCCGGATCGAGTCCACCTTCGCGCTGCTGCGGATGCCGCTGAGGCGGAGCTCGTCGGCCCGGGTCCGTGCGCCCGGGGTCACCCGCAGCGTCACCTTCAGCACCCCGGCGTCGGACCTGAACCCGAAAGGGTTGGAGGTCCCGTCCACGTCGAGCTGCCCGGCCCTCAGGTCGCCGACGTCCGCCTGGGGGAGGTCGAGCCCGGGCAGGGCCACCTCCGCCACCGGGAGGCTGCCGCCGGTGACCGCACCGATCCGGACGGCCTCCACCGAGGCACCCGGCACGTCGAGACCGGCCACCGCGAGCCGGCCGAGGCCGAGCCCGGCGAGCTGGAGCTCCGGCACCGGTGCCACCAGGCCCCGGACCTCGAGCGCGTTCGCCAGGAGCGGGCCGAGGTGCAGGTCGGAGAGCGGGCCGACCACTGCGGAGACGTCGGAGACGTCGAGGGTGGCGAGATCGATGGAGGCCGACTGCAGTCCGGGCAGGTCGACGTCACCCAGGTCGACCGTGACGGAGTGGCTGCCGAAGTCGATCGTCCCGGTCCAGCCGAAGTCCCCGACGACGGGGATGGAGACGGACACCTCCCAGTCCAGGACCATGGCCAGGGTGAGCGTGATCCTCAGGTGACGGATCTGTGCGGCCCCGGTGCTCACCTCGACGTGGGTGCCGTCGAGGGTCAGGGCGCCGACCGAGATCGGTCCCACGGCCAGCTGGCCGATGTCCACGGTGGCCGCGCTCGCTGCGGCGAGGTCGATCTCGGTCGAAGTCAGCTTCATGACGTCCTCCGACGCCCCGGGCCCGGTTCCCACCGGCGTCCGTTCGAGTGAAGCACGAGGCTTGCCGGGGTGTAAAGAGGGTCTCGGCCAGGTCCACCGCGACCCCCCTTCCCTTTTCCGCCGGAAGCCCTACATTGAGAAAAGCGTGTCAACACCGGCGCCCGCGCCACCCGCCGTCGCCGTGTCTCCCGAGTTCGTCCGATCCGCCTGAGAAGGAGACTCAGATGGAGGTCAAGGTTCCCCAGGCCGGCGTGGCCCGCTTCGACGTCGGAAGGGTCGCGGTCGGTCAGGTGTCCCTCGGCGACCTCACCGTGGGCCAGCTGTCGCTGAGCGACGCCCACGTCGTGCTCCGCTCCGGGCAGGTCCTGCTGAAGGACGTGCGCGTCACCATGCGCCTCGAGTTCACCGTGGACTGGTCGGTCGGCATCGACCTGGGGGTCACCGACTTCAGCGAGTCGGGGACCAACTCGCTCGGCTCCGTCACCATCCCGTTCGACCTCGACGACTGGGAGATCCCCGGACTGCGCAACATCAACCTCGACCTCAGCGGGCTCCGCGCCGCGGACCTGCGCGCCACGGCCGAACCGGTGGCGAACCTGGAGCTCAGGAACCTCGTCGCCCAGGACGTGCGAGCCTCGCAGGTCACGCTGCCGTCCGCCGGGTTCACCCTGAGCGGGCTGGGCCTCACGTCGGTCGAGGTCGACGACGTGGGCGTTCCCGCGGCCTCCGTCGCGGCGGCGAGCGTGCGACAGGTCACGGGAGCGCCGGTCAGGATCCCCGGCCTGCGGTTGCGCGGGCTCAGCCTGCCGAGCGCGTCGGTGAACGACATCCGCAGCGACGCGCTGGACATCCCCCTGCGGCGTCGTGAGCGGATGGAGGTGGGCGGGCTCGACCTCGGGTTCCTGAGCCTCACGCTCTTCGTGCGCCCCTCCGCCGGGACCCGGGTCGCGCAGATGCGGATGACCGGCGTGACGACCCGGCTGTCGGCCGGAACGATCGACCTGGCGAACGTCACGGTGCCCTTCGCCCTGCACGACCTGACCCTGGCCGACCTCGGAATCCAGACCATCGACGTCCCCTCGATCGTGGTGAGCTGACATGCCCAAGGACACCGACCGCCCCGTCGACCTCAGCACCGCCCAGCCCGACGTCGTGCGGGACCAGCCTCGCGCGGCCCGGCCGAGGCGGGTCGGCATCGAGCAGCTCCTCGAGCAGCTGGTGGCCAGCGGGCGCGAGCGGGCCGCCGGGTGCCAGGATCCGGACGAGAAGAAGAAGTACCGCGACGTCGCACGCCTCGCGCGCGAGCTCATCGCCGCCCTCGACGAGGTGGGCCGGCCGGACGACGGCGCAGCGCCCGAGTAGGCCAGGACGGTCCCCTGCCCGGGGGGCCGCAGTGATCCATCCGGACTATTGACCGGGCCGGCGCTCCGGGCGGACGGTGGAAATGGCCGACGACGGCCGCCACCGTGCCCGACAGGACTCCACTCTCTCGGGAGGGACCATGTGCACCTGCCAGCAGCAACCAGTTCGCGGCCTCGCCGGGATCGACCGAGGCCGGGGATGAAGGTCTACGAGGCGGTCGTCCGCGGCTTGGAGGACGCCGGGGTCGAGACGGCGTTCGGCGGCAACGGCGAGAACATCGCCAGCCTGATGCTGGCCCTCGAGAGCTCCCGGATCCGGCCGATCATGACCAGGCACGAGCAGGCCGCCTCGTTCATGGCGTGCGGCTACGCGATGTTCACCGACCGGCTGGGGGTGTGCTTCGCGACCGTCGGTCCCGGCGCGTTCAACCTGTTCACCGGTCTCGGCGTGGCGATGTCCGACTCCTACCCCGTGCTGGCCATCACCGGGTACGTCGACCGCGCCTGGGAGGGGCGCGGTGCCGTCAACGACACCTCCGGGCGCAACGGGACCCCGGACTCGCAGGCCATGTTCGCGGCCACGACGAAGAAGTCGTTCCTGCTGACCGACATCGCGGACACCTGTGCGGTGGTGGAGGAGGCGGTCACCATCGCGCTGTCCGGGCGACCGGGTCCGGTGCACCTGCACGTGCCCCAGGACCTCACCTACCGCGGCGTCGACCTCGAGCACTACCGCGACGTCCGGGTGGACGTCGCGCCGGTGCGCCCCGACGAGCAGCGGGTGGCGGAGATCGTCGACGTCCTGGCCGCGGCGATGGACGCGGGACGCCGGGTGGTGCTCCTCGCCGGGTTCGGCGCGGTTCGCAGCCACGCCGAGGACGCCGTCCAACGCTTCGCCGAACGGTTCTCGGTGCCGGTCCTGACCACCCTGGACGGCAAGGGAATCATCGCGGAGGGGCACCGGCTCGCCGGCGGCGTCTTCGCCGAGAGCGGGCACGCCAGCGCCTGGAAGGCGTTCCGTGAGGCCGACGTGGTACTGGCCGTGGGCAACTCTCTGAACCAGCACGCGACGTTCGGGCTGCGCGAGGACCTCTTCGAGGACAAGGTGCTCATCCAGGTCAACATCGCCGGCTTCGAGATCGGCAAGCACTACACCGTCGACCACGGCCTGGTCTCGGACGCGCGCCTGGCGATCGAGGCGATCACCGCAGGACTCGAGGCCCGGGTCGGCGTGCGCCCCGCCCCGCGCCTGGAGAACCGGGACCACGAGGCGCGCACGATCCCGCGCCTGCCCGGCCGGGGCATCCACCCCGGACGGCTGGCCCAGGCCATCGGCCGAAAGCTCCCCGCCGACGGCGTGCTCCTCGCCGATGCCGGCGCTCACCTCGCCTGGTTGGGCTACTACGTCGATCTGGAGCGCGGCCAGAGCTTCCGCAAGTGCGGCGCTTTCGGGCCGATGGCCGCGCACGTGAACGGCGCGATCGGGGTCAAGCTGGCCCAGCCGGAGCGCACGGTCGTGGTCGGCTGCGGCGACGGCTGCTACTCGATGGCGGGCTTCGAGCTGATGACCGCGGTGCAGAACGACGTGCCGGTGATCTGGGTGATCTTCGACGACCACCAGTACAAGCTCATCAAGATCTACCAGGTCGCGACCTACGGTCGTTCGGCGCTGGTGGACTTCGACAACCCCGACTTCGCGGCCTACGCAACCGCCTGCGGCGCCGACGGCTACCGCGTCGAGACGCTGGAGGAGTTCGAGGACGCCTTCGACAAGGCGCTGGGCTCGGGGCGCCCGAGCGTGATCGACGCGCAGATCACCCGATGGGCCATCCCGCACTACAGCACCTCCCCGCAGGGGGTGCTCCACGGCGTCTGGGAGGAGCTCGAGAAGCGGATGAGGGAGGACGGATGAAGGTCTACGAGGCGATCGTCAAGGGTCTGGAGGGCGTCGGGGTCGAGGCGGCGTTCGGCGGGGCGGGGGAGAACGCCGCCGGGCTGATGCTGGCGCTGAAGCACTCCGAGGTGATCCGCCCGGTGATGACCCGCCACGAGCAGGGGGCCTCGTTCATGGCGTGCGGGTACGCCATGTTCACCGACCGGCTGGGGGTGTGCTTCGCGACCGCCGGCCCCGGCGCGTTCAACCTGTTCTCCGGCCTGGCCATGGCCATGTCCGACTCCTACCCGGTGCTGGCCATCTCGGGCTACGCCTCGATGCACTGGGCCGGTCGCGGCTCGCTCAACGAGACCTCGGGCTGGAACCGGACGCCGGACTCCCAGGCGATGTTCGCCGCGACCACGAAGAAGTCGTTCCTGCTGACCGACATCGCCGACACCTGCGCCGTGCTCGAGGAGGCGGTCAACATCGCCCTGTCCGGCCGGCCGGGACCGGTGCACCTGCACGTGCCGGAGAACCTGACCCACCGCAGCCAGGTCGTCGAGGACTTCCGACCCGTGAACCTGGACGTGCCCCCGGTGACGCCGGACCCGGCCCGGGTCGAGCAGATCGCCGACGTCCTGGCCGGCGCGCTGTCGCGCGGGCGGCACGTGGTGGCGCTGGTCGGCTTCGGTGCGGTCCGCAGCGGGGCCGGTCCCGAGATCCGGCGCCTGGTCGAGCGGTTCCAGATCCCGCTGCTGACCACCCTGGACGGCAAGGGGATCCTCGACGAGGCCCACCCGCTGTGCGTCGGGGTCTTCGCGGACAGCGGCCACACCAGTGCGTGGAAGGAGTTCCGGCGCGCGGACGTCGTCCTCTGCATCGGCAACGCGCTCAACCAGCACGCCACCTTCAACTACCGCGAGGACCTCTTCGAGGACAAGATCCTCATCCACGTCAACATCTCCGGCCAGGAGATCGACAAGGCCTACCGTGCCGACCACGCCCTGGTCTCGGACGCCAAGCCCGCGGTGGCGGCCATCGTGGAGGCCCTGGAGAGCCGGGTGGGTCGGGTGCGCGAGGCCCGCGTGGACGCGCAGGACTACGAGGCGCACCGGATCGTGCACCTGACCGGCTCGGTGCACCCGGGCCAGCTCGCCCAGGCGATCGGACGGATGCTGCCCCCGCGGGGCATCGTGCTCGCCGACGCCGGCGCCCACCTCGCCTGGCTGGGCTACTACCTCGAGCTGGCGGACGGTCAGAACTTCCGCAAGGCCGGCGAGTTCGGGCCGATGGCCGGGCACGTCAACGGCGCGCTGGGCGTCAAGGTCGCCCACCCCGACCGCACGGTCGTGGTCGGGTGCGGCGACGGCTGCTACCAGCTGAGCGGGTTCGAGCTGATGACGGCGGTGGAGCACGACATCGGGGTCATCTGGGTGATCTTCGACGACCGCCAGTTCAAGCTGATCAAGCTCTACCAGCTCTCGACGTACGGCGAGAGCGGCCTGGTCGAGTTCCAGAACCCCGACTTCGCCGCCTACGCCCGCGCCTGCGGGGCCGACGGGTACACCGTGACCTCGCTGGAGGAGTTCGAGGAGGCCTACGCCGCGGCGCTGGCCTCCGGGAGACCCAGCGTGATCGACGCGCACATCACGCGCTGGGCCCTGCCGCACTACAGCCCCTCCCCGGACGGCGTGATCGACGGGATCGTCGAAGCCGTCCAGGCCCGGTTCCGGGACGACGACCGATGAGCCGCCGTCCGCACCCCGTCACGGGAATCCCGTCACGGCCCACCCCTACCCCGGAGGACAGCCAGATGGAGCAGAGGTGGCGCGAGACCCCGCTCGGCGGCAGCGCCGAGGCGGAGCGGCAGCAGTTCGAGCGGCTCGCCCGGGTGATCATGCGGGTCCAGCTCACGACCTCCCGGACGGCGAGCGCCCACGGAGTCCCGCACGGTGTCGACCGGGCGTTCCACGCGAAGTCCACGGTCGCGGTGCCGGACGCGGAGCTGCGCTTCCTCGACCTGCCGGCCGACCTGCAGGCCGGCTTCGCCCGCCCGGGCGCGGCGTACCCGACGACGGTGCGCTTCTCGAACGCCTCCGGCACCGGGCAGCCGGACAGCGCCCCCGACCTGCGGGGCGTCGCCCTGCGGGTGCACGTCTCGGACGACGAGCAGCACGACCTGCTGGCGACCAACTACCCCGTCTCCCACGCGCGCGACGCCGAGCAGTTCGTCGAGTTCGCGAGGGCGACGGCCGGGGGCCGGCTCTCCCGGCTGCTGGGCGTTCTCCGGCTGGTGCGGCTCTTCGGCCCACGAGAGACCGTACGGATGCTGCGCAACGTGCTGGTGGCGCGCAGGCGTCCGGTCGCCTCGGTGGTGACCGAGACCTACTGGAGCCGGGGCGCGATGCGGTGGGGGCCCACGCTCGCCGTGCGCTACCTGCTGCGCCCGGCCCCGGACACCGAGCCGGGCCCGCCCGTGGCGGCGGGAGACCCGGAGCACCTGCGGACCGACGGACAGCGGCGGTTGGCCGCCGGGCCGGTCCGCCTCGAGCTGTGCGTGCAGCGCTTCCTCGACGAGCAGACCACGCCGATCGAGGACACCGGGGTGAGCTGGTCCGAGCAGGCCTCCCCACCGGAGCCGGTCGCGGTGCTCACCCTGCCGCAGACCGACCTCAGCAGCATCGACGCGCTGGCCACGGCCCGGGTCATCGACGCGACCTCCTTCAACCCGTGGAACACCACGGACGAGTTCCGCCCGCTCGGCAACCTCAACCGCGCCCGCAAGGCGGCCTACGACGCGAGCGCCGCGCACCGCCTCGGGCACCGCTGGGAGTCGCCGCCGCCGGTGCGCAACGTCGTCATCGGCGCGGCCGCCCGGGCCGGCTTCCGGGTGCTCAACCGACGGGTGGAGTGGCACCGGCTGCCGGTGCGCCTGGGACTGCTCAACCTGGAGGCCTTCCGGCACGAGCTGCGGCTGCGCAACCTGCTCGACACCGAGCTGCGCGAGGCGCCGCCGTCGGCGCGTCCCGTGCCGCCCGGACCGCCGCCCGAGGCGGGCCTGGTGGCGCGCAGCATCGACGGCAGCGGCAACGACCTCTCCGATCCCCGGATGGGCTCCGTAGGCACGGCGTTCGGTCGGAACCTGCCGCCCGTGCGCCACGAGGACCTCTCCGAGGAGCCGAACCCGGTGACGGTCAGCCGCGAGCTGCTCCACCGCGAGCACTTCCAGCCGGCCCGGACCCTGAACGTGCTGGCCGCCGCCTGGATCCAGTTCCAGGTGCACGACTGGGTCAACCACGCCCGGCACCCGCTGGGGGTCGACGACGTCGAGGTGCCGATGCCGGCGGGCTCGACCTGGTCGAACACGCCGGACGGGCCGCCGGAGGACCGGATGCGGATCGCGGGCAACGTCGGGTTCCCCGACGGCCGGCCGAACCCGATGGGGCCGGTCTTCGCCAACCAGGCGTCGCAGTGGTGGGACGGCTCCGAGGTCTACGGCACGGACGCCCTGCAGAGCGCGGCCCTGCGGGAGGGCGCGAAGCTGCGGCTGACCTCCGAGGGCTACCTGCCCGAGGACACCAGCGGCCAGGAGATGACCGGCTTCAACGAGAGCTGGTGGCTGGGGCTCAGCAGCCTGCACACCGTCTTCGCCCGCGAGCACAACCTGCTCTGCGACGAGCTCCGCGCGCACTACCGCGGCTGGAGCGACGAGCGCACGTACCAGACCGCGCGGTTGATCGTCTCGGCGCTGATCGCGAAGATCCACACGGTCGAGTGGACCCCGGCGATCCTCGGCACCGACGTCATCGACATCGGGCTCAAGGCGAACTGGAACGGGCCACCCGCCCACGACTGGACGACCCGCCTCGGCATCTGGTTGCTCGACAACCACGCCTCGGTCGGCATCCCCCGGACCCGGCCCGACCACCACGGCACGCCGTACTCGCTGACCGAGGACTTCACCACCGTCTACCGGATGCACCCGCTGCTGCCCGACGACTACCGGTTCGAGGACCACGCCAGCGGTGCCCTGCTCGGCCGGCGCGGGTTCCTCGACATCCAGGGCTCCTCGGCGGACGACCAGCTGCGGAGCTTCGGGCTGGACGACACCCTCTACTCGTTCGGGATCGCGCACCCCGGCGCGATCACCCTGCACAACTTCCCGCGGGCGCTTGAGCGCTTCGAGCGGGACGGGGAGGTGATCGACCTGTCGGTCGTCGACCTGGTGCGGACCCGTCGCCGGGGCGTCCCGCGCTACAACGACTTCCGCGCGGGGCTGCACCGACCCCGGGTGCGCAGCTTCGAGGAGATGTCGGCCAACCCCGAGACGGTGCGCCGGCTGCGGGAGGTCTACCGCGACGTCGACGAGGTCGACACCGTGGTCGGGCTGTTCGCGGAGGCGCCCCCACCCGGGTTCGGGTTCTCCGACACGGCCTTCCGGATCTTCATCCTGATGGCCTCGCGCCGGCTGCAGAGCGACCGGTTCCTGACCGTGGACTTCCGGCCCGAGGTGTACTCGGCCCTCGGGATGGACTGGATCGAGCGCAGCTCGATGACCGACATCATCCTGCGGCACTGCCCCGAGCTGGCGGCGGTGCTGCCACGCGGGGCGAACGCCTTCGCCCCCTGGCGCCCGGTGGTCCCCGCCCCCGGCGGCCCGCACCGAGCGACGGGCACCGAGACGCAGGCCCGGCCATGAGCGGGCCCACGGTCCCCGGGGCGCACGCCGGGCTGGACGCACTCGCCGAGCGGGGGCTGCTCAGCTCGATCTGGAGCCGGCGCACCCACCGGGTCAGCCGGGGGAGCTCGGTGGAGGCCGGGTCGCTGAGCTGGGAGTCGACCGCGCCGCGCACCCCGCTCAGCGAGCTCGAGGAGGCGGTCCTCATCTCGTTGACCGGCTGCACCGGCCTGACCATGCCCGACCGCCCGCTGGCCGACCCCCGCACCGGCGAGCCGATCATGGCCAAGCCGAACCTCTCGATGCCGGGTCGCGCCGCGGGCAGCCCCGACAACGCGCAGGGCACCCACTTCTTCCTGATCAACGACACCGGGACCTACTTCCTGCGCAAGCTCGACCCACCGGCGGACGGTCCGGGCTCGGTCGTCGACGAGCGGACCCTGCTAGCCCGGGCCGCCGAGGCGAAGGTCCAGCTGCTCGACCACCGCATCGACGTCCTCGACGGCAACCGGGACTTCCCGGCGTACCTCGACTCCAACCGGTTCCTGTCGAACCTGCCCGGGACGACGGTCCTGCTGCCGGTCGTCGACCTCTCCCGGCAGTACATCAACGGCCTGATGTACCTGCTCACCCAGCCGGAGGGGGCGCGACCGACGATCGTGGACGACCGCAACTTCTACCGGGTGGCGGGGGTGAAGAAGTGGGTCGACTCGGGGTTCCTGAACAAGGACCTGAAGCTGCCCCTGGGCACGCTGTGGGCGATGCGGACCCAGATCGAGGCCGACCTGCTGCTGCAGAACCTGATGCTCACGGCGGACGCCATGGGCCTCGGGGCCTGGATCCACGCCACGATCGCCCCGCCGGTCCTCCTCGGGGACCCGAAGTTCCGGGGCCGGTACGGCCCGATGCTCGGCTTCGACTGGTCCACGCCGCCCTGGAAGCCGGTCGACCTGCTGCGCTGGCACGTGCCGCTGCCCCGCTACGCCGACCTGCGCGCGACGACGGTCGGCCTGCGGCACCGCGGCGAGCACCTGATCAAGGCGATGTGCCCGCCCAACTACGACTCGATGGCCGCAGCCGTCGACGCGGTGGTCGCGGACAAGTTCGGGCCGGGCGGGGTCTACCGGGACGAGGCCCTCTTCGCACGGATCTTCCGCGGCGAGTTCGGGTCGGCGTACCTGGCCGAGGCGAGCGACTACTCCGCCGACGTGATCGCCTGCACGCGTGACATCTGCACCTACATCTACGAGACCCACGGCCGGTTCCCGGCGCACTGCGACACGATCCACGTGCCCGGCGTCTGGCTCCAGACGCACCACCTCGAGGACGGCTACTACGAGCGTTACTTCCGCCACGGCCTGAGCGAGGCCCACCTGCAGCACGACCAGCGCTGGCACCCCTCGCCATGAGCGCGGCGGCCGAGGGCCCGGCGACGACGGGGGCGCGGGTCGCCGTCGTCATCGCCGGAGCGGGGGCCCGCGGCGCCTACGAGGCCGGGGTGCTCTCGGTGCTGCTGCCGCGTCTGGCGAAGGAGGGGGTGCGACCGGACCTGTACGTCGGCACCAGCGCGGGCGCCATCAACGCGACCGTGCTGGCCGCGAACGCGCACCTGCCGGCCGCGGAGCAGGTCGAGGCCCTGCTCGCCACCTGGCGCTCCATCACGTCGTCGGACGTCTACCGCTCGCTGCTGCGCACGGCCCCGCTCACCTGCCTGCGCTGGAGCGGCCAGCTCCTCGGTGTCCCCGGCACCAGGCTGCTCGGACTGCTCGACACCGCACCCCTGTGGCGGACCGCCGACCGGCTCCTGGACTGGGATCGGCTGCGGGCCAACCTCGACAACGGCGCGTGCGCGCTGGCCGTCGTGACCACCGAGGCGGCCAGCAACCGCACGGTCGTGTTCGTCGACCGGTGCGAGGGCGAGGTCCCGGCGTCCGACGACGGGCGGCCCATCGACTACGTGGGCACCGCCGTCACCGCCGAGCACGTCCTGGCGTCCGCCGCGATCCCGGTCGCCTTCCCCGCCGTCCGCGTCGATCGGCCCCAGGACGCGGCCGGCTGGTACCTCGACGGAGGGGTCCGGCTCAATGCGCCGCTGAAGCCGGCCCTGGCGCTGGGGGCGCGGGCCCTGGTCGTCGTGGCCACGCACCCGGCCACCTACCCGGGACCGAGTGCGCCGGCCGGCCCGTTCACCGGCCCGCCGGACGTCGACGACATGGTCGTGCGGTTGATGGATGCGGCGCTGGTGGACCGGATGGTGGAGGACCTGCACACCCTGGCCAGGACCAACGAGCTGCTCGAGGCCGGGGCGCAGCGCCGGACCGGTGACCGGGAGCTGGCGGTGGTGCCGTTCGTCTTCGTCGGCCCGGCCGAGCGCGCCTCCCTGGCGCGGGTGGCTGCGCGGTGCTTCGACGAGCGGTACGCCGGCCCCGGAGGCAGGTGGCGCTCGCTGCGGGAGATCGACCTGCGCCTGCTGGGTCGCTTCCTCGGTGGGGACGGGGACCGCCGCGGCGACCTGCTCAGCTTCCTGCTCTTCCAGCGCGAGTTCACCGAGGCCGCGATCGAGCTCGGCCGCTCCGACGCGGCCGGGGTCGCGGGGCCGACGTCGTCGCCGGTGGCGTGGACGACGGCGGCCGCCGAAGTGCCGGTCGGCTGATGACGCGCGGGTGGGCGGTCCGGGTGCCGGCCGCCCTGGTCCTCGCCCTGGCGATGGGCTGTGGCCCGGGGGACACCTCGACGGGCGTCTCGTCGAGCACGTCGACCAGCCCCACGGGTGATGGCACGGTCGGCCCGGGCGCCGAGGAGTCCGAGCAGGCCGGCGACCCCGCCACCGAGCAGCCCGGCGCGACCGAGGGGCCGGCCACCGGCAATGTCGACGCCGTGGCCGTCGAGCTCCCCGGCCTCCCGGTCGGCGGACAGGTCGTGCTCGCCTCCACCACGCTGCAGTGCGTCGACACGGGCTGGAGCGCGGGGCCGGAGCTGCCGCTCTGGGCGCGGGTCACGCTCACCGGGATCGCCTTCGACCCCGCGGGCGACTTCTCGCTCTCGGCCACGCCGTGTCCGGGCACCGCGCCGTCCTGCCTCGACGCCGACTTCGCCCTCACCGCCGACGGGCCGCGGTGCGTCGTGGCCGTCGCCTGGGCCGGTAGCACCCCGGCCCACGACCCGCGGATGTCCGTCACCGCCGGCCGGGTCTCGTGCCCGCCGGGGCTGCGGGCGGAGTGCACGGCCTTCCAGGCGGCCGTGGCGGCCAACGGGCCGCGGTCGATCGCTCTGGAGCCCGAGCCCTTCGAGTCCGACCTTCCACCCCCCGGCCCGGCCACCGGGACGACTCCCCAGACCGGTGTGCCCCAGACCGGTGTGCCCCAGACCGGTGTGCCCCAGACCGGTGTGCCCCAGACCGGTGTGCCCGAGAGCGAGGGCGCCACGACGGGTGACCCCGAGTCGGGTGTCACCGAATCGTCGGGACCCGAATCGGGGGGTACCGCGACGGGCGGCACCGCAGGCACCGACCCCGGCGGCGGCTGACGCGTGGCCGAGGCGCCGACGTCGCGGGCCGAGCTGTTCCAGCGCTGGTGGAGCCTGGGCAGCACCGTCATCGCGCCGGCGACACTGCTGAGCACCCTCCTGTTCTACTTCGGCTACGTCTCGTCCCGGGCGCAGTACCGCTACTTCGGTCTGGACGTCGACACCGTCGGGCTGAGCACGCAGGACTACGTGATGCGCAGCCCGCAGGCACTGCTGGTGCCGCTGCTGGCCCTCTCACTGGGGGGAGCGGGGCTGTTGCTGGCGCACCTGGCCGTCCGCAGGCACCCGCCGGGGCGCCGCACGGCCCGAGCCCTGCTCGCGCTCGCGACCCTCCTGCTGCTGGCGGGGGTCGTGCTCGTCGTGGCCTACGCGCCGTTCGGCGACTGGGCCTGGTACCCGCTGGCGACCCCCCTGCTCCTGGCCGCCGGCAGCGCGGGCGTGCTGTACACGGCCCGACTGCCCGGAGCACCGGCCCTGCTCGTGCCGAGCGGGGCCGACGGCCGCGGCCTGCGTCAGGGAGCCCTGGGCCTCACCCTGGTGGTGATCGTCGCCTGCCTGTTCTGGGCCACCGCCACGGTCGCCGAGTTCTCCGGGCTGGGCAACGGGATGCGGACCGCACGCCACCTGGACCGGCTCCCGCCCGTCGTCCTCGACACCCGCGAGCGGCTGTTCCTGACTGACGGGGTCGTCGAGGAGAGCGCGCTGCCGCAGCAGGAGGGCGGCGTCTTCCGCTACCGCTACCGTGGCCTGAGCCTGCTGGTCCAGGGCGACGACCGGATGTTCCTGGTCCCCGACCGGTGGACCCCCAGCGGCTCCACGGTCGTCGTCGCGCTCGACAACCAGGTGCGGGTGAGGTTCCGCTTCGTGGACCGGGCGCCCTGAGCGCTCACCCCTCGACCAGGCCGGCGCCGTCGGCCGGCTCGGCGCGCAGGTGCGCCGGCGCCCGGAACCCGGCCGCCACGAAGGCCAGGTCGATCGCGCGCACCACCGCCTCCGCCCGCTCCTCGGGCACCAGCGAGATCGCGGAGCCACCGAACCCGCCACCGGTCATCCGGGCGCCCACGGCGCCGGCCTGCACCGCGGTCGTGACGACCGTGTCGAGCTCGTCGCAGGAGATCTCGAAGTCGTCGCGCATCGAGGCGTGCGAGGCCGCGAAGAGCCGGCCGACCTCCGGCCAGTCACTGCCGCCCAGCGCGTCGACCGTGGCGCTGACCCGCGCGATCTCGGTGACGACGTGCCGGGCCCGGCGGCTGGTCCGACCGTCATCCAGGCCCGCCAGGCGGGCCACGTCCGCCAGGCCCGCCTGGCGCAGGGACGTCACGCCCAGCGCGGCGGCCGCCCGCTCGCAGTCCGCGCGACGCGCGGCGTACCCACCGTCGTTGAGCGCGTGCGAGACCCGGGTGTCGGTGACCAGGAGGGCGAGCCCGGCCTCCTCGAGGCGCAGGTCCACCGGGCTCGAGGTGTGGTCGTCGAAGTCGATGAGCAGCGCGGTGCCGGCCCGGGCGAGCAGCGAGACGGTCTGGTCCATGCCGCCGGTGGGGGCGCCGGCCACCTCGGTCTCGGCCCGGATGCAGGCGGCGACGAGGAGGCGTCGGCCCTCCTCGGTGTCGTCGAGCCCCAGCACCTGGGCCAGCGCCAGGGCCACCGAGCACTCCAGGGCGGCTGAGCTGGACAGCCCCGCCCCCAGTGGCACGCGTCCGTCCACGTGGACGTCGAGGCCGGGCACGTCGTGACCGGACTCGCGCAGTGCCCACAGCACCCCGGCCACGTACGTCGCCCACCCGCTGACAGCACCGGGCCCCAGCCCGTCGACGGTGCCCTCCCAGGGGGTCTCGTCCTGTCGGCTGCTGATCCGCACCCGGCCGTCGTCCCGGCTCGACACCGCGGCGTAGGTCGCGTGCGGCAGCGCCAGCGGCAGGCAGAGGCCCGCGTTGTAGTCGGTGTGCTCGCCGATCAGGTTGACGCGGCCGGGGGCGCGGGCGACCACCTCCGCGTCGGTGCCGTAGACCTCGGCGAAGCGGGCGCGGAGATCGCGGGCGAGGTCGGCGGGGGACCCCGGGTCGAGGAGGGACATGGGCACCACCCTAGGCAGGGGGTGTCGGCGCACTGGGAGACTGTCACCATGGCGGACCCCGACAAAGAGCCCGATGACGAGCCCGATGACGAGCCCGAAGGCAGGCCCGAAGGCAGGCCCAGCAACGAGCTGGTCGAGCTCGCCCACCAGATGTTCGACCTCGCCCGCGAGGGGGCGTTCGAACGGCTCGCGGCGTACGTCGACGCGGGGGTGCCGGTCGAGCTGACCGATGCGGCGGGGAACACGCTGCTGATGCTTGCGGCCTACCACGGGCACCCGGCCACGGTGGCGGCGCTGGTCGAGCGCGGCGCGGACGTCGACCGCGTCAACGACCGCGGTCAGTCTCCGCTGGCCGGCGCGGTCTTCAAGGGCGAGGACGAGGTCGTCGCGACGCTGCTGGGCCACGGGGCCGACCCCGACGCCGGGACGCCCTCCGCGCGGGCGACCGCGGAGATGTTCGGGCGCGACCTCCCCTGACCTGCCGTGACCGGCGCGGGGTCGGCCCTGTCCGGGGGTGGGCCCCGGTGGCACCGGTGGCGTAGATTCTGCGCCCGTGCAGTTCCTCCACGACGCGGCCCCGCCGCACGACCTGACCTACGACGACGTCTTCATGGTGCCGCGGCACTCCGCGGTGGCGAGCCGCTACGACGTCGACCTCGCGACCTCGGACGGCACCGGGGCGACGCTGCCGCTCGTGGTGGCCAACATGACCGCGATCGCAGGCCGACGGATGGCCGAGACGGTGGCCCGTCGGGGCGGACTAACCGTGATCCCGCAGGACATCCCGGCGCCGGTAGTGGCGGAGGTGGTGCGCTTCGTCAAGTCGCGCCACCTGGTCTTCGACACCCCGATCGAGCTCACCCGGCACCAGACGGTCGCCGAGGCGCTGTCGCTGATCCCCAAGCGCAGCCACCGGGCCGCGGTGGTCGTCGAGGGCGGCCGCCCGATCGGCGTCGTCTCCGAGGCCGACTGTGCCGACGTCGACCGCTTCGCCCAGGTGCAGCACGTGATGCGGGCTCCGGCGGTGACGATCGGTGCCGACACCGACCCACGGCACGCCTTCGACGCGCTGGACGCCCAGCACGCCGCCCTCGCGGTCGCGGTGGACGACGACGGCGCCCTGCTCGGCGTCCTGACCCGCACCGGTGCGCTGCGCGCGACGCTCTACGCCCCGGCCGTGGACGGACACGGCGGCCTGCGGCTGGCCGCCGCGGTCGGCGTGAACGGCGACGTCGCGGCCAAGGCGCGCAGGCTGCTCGACGCCGGCGTGGACTGCCTGGTGGTGGACACCGCGCACGGTCATCAGGACCGGATGCTGGATGCCCTCCGGGCGATCCGGGCGCTCTCGCCCGAGGTGCCGCTCGCCGCGGGCAACGTGGTCGCCGCCGACGGTACCCGCGCCCTGGTGCAGGCAGGGGCCGACATCGTCAAGGTCGGGGTCGGGCCCGGCGCCATGTGCACCACCCGGATGATGACCGGGGTCGGGCGCCCGCAGCTCTCAGCCGTCCTCGAGTGCGCGGCGGCCGCCCGGGACCTCGGTGCCCACGTGTGGGCCGACGGCGGTGTCAGGCACCCCCGCGACGTCGCCCTGGCGCTGGCCGCGGGGGCCTCCTCGGTGATGGTCGGCTCGTGGTTCGCCGGCACCCACGAGTCACCAGGCGACCTGATGCAGGACTCCGACGGCCGCTCCTACAAGATCTCGTTCGGCATGGCCTCCGCCCGGGCGGTCGCGAACCGGACCTCGGGGGAGTCGGCCTACGACCGGGCCCGCAAGGGGCTCTACGAGGAGGGCATCTCCTCCTCGCGGATGTACCTCGACCCGGCCCGCCCGGGGGTCGAGGACCTCATCGACCAGATCTGCTCCGGGGTCCGCTCGGCCTGCACGTACGCCGGGGCGAGCACGCTCGAGGAGCTGCACGAGCGGGCGGTGCTGGGGCTGCAGTCCGCGGCGGGGTTCCACGAGGGCAGGCCGCTCGCCACCAGCTGGTGAGGAGCGCCCCGGTCACGACCCGAAGCGGTCCACGTAGGCCACGACGCGGTTGAACAGGGTCGTCATCGACCGGGCGTCGAGGGCCCCGGGCCTCGGGTCGTCGGCCAGCTCGTAGAGCAGCGGCGTGGCCTCGGCCACGCCATGCTCCTGGGCCACCCGGGTGCACACACGCGCAGCGTCGCGCACGGCCCTGGGCTCGAGGGTCCAGAGTGCCTCGAAGATGCGGTGCCGGTCCGGCACCGTGGACTGGCCTGGCAGCTCCCAGGCGGTCAGCGCCGCGGGCAGGGCCACGTCGTCGCAGACGACCGCCCACTCGGCCTGCATCGGCTCCTGCGGGCCGAGATCGACCTTCCGGATCCGCGACCCCGGTCGCTGGGTCGCGTCGTCCGGCCCGAAGGCCCCGAAGGCCATCGTCGAGCGGGCCCGGCGGGCGAGCTCCTCCCAGCGTTCCTCGGCCTTCGCGAAGTACCGCTGCTGCTGGAAGGAGCCGAAGATTCGGGCCTCCTGCGCCCGGGCGCAGAACTCGTCCTCGATCGCCCAGGAGAGCGCCAGCAGCGTGGACTTCTTCAGCCGGTGCACCACGACCTCGGGGTGGCGCCGACGCAGCTCGGCGAAGACCGACGGGGACGACGGCTCCCGGACGGCGAGCACCGAGGCGATGGCCAGCTCGAGACGGAGGCCGGCGTCGCGGTGGGAGATCACCGACCGCACGGCCTCCACGTCGGACTCCGCGTACCGGCGATGCCCGCTGTCGAGGCGCTGCGGGACGGGGAAGTCGTGGCGCGTCTCCCACATCCGCAGCACCGCGGTGCTCACGCCGGTACGCCGGGCGAGGTCGCCGATGCTGAGGGTGGCCGAGGACGAGTCGAGGGGCTCGACCCCTTGCAATTTGTGGTCCGTGGAGGTCATGCTGACACCCTAACCTCAACAAGCCGTTGAGGTAAATGTTGAAGAAAGAGGATTTCATGACCGTCAGCAGTCAGTCACCCAACGGCACCAGCGACGAGGTCGTGGACTGGACCGACCTGGGGCGCAAGATGTGGAGCTTCCTGACCGGGCGCCACGCCGCCATCAACTACCGGTTCATCGACATGAGCGTCGAGGTACCGCGGGACACCGGCAGCAACGCGCCCCGGGCCACGTGGAAGCTGCACGGGACGCTCCAGGTCACCACCGAGGACGACGCCTCGACGGACAGCGGGGTCTGAGGATGAGCCCGGCGACGTCGGTCCGCGCGGACCTCGCGTTCGAGATCGAGCTCGAGGGGCGGGCGACGGTGCACGGCACCCTGCGCGGCTCGCGGAGCCGGCTGGTCCTCGACATCGACGACCCCGCGGCGTTCGCCGGCAGCGGGGACGCCCCGGTCGTGCGGGACGTGGCCCGCACGCTCGCGGAGCGCGGGATCGCGGTGAAGGTCGTGCGCGGCGAGCAGCACCTGATCACCCTCGGCGACGTCCGGGCACCATGGTGGCAACGGCTCGGCACCCGCTCGCGCCACATCCGACTGGGCAGCGCGCGAGGTGTCCTGACCGCCGCCCGGGCACGCACCGGCGACGCCCCGGCAATGCTTCCGGACTCATCCCTGGCCCCGCCCGGGACCGTCTTCCCGTTGCTGCCGACGTTCAGGCGCCGACCCGGGCGCGCGCCGACGACGACCCACGACCCGGCTCGGGGTGGCGGAGCCCGTCTGGTCGCCGCGATCGGCGAGGCGATGATGCCGAAGGAGCGGCAGGCGATCTTCTGGCTGCAGGACGGCACGACGACCTTCGGCAGCGGCAGCGGGTGCGACGTGGTCATCGCCGGGCTCGAGCCCCTGCACGCGGAGATCCGCCACGACGAGCGCGACGAGTTCGTCCTGGTCGCCCACGCGGCCGCCCGGGTGCACGGGGCGCTGGTCCGGGAGGCGCTGCTGCGCACCGGCACCCGGGTCCAGCTCGGGCCCTGGCAGTTCGCCTACTACCGCGAGGAGTACGCCGACCACGGCCGGCCCTACGGCGGACGGGTCGGCGGGGAGCTCGGGCGCCAGCGCCCCCAGCCGCCACGACAGGCCCAGCAGAGGGCCCAGCAGGGGGCCCAGCAGAGGGCCCAGCAGGGCGACCGCTGACTTCCCGACCAGCCGGATGCGTGATCTCGAGCCTTGCTGGGCACGGGACCCCCACGTCACCCAACGAGAGGAACCACATGTCGAAGTCCACCGACGAGAAGTACACCGAAGAGCTGGTCGAGACGGCCGAGGACGGCAAGGAGGGCTACACCCACGGCGCCGAGAACCTGACCGAGTCCGGCCAGTCCGAGGCGGCGGCGACCTTCACCCGGCTGGCCGAGCAGCGTCGCCAGTACGCCGTCGAGCTGCGCGCCCTCGCCGGGGCGTACGGCGACGACGTGGACGAGGGCGGCTCCACCGCCGCGGCCGTGCACCGCGGTTGGATGAAGCTCAAGGACGCGGTGACGGGCTCGGGGCCGCAGAGCATCCTGTCCACGGCGCTCACCGGCGAGGACCACGCGATCAAGGAGTACGAGTCGGCGCTCGCGGAGGACCTCTCACCGGACCTGCGGTCGCTGGCGGAGCGGCAGCTGGTCGAGATCCGGGCGGCACGTGGCCAGGTCGAGGCGCTGCTGGAGCGCCTGGACGGCTGAGCACCCGCTGCGCAGAGCACGAGGGCCGTGCGTCACCCCCGGGGGTGACGCACGGCCCTCGTCGGTTGCGGGGTGGCGGCTAGAGCCCGGGGCCCGGCTCCCTGTGACCCGCCGGGTCGACGGCCCGACCAACGGCCGGGTCACTGGTCGGGTCACTGGTGGGCGGAGCCTCCGGGTCGCGGGTCGTCGAGATGACGAAGTCGTCGCCGTGCTCGGTGACCCCGGCGATGACAGCCTGCTCGACCGCATCGGCGGCGTACCTCTGGCGCACCATCAGCGGGTCCTGGCGCAGGTCCTTGACCAGCGCCACGGAGAGCCCGATCATCACGAGGACGAACGGCGTCGCGGCGACGATCGTGATGGTCTGGAGGCCCGAGAGCGCGTCCGAGCCGCCGACCAGCAGCATCACCGCAGCCACGGCACCGGTCGCCACGCCCCAGAAGATCACGGTGGGCCGGCTCGGCTCCTGGCGGCCGCGCTCGGAGAGCGTGCCCATCACGATCGAGGCGGCGTCCGCGCCGGAGACGAAGAAGATCGCGACCAGCAGCATCACCAGGACGCTGGACACGGTGGCCAGCGGGTAGGCCTGCAGCGTCGAGAAGAGCTGCGACTCGACGCCGCCCGCCCCGGCGATGTCCGTGCCCTTGCGCTGCAGGTCGATGGCGGCGCCGCCGAAGATGGCGAACCAGACCAGGCTCACCATGCTGGGCACGAGCAGCACGCCGGTCACGAACTGACGAATCGTGCGGCCGCGCGAGATGCGGGCGATGAACATGCCGACGAACGGCGTCCACGAGAGCCACCAGGCCCAGTAGAAGACCGTCCAGCCGGAGAGCCAGGTGTTCACGTCGCCGCCCTCGGCCCCGGTCCGGGCCGACATCATGGCGAGGTCCTGGAGGTAGCTGCCCAGCGAGGTCGGCACCAGGTTCAGGATGAAGACGGTCGGGCCGACGATGAACACGAACAGCGCCAGCACGACGGCGAGCACCATGTTGATGTTCGAGAGCCACTGGATGCCCCGGGCGACGCCCGAGACGGCCGAGAGCACGAAGCCCACGGTCAGGACCGCGATGATGCCGACGAGCAGGGCGTTCCCGGTGGCGCTGAACCCGGCCACGATGTTCAGGCCGCTGCGGATCTGCAGGGCGCCGAGGCCCAGCGAGGCCGCGGAGCCGAAGAGCGTGGCGAAGATCGCCAGCATGTCGATGACCTTGCCCCACGGGCCGTGCGCGTGCCGGCCGATGAGCGGCTCGAAGGCGGCCGAGATCAGCTGCAGCCGACCCTTGCGGTAGACGCCGTAGGAGATCGCCAGCCCGACGACGGCGTAGATCGCCCAGGGGTGCAGCGTCCAGTGGAAGAGCGTCGTCGCCATGGCGGTCTGCGTCGCGGCGGCGTTGCCGGCCGGCCCGGTGCCGGGAGGCGGCGACGAGAAGTGGCTGATCGGCTCGCTCACGCCGTAGAACATGAGCCCGATGCCCATGCCGGCGCTGAACATCATCGCGATCCAGGAGACGGTACGGAACTCAGGCTCCTCCCCGTCGCGCCCCAGGGTGATGTTGCCGTACCGGCTCATGGCCAGCCACAGCACGAAGACCACGAAGCCGCTCGCGGTCAGCACGAAGAGCCACCCGGTGTTCGCCATGGTCCACGCCAGCGACCGGTCGGAGACGCTGGCGAGGGACGCCGTGCTGACGAAGCCCCAGACCAGGAAGGCCACCGCGATCACGGCGGTGACGCCGAACACGACCTTGTCGAGCCGGCCGCGGTCGGCGGCGTGCTCGTCGTGGGTCAGGTCGAGCGCGGGGTGGGGCTCGGCGGGGCGCTCGCCGTCGGGGGGTGGTGTCGTCGTCTGATCGACGAGGGTCTCGGTGTGCCGGTGCGGGGGATCTAGCTGTGTCGTCACGTGTGTCGGCGTCCGCAGGACGCCGCCTCCTCGGCTGCTGGGGGACTCGTACGGGCGGTCAACCCTTCAGGGATGTCGTCTGGAGATCAACCTGAGAGGGCGTCGGTCCCGCGTGATCCTCAGCACGGTGCGGGCGGCGCTCAGTCCCGGGAGCTGCGCTCCGTGCGGCCGCGGACCACGCCGATGAAGGACTGCACTCGCGGGTCCTCGTTGTCGATCAGCCAGGCCAGCCCCACCGTGGTGGGTGGCAGGTCGACGACCGGGCGGTACGCCGTGTCCCGGCGCTGGTGGAGCCGCGCGATCGACATGGGGACGATCACGACGCCCGTGCCGGCCGCGACCACCTCGACCGACTCGGCCACCGACATGGGCGGCCACGCGAGCTGCTCGGCCTCCGGCGTCCAGCCGGAGGCGTGCGGCAGCACCAGCTGCTCGTCGGCGAGGTCGGCCAGGCTCAGCTCCTCGACGACGGTGGCGACGTGCTCGGCGCCGACGACCGCCACCGGGACCTCGTCGTAGAGGGGGATGCAGTGCAGGGCGTCCCGGTCGACGGGCAGGCGGACCAGGCACGCGTCGAGCGCTCCGGACCGCAGCTCGGCCTCCTGGGCGCCCTGCTCGACCGGCACCAGCTCGAGCGGGATCCTCGCGAAGCGCTCGCGCCACACGCGGGCCCACTTGTCCGGCGTGGCGCCGGTCACGAAGCCGACGCGGAACGGGGGACGCGGAGCGGTGTCAGGTCGGGCCACGCGGTCAGGCTAGTCGCCTCCCGTGGCCGGCCCGGATCAACCGGCCGGGAATGAACGGGCACCGGTGCCCGCTGTGCCTCTCGAGAAGCACGCCTCACCGATCCCTCGCAGGAGGACCTCATGAGCAAGATCCTGTTCGTCGTCACCGGTGCCACGTCCTGGACGCTGGCCGACGGCTCCGCGCACCCCACCGGCTTCTGGGCCGAGGAGCTCGTCGCGCCCTTCCAGACCTTCACGGGCGCCGGCCACGAAGTCGTGTTCGCCACCCCCGCCGGCGTGGTCCCCACCGTCGACCGGGGCAGCCTCTCGCCGGAGATGAACGGGGGCCAGGAGAACGCCGACCGGGTCGCCGCCGACCTCGACGCGATCGACCTGTCCGCGCCGCTGTCCCTCGACGCGGTTGACCTGGACGACTACGCCGCCGTCTTCTACCCCGGCGGCCACGGGCCGATGGAGGACCTCGCGGTCGACGCCACCTCGGCCCGGCTGCTCGTCGACACCCTGGCCACCGGCAAGCCGCTCGGCATCGTCTGCCACGCGCCCGCCGCGCTGCTGGCGACCGACGTGGACGGTGGCTCGCCGTTCTCCGGCTACCGGCTGACCGGCTTCACCAACGACGAGGAGAAGCAGGCCGGTCTGGCCGACCAGGCCAAGTGGCTGCTCCAGGACCGCCTCGTGGCCCTCGGGGCCGACTTCGCCGAGGGCGAGCCGTGGGCCGTCAACGTGGTCGTCGACCGCTCCCTGCACACCGGTCAGAACCCGGCCTCCTCCGGGCCGCTGGCCCAGGAGATGCTCACCGCGCTGGGTGCCTGAGAGCTCAGAGACCGAGCAGGGCCAGGCCCACGGCGACCATCGCGGCCGCGGTGGCGAAGAGCCAGGGGCGCAGCCGGGAGCAGACCTCGACGCGGTGCCGGATGACGCCGGGGATGTCCTCCACCGGTAGGTGCCGGACGGCGACCAGCTGGGCGATCAGCACGCCGGCCAGCAGCAGCCCGCCCTGGAGCAGCGGGAGCGCGATCGCCGGGGAGGCTTCCATGGCCCGACGGTAGGACGTGAGGACGTCGCGGCCCGTCTCATCGTGAGACGCCGCGGCGCCTCACCCCTCCGGGAACACGATCCCGTAGTCGTGGATCTTGCGGTAGATGGTGGCGCGGGAGAGCCCGAGCGAGCGGGCCGCCTGCACCTTGTTGCCGTGCGCCTCGGTGAGGGAGTGCACGATCGCGTCCCGCTCGAGGGACTCCATGACGCTCAGCACCCGCCGGCTCACCGCGTGCACCTCGGCCGGGAGGT
Source organism: uncultured Actinomycetota bacterium (assembly GCA_963760585.1). Classification (GTDB taxonomy): domain Bacteria; phylum Actinomycetota; class Actinomycetes; order Propionibacteriales; family Nocardioidaceae; genus Nocardioides. The sequence goes on from CAVXDI010000004.1 coordinate 738,854, forward strand.
CCTCCGGCGAGATGGTGCCGGTGCGTCGGTGGGACACCACCTCCCGCAGCGTCTCGTGCAGCTGGGCGACGTTGCCCGGCCAGGGCATCCGCATCAGCAGGCGGGTCGCCGCGGGGGAGCAGCTGAGGTTGGCGTGCCCCAGGCGGGCCAGGAAGACCGGCACCAGCAGGGCCAGGTCGTCGATGTGCTGGCGCAGCGGTGGCACGGTCAGCGAGCTGGGGAAGGCCTGCAGGAGCTGGTGCAGGGCCGGCTCCCGTGGCCCCTGTCCCAGCGTGGCGGCGACCCACAACCGGCGCTCGCCGCCCGTGCGCCGCGCCTCGGTGAGCGTCGTCGTCAGCCGGCGCAGGACCGGGACGGGCAACCGGTCGACGTGCCGCAGCACGACCACGTCCGCGTCCCGGGTGAGAACCCGGTGGGCCTCGGCGGACCAGTCGCGCACGGTCGCCACGTCCTCGGCGTCGAGGACGGCGAAGCGGCCCACCGGCTGGCGACGCAGCTGCACGGCCCGCAGCATGGCGAGCTTGCCGACCCCCGCCTCGCCCTCCACGGCCAGCCACTCGCCGGAGCGGAAGATCCGTTCGAGCTCCTCGCTGGCGTGCAGCCACGACTGCCCGGTGCCGACGAGCCCGGGCAGCGCTGCGCGGACCCGCACGGTCGGGCCGTGGGACGGGGTCTCCCCGGCGCCGTTCCGAGTCAGCTTGACGTGGGCCACCACCCCCGCGGCCCGGTCCCCGTCGCGCACGGCACGGCAGTAGAGCCGTGCAGAACCTCCGCTGGGCAGGTCTACCAGGTGGGTGCGCGCCCCGCGAGCGTCACTGGCCCGGGCCAGCAGGGTCGCCTGGTCGTCGGGGCTCAGCAGCAGCCGGGCGTACTCGTTGAGCATCACGACGTCGTCGTTGAGGGCGAACACCACCTCGTTGCCCCGTCCGCAGGCCCGCATGTACTCCCGGAGGAGCCGCAGCTGTCCGGCCCCGGCGTCCGCGAGCAGCGCCTCGCGAATCTGCTCCGCCGTGGTGCGCGCCAGGGTGAGCAGGAGGGCGCCGGCGTCCTTGCGCCAGCAGGTCAGGTCGACCGCGCCGAGCAGCCGCCCCGAGACGGGGTGGTGGATGGGCACGCCGGCGCAGGCAAGGTCCTCGAGGTGCTCGGCGTAGTGCTCGTGGCCGAAGACGTGGGCCGGGCCGCCGACCTCGAGGGCGGTGCCGATGCCGTTGGTGCCCACGTACTTCTCGGCGTAGCTGAACCCGGGGGCGAGGAGCACCTGGTCGAGGTGCTTCTCGAGCACGACGTCGTCGGTGAGCCGGCTGAGCACGAGGCCGGTCGGGTCGGTGAGGATCACGCTGACCGCCTGGCCGCCGAGCCGCTCCTTGAGGCTGCGCAGCACCGGCGCCGCGCTCCGGACCAGCGGGGTGTCGAGGGGGAGGTCGTCGGAGTAGCGCATCTCGAGCTTGTCGGCGGCGACGCTGAAGTCCTGCGAGCGGTGCCACGAGGCGAGGATCGGGTCCCGCACCGAGTCGGTGTCCTGCACGTCGGCGGTGAGGAAGTGCTCACGGCTCGACGCCGCCCTGGGCTGGTCGACGCCATGCGCATCCCCCGGCGAACCAGATCTTGGTCTCACGTAGCCCCCATCTCTGCTGTCCCCTGTGGCGAGCCTAGGCGCTCGTGCGGCCCGGGTCGAGGCTCTGCGAGTCTCCTCGATCGCGTGGCCGGGGCGTGTCTCAGATTGAGACGGTGACCGCGGTCACCCGGCGTAACGTCCGCGGCCTAGCGAGAGGGCGACCCCTCGGGTCGTCCCGCGAAGGAGGCACCGCCGATGAGCAACACCGAGGACCGGGCAGAGAACCGGCCGGAGGACCGGGCGGGCGACCGTGGGGGCGAACGGGCCGGCGGCGGGGATCCCGAGACGTTCAACCCGTGGAGCGTGGTCAACCTGGTCTTCACGCATCTCGCGGACCAGGGGCTGCACCCCGTCCTCGGCGACAGCGGGGACCCGGGCCCCCCGGCCGAGCAGCTGTTGCGGGCGCTGGGGATCGAGCCCGCCCCGGAGGGCAACCGCGAGGTCATGCGCGGGGTTCACGCCCACCTGGCGGAGATCCGGGAAGCGTTCGAGAGGCGCTGACCCCGACGCTCGCCGCGGTGTGACCTCCGTCTCAACCTGAGACCTTGACCGCCGGGTTCTGGGGCTTTCATGGCACTCACACGACCACCGATCGTTCAGGAAGGAGTGGAGATGACTCGCCAAAGCGTGGCCAAGGCTCACGAGAAGATTCAGGAGCTGGCCTGGGAGCCCCTCTACCACAAGCCGGTGTCTCAGTACGGCACGGACTACACGTTCCAGAAGGCCAAGAAGAAGGACCCTCTCAAGCAGGTGCTGCGGTCCTACTTCCCCATGCAGGAGGAGAAGGACCACCGCGTCTACGGCGCCGCCGACGGCGCGATCCGCGGCAACATGTTCCGCCAGGTCCAGGAGCGCTGGCTGGAGTGGCAGAAGCTCTTCCTCTCGATCATCCCGCTGCCGGAGATCTCCGCCGCCCGCGCGATGCCCCTGCTGTTCAACACGGTCCCGAACCCCGAGCTGCACAACGGGCAGGCGATCCAGATGATCGACGAGGTACGGCACTCGACGATCCAGCAGAACCTCAAGCGCCTCTACATGAACAACTACATCGACCCGGCCGGCTTCAACTCGAGCCTGCGCAACTTCCAGAACGACTACTGCGGCACCATCGGCCGGCAGTTCGCGGAGGGCTTCATCACCGGCGACGCCATCACCGCAGCCAGCATCTACCTCACGATCGTCGCCGAGACGGCGTTCACCAACACTCTCTTCGTCGCGATGCCCGCCGAGGCGGCCGCGAACGGTGACTACCTGCTGCCCACCGTGTTCCACTCGGTGCAGTCCGACGAGTCGCGCCACATCAGCAACGGCTACGCGACCCTGCTGATGGCGCTGGCCGACGAGGGCAACCACCAGCTGCTCGAGCGCGACCTGCGTTACGCCTGGTGGAACAACCACCGGGTGGTCGACGCCGCGATCGGCACCTTCATCGAGTACGGCACGAAGGACCGGCGCAAGGACCGCGAGAGCTACGCCGAGATGTGGCGTCGCTGGATCTACGACGACTACTACCGCTCGTACCTCGTGCCGTTGGAGAAGTACGGCCTGGTGATCCCGCACGACCTCATCGAGGAGTCCTGGAACCAGATCTGGAACAAGGGCTACGTCCACGAGGTGGCCCAGTTCTTCGCCACCGGGTGGCTCGCCAACTACTGGCGGATCGACCCGATGACGGACAAGGACTTCGAGTGGTTCGAGTACAAGTACCCGGGCTGGTACGACAAGTACGGCGCCTGGTGGGAGAACTACTCCCGCCTGTCCGTGGCCAACGGTCACCACCCGATCGTCGCCGAGGACGTCAACTACCAGTACCCGCACCGGTGCTGGACCTGCATGGTGCCGTGCCTGGTCCGCGAGGACATGGTCATGCACGAGGTCGACGGGCAGATGCGCACCTACTGCCACGAGGCCTGCCGCTGGACCGACGTGGAGGCCTTCCGCCCGACCTACCAGGGTCGCGAGACCCCGAACATGGGCCAGCTGATCGGCAAGCGCGAGTGGGAGACGCTCTACCACGGCTGGAACTGGGCCGACGTGGTCTCCGACATGGGCTACGTCCGCGACGACGGCCACACCCTGGTCGCGCAGCCGCACCTGGACCTGAACCCCAAGAAGATGTGGAACCTGGACCACCTGCGCCGGATGCCCCCGCTGCTCAGCCCCAACGTCATCCTCAACGAGATGTCGCCCGAGGAGCAGCAGGCCTTCCACGCCGACTACATCAAGGGAGGTCCGGCGGGCCGCCCGGCGGCCGCCAACAACTGAGCGGCCGGCACCTCCACGATGCACCACTGACGGACGAGCACCGGGCCGGCCGAGAAGGCCGGCCCGGGGACGGGAAAGGGTTCCATGGGCGAGAAGCATGTCGTGCGGTTCGAGCCCGTCGGCATCGAGATCGAGGTCGACGAGGAGCAGAACGTGCTCCGCGCCGCGGCCGAGCAGGGCATCACGCTCATGCACGGCTGCAAGGAGGGCCAGTGCGCCGCCTGCAAGTCGTTCGTCCTCGACGGTGACGACATCGAGCTGGACAAGTACTCGACGTTCGCCCTGCCGGACTTCGAGCTCGACGAGGGGTTCACGCTCCTGTGCCGGGCCCACGTCTACGAGGACGTCACGATCGAGCTTCTCAACTACGACGAGGAGATGCTCCGCTCCGGCCACCCGATCGTGGAGGCGGTCGCCGAGGTGGTCTCCAAGGACCACGTCACCCACGACATGCGGCACCTGGTGCTCAAGCTCGTGGAGCCCACGGAGATCGCGTTCTGGCCCGGCCAGTACATCGACATCGCGATCCCCGGCACCGAGGAGACCCGATCGTTCTCGATGGCCAACGTCTCCAGCAAGGACGGCGGGCTGCTCGAGTTCATCATCCGGTGCTACCCGGACGGCCGGTTCTCGAGCTTCCTCGACACCGAGCTCTCCGTCGGGGACCAGCTCCAGGTCACCGGCCCGTTCGGAGTCTTCACCCTGCGTGACGGACGCGACTCCGACGTCGTCTTCGTCGGGGGTGGGGCCGGGATGGCGCCGATCCTCTCGGTCCTGCGGGCCATGGCCGAGCGGGGCAGCACCCGCAAGGCGACCTTCTACTACGGGGCGCGCACACAGCGTGACCTCTGCTTCGAGAAGGAGCTCCGCGCGCTCAGCGAGGCGTGGCCCACCTTCCGCTACGTCCCGGCGCTCTCCGAGGCCGACGACAGCGAGCCCTGGGACGGCGAGGTGGGTCTGATCACCGACGTCGTACGCCGGCATGAGACCGATCTCTCGGAGACCGACTCCTACGTCTGCGGTCCGCCGCCGATGGTCGAGGCGGCCATGGAGGTGCTCGACGCGCTCGGGGCCCCCGAGAAGCACATCTACTACGACAAGTTCACCACCACCGGTTCGTCCTGACGGACGGCCCGCGAGAGCGAGGCGGATGCACATGACCACCGAGGTCGCCCAGGAACGCAGCTCACCGAAGCCGGAGTTCACCGACGCCGAGGCCGGCGCCAAGGTCTTCCCCGACTCCACGCTGCGGCACTACAACTACTTCACCCCACAGAAGCGCAAGCAGTCCCACTACGAGGACGTCACCGTCGAGGTGCAGCCGGACCCCCGCCACTACCTCGCCCAGGGCTGGCTCTACGGCTTCTCCGACGGTCGTGGCGGCTACCCGCTGGAGTGGACGAAGCTGAAGGCGTGGGGCGTGGACCGGGGCGACCCGGAGCGCTACCCCGGGTCGGGCGGCAAGGGCTACGAGTGGCCGGCCCACGGCTGGCACGAGTTCCGGGACCCGAACGAGGAGTGGGAGCTCACCTTCTACCGCAACAACTCCAACGTCGTGCGCCAGGTCACCCAGAACATCGAGACGGCGCGGGAGACCAAGGCCTTCGAGCAGTGGAACCCGAACTGGGTGACCTTCGTCGAGCGCAACGTCGGTGCGTGGATGCACGTCGAGCAGGGCCTCGGGCTCTACCTCTTCGCCAACGCCCAGCGGCGCGCTCCCACCAACATGCACAACAACGCGATCTCGGTGAACAGCATGCACCGGCTCCGGTTCGCCCAGGACCTCGCGCTGTACAACCTCACGCTCAGCCAGGAGATCGAGGGCTTCGACGGGACTGCGCACGTCGCGACGTGGAACGAGGACCCCGCCTGGCAGGGCGTCCGTCGGGTCGCCGAGGAGATGACCGCGATCGACGACTGGGGGGAGGCGATCTTCGTCGCGAACATCATCTTCGAGCCCCTCGTCGGTGAGCTGTTCCGCAGCCAGCTGGTGCAGCAGGCGGCCCCGGGCAACGGCGACTTCGTCACGCCGACCGTGGTCGGTGCCGGGGAGTGGGACTACGCCTCGCGGGACCTGCGGTACACCAAGGCGATGTTCGAGCTGCTCACCGACGACAAGGAGTTCGCCGACCACAACAAGGGCCTGATCGACGGGTGGCTCGCCAGCTGGGTGCCCAAGTGCCTGGTCGCCGCCCGCCAGCTGCAGCCGATCTGGTCGCAGCCGGACTCCAAGCCCCCGCGCTTCGAGGACGGTCTCGACCGCGCCAAGAGCCGGTTCAGCGTCATCCTCACGGAGCTGGGCCTGACCATCCCGAAGGAGCTGACCCAGTGACCGGATACCAGTCGACCCAGACGTCGTACGCGACCACCGAGAGCGCGTTCAAGTCCGACAACACCCCGTCCAACAAGTGTGGCGTCACCCTGATGAACAACCAGGTCGGCGCCGTGATGGCGGAGGTCATGCGCGACAAGGAGGGGGTCACGGTGACCCCGCTCCCGTCGATGATCCGCGTCGACGGCACGAGCCGGATGGACTTCGTCTACGACGAGATCTCCGAGGCCCTCGGAGAGGAGGAGGGATCCTTCGACGCCGCCGGGTTCGAGGAGAACATGTCGACCCACTACGGCCGGATGATCCACGAGGACGACCGGACGATCATGTTCGCCAACCCCGAGGACGCCGCGGAGTACATCGGCTTCGACCTGAAGACCTACGAGAAGTGAGCCGGTCGGACTGATCCCGCAACCCCCAGGAGGAACCGTGTACCAGAAGGACGGCGAGAACTACTTCATCGTCGACAGCCACATGCACTACTGGGACGCCAGCCCGGCGAACTGGGTGGCCGGCCAGGAGAACTACGCCAAGGGCTGGATCGAGTGCTTCCACGCCTACCAGGGGCTCGGGCCCCCCGAGACGCACTGGTCGATCGAGCACTTCCAGAAGTACTCCGAGCAGGACCTCATGAAGGACGTCTTCGAGGACGGCCACGTGGACGTGGCGGTCTTCCAGCCGACGTATCTCAAGGAGTGGTACTCGGAGGGCTTCAACACCACCGAGAAGAACGGTGCGCTCTCGGAGAAGCACCCCGGCAAGTTCATCGTCAACACGCGCTTCGACCCACGCGACGGGGATCCGGGGCTGAGGGCGTTCGAGGAGAACGTCAAGCGCTGGGGCTCGACGGGCATCAAGCTCTACACCGCCGAGTGGAACAACGGCTCGCGCGGCTACAAGCTCTCGGACCCGGCGTGCTACCGCTTCCTGGAGAAGGCCCAGGAGCTCGGCGTGAAGAACGTCCACGTGCACAAGGGGCCGACGATCTGGCCGCTGGACAAGGACGCCTTCGACGTCAGCGACGTCGACCACGCGGCGACGGACTTCCCCGAGCTCAACTTCATCGTCGAGCACGTCGGTCTGCCCCGCATCGAGGACTTCTGCTTCATGGCGACCCAGGAGCCGAACGTGTACGCCGGCCTGTCGGTGGTCATCGGCGGCCTGATGTACGCCCGGCCGAAGTTCTTCGCCAAGGTGATGGGCGAGCTGCTGTTCTGGGTCGGCGAGGACAAGATGACCTTCGGCAGCGACTACGGCATCTGGGAGCCGAAGTGGCAGATCGAGGGGTTCGTCGACTGGGACTACCCCAGTGACGAGTTCTCCGACTACCCGCGGGTGAACACCGCGACCAAGAAGAAGATCCTCGGCCTGAACGCCGCGAAGCTCTACGGCATCGAGGTGCCCGAGGAGTGCCGACTGCCCGACGACGCCGGTACCCCGGCGGCGCAGGAGGACGCGGTGTTGGTGGAATGACGGTCGGCGGCACGAGGACTGGTGGGATGACGGTCGGCGGCACGGCGACCCGGGCGGAGGTGCTCGCCGCTCTCGAGGCGGTGCGTGACCCCGAGCTCGACGAGCCGGTGACGTCGCTCGGTTTCGTGTCCTCGTGCGCCGTCTCGGCGGCGGGCGACGCCCAGGTGCGGTTGCGGTTGCCGACGTTCTTCTGCGCTCCCAACTTCGCCTTCCTCATGGTCGCCGACGCCTACGACGCGGTCAGCCGCGTCCCGGGCGTCCGTCGGGCCGAGGTGATCCTCGAGGACCACTTCGCCGGCGACGCCATCAACCGCGGCGTCGCCGCCAGGGCCGGCTTCGAGGAGTCGTTCGAGGGGCTGGCCGACGGTGAGCTCGACGAGCTGCGCACCGACTTCGTCCGCAAGGCGGTCCTGGCCGGCACCGACCGGGTCTGCCGGCCGATGCTGGCCGCCGGCCGTACCACCGAGGACCTCGCCGCGCTCAACCTCGGCGACGCACCGGCCTCGGCGGACCGGGAACGGCTGCGTTCGCGGCGCGCCGAGCTCGGTCTGCCGGCGGACGACGACTCGCCCCTGCTCGTCGACGCCACGACGGGGGAGCGGATCGACGTCGAGGCCCTGCCCCTGCACCTGCGACGCACCCGGCTCACCCGGGTGAACACCGAAGCCAACGGCAGCATGTGTCGCGGGATGCTGCTCCATCGCTATGGAACCCCCGGTCAGGGAGAAGTGGAGGAGGTCCGATGAAGGCCGTCCGTCTGCACGCCTACAACGAGCAACCGGTCGTCGACGAGGTGCCAGAGCCCGAGGTGACCGGCCCGTTCGACGTCCTGGTGAAGGTCGGCGGAGCCGGCGTCTGCCGCACCGACCTGCACATCATCCTCGGCCAGTGGGACGCCGCGATGAGCCCGACGCTGCCCTACACGCTGGGCCACGAGAACGCCGGGTGGGTGGAGGAGGTGGGTTCCGCGGTGACGAACGTCGCCGTCGGCGACACCGTGATCCTGCACCCGACCCCCACCTGCGGCCTGTGTCGCGCGTGCCGGGCCGGCCAGGACATGCACTGCTCCAACAGCTCGTTCCCGGGTCTCGACGGCACCGCCGGCGGCATGGCGGAGTACCTGCTGACCTCGGCCCGGGCCTGCGTGAAGCTGGACTCCTCGACCCGTCCGCAGGACGTCGCGGCGCTGGCCGACGCCGGGATCACGGCGTACCACGCGGTTCGCAAGGCCCTGCCGCTGCTCTACCCGGGCACCACCGCGGTGGTGATCGGCGCCGGCGGCCTCGGCCACATCGGGATCCAGTGCCTCGCCGCGCTGAGTGCCACCAACATCATCGTGGTCGACCGGAACCCGGACGCGCTCAAGCTCGCGGCCGAGCTCGGCGCCGGCCAGACGGTGGTTGCCGACGGCAGCCAGGTCGACACCGTCAAGGACCTCACCAACGGCGAGGGCGCGGACGTGGTCCTCGACTTCGTCGCCGAGGAGGGCGCCGAGAACGAGGGCTTCGCGATGACGCGGCCGGGCGGCTCCTACTACGTCATCGGCTACGGCGGGACGCTCGTCGTGCCGACCCTCGACGTGATCTCCACCGAGCGCAACATCGTCGGCAACATCGTCGGCACCTACAACGAGCTGGCCGAGCTGATGGTCCTCGCCCAGGCCGGCAAGGTCACGCTGCACACCAAGGCCTACCCCCTCGACGCCGCCGCGGACGCCCTGCGGGACCTCGACCAGGGGCTGGTCCGGGGCCGCGCGATCCTCGTCCCCTGAGCCACGACCCGACCCGCACACCACCTACGCCGAGCAGACCGATCTCAGCCAGGCACACCGTTCACACCACGCACACGACGTCCAGGAGGACCTGATGGCCAAGGATCTGCGATTCGGAGAGGAGGCCCGGGCACTCCTGGTCTCCGGGGTCGACCAGCTGGCGGAGGCGGTGAAGTCGACGCTGGGGCCCAAGGGACGCAACGTGATCCTGGAGAAGATCACCGGCTCGCCGGTGGTCACCAACGACGGTGTCACGATCGCCCGCGAGATCTACCTGAGCGACCAGTTCGAGAACATGGGCGCCCAGCTGGTCAAGGAGGCCGCGATCAAGACCAACGACATCGTCGGCGACGGCACCACGACCGCGACCGTGATCGCCCAGGCGATCGTGCGCGAGGGGATGCGGGCCATCGGCGAGGGCGGAAACCCGGTGCTGGTCAAGCGCGGCGTCGACCTGGCGGTCGGGAAGCTCGTCGAGCGACTGCGCGAGATCGCGCACCCGGTCGTCACCGAGGCCGACTACGCCCGGGTGGCCTCGATCTCGGCCAACAACGACGAGACCGTGGGCACGGTGCTGGCGCACGCCCTGTTCACCGTCGGGAACACCGGCATCGTGACCGTCGAGGACTCCCCGCACCACGGCATGAGCGTCGACTTCGTCGAGGGCTTCGAGTACGACAACGGCTACCTCTCGCCGTACCTCGTGACGCATCCGGCGAGCCTCGAGGCGGTGCTGGACGACCCGTACATCCTGCTGTGCAGCGAGAAGATCTCCAAGGTCCAGCAGCTGATGCCGATCCTGGACAAGGTGATGCGCAACCCGCGGCCGCTGGTCGTGATCGCGGAGACGGTCGAGGGCTCGGCGCTGAGCATGATCGTGCACAACCACGTGAACGGCGTCTTCCAGTGCGTGGCGACCAAGGCGCCCGGCTTCGGCGACCGGCGGCTGCGCAAGCTCGAGGACATCGCCACGATCACCGGGGGCGAGGTGTTCAGCAAGCACTCGGGCTTCAGCCTGGAGACGATGACCGTCGAGCAGCTCGGCCGCGCCCGCCAGGTGCGGGTGACCGCGGAGCGCACCACGATCATCGACGGTGCCGGTTCCCAGGAGCAGGTCGAGTTCCGCCTCGCCCAGCTCCGCTCCGAGCTGGGGCGGGCCACGTTCGGCATCGACGAGGAGGTGCTCAGCGAGCGGATCGGGTCGTTGTCGGGCAAGGTCGCCGTAATCCGGGTCGGGGCGCCGACGAACGCCGAGCTCTCCGAGCTCCAGCACCGCGTCGAGGACGCCCTCTCGGCGACCCGGGCCGCCATGGCCGAGGGGATCGTGGCCGGCGGCGGCTCGGCGCTCATGCACGCCGCGCCCGTGCTCGACGACCTGCACGTGCAGAACGACTACGCGATCGGCGTCGAGATCGTGCGCAAGGCGCTCAGCGAACCGACGTACCTGATCGCCACCAACGCCGGCTATCCCGGCACCGAGGTGGTCGCCCGCGTCGCACAGATGGGCGACGACGAGGGCTTCGACGCCCTCGAGGGCCGCTACGGCAACATGATCGAGATGGGGATCATCGACCCCCTGCGGGTCTGCCGCTCGGCCCTGCAGAACGGAGCCTCGGTGGCCGGGCTGCTGCTCACCACCAACACGCTGATCGCCGAGGAGCAGACGCCCTGGGGTGGCAGCCGGGCCCTGATGACGGAGTTCGGCGAGCTCGACGAGGGCCTGCACCAGCCCTCGCCGGACGCGAGCACCCCGCAGTCCCTCGGTCTCGGGCCCTCGGTCGGATGACGGGCCCCGACGCCCCGGCCGAGGCGCCCGCCGTACGCCGCCTGGACACCGGGGAGGCCACCAAGCTGATCGCCCTCGTGGAGGTCTTCGAGGAGCTCCAGATGGTGCTGGTCTGCTGCGAGCGGCTGGTCGAGGACCTGGCCGCCGAGGAGCCCGACCCGGTAGGTGTCGAGGCCGTGTGGACGCTCGCCCTCGCCGCCTACGCCCGCAGCTTCGCTCCCCGCGGGGAGAGCGCCGTCGTCACCGAGGACGACGTCGCGACCATGCAGCCGGGTCAGGAGGTGGTGGAGTTCCACCGGCTGCTGCTGCAGCTGCGTGAGCACCACACCGACCCGGTGACCAACCCGCGCGAGCGCTACGCGGTCGGCCTGGCCCTCAACGAGGACGGCACCGCCAACGGGATCGCGATCACCTCCGCGCGGCAGCCGATGGTCGACGACCTGACGGTGCGCCAGACCGGGGCGATCGCCTACGCGCTCAGCGGCGTGGTCAACCAGCGGCTCGAGACCCAGCAGGGGGTCGTCTTCGACGAGATGAAGGAGGCGTCGCCGGCTGACCTGGCCAAGCTCGAGAGCCTCGACGTCGCCGGCGGCTAGGGCCGTTCGTGTTCCAGCCACGCACGCGTCTGGTGGGGGCCGCGCTGGTGCGTGGCCCGATGCCGTTGCTCGGGCCGGCGTTCGTGGCCGCGATCGCCTACATCGACCCCGGGAACTTCGCGACCAACATGAGCGCGGGGTCGCGCTACGGCTACCTCCTGGTGTGGGTGATCGTGGTCAGCAACCTGATGGCGATGCTCATCCAGTACCTGTCCGCGAAGGCGGGGATCGCGACCGGGCTCAGCCTGCCCGAGCTGTGCCGACGGCACCTGCCTAACCGGGTCACCAAGGGCCTCTGGGTGCAGGCCGAGATCGTCGCGATGGCCACCGACCTGGCCGAGGTGCTGGGCGGTGCGCTCGCGTTGCGGCTGCTCTTCGACCTGCCCCTGCTCGTGGGTGGCGTGATCACGGCAGTCGTCGCGTTCGCGTTGCTGGGTCTGCAGACGCGCGGCGTGCGCCCCTTCGAGGTGGCGATCACCGGGATGCTCCTGGTCGTCTTCGGGGGCTTCCTCTACAGCCTGGTGGCCGGGGGAGTGGACGCCGGCGGCCTCGTGCGCGGCACCGTGCCCCGCTTCGACGGCAAGGACTCGGTCCTGCTGGCCACCGGCATGCTGGGCGCCACGATCATGCCGCACGTCATCTACCTGCACGGGGCGCTGACCCAGAAGCGCTACGTGCGCACCACGGCGGCCGAGCGGCTGGCGCTGCTGCGCAGCCAGCGGGTCGACGTGATGCTCGCGATGGGGATCGCGGGCGCCGTCAACCTCGCCATGCTCGTGGTCGCCGCGCAGGTGCTGGGCGGGCGCACCACCCCGGTGACCACGATCGAGGGAGCCCATGCCGGTCTGGCCGCGGCGCTGGGGCCGGTGGCGGCCCTGCTGTTCGCGCTGGCCCTGCTGGCCTCCGGCTTCGCCGCCTCCGGGGTCGGGACGCTGTCCGGCCAGGTGGTGATGCAGGGCTTCCTGCGCCGCCGCATCCCGGTCGTCGTGCGCCGACTGGTCACCCTGCTGCCGGCCCTGGTGGTGATCGCGGTCGGCGTCGACCCCACCCGTGCGCTGGTGATCTCGCAGGTGCTGCTGTCCTTCGGCATCCCGTTCGCCCTGGTGCCGCTGGTGATGTTCACCCGTCGGCGTGACGTGATGGCGGAGCTCGTCAACCGCCGGCTCACGACGGCGGTCGCCTCCGTCATCGCTGCCGTGATCATCGTGCTGAACGTGACCCTGATCGGGTTGACCTTCGCGGGTTGAGTCCCCGGTGACCGCTCCCGTCTCCCGCTCTTCGACGGGGCGCTCGGCGACCGTGCTGCCCGGGGCCGGTGGGCCCGCACGCTGTTCACCGGTGACCTGGGCCGCACCCACCCCGAGCCGGACCCGAAATGGCTGGCCCCGGCGGTGCGCCTGAACTCGGCATTCTCGGGTGGAGCGCGGTCGCGCCTCGCCCGGGCGGACGGGTCCGCCTCGACCGACTCCGCTGGGCAGGAGGCCGCAGAAGGTCCCGGGGGGACGCGTCGTCCGGCCCTGCCGTCGAGCCGCCCGGCGCGGCACCGTGGGTAGCAGGACGACGGGGGGCCGACGGCAGCACGAGGGAAGGACGAACCATGAGCGCGGAGACGACTACGACCGGGCACCGGGTGCTGGTCGGGGTGGACGGGGCCTCGGGGAGCACCGGGACGATCCGGTACGCCGCCACCGAGGCACGGCGGGTCGGGACGGGACTGCACCTCGTGCACGTGGTGGCGGACTACGCGGCGATGGCCCCGATGCTTCCGCTGGTGCCCTCGGAGGTCGCAGCGACGGCACACCGCATCCTCGAGCGGGCAGCCACCGTCGCGGCGGCGGAAGTGGGGCGCGAGCGCGTCGTCACCTCCCTGGCGCGCGGCTCTCGGGTGCCCCGGCTGGTCAAGGCCGCCGAGCACGCCTCACTCGTCGTGCTGGGCAGGGAGGCGCACTCCGGTCTGGAACGCCTCGTGACCGGGGCGACGACCATCGGGGTGGCCGCCCGCGCCGGCGTCCCCACGATCGCCGTCCCGCCGGGGTGGGAGCCGGGGCACGGGCAGGCGCGAGTGGTCGTCGGGCTGAAGAGCACCCGGCACGCGCGCGGGCTGCTGGGTCGGGCGTTCGCCGAGGCGGCGCTGCGGGACGCCGAGCTGGTCATCGTGCACGCGTGGGAGCTGGCGAGCGGCTACGACGACCTGATCGTCGACCGGGTGGCCGGGACCGAGTGGGCGGAGCGGATCGCCCACCAGATCGAGGAGCACCTCACCGAGTGGCGCGACCGGTTCCCCCGGGTGCCGGTCGACGTGCGCGTCGTGCACGGCCAGGCGGCGCAGGTGCTGCGCGAGGAGTCGACCCGCGCCGAGCTCCTGATGCTCGTGCGTCGGCTGCACGGCTTCCCGGGCGGGCACCTCGGCGGGACGGGGCGGCTGCTCCTGCGCGAGTCGCTCTGCCCGGTCGAGGTCGTACCGCTGGGCGTCGGGGCCGGCCTCGAGGCCGGCCGCGAGATGCGCGTCCCGGACGCGCGGGGCGAGGCGCTGCTCAAGTAGCCGCGCACCACGCCTCACCCGACCGGCAGGGAGCCCGGAAGTCCGTCCGTGAGCAGCATGGGCGTGCCGAGGCCCGCGCCGGTGCCCGGCAGCACCCACAGGTCGCCGGTCGCTCGTCGCCGCGCCAGCAGGTCCGGGTGGCCGTCACCGTTGACGTCGCCGCTGCTGCGCAGCCAGCCGAAACCGACGGCGGAACCGATCGGCACCCCCGCCTGGAGCGCTCCGTCGAAGCCGCTGCTGCGACGCAGGAGCAGCTGGTCGGCGGAGGTCCGCTCGACGACGTCGGGGAACCGGTCGGCGTCCCACCGCCCGACGCCCAGGTACGTGGAGCCGGCGGTCTCGGTGCCGATCGTCCTCGCGCCCGCGAGGCCGAGCTGCCCGTTGCCGCGCAGGAGGCGCAGCTGGCCGGTGGGGGTGTGGGCGACCAGCAGGTCCGGGAAGCCGTCGCCACTCATGTCCCCGACCGGGACCAGGCCACGCAGGCTCCGTGAGTCGGCGCGCATCGTCTGCGGCGGGGCGAACGACCCCGCACCGAGGCCGAGGCGCAGGCCCACGGCACCGGTCGACACCTGCCGGGTGACGAGGTCGTTGCGACCATCCTGGTTCCAGTCGCCGACGTTGACGACGGCGTCGGTGCCGCTGAGGTCCACGCCGGTCGACCGCATCCGGGAGACGTTCCTGGACCCGTTGTTCAACAGGCTCACGAGCCGGCCGTCGGCGGTGCGCACGACGAGGTCCCGGGACTTGTCGTCGTCGAGCGACGCCGTGCCGGCGAGGCTCGTGACACCGTCGAGCCCCGGGAACGGCCCGAAGGGTCGGGGCCGTAGGCCACCGCCCCGCACACCGCGGTAGAGGCTGCCTCGGCCGGTGAGGGGATCGGTGACGACGAGGTCGGGCACACGATCGCCGGTCAGGTCCCCGGCGCCCGCGATGGTCCCGAAGCCCTGCCAGCCGCCCGGCAGCGCGACCGGGACGCCGAGCGTCCCGCCGGCGCCCGGCACCAGGTAGAGCGTGTCACCGTCCCGGGCCACGAGGTCCGCGACGCCGTCACCGGTCAGGTCGCCGACGCCGGTGGTGAGGTCGTAGCGGCTCCAGTCCCTGGCCAGCAGCGTGCGGGGCCCGAAGCCACCCGTGGCCGTCCCCGGGTAGAGCACCAGACGCCCGGTCCGGGCGACCCGGCCGACGAGGTCCGTGCGGCCGTCGCCGGTCCAGTCGCCCACGGCGGTGAGCTGGTCCACGCGGGCGAAGAGGTCGGCCAGGGACCTGCCCCGGGCGAGTCCGGTGGCGGTGACGGCGTAGAGCTGGCTGCGCCCGGAGTCCGCACTGCGTGCCAGGAGCTCCTGCCGGCCGTCGCGGTCGAGGTCTCCGACGGGGACGACGAGGTCCTTTCCGGACCAGTTGCCGGCCAGCGTCGCGGCGGGACGGAAGTCGAGCTGGCCACCGGTCTCCAGGAGGGTGGCCCGGCCGGACGCGCCGTCCCGGAGCACGACGTCGGGCCAGGAGCTCCCGCTCAGATCGCCGTCACGCTCCGCTCCCGGGACCGGGGGCACCGTGGTGGCGTCGGCTTCGGGGTCGGCGTGGGGGTCGGCGTCGGCTTCGGGGTCGGCGTGGGGGTCGGCGTGGGGGTCGGCGTCGGCGTGGGGGTCGGGGTCGGCGTGGTGGCGACCGCGGCGGCCAGGGTCCGGATCGTCGGCAGCTGCTCGTAGAGGTAGCGCCCGGGGCAGGCCGTCGCCCCGGTGTCGCGATGCCCGCTGATGGCGTTGAGGGTCACGGAGCCGATGCGCGGCCTGGACGTCGGGTCCACGCCCGAGATCGACAGCTTCCAGGCGAAGAGCCGGGCGTAGGCGTCGAGCATCGCGGGGCTGGGACGCGTCGTCTCGAAGTTCCCCAGCGCCGACATGGCGAACGAGCTCTCGTTGTAGTTCAGCGTGTGCGCCCCGACGACCGGTCGGTCGACGCCCCCGTACCGCCCTTCCCAGATCCGCCCGAACCGGTCGGCCACGAAGTTGTAGCCGATGTCGCTCCAGCCCTTGGACCGGGTGTGGTAGGCGTAGATGCCCCTCAGGAGGGCCGGCACCTGCTCCGCGGTGTAGTCGTTCGAGTTGACGGTGTGGTGCACGAAACCCACCGAGATGCGCCCGTAGCGCAGCGACGACCGGTCGCGCATGCTCTCGTCGGCGCCCCACTGGGCGCGCGAGAAGATCGCCGGCTGCGGGACCGCTCCGGGCACCTGAGCGGCGAGGTCGAGGTCGCCGTCGGCCTGCGTCGGCGCCGCGATCGCCGGCTCGGCCAGGGTGGAGCGGGGTGACTCCCGGGGATCGATGACGGCCAGGCGCAGGTCGCGCAACCGCGCGCCGTCGCGGGCGATGACCCTGACCTGCACGGCGTCGACCTCGCCGACCGGGAACGGGTCCGTCCCGGCGCGGACGTCGCCGCCCTCGACGGTGCGGGGATCGGGCCCGTGCTCCGGGTCGTAGTCGAAGTCGATCCACTCCGACCAGGTCCCCTCCTGCTCGGTGCGGGCGAAGACCTGCACGTCACCGGTCCGCTGGTCGGGAGCCGCTGCCCAGGTGACGCCGACGGTTCCGAAGCCGGTCACGGTCTCGGGTCGGCTCAGGATCATGGAGGAACCGGCGGCCCGGCCCGTCCGCGGAGCCGGCCGCCACCGCTGGACCGAGGCGTCCGCGCCGGAGAGGGGCACCTCGCGGACCCTAGGCGCGACCGGGGTCCCGGACGCCAGGGCCAGTCCCGCCCACGCTCCGCGGCGCGCGGTGCGCTCCTCGCGCTGGAGCGCCAGGTAGGCGAGAGCGCCCAGCACCAGCGAGGTGGCCACGAGGAAGACGATGCCGTGGCGACGGAGGTCCGTGCGCAGGCTGGCGGTCGGGAACACTGATCTCCTACTGGGCTGGTGGCTGTGCGAAGTGTGCCAGCATGTCGGCCCCGCCGAGGCAGAACGCGCCGCGCGCCGCGCGCCGGGCCCGGTGCCGTCGGACGCCGCATGCCACGATGACCCCATGACGACGCACCGAGCACTCCGGTGGGAGTCGCGCGCGACTGCCGTCCTCCGCCGGGGTCTGCGCGGGCGCGGCTGGGCGCCGCGGATCGTCCCGATCACCGGGTACGGAGCCGAGGGCTGGGTCCGGGTGCTGGCGCGGGTCCTGCTCACCCCGCCCGGCGTGCCGGTGGACGCGGCGTCGGACGGTCGTGGCTGGCGACGGTTCGTGTCGTCGTCCGCGCCGGAGACCCAGGTCACCATCCGCGTCGGGGACGCCACACACGTCGTCACCACCAACTACGACGGGTACATCGACGTCCGGCTGCCCGGCGACCTCGCGGTCGGGTGGGGGAGCGTGCTGCTGTCCCTCGGGGACGAGGAGCCGGTCGAGGCACCGGTGCGGGTCGTCGGTCCGAGCACCGGACTCGGCCTGGTCAGCGACATCGACGACACCGTCATCGTGACGATGCTGCCCCGCCCCCTGCTCGCCTTCCGCAACGCCTTCCTGGTCCGCGAGAGCCAGCGTCACACCGTCCCGGGGATGGCCGAGCTCTACCGCGACGTCGTGGCGGCGCACCCCGACGCCTTCGTCGTCTACCTCTCCACCGGGGCCTGGAACACCGCCGCGGCACTGACCGGGTTCCTCGCGCGTCACGGCTACCCCCGCGGTCCGCTGCTGCTCACGGACTGGGGACCGACGCCGGAGGGATGGTTCCGCTCGGGCCAGGCGCACAAGCGGCGCCAGCTGAGCCGGCTCTTCGAGGAGCTGCCGCAGCTGCGCTGGGTACTGGTCGGCGACGACGGCCAGCACGACCCGTCCCTCTACGCCGAGGCGGCCACCACCCACCCCGGGAAGGTCCTGGCGGTGGCGATCCGGGAGCTGAGCGTGGCCGAGCAGGTGGTCGGCCACGGCACCACGACCGCCCGCGACGGCGCGCACCCGGGACCGTCGGGCCCCGACGACCCGGTCTCAGCCCCGGACGGGTTCGGGCTCGGACGCGGGCTGCGGGCGCGCGGGGTGCTGCCGACGGACCGCGGGCACTAGGCCCGCCGACGCTCTCGTCGCGCTCGCTCTTGACACCCGTCGTCGCGGCGAGGACGTTGTCAGGAGGAGTGTCTTCGGGGACCGGTGAGCGGGATGGAGACGACGCGGAGCGCGTTGATCGTGGCGAACCACGACTTCGCCGATCCCGGCCTACGCCGGCTCCGGGCCCCGGCCGACGACGCCGCGGCCCTGGCCGGCGTCCTGGGAGACCCTTCTATCGGCGGCTTCGAGGTCCGCACCGTTCTGAACCGTCCCGCCCACGAGGTGATGCGGGCCGTCGAGGCGTTCTTCGCCGACCGCAGCCCGGACGACCTGCTGCTGCTCCACTTCTCGGGTCACGGCGTCAAGGACGTGAACGGCGACCTCTACCTGGCCGCCGCCGACACCGACCTGCAGCTCCTGGGCGCCACCGCGGTGTCGGCGGAGTTCGTCAACCGGCTGATGTCGCGCACCCGGTCCCGCCGGGTCGTGCTCCTCCTCGACTGCTGCTACGCCGGCGCCTTCGAGCGCGGGCTGAGCACCCGCGGGGACACCGACCTGCACCTGGCGGAACGTCTCGCCGGCCGGGGCCGCGCGGTGATCACGGCGTCCACCGCCATGGAGTACGCGTTCGAGGGCGGCGAGCCGAGCGGACCCTCGGAACCACCCTCGGAACCACGACCCTCGGTGTTCACCAGCGCCGTGGTCGAGGGGCTGAGCACGGGGGAGGCCGACACCGACCAGGACGGACTCATCGGGCTGGACGAGCTCTACGACTACGTCTACGACCGGGTGCGCAGCGTCACGCCGAGCCAGACCCCGAGCAAGTGGGCGCTGGGAGTCCAGGGCGAGCTGTACCTCGCCCGGCGCAGCCGACCGGTCACGACCCCCAGCCCGCTACCGGCGGAGCTGACCGCGGCACTCGAGAGCCCCCTCGTCGTGATCCGGGTGGCCGCCCTCGAGGAGCTCGGCCGCATGCTGCGCGGCACGCACCCGGGGCGGGCGCTGGCGGCACGCCGGGCGCTGGAGCGGTTGTCCGCGGACGACAGTCGACGGGTGGCCACCGCCGCGGGGGCGCTGCTGGCTGAGGTCCCGGCGGGCGCCGCCGAGGTGACCGCGCCGGCCCTGCCCTCCGGGGCCCCGACTGCGATCCCGGCCGCGATCCCGACCCCGATCCCGACCCCGACCGCGACCCCGACCGCGACCCCGACCGCGACCCCGACCGCGACTCCGGCTCAGACCTCGACCCCGGTCCCGGTTCCGGACTCGGTGCCGGCTCCGGCCTCGAGCCCGGCCCAGCCGGGCGCCCGGGTGCCGGTGAGGGTGCTGCTCGGCGGCGCGGCGGTGGTCGCGGTCCTCCTCACGGGCGGCGGACTGTGGTGGGCGCTGGGCGCGCGGGACGACCCCGGACCGGCTGGCCCGGCCGGCGCCGGGACCGGGAGCACGGGGGTGGGGAGCGCCCCGGCCGTGCCCGCGGGCAGCCTGGTGGTGGCGACCAAGGATGCGGAGGGACAGCGGCACCTGCTGGTGGTGGACGCACGGACGCAGCAGGTCACCGAGCTCGGCGGGGCCCGGGATCCCCGGGCGCCGACCGTCTCGCCCGACCGGCGGACGATCGCCTACGTCTCGGGGGTCGGCGGCGACGCGGCGCCGAGGCTGATCCGCGCCGACGGCTCCGGCGACCAGCCCTTCCTCACCGGCCGGTCGGACTGCCAGCACTCCGACCGGCCGGCCTGGAGCTCCGACGGCGAGCAGGCCACCGTCGTCTGCAGCGACGGTGCACGACCCAGGCTGCTGCTCCTCTCGGCCGACCGGACGCTGCAGCGCGAGCTGCCGACCGGCGGGATCCCGTTCGGCTCGACGACGTGGGCCGACACCGGCAACGGGGAGGTCGTCGTGTTCATCCGCAGGACGGTGTCCAGGGGCGAGACGGACCTCTGGGCGGTCTCCGCCGACCCCGGGGCCGCACCCGTGGCGCTGACCCGCGGCCCCGAGTCGGACTCCCACCCGGACGGCGGCCCGAACGGACTGCTCTTCCTGCGGGGGCCCCAGCCCGGTGGGGAGAGCGGTCGGGTCATGGTCAAGACCCGGGCGGCGCCCGGTGCGGGCGAGGAGCAGGTCGTGGACCTGGGGGAGGTGGCGTCGCCGACCTGGTCGACGGACGGGGGCTCCGTGGCCTACCTGGCGGGCCAGGAGCTGAGGATCGCCGCGGCCGACGGCAGCGAGCAGCGCCGCCTGCCGGTGTCCGGGGTGCCGGGAGCGCCCGCCTGGGGGTCCAGGTAGCCCTCCCGGCCCCTACTCGCCGACGGCGTGGCGCGCGATCCAGTCCTGCACCAGCCGGTCGTGCATCTCGTTCGTGGCGCCGGAGAGCTCGAGGACGTCCCCGCCGACCTCGAGCCGGATGGTGCGCGGCCCGCTGCTCCGCCGCAGCCACGCCCCGAGGGAGGCCACGATCTCGACCAGCGCGGCGATCTGGGGCTGGCTGGTCACCAGCAGCGCCCCGGCCAGGGCCGCGAGCCCACCCCGGGTGCCCGGGGGAGCCTCGCCCGCGGTCACGGCGTCCACGGAGACCGCCTCGGGCAGTTCCAGGAGCTCGGCCCGCACCAGTCGACCCAGGTCGTCGAGACGTTCGTCGTCGGCGCCGTCCTCGGTCACCGTCAGCACGATCTCGGTCATGGTCGCCACCCTTCGCCGGTATGTCCCACCAGCATGGCGCCGGGGCCCACGAGGGGGCAACAGATCGCCGCTACCGCCTGGGGCGCGAACCCCGCTGCAGGAGCAGCAGGAATCCCAGCGCGATCACCGGCAACAGCCACAGCGACCGGGGCAGGGTGCGGTCCGGGGCGACCGCCGCGGGTCCGCTCGTCGGCCCGGACCGGACCGGCGCGACGGCCCCGGCTGCGGCTGGACGAGCAGGCGAGCCCGCCACGGTGGTGAAGTCCAGCTCCCCCGTGACGGGGTGACCGTCCTGACCCACGACCCGGTAGGCAAGGGTGTGCCGTCCGGTGGTGACGAGCGTGACGCGGGCCTCGAGACGGCTTCCCGAGACCTCGGGACGGCTGACACCGACGGCCCCGCCGCCCGGCCCGTGCACGACCACGTCGCTGCCGAGCTCCAGCAGATCCTCGTCGAACTCGAGGGCGATCCGGTGAGTGCCCAGCGGCACCTCGGCCCCGGTGGCCGGTGAGCTGTGGACGAGCGTGAGATGCGCCTGGGCCGGCCCGGCAGTGGCGATCACCGCGGCGAGGGCGACCAGGGCCACCAGGAGCGATGGGATCGTCACCTCGAGGAGGCGGACTCCTGTGTCGTCTTGTCGCTGCATGTTCCTCCCCTTGCCGAGGCGGTCGACGGTCGTCGTGCCCCACCCCGACCATGCAGCAGCAGGCTTGGACGAACCTTGGGGCACGTGGGCGGTCAGTGGGTGGCGACCGACCGGGGTCAGGTCCGGACCAGGACGACGGGGAACCTGGCCACCAGCGTGGTCCCGCCACCGATCGCGGCCTGGATCTCCAGGTCGCCACCGAAGTCGCTGATCGTGTCGCGCAGCAGGCGCAGACCGAGGTGGCCCTCGGGACTCGTGCCCGGGTCCGGTCCGGGTCCGCGGCCGTCGTCCCGGACCCGCACCAGGACGTGCCCGGAATGCCTTCCGAGCTCGACGACGATGCGGTCGGCGTGCGCGTGCTTGACGACGTTCCTCACCGCCTCCCGGATCACCCGGTAGGCCAGACGACCGGCCTCGGGGGAGAGCACGAGCTCGGGGTCGATCACCAGGTCGGCCGCGAGGCCGGCCTCGACGGCCTCGGACTGCAGCTCCGCGAGCGCGTCGCGCAGGCCCTCGCCCTCGAGGGTGGGTGGGTAGATGTCGGTCGTCAGGGCACGCAGCAGGGTCGTGTCGTGCCGCACGATGCCGGTGGCGCGAGCCAGCACGGCCCGGGCGCGGTCGAGGTCGCCTCCGGCCAGGAGCTCACGGCTGGCCGTGGGCAGCGCGTAGCCGAGGCCGGCGAGGTCCTGGATCACGCCGTCGTGGAGCTCGGCGGCGATCCGGCTCCGTTCGAGGTCGGAGGCCAGGAGGGCGTGGCGCATCATCTTGGACTGCTCCAGCTGGGCCCGCTCCACCCGGCGGCTGAGCGACACCGCCAGCGGGAGCACCACGGCGAGGAAGAGCACCAGGGCGCCGACGACGAGGGGGACGAAGGCGACGACGATCGTGTGCGCGTCCTGGTCGATCTGGTCCACGGGGAGGTAGGCCTCGAACACCAGGGGAACGCCGTCGGCGTCGAACGCCCCGGCGTAGACCTCGAGCAGCTGTCCCTCGAAACGCTCGGAGAGGTTCTCGTCCTTCATGAGGTCGGACACCTCGGCGGTCACCCGCCGGGTGCCGAAGAGCGCAGCCACGTCGCGGTCGAGGGGGAACCGACGGCCCACGAGGTCCTTCTCGTCGGCCCAGAGGATCCGGCCCCGCTCGTCCCACAGCTTCACGTGGCTGAGGCTGCCGTCCGCCATCCGGTTGCCCATGACGAGGTCGAGCTGTGCCCCGGCGGAGTCCGGGTGGGCGCGGACCTCGCGGTCGACCAGGGGGGCGGCCAGCCGATCGGCGACGCCGGCCCCCGAGGCGCGGGCGTCGTCGAGCGCCTGGTGCCGCGCGATCCGCTCCGCGATGAGAGCGGTCCCGATCGTCAGCACCAGCAGCGCCACCAGGCTGGAGGCCGTGAACCGGACGACGGACGACCAGACGGCCGAGCGCGGCGGCGTCCGGCTGCCGTGCCGGTGGTCAGCGTCGGCGTGGCTCACCGATGAGCCCTCGCGTGTGAGCGACCACGACGGCCTCGAGCTGGGAGTGCGCATCCAGCTTCGACATCAGCTTCTTGACGTGACCTCGGCAGGTGTTCACGGAGATCTTCAGCTCCCTGGCGATCAGACGCACGTCGAGTCCCTCCGCGAGGAGGTCGAGCACCCGCTGCTCCCTCGGGGTGAGGCCGGCGTGCGGCGCACCGGAGGTGGCGCTGCGCTGCTCCGTGACCAGCGTCCTCAGCAGACCCGGGTGGACCACCAGGCCACCGGGGCGGGCACTGCGCAGGCTGTGCAGGAGGTCGGGCAGCGAGCCGTCCTTGGGGAGCAGGGCGCAGGCGCCGGCGCTGGCGGCCCGACGCATGACCTGGGCGTCGGCGTGGGCGGTCAGCACGATCATCCGGAGCTCCGGTCGCTGCGCCATCAGCTCAGCGGCCAGGTCGAGGCCGTTGTCGGTCTTGAGGTTGACGTCCATGATCACGACATCGGGGCGCAGCCGCGTCGCCAGCGCCCGCCCCGTCGCCGCGTCGTGAGCGGCCCCGACGCACTCCAGGTCCGGCTCGGCCGCCAGGGCCATCGTCACCAGGTCGGTGAAGGTCTGGTGATCGTCGACGACCAGCACCGTGGTGTGCTGCCCCATGTCGTGCCCAGCACCACGTACGTCCATCAGGCCCCCGCCCGTCAGGCCCCCCCAAGCCACTCGGATGAGTGTACTGACGCAGCAGGCGTCCACATCCCTTTTCTGCGGGAATCCCTCCGGGGCCCGGACGCCGGCCGGCACCGAGGGGGCCGTGGGCCGCCTTGATCAGGCCACCAGGTCCGCGGCGACCTGGACCAGGGACCGGAAGCCCCGGGGCTGCTCCAGCCCCGGGATGGAGGCCACCGCCTGACGCAGCAGGCCCATCAGGATCCGGACCTCCTCACGCCCGTCGGTCGTTTCGCCCGGGTGGGTGCCGTCCCCGGCCCGGAGGATCTCCAGGTAGAGATCAGTGGTCTCGGCACACGGATCGGCACCCAGCTCGACGGCGAGGTGGTGCCGGAGCTCGGAGAACGCGCGCAGCGCCTCGGCGGGGCGCCCCGCGGCGTACGACGAGCGCATCAGCATCCGCCAGGCGCCTTCAGCCAGCACGTCGCTGCCGACCGCGGTGCGAGCCAGCCGGACGGCCAGCTCGTGCTGGTCCTGGGCCAGGGCCCGCTCCGCTCCGAGGCTCGCCAGGGTCACGAGCTCACGCTGGAACCGCTCGCGCTCGCGGATGGCCCACGTCGCGTAGGTCTCGTCGGCGAGGAGCTCCCCGCCGACGAGCGCCACCGCCCGATCGATCTGCCGCAGATCCGCGCCCGGACCCGTCGAGGCCTCGGCTGCCCGGAGCACGTCGCGGAACCTGGCGAGATCGACGCGGACCTCACCGGGGTGGAGCACGTAGCCACGGTTCACCGTGGCGAGCAACGACCCTCGTCCACGACCGAGGCCCAGGCTCTTGCGCAGGACGCACACGTAGCTCTCCAGCGTCCCCAGGTAGGAGGGCGGCGGGTGACCCTCCCAGAGGAGGTCGGCCAGATGCTCCTTGGGTACCGGTGTCCCCGGGGACAGGGCGAGGATCTCCAGGATCTGACGCGGTTTGACCCCGCCCAGCTCCCCGGACACCACCCGGCCATCGGGCGTGGTCACGGTCGTGACCCCGCACAGCTTGATCTCCCACATGTCCTGCCCCCACTCGTCGACAGCCCGTGCGCCCGAGCGCTGTGCCAAGTCTCCGGGCCGGGCCGCCCGTTCACGAGCCGCACGTGGGGGTGGGCGCATCCCGAAAGACGAGTAGTCATCGTGGGGGACCCACATGACTACTTCGGGCCATCCCGGTCGGGTGGGTGTGCGGGGACCGGGAGGCCGGCACCCAAGGTTCGCCCAAGGTCGGAGGGCTTGGCTCGGGTCACACGATCGCTCGGAGTGGGTCCACCCTCCGGGTCAGCTGATGGGAGCAGACATGCGCACCACACGCCACTTCATCCCCGGGGGCCGGGGGGCTCGGCTCGCGATCGCGCTGGTCACCATCGGCGCGGTCGGGCTGGTCGCACCCCTGGGCGTGGCGACCGCCGCCACCCCCCTGCCGACCACGGTCGTCCACGACCCACCCGTCGCCCCGCACCTGCTGGGAGCGTTCCCGGCCCGCGATTTCCTCTCGGCCGAGGGCCAGGTGCCCGGCGACACCGTCGTCTTCGAGGTCACCCACTCCGAGGCACGCGGAGGGGGGACCGTGGCCAGCAAGCCCTTCGTGGTCGGGGAGGACGGCCTCGCCGAGGTCAACCACCCCGGCGGCACCTGCTGGGACGCGGTGACGCCGGACATCGTCGCCGGCGACACGGTGCGGATCGTCGTCGCCTCGTCACCCGGCGGGGTGCGCGACGGCGAGGCCGACGTCACCACGGTCGCCGACGTCACGGCCGGCCGTCCGGTCAGCCCCGCTCCCGGCACCATCCGCGTGAGCGGCCGGGCCAGCTCGACCACGGGGTCGCAGATCCCGCTGGACCAGCTCGCGGCGCGGTTGGTCGCCCCCAACCGGACCTTCGCGAAGAGTGCCCGACGCGACATGCGGGCGCCCGGCACCCGCGGGGCGACCCTGGCCTACGACTCTCCCGGGTCCGCCACCGACATGGGGTGGTCGGCCACCTGGACCGCGCTCTCGGACGCGGACGTGAGCCTCGCGCTCGGGGCGCAGAGCATGATCGCCTGGCTCGGCCGCGACCCGGCCGCGGGGGTCGAGAGCACCACCCACGAGACGGGAGCCGGGGTGGCGGCCGGTCCGGCCGCTCCCTGCACGGCACCCCGCGAGCGACTCGCTCCGCTGCCGGGCCAGGACTTCCAGGCCCCCAGCGTGCCCACGGGTCTGTCCGCCACCGTGTCAGAGCTCAACACGGTCACGCTGAGCTGGGACCCGTCCGTCGACGACACCGGGGTCACCGACTACGGGGTCTACCGCAACGGCGTACCGGTCTTCACCGTCCAGAACGCCGACTCCTCGGCTCCCGCTCCGACCACGTTCACCGACAGGAACGTGCCCCCCGGGTCCTACACCTACACGGTCGACGCCGCAGACGCTCTGGACAACCGCTCGGACACCTCGGCACCCGCCACCGCCCAGGCCGAGGAACGGCCGGCGCCGGCGGTCCCCGTCTCCGACCCGCCCACCCACCCGTTCACGATCTTCCCCTCCCGGGACATGCTCGACGTCGAGGGGATCGCGCCCGGTCAGCAGGCGCGGGTCGAGGTCATCCGCGCGGGCCGTGTGGTCAGTGACAGCACGGGGCTGATCCCGGACGACACCGGTCTGGTCGAGATCAACCACGTCGGCACGTACTGCTGGGCGGGGACCACCCCGGACCTGCGGGCCAACGACCGGATCCGGGCCACGACCTACGACGAGGACGGCTCGGTGGCCTGGGTCGACGAGGCCGCCGTCGCCAACGTCACCGCCGGCCGGGCCCAGCTGGAGAACGGTGTGGTGACGATCCACGGCACCGCGGCGGGTCACGACGGCAGGCCCCTGCCGATCGACCAGATCGAGCAGCGCATGGTGAGCAGCACCAAGAACCCCTTCGGCGCCAACGGCAAGCGGACGATCCGCGCCGACTCCAGTGGTCAGGTCGCCGGCCTGCTGTCCTACGACCCCGTCGGTGCGGACAACCCGGTCGGCATCCGCTGGACGGCCAGGTACCCGTCCCTGGACGCCACCGACCGGCAGCTGGCGCTCGGCGTCGAGTCCCGGGTGATGTGGCTCGGTCGTGACCCGTTGGCCGGTTTGGAGCTGACCATCTTCGAGGTGGGCCTCGCCGACCCCCCAGGACCCGCCACCCCTGACTGCGTCGCGCCGCTCGAGCCGATCGACGTCCAGGCGCCGACGCGGCCGGGCGTCACCGCCAGCCCCCAGCACGGCCCGCGCGAGGTCGATCTCGCCTGGAGCCCGGCCACGGACGACTCCTACGTCTACGGCTACCGGGTCTTCCAGGACGGGCAGCAGATCGCGGGGCTGGCCGGAGACCGCACCACGTTCACGGCCATCGACGTCAGGCCGGGCGACCACACCTTCCAGGTGGAGGCCTTCGACTCCGCGAGCGCGCACGGCGCCGGTGCCACCGATGCCGAGCGCATCACCGCCGGCCTCGGCCAGCCCTACGGCAACACGTCGCAGCGCTCCGCACCCGTCTCGGTGACGATGCGCGACGTCCAGGCACCGTCGGTACCGCAGAACCTGCAGGTGACCAATCCGACCAAGACCGTCACCAACCCGGACGGGACGACCAGCGAGGTGGCGACGAACAACGCCCGCCTGGTCTTCGATCCCTCCACGGACGACAGCGGGACGGTGGCGCGCTACCGGGTCTACCGAGACGGTGCGCTGCTGCCCAACGCGACCCCGAGCGTGAACGCCAACGGCAAGGTCGTGTTCACCGACACCAAGCTCACGCCCAGCGCCACGTACCGGTACGCCGTCGACGCGGTGGACGCGGCCGGCAACGCCTCGCAGCGCACGGAAGAGGCCGTGGTGACGATCGCCACCGACAACGACCGACCGGTCTTCACCGGTGACCCTGTGGTGACCGTGCCCGACCTGCACGGCAGGGACGTCGTGATCACCTGGACGGCGGCCTCCGACAACGTCGGCGTCACCGGCTACGGCATCTACCGCGACGGCACCCGGGTCGCCCAGGTCAACGGCACCACACTGACCTTCCGCGACGCGGGGCTGGCCGCGGGCACCTACCGCTACAAGGTCGACGCCGTCGACTCGGCCGGGAACCGGTCGGACCGCAGCCTCCAGACGGCGCAGCCGGCGGCGATCGCCAACGACCCGCCGGCGGGCGGCCACACGGTCATCGCCTACCCCGCGCGCGACTTCGTCGAGGGCGACAGCTATGCCGGCGCCGGGCCGGTCGTGGTGGAGGTCTTCCGCAACGGCCAGGTCGTCGGGAGGGCACGGACCAGCCCCGACGCCGCAGGGCTGGTGGAGGTCAACCACGCCGGACCGGGCTGCTGGGGGGTCGCGGGGTTCCCGAACACCCCCGACATCCGAGCGGGAGACGTCGTCCGCATCACGCCGGACGCGACCGGTGTGCCCGACCAGACCACGGTCTCCGGCGGTACTGGTCGAGCGCCCGGTGCAGACCGGGCCCGACACGGTGGTGGTCCACGGGACGGCCGCCGACGCCAACGGCGTCCGGGTGCCGCTGGACCAGGTCGAGGCGCGGATGATCTCCACGGGCAACGAGTTCCGGGCGAACGGCCGACGGGCGCTGCTGGCTCCGGGCGACGGCACGATCGCCTACGACGCCGCCGGCTCCACGGCCTTCACCGCAACGTTCCGCGGCCTGGTCGCGGCCGACGTCGCGCGGGCCCTCAACGCCGACATGGTGGTCAACTGGCTCGGGCGCACCCCGCTGGTCGGCAACGAGCTGACCATCTTCGAGAACGGCTTCGGCACCGACGGCGGTCCCGCGGCGGGGTCGTGCACCGCCCCGCTGGACCCCACCGCACCGCTGGCCACGCTGAACCCTGTCCGACGGCTCGCCTTCGGGGACCAGAGCGCGGTGCCGGCCTCGACCAGTGCGGCCCGACCGGTCTCGCTCACCAACGCCGGGGCGAGTGTGCTGAAGCTGGCCAAGGCCTACCTCGGCGGCGCCAACCCGGGTGACTTCAGCTTCACACCGACGTCACTTCCGGCCACGCTGGCCCCCGGTGCCAGCGTCAGCGTCAACGTGCGCTTCTCCCCGAAGGCCGTGGGAGCGCGCAGCGCCACCCTCAGCTTCGTCGACAACGCCGCCAACACGTCGTTCCAGACCGTCGACCTGATCGGGTTCGGCATCGACGGTGCCGCGCCGTCCAACGTGACCGGACTGGCACGGAGTCTGGTGCCCGACGCGACGATCACCGGCACGGTGCCCGTGGTGGTCTCGTGGAACGCCTCCACGGGGCGGGTCAGCAACTACACGGTCCAGAAGAGCGTCGGGGGAGCGGCCTTCGCCGACCTCCCGGCCGCCCAGCAGCCGTCGCCCGCCGTCTTCGACCCGACCACGGGTGCGCAGGTCTCGGCGGCGGCCACCACGATCACCCAGGACGTGGCTACGGGTAGCGCGACTCGGTACCAGGTCCGCGCCTGCAACGCCGGCAACTGCACGGCCTACGCGGCCCTGCCCGCCTTCACGCTGGCCGCCTTCCAGGAGAACCACAAGGACGTCTCCTTCAGCGGCACCTGGGCCCGGACGGCGCTGTCCGGGGCGTTCGGAGGGTCAGTCAGCTCGAGCAGCGCTGCGAGGACGGGCGCTACGTTGAAGACGACCGGCACCGGCTTCCAGGTCGTCAGCACCCTGGGTCCCGACCGTGGGAACGCCGAGGTGTGGCTCAACGGCACCCGGGTCGGCATCCTGAACCTGTACGCCGCGACGCTCACCCCCGCTCGGGTCGTGTTCACCCGCGAGGGTCTGGCGAACGCCACCCACCAGGTGGAGCTGCGGCCCGTGGGCTCGCGGTCGGCGCCCTCCACCGGCAACCGGGTGGACATCGACGGGTTCATCGCCCTGCGGTGAGCTCCCGGCTCGCGGCGACGACCTGTCCCCCCACAGGGTCGTCGCCGCGGGCCGCTGTCCGGTCCTACGTTTCCCCAAGGTCGCCGGGGCAGGCTCGCCCCCATGCCTCCGGTCCCGGGTCTCGCGCGAACGCCGTCGGACGTCGTCGCCGCGCACGACCCGGGTTCCCGCGCCCGGGCGAGCGCGCTGCGACCCGTGGCCCTGGCCGCCGTGACCGCGCTGGCGTGCTGTGTCGCGGCGCTCGTGCTGGGCGGTGGCCGACCGCTGCCCGTGCCGGAGGGGCTGCCGGACGCCGGGACCCTGACCGGGTGGGGACTGCGCCTGGCCGACCTCGGGGTCACGCTCGCCGCCGTGCTCACGGTCGGATCCCTCCTGGTGGGGTCGGTCCTGCTGCCGGGCGCGGGTGGTGGCGGCCTGCAGGGGGCGGCGCATCGAGCCGTGCGGCGCTCCGCCGCCTGGGCCTCGGCCTGGGCCCTCTGCGCCGTGGCCGAGCTGCTCCTCACCGTGTCGGAGACCGCCGGTGTGCCCCTGCTCGACCTCGACCCGGGGGCGGTGCTCGCCGCGGACTCCACCCCGCAGGGCAGACCCCTGCTGGCGGTGGTCCTGCTGGCACTCGTCCTGGCCGTCGGCTCCGGCCGGGTCAGCACGCGACGCGGAAGCCGCGTGCTGCTCCTGGTCGCGTTCGCTGCGCTGCTGCTGCCGGTGGCCCTCAGCGGCCACGGCGCCGCCACTGCCGATTCCGAGGCCGCGACGTCCGCGCTCGTGGTGCACGTCGCGAGCGCCGGCCTCTGGGTGGGGGGGCTGGCGGGCATCCTCCTGCACCTCAGGCGCACGCCGGCCGCCCTGGCCGCCGCGGTGCCCCGGTTCAGCGTGCTGGCCCTCGCGGCGTACGTGTCGCTCGCCGGCTCGGGTCTCCTCGCCGCCGTGACCCACCTGGGCACCTCTCGATCTCTGTGGACGAGCGGGTACGCCGCCCTGGTGGCGGTCAAGGGCCTGGTGCTGGTGTGCCTCGGCCTCGTCGGGCACCTGCACCGGCGCCGGACGCTCAAAGCCCTCTCCTCGACCGCAGGAGGCGGACCGTTCCTCACCCTCGCCGGTGCCGAGCTCGTCCTGATGGGAGCCGCGCTGGGTCTGGCTGCTGCGTTGTCCCGCACCCCCGTGCCGCCCACACCACTCACGACCGGGCCAGGCCACGGGCCCGGGCACTGGACGCTGCCCACCGAGGTCGCCCCCCTCACCCCCGGCGAGCTGGCGCTCGCCTGGCGACCGAACGCCGTCGTGCTGGTCGTGCTCGGACTGTCCCTCGCGGTCTACCTCGGTGGCGTGCAGTCGCTGGCCCGAGCGGGCCTGCGGTGGCCCGCGGGCCGGACCGCGGCGTTCGTCGCCGGGCTCGCGCTCGCCCTGGTCGACCTGTGCTCGGGAGTCGCGACCTATGCCCCGGCGATGGTCAGCGTGCAGGTCACCCAGCTCCTGGTCGCCATGCTCCTCGTCCCGGCGCTGCTCGTGCTGGCCGCGCCGTGCACGCTGTGGCGGCGGCTCGACGAGCTCCGCGGGACGGACGGGGCGCTGCGGTGGGTTCGATCGCCCGCCGTGCGCGCGCTGACCGGCCCGCTGGGCGGTGCCGTACTGGCCAGCGCCTTCCTGCTGCTCCTCTACCGCACACCCCTGATCGAGCTCTCCCTGCGCTCCACCTGGACGCACCTGCTCGTGCTCGCCGTGGCGGTGGGCGCCGGCCTGGTGGTGCTCGGCCCGCTGCTCGGCACCGGTCCTGCCGCCCGGCCGCACGCTCCGAGGGAGCACGCGGCGTGCCTGGTCGGCGTCGTCGCTACCCTGACGCTCCTGGCCGTCCAGCTGCGCTACGGCGATCGGCTGCTCGCCGGCAAGTGGTTCCTCGAGCTGCGCTGGGGGTGGGTGGACCCCGTGCAGGACCAGCGCCTGGCCGGCGCCGTGATGGCTGCCGCGGCGCTCGCCCTGCTCGGGCTCATGCTGGTCGTCCTCGCCCGGGGGCGGCCCCCGGCCTCGATCCCGGCGAGGGTCAACGACCCCCGCCGGGCCACGCCTTGAGGATGACGCGGCCGAGCAGGTCCCCGGCGGGGACCGCGCCGTAGTCGCGGGAGTCGACCGAGTTGCCCCGGTTGTCGCCCAGCACGAAGACCCTGCCGGCGGGGACGCGAAAGGTCGCGCTGTAGTAGCCGTCGATCATCGCGTGGTCCACGTAGGGCTCCGCGACGGGGGCGCCGTTGACGTAGAGCAGGCTGTCACGGATCACGAGGACGTCGCCGGGCAGCCCGACCACGCGCTTGAGGGTGCGCCGCCGGTCGTCCGGGCTCCGGAAGACCACCAGGTCACCTCGGTCGAGGTCCGCCAGCGCCGGGGACACCCGGGAGGTGATCACCACGTCCCCCGTGCCGTACGTCGGGAGCATGCTCGCCGACTCGACGCGCAGCGGCACCACGACGGTGGCGCGCAGGAGCGCCACACCCACCAGGGCGACCAGGGCGACCAGGGCGACCCGGACGCCCGGCGGGGGCCACTGCGGACGCCTCACTGCGCAGGCGCCGCCGCGATCGGGTGGTTGGGGCTCGAGGTGCTGAGGTCGACCGTGCCGTCACTCGCGGTGACGAGGAACTGACCCATCATGTCGTGGTCCTCGTGGGCGAGGTTGTGGCAGTGGATCATGTACCGGCCGCCCAGGGAGGCGGTCAGGCCGGCCTGCCCGGTCGAGCGGCCGTCGGGGTAGGCCGCGGGCGCTGTCGCGTACTGCACGAGGACGTCGACGCTCTCGCCCTCACCGACGTACACGACGTCCTTGGGACCCTTCTCCCAGGCCTCCACACGGCCGGACCCACCCTGTCGGCTGAGCACCTGGAAGTCGACGAGGTGGATGTGCAACGGGTGGAACCACCCACCGGACTTGTTCTCGATGCGCCAGACCTCGAGGTCGCCGGGCTTCGGGGGCTTGCCCCCCTCGGCGGTGAAGATGTTCCAGTCGGCGGCCTCGATCTGCTCCCAGCTCATCTTGTTGATCAGGAACTCGTTGGTCACGTCGTCGTGCTCGAGCTCGATGGAGCGGGTCCGTCCCGAGTCGTTGCGAGTCCTGCTCATGATGGGGTGGAGCTCCGCGGCGGGTGGTGTGCGCACCGTGTTCCACCGGGTGTCGCTGGGCTCCGCGTTGACCCGGAACTGCATCACCTTGCCGGTGTGGAGGTAGTCGACGTTGTTCTTGTTGCTCGCGTTGCGCAGCTCCACCGTGTCGCCGAGCTGGGCGTCCTTGAAGTCGACCATCACCTCGTAGCGCTCGGCGCCGCCGTGGCGCCAGCTGGTGATCTGCTGCGGTGTCATGAGGCCGCCGTCGGTGGCCACGACGTACGTCGGCAGGGTCTTCCCGGTGCGGGTGTTGACGAAACTGAGCCTCATGGACCGGGACACGGTCGCCAGCAGGACGCGGAACCGGTAGAAGCGCCGCTCCACCTGGTGGTAGGGCCACGGCACCCCGTTGACCATGATGACGTCGCCGTAGAGTCCGGAGTGGTCCCGGTCCATGTAGGCCAGGTTGCCGTCCTTGGCGAACATGGCGTCGGAGACGACGAGGGGCACGTCGTAGCGCCCTTGTGGGAGGTTCTCCTTCTCCCAGGCGTTCTGCAGGTGGTACTGCGCGAAGAGCCCGCTGTAGGCGTTCTCCGCGGTGTGGTGGACGCCGTGGTCGTGGTACCAGAGCGTCCGAGGGCTCTGGTGGTTGGGGTACCAGTAGTCCTTGTACTGACCCGGCAACGTCACGTCGTCGGCGAACCCGTCGTACTGGGGCAGCGAGGCCGACCCGTGCAGGTGCACGGAGGTGGCGACGCCGGGGAACCCGAAGGTCGGGTGAGCGGTGGGCAGGGCGTTGGTGACCCGCATCCGGACCCGGGTGTTCTGGTCGACCTTGATCAGTGGGCCAGGGACCGTCGGACCGGCGCCCGCCGCGGCGTAGCCCAGGACCGCCGTGGCCGGCGCCCCCGGGCCGAGCAGCGGCAGCTGGGCCGTCCGCTCGGTGATCTCGTAGAGCAGGTAGTCGCCGTACTCGTCGGTCATCGGGGTGGGGGTCAGGGGCTGGGGCACCACCAGGGGCCGGGCGAAGCGCGCGGGCTTCACCGACGTGCTGATCCAGTCGGCCGTGCTGGCGGACTGACCCAGAGGAAGGGTCAGGCCGGCGACCGTCACGCCGGCACCGAGCCCGCCCAGCTTGAGGAAGTCCCGTCGTCGCAGGGTGCTCATCGAGTGTTCTCCTTCCGGGAGGCGCAGGCGGCGCCGTAAGCCCGATGCAGAAAGCGTCTCGGAGCGACCTTGGACATTCCTTGCACGCCCGGGGACCGCCGAAGGACCCGGTGGGCCCAGCTGCGCTCGTCGGCTCTCGGGCGGCCGCTGCCTAGGTGCGGTAGGAGATAGAGATCGCCCTCCCCACGTCGCGCAGGAGCCCGGCCACCAGGCTGGCGGGCTCCTCCCGGAAGCAGTACACCCCAGCGAGCCGCAGGCGGGAGCAGGCGGCGTAGGCGGGGATCCGACGCACCAGGGCAGCGTCGGGCGCGTACCCCTCGAGGAACGCGGAGGCGCAGCCCTCGGCGCGTTGTCGCGCACAGATCCCCTGGCGGGACCGGAGGTCGAGGTGCACGAGCAGGTTGGCGAGGTCGAGGGCCGGGTCGCCGTGGACGACGAGATCGAGGTCGAGCAGACCCACGTCGGCGCCGGGTCCGAGGATAACCTGCTTGTCGTGCAGGTCGCGGTGCAGCAACGACGGTGCACCCTCGATGGCAGGAAGTCGGGACCCGACGCGGTCCAGCAGCGGTCGCCAGACGACCGGGTCCAGCAGTCCGTGGCCGCTCGCGGCTTCGAGCCACCGGCGCGCGGTGAGAAGCTCGGCGGCGCGGTCGTGGAGCGGCCGCCACGGGCGCGTGGTGTGATCGTGCAGTCGTCGGACGGCTCGCCCGAGCCGCCGCGTGTCCTCGATCAGAGCGGTGTCGTCGGGGCCGGGCGCTCCCAACCGTTCCAGCAGGGTCGGGCCGGCAACGGCGCCGAGCGTCACCAGGCCTGCGTCGTCGTCCACGTCCAGGACCTCGGGGACCCGGAGGCCGTCCGGTGGCACCCGTCGCAGGGGCAGGGAGACGGCCGCGGTCCGGCCGGGCCGGACGACCTTGACGTACCGGTCGGTGCCCAGTCGCACGACCGCGCGACGCTCCGGTCGGTGGACGACCAGGGCCGCGCCCGGCGAGGCGACCAGCTGCCGGAGCGTGCCCAGCTCCCGGTCGGCACCGCCGTACTGGACGAGGAGGCGGCCACGACCCAGCACCCCGGCCGAGGCGGCGCCGAACCTGTCGCGCAGCACGCCGGCGGCCCGGGCCGTCTCGGTGGCGTCGGCGTGCCACTGGCCGGCGCAGATCCGGCCGTCGACGGCCACCAGCTCCATGCCCAGCCGATCCGGACCGCGGGGGTGGGCCTTGCGGAGCTGCAACCCGGAGGCGGCCAGGTCCTCGCACAGCGTCGCTACGCGGTTCACCGCCG
Organism: uncultured Actinomycetota bacterium; assembly: GCA_963760585.1. GTDB lineage: Bacteria > Actinomycetota > Actinomycetes > Propionibacteriales > Nocardioidaceae > Nocardioides. Next base: position 774,152 of record CAVXDI010000004.1, read on the forward strand.
TGCCCCGGGCGAGCGCACCTCGTCGAGGGCGGCGCAGGTCGCCGCCACCCGCGCCCGGACCAGCGCACGCCAGTCCGGGTGACAGGCGCGGAAGGGATCGATCGCCTTGCGGAGCCGGAACGCCACCGTGTGCACGGCCATCGCAGCCGCGTCGGGGCAACGTCGCACGGTGTCGTAGCCCTCGAGGAAAGCGGCGACGTCCTCCTGCGCACGCTGCCGGTCGCCGACCGCCTCGCCCGCGATCAGGGTTGACGCGGCCAGGCAGCCGAGGTCGTGGGCCGAGGCGCCCAGCGCCGCGGAGTCGAGGTCGATGAGAACCGCGCGGTCATCGCGCCCGATCACCAGCTGGTCGGCGCAGAAGTCCCCGTGCACGACCACCTCGTCGCGAGGAAGTCGCTCGAGCGCCCGGGCCGTCGCCGTGCTGAGCTCGAGCACCTCGGCCGAGATGTCCGGGAGCAGCAGGGCGATCTGCTGGCCGGCCCGGCGCAGGTGCGACGTCTCCGAGCCCGGGTCGGAGCACGGCAACGGACCACTGCCACCGTCGTGCAGTCGGGCCAGGGCGCGACCGGCCTCCCGCCAGTGCCGGCTGTCGTCACCCAGGGCCAGGGCCCTGCCGTCGGCCCAGGTGACCGCCAGCGCGGAGAGTCCGCGGGACGTCGCGACCAGGTCGGGCGTCCGGGCTCCAGCCCGGGCCAGCGCCCGGTAGGACCCCACGGCGCGGCTCAGGTCGACGTCGCCGCGGTAGGCGCGCAGCAGCAGGGGAGGGGCGTACGGGCGCTCCAGGAGCCCGACCCAGCGCCGCCCCGGGTTGTGGCGCAGCGTCCGGGTGCGGACCCCGTTCCCGTTGCCCGTCTGGTTGCCCGTCCCGTTGCCCGTCGCGTGGCCGGTCCCGTTGCCCGGCTCGGGAAGCAGCCGCTCCAGCAGGCGGGGGGCTCCCTCGGGGTGCCCCAGCCAGGGCAGCAGCGGCAGGGCGCGGTCCCCGGCGGCGGTCGTCGCCAGGGCGAGCCGCTCCTCGTCGCTGGCCAGGCAGGCCCCCGGGGGGAGCCTGCGCCGGGACTTCTCGATCTTCGGTGCCGCGTGGTGGGCGTAGGCGCTCGCCAGGCAGGGCTCGGTCTCGAGGGTGCCGTCGTCGCGCACCCGGGTCAGGTCGAAGGCGAGCACGACACTCGTCCCGGGCTTGTAGCGCAGCCGGGTCGGTTCCACGAGGCAGCGGCGGCCCAGGCGCTCGCTCAACCAGGCCTCGAGGCGAGGTGGTGACAGCACGAGGCTCCCGCCGGGGAGTGCGGGATCGTCGACGAGGGGCGCCGGGTCCTCCGTGGTGTCATCCGTGCGCACGGGTGCCTCCACCGCGTCGGGCCAGCACCAGCTCGGGCTCTCCGTCGTCGACGATCCTGCCGCCCTCCATCCAGACGACCCGCTCGCAGGTCAGGGCCGCGTCCAGGTCGTGGCTGATCAGGATGGTGGTGGAGCGGCTGGTGAGACGCTCCAGTGCGGCGTACACCTCGGTCTCGGTCTCGCGGTCGAGGCCGGTCATCGCCTCGTCCAGCACCACGATCGGCGCTCGCCGCATGGCGGCCCTGGCGATGGCGATGCGTTGGCGCTGCCCGCCGGACAGCGTCGCACCGCGTTCGCCCACCACGGTGGCGTAGCCGTCGGGGAGCCGGTTGATGAAGTCGTGCGCACCGGCCAGCTCGGCGGCCGCCCGGACCTGCTCGGCGGTGGCCGGGGGAGCCCCGTAGGCGATGTTCTCCTCGATGGTGGTGGCGAACAGGACGCTCTCCTGCAGGACCACCGCGGTCTGGGCGCGCAGCGAGGCGATGGTCATGTCTCGCACGTCGATCCCGTCGATGCGGATACGGCCGCCGGTGGGGTCGCACAGCCGCGAGAGCAGCATCGCCAGGCTCGACTTGCCGGCCCCCGAGGGCCCGACCAGTGCCACCCGCTGACCGGCGGGGATCTTCAGGTCGACCCCCCGGAGGACCGGGTGGCCCGGGACGTACTCCAGCCAGACGTCGTCGAGCTCGACGTCGCCGACGAAGCGCGCGGCGGGGCGGGCGCCCGGCCGGTCGACGACGGTCGGGGTCCGGGCCAGGACGTCCACGATGCGCTCGGAGGAGGCTGCGGCCTGGGCGATCCGTCCGACGTACTTGGCCACGTCGCGCATGGGCTTGAACGCGGCCTTCAGGTAGGTGAGGAACACCACGAGCTCGCCGGGGGTCATGGCGCCGGCCAGCACCCGTTGCGCGCCGGCGTACAGCACGATCGAGGTCGCCACCCCGACCAGCACGTCGGTCTTGCGCTCGAGGCCTGCGGAGAGCCGCTTGGCCTTGACGCCGTCCTTGAGGGACTTCTGGTTGCTGGACACGAACGCCTGCTGCATGGCGTTCTCGAGCGAGTAGGACTTGACGACGCGCATCGCGGCGAGCGACTCCGTGGCGTGGGAGGCGAGCGAGCCCTCGGCGCGGCGCTGGAGGCGCGAGACCGAGTTGATCCGGCGCCCCAGCCGCAGGCTCATCGAGAAGAACGCCGGGAAGACCAGCACCATGACCAGCGCCAGCGGCCAGTCCATGAAGGCCACCACGACCAGCATCGCGACGAGGGTCAGCACGTTGCCGAAGAGCGGCAGCGCCGCGGTCACGGCCACCTCCTTGAGCCGACCCACGTCGCCGGTGAGGCGGGTGACCAGGTCACCGGTGCGCGCCCGGTCGTGGAAGGACATCGGTAGCTTCTGCAGGTGCTCGAACAGGTCCGAGCGCACGTGGCTCAGCAACCGGCTGCCGGACAGGGAGAACGCCAGCGTGCTCACGTAGGAGGCACCGGCGCGCAGCAGCGTGACCAGGAGGAGCCCCGCGCTGGCGAGGACCAGCACCAGGGTCAGGTCCGCCGGTTGGTCCGCGTCGATCCTGGCGCCACTGGCCGTCACCACGCCGTCCACCACGTACTTCAACGGCCACGGCTCCAGCAGCCGCAGGCCCACCTCGGCGATGAGCGCCGCGAGACCGAGGACCAGCATCCGTCGCTCCGGCCCGAGGTGCGGACGCACGTGGTGTCCGAGGCGGCGGAAGCCGGGCAGGGCCTCGCGCAGGTCACGAGGCTTGCTTCGAGACACGCGACACCTCCGCCAGGGCGAGGACCCGGTCGACGACGTGGGTCCAGTCGTGCCTCTCGACCATCGCGCGGCGCCCCGCCGCACCCAGGCGCGCCCGGGCGTCGGGGTCCTCCCGCAGCCGGAGCACGGCGCCGGCCAGGCTGCGCGCCGACCCGGGCCGGTGCAGCACCCCCAGCGGCTCCGGGCCTCCGGCGAGCAGGGAGGCCAGGCCCCCCACGTCGCCGGCCACGACCGGTAGCCCGGCGGCGAGGTACTCGTAGACCTTCAGGGGGGAGAAGTAGAAGTCGGCCATGGGGGGATAGGGCGCGACCGCGACGTCCATGCGCGCGAGGTGGGCGGGGACGTCGGCGGGATCCGTGGCACCGGTGAACTCGACGGCGTGGGTCAGCCGGAGGCGGTCCACCAGCTCCTCCAGGGGGGCCCGTTGCGGTCCGTCGCCCACCACCAGCGCCCGGTAGGAGACGTCCCGCGCGCGCAGGAGGGCGAGGGCGCGCACCAGGTGCTCCACGCCGTGCCACGGCTTGAGGGTGCCCACGAAGCCCACGACGAACACGGTCGGGGACGCTTGGGGCCGGTGCGGGATGAACCGCCGGGTGTCGACGCCGTTGGCCAGGACGTGCACGGCATCCGGGCGGGCGGACCGGAGTTCCCGGACCCAGCGGGCGACCGGTTCGCTCACGCAGGCGACCACGTCGGCCTGGGCGGTGGCCGCGCGAGCCACCGTGTCGGCGCCCTCCCGGTCGTGCAGCGCGCGGTGCCGGAGCTGCTCCAGAGGCAGCGGCGCGTTCACCTCGAGCACGCTGGGCACGGCGTGCTCCCGGGCCCAGGCCGTGGCGGTCCGTCCCCACAGGGAGTAGCGCTCGTAGACCAGGTCGAACGGCGCCTGCGCGTGCAGGCGGTCGAGGATCCGCCCCACCTGCCGGTCCGCCGCCTGCGCCTCGAGCTCGCGGCTCGCGGTGCCCGCGCTCGGGAGGACCGGGACCGGGTGGACGTGGATGCCGGTGAGGGCGGCCGGTGCCGAGCCGGGTCGGGGCGTCACCAGGTGCACCTCGGCGCCTCGGTCGAGAAGCTGGACGAGCAGTGCCTGCACGTGCACGGACGATCCCTTGCGACCGAAGACCGGGACGCCGTGGTCGGTGCACACGTAGGCGACGCGCATCACACGGCCAGGCTCTGCTGGCCGCGGGCCAAGTCGGTGGAGAAGGTCGTGGAGCAGGGTGCCGTTCACCCGGGTGTCGAAGTGCTCCTCGACGTGGCGACGACCGGCCTCGGCGAGCCGGCACCGCAGGGCCGGGTCGTCCAGAAGCCGGGCGAGGGCGTCCGCCAGGGACCCGACGTCCCCAGCGGGCACCAGGAGCCCGGTCCGGTCGTGGATGACCGCCTCGGGGATGCCCGTGACCGGCGTCGACACGACGGGGGTCCCCAGCGCGAGGGCCTCCAGGACGACGGTCGGCAGGCCGTCCCGGTTGCCGTCGGCGCCGACGATGCAGGGGGCCGCCAGGGCCGCCGCGCCCCGGACCAGCTCGCGGGTCTCGGCCTGGGTCAGCGGGCCGTGGAAGGTGACCCGGTCCCTGAGGTCGAGCCGGCAGGCCTGGGCCCGCAGCGCCGCTTCCTCGACCCCGCCGCCGATCAGGTGCAGGCGCACCTGCTGGTGCTGATCCCGCAGCAGCGCCACCGCGTCGAGGAGGTGGTGGAAGCCCTTCTTCTCCACGAGCCGCCCGACGCCCACGATGACGCGCGGGCGCAGGACGGGACGGGTGGGACGGAACTCGTCGAGGTCGATGCCGTTGTAGATCCGGACCAGCCCGGCGGTGGCCTCGCCGTACTGCTCGCGGAGGTAGCGCTCGTTGAAGTCGCTCACCGTGACGGCGGCGGCGGCGTCCCGGAGCAGCCCGGCGAGCCGGACGGGATCGACCTCCTCGTGGAAGATGTCCTTCGCGTGCAGCGTGAACGAGTAGCTGATCCGGGCGATCCTCGCCGCGAGACGCGCGACCCCTGCCGCCACCGAGCCGAAGTGGGCGTGCAGGTGGGTGATGCCTGTCGCGCGCACCCGCACCGCCAGGGCGATCGCCTGGTAGGCGTCGGCGGGAGCAGCCTCCAGGAGCTCGTCCAGGCACCCCGCGAGGTCGCCGGGGCGCAGCGCGCGGCACTGCGCGAGGGCTCGCCAGACGTCCAGGGGCCGGTCGGGGAGCGCCAGGTAGGAGACGCCGGCCCGGACGCGGGACAAGGACGCGTGGAAGCGGCCGTCGACCGGCGGGCGGAGCGAGAAGATCTCCAGGTCGGCGCCCTGGCTCTCCATGGCCAGCAGCTCGGTGACGACGAAGGTCTCGGAGAACCGCGGGTACATCTTGAGGACGTAGCCGATCCGGGGGGTGGGCGCGTCAGCCGACATGGCGGGCACCTTCCTGGTAGGTGCCCCCGAGGAGGTGTGCGGCCAGGACCGGCACCCGGCGCAGACCCTGCAGGTCGATCGCTGACGAGGGCCGGCGAGGGCTGGAGACGACGTCGCTCAGCCAGCCGCTCAGGCGCCCCGGGCACAGGTCGACCGGGTCCAGCACGTCGGCCAGTCCGCGGCTGGCGAGGCGCGCCGCCCTGATGGCCTGCTCGCTGCGAGGGGCCACCCGCGGGACGAGGAGCATCGGCCGACCGGTCGCCAGGAGCTCACAGACCGAGTTGTAGCCGCCCATGGAGACCGTCGCCCGGGAGGCCTGGGCCAGTGCCGGTACGTCCGCGACCAGGCGGTGGACCCGGAGGTCGCGGCGCCCGCGTGCCACCTTCTCGACCTGTGCGAGGTCGGCCGGCGGGAGGAACGGGCCGGTGACGAGCACCCCGTCGTGCCCGGCCGGGAAGCGCGCGCGGGCGAAGGCGGCGGCGAGCGCCACGCCGTCCTGGCCGCCGCCGACGAGTCCCAGGACGAAGGGCCGCCGTCGGTCGGTGCTCACCGACGGCGCCACCGGTCGATCCGTCGCAGCCCGGAGCAACCCGTCCCGGTCGAGCCCCAGGTATCCGCAGTAGCGAACCTTCGACCGCACGGCGTCGTTCCACCGGTACTCGACGGCCGGGTCGAAGACGGACGGGTCGGTGTAGACCCACACCTGGTCGTAGAGGGTCCGGATCGCCTGCGAGGTCCGGGCGGCCCGCCACTCCCGTCTCGTGGTGGCGGCGTCGTCCAGGACGTCTCGCAGGCCCAGGACGGTGCGGGTGCCGTGCTCCAGCCGGACGCGACGCAGCGCCGGCTCCAGCTCTCCGAGGAAGCCCCGGGGAACCTTGTCGACGATGAGCAGGTCGGGTGCGTAGGACGCGAGGACGTTCTCGAGCGCCGCCGAGCGCACCGCGACCACCTCGTCGAGCGACAGCTCCAGGGCTCGCGAGGCGTAGACCCCGCGGGCGTCCTTGACGAGACCCGGGAGAACGACCAGATCCGTCCGGTCCGCGACCGGGAGCGACGCGGCCTCCTTCGCACCGCTCACGAGCAGCACGCTGACGTCGGGGTCGGCGCGCACCAGGGCGGCGGCGAGCATCGCGTTGCGCCGGACGTGCCCCAGGCCCTGGGTGTCGTGGGAGTAGAGCGCCACCCGCCGCGAGGTCCGGCCGCGCCCGAAGGCGTTGATGATCTGCATGGCCGTCCCTCCTGCGGTGCGAGAGGACTCGCGCCGGCTGTCGTCCCTGCCGACGATAGGTACGCGTCGACCCCACCGACAGTCGTCCGATGGTGCCGGTACCCCCGCCTCGCGATCCGCCCCGAGGGCTGCTCGCGTGCCCGGGCCGGCTACTCGGGGGGCGGGAGGTGACGCTCCGCCCAGAGGGCCGCGCTGGTCCGGTCGGTGACGCCCAGCCGTCCGTAGACGTTGGTCAGGTGGCCCTTGACCGTGCGCTCGGCGATCCCCAGGCGGCGGGCGATCTGCGAGTTCGTGAACCCCTGGGCGACGTGGCGCAGCACCTGCCGCTCCCGCTCGGTGAGCGTCTCGACCGGGCACGGTGCGATGCGCCGGGAGAGGGCGACACGAGCTGCCTTGGGATGCAGCGGTGACTCCCCCCGGGCGGCGGCACGCAGGGCGTCGACCAGGTCCTCGGGCTCGGAGTCCTTCAGCATGTAGCCGACGGCGCCGGCGTCCAGCGCCTGGCGGATGCGCTCGGCGTCCGAGAACGACGTGAGCACCACGACGGCGACCCGACCGTCGAGGGCCGTGATCTCCCGGGTGGCGGAGATCCCGTCGCGCCCCCGCATCGACAGATCCATCAGGACGACGTCGGGGGACACGTCGAGCACGGTCCGCACGGCGGAGTCGGCGTCGCTGGCGGTGGCCACGACGTCGATGTCCTCGTGATGGCTCAGCATCAGGACCAACCCGCTGCGCACCACGGGGTGGTCGTCGACGATCACCACCCGGATCATCGCGGCGCCACCCCGGTGGAACGGCCGCCGCCCGCCGGCAGGTCGCGACGCTGTGGTCGACGTGACATCGCGGACACCACCTTCTCTGCCGCGCCACCGGCGTCGGCACACCCTTGGGCCACCACCGCAACCTCGTGACGACTCCGCGCCTCGAACCTGCGATGCGTCAACGTAGGCGCACCGAGCGCCGGGGGACAAGAGGCCCGGCTGCCGGCTGGTCGGAGCGGTGTCCGAAATGAAGAAAAGGCCCCGTGGAGCCGGGGCCTTTCCAGTGTCCGAGGGGGGACTTGAACCCCCACGCCCTAATACGGGCACTAGCACCTCAAGCTAGCGCGTCTGCCAATTCCGCCACCCGGACGAGTGCGGTGGAACCATAGCAAGAGTAGGCCCCTACGCTCGCATCGGGTCCGCTCGGCCGGGATGTCAGGATGGGCCCATGTCTGCTTCCCCCCGTGACCCCCAGCGGTCGGAGACCGCTCCGCAGCACGATCCGGCCGGCGAGGTCGTCGAGCTGTGCCGCGACCTGATCCGCATGGACACCTCGAACTACGGCGAGCAGGAGGGGCCGGGGGAGCGCAAGGCGGCCGAGTACGTCGCCGCCCTGCTCGACGAGGTCGGGATCGACGCGCGGCTGGTCGAGTCCGTGCCGGGGCGCACGTCGGTGGTCGCCACCTGGGGTGGCCCGGCCGACGCAGCGGCGGCCGCGCGCGGCTCCCTGCTGCTGCACGGGCACCTCGACGTGGTGCCGGCGGCCGCCGAGGACTGGCAGGTCGACCCGTTCTCCGGGGAGATCCAGGACGGCTACGTGTGGGGCCGCGGGGCGGTGGACATGAAGGACTTCGACGCGATGCTGCTCTCGGTGGTCCGGGCCCGCGCCCGGGCGGGCCGGGTGCCCGAGCGCCCGGTGGTCCTCTGCTTCACCGCTGACGAGGAGGCGGGCGGCCACAAGGGCGCCGAGGTGCTGCTCACCGAGGCGCGCGACGAGCTGGCGACCTGCACCGAGGCGGTCGGGGAGGTCGGCGGCTTCAGCACCACGATCCGCGGTCGGCGGCTCTACCTCGTCGAGGCCGCGGAGAAGGGGATGGCCTGGATGAAGCTGACCGCGCGCGGACGCGCCGGCCACGGCTCGATGATCAACCGGGAGAACGCCGTCACCGAGCTGGCCGCCGCGGTGGCGCGGATCGGCGCCCACCAGTGGCCGGTGCGGCTCACGCCGACGATGCAGACGCTGCTGGCGGCCGTGGCCGAGATCGCGGGCACCGAGGCCACCCCGGAGAACGCCGAGGCCCTGGTCGAGGAGTTCGGGGGTGCGGCGCGGATGCTCGGCGCCGTCCTGCGCAACACCACCAACCCGACGATGCTGGACGCCGGCTACAAGGTCAACGTCATCCCCACCGAGGCGACCGCGCACGTCGACGGGCGGTTCCTGCCGGGCTTCGAGGACGAGTTCTTCGCCACCCTGGCCGAGCTGTGCGGTGAGAACGTCACGATCGAGCACGTCTCCAAGCAGCAGCCCTGGGAGACGCCGTACGACGGAGACCTGGTAGCGGCGATGACCCGGTCCATCCTCGCCGAGGACCCAGGTGCGGTGGTGGCGCCGTACACGATGAGCGGCGGCACCGACGCCAAGCACTTCACCAAGCTGGGCATGCGCTCCTACGGCTTCGCACCCCTGCGCCTGCCCGCGGACCTCGACTTCACCGCGCTCTTCCACGGGGTGGACGAGCGGGTGCCGGTCGACGCACTGGAGTTCGGCGCCCGGGTCTTCGACCGGTTCCTCGACGACATCTGATGCCCACCGGGTCTCGAGGCTCGTCGCTGGCGCTCCTCGCACCTCGACCAACGGCCCATCGCCCCGCTGGTTGAGGTGTGAAGGCGCCCGGTTCCGGCCCCGCTGGTTGAGGTGCGAAGGCGCCCGGTTCCGGCCCCGCTGGTTGAGGTGCGAAGGCGCCCGATTCCGGCCCCGCTGGTTGAGGTGGGAAGGCGCCCTGCGCCTGAGCCTCGAAACCCGGTGCCCGGCTTCCCGTGCGGGGTCTCGAGGCTCGTCGCCGGCGCTCCTCGCACCTCGACCAACGGCGTGTCGCCCCGCTGGTTGAGGTGGGAAGGCGCCCTGCGCCTGAGCCTCGAAACCTGGTGACCGGCTTTCCGTGCGGGGTCTCGAGGCTCGTCGCCGGTGCTCCTCGCACCTCGACCAACGGCCTTTCGCCCCGCTGCGGGGTCTCGAGGCTCGTCGCTGGCGCTCCTCGCACCTCGACCAGCGGCCTTTCGCCCCGCTGGTTGAGGTGGGAAGGCGCCCTGCGCCTGAGCCTCGAAACCCGGTGACCGGCATTCCTACGGGGTCTCGAGGCTCGTCGCCGGCCCTCCTCGCACCTCGACCAGCGGCCTTTCGCCCCGCTGCGGGGTCTCGAGGCTCGTCGCTGGCGCTCCTCGCACCTCGACCAACGGCCTTCCGCCCCGCTGGTTGAGGTGGGAAGGCGCCCTGCGCCTGAGCCTCGAAACCCGGTGACCGGCATTCCTACGGGGTCTCGAGGCTCGTCGCCGGTGCTCCTCGCACCTCGACCAGCGAGTCGGGCTAGAGCGTGAGGGGGCGCGGCTGGCGGATGATCTTGCGGCGCAGGGTCACCCGGCGGACGCCGTCCTCGCGGATGGCGACGCGGTCGATCTCCCAGCCACCGTGCTCGGCGCGCTCGACGAGGAGTCGGGTCACCACGTTGCGGGAGACCTCCTTGGGCACCGAGAACTTCTCGAACTCCCACTCCACGCCACGGTTCAGCGGTCGGGCCAGCACCCGCGTGGTGTCACGGTTCTGGTCACCGGTTCGGGCACGTGCGGACATGTCAGTCTCCTGAGACGTCGTCGAGGGCGTCGATGATCTCACGGGGCAGCGTCAGCGCCTCGACGTCGAGGGCGCCGCGCAGCTGGGCGGCGGTCCGGGCGCCGACGATGGGCGCCGTCACGCCGGGGCGGTCGCGGACCCAGACCAGGGCGACCTCGAGCGGCGTCCAGCCGAGGCCGTCGGCGGCGCGGGCGACCGCCTCCACCACCTGCTGGGCACGTGGGTTGAGGTAGGTGCCGACGAAGCTCGAGAAGTGCGAGGAGGCTCCGCGGGAGTCCGACGGCGTGCCCGAGCGGTACTTGCCGGTCAGCACCCCCCGGCCCAGCGGCGACCACGGCAGGACGCCCAGGCCCAGGGCCCGCGCGGCGGGCAGCACCTCGTGCTCCACGGAACGGTTCAGCAGCGAGTACTCGACCTGGGTGGAGGCCAGCGGGGTCCGCCCCGGGACGGCCCGCTGCCAGGTCGCCGCCTGTGCGGTCTGCCAGCCGGTGTAGTTCGAGATGCCGACGTACGCCGCCCGGCCGCTGCTCACGGCGAGGTCCAGCGCGCTGAGGGTCTCCTCCAGCGGGGTCTCGTCGGACCACAGGTGCACCTGCCACAGGTCCACGTGGTCGACCCCGAGCCGGCGCAGCGAGGTGTCGAGGGTGGAGAGCAGCCGGCCGCGGCTCACGTCGTAGGAGCGGGTGCCGCGGCGCGAGGTGATGCCGGCCTTGGTCGCGATCACGACCTCGTCCCGGGCCACCACGTCGCCCAGGAGCGAGCCGATGAGCTCCTCTGAGGCGCCGTTGCCGTAGCCGGCCGCCGTGTCGAGGAGGTTCCCGCCGGCCTCGGCGAACGCCACCAGCTGGTCGCGCGCCTCGTGCTCGTCGGTGTCACGACCCCACGTCATCGTCCCGAGACCGAGCCGGGACACCCTGAGTCCGGTCGCACCGACCGACCGCTGCTGCATGGCGACAAGTTATCGGGCGTCGCGGCGAACCCGGGAGGCGGCTCGCCGTAGGATCTGCGGCTGTGACCGAACTCCTGCAGGCGATCGTGCTCGGCATCATCCAGGGACTGACGGAGTTCCTCCCCATCTCCAGCAGCGCCCACCTGCGGATCTTCCCCGAGATGTTCGGCTGGGGGGACCCTGGTGCGGCGTTCACCGCGGTCATCCAGATCGGCACCGAGCTCGCGGTGCTGATCTTCTTCCGCCGGGACATCGCCCGGATCGCCGGCATGTGGGTCAAGTCGCTCTTCAAGCCGGAGTACCGCGGCCGGCTCGACGCCCGGATGGGCTGGTTCATCATCATCGGCTCGCTGCCGATCGTGGTCCTCGGCGTGCTGCTCAAGGACGTCATCGAGAAGGACTTCCGCAGCCTGTGGATCATCGGCACCACGCTGATCGTGCTCGGCCTCGTGCTCGGGATCGCCGACCGGATCGGCTCCACCGACCGGCAGCTCAAGCAGATCACCCTGCGCGACGCGCTGCTCATGGGGCTGGCCCAGGCCGCGGCGCTGGTCCCGGGGGTCTCCCGCTCGGGTGCGACGCTCTCGATGGGGCGACTGCTGGGCTACGAGCGCGAGGCCGCGACCCGCTACGCGTTCCTGCTGGCCATCCCGGCCGTCGTCGGGGCGGGGCTCTTCGAGCTCAAGGACATCCCGGGCAGCGAGAACACCTACGGCTGGGGGCCGACGATCGTCGCCACGATCGTCTCCTTCGTCGTCGGGTACGCCGCCATCGCGTGGCTGCTGCGCTACATCACCACGCACTCCTACACGCCGTTCGTCCTCTACCGGATCGCGCTCGGCACGCTGACGCTGCTGCTGGTCGGCTTCGGCGTGCTCGCGGCCTGAGCCGCCCGGTCGCAGTCCGGTTCCCGGGGCGCCGCGAGTGCGCTCAGAGCCAGCCGGACTTCTTGAAGAACACCCACAGGGCCACCGAGCTGAGCACCATCAACCCGAGCGCGAAGGGGTAGCCCCAGTACCAGCCGAGCTCCGGCATGTGCTGGAAGTTCATCCCGTACACGCCGGCGATCAGCGTGGGCACCACGACCAGCCCGACGCCGGCGGAGATCTTGCGCATGTCGTCGTTCTGCTGCACCGAGATCCGGGCCAGGTGGGCGTCGAACGCGGTCGAGAGCAGCCCGTCGAGGGTGTCCACCCCCTCCGCCGCGCGGGTCAGGTGGTCGGCGACGTCGCGGAAGAACGGCGCCGCCTCGTCCTCGATGCCCTGCTCGGAGCCGCTGGCGAAGCGGCGCATCGGCTCCCGCAGCGGCATCACCGCGCGACGCACCTCGGCGATCTCGCGCTTGAGGGTGTAGATCCGCACCGAGTCGTCGGTGCGGGCGGTGGAGAAGACCGACTCCTCGACCTCGTCGACGTCCTCCTGGAGCGACTCGACGACGCCGATGTAGCCGTCTACGACGGTGTCGCACACGGCGTAGACGACCGCGGAGGGCCCGTGGGTGAGCACGGACTCCTTGGACTCCAGGTGCCGGCGCGCCGTGTGCAGCTCGGAGCCGGTGCCGTGGCGCACGGTCACGACGAAGTCGGCCCCCACGAACATGTGGATCTCCCCGGTCTCGACGGCGTCGTCCTCGTCGACGTACCAGAGCGTCTTGAGGATCAGGAAGAGGCTCTCGTCGTACCGTTCCAGCTTGGGCCGCTGGTGGGCGTGGACGGCGTCCTCGACGGCCAGCGGGTGCAGGCCGAAGGCGACGGCGAGCTCCTCGAGCTCCACCTCGGTGGGCTCGTGGACGCCGAGCCAGACGAAGTCGCCGTCCTCCTTCGCGCAGGTGCGCAGCTCGTGGAGGTCCGTCGGGGTGGACGCGGCGTCGACCCGGACACCGTGGCGGTAGAGCGCGCTGTCGACGATCACGTGCCGAGGCTAGCCCCACTAGGCTCCCGAGCATGGCAACGGTGATCCTCCTGCGGCACGGCCGGACAACCGCGAACGCGACCGGCGTGCTGGCCGGCCGGACCCCGGCGTCCGGCTCGACGAGACCGGGCACGAGCAGGCGGCCCGTGCCGCCGAGCGGATCGCGGCGGTGCCGCTGGCGGCGATCGTCAGCAGCCCGCTGGAGCGCTGCCGGCAGACGGCCAGGGCGGTGCTCGGCGCCCAGCCGGCCCGCGTCGGGCAGGCCCTGGACATCGGACGCGAGCGCGGGATCACCGAGTGCGACTACGGGGAGTGGCAGGGCCGCGCGCTCAAGGACCTCGCCAAGGAGAAGCTCTGGGGCACGGTGCAGACCCAGCCGTCGGCCGCGGCGTTCCCGGGCGGCGAGTCGCTCCTGGCGATGCAGGCGAGGGCGGTCGCCGCGGTACGCCGTCACGACGCCGAGATCGAGGCCGAGCACGGCCCCGACGCGGTCTGGGTGGCGGTCAGCCACGGCGACATCATCAAGTCGCTGCTCGCCGACGCGCTCGGCATGCACCTCGACCTCTTCCAGCGCCTGCACGTCGACCCGGCCTCCGTCTCGGTGGTGCGCTACACCGGGAGCCGCCCCTACGTGCTCTCCAGCAACACCCACGCGGGCGACCTGGCCTGGCTGGCCCCGAAGCCGGGCGGTCGCACGTCGCGTCGTCGAGGTCGAGCCAGCGACGCGCCGGTCGGCGGGGGCTCCGGTCCCGAGCCGTCTTCGGCGCGCGCCTAGGGTTGTCGTCATGGCTCCCCTCGTCCACCAGTTCGACCCGCCCGAGCGGTTCGTCGCGGGCACCGTCGGACCTCCCGGTCAGCGCACGTTCTTCCTCCAGGCCCGCGCCGGGGTGCGCGTGGTCAGCGTCTCCCTGGAGAAGCAGCAGGTCGCCGCCCTCTCCGAACGGGTCGACGAGCTGCTCGACGAGGTCATGTCCAGCGCCGGCAACGACCAGGTGGTCCCGGCGGTCGCACCGCTCGGGCTCGAGGACCCGCACCCCCTGGAGCAGCCCATCGAGGAGGAGTTCCGCGCCGGCACCATGACACTCTCCTGGGACCCTGACGACCAGCGCATCGTGATCGAGGTCTTCCCGTTCACCGAGGCCGCCGTGGTCTCGCCCGAGCAGGTCGACGAGGACTTCGAGGAGCCCGAGCCCGAGGAGCTCTTCCTGGTGCGGATCACCGCGGGGATGGCGCGGGCCTTCGTCCAGCGCACCGCCCAGGTGCTCGAGGCCGGCCGGCCGGCCTGCCCGTTCTGCGGCAACCCGATCGACCCCGACGGGCACCTGTGCGTGCGCGCCAACGGCTTCCGCCGCCGGGACCCATGACCCTCCCCACGGTCCCGGAGGGCGACCTGGAGCTGCACGGACGCGTGATGCCGGCCTCCAACGCCACCTTCGTCGGCGACATCGACGGCGTCCAGGTGGTCTACAAGCCGGTCGCGGGGGAGCGGCCCCTGTGGGACTTCCCGGACGGCACGCTGGCGGACCGCGAGGTGGCGGCCTACCTGGTCTCCGAGGCGACCGGCTGGAACGTCGTGCCGCGGACCTGGCTGCGCGACGGGCCGCACGGCCTCGGGATGGTGCAGCTCTGGCAGGAGGCGGACTCCGCGCAGGAGGCGGTGACGCTGGTCCGCGAGGGGGAGCGGCGACCCGGCTACCGCCACGTCTTCGACGGTGTGGACGGCCAGGACCGGGCGGTCTCGCTCGTCCACGAGGACACCCCGGCCCTGCGCCGGATGGCGGTCTTCGACGTCGTCGTCAACAACGCCGACCGCAAGGGCGGTCACGTGCTGGAGATGTCCGACGGGCACCGCCACGGCATCGACCACGGCGTGACGTTCCACACCGACCACAAGCTGCGCACCGTGCTCTGGGGCTGGCTCGGCGAGCCCCTCCGCGAGGAGGAGACCGCCGGCGTGCGCCGGGTCCGCACGGCGCTGGACGACGGCCTGGCCGAGCGGCTGAGCGCTCACCTCACCGATCGGGAGATCGACGTGGTCGTCCGCCGCTGTGACCGGCTGCTGGCCCACCCCACCATGCCCTCGCCCCGGGGGGAGTACCCCGCGGTGCCGTGGCCGCCCTTCTGAGGCGCACCCCTTAGGCTTCCGCTCATGCGTACGTGGCCTGCCCCGGAGATCCCCACCCTGCCCGTGACGGGCCCTGCGGTGGCGGTCCACGACACCCCCAGCGGGTCGCTCGTCACCACCACCCCCGACGGTGCCGCCCGGCTCTACGTCTGCGGCATCACGCCCTACGACGCCACCCACATGGGCCACGCAGCGACGTACGTCGGCTTCGACCTGCTGGTGCGGGCGTGGCGAAACGCCGGCCACGAGGTCAGCTACGTCCAGAACGTCACCGACGTCGACGACCCGCTGCTGGAGCGGGCCACCAGCGTCGGCATCGACTGGCGCGAGCTCGCCGAGCGCGAGACCGAGCTCTTCCGCCAGGACATGGTGGCGCTGCGGGTCGTCCCGCCGGCGCACTACGTCGGGGCGGTGGAGTCGATCCCGCAGGTCATCGATCTCGTCGAGCGGCTGCAGGCGACCGGCTCGATCTACCGGGTCGAGGACGACCTGTACTTCTCCGTCACCGCCGACCCCGACTTCGGCGTGGAGTCCCGGATGGACCGCGAGGAGATGCTGCGGATCTTCCCCCAGCGCGGCGGCGACCCCGAGCGCCCCGGCAAGAAGGACCCCCTCGACTGTGTCGTCTGGCGCGGCGAGCGCCCCGGTGAGCCGTCGTGGCCGAGCCCGTTCGGGCCGGGCCGCCCGGGCTGGCACATCGAGTGCACCGCCATCGCCCAGCAGCACCTCGGCGGGGCCTTCGACGTCCAGGGCGGCGGCAGCGACCTCGTCTTCCCGCACCACGAGATGTGCGCCAACCACGCCCAGGTCGTGACCCCCGGCGTGAAGTTCGCGCAGACCTACTCGCACGCGGGGATGGTGGCCTACGACGGCGAGAAGATGTCGAAGTCGAAGGGCAACCTGGTCTTCGTCTCCGCCCTGCGCAACAGCGACGTCGACCCGATGGCCATCCGCCTGGTGCTGCTGCGCCACCACTACCGCTCCGACTGGGAGTGGACCGACGCCCAGCTGTGGGACGCCGTGGACACCCTGGAGCGGTGGCGCCGCGCGCTGTCGCTCGGGGCCGGGGCCCCGGCGACGCCGGTGGTCGAGGAGGTCCTGGCGGCCCTGGCCGACGACCTGGACGCGCCGCGGGCGGTGGCCGCCGTCGACGCCTGGGTCTCCGCGACCCTGGGCACCGACGGCCTCGCCGACACCAGCGACCCGGAGGCCGCCGTGTCGGTCCTCGCCGTACTGGACGCCGCACTGGGGCTCTCCTTCTGAGCCGCTCCGCGGACCAGGAGCGTCGGCCCGTTCGGGCTCAGCCGGCTGGGTCGTCGTCGCCCCGACGGCGCAGGTAGCGCTCGAACTCGCGGGCGATCGCGTCGCCGGACGCCTCCGGCAGGTCGGTGGTGTCGCGGGTCTCCTCGAGGGCGCGCACGTAGTCGGCGACGTCCTCGTCCTCCTCCGCCAGCTCGTCGACGCCGCGCTCCCAGGCACGCGCGTCCTCGGCGAGGTCGCCGAGCGGGATGCTGACCTCGAGCAGCTCCTCCAGCTTGCCGATCAGCGCCAGCGTGGCCTTGGGGCAGGGCGGCTGGGCCACGTAGTGCGGCACCGCCGCCCAGTAGGAGACGCCGGGGATGTCGAGCTTCACGCAGGCGTCCTGGAAGACACCGACGATGCCGGTGGGTCCCTCGTAGGTCGACTGCTCGAGCTGCAGGCGGTCGACGAGGTCGGGCTCGGTGGCGGTGCCGGTGACGGGGATCGGCCGGGTGTGCGGCGTGTCGGCCAGCAGCGCCCCCAGGGTGACCACCAGCTCGCCGCCGAGCTCGTCGCAGGCCGCCAGCAGCTCGGCGCAGAACTGGCGCCAACGCATGTTCGGCTCGATGCCGCGCACCAGGATCACGTCGCGGTCCAGGTCCGGGGGAGAGGCGACCGCGATCTGGGTGCCGGGCCAGCTGAGCCGGCGGTGACCCAGCTCGTCGGTCCCGACGATCGGGCGGTTGACCTGGAAGTCGTAGAACTCCTCGGGGTCGATCTGCCCGACGACGCGGGCGTTCCAGACGTCCATCAGGTGGTCGACGACCGACGAGGCGGCGTCCGCGGCGTCGTTCCAGCCCTCGAAGGCCGCGATGACCAACGGGTCCACCAGGTCCGGGGAGTCCACGATCTCGATCACGTGGGCAGCCTAGCCACCCCGCCTGCACCCACCGGCCACCCCGCTCGCGGGCGCTGCCCGGGATTTCGTCCTGTCTTGCGCGCAGTGTCAGGATTCGAACAGCAGGTCCATCCCGTGGACACCCCCCTAGGCTTGACGCGTGGCCTCCGGCCGCGAGAGGAGGCACACCTTGCTCGAGTCGTCGGCCACTGATCTCCGTCCGGATGCCACCGAGCAGCTCAGCGGGATCCTCCATGAGCGGATCCTGGTGCTGGACGGCGCGATGGGCACCCTGATCCAGGGCCACCAGCCGGGCGAGAAGGAGTTCCGCGGCGAGCGCTTCGCCGACTGGAGCCACGACGTCAAGGGCAACAGCGACCTGCTCAACATCACCCAGCCCGACATCATCGGCTCCATCCACCGGACCTACCTCGAGGCCGGCTGCGACATCGTCGAGACCAACACGTTCACCGCGACCTCGATCGCCCAGGCCGACTACGGCATGGAGGAGCTCGCCTACGAGATCAACCTGGCCGGCGCCCGGGTCGCCCGCGCCGCCTGCGACGAGTTCTCCACCGCCGACCGCCCGCGCTTCGTGGCCGGCTCGCTGGGCCCCACGAACCGCACCGCCTCGATCTCCCCGGACGTCAACGACCCCGGCGCCCGCAACGTGTCCTACGACGAGCTGGTCACGGCGTACCTCGAGCAGGCCCGCGGCCTGGTCGACGGTGGCGCCGACCTGCTGCTGATCGAGACGATCTTCGACACGCTCAACGCCAAGGCCGCGATCTTCGCCCTCGAGACGCTCTTCGAGGAGCACGGGCGGCGCTGGCCGGTGATGCTCTCGGGCACCATCACCGACGCCTCGGGACGCACCCTGTCCGGCCAGGTGACCGAGGCGTTCTGGCACTCGGTGCGCCACGTGCGGCCGATCTCCGTGGGCTTGAACTGCGCCCTGGGCGCCAGCGAGCTGCGGCCCTACCTGGCCGAGCTGAGCCGGCTGGCGGACACCTTCGTCTCCGCCCACCCCAACGCCGGGCTGCCGAACGCCTTCGGGGAGTACGACGAGTCCGCCGAGCAGATGGCCACCACGATGGGCGAGTTCGCCACGAGCGGCCTGGTCAACATCGCCGGCGGCTGCTGCGGCACCACGCCCGAGCACATCTCGGCGATCGTCGAGGCGGTGGCGCAGGCCGCGCCCCGCGCCGTGGTCGAGCCGCACCCCGGGCTGCACCTGGCCGGTCTGGAGCCGGTGAACATCACCGAGGACAGCCTGTTCGTCAACGTCGGGGAGCGCACCAACATCACCGGCTCGGCGAGGTTCCGCAAGCTGATCAAGGACGGCGACTACGACGCCGCGCTCAGCGTCGCCGCGCAGCAGGTCGAGAACGGCGCGCAGGTCATCGACGTCAACATGGACGAGGGCATGATCGACGGCGTCGCCGCCATGGACCGCTTCCTCAAGCTGGTCGCGAGCGAGCCCGACATCAGCCGGGTGCCGGTGATGGTCGACTCCTCCAAGTGGGAGGTCATCGAGGCCGGGCTCAAGTGCGTGCAGGGCAAGCCGATCGTGAACTCGATCTCCCTCAAGGAGGGCGAGGAGAAGTTCATCGAGCACGCCACCCTGTGTCGCAAGTACGGCGCGGCCGCCGTGGTGATGGCCTTCGACGAGGACGGCCAGGCCGACAACCTCGAGCGGCGCAGGACGATCTGCGAGCGCGCCTACCGGATCCTGGTGGACCGGGTCGGCTTCCCGGCCGGCGACATCATCTTCGACCCCAACGCCTTCGCGGTGGCGACCGGCATCGAGGAGCACGCCTCGTACGGACTCGACTTCATCGAGGCCACCCGGTGGATCAAGGAGAACCTCCCGGGGGCCATGGTCTCGGGCGGCATCTCCAACGTCAGCTTCTCGTTCCGCGGCAACAACCCGGTGCGGGAGGCGATCCACGCGGTCTTCCTGTTCCACGCCATCCGGGCGGGCCTGACGATGGGCATCGTCAACGCCGGCGCCCTCGTGGTCTACGACGAGGTCGACCCCGAGCTGCGCGAGCGCATCGAGGACGTCGTCCTCAACCGGCGCCCCGACGCCGCCGAGCGGCTGCTGGAGATCGCCGAGGAGCACAACCGCGCCGGCGCCGAGGTCGAGGTGACCGAGGAGGAGTGGCGCGCGCTCCCGCTCGGCGAGCGGATCACGCATGCGCTGGTCAAGGGCGTCGACGCCCATGTGGAGAGCGACACCGAGCTGCTGCGCGCCGAGATCGACGCGCGCGGCGGGCGGCCGATCGAGGTCATCGAGGGCCCGCTGATGGACGGCATGAACGTCGTCGGGGACCTGTTCGGGGCCGGCAAGATGTTCCTGCCGCAGGTGGTGAAGTCCGCGCGGGTGATGAAGAAGGCGGTCGCCTACCTGATCCCCTTCATCGAGCAGGAGAAGCTCGACAACCCGCAGTACGCCACCGCCAAGGAGACCAACGGCACGATCGTCATGGCCACGGTCAAGGGCGACGTGCACGACATCGGCAAGAACATCGTCGGTGTCGTGCTGCAGTGCAACAACTTCGAGGTCATCGACCTCGGCGTGATGGTCCCGGTGCAGAAGATCCTGGACACGGCCGCCGAGATCGGCGCGGACGCCGTCGGTCTCTCCGGTCTGATCACGCCCTCCCTCGACGAGATGGTCACGGTGGCCTCCGAGATGCAGCGTCGCGGCCTGACCATCCCGCTGCTCATCGGCGGGGCGACCACGTCCCGGGCGCACACCGCGGTCAAGGTCGACAAGACGTACGACGGCCCGGTGGTGTGGGTCAAGGACGCCTCGCGCTCCGTGCCGACCCTGGCCACCCTGCTCAGCGACGAGCGCCGCCCGCAGCTGCTGGCGGACCTGCAGGAGGACTACGACTCACTGCGCAAGCGGCACGCGGTCAAGCACGACCGGCCGATGGTCTCGCTGGAGAAGGCGCGCGCGAACCGGACCCCGATCGAGTGGGAGGGCTACGTCCCACCCGCCCCGCGGCAGCCCGGGGTCCACGTGCTGGCGGACTACGACCTCGCCGAGCTGCGGGACTACATCGACTGGCAGCCGTTCTTCAACGCCTGGGAGATGAAGGGGCGCTTCCCCGACATCCTGAACAACCCGGCGACCGGCGAGACGGCGAGTGCCCTCTACGCGGACGCCCAGGCCATGCTCGACTCGATCATCGCCGAGAAGTGGCTCACCGCACGGGGCGTCTACGGCTTCTTCCCGGCGAGCGCGGTCGGCGACGACACCGAGCTCTACACCGACGAGACCCGCAGCGAGGTGCTCGCGACGCTGCACCACCTGCGCCAGCAGGGCGAGCACCGCGACGGCGTGCCGAACCGCTCGCTCGCCGACTACGTGGCCCCGCGCGACAGCGGCCTGGCCGACCACGTCGGCGGCTTCGCGGTCACCGCGGGGATCGGCATCGAGAGCCGGATCGCCGAGTTCAAGAAGGACTCCGACGACTACTCCGCCATCCTCCTGGAGTCGCTGGCCGACCGCCTGGCCGAGGCGTTCGCCGAGCGCCTGCACCAGCGGGTGCGCACAGAGCTCTGGGGGCACGTCAGCGACGAACGGCTCGCCAACGAGGACCTGATCGCCGAGAGGTACGAGGGGATCCGGCCCGCGCCCGGCTACCCCGCCTGCCCCGAGCACACCGAGAAGCAGACCCTGTGGGAGCTGCTCGACGTTGAGAAGAACGCCGGGATCACGCTGACCGAGAGCATGGCCATGTGGCCGGGCGCCGCCGTGTCGGGCTGGTACTTCTCGCACCCGCAGTCGCAGTACTTCGTGGTCGGCCGGGTCGGGCGCGAGCAGGTCGCGGAGTACGCCGAGCGCAAGGGCTGGACCCTCGCCGAGGCCGAGAAGTGGCTCTCGCCGAACCTCGGCTACGACCCGGAGGACTGAGGGTGCGGCCGGCCGCGGTGCTCTGGGACATGGACGGCACCCTGGTCGACACCGAGCCGTACTGGATCGAGGTCGAGTTCGAGATCGCCGAGCGCCACGGTGGCGTCTGGAGCCGGGCCCGCGCCCTCGACCTGGTCGGCAACGACCTCCTGGACTCCGGGCGGTACATCCGTGAGCACATGGGCATCGAGCCCTCGGCCGAGGAGATCGTCGAGGAGCTCCTCGACGGGGTGGTGGCGCGGGTCGAGCGGGAGGTGCCGTGGCAGCCCGGTGCCCGCGAGCAGCTAGCAGTGCTGCGGGAGGCCGGTATCGCCTGCGCCCTCGTCACCATGTCGTACGAGCGCTTCGTCGCGCCCATCCTGGAGGCCCTGCCCGAGGGCACCTTCCAAGTGGTCGTCACCGGGGACGCCGTCTCGCGCGGCAAGCCGCACCCGGAGCCCTACCTCAAGGCCGCCGCCGGTCTCGGGGTCGCGGCCGAGGACTGCCTGGCCATCGAGGACTCCCACCCCGGTGCCACCTCGGCGGCGAGCGCCGGCTGCACGGTGCTCGTCATCCCGAACCACGTACTCGTGCCCGCGGGGGAGCGCCGGGTGTTCCGCGAGACGCTCGTCGGTCTGGACCTCACGAGCATCTGAGCACTCCTCGGTGGTCGGTGGTCGTAGGACCATCGTCCACTGGTGGCTCCGACCCGCTGGGTCGCAGGGTGGTGACGTCCACCCTCGACGAAGGAGTCGTCCCATGACGCCGCACCCCTCCACCCGCACGGTCCTCGCCACCACCACGCTCGTGCTCGCCGGCCTGCTGCCCGTCCTGGCCGCCGGTCCGGCGCAGGCCGGCTCAGGCGAGGTGGTGCGTCGTGGCTCCTGCACCGGCAGCACCGACTGGAAGATGAAGGCCAGGCCCGACGACGGCCGGATCGAGGTGGAGGCCGAGATCGACAGCAACGTCAACGGGCAGCGCTGGCGCTGGGTGCTGCGCCACGACGGCAGCGTCTCCGCGCGCGGCACGTCCCGCACCCACGCGCCGAGCGGCTCCTTCACCGTCGAGCGGCGCACCGTGAACAGCAGCGGGACCGACCGGTACCGCTTCCGGGCGCGCAACCCGCGTACCGGCGAGGTCTGCGTCGCTCGTGTGAACCTCTGAGCCGGAGCCCTCCGCGCTGCATACTGGGCCGACCATGGCACCAGTGGGGACGCACGTCCTGAGGAGTCCGGTGGCGCAGTTCCTGGCCGTCGGGCTCCTGACCTGCGTGGTCCTGCTGGTCGGTTCGAGCCGGCTCAACGCCGACGCGGCCCGGGACGAGGCGCTGGCCGACGCCATCGCCACGACCGAGGTCCTCGCCCGCTCCGTCGCGCAGCCCGACCTGCCCCGAGGACTGTCGCGCGGCGACCAGGGGGCCGTAGACCGGTTCGACCGGGTGGCGCTGGAGCGGTTGCTGGTGCGCGACGTGCGCCGGGTCAAGATCTGGCGCGGGGACGGCACGATCGTCTACTCCGACGAGGTCCGCCTCATCGGGGAGCGGTTCCCGCTCCGGGCGGACGAGCGTGCCGTGCTGGAGGGCGGCGGCTCAGAGGCCGAGGTCACCGACCTCGACCGGCCCGAGAACCGCTACGAGGACAGGGACGAGGGGCTCGTCGAGGTCTACACCCGGATCACCACCGCCGAGGACGAGGCGCTGCTGTTCGAGGCCTACTACTCGATGTCGGGGATCGCGACCCGGCAGGCGCAGGTGATCGGGCCGTTCCGACGGGTCACGCTCGGCGCCCTCGTGACGCTGGTGGGCGTGGCCACCGCGATGCTGTGGGTGCTCACCCGGCGCGTCACCCGCGCCGCCGCCGAGCGGGAGCGGCTGCTGCGCAGCGCGGCCACGGCCTCGGACGCCGAGCGCCGACGGATCGCGCGCGACCTGCACGACGGCGTCGTGCAGGAGCTCGCGGGGACGGCGTTCACGCTCTCGGCGCTGGAGCGCGTCGCACCGCCGCCGCAGCGCGCCGCGCTCCGGGAGACGGGGGTCGTGCTGCGCGACGTCCTGAAGTCGCTGCGGTCCCTGCTGGTGGAGATCCATCCTCCGGGACTGAGCGCGACGTCGCTCCCCGCGGCGCTCGAGGACCTGACGGCTCCTGCTGCGGCGGCCGGCGTCGACGTCACGGTCCGGGTGGCCGGGGACGACGCACCCGGCGTGGACACGGTGGCCCTGGTCTGGCGGGTGGCCCAGGAGGCCGTGCGCAACACGACGCGCCATGCCCGGGCCACCGCGCTGGTCGTGGACGTGGTGGCGTCCGGGCCGACGATCACCCTCGAGGTCCGCGACGACGGGGTCGGTTTCGACCCGGGTGCGGTGCGGGCGGACGCCCACTACGGGCTCCGTGGCCTGGACAGCCTGGTCCGCGACAGCGGCGGCACCCTCGAGGTCCGCTCCGCCCCCGGGGCCGGGACGACGGTCCGCCTGGAGGTGGGCCGATGATCCGGGTGGTGGTCGTCGACGACCACGCGATCGTCCGGCGCGGCCTCGAGCAGCTGCTCGCCGGGGTCCCGGACGTCGAGGTGGTCGCGACGGCCGGTGACGGGGCGTCGGCTCTCGACGCGGTCGAGCGCACCGCCCCCGACGTCGTGCTCATGGACCTCCAGATGCCCGGCATGGACGGGGTGGAGGCCACCCGACGGATCGTCGCGGCCGGGGGTCCGGACGTCCTCGTGCTGACCTCGTTCTCGGACGCCGAGCGGATCCTGGCCGCCCTGGACGCCGGAGCCGTCGGCTACCTGCTCAAGGACGCCGAGCCGGAGGCGGTGATCGAAGGGGTCCGCGCGGTCAGCCGCGGCGAGTCGCCCCTGCACCCGCGCGCGGCCCGTCAGCTGCTCGGCGCCCGGCGGTCCGCGCCGACGGCAGTGGCTCTCACGCCCCGGGAGCGGCAGGTCCTCGCGCTGGTGCGCGACGGCCTCGCCAACAAGCAGATCGCCCGCCGGCTGGGGATCAGCGAGCGCACCGTCAAGGCGCACCTCACCTCGGTGTTCACGAGCATCGGTGTCGCCGACCGCACCCAGGCGGCCCTGTGGGCGGAGCGGCATGGCGTCGGGGACGCCTGATCAGGCGTCGTCCCGGGTCGGCAGCGGCGGGGGAGTGCCGCCCCACTCCGGGCAGATCGACCGGTGCGCGCACCAGTCGCAGAGCCGACTCCGACGGGGTTGGAAGTCCCCGGACTCCTCGGCCGTCCGGATGGCACGCCAGATCGCTTCGACCTTCCGCTCGGTGGCGCGCAGGTCGGCCTCGTCGGGGACGTAGCGCAGGATCTCGCCGTTGCCGAGGTAGACCAGCTGGAGCACCGCCGGCACCCGGCCCCGCAGGCGCCAGAGGACCAGCGCGTAGAACTTCATCTGGAACAGCGCCCGGGCCTCGAACAGGGGGCCCGGGGAGCTCCCGGTCTTGTAGTCCACCACCCGCAGGGCGCCGTCGGGGGCGACGTCGAGGCGGTCCACGTACCCCCGCAGCAGGAGCCGGGAGTCCAGCAGCGCCTCGACGTAGAGCTCGCGCTCGGCGGGCTCGAGGCGGGTCGGGTCCTCCAGGGTGAAGTAGCGCTCGAGGACGGTCCGGCACGAGGCCAGCCACGCGGTCTCGCGGGGCCCGACGCCGTCCTCGGCGAACAGCTGGGCCAGCTCGGGCTCCTCGGCCCGCAGCCGCTCCCAGGTGGGGACCAGCATCTCGCCCGCCTCCTGGGGCGTCCGTCGGGCGGCCGGCCGGTCGAAGAGCTCCTCGAGCACCTTGTGCACGACCGTCCCGCGCACGGCGTCCGGGGAGGGCGGCTCCGGCAGCCGGTCGATGGTGCGGAAGCGGTAGAGCAGGGGGCAGGTGGTGAAGTCACCGGCGCGGCTGGGGGAGAGCGCGCCGAGCACGTCGACGCCGTCGACCGGCGTCGAGACCCGCTCGGCGGGCGAGGGGGACCGCTGCTCCACGCTCATGCGCGCAGCCTAGGCGAGGGCGCCGACGGTCCCCCGGGGGCGCGGTCCCGGCCGGGGGCGCGGTCCCGGCCGGGGTGGGGTCGGCCGGGGCGAGGGCGGCCGGGGAGAGGTCGGATAGCCTCGCAGTGTGTCCGAACCCGAACCAGAGCCCCGCCCGCGGACGCGTCCGCCCGGCACCTTCAAGGTCGGCACGATCGCGGGCAGCGACGTCCTGGTGTCGTCGTCCTGGTTCGTGGTGGCCGCCCTGATCTCGGTGCTGGTGGCCCCCCGGGTCGAGTCAGGTCCAGCCGGGGATCGGCGGGCTGAAGTACGTCGCAGGGTTCGCCTTCGCCGTGCTCCTCTACCTCTCGGTGCTGCTGCACGAGGCGTCGCACGCCCTGATGGCGCGCCGCTTCGGCTACCCGGTGGCCTCCATCACTCTGCACTTCCTCGGCGGGATGACCCAGATCGAGGGCGAGGCGCGCAAGCCGCGCCAGGAGTTCTGGATCGCGGTGGTGGGCCCCCTCACCTCGTTGGCGCTCGGCGCCGTCGGGGTCGGGCTGTGGTTCCTCGAGCCGCAGGGGCTGCTGCTGATGGCGGTGGAGGGTCTGGCCGTCGCCAACCTCCTCGTCGGCGTGCTCAATCTGGTCCCAGGCCTGCCGCTCGACGGCGGACGGGTGCTCAAGTCGATCGTCTGGGGCGTCACCGGTGACGTCCACCGCGGCACCGTCGTCGCGGCCTGGGGCGGGCGGCTGACCGCGGTCGCCGTGTTCGCCTGGCCGCTGCTCCAGGAGAGCGTCCTGGGGACGCCCCCGGGGTTCATCGACTTCGTCCTCGTGTTCATCGTCGCCAGCTTCCTGTGGGCCGGAGCCACGGCCGCGCTGACCAACGCCAGGCTCCGCTCGCGCATCCCCGCCCTGGTGGCCCGCGACCTCGCGCGCCGTACCCTGAGCGTCCCCGACGACCTCCCGCTGGCCGAGGCCGTCCGCCGGGCCCAGGAGGCGCAGGCGGGCAGCATCGTCACCGTCACCGGCAGCGGCCGCCCGGTGGGCGTGGTGAGCGAGGCTGCCCTGCTCGCGACGCCCGAGGACCGCCGCCCCTGGGTGGCGGTCTCGACGGTGGCGCGGGGCCTGGACGACGGTCTCCGGCTCCCGGCCACCCTCGCCGGTGAGGATCTCGTCGCTGCGATCAGTCGCACCCCCGCCGCCGAGTACCTGCTGCTCGAGGAGGACGGCAGGATCTACGGCGTGCTGTCGACCGCCGACGTCGACAAGGCTTTTCGGCAGGGTCAGCACTAGGGTTCCGCCCATGTCTGACGTGGTTCCGCCCAGCTCGACCAGCCCCTCCGACCCGCCCGGCCAGGACGCCGCCGAGACCCCGGACACCCCCCGTGAGGCGTGGTCCGGCGTCCACCGGGGGCCCCTCCAGGAGGGGGAGTGGGTGCGGCTGACCGACCAGAAGGGCCGCAAGCACAACATCTGCCTCGAGGCCGGCAAGTCCTTCCACACCAACCGTGGCGGGATGGCCCACGACGACCTGATCGGTCGCGACGAGGGCTTCACGATCACGTCGTCCTCGGGTGGGGAGTACCTCGTCTTCCGCCCGCTGCTCGCCGAGTTCGTCGTCTCCATGCCACGCGGCGCCGCCGTGGTCTACCCCAAGGACGCCGCCCAGATCGTCGCGATGTGCGACATCTTCCCCGGCGCCGACGTGGTGGAGGCCGGGGTCGGCTCGGGCGCCCTGACCTGCTCGCTGCTGCGCGCGGTCGGTCCCTTCGGCCGGCTGACGTCCTTCGAGCGGCGCGAGGAGTTCGCGGACGTGGCACGCAAGAACGTCCGCCAGTTCTTCGGCGCCCCCGACGGCGAGACCCACCCCGCTTGGCGGCTGCGGCTCGGCGACCTCGCCGAGGAGCTGCCCGCCTCCGGGGAGCGCGCCGACCGGGTGATCCTGGACATGCTGGCGCCGTGGGAGTGCCTGGAGGCGGCCGCCGACGCGCTGCGCCCCGGTGGCATCGTGTGCGCCTACGTGGCGACCACCACCCAGATGTCGCGCTTCGTCGAGACGGTGCGGCTGCACGGCGGGTTCACCGAGCCCGCGGCGTGGGAGTCGCTCGTGCGCGACTGGCACGTCGAGGGGCTCGCCGTCCGGCCCGGCCACAAGATGATCGGGCACACGGCGTTCCTCGTCACCGCCCGCCGGATGGCGCCCGGGCAGCGGGCGCCGCGCAAGTCGCGTCGTCCGGCGCCGGGGGCCTACGGGGTGGACTACACCGGCCCACGCCCGGTGGACGTGGCTGGAGAGGTCACCCCCGCCGAGGCCTGAGCCGCGGTGGGATCGTGCGGCACGGGCCGGGCCGGGCCCGGCTCAGGGGGGTCTCCCGTGACGTCACCGCGTCCGAATCGTGACCCAGTTCGGGGTTTCTGCCCTGTTCGGGTGACCGGCCGCGGGTAGGGTCGCCAGCACAGGAGGTGACGCTGATGTCCACATCGGAAGGCGTTTCCAGCACGGGTGACCAGGGTCGCGAACAGCTCATGAGCCAGGTGCGCTTCCTGGAGGCAGAGGTCACCGACCTGCGCCGCCGGATGAGCGACGCTCCCGGCGCCACGCGCGGGATCGAGATGCGGCTCGCCGACACGCAGCGCTCCCTCGCCGGCGTGACCGCCCAGAACGAGCGCCTCGCCCAGACCCTGCGCGAGGCCCGCGACCAGATCATGAAGCTCAAGGAGGAGGTCGACCGGCTGGCGCAGCCGCCGGCCGGCTTCGGCACCTTCCTGGGCCGCAACGACGACGACTCGGTCGACGTGTTCACCGGTGGGCGCAAGCTGCGCGTCAGCGTGAGCCCGAGCCTCGACCTCGACGATCTCCGCCTCGGCCAGGAGGTCATGCTGAACGAGGCGCTCAACGTCGTCGCCGCCCTCGAGTTCGAGAAGATCGGCGAGGTGGTGATGTTCAAGGAGCTCCTCGAGGACGGCGAGCGGGCCCTGGTGATCGCCAACGCCGACGAGGAGCGCGTCGTCCGCCTCGCCGCCCCGCTGCTGGCCGAGACCATCCGGGCCGGCGACTCGCTGCTGCTCGAGCCCCGCTCCGGCTACGTCTACGAGCGGGTGCCGAAGTCCGAGGTCGAGGAGCTCGTGCTGGAGGAGGTCCCCGACATCGCCTACGAGTCGATCGGGGGCCTGATCAACCAGATCGAGCAGATCCGCGACGCCGTCGAGCTGCCCTACCTGCACCCCGAGCTGTTCAAGGAGCACCAGCTCAAGCCCCCCAAGGGCGTGCTGCTCTACGGCCCTCCCGGCTGCGGGAAG
The DNA here is from genome assembly GCA_963760585.1 of uncultured Actinomycetota bacterium. GTDB lineage: Bacteria > Actinomycetota > Actinomycetes > Propionibacteriales > Nocardioidaceae > Nocardioides. The sequence continues at coordinate 802,781 of CAVXDI010000004.1, forward strand.
ACCTTGATCGCCAAGGCGGTGGCGAACTCGCTGGCCAAGAAGGTCGCGGCGAGGACGGGTCAGTCGGGCACCGCGGGGAAGTCGTACTTCCTGAACATCAAGGGCCCCGAGCTGCTCAACAAGTACGTCGGCGAGACCGAGCGGCACATCCGCCTGGTCTTCCAGCGGGCGCGGGAGAAGGCCAGCGAGGGCACCCCGGTCATCGTGTTCTTCGACGAGATGGACTCGCTCTTCCGCACCCGCGGGTCGGGGGTCTCCTCCGACGTGGAGAACACGATCGTCCCGCAGCTGCTCAGCGAGATCGACGGGGTCGAGCTGCTGGAGAACGTGCTGGTCATCGGGGCCTCGAACCGCGAGGACATGATCGACCCGGCGATCCTGCGGCCCGGACGGCTGGACGTCAAGATCAAGATCGAGCGCCCCGACGCGGAGTCGGCACGCGACATCTTCACCAAGTACCTCCTGGCCGAGCTGCCCCTGCACGCCGACGACCTGCGGGAGTTCGGTGGCGACCGCGACGCCTGCGTGGCCGGGATGATCCGGGCCACCGTGGAGCGGATGTACACCGAGACCGAGGAGAACCGCTTCCTCGAGGTCACCTACGCCAACGGGGACAAGGAGGTCCTGTACTTCAAGGACTTCAACTCCGGCGCGATGATCCAGAACATCGTCGACCGGGCCAAGAAGATGGCCATCAAGGACTTCCTCGACGCGGGGCTCGACCCCGCCCAGCGCGGTCTGCGGGTGGCGCACCTGTTGCAGGCGTGTGTCGACGAGTTCAAGGAGAACGAGGACCTGCCGAACACCACCAACCCCGACGACTGGGCGCGGATCTCAGGCAAGAAGGGCGAGCGGATCGTCTTCATCCGCACGCTGATCACCGGCAAGCAGGGCACCGAGCCCGGGCGCTCGATCGACACGGTGGCCAACACCGGGCAGTACCTCTGAACGGGTCCTGACCGGCCGGGCGGCGAGCCCTCACGGCTGGAGCGTCAACGCGTTCCAGGCGTGGTAGGCGTCCGGCCGGCCGCGCCAGGTGCGCGCGGAGGGCGCCATCGTGGCCGACAGCTCGTGGCGCCAGGCACCGGTGGCCGGGTCCACGAAGTGGGCGTCGATCTCGGCCCACCACCGGTCCCGCAGGGCGGCGTACCGGCGGTCCCGGCGGGCGAGGACGGTGGCGGCCTGCACCGCCTCGGCGATCACCCAGTGGAACCGCTCGGTCACCACCGGGCGGCCCTGCCAGTCGGTGGTGTACGGCAGCCCGGGAGCGTCGCCGTCGACCGCGTCCGCGACCGCCCGGTCGAAGAGCGCTTGGGCCGCGGGCACCAGCCAGTCGGCCGGCTCCGGGCTCGCCGTGGCCAGCTCCACCAGGAGCCGCGACCACTCGAGGGCGTGGCCGGGGGTGGCGCCGTAGGGCCGGAACGGGTCCGCCGGGCGTGACTCGTGGTAGTCGGGCCGGGGGTTCCAGTCCGCGTCGTGGTGCTCGACCAGGCGCCAGTCGTGCGCCCGGGCCGAGCCGTCGACCAGCCGGGTCGCGATGCTCAGCGCCCGGTCGCGCCAGTCGGCGTCTCCGGTGACCTCGGCGGTCAGCAGGTAGGCCTCGACGGCGTGCATGTTGCTGTTGGCGCCGCGGTAGTCCTCGGGTTCCGACCAGTCCCGGCCCCACCGCTCCACGCACGCGCCGGCGGCCGGGTCCCAGAAGCGCCCATGGTGGACGCGCCCGGCCTCCGCCAGCAGCGCCGGAGCGCCCTCGACGCCGGCGGCGGTGGCCGCGGCGGCCGCCAGCAGGACGAAGGCGTGCTCGTAGCCGCCCTTCTCCTCCTGCACCGGCCGGCCGGCGCGGTCCAGCTCCGCGAACCAGCCCCCGTGCACGTCGTCGTGGAAGGCACCGGTGAGCGCCCGCACGCCGTGGGCCGCCAGGTCGTGGGCGGCCGGCTCTCCGGCCAGGTGGGCCCGGGCGAAGACGTACGTCATCCGGGCGTTGATCCACAGCTCGAGCCCACGTCCGGGGTCGGGGCGCCCGTCGTCGCCGAGCCAGGCGAACCCGCCCGAGTCGAGCCGGGAGCCCCGGGCGAACGCCAGCAGCCGCCGGGCCCGGTCGGCGCGCCACGCCGCCCCGCCGGGCCGGTCCTGCGGGGCCGGGCCACGCTGTGCCCTCGTCACGACGTCGGCCCGCCGTCGCCGGGGCCTGCCCCGGCCCGGGGGTGACGTGCCACGCCGCGGGAGCCGTAGGCCCACGGTCGGCCGACCCGCGGGCCGGGCAGGTAGCGCTGGTCGAGCTCGACGACCTCGAAGCCGGCGCCGGCGATCAGCGCCGGGACGTCGCGGGTCAGGTGGCAGCCGCCGAAGACCCGCCGCTGCACCGGCTCCAGCCGTCGCTGCCAGCGCGCCACGCCGGGGTCGGGAGCGAGCCCGTGCTCCAGGAAGTGCAGCGTGCCGCCGGGTCGCAGCACGCGGCGGACCTCGGCCAGCGCGGCGGCGGCGTCCGGGATCGTGCACAGGCTGAACGTCGTCAGCACGGCGTCGTACGTCGCGTCCTCCTCGGCCAGGCCGCTGGCCGTCCAGCCCGGTGCGGGTCACCGGACCGCCGTGGCGGGCCCGCCGGCGGGCGGACAGCTCCCAGGCGGCGTCGGCCGGCTCCACGGCGCCCAGCGAGGTGACGCTCGGCGGGAGGTGCGGCAGGTTGAGCCCGCTGCCGAAGCCCAGCTCGAGCACCCGTCCCTGCAGCCCGGCGCAGGTGGCCGCCCGCAGCCGACCGACCTGCTCGGTGCCCAGTGCGCGGTCGGTCAGCCGGGGCAGCGCCCGGTCGGTCCACAGACCCATGTCCACTCCTCGCGCTCGTTCCTCGTACCAGGCGGGTGCCGGCGGGTGCCCAGCGTAGGCTCGCGGCATGAGTGTGCGCAGGGTCATGGGGACCGAGATCGAGTACGGGATCTCGGTCACGGGCCAACCGCTGGCCAACCCGATGGTCGCCTCGTCGCAGGTCGTGAACGCCTACGCGAGCGCCACCGTGAAGGCGCGGCGCGCCCGGTGGGACTTCGAGGAGGAGTCGCCCCTGCGCGACGCGCGGGGCTTCGACATGTCGCGCCAGGTGGCCGACGCCAGCCAGCTCACCGACGAGGACGACATGGGCCTGGCCAACGTCATCCTCACCAACGGAGCGCGCCTCTACGTCGACCACGCGCACCCGGAGTTCTCCACCCCCGAGTGCACCAGCCCGCTGGACATCGTGAAGTGGGACAAGGCGGGCGAGCAGGTGATGCTCGACGCGGCGCGCCGCGCCGGCCAGCTGCCCGGGGGTGCCCCGATCGTGCTCTACAAGAACAACACCGACAACAAGGGCTCCTCCTACGGCGCCCACGAGAACTACCTGATGCGCCGCTCCACGCCGTTCGCCGACATCGTGCGCCACCTGACGCCGTTCTTCGTCAGCCGGCAGGTGGTCTGCGGCGCGGGGCGGGTCGGCATCGGCCAGGACGGGCGTCGCCACGGCTTCCAGATCAGCCAGCGGGCCGACTTCTTCGAGGTCGAGGTGGGCCTCGAGACCACCCTCAAGCGCCCGATCATCAACACCCGCGACGAGCCGCACGCGGATCCCGAGAAGTACCGCCGGCTGCACGTCATCATCGGCGACGCGAACCTCGCCGAGGTCTCGACCTACCTCAAGGTGGGCACCACGGCGCTGGTGCTCGCGATGATCGAGGACCGCTTCCTCACCCGGGACCTCACCATCGACCGGCCGGTGACGGCCCTGCGCGCCGTCTCCCACGACCCGACGCTGCGCCAGGGCATCACGCTCGAGGACGGGCGCCGGCTCAGTGCCGTCCAGCTCCAGATGGAGTACCTCGACCTCGCGCGCAAGTACGTCGAGGACCGTTTCGGGAACGACGCGGACCCCCAGACCACCGACGTCCTCGCGCGCTGGGAGTCCGTGCTCGACCGCCTCGAGCGCGACCCGATGCTGTGCGCCGGCGAGCTGGACTGGGTGGCCAAGCTCCAGCTCCTCGAGCAGTACCGCCAGCGCGACGGCCTCGCCTGGGACGACGCCAAGCTGCAGCTCATCGACCTGCAGTACGCCGACATCCGCCCCGAGAAGGGTCTCTACCACCGGCTGGCGGCGGCCGGCCGGATCGAGCGGCTGCTCGACGACCACGCGATCGAGGTCGCGATGCACGACCCGCCGGAGGACACCCGGGCGTACTTCCGTGGGCGGTGCCTCGAGCAGTACGCCGCCGACGTCGCCGCCGCGTCCTGGGACTCGGTGATCTTCGACCTGCCCGGGCGCGAGTCGCTCCAGCGGGTGCCGACGATCGACCCGCTGCGCGGCACCAGGGCGCACGTGGGCGAGCTCCTGGACCGCTGCGAGACGGCCGAGCAGCTCTTCGCCGCCCTGACGCACTGAACTTGTGGGCGGCAGTCGCTAGTCTCGGGGCATGGCACAGGAGCAGAAGCAGCCGCGGAAGTCCTCCGAGACCGAGGAGTCCGTCGAGAGCGCCCCGGAGACCGGCGTCGCCGAGCGCAAGGAGGCCCTCGACGGGGACATCGACTCGATCCTCGACGAGATCGACGACGTGCTGGAGTCGAACGCCGAGGACTTCGTGAAGTCGTTCATCCAGAAGGGCGGCCAGTGAGCGACGCGAGAGAGCGCTGCCTGCGTGAGCGCGCCCGCCTCCGTGAGGTTGCGCTCGAGCTGCGAGTGAACGGATCTGCCCAGTGAGCGACGCGAGAGAGCGCTGCCTGCGTGAGCGTGCCCGCCTCCGTGAGGTTGCGCTCGAGCTGCGAGTGAACGGATCTGCCCAGTGAGCGACGGCCCCCGGCTGCCGGCGGCCTACCTGGTCCCCGGCACGTCCTCCTTCAGCGACTTCCTCGCCGCCCAGGCCCCCGACCTGCTCCCGTCGGGCCGGGCGGTCCCGCAGGGCCACGCCGGCGACCTCGCCCCGCACGGCACCACGATCGTGGCGGCCACGTTCCCCGGGGGCGTCGTGATGGCCGGCGACCGGCGCGCCACGATGGGCAACATCATCGCCCAGCGCGACATCCAGAAGGTGTTCGCGGCCGACGAGTTCTCCGCGGTCGGCATCGCCGGCACCGCCGGTCTCGCGGTCGAGATGGTGCGGCTGTTCCAGACCGAGCTGGAGCACTACGAGAAGATCGAGGGCTCCACGCTGTCGATGGACGGCAAGGCGAACCGGCTTGCTGCGCTCATCCGGGCGAACCTCGGCATGGCGATGCAGGGACTGGCGGTGGTGCCGCTCTTCGCGGGCTACGACCTGAACCACGACCAGGGCCGGATCTTCAGCTACGACGTGACCGGCGGTCGCTACGAGGAGACCGCGTTCCACTCGGTCGGCTCCGGCTCGCTGTTCGCCCGCGGCTCGCTGAAGAAGCTCTACCGGGAGGACTTCACCGGCGAGCAGACCGTGCAGGCCGTCGTCGAGGCGCTCTACGACGCCGCCGACGACGACTCGGCCACGGGTGGCCCCGACCTCACCCGGCGGATCTTCCCCGTCGTCCAGGTGATGACCGCCGACGGCGGCCACCGGATGCCCGACCAGGACGTCGCCGCCATCGCCGACCGGGTCATCTCCGGGCGGATGCAGCGCCCCGACGGTCCCGCCGCGCCGCTCGAGGGGAGCCGCTGACATGAGCATGCCTTTCTACGTCTCGCCCGAGCAGCTGATGAAGGACCGCGCCGACTTCGCGCGCAAGGGCATCGCCCGGGGCCGGTCGGTGGCGGTCGTCCAGTACGCCGACGGGGTGCTGTTCGTCTCCGAGAACCCCTCCCAGGCGCTGCACAAGGTCTCGGAGATCTACGACCGCATCGCCTTCGCGGCGGTCGGTCGCTACAACGAGTTCGAGAACCTGCGGATCGCCGGTGTCCGGTTGGCGGACATGCGGGGCTACGCCTACGACCGGCGCGACGTCACTGGGCGCGGGCTGGCCAACGCCTACGCCCAGACGCTCGGCACGATCTTCTCCAGCGGCGGGGAGAAGCCCTACGAGGTCGAGCTCTTCGTCGCCGAGGTCGGCGACTCGGCGGCGGCCGACCAGATCTACCGGCTGACCTACGACGGCCAGGTCGCCGACGAGCACCGGTTCGCGGTGATGGGCGGCGCCGCGGAGACCGTGGCGGCGTACCTGCGCGAGCACTACACCGAGGGCGCCCCGCTGGAGCAGGCCCTGCGCACCGCCGTCGCGGCGCTGGGCCACTCCGACGCCGGCGACCGCGTCCTCCCCGAGGAGGACCTCGAGGTGGCGGTGCTCGACCGCACCCGCACCCGGCCGCGCAAGTTCAGCCGGATCCGGCCGGCCCGGATCGCCGAGCTCCTCGGGCCGCGCGGGCCGGCCGTCGCCGACACCGCGCACCACGAGGACGGCGGCCCCGGTTCCGCGGAGCCCGCCACCGGGCCGGAGGCGCCCGGGTCCGACGACGAGCCGCCCACGGGCCCCTCGCCCACGTGACCACGCCGCCCCGTGCCGGGGCCGGTCAGCGAACCGGGTCCCGGCCGAGCCGTCGAGTCGCCGGACGCACGCGCGCCCGGGTCGTAGGGTGACATCGTGGACCGACGGATCTTCGGCATCGAGAACGAGTACGGCGTCACGTGCACGTTCAAGGGCCAGCGCAGGCTGAGCCCCGACGAGGTCGCGCGCTACCTGTTCCGCAAGGTGGTCTCGTGGGGTCGCTCGAGCAACGTGTTCCTGCGCAACGGCGCCAGGCTCTACCTCGACGTGGGCAGCCACCCCGAGTACGCCACGCCCGAGTGCGACGACGTGACGGAGCTGGTCACCCACGACAAGGCGGGGGAGCGGATCCTCGAGGGCCTGCTGCTCGACGCGGAGCAGCGCCTGCACGACGAGGGCATCCAGGGCGAGATCTACCTGTTCAAGAACAACACCGACTCGGCCGGCAACTCCTACGGCTGCCACGAGAACTACCTGGTGGGCCGGGCCGGCGAGTTCTCCCGTCTGGCCGACGTGCTGATCCCGTTCCTGGTGACCCGGCAGGTCATGGTCGGCGCCGGGAAGGTGACGCAGACGCCGCGCGGCGCGTCGTACTCGATCAGCCAGCGCGCCGAGCACATCTGGGAGGGAGTCTCCTCCGCCACGACCCGGAGCCGGCCGATCATCAACACCCGCGACGAGCCGCACGCCGACGCCGAGAAGTACCGCCGGCTGCACGTCATCGTGGGTGACTCGAACATGAGCGAGACCACCACGATGCTCAAGGTCGCCAGCTGCGACCTGGTGCTGCGGATGATCGAGGAGGGCGTGGTGATGCGGGACCTCACCATGGAGAACCCGATCCGTGCCATCCGCGAGATCTCCCACGACATGACCGGCCAGCGCAAGGTGCGGCTGGCGAACGGCCGGGAGGCGAGCGCGCTGGAGATCCAGGGGGAGTACCTCGCCAAGGCCCGTGACTTCGTCGACCGGCGCCAGATCGGCACCCCGGTGATCGAGCAGGCGCTCGACCTGTGGGAGCGCACGCTGAAGGCCGTGGAGTCCGACGACCTGGGCCTGGTCGAGCGCGAGATCGACTGGGTGATCAAGTGGAAGCTGATCGAGCGCTACCGGGCCAGGCACGGCCTCCCGCTGGGGCACCCCCGGATCGCCCAGCTCGACCTCGCCTACCACGACATCCACCGCGGTCGCGGCCTCTACTACCTGCTCGAGAAGAAGGGTGCGGTGGCCCGGGTCACCACCGACCTCAAGATCTTCGAGGCCAAGTCGGTGCCCCCGCAGTCCACCCGCGCCCGGCTGCGCGGCGAGTTCATCCGCCGGGCCCAGGAGAAGCGCCGGGACTTCACCGTCGACTGGGTGCACCTGAAGCTGAACGACCAGGCGCAGCGCACGGTGCTCTGCAAGGACCCGTTCCGGGCCTACGACGAGCGGGTGCAGCGGTTGATCGACGGCATGTAGCCGCCCCGTCGGGCCCGCGTCGCCCGTCTGTCGCCCGTCTGTCGGAAGCCCTCAGGTTCGCCAGTTATGGTGATCCGCGTTCTGCTCCCCGTCCCGAAGGTGAAATCTGTGTCCCGACGACTTCGTCGCCTGCCCACCGCACTGCTGCCCCTGATCCTCGTGGCCGGTGGGGTGAGTGCCTGCGGTGACTCCGGCAGCAGCGACAGTGCCTCGTCCAGCGGCTCGGCAAAGGGACTGGACGCCGTGACGATCTCCGGTGAGCCGGGCTCCGAGCCCAAGGTGAAGTTCACCTCCAAGATGACCGCGACCGACGTGGAGTCCAAGACCCTCGTCGAGGGCGACGGCGCCGGCGTGAAGGAGGGCGATCAGGTCGCCACCCAGATCTACATCGGCAACGGCTTCACCAAGGAGAAGGCGTTCAGCACCTACGACGCCGGCCGCCCCGAGCAGATCACCCTCGACTCCAACCTCAGCCCGGTCTTCACCGAGGCGCTGACCGGGCGCACGGTCGGCTCCCGGGTCGCCGTCACCGCAGCCGCCGACAAGGCGTTCGGCGAGCAGGGCAACCCGCAGCTCGGCATCGGCAACAAGGACACCGTCCTCCTCGTGGTCGACCTGATCAGCGTCAGCCAGGTCCTGGGCGGCCCCGCAGGGGCCAAGCAGCCGGCTCCCGCCTGGGCCCCGCCGCTGGAGACCGACGGCAAGGGCGGGGTGACCGGCCTCGACTTCTCCGCGGCCCCGAAGCCCTCCGGCAAGCTGCTCTCGGCCACCCTCATCGCCGGCAAGGGCGCCGAGGTGACCAAGGGCCAGTCGATCACGGTCGACTACCTCGGCCAGGTCTACGGGGGCAAGAAGCCCTTCGACGACAGCTACAGCCGCGGCGAGCCGGCGACGTTCGACATCGGCACCGGCGGCGTGATCCCCGGCTGGGACAAGACCCTGGTCGGCCAGCGCGTCGGAAGCCGTGTGGTCCTGGCGATCCCGCCGGCCGACGGCTACGGCAAGACGGGCAACACGGACGCCGGCATCAAGGGCACCGACACGCTCTACTTCGTGGTCGACATCCTGGCCGCGAGCTGAGGACGTCGTGGCCGGGGGCGTGACGGTGCGCAAGACGGAGCGGCTGCTCAACCTGCTCATCATGCTGCTGGTCCAGCGCCACTACGTCTCCAAGGCGCGGATCCGCCAGATCCTCTACCCCGACTCGTCGCCCGACGGCTTCGAGAAGATGTTCGAGCGGGACAAGGAGGAGCTGCGCAGTCTCGGGGTGCCGATCGAGGTGGGCAGCATCGACCCGTTCTTCGACGACGAGCCCGGCTACCGGATCCGCCCCGACGAGTTCGCGCTGCCGGAGATCAGCCTCGAGGCCGACGAGGCGTCGGTGATCGGCCTGGCCACCAAGGTCTGGGAGCACGCGCGCCTCGCCGAGGCGACCACCGAGGCGGTTCGCAAGCTGGGTGCTGCCGGCGTCCCGCTGGACCTCTCGGCCCTCGACATCGCCGAGTCGCGGCTCAGCGCCGACGAGCCCTCCTTCGACGTGTTCTGGGAGGCCACGCAGGAGCGGGTGGCCGTCGAGTTCGAGTACCGGCGCTCCGGCGCGGGCGCCCCGAGGACGCGACACCTCCAGCCGTGGGGCGTCGTGCGCTACTCGGGTCGCTGGTACGCCGTCGGCTTCGACACCGACCGCGGGGCGGAGCGGGTCTTCCGGCTCTCCCGCGTCGAGGGGGAGGCCCGCCGAGTCGGCGAGCCCGGGGCGTACGACGTGCCCGAGGGCACCGACGTGCGCGCCACCACCCACCGCCTGGCACCGGCGCCGAGCACCGAGCGGGCCGTGGTCCTGGCCCGCCGCGGGTCCGGGCACGTGCTGCGCCGCGACGCCGAGCAGGTCGAGCGCGACGTCGCCGGCCCCGACGAGCGCACCGCGTGGGACCGCCTCGTCGTGACCCGCACCGGCCTCGGCCTGGCCGACGAGCTGCTCGGCCACGGTGCCGACGTGTACGTGGAGGGCCCCGAGACGTTGCGCCGCGAGATCGTCGACCGGCTCCGCGCCGCGCTGCTGGCGGCCTCGTGAGCGCCGGGGGTGGGGCCAAGGACCAGGTGTCGCGGCTGCTGAGCCTGGTTCCGTACCTGCACGCGCGCGGGGAGGTCCGGCTCGAGGACGCCGCCACCGCGCTCGGGCTGCCGGCCGACCAGCTGCTCAAGGACCTCAAGGTCCTGCTCATGTGCGGGCTGCCGGGCGGGTACCCCGACGACCTCATCGACGTCGACCTCGACGCCCTCGAGGGCGAGGAGGCCGACGGCGTGGTCCGGGTATCGAACGCCGACTACCTCGCCCGCCCGCTGCGGCTCACGCCCACCGAGGCCACCGCGATCATCGTGGCGCTGCGGGCGTTGCGCAACGGGGCCCGGGACGAGACCCGCGAGGTGGTCGACCGGGCGCTCTCCAAGCTCGAGGCGGCGGCCGCCGAGGGCTCCTCCGCCCGGATCGACCTCGGCCTCGTCCTCGGCGAGGACCCGGTCGCGCCCGACCACACCGCCCTGCGACGCAGCCTGGCCGACGCCGCGCAGCGCGGGCGCCAGGTACGCCTGACCTACTTCGTGCCCTCGCGCGACGAGGAGTCCGACCGCACCGTCGACCCGCGCGGGGTGGTCACCGCCCACGGCCTCGCCTACCTCGACGCCTGGTGCCACAGCGCCGAGGCGCCGCGGCTGTTCCGCCTCGACCGGATCCACCACGCCGAGGTGCTCGACTCGGCCGTCCAGACCCCCCTCGAGGCGCCGCGCGACCTCGCCGACGGGCTCTTCGCCACCGCCGAGGGGACCAGGCTGGTGACCCTGCGCCTGGCCGCCTCCGCGCGCTGGGTCGTGGAGTACTACCCGGTCGAGGCGGTCCGCCCCGAGCCCGACGGCGCGCTCGAGGTCGACCTCCTCGTGGCCGACGAGCGCTGGCTCCAGCGGCTGCTGCTGCGCCTGGCGCCGCACGCGCGGGTGGTCCAGCCACCGGAGCTCGCCCAGACGTTCACCTTCGCGGCACGCGAGGCACTGGGGCTGTACCCACCCCCCGGAGTAGACTCCACGACGCCCGTACCCACCACGTGAGGACGCACATGAACCCGCTCGTCGCCGGCCTAGGCACCACCGAGCTGCTCATCATCCTGGCCGTCATCATCCTGCTCTTCGGGGCCTCGAAGCTGCCCGAGCTGGCTCGCGGCAGCGGCCGGGCGCTGCGCATCTTCAAGGCCGAGACCAAGGGCCTGATGGACGACGACGAGGACGACGAGTCCAAGACCCCCGAGCAGCGTGAGCTCGAGGCCCGCCAGGCGCGCCTGGACGCCGACCTCGAGGCCGACCGCATCGCGCGCGAGCGCCGCGACGACACCACGGCCTGACCGCGCCGCCGTGGGCTTCTCCCTGGGTGGTGTCGCGCGGCTCCTGCGTGGCACCCCGCAGCACGCCGTGGGTGCGGACGGGCGGATGGCCCTCTCCGACCACCTGCGCGAGCTCCGCGCCCGCCTGATCCGGGCCGTGCTGTTCCTGGTCGTCACGTTCTCCGTGGCCCTGTTCTTCTACGACCAGCTGCTCGAGCTGGTGCTTGCGCCGTACAACGACGCCCGGCTCGCGCTGGACCAGAAGACCCAGACCACGGCGTACGTCGCCGGAGCCACCGGGCCGCTGATGCTGCAGCTCAAGCTGTGCGGGGTGGCGGCGATCGTCGCCTCGAGCCCGTACTGGCTGGCCCAGATCTGGGGTTTCGTGGTGCCCGGGCTCCACGACAAGGAGCGCAAGTGGTCGCGGATCTTCGCGGCGATCGCCGGTCCGCTGTTCCTGCTCGGCGTGGCCACCGGCTACTACGTGCTGCCCAAGGGCCTCGAGGTGCTGATCGGCTTCACCCCCGCGTCGCTGCAGAGCCTGGTCGAGTTCGGGGAGTACTTCAGCTTCCTCACCCGGATGCTCCTGGTCTTCGGGATCGCCTTCGAGATCCCGCTCTTCGTGATCATGCTCAACCTCGCCGGGGTCGTCTCCGGCAAGCAGCTGGCCCGCTACCGCCCGTGGATCGTGCTCGGCACGTTCATCTTCGCGGCGGTGGCCACGCCCTCCACCGACCCGTTCTCGATGCTGATGCTCGCGCTGCCGATGCTCGTGCTCTTCGTCGTCGCGGAGCTCGTCGCCCGCATCATCGACCGCCGCCGACACCGCGGCGCCGACCGGACCGACCAGTGGTCCGACGACCAGCTCTCGCCCCTGTGACGCCCCCGTGATCGGGCTCCGATGAGCGCGCCGCCGTCCTGGGTCGACCTCGACCCGTTCGACCTGCCGGAGTGGCTGGGGGAGTCCGACGTGACGTGGACCCCCGAGACCGGGGTGCGCACCGGCCACCACGTCCTGGGCGTGCTGTCCGGGGACGCCGGGAGCGACGAGCCGGTGCCGTGCGACCTGCTGGCGATCGACGAGGCGTACCCGGCCCCGGTGGCCGACGACGCGACCCGGCTGCGCGCCCACCAGGCGTGGCGCCACGGCCAGATCCTGCTGGTCGGCCAGCCGGACCGGGTGACGCTCGCGGTCCCGGGCACCGAGTTCACCGCCGACCGCGTCATCGACGCCCTCAGCCGTCTGGCCAAGGCCGTCGGTGCCCACCCGGAGCGGTACGCCGCCCACCTGCGCATCGGCGCGGAGGCGCGGCCCCGTTCCCGCTAGTCTCCACTCGTGCCGGACCCCCTGCCCGAGATCGTGCCGTCCGAGCTCGCCCTGCGCGAGGTCGCGCTCCTCACCAACCCCTCGTCGGGCAGGGGCTTCGGGGCCCGGGCCCGCACGGTGGCCCTCACCCGGCTGCGCGAGGGTGGTCTCGTGGTGCGCAACCTGGCCGGCCGCGACGCCGAGGAGGCGCTGGCGCTGGCCCGGAGCTGCGTCGCCGAGGGCCCGGACCGGGTGGACGCGCTGGTGGTCTGTGGCGGCGACGGGATGGTGCACCTCGGCGCGCAGGCGGTCGCCGGCACCGGCGTCCCGCTCGGGATCATCCCGGCCGGCACCGGCAACGACGTGGCGCGCTACCTCGGGATCCCCCGCAAGGACCCGGCCTCCGCCGCCGACCGGGTGCTGGCCGGCCGGCCCCGCACGATCGATCTGGCCCGCAGCGGGTCGCGGTACTTCGTCACGGTGCTGGCGGCCGGGTTCGACGCCATCGTCAACGAGCGGGCCAACGCCATGCGGTGGCCACGCGGCCAGATGCGCTACAACCTGGCCACGCTGGCCGAGCTGCGCACCTTCGAGCCGCTGCCCTACGTCCTCGAGCTGGACGGCGTCACGCACCGGCTGGAGGCGATGCTGGTCGCGGTCGGGAACGGTCCGTCGTTCGGGGGAGGCCTGCGGATCACCGAGGGGGCGGTCCTGGACGACGGCCTGCTCGACGTCGTCGTGATCAGGCCGATGAGCAAGCTCCGGCTGGTGCGGGTCTACCCGAGGCTCTTCCACGGCACCCACGTCACGCTGGCGGAGTACGAGCACCACCGGGTGCGCACGGTGAGCGTGGCGGCGCCCGGCATCGTGTCGTACGCCGACGGGGAGCGCTTCGGCCGGCTGCCGCTCACCATCGAGTGCGCGCCCGGCGCGCTGCGGGTGCTCGCGTAGCGACCGCATGGCCGGTGCGCGGATTCCACGGCGGTGCATAGGGTGGGGCGCATGAGGCTGAGCAGATGAGTACGGCCGACGAGCTCTCCCCCTCGGAGCGGTACGCCGAGTACCGAGCGGGCCGCCGGCACCCGGTCTTCCGTGACTTCACGAGCCTGTACTCCTTCCCCCTGGACGACTTCCAGGTCCGGGCCTGCCACGAGATCGAGGAGGGGCGCGGCGTCCTGGTCGCGGCGCCCACCGGCTCGGGCAAGACCATCGTCGGCGAGTTCGCGATCCACCTCGCCCTCGCGACCGGGCGCAAGTGCTTCTACACGACCCCGATCAAGGCACTGTCGAACCAGAAGTACCACGACCTGGTCAAGCGCTACGGCGCCGACCAGGTCGGCCTGCTGACCGGCGACAACGTCGTCAACGGCGAGGCGCCGGTCGTGGTGATGACCACCGAGGTGCTGCGCAACATGCTCTACGCCGGCTCCCGCACGCTGCTGGGGCTGGGCCACGTCGTGATGGACGAGGTGCACTACCTCGCCGACCGTTCCCGTGGTGCCGTCTGGGAGGAGGTGATCATCCACCTGCCCGAGTCGGTCTCGCTGGTCTCGCTCTCGGCGACCGTCTCCAACGCCGAGGAGTTCGGCGAGTGGCTGGCCACCGTGCGCGGCGACACCACCACGATCGTGGAGGAGCGACGGCCGGTGCCGCTCTACCAGCACGTCATGGTCGGCAAGCGGCTGCTGGACCTCTTCGCGTCCTCCGACGTCGACGCGGCCGCCGGTTTCGTCAAGGAGGGCGCACCGGTCAACGACGAGCTGCAGAAGATCGCCCGCGACGACTGGGCCAGCAGCCGGATGAAGGACCGCCGCTCGCCGCGGGGTCGCTCCGGGCCCGGCGGCAAGGGCGGGGGGCGCCAGGGCGCCGGCCCGAAGCAGGTCGGGAACGGCCGCCGGGTGTGGATCCCGAGCCGTGTCGACGTCATCGACCGGCTCGACCGGGAGGGGCTGCTGCCCGCCATCGTCTTCATCTTCAGCCGGGTGGGCTGCGACGCCGCGGTCACCCAGTGCCTCAACGCCGGCACCCGGCTGACCACCCCCGAGGAGCGCGACACGATCCACGCGTTCGTCGAGCAGAGCTGTCGTCACCTGCCCGAGGACGACCTGCACGTGCTGGGCTACCACGACTTCCTCGACGGTCTGACCCGCGGCGTGGCAGCGCACCACGCGGGCATGCTGCCGGCGTTCAAGCAGTGCGTGGAGGAGCTCTACGCCCGGGGCCTGTGCAAGGTGGTCTTCGCCACCGAGACGCTGGCGCTGGGCATCAACATGCCGGCCCGCACCGTGGTCATCGAGAAGCTGAGCAAGTGGAACGGTGAGACGCACGCCGACATCACCCCGGGGGAGTACACCCAGCTGACCGGCCGGGCCGGGCGCCGCGGGCTGGACACCGAGGGGCACGGCGTCGTGCTGTGGCAGCCCGGGATGAACCCGCGCGAGGTGGCCGGTCTGGCCTCCACCCGCACCTACCCTCTGCGCTCCTCGTTCCGGCCGTCGTACAACATGGCGGTCAACCTGGTGCACCAGTTCGGCCGGGAGCGCT
This sequence comes from uncultured Actinomycetota bacterium, assembly GCA_963760585.1. Taxonomy (GTDB): domain Bacteria; phylum Actinomycetota; class Actinomycetes; order Propionibacteriales; family Nocardioidaceae; genus Nocardioides. The sequence goes on from CAVXDI010000004.1 coordinate 817,919, forward strand.
CGCGTGAGCTGCTCGAGCAGTCCTTCGCCCAGTTCCAGGCCGACAAGGCCGTGGTCGGGCTGGCGCGCCAGCTGACCAAGAGCCAGGACGCGCTCGACGGGTACGCCGAGGCCGCGACCTGCCACCTCGGTGACTTCATGGAGTACGCCGGGCTGCGCCGGCGGATCAGCGAGGCCGAGAAGGGTGCCAGCCGGGCCCGGCGCGCCGACCGGCGCGAGGAGGCACTGGCGTCGCTGGCCCTGCTCAAGCCCGGCGACGTCATCCAGGTGCCGAGCGGCAAGTTCGCCGGTTTCGCGGTCGTCATCGATCCCGGCTGGTCCCCGGAGGGCCCGCGGCCCTACGTGGTCACCGCCGACCGGCAGGCCCGGCGGCTGGCGATGATGGACTTCCCGGTGCCGGTCGAGGCCGTCACCCGGCTCAAGGTCCCGAAGAGCTTCAACGGCCGCAACCCGCAGATGCGGCGCGACCTGGCCTCGGCGCTGCGCTCGCGGACCCACAACCTGACTCCACCGCCCCCGACCGGGCGCCCCTCGTCGGGCGAGGCCGGCCCGACGGACGGCACCGAGCGCGAGATCACCCGGCTGCGCGCCGAGCTGCGCGCGCACCCGTGCCACGAGTGCCCGGAGCGTGAGGACCACGCCCGGTGGGCCGAGCGCTGGTTCAAGCTGCACCGCGACGCCGCCACGCTGAAGCGGCGCGTCGAGCAGCGGACCAACACCGTCGCACGGCTCTTCGACCGGGTCTGCGACGTGCTGGGCGCCCTGGACTACCTCGACGGGGACACCGTCACGCCGCGTGGGCGGCACCTGCAACGGATCTACTCCGACATGGACCTCGTCGCCGCCGAGTCGATGCGGCACGGGCTCTGGGACGAGCTGTCGCCCTCGGGCCTCGCGGCCGCCCTCTCGGTGCTGGTCTTCGAGTCCCGGCGCGCCGACGACGCCTCCTCGCCGCGGATCCCCGGCGGGGAGGTCAAGGAGGTCATCGCCGAGATGGTGCGCCTGTGGGCCGAGCTGGACGCCCTGGAACGGGAGAACAAGCTCGACTTCCTGCGCCAGCCGGACGCCGGCTTCGCGTGGATCGCCTACCGCTGGGCCGAGGGCGACGAGCTCGACGACGTGCTCGGCAGCAGCGAGCTGGCGGCCGGTGACTTCGTGCGCTGGATGAAGCAGCTGCTCGACCTGGCCGGTCAGGTGGCCGACGCCGCCGGCGACACCCCCCTGCGCGCCACGGCGCGTGAGGTGGTGCGCCGGCTGCGGCGCGGCGTGGTGGCCTACTCGGGCCTGGCGGAGTAGCCGCCGGCCCTAGAGCTGCTACTTCGCGGTGTTGGCGACGGCCTCGGCCACGGGGACGTCCCCGCCGACGAGGTTCCACTGGGCGCCGATGCTGTGGTCCTGGTCGATCGCCGCAGCGACCACGGCCGCCACGTCGCCCCGGCTGACGTCCCCGCGCTCGACCTCGGCGCCGAGCGCGACCTGGCCGGTCGGCTCGTCGTCGGTGAGCCGGCCGGGGCGGATGATCGTCCAGTCCAGGTCGCTGGCGCGCAGCGCGGCGTCGGCGTCGCGCTTCGCCTCGACGTACGCCCTCCACACCGGTGCGGTGTCCGCCGGGACGGGCTCGTCCACGCCGATGGCGGAGATCTGCACGAGGCGGCGGACGCCGGCGAGGCTCGCGCCCTCGATGGACTTCAGGGCACCCCCCAGGTCGACCGTGCGCTTGCGCTCGATGTCCCCGTCCGCCCCACCACCGGCGGCGAAGACCACGGCCGCGCAGCCGTCGAACGCCGCGGCGAAGGCGGCCTCGTCGTCCTGCTCGATGTCCAGGAGGCGGACCTCGGCGCCGAGCGACTCGAGCTCGTCGCGCTGGTCCTCCTTGCGCACCAGTGCGACCGGGGTGTGCCCGGCGGCGACCAGGAGGGGGTGGAGGAGACGGGCCACGTTGCCGTGGCCCCCGACGACTGCGATGCGGTTCATGGTCTCCAGCCTACGAGCCGGTCGGTCACGGCGCCGGTCGGTGGGCGGCCGACGGCCCCGGATCGGGCGTGACACCGGCGGTGGCCCCGCTCCGGGGGCTCAGCCCTGGAGCGCCTCGACGAGGCGGACGGCCGAGCTCCCGAGGCCCCAGCGCCGGTCCAGCTCGACCACCCGGTCGGGATCGGCGGGGGTCCGGGGGAGCGTGCGGTCGTGGTCGCGGACGTCGAGGTCGCGGACGACGGCGACCACCCGCGGGGCGACCGCGAGGTAGTCGGCCGACTCCTTGATCCGCCGACGGGGGGCCGGGCCCAGCTCGGCGTCCGGGTCGGCGGCGGCCGCGATGACGGAGTCCAGGTCGCCGAACCGGTTGAGGAGCGTGGCCGCGGTCTTGTCCCCGATCCCGGGCACGCCCGGCAGCCCGTCTGAGCTGTCGCCTCGCAAGGTCGCGAACGCGGCGTACTGGCGGGCGTCGACGTCGTACTTCGCCCGGACCCAGTCGTTGGTGACGCGCTCGTGCCGACCGACGCCCCGGGCGGTGTAGAGCACCCGGACCTCGGCCTCGTCGTCGACGAGCTGGAAGAGGTCCCGGTCCCCGGTGACGATGTCGACCGGCATGCCGGCGTCGGTCGCGAGGGTGCCGATCACGTCGTCCGCCTCGTGGTGGTCGGCGCCGACCACGCAGATCCCGAAGGCCTCGAGCACCTCGAGGATGACCGGGACCTGCACCTGGAGCGGGTCGGGCACCTCCTCGACGTCGGGGTCGGTGGGCAGCTCCTCGACCACCCGGTGGGCCTTGTAGGTAGGGATCAGCTCCACGCGCCACTGCGGGCGCCAGTCGTTGTCCCAGCAGCAGACCAGCTCGGTGGGCCGGTACTCGCTGACCAGCCGGCTGATGAAGTCCATCAGACCGCGCACGGCGTTCACCGGGGTGCCGTCCGGGGCCTGCAGGGAGTCCGGGACGCCGAAGAAGGCGCGGAAGTAGAGGCTCGCCGTGTCGAGGAGCATCAGGCGGTCACCGCCGCCCTGCGTCGCTTCCCCCGTCGGGGCGCCCGTCGGGGCGCCCGTCGGGGCGCCCGTCGGGGCGTCGGCGCCAGCTCGCGTGCCGTCCCCCGTGCCGTCTCCGGTGTCGTTCTTCGGGCTGGTCATTCGCGCATCCTGCCACGCGCGAGGGCGCTACCCTGCTGCGCGTGACCGCACCAGAGCTCGAGTCGACCGACCGGATGATCCTGCAGCTCCTGGCCCAGGACGGGCGGATGTCGTTCACCGACCTCGGCAAGGCGGCCGGCCTCTCCACCTCGGCGGTTCACCAGCGCGTCAAGCGGCTCGAGTCGCGCGGCCTGATCACCGGCTACGGCGCCACGATCGACCACGACCAGCTCGGCCTGCCGCTCACGGCGTTCATCTCGATCCGCCCGATGGACCCCTCGCAACCCGACGACTCCCCGGAGCGGCTGCGCGGGATCGCCGAGATCGAGTCCTGCTGGTCGGTGGCCGGGGACGAGTCGTACATCCTCAAGGTCCGGGTCGCCACCCCCCACGACATCGAGGACCTCCTCGCCCGGATCCGGGCCGCCGCCAACGTCTCCACCCGCACCACGATCGTGCTGAGCACCCCCTACGAGAACCGCGCGGTGACAGGCCCGGCGGGAGTCCCCGGCTGACCGGTGAAACCCCCGCCTGTCAGCCGAGATCTCGGCTGACAGGACGGGGTTCTGGCTGACCAGTCCTGGCGCCGGTCAGGCGGCGGGTCGAGCTGCGGCCATCACGGCGCGGATCCGGGCCGCGGTCCGCTCCGGGTGGTAGAGGTCCGCCCAGACGATCCGGATGCATCTCCAGCCCGTGAGCTCGCAGACGCGCTCCTCCCGTCGCTTCTCACGCAGGACGACGTCCGCCACCGACTCACCGGGCCGGCGGTACTTCAGGTACTTCTCCTTCCCGTCGAACTCGAGGAAGACCCCGAGCCCGGGCCAGGCGAAGTCGACGCGCGCCACGACCTGCCCCGACCGGTCCGCGACCTCGAACTGGGGCTTGGGCCGGGGGAGGTGCTGCTCCCAGCAGAGGTGCATGGTGCGCGACTCGCCGGCGGACTCGCACCGCTTGTCAGCCAGCGCGATCACGAGCCCGGTGTGCAGCGAGTCCGGCCACTGGTTCATCGTCTCCAGCCGGTGTCGCAGAAGCCGCTTAGACGTCTCGCGGGCGTGCAGCAGACCATTGACGATCACCACGCTGTGCTCGATGTCGGTGATCAGCGTGCAGTCGAGCGCGGCCCGGGTGCCGTTGACCGTCCACAGCCCATCGCGTCGGGTGACGTCGCCCGCCGTGACAAGCCCGCGGTGCGGGACCTTGCCGGCCCCGCGCCGACCGGCGCGACCGTCCGTTCGGGTCAGGTGGACGGTGTCGGGGAGGTCCCACACCGGAACGCCGAGGAGGTCCACCGCCGACGAGTGCGAGACCACGACATGGGCGCGGGCCGAGCGGTACCCCGCCCGGGTCAGCAGCAGCCGGCGTTCGGCCGCGTTGCTCGTGGCCCACACCTCACCCGGGCAGTAGGCGCCGTGCCGGAGCCGGTGCCAGTCCCCGGACCGGACCAGCCGCGCGATCGTCTTGTCGTCGTACCCCATCGTCGTGGCCTCGTGCGTCATCCACACATGGCCCGCGAACCCGAGGCGCCTCGCCGCTGTCTGCATGCCCGATTGTCGGCACGGATGGGTCGCCCTGTCGCCGGGCGATCGTGGTGCCTGTGGAGAGAGGGTGCGGCGACGGCGCTGGTCAGCCAAGACCCCCGCTTGTCAGCCGAGATACCGGCTGACAAGCGGGGGAATCCCCGGCTGACCGGGGAAACCCGCCTCCACAGACCCGCGGCTCACCAGGCCTGGAGGGCGGCGGTACGGCGGGAGGCCTCGGCGACCTCGGCGGCCTTGAGGTCGGTGGAGGAGAGGTCGGAGTGCTCGGCCCACCAGCGTCGACCCTCGGGCGGCAGGGTGTGGATCGGGTCGTAGTACTCGTAGGTGCGGGTCAGGGCCTCGGGGTCGCTGGCCTCGATCGAGGTGCGGTAGTTCTTCGTCCAGTACGAGATCCCGCGCTCGGTGTCGTACTCGGCGAGCTGGTGCACCCAGCGCTTGCCGACGAACGGCACGTCGCACACGATCCGCGGGGTCGCGAAGCCCGGCAGGTAGCCCATGATGTGGTGCTGCAGCCGCTGCGCGTCGGCCACCGAGACCCGCCAGTGCTCCGAGAACGGGATCATGTCGCACATGTAGAAGTAGTAGGGCATGATCCGGGCGCCGTCGAGAAGGCCGAAGCACAGGTCGAGCAGCGCGTGCGGCTCGGCGTTCACGCCGTTGAGCAGCACGCCCTGGTTGCGGACGTCGCGCAGCCCCGCCTCGAACATCGCCGACGTCGCCTCGGCGACCAGCGGGGTGATGGAGTTCGCGTGGTTCGCGTGCGTGTGCATCGCGATCGACACCCCACGCTCCCGGGCCGTCGTCGCGACCCGGGTCATGCCGGCCCGGACGTCGTCCTGGAGCCAGTGCTGGGGCAGTCCGATCAGGGCCTTGGTGGCCAGCCGGATGTCGCGCACGTTCTCCACCTCGAGCACCGACATCAGGAACGACTCCAGGCGCGGCCACGGCATGTTCGCCACGTCGCCGCCGGAGACCACGACGTCGCGCACCGACGGCGTCCGGCGCAGGTAGTCGAGCATGTCGCCGATCCGGTCGTTGGGCCGGCCGGCGAACTTCAGCTTCTCGACCACCGGGGTCGAGTTGCCGACCAGGTCCATCCGGGTGCAGTGCCCGCAGTACTGCGGGCACGTCGGCAACAGCTCGGCGAGCACCTTGGTGGGGTAGCGGTGCGTGAGGCCCTCGGTCGCCCACATGTCGTGCTCGTGCAGGGAGTCCCGGGTGGCGTGCGGGTGCGAGGAGTAGTCGGTGCGGCGGTCCGAGAACACCGGGATCATGTAGTGGCGGATCGGGTCGGCGTAGAACGCCTCCGTCAGCGACCCGGCCCCCGCCGGGGTCTCGTGCGGCACCATCGTGTTCATCATCTGCGGCGGCACGAGCATCGACATCGTCGCCCGCTCGGCCTGGTCGCGCTCCAGGTCGGCGTAGAAGCGGTCGTCGACGAGGTCGCCCAGCAGCTCGCGCAGCTGGCGGAGGTTCTTGACGCAGTGGGCGCGCTGCCACTGCACCGAGGCCCAGTCCGCCGCCGTGACGTCGCGCCAGCCCGGGAAGCGGGTCCAGTCGGGCTCGACGAGCTCGACACGGCGGTAGGGGTAGGGCTGGCCGGTGGCCTCCCAGGTGCCCTCCCGGCTGCCCGTGCCGGGGGTGGTGGTCTCGGTGGTCATGGGTCTCTCCCGCTGGGACGTGGGTGGTCGTGGGCCGGCGCGTCAGTTGTGTGGGGCGCGCCGCTTCTGCCAGAGTACGAGGACGATGTGCGGCTCGTCCACCGACTGGCCGCAAAACATCCCGTCAAAGAACGAACTTAACGGAGGAAAAGCCGCCATGGTGATGCGGGACAGCGATCCGACCGGTCTGCACCGGGTGCTCGACGACGCCGTCGTCCTGCCCCAGGCCGCCCAGCGTCTCGACACCCGTCGCGAGCTGTGGCCCGACGAGGTGCGGGTCCGCGTCCAACGTCTCAACCTCGACGCGGCGTCCTACCGCCAGCTCGAGCGCATCCACACGGACGCCGGGGGTCGGGTCGACACGGTGGCCCTGCGGGCCGCCGTGCTGGCCATCGTGGCCACCCGCGGCAAGATGCAGAACCCCGAGACGGGGTCCGGCGGCATGCTGGTCGGCACCGTCGAGGAGGTCGGGCCGCAGTCACCGCTCGGACTGCAGGTCGGCGACCGTGTCGCCACCCTGGTCTCCCTGACCCTGACGCCGCTGGTGATAGAGGACGACCTCGCCCGCTGGGACGGCGCGGGGGAGCAGGTGCCCTGCGACGGGTACGCCGTGCTCTTCGGGCGTTCCATCGCCGCGGTGCTCCCCGACGACCTCGACCCGGCCCTCAGCCTGGCCGTGATGGACGTCTGTGGGGCCCCGGCGCTGACCGCGCGCGTGGTCGGGGGCTACGACAACCCCACCGTCGCCGTCATCGGCGGGGGCGGGAAGTCGGGCTCGCTGAGCCTGGCCGCCGCCCGGGCCGCCGGGGCGGGACGCACCGTCGGCGTCGTCCCGCACGAGGCGGAGGCCGCCCTCCTGCGGGCGGCCGGCCTGGCCGACGAGGTCGTCGTCGCCGACGCCCGGCACCCCGTCGGGCTGCGCGACGCCGTCCTCGCGGCGGGGGGCCGGGCCGACGTCACCGTCGTCTGCGTCGACGTGCCCGGCTGCGAGGGCGGGGCCATCCTCGCCACGGCGGCGGGCGGCACGGTCATCTTCTTCTCGATGGCCACGTCGTTCTCCGCCGCCGCGCTGGGCGCCGAGGGCCTGGCCGCCGACGTGACGATGCTGATCGGCAACGGCTACGTGCCCGGCCACGCGGCGTACGCCCTCGAGCTGCTGCGCGCCGAGCCGGGAGTCCGAGCCTTGTTCGAGGAACGCCTGAGCGACGAGGTCCCGGCGTGAACGGGCGTCGGCTGAGCCCCCAGGAGACGGGACGCCGCACGCTCTACCGCAACGGCCGGGTCGCGACCGGGCGCACCAGCGACCCCGCCACCGCCCTCGCGGTCGAGGGCGACCGGATCGTCTTCGCCGGCAGCGAGGACCGGGCCGAGTCGTTCACCGGGGGTGGGTGCACCGTCGTCGACCTCGACGGCGCGCTGGTCACGCCCGGCTTCGTGGACAGCCACGTGCACACCGTGCGCACCGGCTTCGCGCTGACCGGGCTCGACCTCACCGGCACCCCCAGCCTGGGACACCTGCTCGAGGCCCTGTCGGCCCACGCCGGTGCGCACCCCGAGACCGGGGTCCTGGTCGGCCAGGGCTGGGACGAGTCCCGCTGGCCCGAGCGTCGCACGCCGACCGGCGCCGAGCTCGACCGCGCCGCTCCCGGGCGGCGCAGCTACCTGACCCGGGTCGACAGCCACTCCTCGGTCGTCTCGCCGGCGCTCGCGGCCCTGGTGCCCGGGCTGACCGGGCTCGACGGCTGGAGCGACGACGGCCGGGTCGAGCGCGACGCCCACCACGCGGTGCGCCACGTGCTGGAGAGCCTGATCGGGCCCGAGGACCGGCTCGCCGCGGCGCGCGCCGCCTGCCGGGCGATGGCCGCGCAGGGGTTGACCTCCTTCCACGAGAACGCCGCCCCGCACATCGGGCCCGAGCACGAGATCGAGACGGTCCGACGGGCCGCCGCCGAGACCGGGCTGCGCGTGGTCGTCTACTGGGGCGAGCTCGGAGCCGTCGACACCGCGCGCCGCCTCGGTGTCGCCGGACTCGCCGGGGACCTGATCGCGGACGGTGCGTTCGGCTCCCGCACCGCCGCGCTCAGCGTGCCCTACACCGACCGGGCCGACTCCCGCGGGCACGCCTACCTGAGCGCCGAGCAGGTGCGCGACCACGTCGTGGCCTGCACCGAGGGCGGCCTCCAGGCCGGCTTCCACTGCATCGGCGACGCCGCGCTGGAGGAGATCCGCGAGGGCCTCGAGGGCGCTGAGCGACTCCTCGGCGCCGAGCGGCTGGTCCGGGCCCGGCACCGCCTGGAGCACGTCGAGATGCCGTCCGGGGCGATGCTCGAGACGATGGCCCGGCTGGGGGTCGTGGCCAGCGTGCAACCGGTCTTCGACGAGCTCTGGGGCGGCCCCGAGCAGATGTACGCCGCCCGGCTCGGCGAGCGGTGGCGGGCCACCAACCCGTTCGCCGACCTCGAGCGGGCCGGGGTGCGCCTCGCGTTCGGCTCGGACTCGCCGGTCACCCCGCTCGGCCCGTGGGCGGCCGTCCGCGCCGCGGCGTACCACCACCACGAGCGGCAGCGGGTCCCCGTGGCGGCCGCCTTCCGCGCCCACACCCGCGGCGGCTCCTTCGCCGCCCACGACGACGACGGCGGCACCCTGGTCATCGGCTCCCGGGCCGACCTGGCCGTCTGGGACGTCCCCGGTGGGTTCGTCGACGACCTGCCGGACCTCACCCCCGGTACGCCCCTGCCCCAGCTGCGCCGGTTGGTCGCCGCCGGCGTCCCCGTCCACGACCGTGAGGAGACCGCATGAGCGGCAAGCTCCACCTCGACCCGGCGACGGTCGCGAAGGCCCGGGCCCTGGCCCGGGAGACCGGTAGACCGATCGTCGACCTGGCCACCCGCCACACCACCGTCTCGGTCGAGCGCGCCACGCTGCGCCTCGCCGGGCTCGCCGGCGCCGACCCCGAGGGGACGCCCTGGGTGAACCGGCTCACCGACGTGGTCCGGGCCGACCTCGCCGACGAGGGGGGCCTGGCCCACGGGGTGGCCCTGCCCGTCTGGGACGCCCTGGTTCGCGGCGAGGCCGAGGACCTCCCCTCCCTCGCCCGCAAGGCCTCCGCCGGCACGGTGCGCTTCCGGCTGCCCGGCAAGGAGGATGTCGACGCGGTCCGCGCCGCCGCGGCGGCCCAGGTCGGCTCCGGGATCGCGCTGATGGACGTGCGGCGCGCCGAGCGCGAGGAGATGATCCGCGCCCACGGCGACGCCCCGCGCAAGCCGTGGATCTACCTGATCGTGGCCACCGGCGACATCTACGAGGACATCCCGCAGGCCCAGCAGGCCGCCCGCGAGGGGGCCGACGTGATCGCGGTCATCCGCTCCACCGGCCAGAGCCTGCTCGACTACGTGCCCGAGGGGGCCACCCGCGAGGGTTTCGCCGGCACCTACGCCACGCAGGAGAACTTCCGGCTGATGCGGGCCGCGCTCGACGAGTCCAGCAAGGAGCTCGGGCGCTACATCCGGCTGACCAACTACGCCTCCGGGCTCTGCATGCCGGAGATCGCGGCGCTGGCGGGCATGGAGCGCCTCGACATGATGCTCAACGACTCGATGTACGGGATCCTGTTCCGCGACATCAACCCGGTGCGCACCTTCGTCGACCAGCGCTTCAGCCGCCAGGTGCACGCCCGGGCCGGCATCATCATCAACACCGGCGAGGACAACTACCTCACGACCGCCGACGCCGTCGAGGCCGCGCACACGGTGACCACCAGCCAGCTGCTGAACGAGTACTTCGCCCACGAGGCCGGTCTCGAGGACTGGCAGCTGGGCCTGGGCCACGCCTTCGAGATCGACCCGGCCGTGCCGGACTCCTTCCGGATGGAGCTGGCCCACGCCCTGCTCGCCCGCGAGCTGTTCCCCGACGCCCCGCTGAAGTGGATGCCGCCGACCCGGCACATGACCGGCGACGTCTTCCGGGGCTACCTGCTCGACGGCTTCTTCAACCTCGTCGGCGCGCTCACCGGCCAGGGGATCCTGCTGGTGGGGATGATGACCGAGGCGGTGGTCACCCCGTGGCTCTCCGACCGCGACCTGGCGCTGCAGAACGTGCGGTACGTCATGGAGGCGGCCGGCCAGCTGCACGAGGACTTCCACCCCGCGCCGGACGGCTTCATCGCGAACCGGGCCCGCGAGGTGCTGGGGGAGTCGACCGACCTGATGAAGAGGATCCTCGACCATCCGAACGGCCTGCTCGACGCCATCGCGGACGGCACCTTCGGGCTGATGAAACGCCCCGCCGACGCCGGGCGAGGCCTGGACGGGGTCGCGCTGAAGTCCGAGACCTACTACAACCCCGCGTCCGAGATGCTGGAGGAGAAGTGAGCGAGCAGGCAGAGGGCGCGCGCCCGGTGATCCGACCGTACGGCGACACCACGGGTGACGGCATGGTGCAGGTCAGCTTCACGCTGCCGATGGCCCACTCCAAGGTCGCCGAGGGGGCCGCGGCCCAGCTCGCCAACAAGATGGGCATGGACCCGGCGATGGTGGTCCACGCCAGGCCGATGGGACCGGGCTTCACCTTCTTCGTCGTCTACGGCCGGGTCCACCACCTGGTCGAGCCGGACAAGGTCGTCGTGGTCGAGCGGGACTACCCCCTGCTGTCGCCGAAGGAGGCGAATGCCGCCATCAAGGGCACGCTGCGCCGCCGGATGGTCGTGGTGGGGGCCTGCATCGGCTCGGATGCGCACACGGTCGGGATCGACGCGATCCTCAACATCAAGGGGTTCGCGGGGGAGAAGGGGCTGGAGTACTACCGGGAGGTCAAGGTCGTGAACCTCGGCGCCCAGGTCTCGGTGCCGCAGCTCGTGGAGCGGGCGCGGGCCGAGCACGCGGACGCCGTCCTGGTCTCCCAGGTCGTCACCCAGCGCGACGCCCACCTGCTGAACACCCGCGAGATGTCGGCAGCCTTCCGCGAGGCCTACCCCGCGGACCGGCGACCGCTCATCGTGGTGGGTGGACCCCGCTTCGACGAGGCCGCGGCCGCGGAGCTCGGCGTCGACCGGGTCTTCAGCCGCGGCACGACCCCCGGGGAGGTCGCCAGCTTCCTCGTCCACCGGATCACCCAGCGAAAGGCCGCCTCATGAGCGGAGCAGCCCACGGAGCCACCGCCGAGCCGGGCGACGCGCCAGGACGGGGACCGGTGGTCGGCACCCGCGTCGTGCACCGGCGCTACGTGCCGTACTCCCACGCCCACTACGCCGGGAACCTCGTCGACGGGGCCTACAGCCTCGGCCTCTTCGGCGACGTGGCGACCGAGATGTGCATCCTGACCGACGGCGACGAGGGCCTCTTCGCGTCGTACGCCGACGTCCAGTTCCGCGCGCCGGTACGCGCCGGTGACGTGCTCGAGGTCAGCGCCGAGATCACCCGGGTCGGCACCCGCTCGCGCGTGCTGGAGTTCGCCGTGCACGTCGTCGCGCGGGGCGCGGCCACCCCGCAGGCCCCGGGCGCTGCGGCGATGCTGGCGGTGCCGCTGCTGGCGACCGCGGCCACGGGAACGGTCGTCGTCCCGGGGTGAGCCCGGCTCGACGACGACCGGGGCCGCCCCCGGCGTCCAGGCGCGTCGTGGACCGACACGCCGAGAGCAATGAGATTTACCAGACATTTTGTCTCCCGGGGCAACAACGCTGACCTGCGCGTTCACCTGTCCATGCAGGTCAGGCCGGTGTTGACACGCCCCCCGTGCAGCGTCGAAGGTTGCCCGGTTCGCTCGTGCAGATCGTGGCCGGCGGACCGTCGTCCGAGTGGCCGGGGCGGAGGGTGGGGTGCCAACCACCCGTCCCCCGCGGTTCGCGGAGGTCGGTCCGCACCGCGAGGGTGGATACGGAAGGAACCCACGTCCCCTAGACAACAGCTCGACCACGGCAGCCGGTCGTTCTCGGGTTGGACCGAAGGGTGTGGGTTCCTTCCGGAGCTCTGCAGGCGATCGTCGGGGGCCGTCCCGCTACGGTGGCCACGTGCTGCTCCGGACGCCCCTGGCTCTCGTCTCGGGCGTCGCCCTCTCGCTGGCCTTCGAGCCGGTCGCGGCTCCCTTCCTCGTGCCCTTCGCGGTGGCTGGCTACGTGCTGTCCGTGCACGGGCTCCCGGCCCGCCGTGCCTGGCTCCCCGGGCTGGTCTTCGGGATCGGCTTCTACTTCACCCACATCATCTGGATGCGCACGGTGGGCACCGACGCCTGGATCGCCCTGGCGGCGGTGGAGTCGCTGTTCTACGCGCTGCTGGGCTCGGTGCTGGCGGTGCTGACCCGGCGCCGCCTGTGGCCCCTGTGGGCGGCCGCCGCCTGGCTCGCGATGGAGGCGATCCGCAGCAGCTGGCCCTTCAGCGGGATGCCCTGGGGCCGGCTCGCGTTCGCGGTGGTCGACACTCCCGTGGCCGACGCACTTCCGTACGTCGGGTCGAGCGGGGTGAGCTTCCTGCTGGCGCTCTGCGGGGCGCTGCTCGCCCGGCTGGTGCTGGTGCGCGGCCGTGCCCGGCTCGCGGCCGGCGGGGCCCTGGTGGGGGTCCTGGCGCTGAGCGCGGCTCCGGCCCTCGTGCCGTACAACCCGACGACCGACGGCACCACCACCGTCGCAGCGGTGCAGGGGGACGTGCCGGGCAACGGCGACGACATCCTCTACGACTTCCGCCAGGTCACCGAGAACCACGTCCGGGCCACCACGGACCTGGCGGCGGACGTCGCCGCCGGGCGGGTGCCACGGCCCGACTTCGTGCTGTGGCCCGAGAACTCCACGGCCGTCGACCCGTTCCTCGACGTCTCCACCCACCAGCAGATCAACGCGGCCTCGGCGGCGATCCAGCTGCCGATCCTGGTCGGCGCGGTCGTCGACGCCGGACCAGGCAACGTTCTCAACCAGGGCATCGTGTGGGACCCGGTCACCGGCGCGGGGGACCGGTACACCAAGTGGCACCCTGTGCCGTACGGCGAGTACATCCCGTTCCGGCAGCTCTTCAGCGGCAACTTCGGCCGTCTCGCGCTGATCCAGCGCGACATGCTGGCCGGGACCCGCACCGCGCCGCTGAGGATCGCCGGGGTGGCGGTGGGCGACGCGATCTGCTTCGACGTCGCCTACGACGACGGCCTCTACGCGCAGGTCCGTGAGGGCGCGCAGATGCTGGCCGTCCAGACCAGCAACGCCACGTTCATCCACACCACCCAGATCGAGCAGCAGTTCGCCATCAGCCGGCTGCGCGCCCTCGAGACCGGGCGCTGGGTGGTCGTGGCGTCGCCCAACGGCGTCTCCGGCGTGATCGCCCCGGACGGGAGCGTGCGGGCGCGGGCCGACGTGCGGACCCGGGACGTCCTCGTGGAGCGGGTCGGGCTCTCCACCGACGTCACCCCGGCGGTCTGGATCGGCCCCTGGTCCGGTCGCCTCTGCGTGGCGCTCACGGCCCTGGGGATAGCGCTGGCGCTCGTCGCCTATCGTGGGAAGTGGCAGCGGCAGGGCGATCGCACACCTGGACCCACCGGGGCCCGGGCAGCACCTGCCATCCCGGACGACCGAAGGCGGCACGCGTGAGCATCGACGGCCTGGGCCGCGTCGTGATGGTGGTCCCCACCTACGACGAGGCGTCCAACCTGGCCTGGATCGTCGCCCGGCTGCGACGCGCCCAGCCGGAGGTCGACGTCCTGGTCGTCGACGACGGCTCCCCGGACGGGACCGGCGACATCGCCGACGCGCTCGCAGGCGCCGACCCGCAGGTGAGCGTGCTGCACCGGGTGGCCAAGGGCGGTCTCGGGGCGGCCTACCTGCACGGCTTCGCGCACGCGCTGGAGGCGGGCTACGACGTGGTGGGGGAGATGGACGCCGACGGCTCCCACCAGCCCGAGCAGCTGGGCGCACTGCTCGGGGCGCTGCTCGAGGCCGACCTGGTCATCGGATCGCGCTGGGTGCCGGGCGGCTCCGTGGTGAACTGGCCTCTCTGGCGCGAGTCGCTGTCCCGCGGTGGCAACCTCTACGTCCGGCTGCTGCTCGGCATCGCGGTGCGCGACGCCACGGCCGGCTTCCGGCTCTACCGGCGCACCACGTTGGAGAAGATCGACCTCGCCTCGGTGCGCTCGACCGGCTACGTCTTCCAGACCGACCTCGTCGCCCGGACCCTGGCCGCGGGCCTGAGCGTGCGGGAGGTGCCGATCGAGTTCGTGGAGCGGGTGCGCGGCGACTCGAAGATGAGCGGTGCCGTCGCGGCTGAGTCGATGCGGCGGATCACGCGCTGGGGCCTGCAGGTGCGGGCCGAGGAGCTGCGCGGCCGGGTCCACCGGCTCCGGTCCCGGGAGATGGCCCGAGAGAGGGGAGCGAACCGATGAGCGCACGACGCAGAGGCGTGACCTGGGCGCTGGTGATCGCCTTCGTGGTGGTGCCGCTGGCCGAGATCTACGTGCTCGTCCAGGTCGGGCAGGTGATCGGAGCCTGGTGGACCATCGTGCTGCTGGTGCTCGACTCCGTCCTCGGCGCCTGGCTGATCAGGCGGGAGGGGGCACGCGCCTGGGAGGCCCTGCGCACCGCCCTCGGCACCGGCCGGATGCCCGCCACCCAGCTCACGGACGCCGCGCTGGTCCTGATCGGCGGCACCCTGATGCTGACCCCGGGGTTCGTGACCGACGCGTTCGGCATCCTGATGATCCTGCCGCTCACCCGGCCGGTGGCCCGGCGGCTGCTGACCCACGTGGTGGCGCAGCGGCTCGTCGCCCGTAACACGAAACGCCCCGGACCCGGATCCGAGGGATCCGTGGTCCGGGGCGAGGTCGTGGACGAGTAGTCCTCAGGCCGTCACCGACAGCACTCGCCGCACGACCGAAGCGGTCGCGCGCGTCAGGCGGACTTCCGCTTCTTGGCGTTGGCCCGGTGCAGGTGAGCCGGGCCGATCTGGCCGCCGCGCAGCAGGTCGAGGCGCTCCTTGAGGATGTCCTCGAGCTCCTTCTCCGAGCGACGTTCCAGCAGCATGTCCCAGTGGGTGCGGGCCGGCTTCTCGTTCTTCACCTCGGGCAGGATCCCCGAGGTGCTCAGCCCGACCGCGCCGCAGCGGGGGCATTCCCAGTTGGCCGGGACGTCGGCCTCGACCGACATCGTGATCTCGAACTCGTGGTTCTGCGTACAGCGGTAGCCGACCTGCTGACGGGCGGCGAACTCGATGCCGCGCTCATCCTCGAAGCTCTGACCGCCGAGTCGCGCTCCACGAAGCGTGCGCTCTGCCATGAGCCACCTCCATACAATTGTTGGTCCCCCGTCGGGGGTGCAGCAACAGTGCACCGGCGGGGGCGTGACGTCGGGAGACGCCACTGGACGTCCTACCCATCTGGGTCGTTCCTCAATCTCCCCAACGGTAGTGGCCGGCGCAAGATTCCCCGGAATCGCGACGGTCGCGGCGCCGTGGGCCGCCTCACACGTGCCCCCGGGGGGCCTCAGAGGTCCGTCAGGCGTGCCGGGGCTGCACGTTCCCGGCGTCCCGGATGCCCTTGGCGGTGTCGACCTTCAGCAGGATGGCGCCCCCCAGCACGAAGAAGGCGATGAGCGCGAAGATCGCGGGCCGGTAGGAGCCGGTGAACTGGTAGACCAGCCCGAAGACGAGCGTGCCGAACCAGGACGTTCCGCGATCCATGGCGTGGTAGAAGCTGAAGTACTCGGCCTCCTTGCCGTGCGGGATCAGCAGCGAGAAGTAGGAACGGGCCAGCGCCTGGGTGCCGCCGAGCACGATCCCGATCGCGAAGCCCATCGCCAGGAAGGGCACCACCTGCTCCGCCGGCAGCAGCAGGGCCACGGTCACGATGAGCATCCAGATGAGCAGGCCGACCAGGATCACCGGCTTGGCGCCGTAGCGTCCGGCCGCCCGACCGAACAGCAGCGCGCCGAAGAACGCCACGAACTGGACGAGCAGGATCGTGGCGATCAGCACCGTCTGGTCGAAGCCGAGCTGCTCCGCGCCGTACGTGGAGGACGAGGCGATCACGGTCTGGATGCCGTCGTTGAAGAACAGGTAGGCGACCAGGAAGGTCACCGCGACGGGGTAGTGGCGCAGGTCCTTGAGCGTGGCGCCGAGCTGGCCGAAGCTCTGCTGGAGCAGGCCGCCGCTCTCCGGCACCACGTGGACCGGCTGGTGGTTGCGCAGTCCCCGGAACGGGATGATCGTGAACGCCGCCCACCACACGGCCGCGGAGAGCATGCTGAGGCGGACTGCGAACCCCTCGGTGATGCCGAAGCCGTCGTGGAAGAGGAAGACCACCAGGTTCGCGACCAGCAGCAGCCCGCCGCCGAGGTAGCCCCAGGCCCAGCCGCGCGAGGAGACCCGGTCACGCTCGTCCGCGGTGGAGATCAGCGGCAGGATCGAGTCGTTCACCACCATCGAGGCACCCAGGCACAGGTTGGCCCCGATCACCGCGACCGCGCCGATCTGCCAGTTCTCGCCCTGGACGAGGAAGAGCAGCGAGGCGAACGCCGCGCCCGCCCAGGCGAAGCCGGCCAGCAGGCCCTTCTTGTTGGCCGTGCGGTCGGCCACGGCGCCGAGCAGGGGGAGCAGCACGGCCGAGAGCAGCGTCGAGAACGTGACGAGGTACGACGGCAGCGAGCCCGGGGCCACCGGCAGCCCGAGCACGCTGATCCGGTTGTCGACGGCGGCGTTCTCGGCGATCGTGATGATGTACGGCGCGAACATGACGGTGCCGACCGTCGTGACGTAGGCGCTGTTGGCCCAGTCGTACCAGTACCAGGCCTTCTGCTCCCGCACGTGGTCGCCGGGAGCCAGGGCGGTGCCGCGGGGGCCGGGCGCGTCGGTCATGGCTCTGCCCTCCAGGGGTGCTGCGGCCAGGCGCCGCACTCGACGAGCACGTCCCGAAGTATGTCGGTGCGGTCGGTGAAGAGGCCGTCGACACCACGGTCGAGCAGCGCCCGCATCTCCCCGGGGTCGTCGATGGTCCAGACGTGCACGGGCTTGCCGGCCCGGTGGGCACGTCGGACGAACCCGGGCGAGGCGAGCACCCAGCGCCGCCGGGTGTGGGGGACCTGCAGGGCCGCGACCCGGCCGCGGGTCAGCAGGTCCGCCAGCCGGCCGCTCGGCAGGAACCGGAAGGCGAGCACCTCGAGCGGGTGCGCCGAGGTCGCCACCTTCGGTCCGGCCGCCCGACGGAACGCGTCGAGCCGACGGCGCGAGAAGGAGCCGACCAGGACCCGGTCCTCGGCGCGCCGCTCGTGGACGAACGACGCGAGCGCGGCGACGGCCCCGTCGGACTTGAGGTCGATGTTGAAGTGCGCCCGGGGGAAGGCGTCGAACAGCTCGGCCAGCGTGGGTACCCGCTCCCGGCCGCCGACCAGCGCCTCGCCCACCTCGGCCCGGGTCAGCGCCGCGATCTCGCCGACCCCGTCGCTGACCCGGTCGAGGGCCAGGTCGTGGAACGCCAGCAGCACCCCGTCCTCGGTGACGTGGACGTCGGTCTCGAGGTAGGTGTAGCCGAGCTCCACCGCGTGCCGGAACGCCGCGAGCGTGTTCTCCAGCCCCGCGAGGTCGGGGTGCTCGGCCCCGCCGCGGTGGGCGAAGGCCAGCACCGCCCCGGCCCCCCGGGCCTCCCCGGGCGCGTCGAGGTAGGGGAAGCCGGTCCGGGGTCGGGTCACGGGTGCAGTATCACCCGGCACCGGGGGTCGCGGCTCAGATGTCCCGGAAGGGCTCGATGTTCGCGCCGAGCAGGTTGAGCCGCTCGGCGAGGTCCTCGTAGCCGCGGTGGATCACGTAGGTGGAGCGCAGCACCGAGGTTCCCTTGGAGGCCAGCATCGCCAGCAGGATGACCACGGCCGGGCGCAGCGCCGGCGGGCAGACGATCTCGGTGCCCGAGAAGTGCGTCGGGCCCTCGATCATCACCCGGTGCGGGTCGAGCAGCTTGACCTGGCCGCCGAGCTTGTTGAGCTCGGTCAGGTAGATCGCGCGGTTCTCGTAGACCCAGTCGTGCAGCAGGGTCTGACCCTCGGCGACGGCCGCGATGACGGCGAAGAACGGCAGGTTGTCGATGTTGAGGCCCGGGAACGGCATCGGGTGGATCTTGTCGAGCGGCGCGCGCAGCATCGAGGGCTTGGTGGTCAGGTCGACCAGCCGGGTGTGGCCGTTGAGCGCGGCGTACTCCTCGGAGCGGTCGTACTGGAAGCCCATCTCCTCTAGCAGCGCGAGCTCGATCTCGAGGAACTCGATCGGCACCCGGCGGATCGTGATCTCGGACTCCGTGACGATCGCCGCGGCGAGCAGGGACATCGCCTCGATAGGGTCCTCGCTGGGGGCGTAGTCCACGTCCACGTCGATGACCTCGACGCCGGTCACGGTCAGCGTGGTGGTGCCGACCCCTTCGACGACGACGCCGAGCTTGGTGAGGAAGAAGCAGAGGTCCTGGACCATGTAGTTCGACGAGGCGTTGCGGATGATCGTCGTCCCCGGGTGCAGGGCCGCGGCCATCAGCGCGTTCTCGGTGACGGTGTCGCCTCGCTCGGTGAGCACGATGGGCCGGGTCGGGTGGGTCTCCCGGCTCACGTTCGCGTGGTACATCCCGTCGGTCGCCTTCACGTCGAGGCCGAAGGGACGCAGCGCGGCCATGTGCGGCTCGACGGTGCGCTCGCCGAGGTTGCAGCCGCCGGCGTAGGGCAGGTCGAAGGCCTCGCGGCGGTGCAGCAGCGGGCCGAGGAACATGATCACCGAACGGGTACGCCGGGCGGCGGCCTCGTCGATCCGGTCGAGGTCGAGCTCCTTGGGCGGGATGATCTCGAGGTCGTTGTCCGCGTTCAGCCAGCGGGTCTGCACGCCCATGCTGTTGAGCACCTCGAGCAGGCGGTTGACCTCCTCGATCCGGGCCACCTTGCGCAGCGTGGTGCGCCCCCGGTTGAGCAGCGAGGCGCACAGCAGCGCGACCCCGGCGTTCTTGGAGGTCTTCACGTCGATGCTGCCCGAGAGCGTGGTCGGACCGGTCACCCGCAGGTGCGTCGGTCCGGCACCCAGCGCCACGATCTCGGAGTCGAGTGCCGCACCGATCCGGGCGAGCATCTCGAGCGAGAGGTTCTGGTGCCCCTTCTCGATCCGGTTGATCGCGCTCTGGCTGGTGCTCAGCAGCTCCGCGAGCTGGTGCTGGGTGAGACCACGGTGCTTGCGGGCGTCCCGGATGAGATTGCCGATCCGGCCCTTGTATCCCTCAGTCATGCCGGTCACGGTATCTCAGATATGAGATAGAGCAAGAACCGACGCGGTCGTGCCGCCGTTGGTACGGGTGACAGGATGGGCGCATGCGTGCCACCACCATCCATGCCCCCCGTGACATCCGCGTGTCCGACGTGCCGGACCCGACCCTCACCGCCCCCACCGACGCGATCATCAAGGTGACCGCCGGCTGCATCTGCGGCTCCGACCTCTGGGGCTACCGCGGCGAGAACGACATCACCGCCGGAGCGACGATCGGCCACGAGTGCGTCGGCGTCGTCGAGGAGGTCGGCGCGGAGGTCACCTCCTTCCGGCCCGGCGACTTCGTGATCGTCCCGTTCGACCACTGCGACAACACCTGCGCCCACTGCCGGGCGGGCATGCAGGCCGCGTGCCAGAACCTGGGGTTCACCGTCAGCGGCCAGGCGGAGTACGCCCTGGTGACCCAGGCCGAGGGCAGCCTGGTCAAGACCGACGGCATGCCGGACGCCTCCCTGATCCCCTCGCTGCTCACCCTCTCCGACGTGATGGCCACCGGCTGGCACGCGGCGGTCGCGGCGGGCGTCGCCAAGGGCGGCACCGCGGTCGTGGTCGGTGACGGCGCGGTCGGGCTGTGCGGCGTCCTGGCCGCCCACGTGATGGGGGCCGAGAAGGTCATCGCGATGTCGCGCCACGAGCCGCGCCAGCAGATCGCCCGCCAGTTCGGCGCGACCCACATCATCGCCGAGCGGGGCGAGGAGGGCATCGAGAAGGTCATGGAGATCACCGGGGGAGTCGGCGGCGACGCCGTCCTGGAGTGCGTCGGGAACGACCCCGCCATCCAGCAGGCCTTCGCGGTCGCCCGGCCCGGCTCCACGGTCGGCTTCGTCGGCGTCCCGCACGGGGTGGAGCTGCCGATCCGCCGGATGTTCCAGAAGAACATCGGCCTGGCCGGCGGCATGGCGCCGGTGCGCAAGTACCTGCCCGAGCTGCTGAGGCTCGTCCAGGACGGCGCGATCAACCCCGGCCTGGTCTTCGACCGGACACTGCCGCTCTCCGAGGTCGCCGAGGGCTACCGGGCGATGGACGAGCGTGAGGCGATCAAGGTCCTCATCGAGCCGGGTGCCTGAGCAGGACGTCATGGACGAACTGGTGCTCGGACCGCTGGTCCGCTACGTCGACGCGACCTCGGCCACCATCTGGGTGGAGACGGCCGAGGCCGCCCGCGTCACGGTGCGGGTGGGGGAGCGGGACTTCGGGGCGGCGACCTTCGGGGCGCACGGCCACCACTACGCCCTGGTGGAGGTCGACGGCCTGGCGCCGGGCGGCCACCACCGCTACCGGGTCGAGGTCGGCGACCAGCACGTCTGGCCGCCGGCCGGCTCGGAGTTCCCGCCGTCGGTGATCGCGACCCTCGAGCCGGGCAAGCCGTTGCGCATGGCCTTCGGCTCCTGCCGGGTCAGCGTCCCGCACGACGAGGCGGGCAACGAGGCCTTCGGGGTCGACGCGCTGCGCAGCTACGCGCTGTTCATGGCGGGGCTGACCCCCTCGGCCGGCGCGGAGGACGAGCGCTGGCCCGACCTCGTGCTGTTCCTCGGCGACCAGGTGTACGCCGACGAGACCAGCGAGGCGATGCAGGAGTTCATCGCCGCCCGGCGCGACCCGGACGAGGCTCCGGGCAAGGAGCTCAAGGACTTCGAGGAGTACGCCCACCTCTACGCGCTGGCGTGGAACGACCCCGCGAACCGCTGGCTGCTCTCGACCCTGCCCAGCGCGATGATCTTCGACGACCACGACGTGCGCGACGACTGGAACACCAGCTGGTCCTGGAAGCACGCCATGGAGCAGACGTCGTGGTGGCACGAGCGGATCGTCGGAGGGCTCGCGTCGTACTGGGTCTATCAGCACCTCGGGAACATGGGGCCGGCGGACCGGGCCGCGGACGTGCTGTGGCAGCGGATCGTCGGGCACGCCGGGCCCGACGAGCTGGACATCACCCGCGAGCTCGACGAGCTCGCAGGACGTGCCGACCAGGAGCCGGACAGCTACCGGTGGAGCTTCGCCCGCGACTTCGACACCCAGGCCCGTCTGGTCGTCGTCGACTCCCGTGCCGCGCGGGTGCTGCAGCCCGAGCGTCGCTCGATGCTCGACGAGAGGGAGACGGCGTGGCTCGACGAGCAGATGCAGGGGGGTTTCGACCACCTCCTGATCGGCACCTCGCTGCCGTACCTCCTCGCACCCGGGCTGCACCACGGGGAGGCGTTCAGCGAGGCGCTGGCGCAGGGAGCCTGGGGCTCGCTGGTCGCCAGGCTCGGTGAGCGCATCCGCCAGGGGGCCGACATGGAGCACTGGGCGGCGTTCCAGCAGGGCTTCCGCGACGTGGCGGAGATGACGCTCCAGGTGGCTGCGGGGGAGCGGGGCCGGGCGCCGCGGACGGTCACGTTCCTCTCCGGCGACGTGCACCACAGCTACGTCGCGCGGGCGTGGCCCGGTCCGGGCGACCGGCGTCAGGTCGTGAGCGAGATCGTGCAGGCGGTGTGCTCACCGATCCGCAACCCGTTGCCAGGCTTCATGCAGACGGTGACGACGAAGGCCGCCCGCCGGCCGATGGCCCGTCTGACCCGACGGCTCGCGAAGCTCGGTGGGGTGCCGCAGCCGCCGCTCGAGTGGGAGCTCAGCCGGGGGCCCTGGTACGACAACAACCTGGGCATCCTCGAGCTGGCCTCCGGCGGCCTGCGCCTGTGGTGGACGGCCGGTGAGGTCGTCGACCGACCCGACCTGCCGGTGCTGCGTCGGGTCGCCACGGTCGACCCGATCGGCTGACTGCTGTCAGGCGACGACGGAGAGGCGCGGCTCGTGTCCGCCCGGCAGGGCCGACGGCTGGCACGAGCAGGAGTCGGAGCAGGCGAGGAAGGTGTGCATGGCATGACCGCACTGTGCGCACGGCCTGTCGTGCGACAGCTGGTGCGTACCGGTCTGGACGGTGTCCCACATGTGTGTATCTCCTTTCTCCGACGACAGTAGGTCTCCCTGACATCATGCGCGTGACGAACCGCCGTCACATGGTGCGAACGTGCTACAGGACTCATCCGTTCGTGGGATGCCGGGGCGACAAGGTTGTCTCCTCGGGGTTTGCGACTCGCCCTGGTGGGGGTACTACCGGTGCATGACTGAATCGAACACGCATTCGACCGAGCCGACGCGCACGGGGGAGTCGACCCCGGAAGCGGACGAGACCATCGGCGGGAATGCCGCCAACACGACGGAGAAGGACCCCGAGGACTGGGTCACCGGGGACGAGCCGATGACCGGCGCCCAGCGCAGCTACCTCGACAAGCTGGCCCGCGACGCCGGCGAGACGCTGCCGGCCTCGCTGACCAAGGCGGAGGCGTCCGAGCACATCGACCGGCTCCAGGGCGGCGCCTGACAAGCCTGAGACCTCTGATCGGCACACCTGATCCAGTGAGCACCGGCACGTGTCGCTGCCGGGCCCGGTCGGTCACTCGTCGGCAATGTCGATCGCAGGTACCGGAAGAGGCTTAGCCTCGTCGGACGCATCCCTATTCCCGAACGCGTGGCGCAGCGCCCATGAGTGGACGCGAACCACGTAGACGACGGCTTCTGCGACTACGTCCAGCACGCCGGCGAGGCTACCTCGGCCCAGGGCGCTCGTGCGCGGTTCTGGCAGTCACTGCGTATCGCCGATAACTGACATTATGTTAGGTTCTGTGTGAGAAGGGGTTCAGGGCCTGCCCCCAAGGCCTGACACGGTTGTAGTTCAACACGCCGTCCTCCCCCGAGATCGGTCCGCAAACCAAGGGCGGCCGCTAGGCCCGAACCTCGAAACCCCCGCCACCGTTGGTTGAGGTGCGAGCGAAGCAAGCCTCGAAACCCCGCCCCGTTGGTTGAGGTGCGAGCGAAGCGAGCCTCGAAACCCTCCCGCTTGGTTGAGGTGTGAGGGCCGCCAGGCCCGAACCTCGAAACCCGCCGCACGACACTGCCACCACCCGACCGCGAAACAGGCGTAGAACAAAGATTCGATTGCATCTCACCATGCGGGATCTGGGCCGGTCAGCGGCCCGTGACTGTCGGTGGTCCCTGGTTGAGTGGGGTCATGGAAGGCACCACGTTCTCGCCCCGAGCCCCGCGGAGGTGGTCGCGGCGGCGAACGCGGTGCTGCGCTCGTTGGACGAGGTGCTCTGGGCGGCGAGGACGCCGGACGAGATCGTCGAGGTCGCCGCGACCCTGGAGACACTGCGCTCACACCTGGCCGCGATCGAGGCCGCCGCCCTGGTCGAGGTCGAGGGCCGCAAGATCGCCCAGCAGCACCTGGCGTGGTCCTCGACCGGGGACTGGTTCACCCACCTCGCCGGGACCCACCACGGCACCGGCAGACGGGCGGTGCGGCACGCGAAGCTCCTCGTCACCGACCGCTCGGCAACCCGGGACGCGTTGCGCGACGGGCTGGTCTCCCCCGAGCAGGCCGGGATCATCTGTGACGCCATCGAGGAGCTCCCCACCCACCCGGACCTGCGCGAGCAGGCCGAGAAGACCCTCCTCGACGAAGCCGGCCGCCTGCACGCCACCGACCTCGCCAAGGCCGCCCGCCACCTCATCCACGTCATCGACCCCGAAGGCACCGAACGCAAGGCCGAGAAGGCCCTCGCCGCCCAGGAGCGGGCCGCGCACCTGGGCCGGTTCCTCGCCCTGAGCGAGGACGGCGCCGGCGGGGTCCGCCTCAAGGGCCGCGGCACCGTCGAGGACGCCGCCAAGATCAAAGCCGCGCTGCTGCCGCTCACCAAGCCACTGCCCGCGGCCGGTCCCGGAGCCGGCCCCGGCGTCGGCGGGGACCTGGACTGTGCGGACGCGGGACGATGTCCGGGACCACGGGGCCCGGCTCTGGGACGCCCTGGTGTCGACCTGTGAGCACGCCCTGGCGACCGATCTGCCGCCCGACGCCCACGGCGCCCGGCCCCGGGTCACGGTCACCACCAGCCTGGAGGCCCTGAAGGGCCAGCTCGACTGGTCGACGATCACCGATGACGGCACCGAGCTGTCCCCGGCCGTCGTCCGACGCCTCGCCTGCGACGCCGACATCATCCCCGTCGCCCTCGGCACCCACGGCGAGGTCCTCGACGTGGGGCGCACCCACCGCCTGGTCACCCCCGCTTTGTGGCGGGCCCTGGTCTGCCGCGACCGGCACTGCGCGTTCCCCGGCTGCACGAGGCCCCCGGTGATGGGCCACGCCCACCACATCACCCACTGGGCCGACCAGGGCCCCACCGCCCTGGACAACCTGGTCCTGCTCTGCGGGCACCACCACCGCACCCTGCACCACACCCCCTGGCAAGTCCGGCTCAACCCCGACGACGGAAGACCCGAGTTCCGACCACCCCCGAAACCCGGACGCCACCACCCACCGCCCGGGTGGATCAGGTCACGGGCCCGACGCGAGTAGCTCCACTCACCGGGTTTCGAGGCTCGCTCCGCTCGCACCTCAACCAGCGGGGGCTGCGCTCACACCTCAGACCACCGGCCGGGGCTGCGCTCGCACCTCGACCGGGGGGCTCCGCTCGCACCTCAACCACCGGTCTCCGCCGTTGGTCGAGGTGTGAGGAGCGTCAGCGACGAGCCTCGAGACCCCCGGGGGCCCGGGCAGGCGGGTGGTCCGCTCGCTGGGTTTCGAGGCTCGCTGCGCTCGCACCTCAACCACCGGGCCTTTTCGTTGGTCGAGGTGTGAGGAGCGCCAGCGACGAGCCTCGAGACCCCTGGGGCGTAGGCACTCCGCTCACCGGGTTTCGAGGCTCGCTCCGCTCGCACCTCAACCAGCGGCGGGGCTGCGCTCGCACCTCAACCAGCGGGGGGCTCCGCTCCCACCTCGACCAGCGGTGCTCAACCGGCGGGGTTGTGTCGCGCTCAGCCGAGCTCGGCGAGCCGGGGCAGCACGTCCTCGCAGACCGTGGTGGCCCAGGCGACCGGGTCGTCACCGGTGGGCATCGTGGCCACGAGGGAGATGCCGAGGTCGGCGTAGCCGGCCATGTCCCGCAGGAAGCCGTCGCGGTCGCCGAGGGGGTCCCCCATCGCGATGACGGTCTTCTCGATCTCGTCGTAGTCGCGGCCGACGTCGTCGCAGTGCCGTCGCAGCACGTCGAGCTTGTGCGCGACCACGTCGGCGCTCTCGCCGAAGAGGTTGCAGGCGTCCGCGTACTGGGCGACCAGCCGCAGGGTCTTGCGTTCCCCGCTGCCGCCGATCATCACGGGGACCCGCGGCTGCTGGAGCGGTCGCGGCACGCACACGGTCTCCGTCAGGCGGTAGTGCTCCCCCGCGAACGCACCGTCCTCGTCGCTCCACATCTGGCGGCAGACCCGCAGCGTCTCCTCCAGCCGTTCGAAGCGCTCGGCGAGCGGCGGGAACGGCACGCCCAGCCCGAGGTGCTCACGCTCGTACCACGCCGCCCCGATGCCGAGCATCGCCCGACCCCCGGACAGCACGTCGAGGGTGCTGACGGTCTTGGCCAGCAGGCCCGGGTGGCGGTAGGTCGTCCCGGTGACGAGCAGGCTCAGTCGCAGCCGCTGCGTGGTCGCCGCCAGGAAGCCCAGGGTCGTGTAGCCCTCGAGCATCGGCTCGTGGGGACCACCCAGCTCCTCCATCTGGAACCAGTGGTCCATGACGGTGAACAGCGAGACGCCGCCCTGGTCGGCGACCGCCGCCGTCCCGGTCAGTCGTGCCCCGACGGACCCGGTGTCGCCGGGATGGCTGAAGCTCGCGTAGTGCACTCCTAGCTGCATGACCGCGACCCTAGCCGCGCCAGGTCGACGCCCGGTCTCAACGGACCGGCTCAGCGCACCGGCTCAGCGAACCGGCGCGAGCATCCGCTCGGCGCCCAGCGCCAGGCACCCGAGCGTCGCCAGCAGGAACAGCCCCACCCAGACCACGCCGGGCACCCGGGTCAGCCGCGCCAGGACATCGGCGTCGGATCCTCTCCCCCGGCCCGAGCGACGCTGGCGCTGCAGCTCGAGGACCGGGCGTGGCGCGGCGAGCAGCAGGAACCAGGTGCCGGTGTAGGCGACCAGGGTCTGCACCTCCTCCTCCCCCCACCACGAGACCGCGAGCACGCCCAACCCGGCGACCAGCACTGCGTACAGGCCGTAGAAGTTGCGGATCTGGAGCAGCAGGAGCGCCAGCAGCAGCAGGGCGAGCCACAGGACGGCCAGAGCGTGGCGCTGGGCGAGCAGCAACGCCCCACCCAGGCCCACGAGGCCGGGGCCGACGTAGCCGGCAGCGGCGGTCGCGACCATGCCGGGGCCGGTGGGCCGCCCCCGCGAGACGGTGAGTCCAGAGGTGTCGGAGTGCAGCCGGATGCCCGCGAGCCGCCGACCGCTGAGCAGGGCAGCAACCCCGTGGGCCCCCTCGTGCGCGATGGTCACGACATGGCGACCGATCCGCCACGTGGTCGGGAAGAGCACCAGACCCAGCGCGGCCAGGCCGGTGGCCCAGACCGTGCTCAGGGACGGGGGCGGCTGGACGCCGACGACGTCGCCCCAGATCTGCCCAAGGACGTCGCCGACGGGTCAGCCCAGCACGGTGGCGACGTCGACCGGGCCGTCGCCGGCCTCGATGGCGGTGACCAGCCTCGTGACGTCGGCGTCGCCGACGTCGACGCCCGCCTCCTGGAGGCCCTCGCGCAGCTCCTTCTCGACGGTGCCCGCGGGCGCCGCCTCCTGGTAGGAGGAGACGCGGTCGACGACGTTCTGCACGGCTTCTACGCTCTCGTTGCTCATGGCACGACCGTAGGGGTAGCGGCCAAGGGGCGTCCTCACCCGACCGGAGGACCCCTGCACCGGCGCTGGCGGTCTACGCTGCGCGGATGACCTCGACGACCAGGTTTCCCTTCGCCTTCGCACCCTCCTACCGGATACCCGCCCTGGTCTTCGGCATCGTGCCGGCGACCACCTGGGTGGAGGTCGGCGACGGAGAGCTGCGCGCCCGGTTCGGTCCGTGGTCCCTGCGCACCCCGCTGGAGAACGTCGCCTCGGCGACCGAGAGCGGCGGCTTCGGCTTCCTCAAGACGGCCGGACCGGCCCACCTGTCGTTCAGCGACCGCGGCGTCACGTTCGCCACGAACGGCGAGTCAGCACTGTGCGTCACGTTCCACCGCCCGGTCCGGGCCATCGACCCCACCGGGCTGGTCCGCCACCCCGGGGCCACGTTCACGGTGGCCGACCCCGCCGGGCTCCGGGCCGCCCTGGCGACTCCATGAGCGGCGACCGCCCCACCCCCGATCACCGGCGTCCCGCCGGCGTCAGCGACGCCACCGTCGAGGCGCTCGGCAAGGTCTCGGAGGCCCTGGAGGCGATCGAGGTCGCCCGCGGCCACCTCTACACCTTCCACCGGCTCTCCGGGACGGCCGACCTGACGCTGGGCGAAGGGGTCGACGGGTTGCGCGAGGCCGGGCACGGTGAGCTCGCCGACCGGATCGAGCGGGAGCTCGTGGGGCGCAACGTGATCGAGGGTCGCTGGACCTTCCAGATCATGGAGGAGTACGACGACGGCTACTACGCCACGTTCCGCGCTCTCGAGCAGCAGGCGCGCGACGAGCTCGTCGGTGGTCGCCGGCACCTGTTCGAGGCGGAGATGAAGGAGTCGCGGCGCACGCAGGGCGACCCCGCGCACACCGCACGCCCGGACGATGCCGGCAGCCAGGGAGATCGCGGACGTCCGGCGTCCACAACTGCCTAGGATGGGCACACGCCCGCGCCCAACGCGGGAGGCACGGGGGAGGTAGGCGCATGGCGAGGACTCCGGACGTGCTGGTGGACCCCACGCCCCTGGCCGGTCCCTCGATCGACGTCCGCATCCGGGTCGCCTGGTTGCTGCGGATGAGCCGGGCGGCGGGTAGCGGGGCGGCGGGCAGCGGGGCCGCCCCGACCTCGGTCACCGAGATGGCCGGCCTGCTGCGG
This sequence comes from uncultured Actinomycetota bacterium, assembly GCA_963760585.1. Classification (GTDB taxonomy): domain Bacteria; phylum Actinomycetota; class Actinomycetes; order Propionibacteriales; family Nocardioidaceae; genus Nocardioides. The sequence goes on from CAVXDI010000004.1 coordinate 846,382, forward strand.
GCCGAGGGCATCGCGGCGACGCCGCCGTCGGTCTCGGGGTGGGAGACCGGCCGGGTCGCGCCCGGCCCCGCCGTGGTGGAGGCCTACGAGCGGGCGCTCGGCCGCGAACCGGGATGCCTGCGCGGCCCCATCGACATGACCCGCCGGACGTTCGGTCTCGACCACCGACGGGCTCTCCCCGGCCCGCCCGACCTCGGCGCGGTCGACCGGGCCCTCGAGTCCGTCCTGGGAGCCACCCCCGGCACGGGCGCGGAGTGGCTGCACTTCTGCGACCTCGCACTGGCCGTGCAACCCGGCCTGCCGAGCCGCGTGATGCGACCGGCGCTGGACCGGCTGGTCAGCCAGATGAGCCGCTCCGTGTTCACGGCGTACGTGACCCGCTACGAGGGGCTGGCGCTGCTGCGCTGCGGCCAGTACGCCGACCTGGTGCTGGAGTCGGTCCGGGCCTACGCCGACGAGCCGGGCGTCCAGGTGCTCGTCGACGCCCTGTGCGTGGTCTCCGAGCGTGGCGACCGGCCGGCCCTGGCGATGCTGGTCGGCCTTCTCGAGGATCCGGACCCGGAGAGGTTGCGGGCTACGGTCGTGGGGTTGGCGAACTTCGCGGAGGTGCACGGTTTCTCGCCGAGCCAGGGGCGCCACCTCATCGAGCCGCTCCTGGCCGCGTTCGGGCGCTGGACCGACGACGAGGAACGCTGGAGCCAGCTCCGCACCCTGTGGCCTCTGCTCCCCCAGGACCTGCGCGACCAGGCCGCACCCGCCCTGCCCCGCCCGGTGCCACTGCTCGAGCGCCCTGCCCCGCAGCGAGCCGACCGGCTCCGGGTCGAGGCGGAGCTCTGCACGCAGATCGCCGACCGCGTCTGCGCCGCCGTGGGCATCTCCCGTCAGCCGATGCTGGTCCGCCTGCTGCAGGAGGCGGCCTTCGACCACCGGCCCGCCCGCAGCTTCACCAGCGCGCTGCTGCTGATGGCGCTGCCGATGCGTGGCGAGCTCTGCGCCGAGCTCGCCGCGGTGGCGCACCACGAGAGCGACCCACCGGTGCGCGAGGCGCTCGCGAGCCTGCTCGTCTCGCTCGGGGACGCGCGCGCCGTGCCGCACGCGCACCGCTGGCTGCACTCGGACGACCAGGCGCTGGTGGTCCCGGGGCTCACCGCCCTGGCCCACGTCGGGGAGCCGATCGTCGAGGCGCGCCTCGCCGCCCTCCTCGACCGGCCCGGCCCGGTGGGCCGCCGCGCGCTCTACTACGCCGGGATGACCGGCCACGGGTCCGTGTCCCGCCTGGCCGGTGACGTCGACCACCCGCTGCACGTGCCGGCACTCTGGTGGCGACGCCACGGCGTGCTGGTCACCGGGTGAGCGACCGGCTGTGGCCCGCAGCGCTACGTTGGCCCGCATGGCAGGAGACCTCGCAGACATCCCGACGTACACGCTGAACGACGACACCACGCTCCCGGCGATCGGCTTCGGCACCTACCCCCTCACCGGTGACGACGGCATCGCGGCGATCACCAGTGCGCTCGAGGTCGGCTACCGGCTCCTCGACACGGCCGTCAACTACGGCAACGAGCCCGAGGTCGGAGAGGCGATCCGCCGCTCCGGGCTCCCCCGCGACCAGATCCTGGTCGCCAGCAAGCTGCCCGGCCGCGACCACGCCTACGACGACGCCCGCCGCAGCGTCACCGAGTCGCTGGACCGGCTGGGGCTCGACCACCTCGACCTGCACCTCGTCCACTGGCCGAACCCGTCGGTCGGACGCTACCCGGAGGCCTGGCGGGCCCTGGTCGACCTCCAGCGCGAGGGGCTGGTCCGCTCCATCGGCGTCTCGAACTTCACCGAGGAGCACCTCACCCGGATCATCGACGAGACCGGCGTGACCCCGGCGGTCAACCAGATCGAGCTGCACCCCTACTTCCCCCAGGCCCAGATGCGCGCCGTGCACGAGCGCCTCGGCATCCGCACCGAGTCGTGGAGCCCGCTGGGCAAGCGGCAGGCCCCGTTCACCGAGCCGCCCGTGGCGTCGGCCGCGCAGCGGCACGGGGTCACGCCGGGCCAGGTGATCCTGCGCTGGCAGCTCCAGCTGGGCTCGATCCCCATCCCGAAGTCGGCGACGCCCGAGCGGCAGCGCCAGAACCTCGACGTCCTCGGCTTCGTGCTGGACGACGAGGAGGTCGCCGCGATCACCGCCCTCGGCCGCCCGGACGGCCGGCTCTTCGGCGGCGACCCGGACGTGCACGAGGAGCAGTGAGAGCGCCGGCCACGCCGTACCTGTGCGTCGACGTTCCACGCCTGCGCGAGAACATCGCCCGGGTGGCCGGGTACGCCGACGAGCGCGGGGTGGCCCTGCGCCCCCACGTGAAGACGCACAAGATGATCGAGGTCGCCCGCCTGCAGCTCGCCGCGGGCGCCGTCGGCATCACGGTGGCCACGCTCGGCGAGGCCGAGACCTTCGTGCGCCACGGGATGGACGACGTCTTCGTCGCCTACCCGCTGTGGCTCGACGAGGACTCCGCCGTCCGGCTGCGCGACCTCACCGCCGACGCCCGGGTGGCGATCGGGGTGGACTCGGTCGCGGGGGCGGCGCACAGCGGACGGCTGCTCGGGGGCTCGTCCGTCGAGGTGCTCGTCGAGGTGGACTCGGGCCACCACCGCAGCGGCGCCGCCCCCGAGCGGGCCGGGGAGGTCGCGCTGGCCGCTCGGCGCACGGGCCTCGCGGTGCGCGGTGTCTTCACCTTCCCGGGCCACGGCTACGCCCCCGGCGCCACCGCGTCCGCCGCCGCGGACGAGGGCGCGGCGCTGGCGACGGCCTCGGCCTCGATGCGGGCGGCGGGGATCGAGCCGCGGGTGGTCAGCGGCGGCTCCACCCCGAGCCTGGTGCACACCGACACGAGCGTCGCGAACGAGCTGCGACCCGGGGTCTACGTCTTCGGCGACGCCCAGCAGTGGGAGCTCGGCACGACCACCCCGGACCAGATCGCGCTGAGCTGTCGCGCCACGGTCGTCAGCCACTCCGGGGGCCGGCTCGTGCTCGACGCCGGCAGCAAGGTGCTGGGGGCCGATCGGGCCGGCTACGCCACCGGCTTCGGTCGGTTGCCCGCCCACCCCGACGCGCGCGTGGTGCTGCTCTCCGAGCACCACGCCGTGGTCGACCTGGCCGGCGCACCGCTGCCCGCGCTGGGCAGCCGGGTCGACGTGGTGCCCAACCACGTGTGCGCCGCGGTCAACCTGGTGGACGACGTGTACGCCGAGGAGCCGGCCGGGCTGCGGCACTGGCGGGTCGCCGCCCGCGGCCTGAACTCCTGAGGTCGCCGCCTACGATCGGCGCCATGCGCTCGCGACCCCCTGCCGTCCCTGCCCTCGCCGCCCTGGCTGCGCTGGTGACGCTCTCCGCGTCCCTCGCCGGCTGCGGTGGCTCCTCGACCGCCGATGACTCTGCCGGTGCCAGCGGTCCGGCCTGCTCCTACGAGGCCGGCGGCAGCGCCGCCGAGAAGGTGGACCTGCCGCCCGACCGGGCGTCCGTCAGCGGAACGGTGCCGGCGACGATCTCGACCGGAGCCGGCGACATCGCCATGACGCTGGACGCCGACGCGGCCCCCTGCACGGTCAGCTCCTTCGTCTCCCTGGCGGAGCAGGGCTACTTCGACGACACCAGCTGCCACCGGCTGACCACCCAGGGGATCTACGTCCTCCAGTGCGGGGACCCGACCGGCACCGGCGCCGGCGGTCCGGGGTACTCCTTCGCCGACGAGCTCAGCGGCAAGGAGACCTACGGTGAGGGCACGGTCGCGATGGCCAACGCCGGCCCCGACACCAACGGCTCGCAGTTCTTCCTGGTCTACGGTGACTCGACGCTCGAGGCGAACTACACCGTCTTCGGCGAGCTGGACGCCGCCGGTCTGAAGGCTGTCCAGGCGATCGCCGACAAGGGGACCAGCGACGGTGGCCCTGACGGTGCGCCCAAGGACGACGTGACGATCAGCTCGGTCACCGCCGGCTGAGCCGCGGGCGGGGCCGCCCGGGCGCTGGGCGGTTCAGCCGTCCGTGCCGTCCGTGCCGTCGGGGCTCTCGGCGACTCGACTCGGCCACCGGTGCGAGGTCGTAGCCGATCGGCGCGCCGACCACCACCGTCCGACCGACCGTGCACAGCCGGTCGCGGGTCTTCTCCAGCGAGCCCGGCAGCACCGCGCGCGCCCGGTCGCCGGCCTCGCCCTCGGGGAACCGGACGTCGAAGGTGACCCGGAGGTCGGTGAGGTGGTTGCCGTGCTCGTCACGGACCTTGACGCCCTCGGCGTGGACGTCGAAAGCGATCGCGGCCGCCCGCCTCCCGGTGATCAGGTCGACGTCGATCGCGCTGCAGCCGGCGATCGCTGCGAGGAGGAGCTCCACCGGGGAGAAGTCCGGGTCACCGCCCGAGCCGACGGGAAGCACGCCGCCCCGACCGTTCGTGGCCTTGTAGCGGCCCTCCCCGATCCGGGTCAGGTCGATGCTGCGCAGGTTCGGGTCGGTCGTGTCGGTCATCGCCCCAGCCTGCCAGACCCGGGCGGCCCGTCCGCCGCCACGCCTCGTATGGTCGGGCCATGCGTACCGTCTTCCGCTGTGACGACCCCGAGGTCAACCCGTACAGGCTGCTGACCGCGGTGGTGGTCCCGCGGCCGATCGCCTGGATCTCCACCCTGGGCGCCGACGGCGTCGGCAACCTCGCGCCGCACTCGTTCTTCAGCGTCGCCTGCGCCAGTCCGCCGATCGTGTCGTGGACCTCCGTGGGGGCCAAGGACACGCTGGCCAACGTGCTGGCGACCGGCGAGTTCGTCGTCAACCTCGCGACCCGGGCGCTGCTGGAGCAGGTGAACAACTCCAGTGCCGCCTTCGGACCCGACGTCGACGAGGCCGCGGAGCTGGGCGTTGCGCTCGAGCCGAGCGACCTCGTGGCTCCGCCCCGGGTGGCAGACTCCCCCGCCTCCATCGAGTGCGTCCTGCACAGCACCCAGGAGCTCGGCAACTCCACGCTGGTGCTCGGCCGGGTGGTGGCGATCACCGTGCGCGACGAGGCGCTGGTGGCCGGCCGGCCGGCGATGGAGCACCTCCAGCCCCTCTCGCGGCTCGGCGGCGACGAGTGGGGCCTGCCGCCCGAGGTGTTCTCGATCCGGCGCCCCGGCCGACCCTCGGACATCGCCTGACGAGTCCGACGCGGGATCGTCTGACAAGCCGACGAACACGCCGTCCGGATGGCCGGCGTTTGCATCGTGTCCCTCGGTTGGGGAGGGTGGGACCTGCCCCTGCACGCCAATCGGAAGGCGAGTCATGCTCACCCTCACCGAGAACGCCAGCACGATCGTCAAGGACATCACCACCCAGCCCGGCCTCGCGGAGACCGCGGGCCTGCGGATCACCTCCGAGGAGACCGCGGAGCCGACGTTCGCCGTCAGCGCCGCCGAGGCCCCCGAGCCGGGTGACCAGACCGTCGAGCAGGCGGGTGCCACGGTCTACCTCGACCAGAGCGCGGCCGTCATGCTCGACGACAAGGTGCTCGACGCCGCCGTCGACCCGGAGGGCAAGGTCGAGTTCGCCCTCGGCCTCCAGGGCTGAGAGCCCTCCCGACAGCGCTGACCCCGGACCACCGGCCTCGAGCACCACTCGAGCGCCGGGGTCCGGGGTCAGCTGCGTCCCGGGCCCCTGACAGGATCGGGGACATGCCCACTCCCACACGCCAGGTCCAGCTCGCCGCCCGCCCGTCCGGCTGGCCCACCCCCGACGACTTCCGGCTGGTGGAGACCGAGCTGCCCGACCCCGGGCCGGGCGAGGTCCTGGTCCGCAACACCTTCATGTCGGTCGACCCGTACATGCGCGGCCGGATGAACGACGTGAAGTCCTACGTCCCGCCGTTCGCCCTCGACGCCCCGATGGACGGCGGCGCCGTGGGCGAGGTGGTCGCCACCGAGGACCCCTCCCTGGCGGTCGGCGACACCGTCCTGCACCAGGCCGGTTGGCGCGAGCACGCACTGCTCCCCGCCACGGCCGCCCGGCGCGTCGACGTCGGCGCCGTCCCCGCCTCCGCCTACCTCGGCGTCCTGGGCATGCCCGGGCTGACCGCGTACGCCGGGCTGCGACGGGTGGCCGACCTCCAGGAGGGCGACGCCGTGCTGGTCTCCGGGGCGGCCGGCGCGGTCGGCTCCGTCGTCGGCCAGCTGGCCCGGCTGATGGGCGCCAGCAAGGTGGTCGGCACGGCCGGCTCCGCGGAGAAGGTCGCCTGGCTGACCGACGAGCTCGGCTTCGACGCCGCGGTCAACTACAAGGACGGCCCCGTCGCGAAGCTGCTGGCGCCGCACGGCCCCTTCGACGTCTACTTCGACAACGTCGGCGGCGAGCACCTCGAGGCCGCGATGTTCCACCTCAACGACTACGGCCGGGTCGCGGTCTGCGGCGCGATCGCGCAGTACAACGCCCAGTCGCCGACGCCGGCGCCGCGGAACATGATGATGATCGTCAGCAAGCGGCTCACCCTCAAGGGGTTCATCGTCAGCGACCACGCCGACCTGGCCGCGGAGTTCTACGAGCGCGCCGGGGCCTGGGTGGCCGACGGCAGCCTGCAGCACCGCGAGACCGTGCTCGACGGCCTCGACCGGGCGGTCGAGGGGTTCCTCGACCTGCTCGGCGGCGGCAACACCGGGAAGATGCTGGTCCGGCTCTGAACCGCTAGCCCGAGGTCCGCTCCGCGAGGCACTCCGGCGGCAGGTCGAACCAGCGCAGGTGCTCGAAGTCCGCGCTGACGCTGCCGGGGTGCCGCGACAGGTCTGGCTGACCGGCGGCCGCCAGGAGGTCGGCGCCCTCACGCAGGTGCTCGGCGAGGAGCTCCACTCCCCCGGTCGCCGAGTGCGAGGGCATCGCGGCCCGGCCGCCGGCGTACGACACGTCGAAGAGGCTCAGCGGGGGCGTCACCAGGCCGTTGCGGTGCCGCCACATGCCGGTCACCGGGTCGAAGCAGTAGTCGCCGAGCAGCCGCCAGCCGTCCCGGGCGACCAGGCGGACCGCCTCGACGAGGTAGTCGGCGACCGCGTCGTCGAGGAAGTAGTTGAAGTTCACCCGGACCCATCCGGGCTTGATCCCCTCGCAGCCGCCGCTGATCTCGCGCTCGAACTCGTGTGAGCGTGCCAGGTCGATGCCGAGCAGCCGGTGACCGTAGGGGCCGGCGCAGGAGCAGCCACCTCGCGACTGGATGCCGAAGAGGTCGTTGAGCAGCGCCACCACGAAGTTGTGGTGCAGGTAGCGCCCCGAGGGCGAGCGCACGATGAACGAGACGATCGAGAGCCGTTGCGCCGCCAGGTTGCCGAGCAGCTCGAGGCCCGGCTCGGTGCGCCACGCCGAGACCGCCCGGTCCAGCAGGCGCTCCTCCTGCGCCCGGATGGTGGCGGTGCCGACGGCCTGCTTGAGCTGGAAGACCAGCCCGGCCCGGATCGACTCGATGATCGCCGGGGTGCCGCCCTCCTCGCGGTGGGTCGGGTCGTCGAGGTAGCGGTGGTCGTCGTCGTTGACGTAGGCGACGGTGCCGCCCCCGGGGACGTCCGGCACTCGGTTGGCGAACAGCTCGCGTCGGGCCGCCAGCACCCCCGGCGTGGACGGGCCCCCGATGAACTTGTGCGTGGAGAGGAAGATCGCGTCCTTGTACGAGAGCGGTCGGTCCGGGTCGACCGCGGTCATCTCGATGTCGACGTACGGCGCGGCCGCGGCGAAGTCCCAGAAGCTCAGCGCGCCGTGCTCGTGGAGCAGCGTGGAGATCCCCGCGGTGTCGGAGACGATCCCGGTGACGTTCGAGGCGGCCGAGAACGAGCCGATCCGCAGCGGCCGGTGGGCGTACTCCGCCAGCCGGGCGCGCAGGTCGCCCTGGTCGACGCCGCCGTCGGCGTCCTGCCGGATGACGACGACGTCCGCGATCGACTCGCGCCACGGGATCTCGTTGGAGTGGTGCTCGTAGGGGCCGAGGAAGACCACCGGCCGCTGCTCGCGATCGATGTGGTCGGTCAGGTGGTGGGTGTCGTCGAGCACGGAGGGGACGCGCAGGCCCAGGACCCCGATCAGCTTCGCGATCGCACCCGTGCAGCCGGAGCCGGCGAACAGCACGACGGTGTCGTCGTCCCCGCCGAGCGCCGCGTGGATGATCGCCCGGGCCTCCTCGCGCAGCCGCGTGGTCTGCAGGCCGGTGCCGCTGGACTCGGTGTGGGTGTTGGCGTAGCCGGGCAGGACCTGGTCGCGGATGAAGTCCTCGATGAAGCCGAGCGCCCGCCCCGAGGCGGTGTAGTCGGCGTAGGTGACGCGGCGGGCGCCGTAGGGCGTCTGCATCACGTGGTCCTCACCGATCACCGCGTCACGCACCAGGCGCAGCAACGCCTGCTCCTCGGCGGTGGACGCCTGCTGCCCGCGCTCCTGCTCCGCCATGGGCCCAGCGTAGGCCCCCGCGTAGGCCCCCCGCGTAGGCCCCCGCGTAGGCCCCCGCGCGGGTCCCCGGCACGGGCCCGGGACCGCACAGGGCCGGGAGCAGTGCTCCCGGCCCTGTACGTCCGTCCCTGTGCTGCTGCGCTGGGTGTCGCGTCAGCCGACGACGAGCACCTTCACGCGCCTGCTGCCGCTGACGACCTTCTCCTGTGCGGCGCTCGTGGCGCGCACGACCTTGTAGGAGCGACGCGTCTCGAACCCGGTGCTGACCGAGACCTGGTCGTTGCGGGTCCGCGAGGCGAGCATCTTCTCGACCGAGGCGATCGACTTGGTGGAGTCGCCGTAGTAGAAGTCGTAGAAGCCCTCGTCGTCGTAGCCGTTGCCACCGCCGGCGACCCGCATCCGGGTCATGGAACCGGCCGTGTTGGCCGGGACGTCGACCCGGAAGGGGGCCGCCTTGGTGCCGGTGCCGTCGGAGAGGATCGCACGCATCCGGACCGGGCGCCCGGCCCTGGCCAGCACCGGGGCGCCCTTGCCGACGGCGGACCAGCCGCCACCGATGCGCTGCTCCAGCGACTGGACCTCGAAGGTCGAGGCGTCCTTGGTCACGGCGGAGTCGGTGTCGACGCCGGTGATCTCGACACCGGGGATGGAGCCGACCATCCACGTGACGTCGGCGACGTCCCAGGCGGAGGCCCAGGTGACGTCGCTCTGGCTGACGTAGCGGTTGCCCGAGGCGAGCTCGAACGGGCCGGTCCTGCTGGTGCCGGTGATGCGCCAGCTCTGGAGCTCGGAGCCCTTGGTGTAGCCGTCGATGACCTTGTCGTGGTTCAGCAGGTTCTCGTAGAAAACTGCGTTCGGCATGAAGTCCCGCACCGAGACCTCGGTCGTACCGGTGCGCTGACGGCCCTGGTAGGAGACGTCGGAGGTGACCGGGGCGGTGTCCGGCAGCGTCCCGAACACGCCGGTGATCCCGGTCAGGTGGTCGTCGGTGATGGTGCCGACCGGGGCGCCGAGGTTGGCCACCTTGAAGGGGGCGCCCAGCGACTCCTCCTGGATGTACAGCGCGTCGGCCGGGTGCATCGAGAGCGTGCTCCCGTCGCCGGCGAACGTCATCGGGTGGCCGAAGCCGACGACCTTGTCGCCGCAGACCGACGTCGCGGTGCCCACTCCGGCGGCGGTCACGTCGCCGTAGGACAGCGAGGCGGCGAGGTTGCCGCCGGCCTCGATGGTGTCCGCGGCGGGGCCCTCACCGGGCGCGGCGGCGGCCCCCATCTTGTAGGTGCTGGCGGGCAGCCAGCCGTGCTTCTCGCGCAGCGCCGACGTCCCGGCGCGGGTCAGGCGCTGGTCGGAGACGCCGGAGACGCCGAGCGGCATCTCGAGCTGGCTGAAGCCCTGGGCCGCCTGCCGGGCGGTGACGTCGGACTCCCGGGCGATGGCGCGGGCGGCCCGGGTCCCGACCGGGACCTCCTGGACCGCCGCGGGCGGGGTGGCGAGGTAGTCGTCCATGTCCGCGAACGGCGTGACCCCGGCGACCGTCGAGGGGCCCCAGGACATGCCGTAGGCGACGGCCCCGATGAGCCGGCCGTCCTCGGCGTAGACCGGCGAGCCGGACATGCCCTGCCAGATGCCCCCGACCCGGTCGATCTCCGATGAGGTCAGTCGCATCATGACCATGTCGACGTCGGGGGCGATGCCGTCCTGCAGGACGCCGATGACCGAGCCGGTGAAGCCGGTCGGCTCGGTGCGCTCGGTCACGGTGAGGCCGCGCACCGCCTGGTCGCGGGTGAGCGCGGAGACCGGGTAGGCCCGGGCGCAGTCGCCGGTCTGGGCCACGGACTGGGCCGGGCTCGAGACCACGGCGGCCGTCGCGAGCCCGAGGCCCAGGACGGTGGTGAGTGAGGCCAGGGCGCGGCCCCGGCTGGTGACTGTGGGCGACATGCGCCACTTCCTCCCGAAGAACGAAGGCGCGCACTCACGCCTCCGGCACCTGGGACGCCGAGCTCCCCCGTTGGTCGCTCTTTCGTTCCGGGCGGGAACAGAGTAGGACGCCGCCGCTCCCGGTGGTGGGAAACTCGGCACCTTCACCATTCCGAGACCTGCTGTCCCACCACATAGGGTTGCCGCCGTGACGAACCCCTTCCAGAGCCTCCAGCACACCGAGGCCCAGGCCCGCTTCGACCTGCTCATCGTGGACGACTACGACGTGCGCCTCGACCTCGCTGCCGACCAGGAGACCTTCCGATCGGTGACCACGATCAGGTTCACCTCGCGCGGTGGGCCCACGTTCGTCGACGTCAAGCCGGTCAGCGTGCACACGGTGCGGTTCAACGGGGAGACGCTGGACGCCGACCTGCTGGTGCGGGGGCGCCTGCCGCTGCTGACCGTGGCCGGTGCGAACGAGCTGGTGGTGGACGCCACGATGGGCTTCCGCAACGACGGCGAGGGCCTGCACCGCAGCGTCGACCCCGCCGACGGCCGGCACTACGTCTACGGCATGTCGTTCATGGACGCCGCGCCCCGCATCTTCGCCTGCTTCGACCAGCCCGACCTGAAGGCGCCCTACACCTTCCACGTGAGCGCCCCCGCGGACTGGGTGGTCGTCGGCAACGCCCCCGGCCGGTGCGTCGAGTCGGCGGCCGGCGTGGCGCGCTGGGAGCTCGAGCGCACCCAGCCGCTCTCGACGTACTTCGTGACCCTGGTCGCCGGCCCGTACCACCTGATCCGCGACGAGCACGACGGCATCCCGCTGGGGCTCTCCGCCCGCGCCAGCCTGGCCCGGGACCTCGACGCCGACGCCGACGAGCTGTTCACCATGACGAAGTCGTGCTTCGACGAGTTCCACCGCCTCTTCGCAGTCCGCTACCCGTTCGGCGACTACCACCAGGCGTTCGTCCCGGAGTTCAACGCCGGCGCCATGGAGAACCCCGGCTGCGTCACCTTCCGCGACCCGCTGATCTTCTCCTCCCGGGTGACCCGGGGGGTGCGCATCCAGCGCGCCACCACGGTGGCCCACGAGATGGCGCACCAGTGGTTCGGCAACATCGTCACCCCACGGTGGTGGGACGACCTCTGGCTCAACGAGTCCTTCGCGGAGTACATGGGCAACCGGGTGACCGCGGACGTCACGCAGTACGACGACGCCTGGACGCACAACGCCTACGCGCGCCGCCAGTGGGGCCTGGTCGCCGACCTGCGGCCCAGCACCCACCCCGTCGCGGGCAACGGGGCCTTCGACGCCTCCGCCGCGCTGCAGAACTTCGACGGCATCTCCTACGCCAAGGGCTCCAGCGTCCTCAAGCAGCTCAACGCCGGGCTGGGCGACGAGGTGTTCTTCAGCGGCGTGGTCGACCACTTCACCCGGCACCGCTTCGGCAACGCCACCATGCACGACCTGTTCGCGAGCTGGGAGCGCGCCGGCGCCGGCGACCTGTCGTCGTTCACCCACGAGTGGCTGCGCACGGCCGGCCCGGACACCATCGTGCTCGACCGCGACGCCGGCGTGGTGCGGCGCACGCCCCCGCCCGGCCACCCCGCCGACCGGTCGCACACCCTGCGGGTCGCCACCGCCCTGCCCGGCGGCCGGTGGGAGGTCGCGCCCCTGGACCTCGCCGCCCCGGAGACGGCGTACGAGGCTCCGGACGGGGCCGCGGTGCTGCTCGACCCCTACGAGGACACGTTCGCGGTCGTCCGGCCGGACCCGACGACGGTGGCCGCCCTCACGCTGCTCCTTCCGGCCACGGACGACACCCGGCTGCGCGCCGGGATCTGGAACAACGTGCGCAGCGGCTTCCACGACGCCGCGATCGACCCCGCGGACGTGCTCGACCTCCTGGAGGCGGGCCTGCCGGTCGAGGACAGCGACGACGCGGTCTTCCACACCTTGCCGTGGGTGCTCGACAAGGTCGCCCCGCTGAGTGTGGACCCCGCCGACGCGCTGCGTCGGGTGCACGCGGCCACCCTGACCAAGGTGTCGTCCTCCCCCGTCGGCTCGACGCTGCAGCTCTCGGCCTTCCAGGCGGCGATCAGCTCGGCCGGGGACTCCGGCGTGCTGCGCTCCTGGCTGGCCGCCCGGGTGCTGCCGGACGGCATCGAGCTGGACCTCGACCTGCGCTGGCGGATGCTCGTGCAGCTCGCCACCCTCGGCGAGACCGACCGCGAGGAGCTGGACGCGGCCCTGGCCGCGGAGCCGACCGCCCGGTCCCGGGTCGAGCACGCCCGGGCGACGGCGTCCCTGCCGGACGCCGAGGCCAAGGCCTGGGCCTGGCAGCGCTTCACCGGCGAGGTCGACGTCCCCAACTACGAGCTCGAGGCGAGCGGCGAGGGGATGTGGCGCCACGGGCAGGAGCACCTCACCGACCCGTACGTCGAGCGCTACTTCGCCGAGCTGCCCGGGACGGTCGAGCGGCGCAGCGGCTGGCTGCTCGCCGACGCCGCGGCAGGCGTTCTTCCCGCACACCTCGCTGTCCGAGGACACCCGGGACCGGGCCCACGCGCTGATCCGGCAGGACGGCCTGGACCTCTCCCTCCAGCGCCGCCTGGTGGACCTGACCGACGAGCTGGAGCGCCGGCTGGCGATCTGTCGCGCCTTCGCACCGCGCCAGGTCCAGAACGCGGGTGAGCGCGCGTGATCGAGCGAGCACGTCGTCCCGGACCCACCGTCCGCACCCGGGTCGAGGAGCACTTCGCCGACGGCACCGAACGCCGCCACGAGGACCGGCTGGCGACCGAGGAGCCCCTGGAGATCCGGCTCGCCTGGCCGGGCTCCGCGGCCCGTCGGGTGTGGCTGACGATGCGCACCCCCGGGAACGACTTCGAGCTCGCCGCCGGATGGATGGTGCACGAGGGGATCACCCGCCCCGACGACCTCGCCGCAGTGGCCTACTGCACCGACGTCGACCTGGCTCCCGAGCAGGAGTTCAACGTCGTCACGGTCACGCTCGCCGTGCCGCCGCTCAACGACCCCGGACACCGGCACGACGCGCAGTCGTCTGGCTCGTCGGCCTGCGGTGTGTGCGGCAAGGACAGCATCGAGGCCGCGCTCACCGTGGGCGCGGGTGGTGGCTGGACCGGCGACCTGCCGACCCCGGAGGTCGTCCGGGGCCTGCCGGACGTGATGCGCGAGCGCCAGGCGGTCTTCGCCCGCACGGGTGGGGTGCACGCCGCCGGGCTCTTCGACGCCGACGGCACGCTGCTCACGGTCCGCGAGGACATCGGGCGCCACAACGCCGTCGACAAGGTGACGGGGGCGCGGGTGCTCGCCGGGGAGGCGCCGGCCGCCGCGTGCCTGGTGGTCAGCGGTCGGGCCGGGTTCGAGCTGGTGCAGAAGGCCGCTGCGATCGGCATGGGTTCACTGGTCTCGGTCGGCGCCCCCACGAGCCTCTCCGCCCGGCTGGCGAAGGAGAGCGGGCTGGTCCTCTACGGCTTCGTCTCCGCCGGGCGGGCGGTCCGCTACGTCTGAAGGTGCGAGCACCGCGCCCGCTGGCTGAGGTGCGAGCGCAGCGCCCGCTGGCTGAGGTGCGAGCGCAGCGAGCCTGGCCGAAGCCCCCCGACCCCCCGCTGGCTGAGGTGCGAGCGCAGCGAGCCTCGAAGCCCGGCGAGCCGAAGCCCGGCGAGCCGGCGGCGTGGGTACGCCGGACTGTCGGCGCTCGCTCCTACGGTTGGGCCATGCGCATCCTCCACACCTCCGACTGGCACCTGGGCCGGTCGTTCCACCGTGAGGGCATGCTCATCCACCAGGCGGCGTACGTCGACCACCTGCTCTCCGTCGTCGAGTCCGAGCGGGTCGACCTGGTGGTGGTCGCCGGCGACGTCTACGACCGGGCGCTGCCACCGGTCGACGCCGTGCGCCTGGCGGACGAGACGCTGGCCCGGCTGGCCGCCTCGCGCGCCAAGGTCGTGCTGACCAGCGGCAACCACGACTCCGCGCAGCGACTCGGCTTCAGCTCGCGCCTCATCGATGCCGCCGGCATCTTCATCCGCGCCGACGCCTCCGCGGTCGGGACCCCGGTCCTGCTCGACGACGAGCACGGCACCGTGGCCGTGCACGGCCTGCCCTACCTCGACCCCGACGCGGTGCGCGAGCCCTGGTCGCTCCCGGGCCGCTCCCACCAGGCCGCGCTCGGCGAGGCGATGCGCCGGGTGAACGCGGACACCGCCCGCCGGGCGTCGCCCGGCCTGCGCACCGTGGTGCTCGCGCACGCCTTCGTCGCCGGCGGCCCCGACGCGGTGCAGCCCAGCGACTCGGAGCGCGACATCAGCGTCGGTGGCGTCTCCCTGGTTCCCACCTCGCTCTTCGACGGCATCGACTACACCGCCCTGGGCCACCTGCACGGGCGTCACGTGCTGAGCGACACGGTCCGCTACAGCGGCTCCCCGCTGGCCTACTCGTTCTCCGAGGCCACCCACCGCAAGGGCTCCTGGCTGGTGGATCTCGGCGCCCGGGGCGTGAGTGCCACCGAGTTCATCGACGCGCCGGTCCCCCGGCCCCTGGCCCGCCTGCGCGGCACCCTGGCCGACCTGCTCGCCGACCCGGCCCACCACCCCCACGAGCAGTCCTGGGTGCAGGTCACGCTGACCGACGGCTCCCGTCCGCTGCAGGCGATGGAGCGGCTGCGTGAGCGCTTCCCGCACACGCTCGTGCTCGGCTTCGACCCGGCGTCCGGTGCCCGTTCGAGCGTGCCGCTGGCACAGGTCCAGGGCCGCTCCGACCACCAGATCGCGCTGGACTTCCTCGACGAGATGCGGGGTGACCCGGCCTCCGACGACGAGTCGGCGCTGTTGCGCGACGCCTTCGACGCGTGCTGCGAGGACAGCGACGTCGACACGCTCGTCACGGGGTGCGCCTCGGGGAGCGACGGCACCGGGGGGTCGGCCCGATGAGGCTCCACGAGCTCGAGGTGACGGCGTTCGGCCCGTTCGCCGAGACCGTCCGGGTCGACTTCGACGAGCTGTCCGAGGCGGGGCTCTTCCTGCTGGCCGGTCCGACCGGCGCGGGCAAGACCAGCGTCCTGGACGCCGTCTGCTTCGCCCTCTACGGCGACGTGCCGGGCGAGCGGAACGCCGCCCGGAGGCTGCGCTCCGACCACGCTGCCCCCGGGGTCGCCCCACGGGTGAGCCTGGAGGCCACGATGTCGGGGCGGCGCTTCCGGATCGTCCGATCCCCCGCCTGGGAGCGGCCGAAGAAGCGCGGCACCGGGAGCACCACCCAACAGGCGTCGGTCTCCATCTCCGAGCGGCTGGACGGCGACTGGCAGCCGCTGTCGAGCCGCCTCGACGAGACCGGTCACCTCGTCACCGGGCTGATCGGCATGAACGTGACCCAGTTCACCCAGGTCGCCATGCTGCCCCAGGGCCGCTTCCAGTCCTTCCTGCGGGCACGCTCCGACGAGCGGCACAAGCTGCTCCAGCAGCTCTTCCGCACCGGCCGGTTCGAGGACGTCGAGCGCTGGCTGCGCGAGCACCGCCTCGGCCTGCGTCGCGCCTCCGAGGGCACCCACCAGCGCGTCGCCGACATGGTCAGCCGGATCAGCGAGGCGGCCGACGTCACCCTGCCCGACGGCTGGGACATCCGCGACCTGCACGCCCCCGCCGGTACCGGCGCCCTGCCCGACTGGGCCGCGGAGCTGCGCACCGACGCCCTCGCCGAGCTCACGACGGCCGAGGGTGCCGCCCGTGACGCCGCGGGGGTCGAGACCGGGGCCCGCACGGCGCTGGAGCAGGGCCGCGCCCTGGTCGAGCGCCGGGCGCGGCTCGACGCGGCGAGCGCCGAGCTGACCCGGCTGCACACCGAGGCCGAGTCACGGGCCGTCGACGAGCGGCGCATCGACGCGGCGCGTCGCGCCGGCCAGGTCGCCCCCGTGCACCGCATCGCCACCGGCGCCGCCGAGGAGCGCGCCCGTGCCGCCTGCGTGGCCGAGGAGGCCGGTGCCCGCGCGGCCGACGACCTCGGCCTGCTGCTGGTCGACGCCGAGACGCTGACCCGGTCCGTCCAGGAGGCCGTCGACGCCGCCGCCGGGGTACGCGCCGCCCTGCCCCGAGAGCGCCGCCTGGGCGACCTGGTCGCCGAGCTCGACCAGCTCGGTCGCCGACGCGCCGGCTGTGACGCGCGGCGGGCCGCCCTGGCCGCCGAGCGAGCGGCGCTCCCTGAACGGGTCGTCGGTCTGCGCGCCCAGCGGGACGACGCCCGGGCGGCGGCCTTGGCGATACCCGGTGTCGAGACCCGGCTGGCCGAGCTGGGCGTCCGCCTCGCCGCCGCGGAGCAGGCCCGGCTGCTCAGCGGGCAGCTCGAGGTCGCCCGCACCGAGCTCCGGGCCACCGCTGCGGCCGCCGTCGAGCGCCGCGAGGAGTGGCTCGACCTGCGCGAGGCACGTCTCGACGGCATGGCTGCGGAGATCGCCGGCGCGCTCGCGGTCGGTGCCTGCTGTCCCGTCTGCGGCTCCGCGGAGCACCCGCAGAAGGCTCGGGCCGCGGACGGCGCACCCGACGTCGTCGCGGAGAAGGCGGCCCAGCGCCGCCTCGACGACGCAAAGTCCGAGGAGCAGGCGCGCGACGGGCTGGTCCGCGATCTGGCGACCCGGCTCGCGATCGCCCGTGAGCGCGCCGGGGTCGAGCGGACCGGCGGGGACTGCGGGGACGGGGCGCTGCGCACGCGCCTCGACGACACCCGGGCCGAGCTGGCCGGGCTGCGCGCCCGGGCCGAGCACGAGAAGCGGCTCACCGAGCTCCTCGAGAGGGCCGAGCACGACCAGGAGCGACTCACCGACGAGCTCGCCACCCTCGCCCTGGAGGTGGCCACCCTCGAGGAGACCAGCCGCGCGCGGCGCGACGAACGCGTGGGGCTGCGGGCCGAGCTCGACGCGCTCCTCGGCGGGGCCGCGGACCTCACCACCCGTCTCACCGCACACCAGGCCCGTGTCGAGACCGGTCGGAGTGCCCTGCGCGCGATCGACGACCTCGCCGCCGCGGTTCGGCGCGCCGAGGAGTCCGAGGCTGCCCTCGTCACGGTCGTCGCAGACGCCGCCTTCCCGGACGTCGCCGCGGCCAGGGCCGCTCTCCTCGACCCGCCTGCTCTGGTTGCCCTGGAGGAACGGGTCGCGCAGCACCGGCGAAGGCTCGCGGCCGTCGGCGCCGTGCTCGAGGAGCCGGGCGCGGCGCAGAGCGCGACGATGCCGCTCCCCGACCCGCTGGAGCTCGACCGGGCTCACCGCGCGGCCCTCACGGCGCTCACGTCGGCGAGGTCCCGGGCCTCGGTCGCCTCGACGCGGGCCGGACGCCTCGTGGCCCTGGCCGACGAGCTGTCCGTCGTCCTCGACCGGTGGGCGCCGCTGCGCGGGTCCCTGGAGCTCGCCACCCGCCTCTCGAGCCTCGTCGAGGGGAAGTCGGGCGACAACCGTATGCAGATGCGTCTCTCGGCCTACGTGCTGGCCTACCGGCTCTCCCAGGTCGTGGCGGCGGCGAACCAGCGTCTGGCGCGGATGAGCGACCAGCGCTACTCCCTGGAGCACACCGACCGTCGCGGCGCCGGGGAGACCCGGGGTGGGTTGAGTCTCGCCGTCCGGGACGCGTGGTCGGGCGAGTCCCGCGACCCGGCGACGCTGTCGGGCGGCGAGACCTTCGTGGTCTCCCTGGCCCTGGCCCTGGGGCTGGCGGACGTCATCACCCAGGAGTCCGCGGCCGGTGCCGCCGGGGACTCACGCCTCGACACCCTCTTCGTCGACGAGGGCTTCGGCTCGCTGGACGCCGACACGCTCGACGACGTGATGGACGTCCTGGACTCGCTGCGCGACGGAGGTCGGGTGGTGGGTGTGGTCAGTCACGTGGCGGAGATGCGCGACCGCATTCCGGTCCGGATCCAGGTCTCGAAGTCCCGGCAGGGCTCGACGCTCACCGTGGAGCGCTGAGTCCCCCCGGCGCGGCCGAACCGGCGGTGCCCTGCCGGCCCGTTCAGGTGTCGAGGGTGCCGTGGTCGCTGCGGTAGGGCTCGCCGGTGACCTTGGTCTTGGCGAAGCTCAGCGCGGAGGCGAGCTTGCTCCCGGGGGTGTCCCAGTACTCCCCACGCTCGACGTCGACGCGGATCAGCGTCGCGTTGTCGTCCTCCGGGCCACCCGGCAGCCAGGCCTCGGCGAAGGTGTTCCACAGCTTCTCGAGCTGGGCCTGGTCGTCGACCACGGCAGCCCGCCCCTCGATCGCCACCCAGGAGCTGCGCGAGGAGAAGGTGAGCGCCACGCGGGGCTCGTCGGCGATCGCCCGGACGTGCGCGGTGTCGCGGGCGGTGATGAACCACAGCTCCGCGCTGGGCTCGACCTCCTGTCTCGCCATGGGCAGGCTGCGCGGCCCCTCGGGGCCGAACGTCGTCATCATCGCGATCGGCAGGTCGTCGAGCAGGTCGACGAGCTTCTTCTGGTCCCGGCTGGTCGTGGTGTCGTCCATGGCCCGGCCGTACCCGCGCTGGCCGGTTCGACACCCGATCTCGGGACTATGGTCGAGCAATGAGCTTCGAGGTCGCCGCCGACGCCTACGGCAGGTTCATGGGTCGCTTCTCCGAGCCGCTGGCCCCCGGCTTCGCCGATCTTGCCGAGGTGGTGGCGGGCCAGCGCGTGCTGGACGTCGGCGCCGGGCCGGGCGCCCTGACCACCGAGCTGGTGCGCCGGGTCGGGGTGGCGGGCGTCTCGGCGGTCGACCCGTCGCCGCCGTTCGTCGACGCCCTGCGCACGAGGCTCCCCGGGATCGACGCCGGCCGTGGCACCGCCGAGGACCTGCCCTTCCCGGACCGGGCCTTCGACGCCACCCTGGCCCAGCTCGTCGTCCACTTCATGCGCGACCCGGTCGCCGGCGTGCGCGAGATGGTCCGGGTCACCGCCCCCGGTGGAGTGGTGGCGGCCTGCGTCTGGGACCACGACGGCGCACGAAGCCCCCTGAGCACGTGCTGGAGCGCCGTCTCCGCCCTCGACCCGGGGGCGGTCGACGAGGCCGGGCTGCCCGGCGCCCGCGCCGGCGACCTGGCTCGGATCTTCGTCGAGGCCGGTCTCGACGACGTGACGGAGTCGGAGCTGAGCGTCGAGGCGGCGTTCGAGACCTTCGAGGAGTGGTGGGAGCCCTACACGTTCGGGATCGGGCCGCTGGGGGAATGCGTCGCCGGCCTCGACGCCACCTCCCGGGCGCGGCTGCGCTCGCGCTGCGCCGAGGCGTTGCCGGCCCCGCCCTTCACGGTGCGGGCCACCGTCTGGGCCGTGCGCGCCCGGGTCTGAGCGGTCCCTCGGTCCGATAGGTTCTGCCCATGAGTGCAGACTCGGTCGCCCGGCACGGCCTCGACCCGACCTTCACCTCGCTGCCCCACCGGATGCTCGGGGACGCCGCCCTGCACCGCGCCGGTGAGCTCGGGGCCAGCCACGCCGACTTCCGCTTCGAGCGGATCCGCTACCAGCAGGTGGGGGTGCGCGACGGCGCACTCCAGGGGGCGAGCGACTCCGAGGACCTCGGGTTCGCGGTCCGGGTCGTGCACCGCGGAGCCTGGGGCTTCGCCTCCGGGATCATGCTCACCCTCGAGGAGGCGGTGCGCGTGGCCGAGACCGCCGTGGCCGTGGCGCAGGTCGCGGCCGCCATGACCACCCGTCCGGTGGAGCTGGCCCCGGAGCCGGTCCACGACGACGTCACCTGGGTCTCGGCGTACGACGTGAACCCGCTCGAGGTGCCCACCGCCGAGAAGGCCGCGCTGCTCATCGACTGGACGAACCGGCTCCGGCGGGGGCCGGCCGTCGAGCACGCCTCGGCGTACCTGCTGCAGGTCCAGGAGAACAAGTACTACGCCGACCTCGCGGGCACCCGAACCACCCAGCAGCGGATCCGCCTCCAGCCGGGCTTCGAGGCGATGGGGACCGGGGTCGACACGTTCGACTCGATGAGCTCGATCGCGCCGCCCGTCGGCCGCGGCTACGAGTACCTCACCAGCTCGGCCGCCGACGGTGGCTGGGACTGGGACGACGAGATCGCCCGGGTTCCCGACCTGCTTGCGGAGAAGCTGGCCGCGCCGAGCGTCGAGTCCGGGCCCCACGACCTCGTGATCCACCCCTCGAACCTGTGGCTGACCATCCACGAGTCGATCGGCCACGCCACCGAGCTGGACCGCGCGCTGGGCTACGAGGCGAACTACGCCGGCACGTCGTTCGCCACCTACGACCGGCTCGGCACGCTGCAGTACGGCTCCGCGGTCATGAACGTCACCGGGGACCGCACCCACCCGCACGGGCTCGCGACCACCGGCTACGACGACGAGGGCGTGCAGACCCAGGAGTGGGACCTGATCAAGGACGGCGTGCTGGTCGGCTACCAGCTGGACCGCTCGATGGCGGCGATGAAGCCGGAGCTGAGCCCCGGCGCCGAGAGAGGCCGTTCGAACGGTTGCGCCTACGCCGACTCCTCGGGCCACGTCCCGATCCAGCGGATGGCCAACGTCTCGCTCCGGCCGGACCCGGACGGACCCTCGGACGAGGAGCTGATCGGCCGGGTCGAGCGCGGGCTCTACGTCGTGGGCGACAAGAGCTGGAGCATCGACATGCAGCGCTTCAACTTCCAGTTCACCGGCCAGCGGTTCTACGCCATCGAGGACGGCGAGCTGGCCGGCCAGGTGCGCGACGTGGCCTACCAGGCGACGACCACCGAGTTCTGGGGCTCGCTGGAGGCCGTCGGCGGCCCGCAGACCTGGCGGCTCGGCGGCGCGTTCAACTGCGGCAAGGCTCAACCCGGACAGGTCGCGTCGGTGAGCCACGGCTGTCCGACCTCGCTGTTCCGCGGCATCAACATCCTGAACACCAGCGACGAGGCGGGCGGGCGATGAGCGACCGGACGATCGTGACGACCCCGCAGTCCCTGATCGATCAGGCGCTCGCCGCGACCATGTCCGACGACTGCGTCGTCATCGTGCGCGACACCACCAGCGCCAACCTGCGCTGGGCCAACAACACCCTGACCACCAACGGCGTCATGCACGGGGTGCACGTCACGGTGGTCTCGTTCGTCCGCAGCGGCGACGGCGTCGCCACCGGGTCTGTCAGCGGCAGCGCCAGCACCCAGGCGCAGGTCAGTGACCTGGTGCGCGCGGCCGACGCCGCGGCACGGGCGGGCTCGCCGGCCGAGGACGCCGCCGCACTGGTCCGGGACCGGGTCTCCCCCGACTGGGACGAGGTCGCGGTCCCGACCGACATCCACGTCTACGACACCTTCGCCCCGGCCCTCGGCGAGGCGTTCGGGCGGGCCTCCGCCTCGGACCGGGTGCTCTACGGCTTCGTCAACCACGAGGTCGCCACGACGTACCTCGGCTCCACGACGGGGCTGCGGCTGCGGCACGTGCAGCCCACCGGTCACTACGCCTGCACCGGCAAGACCTCCGACCTCGCGCAGAGCGCCTGGGTCGGCGGCGCCACCCGCGACTTCGCGGACGTGGACGCGCTGGCCATGGAGGCCGAGGTCGCCCAGCGCCTCGGCTGGGGCACCCGCCGGGTCGCGCTGCCGGCCGGGCGCTACGACACGATCCTGCCGCCCTCCTCCGTGGCGGACCTGATGATCGACGCCTACTGGTACGCCGGGGCCCGCGACGCCCACGACGGCCAGTCGGTCTACAGCAGGCCGGGCGGCGGCACCCGGGTCGGCGAGCGGATCGGCCGCGAGGGCGTGCACCTCTTCTCCGACCCCGCCTACGCCGGGCTGGAGTGCGCGCCGTTCAACCTCGCGACCTCCTCGGGCAACGAGTCCTCGGTCTTCGACAACGGCCTGCCCCTGTCCCGCACCGACTGGATCCGGGACGGTCGGCTGGCCTCGCTGCTGCAGACCAGGCACTCCGCCGCACTGACCGGGCTGCCGGTCACCCCGGCGATCGACAACCTGGTGCTCGACGTCGACGGCGCGAGCGGGGGCATCGACGACCTCGTCGCCGGGACCGAGCGCGGACTGCTGCTGACCTGCCTGTGGTACATCCGCGTGGTCGACCCGCAGAGCCTGCTGGTCACCGGGCTGACCCGCGACGGCGTCTACCTCGTGGAGGACGGCGAGATCACCGGCGCGGTGAACAACTTCCGGTTCAACGAGAGCCCGGTCGACCTGCTGCGTCGCTTCTCCCACGCCGGCGCCACCGCGGCGAGCTTCAGCCGGGAGTGGGGCGACGACTACTTCTCGCGCACGGCAACCCCCGCCCTCCGGATCCCGGACTTCAACATGTCCAGCGTCTCCCAGGCCATGTAGCCGACCGGGCACTTGGAGGCACTCTCAGGCCGCCGACCGGGCACTCTGGGGCATTCACCTGTACCGGCAGCCTCCCCCAAAGTGCCCGGTCAAGCTCTGGAAGGTGCCCTCAACTGCCCGCTGGGCGCCTGGAGAGTGCCCGCAAGTGCCCGGTCGGCGTTCGGACAGTGCCCACAACTGCCTGGTCGGTCAGGGGGCGGGGTGTCCGCCCGGTACCGGGACGTCCGGGTCGTACGGCGTCCTGGTGAGGACGAACGTGCGGAGGTCGAGGTGGCTGATGGTGCCGTCCGCACGCCGGACGACCTCCAGCGCCTCGCCGTGGTGGTGCCCCGCGACGCCCGACCAACCGGCCCTCGCGCAGCGCGAAGCGGTAGACCACGACCCCGTTGCGACGCACGACGAGCTCGACCTCGTCCGGCGCGTTCTCGGCACCGAACGTGTGCGGCGTGCAGCCCCAGTGCCAGACCCCGAGGATGTCGGCCATCGGCGCCGGCACCTGGGCCACCGGTCGCCAGGGGGGCGGCACGGTCGGCTCGCAGGACTCCAGGACCCCGAGCAGCCGCCCGGCCAGCACCCCGGCAGGGAGCCCGGTGGTCGCGTTGCCGAACGCGACGACTCCCTGGCGACGCGCCCGGTCCACGAAGCAGGTGGCCACGAAGCCCGGCATCGAGCCGGTGTGACCCACGAGCGTCCCGGACCCGCCCGGGACCATCTGGAAGCCGAGCCCGTGGGCGTAGCCCAGCCCGGTCTCCAGGGCCCCCGCGCGTGGGGTGAAGGCGTCGGCCAGCCACTCCCGGTCGAGCACGTCCGGGTGGCCCTCGAGCAGGAACCGCGTCCACGTGCCCAGGTCGGTGACGGTGCTCCACAGCTGCCCGGCCGGCGCCATCGCGCCGGTGTCCGGGTGCGGCTCGCGCACCAGCGTGCCGGCCCAGGGATGCACGCTCCAGCCCTGCGCGTGCGCGCCCTCGGCCTGGTACGACGTGCGGTCCATGCCCAGCGGACCCAGCACCCGCTGCCGGGTGGCCTCCCACCAGGACTGCTCGCGCAGCCGGGCCACGACCTCGCCGAGCAGACCGTAGGCGAGGTTGGAGTAGTGGAAGGTGCGGCCGGGGTCGAACGCCGCCCCGCTGCCGTCGTTGGCGGCCGCGAGCTCCTCGAAGGGGCCGTTCTCGCTGCGCTCCCACCACGAGCCGTTCGGCTCGGCCTGCAGCCCGCCAGCGTGGGCCAGCAGCATGCCGATCGTGCGCTCGGCGTACCCGACCTCGCCGAGGACCTGCCCGATGGTGTCCTCCAGCGAGAGCCGGCCCTCGGCCACCAGCTGGAGGACCAGCACGGCGGTCATCGTCTTGGTGATGGAGCCGATCTTGTACTGCGTGTCGCGCGGGTCGCCGGGCACGTCGCCGAACCCGTCGGACCAGACCAGCGCACCGTCGCGCAGCACGCCGGCCACCACCGACGGGATCCGGCCCTCGACCTGCACCCGCGCCAGCTCGGCGCGCAGTCGGCGCGCGGTCGTGGCGGCCACTACGTCGGTCCTCGGGTCGGTCCCCGGGTCGGTCCGCAGGTCGGCGGCACCGGCTGCGGGCCTGTGCGGGCTCATTCGGCGAACGCCTCGGGCGGCGGGCAGGCGCAGACCAGGTTGCGGTCGCCGAACGCCTGGTCGATGCGCGCGACCGGCGGCCAGTACTTGTCCGGGTCGATGCCGGTCGGGAAGACGGCGAGCTCGCGGGGGTAGGCCCGGTCCCACTCGCCGACCAGGGCGCGGGCGGTGTGCGGCGCTCCGCGCAGCGGGGACGCCTCCGGGGACCACTCCCCCGCACCGACGCGGTCGATCTCCGCCTTGATCGCGATCATCGCCTCGCAGAAGCGGTCGATCTCGGCGAGGTCCTCGGACTCCGTGGGCTCCACCATCAGGGTGCCCGCGACCGGGAACGACATGGTCGGGGCGTGGAAGCCGTAGTCGACCAGCCGCTTGGCGACGTCGTCGACGGTGACGCCGGTGGCCCGGGTCAGCCCGCGCACGTCGAGGATGCACTCGTGCGCGACCAGGCCGCCGTGACCGCGGTAGAGCACCGGGTAGTGCTCGCCGAGCCGGGCCGCGACGTAGTTGGCCGCGAGCACCGCCGCCGCGGTGGCGCGGGTGAGGCCCTCGGCCCCCATCAGCCGGATGTAGGCCCACGAGATCGGCAGGATGCCGGCCGAGCCGTACGGCGCGGCGCTGATCGGGCCGATGCCGGAGCGCTTGGCCACCTCGGGGTGCATCGCGTGCGAGGGCAGGAACTCGGCGAGGTGCGCGCGCACCGCGACCGGGCCGACGCCCGGACCGCCACCACCGTGCGGGATGCAGAACGTCTTGTGCAGGTTCAGGTGCGAGACGTCGCCGCCGAACTCGCCGGGCTTGGCGTAGCCGAGCAGCGCGTTGAGGTTCGCGCCGTCGACGTAGACCTGCCCGCCGTGGGCGTGCACGATCTCGCAGAGCTCGGTGATGGTGTCCTCGTAGGCGCCGTGCGTGGACGGGTAGGTCACCATGATCGCGGCCAGGTCGTCGCTGTGCGTCGCGCACTGCGCCCGCAGGTCGTCGAGGTCCACGGCGCCGTCGTCGGCCGCCTTGACCACCACCACCTTCATGCCGGCCATGACCGCGGAGGCCGCGTTGGTGCCGTGCGCGGACGACGGGATCAGGCAGACGTTGCGGACCGGGCCGCCGTGCGCGCTGCGGTGCGCGGCGTGGTAGCCGCGGATCGCGAGCAGGCCCGCGAGCTCACCCTGGGAACCGGCGTTCGGCTGGATCGAGACCTTGTCGTAGCCGGTGACCTCGGCCAGCCAGCCCTCGAGCTCGTCGACGAGCCGGCGGTAGCCCTGCGCGTCCTCCGCGGGGGCGAAGGGGTGCAGGTCGGCGAAGCCGGGCAGCGAGACGGGCTCCATCTCGGTGGTCGCGTTGAGCTTCATCGTGCAGGAGCCCAGCGGGATCATGCCGCGGTCCAGTGCGTAGTCGCGCCCGGAGAGCCGGCGCAGGTAGCGCAGCATCGCGGTCTCGCTGTGGTGGCTGGAGAAGACCTCGTGGGTGAGGTACGACGTCTCCCGGCGCAGCGCCCCGGGAAGGGCGTCGCCGGTTACCTGGTCGAGCGCGGCCACGGCGTCCGGGTCGACCCCGGAGACGCCGAAGGCCGCGAGCACCCGGGTCAGGGTGTCGCCGGTGGTGGTCTCGGAGGTGGAGACGCCGACGCGGTCCTCGTCGACCAGGCGCAGCTGCACACCCCGCTCGCGGGCGGCCGCGACCACGTCCGCGGCGCGTCCGGGCACCCGCACGGAGAGCGTGTCGAAGTACGCCGCGTGCTCGACCTCCAGGCCGGCCTCGGCCAGACCGGCGGCCAGCACGGCGGCGTAGCGGTGGGTACGACGCGCGATCGCGCGCAGCCCCTCGGGGCCGTGGTAGACGGCGTACATCGAGGCGACCACGGCCAGCAGCACCTGGGCGGTGCAGATGTTGGACGTCGCCTTGTCGCGGCGGATGTGCTGCTCGCGCGTCTGCAGCGCGAGCCGGTAGGCCGGTCGGCCCTCGGCGTCGACCGACACCCCGACCAGTCGACCGGGCAGGTGCCGCTCGAGCCCGGCGGCCACGGCCATGTAGCCGGCGTGCGGGCCGCCGTAGAAGAGCGGCACGCCGAAGCGCTGCGTGGAGCCGACCACGACGTCCGCGCCGAGCTCGCCGGGGGCCTCGAGCAGGGTGAGGGCCAGCAGGTCGGCGGCGACGACGGCGAGCGCGTTGCGCTCGTGCGCCTGCTCGATCACCGCACGTGGGTCGAGCACCCGGCCGGAGGCGCCGGGGTACTGCACCAGGACGCCGCTGAGGGCCCCGTCCGGCAGCGTCGTCGGCAACCCGTCGGTGAGGTCGGCGACGACCACCTCGATGCCCATCGCCTCGGCGCGGGTGCGCACGACGTCGATGGTCTGGGGCAGCGCGTCGGCGTCGACGACGAACGGTCCGGCCGCCTTCTTGTTCCCCCGGCGCACCAGGGTCATCGCCTCGGCGGCGGCGGTCGCCTCGTCGAGCAGCGAGGCGTTGGCCGTGGGCAGTCCGGTCAGGTCGCCGACCACGGTCTGGAAGTTGAGCAGCGCCTCGAGCCGGCCCTGGGAGATCTCCGGCTGGTAGGGCGTGTACGCCGTGTACCAGCTCGGGTCCTCGAGCACGTTGCGCCGGATCACCGGCGGGGTGAGCGTCGCGTGGTAGCCCAGGCCGATCATGCTCTCCCCGGGCCGGTTGGCGGCGGCGATCTCGCGCAGCTCGCGGGCCGTCTGCTCCTCGGTCCGGGCCGCCGGCAGGTCGAGGTCGGCGGCGGCGCGCAGTCCCCCGGGCACCGCCGCGCGCATCAGGGCGTCGAGGGAGTCGAAGCCGAGGCGGCCCAGCATCGTCTCTACGTCGGCGGGCCGCAGCCCGATGTGGCGCTCGACGAACGGCAGGGCGGCATCGAGCTCGGACAGGCTGGGGTGGTCGCTCACGGGGCTCCTCGGCTGGACAGGCGGCGGGGGCAGCTCGATCAGGGGTCGATCGAGGGCCCTCCCCCTCTGTCACGCCCGCCGAGCTCGTCGACGGGTGCTCCACAGGTGCCTGATCCGCACGGTCCTGGCGCCTGAGAGGTTCCGGGGAGGATTTGCCCCTTCGGCGCTCCGGTCCCGCCGACCCTGAGGGGCCGCCGAGCGGAGACTCTCCCGTGCGGGATTGTCAGCGCGGTCAGTCTAGCCCGTCTGGCGCGCGGCCCGACGAGCGGCGAGCTCGTCGTTCGCCGACGCCGGGGCCTGGGCGTCCGCGGTGCGCTCGCTGGGCAGCTGGGCCAGCGTGCCCTCGATCTCCTGCCAGACCCCGCCGATGGCGATGCCGAACACGCCCTGGCCGCCCTGGAGGAGATCGATGATCTCGTCGTTGCTGGTGCACTCGTAGACCGAGGCGCCGTCGCTCATCAGCGTGACGCGCGTCAGGTCGTCGGTGCCGCGCTCGCGCAGGTGCTGGACGGCGGTGCGGATCTGCTGCAGCGAGATCCCGGCGTCGAGCAGGCGCTTGATCACTTTCAGGATCAGGATGTCCCGGAAGGAGTACAGCCGCTGGGTGCCGGAGCCGGTGGCGCCGCGCACGCCCGGCTCCACCAGGCCGGTCCGGGCCCAGTAGTCGAGCTGGCGGTAGGTGATGCCCGCGGCGTTGCACGCCGTGGGGCCGCGGTAGCCGGTGTCGCTCGGCAGCGGGGAGACGTCGTCGGCGAAGAGGAGACCCTGCTCCTCGGCCGCCTCGGCCGCGCGCGCGGCTTGCGCGCTCTCGCCCAGCTCCTGCTCGTTCTCGTTCACTCAGGTCCTCCGCGGGTCTACTCCGTTGGCCGTAACCCTCCGGGGGAAGTGCGGAGGCCCGAACCGGACGACCACATCAGTGGAGTTACAACAGAGACAGTTCAAGGTAGGCCCACGCCCGGGGTCGGTCAACGACCTCCCTCGGCGGGTCGCAACCCTCAACCTCGACTTGAGGGTGAGGGTTTTGCCTCAGGAATCGGTGTCGCGGGGAGCCTCGAAGTCCTCCGGTGTGACCTGGTCGAGGAACTCGCGGAACTTCTCGACCTCGTCCTCCTGCTCGGCCGGCACCGCCAGCCCGGCCTCGTCGAGGACCTCGTCGGCGCACATGATCCGGGTGCCGGTACGCAGGGCCAGCGCGATCGAGTCGGACGGGCGAGCACTCACCTCCGCACCGGAGTCGAAGACCAGGGTGGCGAAGAAGACGCCGTCCCGGACGTCGGTGATCCGCACCTCGGTCAGCTCGTTGCCGGTCGCCTCCAGCACGTCCTTCATCAGGTCGTGGGTCAGCGGCCGCGGAGGGACCACCCCCTGCTGGGCGAACGCGATGGCAGTCGCCTCCACCGCGCCGATCCAGATCGGGAGGTACCGCTCCCCCGTGATCTCGCGCAGCAGCACGATCGGCTGGTTCGACGGCATCTCTACCCGGACACCCATGACATCGACTTCGCGCACGTCCTCACCCTACTCCCGGGTCCGCACGGACCCACCCCGGGAGCGGGCGGTCCCCACGACAGCCCAGCGACGTCCCAGCGACGTCCCTGAGACGTCCCTGAGACGTCCCTGAGACGTCCCAGCGACGACATCGGGGTCAGGAGGAGCGCAGACCGATCTTGACCAGGGTGGCGTGCAGGCGTACCGACAGCGCGGCGATCTCGCTCAC
This sequence comes from uncultured Actinomycetota bacterium, assembly GCA_963760585.1. GTDB lineage: Bacteria > Actinomycetota > Actinomycetes > Propionibacteriales > Nocardioidaceae > Nocardioides. The sequence goes on from CAVXDI010000004.1 coordinate 875,255, forward strand.
GGCCTCCTCCGCCCGCGCCTTGGCCGCGGCGTCGCGGCTGCGCTTGTGCGGTGCGACTATCTGCTCCACCAGACCGACCTCGCGGTCCGCGGAGGTCTTGAACGCGCGCAGGTGGCGCGGCTCGAAGCCGAAGTCCGCCAGCTCGCGAGCGGTCCGGGCCACCACGAGGGCGTCGGTGTCGTAGTGCCCGGTGCCCGGCCGTGGCGTGATGAGGGCGTACTGCTCGAGCTGGTCGAGCAGGTCCTCGGAGATCTCGGCGATCTTGACCAGCTCGCGCCGGGAGAGCCGCACCTGGTCCCGACGGGCGAACGACGCGGGGCTGGGCAGGCCGTCCGCGGCGAGGGCCACCTGCGGCACGGTGGGCACGACCCCCTCGATCGGCGGCGGCTCCAGGCCACGGTCGATCGCGTCGAGGTGCTCGCCGATCACCTTCAGCGGCAGGTAGTGGTCGCGCTGCATCCGCAGCACGTAGCGCAGCCGGTCGACGTCGTCGGGGGAGAACTTGCGGTAGCCGGCCGGGGTCCGCTCGGGCTTGATCAGCCCCTTGTCCTCGAGGAAGCGGATCTTCGGGATGGTGACGCCCGGGTAGTCCGGCCGGAGCCGGTCCAGGACCTCACCGATGTTCATCCGTGCCCGGGACGGCCCGGACGCCGCACCTCCGGTCAGGGATGGGGAGCTCATGCTCAGGCGCCCTCGTGGCCCGAGAAGTAGACGAGCCGGTACTTGCCGATCTGGACCTCGTCGCCGTCGGTCAGCAGCACCTTGTCGATCCGGTCGCGGTTGACGTAGGTGCCGTTGAGGCTGCCGACGTCGCTGACCGTGAAGCCGTCCCCCTCACGGGCGAACTCGGCGTGCCGGCGCGAGACCGTCACGTCGTCGAGGAAGATCTCGCTGTCGGGGTGGCGCCCGGCGTTGACCTGGTCGGCGTCCAGCAGGAAACGGCTGCCGGACCCGGGGCCCCGCTGGACCACGAGCAGGGCGTGCCCCGAGGGCAGGGCGTCGACGGCGGCCGCGTCCACGGCGTTGAGCTGACGGTCCGACGAGCTGTCGGCGCGTTCCGTGCCGACGCCGATCGAGATCGTCGCCGTGGTCTCGTTCTCGTCCGGGGACGAGGCCCGGCCCGTCGTCGGCGCGGGAGCGTCGGCGGTCACCAGACGAGTGCCGCACTGCGAGCAGAAGCGGGCATCGGCGGGGTTCTGCTTGCCACACGCGGTGCAGAACGGCATCGGGCATCCTCCGGGTCTGGTCGTGAGCGTCGTCGCACCCCGTTCGGAGGTGAACCCTCAGCGCTGGCCTGAGGGTGACGGTTGACCCCGAACCTACCAGTCCGGGGCAGGGGTGCAAGGCGGAACTGCCGCGCCCGCCGGGCGGGCGGGCTCAGCCCTCGAGCGACGCCTCGTACGCCGTGGCTTCGAGCAGTCCGTCGAGCTGCGCCGCCTCGGCGAGGACGACCTCGAAGAGCCAGCCGCCGCCGTACGGGTCGGTGTTCACCAGCTCGGGGGTGGCGTCGAGGGAGTCGTTGCGGGCCACGACCTCACCGGTCACCGGGGCGTAGACGTCGCTGACCGACTTCGTGGACTCCAGCTCGCCGCAGGTGCTGCCCGCCTCGACGCTGTCGCCCACCTCGGGCAGCGAGACGAAGACGATGTCCCCGAGGGCGTCCTGGGCGTAGTGCGTGATGCCGATGCGTACGGAGCCCGGTGCCTCGCCGGGGATCCGCAGCCACTCGTGCTCGGTGGTGTACTTCAGGTCGTCGGGGTACACGGGGTCTCCTGTCGGCGGACGAGGGCGAGGGGCGCCTGCGCTGGGAAGGCTACTGCCCCACCTCGGGCTGGGCGAAGCCCGGCTGGTCGGGCTCGCGGACGGCGGTGATGTCGAGGGACTGCAGCTCGTCGATCTGCACGCTCGCGCCGTCCGACTCGAACTGCTGCTTGGGTCCCCGCGGGAACGTCATCGCCCCCGAGAGCTCGCTCGGCTCACCGATCACGTCGATGACGAACGGCGCCTCGAGGACCGTTCCGTCCACCAGGACGCCACCGCCGGGGGCGTCCTCGAAGGCACTCTGCGCGACGATGCGGACCTTCCCGTTGAGCTGCATGCTCTCGGCGAACGCGGCGCGCAGCTCCTGGACCGTGTCGAGCAGCGTGTTGATGTCCACCGGGTCGCCGTCCGTGGTGACCGTGACCCGGATGCCGGGGCCGGTGACGGGGACCAGTCCGGCGAGGATGGCGAGCGTGTCGGCGCGCTCCTGGGCCTGCGCGACCGCGGCCTGGCGGGCGTCGGTGCGGGACTGCAGCTCGCGGCGGGTGCTCTGCAGGCGGGCCAGCTCGGACTCCGCCCGCTGGGTCGTGCCGGCGAGCCCGCTGAGGACGTCGATGAGGTCCTGCTCGCGGTAGCCGGCGTAGGTGTCGTCGACCTCGTTCGAGCGGACCTGCGTGATCGAGGCGAAGCCGACCGCCAGCAGCAGCACGCCGACGACCGCCTGGCCGCGGGTCGGGCGGCGCAGGGCGCCCAGCCAGCCGGGAACGCCCCGAGCGGGGCGTCTCGTCGGGCGGCGGCCGCTCTCCGTCCGGGCCGTGGCCCGCCTCGCGCTCAGGCATGGAACAGGTGCCGTCGGATGGCGGCCACGTTGGAGAAGATCCGGATACCCAGCACCACGATCACTCCGGTGGAGAGCTGGCCGCCGACGCCGAGCTTGTCGCCGAGGTAGACGATCGCGGCGGCGATGACCACGTTGCTGAAGAACGAGACCACGAACACCTTGTCGTCGAAGATCCCGTCGAGATAGGCCCGGAGCCCACCGAAGACGGCGTCCAGGGCGGCGACGACGGCGATGGGCAGGTAGGGCTCCAGACCGAGCGGCACGTCGGGCTGGAACAGCAGCCCCAGCACGATGCCGACCAGCAACCCGAGCGCGGCGATCACGGTTTGGTCTCCTCGTTGGTGAGCTTGCGACGGTTCTGCTCCGCCGTCCCGGCCACCACGGTGCCGAGGTTGCGCAACCGGGCCGCCGGGAGGGACAGCGAGTCCTCATTCTGCACGTCGAAGATGAATCCGAGCTGATCGACGAGGCTGTAGAACTCCTGACCGTGGGTCGACTCCAGCAGCCGCGCCTGGAGCGTGCGGCGGTCGCCGATGGCGCGCACCGTGTACGGCGGGGACAGCGGCCGGGTGTTGACGTGCACGGCGATGCCGACGTTGCGGATGGCGCTCAGCGCGGTGATCCGCTGACCGTTGATCGCGATCGCCTCGGCGCCGGCGTTCCACAGGCCGTCGACGAGCAGGGCGAGGTCCTCGTCGCGCACCAGCTGGGTCGCGTCGCCGTTCGGGGCGTCGTCGACCACGATCTTCACGCCCTCGCCGCGCACCGCGCCGAACCCGGTCGTGGTCTCCAGGGTGCGCAGGCGCGCCGTGGTGGTGTCCTCGGTGGCCCGCAGCGAGGCCAACCGGTCGCCGAGACCCACGTTGCGCCCCCGCAGGCGCACGATCTGGTCCTGGGTCCGGGCGACGTCGTCGGAGCGGGCGGAGATCTGGGTGACCAGCGTCGCGCGGCTCTCGCTGTTCACCCCGGCCTCCTGGGAGGTCTGCATGGCAGCCGTCCCGACCATGATGCCGAAGACCGCGACGACGACGGCGGCCATCTTGTGCGAACCGCCGGTGGGGGGCTCCGCCGGTTCGCCCTGGCTGCGGCGACGCTCCGCCACGTGGATGTAGTCCTCGTCGAAGGACTGCTGGGTGATGAGGGTGAGCAGCGGCATCGTGACCCGGCTCGGCAGCTCCGGCGGCTCCGGCCGCCCCGGTGCCTCAGACATCGCGGGCCACCGAGGGGTGTCGCGGCGTGGTGAGCAGCAGCCGGCGGACCTGCCAGGCGTAGAGCACCCCGGCCCACCAGTAGAGCCCGATCCCCCAGAACGCGAAGGACCAGCCGAAGACCTGCGCCAGCGTCGCGACACTGCCCGTCCCGTCGCCGAGGAGCAGCAGCGGGAAGGCGTAGAGCAGGTTGAAGGTGGCGGCCTTGCCGAGGAAGTGCACCGGCAGCGAGCTGTAGCCCCGGGTGCGCAGCAGCGGCACCAGGCCCCACATCAGGGCGTCGCGCAGCGGCAGCGAGACGGCCATCCACCAGGGGATGATGTCGCGCAGGCCCAGCCCGACGACGACGGCCAGGATGTAGAGCCGGTCCGCGACCGGGTCGAGGATCTGCCCCAGGGTCGAGGTCTGGTCCAACCGGCGGGCCAGCCAGCCGTCGAGGAAGTCGGTGAGGCCGGAGGCGACGAGGAGCGCCAGGGCCCAGCCGTCGGCCTCGGGCCCGAGCACCAGCCACAGGAAGACGGGTACGCCGGCCAGGCGCACCGTGCTGAGCAGGTTCGGCAACGTCCACACGCGGTTGCGCGCCGAATCATCCGCCACGGGTGCCTGCATCTCGATCGTCTCGGGGGCTGTGCCGAGCACACCCTATCCGCCGGGTGCTCGTCGGCGAGGCGACCCCGGGGGCCGTCAGAGCGAGTCCTCCAGGTGGGCGGCGTCGCGGATCTCGCCGACCAGCTCCTCGATGACGTCCTCGAGCGTGGCCAGGCCCAGGGTGGCACCGTCGGGGTCCACCACGCGGGCCATGTGGGCTCCCCGGCGCTGGAGGGTCTCCAGCGTGTCGTGCAGCGAGTCGTCGCTGGTCACGCGGGCGAACGGGCGGATCCACTTGTCGTCGACCGGCTGCGCCCGTCGGCTCTCGTCGGGCTCCAGGACGTCCTTGATGTGCAGGTAGCCGAGCAGGTCCCCCGTCACACCCGCGGCGCCCGGGGCTCCCGTGGCCCCGGTGTCCCCCGTGGCGACCGGGAAGCGGCTGAAGCCGGTGGCCGCGCAGAGCGACTCGACGTCGGCCGGGGTGCAGCCCCGCTGCAGCACGGTCAGGGTGTCGCTGGGCATCAGGACCGAGGCCACGGTCTTCTCGCTGAAGCCGAGGGCCCCGGCCAGCCGGTCGTACTCGTCGGCCTCGAGCAGGCCCTCCCCGCGCGACTCCTCCACCAGCGCCGCGACCTCCTCACGGGTGTAGGTGGAGCTGACCTCGTCCATCAGCTTCACCCCGAAGAGACGCAGCACGGCGGCGGCCAGGGCGTTGATCAGCACGATCACCGGGCGGAGCACGGTGACGATGGCCCAGATCGGCGGTCCGAGCACCAGCGCGGCGCGGTCGGGGCCGGCCAGCGCGATGTTCTTGGGGATCATCTCCCCCATCACGACGTGCAGGTAGACGATCACCCCCAGCCCGAGGACGAACGACACCGGGTGCAGGAACGACTCGGGGACGCTTGCGGCGTGCAGGACGGGCTCGATGAGGTGCGCCACCGCCGGCTCCCCGACGGCGCCGAGCACCAGGGAGCACACGGTGATGCCGAGCTGGTTGACGCCGATGACGAGCGAGATGTTCTCCATCGCCCGCAGGGTGGTCCGCGCGACCCGGGAGCCGGCTTCGGCGCGGGGCTCGATCTGGGTGCGCCGGGCCGAGACCAGGGCGAACTCGGTGGCCACGAAGAACGCGTTGCCCAGGAGCAGGAGCAGGGCGACGAGGAGGGCGACGCCGGCGCTCATCGGCGGGGCTCCCGGCGCTCGTCGGTCGGGCCGTCGAGCACCACCAGACCGACGCGGTCGATGCGCAGGCCGTCCATCCGCTCCACGCTCAGCACGGCCAGGCGCTCACGGGGATCGTCAGGGTCGGAGCTGTCGGGCACGGGCACCTCGGCGAGGTCCCCCTCCTCGGGGATCCGACCGAGCACGCGCAGCACCAGGCCGGCGATCGTGTCGTAGTCCTCGTTCTCGGGCAGCGCCACGTCGGTCAGGTCCTCCACCTCGTCGGGTCGCAGCAGGCCCGAGAGGGACCAGCCGCCGTCCCGGCGTTCGCGGGCGCGGGCCCCGAGCCGGTCGTGCTCGTCGGCGATGTCACCGACGATCTCCTCGATGACGTCCTCGAGGGTGACGATCCCCGCGTGGCCGCCGTACTCGTCGAGGACCACGGCCATCTGGAAGCCGTCCGCGCGGAGCAGGGCGAGGAGCGGGTCGAGGCGCAGCGAGTCCGGCACCACGATCGGCTTGGCCATCAGGTGCTTGATCCGGGTGGTGGGGCGCTCGTGCACCGGCACGGCCACGGCGTTCTTCACGTGCACGGTGCCGACCACGATCTCGTCGTCGTCGAGCACCGGGAAGCGGGAGTGCCCGGTGAGCCGCGCCTGCTCGATGACGGCGCTGGCCCGGTCCGTGGCCTCCAGGCTGACCGTGCGGACCCGGGGCGTCATGATCGCGCCGGCGGTCCGCGAGCCGAACTCCACCGAGCGTTCCATCAGCTCGGCGGTGTCGGGGTCCAGGGTGCCCTGGTCGGCCGAGCGCTGGATCAGCGACGCCAGCTCGGTGGAGCTGCGCGCCGAGCGCAGCTCCTCCTGCGGCTCCATGCCGAGGCGGCGCACGACGGCGTTGGCGGAGCCGTTGAGCACCCGGATCGGCAACCGGTTCGCGGCCGTGAAGGCCCGCATGAAGCGCTGCGTGGCGCGGGCCGACTCCATCGGCCGGGCCAGTGCGAGGTTCTTGGGCACCAGCTCACCGAAGATCATCGTGAGGATGGTGCCGACCGCGAGGCCCACGGCGACCGCGACCGGAGTGATCGCGGCGTCGGGGACGCCGACGGTACCCAGCGGGCCGTCGATGAGCTCGGCGATCGCCGGCTCGGCGAGGTAGCCGATCGCCAGGTTGGTCACGGTGATGCCCACCTGGGCTCCCGACAGCTGGGTCGAGAGGGTGCGCAACGCCTGCTGCACACCGATCGCGGTGCCGTCGCCGGCGGCCGCGGCCGCGTCGACCTTGCTGCGGTCGACGGTCACGAAGGCGAACTCGGCGGCCACGAAGACGCCGCACGCGGCGATCAGCAGCAGTGCGGCGGCGAGCAGGAGCCAGGCGGTCATCGGCGCTCTCCCGACAGGGTCAGGGAGAGCGGGCGACTTTGGGAGCCGTCCATCGGGTGGAGTCTGGTCCTAACGCTGGTGAAGAGGTGGCAGGCAGCACTGTACCGGGGCGGTGCCGATGCCGATGTACAGACCATGCTCTCGGACTCCCCCGGCACGCCGCACGCCTCCCCGAACGTGACCCCGAACGTGACCCGGCACACTTCCCCGCACGTGACCCCGCGCGTGCCCAGTCGTCGTGCCCTGCTCGGGACTGCGATGGGTGGCGCCCTCGGGACCGCCGCGGTGCTCGGCGCGCCGAGCGCCGCCGAGGCGGCGACGTACCGGCCGGCGCGCTACCGGGCCACGCCCGTCCTCGGCGCCTCGGCCCGCCACCTGGTGGGTCGCTTCTCCTACGGCGTGACCCCGTCCCTGGCCGCGCAGGTGCGCGGGGCCGGTGGCGCCCCGGCGTGGTTCGAGCGGCAGCTGGACCCCGCGAGCATTCCCGATCGCAGCGCCGACGCCCGGCTCTCGTGGTGGCCCTCGCTCTCCCGCGCGCCGCTGGACCTGTGGACCCGCACGGTCACCGACGTCGAGGGTGGCTGGCAGGTCATGCATGACTACGGACGCTGGGTGCTGCTGCGTCGGATCAGCTCGCAGCGCCAGGTGCTGGAGGTGATGACGGAGCTGTGGGAGAACCACTTCAACGTGACCGTCGTCGGTGACCGTCAGTTCACCCACCGCAAGTCGTACGGCGACATGATCCGTGGCGGCGCGCTCGGCAAGTTCGCCGACCTGCTGACCGCAGCGGTGACGCACCCGGCGATGCTGCTCTACCTCGACGCCCACGTCTCGACGGCGCAGCACCCCAACGAGAACCTCGGACGTGAGCTGCTCGAGCTGCACACGGTGGGTCGGGGCACATTCACCGAGGACGACGTCAAGGCCTCCGCAAAGCTCCTCACCGGGTGGAGCGTCGACACCCGCGGCGACTGGTCGGCGCAGTACGTCGCCGCCAACCACCACGTGGGGCGGGTCCAGGTGATGGGGTTCACCGACCCGAACGCCGACACCGACGGGCGCGAGGTGACGCGCCGCTACCTGGGCTACCTCGCCCGGCACCCGGCGACCGCCCAGCGCGTGGCCCGCAGGCTGGCGGTGAAGTTCGTCCGCGACGACCCGCCGCAGTCCCTGGTCGACCAGCTCGCGCGGGTCTACCTGGCCAACGACACCGAGATCGCCCCGGTGCTCCGCGCGCTGGTCTCGAGCACCGCGTTCACCGGCTCGCGCGGACTCAAGGTCCGCGACCCCGGCGAGGACGTGGTCGCCACCTGGCGCGCCCTGCGGGTGAAGGTGGCGCCTCCCCGGGACGGGGAGTCCGCCGCGACCCAGATCCTCTGGCAGACCGCCTCCCTGGGCGCGATGCCGCTGACCTGGCCGCGACCCGACGGAGCGCCGATCGACAACGACTCGTGGGCCAACCCGTCGCGGGTGATGGCCTCGATGCGGGTCCACTACCTGATGGCCGGCACCTGGTGGCCGACCCAGGACATCGCCTACCGGACCGCGCGGGCGTGGGTGCCCGAGCTGCCGATCCGCTTCGACCTGCTCGTCGACCACCTCTCCCGCGAGATCCTGCACCGGCCCTCCACGGCCAGGCTGCTCCGGGCGTGCTGCGAGGCCGTCGAGGCCCGGCCGGGCGAGAGCGTCGGTGCGAACCACCCGCTGCTGCTGTGGCGGATGCCGCGGCTGCTGACGACCTTCCTCGACTCCCCCGACTTCCTCACCAGGTGATCACGATGACTCCTCCCCCGGACCGCTCCTGCTGCCCCGAGTACGCCGCGGTCTCCCGCCGCGGGCTGCTCAGCGGGGCGCTGGCACTGGCCGGCGCCAGCACGCTGGTGGGCTCCGCCGTCGTGCGCGCCTCGGCGGCGTCGGTCGCCCCCGCGCCGTCCGTGCTGGTGGTGCTGTCGCTGCGCGGCGCGGCGGACGGACTCTCGCTGGTCGTCCCGCACGCGGACCCGGCGTACTACCGGGCTCGCCCGCGTCTGGCCGTGCCCGCCGACCGGCTGCTCGTCAAGGACGGCATGTTCGGTCTGCACCCCAAGCTCGACCCCCTGGTCCCGCTGTGGTCGACGGGAAGGCTCGCCGCGGTGCAGGCCACCGGCATGGCCGTCCCCAACCGCTCCCACTTCGCGGCCATGGAGGAGGTCGAGGACGCCAACCCCGGCTCCTCCGAGCGCGTGGGCTGGTTGAACCGACTGATCGGTGCCGACGCCATCACCTCGCCGCTGCAGGGCTTCGGCGTCGGTGGCGGGGCGCTGCCGACCTCGCTCTACGGCCCGGCCGACGTCATGTCGGCCTCCGCTGTCGACTCCGTGGGACTGGCGGGCGGCGAGGACGACCCCACGGGCCGCCGGCGCCGTTCGGTCGAGACTCTGTGGGCCGGGAACACGACCGGCCTCGGCCGAGCAGTGCGGTCGGGCCTCACCGCGATCGACGCCTTCGACCCGGTCCGACGCGCTCCCGCGGCCCCGGCCAACGGCGCGGCGTACCCCTCCAGTGACCTCGGCAAGGCGCTGGCACTCACGGCCCGGGTCGTCCGGGGGGACGTCGGTGTCGCCGTGCTGACGGTCGACCAGGGCGACTGGGACATGCACACCGGGCTGGGCAACGCCGACAGCGGCCGGATGGCGCGCAACGCCGACGATCTCGCCCGCTCGATCGCGGCGTTCTTCACCGATCTGGGGTCCCTAGGCGACAAGGTAACCCTGGTGACGATCAGCGAGTTCGGGCGCCGCGTCGTCGAGAACGCCAACGGTGGCCTCGACCACGGTTACGGCAACGTCATGCTCCTCGCCGGTGCCGGGGTGAAGGGTGGTCGGTACTACGGCACCTGGCCCGGCCTCGGCCAGGAGCGCGACTCCGACCTGCTCGTCACGACCGACTACCGCAGCGTGCTCTCCGAGGTGGTGTCCTCCCGCTTCACCGCCTCCCCCGCCGCGGTCTTCCCGGGCTTCCAGCCAGAGCGCCTCGGGGCCATGCAGGGCGTCTGACCAGCGGGAAGTCGACAGCCGCTGGACGAGGAGCGAGCCCCACCAACGCCCGCTGGTCGAGGAGCGAACGCCACCAACGCCCGCTGGTTGAGGAGCGAGCGCAGCGAGCGTCTCGAAACCCGGTGACGCGGGCGGCCGGTCACGCCGGGTCTCGAGGCTCGTCGCTGACGCTCCTCACACCTCGACCAACGGGCCGATCCGCTGGTTGAGGAGCGAGCGTCAGCGAGTGTCTCGAAACCCCGCGCGACGAGGCAGCCAGCGCGCCGGGTCTCGAGGCTCGTCGCTGACGCTCCTCACACCTCGACCAACGGCGGGATCCGGTGGTTGAGGAGCGAGCGCAGCGAGCGTCTCGAAACCCGGTGAGCTGACTGCGGCGGGTGATGGTCACCGGGTCTCGAGGCTCGTCGCTGACGCTCCTCACACCTCGACCAACGGGACGCCGGTGGTTGAGGAGGGAGCGCTAGCGAGCGTCTCGAAACCCCGCGCGACGAGGCGGCCAGTCGCACCGGGTCTCGAGGCTCGTCGCTGACGCTCCTCACACCTCGACCAACGGCGGGATCCGGTGGTTGAGGAGCGAGCGCCAGCGAGCGTCTCGAAACCCGCGCGCGACGCGGCAGCGAGCGCACCGGGTCTCGAGGCTCGTCGCTGGCGCTCCTCGCACCTCGACCAGCGGGGAGCTCCTGGCGCTCCTCGCACCTCGACCAGCGGGGAGGTCCTGGCGCCCTTCGCGCCTCGATCCAGCGGGCGGGACGCTGCGCTCCTCGACCCACGGTGGCAGGCTCAGCTCTCCAGGTAGATCGCCGACATGTCCTTGGTCCCGTGGCCGGCGTCGACGGCCCGCTGGAAGTGCTCGCGGATGCCGGGGAGCACGCCCGGATCCGCTCCGGAGCCCGCGGCGGCGGCGAGGATCAGGTCGGCGTCCTTGAGGGCGCCGGCCAGGGCGAAGGCGGGGTCGAAGCTGCCCTCCAGCATGGCGCGACCCTTCAGCTGGACGTACGGCGCGTCCAGGGCCCCGCCGCGAACCGCCTCCAGGAAGAGCCCGGGGTCGACCCCGAGCTCGCGGGTGAGCTTCAGCGACTCCGCGATCCCCTCGATGACGGTGAGCACCCAGGCGTTCGCCGCCAGCTTGAGCCGGGAGCCGGTGCCGGCCTCGCCCACCCAGACCGTCCTGCTGCCGATCGCCTCCAGCACGGGATCGATGCGCGGGCGCACGGCGGACGGCCCCGAGCCGAGCACGACGAGGGCGCCGTCCTGGGCCGGCTTGCGGGTGCCGAGCACCGGCGCGTCGACGTAGGTCACCCCGAGATCGTCAGCCAGGACGGCCAGTCGCTCGCTCCCCTCGACACCGACCGTGCTCTGCTGCAGCCACACGGTGTCCGGGCCGAGCACGCCGCGCGCCTGCTCCATCGTCGCGGCCACGCTCTCGACGTCGTAGAGCATGGTGAGCACGACGTCGGCGCCCCGGACGGCGTCCGGCACGGAACCGGCGACGGTGGCCACGTCAGCCAGCGGCTCGGCGCGCGACGGCGTCCGGTTCCACACCCGCAGAGGCATCCCCGCGGCCGCGATGTTGCGGGCCATTCCCTCCCCCATCGTTCCGGTACCGAGGAGGGCGACGGTGGGCTGGTCGGGCATGGATGCTCCGTTCGAGTGGTCGGCAGGTGCGCTGGTAGGTCGTACCCGACGCCCGCCCTGACACACACTCGAGCACGCACCACGCGCGGCCGCCCCCGGCCACCCCCGGACGGGCTGGCCCGTCCGGGATCCGTGTGCGGTCACGACGGGTCATTGACCGGCCCCAGGCGGGCCAGCACCGTGGGAGGAGTCCCCACTTCGTCTCGGAGGTCCCAGTCATGACCACTCTGATCGCCACCGACACCGACGACCAGCCCGAGCCCACGGCCCGCGAGGACGGCTCCGGACGGATCAGCGAAGGCGCGTCCGTCTCCGACCCCTCCCGGCGGCCCTTGGCGCTGCTGCCCGGCGTCTGGACCGGCTTCGGCTTCAACCAGATCTGGCGGCCGCACCCCCGCCTCGGGCACTTCCTCCAGCTCAACCTCACCAGCGAGCGCCTGGCGTTCAGCTCGATCGGCGGGCCGGTGCCCAACCGTGGCCTCGAGCAGCGCGACATCAACCTGAACGGTGTGCGCTACCTCCAGCAGATCCATGACAACAGCGGCTTCCCGCCTCCGCAGGGCGGCGGGGCGCTGCACCTCGAGCCGGGCTTCTTCCTCAAGGTGCCGGCGACCACCGTGCCGGCCAGGCCGATGACGATCACCCGGCTGGCCTCGATACCGCACGGCACGACCGTCCTCGCCGAGGGCACCGCGACCACCGCACCCGGACCTCCCGTCATCGGGGCGACCTCGATCACCCCGTTCGCGATCGGTGACCCCCGAGCACTGGCGCCGTTCCCGGAGTCCGACCTGTCCAGGACGAGTCGGCAGCGCACCGATCCGCTCCCGGCCGGCATCCAGCAGCGACTGGTCGACGACCCCAACAAGTTCCTCACCAGGATCCTGTCGCGACAGACGATCCTCAGCACCACCACCCTGGCGCTGCGCACGAGGAAGGGGGCCGGCGTCGAGAACATCGCCTTCCTCGGACCCAACGCGCGCGCGACCGACGTCCGCTCGACGTTCTGGATCGAGACCGTGGCGAACCCGGACGGCTCGACCTTCCGCCAGCTGCAGTACAGCCAGCGGCTGATGCTCGACTTCGCCGGGCTCAGCTGGCCGCACGTGTCGGTAGGCAGCCTGATCCTCACGGGGGCGTGACTCGGGTGCGTGCCCCCGGCGGCACCCGGCCGGATCCGAGCCCGGCCAAGCGGATCTGGGCCCAGGACGTGCACGTGAACGCCGAGGTGATGGAGTCCCGCCTGGCGATGCTGCGGCTGCGCGCCGCAGGCCAGCCCCACGAGGCCGAGCTGGCCGTGATCGCGGACGGCGTCGCCCGCCGGCTCACGGCGGCCAAGGCGGCCGCCCTGCGCCGCGACCCGATCCCCGGACGGGTCAGCAACTGGTGGCGCGGCACGTTGGTGGAGGCCAGCTACCAGAACCTGCACGCCGCCGAGAGCCTCGTCGTGGGCCTGTACGACGAGGCCGAGCTGGACGCCGAGATCCCCGAAGCGGTAGCCCGGGTGGAGGGCCGCCTCCAGCGCGACGACCCACGGCGGCTGGCGACGATGCAGCTGCTCGTGCTCGCCCCGGGCGACCACCGGCGACGAGAACGGCTGCGCAAGGCCATCGAGGTCGGCTTCGGTGCCGCCGATGCCGAGCACTCGCGCCTGCGCAGCTTCCGCAACGCCGTCATGGCGAGCGCCGGGGCCCTGCTGCTCGCGCTGATCGCGTTCGTGCTGTACGTCGCCTCGCGCCCGGCCGAGATCCCGTTCTGCTTCGCCCTCGACCAGAGGCCGGCGATCTGCCCGTCCGGCTCCCCGGCCCCCTCGGCGGCCGATGTGCTCTGCGTGGTGCTGATGGGAGTGCTCGGCGGCCTGCTGTCCGCGATCGTCTCGATCAAGAACCTGCACGGCACCTCGGTCCCGTACAACGTCCCGCACGCGCTGGCCATGCTCAAGGTGCCGCTCGGGGCGCTGAGCGCGATCACCGGCCTGCTGATCATCCGGGGCGAATTCGTGCCGGGCCTCTCCGAGCTCGACTCGCAGCCGCAGATCCTGGCCTACGCCCTCGTCTTCGGCGGCGCTCAGCAGCTGGTCATCGGCCTGCTCGACAAGCAGGCCCAACGGCTGATGGACGCCGCGCCGGGCAAGGGCGCGGTCACGACCCTGCCCGAGCGGGTGCCACCCCCGAGCGCCCCGGGATCCCCGAGCGCCCCGGGCCCCCCGGAGGTCCCGCCGGGCTCCCTTGGTGAGGCCGGGTAGGAAGAGACAGGACGACGGCGACCGCCCGTCCCGAGAGCCTGCGAAGGAGCACCATGAGCGAGACCGGCAGCGACAACCACAACCTGAACGTCCGCGACACCGGGGGCGAGGGGCGTCCCGTCGTGCTGATCCACGGCTGGCCGCTGTCGGGCGAGTCCTGGTCGGAGCAGGTGCCGGCGCTGAGCGACGCCGGCTACCGCGTGGTCACCTACGACCGTCGCGGCTTCGGCAAGTCCGACCCCGGCGACAGCTACGACTACGACGCCCTGGCCGGCGACCTGGACAACATCCTGAAGGACCTCGACCTCACCGACGCCACCCTCGTCGGCTTCTCGATGGGTGGCGGGGAGGTCGCGCGCTACGCCTCGCGGTACGGGCTGGACCGCGTGCGCAGCGTCGTGTTCGCCTCGGCGGTGCCCCCGTTCCTGCTCAAGGGCGACGACAACCCCGACGGCCCCCTGACCCAGGACGCGGCCGTGGGGATGAAGAGCGGCCTGGAGGAGGACCGCGAGTCGTTCTTCGACGGCTTCACCACGGCGTTCTTCTCCGCCGGCGAGGAGCTGAAGGTCAGCGAGGAGCAGCGCCAGGAGGCGCTCTCGATGTGCCTGCAGTCCGACTCCGGCGCGGCGCTCGGCTGCATGCAGGCCTTCGCCACGACGGACTTCCGCGACGACCTGACCCGGGTCACCGTGCCTGCCCTGGTGATCCACGGTGACAGCGACGGCACCGTCCCCTTCGAGGGCTCGGGCCGGCGCACCCACGAGGCGATCGGGGGCAGCGAGCTCGTGGTGATCGAGAACGGCCCGCACGGCGTCAACGTCAGTCATCCCGACGAGTTCAACCGGGCGCTGCTGGGCTTCCTCGAGAAGTAGGCCCCGGACGGAGCCACCCGAGCGGCACGGGCGTCACCCCCAGCGAGCGTCCGTGCCGTAGTCCTCCGGGCCTGCGATCTCCACGCGGTCCTTGCCGAGCCGCTTCGCCCGGTAGAGCGCGTGGTCGGCGGCGTGGCTGGCGAAGACCGCCCCGCGGTCGTCCACCATCGCCACGCCGATCGACACGCTCGTGCGGTGGTCGCCGGTGCCCGACCACGCGCGGGTGAGGTCCTGGAGCCGGAGCTGGACGATCTCGAGGGGCGCGGCGTCGAAGACCACCAGGAACTCGTCGCCGCCGTAGCGCCCGACGAAGTCGGCGTCGCGCACCCGCGCCCGCAGCAGCTCGCCGAAGGCCCGCAGGGCGTCGTCGCCGGCCGCGTGACCGAAGGTGTCGTTGAGGACCTTGAACCCGTCGAGGTCCATCAGGCAGACCACGTCCCCCGCCGGGGTGGCCGCGAGCCGCGGCGCGATCTCCGCGCGCCCGGCCACTCCGGTGAGCGCATCCATCGTGGCGCGCAACGACTGGCGCTGGTACCGGTCGGCCTGGTCGGCGGCCGCCTGCGCGTCCTCGATGAGGGAGGGCACGTAGCGCAGCAGTCGACGTCGCGACCACGACGAGCCGTCCACGACGATGACCACGCGGGGCTCGCCGAGCCCGAGGGAGACGTCGAGCCGCAGGCCGGACTCCCCCGCCAGTCGGGCCAGGACGACGCGGCCGCCCAGGTCCTCCACGACCCTGCGTAGCACCCGCGCTGCCTGCTGCCGGGTGTCGACCCGGAGCAGGGCCCGGGTGGCGCCCAGGACGACCGCGTCGGCGCCGGGGTCGTGGTCCCCCAGGACGGCGCGACCGAGGGAGATCTGTTCTGGATTGACTGACACGCTCGGGTCGCTCTCCTCACCTCGACAGGGCGGCGCCCGATTCCAGGGCCAACCCGATGGTCCTCGCAGTTTCCCCGTGCGTGGTGCTCACTGGAGACAGCATCGGCGCCCTCCCCCTAGTACTTGAGGATGAGTTTTGGCCGAATCCAAATTCTTATCCCCCATTTAGGGGATCTAACGGCGTGTTCTGTCGTAGGTTCCCCCTACGGACACTCGGCCGTAAGAGGAAAGGGCCTTGCGGGGCTTGGCTCTCGACAGGGGTAAAACCATATGACGTCTGACTCGCTCGGGCTCGCACCGTCACAGGTGGCGTTCCTCGGCGCGCCCGTGGCGACGATGGTGGTCGCCCTGGATGGCGAGCTCCTCGAGGTCAACGACTCCTTCTGCGAGCTCGCGCAGACCCCTCGCGAGGATCTGGTCGGGCGGTTCCTGCACCACCTCGCCGCCGCTCCCGCCGACGCCGCGGCTGCACGTCGTTCCTTGGGCGAGGCCCGCTCCGGTGCCCTCGGCGGCGAGCTGCACCAGGTCTGGGCCGGGCGGACGTGCCCCGTTCCGGTGCGCGTCGCCTGGACGCTCGTCCGCGACGCCATCGGTCGACCGCACTGCCTCACCGCGCTCTGCCTCGACGAGACCCGCCGGGTGCGCGCCGAGAGCCGCGTGGAGCTGAGCGAGGCCCGCTTCGAGCAGTCGACGATCCCCCAGACCACCCTGGACCTCCGCGGCCGGCTGGTGGACGCCAACCAGGCCTTCTGCGACCTCGTCGGGCGTTCGCTCGACGGGCTGGTCGGCCGTCACGTGGGAGAGCTCGGCGACCGGGCGGAGGGCCGCACCACCGCGGACCTCGTCACGCGCCTGCTCGACGGCAGCGTCGACGAGGTCCAGGTCGAGCGGATGATCCGGGGGGCCGACGGTCGCCCCGTCCAGGTGCTCGCGCACGCCAGCGCCCTCAAGGACCACACCGGCCGGGCGATCGGCGCCGTCGCCTACCTGCGCGACCTGACCGCGCTGCGCCACGTGGAGCAGCGCCGCCAGCAGCAGGAGGACTTCTTCCTCGCCCTCTCCCAGCGGGCCAGCGACCTCGTCGTCGTGCTCGACGGTCTCGGCCAGGTGCTCTACGCCTCCCCTGCCTTGGGCACCTGCCTGGGCCACGACGCGGTCGACGTGCTCTCCGCGGACGTGCGCGACTTCGTGCACCCCGACGACCGCGACGCCACCACCGCCCTGCTCGACGGGGTGATCCAGGGCGGGGAGGCCACGGCCACCCTGCGGTTCGCCGACGTCCGCGGCAGGTGGCGCTGGCTCGAGGCGACGATGAGCAACCTGCTGGACACGGTGGTCGGCGGTGTCGTGTGCAACCTGAGCGACGTGACGGAGCGGATCTGCGCCGAGCGCGCGCTGCGCGCCTCCGAGGCGCGCTACCGCGCCATCGCCGACAGCGCCGACGAGGGCCTCTGGATGGCGACGGCCGACGGGCGCACCCTCTACGCCAACGCGCGCCTGTGCGACATCCTGGGTCTCGACGCCTCCGAGGTGGACCAGATGTCGCTCACCGACCTCGTCCGGGCCCCGGCGTTCACCGTCGGGCAGCGGTTCGCAGCGCTCGACCCGGGCGCCGACCTGGCCACCGAGCGCTACGAGACGACCTACGCCCACCCCGACGGTCGCCTCCGGATGCTGCGCGTCGCCGCGGCACCGCTCGAGCCCGGGGAAGGCGACGACGAGCAGGCGGCCTACCTGGCCATGGTCACCGACATCACCGAGTCGCGGCGCCTGGAGCGAGAGCTGCGCCAGGCCGTGCTGCACGACAACCTCACCGGGCTGCCGAACCGGGCGCTCCTGCTCGACCGGCTCGAGCACGCGCTGACGCGGGAGACGACCAGCACGGCGGTGCTGCTCGTCGACCTCGACCAGTTCAAGATCATCAACGACGCACGCGGCCACAGCGTGGGCGACCAGCTGCTGGTCGCCGTCGCCGACCGGTTGCGGGCGAGCGTGCGGCCCTTCGACACGGTGGCCCGCTTCGGCGGTGACGAGTTCCTGATCATCTGCGAGAACGTCGACGAGGACCACGCCCGCGCCATCGCCGCCGGGCTGCTGGTCTCCCTCGACGAGCCGCTCCGGGTGGGGTCCAGCCTGCTGCACGTGGGCGCCACGATCGGGATCGCGGTCTCCCCCTCCCCCTCGCCCGAGCAGCTGCTGCGTGACGCCGACACCGCGATGTACGCCGCGAAGCGTGCCGGGCGCCGCGGCATCCGGGTCTTCGACACCTCGCTGGCCGAGCAGGCCCGGGAGCTCTACGAGCTCGGTGCGGACCTGCGCGACGCGCTGCGCTCCGACGAGCTGCGGATGCACTACCAGCCCGTCGTCGAGCTCGACAGCGGGCGGGTCGTCGGCGTCGAGGCGCTCGCCCGGTGGAACCACCCCACGCTCGGGGCGATCGGACCGGACCGCTTCGTCGCGGTGGCCGAACGCACCGGCCTCTCCCGCGAGCTGGACCGCTGGGCCATCGCAAGGGCGCTGCGGGAGGCCGGCGTGCTCCGCTCGGCCGGTGCGCTTCCGCCGGAGGCCTACGTGGCGATCAACCTGTCCCCCCGCCACCTCGCCGACACCGGGCTCGAGGAGCACCTCTCCGCCTGCGCCCAGGCGGCCGGCCTGGCCCCCGAGCACGTGATGCTCGAGATCACCGAACGGGCGATCATGGCCGAGCCGGAGCCCGCCATCGCGCTGCTGCGCCGGTTGCGTGCCCAGGGCTTCCAGGTCGCCATGGACGACTTCGGCACCGGTCACAGCTCGCTCTCGAACCTGCACACGCTGCCGGTCTCGACGCTCAAGGTCGACCGCAGCTTCGTCGCCGACATCTGCACCGACCTCAACGCACGCGCCATCACGACCTCGATCGTGGAGCTGGCCCGTGCGGTGGGCGTCAGGGTGGTCGCGGAGGGCGTCGAGAGACCCGAGCAGGCCCGGCTCCTCGCGCACCTCGGGTGCACCACCGGGCAGGGCTGGCTGTGGAGCGCCGCGATCGCGCCGGAGCAGGCCGTCACCACCGGGGCCTTCATGCACCCCTACGGTGCCGGCCCGGTCGCCCAGATCGCGAACGGCTAGGCCGGGTCCGGGTCCGGGGCCAGCTCGGTGCGGGCCCCCCCGCGCTGCTTGGCGTCGTACATCGCCGCGTCGGCGACCCGCAGCAGGTCCCCCACCGCGTGCGGCGGGGACAGCGCGATCCCGATGCTGATGCTGGCCGGGAGCGGGTCGCGGTGCGAGAGCGAGACGGGCGAGGCGAGGGCCTCGTGCACCCGGTCGGCCACCACGCGCACCGCCGCCTCGTCGACGTTCTCACAGATCACCGCGAACTCGTCACCACCGATGCGGGCGACCGTGTCGCTGGCCCGCACCGAGGCGGCGAGCCGGGAGCCGACCTCGATGAGCAGCTCGTCGCCCGCCTCGTGGCCGCACCGGTCGTTGATCGGCTTGAAGCCGTCGAGGTCGAGGAAGAGCACCGCCGTGGTGGCGCCCTCGGTGCGCTCGCCGCGGGCGGCGGCCATCCGCAGCCGGTCCAGCAGCAGGTGGCGGTTTGGCAGCCCGGTGAGCGGGTCGTGCAGCGCGCGGCGGCGCAGCTCGTCCTCGACCCGCCGGGCCTCGGTGACGTCGGAGACCAGGGAGAGCCAGCCCAGGGTCTCCGGGCCGCCCGGGTGGTGCAGCAGGCTGCGGGTCACGTGCAGCACCCGCTCGCGTCCGTCGGGGTGTGCGTACGCGGACTCGAACATCTCGGGTCCGCGCTGATCGCCGGTCGACCGGGAGCCGTCCCCGGGCCGCGGCGGGAGATCCCGGCCGAGCAGCGCGTGCACGTCGAGCGAGTTGAGCCGCTCCAGCGGCAGGCCGAGGATCTCCGCGAGCTTCTCGTTGGCCAGCATCGTCGTGCCGTCGGGGGCGGTGGCCAGGATGCCCTCCTGCGCGGTCTCCACGATGGCCCGGTGCAACGCCTCCGAGAACCGCAGCAGCCGGTCGGTCTCCACCTGGTCGGTGAGGTCGCGCAGGGTGACCACGATGCCCCCGATCTCCGGGTCGGCCAGGCAGTTGGTCAACGTCTGCTCGATCCAGCGCCAGCCGCCGGTGCTGTCGCGGAGCCGGACCAGGTGGCGCTCGGTGTGGTCGGCGAGGGCGACCAGCCGGGCGACCAGCGGGCGGACCACGTCCACGTCGTCGGGGTGCATCACCGACCACGCGGAGAGCCCGACCAGCTCCTTGGCCGACTGACCCAGCATCGCTGCGACCGGCGGCGCGGCGTAGCGCACCAGGAACTCCTCGTCGACGACGAGGGCGGCGTCCCACGAGCGACGGGCCAGGGCCTGGAAGAGGTGCTGCTGGGCGGCGAGTCCCTCGACCGAGGCCGGCTCGTGGCCGGACCGGTCGTGCAGGATCTGGGTGACTCCCACGACCTCGCCCGCGGCGTCGCGCAACGGGCCGAGCGTCACACTCATCTCGACCAGCGCGCCGTCGCGGCGCCGACGGACGTCGACGAACGGAGTCGCCCGGCGCCCGGTGAGCGCGCGCTCGACCCGCGTGCTCAGCGCCTCGGAGGATCCGGCCGGCACCAGCACCGCGTACGGGCGACCGACGAGCTCGTCCGGCGCCCAGCCGAGCACCTCCTCGACGGCCGGGCTGGCCCACACCACGACGTCCTCGAGGTCGGTGCACACGATGCAGTCCCTCGAGGTCGCCGCGATACCGGCCAAGAGCTGGTCGTTGCCCACCATTTCCACAGTCCCATCCCCCGAGAAACTGTCAATCCTCGGGACAACGTACAGGTGGATCGGTCAGGACAGGCCGGTGAGTCTCAGGTACCCCTGCCACAGCGGCTCGCCGGCGAACATGCCGAGAGCCGCCCCGGTGAGCAGGAACGGCCCGTGCGGGACCCGCGCGCGCCGGGTGGTGACGCCGGCGGCGATCAGTGCGACCCCCACGACCGCGCCGACCAGGAAGCCTGCGGCCAGGCCCACGACGCTCGGCCCCCAGCCGAGCCAGCCGAGGGCGAGCCCGAGCACCGGCGCCAGCGCCACGTCACCCAGACCCATGCCGCGCCCGGCGGTGCCGAGCCAGATCCCGCCGTACACCGCCAGCCAGACGCCCATCGAGAGGAGCGCGACGCCGAGCACTCCCACCCCGTGCAGGGCGACGTCGACGCCGAGGGCGAGGACGGTGCCGCCGGCCGCGGCCGCGGTGATCGAGAACGGGAGCCGCCGGTGGTCGAGGTCGATCATGAACAGCGCCACCCCGGCGGCCAGGACGGCCAGGGCCGCCCCGGTGTAGACCGAGGTGCCGAAGCGCCAGCCGGCCAGCACGAACAGCAGCGCGGTGGCCAGCTCCACCAGGGGGTAGCGTCCCGAGATCGGCGCAGCGCAGTCGCGGCAGCGCCCGCGCAGCACCAGCCAGGAGACGACCGGGACGTTGTCGCGCGAGCGGACCGGGTGCGCGCAGCCGGGGCAGGCCGAGCCCGGCGAGACGATCGACAGCCCGGCCGGCACGCGGTGGATCACCACGTTCAGGAACGAGCCGACGAGCAGCCCGAGCACCCCCAGCGTGCCCATCAGGACGCCGGTCGGGATCAGCTGCAGCTCCGCGGTGCTCATCAGCGGCCAGAGGGGTCGGCCAGGGAGCGGTCAGGCAGGGAGCGGTCGGCCAGGGAGCGGTCGGGCACGGGCTCGAAGGTCTGCTCGAGCACACCCTGCTCGGCCGAGCCGAGCAGCGCCAGCAGCTGGCGGCGGCGCCCGGCCACGGCGTCGACCAGGCTGGTCCCTGGCTGGTACGGCGCCCGGGTGAGCTCCTCGGCGAGGGACCAGCGCAGCTCGACCGAGGCGAGCTCGTGGTCGCCGGCCAGCGAGGCGGCGGCGACCAGGTAGGCCTCGAACGAGGCAGCGTCGGCCTGGCCGGACATGCGGTGTGCCGCCTCGTGCTCCTCGACGGCCGCCAGCTCGGTGGCCACGGCCATGCAGTCGCCGGCGGCGGCGAGCAGCTCGACCACCAGCTCCTCGGCCGAGGCCGAGCCGAGCCGGCGGCGACCGTCGACGGACGCGCTGCGCCGGATCGGCTGCGTGGAGAGGTGGTCGAGGGAGGAGAAGGCCTGCTCGAGCACGTCGTGCACGGAGTCGTCGAAGGTGCCCATCACCGCCTCGCGGGCGAGCACGACGATGTCGGCCGGGGTCCGCCCGGCGAGGTCGCCGTCCACGAGGGCGTCCAGGGCGTCGGCGACGGCACCGCCGACGGCGGCCAGCTGGGCGTCGGGGTCGGGGGCGTCCCCGAGGCCGTTGTCCCAGAGCAGCTGCTCGAGGACGCTGATGTCGGAGGCCCAGGCGGCCAGCTGCGCCGAGCGGAGGTCACCGTTGCCGGCGTGGGTGCGCGACAGGGCGGCCAGCCGCTCGTTGACGGGGGTGGGTTGGTGCAGGTGCGACGTCATCTCGGTCCTCGCGTCTCAGGCCCGGCGCGCCCAGCGGCGCTGCCGCTGGTCCCGGTGCGTGGTGGGCGGGGGGACGGGCAGGACGACGTCCGGGTCCACCGGGGGCGGCAGCTCCTGCTCGTCCTGGGCGAACGGGTCGAGCCCGGAGAGGGAGCCGTGGCCCGGTTCGTGCCGGTCGTCCTCGTAGCCGGCCGCGAGCGCCGCGGCGAGAGGGGTGGTCACCAGCGCCGGGAACTGGGTGGTGGCGTCCGTCTCGGGGTGGGCGTCGGGTTGGCTCCCGGTCAGGTCGGGGGCGGGGGCCGTCGCTGGTGCCATCTCGGGGGTGAGCTCCGGGACGTACACCTGCGCGGGTGCCGCTGCGGGGGCGGGGGCCGGGGCGAGCTGCGCCGGCCCGGCGCTGTTCTGGGCGCCGGCCAGGGACATCTGCGCACCGCTCAGGTCGAACTTGACGGTGGGGAGTGCGGGGCGGGCGACCACGTCGGGGGCGTCGAGCCGCTCGATCGCCGCGACCACGCGGGCCAGCGTGCGTTCGGGGCTCTCGTCCTCCCGGGTGCGCTCACCGAGGCCACGCAGCGCGGCGGTGACCTGACGACGGAAGGTCGCCTCGGCCGTGCGCTCGCCGGGAGTGTCCTCGGCGTCCTGCACCTGCACGAGGGCTTCCTGCAGCGTGCGGACCTGGGCCCGCAGGTAGCGCACGTTCACGGGCTCGGGGCCCGGCGACACGTCGCTCGCCCAGGAGTCCGGCTCCGCGGGCTCGAGCGGCTCCGAAGGGGTGACGTCCCAGTTCCCGACCCAGTCCACCAGGTCGGGCTCGTCGAGGCCGTCCGGGCCGCCGACGACGTCCTGGGCCACTTCCTGGTCCTCGTCCTGGTCCGAGTCCTCGTCCGAGTCCGTCTCACCGTCGGGGTTCTCGTCCAGGTCCCCCAGGAGCCCGGCGTTGACGCCGTTGCCATCCGCAGGGTCCTGCCGAGCGGCCCTGCGCCGACGGTGCAGCAGCAGCCCGAGGAGCAGGACGATGGCCAGGGCGCCCGGGATCGCAAGCATCGGGTTGTCCATGGGAGTCCTCTCGGTGTGCAACTGCTGACACCAGATCTATCGGCGGCCCCAGCACCTCGCTGAAGGGCGCCGGGCAAGGCGCCAGGGGGGTCAGCTGTTCGCGGCGGTCAGGTCGCCCGGGTCCGCCACGGGCGGCATCACGTACATCTCACCGGTCACGGTGGTGGTGTACCCGGCGTCGCCGCCACCCAGCGTGACGCCGGTGATGAGGTAGGCGCGAGGCATCTGCTCCAGGTTGCGCAGCAGCTGCTCGGTCTGGTCGTAGCCCCCGGTGATGGACACCGTGACGGTCTGCACCGCCAGTCCGGCACCGGCCGCGGGAGCCGCCCCGACCGCTCCGGTCGCGGCGTCCGCGCCGCCGACCTGGGGCGGGGTCGGTGCCAGCGTGGTCACGCCCTTGGCGCCGATGCCGGCGCTCTCGGCGGCGGCGGTGACCGCCGAGAAGAGCCCTGGCTGGTCGGCCGTGGGAGGGAACTTCTCGGCCAGCTGCTTCGCGGCCTTGCGCGTGGGGCCCAGCTCCTCGCGCTGCGCCTCGAGGGCGGCCAGCTGGGTGGCCAGCACCTGGTTCTGGTCGCGGGTGCTCTGGATCTCCGCGCGGGCCTCGGACAGGGTGCCGGTCTCGGGGCCCACGACGAGCAGCCACGCCAGTCCGGCGACGAGCAGCAGGGCGAGGGTGCCGACGATCTTGTTCGCGCCCGGGGTCCGGAGGTTCACTTCTTGTCCGCCTTCACGTAGCGCTCGCTGAACGCCGCCTCCGAGAGACCGACGGAACCACTGAAGGTCACGCTGGCGTCGGAGGCGGAGGTGGTGGAGATGAATGGCTCGACGAACAGGTCGATGCGGCCCAGGGCGACCACGAGCTCCCCGACCTGGGACCGGGTGGAGGCGGTGCCGGCCAGGGTGATGCAGCCGATCACCGGCTTGGTGTTGAACGGGTCCGGGCCCGGGCACGGCGACACGGTCGGCGCCGCCGCGGCGTCCGGCGTGGCACTGGCCGCCGTGGCCGGGTCGACCGGCGCGAGCGTGACCGCGAGGTTGTCCAGGGACGCCCCCACCGGGGTGGCGCGACGGATGCCGTCGAGCACCTCGGAGAAGTAGATCTCCCGGGCCATCGTGGTCTTCACCGTCGTCTCCTGCCCGGCGACACCGGCGACGTAGGACTTCACCGGAAGCAGGATCCGGGTCTCCGAGTTGAGCCGGGCCGTCTCGGCCTGCTCGACGGCGACCAGCTTGCGGGTCTCGCTGATGCGCAGGTGCTGCACGGTCCAGAGCCCTGCCGCCAGGACGACCAGGGCCACGGCGCCGGCGGCGAAGCGCCGACGCAGCCTGCGCACCGTGATCAGGTCGAACGCAGCCGGGGAGAGCAGGTTGACGCCGGGAAGCCCCGGCTTCGGGTGCCCCTTGCCGCGGGGGGCCTTGGTGCGTGCCGCCTTCGGCTCCTTGCCGCGGCTCATCGGGCCGCTCCGACGCACAGGCCCGCCGGAACGGCGAGCGACGGGGCGTCGGCCAGGGAGCGCACCTTGCGCGGCGTGCTGACCTGGGTGTGCGCCTCGAGCATCTCGACGGTGAGGTCGAGGCGCTCCGCGAGCAGCTCGCTCAGGCCGCCGAGCCGGCTCGCGGAGCCGGCCAGCAGCAGCCGGGAGATGCCGGTCGGGGTCGCCGAGGTCTCGCCGTCGGGAACGCTGTCAGGCAGGCCGTCAGAGCTGTCCGGGCCGCCCGGGTGGTTCGGGGCCCCGACCACGTCGGCGGTGGAGCTGCGGTAGAAGTCAAGGGTGGTGCCGATCTCCTGCACCAGCGACTCCACCGCATCGACGATGACCCGCTGGGCCGGGTGCTCGAGCCCGTCGGTCCGGCTCGTGATCGAGTCCTGCTGCCCGGCGTCCATCCGGGCGTGGCCGGGAAGACCGACGAAGAGCTTGGTGCGCTCGGCGTCCTCCCAGGTCCAGTCGTAGCGGTGCTGCACGGCCTGGGTGATCGCCTCGCCGCCGACGCCCGGGATCATCCGGACGTAGCGCGGCACGCCACCGGCGTGCACCACCACCGACACGACGTCGGCGCCGATGTCGACGATCGCCTCGACCTCACCGTCCGCGACGATGCCGTGGGGGGTACGGGCGCGCACCAGCGCGAAGGGCAGGAGGTCCACGCCGGTGGGACGCATCCCCGCCCGCCGGGCGGCGCTCACGAAGGAGTCGACCATGTCCCGGGTGGCCGCGACGAGCAGGATCCGGGCGATCCGGCGCGGCTCCCCGTCCGCGGTCTCGACGTCGATCTCCTCGAGCAGGTGGTAGTCGAGGTTGGCCTCCTCGACGGGGAACGGCAGGGCGTCCTCGACCTGGTAGCGCAGCGCCTTGCGGAAGTCCGCGGGCGGCATCCAGTCCAGGTCCATCTGGCGCACCATCACCCCGGCGTTCGCGATGCCCAGGGTGACGTCCTTGGTGCTGAACTTGCCGAGGGAGCGCACCTCCTTGATGGCCTCGGTGAGGGCCTCGCCGTCGACCACGGCGCCGGCGCGCACGACGCCCGGCGACAACGGCACCGACGCGAAGCGACGCAGGGTGACCCGGCGCCGTTGCAGGGAGAACTCGGCTGCCCGGACACCCGAGCTGCCGATGTCCAGTCCGACCAGCGTGCGTGCCATGGGGTCCTCTGTGGGTCAGGTCCGAGAAGGTGGGTGGAAGAGTGGTGCAGGAAGGTCTTCGGCGCCCGCCCCGTCGTACTTGAGCCCTCCGGCCGTGGGGCCGGCCTCAAGTCCGCCCGCCGCAGGCCCGACAACAAGTCGGTAAGGTGCCAACGTCCGTCGAGAAGGAGCAATCGGGTGAGCCTTCAGATCGCACCGTTTTTGAACGCCGTGGTCGTCAATGACGGCTCGGACCTGCACATCAAGGCCGGCAGTGTGCCCAAGATCAGGATCTCCGGGAACCTCGTGCCGCTCCAGGTGGCCCCGCTGACGCCCGAGGGCGTCGAGACGCTGATCCTCGAGACCATGCCGCAGGACGCGCAGACGCGCTTCCTCGCCACCAACGAGGCCGACTACGCCCTCGCCGTGCCCGGCATCGGCCGCTTCCGGGTGAACGCCTTCCGCTCGCGCGGGTCGGCCGGCTGCGTGATGCGCCTGGTCGGCGAGGAGCCGAAGTCCCTCAAGCACCTCGACATGCCGGAGGTCGTCGGCCGCCTCGCGCTCGAGCCTCGGGGGCTCGTGCTCGTCACCGGTCCGACCGGCTCGGGCAAGACCACCACGCTCGCGGCCATGGTCGACGCCGTCAACGAGCAGCGCGCCGTGCACATCCTCACCATCGAGGACCCGATCGAGGTCATCCACCACGACAAGCAGGCCACGGTCAACCAGCGGGAGCTGGGGACCGACACCGCCGACTGGGCCACCGCGCTGCGCGCCGCCATGCGCCAGGACCCGGACGTCATCCTGATCGGCGAGATGCGCGACGCCGAGACCGTCAAGGCGGCACTGTCGGCCGCCGAGACCGGCCACTTCGTGATGTCGACGCTGCACACCACCGACGCCAAGGAGACGGTGAACCGCATCATCGACTTCTTCCCGCCGCACGAGCAGAAGCAGGTCCGGCTCGCGCTGGCCGCCTCGCTGCGCGGCGTCGTCTGCCAGCGCCTGGTGCCGCGCGCCGACGGCCAGGGCCGGGTGGTGGCGATGGAGATCGCGGTCACCAGCCCGCGCCTCGCCGAGGCGATCGCCGACCCCGACCGGACCGACATGCTGGAGGAGATCATCGCCGGCGGGCGCTACTCGGGCATGCAGACCTTCGACCAGCACCTCGTCCAGCTGGTGCTGGACGGGCACCGTCTCGATCCAGGTCGGCAAGCTGTACAGCTCCAACACGCATGACTTCACCGTCATGCTCAAGCGCGCCGGGGTCGACCCGGCGCTCGTCGACGCCGAGCAGGCGAGCTGAGGATCCAGATGACCGCCCACGCCACCTCCGGCCAGCCCCGCCGCAACTCCGTCGTCTCGACGGTGCCCTCCGAGGACCTCGCGTCCCTCGACCTGCCGCAGCTGCGCGCCTACCGCCACCGCCTCGAGGTCGAGGAGGACCGGGTCTCCTACTGGCGGCGCCTGGCGCACGCCCGGATCGACGTCCTCCAGGCGCAGTCGGGGCACACCGGGATGCTGGCCATGGAGGACCTGGTGCGGGTGCTGGGCGACACCGCGTCGGGGCAGACCCGCCGCGCGCTGGTCAGCGTCAAGCCGGCCGACCCGCTGCCCGAGCTGCCCCAGCTCCAGGACATGTGGGGCACCCACCTCGACCCCGAGGACACCGGACAGACGTCGGTCGCGGTGGAGGGCCTGCGGACGGCCGAGCGACAGCTCACCGACTACCGGCACGCCCTCCACGAGCGCATCGACGAGGCGACCCGCGACCTGATCCTCCGCTACCGCGCCGACCCCCGCGCCGCCCTCACCCTCATCCCTCAGGAGTGACCATGCAGGCACAGGACACGGCCCGCGCGTTGCTCGACGGGGGGCACATCTCCTCGCACCAGTACGACGAGGCGGCGGTGGTCGCGGCGCAGCGCAAGGGCAACGTCCTCCAGGTGCTGCTCGACACCGGCGTCGTCGAGCGCTCGACCGTGATGCGCACGGCCGCGGCCTCGGCCGGCCTGGCGTTCCTCGAGCTGACCGACTACCAGGTCGACGCCTCGGCCGCCGCGCTGCTCTCGGCGGAGTTCGCCCGCAAGGCGTGCGCGTTGCCCCTGGGCCGGGACAACGGCGAGCTGGTGGTGGCCGTCCCGATCCGTGAGGCCGGCAACATCGAGCTCAAGGACGACCTGACCCGGATGACCCGGAGCCGGGTCCGGTTCGCGATCGCGAACCGCAACGAGATCGAGGCCAAGATCAACCAGGTCTACCGGGCCGAGGGCGAGCTGCACGACCTCACCTCCGACCTGACGACCAACGAGGACGACAACGTCGACCTGGCGAACTTCACCCAGGTCACCGACGAGGCGCCGGTCGTACGCTTCGTGAACCTGCTGATCAACCAGGCGATCAGCGACCGCGCCTCCGACATCCACATCGAGCCGACCGAGCACGACCTGCGGGTGCGCTACCGCATCGACGGCGTGCTGCACGACGCCCACCGCTCCCCCAAGAACATCCAGAACGGCGTCATCTCCCGGCTCAAGATCATGGCCGACATGAACATCGCCGAGCGGCGGGTGCCCCAGGACGGCCGGATGTCGGTCAACCACCAGGGCCGCCGCATCGACCTGCGCGTGGCGACCCTGCCGACGGTGTGGGGCGAGAAGGTGGTCGCCCGGATCCTGGACAACACCAACACCCAGATGGGTCTGGGTGACCTCGGCTTCAGCGACAGCAACTACCGCCGTTTCCAGGAGTCCTACTCCAAGCCGTACGGCATGATCCTGGCGACCGGGCCGACCGGGTCCGGCAAGTCGACCACGCTGTACGCCACGCTGAACCAGCTCAACCGTCCCGAGGTCAACGTGATCACGGTCGAGGACCCGGTCGAGTACCGCCTGGTCGGGATCAACCAGGTGCAGACCAACGCCAAGGCCGGTCTGACCTTCGCCTCGGCCCTGCGCTCGATCCTGCGCTCCGACCCCGACATCGTGCTGATCGGTGAGATCCGCGACCACGAGACCGCGCAGATCGCGGTCGAGGCCGCCCTCACCGGCCACCTCGTGCTCTCCACCCTGCACACCAACGACGCGCCGTCCGCGGTCACCCGCCTGGTCGAGATGGGGATCGAGCCGTTCCTGGTCGGCTCCGCGCTGGACGCCGTCCTCGCCCAACGGCTGTGCCGCACCCTGTGCAAGCACTGCAAGGAGGCCTACGTCCCGGAGCGCGAGGAGCTGCTCCGGGTCGGCTACCCGCTGGCGGAGGGCCAGGAGGTGCCGACGCTCTTCCGCCCGGGCGGCTGCTCGCGGTGCGCCAAGACCGGGTACCGCGGTCGGATGGCCCTGCACGAGGTGATGACCGTGGACGAGGAGATCGCCCGGATGACGGTGGCCCGCGCGTCGACCGACGACATCGCCCGGGCGGCGTACGCCAACGGGATGACGGGGCTCAAGGAGGACGGCTGGGAGAAGGTGACCCGCGGTCACACCTCGGTCGAGGAGATCCTGCGCGTCGTCGCCTGACCCCCTTTCGGACAGGTGGGGTCGGCGGGCTCAAGTCGCCGTCCGGGCGGACCGATGAAGACGGTGACCCCCGTCTTTCCGCGTCCGCTCGGAGGAACCCCCGTGACCGACACCATCCGCAACGGCTTCGGGTTGCCCCTCGCGGCACCCCGCAGTGCCCCGGCCGCTCCCCCGATGGCCGCGCCGGTCGTGGCCCCGATGGCGGCTCCCGTGGCTGCCCCGCCGGCGCCCCTCCGGGTCGCCCCCGCAGCCCCCCTGGCCGCCCCGCCGGCTGCGCCGAGCGCCCCCGCGATGGCTCCGATGGTCTCGCCGACGTTCGCGCCCACGCCGACGCCTCCTCCTCCCCCGCCGCCCGCTCCGCGACTGGTCCTCGACGACCTGCTGATCCACGTGCTCAAGCTCGGCGGCTCCGACCTGCACCTGACGCGCGGTGCACCCCCGACCGTGCGACTGCGCGGTGAGATGGTCGTCATCGAGGGCTACGCCCCGCTGACGTCCGAGCAGCTCCAGGGTGCGCTGTACGGCGTCATGACCGAGCGGCAGCGCAAGGTCTTCGAGGAGGAGCTCGAGCTCGACTTCGCCTACGCCGTCCCCGGCCACGCCCGGTTCCGTGTCAACGTCTTCCAGCAGCGGGAGTCGCCGGGCGCCGTGATGCGGCTGATCCCCTGGGAGATCCTGCCGCTGGAGAAGCTCGGCATGCCCGACGCGATCAGCCGCTTCGCCGACCTCAAGCGCGGTCTGGTGCTCGTCACCGGCCCCACCGGATCCGGCAAGTCGACGACGCTGGCCGCGATCATCGACAAGATCAACCGCACCCGGCGTGGGCACATCATGACCATCGAGGACCCGATCGAGTTCCTCCACGAGCACCGCGGCTGCCTGGTCAACCAGCGCGAGGTCGGCGGGGACACCCACGGCTTCCGGGTCGCCCTCAAGCACGTGCTGCGCCAGGACCCCGACGTGATCCTGGTCGGCGAGCTCCGCGACCTCGACACGATCTCGGTGGCCCTGACCGCCGCCGAGACCGGCCACCTCGTCTTCGCCACGCTGCACACCCAGTCGGCGCAGGACACGATCACCCGGGTCGTCGACGTCTTCCCCGCCGACCAGCAGCAGCAGGTCCGCACGCAGCTGGCCGCCACGCTCCAGGGCGTCGCCTGCCAGGCGCTGGTCAAGACCACGGACGGCAAGGGCCGCGCGGCCGCCGTCGAGATCATGGTCTGCAACACCGGGATCCGGGCGATGATCCGCGACGACAAGCTGCAGCAGATCCAGGGCGCCCTGCAGGCCGGCGCCAAGGACGGCATGCAGACCCTCAACGCCCACCTCGCCTCGCTCGTGCGCTCCGGGAAGATCACGCACGCCGCCGGCCTGGAGGTCTGCACGGACCGCAACGACTACGAGACGCTCTGCGCCTCGGCGTCGCGCGACACCTCGCACTCCTGGCAGTGACGACGTACCCGCTCCCCTTGCAGCACCTGATCGCCTGATTCACCTGCTCCACCTGCTCCAGCCGGTACCCGACCACCCACCCGCAGCTCCCTGAGAGGTCCTCATGGCCACCACCACGGCTCAGTACACCTACAAGGTGAAGGACACCAACGGGAAGTTCGTCGAGGGCAAGGTCGAGGCGGCCTCCGAGGTCGCCGTCGCCGACAAGCTGCGTGCGATGGGGTTCGTACCGCTCGAGGTCAAGGCCTCGAACCAGGGCATGCAGCGCGAGATCAGCTTCGGCGGCAAGAAGCGGGTCAAGACCAAGGACCTCGCCGTGTTCTCGCGGCAGTTCGCGACGATGATCGACGCCGGCCTCACCATGCTGCGCGCGCTCACGATCATGGCCGACCAGGTGGACAACCTCGAGCTGCGCCGGATCCTGCGCAGCGTCAAGGAGGACATCGAGGCCGGCCTGAGCCTGTCCGGGGCGATGGGCAAGTGGCCCGACGTCTTCCCGGCGCTGATGGTCAACATGACCAAGGCCGGCGAGGCCGGTGGCTTCCTCGACGTCGCGCTGCGTCAGGTGGCGGACAACTTCGAGGCCGAGGTGAAGCTCAAGGCCAAGATCAAGGCGGCGCTGACCTACCCGGTCGTGGTGTTCGTCCTGGCCATGCTGATGTGTGTCGCGATGCTGGTCTTCGTGGTGCCGGTGTTCAGCAGCATGTTCGCGGACCTCGGCGGCGAGCTGCCGCTCCCGACCAAGGTGCTGGTCATCCTGTCGGGGGCGATGAAGTTCATGCTCCCGATCTTCATCGTCCTGGGTGTGGTGAGCACCTGGGCGTGGCGCAAGTACGGCAAGACCGAGCAGGTCCGCAACGTGTGGGACCCGCTCAAGCTCAAGATGCCGGTCTTCGGCGGCCTGGTGCAGAAGCTGGCGCTCGCGCGCTTCGCCCGCAACCTGAGCACCCTGCTCTCCTCCGGCGTCCCGATCCTCCAGTCGCTGGACATCGTCGCCGACACGACGGGCTCCATCGTGATCTCGCGGGCGCTGACCCAGGTGCAGGAGTCGGTGCGCCGCGGCGAGACCGTCGCCGGACCACTGGCCGAGCACCCGATCTTCCCCTCGATGGTGGTGCAGATGATCGCCTCGGGTGAGGAGTCCGGCGCCATCGACCAGATGCTCGCCAAGATCGCGCAGTTCTACGACGAGGAGGTCGAGACGACCACGGAGTCGCTGACCGCCATGATCGAGCCCCTGATGATCGCCTTCCTCGGCGGCGTCGTCGGCTCGATGATCGTCGCGCTGTACATGCCGATCTTCAAGGTCTTCGACATGATCGGCTGACCTCTCCCCCTCTGCCCAATCTTCACGCGCCTGGACCGGGTCGCCCCCGCCGCCTGGTCGGTTGAGGAGCGAGCGCAGCGAGCGTCTCGAAACCCGGTGAAGGAGGCTGCGTCGTCTCGAGGGGTCTCGAGGCTCGTCGCTAGCGCTCCTCACACCTCGACCAACGG
The DNA here is from genome assembly GCA_963760585.1 of uncultured Actinomycetota bacterium. Lineage (GTDB taxonomy): Bacteria > Actinomycetota > Actinomycetes > Propionibacteriales > Nocardioidaceae > Nocardioides. Next base: position 907,456 of record CAVXDI010000004.1, read on the forward strand.
GACGTGACACCCGCTGGTTGAGGAGCGAGCGCAAGCGAGCGTCTCGAAACCCGGTGACGCAGGCGGCCGGTCGCACCGGGTCTCGAGGCTCGTCGCTGACGCTCCTCACACCTCGACCAACGGGACGTGACACCCGCTGGTTGAGGAGCGAGCGCAGCGAGCGTCTCGAAACCCGGTGACGCAGGCGGCCGGTCGCGCGGGGTCTCGAAACCCGGTGACCCGGCCGCGGACATGCCGGTGGCCCCGCCGGGGGTGGCGGGGTGCGGGGCGGGGTGGCTACTGGTCGGGTGGGTGGGCGCAGGGCCGGGACGGGTTGTGGCGGGTGACGTCGAGGGTGCCTTCGTGGTCACGCAGGTACGACAGGCCGTGAGGTGAGGCCCAGAGGTAGGTGCCGCGTTCGACCTGGGTGTACCGCCAGCGCGCCGTGGGTCTTCAACCGGTGGTGCCGGCGACACAACGGGGCGATGTTGCACGAACACGTCGAGCCCGCGGAGCTGTCTGGTCTGTAGGGGGTGATGTGGTCACAGTCCGCGTCGCGCTCATCGAGGGCGGCACCCGCGGGCGGGGCGGGTGCACCAGGGGAAGACACAGGTGTGGTCCACCAGGACGGCCGCTTCGTGCATCCGGTCGGGGACCTCGTAGGCGTCGACCCGGACATGCTCGTTCAGGTCGATCACCGGCTTCACGACGACTGGGTGTCGGGGGTGCCGCACCAGGCCCGGACCTGCTCGGCGGTGACCAACGACCGGGTGTTCTCCAACCGGCCCAGGCGGCCCAGATCCCCGAGGCGACCGTTCACGAGGGCGGTGTCGGAGAGGTGGACGTAGAGCACCACCTGCCGTGCCTTCCGCCGCGGCTGGTCCGACGGGTCGGTGGTGTGGGTGGTGAGGTCGAGGGTCTGCTGGTGTCGGGCGAGGTCACCGACCGCGGTGGCGCGGCGGACGTCCAATGAGTCGGTGGAGCCGAGGGTCTTGAGGTGCTCGGCCCCGGCGGTGACGGCGGCGTCGAGGTCGAGGGCGTCGGCGACGTCGAGCTCACCCCACACCGACGCCGTCCCGTTCAGGGAGGTGTTGGTGGTGTCGATGTCGAAGCGCCGCCCGTCCGCGGCCGCCCGGCGGCGGTTCTCGGCCTCCTCGGGCATGAACCGGGCGATCGCTTCCTCGAGGAGCCGGTCGAGGACGTAGGGCCCGATCTTGTGCGCCACGGCTGCGACGTGGGCGTCGACGAACGCCGCGGCCTCCCGGGACAGGTGGATCGTGGTCCGGGCGATGCGGCGGGCCTTCCACGCCACCAGGTCACCCGCAAGGACCCGGGCCCAGACCCGGGGGAGGCGGTAGCGGAGTTCGACGGCTTCTCCGAGGTAGCCCCTGCCGGCGTCGGTGGAGACCCCGATGGCGGCGGCGAGCTCGGCGACGCAGAACTCCGCCACCAGCGGTGCCTCAGGTCCGGCGACCGGGACCCCGGTGTCGCCGTAGTCGCGGTCCCAGACGGTCGCCGCGTCGGCCAAGGAATCCACCGAGTGCATCGCCGCCCAGTCCACCGCGAGCCGCAACTGACGGGCGGCCTCGGCGTCCTCGACCCGGCGGGCCGAGCGCACCGCAGCCAGCACCGCGGAGGGGCTGTCGGGGCTGCTGATCGTCTCGGCCATGACCCCATTCCAGCACCGACCACCGACAGTCAGACCCCGGATCCACCCCATCCGCGGGACGCTGTGGAGAAGAATCTTTCGGCAACCTTGCTGGTCGTCTCGCCGGGTCTCGAGGCTCGTCACTGACGCTCCTCGCACCTCGACCAACGGCGCGCGCCCCCGTTGGTTGAGGAGGGAGCGCAGCGAGCGTCTCGAAACCCGGTGACGGAAGCAGCCCGGCTCACCGGGTCTCGAGGCTCGCCGCTGACGCTCCTCACACCTCGACCAGCGAGGTGGGGATCCCACCGTTGGTTGAGGAGGGAGCGCAGCGACCGTCTCGAAACCCGCTGACGCAGATGGCCCGGCGCACCGGGTCTCGAGGCTCGTCGCTGACGCTCCTCACACCTCGACCAACGACGCGCACCTATCGGTGGTTAGGGGCGAGCGCCGGCGGGAGGGCAACCTCCGTTGGTTGAGCAGCGAGCGCCGGCGGGAGGGCGACCTCCGGTTGGTTGAGGAGGGAGCGCAGCGAGCGTCTCGAAACCCGGTGACGCAAGCAGCCCGGCGCACCGGGTCTCGAGGCTCGTCGCTGATGCTCCTCACACCTCGACCAACGGCGGTCGTTCCCGTTGGTTGAGGAGAAAGCGCCGGTGGAAGGGCGGCCTCCGTTGGTTGAGGAGGGAGCGCAGCGAGCGTCTCGAAACCTGGTGACGGAGGCAGCTTGTCGTACCGGGTCTCGAGGCTCGTCGCTGACGCCCCTCGCCCGGCGGAAAGCTGGCGCTGCTCACACCTCGATCAGCGGTCGACCTCGCGGTAGTTCGTCATGCGCAGGCTGGTGAGGCCCGGGGGCGGGTTGGCGATGTAGCAGGGGTCCAGCGAGAGGTCCGAGGTGCCGGTGAGGTCCAGGTTGTTGGCCGAGATCGTCCCGGTGAAGTTCGCCGTGCCGTTCGCCTTGGTGACGTTGCCGTACGGGTCGCCCGAGATCATGTAGATCGAGGCGGCGAGCGAGCTGTTGGAGTTCAGCCGCGCGTTCCCGCCCTCGATGATGACCATGAGCGAGCGGGACGGGCAGCCCACGTCGGTGGCGCTCAGGTTGGAGCCACGGTTCCACGGAGCGACCGCCAGGTCGTTGAGGTCCACCTCCCGGTCGCTCGAGGAAGCCGCGGTGAGGTCGATGTACAGCACGGAGTCCGGGTCGGAGGGGATCGGTGCGATGGTCGTCGAGGTCCGGTAGTTGCCCTGGCTCATGGCCAGCGACTTCAGCTCCTCGAGCTGGGCCTGGGTGAACATCGGCTGGCTCACCTTGTAGCGCGCGTACAGCGCGGCGTCGTCGGCCAGCAGGGAGCTCTGGAGGTACCGGTAGGCGATCAGGTTGGTCGGGTCGCTGAACTGCGGGAGGGGACCGTAGCCCGGGTACGGGGTCGCCGACGTGGCGTTCTTGGCCCGGTCGTAGCACGCCCCGCCAGCCGTCAGCGGGCCACCGTTCTTGTCCTCGTCGTAGGGGAAGTCAGGATTGCAGTTCTTCGCCTCGCCCGTCAGCGACGGGTCGTGGATCGGCTTGTTCGTGCCGGGGCAGGTCTTGCCCGACCCTTGGGAGTCGGTGATCACCTGCGAGGTGTGGGCGGCCGCAGGGATGCCGTAGGCCAGGTCGATCCCGCTGAAGGCGATCTGGGAGCGCTTGTAGATGCAGCCGGTGGAGAAGATCGAGACGCGCTGCACGCCGGCGTTGCCACCGCCCGCGATCGAGTTGGCCACGATCCCGAAGAGGATGGGCGTCGGGCTCACCATGATGTCGGCGGTCACCGATCGGCCGGCCGCTCCCCCGGCCACCCCGGTGGAGTACACGCGGTACCGCCCGGGCTTGTTGGCCGGGAAGGGAGCGATCGGCTCGATCCAGACCTTGTACTGCTGACCTGCCTTCCCGTTGACGGTGACCGTCCTGGGGTTGGCGCTGTTGCCCCACGGCTGGGTGGCGCAGGTCGGCGAGCAGGCGTTGATCGTGCGCACGCTGTTGTTCCGCAGGTACGTGATGGCCTGGGCGATGCCGGCGTCCGAGGAGTTGAGCGCCGAGCCGGCCTGCTGGGCCAGCCGCGCGGAGACGAGGTTGTTCGTGGTGACGACGGCCACCGTCAGCGTCAGGGCGCTGATCAGGGCCAGCATCATCATCACGATCAGCAGGGCGACGCCCTGCTCGTCGCGCTGCTGGCGCTCGCGGCTCGGGCCACGGCGGAAGGCGGGTGCGTTCACGTCATCCTCAGTTCTGCGCCTGGTTGCGGAGCCCGACCTGGGTCTCGTACGTCTGCCGGTGAGAGCCCTCGAGGACGCTGAGCGTCACCGCGATCAGGTCGATCTTGTCCAGCTCGGGGGTGTCCAGGATCCCGTTGCGGTTCCCGATCGCGCTGGCGTCCAGCTCGGTCCAGTCCGTGATGCCGTCCCCGTTCGCGTCGTACTGCCACAGCGACGAGCGGAACTGCACGCTGAAGGCACTGACCTGCTCGGAGAGGACGGGCCGGGTGACGGCGGTGCCGGTCTCGTCGTTGGCCGTCAGCGTCAGCTTCTGCGCCGTGGCGTCGTAGCGGTAGGTGAGCACCTCCGGGTCCGCGGCGATGTCCTCGACGGTCCCGCTGTTGTTGAAGTCCACGCCGATCGTCACGCTGGTGTTGCCGCCCGGGGCAGAGGGCACGACCGCTCCGCGGATCTCCATCGCCTGGCGCAGCTCCCGGGTGATCCGCTCGGTGGCGATCCGGGCCTGCTCGTTGATGTTCGTGAACTGGCGGACGTCCGTGGTGGCCCTGCTCATCGACAGCACCGAGGTCATGATCAGCGACCCGAGCAGCAGGAAGAGGCCCATCGCCACCATCAGCTCGACCAGCGTGAAGCCCTCGTCCAGGGACATCTCCTCGGCCGGCCTCTCGTGCTCGGCGGTCATCGGAAGTCGCCCGTCTTGCAGGAGATGGCGCCGACCGTGAACGAGATGGCGGACTTCGGATCCGTCTGGTTGGCCCCCTCGCCGCCCGAGACCCCCTCCCGGGTGGGCTGCGTGATCAGCGTGACGGCCCCCGGCAGGCTGACCTCGGCGGTCTTCGCCGTCGTCGTCCGGGTGAGGTCGGCGTTGACCAATGACTTCCAGGAGGAGATGTAGTCGCCCAGCTTGAGCCCGGAGCCGACGGACTGGTTGAGCAGCGCAGGCGTCAGCGGGTCGGTGGCGTTGCTCTGGGTCAGGGTCGGCAGTGTCGTGTAGCCGGTGCCGTTCCAGTACGCCACGGTGGCGGAGTAGTCGGCCGTCGCGGTCGCGATGATCGACGTGGCCGGCTTGGTGAGCTTGCAGGACGCCGTGGCCCGCGTGAGGGTGATCTTCAGGATGCCCTGGGGCGCGGACACCGTGGGGAACACGCGGACCGTGTTGGCCTGGGCGGTCGCGCACGCCGTGACGGTGGTGTCGGTGGCCTCGAGGAAGCCCGTGCCGGTGAGCAACGAGGCAAGGTTCGGGCCGGTCGCGGTGCACCCGATCATGCTGGGCGTCGTCCCGGCGGCGGTGGTGTCCATCGAGATCATCGGCTTCAGGGGGTCGAGCAGGAGGCGGCTGCCCAGAGCCCCGTTGGAGAACCGGAATCCGTCGTTCCCCGCGCCGTTGGGGATCATCGCCACCACCGGAGCCGTGGAGGTGCCGGCACTCGGCAGGCCGTTGTTGGCCTTGGCGGAGACCTGGTCGACCTTGCTGGTGCCGAAGCACAGGTAGGTGCAGCCGGTCGACGGGAGCGACTGGCTGCCTGCGGTGTCACTGGTCGGGGCGGTGTCGGCCGGGGCCACGAGGTTCTTCACGCCGCCGGAGATCTGCTCGCCCAGCGAGGTGCCGGCGGAGGCCGCGGAGGCGGTGCTGACCGTCCGGGAGCCGGTGAACAGCTCGCCTGACAGGTTCACGACGCCGAGCTGCTCGAGCAGGTTCGTCCCGGTGAGCAGCGCCGAGGAGACCCGCAGCGTGCTGGCCTGTGCCTCGGAGGTCAGGAACGGGGCGACGGCGCTGGCCTTCTCCACCTGGGTGTAGGTCACGGTCGAGCGGTAGCCGTTCGCCACCGGGTAGAAGACCGCGACCGTGACGCCGACCTGAGCCGCTGGCGGGGTGTCGGGCCTGGCGTTGTAGGTGGCACTGCCCTGGTTCCGGGAGTCGTAGGTGGCGATCGGCGCCACCGCGACCGGCGGGGTGGCCGCGGAGAGGAACTGCGTGGAGATGACCATGGAGAAGACCCCGAGGCCGGGCGAGACCACCGGGTTGATCACCTTGCGGTAGAGCGGGCCGGCCGGCTCCCACTGGCAGTGGGTGGTGCCGGACGGGACGAAGCCGGACCAGCTCGTCGGCGGCAGCGCACTCAGCGTGGCCGATGCGCACGACGGGCCGGCGGGAGCGTTGGTCCCGTCGGCCACGCCGCCGGTCGGGTAGTAGAGGTCGAGCACGTCCTTGTAGTCACCGGCTGCCTTGCCCACGTAGAAGGGCAGGTCGCGGATCTTCTCGAGCTGGGCCTGGCCGACACCCTTGGTCTGGGTGATGTCGCGCGCCGCCGCCGAGGCGCGCAGCCCGACGATGAGCTGCGGGACGACGGCGGCGGTCACCACCATGAAGATGGCCAGGGCCACCATCACCTCGATGAGCGTGAACCCGTCGGCGGCTCGTCGACGCCCGGGACGCCTAGGAGATCGAGACACGACCGGTGAGTCCTTCCACGGCGAGGGTGTAGGTCTTGGCGGACCCGGTGCGGGTGACGACCAGTCCCCCCGGCCACGCCGTGCCGGAGGCCCGGAAGTTGACCTGGCTCGACGTGGTGCCGTCGGGCTTCGTGAACGCCACGCCGGAGAGACCGAGGCCGGCGGCGAGGGTGAACTTGTTGACCTGGACGAGCGGCGTCGTCCCGCAGGAGTAGCGGTAGACGATGTAGCTGCGGGTGGAGGTGTTGAAGTCGATGCAGAAGCCCACGCCCTCGGTGACCGCGCGCACCTGGGTCTGGCGCATCACCGTCTGGAGGCTGCCGGCGGCGCCCTTCTGGCCCGAGGAGGCTGCCCAGGCGCGCCAGCTGCCGACGCCGATGGTGGAGATCACGGAGATCAGCGCGACGACCACCATGAGCTCGATCAGCGTGAAGCCGCTGTCTCGAGTGGGCTGCCGCATGTGATGTCCCCACGTGGTCGTCGACGGACCTTCTCACCCGAGCAGTCCCTTGCCCCCGTGTCATCGGCGCAGCGAGACCGTCACTTGAGGGTGGTAGGCCGCGGGCTCCCGAAGCAGGACTCCTCCGCCCTCGGCCTGAAGCCCATGGGCGCGCCCGAGCCAAGGACTGTTGTCGAAACGTCTGTGTCGCCCAGCAGTCCGGCTCGCCTCGACACTCCGCTCTGGGGACGACACCCGCTCGCTCGCATGCGGACGTCCAAGGGGGAGGAGGCCAGGGCCTCACCTGATCGAGCTCCTCGTCATCGTCGCCGCCATCGCCATCGCCATCGCCATCCCGGTGTCTTCTCGGCCAGCGCACGAAGGGCGTCGACACGTCGATCAGGTCCGACCTGAGGAACGCCGCGACGGCGGCCGAGACCTTCGCCACCGACAACCCCTCGGCCACCTCATCGGCCACGGCCGCTGTGACCGGACCCGGCGGCATGTGACGCCTGCCAGGCAGAGCGAGTTGAGAGCCGAGATCTTGCATGGAACTTGAAGATATTGCCTCAACCCCCCGCCCGGACGTGCCGACGTTCTTCTCGACAACAGCGCCACGACGCCCGGCAGGCCGGGGCGGCACCGCGCACCGCACCTCACCAACCTGCCACAGGAGAACACCATGCTCGCTCGTATGCAGAAGTCCATGAAGGACAAGGACCAGGGCTTCACCCTGATCGAGCTCCTCGTCGTCATCATCATCATCGGCATCCTCGCCGCCATCGCCATCCCGGTCTTCCTCAGCCAGCGCAAGAAGGGCGTCGACGCGTCCATCAAGTCCGACCTGAAGAACGCCGCCACCAACATCGAGACCTGGGCCACCGACAACCCGTCGGCCGCGATCCCGTCCGAGACCTGGAACAACGCCGGCGCGGTCGCCCCCGCCACCGGTGCCGTGCTGGCCCTCAAGGCCAGCCCCGGCAACACGGTCCAGGTCATGCCTTCCACCGGTACCACGGGCGCCTACTGCGTCTTCGCCTTCAACGCGGGCGCCAGCACGGCCATCTCCAGCACCAAGCAGCTCACCTACAGCTCGCAGGCCGGCGGCCTGACGACCACCGTCACCTCCGCGGCACCCACCTGCGCCTGATCCAGCCAGGCAGCAACACCCGACGCGGAGCCGGCCCAGGTCGGACCTGGACCGGCTCCGCGTCACCTGTGTCCAGCGGTGCTCCCTCAGAGCTCAGATAGCGGCTCGCAGGACTCAAGCCGACACCCTGGACGACCGACGTTGTCCTTGAACTGCGGGCGGGCCTCAAAGGCAGAACGTCCCAACCTGTCACAGCCGTCGCCGATCCCTCTCAGGAGAACACCATGCTCGCTCGTATGCAGAAGTCCATGAAGGACAAGGACCAGGGCTTCACCCTGATCGAGCTCCTCGTCGTCATCATCATCATCGGCATCCTCGCCGCCATCGCCATCCCGGTCTTCCTCAGCCAGCGCAAGAAGGGCGTCGACGCGTCCATCAAGTCCGACCTGAAGAACGCCGCCACCAACGTGGAGACCTGGGCCACCGACAACCCGTCCAGCGCTGTCTCCCCCGAGACCGCGTGCGGTAGCGGTGCCCCGTCCTGCACCGCCACCACGACGCCCGCCGTCCTCACCAGCTTCAAGGCCAGCCCGGGCAACGTCGTCAAGCTGAAGTCGGTCGGTACGCCTGCCCAGGTCGGCGTCTACACCATCTGCGCCTACAACGCGGGCGCCAGCACCGCCACCAGCAGCGCGGCGGGTCTGCTCTACGACTCGGCCGCCGGCGGGCTCAGCAGCGCCCCGCCCGCAGCCTGCTGATCCCAGCAACCACTCCGGGCGGGGGCGGCACTCAACCGAGTGTCGCCCCCGCCCTCTCGGGCCGGACCACCACACACGCGTCGAAGGGACAGTCATGGTTGGTCAGATCAGACGGCTCGTCCAACGGGCGCTGCTCGTCGTCGTGGGGGCCGTCATCGTGCTCGGGGCGCTGGACAGCGGTTCCGTCGCGCTCACCCAGATGCAGCTGCCGGAACGGGTCAGGACCGCGGGCCACGCGGCGACCGAGGTCTCCGCGCAGGGCAAGGTCAACCGCCAGACCGCGGTGTCGGCCTGGAAGGCCGCCGAGCGGTCCGCCGAGCAGCAGGGCTTCACCATCAGCACCACCGACTTCACGATCTACCCCGACGGCCGGGTTTCGCTGACCGGCACCAGAGCAGCCCCTACGCTGCTCCTGCACCGGGTGGACGCGCTGCGTCACCTGGCCCGGGTGAGCGACACCGAGACGGTGAAGCCTCTCCCCTACTCGTCTGCACCCCAACCCACCCGGAGGACTCGATGACCGTCGAGACCGAGCTGCCCCCTGTCCACGAGATGCCCCCCGTCCACGAGATGCCCGTCCATGAGATGCCTGTTCACGGGGCTCCCGCCGGCGGCGCGGACGCCCGTGAGCTCCTGCACACGATGGCTGCGGTCGTTCGCACCGTCTTCGGCGTGGCCCTTCAGGCGCCGTCCCAGCACCAGGGCGAAGAGCCGACCCAGCAGCCGGCGGCGCAGATCGAGGCCGCCACCCCTGCCCCGGTGTCGGCCCCGGTGTCGGCCCCCGCCGCCACCCCCGAGGCGGCGTACGCCCCGTCGGTCTCCCTGCCGGTCGAGACGCCGAGCCTGGCTGCCGTGCCGCAGCCGGCGCCGGTCGGTCTCTCGGTGGTCCCCGACCTCGAGCCAGCCTCTCACCCGGGGTCGATCCCCATGCCCTCGATCAGCCTCGGTGACAGCTCTTGGACCCCGCCGCAGGAGGTGCCGAGCCACTCGGAGACCTCCGAGGAATCACCCGCGGCGGCCCCCGCGGCGGGCGCCATCGCCGTACCCGCCTACATCGCCCCGGTCACGCCGGAGGCGCCCGCCCCGATCGACCGGCACAGCCTGGCTCTGCTCCAGGAAATCGCCTTCCTCGACGACTGACGAACCGAACAGGTAGAGACCCATGAACACGCGCGCATCCTCCTCACCAGTCCCCCGGCGGGCCCTGGCGATGCTGGCCGCGTGCGTGCTCCTGTTCACGGCCGTCACGGCCGCCCACGGCGCGGCCGCCGCCTCCGCGGACGCCGCCCTGGTCACCCCGGCCCAGGCGAAGCGGGAGGTGGACGACGCGAACCGCGCCTATCTCGCCGCCCAGGCCAAGGTCGCTGCCGTCGGCGCCCAGAGCGAGCGGATCACCGACGCCGCCCGGGCCGCCACCGCGCGCGCCGCCGAGCTGCGCGAGGCCGTGGCCGACAACGACGGCGGGCTGCTGCAGTCGCTCGGCGACTTCGTCACCGGTGACTCCCAGGTCGAGGAGGCTCAGCAGGCCGCGACGGACGCCACCGACGCACGCGAGCTCCAGGCGACGGTGCAGAGCGCCCTCGCCGGCGCCATCGACGAGGCCGAGAGCAGCCGGGTGGCCTGGGTGAAGGCCCGCAAGCTCCAGGAGAAGGCGCAGCAGCAGTGGTCGGCGCGACAGTTCGCCGACGCCGCCATCAAGCGTGCACAGTTCCGCCCGGAGTACGCCGTGGGCGACGCCGCGCAGGACAGGCGCAACAAGGCCGCCCTGCGGTCCTGGACCACCTACCTCGACCGGCTCGCCGCGGCCGGGATCACTCCGCCCTCCGCCGACCAGGTCGTCGACCCCGACACCCTGCCGGGCTCCCTGGCTCAGGTCCGCGGCGACGACGGCACGGCCGTCCCCGGCGTGGCCCAGTCCGTCCGGGCCGACGGCACCCCGTTCACCGTGCTGCCCACCGAGACCATCGACGCCGTCTCGGAGTCGCTGCGCCGGGTCGGCCTCCCCCGCGTCCCCAACGGCGGTGGCGCCGCCGCGTACTCCTGCGGTGCCTACGTCGCCCAGGCCTGGGGCAGCACCGCACTCACCCTGCCCGCCGACGCGGTCGGCCAGTGGAACGAGCTGGGCCGGGTGCCGAAGAAGTCCCTCCAGGTCGGCGACGTCGTCGTCCTCGGTGCGAAGAAGACCGGGCTCGACCAGACCGGTGTCTTCGTGGGCAACGGCCTCCTGCTGATGGCCGACGAGCTCTCCGGCACGGTCGGCGCGCAGCCCCTGCCCGCCGCCGGCCTCCTCGGCGTGCGGCGAGCCCTCCTGCCCGCGAGCGGCTCCCCCGCCGACCCGCCCTACGAGGGCGTCTGCGGCGAGGACCGGCCCGTGCTCGCGCCTCCCACCAACGACGGTGGTCCGCTGCTGGTGCCGCTGACGGCCGGCAGCTACACGATCTCCGCCGGGTTCGGCCAGGGCGGCGGGCTGTGGTCCTCGGGCCAGCACTCCGGCCAGGACCTCGCCGCCCCGACCGGCACCGCGGTGTTCGCCGCCGCGGACGGCGTCGTCAGCGTCGAGTACCCGTCGTGGGCCGGCAACCTGGTGCGCATCGACCACGGTGGCGGGGTGGAGACGCTCTACGGACACCTCTCGCGCGTCGACGTGGTCGACGGCCAGATCGTCACCGCCGGCGAACCGATCGCCGCCGTCGGCTCGGAGGGCAACTCCACCGGGCCGCACCTGCACTTCGAGGTCCGCCTCGACGACTCCCCCGTCGACCCGAGCCTGGTCCTCGACCTCCCCGAGGTGCCCCGCCCGACGTACACCAACGGCGAGGTGCCCGAGAGCTCGCTGTGCAACGCGACCTCGGACGGCGGCCAGAGCCTGCGCTGTGACGCCGCGGTGGCCTACCGCCTGCTCGACGCCGCCTACACCGAGGAGTTCGGCACGTCGATCTGCATCACCGACTCCTACCGCTCGCGCGCCGGGCAGGAGGACGTGTTCCGCCGCAAGCCCGGCCTCGCCGCGACGCCGGGCACCTCCAACCACGGGTGGGGCGTCGCCACCGATCTCTGTGGCGGCATCGAGCGCTTCGACACCCCCGAGCACGAGTGGATGCTGGCCCACGGACCCGAGCACGGCTGGGTGCACCCGAGCTGGGCCGGCGCCGGCGGCAGCCGCCCCGAGCCCTGGCATTTCGAGTACGACGCCTGAGCGGATCGTTCGACGCTATATTGACCCTCGTTCAGCGAATTCGATTGCTGGGGGGCAAGACGTGGAACCGGTCGCGGCCGACAACAGTGTCGATCATCTCTGGCGACTCCTGAAGGACTCCGGTGACCGCGACGCACGCGATCAGCTGATCCTGCAGTTCTCGCCGCTGGTGAAGTTCGTCGCCGGCCGGATCCGCTCCGGTCTGCCCGCCGGCGTCGACCAGGGTGACCTGGTCTCGGACGGCGTGATCGGGCTGATGGACGCGATCGACAAGTTCGACCCCGATCGCGGCCTGCAGTTCCAGACCTACGCGGTGTCCCGCATCCGCGGCGCGATCGTCGACGGACTGCGCGCGGCCGACTGGGTCCCGCGCTCGGTGCGCGAGAAGATCCGCGACATCACCGCGGCGCAGACCCGCCTCGAGCACCGGTTCGGACGTGTGCCCACCGACCGCGAGGTGGCCGGCGAGCTCTCGATCTCGGTGCGCGAGCTGCGCAAGATGTACAGCGAGACCAGCCACACCAGCGTGGTCAGCTTCGAGGCCACCGGGCCCAGCGACGACAACGAGCCTCAGTCCACCACCGACCTGCCCGGCGGCGACGACGACCTCCCGGAGGGGTTCCTGCGAGCGGTGCGCGAGCTGCCCGAGCGCGACCAGATCGTGGTGGCGCTCTACTACTGGGACCGGCTCACGCTCGCGGAGATCGGCCAGGTGCTCGGCGTCAGCGAGTCGCGGATCAGCCAGCTGCACAGCCGCGCCACGCTGAACCTGCGCCGCAAGCTCCTCGCCCAGGGCGGCTGAGCCCGAGGCTCAGCGCGCCACGACGGTGTGCAGCGGCCCGCCGCCGGTTCGGGCCGACGGGACGCTCACGCAGCCGGCACCAGTGCCGAGCCGGCCCAGCCCGGCGAGGTCGCCGGCCTGGTAGCTGCCCCGGCTGCGCCGGTTGATCGACGGGTACATGGCCTGCACGGCGCCCGACGCGTGGCCGAGGCCGGCGGCGTGGCCGATCTCGTGCAGCATCAGCGTTCCCCAGGTGGAGCCGTTCCCGAAGCCGTCGCGGAGCCGGGTCTGCTTGTCCAACGAGACCAGTCCCTGCACGATCTCACCGCCGGAGCGGTAGCTGAACCCACCGAGACCGGCCACGTTGCCGGCCAGCCCGCCGACCCGGCGGGCATCGGTGAAGGCGACCGTGAAGTCGGCGTCGCTCGCGGTCCGGCGGCCCCCGTCGGTGCGGTACGGCACCGCGGTCGTGCTGCCGGCGTGACGGAGCACCAGGCCGGTGGCCCGGTGCAGCTCCCGGAAGGCCCGCTTCAGCTCGGTGACCCGACGGGCCGGGACGCCGGAGCGGTTGACCTTGTAGGTGAGGGTGCCCGCGCAAGGGTCCCAGCGGGTCCCCTGGACCATCGGCCTGAAGTCGGTGGCGGCACCCTGCGGGACGTAGGTCGGCACCACGGCGTCGGTGAACGTCGCGGACGTGCCGGCGAGGTGGTTCGAGGAGGCCGGCACCGAGACGCGCAGCGTGCCGCGGCGGTACCAGTCGGTCGGCAGCGCCAGCACGAAGTCGCCCCGGCCGTCGGTGGTGGCTCGGGCCAGGGTCAGCCAGCCGCGGGCGGTGGAGAGCTCGAGGCGCACCGGGCGCCCTGCTCCCCCGGACGCGCTGCCGGTCACCGACACCGGGGAGCCCAGGGCGTGCTGCTCCGCGGGCGGTGGCGTCACCCGGACGCGGGAGGGCTGCGGACCCACCGGCGCGGCCGTCACGCGGAAGCTCCAGCCCGGGGAGGTGTAGCCCTCCGTGGAGGAGGCGCCGGCGTCGATGAGCACCCGGACACCGACGTCGCGCGCCACCGCGGTGGGCACCGTGAACTCGTGGCGTGACCAGCCGGTCGGCAGCGGTTCCACGAGGGCGTCGGCCCAGGCGGACGCCGGGTCGGACCGGGTCTGGAAGCGGAGGGTGGCCACCTCGGAGGCGTTCACGTCGACGGGCAGCCGGAGCACCTCCCCGACCACCAGGTCGAGGTCGCTCACGGTGGGCAGAGTCACCACCGGACCGGCCACGGGGCTCAGCCTCGGGGTTCTCACCGGGCTGGTCACCGGGCTGGTCAGGGGGCTCGTGATCGGGCTCGTCGTCGGGGACGAGGTCGACGCGGTGGCCACCGCGCCCGGCCCGCACGTCACCAGCACGACGGCCACCAGGCTCGCTGCGATCCTCATCGATGTCCTCGCCCGTACGCTCCGCGCAGGCCGAGATGCCCGCCGAGAGGTGCATCGGCATCCCGGACGCCGGACTTGACGCCCGAGCCGTGCCGGCGACCCCGGCCCGGCATGGCGACAGGCCCCCGCCCCGGGTGGGGAGCGAGGGCCTGCCCGCGGTCCGTCGACCGCGCCTGCCGACCTACGGCTGCTGGCTGATCCGGTCCGTGGCCGTGGCCGCCACCGGGTCGTTCGCCTGCAGGTAGCTGCGCAGCGAGTCGATGTCGAGCCCGCCGACCAGCTTGTTCGTGCCCTGCTTGAACGTCGCGAAGTTGTCGCCGCCGTCGGAGAGGAAGCTGTTCGCCACGACGCGGTACGTCGTCGCGTCCTCCAGCGGGGTCATCGGCGTGTTCGGGTCGCCGTCCTCGTCGACCAGGACCGGACCGGCCAGGGCGTCGGCGTCGACCACGCCGGCCTCCGAGACGTCCCAGGTGTAGGAGAGCCCGGAGACCTGCAGGATCTTGCGCGCGGTGGGCGCCTCGTTCGGGCCGTTCCACTGCTCGTTGAGCAGCGCCTTCACCTGGGCTCCGGTGAGGTCCATGGAGACCACGAAGTTGTTGAAGGGCTGCACCGAGAACGCCGCGCCGTAGGTCACGTCGCCGTTCGCGTTCTCCACCAGGTCGGCGCGGATGCCGCCGGGGTTCATCAGCGCGATGACCGGCGCCCGCCCGGGGGCGACCACCGTCTCGTCGGCCTTCTGGCCGTCGGCGATCAGGTTGCCCAGCGGCGAGTCACCGCCGTTGGCGTCCGCCGTCCGGTTGATCGCGGTGCCGGGGTCGATGTGACCGATGACCTCGTTGGCGATGGGGTCGACCAGCGTCTTGTAGGTGGCGATGAGGTCGGTGATGTCGGCGGCCGGCGTCACGGTCTCGTCGTTGCGGACGATCTGGTTGCTGGCGTAGGCCGCCGGGCGCACGATGTCCTTCGTCCTCGGGTCGATCAGCAGGTGCATCTTCGTGACCACCCGACCGAACGACGCGGCGCTGGTCAGCAGACGCGGCTTGCCCTGCGGGTCCTGCACGACGCAGTTGTAGGGCTGGTGGGTGTGGCCCGAGATGACCGCGTCGATCTGGGAGCGGAGCCGCTGGGCGATCTCGAGCGCCGGACCGGCCGGGCCGGTGCAGTCGTTGTACGCCGTGGAGTCGGCCGGGGTCACGCCCTCGTGCAGCAGCACGACGATCGACTTGACGCCCTTCTTGCGCAGCTTCGGCACCAGCGCGTTGGCGGTCTCGACCTCGTCGGTGAAGGTCAGGCCCTCGATGCCGGCCTGGCTCACGATGGCCGGGGTGCCCTCGAGCGTCATGCCGATGAAGGCCACCTTGACGCCCTCGACCTTCTTGATCTTCACGGCCGGGAAGAGCGTCTCCTTGACGTGCGCGGACCGGTCGTCCCACTTCACGTTGGCGCTGAGGTACTGGAAGTCCGCGCCGTCGAAGCCCTCCGTCCCGGGGCAGGAGTTCTGCCCGTTCGCGCCGTCCGGGCCGTCGTCGAGGCAGCCGCCCTGCTGCATGCGGCGCAGCTCGCGGTAGCCCTCGTCGAACTCGTGGTTGCCCACCGAGGCGACGTCGAGGCCGATCTGGTTCATCGCCTTGATCGTCGGCTCGTCGTGGAAGGCCGCCGAGAGCAGCGGCGAGGCGCCGATCAGGTCGCCGGCCGCGACGGTGATCGGCACGGCACCCGCGGCGACCGAGGAGGCCCGCTCCGCACGGATCTTGGTCGCGAGGTACTCCGCGCCGCCGGCGGGGGTGTTGTTGACCCGCCCGCTGGAGCTCGTCGAGGGCACCTTCTCCAGGTTGCCGTGGAAGTCGTTGAGGGCCAGCAGGTCGAGCTTGATGTAGTGCTTGGGCGACTTGCTGAGCTTCGTGTAGACACCGCGCTCGTGCGAGGGCTTGGTGACCTGCTGGGCGGCCTGCTGGGCCCCCGCAGCGCTCGAGGCGGCGGTAGAGCCGACGCCGAGGGCGAGGGTGCTCAGCGCGGCGATCGACAGCGCGCCGGCGCGGCGGACGGTGAGTTTCATGAAGGCTCCCCTGGGGATCTGGATGACCCGCGCAGAGTAACCCCGCCCGCCCCCGCGCCGGCGCGGAAACAGGTCTTTGCCCCGTTCCTCGCCGTGTTCCTCTCCGGTGGGGCGGACGGTGTGGGATGCTGAGCGGTCGGAACCGAGCTCGACCGTCACGGCGCACGTCTTCCTCTCGACCAGGCACGGAGCAAGGAGCATCGGGTGAGTGGCACGTCGTTCGATCCGACGGCACGGTCGCCGCGGCGACGACGGGGCGAGCGGGTGGACCACCGTGCCGCGCGGGCCGAGGAGATGGCCGCCAGCGGCGCCGGACTCCAGGCCCTGGACCGGCTGGCCGATCTCGCCGGTCGGCTCCTGGGCGCCACCGCCGCCCAGGTCTCGCTGATCTCGGACGTGCAGACCGTCGTCGGAGCCGCCGGTCGGGCGGCACCGCAGCGGGGCACCCGGTCCCCCCGAGAGCACTCGCTGTGCGCCGTCACGACCGACGCCGGGCGGGCGGTCGTGATCCGGGACGCGCCGGCGGACGCCCGGGTCGCCGACCTGCCGCCCGTGACCAGCGGCACCGTCGGCGCCTACCTCGGGGTTCCGCTCGTGGCCGGCGACGGGCACACGATCGGGGCGCTGTGCGTCTTCCAGGCCATGCCCCGGGAGTGGACCGCCGACGAGGTGGGTCTGCTCGAGCAGCTCGCGGCACCCGTGGTCGCCGAGCTGGAGCTGGCCTCGCTCAGCAACGACTACCAGGAGGACCAGCTCGTCTGGCAGCTCGCCATCGACGCGGCCGGGATCGGCGCCTTCGACTGGGACGTGGCGTCCGGTGCCCTGCGCTGGGACGACCGGATGATCGCCCTCTTCGGCCTCGACCCCGCAGACTTCACCGGCACCATCGCCGACTTCGAGGGCGCCGTCCACCCCGAGGACCACGACCGCGTCATGCGCGCCCTGAGCACCGCGGTGGAGACCTGCGGGACGTACGCCGAGGAGTACCGGGTCCGGCTCCCCGCCGACCAGGTGCGCTGGCTCGCGGCCCGGGGCCAGGCGCTGCCCGGTCCCGGCGGTGGCGCGGTGCGGGTCGTCGGGGCGGCCTACGACGTCACGGCGACCCACGAGAGCGAGGCCAAGGTCATCCGCGTGCTCGACGAGATGCCGACCGGCGTGCTCCACCTCGACGCCGAGTGGCGCGTCGGCTACGTCAACCCCGAGGCCGAGCGCATCGCAGGCCTGCCGGGCGACCAGCTCGTCGGGAGGGTCCTGTGGGACCTCTTCCCCGACCTCGTCGGCGGAGAGTTCGAGACGCAGTACCGCCGGGCGGTGGCGACCGGCGAACGGATCACCTTCGACGCCCACTACCCGGCCCCGCTGGACGCCTGGTTCGAGGTGCGAGCCTGGCCCACCGACGACGGTCTCTCGCTGTACTTCAGCGACGTCACGGCCCGCTACGTCGCCCAGCAGCAGCTGACCGCCACCGCCCGACGCCACGAGCTGATCGCCCGGGTCACCGACACGCTCACCGGCACGCTGGACGCCGACGAGGCGGCGGCCCGGCTCGCGCCGCTGCTGACGACCGACCTCGCGGACTGGTGCGTGATCACGCTGGTCGACCACTCGAACCCGAGCGACTGGCGTCTCGGGCTGAGGGACGCGGGCTTCGCCCACTGCGACCCCGCCCAGCTCGACGTCCTGGAGCGGTACGCCCGGACCCGGCTGCCGGCCCTCACGGACGTCTCGTTCCTGGCCTCCGTGCTCACGTCCGGCCAGCCGATCGTCATCGCGTCCGGCGCCACCGAGGCCATCAGCGCGGTGCTCAGCCCGGGTGAGGCCCGCGACCTGTTCACCCAGCTCGCACCCGAGTCGGCCTTCGTGGTCCCGCTCGGGGGGCGTGGTCGCACGGTCGGCCTGCTCAGCGCCTTCCGCGGCGCCCACCGCCCGTCGTTCAGCCGGGAGGCCCAGGACACCCTGGTCGACGTCGCCGACCGGGCCGGGCTGGCGCTGGACAACGCCCGCCTCTACGCCGAGCAGCGCGACCTCGCCGAGGGACTGCAGCGCAGCCTGCTGACCGCTCCCCCGGAGCCCGACCACTTCCACGTGGTGGTGCGCTACGCGCCGGCCGCCCACACGGCCCAGGTCGGCGGCGACTGGTACGACTCGTTCCTCCAGCGCGACGGCGCCACGGTCATCGTGATCGGCGACGTCGTCGGTCACGACACGGCCGCCGCGGCGGCGATGGGCCAGGTGCGGGGTCTGCTGCGCGGCATCGCCGTGCACAGCGGCGAGGCACCGGCCGGGATCCTCGAGGGTGTGGACCGGGTGCTGGAGACCCTTCAGGTGGAGACGACGGCCACCGCGGTCGTGGCGCGCCTCGAGCACGGCCTACCCGGGCACGGGTCCGGGGCCACCCGACTGACCTGGTCCAACGCCGGGCACCCTCCACCGATGCTGGTCACCGGCGACGGCCGGGTCTCGATGCTGGCCTCCGCGGACCCGGACCTGCTCCTCGGGCTCGACCCGGACACCCGGCGCAACGAGACCGAGCTGACCCTGCATCCCGGCAGCACGTTGCTGCTCTACACCGACGGTCTCGTCGAGCGGCGCGGTCAGCCTCTCGACGAGGGCCTCTCCCGCCTGCACGACCTGCTGGTCGAGCTGGTCGGGCAGGACCTCGGCCTCGACGACCTGTGCGACGAGGTGCTCGCGCGGATGCTCACCGACCGGCCGGAGGACGACGTCGCGCTGGTCGCCGTCCGCCTCCAGGGGTAGTCGCCTGCGGTGCCCCCGTAGGCTCGAGGGGTGAGTGTCACCGCCGGACCCAGCGTCACCCTGAGCCACCGCTTCGCCGACGAGCTCGGGGAGCTGGCTCTCCCCTGGCAGGCCGAGGACGCCCCGGACCCGCGCCTGCTCGTGCTCAACGAGCCCCTGGCAGGCGAGCTGGGGCTCGACGTGGCGTCGTTGCGCAGCCCGGACGGGCTGCGTCTGCTGACCGGCAACCTGGTGCCGCAGGGCGCCAGGCCGGTGGCGCAGGGGTACGCCGGGCACCAGTTCGGCGGCTGGTCCCCACGCCTGGGCGACGGACGAGCGCTGCTGCTCGGCGAGCTCCTCGGGGCTGACGGCCGGTTGCGCGACCTGCACCTCAAGGGCTCCGGCCGGACGCCGTTCGCCCGTGGCGGGGACGGCCTGGCCGCCGTCGGTCCGATGCTGCGCGAGCACGTCATCAGCGAGGCGATGCACGCCCTGGGCATCCCCACCACCCGCTCGCTGGCCGTCGTCGCCACGGGTCGGGCCGTGCGGCGCGAGACCGTGCAGCCGGGCGCCGTGCTGGCCCGGGTGGCCAGCAGCCACCTGCGCGTGGGCAGCTTCCAGTACGTCCGCGCCACCGATGACGTCACCCTGCTGCGCCGCCTCGCCGACCACGCGATCGTGCGCCACCACCCGCAGGCCGCCGCGGCCGAGCAGCCCTACCTCGCGCTGTTCGAGGCCGTCGTCGCCGCGCAGGCGGCGCTGGTGGCCCGGTGGATGCTGGTCGGCTTCGTGCACGGCGTCATGAACACCGACAACGTGACGATCTCGGGCGAGACGATCGACTACGGCCCGTGCGCGTTCATGGAGGCTCACGACCCTGCCACGGTCTTCAGCTCGATCGACGAGAACGGGCGCTACGCCTACGGCAACCAGCCGGCGATCGCCCAGTGGAACCTCGCCCGCCTCGCCGAGGCGCTGCTGCCCCTGCTGCACGACGACCAGGACACCGCCGTCGCCACGGCCGTCGAGTCGCTGGGCGCCTTCGGCGGCCGGTACGCGGCCGTGTGGACCACCGGACTGAGAGCCAAGCTCGGGTTGCCCGAGGGCCTCGACGAGACGGTGGCCGGGCCGCTGGCCGACCAGGCGCTGGCCCTGCTGCGCGACAACCACGTGGACCACACGTCGTTCTTCCGCCTGCTGGGCCGGGCCGCCCGCGGCGAGGACGCCGCGGAACCGCTCCGGGCCCTCGTGCTGGACCTCCCGGGCCTCGACGAGTGGCTGCAGCGCTGGCGCGCGCTGGGCCCGGACCCGGACGCCATGGATCGTGTCAACCCGCTCTACATCCCGCGCAACCACCTCGTCGAGGAGGTCGTCACCGCTGGTGCCGCCGGGGACCTCGGGCCCCTGGAGCGGCTGCTCGACGCCCTGTCGGACCCGTTCACCGAGCGCGCCGGCCTGGAGCGCTACGCCGAGCCCGCCCCGGACGACTTCGGTGACTACCGGACCTTCTGCGGCACCTGAGCCCAGCTCAGCCCGACCAGCGCCCGGCCAGGGCGTGGTCGACGCGCGCGGCCGCGATCCCGAGCTCGTCGCGGTCGTACGGCGCCAGCTCGCCGCGCTCGATCACGTCTCGCACCCGGTGCAGCCCGGCCTCGACCTGGGCCTGCTGATCGGGAGCGCAGACCCAGGCCAGCTCCCGCAGCAGCCCCAGCAGCCGGTGCAGCACCGCCGGCTCCCCCGCGCCGTACCTCGCCGGCTGGTCGATCCCGACTGCCAGCAGGGTCGCGAAGTCCGGGCGCGCGAGCACCGCGCGCACCCGGTCGTCGTCGTCGCGCAGCACGCGCGGGCCGAGGTCGCGCCCGGCGAGCTCGCAGAGCAGCGTGGCGGAGCTGCCCAGGGCGTGCACCGCGGTCGTCGGGTCGTTGATGCCCGGTGAGAGCGCCTTGACCGCCACGTCGGTGAGCTGGCGCAGGCCGTAGCCGACGTCCTGCCAGGACGTCCGCTCGAACGACGTGACCAGCGTGGCGCCCAAGGCCTCCAGCGTGTCGTCGTCCACCCCGGAGCCGTCGCGGCTCCACACCGACCCGACGGGCGTCCCCGCCACCAGCGAGTCACCGGGGCGTACGGCGAGGGCGAGGACCACGTCGGCCCGGCAGGCGGCGTCGGTGAGGTTCTCCTCGCTGACCTGCACGAGGAAACCCGACGAGGGGGTGAGCAGGGTTCTCGACGCCCCCGAGGGCAGCAGCGCCGCCCAGGTGGCCGGGGCACCCTGACGCTCGACGAGCTCGCGGCGCACGGTGGTCAGCGCGTCGCTGAGCACGCTCTGGAGCATGCTCTCCACCCGGATGGTCTGGGCCAGGTGGGCGAGGAAGAGGATCAGCCCGACGACGCTGGCGACGGCCAGCACGTAGGCCAGGGTGACCGAGATGTCCGGGACGAACTCGGAGCCCTGGTCGGTCTCGTTGCGCACGGTGCGCAGCACCGTCAGCGCGTAGGTGAAGGTGCCCAGGAAGAGGGCCAGGGTCGCCTGCACCACGCGGTCGCGGGTGAAGGTGCGCAGCAACCGCGGGGAGAACTGGCTGCTGGCCAGCTGCAGGGTCACCACGGTCAACGAGAAGGTCAGGGCCGTGACGGTGATCAGGGAGCCCGCCACGGCGTCCAGCACCGTGCGTGCCGCACCGGCGTCCCCGCTGAAGAGGTAGTCCCGCAGCCACGGCGGCAGGTCCGCGGTGCGCCGCTCGAGCCGGGGAAGCGCCACCCCGATCGCGACGGCCAGCGTCACGCCCACCGCCGGCGTCGGCCAGAGCTGCGTGCGGAAGCCGTCATGCAGACGTCCCCACACCTCACCGGGACGGGCGGCGTTCATCTCGCGGTGGTCCTTTCCGGGGGCCAGGGGCAGTGACTGGCAGTGGCACGGGCAGTGATCGAGCAGGCTACCCCGGTACCGCGCGCGCCTCAGGGCTGGCTGCGGACCTGCCGCGCCGCCAGCCAGGACTCGAAGCGCCCCGGCGCCGTCGCCAGGTAGCGACGGACTCCCGCGTCCAGCTGCGCGATCTCGTCCCGCAGCCCGAACGCCAGGTAGTCGGCGCGGCGCGTGGGTGAGCACTCGTGACCGGGAGGCCCGGTCCGGTCGACGGACGCACCGCACTCCTGGCACGGCATGAACCGGGACCTGAACACCACCACCACCTCGCTCCTGCTCTCGATCCTTCCCCCCTCCACGCCGGTGAACCCCCCTCCCGTGCCATTGCCCGACCCCGGGCCGCGTACTAGCGTCGAAGAGCGGTGGGCAGGTGCCGGACGGGAGACTCAGATGGCAGAGAACACAGACCTCGCACGCACCTTGCACGAGGCGTGGAACGAGCGGGACTTCGACCAGATCCTCGAGGCGACGGCTCCCGAGGCGGTGCACACGATCGTCGGCTCGGGCGACACGTTCGAGGGCGCGCAGGGCGCACTGGCGTACAACACGATGTGGGCGGAGGCCTTCCCGGACGGGAGGCTGACCGTGGACCGGGTGATCGGGTCGGGCGACCACGTGATGGTCGAGTTCACCGGCCGGGGCACCCACACGGGGCCCCTGGTGACGAGCATGGGTGAGATCCCGGCGACCGGACGGTCGGTCACCCTGCAGTTCTGCGACGTGATGGAGTTCGAGAACGGCAAGATCCGGAGGCAGCGGACCTACTTCGACACCGGATCCTTGATGGCTCAGCTCGGCCTCGCGGCCGAGCAGACGGCATCCCAGCACCAGTAGACCGAGTAGAAGAACGGGCGCCGGCCCACCGCCGGACGAGGCACGACCCCTGCGCGGGTCCGCGGTCGCCGCGAACCGGTACCGAGATTGCGAGGGCGACGTGCGACTGGACCATCTCTGCGACGTGAGCTGGCACTACGACCTGTCCTACGAGGTGGAGCAGTCGTCGATCGGCGACGGACGGGTCTACGGCCAGGGCACCGCGACCTTCGCGGGTCGGCTGGCCGGGTTCGCGCAGTGGTCGAACTTCCCGCGGCTCCGCGACGGGCACGCGCTGCCCGATGCGCGCGGGGTGCTGCACCTGCCGGAGGGCGGCGAGGTGCTGTTCGCCCTGACCGGGGTGTCGTCGCTGGTGGACGGACGAGGCCTGCACGCCCTGACGTTCCAGGCGGCCGCGGACTCCTACCGGTGGCTCGACCACGTCCTCGCCGTCGGGGAGGGCACGATCGACATGGAGCAGGCGCGCCTGGACATGCGCTACTACGAGTGCGGGGCAGAGGTCCCGCTCCACGACTTCCTGGGCCGGCTCCCTGCCGAGCACGATCTTGACGGCGAGCAGGACCGGGACTAACGTGCAACCAAATGGTTGTAGATAGCGCTCGCACCGACGACGACGTGGACCGGATCTTCCGGGCCCTCGCCGACGCCACCCGGCGCGACATCCTCCGCCGCACCCTGGCGGGCGAGTCGTCGGTCTCCCAGCTGGCCGCGGCGTACGACATGTCCTTCGCGGCCGTCCAGAAGCACGTCGCGGTGCTGGAGGTGGCCGGTCTGGTGACCAAGCACCCCCACGGCCGTGAACGCATCATCCGCGCCGACCCCGAGACGCTCCGTCAGGCCCAGGCCCTGCTGGACCGCTACGAGGAGATCTGGCGCTCCCGCATCGACCGGCTCGACGCGGTCCTCGCCGAGGACTGAGGTCGAAGAACGACCAGGAGGCTCAGCCATGCCCGTCACGTCCGTCACCCGCGATCCCGACGCCCTCACCATGACCGTCGTGGCCGACTTCCCGGCCCCGGTCCAGCGCCTCTGGGAGGCGTACGTCGACCCGCGGCAGCTCGAGCGCTTCTGGGGACCGCCCTCCTGGCCGGCCACCTTCGTCCGCCACGACGCCAGCCCCGGCGGCCGGTCGGCGTACACGATGACGGGCCCGGACGGAGAGAGCGCCGGAGGCTACTGGGAGTGGCTCACGCTCGAGCCGTTGAAGAGCTTCGAGGTCCGCGACGGGTTCGCAACCCCGGACGGCAGCCCCGACCCCGACCTGCCGGTCATGCACATGCGGTTCCGCTTCGAGGAGACCGGTGCGGGCTCGCGGGTCACCACCACGACCCGGTTCGGCTCCCTGGCGGACCTCGAGCAGGTGCTCGCGATGGGCATCGAGGAGGGCCTGCGCGAGGCCATGGGCCAGATGGACGCCGTGCTGTCCGACCTCAGCTCGTTCGCCGCGGGGCAGGCCACCACCACCCAGGTCCTGTCCGAGACCCGGGTGCGGATCAGCCGCGTCGTCCGGGGAAGCGTCGAG
The DNA here is from genome assembly GCA_963760585.1 of uncultured Actinomycetota bacterium. Classification (GTDB taxonomy): domain Bacteria; phylum Actinomycetota; class Actinomycetes; order Propionibacteriales; family Nocardioidaceae; genus Nocardioides. Next base: position 931,550 of record CAVXDI010000004.1, read on the forward strand.
CAGGTCTGGCGCGCCCACCACGAGCCGGAGCTGCTCCAGCGCTGGTTGCTCGGCCCGGACGGCTGGACGATGCCGGTCTGCGAGGTGGCGACATCGGTCGGACAGCGGTACCGCTACGAGTGGGCGCGCAGTGACGGCGACCCGGAGGGCTTCGGCTTCGAGGGCGAGCTGCTCGAGTCGGTGCCGCCCCGTCGCGCCGTGACCACGCAACGGATGATCGGCCTGCCCGGCGAAGCCACCGTCAACGAGCTCACCCTCAGCCCGGTTGCCGCCGGCACGCTGCTGGCGCTGGTGATCACCTTCCCCGACGGCGCCACGCGGGACGCCGCGCTGGCCACCGGGATGACCGACGGGATGGAGACCAGCTACGCGCGGCTCGAGACCGACGTGCTGACCGGGGTCACGACCGGGATCCCGACCGGCTGATCCGGCCTCGGACGGCCCGGCCGAGCAGCCGGACACGGTTTGTTCCGGCGCACAACAAGGGGCTCAGTCGCCCTGCGCGCAGAGCCACAGCCGGGTCGCCTCGAGGGCGAGGTAGAGATGCACCACGTCGCCGGGCACGTGCAGGTCACGCCCGGTCAGCTGGGTCACCTTGGCGAGACGGTAGCGGACCGTGTTGGGGTGGCAGTGCAGCAGCCTCGCGGCCTCCGCGGCGGAGCCCTGCGCGTCGTACCAGGCCCGGAGCGTGCCGATCAGCAGCTCGCGCTCCTCGTCGCTCTGCTCCAGCACGGCCCCGAGGACCTGGCGGGCGAGGCCGAGGGCGAGCTCGGGGGTGGCCGCGACCAGGGCGGCTACGCGTGAGTCGCCGTACCGCCGGACCCCGTTCTCACCGGGGGTCGCGGTGTCCCGGGCGAGCCGGGCCTGGCTCACCGCCTGCGGGGTGTCGGAGACCGCCTCGAAGGTCTCGCTGAGCCCGACGCGCCCGACCGTGAGCGAGGTGAGGTAGCCCATCAGCCGGTCGACGCGCTGCGCCCTGGTCAGGACGACGAGACCCACCTCGCCGTCGGCCTCCGAGCGCCACGCCGAGCGCACCCCGAGCGAGGCCAGCGCCCGCTCCGCCGTCGCCGGAGCGCGTTCGTGCTCCACCGGCCACGAGTCGGACGCCACGACGACGAACCGGCCCACCTTGGGCAGCCTCAGAGCGTCCGCGACGTCGGCGAAGCTCTGACCGGTGGTGCTCACCCCGTTGAAGAGCGACGCCAGGGCCGCCTCCCGCATGCGTGCGTCCCGGAGCAGCTGCTCGGTCTCGACGTCCCGGTAGGCGGCCGCGAGCTCCTGGCAGTAGACGTCCACCGCACTCCACAGGGCCGAGGCGGAGTCGAGCAGGGCACGGCTCGAGGCGGTGTCGTCGCCGCACAGCCGCACCAGGCGGTCCCAGATGTGCAGCGCCGTCAGCCGGTAGGCGTGCAGCACCATGGTCAGCGGCACCCGCGCCTGCGCGCGCTCACGTCCCGTACGACGGGGCGCGGCCAGCATGCTGGTCTCGTTCACCATCACGCTCTCCACGAGCCCGATGATGTTGGGGCGCACGGCGTCGCACAGCTCCTCGAGGCTCATGAAGTCCGCGTAGTGCGCCTCCTCCTGCCGGATGATGTGCGCCATCGCGTCGGCGATCTCGTCGACCCCGTCGAGCAGCAGCTCGCACGCGGCGGTGATGCGGACGTCGATCCTGGTCCCGTCGACGGTCACCGAACCCTCTCCCTTTGTGCTGGCGGACAAACATTCACGTTCTATGTGAGTGCCGTCACTATGGCCGAGAGGCGCCTGCGTGCACAAATGTGGGCGCCAACCAACGACCACCGACGACCGGAGCCCGCTGCGTGAACCTCGCCGAGAATCTCGACCGGACTGCCCGCGCCCGCGGTCGGTCCGTCGCGGTGACCCTCGGGGACGAGGCGACCAGCTTCGGGGAGGTCGACCGCTGGAGCCGTCGGGTGGCCGGGTTCCTCGCGAGCCACGGGGTGCGGCCGGGTGACCGGGTGGGCCTGATGCTGCCGGACGTGCTGGAGTTCGCCGTCCTCTACTACGGGATCCTGCGGATCGGGGCGGTCGTGGTGCCGATGAGCCCGCTGCTCACCGAGCCCGGGGTGCGCCACCGCCTTCAGGACTCGGGCGCGCGCGCCATCGTGGCCTGGGGCGCGAGCCGCGAGCAGGTCGAGCCGGCGGCGGGTTCCCTGGGCGTCGTGGCCTGGTTGCTCGAGCCGGGTGGTCTCGCCGACCTGGTCGGAGACGCTGCCCCGCTCGACCGGGTCGAGCCGCGCGACGCCACCGATACCGCCGTCATCGCCTACACGTCCGGCACCACCGGTGAGCCGCTGGGAGCCGAGCTGACGCACGGCAACCTCGTGCGCAACTGTGAGGTCGTCGTGAACGACCTGGTGCAGCTCACCTCCGAGGACGTCGTCCTCAACGGGTTGCCCCTGTTCCACTCCTTCGGCCAGACCGCCGGCCTCAACGCCGCCGTCCGGGCCGGCGCCTGCCTGGCCCTGCTCGGCCGCTTCGACGGTGAGGCGGCGCTCAGGACGCTCAGCGATCGCGGCGTCACGGTGCTGGAGGGTGTGCCGGCGATGTACCAGGCGATGCTGCAGGACCCGCACCACGCCGACTACGACCTGTCCCGGCTGCGGGTCTGTGTCTCCGGGGACGCCGCCATGCCGGTCGAGGTGCTCCTGCGCTTCGAGGATGCCTTCCACTGCCTGGTGCTCGAGGGCTACGGGCTCGCCGAGGCCTCTCCGGTGGCCAGCTTCAACCGGATGGACCGGCGCCGGGTCGGCTCGATCGGGGTCCCGGTGGCCGGGGTCGAGCTCCGCATCGTCGACGCCACCGGGGCCGAGGTCGCCGACGGCGACCACGGCGAGATCGTCGTGCGGGGCCACAACGTGATGAAGGGCTACTGGGGGCGTCCGGACGAGACGACCGCAGCGGTCGTCGACGGCTGGCTGCACAGCGGTGACGTGGGCGTCAAGGACGAGGACGGCTTCTTCTACCTCGTCGACCGCACCAAGGAGCTGATCAGCCGGGGTGGCCGTACGGTCTTCCCGCGCGAGGTCGAGGAGGTCCTGCACGAGCACCGGGCGGTGGCCGACGCCGCCGTGATCGGCGTCCCCGACCCCACGCTCGGCGAGGAGGTGCACGCCGTCGTGACGCTCCTGCCCGGGGCGAGCGCCACGCCGGGCGAGCTGCACGACTTCGTCCGGGAGCGGGTCCTCGCCCACCAGTGCCCCCGGAGCGTCGAGATCGTCGAGGCGATCCCCAAGTCCACGACCGGCAAGATCCTCAAACGCGCGATTCGACTGGAGACCCGAGCATGAGCATCCCCCCGACAGCCGGTGGCAGTCCCATCCTGGAGGTCCGAGACCTCGCCGTGACCTACGGCGGGGTGGTCGAGGCGCTCCGAGGGGTGAGCCTGACCGTCGACGAGGGCGCCGTCGTGGCCCTGCTGGGCAGCAACGGAGCCGGCAAGACGACGCTGCTGCGCACCCTGTCCGGCACCCTGCGCCTGCACAAGGGCAAGGTCGAGAGCGGTGAGGTCATCTACCGCGGCGAGAACCTCAAGGGCCGCGACCCGGCCCACTGCGTCTCCAGCGGCCTGGTGCAGGTCCCCGAGGGGCGTCGCATCTTCACCCGCCTCACCGTGGAGGAGAACCTCAAGGCCGGCGGCCTCTCGGTCCGCGACCGCAACGAGCGCTCCGCGGACTACCAGCGCATCTACGACATGTTCCCCGTCCTGGCCGACCGCCGCTCCCAGCGCGCCGGTCTCCTCTCCGGCGGGGAGCAGCAGATGCTGGCCATGGGGCGGGGCCTGATGTCGCGACCCAAGCTGCTGCTGCTGGACGAACCCTCGCTGGGGCTCGCGCCGCGCATCATCGGCCAGATCGGGGACGTCATCCGCGAGATCAACCGGCAGGGCACCTCCGTCCTGCTCGTCGAGCAGAACGCGACGATGGCGCTCGGGGTCGCCGACACCGCCTTCGTCCTCGACGTCGGTACGGTCTCGCTCTCCGGCTCGGCCTCCGAGCTCGCGAAGACCGACGCGGTCCAGCGCCTCTACCTCGGCCACGGCGCCGAGGAGTCGTCCACGCGGCCCGTGGTGGCCGCCAACACCAGGAAGCTGACGAGGTGGTCGGAATGAGTGCCATGCCAGGGGGGGCCGGGGACCCCGTGGTCAACCTCCGCGACGACGTGGAGACGCTGACCGTCGACAACGTCACGGTCGAGTTCGGCGCGCTGAAGGCGCTCTCGGAGGTGTCCTTCACCGTGAAGCCGGGCACCGTGCACGCGGTCATCGGCCCCAACGGCGCCGGCAAGTCGACGATGTTCAACGTGCTGTCCGGGGTCTACCGGGCCTCCGCCGGCGAGGTGCGCCTGGGCGACACGGTGCTCAACGGACTGCGACCCCACAAGATCGCGCACCTCGGTGTCGCCCGCGCCTTCCAGAACATCGCCCTCTCGGGCACCCAGACCGTGATCGAGAACCTGATGCTCGGGCGACACGGCCTGACCCACGCGGGGTTCCTCGCGGCCGGGCTGCGGCTTCCGAGTGCCAAGAAGGAGGGGGAGCGGCACGGAGCCCGGGTCCGGGAGATCGCGGACTTCCTCGAGCTCGGCAACAAGCTCGACCTGCCCGTCGGCGTGCTGTCCTACGGGGACCAGAAGCGGGTCGAGGTGGCCCGGGCCCTGTGCACCGAGCCCCGCCTGCTGCTGCTCGACGAGCCGGTGGCCGGCATGAACTCTGAGGAGACCGAGCGCATGGCCCGCGCGGTGCTCGAGATCCGCGACGAGCTCGGCATCTCCATCGTCCTGGTCGAGCACGACATGGGCATGGTGATGAGCATCGCCGACCGCGTCACCGTGCTCGACTTCGGTCGGCTCATCGCCGACGGAACCCCTGAGGAGACGCAGGCCGACCCCGAGGTCATCCGCGCCTACCTCGGCTCCGGGGACGACACCGATCCCGGCAGCGCCTTCGACCACGCCCACCACGAGGAGAACCCACTGTGACGCAATTCCTGTCGCTGTTGCTCAACGGCCTGTCGCTCGGTGCGATCTACGCGCTCATCGCCCTCGGCTTCGTGATCATCTTCAAGGCCAGTGAGGTCACGAGCTTCATGCAGGGCTCGCTCCTGCTCCTCGGCGCCTTCCTGATGGGCCGCTTCCACGAGGCCCTCGGCTTCTGGGGAGCCGTCGCACTCGGGATCGCCGGCGCCGCGATCGCGGCGATGGTGGTCGAGCGACTGCTCATCAACCGCCTGCGCGGCGCCCCGGTGATCAGCCTGGCGATCCTGACCATCGGCGTGGACCTCATCATCGTCACCGAGCTGACCCGCCGGATCGGCTCCGACATCCTCAACGTCGGCCCCCCGTGGGGCGGAGGCGCGATCTCGGTGGGCGGGATCGGCATGACCACGAACCGGGCGCTCGCCATCGTCGTGGCCGCCGTCCTGATCAGCGCCTTCTTCGTGACCTTCAAGTACTCCAACTGGGGCATCTCGATGCGAGCCGCCGCCGAGGACGGCGAGGCCGCGGCGCTGATGGGCATCCGGATGGGTCGCGTCTCCATGTTCGCCTGGATGATCGCCGGGGTGCTGGCCGCGGTGGCCGGGCTCTTCGCCGTGGGCGCGCCCACCCCGGGGGTCACCCCCGCCGTGGCCACGGTCGCCCTCAGCGCGCTGCCCGCGGCCATCCTGGGCGGTCTCGACTCGACCGGCGGCGCCCTCGTCGGAGGCGTGCTGATCGGCCTCGCCGAGGCGATGGCGGCCGGCTACCAGGACCAGATCGCGTTCCTCGGCCGTGGCTTCGGCGACGTGGTCCCCTACGTCGTCATGGTCGCCGTCCTGCTGGTGCGCCCCTCCGGACTGTTCGGAACCCGGGAGATGACTCGTGTCTGAGACCACCACCGCCCCTCCGCAACGGGCCCGTCCGAAGCCTGCCCGGCGCGCCCGGTGGTCCACGGGCCGCCTGGTCAAGCTGGCCGGGCTGCTCGCCCTGCTCGTCGTCCTGCTCGTGCTCCCGCTCTACGTCGAGGAGTTCTGGCTACGCACCGGGTTCGCCGTCTTCGCGGCCATCATCGGCGCCCTCGGGCTCAACCTGCTGGTCGGGACGACCGGGCAGCTCTCCCTGGCCCACGCGTTCTTCCTGGCCGTCGGGGCCGTGACCTACACCTACGTCTCCGGTGAGCCGGGTGGCACCGCCAACGCCTACGGCGGCCTCGGGTGGCCCCCGCTGCTGGGCATGGTGCTGGGCGTCCTGGCCGCCGGAGCGGCCGGCGTGCTCTTCAGCCCGATCGCCGCCCGCCTGCGCGGGATCTACCTCGGCATCGCCTCGCTCGGCCTCGTCTTCATCGGCGAGCACGTGCTCAACACGTGGACCTCCGTGACCGGCGGCTTCAACGGCCGGCTGGTGCCGGCCTTCTCGCTCTTCGGCTTCAGCTTCGGCGGGAACGACGAGCCGTCCCTCGAGGTGCTCGGCGTCCCGTTCGGGCAGACCGAGCGGCTGTGGTACCTCGGCCTGGCACTGTGCATCGCGGCCTGCTGGTTCGCCGCGAACCTCGTGCGCTCCCGCCCGGGCCGAGCCCTGCAGACGCTGCGCGACAGCGAGGTGGCCGCGTCGGTGATGGGCGTCGACGTCCGGCAGTACAAGGCCAAGGCGTTCCTCGTCTCCTCCATGTACGCCGGGCTGGCCGGAGTGCTCTACGGGCTGTCGATCGGCTCCGTCGCCCCCGACTCGTTCGGCCTCGCGCTCTCCGTGCAGTTCCTCGCGATGATCGTGCTGGGTGGCCTGGGGTCGGTGGTCGGCTCGATCCTGGGCGCCACCTTCGTCAGCGCGCTGCCGCTGGTCTTCCAGCAGTACGCCGGCTCCCTGCCGTTCATCGTGGACCCCGGTGAGCCCGGCATCGTGGCGAGCCAGGCGGCCGCCTTCCTGTACGGCCTGGCGATCGTCCTCGTCGTGCTCTTCGAGCCCGGCGGACTCGCCGGTCTCGCCCGCCGCTTGCGGCGCCCCAACCGTGCACCAGATGCTGCGTCCGCGGATGCAGCTGGTGCCGATACGAACCAGATCGGCACGGCGGCGCAAGCCGACCCGTCAACCAGAGGAGACAACTGATGAAGAAGAACACGAAGCGCGGAGCGGTCACGCTCGTGTCGGTCGCCATGGTGCTGGCTGCGTCGGGCTGCAGCACCAAGGCGTCGGACTCGGAGACCTCGAGCCAGGACGGCGTCAAGGTCGGTCGCGGGATCGACGGCACCACCATCCAGCTCGGCGCCCTGACCGACCTGACCGGCGTCTTCGCGGCGCTCGGCAAGGACATCACGAACGCGCAGTCGCTGTACTGGAAGAACCAGAACAGCGGCGACAAGGTCTGCGGCAAGTACACCGTCGACGAGACCGTCAAGGACCACGGCTACGACACCCAGCGGGGCATCCAGCTCTACAGCTCCATCCACAACGACGTGCTGGCGATGGAGCAGACCATCGGTTCGCCGATCAACACCGGTCTGCTGCCGCAGTTCGAGGCCGACAACATGGTCAACATCCCGGCCGCGTGGGCGCAGTCGCTCACGGAGAGCGCGGAGATCGCGATCGTCGGGGCGACCTACGAGGTCGAGATGATCAACGTCCTCGACTACCTCCTCAAGGAGGGCAAGATCAAGGAGGGCGACAAGATCGGCCACATCTACTTCGAGGGTGAGTACGGAGCCGGCGGCCTGGCCGGCTCGAAGTACTTCGCCGAGCAGCACGGCATGGAGGTCGTCGAGCGGCAGATCCAGTCCACCGACGCCGACATGACCGCCCAGGTCACCAAGCTCAAGGCCGTCGGCGTCAAGGCGATCGCGCTCACCGTGGCACCCGGACAGACGGCCTCGGTCGCCGGTGTGGCCGCGGCCCAGGGCCTGGACGTCCCGATCGCGGGCAACAACCCGGTCTTCGCTCCCGCCCTGCTCGCCGGACCGGCCGGCAAGGCGCTGATCAAGAACCTCTACGTCGCCTCCCCGGTGGCGCCGTTCGACAAGCTGCCGGACCTGCTGAAGTCCTACCAGGCCGCCTACCCGGGCGACCCGACGCTGGGCGTCGTCTTCGGCACCGCCGCGGCCGACGTGATGCGCCAGATCCTGGACAAGGCGTGCGAGGACGGCGACCTGACGCCCGAGGGCGTCTCCAAGGCCAAGGACGAGGTGGGCACCGTCGAGACCGGCGGCCTGGCCGTCCCGCTGACCTTCGAGGTCGGCCAGTCGCCGAGTGACGCGAGCTACATCTTCCGCGCCGCGGACGTCCCCGGTGGCGCCAAGTCCGTCTCCGACAAGTTCGTCGGTGACGACGTCGCCGGCTTCATGAGCGGCAGCTGACCCACCCGCACGCGTGCCTCGGCACGCTGCGGCGACGCCGTGAGCGCGAAGGCCCGGACCTGGTGGTCCGGGCCTTCGTGCGTCTCGTCGGTGCCTGCCCCTAGGCTCGGACCCGTGAAGCGACGATGAGCAAGATGGACAACCTGCGCGCGATGCGCGAGGCGCGCTACGAGGCCGACCGGGCCAGGTCCGCGAAGCCCGGGGCCCCGGCCCGGAAGTCGGCCCAGATGCCGGCCGACCCCGCTCCGACCGGCCCGACTCCTGCGACGCCTCGGAAGGCGGCACCGCTCCCGTCCCCCGCGACCGGCCCGGTGGCGACCGGTGAGGAGGCCCGGTGCGGGCACCGCAACATGGGCGGTCGCACCTGTACCCGCGAGCTGGGCCACGCCGCGAAGAGCCACCGCTACTCCTGAGCCGCTCCCGGGTTGACGGGTCCGCGAGGCTGGAGCAGTCTCGATCCCACGCAATGAGGTGAGCGGCACACCCGGGAGGCGAGATGTCCACGGACACGTTCCTGATCGTCGGCGGCGGCCTGGCCGCGGCCAAGGCCGCGGAGGCGCTGCGCGACGGTGGCTTCGAGGGTCACCTCGTCCTTGTCGGCGCCGAGCGCCACCTGCCCTACGAGCGGCCACCGCTCTCCAAGGGGTGCCTGCTCGGGGAGACCGAGCCCGAGCAGACCTCCGTGCACGACCGGCCGTGGTACGAGGACCACCAGGTCGACCTGCGCCTGGGCCGGCCCGTCCGGTCCCTCGACGTGGAGGGGCACACCGTCTCCCTGGACGGCGCGGACCTCCCCTACGACCGGCTGCTGCTCGCCACCGGCTCGACGGCCCGCCGCCTGCCCCTCGCGGACGACAGCGGCGCGTCGGTGGCCTACCTGCGGACCCTGGAGGACAGCGCGCGGATCAGGGGCGGGTTGGTGCCCGGTCGTCGGGTGGGCGTCATCGGCGGTGGCTGGATCGGGCTCGAGACGGCGGCGGCCGCGCGGAACGCCGGGTGCGAGGTGGTCGTGGTCGAGTCGTTGGAGCTGCCTCTGCTGGGGGTTCTCGGCCCCGAGGTGGCGACGGTGTTCGCCGACCTGCACCGCTCGCACGGCGTCGACGTCCGCACCAGCGCGAGCGTCTCCTCGATCGGGACCGCGTCGGGGACGACGCACCTGCGGCTGGCGGACGGCAGCGCGCTGGGTGTCGACCTCCTCGTCGTCGGCGTCGGCGCGGCCCCGAGCTCGGAGCTGGCCGAGGCCTGCGGGCTGTCCTGCGCGAACGGCGTGCTGGTCGACGAGCGGCTGCGCAGCTCCCACCCGGACGTGTTCGCCGCCGGGGACGTCGCCAACGCCTTCCACCCGGCACTGGGGCGCCACCTGCGGGTCGAGCACTGGGACAACGCGCTCCACCAGGGCGCTGTCGCCGCGCGGAACATGCTCGGCGCCGAGGAGGTCTACGACCGGCTCCCCTACTTCTTCACCGACCAGTACGACCTCGGGATGGAGTACGTCGGCAGCATCGGTCCTGACGGGTACGACGCCGTCGTCCTGCGCGGCGACGTCGACGCACGGGTCTTCCAGGCCTTCTGGCTCCGGGGGGACGTCGTGCTCGCAGCGATGCACGCCAACGACTGGGACGCCATCGACCCCCTGCGGGCGATCGTCGCCGCCGGGCGCGTCGACCCGGCGCGGCTGCGCGACGAGCGGGTCCCGCTGGACCAGGTCGTCGGCTGACGGAGGTGACGGGGCCGGACCAGACGGGACCGGGCATGACGGGGCCGGACGTGACGGGGCCCCGCCGGAACGACGTCCGGCGGGGCCCCGATCCTGCCTGCTGCTAGTCGGTGACCTTCTCGATCGTCACCGAGCCGGTGCCGAGCAGGGCGCCGGAGCCGCTGCGGACCTGCATCGCCCCGAACAGGGAGCGACCCTCGGCCACCGACTGGCGGGCCGTGACCGTGCCCTCGATGGTCCGCGACGCGCCGCTGGCGAGGGCGAACGGTGTCTCGTCCACGGCCAGGGTGCCCAGCGATCCGGAGTAGAAGACGTCCAGGTAGTCGTAGGACGTCGTCCCGGCCGGGACCGAGTAGCCGTCCACGGTGACGGTGTAGGTGCCTGCGGCCGGGTTGGTGTAGCTGACCGCCTCCTCCGAGTCGCCGTCGGCCGACTGCTTGGCCCCGCTGGGCCCGCTGACGAAGAGGTCCAGGTCGGCCCCGGCGTCACTGGTGTTGCCGATCTTGACGTCGAGGCGGGAGGCCCCCGCCGGCACCGCGACCGTGTAGGTCACGGTGTCGTGGTCCGCGATCGTGTCCCTGGACGTCGCGGCCGAGCCCAGCGAACCGCCCCGGGCGCTGGCCGTCACCTGACCGAAGTCGTTCCGGACGCCCCAGGAGACCGGGGAGGCGACGTCCTTGGGGACGCTGGTCAGGGTCTGCTGCGCCGGGTCGACGCTCACGCCGAGGAGCGTGGCGTCCAGCCGGAACGGGTTCTCCTGGAGCGGTGAGGTGCGCCGCGACTCCACCAGGAGCTCCCAGACGCCGGGCTGAGGCTCGGCGTACGACCGGCTGGTCGGGTTGCAGCCGTTGCCGTCGCGGTAGTTGGTGTAGCAGGTGGTGCTGGCCGTCGAGTCGACCCCGAGACCGTAGGGGTGGAAGGCCAGGAACCTGGTCTGGCTGCCGGCGGCGATCCCGGACAGCTCGAGCTGCAGCGCCTTGGTGCCCTCGGGAACGGTCACGTAGAAGCGCTGGGCCTCGTTGCGCTGCGAGACGCCGGACTTCGACACGTCGAAGGCGGGGGCCTTCAGCTCGGCGCCCGCGACCACGGCGTTCATCACGGCGAGGTCGAGCCCCTTGGTCTTGGGGTCGTCGACGCGCAGCAGGGCGGTGTGCGCCCCCTCGGACGGCCTGGCCGTGACCGGGATCGTGACCGGCTTGTCCAGCGGCAGGCTCACCGAGGACGCGCCGAGCGTGAACGTGCCGTCGTCACCGCGCAGGGACAGGGCGTAGCTGCCCGACTTGGCCTTGCCCGAGGTGCGGGTGATCGTCACCGGGTAGGTCCGGGTGGAGCCGGCGGACTGGCCGCCGGCGCCGGCCGCGCAGCGGTTGTAGAGGCCGGTGCCCGTGGTCTGGCCGATGATCTTGTTGACCTCGGTGCAGACGGGGGCGGAGGTGGTGAAGCTGTCCGGCTTCAGCCCCTGGCGGAACAGCGTCCACGAGTTCGGCACGTCGATCTGGCCGTGTCCCTGGAGGAACGCGGGCACGTCGGCGTTGTACCGCGCGGTCGAGTAGACGGCCTGGCGCAGGGCCGCGGCGTCGTCGGTCGCGAGGCCCTCCTGCCGACCGGCCGAGAGCAGCAGCGCCATCGCACCGGCGGCCTGGGGCGAGGCCATCGAGGTCCCGTTGAACATCGCGTAGCCGGCCGGGAGCGGGTAGCCCGCCTCGGCGACCGGGCCACCGGCCTGCCAGGTGGGTGTGGTCGAGATGGCCGAGCCCGGTGCCGTGATGTTCGGCTTGAAGCCGCCCTCCTCACGCGGACCGCCCGAGGAGAAGGTGAGCATGCCCGAGTCGAAGCGCACGCCCGAGCCGTAGTTGGCCTGCCACGTCGCCCTGGAGATCTGCGCCCCGACACTGACCACGTCGGTGGCGACCGACGGGTCACCGATCGTGTTGAGCGCGTTGCCGGAGTTGCCGGCGGAGATCACGATCTGCACGCCCAGGTCGTGGATGATCCGGTTGTAGAGCTCGGCCCGGGCGTTGTTGCCGTCGTTGAGGGCGGGCAGGCCGCCGATCGACATGTTGATGATGTCGACGCCACGGTTCGCTGCGAGCTCGGCCATGCCGTCGGTCAGCGCCACCGCGGTGCAGCCGGCACCGAAGGAGCAGGCGCGGGCCGAGACGAGCTGCGCGCCGGGGGCGGCGCCGTCCATCCGGCCGCCGAACATGTCGTCGGCCGCCGTGATGCCGGCGACGTGGGAGCCGTGCGCGCCGGAGACGATGCCGATGTCGACGAAGTCGGTGGTGCCGGGCAGGCCGAACGGCGCCAGCGACACGTCCTCGCGGTAGTCGACGGTGAAGGGCATCGCCTCGACCACGTCGGTGGCCGGGTTGTCGGTGCCGAACGTGCCGACCTGGTGCTTCTCGCCGTACGGCCGCCGGACCGCCTCGTCGGTGAAGTCCTGGTCCTGGTCGACGTCGACGATGATGTCGTGGGTCTTCTCGTCGTAGAGCACACCCCAGCGGTCGGTGGTGTCGCCGTCGCGGTTGACGTCACCCTGGACCTCCCCGCCCGGGAGGTTGGTGCTCGCCTCCGAGAACCGGTTGAACCGGTAGCTGCCGTTCGGCGACTTCCAGGTCAGGCCGGAGGCGGAGAACGTGCCGTCGGTGGGCGACACCGCCGTGATCATCGCCCGCCAGGTGCCGTCGCCCTCGGACGGCGCGGTGGCGGTGAACCAGTCGGTGACCTTGCGTGCCCCGGTGCTGGTCGTGCGCAGCGCCGGGTGGGCCAGGTCGATGCCGGAGTCGAGGATGCCGATCGTGACGCCGCGACCGTCCCACTTCTTGTGACCCGCCTTGAACGCGACCGCGCCGGTCTCGTTGGTGGGCATGTAGGGGTTGTCGTCCGGCGTGCTGGCGTCCGGCCCGGACGTCGCAGCGGCCGGGGCTGCGCCCTTGACCTCGACGTCGGGCAGCGGGACGACCTCGTCGAGGTCGGCGGCGACGACGCTGTCCAGCGCGACCGACTTCGTGACCGCGCCGACGGGAAGCTCTGCGCTGAAGTAGCCGAGCTTGTCGGCGGAGTAGCGGACCACACCGCCGAGCGCCTTGACCTGCTTGCGGGCCTGGGCGGCCCTGTTCTTGTCCACCACGAACATGACGGTGACCGTCCGCTCGCCGGAGGCGCGCGCCTCGGCCAGCAGGGCGCGGTCCTTGGCCCCGAGCTTGTCGGACTTCCCCGCCTTGGCGACCTTGAGCGGCTTGGGCGGCTTGGGCGGCTCGGCCGCCTGGGCAGTGGCGGCGAAGCCGCCGGCCAGGAGCGTGCCTGCTGCGAGGGCAGCGAGCGTCCTGCGCCCGCCTCCCCGATGAGTGTGCTCGAACAAGAGATCCCCTAGATCGCCGAGATGACACGATGAGGCCCACTCACCTGAACGTGTCACATGCGTGGGCGCGACCCATCCGACACCACTTCTGCGCTTTCCACCAGAGGGACGGAGGACTTTTCCTGCGGTGGGAGGCCCGCGCCGCCAGTGCTCGGCGGCTCGCTCCGGCCGCGGTGGACGTGTCAGGAGGTGGCGCGGGCAGCCGACGGCGCCCGGTAGCGCGACATCGCGGCGACGCCGAGCACCGGGCCCACGGCCAGCAGCAGGAAGGCGTAGCGCCAGCCCGCCGCGCTCGCCAGGACCGGGACGAGGTGGATGGTGACGATGGTCAGCAGGAACCCGATGGCGGTCTGGGCGGTGAGGGCGGTGCCGACGTAGCGAGGGTCCGCGGACTCGCTGAGGGCGGTCGAGAACACCCCGGAGTCCGCGATCACGGCCGCGCCCCACACCAGCAGGAAGATCGTCAGCACCGCCACCGGGGCACCGAAGACCAGCGGCGAGAGCAGGCAGCAGGCGCCGCTCACCGAGAGCGCCGTGACGGCCGTCCGCACCCGCCCGAGCCGGTCCGAGGACCAGCCCCCGAGCAGACAGCCGGTGACCCCGGCCACGCCGATCGACGCGAAGGCCACGACGTTCACGATGCTCCCGGTCGAGGAGCCGCGCGCCGCCTGGCTGGCCAGGATGAAGGCGGGCAGCCAGGCCCACAGGGCGTAGAGCTCCCACATGTGCCCGAAGTAGCCCAGGTTGGCCGCGCGCGGACCCCGCTCGCGGAACATCGCGAGGGCGTACCGGGGGCTCAGGTCGGGCGAGCGGGCCAGGGTGTGCGGCCCGGTGCGCAGGACCGTCCTGGCCAGCGCGGCACCGGTCAGGGTCAGCGCCGCCGCCGCCAGCAGCACGCCCTGCCAGGCCAACCCCTCGATGCCACGGATCAGCTGGGGCATCGCCGAGCCGAGCGTGAGCGCGCCGACCAGCATCCCGAACGCCCGGCCGCGCTCGCGGGTCGTCGACCAGGAGGCCATCACCTTCAGGCCCACCGGGTACACCCCGGCCAGCGACACGCCGGTGAGCAGGCGCAGCAGCACGACGACCGTGAAGCCGTTGCCCGGCACCGCCACCAACGCGGTGCAGACGGCGGCCCCCAGGGCGCTGACGGCCATCAGCCTGGGGGCCGGCACCCGGTCGGCCAGGTTGAGTGCCGCCGAGCTGACCGCCCCGACGACGAACCCGGCCTGCACGGCGGAGGTGAGCACGACGGCCGCACCGAGGGAGACGCCGAGGGCCGCCTGGAGGCTGGGCCCCACGGCGGAGGCGGAGAACCAGGACGACAGCGCGAGGACCTGGACCAGGGCGACCAGGCGCCGCTGACTCCGTGCGTGGAGCTCCACCGAAGGTCCTCCGCGTCCTGGTCCGTCTCGTCGGTCCGGGCCGAGTGTAGGCCGACCGAGAACCGGGGACGCCGTCCCGGTGGTGGGCAGGGCTCGTAGACTCCGGGCACTGCCTGTCGCTCACGGGCGCCGCCGGCGTCCACCTGTGCTCGCCGGGAGACAGGAGGAACCTCGGTGGCGCGGTCGCGCTCGGGATCGACGCTGGCTCGGCCCTCGCTGATCCTCGGGCTCGTGCTGCTGGGTTCATGGGTCGTCCTGTTCGCTCCCAGCGCGAGCCTGGTACCGCCCGCCTGGCCTGCCGCGGGGCTTCTCGCCGGGCTGCTCCTGACCTCGGGGCCCGCCCGGCGCCCTGCCCTGGCCGCGGTCGGCGGCATCGCCCTGGTGGTCGCCCACGCCCTGCACGGAGTGGGGCTGCCGGTGGCGGCGGCCCTCGCCGCAGTCTCGGTCACCGAGGCCCTGGTGGTGTCACACCTGATGACCCGCGGGACCGGGCACGGGCCCCCGACGCTGCTCGTCGACGGGGACGTCTCCCGGCTGATCCGGGGCATCGCCGTCGGAGCCGCGGTCGCCGCCGCCGGCTACGCACTCGTCGGCCGCCTGAGCGGCGACGGGAGCCCGTGGCTCGGCGCGGCAGGGGCCTACGCCACCCACGCCGCCTCGCTGATGATCATCCTCCCGGTGTTCCTGCGGACGCCGGCCTTCGCGGCGCTCGCCCCGCGGCGCGAACGCATCGCGCAGTGGACGCTCGCGGTGGGCACCACCCTGGTGATCTTCGCCAGCTCCGACGTCCCACCGCTGGTGTTCCTGGTCATGCCGATGTTCGCCTGGCTGGGTTTCCGCGGCACGCTGCGCGAGGCCACCGTGGTCCTGATGGTGGTCGCCGCGGTCTCCACCGCTGCGACAGCGCTCGGGCTCGGTCCCGTGGCCGCGCTGTCCACCCGCTACGGGTTCCCCGACGAGCTGGTCGACGCCTACCTGCAGGTCTTCCTGCTCGACTGCGGGCTGGTCCTGCTCCCCCTCGCCGTGGCGGTCGCCCAGCAGCGCGAGGCCGCGGCCCGGGCCGTGCGCGGACGGGACACCCTGGCGCGGATCGTGGACTCCGCGACGGGAACCGCGATCATCGCCGCCGATCTCGACGGACGGCTGACGGTCTTCAACCCCGGCGCCGAGGCGATCCTGGGGTACCGGGCCGCGGAGGTGCTCGGGCGGTCGATCGACGAGCTCCTCGAGCCCGAGTCGCTGGCGCGCCAGTCGTCGGCGCCGGGTACGGGCCCCGGCTCCGGCTTCGTCGCGGTCTGCCGGGTGCTCGTGGCGAACGAGAGCGTCCGACGACCGTGGCTCTTCGTCAGGAGCGACGGCGAGCACCGGACCCTGCACATGACGCTGACGGCGGTCCCGGGCACCGACGGCTCGGTGCCCGGCTACCTCGTCACCGGGGAGGACGTCACCGAGCGGGAGCGCGTCCGGGAGGCGCTCGTCCTGGCCCTCGACGACCGCGAGAAGTCCCTGCGCCGGCTGCGCGAGATCGACGAGATCAGGGCCGACCTGATCTCCACCGTCAGCCACGAGCTGCGCACCCCCATCACGAGCATCCTCGGCTACACCGAGATGCTCGGCGACGGCATGGCCGGCGAGCTGAGCGCCGCGCAGGCGACGATGCTCGACCGGGTGACCCGCAACTCCCACCGGCTCCTGGAGCTCGTGGAGAACCTGGCGACGCTCTCCTCCCCCGGGTCCGACCAGCCGGACCCGGTGCCCCAGCAGTGCGACCTGCGGGCCGTGGCGACGTCCGCCCACCGATGCGTGCAGGAGTCGGCGCGGGTTCGCGGGATCGAGCTGGTGCTCGACGTCCCCGAGGTCGCTGCGGAGGTCTGGGGTGACCCGGACCAGCTGGAACGGATGCTGGTCAACCTGCTGAGCAACTCGATCAAGTTCTCCGCCGCCGACGCTCGCGTGGTGCTCTCGCTGCACAACGCGTCGGGCGTGGCCCGACTCTCGGTCGAGGACAGCGGCGTCGGCATCCCGGACACCGAGCAGCAGCAGGTGTTCGACCGTTTCTTCCGGTCCTCCGTGGCCAGGGAGCGGGAGATCCAGGGCGCCGGTCTGGGGCTCGCCATCGTCCAGCAGATCGTGGAGCGGCACGGCGGCACGATCTCGCTCGTCTCCTCCCTCGGGGTGGGCACCCGGGTCGACGTCGAACTGCCGCTGCCCGGGCTCGCCCCCGCGCGAGCGGCCGCGCTCCCGACCGCTGAGCGGCCCCGGGAGGGCGGGATCCCTTCCTCGCAGCCGTGAGTGGTGGCAGGGTGACGAGGAGCAGGTGATCCGGGCGGCGTGGTCGCCGTCCCCGAGCCGGGAGGAACCATGAGGATGCCCGTCGCACTGCCGCTCGGCCTCACCCTGCCCGGTGGTCGGCGTCCGCTCCACGACAGCGAGCTGGCCCAGGCCCGGAGCGTCTACGGCAACAGCATCGACTACGCCGTCGTCGTGGTCACCGGCGCGACCGGGATCAACCGGCGTCCGTTCACCTCGGTGCTGCCCCGCGGAGCGGTCGCGATGAACCTGGGCACCGGCGCGTTCCAGGAGCCCGGGACGCACCGCGACGTGCTCATCCACGAGCTGGCCCACGTCTGGCAGTCCCAGCACCACCGGGTCCGCGCCCAGTTCATGCTCAACTCGGTGCTGAGCCAGACGGGCGCGGCAGCCCGCGGCGCCAGCGCCTACTGCTACGTCCCCGGCCGGGAGTTCGGTGCGTACGCCGCCGAGCAGATCGCCCAGCAGGCACAGCACGGGGTCGCCTCGATCACGGCCCACATGCGGGCGGTGTTCCCCGGCGTCCCGGACGTCGCGAACGCCGCCAGCCTGGCCTCCCCCCGCTGGGAGCGCCGGGACACCCCTGACGTGGTGTGCCCCGGATAGGTGACTCCGGAGGCCGCCGGGGGTAGGGGGAGCTGGTGACTCCCCTGCTGCTGACCTTCGGGATCGCGCTGCTGCTCGCCGTCCTCACCTCGGCCCTGGCCAGTCGCAGCCCGCTGTCGACCACCGGCGTGTTCCTGGTCGTCGGTGTCGTCGCAGGGCCACTGGTCCTGGACCGGATCCACGTGACGGCGCCGGCCGCCGAGCTGGCGGCCGAGATCGCCCTGTTCGCCGTCCTCTTCACCGACGGCCAGCACGCCCCCTGGCGGGTTCTCCGCCGGCACTGGCGTCCGCCGACCCGGGCGCTGCTGCTCGGGATGCCGCTCACCCTGATCGCCGTCGCCGCGCTGGGGCACTGGCTGGCCGGGCTCCCCTGGCCCTCGGCGCTGGTGCTCGGCGCGGTGCTCGCCCCGACCGACCCGGTCTTCGCCTCGGCGCTGGTGGGGCGTGAGGACGTGCCCGCCCAGGTCCGTCACCTGCTGAACATCGAGAGCGGGCTCAACGACGGCCTCGCGCTGCCCGCCGTGCTCGTGCTCGTGGGGACGGCCGGGGGCGACCCCCACGGCTGGTCGACCGACCCGCTCGAGCTGCTGGTGGAGCTCGGGGTGGGTGCGCTCCTGGGCCTGGGCCTGCCACTGCTCGTCGAGGTCGTGCTGCGCCTGCCCTCGATCGAGAGCGTCGAGTCCCTGCGACCGCTCGGCCCCATCGCGGTGGCCGTGCTCCTCTACGCCGCCTGCGACCTGCTCCACGCCAACCAGTTCCTCGCCGCGTTCGTGGCCGGGGCCACCATCGCGACCCTGCGGCCCGCGGTCTCGGAGTCGTTCCGGCACACCGGTGAGCTGATCTCCGAGCTGGCCAAGGGCGCGGCCCTCCTGGCCTTCGCCGGCCTGCTGCGGGTCGACCTGCTCGTCGACGCAGGCTGGATGGTCCTGGTCATCGCGGTCGCCGTCATCCTGCTCACCCGGCCGCTGCCCATCATGGCGGTCCTCATCGGCTCCGCGCTCGACCGACGCAAGCGGCTCGCGGTCGCGTGGTTCGGCCCCAAGGGGTTCGCCAGCGTGGCCTACGGGGTGGTCGTCGCGTCCAGCGGCATCGCGGAGGCCGACAAGGTGTTCACCATCGTCGCGGTCACCGTGCTCATCTCGGTCCTCGCCCACAGCACCACGGACGTCGCCGTCGCGGGCTGGCTGTCCCCCGCCGAGGAGCGGGACCGCCAGCCTGAGGAGGCCGGGTGAGCCGACGACGCGTCGGGCCTCAGAAGGCAGTCTCGACCGTCGGCTGCAGGACCGCCTCGACCAGCGACTCGCTGCGCAGGTGGGCGCCGGCCTGGTAGTCGGGGTCCCGGACCATGTCCGAGAAGCTGCGCCGGGTCGGGTAGCGGACCAGCAGCACGGCGTCCCACGCCTGTCCGTCCTCGGCCACCAGCGCCGTGTCCCCCCGGCCGTAGTAGACGATCTCCGCGCCCCTCGCCTCGGCGTGAGGCCGGAAGTGGCGCAGGTAGTCCTCGTAGGCGCCACGGGCGTCGACGGCGAACCGCAGCAGGTTGAGCATGACGACGGGCCCGTCGGCGTCCTGCTCGAGAAAGTGCTTCAGGTCGCGTCCCTGCGGATCGATGGCCATGGCGGGCTCCTTGTGGTGGGGGGCGGCGGTGGTGCCGGCGCGGCGGTGGCGCCGCGCGCCATCATGCCGCGTCGGTCTGGGATCATGGCCGGGTGTCCGAACGCGTCAGCTTCCGCAGCACCAGCGGCCCCCTGCTGGCCGGCCTGGTCGACCACCCCGAGGGGACGCCTCGCGGGTGGGGCGTCTTCTCCCACGGCTTCACGCTGGGCAAGGACTGCGCCGCAGCGAGCCGCCTCTGCAAGCAGCTGGCTCGCGAGGGCATCGGGATGCTCCGCTTCGACAACCTCGGCCTCGGTGACTCCGAGGGCGACTGGGGCGACGGGTCGTTCTCCCACAAGGTCGCCGACACCGCACAGGCGGCGCGGTTCATGAACGACGCGGGCCGTGAGGTGCGGCTGCTCGTCGGGCACTCCTTCGGTGGTCCGGCGGTCATCGCCGCGGCCCACGAGCTCGACTCGGTCCGGGCGGTGGCGAGCATCGGCGCGCCGTACGAGCCCAGCCACGTCGAGCACCACTACGACGCACTGATGGAGCGGGTCATCGCCGACGGCGAGGCGCCCTTCGTCATCGGGGGCAAGGCGCTCACGCTGCGCCGCCACTTCATCGAGGACGTCCACTCCGCCGATCTGCGCGAGCAGATCCGCACCCTGCACCGGCCGCTGGTGGTGATGCACTCCCCCACGGACAACATGGTGGGAATCGACAACGCCAGCGAGATCTTCCGTGCGGCACGACACCCCCGCAGCTTCGTCTCGCTCGAGGGCGCCGACCACCTGCTCACCGGACGTGACCAGGCCAAACGCGCGGCCCGCATCATCAGCGCCTGGGCCGATCCCTACCTGGACGAGAGCTGAGCGGCACCCGGGCAACGCGGCCGCCGGCAACGTCGCCCGACGAGCAAGCGCCGCAGGAGGGCGACCGCCGCTGGTCGAGGAGCGAGCGCAGCGAGCGTCTCGAAACCCGGTGAGTGCTCGCGTCCGTTGGTTGAGGAGCGAGCGCAGCGAGCGTCTCGAAACCCGGTGAGTGCTCGGCTCCGGTGGTTGAGGAGCGAGCGCCGCAGGAGGGCGACCGCCGCTGGTTGAGGAGCGAGCGCAGCGAGCGTCTCGAAACCCGGTGACCGGACCGCGGAGGTGACGGTTACGGGGTCTCGAGGCTCGTCGCTGACGCTCCTCACACCTCGACCAGCGGGGACGCCGTTGGTTGAGGTGCGAGCGCCGCGAGCGTCTCGAAACCCGGTGACCCGACCGCGGCGGGTGACGAACACCGGGTCTCGAGGCTCGTCGCTGACGCTCTTCACACCTCGACCAACGGGACGTGACACCCGCCGGTTGAGGAGCGAGCGCAGCGAGCGTCTCGAAACCCGGTGACGCAGGCGGCCGGTCGCGCGGGGTCTCGAAAGCCCGGCGACCCGACCGCGGGCATGCCGGTGGCCCCGCCATGGTGTGGCGGGGTGTGGGGCGGGGGAGCTACTGGTCGGGTGGGTGGGCGCAGGGCCGGGACGGGTTGTTGCGGGTGACGTCGAGGGTGCCCTCATGGTCACGCAGGTACGACAGGCCGTGCGGTGAGGTCCAGAGGTAGGTGCCGCGTTCGACCTGGGTGTACCGCCAGCGGCCGTGGGTCTTCAACCGGTGGTGCCGACGGCACAACGGCGCGATGTTGCACGAACACGTCGAGCCGGCGGAGCTGTCGGGTGCGTAGGGGGTGATGTGGTCACAGTCCGCGTCGTGCTCGTCGGGGCGGCACCCGCGGGCGGGGCGGGTGCACCACGGGAAGACACAGGTGTGGTCCACCAGGACGGCCGCTTCGTGCATCCGGTCGGGGACCTCGTAGGCATCGACCCGGACATGCTCGTTCAGGTCGATGACGGGCTTCACGGTCACGGAGGTGTCGGGGGCCCCGCACCAGGCCCGGACCTGCTCGACGGTGACCAACGACCGGGTGTTCTCCAACCGGCCCAGGGGCGATCACCGAGGCGACCGTCTGCGAGGGCGGCGTCGGAGAGGTGGACGTAGAGCACCACCTGACGTGCCTTCCGCCTGCGGCTGAGTCACGACGTGGCCGCGTCGGTGTGGGTGGTGAGGTCGAGGGTCTGCTGGTGTCGGGCGAGGTCCCCGACCGCGGTGGCGCGTCGGACGTCGACGGAGTCGGTGGAGCCGAGGGCCTTGAGGTGCTCCGCCCCGGCACTGACGGCGGCATCGAGGTCGAGGGCGTCGGCGACGTCCAGCTCACCCCACACCGACGCCGTCCCGCTCAGGGAGGTGTTGGTGGTGTCGATGTCGAAGCGCCGCCCGTCCGCGGCCGCCCGGCGGCGTTTCTCGGCCTCCTCGGGCATGAACCGGGCGATGGCCTCCTCGATGAGCCGGTCGAGGACGTAGGGCCCGATCTTGTGCGCCACGGCCGCGACGTGCGCGTCGACGAACGCCGCGGCCTCCCGGGACAGGTGGATCGTCGCCCGGGCGATGCGGCGGGCCTTCCACGCCACCAGATCACCCGCAACAACCCGCGCCCAGACCCGGGGCAGGCGGTACCGGAGCTCGACGGCCTCCCCGAGGTAGCCCCTGCCGGCGTCGGTGGAGACCCCGATAGCGGCGGCGAGCTCGGCCACGCAGAACTCCGCCACCAGGGGTGCCCCGGGCCCGGCGACCGGGACCCCGGTGTCGCCGTAGTCGCGGTCCCACAGGTGCGCTGCGTCGTCCAAGGAGTCCACCGAGTGCATCGCCGCCCAGTCCACCGCGAGCCGCAACTGACGGGCGGCCTCGGCGTCCTCGACCCGGCGGGCCGAGCGCACCGCAGCCAGCACCGCGGAGGGGCTGTCGGGGCTGCTGATCGTCTCGGCCATGACCCCATTCCAGCACCGACCACCGACAGTCAGACCCCGGATCCACCCCATCCGGGGGAGGGTGTGGAGAAGAATTTTTCGGTGACCTTGCTGGTCGTCTCGCCGGGTCTCGAGGCTCGTCGCTGACGCTCCTCGCACCTCGACCAACGAGTGGATCCCACCGGTGGTTGAGGAGGGAGCGTCAGCGAGCGTCTCGAAACCCGGTGAGCGGGCGCGGCGGTCACGGTCACCGGGTCTCGAGGCTCGTCGCTGACGCTCCTCACACCTCGACCAGCGGCGGCGCCCCCGTTGAGGAGGGAGCGCAGCGAGCGTCTCGAAACCCGGTGACGGAGGCAGCCCGGCTCACCGGGTCTCGAGGCTCGTCGCTGACGCTCCTCACACCTCGACCAGCGGCGCGCGCCCCCGTTGGTTGAGGAGGGAGCGCAGCGAGCGTCTCGAAACCGGTGACGCAGGCAGCCCGGCGCACCGGGTCTCGAGGCTCGTCGCTGACGCTCCTCACACCTCGACCAGCGGCGCGCGACCTCCGGTGGTTGAGGAGGGAGCGCAGCGAGCGTCTCGAAACCCGGTGACGGAGGCAGCCCAGCTCACCGGGTCTCGAGGCTCGTCGCTGACGCTCCTCACACCTCGACCAACGACAGCGGTCCCGGTGGGGAAGCGGCACGGGGCCCCCCGGGGGAACGCGCGGGACCGCCGCGACGTCCCAGTGGCATGACGCCTTCGAACCTGAGCATGGCCACGCTGGGCCTTTCCCTTTCCCTGGCCCTGGGCCTGGCCGGCTGCGGGAATGGGGGCGGCACTGGGAGCACGGGGAGAGCCGGGAGCACGGAGACGACCGGGAGCACCGAGCTGGTGATCGAGGTGCGAGCCGTCCCGGGCGGCGACCCGCGCACGTACACCGTGCGCTGCGACCCGCCGGGTGGGGCCCACCCGGACCCCGAGGCCGCCTGCCGCACCCTGGCGCAGGTCGACGTGCCGTTCGCGACGGTACCGCCCGGCACCGCGTGCACCCAGGTGTACGGCGGTCCGCAGACGGCCACCGTCACCGGGTCGTGGCGCGGTGAGCCGGTGCGGGCCCGGTTCGCCCGGACCAACGGCTGCCAGGCCGGCCGGTGGGACACCTACGCCGTCCTCCTCGGCGAGAAGGACGGCGCAGGTGACCGGTGAGGGCGCTCAGCCCAGGTCGTACCGGTCGAGGTTCATCACCTTGTCCCAGGCCGCCACGAAGTCCTGGACGAACTTCTCCCGGGCGTCGCCGCTCGCGTAGACCTCGGCGACAGCGCGCAGCTCGGAGTTGGAGGCGAAGACGAGGTCGTTGCGGCTCCCCGTCCAGACGACGTCACCGGCCCGGTTGCCCTCGAAGATCGCCTGGTCGCCCGACGTCGAGGACCAGGTGGTGTCCAGGTCGAGGAGGTTGACGAAGAAGTCGTTGGTCAACGTCCCCGGGTTCTCGGTCAGGACGCCGAGGGCGGAGCCGTCGTGGTTCGCGCCCAGCACCCGCAGCCCACCCACGAGCACCGTCATCTCGGGGGCACTCAGGTCGAGCAGGTTGGCCCGGTCGATCAGCAGGTACTCCGCCGGCAGGCGGTGCCCCTTGCCCAGGTAGTTGCGGAACCCGTCGGCGCTCGGCTCCAGTGCGGCGAAGGAGTCGACGTCCGTCTGCTCCTGCGCGGCGTCGGTGCGACCCGGCGTGAAGGGCACCCGGACGTCGTGGCCGGCGTCCCGGGCGGCCTGCTCGACGCCGGCGCAGCCGGCCAGCACGACCAGATCGGCGATCGAGACCCGCTTTCCCCCGCTCTGCGCGGCGTTGAAGGCCTCCTGGACACCCGTCAGGGTGCGCAGCACGCCCGCCAGCTCGTCGGGGTTGTTGACCTCCCAGCCGCTCTGCGGCTCCAGGCGCAG
Organism: uncultured Actinomycetota bacterium; assembly: GCA_963760585.1. GTDB lineage: Bacteria > Actinomycetota > Actinomycetes > Propionibacteriales > Nocardioidaceae > Nocardioides. The sequence goes on from CAVXDI010000004.1 coordinate 955,629, forward strand.
GCGGGCGCCGTTGGCACCGCCACGCTTGTCACTGCTGCGGAACGTCGAGGCGGAGGCCCACGCGGTCCGCACCAACTGCGCGACCGAGAGTCCCGAGGCGAGGACCTGCTCCTTGAGGGTCGCCACGTCGTCGGCGCCGACCAGCTCGTGGTCCACAGCCGGGACGGGGTCCTGCCAGAGCAGCGTCTCCTGCGGGACGAGCGGGCCGAGGTAGCGCTGGATCGGACCCATGTCGCGGTGGGTGAGCTTGTACCAGGCCCGCGCGAACGCGTCCGCGAACTCCTCGGGCTTCTCCAGGAAACGGCGCGAGATCTGCTCGTAGACCGGGTCGACGCGCAGCGCGAGGTCGGTGGTGAGCATCGTCGGGGGCCGGTTGAGCGAGCCGTCCTCGGGGTCGGGCACGGTGTTGGCGCCGCCGCCGTCGACGGGCTGCCACTGGTTGGCCCCGGCAGGGCTCTTGACCAGCTCCCACTCGTAGCCGAAGAGGTTCTCGAAGTACTGGTTGCTCCACTGCGTCGGGGTGGAGGTCCAGGTGACCTCGATGCCACTGGTGATGGTGTCCCGGCCGCGACCGGTGCCGAAGGAGCTCATCCAGCCCAGGCCACGCTGCTCCATCGGAGCGCCCTCGGGCTCCGCCCCGACGTGCTCGTCGGGGTCGCCCGCTCCGTGGGTCTTGCCGAAGGTGTGCCCGCCCGCGATGAGGGCGACGGTCTCCTCGTCGTTCATGGCCATCCGCCCGAAGGTCTCGCGGATGTCGCGCGCCGAGGCGAGGGCGTCCGCGACGCCGTTGGGCCCCTCGGGGTTGACGTAGATCAGGCCCATCTGCACGGCGGCCAGGGGACCCTCCAGCTCGCGGTCACCGGTGTACCGCTCGTCGCCGAGCCAGGTGTCCTCGGGGCCCCAGTAGACGTCCTCGTCGGGCTCCCAGACGTCCGGGCGGCCACCGGCGAAGCCGAAGGTCGTGAAGCCCATCGTCTCCAGCGCCCGGTTGCCGGTGAAGACGATCAGGTCGGCCCACGAGATCTTGCGGCCGTACTTCTGCTTGATCGGCCACAGCAGTCGGCGGGCCTTGTCGAGGTTGGCGTTGTCGGGCCAGCTGTTCAGCGGCGCGAAGCGCTGCATGCCGGCCCCGGCGCCCCCACGGCCGTCGCTGATCCGGTAGGTGCCGGCGCTGTGCCAGGCCATCCGGACGAAGAGGCCGCCGTAGTGGCCGAAGTCGGCCGGCCACCAGTCCTGCGACGTCGTCATCAGGGCGTCGACGTCGCGCGTGAGGGCTTCGAGGTCGAGGCCGGCGAACTCCGCGGCGTAGTCGAACTCCGCGCCCATCGGGTTGGCCACGGCGGGGTGCTTGCGCAGGATCTTCAGGTTCAGCTGGTTCGGCCACCAGTCCCGGTTGCCAGCCCCCTCGGTCGGGTGGTTCGGGACCCGGGTGTGGGCGACCGGGCACTGGGCCTCGCTCTCCTCCGAGTTCATGTCGCCGACGACGGCGTCGTGCTCAGTCATGGGATTCCTTCCGGGGGCGTGGTGCTTGCGGGTGGACGGGTGCGACGACGGTGGGTGCGCGGGCGCAGTCGGGACAGAGGCCCCAGTAGGTGACCTCGGCCTCGTCGATGACGAAGCCGTGGCCGTCTGAGGCGTTCAGGCAGGGCGTGGCGTCGACGGCGCAGTCCACGTCGGCGATCGTGCCGCAGGAGCGGCACACGACGTGGTGGTGGTTGTCCCCCACGCGCGACTCGTAGCGGGCCACGGAGCCGGACGGCTGGATCCGCCGGACGAGCCCGGCCGCGGTCAGCGCCCGCAGGACGTCGTACACGGCCTGGCCGGAGACGTCGCCGAGGTCGGCGCGCACGGCGCCGATGAGGGCGTCCGTGTCGGCGTGCGGCAAGGCGTGCACCGCCGCGAGCACGGCGACCCGGGGTCGCGTGACGCGCAGGGACGCACCGCGCACCAGGCGCTCGAGATCCGCAGTCGTGGGCACGTACGGAGTCTGTTCCCTTTTCTGGAATCAGTCAAGGAAAGCGAGGGTCACGAGCCGACCGTGGGCCAGACCTCGTCCCAGCTCGAGCTGCGCTCCCGCTCGACGCTCGCGAGCTCGGCGCGGACGAACATCCGCTTGCTGGAGCCGTAGCGGGGGTAGCAGGTGGTCAGGGTCAGCTCGCGGGTCCGGCTGGGCCGCAGGACCCAGGTGGCGTCGACCGGGATGATGCGCGGCGATGTCACCAGCCGGTAGGTCCAGCGCACCCCCTGCTGCTCGAGGACGACGTCGTCGCCGGGCCGCAGCGTGTCGAAGTCGATGAAGGGGTCGCCGTGCCCGGCCCGGTGGGCGGCCATCGAGGCGTTGCCGACGGCTCCGGGCAGAGGGGTGGTGCGGTAGTGGCCGGGTCCCTGGGCGATCTGGTCGAGGCCGGTGCCCTCGACCGCCACCCAGGACCAGTCCGCGCCGAAGCGCGGGATCCGCATCGTGGCCAGGGCCTCGCCCCGGGCGACCGGGCTGGCCACCGGGACCTGTTCGCCCGCCCGCGCCGGGTCCCGCGTCGTCACGGCCGGAGCCGGTCCGACGGGGACCTCGGCGGCCAGGCGTTCCTGGGCGCGAGCGGTCTGCTGGGACTCGACCAGCGGTCGCAGGAGGAGGAATGCGAGAAGCCCGCATCCCACCACCACGAGGGCGACCGCCAGCGCGCGCCTCACCGCTCCCGCCTCGGGATCGTGCGCATCACGGCCATACCGAGAGCGATCATCGCGAACGCCGCGAGGAACATCCACATCAGATTGCCACCCGCGAGTCCGGTCGCCGCGAGGGCGCCGCCGCCGGCAGCTGCACCAGTGTTGTTGTACATCGTCACCACCTCCTCTCGTGACGTAGCAGGGACTGGGCGAGCGCTTGCGCCTGCACCAGCTGAAGAAAGACGTCGTAGACCATCTCGACGACGAGCGGGGCGGCCAGCAGCATCTGCGGCCACCCCCGTCGCCGGACGGTCACGACACGTTCGAGGACGAAGACCGCGGAGGCCGCGATCCAGAAGGGCTGGAGGTGGATGCCCGAGAGCAGGCCCCAGACGAGGCTGCCGAGGTACAGCACTGTCGCGAGCACGCCCAGGGCACTGAGGACCTGTCGACCCCAGTACGGCGCGGTCACCCGGTTGAGGCCGTAGTCGACGACGTTCTCGACGGCGCCGCGCTTCCAGCGGACCCGCTGCTTGGCCAGGTCCGACCAGGAGGTCATCACCTCGGTCTCCAGGGTGCACCCGGCCGGTGCCACGATGCCGTAGCCCAGGTGCATCAGGGCGAGGGAGAGCTCGTTGTCCTCGGTGAGCACGTGGGTGTCGTAGACGGCCCCGGCGCTGGACTTGTCGGGCAGCCGTCCGGACTCGCGCGCCGCCTGCACCTCGCGCAGCACCCGGGCCGGGAAGACCGAGGCGGTGCCGGTGAGGACCAGGGCCTTGCCCTTGAGCCGGCGGACGTCACGGGCGTAGCGGGCGTACTCGTTGCGCTGGAAGGTGCCCAGCAGCCCACCGCCCGGTCCACCACGGAAGGTGCCGCCCACGCCCCCGAGCTCACGACGGTGCCGCTCGTGCAGCGACCGGGTGCCGTCGAGGGTGGCGCGCGCAGTGGCCAGGAAGGTGTCGTCGAGCAGCGAGTCGGCGTCCATCACCAGGACCAGGTCGTCGTCGCCGAGCGTGGGCAGCAGCACCTCCAGCACCTGGTTGAGCGCCCCGGCCTTCTTGGCCGTGTTGCCGACCGTGCGGAAGACCTCGGCGCCACCGGCGCGAGCCACCTCCTCGGTGCGGTCGGTGCAGTTGTCCGCGACCACCACCACCCGGTCGGGCCGGCGGGTCTGGGCCTCCAGCGAGTCCAGCGCGGCCGGCAGCGTCGACTCCTCGTCGTGCGCCGGCAGCAGCGCCACCAGGACCCCCGTGGGCTGGTGCACCAGCGGTCGGGAGGCGAGCGGAGTGACCGGGCTCAGGCCGGTGGCACGGCCGCGCCGGGCCCCGGACGTCGCGGCCGGCCGGTGCGGGTGCGCGCGCTCGGGCGCGCGAAGTGTCGATGACATCGGTGGCTGACCCCCCCAGGTCCCAGCGGTCTACCTGACCGGCTGGCCCCCCGCGGTGTCTTACCCGCCGGGGATGACACACCGGTCGGGCGAAACCCTCCGAGTACCACCGTGTGTCGCCGTTACGCTACAGGTAGGTGGGTAAAACTTTCCATCCATCCGGGCCATGTCGCCCTGACCCGACCCGGAGGCCGACGCGATCGACCGGTCAGGACACCCCCACAGGACTGGTCCGGCTGGGGAAACGGGGCCGATCGCTCAAGTGCCGTTCCTGGCACGCCGACGGTCCACGCATGAGCGTCCGTACCGGTTCCCCCCGCCTGATCGGCTCGCTCGGTCTCATCGTCGTCGTCCTGCTTGCGCTGCTGCAGTGGCAGGCTGTCGCCATGACTCCGGGCACGTCCGAGCGCGCCTCGCGCCTGTCCAGACCACTGGCCCGCACGTTGGCCGAACGGGTCGAGGTCGGCGCCTTCGTGCAGGACATGCACGCCGACCCCAAGCGCCTGACCCGGTGGGAGGAGGCGGTCGGCGGTCGTGCCGGCATCGCGTCGTACTACTACGGCTTCGGCGACGTCTTCCCCGGCAGGACCGAGCTCGGCTTCGCCGAGGGCGGGAGCCGCAAGGTGCTGCTCTCGTGGGACATGGGGCCCACCAGGTTCAGCGAGTGGTCCTCGGGCCGGCACGACGCCTACCTGGACCAGATCGCGGCGGCCGCCCGTGCCTACCCGCACGAGGTCTACGTGCGGCCGTGGCCGGAGATGAACGGTGACTGGCAGAGCTTCCAGCCGACCGCCGACGGCGAGCGCCTGCACGGGGGCACCTACCGGGAGTTCCGGCGCGCCTGGCGCTACGTCGTGAGCTACCTGCGCGACGGGGGCGCCGACAACCTGAAGTGGGTGTTCAACCCGACGGCCGACACCTACGCCGAGACGACCCCGGTCGCCCGGATCTGGCCGGGCAGGAAGTACGTCGACGTGCTGGGGCTCGACGGCTTCAACTGGGGCAACGACTCGGGCTGGGGGCAGTGGAAGTCGTTCTCGCACATCTTCCGGCGCCAGTACCGCAACCTGACCGACCTGCACCCGAGCGCCCCGGTGTGGATCTGTGAGGTGTCCTCCAAGGAGCCCACCGTCGACGACGGTGCCCCGGTCGACACGGCCCACAGCAAGGCCGCCTGGGTGCGCACGATGTTCGCCTACCGTGGGATGCCCCGGCTGCGCGCGATCGTGTGGTTCGACGCCGAGAAGGAGCGCGACTGGCGCGCGACGTCGTCCAGCGGATCCCAGCGGCACTGGCGCGACGCGATGTCGGTGGGCACCTCCTAGGGGCTCGCCCTCGGCCGGCGCCGCACTCACTCCCGGGCCTCCACCCGCTCGGCAAGCCGCACGGCCGCGTGCACGACCAGGTCGGCGGTCTCCGGATCCGCGGCGGCTCGTTCCGGCACCAGTCCGGAGAGCAGCGCGGCCGGTTCCGTGAGCCAGGCCCAAGCCCGCCAGGGGTCCATGCCGGCCGCCAGCAGCGGATGGAGCACGGGACCGAGCTCGGGCCGTACCTGACCCGTGCCGGTGAGCTGGAAGGCGGGCACCAGGGTGCGTGCGTCCGCGGCCACGACCAGCAGCCCGTGCGCCCCACCAGCCTTGTGGACCGCGAAGCGGGTGGCCTCCAGGGAGGTGCCCCGCAGCGCGGCCAGGGTCTCGTAGGTGAACCAGTCGCCGGCGAGCAGCTGATCGCGCAGCCTCGCCTGTCGCGCGATCAGCAGCAGCGGCACCGGCACCGAGTGCTCCGGCTCCGAGCCCTCGGAGTGCAGCAGCCGGTCGAGCTGCTCGAGCTGGTCGGCGCTCAGCGGCTGCTGGGTGACCGGGTCGGTCCACACGGCCCGGCCCTCGGCGTCCCGGTCGACGCTCGGCAGGCCGGCCGCGGCCAGGTGCGGGAGCAGGTCGAGACCGTCCAGCCAGGTGGCCAGTCGTTCGCCGGGGTCCGGTGCTCGCGAGCCGTCCTGCACGTCGTCCCCCGGGGTCATGGGGCACAGCCTGCCGCACCCGTGCGCCGGACGTGCGAGAACTCGCCGCTCACCGCTGGGAGGCGCACCGGGAGCGCTGCGCCGGCCGGGAGTGGTTGGATCGACTTCCCAGGGCCGGTCGACCGCGGCCGCCCCGTCGCGAGAGGTCACCCATGCACGTCGGCGTGGACAGCTTCGTCTCCAGCGTGACCGACCCGGGCACCGCCCGGGTGATCGGGCCGGTGGAGCGGATGGAGCACCTGCTGGAGGAGATCGCCCTGGCCGACCGGGTCGGGCTCTACTCCTTCGGCATCGGGGAGCACCACCGCAGCGAGTACTACGACTCCGCGCCGCCGGTGATCCTCGCCGCTGCCGCCGCCGTCACCGAGCGCATCCGGCTCGGCAGCGCCGTGACGGTGCTGAGCGCGGCCGACCCGGTGCGGGTCTTCCAGCAGTTCGCCACCCTGGACCTGATCTCCCGGGGCCGGATCGACCTGGTGGTGGGCCGCGGCTCGTTCACCGAGGCGTTCGGACTCTTCGGCCTGGACCTCGCCGACTACGACTCGCTGTTCAGCGAGAAGCTCGACCTGCTGCTGAGGATCCGAGACTCGACCGAGGTGACCTGGTCGGGGCGGCACCGGCCGCCACTGGTCCGGCAGAGCGTCTACCCGCGACCGGTGCAGGACCCGCTGCCGATCTGGGTGGGCGTCGGGGGGACCCCGGAGTCGTTCGTCCGCGCCGGCCTGCTGGGGCTGCCGCTGATGATCGCGATCATCGGGGGCGAGCCGCGCCAGTTCGCCCCGCTCGTCGACCTCTACCGTCAGGCCGGTGCCCGGGCCGGGCACGCTCCGGAGCGGCTGCAGGTCGGCCTGCACGTCTTCGGCTTCGTCGCGGAGAGCACCCGGGCCGCGGCGGACACGATCTACCCGGGCTGGCACGAGATGTTCGCGCAGGTCTCCCGGGAGCGCGGCTTCCCGCCGCCCTCCCGCCAGCAGTTCGACGCGACCTCGGGGCCGAACGGCGCCTTCTTCCTCGGCGACCCGCAGACGGTCGCCGACAAGATCCGCCGGGTCAGCGACCAGCTCGGCGGGGTGGACCGGCTGTCCCTGCAGATGACCAACCCGCGGCTGGCCCACGACGACCTGCTGCGCGGGATCGAGCTGCTCGGCACCGAGGTCGCGCCGCGGGTGGCCGCCCTCCGGTAGCCGGCTGCCTAGCAGGCGCCGGCGTAGGTTCCCTTCCTGGCGCGCGGCGCCCGCACGGACTTCGCGTCGGGGCGGTGCAGGTCGAAGTAGCGCAGCCAGTCCATCTGCATCCGGCTCTGGTTCATCCGGGCTCCGGGGCGCGCCTGCATGGTGAAGCGCACCGTGAGGGGTACGCCGGAGAGAGCTCCCGAGCGGCGTTCGGTGGTGATGACGTGCGCGTCGACGAACCACGAGATCCGCCGACGGGTCACCTCCACAGCGAAGGTGTGCCACCGGTCGTTGCGAAGATCGAGCCGTCGGTGGGCCGAGAACCGGCGGTCCGGCAGCGTGCGGATGGCGAGGTCGGTTCGCGCGCCACCCGTCCGGTGGTCCTCCAAGGAGATGTTGCGCGCGCCGCAGTGCTGACGCCTGTTCCCGGCCGGGATCAGCTCGGTCCGCACCCGGTAGTCGGTCCGGGCCGTCGAGTAGCGGTGCGAGCGCAGCCGGATCTCCCACCGACCGGTGCGGTACCCGCGGCGGTCCAGCGTGGCCCGGGTACTCCCCCGGCGCGCGGTGTTGAGGGTGAGCATGCCGTGCTGGTTGCGCACGTTTCCCCGCCCACCGAGGCGCCAGAGCTTCTTGGTCCGCGCACCCTCGAAGTCGTCCTGCCACAACGGCCGGCCCCACTTGAAGGTGCTCTGGGCGTTGACCGGGCCGGGCGCGGACCCGGCGTGGTGGGCCTGGGCCGGCTCCGGGCTCGCGGCCGGCAGCAGGGTCAGGGCGAGCACCGTCGCGGCACCCCACCGGAGCAGCCGACGGGCCGGTCCACGGGTCGGTCGAGGGTGTGCGGGGCGAGGGTCCATGGCCGTCACCGTACGTGGACGTGGTGGAGAGGAGGCAACCCCGAGGCGCCGCACCGAGGTGCCCTCAGCAGGTCGGGGTGTAGGTCGTCTCGGTCATCCGGGGCGCGTCGATCGACTTGGCGTTGGGCCGCTTGAGCGTGTAGTAGCGCACCCAGTCCATCTGCATCCAGGAGGCCCGCATCGAGGTGTCCGCGGCACCCTCCATCGCGAACTGGGGGCGGTACTCCACCCCGGCCAGCGCCTCGGGGCGGCGCTCGGTGCGGACGACCCGGGTGTCCACGAACCACGAGACGTGGTCCCGGGTGACCTCGACCGCGTAGGTGTGCCAGGCCCGCGAACGGAGGTCTCGCTTGCGCGAGAAGTCGAAGGCGTGGTCGGGCAGCGTCCGCACCGCGCCGCGCACCCGGGCGTCGCCGGGCACGTAGGAGGCCATCACGATCGTGTCGGCGCCGCACCTGTCGCCGCGCACGGGGACCAGCTGCCAGGTGAACCGGTAGGGCCGCCCCGTCGCGGACTTCTCGAAGGCGCGCACCCGCGCCTCCCAGCGTCCCTCGACGGCCGACTGGTCGTCGGGCCAGACGGTGACCGTGCCGGAGTCGCTGGCGGCCCGGATGGTCAGCATGCCGCTCTGCTGGCCGATCGCGCCCGGGTGGTCGGAGCGCCAGTGCGGGCTGAACGGCCCGGTCTCGAACTCCTGGCGCCAGTCCTCCAGCCCCCAGCGGAAGACCTTGGCGGCATTGGTGGGGTGCTGGCAGTAGCCGATGCACGAGCTCGCGAAGACGGGCCGCGCCTGCGGCAGGGCGTCCGGGGCCGAGACCGCTCCCGCCGCCAGCATCGTGCCCGCCAGGGTCGCTCCACCGAGCAGGGCGCACAGGCGCCGGTACGTTGCGATCACCGCCGAAGACTAGACCGGCCGGTGCGCCGCCAGCACCCGAAGCGGACACAAATGGCCGAACGGCCCCCCGGTGCTAGCGTGCTCGCCACGGGCTCGGGTGCGGGCCGGGTGAGGGGGATCATGGCGAACAGACCCCGGGAGCTGGTGCCGCTGGCGCTGGCGGCCGCGACCTGCTCGCTGCTATTCGCCGGGCTCTTCCACCTCACCGTCCGGACGACGTCCGGCCGCCGGGTCAGCGATTCCTCACTGCGGGGGGCACTCTCGACGAGCCCGGCGCTGAGGGGCACGGACGCCGTCCTCGACGTGGTCTCGACCGCCTCGCTGCTCGGGGCCATCGCCGTCGTGGCGCTGATCGCGCTCCTGCGGCTGGCGAGGGTACTCGGGCTGGCGGCGATCGGCGTCGTGGTGGCCCCGAACCTCCTCGCACTGCTCCTCAAGGATCATCTGCTCTCCCGTCCGGACCTCGGGCTGGACGAGGTCGCCCCGGCGACCCTGAACAGCTTCCCGAGCGGGCACGCCACCGCGGCGTTCTCCGCCGTGGCGGCGCTGCTCCTGGTGCTGCCCCGACGCTGGCGGCTGGCCACCGCGACGCTCGGCGCCGCCTACGCCGCCGCCACCGGCGTTGCCACCATGTCGGCCGGCTGGCACCGGGCAGGCGACTCGATGGGGGCGTTCCTCCTGGTGGGGGCCTGCGCGGTGGTGGCCGTCGCCGTCGTGGTCGGCCTCGACTCCCCCGCGCCCCAGGTCGGGGGGGCCGCGCCGGCGCCGGTGCCGCTGCGCTGGTTCGGGGCCGCCTGCGGGGGCTGCCTGCTGCTCGGGCTGCCGATCGCGGTGACGCTGGCCCGGACCAGCACCCTCGGCGAGACCTCGCTCGGCGCCTGGGGTGCCTTCCTCGCCGCCGCGCTGCTGGTCACCGGCACCGTGCTGGGCGTGCTGGTCGCCCTGCTGTGGGCCCTGGACCGGATGGACTCTGCGAACGGCCCCGCGACGGGACCGGCGCCGAGCCCGACCTGAGCCGCACGGCCCTCAGGCGCCGGCCTGCGGCAGCCTCCGCTCGATCTCCGCGATGATCCGCGGACGGAGCTCGGCGGGCTGGATCACCGCGTCGACCGAGCCGACCTCGACGGCGCGGTGGATGTTGTGCACACCGTCGAAGGCCGCCGCCACCTCGCTGATCTTCTCCGCCCGCAGCGTCGACCTCAGGTCGGCCATCTCGATCAGCAGGCTCACCCGGTCGCTCCCCTCCGCCTCCCGGATCCGCGACTCCAGGTCCTGGTGGCGGGGGTCGGCGGCGGCGCGCTTGTCCACCTCACCGGAGAACACCACGGCCGCCGCGGGGGCGCCCCCGATCACCGAGGCGAACGAGCCCTCCACCGCGAGGACGGTCATGCTGGGGTTCAGCGCCTTGGAGAAGACCACGAAGGCCCCGCCGTGGTAGCGCGAGATCACGCAGAAGACGATCGGGCCGTCGAAGTTCACGATCGCCCGCCCGATCTCGGCGCCGTACTCCAGCTGCAGGCTGCGCATGGAGTCCGGTGACCCGTCGAAGCCGGAGAGGTTGGCGAGGACGACCAGCGGACGGTTCCCGCTCGCCGCATTGATCGCGCGAGCGGCCTTCTTCGACGACCGCGGGAACAGCGTGCCCGCGGTGTAGGTGTCGGGGCCGTCGGTGGGCGGGAACCCGCGCCGCGGCACCGGCCGGGACTCGATGCCCAGCAGGCACACCGGCCACCCGCCCAGGTGGGCGTCCATGACGACCGCCGTCTCGGCGTCCGCCATCCCCGCCCAGCGCTCGAGGATGGCGTGGTCCACGTCCGCGACCGCGCGCATCACGGTGCGGATGTCGAAGGCCTTCTTGCGCTCGGGGTTCCGCTCCACCGAGAAGATCTCGCCGACCGTGGTGAAGTCGCTGTCCGGCGAGCTGTGCGGGTACTGCGAGACGTCCCGGTCGGACGGGTCGCCCGTCGCGGCCCGGCGGGGTCCGGCCTCGCCGGGGACGACGTAGGTGTGCGCGTAGTGCTGCATCAGGACGTCGAAGGCCGCCGGCAGGTGGGGGGCCCAGTACTGCGCCTGCCCGTTCGGGCCCATCACCCGGTCGTAGCCGCCGATGCCGTAGTTGTCCTCGGCCGACACCCCGCCCGAGAAGTCGAGCGACTGCTTCCCGGTGAGCACCATGGCGCTGTCGGGGGTCATCACGAGGATGCCCTTGGTGTGCATCAGCATGGTCGCCTCGGCGTTCCAGTACGGCTGGGCGCCCACGTTGATCCCGGCCACGACGACGTTGATCTCGCCGCCGTCCTGGGTGAACTCCACGATCCGCTTGAGGGCGGCGGCCACCCAGTCCATGTTCTCGGTGCCCGAGTCCATCGAGATCCGGGCCCCGGCCGAGAGCGCGAACCACTCGACCGGCACCTGCATCCGCTCGGCCAGGTCGAGGGCCGCGATGACCCGCGCGCACTCCGGCTCCGAGACCGCGCCCAGGGCCTTCGTCGGATCCCCGCACAGCACCATCCGGGTGACGCCCTCGGGGTGGAGGGCGGTCCGGGTGGTCACGACCGCCACCAGGATCGCCGCGGTGTTCAGCCCGCGCGGGCGGTTGACGGGGACCAGGGCGCCGCTCTCGTCGAGGTCGTGCTCGAGCAGGGTGCCGTCCGGGCCGGTGAGCAGGGTGGCGAGCTCGTAGGGGTACACCAGACCCCGCCGCCGCGCCCGCAGGACCTTGCCGGCGTACTCGTCGAGCGGCTTGAGCCGCTCGGTGGACGGCGCCTCGATCGTGGTCGTGACGCCCGAGCCGAGGCGGGCCTGGAAGCGCACGACGACCGGTTCGGGGGTGCCGTCCGGGCCGGGCACCCGGCCGTGGGCCAGCACCTCCTCGATCCCGGCACCGTCGGTGAGCGGGGTGATCTTGGCCTGGAGCGCCGCCAGCTGGTCGATCTCCGCCTCGACCACGGGCCACACGTGCACCCAGACGTGGTTGAGGTCCAGCTTGGCGCCCGCCGTGCCGCGCTCGGTGCGCGCCCGCCGGATCGCCTCGAGGCAGTTCTCGACCGCCCGCTCGGCGTGCGGCAGCGCGACGACGGCACCGTCGGCGTCGCGGACGACGGCCAGCTGACGCACCTGGGCGAGGGCGACGAGACGTTGGTCCGCGGGGTTCTCCCGGGCCTGGCAGTGGTAGAGCAGCACGTCCTCGGGAGCCTCGAGGCGGGTGACCCGGAAGTCACGAAGCCGCCAGAGGTCCAGGCGGCGTCCGACCATCGGGTGGATCCCCCGGACCAGGTCGTCCTCCTCCATCACGACTCGCCCGTCCCGCTCGACGGGGCGGAACGTGAAGTACTCCACCGGCTCGGCCTCGCCCCGGCAGACCGCGACGGCCACCCGGCGTACCTGGGAGGCGAACGGCAGGGTCCCGACCAGCTCGCCCAGCTCGGCGCTGGTCTCCTCCGGGGCCCGGTCCTCGTGCGGCCACGAGAGGTACAGGTCGACGACGGCGGCGTGCCCGGGAGCACGTGCCGCCACCCGCTCGCCGATCGCCGCGGCCAGCGGCCCGGACGGGTCAGCGAGCTCCACGAACGTCCCGACGGTGGTGACCAGGTGCGTGGCCCGGTCCTGGTCGAGGACGTAGTCGGCGACCACGAACGGACGGCCGGCCACGTCGAGGGCCCGCAGGTCGTGCAGGTCGTACTCCCGGTAGTGGCGCCTGGCCAGGACCTCGAGCATGGGTTCGCGCGCCGGCACCCCGTGCGCCAGGCGAGCGGCGAGGAAGCGCACGATCTGCTCCGGGATGGCCGCCAGCGCGTCGATCCGGGCGGACCGGTCCGAGGCGTCGTCCTGCGAAAGCGCTTCCAGCTCGCCCCGCACCCCGGCCAGGACGCTGGAGCGGTCCTCGTCCACCAGGGGCTGGTCGAACCAGCGGAAGCGCACGCTGCGGGCCAGGTCCCCGACGACGGGGAAGCGCAGCTGGGTGGCCTGCACCAACCGGTCGAGCAGCTCGCGGACCCGCCCCGCCAGGGCCTCCGGCGGCGGGGGCTCGGCGATCCACGCCTGGAGCAGGCTGGTGACGAGGTGGACGTCGGCGCTCGAGCGCCGCTGGGCGAGGAAGATCCGGAAGACCGCCTTCTCCAGGTCGGCGACCCGGTCCAGCTCGACGACGCCGTAGCGGGCCAGGACCGCGGCGAGCCGCTGGCGGAACTGCTCGGGCAGCCCGTGCCGTTCGACGTCCAGGCTCTGCAGGTAGGTGTGGAAGTGCTCCTTGGAGCTGTGCACCCGGAGCTCGGTGTGCTGCTCCTCGCCGCCGGGCCGGTTGCGGCTGAGCTCGGCCAGGTCGGCGAAGAGGTTCAGCACCTCGATCTCGCCGCCGACCACGTCGTGACCGGCGGCCCGGCACTCCTCGCGGGCGGCCAGGTACGCCGCCAGCGTGGTGGCCTCGGTGTCCGCGTCCGCGTCGTAGCCGAGCATGATCGCGCTGAGGGCGACCAGCCCGTGGGTGACCCTGTCCGACGAGGCGGCCTGAGCGGCGGGCGAGGGCAGCTCGAGGTCGGGCCCCGAGCCGCCGGCCTGGCTGGACCGGCTGGACTGGTCGGTCTCCTCGTCGCTCGCCTCCGGGGCGGGCTCGATGCGCAGCAGCGGGGCCCCGGTCTCGACCTGGCTCCCGGCCTTGACCAGGAGCTCACGTACCCGCCCGGCGATCGGCGCGTGCAGGACGGTCTCCATCTTCATGCTCTCCAGCACGAGCACCTGGGCGCCCGCCGCGACGACGTCCCCGGCGGCGACCGGGGTGGCCACCACCAGGGCCGGGGCCGGCGAGCGGAGCATGCCGCCCTCGTCCCGGGTGATCCGGTGGGTGACGCCGTCGACCTCGACCAGCTGCACCGGTCCGTGGGTCGCCGTGACCAGGCGGAACCGCTGGCCGTCGATGCTCAGCCGGCTGTGGAACTCGTCGATGCGGGTCACGTCGGCGTCGGCGACGTGCGCGGTGTCCCCGGCGTCGATCGTGACCCGGAACCGCTGCGACCCGAGCCGCAGGACGGTCACCTTGTACGACGTGCCGCGCAGCTTGAGGTCGACCCCGCGCCCGACCTCGTGCTGGGCGTTCGGCCGGCCACCGCGGGAGGTCTCCAGCAGGTGCTCGATCTCCAGCCGCTCCTCGTCCTCGTAGGCGTGCACCGCGGCCGCGACCAGCGCCACGCCGGAGTGCCGGTGCGAGTGCAGCCGGCCCTCGCCGCGGACGCGGTCGATCCAGCCGGTGTCGGCCCAGCCCCCACCGCCGCCGTCGGTCACCTCGGGCTGGGCCAGCAGGTCGAGGATGAAGCTCTTGTTCGTCGCGCCTCCCTCGATCACCACGGTGGTCTCCGAGAGGGCCCGGCGCAGGCGGCCCAGGGCCTCGGCCCGGGTGGCGCCGACGGCGATGATCTTGGCGATCATCGAGTCGAAGTCTGCGGGGATCGTGTCCCCCTCGCCGACCCCGGTGTCGACCCGGATGCCCGGGCCCGAGGGCAGCTCGAGGAGCGCGATCCGGCCCGGCGACGGGGCGAAGTCCCGGTCGGGGTCCTCCGCGTTGAGCCGCGCCTCGACCGCGTGACCCACCTCGGCCGGCTTGTCACCCTCCAGCCTGCCCCCGCCGGCGACCAGGATCTGGGCCTTCACCAGGTCGATCCCGGTGGTCGCCTCGGTGATCGGGTGCTCCACCTGCAGCCGGGTGTTGACCTCGAGGAAGGCGAACGTCCGCTCGCCGGGGTGGTAGAGGAACTCGACGGTGGCCGCGCCGACGTAGCCGACGGCGAGCGCGAGCCGCTCCGCCGACGCCTTGAGGTCCTCGGTCTGCTGCGCGTCGAGGAGCGGCGAGGCGGACTCCTCGATCACCTTCTGGTTGCGGCGCTGCACCGAGCAGTCGCGCACGCCCAGCGCCCAGGCGTGCCCGTGGCTGTCGGCGATCACCTGCACCTCGACGTGGCGGGCGCCGGTCACCAGCCGCTCGAGGAAGACCACGCCGCTGCCGAAGGCCCGCTCCGCCTCGTCGCGGGTGCGCTGGTAGGCGTCCGCCAGGTCTCCGGGAGTGGCGACCATCCGGATGCCTCGGCCGCCGCCTCCCGCGGTCGCCTTGAGCATGAGGGGGTAGCCGACCCGGTCGGCCGCGGCCAGCGCGTCGTCCAGGGTGTCGACGCCGCCACGGCTCCAGGGGGCGACGGGGACGCCGACCTCCTCGGCGATCAGCTTGGAGCCGATCTTGTCGCCCAGCTTGCGCATGGCCTCGGCGCTGGGGCCGATGAAGGTGACGCCGAGCCGCTCGCAGAGGTCCACGAAGGCCGGGTCCTCGGCCACGAAGCCCCACCCGACCCACACCGCGTCCGCGCGGGTCTCGACCAGGGCGCGTTCGAGCACCGCCAGGTCGAGGTAGGGCCGGGCCGCGGCCGGTCCGATGGAGTGGGCGACGTCGGCCTCGCGCACGAACATCGCCGAGTGCTCGGCCTCGGTGTAGAGGGCGATCACCTGGACCGGCTCCTCGCCCGACTCCCCGGCCGACTCGCAGTTGAGGTCGCGGACGGCGTGCAGCAGCCGCATCGCCGCCTCACCGCGATTGACGATCGCGATGCGCGAGAACGGGACACGACTGGAGACACTCGGTGCGGTGGTCACGCCACGAGCCTCGCACCGAGGGCCGGTTACGCGCGAGTCACAAGCCCAAAGTCGTGTCGGGTTTCTCGGGTCCGCACGGGGTGATCCAGCCCGCGGCAGCGTCGGCGGCCTACAGGTCGCGCTCGTAGGCCAGCAGGAGCGGGCCGCCCTCCCCCTCGGTGCGGCGGAACCCGGCGGCCTCGTAGCTGCGCTGCGCCGGCCGGTCGTCCGCGCTGGTGACCACGAGGGCGTACTCGGCGCCCTGCTCGCCCGCCACCCGCAGGAAGGCGTCGAGGAGCTCCCGGCCGTGGCCCCGGCCGCGCCGGCTCGGCACGACGTACAGCTCGGCCAGGTAGGCCTCGTGGGCCCGGCTCCAGACCGATGGCTGCACCCGCAGCACCGCGACGCCGACGGCCGGGCCCCGCTCGTGCGGACGGGCGAGGAGGACCGTGACGTGCCCGCCCCCGACCAGCTCCGCCAGCCGCGGGGCCAGCTCGTCGGCAGGGGGTGCCGGCTCGCCGTACTCCACGTTGAAGTCGTGCAGCAGCCGTGCGGCGGCAGCCAGCGAGTCGCCCTCACCGGCGCCGCCGCTGCCGACCAGCGCCTCGATCATCAGGCCCGGAGCCTCGCGTGGTGGGTCCGCAACCGGGGGGCGACGAAGTCGTCGTCGAGCAGGGCCGCCGCCTCGTGCACCCGGACGTCGCCGATCGGCCCCCCGTGCGAGTCCTCGATGAGCAGGAACACGCCCGCGTCGTGCGCCCACGTGCTGGCCCGCGCCGCGAGCCGGAGGTCGGCGGTGACGAGGTGGACGGCGCGGACCCCTGGTTGGCGTCGCAGGCTGTCGAGGAGGTCGAGCGGGGTGCTCCCCCGGGTGCAGACGGTGACCTCCCAGGCCTGTGCGGGACGGGTGTCCGCCGGGGCCACGCGTCGGACGTCCTCGGCCACCTGCTCGGCGCTGAGCCGGCCCGAGGAGTCGGCCACGCCGTCGTGCGGGACGACGACGAGCAGCGGGCTGGTCCGCAGCGCCTCCCCCGCCCTGGCCGCCGCGGCCAGCCCGGCCAGCACCCGGGTGTGGTCCTGCGCGCCGTCGAGCAGCACCACGTGCCTCCCGACCGGCTCCTGGCGGACCACGGCCTGCGGAGCGATCGTCGGCAGGGTCGGACCGGACGTGGCCGACGGGGTCACGTCGTCGATCAGAGCGATCAGGTGGTGCGCCAGGAGCTCGCGCGTGTAGTAGAGGTCGTCCTCGGGCGCCAACGCCAGCTGGACGACGTCGGCCGGGAGCCCGTGGTCGTCGAGCACCGTGCGCCAGATGTCGACCAGGGCCCACGCGGACTCCGCGCCCAGCCGGCTGGGGCAGACGAGAAGGGTGTTCCCGGCGACGAGGTTGGCGAAGACCGCCGGGTACGGCGCCCAGCACGGCGACTCCTCGCCCAGGAACACCAGGCTCACCCCGCGGGGGATGACCTCGGTCGTCTGGCTCAGCCCGGCCCCGTCCAGGCTCAGCGGCCGGGGGCCCAGACGCCGCCGCCGGGTGCGCAGGTGCTGGGCCCGCAGCGCCAGCGTGATGGCCAGGGCGGCACGGTGCCGAGCCTCCACCCCCTCGAACCGGGCGGCCTCCTCGGGCTCCAGGCCGCACCACGGCCCGATGGCGGGCACCGTGGACTCACGCACGGCCACCAGCCGGTGGAGCACCTCGCGGGCGACGCAGGCGCGGGTCAGCGGGGAGAGCGAGCGCCAGCGCGTCGCCGCCGCCGTGGAGTGCGCGACGAGCTGGAACGGCCGGATCTCCGGCATCTCGGCCAGGCGACGCGACGGAGTCCAGTCCCCCACGTGCTGCGCGGACGGGTCGACCAGGACGTCCTCGTCCCAGGCGATGGCGCCGGTGCGGCTGAGGCGGCGGACGTCGCTGCGGGCACGGGCAGCGTGGCGGCGCACCAGCGACGCGATCGTGGCACTCACGAGATCGCCCGACCCCTGACCGGACCCCAAGCCGGACCCCAAGCCGGACCACTGGCCGGACCACTGGCCAGCCCACCGGCCCGGTCCCGGACGGACGCCGGCCCGGTCGTGCGGTGCGCCTCGCGCATGGTCCACCCCCAACGGCTCGCTGTGCGCGCCAGCCTACGGTCCCGGCAGCACGACGGTCCGCCCGGACTCGGAACTGGCGCGAGCCGCGTCCAGGACACTCAGCGTCGCCACCCCTTCTCCGGCCGGGACCGGGAGCGGGCCCTCGCCCCGGACGGCGGCCGCGAAGAGCGTGTAGAAGTCGTGGTAGCGGCCCTGGGCGGAGGGGACACCGCGCTCGCCCTGGGCGGTCGACAGGACGCCGCGGTTCGCGTCGTAGCCCCAGGTGTCGGGGTCGTCGACCGGGCGGCGGCCGGAGAAGATCGCCTGGGCCTGCACGTCCACGCCGCTCCAGCAGTAGCTGCCCGCGCTGCCGTAGGCCCGGAGCTCGCGGACGGCGAGCCGGTTCAGCTTGCTCGACTCGACCACCGAGAGGACTCCGCTGGTGTGCTCGAGCTCGACCACGAAGCCGGCGTCGGTCCGGCCCTCGGGCAGGTCGACGTGGTCCAGGTGGGCGCTCACCGTGCGGACCGGGCCGAGCAGCCAGAGCATCTGGTCCACCACGTGGCTGCCCAGGTCGCGCAGCATCCCGCCCTGGGGCCCGGCCTCCAGGGTCGCCGGGTCGTCGAGGTCGAAGCGGGAGTGCACGCGCCACAGGTCCCCCAGCCGACCGGTCTCCAGGACGCCGGCCAGGGTGCGCAGGTCGGCGTCCCAGCGACGGTTGTGGAAGACGCTCAGCAGGACCCCGGCGGCCTCCGCCGCCGCAGCGAGCTCCGTGCCCACCTGCGCGGTGGGTGCGAACGGCTTGTCCGCGATCACGTGGACCCCCGCCGCCACGGCCTCGAGGACCAGCTCGCGCCGGGTGGCCGGCGGGGTCGTGATGGTGACCGCGTCCACCCCCGCGGCCAGCAGCTCGGTGAGGGAGGAGAACACCGGCACCCCCGGCCACTCGTGGGCCAGCAGGGCCCGACGGTGCTCGGAGCGCGTGACGAACCCGGCCAGCTCGATGCCGTCGGCCGCCTGCACGAACGGTGCGTGGAAGTGCCGCCCGCCGGTGCCGTAGCCGACCACGCCGAGCCGCACGGGGGCCCCCCGGGACCCGGGCCGGGCGTCCGCGGTCACGGGCGGCTCATCCCAGCCACCGCAGCTGGCTCGGCTTGGTCTCGTCGTAGGCCGCCCGACCCGACAGTGACGCGGGCACCCCGGTCTCCCACCAGGCTCCGGCCTCGGTCCACGTGGTCGGGTGCGTGCGGCACAGCACCACGGCCGGGCGACGGGTCTGCTTCGCCGTCTCCCGGGCCCGGAGGTAGGCCGCGCGCAGCTCTTCCAGCGACGACCCCTCGGCGACGTCCTCGACGCTGCAGCCGAGCGAGCGGACGTGCGCCGCGAAGTCGACCCGGACGCTCCCGTCCGCGCCCGGGCCGCGCGAGTCCTCGAGCAGGTTGTTGAAGCCCGCCGCGCCCTGGTTGGTCTGCAGCCGGTTGATCACGGCGTAGCCCCCGTTGTCGCACAGCATCGCCACGTAGGGGTGCCCGGCGAAGGCCGCGGAGTAGAGCTCGGAGTTGAGCATCAGGTACGACCCGTCGCCGAACAGGCCGGTGACCAGGCCGTCGGGGTGGGTCACCTGCCGCGCCATGGCGGCCCCCCACGGGGCGACCACCTCGTAGCCCATGCAGGAGAAGCCGTACTCCAGATCCATCGTCGCGCCCGAGGTCGGGCCGGCGCCGGGCTCGACCTCCCCGGTGCGCCAACCACCGTGCAGCTCGCCGGGCATGCCGCCCGAGGCGGTCAGCACGTAGTCGTCCGCGGTGCTGGCGTCGTTGACGACGGCCACCACCTGCGCGTAGGTCAGCGCTCCGTCGGGCGCCGCGCCCCGGCGCAGCCCGTCGACGTGCGCGTCCCAGGAGAGCCGCTCCTCGACCGCCCGGGCCGCCCAGGCGCCGCCGACCGCCCAGTCCCCCAGGGCGGCGGTGAGCTCGACCAGGGTCTCGCGGGCGTCGCCGACCACGGCGTGGGCCGCGTGCTTGACCGCGTCGAACCGGGCGGTGTTGACCGTCACGATCCGGACGCCCGCCCCGAAGACGGTCCACGACGCGGTGGTGAAGTCCTGCAGCCGGGTGCCCACGGCGAGGACGACGTCGGCCTCGGCGGCCAGGGTGTTGGCGGAGGTCGCGCCGATGATGCCCAGGGCGCCGCCGTGCAGCGGGTGGTCGTGCGGGACCAGCGTGCGCCCGGCGACCGTCTCGACGACCGGGACGCCGTGCTTCTCGGCGAAGGAGAGCACCTCGGCGGCCGCGCCCGAGTAGCGCACCCCGCCCCCGAGGACGAGCAGCGGCCGCTCGGCGGCCGTGAGGAGGTCCACGGCCTCCGCCAGCGCGGTGCGGTCGGGCCGCGGCCTCGGCACGCGGTGCAGGCGCGGGGCGAACATCGCGGCCGGGAAGTCGTACTCCTCGACCTGGACGTCCTGGGGCAGGGCCAGCACCACGGGACCGGTGTCGGCGGGGTCGGTGAGCACCCGCGCCACCTGCGGCAGCGTGCCGATCAGCTGCTCGGGGCGCACGATCCGGTCGAAGTAGCGGGCCACGGGCCGGAAGGCGTCGTTGACCGAGGTCGTGGGGTCGCCGAAGTGCTCGACCTGCTGGAGCACCGGGTCCGGGGCCCGGCTGGTGAAGGTGTCACCGGGCAGCAGCAGGACCGGTAGCCGGTTGGCGTGGGCGACGCCGGCGGCCGTGACCATGTTCAGGGCACCCGGTCCCACCGAGCTGGTGGCGACCATGACCTGGCGCCGGTCGGTGGCCCGGGCGTAGGCGACCGCGGCCAGCGCCATGCCCTGCTCGTTCTGGCCGCGCCAGGTGGGGAGCTCGTCGCGGACGGCGTGCAGGGCCACGCCGAGACCCAGGACGTTGCCGTGCCCGAAGATGCCGAAGACCCCCGGGAACAGCGGCACCTCGGTGCCGTCCATCAGCTCCGAGCGCTGCGCCGTCATCCAGCGGACCAGCGCCTCGGCGGTGGTCAGGCGCACGGTGCCGGCGCCGGTGCCGGTCGCGGTTCCAGGGGCGGTGCCCGTGCCCGTGGTGTTGCCTGTGGCGGTGTGCGTGGCGGTCATGCCGGGTCTCCTTCAGCAGCGGTCGTACGACGATCGGTGCGGCCGGTGGCCGACGTCACCGGGCACCGCGGGTCGGGGTCGAGCTCCGCCCAGGTGTCGCGCACCCAGCCGTGGGCGGGGTCGTCGCAGAAGGCCAGCGCGCGGTCGTCCGCGGGGCCGGCCATCACGTTCAGGTAGTACATCGGGTAGCCGGGCGCGGCGATGCACGGACCGTGGTAGCCGTGCGGCACCAGCACCACGTCGTGGTCCCGGACCCGGACCACGTCGTCGATCGCCGCGAGGCCGGCGGCCTCGTGCTCCGGCCCGGTGTAGGTGTGGTGGTAGCCGAAGCCGGTCCGCGAGGGAGTCACCTGGTCGGCACCGGCGATCCGGTAGTAGTAGATCTCCTCGTTGACCACCGGGCAGGGGTCGCTCGCGTCGTGCTTGTGCGGCGGGTAGCTGGACCAGTTGCCGGAGGGGGTGATGAGCTCGCAGCAGACCAGCTTCTCGGCGTGGTCCCAGACGCCCGGGACCCCGAAGTTGGTGACCTGGCGGGTGGCGTTGCCGGCCCCCCGCACCTCCACGGGCACCTCATCGGCGGCACCGTAGGCCGGCGGCAGCACCTGCGTGCAGCGGGCCGACGGGAGGGCGACCTGGGCACCGGTGCTCCCGGTGGCACTGCTCAGGCTCACCGAGCTGTCGCGACCGACGTAGGCGAAGTCGCTCACGGCGGTGAACACGCTGGTGCGCCCGGTGAGCTCGTAGGTCGCCAGCGGGTCCCCCTGGGCGCTGGTCACGGCCACGGTGAGCGAGCCGGCCAGCGGCAGGACGAACGCCTCACCGGCCCCGGTCCGGACCGTGCGGGTCTCACCGGCCGGGACGTCGACGACGGTGAGGCCGGTCCAGGTCCAGCCGGCGTCCTCGGGCGTGAGCTCGACGACCCGGCCGTCGGGGCCGGGCGCCGTGCCTCCGGGTCGGTGCAGCCTCACGGAGCACCCTCCTGGGGGTGCGCGGTGCGCAGGACGACGGCGGCCGCGCCCACGGCGGCACGCACGTCCCCGTCGGGCGGGTAGAGCAGCGAGCGCCCGACCACCAGCCCGCGAACGCTCGGCTGGGTCAGGGCCCGGCCCCACGACACGAGGTCCGCGGCCGGGTCCGGGCCGGGCACCCCGCCGAGCACCACGCAGGGCAGCGTGGTCGCGGCGAAGACGGCCTCGGGCTCGGCGCAGGACGGCATCTTCAGCCAGGTGTGGGCGCTCGTGGTGCCCAGCCCGCTGGCGACGGTGATCGCCCGGGCCAGCGAGTGGGTGTCCTTGAGCAGGGTGAGCCGGCCGTCGTCCTCACGGTGGTAGGGCAGCGGCTCGACCATCGCCACCAGCCCGTGCGCGGCGAGCTCGCTCACCGCGACGGCGCAGCCCTCGATGGTCCCCGCGGTCGACGGGTCCTGGTCGTCGATGCGCAGCAGCATCTTGCCGCCGTCGAGGCGGAACCGGGCGATGCTGGCGGCGTCGTAGCCGGTGAACCGGTCGTCCATGGTCCAGCTGGCGCCGTCGAGGCCCCCGCGGTTCATCGACCCGATCACGACCTTGCCCTCCAGCGCCCCGAGGAGCAGGAGCTCCTCGACGACGTCGGGGGTTCCCAGGACTCCGTCGACGTCGGGGTGCTCGAGCGCGGCGACCAGGCGTGCCAGCAGCGAGCGCCGGTCGGCCATCGCCATCGCGTCGCCGCCGGAGCCGAGCGCGCCGCGGGCGGGGTGGTCGGCCGCAACCAGGAACAGCGTCTCCTTCTGCGACAGGACTGCGGCCGGCCGGGTGCGGTCGGCGTACGCACGGGTGACCGCGTGCGGGTCCCGGGCTCGGGTCGCGAGCAGCTCGCGCCACTGGACGTCGCTCAGGGTCGGCGCGCCGCCGGCGGCGGGCGTCGCCACCGCGGTGCGGGACTCGTGGATGGCACTCATGCGTGGGCTCCTCGGGAGGTGACGAGAGCGTCGAGCTCCGCCACGGTGGGCATGGCGTCCGCGCAGGCGAGCCGGGACGCGACGACGGCCCCGGCGGCGTTGGCGTACTCCGCGATCCGGACCGGCTCCCACCCGGCCAGGAGGCCGTGGACCAGGGCACCGCCGAAGGCGTCGCCGGCGCCGAGCCCGCAGACGACCTCGACGAGGTGCGGGGGCACGACCGCTCGACTGTCCGCGGTGGCGACCAGCACGCCCTCGGCGCCCATCTTGACCAGGGCCAGCCCGACCCCGTGCTCCAGGAGCCGGTCGGCCGCCGCGTGCGGCTCGGGGGTGCCGACGGCGACCTCCACCTCGGCGCGGTTGCCCACGACCACCGTGACGGAGCCGAGCATCTGCTCGTACTCGGCGCGCGCGTCCTCCGGCGAGGGCCAGAACATCGGGCGCCAGTCCAGGTCGAGCACGGTGTGCCGTCCCGACCCGGGCTCCGGACGTCCGCGCCGGGCGAGCATGGCCAGCTGGGTGCTCCGTGCCGGCTCGACGCTCACGCCGGTCCCGGTCACCCAGAAGACCGGCACGGTCTCGACCAGCTCCCACGGGACGTCGTCCTCGGTGAGGGTCAGGTCGGGGGCCACCGGGAGCCGGTAGAAGAGCAGCGGCGGGTCCTCCGGCGGGTCGAGCTCGCAGAACACCACGGGGGTAAGCAGCGACTCGGCCGTGCCGACGTAGGAGGCGTCCACGCCGAAGTCCGCGAGCGCCCGGCGCACGTACGTGCCGAACCCGTCCGGCCCCACCTTGGTCAGCACGGCGCTGCGCCGTCCGAGCCGCGCGGCACCCACCGCCACGTTCGTGGCCGTCCCGCCGAGGAACTTGGCGAACGAGGTGACGTCCTGCAGCGGACCGTTCTGCTGGGGGTAGAGGTCGACGCCCACGCGGCCGACGGTCAGGAGGTCCAGCCCCCCGCTGTCGGGGGCGCTGTCGGGGGCATGCTCCGGGTTCACCATGAGGACACGTACCTGTCGATGGTCTGGCGCATGAAGTCGGTCGACTCCCGCGCGCGGTCCTCCCACGCGAACACGCAGGAGGTCATGACGGTGTCCTCGCGATCACCGAAGCCGAGCCTGTTCAACGTCGCGAAGAAGAGGTCCCAGTCCACCTCGCCCTGGCCGATGTCGAGGTGCTGGTGCACCCGTACCGCGTTGCCCGGCGGGTTGGTGATGTAGCGAAGACCGGACGAGCCGGTGTGGTCGAAGGAGTCCGCCACGTGCAGCTGCGTCATGAGGTCGCCGGCGTACTCCATGATCTCGACCATGTTGCCGCCCATGTGGAAGGTGTGCGGGGCGCAGTAGAGGAAGCTGACCAGCGGCGAGTTGATGCCGCGCACCATGTCGACGGCCACCTTGCCGTCCTCGACGAAGTCGTCGGGGTGCGGCTCGAGGCGCAGTCGGACACCCTCGGCCTCGAAGGACGGCAGGAGCTCCTCCATCGATCGCCAGAACTGTGCCTCGCTGCGCGAGGCCTGCTCCGGGCGACCGTTGAACTCGGAGTTCATCACGTCGCACTCGAGCATGGTGCTGATCTGGATCGCGCGCTTCCAGTAGCGCACCGCCGCCTGGCGCTCGTCCTCGTCCGGCCCGGACCAGCGGTAGAGCGGTAGGTTCGCCGCGACCTTCACGCCGGCGGCGTCGAGCTCCTTCTTGAAGGCCTTCACGGTGCCGTCGTCGCACCGGGGCATCAGGAAGAACGGCATGAAGTCCTCGCGTGGCGAGAGCTCGAGGTACTCGAAGCCGAGGTCCGCGACGACGCCGGGCAGCTCGAGCAGCGGTGTGGAGCGGAACATGTACGGATCGAGGGCGATCTTCATCGCGGTGCCTTTCGCTGGTCGGATGGGTCAGCTGTACAGCGCCGGCTTGTCGCCGAGCTCGATCGCGACGCGGTCGCCGGAGTACAGCGACGAGACCCCGGCGTCGCAGACCACCTGGGCCGCGTAGCCGTCCCAGGCGCTGGGGCCGGTGGCACCCTGGCCGGCGGTGACCGCGTGGATCCACTCCTGGAACTCCACGTCGTAGGCCGCGATGAAACGCTCGCGCCAGTCCTGCGGCACCGCGGAGCCGACCCGGTTGGCGCTGCGCACGACGACCTCGCCCCGGTCGGCGAGGGCGACGGTGCCGCTCTCCCCGATCACCTCGCCGCGGATGTCGTAGCCGTAGCGGATGTTGACCGAGGTCTCGACACTGACGAGGACTCCGGACTCCGTCTCCACGATCATCAGGAGCGGGTCCTGGAGGTCGCCACCGAGGCTGTTCGGCTTGGCCGCCAGCACCCGGATCGCGGTGAGCTCCTCGCCCAGCAGCCAGCGGGTCACGTCGAAGTCGTGCACCGCCGTGTCCACGATCGCCATGTCCTTGGTGTAGTGGTCGGGCACCGAGGGGTTGCGGTGACCGGAGCTCAGGAGCAGCGGCGCACCGATCTCCCCGGAGTCGATGACCGCCTTGAGGGCGCGGTACGCCGAGTCGTAGCGGCGCATGAACCCGACCTGGACCAGGCGGCTTCCGTGGGAGACCTCGGCGTCGATGATGCTGCGGCAGGCCTCGGGGGTGGTGGCGAGGGGCTTCTCGCAGAACACCGGCTTCCCGGCGGCGATCGAGGCGAGCACGTAGGTCTCGTGGGTGGGGCCCCACGAGCAGACGATCACGGCCTCGACGGCCGGGTCGGCGATGAGCTCCTCGCCGGTGGCGTGCACGGTCGCGGCGGGCAGACCGGCGGCGACCCGTTGCGCCACGGCGGCGTCGGCGTCGCTGACCGCGACGACCTCGGCGCCCGACACCACCTGGGTGAGGCGGCGGATGTGGTCCTGACCGATCATGCCGGTCCCGATGACTCCGACTCTCAGCGTCATGTTCGTCTCTCTGTGGCAGGGATGCAGTGGGTGGAGGGGATGGCGGGGTGCAGCCGCTGGATCAGTACGGCCAGCGGCGGACGGGCCCGAGGCCGCAGCCGACGTAGTAGCCAGCGGTGCGGGCCCCGATCGGCATCGGGATGTGCGGCTCGACGGGGTACAGGTCCTGCTCGATGACCGCGTAGATCGGCCGGTCCAGGCGCCCCAGGGCGTCGAGCAGCGGCGGCATGTCCGGCTCGCCGTACGGCGGCTCGCACATGACGCCGAGCTGCACGGCCTCGGCCAGCGAGATGTTCTCGGCCAGCACCCGGGCCCGGACGACGGGGTCGACCGACTTGAGGTGCACGTAGGTGATCCGTTCGGGGAAGCGCTCGATGATCTCGAGGTTGTCGCCGTCGCAGTAGGACACGTGACCGGTGTCCAGGCACAGGTTGACCAGGTCGGGGTTCGTGTCGCCCAGGAAGCGCTCGATCCGCTCCTGGGTGTCCACGTGTGTGTCGGCGTGCGGGTGGAAGACCAGCTTCACGCCGTAGGACTCGAAGAGGTACGCCGCGAGCTCGTCCGTGCCCGTCACCAGGTTCTTCCACTGCTCGACGTCCAGCTCGGAGCCGTCGGTGGCCGCACCGCTGTGCTGGTCGGTGTACTGCTCGGGCAGGTGCACCAGGTACTCCGCGCCGACGGCGGCCAGCAGCTTGGCCTCCTGGCCGAACTCCCGCTTCGCCCTGGTCAACGCGTCCGCGCCCTTGTGCAGGCCGGCGAAGACCGTGCCGCCGCAGACGGTGAGGTTGCGCCGGGCGAGCTCGTCCTTGAGCTGCTCGGGGTCCTGGGGCATGAAGCCCTGCGGGCCGAGCTCGGTGTAGACGTAGCCGACCCGGGCGATCTCGTCGAGGTAGACGTCCCACGTGACCTGGTGGGGGTCCTCGGGGAACCAGACGCCCCACGAGTCGGGGGCGGTGCCGAGGCGGAGCTGGGAGAGGTCTGACATCACGGTCCTGTTCACTTGGCGGTCGGGAAGTGGAAGCTGGCCTCGCTGGCGGCGCTCGAGCGGGGCCAGCGGGCGGTGACGACCTTCGCCCGGGTGTAGAAGCCGACGCCCTCCGGTCCGTGGACGTGCTTGTCACCGAAGAGCGAGTCCTTCCACCCGCCGAAGGAGTAGAACGCCATCGGGACCGGGACCGGCACGTTGATGCCGATCATCCCGACGTGGACCCCACGCTGGAACCGACGGGCGGACTCCCCGCTGGAGGTGAAGATCGCGGTGCCGTTGCCGTAGGGGTTGGCGTTGACCATCGCGATCGCCTCGTCCACGGTGTCGACCCGCAGCACCGAGATGACCGGACCGAAGATCTCTTCGGTGTAGACGTCCATCTCGGTGGTGACCTGGTCGATCACGGTGGGGCCCACGAAGAAGCCCTCCTCGTGACCGGGGACCTCGTAGCCGCGCCCGTCGACGGTGACGGCGGCACCCTGGGTCTCCCCGGTGCCGATGAGGTGCACGATCCGCTCCTGCGCCTGCCGGGTGACGACCGGGCCCATCTCGGAGTCGCTCTCGCGCCCGGAGCCGACCTTGACCGCGCGAGCCCGCTCATTGACGGCGGCGACGATCGCGTCGCCCGCCGAGCCCACGGCCACCGCGGCCGAGATCGCCATGCAGCGTTCCCCGGCCGAGCCGAAGGCCGCGGCGGCCAAGTGGTCGGCGGCGAACTCGACGTCGGCGTCAGGCAGGATGATGGCGTGGTTCTTGGCGCCGCCCAGGGCCTGCACCCGCTTGCCGGTCGCCGTGCCGCGCTCGTGGATGTAGCGGGCGATCGGGGTGGATCCGACGAACGAGACCGCCGCCACGTCCGGGGAGTCGAGGATGGTGTCCACGGCGACCTTGTCCCCGTGCACGACGTTGAAGACGCCGTCCGGGAGGCCGGCCCGCTGCCAGAGCTCGGCGATCAGCATCGAGGCGGAGGGGTCCCGCTCGCTGGGCTTGAGCACGAAGGTGTTGCCGCAGGCGATGGCCACCGGGAACATCCACATCGGCACCATGGCCGGGAAGTTGAACGGGGTGATGCCTGCGACGACCCCGAGCGGCTCACGGAACGAGTAGGTGTCCACGTCGGTGGAGACCTGGTCGGAGAAGTCGCCCTTGAGCAGCGACGGGATCCCGCAGGCGAACTCCACGACCTCGAGGCCGCGCTGCACCTCGCCGAGGGCGTCGGAGAGCACCTTGCCGTGCTCGTCGGTGATCAGCTCCGCGATGTCCGCAGCCCGGGCGTTCACCAGCTCGCGGAACGCGAAGAGGATCTTGGCCCGACGGCTGATCGAGGTCTGCGACCACTCGGGGAAGGCATCCCTGGCCGCGGCGATCGCGGCCTGCACGTCGCCGACCGAGCCGAGGAGCACCTCGGCCTGCTGCTGCCCGGTGGCGGGGTTGAACACCGGGGCGGTGCGCTCCGAGCTCCCCGACGTCGTCTTGCCTGCGATCCAGTGCTGAACAGTTCTCACGGGATTCCTCCGGAGTCGAGAGTGAAGAGTGGGCGCCGCTGCGGCCGGGCGAGTAGATCAGCCCGACGATGACGGGGTGGCCCACCTGTGGGGCGCATCACCATCCAACCCAGCCCAACAGCTTCTGTCAATCCTTTGTCCTGACATTCTTACGGACCAACATGCTTCGTCGTTCGAGCGCCTGCGCAGCGTTGACTGAGACCCGGATCACGGTGCCGATTAAAAATGTAAGCACAAAGTATTGACAGGTTGGGCGGGCGACGGGAGGCTGTGACGGTCCGCACACCGGGGCCACGCCACCCAGATCCTGAGGGGCAACGACCTCACTCGGCCCGGCCCGGCAGCCTTGCTCCGTCAGCGTCCGGCACGTCCCCGCACCCGGGCACGTGTCCCCACGAAAGGATCACCACCACCATGAACAGAACCCGATCTCGCAAGGCCTCTGCCCTTGCCATCGTGGCGGCTCTCGCCCTCGTCAGCACCGCGTGCAGCGGTGGCGGCAAGGAGGAGACCACCACGACCAGCGGCGGCAACGGCGGCGGTGACAGCTCCGGTTACACCATCGCGATGGTCACCCACGAGACGCCCGGCGACACGTTCTGGGACAAGATCAAGGCGGGGGCCCAGCAGGCCTCCAGCAACTACGGGATCGACCTCAAGTACTCCAACGACCCGGACCCGGCCAAGCAGGCCACGCTCATCCAGAACGCCGTCGACTCCAAGGTGGACGGGATCGCCACCACCCTGGCCACCCCGGACGCCCTCTCCGCCTCTGTGCAGGGGGCCCGCGACTCGGGGATCCCGGTGGTGGCCTTCAACTCCGGCATCGACCAGTACCTCCAGACCGGCGCCCAGATGTACTTCGGGTCCGACGAGAACCTTGCCGGCTCGACGGCCGGCAAGCGCATCGCCGATGACGGCGGCAAGAACGTCCTTTGCGTCATCCAGGCAGCCGGCTCGGTGGCCCTCGAGGCGCGCTGCGCGGGCGTCAAGAGCGCCGTGTCGAACACCACCAACCTCCAGGTCAACGGGGCCGACGACTCCTCCGTGGTCGCGTCCCTCCAGGCCAAGCTCACCCAGGACAAGTCGATCGACTACATCGTGACGCTCGGCGCCCCGATCGCTCTCGACGCCCTGCAGGCGATGGACGCGGCTGGCAGCAAGGCCAAGCTGGTCACCTTCGACCTGAACGCCGACGCGGCACAGGACATCGCCGACAAGAAGATCGAGTTCTCGATCGACCAGCAGCCCTACGTCCAGGGCTACATGGCCGTCACGGCGCTCTACCTCAACCTGAAGAACGGCAACGACCTCGGCGGCGGCGGCCCCGTCCTGACCGGCCCGTCGTTCGTCGACTCCTCCAACATCGACGTGATCCTCCCGTTCGCGAAGAAGAACACGCGCTGAGCCCCGGGTCGTCCGGCGCGGTGCACACCGCGCCGGACGGTCCCTCGTCCCATCCCTCAATCAAGGAGATTGACATGAGTACGACCTCCGCCAAGAAGCCGGACCTGGGCGCGCATGCCGAGGCAGGCAACCGGGTGCAGATGGGTCTGCTGAACCGGATGCTGGCCCGCCCCGAGATCGGCGCCCTGGTGGCGGCGGTCGTGATCGGCATCTTCTTCCTGTTCGTGGCCCCCTCGTTCCGTTCCGCCGACTCCCTGCTCACCGTGCTCTACCAGAGCTCCACTATCGGCATCGTCGCCGTCGGCGTCGGCCTGCTGATGGTCGGCGGCGAGTTCGACCTCTCAGCCGGCGTCATCGTCACCTCGGCCGGGCTCACCAACGCGATGCTGAGCTACGAGCTCGGCCTGAACCTCTGGGTCGGCGCCGCGATCTCGCTCGCCGGCGCCCTGGTCATCGGCTTCATCAACGGCTTCCTGGTGATGAAGACCGGGATCGCCAGCTTCCTGATCACCCTGGGCACCTTCTTCGTGCTCCAGGGCGTCAACCTGGGCGTCACGAAGCTCGTCACCGGCTCCGTGTCGTCGCCGAACATCAACCAGATGGACGGCTTCAGCAGCCTCAACTGGATCTTCGCCCACAACTTCCAGGTGGGCTCCGCGCGGATCTCGATCACCGTGCTGTGGTGGTTCGCGTTCGTCGCGCTCGCCACCTGGGTGCTCACCCGGACCAGGGTGGGCAACTGGATCTACGCCGTCGGCGGCAACGTCGACAGCGCGCGCGCCGTCGGTGTCCCCGTGCTGCGCGTCAAGGTCGGGCTGTTCATGACCGTGTCGTTCCTCGGCTGGTTCATGGGCATGCACACGCTCTACCGCTTCAACACCCTGCAGGCCGGCAACGGCGTCGGCAACGAGTTCCTCTACATCATCGCCGCGGTGGTGGGCGGGACCCTGCTGACCGGCGGCTACGGCAACGCCGTGGGCGTCGCGATCGGCTCCTTCATCTTCGGCATGACCAGCCTCTGCATCGTCTACGCCGGCTGGGACCCCAACTGGTTCCGGGCCTTCCTGGGCGTCATGCTCCTGCTCGCCGTGCTGGTGAACCTCTACGTCAAGAAGCTCTCGACCTTGCGGAAGGTGGGTTGACCCATGACTGACACCCTGACCGAGCACGCCGACCCGGAGCTCACCCGTGGTCAGCCCCTGATCGAGATGACCGAGGTCGGCAAGAGCTACGGCGCCGTCCGCGCCCTGAAGGGCATCAACCTCACGGTCCGGGCCGGGGAGGTCACCGGGGTCCTCGGTGACAACGGCGCCGGCAAGTCGACGCTGATCAAGATCATCTCCGGGCTGCACCCCCACAACGAGGGACACCTCAAGGTGGACGGCAAGGAGGTCCACTTCTCCTCGCCCCGCGAGGCGCTGGACCACGGCATCGCCACCGTCTACCAGGACCTCGCCGTGGTCGGGCTGATGGAGGTGTGGCGCAACTTCTTCCTCGGCTCCGAGCTCACCCGGGGCAAGCTGCCGCTCTCGCGGCTGAAGGTCAAGGAGATGAAGCGCATCGCCGACCAGGAGCTGCGCAAGATGGGGATCGTGGTCAAGGACATCGACCAGCCCATCGGCGAGCTCTCCGGCGGCCAGCGCCAGTGCGTCGCCATCGCCCGGGCGGTCTACTTCGGGGCCCGCGTCCTGATCCTCGACGAGCCCACCGCGGCGCTGGGGGTCAAGCAGTCGGGGGTGGTGCTGAAGTACACCGCCGCCGCCCGGGACGCCGGCCTCGGCGTCGTCTTCATCACCCACAACCCGCACCACGCGCACCTGGTGAGCGACCACTTCGTGATCCTCAAGCTCGGCCGCGCGGTGCTGGACAAGAAGCGCAGCGAGGTGTCGCTCGACGAGCTCACCCGTCAGATGGCCGGCGGCGACGAGCTCACCGAGCTCAGCCACGAGCTCCAGCGATGAGCGCGGCCACGAACGGCGGGGGACGTCGATGACCGTCGCCGTAGCCCACCGGATCTCGCCGCTGACCGGGCTGGTGCTCCGTGAGGCCGTCGCGGAGGCCCGCCGCCGGGACACCGACCTGGCTGTCCTGCACGTCGTGGAGTCCATCGACCCGGACCGCACCGAGTCCTACCGTCTGGGGGTCTCCGACGACATCGAGCGGGCCATCGGGCGCGAGCCGGACGTCACCTGGAAGCTCCACCTCGTCACCTCCACCTCCCCCGACTTCGGGGGCAAGGTGGTGGCGCTGACCGACGAGGTGGGGGCCGACGTGCTGGTCATCGGGGCGCGGCGGCGCTCCCCCGTCGGCAAGGCGCTGCTGGGCAGCGTGGCCCAGACGGTGGTCCTGGAGGCCAACGTCCCGGTCCTCGTGGTCAAGGCGCCCTGAGCCGCGCCCACCTCCGCACATGCGTCGGCGGCCGCACCGGATCCCGTGCGGCCGCCCTCGTGCGTGACGTCAGACGTGTAGGTCCAGTCGGTCGTCATCCGGGCGCGGCCGGGCGCAGGCTCAAGTTGTCATCATGTACCGACATAACTTTTTAGTGCCGTGAGGCTGGCCATGAGCCTTGCGCCAACGAACGCCCACCGAACCGAGGAGGAGTCCCGCATGAAGCTCGGCGTCCACACCGCGAGCCTGCACGACGGACCGCTGGCCAAGGCGCACGAGGTGATCGCCTCACTCGGCCTCGACGCGGCGGAGATCAACGCCCGCGGCTTCCTTCCACCGGTGCGCATCCGGCTCGACGACGTCATCGCCAGCCGGGCCGCCGCCGCCGACTACCTCGCGATCTGCGACGACAGGGGCGTCGCGCTGGCCGGCCTGAGCGCCAACGGCGACCCGCTGCACCCCAACCCCGCGATCGGTGAGCGGCACGCCGCTGACCTGCGGCGCGCGATCCGGGCGGCCGACGCTCTGGAACAGACCCGGGTGGTCACGACCTCGGGGCTGACGGGGGGCGAGCCCGGCTCCACGGTGCCGAACTGGATCGTGAACGCCTGGAGCTCCGGCTCCCTGGCGCGGCCGCAGGACTCCGCCTGGGACTTCGTCGCGCTGGGCCGGGGCCACGCCGTGGACTTCTGGACCCGGTCCGTGGAGGGCCTGCGGGCCGCCGCCGAGGTGCTCAGGGCGGCCGCCGCCGTGAGCGCCTGAGCCCGGTGCTCCCCGAGCTGACGACCACGGCGTGGTTGGTCCTCGTGCTCGCCGCTGCGGTCGTCGGCTTCGCCAAGACGTGTCTGGGCGGCGCCGGCTCGGTCGCCGTCGTCCTGTTCGCGGCCGCCCTGCCCGCACGCGAGTCGACCGGCGCCCTGCTGCCGCTTCTGCTGGTCGGCGATCTCCTCGCGGTCGGGCTCTACCGGCGCCACGGCTCCTGGACGACGCTGCTGCGGCTGCTGCCCGGGGTGCTGCCCGGCCTGGCGCTGGGTGCCTGGTTCGTCTCGGCGGTGGACGACCACGTGATGCGCCTGGCGATCGGGCTCATCCTGCTGGGAATGACCGGCCTCCAGCTGGCCCAGCGACTCCGCTCGCGCACCCCTGCACCGGCGCCCGCCCCGCTGCCGATGCTGGTCATCGGCGCGCTGGCGGGCTTCGCCACCATGACCGCCAACGCCGGCGGGCCGGTGATGACGCTCTACCTCATCCTCGCGGGCCTGCCGATGCTCGCGATGATCGGCACCGCCGCATGGTTCTTCCTCGCGGTCAACCTGGCCAAGGTGCCGTTCAGCATCGGGCTGGGGCTGATCTCCGCGCCCAGCCTTTTGCTGGACGCCGCCCTGGTGCCGGCCATGCTGCTGGGCGGGCTGGTCGGGATGCTCACGGTGCGCCGGCTCGAGCAGGCGACGTTCGAGGTGGCGGCCCTCGGGCTCGGTATGCTCGCCGCCCTGCTGCTGGTGGCCAGCCCTTGAAGAGCTGCGGAAAGAGAGCCATCGCAAAAGGTTCTATTGGCTCAAAGTCCTGACATACTGGCAAGTATGGCAACGCCCTCCTCCCCCGACGGTGTCGAGCACTCCCTTCGCGGTCTCACGATCAACCGCACCAGCCCGGTGCCGCTGTACTTCCAGGTGGCCCAGCACCTGGAGCACGCGATCAGCTCAGGACAGATCCCCCCGGGGACGCTGTTCGACAACGAGATCCTCCTGGCCGAGCGTCTCGGCCTCTCCCGGCCCACGATGCGCCGGGCGATGCAGCACCTGGTCGACAAGGGGCTCATCGTCCGCCGACGCGGCATCGGCACCCGGGTGGTGCAGCCCAAGGTCCGACGTCCCCTGGAGCTCACCAGTCTCTACGACGACCTCGCCGGGAGCGGGCAGTCACCGTCCACGGAGCTCTTGTCCTTCGACAGGGTCCCGGCCGACGCGAGCGTCGCGGGGCGGCTGGCGCTCGACGAGGGGACCCAGGTCGTGCGGATCGAGCGGCTGCGCAGCGCGGGCGAGCTGCCGATCGCCCGGATGACCAACTACCTGCCCGAGCGCATCGCCACCTTCAGCCCCGACGACCTCGAGCGGCGCGGACTCTACGAGATGCTGCGCGCCCAGGGCGTCCACCTGCACTCCGCCGTGCAGACAGTCGGTGCCCGCACCGCCGGCACCGCCGAGGCGCGCCAGCTCGGTGAGCCGCGGGGCGCCGCGGTGCTGACCATGCAGAGGATCAGCTTCGACGACCGCGGGGACATCGTGGAGTGGGGCGACCACGTGTACGTCGCCAGCCGCTACTCCTTCGAGATCAACCTGTTGACCCCCTGACCCCCTGACCCTCTGGCCCTCGGGCTCTCGGGGCCCCCTGACTCCCGGGGGGCGGTGGTCCCCGGGGATCGGGGCTCAGACGTCGAGCACCAGCCGCCTCGTCGTCGAGCGCGAGACGCACACCATCATCCGGTCGTTGCGCGCCTGCTCGGCGGCGCTCAGCAGCGAGTCCCGGTGGTCGGGCAGGCCGCCGAGGACGCCGACCTCGCAGGTGCCGCACTTGCCCTCGCTGCACGAGGTCAGCACCGGCACCCCGGCCTCCTGGAGGACCTCGACCACGGACCGGTCGGTCGGCACCTCGAGCACTCCCCCGGACCGGGCCAGCTCGACCTCGAAGGACTCGTGCAGCACCGGCTCGGTCAGGTCCTTGGCCGAGAAGCGCTCGAGGTGCAGCGCCCCGGACGGCCACGTGGCGCAGCGCTCCTCGACCGCGTCGAGCAGCGCGCCCGGGCCGCAGACGTAGACCAGCGTGTCGGTCCGCGGCGTCCCCAGCAGCCCGTCGAGGTCGAGCAGCCCGCGGGTGTCCTGGGGCCACAGGGTCACCTTCTCGTCGCCGTACGCCGCGAGCTCGTCGAGGAAGGCCATCGAGGACGCCGAGCGGCCGCCGTAGACGAGCGTCCAGTCCGCACCCGCCCGCTCGGCCTGCTCGACCATGGCCCGGATCGGCGTCACACCGATCCCGCCCGCCAGGAACAGGTAGCGCGCCGAGGGCTCGAGCCGGAAGTGGTTGCGCGGGCCGCGCACCCCGACCGTGGCGCCCACCTGCAGGCGGTCGTGGACGTGGGCCGACCCGCCGCGGCCGGCCGGCTCCCGCAGGACGCCGACGCGGTAGCTGCGCCGGTCGTCGGGGTCACCGCACAGGGAGTACTGACGGGTCAGCCCGTTGTCGAGGACCAGGTCGATGTGCGCGCCCGGCTGCCACGGCGGCAGCTCGGCTGACCCTGCCCCGGCGAGGGTCAGCACGACGACGCCCTCGGCGGCCTCGTGGCGGGCCAGCACCTGCAGGGGAACCACCTCGGTGCCGCCGACGCGTTGCGTGGTCGCCGCCCGCGCGCCGGGGGCCACCGCCGGATCCTGCGGCACGAAGGAGACCGGCAGGTGGTCGAGCACGGCCATGTTCGGCGTGGAGGGGTAGCGCGCGGTGGGCCCGGACGGGCGCAGCTCCCCGAGCCGGGGCAGCGCCACCTCGAGGGCGACGCGTGCCTCGAGGCGCGCCAACGGGTTGCCGAGGCAGCCGTGCAGCCCCTCGCCGAACCCGAGGTGGCGGGTGGCGGGACGCAGCGCGTCGTACTCCTCGGGGTGGGCGAACTGCCGCTCGTCGTGGTTGGCGGCGCCGATCACCATCGCGACCCGGGCGCCCGCGGGGATGGTCACCCCGTGCAGGGTCACGTCGCGGGTGGCGGTGCGCACGGTGAGCTGCAGCGGCGTGCGGTAGCGCAGGCCCTCCTCCACCGCGGCCGGGATCAGCCGCGGGTCGTCGCGCAGCGCCCGCTGGGCCGCCGGGCGCGCGGCGAGCTCCTCGAAGAGCGTCGAGATCAGGGCGGCGGTGGTCTCGATCCCGGCGAGGTAGAGGCCGAAGACGAGGCCGACGACCTCCGACGCCGGTTCGATGTGCTCGGCCGCGAACGGCACCCCCGCGATCTCGGACTGCACCACGTGCGTGAGCAGGTCCTGGCGCGGGTGGCGGCGGCGCTCCTCCAGCAGCCCCGCCAGGTAGCGGCGCGAGCTGTCGGTGCAGTCGACGGCGTGCGGGGTCAACCGGTCGTCGTCCGGCAGCCGGTCCTTCAGCCCGTGCGACCAGGTGATGAGCTGGTTCCGCTCCTCCCCGTGGGGCAGGCCGAGGAAGTCGAAGAACACCTCGTAGGGCAACGGCCAGGACAGCTCCTGGGCCAGGTCGCAGGACCCTCGTCCGGCGAAGCCGTCGACGAGGCGCGTCGTCGTCCGTCGGACGTCGTCCTCGAGCTTCGCGATGCTGCGGGGCATGAACTGGCGCTGCACCACGGCCCGCAGCTCGTCGTGGCGCGGGTTGTCGATGTTGGGCAGGTTGCCCTGGCCGCCCTGGTCGTTCGTGGCGTCGAGGTCGATGCCCGGGTGGTTGACGAAGGTCTCGGGGTCGAGCAGCGCGCGCCGACAGTCCTCGAAGCGCGACAGCGCCCAGAACCCCCACTTCTCGCTGCGGTAGACCGGTGCCTCGTCGCGCAGCCGTCGGTAGACCGGGAACGGGTCGTCCTTGAAGGCGTCGGAGAAGGGGTCGTAGACGACCGGGGCGAGGGCGTGGTTGACGGACATGGTGGGCTCCCAGGCGAGGGGTGAAGGCGTACGGGTCAGGTGGTCGTGAAGGCGGTACGGAACCGGTCGAGCGCGAGATCGGAGTCCCCCGAGGCGAACGCCTCCATCGCGACGACGCCGTCGTAGCCGGTCTCGGCCAGGGCGCGCGCGACGAACGGCCAGCTGACCTCACCGGTACCGGGCTCGCAGCGCCCCGGCACGTCAGCGACCTGCACCTCGCCGAGGTGGGGCGCGCAGCGCCGGATCAGCTCGACGAGGTTCCCCTCGCCGATCTGGGCGTGGTAGAGGTCCAGGTTCATCCGCAGGTGCGGGCTGCCGACCGACCGGACGAGCGCGAGGGTGTCGGCGGCCCGGGCGAACGGCGTCCCGGGGTGGTCGAGCGAGGTGTTGAGGTTCTCCAGCACGAAGCCCACCCCGTGCCGCTCCCCGAGGTCGGCGATCCGGGAGAGGGTCCCCCGGGCCGCCAGCCACATCTCACCCGTGACGACCTCGACCGGGAGCACCGGGAGGCCTCCGTCCCCGAGACCGGTGCCGTGCAGGTTGAGGGACGGGCAGGCGATGGCCTGCGCGAAGGCGATCGACTCCTCGGCCGTGGCCAGCAACGTGTCGGACCCGGCCGGGGTGACCAGGTCGCCGGAGAGGTACCCGGTCATCGACGTGAAACGGGCCCCCGTCGCCACCAGGGCAGCGGCATCCTTGGTCGCCCAGTCCCAGATCTCGACCGCGAAGCCCGCCTTGTGGATCTTCGCGACCCGCTCCAGCAGCGGCAGCTCGGTGAACACCATCTCGGCGCAGACCGCCAGCGTGAAGCTCATGCCACACCCCTGCCCTGCACCGCGACGCGGGCGCCGCTCCGGATCGACTCGATGCAGGCCTGGGCGATCGCGAAGGCCGCCCAGGCGTCGTCGCCGCCCACCGCGGCCGGGCGGCCGTCTCGCACGGCGCCGGCGAAGGCGGAGAGCTCGCCGGTGTAGGCGTCGATGAGGAGCTCGGTGTCGCTGCCGGCGAGCCGGGCCGAGCGGCCCGACTCGTCGTACAGGCGCAGCGACGACGCGGCACCCCCACCGGCGGTCACCATGCCGCCGGAGCCGAACACCTCGCCCCGGACGTCGTAGCCGTACGAGGCGGCGAAGCTGGCCTCGGCGACCGCCAGCGCGCCGTTGTCGTAGCGGATCACGACGACCGCGGTGTCCAGCAGACCGGACTCCTTGAAGTCCGGCCTGACCAGCGCGTCGGCCGTGGCGACCACGTCGAGCGCGCGAGCCCCGGGGTTGAGCCAGTTGAGGGTGTCGAAGTCGTGGATCAGCGTCTGGGTGAAGATCGTCCACGCCGGAACGGCGCCGGGGTCGGCGGGGCCGGTGCCGGGGTCGCGGGTCAGCGAGCGCATCAGCTGCACCGCACCGACCCGGCCGCCCTTGACCGCGTCGCGCGCCGCAGCGAAGTCGGCGGCGAATCGGCGGTTGAAGCCGACCTGGAAGACCACCCCCGCCTTCTCGGTCGCCGCCTGGGCCTCGGAGATCTCGGCCAGGGACATCCCCGCAGGCTTCTCGCAGAAGACGTGCTTGCCGGCCTCGGCGGCGGCCACGACCAGCTCCGCGTGGGCGGTGGACGAGGCGGCGATCACGACGGCATCGACGTCGACCGCGTCGAGCACCGCGGCGACCGAGGTCTCGGCCCGCGCCCCCAGCGGCTCGGCGACCGCGGCGGCGGCACCCGGCCTCGGGTCGCTGACCGCGACGAGGACGGCCTCGGGCACGCGGCGGGCGATGACGTTGGCGTGCGACGCCCCGATCCGGCCGGCGCCGATGAGTCCGATCCGGACGGGGACAGTGCTCATGCGGATGCTCCTTTAGAGCGCTCTAGTAGTAGACCTGAGCGTAGGAGCATTTGTCAGGACATGTCAAGGGTCCTGGCGAGGAGCGGCCGTACTGGCGCGCACCAGCAGCTCGGGTTCCAGCACGATGTCGCCGTCGTCGACCTGCTCCTGGTTGATCCGCGCGACCAGGCGCTCCACGCAGAGCCTGGCCATCACCGACGGCTGCTGGGCCACGGTCGTCAGGTCGGCCTGCGCGAGCCGCGCGACCGCGTTGTCGTCCCAGCCCAGCACGGAGACCTCCCCCGGCACGTCGAGGCCGTGCTGCGCCAGTACGCCGATGGCGGCCACCGCCACGTCGTCGTTGTAGCCGATCACCGCAGTCGGCAGGTGCGGCTGCTCCAGCAGCAGCCTGGTCGCGCGCTGACCTTCGAGCTGGGAGACGCCCGCCTCGACAGTGCGGACCTCGGCCGCGAGTCCGCGCGCTCGCATCGCCGCGACGTACGCCTCACGACGGTGGCGACCGGTCGGGGTCTCGCCGCCGTCGAGGTGCACGATCGCTCGGTGGCCGAGGTCGGCCAGGTGCCCCACCGCCAGGGCCATGCCGTGCTCGTCGGAGGTGCGCACCGAGTCGACCGCCGGGTGCTCCGCGTGCCAGCCGACCACCACCAACGGGATTTCGCCGGCCATCAGCGGCACGGCGGTGGGTGGCTCGAGCATCACCAGGGCGTCGAACCGGAAGTCCTGCAGGGACTGCACCGCGCGCTGCTCGTCCCGGCTGCGGGTCACGGCGCTGAGGATCAGTCCGTAGCCCGCCTCCTCGGCCGCGGCGTACAGCCCGTCGAGGAGATCGAGGTGGAAGGTCCCCGTGACGCCGAACATGACGCCGATGAGCTTGGACCCCTGGCCGGCCAGGGCCCTCGCCCGGGCGTCGGGCCGATACCCCAGCAGGGTGGCGGCGGCCCGCACCCGCTCCCGGGTCGCCGCGCTCGCCCCCGCGGCGTCGCGCATGACGATCGAGGCCAGAGCGCGTGAGACGCCCGCCTCCCGGGCGACGTCGACCAGCGTCACGCGGCGCGTGGAAGGCCAGTCGGGTCGGTCGGGCTGGTCGGGCTGGTCGGGCTGGTCGGGCTGGTCCACCATCGCGCTCCCCTACCTGCCTGCGCCGACCCCAGAGGCCGCGTCCACCACGCACCTTCTCACGCCCCCCGCCCCCGCCCGCTGGTTGAGGTGCGAGCGCACCCCCGCTGGTTGAGGCGCGAGAGAGCGAGCCTCGAAACCCGGTGCCCCGTTGGTTGAGGTGCGAGCGCAGCGAGCCTCGAAACCCGGCGAGCGGACTACCCGAGGTCCCGGGGTCTCGAGGCTCGTCGCAGGCGCTCCTCACACCTCGACCAACGAAAGCCCCCGCTGGTTGAGGTGCGAGCGGACCCCCGCTGGTTGAGGTGCGAGCGCAGCGAGCCTCGAAACCCGGCGAGCGGACTACCCGCCTGCCCGGGCCCCGGGGTCTCGAGGCTCGTCGCTGGCGCTCCTCGCACCTCGACCAACGGAAGTCCCCGCCGGTTGAGGTGCGAGCGCAGCGAGCCTCGAAACCCATCCCCACCGTTGGTTGAGGTGCGAGCGGAGCGAGCCTCGAAACCCGGCGACGATCACTCGCGCCGTAGTCGTGACCTGATCCACCCGGGCGGCGGGTGGTGGCGCCCGGGTTTCGGGGGTGGCCGGAACTCGGGTCTCTGGTCCTCGGGGTTGAGCCTGACTTGCCAGGGGGTGTGGTGCAGGGTGCGGTGGTGGTGACCGCACAGCAGGACCAGGTTGCCAAAACGGCGCTACTGGTACCTAGAAGTTAGCAGCGGTGGGGTTCCCCGAGCAGGTTTTGTAACCCACACAGCGGCATGAGCGGACCTTTCGATGGACTCCCCGGGCACCTCGACCGCAGCCTGCGCGGTCGAGGTTGCCGCTTCCTGATCCTGCGTCACTGGCACTTGAAGAACTCGTGCACGGAGCCGTCTGGGCGCTCGTTAGTGTGCTCCACCGCCTGGGTGGAGATCCGCGAGCCGTCCGAGCCCTTCAGGTTGACGCTGAAGGTGAAGGTGCTTGCGGTGCTCTGATTGTTCTGGTTGAAGCCGCCCCAGATCGTGACCTGGCCGGTGTAGGTCGGGCCGGTGCCGTCAGCCGGGACGGCGCTGACCTTTCCGGTCTGGGTGAACGTGGCGTGCACAGTTCCATCGGCGAAGGTGGTCTCCTTGAAGACCAGGTTGGTCGTCGTAGTGACGTTGTACAACTCACCGGGCTCGCAGGTGGGCAAGGCGTCCTGAAAGGTCTCCACGAACTGGTGCTCGTGGACCACCGCGTTCGTGAGTGGAGGCCCCGCGCTGGCGGTGGTGATCAGCCCGAACGCCAGGGCAAGAGCGGTGAACAGGATTACGGACAGGCGACGCAACATGGGATGCCCCCTAAGGCGATGGTTTGCTTCCCCCCGTCACCCCGAGTCTCGTTTGCCTCCCAGTTCATGTACATAGCCCGATGTGACCTTGCCCTGTTACCGGACAGCCCCACCGGCGTGCCAGGACGTTGCACCGGGTGTCTTGATCGCTGGCCTAGTCACGACGGTCGGACGCACCACTGGCCCGCCACACCCCTTCGTGGCGTCGGCCGCGACGCCGTGGCCACGCTCGCCCGACACCTGGTGCGTGACCGGGCCCATCATCGACTGGTGATCGACCCTGCGGCGGACAACGAGACAGCCATCCGGTGCTACACGGCGGTGGGGTTCCGGCCGGTCGGGATCATGCGCCGGTACGAGCGTGACGCCGATCGCGTCGGCTGGCACGACGGCCTGCTCATGGACGTCCTCGCCGAGGAGCTCGACCAGCCCTGACCCCGCCGAGGGTCGGGCACGGCAACGTCAGCGTCCGGTCAGCCTCCGAGTCAGCGCCGAGAGGTTGATTCCGTACCCCCAGCCGAGAGTCTTGGGCGCGAAGATGCGCCGGTCCTCCGCATCCCAGATGCCCTTGCCGATGTCCGCGCGGTGGGGCGACCCCAGTTGTAGGGGATGCCGAGGAAGCGTCCTCGTGGGTGGCGAGCCATGGGCCTCAAGATACGGACGTTGCGGCAGAGCACACCGGCGCCGACGAGCAGGAGTGCAGTGACCTCCCTGCCAGAACGAGGGTCGCTAGCGGGGTTGCCGGTACCCCACCCCGGACGACAGGTCGATCAACAGTTCGCCCAGCGTGCCGGACCGGACCGTCGCCGCGAGGCGGGACACCGTCGGTGGTGACGGCGAGACTGCTGAGCTCGACCGCCACCTGACGCGTGGCGTCGGGCAGGACGAAGAGACCGAACGCGCCGTGGGTCGCGCCGGCTCTTGGGATCAGGTATCGCGCCTTCGCGCTCAGTCGTGCTGCTGGACGACGTTGAGCACGTTCCCGTCCGGTGCGCGGACGAGGAAGCGGGTCACGCCCCACACCTCGGTGGTCAGCGGATGCACGATCTCGTGGCCGCGCTGCTGCGCCTCGCGGTGAGCAGCCTCGATGTCGTCCACCTTGACCGAGATGACCGGGTCAACGGGTGCGGTCGCGTCGCGGGTCATCAGCTGGAGGGTGGTCCCGGTCTCCGGTGAGGTGTAGCGCGCCACCCAGCCCGGGTTGAACTCCTCCTCGGTCAACCCGAGGTAGTCGGTGTAGAGGGCCCTGGCGCTCTCGAGGTCGGACACGTGAAGGTCGGCGATGATCTGGGTGACGCGCATGCGCTGCTCCTGGTCGTCGGTGGGTACTCACGAACATCGCTCGCCATCGGGTCGACTGCTCGGGTGCGGGTTTCCCCGGTCCAGCTGGGCGAGGACTGGTCGCCACGCCAGATCGCTAGCGTGCTGGCTGTGGAGCATCCCGAGGAGCCCGAGCAGCGGGTGTGCGCAGAGACGATCTACCAGTTGATCTACGTGCAGTCGCGCGGCGCGTTGAAACGCGACCTGGCCGCGCATCTGCGCCGCGGCCGGGCGCAGCGCAAGCCCCAGAACCGGCCCGAGGAACGACGCGGCAAGCTCGTCGGCACGATCTCGATCAGCCAGCGCCCGGCCGAGGCACTCGACGGGGCGGTGCCGGGGCACTGGGAGGGAGACCTGATCGTGGGCCGTGAGAACGGCTCCGCGATCGGGACGCTGGTCGAGCGCGCAACGCGGTTCGTGCTGCTGATCCACCTCCCGGGCCGACGCGGCGCCCAGGAGTTGCGCGACGGGATCGTGCCGACGTTGAACACGCTGCCGGATCAGTTGAAGCGCTCGCTGACCTGGGACAACGGCAAGGAGATGGCGATGCACACAGATACCGCCGGCCGGGGAAACCCCCGCTGGTCAGCCGAGATCCCGGCCGACAACCGGGGGTTTCGGCTGACCAGTCACCGGCGGTCGCAGCCGCGATGGCCAGGATCGGGCGGGTGCTCGGTCGATGGGCCTACGGTCGTCCCATGGCAGCCACCGTCCCCGCGAACGTCCCCGCGAACGTCCCCGCGAACGTCCCCGCGAACATCCCCGCGAACATCGCCGGGCACGACCCCGGGCACGTCCCCGACGCCACGTCCCACCTGACGAGGGCGTCCGACGCCGGCGGGGGCCTCCTCCGTGACACGGAGGCCTGACTCGATGACCGGTGCCTCGAGGGAAGGCGACCCGACGGAGCGGCACGTGGCCGACGGCCACGACCTGCTCCGCGTGCACGGCGCGCGGGTGAACAACCTGCGGGACGTCCACCTGGCGATCCCGAAACGGAGGCTGACGGTGTTCACCGGGGTCTCCGGCTCCGGCAAGAGCTCGCTGGTGTTCGGCACGATCGCCGCGGAGTCGCAGCGGATGATCAACGAGACCTA
The DNA here is from genome assembly GCA_963760585.1 of uncultured Actinomycetota bacterium. Lineage (GTDB taxonomy): Bacteria > Actinomycetota > Actinomycetes > Propionibacteriales > Nocardioidaceae > Nocardioides. Next base: position 998,836 of record CAVXDI010000004.1, read on the forward strand.
CAGCGCCTTCGTGCAGGGATTCATGCCGACACCGGCGCGACCCGACGTCGACGTCCTCGAGGGCCTCACCACCGTGATCGCCGTCGGCCAGGAGCGGATCGGGTCAGACCCGCGCTCCACGGTCGGCACCGCCACGGACGCGAACGCCATGCTGCGCATCCTCTTCAGCCGGCTCGGCGACCCTCACCTCGGCCCACCGAGCGCCTTCGCCTTCAACGTCGCCTCCGTGCACGCCACCGGAGCCATCACCGTCGAACGAGGCCAGAAACGGGCCGAGAAGGTGACCTTCGACCGGACCGGCGGGATGTGTCCGCGCTGCGAGGGCCGCGGTGCGGTCACCGACTTCGACCTCACCCAGCTCTACGACGACCGCCTGTCCCTCAACGAGGGGGCGATCAGCGTGCCGGGCTACAGCATGGAGGGGTGGTACGGCCGCATCTTCAAGGGCTCGGGCCTCTTCGACCCGGACAAGGCGATCCGCCACTACGGCAAGAAGGAGCTGTACGACCTGCTCCACAAGGAGCCGACCAAGATCAAGGTCGAGGGCGTCAACCTCACCTACGAGGGTCTGATCCCGAAGATCAAGAAGTCGATGCTCTCGAAGGACCGGGAGGCGATGCAGCCGCACATCGGCGCCTTCGTCGACCGCGTGATCACCTTCACCACCTGCCCCGACTGCGACGGCACCCGGCTCAGCGCGGGAGCCCGGTCGTCGAGGATCGCGGGGATCAACATCGCGGACGCCTGCGCCATGCAGATCACCGACCTCGCCACCTGGCTGCGGGGCCTGGCCGAGCCGTCCGTGGCGCCGCTGCTGGCGGCGCTGCGCGAGACGCTCGACTCCTTCGTGGAGATCGGCCTGGGCTACCTCTCGCTCGACCGGCCGGCGGGCACCCTGTCGGGCGGCGAGGCACAGCGCACCAAGATGATCCGGCACCTGGGGTCGTCGCTCACCGACGTCACCTACGTCTTCGACGAGCCGACCATCGGGCTGCACCCCCACGACATCGCCCGGATGAACGTCCTGCTGCTGCGACTGCGCGACAAGGGCAACACCGTGCTGGTCGTCGAGCACAAGCCCGAGACCATCGAGATCGCCGACCACGTGGTCGACCTGGGCCCCGGGGCCGGCGGGCAGGGTGGCCAGGTCGTGTTCGAGGGTGCGGTCGAGGGGTTGCGAGCCAGCGGCACGCTGACCGGGCGGCACCTCGGCGACCGGACCGCCCTGAGGCCGACCCTGCGCACGCCGTCGGGGGTGCTGGAGGTGCGCGGCGCCGACACCCACAACCTGCAGGACGTCGACGTGGACCTGCCCCTTGGCGTGCTGGTGGCGGTGACCGGTGTCGCCGGCGCCGGCAAGAGCTCGCTGATCCAGGGCTCGGTCTCGGGCCGCGACGACGTGGTCTCGGTCGACCAGACCCCGATCAAGGGGTCGCGGCGCAGCAACCCGGCGACGTACACCGGCCTCCTGGACCCGGTCCGCAAGGCGTTCGCGAAGGCCAACGGCGTGAGACCCGCCCTGTTCAGCGCCAACTCCGAGGGGGCCTGCCCGGCGTGCAACGGCGCGGGGGTGACCTACACCGACCTCGGCTTCATGAACACGGTCGTCAGCCCCTGCGAGGAGTGCGAGGGCAGGCGCTACCGGGCGGCGGTGCTGGACCACCGGCTCGGCGGGCTGAACATCGCCGACGTCCTCGACCTGTCGGTCGTCGAGGCGACCGAGCTCTTCGGCGACGGCAAGGCCCGGATCCCGGCGGCCCACGGGATCCTGCGACGCCTCGGCGACGTCGGGCTCGGCTACCTGCGCCTGGGCCAGCCACTCACGACGCTGTCGGGGGGCGAGCGGCAGCGGTTGAAGCTGGCGACCCACCTGGGCACGGACGCCGGCGTCTACGTGCTCGACGAGCCGACCACCGGGCTGCACCTGGCCGACGTGGAGCAGCTTCTGGCGATGCTCGACCGACTCGTGGACGCCGGGCGGTCGGTCATCGTCATCTCGCACCACCAGGCCGTGATGGCGCACGCCGACTGGATCGTGGACGTCGGTCCGGGCGCCGGGCGTGACGGCGGCCGGATCGTCTTCGAGGGCAGCCCCGCCGACCTCGTCGCCGACCGCAGCACCCTCACCGGCCAGCACCTGGCGGCCTACGTCGGCGACTGACCGGCCCGATCAGCGGTGACCGACCGGGACCACCCACCGGAAGGCACTGAGGATCGGTCCGCGGCACCAGCACGAGGGCGAGCAGTGGCACCTGCGCAGGCCGGCCGACTCCGCTGCCCGGGTGCCCAGGGCCGCGCCGAGGTAGAGGGTGATCGCGATGAGCAGGCTGCGCCTCATCCGCTCGACGCTACTCCTGCACGGCCTGCGCACCCTGCTGGCCCCGGAGCCGGGAGGGCGACGCGATGAGGTGACAGATCGCCTCGTCGGTGCAGTCATCCGGGTCGAGGCGATGGCTGCGCGTGATCAGGCCCTCGAGCTCGGCCGCCAGTGTGGCGAGCTCACGCTGCCGCGTCCGGACGTCGTCCAGCTTGGCCCGCAGCAGGACGCCGACGTGGGCGCAGGGCGATGCGCCCTCCCCCCGCAGCTCGAGGATGGTGCCGATCTCGACGAGCGTGAGCCCGGCGCCCTGGCCGCTGCGGATGAACTGGAGCCGGGTCAGGGTGGAGGGGTCGTAGACCCGGTAGCCGTTGGGGTCGCGCCGGGGCGGGGGCAGCAGCCCCCGCCGCTCGTAGTAGCGGATCGTCTGTGCCGCCACCCCCGCGGCGTCCGCGACCTCTCCGATGCGCATGAGCCCAACGTACGACTTGACCTTGCACCGAGGATCAAGGTCTAGCGTCGTGGGCATGGAGATCACCCTGCTGTACTTCGAGGACTGCCCGAGCTGGAAGGTCGCGGACGAGCGCCTGACGCTGCTGGCGCGCGAGCGCCCCGACCTCGCGGTGACGCGCCGTCTGGTCGAGACCCCGGCGCAGGCGGAGATGATCGGCTTCCTCGGCTCGCCCAGCTTCCAGGTGGACGGCGTCGACGTGTTCGCCGAGCCCGGCTCGCAGGTGGGCCTGGCGTGTCGCCGGTACCCCGCTCCGGACGGGTACGCCGGAGCACCGACCCTCGAGCAGCTGCGCGTGGCTCTCGGAGCCCCCCGATGAGCCACACCTACGACCTGATCGTCATCGGGGCCGGCATGGCCGGCGCCGCAGCCGCCCACAAGGGAGCCGCCCAGGGATGGCGCGTGGCGATCGTTGACTCGCTCCCCTACGGGGGAACGTGCGCGCTGCGGGGCTGTGACCCCAAGAAGATCCTGCGCAGGGGCGCCGAGATCGTCGACAGCGCCCGTCTGATGCGCGGGAAGGGCATCGACGACGCCGGGCTGGCGATCAGCTGGCCGGACCTGATGACGCACAAGCACGGCTTCACCGACCCCGTGCCGGGCGGCATGGAGGACGGGCTCGCGAGCGACGGCGTCGACACCCTGCACGGGCACGCGACGTTCACCGACGCCCGCCGGATCGAGATCGACGGCACCTCCTACGAGGCCGACCGCTTCCTGGTCGCCACCGGAGCGCGGCCCCGGCCCCTGGAGGTCCCCGGGCACGAGCACCTCATCGACAGCACCGACTTCCTGGACCTCGACGACCTTCCGGCGCGGATCCTGTTCGTCGGCGGCGGCTTCGTCTCCTTCGAGTTCGCCCACCTCGCCGCCCGGGTGGGCAGCCCCGTGGTCATCATCGACCGTGGCGAGCGCCCGCTGAAGGGCTTCGACCCCGATCTGGTGGAGCTCCTCGTCGACCGCGGCCGTGAGGTCGGCGTCGACCTGCGCCGTTCCACCACCCTCGTCGTCCGTCGAGCGGGTCGAGCGTGGCTCCAGGGTCACCCTCGAGCGCGACGGCATCCACGAGACGGTCGAGACCGACCTCGTCGTCCACGGTGCGGGACGCGTCGCCGACGCTCGCGGACCTTGGTCTGGAGTCTGCTGGCGTGCAATGGGGCGAACGCGGGGTGAGCGTCAGCGGCCACCTCCAGAGCACCACGAACCCAGCGGTCTGGGCCGCCGGTGACTCGGCAGACACGGCCGGGATGCCGCTGACCCCGGTCGCGGTCTCGGAGGCCAAGGTCGCCGCGTCCAACATGCTCAAGGACGCCACGACCACCCCGGACTACACCGGGATCCCCACGGCGGTCTTCACCATCCCCGAGCTGGTCCGCGTCGGCATGCTCGAAGTCGGAGGCAAGCGAGCGCGGGATCGACCTGGCCGTGCGCTACTCCGACGCCAGCGGCTGGTACTCCAACTACCGGGTCGGTGAGAGTCGACCGCGGCCGCGAAGATCCTGGTCGACAACTCGACCGACACCATCGTCGGTGCCCATCTGCTGGGCCCCGGGTACGGCGAGCTGGTCAACACCCTCGGCCTCGCCATGAAGCTCGGGCTGACCACCCGCCAGCTGAAGTCCGCGACGGCCGCGTACCCGACCGTCGGGTCCGACCTGGGCTCCATGCTCTGAGCCGCTCCTCGGACCCGGCGTCCGGCCCCCGGCCCGTTCGTGCCTGCCCGACCCTCCCACGGGACCATCGGCCCTGTCAGCGACCGGGCGAAGGCCCGAGGATCGAGGGCCAGACCGACCACCGGAGGTACGCCGTGCACGACTCGCTCGCTCTCAGCACCACGTCGGGCGAGAGCCCCCTGGCCTCGATGGGCCGTCCCGCCGGACGCGTCGGGGACGCCCGGTGAGCCGCACCGATCCCCTGGCCGCTGACGTCCTGCTCAACGACGGAACGGTCGCGGTCGTCCGCGGCGTCCTTCCGAGTGACCACGAGGGTCTCGCGGCGTTGCACGAAGGGGCGTCCCTGGCCAGCCTGCGGATGCGGTTCTTCGCCGTGGGTCGCAAGGCCGGCCGCGACTACGTCGAGCACCTCTTCGACCCCGCGCAGCCGACGGTCGCCAGCCTGGTCCTGACGGTCCGCGACCGGATCGTTGCTCTCGGCACGGCCGAGCCGGTGACGGCCGACACCGCCGAGGTCGCCTTCCTGGTCGCCGACGACCGCCACGGGCTCGGGCTCGGCGGCCTGCTCCTCGAGCACCTCGCCGCCACCTGCCGGGACCGCGGCATCCGCCGCTTCGTCGCGGAGGTGCTCACCGAGAACCGCGCCATGCTCGGAGTGTTCCTCGGCGCCGGCTTCGAGGTCACCCGCGAGGCCGACGCCGGGACCGTCCACGTCGCCATGGGCACGGCCGCCTCGGCCCGCGCCGTGGCGGCGGCCGACGTCCGCGAGGGCCGGGCCGAGACCCGGTCTCTCGCGCCGCTGCTCCACCCGCACAGCGTGGCGGTCACCGGGGTGCGCCGCGACGGGAGCGGCATCGGGGCGGCCGTGCTGGCCTCCATCCGGGCGGGCGGGTACGCCGGCGCCCTGCACGTCGTGCACCCCAGCGGAGCGGTGGTGGCCGGGATCGCCTCGTCCGCGAGGTTCGTGGACCTGCCCCGAACCGACGACGAGTCCCGAGCCGTCGACCTGGCCATCGTCGCCGTGCCGGCCGAGCGGGTGCTCGACTCCCTGCGCGACGCGGCGGCGGCCGGCGTGCCGACCGCGGTCGTGATCTCCTCCGGCTTCGAGGAGATGGGCGCCGACGGGGCCGCCCTCCAGCGCGCCATGCTCGACCTCGCCCGGGCCCACAGCATGCGGTTGGTCGGCCCCAACTGCCTCGGCGTGATGAGCAACGACCCGGCGGTCCGGCTGAACGCGACGTTCAGCCACGCGGTGCCGCCCCCCGGAGGCCTGGCGATCGCCTCGCAGTCCGGCGGCGTGGGCATCGCCCTGATCGACCTCGCCCGGGATCTCGGCCTGGGCGTCGGAGCGTTCATCTCCCTGGGCAACAAGGCGGACGTGTCCGGCAACGACCTGCTCGCCGCCTGGCTCGAGGACCCGAAGGTCACCGCCGCCGCCCTCTACCTCGAATCCTTCGGCAACGCCCTCAAGTTCGCCCGGATGGCGCGCCGCTTCGCCGAGCGCAAGCCCCTGCTCGCCGTCATGGGTGGTCGTTCCTCGGGCGGTCGCCGGGCCGGCGCATCGCACACTGCGGCGGCCGCCGCGTCCGGGGTGGGCGTGGACGCACTCTTCGCCCAGGCGGGCGTGATCGGCTGCCGCAGCGCCGAGGAGATCGCCGAGACCGCTCTCCTCCTCGCCGGCCAGCCGCTCCCCCTCGGTCCGCGCCTCGCCGTCATCAGCAACGCCGGTGGTCTCGGTGTCCTGGCCGCCGACGACGCCGACCGGGCCGGTCTCGTGGTCCCCGAGCTCTCCGCCGGCCTGCGTGCCACCCTGGCCGACCACGTGCTGGGCACGACCGGCACCAGCAACCCGGTGGACGCGGGTGCCGGCGCCTCGCCGGAGGACCTGGGCGCCATCGCCGCGGCCCTGCTCGAGTCCGACGAGGTCGACGCCGTCGCGGTGGTGCTCGTCCGCACCAGCGTCGGCGACCCGGCGCCCCTCGTCGACGCCCTGGCCGCGAGCCGCCGGACCCGACCCGAGAAGCCGCTGCTCCTGATCCCCATGGGCGGCCTGGACCCGCACCCCGACGATCTCCCCGGCCTCACCCGCTTCCGTTCGGTGAGCACCGCGATCCACGCCCTGGCGAGGGTCACGGCCTACGCCGCATGGCTGCGGGTCCCTCGGGAGTCACCCGAGCCACCCGACGAGGACCGCTCCGCCGCGGCCCGCGAGGTCGGCACCCGGCTCGTGGCCGGGAACGGCGACGCCGAGGGTTGGCTCGAGCCCGCGAGCGCGATCCAGCTGCTCGGTCCCTACGGGCTCGCCCCGGTCGGTCGCAGCGCCCGCGGCGGCGAGGGCGCCGCGCGCGCGGCCAGCGACCTCGGCTTCCCGGTCGTGGTGAAGGTGGCCGAGCCGGGGATCGTGCACAAGACCGACCGCGGCCTGGTCAGGGTCGGGCTCACCTCGTACGACGCCGTGGTCTCGGCGGTCCGCGAGTTCGGCCTCGCGCTCGGGCAGGACGCCGTCCCCGTGCTGGTGCAGCCGGTCGTCTCGGGCGTCGAGCTCGCGCTCGGCGTCGTGCGCGACCCCGGCTTCGGCCCCCTCGTGATGGTGGCCGCCGGCGGCGTGGCGACCGACCTGCTGGCGGACCGCGTCTTCCTGCTCCCGCCGCTGACCCGCGGAGACGCGAGCCGCGCGCTGCGGTCGCTGCGCAGCTGGCCCCTGCTCGACGGGTTCCGGGGCACCCCTCGGGTGGACGTCGCAGCCCTCGAGCAGCTGATCGTGTCCCTGGGCGCCCTCGCCACCGATGTCCCCGAGGTGGCGGAGCTGGACCTCAACCCCGTGCTCGTCACCCCGGACGGCTGCTCGCTGGTCGACGTCAAGGTGCGGCTCGCGACGACCGCGCTCCTGGACGCGGGCATCCCGCGCCGGCTGCGCCGCCCGCGCTGACGCGGCCCGCCTGATGCGGCCCGCCGGGTGCGGCCCACCAGATGCGGCTCACCTGATGCGGGCAACGTCCGGACGCGGCGGCGCAGCAGAACGGCCATCCGGCGGGCCGGGTGGCCGTTCCGCGTGCGCCCCTCGGGTCACTTCAGGACGGGGTGCTCCTGCACGATCTTCGTGCTGCCCCACCAGCGACCGAGGCCCCAGGTGTTGCCCGTGTTCAGCAGGGCCAGGGCGACCACGGTGACGGCGCCCAGGAGGTGGTCGTCGAGCACGGGGTGGTTGTCCGGAGGAAGGACGACGGTCCACATCAGGACGTACATCGTCGCGCCGGCGACGGCCGCGAGGCGCATCCCGACCCCGAAGGTCAGGGCCACGCCGATGCCGAGCAGGCCCACCATGAACAGGGTGTCGGCCCACGCGGTGCCGCCGATGCTGTTGTAGAAGCCCTTGAACGGGCCGTCGGCACCGAACTTCAGGAAGCCCTCGGTGGGGCTGCCCCCGTTGATCCAGGCCGCGGGACCGAAGCGGTCCAGCGTGGTCCCGGTCTGGTCGTAGCCGGTGTGGAAGCCCAGCGCGAGCAGCTTGTCGAAGAAGGCCCACAGGAACGTGAGACCGAAGCCGATCCGCAGGGTGGCCAGCACCCGGCGGGTGGCGGTGGCGTGCGCCGTCGTGGCGGTGGTGTCGGCGGCGTCGCCAGCGACACCCTCGACGTCGTGGTGGTGGATGGCAGCCATGATTGCGACCTTCTCGAGTAGTGGTGTTCCTCTTGGCTCGAGCCTCCCGCGGACAGTGGGGTCACCGGCAGGGGCGGATGGTCCCCCGGTGGGTGCTGTTGGTCCTCAGCGCGCCGGGCCGTTCGGCGGGCCGAGCAGCTTCGAGGCCAGGACAGCCGCCTGGGTGCGCCGCTCCAGGCCCAGCTTGGCGAGGATGCTGGAGACGTAGTTCTTGACGGTCTTCTCGGCGAGGAACATCCGCTCACCGATCTGACGGTTGGTCAGGCCCTCGGCGATCAGGGCGAGCAGCTTCAGCTCCTGCTCGGTCAGCTCCGCGAGCTCGGGGGCGGTGGCGGGGCCGTTGCGCACCCGGTCGAGGAGCCGGGCGGTGAGCGCCGGGTCGATCAGCGAGTTGCCCGCGGCGACCTGGCGCACCGCACCCACGAGGTCCGAGCCCTTGATCTCCTTGAGCACGTACCCGGACGCGCCGGCCATGATGGCGGCGAACAGCGCCTCGTCGTCGTCGTACGACGTCAGGATCAGGGCGCGGATCGAGGGGTCCACGGCCCGGATCTGGCGGCACACCTCCACCCCCGAGCCGTCCGGCAGCCGACCGTCGAGCACGGCGACGTCCGGATGCAGGGCCGGGATGCGGGCGGCGGCCTCCTCCGCGGACCCGGACTCGCCCACCACGTCGATGTCGCCGGCCCCCTCCAGCAGGGCCCGCAGGCCCTGCCGGACGACCTCGTGGTCGTCCAGCAGGAAGACCCGGATGCGTGCTGGCTGCGTCATGGCCACACTCTCCCACCCACAGCGTCCAGGGTCTCCCTACACCGACCAACGTCACGCTCCCGCTGGTCGAGGTACGACGTGCGAGAGCGGCGAGCCTCGCGGCCCCCGGCGCCCCGCCGGCCAGGGTTTCGAGGCTCGCCGCTCTCGCACCGCAACCAACGGCGGTGGGCGCCGTTGGTCGAGGTGCGAGCGCTCAGGCTTGTGGACGTGCTGACCGCCTGACATGGTGGACGGCATGCCGCTGACCTTCGCCGGGGCCCTCGAGCGGGCGGCCGTCATCGACGCTGTCGATCAGCTCACCGAACTGGTGGAGTCCGCGGAGGTGGCCGACGCCTGGAAGCGGGAGTCCGTGCTGCCCGGGATGACCGTCGGTGGCCTGACCCGCCACCTGGTCAGCCAGCCCGAGTGCGCCGTCGAGTTCCTCCACAAGCCCTGCCCACCCGACGCTCACCCGTCCACCCTGGTCGGGCACTACGACCGCGTGGACTGGTGGCACGCCCCCGTCGAGGCCCCCGAGAACACCTCCATCCGTGACGACTTCAACCAGCTGGGCGCGGCGGGGCCCGCCGACTCGGTCGAGGTGCTCGCCCGCTCACGCGACCAGCTGGCGGGGGCGCTCGACCCAGCAGGCGCGAGGACGTACGTGCCGTGGCAGGACTGCACCCTTCCCACCGACGACTTCCTGGTCGTGCGACTGACGGAGATCGCGGTGCACGCCGACGACCTCGCGGTCAGCGTCGGCCTGGTCACCCCGACCTTCGGCCCCGAGGTGCTGGAGCCGGTGCTCGCCCTGCTCGCCGCGCTGGCCGCGCGGCGCCGGGGCCAGGACAGTCTGCTCCGCGCGCTGAGCAGGCACGAGCGGGCGGCTGGCTCCGTCTCGGCCTTCTGACACCGCACAAGGACAGGACGATGGGACCCCGACGGCCCGACCCGGACGGATCGGCCCGCCGACAGGGGCGCCGTCGGCGCCCGGGATCCACCGGGACAGAATCGCGGCCATGGATCTGGACGCGGTGCTCGAGGACATCTGCGCCGAGGTCGCGCCGTACGTCGGTACGGGTGAGGTCGCTGACTACATCCCGGGGCTCGCCCTCGTCGACCCCGGCCAGTTCGGGATGGCCGTCGCCATGAACGACGGCCAGGTCCACGCGGTCGGCGACTGCGACACGCGCTTCTCGGTGCAGAGCATCTCCAAGGTCTTCAGCCTCGCTCTCGTGATGGCGCACGACGGCGACGAGATCTGGCGCAGGGTCTCCCGTGAGCCCTCCGGCAACCCCTTCAACTCCCTGCTGCAGCTCGACCAGGAGCAGGGCCGGCCGCGTAACCCTTTCATCAACGCGGGCGCCCTGGTCGTGACCGACCGGCTGCACCGGGTGACCGGCGACGCCGCCGCGGCCATGCGCGACCTGATGCGGCGCGAGAGCGGCCACCCGGACATCGACGGGGACCCCCTCATCGCCCGCTCCGAGAGCGAGCGGGGTCACCGGATCGCGGCCATGGCCCACCTGCTGGCCAGCTACGACAACCTCGAGGGCACCGTGGACGCCGTCCTCGAGCAGTACTTCTGGCAGTGCTCCCTGTCGATGAGCGCCCGTGAGGTGGCGCTCGCGGCCGGCCTGCTGGCCCGGCACGGCGTGCAGGCGGACGGCAGCCGGATCCTCTCCTCGAGCCAGACCAAGCGAATCAACGCCGTGATGCTCACCTGCGGCACCTACGACGCCGCGGGAGAGTTCGCCTACCGCGTCGGGCTCCCCGGCAAGAGCGGCGTCGGCGGTGGCATCCTCGCGGTGATCCCGAACGTCTGCACCATCTGCGTCTGGAGCCCCGGGCTGAGCGCCTCGGGCAACTCCGCAGCCGGGCTGGCGGCCCTGGACCTCTTCACCACCCGGACCGGGTGGTCCATCTTCTAGCCCGGGGCGTTCACCTCCGGGTCGTCCCTGCCCCGAGGCGTGGTCAGGCGCGGTGCCCACGCGGTTCGGGTCTTCCTCGCGGACCGGCCACGGCCGGGTCCCGGGAGCCGACTCGCGCAGCAGCCCCCGGGACCTCGGCCCGCGGGCCGAGCGTTCAGGCCGGGACGACCGCCCGGTTGCGACGAAGGAGCCACCTGACTGCCGGGTAGCCGGTCAGGAGGCCGACGACCACACCCACCTGCATGAGGAACCAGAAGGTGCCGTCGGTGACCGGCGGCATCAGGTCGTTGACGTGCAGCAGCAGCATCCAGCCGACCATGCCGATGTCGAACGCGGCGACGGTGACGACGGCGGCGGCCAGGGCAGAGCCGACGGAGATGCCGCCGGTGCGTCCGGTACGCGGGTCACGGCTGGCCACCCGCTCGTAGACCGCCAACATGAGGATCGCAAGGACGGCGATGACGAGGATCATGGGCCACATCGCCAGACCCGCGATCGTCCAGCCGACCGCGACCACCAGTGGCACCGCGATCAGGTGGGCCACGGCGGATGCACCTCCGCCGGGGAGCACTGCGACCGCAGTTCCCTGGCCCCTTCCAGCTGTTCCGGCAGGGCCGGTCGTGGAGGTGGCGTCGGCGCGCCCGCGGCGCAGGTAGGCCGCGACGGCGAACGGCCCGAGGTAGAGCGCAGAGGTGATCCACACCCCTTCTGCGGCGACACCGAGGTGACGACGACGCAGCATGTAGATGTCGGCAGCGATGATGGCGGTGCTGAGCAGGGACAACGTGATGTAGGTCCAGGCGACCGGGGTGAGCCAGTCGGGGACGGCGGAGCGCATGGTCATGTCCATGGGGTGTCGGATCCTTCGTGATGGGAGGGTCCGGTCGACCCGAGGGACCTCTGCCGGGGCAGCAGCGCCGACCAGCAGAGTCCTCGGGGACCGGTGTGGGGCTGTGCCGGCGCGTTGGACGACGCCGGCCCGGGAGCGGCGCACGCTCATGGCGCACGCCGTGGTGGCTTCGCTCAGGGAGAGATCCCTGAGCGGCCTGTCACACCCTCAACACACACAGGGAGACGGGTGACGGCACCGTCCATGGTGCCCGGCGACGCCGTCGGCGTGGGAGGGCGCGGGGACGGGTGCGCCCCAGCAGCCCCACGAAGGTGTCGCGACGAGAAGCCAGGAGCAGCGCCAGCAGGGTGGTCACCCCCAGACCGGACGCGACCAGGCACACCTCCCCCACCCCCGTGAGGCACACGCGGTCGCACAGCGAGCTCATGGGCGGCGTCACCTCCGAGGCCGCCGGTGGAGCCGCTTCACGCTCCACAGCACCATCGCCGCCGAGGATCGGGCCGCCGCCGCGGGAAGCCGCGGCGACCGGAGGTGCGGCGACCGGAGGTGCGGCAGTGGCCGGAGGGGAAGCCATGTCAGCCATGCCAGCCGTGCCCGTCATGGGCGTCATCGACGCGACGACCGCGAGCAGGATGCCCGCCAGGCCCAGCACCGCAGCGAGCACCGAGCAGAGACCGACCCGCGACCATCGGGCGACCTCGGCGGCGACGGGCGGGGACACGGGGGAACCATAGCCAGAGGGACCCCACGCCCCCGACCGACTGCCTTGGTCCACCAGAGCCCGGACGGCCTCGGAGCTGATCGTGCGGGCCGGAAGGTGAACCTCGACCGGGCGACGCATCCGGAATGCAGGGCCGCCACGGCATCCGTCTCCATCCGTCTCGCGCCGCGGAGGCGGGCGACCTGCACCGGGTCCGCGGCGGGAGCGGGTCGCCGCAGCGAAGGGCGCGCGGGGGTCCGGTCACCTGCGCGGCAGGTCGTCCCCGGCCCGGCTCGATTCCGCTGCTGTCGTCCCAGGCTCCGGCTCCGCCGCCGGGCTCGGCGCCGTGCGGGCGCGGCGCCAGGCGACCGTCGAGGCCACGAGCAGCACCGCCAGCAGGAGCGCCCAGGTCGGCACCCCGGCGGTCCACCGCGCCACGGCCTGCTGGGCGCTGAACTCGAGATCGGTGAGGTCACCCAGGCCGAGGGAGCCGGTCAGCCCGGCGGTGCCGTCGTAGCGCAGGAAGACGACGCCGATGCCGACGAACAGCAGGCCCGAGACGAGGGACGTCGTGTGCACGTGCACACGCCCCAGGGTGAGCGTGCGGCCGCGCAACCAACGACGGGTCCCCAGCTCGTAGCGGTCCCAGAGACCCGCGAGGAGCAGCAGCGGGGCGGCCATGCCAAGGGCGTAGACCGCCAGCAGTCCCCCGCCGCGCCAGGGCGACTGCTGCGTGGCGGCGACGGTCAGGATGGCGCCCAGCACGGGCCCCGAGCAGAAGCCGGCCAGGCCGTAGACCGCACCGAGCAGCACGGTCGAGATCCAGCCGTCCCCCTCCCGGGTGGCCACGGCGGTGCTCAGCCTCTGCGAGAAGGGGATCGTGAAGCCGCGGCCCAGCAGCTGCAGCACGCCGAACCCGATGATCAACCATCCCGCGACGCTGATCAGGACCGGTCGGTGGCCGTAGAAGAACGACGAGGCCGCACCGGCCCCGACGCCGAGCGGGACCAGCGTGAGCAGCAGCCCGAGGTAGAAGACCAGCGTCCGGGCGACCAGAGCGCGCCTGCTCGCAAAGGCCATGGCGAAGAACGACGGCAGCATCAGCGCGCTGCACGGTGAGAGGAGGCTGAGCACGCCGGCGGCGAAGGCGGCCAGCACGCCCACCTCGGTCACGGAGCCGCTTCCGCAGCAGCCTGCTCGATGGTCTTCTCGAACACCTCGGTGGGCTGGGCCCCGATGACCGGCACCCCGTTGATGACGAAGGCCGGGGTGCCGGTGACCCCGATCGCCTGACCCTGCGCGAAGTCCCGGGCGATGGCCCGCCGGGTGGCCGTGGAGCTCATGTCCGCCCGGAACTTCGCCACGTCCAGACCGAGCTGCTCCGCGACGCCGGCGAGGTGGTCCTCGTCGAGCCGGCCGGAGTTGGGCGGGAGCTGGTCGGCGTACATCGCGTCGTGGAAGGCCCAGAAGCTGTCCTGCGCCGCCGCGGCGCGGCCACCCTGCGCCGCGGTGGTCGACTCCGGGCCCAGGTAGGGGAAGTCGCGCCACTCGATGCGGAGCGTGCCCTCCTCGACGTACTTCTTGATCAGAGTCGGCTCGGTGTCCCGGGCGAACTTGCCGCAGAACGGGCACTGGAACTCCGAGTAGGAGAGCATCACGACCGGTGCCTCCACCTCGCCCAGCGCCACCGGGTCACCGGGCTCACGGCGTACCAGCTGCTGCCAGGTGTCGTCCGGAGCCCGGCCCGAGTCCGGGGGCTGGCCGGAGTCCGTGGGCTGGCCGGAGTCCGTGGGCTGGCCCGAGCCCGGAGACCGGCCGGACGACTCCGCACTGGCCGGGCGGCCGCCGTCGTCGGTGCCCTCGGGGCCCGTGGCGCCGACGAGGGAGGCGATCAGGGCGATGAGCGCGACCGCGGCGATGGCGAGCGGGACGACGGGGCTCTTGCGGCGCTCAGACACGTGTGACATCTCCAGGTGTGGTCGTAGGGCAGGAAAGCTCGCCGAGCAGCCGGCTGCGCAGGGCCCAGCCGAGCAGGACGATGGCGAGGACCTGGAGCACCGGCTGGACCGGCTCGAACCAGGTGATCGCACCGGCGCTGCCCAACGCGAGCAGCACCAGCTTGTTGCAGACCGGGCAGCCGACCGCGAAGTAGGTCAGCGACGCCCCGATCCAGCCACCGCGACGGGTCGCGGCGGCGTCCGGTTGGTCCGGCCCGGCGACGTAGGTCGCGACGAGGAGACCACCGAGCACCGAGGAGACGACCAGCGAGGGCCAGGCCCACCAGGTCGGGGGAATCTGCCGGCCGAAGACGGGGGTGTCGATGAGGTCGGTCGGGATGGCCACCAGCAGTGCGAAGGCGAGCGTGGCGCCGGTGGCGGCCCACCAGCGTCGCAGCGGCCACGAGGCGAGCCCGACCAGGAGCCCGGCCGGGGGGACGGCGCTCACGCGGCCCCCACCTGCACCGGGTGGCCATGGGTGCGCCACTCGAGCATGCCGTCCTCGAGGCGGCGGGCCACGATCCCCTCCGCCTCCAGCAGGCGGACCGCGTCGTGGGCCATCACGCAGAAGCTGCCGCGACAGTAGGCCACCACCTGTGGGACTCCCCGCAGCTCGCGGACCCGAACCGCCAGAGATTCCAGCGGCACGCTGCGAGCCCCCGGGATGTGACCGGCGGCGAACTCCTCCTCGGGCCGCACGTCGAGGACGGTGATCTGGTTGCTGGCCAGTAGTCGGGACAGCTCGTCGCGCGAGACCAGGCTCACGTCACCGGAGCCGGGCAGGTTCAGGTACGCCTCGAGCGCCCGCCCGACGTCGGCCGACCGCTCGCGCGCCACGCTGCGCATGGCGGCGTACAGGCTCGCGACGTCGTCGCCCGCCAACCGGTAGTGCACCTTCGTGCCCTCCCGGCGGGTCCGGACGAGGTTCGCCAGCTTCAGCACCTGCAGGTGGGCCGACACCGTGGTGACCCCCATGCCGGCCGCGCGGGCCAGACCCTCGACCGTGCGCTCGCCCTGGGCCAGGAGATCCACGAGCTCCAGCCGCTTGGCGCTGCCGAACGCCTTGCCGACCACCGCCAGCTCGTCGAAGGCCCGGGTACGTCGCTGTGCAGAATCCACCATTCCTCCAATGATCTTTGGAGAACGGTAGGAGAGTCCCGTCCGAGCCCGCAACTCGGGACCATCTGCGGCGATCGGTCGACGGGTGGGGTCGGACCGGGCCCGGACGCGCTCCGCCCCGGTGACCCGGGCGGGCTATTGCCGCCACCGCCCCGGGGTAGCAGGGTGAGGAGCGACGAAGGAGGCCACACCATGCCCGAGTTCATGGACGTGCACACGGCGATGAAGGGGGTCACCCCGGAAGCGCTCAGGGAGGCCCACAATGCGGATCTGGCCATCCAGGACGACGAGAACGTGAACTTCAAGCATGCCTGGGCCGATCCCGACAGCGGGATGGTGTTCTGCCTGTCCGAGGCCCCCAGCGCCGAGGCGGTGCAGCGCATCCACGAACGTGCCGGGCATCCCGCGGACAGCGTCTACGAGGTGCCGGTCCAGGCGTAGGTCACCGACCGGACGCCGGTCACCACCCGACGCCCGCACGGTCGTCGAGCGCTAGGAACCGCTCCCGAGGGTCGCCATGCGCCGGAACATCGGGTCGGTGAACCCGGGCAGCGCCGCGTAGACCTCCCTGATCACCCGGTAGCGGTCCTGCGCTCCGGCGTCCGGCTCGAAGACCGCACCGGGGCGGGTCATCGCTGCCGCGGCGGTGTCGAAGTCCTCGTGCACCCCACTCCCCACTGACGCGCAGATCGCGGCGCCGAGACCGGCGGCGTCCGGCACCCCGGCCCGCTGCGCCGGGCAGGCGAAGACGTCCGCGAGGATCTGCATCATCAGGTCCGAGCTCGAACCGCCGCCCGCCACGACCAGTCCGTCCAGGGGCTGCCCGAGAGCCGACTCCATCGCCTCCACGTGGCCACGCATGGTCAGGGCGATGCCCTCCAGGACCGCGCGGTACAGGTGGTGGGGGCCGTGCGTCCCGTCCAGGCCGAGGATCGCCCCGCGCCGATGGGGCGCGTGCCCGGGCGCGAGCCAGTCCGGGACCACCACCAGCCCACCGGAACCGACGGGAACCCCGGCAGCACCGTCGCTGAGCCACTGCTGGAGCGCGTCGTCGTCGGTCGGACCCTGCGCGCCCGAGCTCACCAGCTGTCGCAGCCACGAGACGGTCCACATGCCCCGCCGGATGCCGTGGCTCTCGTAGAGGTGACGACCCGGGAGGGCCGCGTCGTTCACCCAGCAGGCGTCGTTCTCGAGGGCCGGCTCCTCGCCGACCGTCATCGCCGCGACGTAGGTGCCCAGCGAGAGCAGCACGGTGCCCGGTGCGACCAGGCCGCAGCCGAGGGCCTCGACGGCCTTGTCGTTGGCCGTCGCGAAGACCGGGCACCCGGCCGCCAGCCCGGTCCGGGCGGCAGCCTCGGGCGTGACCTGCCCCAGCAGCTCACCCGGGTCGACCAGGGACGGCAGCAGGGCCACCGGCATCCCGGTCCGCTCCAGCTCTGCCGGGTCGGCCGACCAGTCCCGCGTTCGCGGGTCGATCGGCCACATGCCCTGGTAGTTCGCAGCGCTGTCCCGTCGCTCCCCGGTCAGCCGGAGCGTGAGGTACCCGGCGGCGCTGGCCACGGTCGCCACGGCCGGCTCGGGCGCGGTGAGCGGTCGCGAGACGCGGGCGTCCATCCAGCTCAGCACCGGTTCGGTCAGCCGACCCGACCCGTCGACCAGGGCGCGGCAGAACCGGATGCCGCACAGCCCGACCGCCGTGATGTCCACCGCAGCGCCGTCGAACCTCGACAGGACGGCTCGACAGCTCGCCACGAGGGTGTCCCACAGGTCGTCACCCGGATGCACGGCGCACCCGTCCGGGGTCAGCTCGTAGGGCTGGAGCGGGGTCCGCGCCGACACGACGACGCGTCCGGCGTCGTCGATGACGGAGACCTTGGTGCTCTGCGACCCGCTGTCGATCGCCAGGAAGTAGGCGCTCACCGTGCCTCGGAGCCGACGATCAGCGGCAGCCCGTCCTGACCGATCGGGAAGATGGTGCCGGGGTTCATGATGAAGTGCGGGTCGAACGCCCGCTTGAGCTCGGTGAGCAGGTACCACGAGCTCCCGTGCTCCTGCTCCACCCACGGTGTGCGGTACTTGCCCACCCCGTGATGGTGGACCATGGAGCCACCGACGCGCAGCGCCTCCTCGACGACGATCGCGTGGAGCGGCCTGTGGTAGAGATCGATCTCCTCGCGCGGCTCGCAGCTGATGGCGTAGTCGTAGACGAAGTAGAGGTTGGTCCCGGTCTGGTAGGAGTGCGAGGAGTGCGCCCCCAGCAGGGTCAGGTCATGTGCGCGCGGGTACGTCGTACGGATCCGCGTCATCACCGCGTCGTACAGCTCGGCCGTGCGCGACCAGTCCACCGAGACCTCGGTCGTGTAGCCGAGGTGGGCCGTGTCCAGCATCGCCTTCTTCTCGGCCTCGATCTTCTCCGGCCCCCAGTTGAGGGCCTCGAACCACACCCGGACGTCGTCCTCGGGGACCCGCGTGTGCACGACCCGGCCCGCCATCTCCTCGATCGCCCGGCTCGTCGCCTCCACGAGCGGGTCTGGGCCCTCGGCCGTCAGCACCACGAGGTTCTGGTCCATCGGGTGGTCGGGGAAGTGCTGGCGCGCGTCCTCGGGCGAGTACACGCGTGCCACGGACGGCCGGTAGCCGGCGGTCACGATCTCGCGCAGCATCGCGACGGCGCCGCCGAAGTCGGGCACGAGGAAACCGAAGTAGCGGGTGGTGTCGGGCCGCCACCCGAAGAGTTTGACCGTCAGCTCGGTGAGGTAGGCCAGGGCGCCCTCGTTGCCGATGAGCACGTGCCGGACGTCCGGGCCCGCGGCTCGGCGTGGCACGTTCTTGACCCGGACGACCCGGCCGCCGGGGAGGACCGCCTCGAGGCCGACCACCATGTCCTCGATGGCGCCGTAGAGCGTGGAGAACTGCCCGATCGACCGGGTGGCCACGAGTCCACCCAGCTGCGCGAGCGGCTTGGACTGCGGCGAGTGGCCGGTGGTGAGGCCCAACGGGCGCAGCCGGTCCTCCAACGACTGCAGCGGCGTGCCGCACTGGACGGTCGCCATCATGTCGTCGGTGTCGATCTCGAGGATCCGGTCCATCCGCGAACCGTCGATGACCAGCGCGTCCTCCACGATCGTCTCGAGCCCGCCCTCCGTGCTCGTCCCGCCCGAGCGCGGGACGACGGCGACGAGCTCACGGTGGGCGAAGGCGAGCAGCGCCGCGACCTGGTCGGTGGAGGTCGGGTACACGATCGCGGCGGGCTGCGGCCCGTCGAAGATCCCGTGGACGGAGGTGTACTTGCGGAAGCGGTCGACGCTGCCGAGGCGCAGGTGCTGCGCGTCGGTGTCCACCTGGTCCGCACCGAGCATCTCGGTCGCCGCCCGGACGATGTCGGAGCGGCTGAGGGACGATCGGGAGGCAACCATCGGTGGGCCTTTCTGGGGAGCTGACTTGATCGGGCGGAGCCGCCGGCCGCACCCGCGGAGGACGGGCCGGCACGGTTCAGCGAACCAGGTAGCCGCCGTCGACCACCAGCACGTGGCCGTTGACGTAGTCGGACGCGGACGAGGCGAGGAACACGGTCGCGCCCATCAGGTCTGCCGGGTCACCCCAGCGTCCCGCCGGGATGTGCTCGACGATGCGCCGGCTGGCACCCTCGTCGGCCCTCGTGGCCGACGTGATCGCGGTCGCGAAGTAGCCCGGAGCGATGGCGTTCACCTGGACGTTGTGCGCGGCGAGCTCGTCACAGTAGGCCTTGGTGAAGCCCACGATCCCCGCCTTGCTCGCGGCGTAGGCCGGGGACCGCCGGCCACCGGTGTAGGAGAACAACGAGGCGACGTTGATGATCTTCCCCCTCCCCCGCGCCACCATCTCGAGGCTCGCGTGGTGCGCCATCTCGAAGGCCGCGGTCAGGTTCACCCCGATCATCGGGTCCCACTGCGCGCGGTCGAAGGCGGCGACGTCGGCCAGCAGGCAGATCCCGGCGGAGTTCACGAGGATGTCGATCCCGCCGAGCTCGGCGACGCAGCGAGCCACCACCGCCTCGGGGGCGCCGGCCCGGACGAGGTCGGCCTCGGCGAAGGCGTAGCGCCGCCCGCACCCGGCGACCAGGTCCTCGGTGGTGCCGTCGTCGTCGGCCAGGCTGACGACGAACACGTCCGCACCCGCACGGGCCAGGGCCAGGGTGAACGCCCGGCCGAGGCCGGTGTTGCCGCCCGTCACCAGCGCCCGTCTGCCGACGAGCGAGAAGACGTCGAGGGTGAAGTCGGTGATCTCCATCAGGTGCTGACCTCCGAGGACGCCTCCGAGATGCCTCCGAGACGCATGGCGGGTTCGACACCACACCGGTGTCGGGAGCGATCATGCCGCTCTCCGGTCGTCCGGAACAGGGCACGGTGGGATCGAGGTCAGGGGTGCACGCCCCCACCCGTACGGGCCGGCCACCGGCCCGCGACCCACGGCGTCGTCGGGTAGCAGGACGGTGGCGTCCCCGGGAGCGGCGTTGCACAATCGACGCATGGTGATGCTGGAGGCCGCCTTCGTGATCGGCCTGGTGGGGGTCATGGTCTACGGGATCACGATGCTCCTGCTGCGCCCGCAGGACCAGCGCCGTCCCTCGTCCCTGCCCGGCCGTTGGCGGGTCGCCCACTACGACGCCGGGCACGAGACGCACGTCGTCCTGCAGAAGCTCCCCGAGGGTGGCCACCAGGTGCTCGACGAGCACGTGGTCGCGACCTTCCGTTCCGATGATCCGGAGTACGACGAGAAGTTCCTCGCCGCGATGGACTCCGCCCGTCAGCGCCTGGCCCTGTTCGAGTCCGAGGAGGGCGTCTAGGACGGCGTCGCCGACGGCCTGTCATCGCCGGCCGCACGCCTCGCCCGCGGACACCACCCGCGTACGCCGAGTCCTCGTCGGGCGAAGCCAAGATCGGTCATCTGGCGTGCAGAGCGTGATTGCATGATCCTGATTCCGTAGGACGCCTTGCTGCCAGGTCCCGAGGACGAGGAGAGCCAGTCATGCCCAGTGCCAGCCCCCGCTCGAAGGAGAGGTCCTCAGGGCTCTCCGCGATGATGAGGCCGATCAACTCCGTGGTCGAGCGCTTCATCCCCAGCGCCCTGGTCTTCGCCATCGTCCTGACCTTCATCGTGGCCCTCCTCGCGCTGGCCCTGACCGACACCGGTCCGGTCGACGTCGTCCGGGGCTGGGGGGAGGGCCTGTCCGGCCTGTTGGCCTTCATGACGCAGATGGCGCTGATCCTCCTGCTCGGCCACACCCTGGCCAACACCGGTCCGGTGCGCAGGCTGTTGGCCTCGCTCGGTGGGCTGCCCAGGACGGTGCTCCAGGGCTACCTCTTCGTCTTCGTGGTCGCCGCCGTCGCGTCGCTCATCACCTGGGGGCTCGGCCTGGTGGTCGGCGTGCTGCTGGCCGTGGAGGTCGCCAAGCAGGGCCGGGAGAAGGGACTGAACCTGCACTTCCCGATGCTGGTCGCAGCGGGATACTCCGGCTACGTCATCTGGCACATGGGCTACTCCGGCTCCGGCACCCTGGCCGCAGCGACGGAGGGATCGTTCATCGCCGAGCAGCTCGGCGAGACCATCCCGATCAGCGAGACCACCTTCGCCTGGTGGAACATCGTCGCGATCCTCGCCACCGTGGTGGTGGTAGGTGTCGGGCTCGCCCTGGTGGCCCCGCGCGCCGGGGACAAGATCATCGAGCTGAGGACCGATGCCCGATTCGACCATGACGTGGTCGTCGACGACGAGGTGGTCACGCCGGCCGACCGGGTCGATGCCAGTCGTGTGCCCACGCTGCTGGTGGGCCTGGCGCTGGTCTCCTACCTGGTCATCCACTACGCGGAGGGCGGCACTGCGACCCTCGACATCGTCAACTGGACCTTCCTGGGCCTGATCTTCCTGCTGGTGCGCCACCCCCTCGAGCTGATCGGTCTCGTCAAGGACGCCGCCTCGAACGTGGGTGAGATCCTGCTCCAGTTCCCGCTGTACGCCGGGATCATGGGGATCATGGCCACCTCGGGGCTGATCACCGTCTTCTCCGACTTCATGGTCGAGACCGCCGGCCCCTCGACCTTCGGCGTCCTGGTGTTCCTGTCGGCCGGCGTGGTGAACTTCTTCGTGCCCTCCGGTGGCGGGCAGTTCGCGGTGCAGGGACCGGTGATGCTCGACGCCGGTGGCCGGCTGGGCGTCGACCCGTCGGTGACGATCATGGCCATCGCCTACGGCGACCAGTGGACCAACATGATCCAGCCCTTCTGGGCGCTGCCGGTGCTGGCCATCTCCGGGCTGAAGATCCGCGACATCCTCGGCTACACCATGGTCACGCTCATCGCCTCCGGCCTGGTCTTCGCGACGACGATGCTGCTGCTCGGTCTCACGAGCTAGGCGCACCCGGCCCGGGCGTGGCTGACCCTCCGGCGGACGACGTCCGCACGACCCGGACCCAGGCAGGCAGCGACAGCCGGGGCCTCTGCTCCATCCGTCAGGGCTCGCCGGTCATCGCGTCAGTCCAGCACGTGCGATGCGGCGTCGTTCAACACCCGGACCATCTGGGCCCCCCACGCGCCGTTCCACAGCGAGCGGTAGGCCTCTTCCGGGCGAAGAGACTGCGGTAGAGCGACGCCATCGTGTGCTCGCGCCCCGCTCTTCCAGATGGGCAGGTTCGCGGTCGAGACGCTGCTCGCCGGCACCCCCGGGCCCGGCGTGCGTCGCGTTCCGCTGCCGCTGCCGCTGCCGCTGCGCGAGTGTGACTCCGTGGGGCAGCCAGCGACCTCGCGAGGAGCCTCTCGGTCGCGATGGGCACCGATGGGCACCAATGGGAGGCGGTGGTGGCTAGGAATGACTATTGCCGCCACGCGAGGCTCCCGCGCAGCATGGAACGGTTCGGTCAGGCCCGCCCGGGAGGCTCGTGATGTCCTGTTACGACGGTTTTGGAAACCTTGCTGACGGGCGTCCGCTCTGGACGGCCAACTTCGCGGGAGACCGCAGGACAGACGTCCTCTTCTACTTCCCGGGCGACAAGAACTGGTGGCTCGGCCGGTTCGGCGCCAGCGGCAAGCTCAGCTGGAACCACGCCGGCAACACCACCGGGTTCGGCCAGGTGTGGGACGGTCGCCCGTTCTGGACCGGCGACTTCACGGGCGACAAGCATCGAGAGATCCTGTTCTACTTCCCTGGCGACAAGAACTGGTGGCTCGGCCGCTTCGACGCCAACGGCAAGCTCACCTGGAACCTCGCCGGCAGCACCGCCGGATTCGGCCAGGTCGCCGACGGCCGGCCCTTCTGGAGAGGCGACTTCACCGGTGACGGCAAGACCGACCTGCTGTTCTACTTCCCGGGCGACAAGAACTGGTGGCTCGGCCGATTCGACGCCAACGGCACGCTCAGCTGGAACCACGCCGGCAACACCGCCGGGTTCGGCCAGGTCGCCGACGGCCGCCCGTTCTGGGCGGGGAACTTCGCCGGCGACGCCAAGAGCGACATCCTGTTCTACTTCCCGGGCGACAAGAACTGGTGGCTCGGCCGATTCGACGCCAACGGCACGCTCACCTGGAACCTCGCCGGCAATACCACCGGGTTCGGCCAGGTGTGGGACGGTCGCCCGTTCTGGACCGGCGACTTCACCGGCGATGGCCGGGTGGACGTCCTGTTCTACTTCCCCGGCGACAAGAACTGGTGGCTCGGCCGATTCGACGCCAACGGCACGCTCAACTGGAACCACGCCGGCAACACCGCCGGATTCGGCCAGGTCGGCGACGGCCGCCCCTTCTGGACCGGAGACTTCGCCGGCGACGCCAAGAGCGACATCCTGTTCTACTTCCCCGGCGACAAGAACTGGTGGCTCGGCCGATTCGACGCCAACGGCACGCTCACCTGGAACCACGCCGGCAACACCGCCGGGTTCGGCCAGGTCGCCGACGGCCGCCCCTTCTGGACCGGAGACTTCAGCGGCGACGCCAAGACCGACCTGCTGTTCTACTTCCCGGGCGACGGGAACTGGTGGCGAGGCGTCTTCGACGGCGCCGGCGCGCTGAGCTGGAACCTCGCGGGCAACACCGGCAAGCCGCACCGGTCCCGGATCAGGATCCACTTCAAGCTCGGGGTGCAACCCTCGAGTTTCACCGTGAATCAGGCGATGGACTCGATGCGTGAGGTCTACAGCTCCGTCGGGATCCTTGCCGAACGTGGTTCGACCGAGAACCTGACCCTGACCGACCTCGACATCGACGTCGGTACCTGCAACGACAGCACCACCCAGGAGCAGAGGACGCTCTTCGGAAACCGCAACAACGTCGGAGTGAACGACGTCGCCGTGTACATCGTGAGGACCGTGACGAAGTCGGACGGCACCGCCCTCAACGGGTGCGCGACTCACGACGGACGGCCGAGCTGCGTGGTCGCCGGCACTGCCACACGCTGGACCGTCGCCCACGAGTGCGGTCACGTGCTGGGCCTGGGACACGTCAGCAGCACGGACCGGCTCATGACCGGCGGCGGAACAGGCGGGATCACGAACCCTCCTCCTGACCTGGTCGAGAGCGAACGGGTCACCATGGAGAACAGTCCACTCACCCAGACCTGCAGCTGACTGGAGCGACGCCATGGCCACCACCCTCGACGAAGTCCGAAGCGCCATCCTGCCCGAGGAGCCCGACTACGAGCGGGCGGCGGCACGTCTCGGCAAGGACGCGCTCCCGTTCCTGGCCGCCCTCGCGGTCGACGAGAACACCATGATCGCGATGAAAGCCGTCAGCCTGGCCGGACTCATCGGAGGCCGCAGGGCGCTCCGCATCGCAGAAGGCGCCTCCGAGTCCGACCTGCCCGAGCTCCGCGTCGTTGCCGCAGGCGCCGCGGGGCGGCTCGGCGCCGGCGGCGAACCCGTGATCGAGTCCCTCCTCGGCGACGCGGACCGCGGTGTCCGCAAGCACGCGATCCGCGCGGTGACGCGATCCTCTTCCCCGGAGCTGAAGGAACAGCTCGCGCAGCTGCGCGACCGAGAGGCAGACATGCCCCTCCGGGACCTGCTCGCCACGAAGCTCAGGGGCCTGCAATGAGCGAGAGCAACGCAGACGAGGTCGGCTGCTCCTCCACCTGAGAGACGCGCCGTGGCAGGGAGCAGGTCGAACCGACGCTCCGGTGGATCCGCAGCCGACCCTATCGGGCGTGGGCCGTGAGTCGGGTCTCGCGACGTCGCCGGCTGCTGGACCTACGGTGGGCGCATGTATCTGGAGAACCTCGTGATCGACGCCGTCGACCCTCAGCGGCTGGGGCCGTTCTGGGAGGCGGCAGTCGGGGGCGAGCGGCTGACCGACGAGCCAGGCATCTTCGAGACCCGGCTGGTCGTCGAGGGCGTACCGGTGCTCGACCTGTGCTTCCAGCGCGTCCCTGAGCCACCGCTCGACCCACCGAGACTTCACCTGGACCTCCGTGGCGGCGACCGCCGGGCCCACCTGGTCGGGCGGCTGGTCGGGCTGGGCGCACGACCCCTTGACATCGGTCAGGGTGAGGTGCCCTGGGTGGTGCTCGCCGACCCCGAGGGCAATCGGTTCTGCGTCATGGAGGACCGAGCCGCGTACGCCGACACTGGTCCCCTCGCGGCGATCCCGCTCCACACCACCGAGCCGGGCCGGGACGCGGAGTTCTGGTCCTGGCTGACCGGCTGGAGCGACGAAGTCGGCGTGGCACCCCGATCCCTGCGCCACCCGTCGCGGCTCGGCCCCCTCCTGGAGCTGTGCCCCGAGCAGGCCCCCAAGGGCAGGACCAAGAACCGGCTGCACCTCGACGTCCGGCTCGAGCAGGGGGACGACCCCGACGACGTCGCCGCCGGCATCGCCGAGCGTGGCGGCCACGAGCTCCACCCGGACTGGGGCGACCTGCCGTGGCGGGTCCACGCCGACCCGTCCGGCAACGAGCTCTGCGTGCTTCCGGCGCGGGCGACGGTGACCTGATGCCGACCGCCCCGGTACGGCGACGACACGACGAGGCCAGCCGGTCTCCGGCCGCACGCTGGGGAGCGCTGGCCCTCCTCGTGCGGCCGCTCTACATCGCGTCCGAGCTCGTCGTCGCGGCGGCGACGACGGGTGGCTACAGCTTCGTCGCCGACTCGGTCAGCCGGCTCGGTGAGGTCGGGTGCTCGGCAACCTACTGCTCGTCGCGCCACGCCCTGATGAACGGCTCGTTCCTGGGCTTCGGGGCGTTGCTGGCCGGCGGGGCGGTGCTCCTCGCGCGACCGTTGGGCACATGGATCACGGCGCTGCTCGTGGTCTCCGGGCTGAGCTCGGTGGCCACCGGCTTCGCGCCGCTCGACCAGGACGCCACCCTGCATGCCCTCGCCGCGACCCCGCTGTTCGTCGCGCAGCCGCTCGCGCTGATCCTTCTCGGCGCCCGGCTGCGCCACGACCGGCCACGTCTGGCCCGGGCACTCCTGACCACGGGGGCCGTCACCGGCGCAGCGGCCCTCTTGTTCGTGCTCTCCGGTGACGGCCCCGCGTCCGGCGCCCTCGAGCGCCTCGCCCTCTGGCCGGTGCTGGTCGGGCTGGCCGGGTTCGCGTGGGCGCGGCTCGCCGGCCGTCCGGGCCCTGCGTGACATCTTTCCGCGTTCGAGGGGTGAGCGGCGTCAACGAGCGATAAAGTCGACCCCGGCAGGCGCCGTGGAGATTGTGGAGCGAGCCCGCCCGACCACCAGCCCAAGGGAATTCCAAGCCCGACCCGCGAGAGTGCGGAGATGCCCATGTTCGCTCGGCTCCGGTCCTCGTGCGTCACCGGTCTGCTGGCCACACTGCTGGCGGCCGCCCTCACCACGTCCGTCGCCGCTCCCCGGCCGGTCGACGCCGCCTCGTATGGGCGCCCTGGCAGCTCCTCGCCCGGGGTCGCGACCGACGGCGCCGCGCGCGGCGTTGCGGCCTCGTGGTCGCGGCCGGCCCGCCGTGGGCCGAGCGTGCAGGCGGCCGGCCTGACCGTGTCCAGACCCGTCGCCCCGCTTGCTGCTCCCGACGCCGGCACGACCGCGGCGGACATCCCCGTCACGGCGTTGGCCGCCTACCAGCGCGCCGCCTGGGTGCTGGCCAGGGCTACCGACTCCTGTCGGCTGCCGTGGACCCTGCTCGCCGGGATCGGCCGCGTCGAGTCCGACCACGGCCGCTACGACGGCGCTCGCCTCGGTCGGGACGGGGTCTCGCACCCGCGGATCATCGGGGTCCCCCTCAACGGTGCAGGGTCGGTCTCGAAGGTGCGTGACACGGACGCGGGGCTCCTCGACGAGGACCCGGTCTGGGACCGCGCCGTCGGCCCGCTGCAGTTCATCCCGACCACCTGGGCCGTCGTCGGAGTCGACGCTGACGGTGACGGCCGGCGGTCACCGGACGACATCGACGACGCGGCCCTCGCCGCCGGCGCCTACCTGTGCGCGGGCACGTCCCGCCTCGACACCCCGGGCCCGGCGCGGGCGGCCCTGCTCCGGTTCAACCACTCGGAGGCCTACGTCTCGCTGGTCCTGGCCTACGCCGAGAGCTACGGCTCCAGCCCAGCCGCAGCCGCAGCTGTGCTGCAGGCGGTCGGGACGCTCGCACCGGTCCCCGCGCACCTGGTGACCCAGGTCGGCGGGGTGGTGCGCCAGGCACGCGACCGTACCTGGCCCGCCGTTCGCAGCCACTCCCCCGGTCCCGTCCGGACGCCGGGTGCCGGTGCTCGAGGGGACGGCGCTCGAGGGGACGGCGCTGCGACACCGGAGGTCCCGGCCCCGCCGAGCGCGGGCGCGGGCTCCTCGGTGCCCGCCCCCGAACCGCCGTCCTCCCCGACGCCCACGCCGGGCGGCGCGCCGGCTGGGCCCCCGTCCCCGCCGACGGTGGGCGCCACCGGACCGCCGAGCCCCGCGGTCGTCGAGCCCTCGACCGAGGCCAGCCCTGCACCGGCTCCCCAGACCGTCGACGGCGTGCTGACCCGGTGCGGAGAGGGATGGTGCCTGGACGGCCAGCCGCTAGACCTCGTCGCGATGGAGTCGTCCTGTGCGGTCGCCGACTACGACGGGGACGGCAGCATCGAGGCGATCGCCGCCGAGCTCGGCGGCCTCGACGGACAGACCCTCACGGCCGAGGTGCTCGAGGCCCTGACCGGCTGTGGGTCTACGGCCCCGGCTAGTGGACCTCCGGAAGGTCCTGCCTGAGGCCCAGGGACCCGATGGCGGTGAGGATCAGGAGCGAGCCGACCGACCCTGCGAGGGTCAGCGTCTCCCCCAGGAACAGGACGGCGATGAGCACCGCGGTGACGGGCTCGAGCAGGGTGGCCACCGCGGCCGACCCGCTGGCCGTCGTACGCAGCCCGGCGAAGAGCAGGACGTAGGCCAGAGCCATGGTGACTACGCCGAGGTAGGCGAGCCCCGCCCACGTCGCGGCGTCGGTGGCGACCGGCGGATCCCCCCGCACCAGCCCCACCCCCAGGCCGGCCGGCACCATGATCAACGCGGCCACCGTCATGGTGCCGGTGGCGACGGGTACCGCGTCGTGCCCCTGGGAGACGGAGCTGCCCACGTCCGCGGAGAGCGCGAAGGCGGCACCGGAGCCGAGGGCGGCGAGGATCCCCAGCGTCGGGGCCGAGCCGACCGCGCCCACGCCGACCAGGCTCACCAGGAGCAGACCGGCGACCCCCATCGAGACCGTGGCCAGCTGCGCCGTCCCCGGCAGCCGCCGCCGCTGCACGCTGTGCAGCAGGAGAAGCAGCACCGGTGCGGAGCCCAGCGCGACCACGGTCGCGACGCTCACCCCGGCGGCGAGCACGGCCACGAAGAAGAGGAGCTGGAAGGCCGTGGTGAGAGCACCCATCGCGAGGATCCGAGTCGGGTGCGCGCGCACCAGGGCGACACAGGCGGGCAGCTGGCCGCGGAGGAGCACCACGACGGCCAGCGTTACCACCGCCGCGAGAGCGCGCCATCCGCTCATCGTCAGGACGGACAGCATCGACCGCTCGTGCACCAGGTCCACCGCCGGCCCGATGGTCCCCCAGATGACGCCGGCACCACAGACCAGGGCCAGCCCCCGGCCCTGGCCCCCACGCCGGGCCACGCCCGCCTCGACCTCCACGCGGGTGATGCTGCCAGCCCGACCGGTCCGTGACTCACCCCGGGTCTGACGGCGACTCGGAGGCAACCGTGACAGGTGTCATGCGCCGCTCGTGACAACTCCCCCGGGCCTCGTCACGCCCGCAGCCGCAGGGTGGAGCCATGACCACACCAGCACTCCAGGCGATCGGCCTGACGAAGCGCTTCCGGGGGCACGGCGGCGAGACCGTCACCGCCGTCGACGGCATCGACCTGACCATCGGCTCCGGGGAGATCGTCGCCTTCCTCGGCCCGAACGGCGCCGGCAAGACCACCACGGTCGACATGTTCCTCGGGCTGACCTCACCGACCGGTGGCACGATCGAGGTGTACGGCACCAGACCGCACCGTGCGGTCGTGGAGGGCCGGGTCTCCGCCGTGATGCAGACCGGCGGGCTGCTGCCCGACTTCACGGTGCGGGAGACGATCCGCGCGATCGCCGCCCTGCACGGGCGACCCCAACGGGTCGACGTCGTCGTCGAGCGCGCGGGGCTGGGTCCGATCGCAGACCGGCTGGTGAAGGCCTGCTCGGGAGGCGAGCAGCAGCGGCTGAAGTTCGCCCTCGCGCTCGTCCCCGACCCCGACCTGGTGATCCTCGACGAGCCGACCACCGGCATGGATGTGGGCGCCCGTCAGGAGTTCTGGGACACCATGCGCGCCGATGCCGCCGACGGCCGCACCATCGTCTTCGCCACCCACTACCTCGCCGAGGCCGACGCGTTCGCCGATCGCACGGTGCTGATGGCCCGCGGTCGGATCATGGCCGACGGCCCGACGCCCGAGGTGCGGGCGGCGTACGGCGGCCAGACGATGACCTTCCGGCCGCCTGCTGACGTCATGGGTGTCCACGGCATCGACCTGGCCTGGCTCGGCGACGTCCGCAGGGCGGTTGCCCCCCTGGGCATCACCGACGTCGAGGTCGCCAGCGCCAGCCTCGAGGCCGCGTTCCTCGCCCTGACCGGACCCGCCCCGACCGGCGCCCCCACCGAGGCCCCCACCGAGGCCCCCACCGAGACCGAGGAGGCCCTGCCATGAGCACGACGACGAACCCCGGCATCGCGGCCTCGACGGCCTCGACCGCCTCGAGTCGACGTACGGCACCACCACAGGTCGTCACCTACGCCGGCCTCGACCTGCGGCGACAGCTGCGCGACAAGGTGGGGATGTTCTTCATCGTGGCGCTGCCGGCGTTCCTGTTCCTCGTCTTCGGGATGGGTGACGACGAGGCGTACGGCAGTGCCGACGTCGCGATGTACGTCATGGTGTCCATGGCGGCCTACGGAGCGGTCACGGCCACCACGACGGTCGCCGGGTCGGCCGCGACCGAGCAGACGATGGGGTGGGGCCGGCAGATCGCCCTGACGCCGCTTCCCGCCCTGGCCTTCGTCGCGGTCAAGACCGCCGTCGCGATGCTGGTCGCGGCCGTCCCGATCGCGCTGATCTACGCGATCGGTGCGGCCACCGGCTCCTCGGGCAGCACGTTCGACTGGCTGGCGAGCGCTGGCATCGTGTGGCTCGGCTCGGCTCTCTTCGCGGTCTACGGTCTGGCAATGTGCCTGATCTTCAAGGGCGAGAACGCCGCCGGCATCGCGTCGGGGCTGATCGTGATCATGAGCTTCCTCGGCAACGTCTTCACGCCGATGGACGGGATCATCCTGGAGATCGGTCGCTTCACCCCGCTCTACGGCTACGCCGGGCTGGCCCGTTACCCGATCTCGGGGGGCAGTCTTCCCCTCGACGCCGGGCACGACTCGGTGGGGCTGTTGTTGGCTAACGTGGGCTCGTGGACGGTGATCTTCGCGGCGCTGGCGGTCTGGGGGCTGCATCGCCGTCGGGAGCGGGTGTGAGCGCCCCCCTCGCCGGCTCCGCTTCGCCGCGCTCCCCGTGGGACCGGTGGGCGTGGGTGGTCGCGGCGATCTGGTTGGTCTTCCTCGCCTATCCGGTGATCGAGACCTTCCAGACCGACTCGTCGGCACCGGTCAAGGGGCTGGTGCTGGCCCTGCTCGCCGCCTACGCGGTGATCTACCTGCTCGGGTGGGGCGTGTGGCGCGACCACGCGCTCCGGATCTGGTTCGCCATGCTGCTGCTCGCCGTGGCCACGGTTCCGGTGATCGGCATCGAGGCCATCGGGCTCACGCCCTACCTCGGAGCGTTCTCCGCGCTGATGGTGCCGGCGCCGTGGTGGAGGTGGACCACGGCGATCAGTGCCCTGCTGCCGGTCCTCTCCCTGATCGGCGGCGACTTCCCGGTCTTCTTCTTCCTGATGGTGTGGCCCCTGATCGGGTTCTTCACGGCGTTGCGGGTCTTCTCGGAGCTCGAGAGGCAGTCCGAGGACGCCCGGGCGGAGCTGGCGCTCGTGGCCGAACGTGACCGTGTGGCGCGCGACGTGCACGACGTGCTCGGTCACTCGCTGACGGCGCTCTCGATCAAGGCCGAGCTCGCGGCTCGGCTCATCGACGTCGACCCCGCGCGGGCTCGACAGGAGCTGGAGTCGATCCAGGCGACCGCCCGGCAGGCGCTCGCGGAGGTCCGCTCGACCGTCGGGGGTCTGCGAGCCGCCGATCTCGAGGCTGAGCTGGCTGCCGCACCCCGGGTGCTCGCCGATGCCGGCATCGAGACGCGACTGGTCGGCACGGTCGCCGACACCGATCCCCGGCACCGCGCCCTGCTGGCCTGGGTGCTGCGCGAGTCGGTGACCAATGTCCTGCGGCACGCCCGTGCCTCGATGGTGTGGATCGAGCTTTCGCCGACCGGTCTGGTGGTCCGCGACGACGGGACCGGCCTCGAGGCGGACGGGCGCCACGACGGCAACGGGCTGCTGGGCATGCGCGAGCGCGTGTCCGCAGCCGGTGGCACCCTGCACCTGTCCGGTGGCCCCGGGACCCGCGTGGAGGTCGAGCTGCCGTGATCAGGATCCTCCTGGCCGATGACCAGGCCCTCGTCCGGGGCGCGCTCGCGGCCCTGCTCGACCTCGAGACCGACATCGAGGTCGTCGCCCAGGTCGGCCGCGGCGACGAGGTGCTGGCCGCCGCGCGCTCGGCGCAGGCGGAGGTGTGCCTGCTCGACATCGAGATGCCGGGCCTCACCGGACTCGAGGTGGCCGAGCAGCTGCGCGCCGAGCTGCCGGCTGTGCGGTCGCTCATCGTGACGACCTTCGGGCGGCCGGGCTACGTGCGCCGCGCGCTCGACGCCGGCGCCGCCGGCTTCCTCGTCAAGGACACGCCCGCTCGCGAGCTCGCGGACGCCGTGCGCCGCGTGCACGCCGGACTGCGCGTGGTGGACCCGGATCTGGCGACCGAGTCGCTGATGTCCGGCCCGTCGCCGCTCACCCGCCGGGAGGCGGAGATCCTGTTGCTCGCGATCGACGGATCACCCGTCGCGGCGATCGCCGCGCGCGCCCGGCTCTCCGCCGGAACCGTCCGCAACCATCTCTCCGCCGCCATCGGCAAGACGGGCGCGTCGACCAGGGCCGAGGCGGCGCGAGTCGCCCGGTCGAACGGGTGGATCTGAGCCTGATCTCACCGGTGGCGCCCACGAGAGAAGGGCCGGAAGCAGAAGCTTCCGGCCCTTCTTCAGCGCTGTCCCCCAGGGGGCGACCCGGACCCTTCAAGCGGGTCTCGGGCCCGAGCTCCCCGGAGTTGGAGCTGGTGCAGCCACGTCGCTAGCAGGGTTCCACGGCGTCCACCGTGAAGCCCGGCGCCGTGACCGCGGCGTCGGAGGTGAACTGCACCGATCCGGTCGAGGTCGGGATGCACGGGCTGCTGATGGGTCCGGCGACCGTGGCGTCCCCGGAGTAGGTCGCCAGGATGTTGCCGCTGGCGTCCTTGACGTGGACGTAGTCGTAGTCGGCCTCGGTGCTGAGCAGGCTGAAGTGGAACGTGAAGCCGGCGCTGCTGTTGGTGTACGTCCACGTGCAGTCACCGTTGTTGCCGTAGGGGTGCGGGGTCCCGAAGGGCAGCGAGGCGTTGGCGTCGCTGACGCACGGGGGCGGCGGCGGGGTGCCACCGGTGCAGCTCTGGTGCACGCCCACGGCGTCCCAGGCGGCACGAACCTCCTTGTAGGACTTTCCCGCGCGCTCGTCCTCGGCCTTGGACGTCGCCTTGGCCACGGCCACGGTCGCGTTGCGGGCGTCGCAGAAGTTGGCGTACTCGGGAAGGCTGGTGAAGGCCGTGTAGTACACCTGCGCCGCCTTGTCGAGGCCGATGCCGTTGACCACGGTGCCGCAGTCCTTGGCGGCTCTGCCGGTCAGCAGCACACCGTGGTACTCGTTCGCCTCACAGCTGGCGTTGCGTCCGCCCGCGGCCGTCAGGTAGTAGGCGTGGTTGGGGATGCCGCTGTTGGTGTGCACCCCTCCGTTGTCCGCGTCACCGGTGTAGGCCTGCGAGAGGTGGCTCGGGTCGCCGTCCTGCATCGGGTCGGCCATGTTCCGGAAGCCTCGCGTGGGGTCCCCCGGCGTATTGATCACGTCCTCGCCGATCAGCCAGTCCGGCTCGACGCTCGGGTCGAGCCCGCGGTCGTCGGCGTAGAACTCCATGGTGTTGGCCATCATGTCGCTGAAGGCCTCGTTGAGCGCGCCGGAAGCGTTCTCGTAGATGAGGCCCGAGGTGTACTCGGTGACGCCGTGGGTGAGCTCGTGACCGTCCACGTCCAGCCCGCCGGAGAGCGACTTGCAGGTGGTCCCGTTGCCGTCGCCGTACGTCATGTAGGCGCCGTTCCAGAAGGCGTTGCAGTAGGCCTGGCCGTAGTGGGTCACCGAGACGATCTGCATGCCGTCGTCGTCGATGCTGTCGCGGCCGAACGTGTCGGCGTAGAAGTCGTCGACCACGCCCGCGTAGTAGTGCGCGTCGACGCCGGCAGGTTGTCCGGGGCTCGTGTTGCCCGGCAGGTCCCACACGTCGTCCGCGTCCGTCATCACCTTGACCCGGAACGGGACACCGTTCTGGCCGGTGTTCATGGCGTCGTAGGTGAGCTGGCGGTTGTCCTGGGAGCGCAGCTGGTAGTCGCCGGTGGTGCGCCGGGTGGTGCTGAAGGTCTTCGTCTCACCCTTCACCCCGATTCCCTCGCCCTCCGCCAGGGCGTTGAACGCCTTGACGGTCTCCCCCGTGGCGGCGTCGACCCAGCGGACGGGGCGGCTGGTGTCGCGGATGCTCTGGACCTCGTAGAAGTACCGGTCGGTGCGCGGGTCGATGCGCAGCTCGGTGCGGAAGTCACCGCCCTTGCCGATCTCCTTGACGATCTTCCCCACGGCCTGGCCCTGGGAGAGCTTGGTCGCGTTCTTGGGCTGGAGCTCCGGGAAGTAGGCGCCGATCACGGCCGTGGTGGTGCCGTCCGCGGCCTTGATCACCGTGATCTGCCCCCCGAACACGGTCGCGTTGCGCACCTTCTGCTGGTAGCGGGTCGCGGTCGTGCCGTCGGGAAGGGTCTGGACGTGCAGCTCCTTCATGTGTGGCGGCAGCACGAAGTCGGCTGCCTTCTGGTCGGTCAGCGTGAACGAGCCGGCCGGGGTCGCAGTGGCTGCGGATTCGGTCGACAGAGGTTCTGCCGACGAGGAGCCAGCGGAGGCGATGATGGTCGCGGCGGTCAGCGCGGTGGCGGCCGACATCGCATAGAGCGAGCGTGAGCGCATTGAGGGTTCCCCCCGAGTTGGGATTGGGCGACAGGGTGGGTCGCTGTGATCCCGGTTACGGTAAAGGAGAGACGTCGCCTTGCCAACCCTTGCCGCCGATTTCCGTCCGGAATCGTTCGGACGGAGGGCTCGAAAAGTAGGGCGTCTCGGGGCACGGGACCCGTTACAGGTCTCTTCTGGGGGTGTGAGCCGGCCCGGTGCCCCGTCTGGTCAGGTTGTAGACGGCGAGTCCCAGCCCGCCCCACAGCACGACCATCGCCACCAGCATCATCACGATCGCTCCGGTGCTCATGAGCTCGACTCCTCTCGGTGGTGCGGTTGGTCGGGGACCGCCAGCGAGGTGTTCTCCCGCCAGCGGACCCGGGCCGCCAGGACGGCCAGGACGATCACGGCAGCGGCCGCACCCCAGCCGAACACGCCGAGCATCCACCCGGGGTAGCCCTCGTAGGGGGTCCGGATGTCGTCGACGAGCTCGCGCACCAGCACGAACGTCAGGCCGAGTGGGGTGAGGGCGGCGATCAGGACGATCCACCAGCGTCCGAGCCGGAAGGAGCTGATCCCGTTCATGTGCTCGGCGAGGCCGGGCAAAGCACGGGACACCCAGGCCAGCGCCACCATGCTCGCCACGGCGACCAGGAGGATGCCGTACCGGTTGATGAAGTGGTCGAGGATGTCCAGGACGTACAGCCCGCTGGTCGTGCTGAAGAAGATCAGGCTGATCACCGCGGCGGGAGCGCCGACGGCGAGGGTGGCCCGGATCCGCGAGAGCTCGAACTTGTCGCGGACCGCCGAGATGACGACCTCGATGACGCTGACGAGCGAGGTCACCCCGGCGAAGACCAGTGACCCGAAGAAGAGCACCCCGATCAGCGCACCGGCCGGCGCCTCGTTGATGATCGCCGGGAAGGCGACGAACGCCAGTCCGAGCCCGTCGGCGGCGACGTCCTCGACGGCGACGCCCGACGCCTGGGCCATGAAGCCCAGCGCCGCGAAGACGCCGATCCCGGCCAGCAGCTCGAAGCCGGAGTTGGCGAGCCCGACGACCAGCGCCGATCCGGACATGTCGGTCTTCCGGTCGACGTAGGAGGAGTAGGTGATCATGATGCCGAACCCCACGGACAGCGAGAAGAAGATCTGGCCGAAGGCGGCCGCCCACACCGACGGCTCGTTGAGCGTCGACCAGTTCGGGGCGAACAGCGCGTCGAGGCCCTCGGCCGCGCCGGGAAGGAACAGGGCGCGCACGACGAGGGCGGTGAACGCGACGACCAGGAGCGGGATGAAGATCGCCGCCGTGGCGCCGATGCCCCGTTGCACTCCCAGCGCCATGATCACCAGCACGGCGATCCACACCAGGGCCAGCGGGACGAGCACACCGGGCACGAACTGGACGGTCACGCCGGGGTCACCGACCTGGAGGAACTTCTCGAACAGGAAGCTCTCGGGGTCGTCGCCCCACGCCTTGCTCACCGAGAAGAGCGTGTACCGCACCGCCCACGCGATGATCGCCGCGTAGTACACGGCGATGAAGAAGCAGATGCCGACCTGCCACCAGCCGAGTCCCTCGGTCCTGCGGTCGGTGCGGGCGAACGACAGAGGGGCGGACCCTCGGTTGCGGTGCCCCAGCGAGTAGTCGAGCAGGAGGAACGGCAGTCCCGCGACCAGCAGCGCGACGAGGTACGGCAGGATGAACGCCCCGCCGCCGTTCTCGTAGGCGACGTAGGGGAACCGCCAGATGTTGCCGAGTCCCACCGCGGAGCCGATGGCCGCCAGGATGAAGACCCTGCGGGACGAGAAGGCACCCCGTCCGGCCTCGTCGGTCTCGGTGCCAGGAGAAACTGCGCTCATTGTCTTACCCCCCGGGTAGGGCCAGGCGACTGCTTGTCAACGCCTCTCACACCCGACACCATGCCACCGCTGGAGGAGGGCGGCGGCCCGGACACGCAGCCGCGAGACACAACGCTCGCTCCTCAACCACCGGACGAACCCCGACCCCGCCGGTCGAGGTACGACCAGCACCACGGCCCACCCGCAGGTCGAGGTACGACGAGCACCACGGCCCACCTGCTGGTCGAGGTGCGAGGAGCGCCACGGCCCACCCGCAGGTCGAGGTACGACGAGCACCACGGCCCACCCGCAGGTCGAGGTGCGAGGAGCGCCACGGCCCACCCGCAGGTCGAGGTGCGAGGAGCGCCACGGCCCACCCGCTGGTCGAGGTGCGACGAGCACCACGGCCCACCCGCAGGTCGAGGTGCGAGGAGCGTCAGCGACGAGCCTCGAGACCCAATGCCCGTCACCCACCGCGCCCGGCTCACCGAGGTTTCGAGACGCTCGCTGCGCTCGCTCCTCAACCAACCGCGGGGTCCGCTCCCGCCGGTCGAGGTACGAGCCCCGGTGACCGTCACCCACCGCGCCCGGCTTACCGGGGTTTCGAGACGCTCGCTGCGCTCGCTCCTCAACCAACCGCGGGGTCCGCTCCCGCCGGTCGAGGTACGAGCCCCAGTGACCGTCACCCACCGCGCCCGGCTCACCGAGGTTTCGAGACGCTCGCTGCGCTCGCTCCTCAACCAACCGCAGGGTCCGCTCCCGCCGGTCGAGGTACGAGGAGCACCACGGCCCACCCGCAGGTCGAGGTACGACGAGCACCACGGCCCACCCGCAGGTCGAGGTGCGAGGAGCGTCAGCGACGAGCCTCGAGACCCAATGCCCGTCACCCACCGCGCCCGGCTCACTGAGGTTTCGAGACGCTCGCTGCGCTCGCTCCTCAACCAACCGCGGGGTCCGCTCCCGCCGGTCGAGGTACGAGACCCAGTGACCGTCACCAACCGCGCCCGGCTCACCGAGGTTTCGAGACGCTCGCTGCACTCGCTCCTCAACAAACCGCGGGGTCCGCTCCCGCCGGTCGAGGTACGAGCCCCAGAGACCGTCACCCACCGCGCCCGGCTCACCGAGGTTTCGAGACATGAGGTGTTCTGGACGACCTGATGGTCGTTGACGCCGGCGGCCGCGGGCCGCATGGTTGACCTGTTCGGGCGACTCGACTCCGAGCCTGCTTCCACCGGAGGGGCGACATGCGAGAGCTCCGCTCGAGCAAGGTGATCCTGATCAGCCGGGACACCCAGGGCCTCGGTGCCGGCAGGGCCTCGTTCTTCCTGAGGCACGCGGGCCTCGCCGACATGAGGCAGCGCGGCGCCCCCGGGTCAGTCATCGAATGGGACCGGAACGTCATGGGCGGCCTTGGTGAGTGACCGGTCGCCGTTCCCGCGACGCTCAGGGCAGAGGAGACCATCATGCGCATCGGCTTGATCGGACTCGGCAGGATCGGCGCCTTCCACGCCGACACCCTGTCCCACCTCGAGGGGGTCGACTCGCTCGTCGTCACCGATGCGGTGCCTGCGGTCACCGCATCTGTCGCCGAACGGTTCGGCGCCGAGACAGCCGCGTCACCGGCGGCGCTGATCGGCGGCGGGGTTGACGGCATCGTGATCGCCGCAGCCACCGACGCGCACTCCGCGCTGATCAGGGCCGTCGTCGACGCCGGCATCCCGGTGTTCTGCGAGAAGCCACTGTCCGGAGACGTCGACGAGGCCCGCGCCATCGCCGACCACGTGAACGGCAGCGGGGTGCCGGTCCAGATCGGCTACCCACGCCGCTTCGACCCCGCCTACCTCGCGGCTCGGAAGGCCGTGGTCGACGGTGAGCTCGGCTGGGTGCACACCGTGCGGTCAACGACCCTGGACCCGACCCCAGCGCCACGTGGGTACGTCGCCGTCTCCGGCGGGATCTTCCGCGACTGCGCCGTGCACGACTTCGACGCGGTGCGGTGGGTCACGGGTCGGGAGGTGGTCGAGGTCTACGCCACCGGGAGCGCCCGCGGTGACGCCTTCTTCGCCGAGCTCGGCGATGTCGCCACCGCGCAGTGCCTGCTCACCCTCGACGACGGCGCCACCGCGCTCGTGTCCAACACCCGCTACAACCCGCGCGGGTACGACGTCCGGCTCGAGCTGCACGGCACCTCGGACAGCGTCGCCGCCGGGTGGACGGACAGCTCACCGCTGCGCAACCTCGAAGCGGCCACCAGCTGGCCGTCAGGGGAACCCTGGACGTTCTTCCTGGACCGGCTCGCCGACGCCTTCCGCACCGAGCTCACCGCGTTCACCGAGGTCGTTGCCGGGCAGCGACCATCGCCGTGCACCGTCGACGACGCGCTGGCCGTGACGTGGATCGCCGAGGCGGCCTCCCTCTCCCGGCAGCAGCACCGTCCGGTGCAGATCTCCGAGGTCCAGCAGTGAGCACCATCTCCACCGATCCCCGCTGACCGCCCGGGAAGGGCAACAACGAGGCGCCCCTCGCTGGGAGGCACGAGGTGACCGAGTCGACCCACGAAGATCACCACCACGCCGTGGGCCCGCTCCTCGCCGTCCCCTACGAGGTCTTCCCGATTGGTTTGTGATGTACGGGGGCCAGCCGGCGCCTCCTAGTCTTGGGGGCCTCCCCCTCCGCGAAGGAAGCCACGGCCCATGACCACGTCACCCGCGAACCGCGCCACCGGATGGCTCTCCACCGCCGACTGCTCGATCGAGGACTTTGCTGCCCTCGTCGACCGACAGACGAACCTGTCGGACTACGCGTACGCCGACGCCGTCGAGCGCCGCGTGCTGATCTACGGCGAGAAGCTCCGTGCCGCCCTCGGGACCACCGCCGGTCGGTGCGCGGTACAGGCCGAGCTGATGCAGGCGTTGACGGAAGGCCCGGGCGTCGTGGTGTTCAAGCAGGCCTTCGGCGACCTGGCCGTGGTCGACCGTGCCACCGAGGCGTTCTTCGCCCAGATCGCGGCCGAGAAGGCGGCCGGCGTCGCTGCTGGGGACCACTTCGCGAAGCCCGGCGCGAACGACCGCGTCTGGGGTGCGCTGGACAAGCTCGCCGTAGCCGACCCGACGGTGTTCGCCGAGTACTACGCCAACGACATCATCGCGCTGATCAGCGAGTCCTGGCTCGGCCCGGGCTACCAGGTCACCTCACAGGTCAACGTGGTCAACCCCGGTGGCCAGGCGCAGACCGCGCACCGCGACTACCACCTCGGTTTCATGGACGCCGGGTCGGCCGCCCGCTTCCCGGCCCAGGTCCACCGGTTGACCCCGGCCTTGACCCTGCAGGGCGCGGTCGCGCACTGCGACATGCCCCTGGAGACCGGTCCGACCCTCTACCTGCCCTACTCACACCAGTACGAGGCCGGATACCTCGCCTTCCACCAGCCCGAGTTCACGGAGTACTTCCAGCAGCACTACACCCAGCTGCCGCTGGAGAAGGGCGACGCGGCGTTCTTCAACCCCGCCCTCTTCCACGGCGCGGGCACCAACATCTCGACCAGCGTGCGGCGGATGGCCAACCTGCTGCAGGTGTCCTCACCGTTCGGTCGTGCGATGGAGACCGTCGACCGGGTCGCGATGTGCCGGGCAGTCTTCCCGGTGCTGCTGGAGAAGAAGTCGGCCGGCGTGACCGACAGCGACCTGGACAACATCATCGCGGCGTGTGCCGAGGGCTACTCCTTCCCGACCAACCTCGACCGTGACCAGCCGACCGGCGGACTCGCACCGCAGACCCAGGCGGGCCTGGTCCGCCAGGCCCTCGCTGAGGAATGGACGCAGGATGCCTTCGCGTCCGCCCTGGACGCCCAGGCTGCTCGCACCCGCCCCGGTCACGTCTGAGACAACCTGGCGTCGTGATCCGAGCAGGATGAGCGCGCTGGGTGACGTCGGTGGGTCCCACGGAGGTCCCTGCAGCGCGCGTGCTCGCATGGAACCCCGATCCTCGGGGAGAGGGGTCCAGGCCCACGTCTCGTGAGCACCACCGGACCTGACCTGACCCTCAGGGCGGGTTCACTGGTGTCCGTGGCCGGGGCCCGGTCGAAAGCGACGAGTGTAGGCGGCACGGACCCGCTCACGGTCCGGCTCCGGAACGTCGGCCGCCTCGATCATCGCGCGGATCTGGTCCGCCTGACCGCGAAGGGCCCGCACCGCGCCGGGACGATGCAGCTCCGCCAGCGACTGCTCCACCTGGCGCAGCACGTCGAGCAGGTAGATCAGCACCGTCGGCTGCTGCGCGGAGGCGATCCGCACCTCGTCGAACGCGAGCCCGACGAGCTGCTCGTGGGTCGTGGCATGAGGAATGAGGAGCACCTGGCCCTCGGGCCCACCGATCACGGGGGCCGGTGGCTGCCGACCGAGCAGGTCGGCGAGGACAGTGCCGAGGTGGGAGATCGCGTCGTGGGCAGTCGTCGGGTCGTTGATGCCAGGAGACATGGCCTTCAGTGCCACATCCGCGAGCTGACGCACACCGTAGGCGACGTCCTGCTGCAACGTCCGGGTCTCCCCCACCATCACGGCCGCCCTGACCGCGTCCGCGAGGTCCGCGTCGTCCGCCGCCGGTGGTGGAGAGACGTGACAGATAGGTGTGTTCTGGATGGCGTAGTGGCCGGCGAAGGTCTCCAACCGCACTCTCGCCCCCGGTGGGAACGCGGACACGAGCTGGTCGTAGTCCACGTTCTGCACCCAGCCGTACCCGGAGAAGCGCAGCGCGGCGGCGCTCTCGGGAAGGCTCAGCACCTGATCCTGGTCGACGTCCGGATGGGAGTCCGGTGGGGGCTCCGGCCAGGCCGTGCCCGCCTGGTTCAACACCTCCTGGGTGACGCGGCGAAGGATCTTCGAGACGTCCATGGAGTGAGCCCCATGGTTGATGAACGCGACGATCGACAGGATCGAGGCGATACCGAGCACCACGGCGAGCAGGATGGAGACGCTCGGGACGACCGGGTCGCCGGCTTCCTCCAACGGGCCCCGAACGGCGCGCAGCACGACCAGGCAGTAGGTGAAGGTTCCGATGACCAGGCCCATCACCCGTTTGTTGAACGGGTCCCGGAACATGCCGTGGACGACGCGTGGCGAGTACTGGCTGGACGCGAGCGAGATGAGCAGCAGGCTGACGGAGAACGCGATCCCGGCGAAGGTCAGCGTGGCGCCGGCCACGGTGGTGAGCACCGTCCGGGCACTGTCCACAGTGGCAGTGAAGCGAGGGTCGATGCCGGTGACCAGGGCGTCGACCACGAGCATCGACTCCCCGAGGACGACGCCGCCGATCACGCAGAGCATGGGGACGAAGAACAGGCTGCCACGCAGCCGGTCACTCAGGGCCGTAAGTCGAGACAACATGTTCGCGCTCTCTTCCGTCACTCGACAATTGAGCTGGCCATTCCACGAGGTCGACCGCCGCGACGCTGGACCTGACGGGGGTCGCAACCGGACGGCGCCGTTCGCCGCCGGAAGCCGGTGCGCCGCTGATCGTGGCCTGCTCGGAGCTTCACCGATCTGGCGGCGCCGATCTGGCGGCGATGGATACGTCTGTCCCTCGGGATCGTCTACTTCTTCAGGACCTGGTACAGGCCGTAGATCACACCTGGAACGTGCCCGAGCAGCTGTAGCAGGAAGGCCCAGAGCACCTTGAGGCTCAGGCCATCCGAGAGCAGCACAGCCAGGAAGGGGAGGAA
The DNA here is from genome assembly GCA_963760585.1 of uncultured Actinomycetota bacterium. Lineage (GTDB taxonomy): Bacteria > Actinomycetota > Actinomycetes > Propionibacteriales > Nocardioidaceae > Nocardioides. The sequence continues at coordinate 1,040,606 of CAVXDI010000004.1, forward strand.
GAAGCACAGGATGACAAGAAGCACCTTACGCATACGACGACCTCATTTCTGATGAGCCCGGGGCGATAGCCACCGCACAGGGACGCGTGTGGAGATGGGCCACGACTCTACGCGCAGGTGTGGCGTCGATAGCTGACGCTCGGGCCGTCCGTTCCCACTCGGCAGGTCCCGGATCCGGCCAGTGGTGCGGTGGCCCTGCAACAGGTCCGGCTCGGCTCCACCGAGCCGGACCTGTGCGAGCGGCCCGCCACCCCTGAACAGCGCCGGGGCACAGGTGCCACCCAGCTTCGACGTGACCTGGCGCGCGTGATCAGATCTGCGCGCGACGCCGCGTTCTCAGCGACGGGCCGCGGTGTTTCGGCCCGTGACGGTGGAAGCGATGACCACGAGGACGGCGGCGGTGACGATGGCGACGATCCAGCGCACCCAGTCGACGCCAGAGGTGTCACCGCTGCCCCCGAAGGCGCTGTAGATGTACCACCCGATGATGACGCCACCGATACCGCACAGCAACGTCAGCCAGATGGGGATGTTGTCCTTGTCCCCGGGCGCGACGAACTTGCCGAGCAGCCCGATGATGATTCCCGCGATGATGACACCGATGATTCCCATGTCGTTACCTCGATCGACTCGTGCGAGATGCCCTCTCGCGGGGGTGTGACCCAGATCACTTGTGGGTTGGGTGCGAGGATAGGGGTTCGCGGGTCGGCCGGCACGGACTCGCCGGGCCGTGAACGAAGAAACCCGACGGGTCCTGGGCGGGGCCGCTCAGGTACGCGGACACGACAGTACTCTCGTGGCGCTCCGCGCATCCGCTCACCTCGCGCGAATCAGACCCGTGGCCCAACCCCGATGAGAGCTGAGGACGAGTTGAAGATCCTGGTCACCGGTGCGACCGGCTACGTCGGTGGTCGTCTCGTGCCCCTGCTGCTCGAGCGCGGCCACGACGTGCGCACCACCACGTCCCGTCCCGACCGCGACCAACCCTGGTGGGGCGACCGGGTCGAGACCGTCGTCATGGACGCTCTCGACGCCGAGCAGGTCACGGCCGCCTGCGAGGGCATGGATGCGGTGTACTACCTGATCCACGGGATGGGCGGCGACGACTTCGTCGAGACCGACCGCACCGCAGCCACCAACCTCGCGGACGGTGTGCGCGACCGAGGCGTCGACCGGGTCGTCTATCTCTCCGGGCTCGTCCCCGCCGTCGCCGACTCCGAGCTCTCCGCACACATCACCTCGCGACGCGAGGTCGAGCGGATCCTCAACGACGTCGGCGCGACCGTGGTCGTCCTGCGCGCGGCGGTGCTCCTGGGCAGCGGATCGACGTCTTTCGAGATCATCCGGCAGGTGAGCCAGCGCATGCCTGTGCACACGGTTCCGTCGTGGATGAACTCCCTGGTGCAGCCGATCGCCGTGGTCGACGTGCTCGAGGCACTGGTCGGCGCGCTCGCGTACGACGGCCCCTCACGCCACTTCGACGTCGGAGGCCCCGACCGGCTGCGCTACGGTGCGCTGCTCGAGGCCTACAGCGCTCACGCAGGACTGAGTCGTCCGCAGCTCGAGGTGCCACTGATGCCCACCGCCCTCGTCGGCACGCTCGTGGGGAGCCTCACCGACGTCCCTCGGCCAACGGTCGAGGCGTTGGTCGAGAGCCTCCACCACGACATGGTCGTCGCCGACGACGACTTCACGACGTCCCTGCTCCCGCCAGGCCATCGCCTGGTCGGACTCGACGAGGCCTTCCGCCGCTCTCTCGCGCCACGAGCGACCGGGCCCGAGCACTCGGACCCGATGGGGCCGCTGCCACAGGACCCGGCCTGGGCCAGCGGCGGGGACGACCGACCCGCCCTGGCGAAGGCCGTCGACGCCGTCAAGGACGTGCTCCCGGGCTCCTGAGCGGCACTCTGCGGGTCGCCGCGCCGAATGCATGTCCCGCCAAGCCTCACGTCCCGGGATGCACCCCGGTCGACGCGGTCAACCTCCTCGGGTGCGCGCTCAGCCGACCCACCCTGGGGCGGTGGTACCGACGGGACACGGCAGACTGGGACAGTGCAGACGTTCCTCCCCTTCCCGGACTTCGAGCGCTCCGTGGGAGCCCTGGATCGCAGGCGGCTCGGCAAACAGCGCGTGGAGACCCTCCAGGTGGTCCGTGCCCTGACCAGGCCCGGCTACGGGTGGGGCAACCACCCGGCCGTCCTGATGTGGAGAGGCTTCGAGGAGGCGCTCGGCCGCTACGGATTCGCGTGCTGCGACTCCTGGACTCGCCTCGGCTATGACGACACTTGCGCACTCTCGATCAGCACGGACCTGCGCAGCGCCGGCATCGCGAGGGTGCGCACGCAGGCCGAGCTGGCCGCCGACGCAGCGCTGCCCCCGTGGCTGGGGGATGAGGCGGTGCACCGCAGCCACCGATCGGCGCTGGTCCGCAAGGATCCCGATCACTACCGGCCGCTGTTCCCGGACGTTCCCGACGACCTGCCGTACGTCTGGCCGGTGAGGTCCCCCTCCGTCCTTGCCGCCGAGCAGCGCAAGGCTGACAGCGAGGCGCGACGAGAGCACCGGGCGCACGAGCGGGCACAGCTCGAGGCCGAGCAGCTGCACCGCCGGCGTAGCCGCGCCGCGAAGAAGGCGTGGCGGACAAGGCGACAGAGCTCCTGATCCGACCCTCTGCAGAGGTCCTGTCGTGTGGAAGGTCCGATCAGATGAGGGTCTCCGAGCAGCCCCTGCACACCGACCGAGCAGGGGGCTGTCCAGACTGCAGATCCGGAGACAGCCCCACCCGGAACCGCGGCAAACCCGCGACCGACCGGGCGTGAGCAGCATCATGGGCCCACACCGGCATCCTTGACGCGCTCGTCACGTTGGGAAACGTGACGGACACAGCGCTTCGTCACCCTGAAGCTGACCGCACGCCGCTCCCGACACCCGGAGGACACCCATGCTGCCCTTGCCACCCGTCCACACCTCGACCTCCTCGTTCCGGCGGCTCGCCGGACGGGTCGACGCCTACACGCTGTGGGCCTTCAACGCGCCGCGCCCGCCCAGCCGCTGAACCAGTACCGGCGCCCTCTGGCCGACCCCGCGCGACACAGGTTCGGGGCCCGGAGCCCCCTGTGGCTTCCGGCGAAGGGAGCTACCTTGGACCTGCCCGGTCCGCCGACCACCTCGAGGAGGAGCACCGTGGCACGCATGGCTCCGCACAAGGTAGTGCTGCACGGCCACGACCTCTCCTATCTCGACAGCGGCTCCGGCCCGGTCGTGCTCTTCATCCACGGAATCCTCGGGTCGCAACGGCAGTGGGCCCACCTGGTCGACAAGATGGACGACGGCCACCGGGTGCTCCTGCCCGACCTCTTCGGTCACGGTGAGTCGGCGAAGCCGCTGGGCGACTACTCGCTCAGTGCACACGCGGCGGCCATGCGCGATCTCCTGGATCACCTCGGGATCGAGCGGATCACCCTCGTGGGGCACTCGCTCGGTGGGGGCATTGCGATGCAGTTCCTCTACCTCTTCCCCGAGCGGGTCGATCGCCTCGTACTGGTCGCCAGCGGCGGCCTGGGACGGGAGGTGAGCGCCGCCCTGCGCTCCGCGACCCTGCCCGGCGCTGCGCAGGTGCTCAGCGTCTTCGCCTCCGCACCCGTCCTCTCGCGTGTCGAGGCACTGGCCCGTGGCGCCTCGAAGGTCGGCTGGCGACCCGGCGCGGACGTGAGCGCCATGTGGCGGGGGTTCAGCTCGCTCGGGCACGTCGAGAGTCGGCGTGCCTTCCTCGCCACCACCCGTGCCGTCGTCGACATCGGCGGGCAGAGCATCAGCGCCCACGACCGCCTGATGGGGGCGCCGCCGATCCCGACCCTGATCGTGTGGGGAACCAAGGACCGGATCATCCCGGCCTCGCACGCGCTCAGCGCTCAGCGCGCGCTCCCCGACTGCCGCATCGAGCTGTTCGAGGGCGCGGGTCACTTCCCGCACCTCGACGACCCGGACCGCTTCGCACGCGTGCTCCGCGAGTTCATCGCCTCCGGCGCGACGCAGGAGCGGCCGACCGAGGCCGAGGACTGAGCGCGCGCCTCCACGGAGGCAGCGCGTCGACGTCCGCCCGCGCCGCACTCCCTGCGGTGGAGTCGAGGCAAGGCCACCACGACGCCACCCCCATCGCCCGAACCACGACGACCCCATGGCGAACCGCGGGTGCCAGAGCCCGGACGAGAGCTCCACGACCCCCGGTCGGTCAGCCCGCGAGGGCGGCACTCCGCTGTGGAGCCGAGGTCCCGAGGTCCTTCCTGGGAACGGCTGCCCCGGCGGTGACAGCCGTTGTCCATGCCTCGGTCGTCGCGGAGCACCCCCCGCTCGCTGGGTCACGGCCCGGCGCCGGTCGGCGTCCCCGGATGGGCTGTGCCGATCGCCGCACCGGCCCTCAGGGCGCGTGCGGGGCCTCCGACACGGTGAGGCCGAGCCAGCGTGCCAGCTCCGTGAGCCTGGACTCGACAGCGGAGCAGAGGCTCTCGTGGAACGGCTCGTCATCGTGGACCGCGTGCACGAGCAGCTCGCCCGCCTCGTGGTCGGCTGTCACGTCGACCTTGCCCACCAACCCGTCACCGTGCAGGAGGGGAAGGGCGTAGTAGCCCCAGCGGCGCTTCTCCCTGGGCTTGTACATCTCCAGGGTGTAGTCGAAGCCGAGCAGGTCGGTCATCCGTCTGCGATCGTGCAGCAGGAGGTCGAAGGGCGCGAGCAGCTCGGTGCGGTCGGGCGCGGGGCTGTCGAGCGCCTCCAACGCGGCGGGGTCGACGCGCCACCGTCCTCGTACGCTCTCGACCACCGCCGGCTCGCCGGCCTCCCCGGCCCCGACCGGCTCCCCCTGCTGGTGGACCGCTCCGGCGCGGGCGAGGCCGAAGGCACGCAGGCGCCGGCGGTCGAGCTCAGCCTCTGCCTCGGCGAGCGGCGGGACCGGGTCGTCGGGGTAGACGCGCTCGGCGAGGTCGTAGATGCGTTCACGGTTCTCACGACCCGCGACCGCTACCTCGCCGCGCTGCACGAGCTGGGCGACCATCATGCGGGTGCTCTTCCCGTCGTTCCAGCCCGACGACCGCCAGGGGCGCACGCAGGTGTCGGGCAGCGAGCCGACCGGCAGCGCTCCTTCGCGACGCAGGCGCTCGAGCACGTCCCGGCGACACGCTTCGTTGGCCTCCATCCAGTCGCTCAGCCGGTGGTGCCACTCCTTCCACGGCCCCGGAGTCGGCCAGGCAGCCATCTCCGCCCGGAACAGCGCGACGTCGTCGATGGAGCGCATCGCCCCGGCGACCTCGACGACCTGCTGCGACGCGATCGCGTCATCGAGATCGCCGGGGCGGTGATCGTTCCCGAGCCTGCTCCAGAGGACCAGCTCCGCAGCCGGCGCCACCGCGCGGGTCTGGTCGAGAGGGAGCATCGTGAGCCGTCGTGCCGCGTCCAGCAGGTCGACCGGACGTTCATCGGCCAACAGGGCTGCCTGGACCGCGATCCGCCTTGCCTGCTGTTGGGTCAGTCGGTGCGTCACCTTCGTGGTCATGTCTGACGGTCCCATGCGGTGCGGACGACGCCTCGCTGACCAGGGCCGTCGTCCACGACGAGGCTGAGTCTCCCTCGGACGTCGCGCGGACCGGTGGGGGTGGCTCTTCGGGGTGCGATGTGTCACTCTTGCTGGACCGTTCCAGCAAAGATCGGAGTCATCCTGTGGCCTTCCTCGACCGCATCGCGTCCGCCCCGATCTCCTGGGGCATCTGCGAGGTCCCCGACTGGGGACACATGCTGCCCACCGAGCGAGTGCTGAGCGAGATGACGGACCTGGGGATCTCCGCCACGGAGTACGGCGCCCCCGGGTTCCTCCCCACCGATCCCGAGGACATCCGCGGGGTGCTCGACGGGCACGGCATGACACTGCTCGGAGGGTTCGTCCCGCTCGTGCTGCACGACCCCGGCCGACGCAAGGAGGCACTGGCCCGCACACGCGCGGTGGCCGACCTCTTCAGCCGCTCCGGGGCGTCGACCCTGGTGTCCTGCCCCGTGATGGATGACGACTGGTCCGTGCCCCGCCCCCTCGACCGCGACGAGCACGCCCACGTCGTACGGATGCTCGCCGAGGTCGACGCGGTCTGCGCCGACGCCGGTCTTCGTCAGGTCCTGCACCCGCACGTCCAGACCATCGTCGAGACGTCGGGCGACGTCGAGCGGATCCTCCAGGACTGCGACGTCTCCTGGTGCCTCGACACCGGCCACCTGGCCATCGGCGGCACCGACCCCGTGGAGTTCGCTCGCCGGGCCGCCGACCGGGTCGGGCACGTCCACCTCAAGGACGTCCGGCTGGACCTCGTGCCGACCCTGCTCGATCGCACGACGTCGATCATGGAGGGCGTGCAGGCCGGCCTGTTCCCGCCGCTCGGGCAGGGTGACCTCGCGCTGGCCGACGTCGTCCGCACCCTCGAGCGTGCGGGCTACCAGGGCTGGTACGTCATCGAGCAGGACTCGGCCATCACCGGGGCTCTCCCGGGCGAGGGCGAGGGGCCGGTCACCGGGGTCCGCGAGTCGATGCAGTACCTGCGTGACGTCGTCGCGCCCCTGGTGGAGCAGGACGCATGACGGTCGGCACGCTCGACCTGCTCGCGCTGGGACGGATCAGCGTCGACCTGTACGCGCAGGAGCCGGGCGCGACGTTCCTGGATCCGCAGACCTTCGTGAAGTCGATCGGTGGGAGTCCCAGCAACGTCGCCGTCGCCGCCGCTCGCCTCGGGCTGCGGTCCGCCGTGGTCACCGCCGTCGGTGCGGATCCCCTCGGCGAGTACACCGTCGCGAGGCTCGCAGCGCTCGGGGTGGAGACGCGGTACGTCGCCGTCCGGGCCGACGGGCGCACCCCCGTGGTGCTCGTCGCGCTGGAGGACCCGGCCGAGCCGACGATCACCTTCCTACGGGAGCCGGATGCGCCCGACACCACGATCGACTCGGACGCGGTCGACGGGCACACGGTCGCCACCTGTCGGGTGCTGTGGACCAGCGGCACCACCCTGGCCGCCGGCGCCACGGCCCGGACGGCGATGCGGTGGCTCGAGCAGCGCGCCCGTCGCCCGCACACCGTCCTGGACCTCGACCTCCGCCCGAGCCTGTGGCCCGACCCCGCCGAGGCCACCGCGGCCGCCGCACGCGCGATCGAGCTCTCGAGCGTCGTGATCGGGAACCGCACGGAGTGCGCGATGGCGCTCGGGGTCTCCGAGCCGCACGCGGCGGCCGACGCCCTGCTCTCGCGGGGTGTGACGACGGCGGTCGTGAAGATGGGCGCCGACGGAGTCCTGCTCGCCACCGCCGAGGAGCGGGTCGTCATCGACCCGGTGACCGTGACGGCGCGGTGCGGGTCCGGGGCGGGTGACGCCTTCGGGGGTGCTCTGGCGGCCGGGCTGGTCAACGGATGGCCACTGGCTCGGACCGGCCGGCTCGCGAACGCTTCGGGCGCACTGGTCACCTCCCGACTGACCTGTGCCGACGCCATGCCGAGCCTGGCCGAGCTGGAGGCCTTCCTGGCCGGAGCCGAGCGGACGTCGACGGGGGTGAGCACCGGTGGCTGACCACGACCGCGCCGTGAGCGAGCAGGACTTCCAGGCCGTCATCGAGGCCAGGGTCCGTGAGCCTCGACGGCTCCGGCAGGCACTCGAGCGCCGCCGGCGGCGGCCGTTGGTGGGCGAGGACGGCCGGATGCTGCTGCTCGCCGCCGACCACACCTCGCGTGGCAAGCTGGCCATCGGCTCCGACCCGATGGCCGCCGCCGACCGCCACTCGCTGCTGGACCGGATCGTCACCGGGCTCGAGAACCCCCAGGTCGACGGCGTGCTCGGCAGTGCCGACGTCCTCGAGGAGCTCGCGCTCCTCGGCGCTCTGGACGGCCGGCTCGCCGTGGGCACGATGAACCGCGGCGGCGTCGCCGGAGCATCGTGGGAGCTGGACGACCGGCTCACCGCCTACGACGCCGACCACGTCGTGTCCCTCGGGCTCGACGGGGGGAAGGCCCTGCTGCGGATCGAGCCGAACGACCCGGGGGTGCCGCGCACCCTCGAGACGGTCGCCCGCCTCACGACGGCCCTGGCCGACGCCGGGGTCATGGCCCTCATCGAGCCGCTCCCCTACCGCACCCGCGCGGGGGGCGGCCCCGAGCTCGACCCGTCGGAGGACGCGCTGGTCCGGATGGTCGCCATCGCGAGCGGGCTCGGCTCGTCGTCGGCGCACACCTGGCTGAAGATCCCGGCCACCGCCAACCCCGCCCGCGTCGCCGCCGCCACGACATGCCCCGTGCTGCTGCTCGGCGGTGACGTCGGCCGCCACCACGAGCAGGTCTTCGAAGCCTGGCAGCGTGCCCTGAAGGTCCCGAACATCCGTGGCCTGGTCCCCGGTCGCGCCCTGCTCTACCCCGAGGTGCTGAGCGTGCGCGACGCCGTCGACCGCGCCGGCGTGCTCGTCCACCCCACTGCCACCCCGCTCCCCCAGGAGGATCCCTCATGAGCAACCACCACCGAGCCGGCACCCTGGCAACCGCCGACACCCTGGTCACCGTCACTCCCGAGGAGGCCGGCTGGGCCTACAGCGGGCTCGAGGTCTTCGATCTCGCCACCGGGCCCGCCACCCGGGTGCTCGACGGGCTCGAGGGGGTCCTCGTGCCCCTGTCTGCCACCGATCTACGGGTCACGGTCGACGGGGACACCCACACCCTGCGCGGACGCACCGGCGTCTTCGAGGCCGTCTCGGACTGGATGTACCTGCCCGTGGGGGCCGCTGTCGAGATCGTGGCAGCCACTGGAGAGGTCGCGCTGTGCACCGCCCGGGCGGCCGCGCGGTTCCCCGTGTGCGTGACCGCGGCCGAGGACGTGCCGGTGGAGGTCCGCGGTGGAGGCCGCGCCTCGCGCCAGGTCACGAACATCGCGACGCCCGACTCCTTCGCCGGCGCTGACCGGATCAACGTCTGCGAGGTGATCACCCCCGGTGGCAACGTCTCGTCGTGGCCGCCGCACCGTCACGACGGCATCGGCGACTGTGAGCCGACGAACGAAGAGATCTACTACTTCCGGATGGGTCGCCTCGACGCGTCGCACGGCCACCCGCACGGGCAGGGCCTGTTCCGCGTCTACACCGTGGACGGGTCCTCGGACGAGACGGTGACCGTCCTCGACGGCGACGTCCACCTCGTCGCCCAGGGCTACCACGGGCCCTCGACCGCCCAGCCCGAGTACCCGATGTACTTCCTCAACGTGCTCGCAGGTCCGGCCGAGGAGCGCACCATGGCCTTCTGCGACGACCCCGACCACCACTGGATCCGCGAGGCGTGGGCCGAACAGGGCCGGGACCACCGGCTCCCGATGACCGCGGCCTCGGGGCGGGTGGCCCGATGAAGCGGCGCCTCGGCATCGCCGTGCTCGGTCTCGGCTGGATGGGCCAGGCACACTCACGCTCCGCTCGGCGCATCCCCGGTCACTTCCCGCAGCGCTCCTTCGACCCGCATCTCGTCGTGTGCGCCGACCCGGTGGCCGACCGCCGCCGACAGGCCGTCGAGGACTTCGGGTTCGAGCGGGCGGTCGAGGACTGGCACGAGGCCGTCACCGCGCCCGACGTGGACGCCGTGTGGGTCACCGCACCCAACATGCTGCACCTGCCGATGATCGAGGCCGCGGCAGCGGCCGGGAAGGCGATCTTCAGCGAGAAGCCGATCGGTGGCAAGCCCGAGCACGCCGTGGCGGCCCTCGCGCACGCGCAGGCCGCCGGCGTCGCCACCGGGGTGGGCTACTGCTACGTCTGGTCGCCGCTGGTCCTGCATGCCCGCGAGCTCGTTGCGAGTGGCGCTCTCGGCGAGATCACCCACTACCGGGGCCGCTTCCTGTCGATGTACGGCAGTGACCCCCTGGGCCTGCTCACGTGGCGCTTCTTCCTCGACCAGGCGGGCTACGGCGTGACGAGCGACATCCTCAGCCACTCGGTGGCCATGGCGCAGTTCCTCGTCGGGCCGATCTACGAGGTCGTCGGCATGGCCAACACGACGATCCCGCGCCGTCCACTCCCCACGGGAGCGGCCAGCCACTACGGCGTGGGGAGGCCGCAGGACCCGACGGGAGAGGTCGAGAACGAGGACTTCGCCTCGATGCTGTGCCGCTTCGAGGCCGGGGCCACCGGAACCTTCGAGGCGAGCCGCACCGTCGTCGGCCCGGAGAGCCAGAACGCCTTCGAGATCTACGGCACGAAGGGCTCGCTGATCTGGAACCACGAGCGGATCAACGAGCTCCAGTACTACGCGGTCACCGACTCCCCCGACTCCGGCTACACGACGGTCTTCGGCGGCGAGCGGTTTCCCTTCCACGGCGCCTTCGTCCCCGGGCAGGCCAACAGCATCGGCTTCGAGGACCTCATCACCATCCAGGACTTCGCCTTCCTCGAGGCGCTCGCCACCGGCGAGCGGTTCACGCCCGGGTTCTCCGAGGCCGTCGACGTCGTCAGCGTGCAGCAGGCCCTCATCGACTCGTGGGAGTCGCGGGGCTGGCAGACCGTGCAGGACCTGAAGGAGACGGACCGATGAGCGCCCTGAGGATCACCGCCGCCGAGGCGCTCGTGCGCTACCTCGTCGCCCAGCGCACGGAGGTCGACGGTCGAGAGGTCCCGCTGTTCCCGGGCGTGTTCGCGATCTTCGGCCACGGGAACGTCACGAGCCTGGGTCACGCCCTGGAGCGGCACCGGGACGAGATCCCCGTCTGGCGCGGCCAGAGCGAGGAGGGGATGGGCCTGGCGGCCGTCGCGTTCGGCAAGGCCACCCGGCGCCGGCAGGTGATGGTCGCGACGAGCTCAATCGGCCCGGGCGCCACGAACATGGTCACCGCCGCGGGCGTCGCCATGTCCAACCGCATCCCCGCCCTGTTCATCTCGGGCGACGCCTTCACCTCGCGACTGCCCGATCCCGTCCTCCAGCAGGTCGAGCACTTCGGCGATCCGAGCACGACCGTCAACGACAGCTTCCGTCCCGTCGTGCGCTACTGGGACCGGATCACCCACCCCGCCCAGCTGCTCAGCTCCCTCCCGCAGGTGACCCGCACCCTGCTGGACCCCGCCGACTGCGGCCCGGCCTTCCTCGGGTTGCCTCAGGACGTCGCCGCGACCGCGTACGACTACCCGGCGGGCTTCTTCGAGCCGGTCGTGCACCGGGTCCCCCGACCGCGGGCGGACCGCGCGGAGCTGGAGCAGGCAGCCGCCGCGCTGCGCGCCGCCGAGCGCCCGGTGCTCATCGCCGGTGGCGGGGTGCACTACTCCCTCGCTGAGACCGAGATGGCTGACTTCGCCCTGCGACACGGCATCCCGGTCGTGGAGACGGTGGCCGGCAAGTCCTCGCTCGTGGCCGACCACCCGAGGTACAGCGGGCCGGTGGGGGTCACGGGTGCGGACGAGCCGAACGAAGCCTGCCGAGCCGCCGACCTGGTGCTCGCAGTGGGCACCCGCCTCAACGACTTCGTCACCGGTTCGTGGACGCTCTTCGACGCCGACGCCCGCATCGTGGCACTGAACGCTGCGCGCTTCGACGCGACGAAGCATCTCTCGACCCCCGTGGTCGGGGACGCGCGCGAGAGCCTCGTGGAGCTGTCCGCTCTGCTCGGCGACTGGTCCGCCCCGCCGGCGTGGACCCACCACGGGACCGAGCTGCGACGACGGCTGGGGGACTTCGTCGCGGGCCGGGTGGCCGACGACGGACAGCTGCCCCTGAGCTATGCGCAGATCATCGGGACGCTGCACCGCACCGCGACGAGCGACGACTACGTGATGACCGCGGCCGGCGGGTTGCCGGGCGAGCTCAACGTCAACTGGCTGAGCAAGTCCGTGGCGAGCTTCGACTGCGAGTACGGCTTCTCCTGCATGGGCTACGAGACGGCCGGAGCCTGGGGCGCGGCCTTCGCGCGCACCGAGGGCGAGGTCCTGTGCCTCGTCGGCGACGGGTCCTACCTCATGCTCAACAGCGAGATCTACTCCTCGGTGCTCTCGGGGAAGAAGTTCATCCTGGTCGTGTGCGACAACGCCGGGTTCGCGGTCATCGAGCGGCTGCAGCGGAACCAGGGCGGTGCCTCGTACAACAACATGCTGCGCGACGCCCGCGGACCGCACAGCGACGTGCGGGTCGACTTCGTCGCGCACGCGGCCTCGCTGGGGGCGTACGCCGCACGTGCGTCCTCCGTCCCCGAGCTCGAGGCAGCCCTCGAGCAGGCCCGCACCCACGACCGGACGAGCGTCATCGTGGTCGACGTGCGTGAGTCCGACTGGACGGAGGGCAACCTCTTCTGGCAGGTCGGAGTGCCCGAGGTCAGTGAGCTCGACACGGTGCGGGGGGCCCGGGCGGTCCACGAGGCGGGAATGGCGTCCCAGCGCCGCGGCGTCTGATGCCGGCCGACGCCTCAGACGCGGGAGGAACGGCACGACGGGCGGGGCCGTCGCCACACCCGACGATCCGCGACGTCGCGGCCCGGGCCGGGGTCTCCAAGACCCTCGTGTCCCTGGCACTCCAGAACGCCCCCCGGGTGGCGCCCGCGACGCGCCGAGCCATCCTCGAGGCGGCCGAGGAGCTCGGCTACCGACGCAACGCCGCGGCCCGCGCGCTGGGGGCGCACCGCACGCGCACGGTCGGGGTCTTCGTCCTGGACCTGCACAACCCGATCACCGCCGACGTCCTCGACGCGGTCCAGGCCGAGGCGCGGCGTCGGGACTACCGCACGATCGTGGTCGTCGGCAGCGACGACGCGGCCGCTGAGCGGGCCGAGCTCGAGAAGCTCCTCGAGTTCCGGGTCGAGGGGATCATCGCCCTGGGTCACCGGCTGCCCGACGGGGCGAGGAAGGCCATCACCGCCGACTGTCCCGCGGTCATCATCGGCAGCGAGCAGCAGGGCATCCCCCACCTGGCATCGATGTGCAACGACGACGTCCTCGGTGCCGGCCTCGCGGTGGACCACCTCGTCGCGCTCGGCCACGAGCGGATCACCCACGTGGACGGCGGGTCGAGCACGGTCGCGCGGGACCGACGTCGTGGCTACCGCGACGCGATGCGGCGACACGGGCTGGGCGACAGCGTCACCGTCGTCAAGGGGTCGTTCACCGAGGACGGTGGCTACCGGGGCGCCGCGCGGGCCCTGGACGCGCCTGACCCGCCCACCGCGCTCTTCGTGGTCAACGACCTCGCGGCGATGGGTGCCATGGCGGCCGTGGCCGACCGCGGTCTGTCGGTGCCCGAGGACGTCTCCGTCGTCGGCTACGACGGCACGCGACTGGCCGGCATCCGTCCCTTGGGGCTGACCACGGTGGCCCAGCCCCTCCTCGAGCTCGGGACGCGCGCGGCGGCGCTCCTCTGTGGACAGCTCGACGGAGAGCCGTCGGGCGCATCCACCACACGGCTGGCACCCGCGCTGGTCGTACGACGCACCGCGGCGCCCGCTCCTGCCCCGGGCGGAACGGTCGGTCGTCCCGGCGCCGACCCTCCCCCGAGCCAGACACAGGAAGGACCCGATTCCTCGTGCCGCTGACGTCGCTGCCCGCACCGCGCACCGCGAGCTCCGCCGACGCACCACCCCTGCGCTGGGGAATCCTGGGCACGGGGTGGATCGCCGACGTCTTCGTCACCTCGCTGCGACGGCACACGCGCCAGGTCGTGCACGCCGTCGGGTCGCGCACGGCGCAGTCCGCGACCCGGGCGGCCTCGGCGTGGGAGGTCCCCGTGGCGCACGGATCCTACGAAGCCCTGGTGGCCGACCCGAGCGTCGACATCGTCTACGTCGCCACACCGCACAACTACCACGTCCTGCACGCCGTCCTCGCGATCGAGGCCGGCAAGCACGTGCTCGTCGAGAAGCCCGTGGGGCTCGACGCAGACGAGGCCCGCGCCATCGGGGACGCGGCCGCACGCGCCGGCGTGTTCTGCATGGAGGCCATGTGGACCCTCTTCCTGCCGAAGTTCGACGTCGTGCGCCAGGTGCTCGAGGAGGGGTCGCTGGGCCGCGTCGTCGCGGCTCACGCCGACATGGGTGAGCGGTTCGACGAGCCTCACCGGATCATGCGCCCGGAGCTCGCGGGCGGGCCGCTCCTCGACCTCGGCACGTACGCCGCCAGCTTCGCGACCTGGACGCTGGGCGCTCCCGACGTGGTCACCGCGGTCGCCACGCCCGCCCCCAGCGGGATCAACGGCCAGCTCGCCATCGCCCTGGGTACGCCGGGTGGCGGGAGCGCTGCCCTGCACACGACGATCCTCGCCGACACTGCGACAACGGCGAGCGTCATCGGCACCGAGGGGCGCATCGACCTCGGGACCCGGTTCTACCTCCCGGGCCCGATGACCCTGCACCAGCGCGGCGGGCCGTCGCTGTCGTGGGTGGAGCCCATGGTCGAGCACGACGCGCTCCACTTCGAAGCCGCGGAGGTCGCGCACCGGGTGGCGGCGGGCGAGACCGGCTCGCCGCTGAGGCCGTGGGCCGACACGGTCGGGACCATGGAAGTCATGGACCGGGTCCGGGCCGACACCGGGCTCGACTTCGAGAAGGCCCGCGCGCACCGCGACGGGTGACACGAGCAGCCGCGCGGCGGTGCTGTTCGCCGGGGCGGGCAGTGCCGACGCAACGTATGACGCGCGTCGGTGCGGCGAGTCCGGCTCGAGCCGGGCGGAGTGATCTACTCGCCCCACCACGCGCTCACTCTCGGAAGGGCTCCTCCCCATGACCCGTCTCCGCACCGCTGCCGTCGTCCTCGCCCTCGCCCTCGCTGCGGCGACCCTGCCCGGGCGGTTGGTCACCGGGCCGGCCAGCGCCGGTGTCGGCGACCACAAGATCCGCGTCATCCAGCACAACACCGACATGGGTGGTCCGGCCTCGGCGCTGAACGAGGCGGCGAGCTGGGGTGACGTCGACGCGATCACCTTCCAGGAGCTGTGCCAGTCGCAGATCTCGCAGGTGCGGGCCGCTGGCTACCAGGTGATGTGGAAGAAGCAGGTCCAGGCCTCGAGCTGCCCGGCCACGGCCGACGGGATGCGGTGGAAGGGCAACGCGATCGCCACCACCCGTGGGCTCGGCACGCAGAAGGTCACGCCGCTCGGGACCTACGGCGGCCGCAGCTTCAAGCTGCTGTGCGCGAAGATCACGCGCACCGGCGTGGCCGGTTCGTGGGTCTGCACCACCCACCTCGCACTCGGGTACCCCGACGCGCCGAACGGCTCCAGGACCCGCACCACGCAGGCCCGCAAGATCGCCGGCCGCCTCGGTCCCTGGATCGCCGACGGTCGCAGGGTCGTGCTCACCGGCGACTTCAACGACAAGCCCAAGTCTGCGGCGATCGATGCCCTGCACCGCGTGCGGCGCGACGGGACCCTCGGAACTCGCGGCAGGTTCTGGGAGGGCGACCAGAGCGACAACGGCGCCTGTGGCGGAGACGGTCTGTGCCGTGCGATGGAGCCCACCACCGACCCGAACGAGAACGGCACCCGCCGGGCGCTCGACTACTTCTTCGCCAGCTACCGAGGCGTCGGGGCGGACAGGGGAATGTCCAAGGGGCTCATCGACTCGGCCACCGCCGGGCACTGGATCGTGCGGGGCCAGGTGACGTTCAACTAGGTGGTGCGTCGGCCACGCGAGCACCAGCTGATCGCCAGCGCACCCACGCGACGGGGGTCGCACCGCGCGGGCTACGGGCAGGCGCTGACCGCGTCCGGGAACGCCGCCTCGATCGCCTCGAAGTTGAGGTGGCTGATGCCGCGAGCGTCCTTGCCCCGGGCCTCCGCCCCGCCCGCCATCACGGCGTGCAGGTTGATCGGGGTGCGGACCGAGACCCCGGCAGCGTCGGCGAGCACCTGGATGCCGGCGTCGCAGAGGCCGGTGAACTCGAACGCGAGATCGTGGAAGGACGCGAAGCCTTGTGAGTTGCCGGCTCCGGCCATGGCCCGCGGCGTCATGTTGTTCACGTAGCAGAAGTGCGCGCTGGCCGGCCCGAGGCCAAGCACCAACGCGGTGACCGTGCCGACAGCGACGGTGGAGAGGCGGCGTACGAACATGGCTGGTTCCTTCCGTCAGAATGGGAGACCGTTCCCTCCCATCGTCGTCCGACAGCCGAGGTGCGGCAATGACGAAGTCAGGCGTCCCGGGCTGGCCCACCCGGGTCAGGGACCTCGGCGCCACGAGACGCCCGACGGCGTGAGCCTCATCCCGGGGCCGGGCTCCCTTCGCATTGCTACGCGGCCGCTGCGACCAGGGCAACGAGCGGCGGCAGACTCGAGCCGACCGTGCCGAGCACGCTGCCACCCCGCGGGCGCCAGTGGCCGAGCGCGTCCGCGATGCCCATGGCGAGGCTCGCCAGCAGCATGTATGAGCACGCCGTGAGGACGACGACCATGCCGGTGTCGGCGTCGTAGCTGTGCAGCATGATGAGTCCGACGATCGTGCCGATCCCGGCCAACATGTTCCGGAAGCCCACGACGAACGCCCACATCTGCACGTCGGCGACGTGGTCGGCCTCGACGTGGAGGAACCTGCGCACCGCAGGTCGGTCGAAGAAGAACATCTCCGCCGGCGCCGCCGCGAGGTAGGCCACGGCCCCGAGCAGCGCCGCGATCTGGGCCACGCCGTTCACGGTGCTCCCCCCATCACCTTGGACATCGCCGGATCGGTGCCGGCCTGCGACCCCGTCGAGCAGGGACGCACCTCGTGAGCGTCGGGGATGCCGATCGAGAAGCGGTCGAAGCCAGTAGCCGCCGCAGCTCCCCCAGGCCCGGGAGCCGGCCCGGGCCAGGGCCCGCCGTTCGGGTGCACCACCGACAGCCCTGCCCGCAGACCGGCCCGCCCCAGGTCGGCAGCGACCTGGTGGCCGGGCCGGCTCGCGTCCCCCCGGATCGAGCGGTCGAGGTGGGCGACGGGCAGCTCGAGGTGGTGTGCCCCCGCAAGGGTCGGAGTCGTCGGCCCGCCCCTCGCCGGGAGCCTGCGGAGGATCCGGTCACGACGTCGCCTGCGCTGCGACGGTCGCGCCGTCGCGTCGCGCTCGGTCGCGGTCATCTCGTGCTCTCCCCTGGTGACGGGTGCTGACGACACCGATGCTGCTCCGGCGCCGGAGCGGCGGCACGAGTAGCCACCTACTCGACCGCACGTCCCTCGAGGATCGGCTTGAGCGCGCCACGCTGGTGCGTGCCGAGCTTGCTGCCGATGCGGTAGAGGTGCCCCTCGACCGTGCGCACGGAGACGACGAGCCGGTCGGCGATCTCCCGGTTGGTCAGACCCCGGGCAGCCATGGTGGCGATCTCGCGTTCGCGGTCGGTCAAGGGAAGCGGGCGGACCGCCGCCGTGAGCGCCGGCGTGCGGGCGCCTTCGCATGCTTCGCCGAGCCGCTGTGCCCGCGCCATGGCCGTTGAGGCCGAGCCCCGCCGACCCTGTCCCCGGAAGACCAGGGTGGCACTCGCGGCGGCATCGGCCGCCGCGAGCCGGTCACCGAGCTCCTCCCAGCGATCAGCCGCCGCGAGCAGCCCGTCGCCGTCCGCGGTCGCCAGCGCCTCGGCCTGCCGAGCGGCGGTGGGGGCCCGCTCTCCGGCAACCGTCTGCGCAAGCTCGGCGAGCCTTCCGGCGACCGTGTGGTCGCCGTACCCCAGGGCGGTCTGCAGGGCGAGCACCTCGTAGGCGGGAGACGCTCCTCGGCGCGCGAGGTCGGCTGCCTCGTGCGCCGCAGCGACGGCCTCGCTGGTCGATCCTTGCGACGCAGCAACCCACGCCCGCGCGAGGAGGATCTCGGGCTCCAGCAGGGTGTAGGCCGGATGGCGCTGCGACTCTAGGTCCGTGAGCAGCCTGCGGGCCCCGTCCGTGTCGCCCAGGAGCGCCATCGCCTGGGTGAGGTGCATCCGGCAGCGGTACCGGAACTCGTGCCCGGAGTCACCCAGACCGGCCCAGGCCTCGCGCAGGAGCCGCTCGGCCGTCCGAACCCGGCCTCTGGACAGCTCCGCCTGGCCGAGCAGCACCAGGCCCATCAGGTGGGCCGGGCCGAGGACGTCCACGGTCTCCCGACGCATGCGCCGGGCAACCTCCTCGGCACCCCGTACGTCCCCCGCGAGGCGCAGCGCCAGGATGTGCCAGTCGGCCAGGCCGAACCTCGGGATGCCGCCTTCCGCCGAGCGCGCCGCCGCGTCGTACCCCCGGGCCGCCGCCCTCCTGACGACCTCCACCTCGCCCAGGACGGCACCGCTGGCGGCCACTCCCGAGGCGGCCATGAGGACCGCGAGCGCCGGCAGGTCCGCGTCGTCCAGGAGCGTGAGGCCTGCGTCCAGCGCCGGGCGGACGCGGCCGAGCGAGGCGTCGAAGGCGACCTGGAGTGCGGCGAAGAAGGGCCTGGCCGGCCCCTGGGCGTCGTCGAGGGCCGCGCCGAGAAGCGCCTCCGCCTCTTCAGGGCGGCCCAGCGTCCAGAAGAGGTTGCCCAGCCGCGCGCCGGTCACCAGGAACAAGCCGCGCGCGGCGTCCCGCTCGCTCGCAAGACCGGCCAGTGCCTCCTCGGCCTCCTCACCCCTGCTCAGCCACGACAGCACGAACGCGTGGGCCAGTCGGGCGTCGAAACCGCCACCCGCGCCGTCCGCCGCCCTGGCCAGCCGCTCCGCGAGCGCCAGGTCGAACAGTGCGAGCGCCTGGTGGGCGGCCGCCAGCAGCTGGGCCGGCTGGGGCGGCAGATTTGAGTCCAGAGCCAGCACCGCACGTCTGAGCCCCGCGGCCGGTGAATCTTCGTGCGCTAGGGCGGTCACGATCTGGCCGCGGAGGCGACGGGCGCGGGCCTGACCGATCTCGCTGCGCCGCACCTCGCCGTAGAGGGGGTGAGCCAGGCGCACCGTGAGCCGGTGCTCCTGCAGGACCCGCACCACCGCGCGCTGCTCCGCCTCCTCCACCGCCCGGGCTCCGGCGAGCGCCATCAGCGTATCGAGCCCGATGGGCTCCCCGAGCGCGAGCAGGTCGACGACGTCGCGCGCGCCCTCGGGCAGCTGGCCCATCTCGCGGCGGACGATCTCGGCCAGCTGCAGGCTCAGCTCCGGGGTCTCGGGCCACTGCCAGATCCCGGCCACCTCGCGGAGCCGTCCCGACCGCAGCTCACCGTCCACGAGGTGGCGCAGGAACAGCAGATTCCCCTGGCTCAAGGACCAGAGCCGATCCGCGCCCGCGGATTCGAGCGGGGCGTCGAGCACACGTTCCAGCAGTTCCCCGGTCTCGGCGGCGGAGAGGGCCCGCAGCTCGAGGCGGGGCAGGTGCTCGTCCTTCCACAGGGCCGTGACCGCGTCCGGAGCCCACTCCCCGGAGCGGAGCGTGACCAGGACCGTGGCCGCGCCTCGGACGACCAGGCTGTGCACCACCATGGCCGAGAGCTCGTCGAGCTCATGGGCGTCGTCGACGACCACCAACGTCGGCGAACCGGACGCCGAGCCCAGCGCCTTCGCCGCGCGGCCCACGAGCTCGGCCGGGTCGGAGCCCAGGTCGCCGAGCAGCCCCTCCAACGCACCGAACGGCGTGGACCGGGCGGACGCCGTCGCGTAGACCCAGCGGACGTCGGTCCCGGTCCGCGTCCCCTGCTGCACCGCCTCGCGGGCCAACCGGGTCTTCCCGACTCCGGCCGCGCCCGCGAGCACGACCCCGCCGGGCGACTTCCGCGCGCTCAACGCCCCCGCCACGAAGCGGAGCTCCTCGTCCCGGCCGGCGAGCGGCCACGCCCCTGCCACGCTACGAGGCTACCGAGAACCTCTGCTGACATTGATCTCCAGCCTCGCGAAGGGCCGACCCGAAGGTCGAGTAGCCGACTACCCGGTCACGGAGACCGCCGGCGCGCGAGGCTGGGAGCAGCCCCGCCAGCCCACCTGGTGGGTCCGACCGGATGCCCCGTGCCGAAGGCGACGGGGACCGGCCGCGCAACGGGAGAAGGAGCCCACGATGACCTCAGCGGTCGACTCACACCCAGGCACCGAGTCCCTGGTTCAGCAGCACGACGCCATCTCCCAGGTCGTCCGGCTGTGCCTCGAGGGTGAGGCGACGGGCGACCTGGAAAAGCTGCGCGAGGCATTCCACGAGGACGCGCACATGTTCGGGTCGCTCGCCGGCGAACGCTTCGATGTGCCGATCGCCGGGCTCATGGAGATGGTGGGGAGCGCACCGACCGACACCGGAAGCTACCGGTCACGCATCCTGTCCATCCTCCAGACCGGTGATGCAGCCCTGGTGACGGTGGCCGAGGAAGGCTGCTGGGGAAGCGTGTCGTTCGTGGACTATCTGTCGCTGTCTCGCATCGGCGGCCGCTGGAAGATCGTGAGCAAGCTGTTCGCCCACACCGGCGGCGAGCCGCCCGACCTCGGATAGTCGTCCCGGGTCGCGAGTCGGTGCGTCGAGGAGAAGGTCGTCCGTGGTGGGGACGGCCAGCTCTCAGCGTCCGATCGCGGCCAGGGTCTCGCGCGCCATGGCGGCCTCACCGACCGCGTTGGGGTGCACCGGGTAGGCGTTGACCGGGCCGACCAGGGGCTCCATCCAGCGGGTGCCCACCCCCGAGCACGCGTCGTGACCAGCGGAGGGGGTGTAGGTGTCGACGTAGCGGGCGCCGGTCTCGGCGGCCGCACGACGCACCACGGCATTGGCGACCTTCGCCTGGTCGACGAGCCACGGGACGTCCCCGACCGCGATGCCCGTGACCGCGTAGCACGACAGCGAACCCTCGGCGGGAAGGATCTGCGGGTAGCCCAGGATGACGACGGTGGCGCGCGGCGCCTTGGCGCGCACGGCGGACAACGCCCTGACCAGGTTCGGGTACGTCTGGTTCTCGATGAGGTCCGTGAACGTGGTGCCGTACTTCTCCTCGCACGGGTTGCCGGTGGGGTCGGTTGCGCCGAGCGTCGCGCAGCCGAAGAAGGAGTCCACGAAGACGTCCTCGTCGTTCCCGCCGATGGTCATGGTCACCAGCCTGGTGTCCTTCTTGACGGCGTCCAGCTGCGGTGCCACGCCGGCTGCCTGCGAGGTGAAGAAGTCCGACGTCTTGGCGCCGCTGCACGTCACGTCCGTGAACGATGCCGGACGAGTGACCGTCGCGATGTCCTCCGCGAAGTTCAGCTGCGAGCGGCTGCACGTCGCCGGGGCGCCGACGACCTGCGGGTTGATCCCAGCCCCGGAGGAGTAGCTGTCGCCGAGCGCGACATAGGGCGACGTCTTGATCGACGAGGCCGCGGCGGTGGGCGGAGTGGTCTTCGCCTCCGCTGCGGTGGTGACGCTGACCGCTCCCCCACCGACCAGGGCGGCACAGGCAACGAGCGAGGTGATTCGGCGCACGGATCCTCCACGGATGAGGGGCTGGGGCTTGTCCGCCCGCCCGCGATGTGACGGACGTTACAGAGGCTCGCTCGGTGCGTCGAACAGGGGTCCGGTCGGGACTGCTCCCAGCGTCTCTACCCAGCGTCTGCACGCAACGCGACACACACGGTGGGCGCAGGCCGCTCGTCCCACCGGTCCATCGGTCCATCGTTGCTGGCCGAAGGTCGACTGCGGTTGCGTCGGCTGCCCGGTCGACCCGCCGTCCGGCGCCGCAGCGACGTCCGACACCACGGACGGCGGCGACTATGGCGTCGGGCACGCCGCTCTGAGACAGTGCGTCATGGACTACAGCGACGTCGTTGCCGCGGCTTTTCTCACCCGCCCGGAAAGTACGCCCGTGCCCGAAGCAGTCACCGCGGGAAGCCCGGCCCGGCGGCTGCGCGACGCCTGCGAGCCGGTCGCCATGCACGCCGTGTGGAGCGCGGAGACCAACGCCGCGCTGGCCGCGCACGGACTCGACTTCCTGAGCAGCTACATCGGTGGCCGCGCAACCGCCTTGGGCCAGCCGAGCGGCGCCGTGGTCGCCAGCGCCTTCGCATGGTTCGAGCCACACCTGATCGCGGCGATGTACGACGCCGCGGGCGCCGCCCTGCCACACGCGCAGCTGGTCTCGATCCGCGACGAGGCGACCGTCGCGAGCCTGCGCGCCGCGCTGGGTACCGAGGACCCCTCCGAGACGGCCGACCTGCTGGCGGCGGCCGTGCAGGACGCCGAGGGCGCCGGCCGGCCCCTGTTCAGCGGCCTGCTCCAGCGCGGACGGCCGAGCGACCCGGTGCACCGGCTCTGGTGGGCCTGCGACCTCGTGCGCGAGCACCGCGGCGACAGCCACGTCGCGGCCGCGAACGTCGCCCGCCTCGGCCCGGTCGAGATGAACGTCCTCACCGAGCTGTGGGTCGGCATGCCGCTGTTCTCGTACACCGCCACCCGCGGCTGGTCCCCCGAGGTCATGCAGGAGGCCGTCGAGGCACTGACCGCTCGTGGCCTCCTCAGCGACGAGCAGCTCACCGAGACCGGGCGCGCGCTGAGAGCCTCGGTCGAAGCCGCCACCGACGCCCAGGAGCAGTCGATCGTCGACGCGCTGGGTGACCGGATCGACGAGGTGTGCGCGCAGCTCGACCGATGGGGCGCGCGCTGCATCGACGCCGGTGCGTTCCCGCCCGACATCCTCAAACGGGCCGCGGGCTGAACCCCCGGCCCGGTCGCTGCGCACACCTAGCGGCCGGCCTCGGCGGTCCGGCTCAGAGGAGGGTGGCGACAGCGGTGGCCAGGGTTTGCACGGCGGCGGCGAGACCGCCCACGGAGCCGACGCCCTTCGCGATGCTGTCGATGACGGCCATCAGCGTCCTCTTGTTGGGCGTCTCCCGGGTGAGCTCCTCGCCCACCGCTCGTGCCGAGTCCACAAGCTCGTCGGCAGCCTCCAGCTCGTCAGCGTGTCGCTGCAGCTCGAGCAGGACCCGGTCGAGAGCCTCGGCGACCTCCGCGTGCCCGTCCTCTCGAAGCTGACCGACGCACTGGGTAGCGGTGGCGTAGGCACGGGCTCGTCGACCGACCGCGACCTGACCGGCCGTGAACGTGCCACCGGTGACGATGATTCCCTCGTTACCCGTCCCCTGGTGATCCGCCATCGGCACTCACCCCTTCGCCTTTGACGAAAGCCCGGCCGACCGTGCCGCGTTGCGGGTCCTGCCGCCCTTCTGCGCGGTCCCGGACGAGGCCTTGGCGCGTGCGCCGGCCGCGACAGTGTCGGCGGAGAACGAACCTCCGGTCACCATGACCCCGTTGTTCAGGACCATCGACTGACGCTCCTCGAAGGCGCTGGTGTCGATGCCGTGCTCGTCGAGGAACTGGGAGAGGACTTCGAAGATCCGGCGCTCGATGGTCTTGCTGTACATCTCACGATCCAGCTTCTGGAAGTAGCGTCGGTAGTTCGTGGAGGTGTGCTCCTCACGGACGGTTCGTGACGCCCCGTAGTCGAAGGCGGCGTTGCTCGAGATTCGCCGACGGTCCGCGCGGTCAGTCAGACGGCGGTTGAGCGGTGCCAGCACAGACCTGGCCAGGTTGACGTAGGACATCGGCAGCAGGATGGGCACTCGCCAGGTACTGCGCGCGACCAGCCCCAGCACCTCCTTCGTGTCCGGGAACGCCCGGAACTGGTCGATGCGGTGCAGTCGTTCCGAGAGCGGCGGCAGCAGGAAGTAGCTGGCCTCGACGAACAGACTGCTCGAGATCCGTTGCAGTCTCAGGAACATGGAGAGCACCAGCTCTCCGCCCCAGTCCTCGACGCGAAGCACGAGATAGTGCCGAACCTGCTGGGAGGGGACGTCCCGGTAGTGCTGAACGAGCTCGTCGGGCACGACGCTCACAGGATGATCGACCATGTCCGGCAGGATGTCGGGTCGGTCTCGCACGTCCTGCCCATGGACGTAGAGGTGGTCCTCCACTCGAAGGCCGGGCATCGAGAGCGGGGAGAACTCCCTGCCGAGGAGGTCGTACAGCTCACCGACCTCGAACTCCCGAGGGGCTCGGCGGTCACCGGTCACCAGCTCCTTGCCCTTCCGGACGTTGATCGAGAACGACCAGCTCTCGTCCTCGAAGCCGCTTCCGACGAACGGAGAGAAGCCGCTGTAGACGGTGACGTTGCCGCCCTGCACCTCACGGATCCTGTCGAGGTCTCGGCGTACCGCCACCGTCCACCTGCGCGGATGAGGCGCTGCATCCCCGGGGTCCGGACGGTTCAACCGTGCCAGCACGTCGTAGCGGATCACCGAGCCCTCCGTCAGCACGACGAGCCAGGCGACCAACAGGCAGAGCGCGGAAAGCCGCGGGGCCGCGGCGAGCCACGCCACGACCGCCGTCGTCGCAAGCACCGCGAGGGCGATGTCTCGCAGGGTACGGAGGCGACGGGCCTCGAGGCAGTGCTCGACCACTGACGCGAGGTCTACCCCGGGCGAGCTCGCGACTGCGCGATGGTGCTCGTGGAGCGTGCGCTCCAGCACCGTCTCGGTGAACCGGTGGCTCAGGTACGCCTCCGCGCACAGGTACCGCGTGGCTCCTGAGAGGCGGGGGCCGTCGGCGGGCGAGCTGCTCGCTGTGGTCATGGGCTGCCCTCGACCAGGATCTCGGAGATCGCTGCGAAGTCGCGCTCCCCTGGCTCGGTCGTGCTGAGGATGCGAACTGTCAGCTCGGACGTCGTGACGGCCGGCACGTCGACCCATTGCGGGTCCCGGGTGTCGGCGAACGTCACCGTCTGCGCGTAGTCGTCATCGAAGATGAGCGCCGCCTGGACCACTCGCCGGTTCTGGTAGAACCGGTCGGTACCGTCCACCTCGTCGACCTTCGCGTAGCCCGGGACCACGGTGATCTTGTTGACGACGACCGGTTCGTACCACGACAGCACGAGGTGATCGCCGACCCCGTCACCCGGGACCCTCCATGCCGTCCCGACATCGCCGTCCACCGCGTCCGCCGGAACGAACGTGACCACCTCGCCGCTCGCGTCGAGGCTGTCCTCCGCATACCCGGAAGCGGCGACGGCGTCCGGCGGAAGCGGAACCAGCGTCGGGGCCGGGGCCTGCGAGGCCGACGGCCCAGGCGTCGCCGGGC
Organism: uncultured Actinomycetota bacterium; assembly: GCA_963760585.1. Classification (GTDB taxonomy): domain Bacteria; phylum Actinomycetota; class Actinomycetes; order Propionibacteriales; family Nocardioidaceae; genus Nocardioides. Next base: position 1,065,580 of record CAVXDI010000004.1, read on the forward strand.
CAACCACCGGCGCCCCGGATGAGATCTCGGGCTGCCACTGCGCGACCGCCGCGACCGGGAGCACCAGAAGCGCTCCGACTGCCGCCGCGACGAGGATTCCAAGCTCGGTCCGGCGTCGAGTGAGCGCCACTGTCAGCGCTGCCCCGGCCACCACGACGCCCACCACGGCAGCAATCAGCAGCGGGGCCGAGACCGCCAGCGCCAGCCCCGCTACGGCCGCTGCCCAGAGCATGACGGGCAACGGGTCGCGCCGGCCCGCCGACCGCGGGGGCGCGCTTCGCTCGAGCTCCCCCTCGGTCACCTGGCCCATCGCGCTACCTCCCGAGTCCGCCGTCCGACGGCAGAAGACCCTTCCACGCTCTACCCACAGATCTACTCCCGCCGGAGGATGCACGCCATAGCCCAAACGGTCGCTTCTGCCCCGCCCCTCAGTAGCCTTCGACGCCGTGAGCCCGGCCCCGCAGGCGTTCTGGCACCGTCCCCGGGCTCAGGTCCCGCTCCCCCGCCCTCGCCGAGGACCCTGTCGCGAAGAGCCGGCCACGTCGTCGGGACCGCCGTGCGGCGAGTAGGTGACCTGAGGCGAGCGGCAGCCCCGTCACGCCGTAGCCAGCGTGTCGCTGCCGCCGCGCAGCACGGCCGACTCGGCTTCGTGTCCCCGTGTCGCGAGATCCGCGCCGTGCCTCCCGGTGCAGGCGACCCGATCTACGCCTGCGGATGGCACGGGGGCCTCAGATCGACCTCAACCCCGCGGTGACGAGCACTGCGACGACGACGCAGAGCACCAGCGAGTGGCGTCGCCAGAGCATCAGCGCAGCCACGGCAACGCCGACGGTGTGGGCACCGACCGACCATGAGCGACCGCTGGCGAACACCGAGGTCACGACCAGTGCGCCCAGAAGAGTCGGCGCCATCAGCACGATCACGCGGGTGAACCACTGCGGAAGCTCCCGTCCGCCGAGGAGCACCGGGCCGAGGGCCTTGATCAGCGCGGTCAGCGCGGCACAGCCGAGGATGAGGACCCAGATCTGGGTGGAGGTCAGCGTCACGCCGACCTCCGCACCAGGCCGAGGAGCGCCACCGTGCTCGCGGCCAGGATGGGGACGCCTGGGGGGCTGATCGGCACGAGGGCGAGCGCGAGGAGGCCTCCGCCCAGGGCCGCCGAGCGGGATGTCGGGTTTCGGAGCTCCGGGATCAGGAGCGAGAGGAAGAACACGGGGTAGATCGCGTCGAGGCCGAGCCGGTGGGTGTCGCTGAGGGCGTCCCCGAAGATCGCCCCGGTGACTGAGCCCAGCGTCCAGGTGAGGTACTGCGGGAGCGTCGTGCCGAACAGCAGCCACCGGTCGAACGTGCCGTCGCCGCGGTTGGCGAGCGCCCAGGACGAGTCGACGACGGCCTGGCCCTGCACCGCCCGTTTCACCGGGCCGCCGGGCAACGACGGGGCCAACGCGACGCCCATGGCCAGGAACCGCGCATTCATCAGGCTCGCCGCCGTCAGCGCGGCGGGAATGCCGCCGCCGACTGTGATCACGGACAGCATGGCGAACTGCGCCGACCCGGCGAAGACGATGACCGAGGTCACGATGGCCTGCACGACGCTGAATCCCGCCTGCCGGGCCAGGACGCCGAAGGAGAGGCTGAGCAGGAAGCCCACGACCGCGAACGGAACACCCAACCGCACACCGCGACGAAACGCTGTACGCGCGCTCTCGTGCCTCCCCGCTGCCACTGCTGCAGTCTAAGGATCCACCTGCGGGGACCGGTCGACGGCAGGCTCTCGGCGGCGGCCGTTCCGAGTCACCGTGCGCGGGCGCTGGCCCGATGGAGGGCGGCCGCGCCGCGCTCGACGTCAGCCTCGGTCGTCGACCAGTTGCAGACCAAGATCCGCAGCACGTCACGGTTGCGCCATCGGGACCCCCGCATCCAGGTGGTGCCGTCATCGGCACCCGGCGAAGGCTCGGGCGTGGGAGACCAGACCTTCGACCAGGTCCGCCACTCCGGTACGGCCGAGGCTGCGCAGCACGGCCCGCACCGGCACGGCACGCGAACGCCGGGACAGCTCGGGGACCTTCTCGAGCGGGTCGAAGGCACCCGAGTGCACGTTGCCCGCTTGAGGCGCGACGATCGTGGGCCGGTCCGCGGGGTGCTGGGCCGGTGCGTCGGCCAGCGTGTCCGTCCGCAGCCGCCCCTGATCGTCGGCGGGCACCGCGTGTCGGCTCACACCTGTCGGCCCGTGCGCCGATCATGCGAGAGTGCGAGCCGGAGCAGGTGCACCCCGGACCTGCCCACGCACCCCTGACCGAGGAGACGCCTTGATCTACATCACCGTGAAGAAGAAGCTCAAGCCCGGCACCGCGGACGCCTACCTCGCGGCGAGCCAGGCCTACACCGACGCGACCCGCGCCGAGCCGGGCAACAAGTGGTACGAGCACTACCGCAGCGTCGACGACCCCGACACGATCCTGACGATCGAGGCCTTCGACGACGCCGCGGCCGGCGAGGCCCACGTCAGCTCGGAACACTTCCAGCAAGGGGTCGACGGCGACGCGAAGCAGTACATCGCCGAGCGCCCCGACATCCTCTACATCGACGCCGCCGACCGCGACGGCTGGGACAAGATGTCGGAGTTCTGAGCCGACCGGCGGCGCTCGCGGTTCGCCACGGGGCCGCTCCTCGCACGATCGGTGCGGGGCGTGGCCCCGAGCGACACGGCGTACCGGGAACCGGCAGGTCTGAGCGTCGCACACTCAAGAGGTTGAAGCTCGAACCCGGCACCGCGGACGCTCGGACCGGGGCCGCGCGGGACCTCGCGGATGTAGATCACGAGGATGCGTCCCGGGTTCGCGCGAGTGACGGCGGCGTAGATCTCGGGATCCACCGCGTCCGAGCGCCTACGCCACCCGCAGCCTTCCACCGCAAGTCGGGCGCGCTCTCGGCCGATGAGCGGTGGTCCACACGAGTCCGACTGGATTCGCGCAGGACGTTCCTGATGCCGTGGACGGCTGGATCACGAGCTCGCCGGCTGAGCTCGATACGCAGGGCTTCGCGCAGATGGATCTCGACGACCTGCCCGAGGACGAGCCGACAGCGGCCGCCATCTGACCATCCTGCTCGAACCGAATGGATGAGGTCACACGCATCTCCCGCCGGTCGCGAAGCTTCTGCGCTCTCGCGGCCGGGCCGCTGCAGCACGCAACAGCCTCAACGGGATCCACCTGTCGCCTGCTGACGGGAGCCGGCAGGTTGCTCGACCGCATCGTTCAACGCACCGGTTGAACGGGGACGCAAGCACGCCGATGACCTGCGCACCGTGGTGGACGCGATCCGGGCCGTCCCTGTGTGTCCGCGTCTCCCGCGTCACATGTCCATGCCGCCGTTGACACCCCACACCTGGCCGGTGATGTACGCGGACGCGTCCGCCGCCAGGAAGTGGACCACCCGTGCAATCTCTTCTGGACGGCACAACCGACCCACCGGTATCTGCTTCCTGATCCTGTCGAGCGCCTTCTCAGGCATGGCCGCGACCATCTCGGTGGCCACGAAACCGGGTGTCACGGTGTTCACCGTGATACCCACCCCGTCGTCCTCGAGCTTGCCTGCCTTCGCAAGGACGAAAGCGGCCTCACGGGCGAGCGTCTTCGTCAGTCCGAGCATGCCGGCCTTGGACGCGGCGTAGTTGGCCTGGCCCACGTTTCCGGTCTCGCCGATCACGGAGGAGACGAAGATGATGCGACCAGTGCCTCGCTCGACCATGTGCTCAAGCGCCGGCTGCGCCATGTAGAAGGAGCCCGACAGGTTCACCGCCAGAACCGTGTCCCAGTCCTCCACCGACATCGACATGGCCATCTTGTCGATCGTGATCCCCGCGTTGTTCACCAGGATGTCGAGGCGGCCGTGCTGCTCGAGCACCTCCTGCACGACTCGGCGGCAGTCCTCCGGCCGGGAGACGTTGCCCTGGTGCAGGGTCGCGCGTCCCTGGCTGGCGAAGTCCTGGTCAAAGCTCTCGAGGAACTGTCGTGCGCGCTCGGTGTTGCCGCTGTAGCCGGCCGCCACCGTAGCGCCTTGACTGGCCAGGCTCCGCACGATGGCGGCGCCGATCCCGCGGGTTCCTCCAGTCACCAGCGCTACCCGCCCTGAGAGCTTGTCGCCGGCGATGACGGTGGATGGCGCGCTGGGTGTGGGCGCGTGGTCGTTCAACGTCGTACCTCCGATGTCTGTCAGGGCGACCTGAGGGGCTCCTCATCCGCACCGGTCGCACCCCATCGCCCTGGGACCCCACCATGCCAGGAGGCAGGGATGTTGAAAAGGGTCAGGCTTCGTCGAAGGTTTGGGTGAGAGCCAGGATGCGGGCGCGCGGGGATCTGCGTCGCATCGCCGCGTGAGCTCACTGACGGACGCGTGCGGTCAAGCCGATGAGCTAGCCCAGGCCATCGCGTCAAAGCGGAGGTCAGTAGCCTCGCCCCTTCGGGATCACCGGCTCGGTAGCTGGATCGACACGGTGCCGCAGCAGGCGAAGCAGCACCTCGGCCCTGTGCGGAGGGTTGATCAGGCCGACGCAACGGCGCATCCTCGGAGCAGGAGGTTGCCATGAGACCCTCAACCGTTCCCGACGGCATCCCGGTCCTGTCACGTGGCCGGCATCGCAAGCCCCGACGCGGGGCATGCTTCATGGAGCTCGCGTCGGTTCTCGCCGGCGAGCGGTGGAGCGACGACCCCGCCTGCACCCATCCGCTGCTCGCTCAGCTGGGGCGACAGGTGAACGACCACATCGGCGACGACGCGCGCCAGGAGCTGGCGCTGCTGATCCCGTCCGTCGTCGGTCGGCGCGGGAGCGACCAGACCTGGCTCACGGTCGCGGTGGGGGTCGCCGCGAAGGCCATCCTCGACGTACCCGAGGCGCAGCAGCACGCGTTGGCTGCGGGCCTGATGCAAGCCGAACAACTGTGTGCCGACGCCGGGCTCGAACTGGCCGACACCCGGCGGGAGGCTCAGCTCGCCCTCGAACAGGTTCCCGGTGCGGTCGCGTGGGTCGAGCGGCTCGGGGTGCGAAACCCGATCAGCGCGAAGACCTTCGTCAGGCACTGCGCCCCGGCCATGGTCAGGTGCGCCGTCGACGGCCTCGTCGCGAGCGGGAGACCCGACCGCGATCGAGGTCTGCGCGCGCTGCTCGAGGTGGGCATCGCTGCCTGTCCCACACCGGACATGGAGATCACCGCACCCCCGGCACAGGTGCGCCGCCCGTCCCGCCGTTGATCGGGGCTGGTGCAGCGAACGGAGCCGGACGCGATACCGGCCCAACGGAGGCCGGGGTGGCACGATGCCGGGCATGACGCGATCCACCAGCACACCCGAGCCGAGCAGCCTCCCCCTCAGCGACTCCGAAGCACACATCGAGCTCACGGAGGCGTACGCGGCGCACAACTACCACCCGCTGCGCGTGGTGCTGGCAACCGGCGAGGGCGCCTGGGTGACCGACGTCGAGGGGCGTCGCTACCTCGACTGTCTCGCGGGCTACAGCGCCCTGAACTTCGGCCATTCGCATCCTCGCCTGGTGAGCCGGGCGCAGGAGCAGCTGGGTCGGCTCACGCTGACTTCGAGAGCGTTCTACAACGACCAGCTGGGCCCGTTCGCCCGCGACCTCGCGCAGCTGACCGGCAAGGAGATGATCCTTCCGATGAACTCGGGCGCCGAGGGCGTCGAGACGGCGATCAAGCTTGCCCGCAAGTGGGGATACCTGGTCAAGGGCGTCCCCGAGAACCAGGCGACGATCGTCGCGATGGAAGGCAACTTCCACGGCCGCACCACGACCATCGTGTCTTTCTCGACGGACGCGACGGCCACCGCCCACTACGCGCCGTACACGCCGGGCTTCCGGCTCGTGCCGTACGGCGACCTCGCGGCCCTCGAGGCGGCCATCGATGAGTCCACGGTCGCGGTGCTGCTCGAGCCCATCCAGGGCGAGGGAGGCGTGATCATCCCGCCTGATGGCTACCTCCAACAGGTGCGCACGCTGTGTAACTCCACCGGCGTCCTGATGATGGCCGACGAGATCCAGTCCGGCCTCGCCCGGACCGGGCGAACCTTCGCCTGCGACCACGAAGCGGTCGTGCCCGACGTCTACATCCTCGGCAAGGCGCTCGGAGGAGGCCTTTACCCGGTGTCGGCGATCGCGGCCAACGGCGACGTTCTCCAGGTGATCACCCCGGGCACCCATGGCTCGACCTTCGGCGGCAACCCGCTGGCCGCGGCGATCGGCCGCGAGGTGGTCGCGATGCTGAACACCGGCGAGTTCCAGCAACGTGCCGAGACGCTCGGCGACCGGTTGGCCACCGGACTCGGCGAGCTCGTCGGTCGGGGCGTGGACGAGGTCCGGGCACGCGGACTCTGGGCCGGTGTTGACATCAACCCAGAGGTGGCCACCGGCCGCCAATTGTGCGAGCAGCTGCTCGACCAGGGCGTGCTCGCCAAGGAAGCACACGGGCAAACCGTTCGGCTGGCCCCACCGCTCGTCGCGTCCGAGGACGACATCGACCTCCTGGTCGCCGCCTTCCGAACCATCTGCTCCGGCTCCTCGGGTGCCAGCGCGTGACCCTGTGCCGTCGTGTGGTCCCACGAACGAACACGTGGAGGCTCGCGACAGGTTCCGCGTCGAACTGTAGGAGCTCGCCCCTCAGCTCCTTCAGCAGCTCGCGCGCCTGCTGTCTTCCAGGTGGAGATGGCGCGGGTCCTCGACCCTCGCCGACCGGGCGCCACGCGTCGGCCGTCCGCGCGCAGCGGTGCGCTCGGCTACGCTCGCGTTGCCGAGGGAGGGAGTGTCATGAGGCATCAGGACGGGCCGTTCGACCGTCGTAGGGCAGGCGTCCTCCTGCACGTGACGTCCCTGCCCGGACCTGGGTACTCCGCGAGCTCGAACGCCGGCGACCTCGGTGACGAGGCCTACCGGTTCGTTGACTTCCTCGCCGCCGCCGGTTGCTCGGTCTGGCAGGTGCTGCCACTGGCGCCGACGCACCCGGTGGAGAACTCGCCCTACAACGCGCTGTCCGCGATGGCGGGCAACGCCGCGATGATCAGCCGGGAGCACCAGGCCGCTCACCGTCTCGAGGCTCCCTCGGCGCTGGCGGAACATCAGCGGTCCGCTTTCTCGTCGTGGTGTGCCGCCCGGGCCGACTGGCTGGATCCCTACGTCGAGTTCACGGCCCTGCGCGAGCTGCACGAGCAAGCTCCTTGGCTGTCCTGGGCACCTGCTCTGCGCGACCGCGACCCGCGCTCCGTCGCGCAGGCGCTCTCTCCCCTCGGTGACCGCCTGGAGTCGCTGCGCTTCGAGCAATGGGTCTTCGCCGTGCAGTGGGCGCGCCTTCGCGAGTACGCCGCGTCCAAGGGCGTGCTGCTGTTCGGGGACCTGCCGATCTTCGTGTCCCTCGACAGTGCCGACGTGTGGGCGTCGCGGGAGCTGTTCCAGCTGGGCGAGGAGGGGCGCCCGATCACGGTGTCCGGCTGCCCGCCCGACTACTTCACGGCCGAGGGGCAGCGCTGGGACAACCCGCACTACGACTGGGATGCGATGGCGGCGGACGGCTTCGACTGGTGGCGGCGCCGGATCGCGCGCCAGCGCGAGCTGTTCGACCTGATCCGCATCGATCACTTCCGGGGGTTCGAAGCGGCCTGGCACGTGCCTGCCGCCGCACCCACGGCCCGTGAGGGCCGTTGGGTCCCGGGGCCCGGCGCAGACATCCTGTCCGTTCTGGTCGACACCGCAGGGCCGGGGTCGTTGGTGGCAGAGGACCTCGGAGTCATCACTGCAGAGGTCGAGGAACTGCGGAGCCGGTTCGACCTGCCCGGGATGAAGGTCCTGCAGTTCGCGTTCGACGGTGAGCGCGACAACCCCTACCTGCCCCGCCACCACGGGGAGCACAACATCGTCTACACCGGAACCCACGACAACGACACCACCGTGGGGTGGTGGGAGCTGTTGGACGAGCAGACCCGCGACCGCGTCCGCTCCTGCCTCTCCGGTCCCGAGGAGGCGATGCCCTGGGCGTTGATAGGACTCGCGATGCGATCGACGGCTCGACTCAGCGTCGTACCGGCCCAGGACATTCTCGGACTCAGCAGCCAGAGCCGGATGAACACACCCGGCACCCCACAGGGCAACTGGGCATGGCAGGCCCCCGCCGGGGCCTTCGACGCTCAGCTCGCCACCAGGATCCGCGAACTCGTGGCGGCAACGGACCGGCTCGGTTGACCAGGCTGCGCGAACCGCAGAAAGTCGACGGCACCGACTCGCGATTCCGCCACGATCACGCGCCGAAGGAAGCGGCGTTCTACCCCCGCCAGTGGGGCGCGCGTATCTGCCGGCGTCCGGACCCCCGGCGAGGCATGCAACGGCCTCTCGTCACCACAGCCCGAGCGGCCGTGGAGGCGCATGACCTCACGCCAGGGATCGACCCGACCCCAAGCGGCAATCAGCAGCGCCAGACCGGCCATGCCCCCCAGGAACCGACGATCACCCGTCGCCTCACCGGGGCCGGCCCAAGACAAGGCGAACAGGGCAAGGCCACCGAAGAACAGCAGGCGCACTACCCGCGGGCCGATGCTCCTCGCCCGGTCCGCCTGGGCCACCCCGTTCGGGTCTGCCCACCGTGCGCCCGGGCTGCCAATCTGGTCTCCTACTGTCTACTCAGGAGCCCGCCATGCACGTCTTCCCCCTGCTCGTCGCCACCGCCCTGCTCGTCTCCCCCGTCACCGCCGTCGCCGCGCCGGCCACCGCCGCCCCGATCGACAAGGGCCACTTCCACGACACCGAGACCAGCTTCTTCACCTGCGAGACCAACGGCCTCCCGATCCAGCAGGACGACGACGTCTCGGGCAGCTTCCTGTTCAACCAACGCGGCTCCTCGGCGTTCCCTTACGGCCGGGAGTCGACACGGGGCACCACCACCTGGACCAACCTGGAGAACGGCGGCACCTTCACCAACGTCTGGACCGCCAACTTCCATGACGCCAAGATCACCGACAACGGTGACGGCACCATCACCATCGACTTCTACGGCGCGGGTGGCTCCCGGTACTACGACAACTCCGGCAAGCTCGTCCTGAAGGACCCCGGCAACATCCGGTTCCGGGTCGTCGTCGACTACAACGGCACCCCCACCGACCCCGAGGACGACACCGAGCTCTCCTTCGAGGTGCTCCGTGACTCGACCGGCCGCACCGACACCGCGGGCCGGGACTTCTGCAACGACGTGCTGATCTTCAGCGCCGCCTGACTCCGGTCCGCACCGCCCCGCGGACCGGTCGACCGGCTCCGTCGCCCCACCTCCCGGTGCTCCCCGCCCGAAGTCATCCCGGTGTGAGGGGCGTCCGGATCTGCCGCGAGTGGCGCGCATCCACGACAGCCGTGACCGGATCCCGCCACAGCAGTGCGTCAACCGCCGCCTTCCTGCGGACGTCGGGCAGTTGTCCGCTGGGCGATGCCACGATCCGATGCACGCTGACCAGAGGCCCATCGATTGCTAGGTTCGCCACGTGGGTGCCATGGAGGAACGTCTCGAAGCAACGGCTCTTGCCGAGGGCTTCTCCGGCGTCATACGGATCGACCGGCATGGCAAGACCGAAGTCGCCAGGGCCTACGGTTACGCCGATCGCGCGTACGGGCTGGCCAACACCGTCAGCACGCAGTTCGGGACTGCCAGCGCCACCAAGGGTTTCACGGCGCTGACCGTGATGGCGCTGGTCGAGCAGGGGCGTTTGCACCTGTCGACCACCGCACGGTCGCTGCTCGGCGACGACCTACCCGAACTCGCCGACGACGTCACCGTCGAGCACCTTCTGGCGCACCGCTCCGGTATCGGCGACTACCTCGAGGAGGACGAGACCGAGGACCTCACCCAGTACGTCCTCACGGTTCCGGTGCATCAGCTTGACACCCCAGAGAACTACCTCGCTGTCCTGGACGACCACCCGGCGGCCTTCCCGGCGAACGAAGGCTTCGCCTACAACAACGCCGGCTACGTCATCCTCGCCCTGCTCGTCGAGCGCGCGTGCGGCGCCGAGTACCACGAGCTGGTGCGCCAGTGCGTCCTCGCGCCCGCCGGCATGACCGACACCGCGTTCCTGCGCTCCGACGGGCTCCCCGCACGAGCCGCCCGTGGGTACCTGACGCGCGACGGGCTCCGGACCAATGTGCTGCATCTGCCGGTGGTCGGGGTGGGCGACGGCGGCGCATACTCCACTGCCGCCGACCTCCACCTCTTCTGGGAAGCGCTGCACCGCGGGCGGATCGTCCGCCCGGACACGGTGGCCCAGATGCTGACCCCACGCAGTGACTGGCCCGAGGAGTGCCGACGCTACGGGTGGGGATTCCACCTGCATGCCACTGGCAGCGCGGCGTGGCTCGAGGGATACGACGCCGGGGTGTCATTCACCAGCCTGCACGACCCCAGCCAGGAGCTCACCTACACCGTGATCTCCAACTGGACCGATGGTGCCTGGCCCATCATCGCGCTGCTGAACGACCACATGGGCCTCTGAGAACGCTGCGTCACACCACCGCATAGGGCGCACGTCGTCTAGCGGATCAGCCCTGATGCGCGCGCTCATTCCGATGAGCGCGCGGCGCGAAGGATGACGCCCTTAGAAATGCCTCGGGTCCGCGTGACGCGTAGGGCTCGTCGGGGTGGACCCCTACCGCGGGCCCCTGGTACGCCGTTTGCACCGAAACGGTGGGGTACCCGCGAGAAGACCCGCATGTGGTTCAGTTCCAAAGCCAGGAGGTCGGAGCCGGGCTCCGGCGCAGACGTTAGCAGCGAGTACGGTCCGTCAGCGGGTCCCAGTGCCAGGCTTCGGCGTTGAACTGGTGGAAGCCGAACGTCGCCGCGTGCTGTTCTAGCCATCCCCACATCGCTACCCCCGGCGCCCGTTGTCGAACGCCGCAGGTGGCGGTATTGGCGGCGATCCACTGCACGTGCGGTACTTGAAAGTCGATAGCCAGCCCCATCTCATGGTTGGAACGGCTGGGCTGCGCAGCTGCCGTGCACCCACCCGGGGGCGGATGGGTGAGGCACGTCTGAAATGCGTTCCACAGGTCCGTCTGATGCTGGAAGGTCCGGAAGGTGCTTGTCGTCGTCAGCGCGATCCCGTCCTGCGTGCTTTGCGCCAGCATTCCTGCGACCGCGGCGCTGACGCGACTGTTGACGACTGCACGTCTGTTGGCTCCCTGTACGTAGTAGGCGGTCCCGGGGGTGCTTTCCTGGCCTTGGCTGGTTAGCCCGTCGACTGCGCACAGGCGAATCGTGCGCTGTTGACCCTCGATGTGGGCGTCGGCGCGTACCCCGAGATCAGTCGTTCCTGCCGCACACGGAACCGCGTCGGAGTTCAGGTAGAGAGGCGGCACCAGTCCGGTGTCACCCGTTGACCAGGCGTCGTCGGGTGCGTTGGCTGTGCCGTTCCTGCTGTCGGGCGGAGTGCCCGCCGCTGGCTCCCCGGGCGACCCCGGTCCGCCCTGCTCCCCATCGTGGCCTGCTTTGAGGCTGCCGAAGCCGGCGTGTCCCTTGCCTCCGGGTCCTCCCGCTGCCCCCGCCGTACCTGGACAGCCGCCCAAGCTGCGGCAAGGCAGCCCGGCGGCGCCTGCGGTCGATCGGTTGCTGAGGAACGTGTTGGCCGTCACGGTGCTGGCCGGTGAGTTCAGGTACAAGGAGCCGATGGCGTTTCCGCCCTCGCCTGGGCTCGCCGTAGGCCCGGCGTCCCCGCCATTCCCTCCGCTTCCTCCGGAGCCGCCGTCACCTCCCACCCCGCCGAGACCCTCGCTCGGCCCGCCGTCGCCGCCGTCACCGCCTACGACACCCGGCGCACCGTCGCCACCGCGGCCGGCAAACCCGCCGCGGCCGGCCTGAGTGGACACATTGGTGAACGAGTTAGCAGTCGAGGCAGTAGGCGGGCGAGCCTGATCAGCGACCGCTCCTCCCGTGGCGTCGCCCCCTCGGCCTCCCCTGCCACCGGACCCTCCGGACCCTCCTGGTGCGCCGGGCCCGCCTACCGCGCCGTGGCCGCCGCCTCCAGACGGGATCCCGGTGCCGCCAGTACCGCCGGAGCCGCCCCGGTTGAGCCAGCCGACCCCGCGACCCCCGATGCCGCCGTCGGCGCCGTCCGTGCCGGTTCCACCGTTGCCTGCTCGCAAGCCAATGTCGACGAAGTGTGCTCGGGTCATCGATAGCGCAGACGTCTCCCCGCGGTGGAAGACCGCCCCTCCGAGCGCTGTGCCGCCTTCGCCGCCAGCGCCACCTGAGCCGCCCAGACCGCCCCGACCACCCGCGCTGCCAGCGGTGCCTCGTTGCGCTCCCCCGCCGACGCCGTCGGGACCACTGCCGAAGCCGCTGCCACCCGATCCCCCAGTGCCGCCTCTACCTCCGAAGCCGCCGGCGCCACCGGGGTTGCCTGCTCCTCGCGTGCCACCGTCGCCACCGTCGCCGGCGGTCGCCTGCTGCCGGCGAAATGTGACGTCCTTGAGGCTCGCCTTGCTTTGCGCGTAGATGGACCCGCCGGAGACGGCCCCACCGTCGCCGCTCTGGCCTCCGTTCCCACCGGTTCCCGCGGCACCTCCGGGTCGAGCGATCCCCGGCATTCCAGCGCCGCCCCCGTGCCCACCGGTGCCGTTGTCGCCGAACTGGTAGGCGCGACCACCTTCCCCACCACTACCACCCGCGCCGCCGCCTCCTCCACCGCCGCCGGCGCCGCTCACGCCGCCGGTTCCGCCACGGCCGCCGTCGCCACCCGTCAAGATTGCGGATTCGAAGGTGGCACCGGTGATGCTCAGGGCTCCTGTCGAGTAAATGTCGGCCCCCGCCGCTGCCCCACCGCTCCCGCCACGCCCTCCGGGCCCACCGTCGCCTCCGAGGCCCCCGAAGCCCCCGCGACCACCGGTCCCGCCCGGCCCGGCAGGCCCCCCGCTCGGTGACTGGGCGGTACCAGCGGACCCCGGGTCTCCCTGCCCACCAGCGCCGCCGGTGCCGCCGCCTCCTCCCTCACCACCCGCGGAACTGTTTCCTCCGAGTCCGCCTTCACCGGCCGTCGCGCCGTTGCCAGCAAAGGTGCCTCTGGTCACCGTCAAGGTGCCCGCATTCCAGACCGCGCCGCCCTGTGCGTCGCCGCCGCGACCGCCCGCCCCGGCCCTACCACCCGCATTTCCCCGAGTCCCATCGCCTCCATCGCCGCCGAGGCCGCCGCCCGACCCGTCGCTCCCGCCGGCCCCCGGCTGCCCATCCAGACCCCGAATCCCTGCCCCACCCTGGCCGCCAACGCCCGCGAAGACGCCGTTGCCAATCAACTCAGCGTCGATCAGGCGCACAGTCCCAGAGGTGATCAGGAGGGCTCCGCCCTTGGCCAGTCCTCCAGCCGTACCGTCGGCTCCGGGTGCACTCGCTTGCCCGCCGTCGGCGCCGGCCTTCCCCACAGCGCCTTCTATCCGGCCGCCAGTCAACTGCAGCCCTCGCAGCGTCAGGGTGCCCCCGGAAACGATAAACAGTCGTGAGCGTCCGCGCCCGTCGAGCACCACGCGATGCCCGGACGCGCTCACATCCAGGACGTGACCGACCGTGATGCGCAGAGGAGCAGTGACGCCCAACGTGCAGTCGGCGGCAAAGGTAAACGTCCCTCCCGAGGCGACCGCCGCTTTGAGTCCTTGCTGCGAGCAGGCGACCGTCGCGGCTGAGGCCAGCGGAGCTGCGACCAACAGCCAAGCCACGAGACCAAGCGCGACGATGGACCCCGCGAGGCATTTAGGGCCCTGCACGAGTCTCCCGCATTCCACTCCGGTGGCCTTTCTCCAGGCACCCTTCCCCGGTGCACACTCAGTCGATGAGTCCACCAAACAGCATCCGCGTCTGGCACGAATGCGGTCAATAGGCTCTTTGGAGTGTCTGGCGCCCCCCCCCCCCCCCCCCCCCCCCCCCACACACAGCCGGCTGATCCCGAAAGGTAGGAGGGCATCCGAGCGCAAGACCTTGGGGACAAGCTGTGGCGCGGTCGACGAGGTCGAGACCGCGCCAGCGGATTCGCATGGACTGGCGGCACGGATGTCCTCACGAGAGGCGGGTTCTAGGTAGTGACGCAACACCTTCTTCGAGGAGTTGCGATGAGGAAGTTCACCAAGCCCGATCTGCCGCGTGAGCACGAGCGTCGGTTCTGGCAGGGGGTCCGGGCCCGTCTTCAGGCCAGCGGTCTGGGCGTTCGTGCCATCGCTCGTGAGATTGGACGACATCCCTCCACGGTGAGCCGAGAGCTCAAGCGAGCCGTTGGAGTGCGCGGGTATCGAGCGGGAATGGCCCAAACGCATGCCGGCCGAGGTCGTCACCTCCGCTCATACCGCTCTGCGTGCGTTGTTGAAGCCGCGTCTTACCGCCGCGTTGTCTACAGTGCCCATTCCGGTCACGATGGGCGCGCTCGGTAGGTCAGCCTGTCCGGCACCCCAGCCCACGTGATCCCGCCCGGCGGGCGCGTACGCGCCCGGCCGCGGCGCGGCACGGCTCGGCATCGTGTAGAACACCAGGATGACTGTCCGTCGCCGGCCGCGCTGGTCCGAGCTGAAGCCGCTGCTCCGCCCACGCAGCGTGCCGCTCGACGCCACCGAGCGTCGATTGGCGGGGGTTGCGTCGATCTCGGACCTGCGGCTGCTGGCCAGCCGGCGGGCACCCCGCGCTGTGTTCGACTACACCGACGGCGCCGCCGGCGAGGAGATCAGCCTGCGCCGGTCACGAGAGGCCTACGCCCGTGTGGAGTTCCAGCCACAGGTGCTGCAGGACGTCTCCGCCGTGGACACCTCGACGATGATCCTCGGCCGGCCGGCGGCCCTCCCCCTCGTGTTCGCCCCAACCGGGTTCACCCGGTTGATGCACACCGACGGGGAGCCCGCCGTCGCCCGGGTGGCGGCCCGCACCGGCATCCCCTACGCGTTGTCGACGATGGGCACCACCTCCGTCGAGCAGCTCGCCGCTGCTGCCCCGGACTGCCGCCGGTGGTTCCAGCTGTACCTGTGGCGCGACCGGGCGGCGAGCCACGACCTCGTCGTCCGCGCCCGGGAGTCGGGCTACCAGGCGCTGGTGCTGACGGTCGACACCCCGGTCGCCGGCGCCCGCCTGCGCGACGTGCGCAACGGCCTGACCATCCCGCCCTCCCTGTCGGCACGGACCCTGGCCGAGGGCGCGCTGCACCCGGGCTGGTGGTTCGACCTGCTGACCACCGAGCCGCTCGAGTTCGCCTCACTCAACCGCTTCGAGGGCACCGTCGCCGATCTCGTGGGCCAGATGTTCGATCCCTCGGCCACGATCGCAGACGTCTCCTGGTTGCGCTCCGTCTGGGATGGTCCGCTCGTGATCAAGGGCATCCAGACCGTTGCAGACGCTCGTGTCGTGGTCGACGCCGGAGCGGATGCGGTGGTCGTCTCGAACCACGGCGGCCGCCAGCTCGACCGCGCTCCCACCCCGCTCGAGGTGCTGCCGGCCGTGGTGGATGCCGTGGGCGACCGCGCCGAGGTGTACGTCGACGGGGGGATCCTCTCGGGCAGCGACGTGGTCGCTGCGGTGGCCTGCGGTGCCCGAGCGGCCCTGGTGGGCCGGGCCTATCTGTACGGACTGATGGCGGGTGGCGAGCGAGGCGTGCAGCGGACAGCCGACATCCTGCGTGAGGAGCTGGCCGGGACCCTGGCACTGATGGGCGTGGCGCGGGTGTCCGACCTGCGACGCGACCATGTACGGCTTCGCACCCCCTGAGGTAGTTTCCGGCCATGGACGTCATCGAGTACACGCCCACCCGGGAGCAGTACACCTACACGTTCGGTGGCGCGGCTCCGGTGATGCGGATCAAGCCCGGCGCTGTGCTGCGCCTGTGGTCCGACGATGCCTTCGGTGGCGCCCTGCGCAGCGTCGACGACCTGTCCAGCGCCAAGGTCGACCTTCGGTTCGTCAACCCGCAGACCGGCCCGTTCTACGTCGAGGGGGCTGAGCCCGGGGACACCCTCGCGCTCCACCTCGTCGCGCTCGAGCCTGCGCGGGACTGGGCCGCCTCGGCCGCCATCCCGTTCTTCGGGGGAATGACCAGCACCGACCGCGTGGTCACCCTGCAGGACCCGCTTCCGGACACCACCTGGATCTACGAGCTCGACCGGGACCGGAACACGGTCGCGTTCACGGCCAGGCACAGCGACCATCGCATCGAGCTGCCCGTCGAGCCGATGCTCGGCACCGTCGGCGTGGCGCCGGCGGGCGGGGAGGTGCGCTCCTCGTTGGTGCCTGACCGCTTCGGCGGCAACATGGACACCCCCGAGATGCGCGCCGGCGCGACCGCGTTCCTCGGTGTCAATGTCGAAGGCGCGATGTTCTCCGTCGGCGACGGCCACTACCGCCAGGGCGAGGGAGAAGCCTGCGGCACCGCCGTGGAGGGTGCGATGACCACCACGCTCATCGTCGAGCTCATCAAGGGCGGCGCCCCCGGCTGGCCCAGGATCGAGAACGACAGCCACTGGATGACCGTCGGCTCCAGCAGGCCGATGGAGGACTCCTGGCGGATCGGCAACGCCGAGCTCGTGCACTGGGTCGCGCAGCTCTGCGGGCTCCACCCGATGGATGCCTACCAGCTGTGCTCGCAGATCACGCAGGTGCCGGTCGCCAACGTCGTCGACGCCAACTACAGCGTCGTCGTCAAGGCAGCCAAGGCCCTGCTCCCTTCCGCGGACGCGTTCGGCGGCATGCACGCCCACCTGCGGGCCCGAGCCCGCTCGCTCGGCGCCCTCTGATCACCCACCCTGAACACGTCCGTCGTCCCCTTACACAGAGAAGAGAAGGCCTGATGGATCTGCAGCTCAACGGAACCCGCGTCCTGGTCACCGGCGGCACCCGTGGCATCGGACGTGCGGTCGTCAAGGCCTTCCTCGAGGAAGGGGCGCACGTCGCCTTCTGCGCCCGGGACTCCGAGGAGGTCACGGCCACGCAGCACGCGCTGAGTGAGTCCGGAACCGTCATGGGCGCGAGTGTCGACGTCGGTGACGGGGAGGCGCTCGCGACATGGGTGGGACAGTCGGCCGAGTCGCTGGGCGGCCTGGACGTGGTGGTGGCGAATGTCAGTGCCCTCGCCATTCCCGACACCGAGGAGAACTGGCAGGCCAGCCTGAACGTCGACCTCATGCACACGGTCCGCCTCGTCCGAGCCGCCCTTCCGCATCTCGAGCACAGCGGAGCCGCATCGATCATCGCGATCTCCAGCGTGTCCGGCCGGGAGTCGGACTTCGCCTCCGGACCGTACGGCACTGCCAAGACCGCGATCATCGGCTACATCCACGGGCTCGCGATGCAGCTCGCCGAGAAGCACATCCGCGCCAACTCGGTCTCCCCGGGCAACACGTACTTCGAGGGTGGAGTCTGGGCGAGCATCGAGACCGGAGACCCAGACCTGTACCAGACGGCGATGGCGCTCAACCCGACCGGCCACATGGGTACCCCCGAGGAGGTCGCCGGACCCGTGGTCTTCCTCGCCAGCACCGCGGCCCGCCGGATCAGTGGCACCAACCTCGTCGTGGACGGCGCGCTCACCCGCAGCATCCAGCTGTAGCCCCCGAGCCGCGCGACGCCGCGAACCAGCCCCGACCGACGTCTCCGCAGTCAAGAGGCTGACAAGCACAAGCGGGCCCGCGAACAACTCACCGCATCGTCCCCACGATCAGGTCATCGTGGGACGGACCATCTCGCGTCTCGGCGCGTCAGCGGCCTGATCCCTGACTCGACCCCGCGACACCATCCGAAGTGTTCACCTGAGAACCGCCCCTGAACGGCTCGTGTTTATGCTGAAATCCGAGCTGACCTGCGCAAACGTCACGGTTGACGCACGCGTCCTCTGCGCCGGAACTTCGCCCGTTGCGGCAATCCGGCCGGATACACGATGGATACGTGCGGCACGACCAATCCCAGGATGCACTTCGCCTGCCCCCCCAGTTCGTGAAGCAGACGGCGGCTTCTGTCCTGTGACACTCGGACAGGAGCACATCAGACCTCCGGCGCTTCACGTCGCCTTCCGAGCTCATGCAGATCGTGTCGTCACACGATCTCGACCAACGTGCCTGGTCATCGCACCTAGCGAATGAATTGGTTGGCGAAGTCGGATCCCAGCCCTACCCGATCGTAGTGATCCCGGGCGTTGCCGAGCTTGGTGAAGACGTCTTCGACCCCGACAGGACTGCCGTCCGGGTCGACGTAGATGTACGCACCGGTGACGTGGAACATGGTCGTCATCTCCTTGACGCCATCGGGCACCACGAGGGTGTGGATGTCACCGGGGGGCTCGAACGAGTTCCTTCACGTGGGGGTAGGGACGTTCGAGTCTGGCTGATCGGGCCCGGCTCCCGGCTGCCAGACCTCGAGACCAGGTGGAAACGGTCCCGTCGCCGATGTTCGCCGACGCCCGTCTCAGCAGTTCGTCAAGCAACTCGGGGCGCGCCGGGCTCGCTGGACTCAAGCAGGAGCGGGCACCAGACCTTGGCCCATCAGTTCGACCACCGGAGCTGGCACCCAGACGGTCAGGCAGGTGATCCGCTCGGAGTACGAGATCGGTCCGCCGGAGCCGGGATCAGCGTTCGCTGCTGACGGGATCTTCGGCGTGCTGGCCTTGTCCCTGACTCCCCCCCCGTTCGCCTGGCGATTCGTGGAGGCCGACTGATCGCCGCACCGTGTGCGCTCCGGGCCGTAGGCGACAACCTCCATGAGCGTGGGGCGCGCGTCGCGCGAGCGCTTGGAAAGCGGCGGTTCTGCAGAGCGACAGACGGTCCCACTTCGCTCTCATGCTGCTCTCATGGAGCCAGCACTAACGTGACCCGTCCGTCCCTCTCCTGTCAGGTGTATCCATGACCCGCGTGCTGCTCGTCGATGATGAGCCGTCCATCGTCGAGGCCGTCGGTCGGGGGTTGCGGGCGGAGGGGATCGCTGTTGATTCCGCTGCCGACGGGGTCGACGGTCTGTGGAAGGCGACGAACCAGCGCTACGACGTGATCATCCTGGACGTCATGCTGCCTGGTCTCTCGGGCCATGAGGTGTTGAAGCGCACGCGCGCAGCCGAGGTGTGGTCCCCGATCCTGATGCTGACCGCCAAGGACGGCGAGTACGACATCGCCGATGCCCTCGATCTGGGAGCCGACGACTATCTCTCCAAGCCGTTCAGCTTTGTGGTGCTCCTTGCCCGGGTTCGCGCACTCCGGCGTCGGGGTGTCCGCGCGCGGCCCACCCAGCTCACTGCCGGTGACCTGATGATCGACCCCGGGCGACGGACCTGCCGTCGTGGTGGGGAGGAGATCGCGCTGACCCCCAAGGAGTTCGCGGTCCTCGAGTTCCTGGCGAACCACCCTGACCAGGTGATGAGCAAGACAGAGATCCTCCGTGCCGTCTGGGACGAGAATTTCGAGGGTGACTCCAACATCATCGAGGTCTACATCGGCTATCTCCGGCGCAAGATCGACGTCCCCTACGGACGCCATGCCATCGGGACGGTCCGTGGAGTGGGTTACCGGTTGGCCGGGACAGGGGGATGAGCAGGCGGTTGCAGCCGAGGAGGTGGTCGTTGCGCGCGAGGCTCACGGCGGCCGCCACCCTGGTCATCATCGTCCTGGTCTCTCTCGCGGCTGCGGTCCTGGTGTGGCGTGTGGACACGGCCCTGCGCGAGAGCACGGACGCGATCGCCCGGCGGCAGGCCGCCGACATCGCGGCGACCGCCACAGACTCCAGTAGTCCACGAGTCCCTTCCAATGTCGGGACGGCCCTCGTGCAGATCACCGATGCCTCCGGCGCCGTGATCGAGTCCTCGGTGTCCATCGACGGGGAGCCACTCGCGTTCCCGGTCACCCCCTCGCGTCCCGGACAACCGTTGGAGACGCGAGCAGTCGAGGTGAGCGCACTCGATCAAGCCCCGTACCTCGTAGCGGCAGTCACGACCGAAGGTGTCACGCCCTACCACGTCTATGTGGGCCTGCCGCTGACGGAGGCCAATCGGAGCACCGCCGAGCTCGCGACGACCCTTGCCGTCGGAGCCCCCCTGCTGGCCCTCGCGTTCGCGGTGTTGATCTGGGTCATGGCGGGCCGTGCTCTGCGTCCGGTCGAGACGTTGCGACGCCAAGCCGCCGACATCCCACTGACCGATCTGCACCGCCGACTCATCGTCCCCGAGACAGGCGACGAGCTCGAACGGCTCGGATCGACCCTGAACAACCTGCTCGATCGCCTGGATCGGTCCCTGAGCCGGCAACGCCAGTTCGTGGCCGACGCCGCCCACGAGCTTCGCAGCCCGGTCGCCGCGATCCGGTCCCAGGCTGAGGTCGACGACCACGTGAACGGGCTCACCTCACCCAGCGCCGTAGCGGTCGAGTCGGCGCGGCTGACCCATCTGGTCGATGAGCTGCTCGCCCTGGCACGCCTGGACGCAGAACCCCAGCGGCGTCGGGAGGTGCTGGACCTGGATGACGTCGTCCTGACCGAGGTCTTGCTGACGGACCGCCCTGATGGCCCGGTCATCGTGAGCTCCGGTGTCACAGCGGTGCAGATCAGGGGCGACACCGGACAGCTCTCACGCGCGGTCCGCAACCTGCTGGAGAACGCCGTCCGGTACGCCACCAGCCAGGTCGTGGTCACACTGGAGGCCCACGACGGCGAGGTTGTCCTCGCTGTCTCCGACGACGGCCCCGGCATCCCGGAGGTAGATCGCACGCGGGTCCTGGAGCGCTTCACCCGCCTCGACGAGGCGCGCACGCGCACAACCGGTGGTGTCGGCCTCGGCCTGGCCATCGTTGACGAGGTCGTGGCGGCACATGGCGGCCAACTCACCGTGGAAGACGCAGTCCCCGGCGCGCGGATCGTCCTCCGGCTCCCCCGCGCCTAGCCTCCGAGCGACGAGCCTTGCGCTCTCATCGTGGTCTCATCGCGGAGATTGCATGGTGAGGCCATGACGATCTCCCTACCTCCCCTGTCGTTGCGCCGAACTCTCCAGACACTCGGTGTGGCCGCCCTCCTGACGGGCGTCGCCGCCTGCAGCGGCACCTCCAGCTCCACCACGAATCCCGCGCCCACGCCCAGCGCGTCGTCCACCCGTTCCACCCAGGACCCGTCAGCCCCTGCATCGTCCGCACCTCCGGCCAACACGGACGCTCCCGTTCCGGTGGAGAGCAACCCGCCGGGAGACATCCCGGACAACCTCGCGTTCGTCAGCTACTCCAACAAGGCCGGGGGGTACACCTTCACCCATCCCGAGGGTTGGGCCCAGACGGGCACAGGCACTCAGGTGCTGTTCACCGACAAGTTGAACGGCGTGGCCGTGGACAGCGTGAAGACGAGCACGGCGCCCACCACTGAGAGCGCCAAGTCGACCGACGTTCCGCGACTGCAGAGCTCGGTCCCGGCCTTCGAGCTGGTCGACGTCTCGGCGGTCACGGTTCCGGGTGGACAGGGTGTGCGCATCGTCTTCCGTCGCAACTCCGACCCGGACGCGGTGACCGGCAAGGTATTCCGTGACGAGGTGGAGGAGTACCTCGTGTTCAACGCGGGCCGCCTGGTCCGTATGGATCTCTACGGACCTGTCGGAGCTGACAATGTCGACGCCTACGTGACCATGTCGCAGAGCCTGACCATCCAATGACAGCGCTGCCTCAAGATTGCGCGCTCCCGGGCGCACCCCGAGCCGCACCCGTCCTGGAGGCGCGCGGACTACACCGGTTCTTCCGCCGCGGCGGCGAGGAGGTGGCCGCCCTGCGCGACGTCTCGCTGACCCTCTTCCCGGGTGAGATCGTCGCCATCGTGGGGCCCTCGGGGTCGGGCAAGTCCACGCTGCTGAACATGCTGGCTGGCCTCGACGACCCTGACGGCGGATCGGTACAGGTCACCGGACGACAGCTGAGCCACGAGTCCGCCTCCGTGCAGGCGGGGCTGCGCGGCGAGCTGATCGGCGTGCTGACCCAGACCAGTGGGCTGGTCGAACACCTCGACCTCCTGGACAACCTGCGCCTGGCGGCGTCGTTTCGCCGCCACCCGGGATCGACGGCCGCGCTGCGGTCCCTGCTCGACGACGTCCAGCTCACCGAGCGAGCCCACGCCCGGCCCTCCACGTTGTCCGGCGGTGAGACCGCACGAGCCAACCTGGCCGTCGCGCTGGTCGGCGGCCCGCGGCTGCTGCTGGCCGACGAGCCGACCGCCGAAGTCAGTGCCGGCGAAGAGGCGGCGCTCCTGCACCTCCTTCGCCGGTTGCAGCCCCCCGAAGGGGCCACGGTGCTCGTCACCCACTCCGCCGCCGTCGCGGCGGCTGCCGACAGAACCGTGCACCTGCTGGACGGGCGTGCCTCATGAGGTCGAACGACGTGGATCTCCTCGTCTCGGCTACCTCGCTGGGCGTGCGCTACGGAGCGACCCAGATCCTGCGCAACGTCGACCTCGAGATCAGCGCCGGGTCGCACCTTGCGTTGACGGGCCGCTCGGGAAGCGGCAAGACCACCCTGCTCCTGATCCTCGCGGGCCTGCTGGCACCCTCTGAGGGCAGCGTTGAATGGCCCGGACTGGCCGCGAGCCCCGCCGAGCGACGCGGCCAGATCGGGATGGTGTTCCAGGCACCGTCCTTGATGTCCGAGCTCACCGCACTCCAGAACATCACCCTCCCCCTGCGCCTGCGCGGAACCGACCGTCCGCACGCCGAAGCGGCCGCCCAGCTCGCGCTGGGCAACGTCGCGGCGACCGACCTCGCCGATGCTCTGCCACCCCAGCTCTCCGGGGGCCAGCAACAACGGGTCGCCATCGCGCGCGCACTCGCGGGCAACCACCGGTTGGTCTTCGCCGACGAGCCCACCGGTGCGCTGGACCGTGCCCACGCCACGGAGGCGGCGCTCGCCCTGCGCGACGGTGTCGCCGCCACCGGTGGCGCGCTGGTGCTGGCCACCCACGACCCCGAGCTCGCCGAGCTCTTCGACCAGGAGCTCGCCGTCGCCGACGGCAGCATCCAGCACACCGTGAGGACCCGATGAGAACCGCCCGATGGCTGACCGGACTTCTGCGACGGCGCCCCATGGAGTTGCTCGTCGCCTCCGTCAGCATTGCGCTGACGGTGGCCTTCGTGGCCTCGCTCGGTGCCTTCGTGACCCAGAGCCACTCCGCCCTGACCGTGAGGGCGGCCGCATCGGTCCCGGTCGACTGGCAGGTCCAGGTCACACCCCAAGGTGACCTCGCCACCGTGACCAAGGACGTCCAGGCACTCCCCGCGGCACGGGCAGTCGAGAGCGTCGACTTCGCACGGGTGCAAGCCCTGCAGTCGACGGGACCTCAGGGCGCCCGCGAGACCGGTACCGCCTACGTCGTGTCGATTTCTGCGGCCTACGCCAAGACCTTTCCGGGTGAGCTGCGACATCTCCTCGGCGCCACTTCCGGCTCGATGCTCTTCCAGCAGACCGCCGCCAACCTGGCTACCGAGCCCGGCGGAAAGATCGCGGTTCGTACGAGAACGGGCACACGACCCATCACCATCGACGGCATCGTCGACATGCCGGCCGAGGACTCCTTCTTCCAGGTGGTCGGGCTGGCACCCGGCGCCGGAGTCAGCGCCCCGCCGGACAACGTGGTCCTGGTACCCCCAGCCGTTTTCCGCTCCGCGATCGGCGACACCACCGTCGTGCACCAGCTGCACATCGGTTTCACCCACGCTGGTCTACCCGCAGACCCCCAGACCGCCGCCATCGCGATTCAAGGCCGCGCCAACCACTTCCAGGCAGCCGTCGCTGGCGGGGCCCTGGTCGGGGACAACCTCGGTACCGCGTTGACCCTCGCCGGAGAGGACGCCCGGTACGCCAACCTGTTGTTCCTGCTGCTCGGACTGCCCGGGCTGGCGCTGGCTGCGGTCGTGGCAGGGCTCGTCGTGGCGCTGCGCTCGGATCGACGCCGACGGGAGATCGCGTTGTTGAGGTTGCGCGGCGCCTCGATCCCCCAGGTGGTTCGCATGGTGGCCGGCGAGTCCGTGGCCATCGCGACGGTAGGCGCCCTGCTGGGGATCCCGCTCGCCCTGCTCGCCATCAAGCTGGCCCTCCCGGCCGGCACCTCCCTCGCACTCGGCTGGACGACCGCGGCGACTGCCGGCGGGCTCGTGCTGGCGATGGCGACCCAGGCCGGCTCGGTCCTACGGCTGGCGCTGGGGCGCGAGCGCACCGGTGTCGCCGCCGAGGCCTCCCGCGGTCAGCGCAGCGGAACGCCGTGGCCGCTCAGAGCGGGCCTCGACTTCATCCTGCTGGCCGGGGCAGCGACCTCCTTCGTGCTGACCGCACGCAACGGCTACCAGGTGGTGCTCGCGCCCGAAGGCATCCCTCAGACCCAGGTCAACTACGCGGCGCTGGCGGGTCCGGTCCTGGCCTGGCCCGGACTGGCCCTGCTGGTGTGGCGCATCACCTCGTGGGCGACCGGGCGGCGCACGGGTCGGTGGTCCCTGGACCGCCCCGGGACCGCCCCGGAGCTCGAGGCCGCAGCGCTGCGCCAGCGGCGACGGGTCATCGCCCGCGGAGCGGTGGGTCTTGCGGTGGCCCTCGGGCTCGCCGTGTCCACAGCCATCTTCACCGCCACCTACGACACCCAGGCCAGGCTCGACGTCGCGCTGACGGTCGGCAGCGACGTGGCCGTCCTCGCGCCTCCCGGCAGGAGTGTCGGACCCCAGGAGTCGGCCACGATCGCGCACGCACCGGGGGTGACCGCGGTCGAGCCCCTTCAGCACCGGTTCGGCTACGTCGGCCCGGACCTGCAGGACCTCTACGGCGTCCGAGCGAGCACGTTCGCCAGTGTCGGCCCCCTCCAAGACGCCTTCGTGCCCGGATCGACCATCACCGAGACCCTCGCGGTCTTGCAGAACACCCCCGACGGCGTCCTGCTCTCGGCCGAGACGCTGCACGACTACCAGCTCCACACCGGCGACCTCATCAGGATCCGCCTGCAGTCCGGCGCGGACCACAGCTATCAGCCGGTCGACTTCCACGTCGTGGGACAGGTGACCGAATGGCCCACCGCCCCCAAGGACAGCTTCATCGTGGCCAACGCCGACTACGTCACCCAGCAGACAGGGTCCGACGCAGTCGGATCGTTCCTGGTCACAACCAAGACACCGGCCTCCACAGCGGCTGCCCTGCGGTCGCAGCTCGCCGGCCCCATGTCCGGCGCCCGCGTCCAAGACATCTCCTCGGCCGGGTCGCAGGTCACCAGCGCCTCCGGCCTGGCCAGCACCGACCTGTCCGGACTCTCCCGGCTGGAGCTGGGATTCGGTGTGCTCCTCGCCCTGGCCTGTTCGGGACTGGCTCTGCTGGGAGGCATCGTCGAACGCCGGCGGGCCCTGGTGCTGCTGGCCGCGCTCGGTGCAACCGCGCGTCAACGCGGGCGCTTCCTGTCCGCCGAGGCACGGGCCATGGTGATGGCCGGCGTCCTAGGAGGTGCCCTGATCGGCACCACCATCTCCTACATGCTCGTCAAGGTCTTGACCGGCATCTTCGACCCAGCCCCAGCCGCCGCCACCATTCCGTGGGGATACCTCACGCTCCTGATCGCCCTCGTCGCCGCAGTCACCGTCCTGGTGGTCTCTGGTGCCGGACGACTGGTAGCGCGGGCCGGACCCAACGAGCTGCGAGACCTATGAGCCGGTCGGGCCGCCGGCGGGAGACCAAGGCAATAGCCTCTGACCAGGAGGCCAAGCGGTGAAGCTGCTCGTGATCGAGGACGACATCCGGATGGCCGGGCTGCTGCGTCGCGGACTCGCCCAAGAGGGCTGGGCCGTCGACGTGGTCAAGGACGCCGTCGACGCACGCCACGCCGTCACGAGCACACCCTTCGACGCGGTCGTCTGCGACGTCGGACTGCCAGGTCCTGAGTCCGGGCTCGACTGGTGCCGCTGGTATCGCAGCGAAGGCCACTGGACCCCCGTGCTCATGCTCACCGCGCGGACCGAAGTTTCCGATCGGATCGCCGGGCTCGACTGCGGCGCCGACGACTATCTCGGCAAGCCCTTCGCCTTCGGCGAGCTCGCCGCCCGACTACGCGCCCTGCTGCGCCGCGGCGCCACCGAACGACCGACCACGCTGAGCAACGGCGACCTGGTGCTCGACCCGGCCGAACACCAGGCCCGCTGGAAGGAGGAGATCATCGACCTCTCGCCCCGCGAGTTCGCCCTCCTGGACTACTTCATGCGGCGCCCCGGCGACGTCCTGCGACGCACCGAGATCCTCGACCACGTCTGGGACTACGCCTACGACGGCACGTCCAATGTCGTCGACGTCTACGTCAGGTACCTGCGCAAGCGCCTGT
Organism: uncultured Actinomycetota bacterium; assembly: GCA_963760585.1. Classification (GTDB taxonomy): domain Bacteria; phylum Actinomycetota; class Actinomycetes; order Propionibacteriales; family Nocardioidaceae; genus Nocardioides. The sequence continues at coordinate 1,091,904 of CAVXDI010000004.1, forward strand.
CCGGGGCAGGCAGCCCTGAGCTCATCGAGACCCTCCGAGGCGTCGGCTACCGGATGATCGACCTGTCATGAAGCTTGCCCCCCGCTCGCTGCGCAACCGGCTGGTCCTCGGTGCGGCCGCCGTCGGCCTCGCCTTCTCGGTCCTGTTCGGCGTCGTGGCGACCTGGCGGGTCAACCACGCAGAGACCCAAGCCGTCCACGCCGCCCTGCAGAGCCGGCTCGAGCTTGCTCACGACGAGGTCACTGCCGCTGGCACGATCAGCCAGGACGCCGGGAGCCCCAAGACCGACCTGGTCCAGGTCATCGGCCCAGACGGCACCATCCTGGCCAGCACCCAGGCGCTGACGGCCGCCCCGGCCCTCGCCGAGATCTCCGCGGTCAGCGCCTCCTCGACCGGCGTGGAAGACCGCGTCGCCCTGCAACGCCCCGACATCGACCTCGCCGTGCTTGCTGTACCGCTCGCGCTCACCGCGCACGCCGGATCACCCGCGGGCACCGGCGCTCTGGTGGTGGCCGTGGACGCCGAAGGGTTCAACACGGCCACCGATCAGCTTCTGGGCCTCCTCATAGCCGGGCTCGGCGCGGTGGTGCTCGCGATGACGGCTCTGTCCTGGATCCTTACCGGTCGAGCCCTGCACAGTGTCACCCGCATCACCGAGGACGCAGAGACCGTCAGGCCACAGGACCTCGCCTCCGGGCTGCCGATCCCCCATCGCGACGCCGAGATGGCACGCCTGGTCGAAGCACTGAACCGGATGCTGAGCCGCCTGCACGAGAGCCACGCCTCCGAGCTCGCCTTCGCCGCCGACGCAGGTCACCGACTGCGAACCCCGGTCGCAACGCTGCGCGCGGAGGCCGAGCTCGCCCTCCGCGAGACGGACCCGGCGGAGCTCTCGGCCGCCCTGCAGCGCATCGTCGACGACGCCGACCAGCTGACCTCCATCGTGGACCGCATGCTTGCCCGCAGTCGAGCTCACGATCGCGGACCGCAGCTGGTCCTCGCGGTTCTCGCCGCAGCCGGGGGTCGATGGCAACGCCAAGCCGAGCTCGCGCAGGTCACCCTCTCTGTCAACACCAGCGGAACCATCACGCCAACGACGGCATGCACCGAGCTTGAGGAGATCCTCGAGCCGATCCTCGACAACGCGGTGCGTCACACCCCAGCCGGAGGCGCAGTCGACATCGACCTCCACCTCGAAGCGCCGGGGCGGCCCATGCTGGTCGTCCGCGTGTCCAACACCGGAGAACCCATTCCCGTTGCTCTCGCCAATCACGTGTTCGATGCCTGGGTGAGCAGTCGCGACGCAAGCGTCGCAGGCGGCCTGGGACTGTGGCTGGCTCGAGAGACCGCCCGCGACGTCGGCGGCGACATCACCCTGGTCCCCGCCGGACCCCACACCACGACTTTCCGCGTACGACTGCCCCTCGTCGACCGCGACTGACCGCCGAGCCGCGACTCCGCGGGACATGCCGGTGGGCAGGGCCGACGAGTCGACCCTGCCCACCTCGCCCTGCTACTTCCCTGCGGCGTCGCCGGACTCGTCAGCGTCCTGGTGGCCAGCCTCGTTCGGGTTGGCGTCAGGCCCCACGTTGGGGCCGTCGTCGGTCGCCGACTCGCTCTCGCCAGCCGCCTCATCGGCAGCCTCGCCCGCCTCGTTGGCGTCCTGGTGGCCCGCCTCGTTGGGGTTCGCGTCAGGCCCGACATCGGGGCCGTCGTCGGTCGCCGACTCGCTCTCGCCGGCAGCCTCGTCCGTCCCCGTCTGCTGCACCTGACTGTGCGAGGGCGAGTGGGTGCTCGCCTGCGCCGCCGACACCGCGCCGCCCAGGCCCAAGGCCGCAATGACCGCGCCAGCGCCCAGAACGGCCGCGTTGCGCTTGAGGTTTCGCATGACGAATCTCCTTCCGTGCGGCCGCCTGGTGCGACCGTCGAGCCCACTCTGCGCGGCACGCCCTGTGCAGAAGATGAAAGAACCTGAGGACCCATTCAGCAGCCCACACCAGCGCGACAATCCCGGCGAAGACTCAGGTGGCTCTGCGGCACCAACGGGCGCCAGATGATCAGACCCACCTCACGGAATCCAGATCTGGTGCTCGGTGACGCCATCGTCCGTGCCGCCGCTCGCAGACCCGCCTCCACCCATCCTTGTGGCGCGCGCCGAACGGCGCGCCCCCAGCCTCCCGGAAGACCACGTGCGAACGATCGATGGATAGGTGCGGCACACGCCCCGACGTGCCTTTGACGGCGAACGGGCACGTTCAGCGTTCTGGAGCGAACGGGTGAAGGTGTACGAGAAGGTCGACCCAATCGCCGACCTGCGCGAGATCCACCGGCGCCGGCGCGGTTGCAAGCAGGAGTTCGACCGCGCCGGGCGCCCCTGAACGTTGGTGCGTACCGGGCGTCCATAGTGCCGGCAGAACGGGTTGCATGCTGTCGTCAGACTCGGAGTCTCGATCGCCCGGCGTGGTAGGTAGGTCGGCGTCCCGTGCACCAAACACTGGGCGACGGATATCGCCGGTGTCGCCATCGGGATCTCCTGCCACCAGCCGACCTGCTTTGCCGCGAGGTCCTCGTAGTGCCCGACGTAGTCCTCGCCGCCCGCACGCCCGGCCCGTCGCTGCTTGCCGACGGTGAGGTGGATGCGGTTGGGGTTCACGTCGCTGATGCCGTAGGCGTCCAGCGCGGCTTCGTGCGCGAGCGCGGCTTCCGGCGCCCAGGTCCACAGGACCGCAAGCATGAGGTTGTCGCGCTCGCCGACCAGATGATGAGGGCCGTCCACGTGTCACTGCTCCAGCCACTCGGCGATGTCGCGGGCTGCGAATCGCAGCTGCTTGCCGAACTCCTGGGCCTGCGGCGCCCGGCCAGACAGCCGCCAGGGGTAGATGGTCTGCACGGGGGCACCGAGGTGATCAGCGTGCTACTCGATCCCGAGGAGGGGCTCGAGCCCCAGCTTCGTCGTACTCATGACCAGTAGGTGCGCGACCACTGCTGAGCAACCCGAAGTGACCGGAACCAGCGGCGCTGACGCGAGATGGTGCTTGAGCGGCTCGACAACGAGATCGCCGAGACCGACGATCAGGGACGCCCCATCCTGTCCGGCAAGGTCGCTGTCGTGGCAGTCGTGGGCAACGAGGACGGCGCCCACAGCACGGGTGCGGAACTGTTCGGGACCCTGAGCGCCATCGGCTGCACGATCCCCGCCGAGGGCAAGACCTACTGGGTCGGTGAGGCGATGCAAGGGTAACGACTCCGACGACCTGGACCCTGCGCCGGAGAAGACCGTCGGCACGACCAAGACCGCCGCACGCGACGCGGCGCACCTGGCGGGGACGCTGAAGTCCACGAACTAACCCGCGAGCTGAGGCCTCGGCCGAGGTCCGGGCTGATCAACCGCGGTTGCGTTCACCTCGACGCAGTTCAGGGTGGCGTGCAGCTCTTGGGCACTTCCACATGGGTCGACGGGAGCGTCCACCAGAGCAGTTGTGCCCTTCGGTCCCATCCGCAAGGCTGAAGGTATGACCTCCCCTGACACTGACTTCACCGGCCTCAAGGCGACCTTCCTCAACTGCACGCTCAAGAAGAGCCCGGCGATGAGCCACACTGAGGGGCTCGTCAACGCGAGCGCGAACCTGATGCGCAAGCACGGCGTGGACGTGAACGTGATCCGGCCGATCGACCACGACATCGCGATCGGGGTCTACCCCGACATGACGGAGCAAGGCTGGGAGAAGGACGCCTGGCCCGACCTCTACCCCGGGATCCTGGACAGCGACATCCTGGTGATCGGCGGCCCGATCTGGCTCGGCGACAACTCCAGCGTCACCAAGGTCATCATCGAGCGGCTCTACGCGCTCTCGGGCATGCTCAACGACGAGGGCCAGTCGATCTTCTACGGCCGGGTCGCTGGCTGCCTGATCACCGGCAACGAGGACGGCATCAAGCACTGCGCGATGAACATCCTCTACAGCCTCGGCCACGTCGGCTACACCATCCCGCCCCAGGCCGACGCGGGCTGGATCGGCGAGGCGGGTCCCGGTCCGTCGTACCTCGACGAAGGAAGCGGTGGTCCCGAGAACGACTTCACCAACCGCAACACCACCTTCATGACCTGGAACCTGATGCACCTGGCGAAGGCGCTCAGAGCGGCCGGCGGCATCCCGGCCGTCGGTAACGTCCGTCCCGCGTGGAGTGACGGTGAGCGGTTCGGCTTCGAGAACCCCGAGTACCGCTCCTGACCCTGGCGTGGTCCTGAGCCGGCGCTGGCTCTCCTGCTCGGCGAGCGGGGACGACCTCCACGACGGGAGGACAGTGCCGTGTCCGTCGGATCGGGCCCGACGAGGAGATCGGCGTACCGGAGGATGGCGATCGTTCCTGCCGGCCGGCACGCGTTGTCGGGCTCATCGTCGGGGTCTGGCCGGAGCTGCGTGTCGCTGGCACCGTTCGAGGCGACGCTGATGGAGGTGGCCTCCGGGAGCCCCCGGCCGAGACCGGAAGATCCGGCGAGCGCAGGGATCAACGACGTCGGCGTCGAGTTCTGCGTCGTGGGCTCCGGTCTCGGGGATGTCCATCTCTGCGGCTCAGGCCACGTCCGGTTCGAAGCCGACGAGACGTCTGGCGGCGGCAACACTGAACAGCAACTCTCGGCGCCGGCGTGGTCTCGGGGAACACGAGGATGGCAATGTGGAGGGATGACAACTGTCGCTGAGCTGCTCATCGAGTCCCTGGCCGAACATGGTGTCCGGCAGGTGTGGGGTGTGGTGGGGGACGCCCTCAACCCGGTCACAGATGCGATCCGCCGTGAGGACCGCATCGAGTGGGTCGGGGTGCGCCACGAGGAAGCCGCTGCTTTCGCCGCCTCCGCCCAGTCGCAGCTGACCGACGATCTCGCCGTCTGCGCGGGCACGGTCGGTCCTGGAGCGATCCACCTCCTCAACGGCCTCTACGACGCCAAGAAGTCCCACACCCCGGTGCTGGCGATCTGCGGGCAGGTGCCGCGTGAGGAGATGGGCTCGGACTTCTTCCAGGAGGTCGACAACGATGTGCTCTTCGCCGACGTGTCGGTCTTCTGCCAGACCGTGACCAGCGTGGACCAACTGCCCGGCATCCTCGAGCAGGCCGTCAATGCTGCCCTGTCCGAGCGCGGGGTCGCCGTGCTGACCTTCCCCGGGGACGTCGGCGGACTCGACCTTCCGAAGCACACCCCGGTCCCACGGTTCGTGAAGGCCCGGCCCGTGTTGGCGCCCGACCCTGACGCGGTGCGCGCAGCAGCCGATGCCATCAACGCTGCCGACTCGGTGACGTTCCTCGTCGGTCTCGGAGCACGCCACGCCCGGGCGGAGGTGCTCCAGGCCGCCGAGCGTCTCGCGGCCCCGATGGTGCTCACGCTCAAGGCGAAGGAGGGCTTCGACGACGACAACCCCTACGAGATCGGCCAGTCGGGACTGATCGGCAACCCGTCGACGGCTCTCGCGTTCGCCTCGTGCGACGTGTTGGTGCTCATCGGCACCGATTTCCCCTACCCGGAGTTCCTGCCCACCGGCAAGACCGTCGTGCAGCTCGACGTCCGCGGCGCTCACGTCGGGCGGCGTACGCCGGTCGACCACGCGGTGGTGGGCGATGCCCGCCTCGGGCTCGAGGCGCTGTTGCCGCTGCTGCACGAGAAGACCGACAGAGGTCACCTCGACCACGCGCGCAAGGCCTACGAGCTGTGGGGCCGCGGCCAGGCTCACTTCACCGACCCCGACTACGACCACAAGAAGGTCGGGCTGCTGCGACGCAAGGTGGACAACCGCGACGACCTGATCCGACCCGAGCTGCTCGCGGGCGCGATCGAGCGGCACGCGGACGCCGATGCGATCTTCACCAGTGACACCGGGATGTCGACGGTCTGGCTGAGCCGTTTCGTGCGGATGAGCGGCGGTCGGCGGCTCCTCGGGTCCTACAACTTGGGCTCGATGGCCAACGCGATGCCGATGGCCCTGGGCGCCCAGGCGCTGGATCGCGACCGGCAGGTGATCGCCTTCTGTGGCGACGGTGGTCTGTCGATGCTGATGGGTGACCTGATCACCGCCGTCTCCGAGGACCTGCCGGTCAAGATCCTGGTCTTCGACAACGGACGCCTCGGCATGGTGAAGCTCGAGATGGAGCAGGTCGGGCTGCCGGAGTTCGGCACCGTGCTGCACAACCCGGACTTCGCCAAGGTCGCCGAAGCCATCGGGATGCGCGGGATCCGGGTCACCGACCCTCACGACGTCGACGGAGCGGTAGCCGAGGCGTTGGCCCACCCGGGCCCGGTGCTGCTCGACGTACTGACCAATCCCAACGAGATCGCCCTTCCGCCCAAGCCGACGCTGGAGCAGGGCTGGGGATTCGCGATCGCGAAGATGAAGGAGTTCGCGGTCTCTCCCGAGTAGGGCCCGGTTGCGGGAGCTAGGCGGGCGCCAGTCGAGGCTTTCTCCTGAGGTGCCGAGCGTGGGATGTCGAGGACAACCGACACGC
>CAVXDI010000005.1:0-75097 GCA_963760585.1 uncultured Actinomycetota bacterium
GGGAAACGCCACAGACGTCATCTTCCTCCTCTGCCAGGACGCGAATGCCGAGCGGGACCTGGTCGCGCGCCAGCAACGTCACGAACACGCCGTCCGGGGCGAGCCAGCGGTCGGCCCGGCGAGCACGGCGCGCAGTGGGTCGAGGCCGTCGGGCCCACCGTCGACGGAGGCGCGGGCTCGTGGGTGCGGAAGTCGCGGTGGATCCCGGCAGCCGCGAGGTCGGGACGTGGGGCAGGTAGGCGACCGCGAGGTCGACGCGGCCGGCGAGCGCGTCGGGGAGGCCGGACCACCACGAGCCCTCGGTGGACCGTGAAGCCGCCGGTACGGCGGGCGCAGGCGAGCGCGGCCTCGTCCAGGTCGACGCCGTGCACGTCGGCGTCCGGCAGCAGCACGGCCAGCGACGCGGCCAGCGCGCCGGCGCCGCAGCCGAGGTCGACGACGACCCGGGCGTCCGGGTCGAGGGCGACGGCGGGGGCGAGGATCGCCTCGGCGCGGCGCCGCGGGACGAAGACGCCGGGCGCCAGCGCGACCCGCACGGGCCCGAACTCGGCCCAGCCGACCACCTGCTCCAGCGGACGCCCGGCGGCGCGCGTCGGCGACGGCCCGGCGCGCGCGCCCGGGGTCGGCGTACGTCTTCCAGATCGCCGCCGCCTCGTCCTCGGCGTACACGCAGCCGGCCGCGCGCAGCGCCGCCACGGCCTCGTCCAGCGTCACGGCCCCAGCCTGGCAGGATCGCCCTCGTGTACGACGTCCAGGCACTGCGCGCCCACTTCCCCAGCCTCGCCGGCGGCACGGCGTACTTCGACGGGCCGGGCGGCACCCAGACCCCGGACGTCGTGGGCGAGGCGATGCGGAAGGCGATCACCCAGCCGCTGTCAACCGCGGCGGCTGACGCCGGCCGAGCGCAACGCCGACGACGTCGTGCTCGCGGCCCGCGCGGCGCGATGGCCGACCTGCTGGGCGGCGGTGCCCGAGGGCGTGGTCTTCGGCCGCAGCATGACCCAGCTGACGTTCGACATCTCGCGCGCGCTGGCCAAGGACTGGGAGCCCGGCGACGAGATCGTCGTCACCCGGCTCGACCACGACGCCAACGTGCGGCCGTGGGTGATCGCCGCGGAGAGCGTCGGGCGCGACGGTGCGGTGGGCGGAGTTCGACCCGGCGACCGGCGAGCTCGACCCGTCGGCGGTCGCGAGCCTGCTCACCGAGGACACCCGGCTGGTCGCGGTCACGGCGGCGTCCAACCTGATCGGCACCCGGCCCGACCTGCCGGCGATCGCGGCGCCGGTGCGCGAGGCGGGCGCGCTGCTGTACGTCGACGGCGTGCACCACACCGCGCACGTCGCCGACCGACGTGGCCGAGCTCGGGCGCGGACTTCTACGCCTGCTCGCCGTACAAGTTCCTCGGCCCGCACTGCGGCGCGCTCGTCGCCGCGCCCGAGCTGCTGGAGGGCGCTGCACCCCGACAAGCTGCGTGCCCGCGACCGACCAGGTGCCGGAGCGGTTCGAGCTCGGCACGCTGCCCTACGAGCTGATGGCCGGGACGACCGCGGCGGTCGACTTCCTGGCGTCGCTGGGCGACGGGCGAGGACCGTCGCGAGCCGGCTGCGGGCGGCGATACGCCGCCATCGAGGAGTACGAGGACGGCCTGCGCGAGCGGCTCGAGGAGGGCCTCGCGCGAGCTGCCGGTCGCCGTGCACTCGCGGGCGAAGCGGCGGACGCCGACGGTGCTGGTGACGTTCGACGGACGCCGACGCCGCGCGACGTGTCGGTCGCGCTGGCCGAGCGGGACATCAACGCGCCGGCCGGCAACTTCTACGCCTGGGAGCCGTCGCACCACCTCGGTCTCGGCGAGGACGGCGGGCTGCGGATCGGGCTGGCGCCGTACACGACCGAGGACGAGATCGACCGGCTGCTGGCCGCGCTCGGTGAGGTACTTGCGACCTAGCCCGTGACTCCGGGTTGGGCAGGGGTCGGGTGGGGGGAGCATGGGGGGTGCCACCCGATGCGCCGACCGGTGCCTTGCCGCGAGGGTTGGCCCATGATCACCGTTGACTCACTGACCCGGAGGTACGCCGGCTTCACCGCCGTCGACAACGTCTCCTTCACCGCCCAGCCCGGCCGCGTGACCGGGTTCCTCGGTCCGAACGGCGCCGGCAAGTCCACCACGATGCGCGTCATGGTCGGTCTCACCGCCCCGACGTCCGGCTCGGCAACCATCGACGGAGTCCGGTTCGCCGACCTCCCCAACCCCGGCCTCGAGGTCGGCGTCCTCCTCGACGCCTCCGCCCAGCACGCGGGCCGCACCGGCCGCGAGATCCTCGTCGTCGCCGCCGACACGATGGGCCTGCCCCGCAAGCGCGTCGACGAGATGCTCGAGCTGGTCAGCCTGACCCCGACCGAGGCCAAGCGCCGCGTGCGCAACTACTCACTCGGCATGCGCCAGCGCCTCGGCATCGCCACCGCGCTGCTGGGCGACCCGCGAGTGCTGATCCTCGACGAGCCTGCCAACGGTCTCGACCCGGCCGGCATCCGCTGGATGCGCGACCTGCTGCGGGGCTACGCCAACAAGGGCGGAACCGTGCTGCTGTCCTCACACCTCCTGCACGAGATCGAGGTCATCGCCGATGACCTCGTCGTCATCGGCAACGGCAAGATCGTCGCCTCCGGCACCAAGGAGGAGCTGCTCGCAGCCGCCGGCACCCTCGCCCGCTCCACGTCGCCGCGCGACCTCGCGCACGCCCTCGAGCAGGCCGGGATCCCCAGCACGCTCGCGGGTGACGGCTCGGTCCGTACCGACGCCGATCCCGCCCGGGTGGGCGTGGTGGCTCTGGACGCCGGCATTGCCCTCACCGAGCTCCGCTCCGCCGAAGGTGCGGGCCTCGAAGACATGTTCCTGTCGCTCACTGCCGACACCCAACGCGAAGGAGTTGCGGCATGACCGCCACGACCATCTCCCCCGACACGACGGCGGCCGTCCCGGTTCGCCAAGCGGTCCGCACGATACCCACAGCTCGCCTGATCAAGAGCGAGCTCCGCAAGATGTTCAACACCCGATCGGGCTTCTGGATGCTGATCAGCATCGGCTTGCTGTCGGTCCTGGCCACCTGCGCGGTCATCATCTTCGCGCCCGACGACGAAGTCACCTACGAGAGCTTCGCGACCGCGATCGGCTTCCCGATGTCGGTGATCCTGCCGATGATCGCGATCCTCTGCGTCACCAGCGAGTGGAGCCAGCGCACGGGGCTCACGACCTTCACCCTGGTGCCGAGCCGCGGCCGCGTGATCGGGGCCAAAGGTCAGCCGTGACTCCGGGTTGGGTAGGGGTCGGGTGGGGGGAGTATGGGGGGTGCCACCCGATGCGCCGAGCGGTGCCCTGCCGCGAGGGTTGGCCCATGATCACCGTTGACTCACTGACCCGGAGGTACGCCGGCTTCACCGCCGTCGACAATGTCTCCTTCACCGCCCAGCCCGGCCGCGTGACCGGGTTCCTCGGTCCGAACGGCGCTGGCAAGTCCACCACGATGCGCGTCATGGTCGGTCTCACCGCCCCGACGTCCGGCTCGGCAACCATCGACGGAGTCCGGTTCGCCGACCTCCCCAACCCCGGCCTCGAGGTCGGCGTCCTCCTCGACGCCTCCGCCCAGCACGCGGGCCGCACCGGCCGCGAGATCCTCATCGTCGCCGCCGACACGATGGGCCTGCCCCGCAAGCGCGTCGACGAGATGCTCGAGCTGGTCAGCCTGACCCCGACCGAGGCCAAGCGCCGCGTGCGCAACTACTCACTCGGCATGCGCCAGCGACTCGGCATCGCCACCGCGCTGCTGGGCGACCCGCGAGTGCTGATCCTCGACGAGCCGGCCAACGGTCTCGACCCGGCCGGCATCCGCTGGATGCGCGACCTGCTGCGGGGCTACGCCAACCAGGGCGGAACCGTGCTGTTGTCCTCGCACCTCCTGCACGAGATCGAGGTCATCGCCGACGACCTCGTCGTCATCGGCAACGGCAGGATCGTCGCCTCCGGCACCAAGGAGGAGCTGCTCGCAGCCGCCGGCACCCTCGCCCGCTCCACGTCCCCGCGCGACCTCGCGCACGCCCTCGAGCAGGCCGGGATCCCGAGCACGCTCGCGGGTGACGGCTCGGTTCGTACCGACGCCGATCCCGCCCTGGTGGGCGTGGTGGCTCTGGACGCCGGCATTGCCCTGACCGAGCTCCGCTCCGCCGAAGGTGCGGGCCTCGAAGACATGTTCCTGTCGCTCACTGCCGACACCCAACGCGAAGGAGTTGCGGCATGACCGCCACGACCATCTCCCCGGACACGACAGCGGCCGCCCCGGTTCGCCAAGCGGCCCGCACGATTCCCACAGCTCGCCTGATCAAGAGCGAGCTCCGCAAGATGTTCAACACCCGATCGGGCTTCTGGATGCTGATCAGCATCGGCTTGCTGTCGGTCCTGGCCACCTGCGCGGTCATCGTCTTCGCGCCCGACGACGAAGTCACCTACGAGAGCTTCGCGACGGCGATCGGCTTCCCGATGTCGGTGATCCTGCCGATGATCGCGATCCTCGGCGTCACCAGCGAGTGGAGCCAGCGCAGCGGGCTCACGACGTTCACCCTGGTGCCGAGCCGCGGCCGCGTGATCGGGGCCAAGGCGATCGCGACGTTCCTGGTCGGCGTGGTCTCGATGGCCGTTGCCTTCGCGGTCGGTGCCCTGGGCAACCTGGCTGGTTCCGCGCTTGCGGGCGTCGACACGGTCTGGAACATCTCGCTCTCGACCGCGCCGCAGATCGTGCTCGGCGACCTCGTCGGTATGGCGATCGGTTTCACGCTCGGCGTCGTACTGCGCAACTCTGCGGCCGCGATCGTCGGCTACTTCGTCGTGTCCTTCGTCCTGCCGGGCATTCTCGTCCTGCTCGCCGAGGTGCGTGACTGGTTCGGGGACCTGCAGCCGTGGATCGACTGGAACTACACGCAGGTCGCACTGTTCGAGGGCGGCACGGACACGGCCAGGGAATGGGCCATGCTCGGCTCGACCACGGCCATCTGGATCGTGCTGCCGCTCGTCTTCGGGCTGCTGTTCCTGCGCCGCTCCGAGGTGAAGTAGCTCCGGGCCGGGAGCTTGCGCCGCGCAGCACCCGGCACGGTCGTCCCAGGGGGGTCCACGCGTGAAGGCGGTCAGCTCCAGGGTCGCGGCGCCGACACGGGAAGCAGGCAATCCCCGCTCGAGCTTGTGAAGACGAGCGGGGTAGGCGTCACCGGCAAGAGGCTGCCGCCGCCGAGACGCTGTAGCCTCCGCGACCATTCCGTAGGTAACGGTGACCAGGCGCACCGGCCACGGTGTGCAGGCGCGTCGGCGCCGCGCAGTCCGGTCCGTGCGGCAGGATCGCGTGGGCGAGTTCTCGGGTCGGTCGCCGACGACGTGGATGCCGAATCTGGGTGGAGAGGGCGGATGGGGATCGTGATCAGCGAGGTTGACTTGCGGCGGCGGTGGTCTGACGGGCAGCCGTGCCATGGGCTGTGGAGCCTGCTGCCGGGTGTCGTGACCGCAGAAGTCCTTGCGCGGAGCGGGGCCGACTTCGTCGTCGTGGATCTGCAGCATGGCGCAGTGACGGAGGCGGATCTGCCGGGGGTCGCTGCGGCGATCCGGGCTGCAGGCGCGGTGCCGTTGGTCCGGACCCGCAGCCCGTTGTTCGCAGATGTCGGCCGCCCGCTCGACCTTGGTGCCTGCGGAGTCATCGTGCCGAACGTGCGCGACGCGGACCACGCTCGGGAGGTCGTCGCCGCCAGCCGTTACGCCCCGGCCGGTGGGCGGTCGATCGGGCGACTCTCTGGCGGAGCCGATCAGCCGCTGGTCATCGCCATGGTGGAGACCGCGACCGCGCTCGACGACCTCGACGCGGTTCTTGCTGTGCAGGGCCTCGACGGGGTCTACGTCGGCCCAGGGGACCTCTCGTTGTCCCTTGACCTCGACGGCGCGGATCGCTCGGCGGACCTGCGCGGCGTCCTGTCCTCGATCATCGCCCGGGCCGTCGCCGCCGGCGTGCCCGTCGGTGTCCACGCCTACAACGGCAAGGACGCCGCCAGCTACGCCGCTGAGGGCGCGACCATCGTGACTGCTTCGGTTGACACCGTCTCGCTGAGCGAAGTCATGGCGCACCACCTCGACGTCGCCCGTTCGGGGTAGACCACGCCTCGGCCGGAAACCCTCATGCGCTGCTCCAACGCCGTGAGGCTGGAGTGACTTCCTGGCCAGGACAAGTCTTGTCCGCACAGGCGGTGGAATGGGGCACGTTGCTGGCGAGCGGCTCGCGTCAGCTCTGGATGCCGCAGCGCACGCTGCAGCGCGTCAAGGGGCCGGGCGCCGCCGAGCTGCTTCGCGATCGGCGCCCGGCACACGACGACCGCAACGGTCGTCAGCGGTCGTCGCCCCAGTTGGCGATGATCACGGCGATCGGTGGGAGCACCGCAGCCACGATCGACATGGCCACGGCTGCCGTAGTCGACCACAGGCGGACCAGGTTCCAGGCCAGCAGGATCAGCGACAGGCAAACGCCCATCAGGGCGAAGTACCACCGCTGACGCCGGCGCAGCCGCTCGCTCTGCGGCCTGCGCACCCCGCTGGCCGTGACGCGATGGAGTCGTCTCATCGCGTTCACCCTCCCACCTCGACCGCCGGGAGTGCAGGGCCGCGACGAGTTCGCTCGTCCGAGAACTCCTGTGTCCAGCTCGCGGCGGGGACAGGCGCGCCTCGAACGCCCGGGGTCGGCCAGCGGCACCGGACCCTGGCGGCGGAGATGCTGTGGGCGGGATCTCCTGCCGTGGAGCACGGGCGAATACTGGGCAGCCGTCGCCCTCAGCGTCTCAGCCCTGTTCCTCCACCACGTCGTACCACACGGTGTGAGACGGTCCGTCCTCAAGCCCTGCCAGCTCCGCGCGGGTTGCCTTGAAGGTCTCGTCGTCGTGCCATCGCGCCCAGTGCTCCCTTGACTGCCACGTGCCTATGATCGCCCGCCGCCGCGGCTCGTCGACGTCTCTGAGGAGCTGCACGGCAACCCATCCGTCCATGTCGGACGCTCCGCGGACGCGCTCGTGCATCGCGCGGTCCCACTCATTCCTTGCCTCGTCCTTCACGGTCACGGTCGTGACGACGGTCATCATCGCTTCGGCTCCTCGCGTCTGGCACTTCTTGTCGACAGGTTCCCAACCATGGAAGCCCCACGCTCATCACGCTGGCAAGCGACGAAATGGACGCGGTCAGCACCAAGCGCCTGGAGCCTCTACCGAAGCGCCGCTGTGATGGGTCGGACCTCGAGGCCGTCCGCAGTCGGACGACTCGACTGGTGTCCTGGCGAACGCAGCGTCGAGGTCTGGGGCCTCCAGGCTGTAGACACCAGCGACTACGTGGCGTGAGTCGACGTAGGGCCCGTCCGTCACCGCGTCACCCCGAACGGCCATGGCCATGGCCCGCGTGTGAAGGGCCAGGCAACGGTCATCGTGGCTTGCAGCACCCCGCCATGACCGCGCGCGGACCGCGTCGCATGGCAGGCTTGTCGAGGACGAGCGCTGCCGCGCCCTCGACCATCTCACGATAGATGTCCAGGTGGCCGGCGCTGCATGTCGCGGTCTCGACGAGGTCGCGATTCGCGGCCCCTCGACGGATCGGACCATGGCCACGAGGGACCGGCCGGCGGGAGCACCGCGAGGTTGTCACCGATTGCTGGTAGAACGTCCAGGACGTGGCCCAACCGCCCTGCCGCGGCTCTGGGGGATTCCCACTGACGCGTCCTTCGGAACCGCGAAAGGAAACTCATGAGCCGCAAGGCGATCATCTTCCACGGGACCGCCGCAAGCCCCGACGTCGTATGGCTCCCTTGGCTGCGAAGGCGGCTGATCGAACGCGGCTACGCCGTCGAGGCGCCGCACTATCCCGGGCTCAACCTCGAATCCATCACCACGTTCCTGCCGAAGGTTCTGGCCAACCACGACTTCGATGCGAACACCGTCCTGGTCGGACACTCAGGCGGTGCAGCGCTACTGCTCGCGATCCTGGAGCACATCGACACCAGGGTGGACCAGGCCATCCTGGTTGCCGGCTACTGCACCCAGCCCAGCTCTGAGGACGAACCCGTCCTGCAGGATGCCTACGACTGGGCGGCGATGCGGGCCAATGTCCGCGACCTGTACTTCATCAACTCCCGCGAAGATCCGTACGGCTGCGACGACAAGCAGGGGCGCGCCATGTTCGAACGGCTCGGCGGCACCCAGATCATCCGCGACGATGGCCACTTCGGAGACATCGACCAGCCGTACGAGTCCTTCGAGCTCCTCGACAGGCTGATCGATTGACGGAGGTACGGACGATGAGTCCCGCGCCCGCGACCTCACCCGGCGCCAAGCCCACGAGACGCCTTGGTCGGGGCGGATCCGGAGTGGGCGCCCGAACGCGGTGCTTTGACGCAGCCCCGGTCAGTAACCGCCACCGCCCGTTCCGCCGCCACCATCTCCGCCGCCGTACACAACCAGCAGGACAACAAGGACGGCGGCCAGGACAGCTACTGCCACCATGATCCATCGGTTGCTCGACATCAGGGCGCTGGCTCCTCTCCATACACGGCGAGCGTCCCCAGCTGGAACGGCGGGAACGCTCCTCGGCTTCTCTTCGGCGATTCTAGGCGCCGTCCAGTTCACCATCCGGCCGGCGCCGCAGCGCTTCGGGAGCCCGGCTGTCGATCACGTGCCGAGGGACGATCAACCCGCGCACAGACAGCGGTGTGGGGCCACGTCTCCGGCACTCGCCCCGGGAGCCGATCCGCCTGTGGCACGTGGGCAGACCGTGGATCGGGTCCAGCGCGCTGGCGGTCTCCGGGCGTCGACTGGAGTACGAGTGGCAAGGTCACGGCCATTCCTGGTGAGCAGGTGTTTGCCGACGTCGCCGCCCGACGGACCGCGCGCAACGCAAGACCCTCGCCTACGGCTTCCACCCGGAGGCCCAGGCCGAGTTCGTTGCTGATGTCGACTGGTACGACGCCAGCCAGGCTGGCGTGGGAGACCGCTTCGCGGAGGCGGTTCGTGCAGTCATCGTTCCGTCGATGACCCTGCGGCCCGGGCGACGTGGCCCGGTTGGGATCGTCAGCCGGTCGTGCGTCCGAAGGGCGTGACCGGCTTCCCCTACAGGGTCGTCTACTTCGTTGAGCACGACGTGGTGACCATCGTGGCCGTGGCTCACGCCAAGCGCCGACCCGGCTACTGTGAGGTTGCCGCGAGACGTCATACGGTCCGAGCCATGGGGCGCACCATCCGTATGACGTCTCCGGCACAGGTGGTCCGACGTGGGGGTCAGGCACGGGGGCCGGTGAACCGCGCGCCGAGGGCGAGCACGTCGGCGTCGGCGCCCGCCCGTCCGGTGATCATCAGACCCGCCGGCATCCCGTCGGCCGCCGAGGTTCCCATCGGCACCGAGAGCGCCGGTAGGCCGCACAGGCTGGTGACCACCGTCCAGCAGTCCGTGTAGGGACGGCCCAGGGGATCGGTGAGCTCCTCTGGGCTCAGGTCGCCGAACAGCACCGGTGCCGTGGTGGGCATCGTGGGAGAGACCAGCAGGTCGGACCGCTCGAGGGCCTCGGCGCACTCGGCCCGCAGCAGGGCACGCTGCCGCCGGGCCTGCTCGAGCTCGGTCTGCCCGTGCTGCAGCAGGTGGTCGGCGTACTCGTGTCGGCGCACCACCTCGGCGCCGGCGTTGGGCGTCTGCACCCGGTGCCGCAGCACCGGAAGCGCCGCCACCGAGGTCAGCTTCATGTAGGCGTCCAGGGCCCGCGGAGCCGTGGGCAGCGAGACCCGGCGCACGTCGCACCCGAGGTCGCGCAACCGGTCCAGGGCCTGCTCGAAGAGGTCCAGCACGCCCGGCTGGTTCGCCGGCCCGCACAGCTCGTCGGGGACGGCGAGCCGCGGACGGGTCCCGATCATGGCCGTGAGCCGCCGACCGAGGAGCACCTCGGTGGCGAGCCAGGCGTCCGCGACGGTGTGGGCCAACGGGCCGACCGTGTCCAGCTCCGGGGCGAAGGGCAGCACCCCGCGCAGCAGCAGCTGCTCCTGGGTGGGGGCGAACCCGACCAGCCCGCACTGCGAGGCCGGCTCCCGGACCGAGCCACCGGTGTCCGTTCCCAGCGACAGCGGCACCATGCCGGCCGCGACGGCAGCGGCGGAGCCGCCACTGCTGCCACCGGGACTGCGCGCGTGGTCCAGCGGGTTGCGCGTCGGCCCGAACGCGGAGGTCTGGGTGGAGGCCCCCATCGCGAGCTCGTCCATGTTGGCTCGGCCGAGCAGGATCGCATCCGCCGACCGGAGCCGGGTCACCACGGTGGCGTCGCGCACGGCGCTCACGGGCAGCCGGCCGGCTGATCCGGCGGAGGTCATCTGGCCGCCGACGTCGATGTTGTCCTTGACTGCCACCGGGACGCCGGCCAGGGCGCCGCCGCGGTGGCCGGAGTCGAGCCGTTCGTCGAGGGCCCGTGCCTGGGCGAGCGCTCCGTCGGCGTCGATCTGCACCAGTGCGTTGACCGAGTCGTTGGTGCGTGCGATGACCTCGAGGTGTGCCTCCAGGACGGACTCGGCGGTGAGCTGACGGCGGCGCACGGCCGCAGCGAGGGCGGAGGCGTCGTGCGCGTCCGGTGCGACGGGGGACGGCGGCATCCTCGTCAGACGGTCGCGAACCGGCCCAACACCTGCTCGGCGCGGATCCCGCCGAGGTGGGCGGCGAAGACACGCTGGTAGCCCAGCTCCTCACGGCTGCGCGCTGCGGGCAGGCCCGCGATCCGCACCTGCGCCCAGTCGTCGTCGGGGACCAGGGCGGACGCCTGGCGGGCCATCACGTCCGCGGTGCCGGAGCCGTCGCCGAACTGCTCCTTGCGGCGCCACAGGATCTCCTCGGGCAGCCACCCCGTGAACGCCTCGCGGAGCAGCGCCTTCTCCTGCGCCTGCTCCTGGCCGTCGGCACCGAGGAGCTTCCACTCGGTCGGCACCTGCTGGGCGAGCGCCAACAGGTCGCGGGAGAGGAAGGGCACCCGGGCCTCGAGGCCGTGGGCCATCGTCACCCGGTCGCAGCGCTGCAGGTTGAGGTGGTGCAGGGTGTCGACCCCGTCCGCGAGCGCCACGCCCAGCGTCGCCGCGTCCATCTCCCGGAAGTGGTGGTAGCCCGCGAAGAGCTCGTCGGCCCCCTCCCCGGTGAGCACCACCTTGAGGTGCCGAGCGGCGAGCTCGGCCAGCAGGTAGTTCGGCACGGCGCTGCGCACCAGCGAGGGCTCGTAGCTCTCGATCGCGCGCACGACCTCGGGCAGCACCCGGACCACGTCCTGGTCGTCGTAGACGCGCTCGTGGTGCTCCAGGCCGAGGTGCTCCGCGACGACGCGGGCGGCGGCCAGGTCGGAGCTGCCGGCGGTGCCGGCCGCGAAGGAGCGTACGACGGAGCCCGGGGTCGCGAGGCGGGCCAGGATCGCCGCGATGATGCTGGAGTCGAGCCCGCCGGAGAGGAAGACCCCCACCGGCACGTCGGCCATCATCCGCTCCCGCACGCTGGTGAGGAGGGCCCCGCGGATCGCGACCCGCGCCTGCTCGCGGTCGGTGAAGACCGCAGCGGGGGCCGTCTGGGAGCCGAGCGGGTTCGTGCGCAGGTCGACGAAGGCCCGCAGCCCCGTGCCGGGGCTCCAGTGGTGGCCGGGTGGGAACTCCTGCACGTGCTCGCGCAGTTCCTCGGGGAAGGCCACCAGCTCCGACGCGGCCAGGACCCGGTCGTCGTGGCGGGCCCAGTAGAGCGGCTTGACGCCGAGCGGGTCCCTGGCGAGCACGACCTCGCCGCTCCTCGAGGCCACGCAGAAGGCGTACATCCCGCGCAGGTCGTGGATCCCGACGGTGCCGGGCCGGTCCACGACGTGCAGCACGATCTCGGAGTCGGACGCCGTGGTGAAGGCGCCGCCCAGCCGCGACCGGAGGGCGTCGTGGTTGTAGATCTCCCCGTTGGCGACCACCCAGTGCTCGCCGTCCGCACTGCGCAGCGGCTGCTCGCCGCCGTCGAGGTCGACGATCGCCAACCGGGTGTGGCCCAACCAGGTGGGTCCGACCTGACGGGTGCCGGAACCGTCCGGCCCACGGTGGTGCAGGCGGGAGAGCAGATCCTCGCCCAGGGCTCGTGAGCCACGCAGGCGCTCGTGGTCGCCGGCTGCGCCGGGACGCAGGTCGTGGACTGCAGCGATGCCGCACACAGGCGCACACTCCTCGGGTCGTTGCCGCCATGGTAGGCGGACGCCCGCGGGTCGCGCTCCACGCGGCGGGAACATCAGGTTCCGGTCGATCGCCGGGGTCGCTCGTGGCGACCTCGAACCGGGCCCGGGTGACAGGAAGGGCCCATCGGCACTGTTGCACGGTCCTGCCGGGGAGGAGCGTCGAGCCATGACCACACTGCCGTCGTCCGTCCCCGAGGTCGGGCTCACGCACGGCCGGGGCTGGGTCCTTGCCCAGGTGTTGCTCGCCCTCCTGGCCGCCGCGATCCTCGCGTTCCGCGCGGTCCGCACCGCGATCGATGGTCCGGCCGTGGGAACCGTGTGGGTCGTCGCGGGGGTGGGACTCGCCTCGGTCGCTGCGCTCATGGCGCTCGGCGCGGCCGTGGTCGCCCGGCGACCCGGCCGGTGGTCCGCGGGCCTGCTCGCCGGCGCGTTGGGGTGGGAGCTGGTGGTCCTCGGCGCGGTCGCCGCCCCACCCCGGTTGATCGCGGCGCTCCCGCTCGTCCTCGCTCTCGCCCTGGCCGTCCTTCCCGGCCGACCGGCCGACAGCCCCCGGACGCGCTCCGACCCCGGGACGCCCCGCGGGGCACCGAGGCTGGTCGCCGCCGTCCTCGCCCTGGGCCTGATGGTGCCGGTCGGGTTCTTCCACCTGGCCAGTGGCCTGGTCGTCCCGGTCCCGTGGCTGCTCGGCGTCTACGTGCTGTTCGGGGTCGAGGCCTTCGTGGCCGTCAGGCTGGCCAGCCGCCGCAGCTGGTGGGTGCTCGCGTGCCCAGCGGTGGCCGCTGCGTTGCTCTTCGCCGTGGTGTGGGCGGGCGAGACGTACCTGGGATGGACGGGCTGAGAGGTACGCCGCGCGCCAGCCGCGGCTCGCGGGCCCCGACCGTGTCCAGGAGAGTGGGTCCCTGTCGAACGTTGCCTCTCACGTGACCGGCGGGCGCCCACCGCCGGCTGTGTCGCCGAGCCGGCGGCGGACCTCGTCCAGCGCGCCCTCCACCCCGAGCGTGGTGAGGTCTCCCACCGACTCCCCGTCCACGAGCACGGCACCGGCGGTCGTGGCCCGGTTCATCCCGCGCAGCGCAGCCAGGACCCCGTGCCGCGCCCTCAGGGCGCGGAAGACGCTCGGCAGGAGGTAGACGGTGTTGTCGACCCCCACGATCTGCACGTCGACGTCGGGCAGCTCTCCCTGGAGCCGCAGGTAGGCCTGAGCCACAAGACCCACCTCGGCATCCGCCACCGCGTCCCTGTCGAGACGTCCGTCCAGGCAGATGCCGTCGCGGACCTCGCCGCCGCAGCACCCACCCCCGGCGTGCGCGTCCGTCCAGGGCCGGATCAGCACGACCTGCACGGCCCTCATCGCCGGCGGGGCAGGCCCGAGTCGTCGTCGACCGGCTGGTCGGACGGGTCAGGCCTCCTGCTGCCCGTGCTGCCGCGGAGAGCCAGTGCCGCCTCGACGATCAGCCACATCGCCAGGACGAAGATGATGGCGTCGAGCGGGGCCAGCACCCACTGGTCGGTCTCGATGAAGTTCTTCAGGTTCACGATCAGCGCCCACGTGGTCATCACGAGCAGGAAGACGAGCGGGATCACCACCGGGATGATGTTGCGACCCCTCTGCGCGACCCACACCGCGACGACGGCGAGGGCCAGCCCGGCGGTCA
This sequence comes from uncultured Actinomycetota bacterium, assembly GCA_963760585.1. Classification (GTDB taxonomy): domain Bacteria; phylum Actinomycetota; class Actinomycetes; order Propionibacteriales; family Nocardioidaceae; genus Nocardioides. Next base: position 13,929 of record CAVXDI010000005.1, read on the forward strand.
GCTGGTTCGTCGTGCCGAAGAGCTGCCAGAGCACGCCGAACGTGTAGCCCTGGTCGCCGCCTCCCGGCAGCAGCGCCATGGCCAGCGGCGCGGCGACCGCCACCACGCCGGCCAGGCTGAGGTTGCGGGCGAGCTTGTGCCAGCCGGCCAGCTCGGCGATCTCCTGGACGATGTAACGCTGCAGGCGCACGCCGGTGTCCATCGTGGTGGCGGCGAAAGAGATCACCACGACCGCCGCGAAGATCACCGCGAGGTCGAGCGGCACGCCGAGGTTGTTGGCGAACGCGCCGACGCCGTTGACGAAGTTGCCCACCGCGCCACCGGAGGCCGTGGCGAAGTCCGGGTAGAGAGCGTCCCACTCCCCGCGCGTGGCGACCACGCCTGCGGTCGCGGCCAGCACGGCGCCCACGGCCAGGCTGCCCTCGCCGACGGCGCCCATGTAGCCGACGTAGCGGGCGTCGGTCTCCTTGTCGATCTGCTTGGCGGTGGTGCCGGAGGAGACCAGGGAGTGGAACCCGGAGATCGCGCCACAGGCGATCGTGATGAACAGGAACGGGAAGACGGCCGGGGAGCCGTCGGGCACGTCGTTGACGACCGGGGCGACGATCTTGTCCCAGCCGACCAGCATGCCCAGCCCGATCACGCCGAGGGCGACGAACAGCTGGTGGGAGTTGATGTAGTCGCGGGGCTGCAGCAGCATCCACACCGGCAGCCGCGAGGCGACGAACGTGTAGGCGAACAGAAGGATCACCCACAGGGTCCGCGGCTCCATGCCGAGGACGTCGGCGATCGACGTCAGGTCCACGGGGTACTCCTGACCGACCAGGATCAGCAGGTAGAGGAGCACGACGCCGAACAGCGACGGGATGAGGGCCGCCGTGCGGCTGCGGTAGATGAGCTGCCCGATGAAGATCGCGATCGGGATCTCGACGACGATCGGGATCACGGCTCCCGGGTTGGCGACGAAGAGATTGCCGATGACGACCGCGAACACCGCGTTCACGAGGGTCAGCAGGAAGAAGATGATCACCAGGAACAGCGAACGGGCACGGGCGCTGATCACGTCCTGGGCGATCGTGCCGATGTTCTTCGCCTGGTGGCGCAGTGACACGGCGAGCGACCCGAAGTCGTGGACGCCCGCCGCGAAGATCGTGCCGAGCACGATCCAGGCGACGGCCGGTCCCCAGCCCCAGAACACGGCGATCGCCGGGCCGACGATGGGGGCGGCGCCGGCCACCGAGGTGAAGTGGTGGCCGAAGACGACGTGCTTGTTGGTCGGGACGAAGTCGATGCCGTCCTTGAACTGGTGGGCGGGCGTGACGAACGCGGGGTCGAGCCCGTAGATCCGGTCGGCCAGGTAGGCCGAGTAGTAGCGGTAACCCAGGAAGAACAGCACTCCGACAACGGCGACAACGGCGATGGCTGGCACGACGAGCTCCTTCCGATGGCCCGGACGACGCTGCGCGTCGGTATCGGGAAGTGATCGTTTGCCATCATGGCCCTGACAGCGTGGGACCTCAACGCCACCGAGCCATCGCCTACGGTGACCAGGTGAGCACAGGCGGGGAACTCGACACGTTGGCCGCTGCGGTGGCCGCGTCGTCCCTGGCCGAGCTCAGCTGGGTCGAGGAGCACCTGCCCCGCGTGCACGGCGTGGTGGCGCTGCTGCGGCGGGGCCGCCCCGCGGTGGCGTTCACCTACGCCGACGAGGCGCTCGCCCGGTCGGTGGCGTCGTCGGGGGTGGTGTCCCTGAGCCTGACGGAGCCGCACTCGACCGGGGCCGCCTTCCGCCCGCTGCTGGCCACCGGACGCCCCGAGCTGGTCGAGGACCCGGTGGGAGACGTCTACGCGGCGGACCTCCTGCTCCAGGAGCTGCACCGCTTCCCGCCCTCGCGGGCGTACGTCGACTCGCCGCTCCTGCAGCGGGAGAACTGGTGGTACCTCCCGCGCCTCGTCGTCGAGCTCGACCTGGACTCGGTGCGCACCGTGGCGGCACGCACCGACCCGGTCCAGCACCTGCTGGTCGTCGCCACCGGCGACGGGCCGGCCGTGCACGTGGCCCGGATGTCGGCCGAGGGCCGCGGCACGCTCGAGCTCGACGTGGACCGGGCAGCGCCCTCGGGGCCGGCGGTCCTGTTCCGCCAGGACGCCTCCTTCCCCGACCTGGAGAACTGGGCGCAGTGGAGCTACCGCGGGGTCTGGGACGGCTCGACCTTCACCGTCCACGAGCCCCCGGCCAGGGTCGGTCTCGGCCCCACCCCGGGACTGCGTCAGCGGTGGCGCCGCCACCGCGACCTGGAGCGCGGGTGCGTCACCGCCATCCCGCCGCGGGGGTGCTGACCGTGCCCCTGCTCGAGCGTCCTGACGCCGCCCGGATCGCGTGGGAGGTCGACGGCCCCGACGACGGCAGAGCCGTCCTGCTCATCATGGGGCTGGCCTACCCGGCTGCCATGTGGTTCCGCCTGTTGCCCGCTCTCACCGAGCGCCACCGCGTGATCCGGGTCGACAACCGGGGCGCCGGCCACACCGGCGACGTGCCGGGAGCGCCGTACACCGTCGAGACGATGGCCGCGGACTGCCTGGCCGTGCTCGACGCGGCGGACGTGAGGACCGCCCACGTCGTGGGCATCTCCATGGGCGGCCTGATGGCGCAGGAGATCGCCCTCACCGCGCCGGAGCGGGTTCGCTCGCTGTGCCTGCTCGCCACGCACCCCGGGATCGCCCATGCCGTCATGAATCCCGAGGCGATGGCGGTTCTGGGGAGGCGAGGGGAGCTGACGCCCCACGAGGCCGCAGAGGCGTCCCTCCCGTTCAACTACGCGCCTTCGACCCCGCGCGAGCGCATCGAGGAGGACTGGGCGGTGCGCTTGCCCCTGGCCGCCACGAACGAGGGGTACCTGGCCCAGCTCGCCGGGACGTCGCAGTGGGACGGCCATGACCGCCTCGGTCGCATCACCGCCCCGACGCTCGTGGTGCACGGAGAGCTCGACGCCCTCGTCCCACCGCAGAACGGTCGGATCCTCGCCGGTCGCATCCCCGGCGCCGAGCTCGTGACCGTCCCGTCGGCCAACCACCTCCTCGGCACCGACCAGCCGGAGCGGCTCTCCGAGCTGCTCCTCGCCTGGCTGGATCGTCACCGCTGAGCCAGGCGCGACGTGACGTGCCGGGGACGTCATACGTTCCGAGCCCTGGAGCGCACCGTCCGGATGACGTCTCCGGGAACGAGGTCGGAACCCTGTTGCGACGGGCCCGAACGGGGTTAGCCTCGCTGGACGAGCATTGCGAAGCGCGGGCGGGAGCCCGCTCCTGACGACGTCGCAGGAGGCGCAGGACGATGAGAAGCAGGGCGATCATGGTGGCGGTGGCCGCCACCACCGCGTTCACGCTCGGGGCGGGCACCACCGGTGTCGCCGTGGGCGGGCCGGGCCAGGGGAGTGGTCAGGGGCGCGACCACGGGTCACGGGCACGGGCACGGGCACGGGCACGACCACGGGCACGGGCACGCACGCCGGCTTCGACCCCGGCCCGGTGACCACGGACCCGGACGGCGTGATCGACCTGCCCGCCCGGTACTCCTACGACGTGCTCGTCCGCGACTGCGTGGACGACGTGACGTCGACGGAGTCCGGCGACACCTTCGCGATGCCGAGCGACTTCGACAACAACCAGCTGGTGCGGGGCCCGGACGGCCGGGTGCAGCTGCTCAGTGCCCACGAGCTCACCAAGCCGGTCCCCGGCGACTACCAGGGCGACGTGGACAAGTGCGCCGTACCGGAGCAGGCGAGCGTCGACGACGGCGACAGCGACGGCTGGGGCTCCGTCTCGCGGCTCACCCTGGGCCGCGACGGCACGACGGTGAAGAGCCGTGAGCTGATCGCCACGGGCCTGCACAACCTGTGCGCCGGCGCCCTGACGCCCTGGGGCACCTTCCTCGTCAACGAGGAGTTCCCGTTCGTCGACGACCCCGAGCAGCGCTCCGGCTGGGTCTGGGAGATCGACCCGCAGTCGGGTGCGGAGACCCGGCTGACCGGCATGGGCCGCTTCAGCCACGAGCAGGAGGTCCGCTCCCGCGGCGCCTGGTACCTCACCAACGACCGGGGGAGCTACCAGTACCTCTACAAGTTCGTCCCGGACCACCCGGACGACCTGAGGACCGGTCAGCTCTACGGCCTTGACTTCGACCGCTCGTCGAACACCGGCACCTGGGTCGAGCTGGACGACCCCGCCCACGCCGAGTCCGAGATGGCCGCCGAGGTCGGCCCTCCCGATGCGACCAACTCCTTCTGGAAGCACGAGGGGATCATCAGGGCCGCGCGCGGCCACGGGCTGATCTTCGCCGAGTCGGCCTCCGGCGGCGACCCGGGCCGGGTGTGGCACCTGAGGGACCAGAAGAGCGGTGTCACCGGCAAGGTCCTGGTCGAGGGTGACTTCGCGCGGATGAGCCGGCCGGACAACCTGCGCTACGACCGCGCCGGCAACCTGTACCTCTTCGAGGACAACGGCAGTGCTCTCGGCAACCCGGCCACCGGCGGCAACAACGAGGTCTACGTGCTGCCCCGGGGCGCCTCCGGCGCGGAGCACCTGGTCCACCTCGCCACCGTCCGCGGCGGCGGTGAGGGCACCGGCCCGGTGTTCTCGCGCAACGGCCGGCTGCTCTACCTCTCCGTCCAGGACCAGGCGCAGGACGACGGCTCCGACAGTCGGGTGATCGCGATCCACGTGCCCCGGGCGAAGGGCGCGGGCCACGGCCAGGGCCACCACGACCACGGCACGCACTGACCCACCTGGTCGACCCTCACTGCGCGGCGGGTTGCCCGGACATGACAGGCTCGGGTGATGAGGGAGCATCGTGTCAACCCGGTCGACGCCATCTGGTTGAACATGGACCGGGTCCAGAACCTGATGGTGATCGAGTGCGTCATGTTCCTGGACGGGCCGGTCGACAGGGCCCGGTTCGACCAGGTCGTCCAGAGCCGGCTGATCGACGCCTACCCGGTCTTCTCCCGGCGCCCCACCGTGCCCCGGCACCGCTGGGCGAAGTCCCGGTGGCGCGACGTGCGCGACTTCGACTTCACCGACCACGTCCGCGAGGTCCGGCTCCCGGCCCCCGGTGACGCTGCGGCCCTCCAGGAGTACGTCGGTCGTTTCCTGGCCGAGCCGCTGCCGCGGGACCGCCCGCTGTGGGACATCCACATCGTCGAAGGGCTGGACGAAGGCTCCGCGATCTACGTCCGGCTGCACCACGCGTTGGCCGACGGCATCGCGCTCACCCAGGTCCTGCTGTCGCTCACCGACGCGACCGCGGACGGCGACGGGCCGGACGGGGGAGGAACGCGGCACCACGGCGTCGGCCACCTCATCGAGGCCGCCCGACGCGCTGCCCCGGAGGTGTCGCTCCTGCTCCGTCCGGCCCGGATGCGCGCCGTCGTGGTCGCCGCGATCCGGACGGGGCTGAGCGGGGTCGGCGTGCTCCGCAAGCTGCTGGTCACCCGCAACCCGGAGTCCGAGCTGGCCGGCGTGGCCGGGTCGCACAAACGGGCGGTCTGGTCGGACCCCATCGACCTGCAGCAGATCAAGGACATCGCCAAGGCCTCCGACGCCACCGTCAACGACGTCCTCGTCTCGGCGCTCGCCGGGGCCCTGGAGCGCTACCAGCTGGACCACCCCGGAGGGGGAGACGCCGTCGACATACCGACGATGATCCCGGTGAACCTCCGCCCCCTGCACCTGCCCCTGCCCCGCGAGCTCGGCAACCGCTTCTCGCTGGTCCTGCTGCTGCTGCCCTCGGGGCTGGCCACCGCGACCGAGCGGCTCGCCGAGACCAAGCTCCGGATGGACCGGATCAAGCGGTCGCCGGAGCCGGTGATCACGTTCGCGATGATCCAGGGGATCGGCCTGCTGGGCCGACGCCTGAGCCGGCTGCTGGTCACCTTCTTCGCCGGCAAGGCCAGCGGGGTGACGACCAACGTCCCCGGCCCCCGCGAGCACCGCTACCTGGCGGGGACCCGGATCACCAGCCTGCTCGGCTGGGTGCCCGGATCGGGCGACCAGACGCTCGGCACCTGCGTCTTCACCTACGCCGGGACGGTGCGGGTCGGCTTCAAGACCGACACCAGCGTGATCCCGGACCCCGAACGCATCCTCGACGCCTTCCACGAGGAGATCGAGGACCTGCGGCAGATCCCGGCGGCGACCTCCGGCCGCTGAGGGTCTGGCCGGCGTCGCAGGTCGGTGGCAGCCTGTGGGCATGGCTGACTTCATCGCCGCGGACCTGCGTGGCTCCCGCTTCGTGAACACCGACCTGGCCGGCTCCCGGTTCCACAACGTGGACCTCTCCGGAGTCCTGGTCCGCGGCGCCTACCTCTCGGACATCGACATCGACGGCGAGCTGGAGAACGTCCGCATCAACGGCGTCGACGTGATGCCGCTGGTGGAGGCGGAGCTCGACCGGCGCCAGCCGGAGCGGGTCAAGATGCGCCCCACCGACGCTGCGGAGTTCCGCGAGGCGTGGGCGGTCCTGGAGCGGCTGTGGCCCGAGACCGTCGACCGGGCCCGGCGGCTGCCGGAGGCCCGGCTGCACGAGCGGGTCGACGAGGAGTGGTCCTTCATCGAGACCCTCCGGCACCTGGTCTTCGCCACCGACGCGTGGGTGCTGCGCACGGTGCTCGGCGATCCCGCGCCGTACGACCCGCTGGGGCTTCCGCACACCGAGATGGAGGATCGGCCCGGGGTGCCCAACGACCCGGACGCCCGACCGAGTCTCGACGAGGTGCTGGCCGTGCGGGCGGACCGGATGGGCGTGGTGCGCCAGGTGCTGGCCGAGCTCACCGACGAACGACTGGCGGGCCGGACCGAGCCGGTCGAAGGGCCCGGCTACCCGGAGACCGACTCCTACGACGTACGCCGCTGTCTCTTCGCGATCGTGAACGAGGAGTGGTACCACCGCCTCTTCGCCGAGCGGGACCTCGCGATCCTCGAAGCGTCCACGTAGGCGGCGAGCCGGGCCAGCGCCCTGCGGTTCTCGCTCGCCTCGTGGTCGGCGTCGGTGACGCCCGTGTGGGCGCGTTGCCGCGGCGAGAGCAGGCCGGGTCCCGAGGTCACGGAGGGAGTCTGGGAAACGCCGAGCCGCCCGGACGCCGGCGATGTCGGGCTGGCTACGCTCCCGGGCATGGAGCGACCCGCGTGCTGATCCCGACGACGGCCGAGGCCGTCGCCGCCTCCGTGGCGTGCGCCCGTGCCCTCGGCCTCCCGGCGGACGACCCCGAGGTCCTCGCGGAGGGCTACAGCGTCCGGGTCCGGCTGAGGCCGGCGCCGGTGGTGACGCGCGTGGTCACCCTCGGGTGCGCGTTGCGTCCCGGCGCCCGGGCCTGGCTCCTGCGGGAGGTGGACGTCGCGGCGTTCCTCACCACGACCGACGTCCCCGTGGTCGGTCCGTGGGTCGACCCCGGGCCGCACCTGGCGGAGGGCCTCGAGGTCTCGCTGTGGGACTGGGCCGAGCACGAGCCCGGCACCGTCGACCCGCGGGTCTTCGGCGCGATGGTCGGCGAGCTGCACCGCGCCCTGGCGGCGTACGACGCGGACCTGCCGCCGCTCGCCGGGCCGCTCACCGACATCGCCAGCGCGCTGAGCGGTCTCCGACAGCCCGGTGCTGCACCGGGCCGCCGCCGAGCTGGTGCCGCTGGCGCTGTCGTGGCCCCGCCGTCCACTGCACGGGGACTGCCACACCGGCAACGTGCTGCTGACCCCGAGCGGACCCCGTCTCACCGACTTCGAGGACGTGTGCGCCGGCCCTGTCGAGTGGGACCTCGCGTCCAGCACGGTCACCGAGGAGGCACTCGCGGCCTACCCGGGCGACCTCGACCGGGACCGCCTCGAGGACTGCCGGGACCTGAGACGGCTCCAGGTCCTCGCCAGCCTGCTGGTCGCCGGCGAGCAGCACGGGGAGCTGCACCGCGAGCTCGTCGCCCAGCTGCGCGGCCGGGGGAGTGCCGGGTGACCGCCAAGACGACCTGCGCCGCTCAGGGCTCGAGGTCGTCGGCGCCCCGGTCGGCTCCGCGGCGTTCGTGCAGGCGCTGCTGGGCCTCCGGCAGGAAGGCCAGGCACGGCGCGTCGACCTCCGGGTGCTTCTCGGCCAGGTGGAAGACCCAGCGGTCCATCGCCGCCATGAAGCCGTTGTCGCCACCATGGCGGTAGGCCGACCAGCTGCGGCGGCCCGCGACGACGCACGTGGTGCAGCTGATCTTGTAGAGGAAGCGCTGCTCACCATCGAGGTCGATCCGGACCTTCGCCAGGTCGCCCGCCTGCGCGGCGGCCTTCTTCTCACGAGCAGACCGGCTCGCTGTCATGTGGCACCCCTGTGCTCCTCGGCAAAGAGTGGAGCCTACCTCCGGGCCCCGCCAGGTGGTGGCGGCGAAGCGCTGTCCCTCCACCGGGTGCCCGTGGCTACCTCGTCGCCCTGCCCTGACCAGGGAGCGGACAGCAGGGGGCCAGACGATCGAAGCGGCCGATCCGACGCCCGGGGCGTCGGATCGGCCGCTGGGGGTTGGCGGGGGTCAAGCTCGCGAGCGGGTGTCCCTCTTGCCGGACATGCCCTCGGCGACTCCGATCAGCAGCACCGCGGCGATCACGGCCAGGACGAAGCCGAGCACGTTGAGCTCCCAGATGGAGCCGGTGCCGAAGAACTGCGCGATGACACCACCGATCAGTGAGCCCACGAGTCCGAGTGCCAGCGTGGCGAGGATGCCGAGGTTCTGCTTGCCGGGCTTGATGAGTCGAGCGAGTGCCCCGATGACGAGGCCGGCCACAAGAAATCCAATCATGCCGGCCCAGTACCCGCTCCAGGCCCGGTCCAACCCCCCGATCGCCCCCAGATTCGCGGAGTTACACGGATGTAATTCCCGCCCCGCGCTCTGGCGTGTCGACTTGACTTTTGCCCCATAACTTCACTTGCGTCCACTTTTGCCCCTAGAGTCACGCCCGTGAATGCAGCTGCGCGCGCCCTTCTCGGAGTCATCTCCCTGCTGTTGACGAGCCTGGTGGCGGTGGCGCCACCGGCGCAGTCGGCCACGGCCGGCTACACCACGCTGTGCCGGGGCTACGCCACGTGCGCCCGGGCCGGCATGGGCAACGACGGCTACTCCGTCAACGGCGGCAGCATGTACTGGCGCATGTACTCCGGCCACAACTGCACCAACTACGCGGCGTACCGCATGGTCCGCAGCGGGATGCCCAACTCCCGGCCGTGGAGCGGTGGCGGCAACGCCGAGTTCTGGGGCACCTCGAACGCCTCCATCACCGACCAGACGCCGGTCGTAGGCGCCGTCGCCTGGTGGAAGGCCCGCGCATCGCCGGCCGGGTCGGCCGGACACGTCGGGTATGTCGAGCAGGTCGTGTCCCCGACCGAGATCATCGTCTCGATGGACTGGTGGGGCGGCGACTTCACGTGGGCCCGGATCACCAGGACCGGCGGATCGTGGCCGAGCGGGTTCGTGCACTTCAACGACCGCAGGCTCACCACCACCGCCGCCCCGGTGGTGAGTGGAGCGGCCCGCGTGGGCTCGACCCTGAGCACCTCGGCGGCCACCTTCGCCCCGGCCGGCGCCGGCGTGGCCTACCAGTGGCGCGCCGACGGCCTGAACATCTCCGGTGCCACCGGGTCCAGCCTGGTGCTCGCCGACGCCCAGGAGGGCGCACGCATCTCGGTCCGGGCCACCGCCACCAAGACCGGCTACCCGGCCGCGTCCTCGACCTCCGCGGCCACCGACGTCGTCGAGCGGGCCGTGCTCACCTCGACCGCCGCACCCGTGATCAGCGGGCAGCCGAAGGTCGCCTCGACGCTGACCACCTCGGCGGCCACGTTCGCCCCGGCCGGCGCCGACGTCACCTACCAGTGGCGCGCCAACGGCGTCCGGATCAGCGACGCGACCGACCCCAGCCTCGTGCTGCGACCCGCACACCGCGGCAAGCGCATCTCGGTCAAGGCGACCGCGCGCAAGGACGGCTACCCGACCCTCTCCACCTTCTCGGCGGCCACGCCGCCGGTGGCGGCGGACGAGCTGGTGAACTCGACGGAGCCGGTGGTCGAGGGCAGCGCGGTGGTGGACCAGGCGCTCAGCGCCGGGCCCGGCGCCTGGAGCCCCGCACCCTCGCGTCTGCTCTACCAGTGGACGGCGAACGGTCGCCCCCTCGACGGCGCCACGACCGCCACGCTCACCCCCGCTCCCGAGCTGGTCGGCAAGTCCATCGGGCTCACCGTCACCGCGCGCAAGTGGGGCTACGAGCCGGTCACCGTCCGGGCGACGCCCACGGCGAAGGTCGCCCCGGGCGTGCTGAGCACGACGGTGGCGCCCCGGCTGACCGGGTCGTCCCGGCTCGGCCAGACCCTGAGCCTCGACGCCGGCAGCTACGCCCCCGAGGGCGACGTGAGCGTGCAGTGGTCGCGCAACGGCGCGACCGTGCCCGGCGCCACCGGTGCGACGTACCCGCTCACGGCGGCCGACCTCGGCAGCCGGATGAGCGCGAGCACCACCGTCACCCGGGCCGGCTACGCCACCCTCAGCACCGCGCTCGCGCCCACGGGAGTGGTGAAGTCCCGGCCGGCGATGACGGTCTCCCTGCTCCCGGGTAGACGTGGCTCGTCGCTCGACATCGCCGTGAGTGCCGAGGGCGTGCAGCCGGTGACGGGCAACGTGAAGGTCCGCCAGGGCGGCAGGGTCGTCGGTCTCGGAACCCTGCGCAACGGCGTCGTGCGAGTCGCGCTGTCGGACGTCCCGGCCGGTCAGCGCCGCTTCGCGATCCGGTTCGGCGGCGCTCCGACCGTGACCGGCCTGACCGTTCTACAGACGCTGTCGGTGCCCTGATCCGGACCGGCGGGCAGGTTGGGGTGTGCCTGCGACGTGTTACGTTGCCCGAAGTGGTGAAGCCGTCCACCGGGACGACTCTCAGCAGGAGCGGGGAGCAGTGATGCCCGACGTCCGGACCACCGCGGCCAGGGTCGGTCCGCAGATCATGTTCGGCATGGACCGGTACGGCGTCTGCACGATGTCGGTCGGCCCGGGACTGGCCGCCCTCGGGTACGCGACGGCCAGCTCGTCGGCACGAGCCTGCTCGAGCTGTACCGCGACGACCCCGAGATCATGGCCTCCGTGCACCGGGCCCTGGCGGGGGACACCTTCACCGCCATCCGCGAGCTGAAGGGGCGGACGCTCTGGGTCTGCTACCAGGCAGTCTTCGAGGCCGACGGCACGTTCACCGGCTCCGTGGCCGTGACCATCGACGTCACCGACCAGCTCGCCGACGCCGAGCAGGCTGCGCTCGCCCGCACGCGCGCCGACACGCTCGCCGAGCTGGCCGTGGCGCTGGGCCGTGAGGTCGTCGTGCCACGCGACGTGCTCGAGATCGGCGTGCGGATCGCGACCGGTGCGATGGCCGACGCCGGGGTGGTCTGGCTGCTGGGAGACGAGGACCGGTGCGTGGAGTGGCCCGCCGCCTGGCACGCCGAGGAGGAGGTTCGCCGGCTTCTGCGGGAGAGCCTGGACGGACTGCGGTCGGAGAGTCGATGGACCGACCCGGCGCGCATCCGTGAGCTGGAGAGCCCGGTCTGCTTCGACCGTAGCGACCCCGTCGTCAGCGGTGGTGAGGCGTCCGCGGCACCCCCCGTGCTCGACGACCTCGGGCTGGTCCACGGCCTCCGGATGCCGCTGCGCTCGCGGGGGCGCACCATCGGGGCCGTCGACTTCGTCCGGGACCGTCGCCGCGGCCCGTTCAGCGACGACGACGTGCGCTTCGCCGTCGCGATCGGCGACCGGTTCACCCTGGCCTACGACAACGCACTGCTGCTCGACGAGCAGCGCGAGGCCGTGCGCAACCTGGTGAAGTTCCAGTCGCTGGCCGACGCTTCCGACGACGTCATCGCGATCGCCGACGACCACGGCCAGGTCACCTACCTCAATCCGCGGGCCCGCGCCATCGGCCCCGAGACACCTCAACCCGACCTCTGGGTGGGCATGTCGGACTACCTGGGCAAGGAGCAGACCCAACAGATGCGCACCCTCGTCGAGGCCGGTGAGCGCTGGCGCGGCGACGCGACCGTCCTGGTCGGGGACCCGGCCCAGGAGATGCACGTGCACGCCGAGGGATTCCCGCTCGCCTACCCCGACTCGGGGGAGCGGTTCGGCGTCGCCTGGATCGGCCAGGACATCACCCACCTCCGCGCGACCGAGCGTCGGCTCCAGGGAGCGAACGCGGAGCTGGGCCGGTTCCAGGCGCTGGTCGAGACCTCGTCGGACTTCATCGCGATCGCCGAGATGGACGGGAGCGTCGCCTACCTCAACCCGGCCGGCCGGGCGCTCGTCGGGATGGCCCCCGACGAGGACGTCACGACCACCACGATCGTGGACTACCTCACCCCCGAGGGCCTGGCGCAGTCCGTCGAGGTCGAGCAGCCCGCGGTGCGGGACCACGGCTCCTGGGAGGGTGAGTCGACCCTGCGCCGACGCGGTGGCGAGCCTGTGCCGGTGGCCATCTCCAGCTTCCTGATGCACGACCTCACCACCGGTCAGCCGTTGGGCCTGGCCACCGTGCAACGCGACATCACCCGTCGGCTGGCCGCCGAGCAGGCCGTCCAGCACCTCTCGGAGCAGCGCCAGGCGCTGCTGGAGCGGCTGGTGCAGGTCCAGGAGGCGGAACGCGCCGAGATCGCCGCGGAGGTCCACGACGACCCGGTCCAGGCGCTCGCGGCCGTCGACCTGCGGCTCGGTCTGCTCCGGCGTCGGATCGAGGAGCACGCCCCGCAGCTCCTCGACCACATCCTGCCCCTCCAGGACACCGTGTCACGCGCCAGCGACCGGTTGCGCGCCCTGCTCTTCGACCTCGAGGCCCCGGACGTCGCCCGCAGCCTGGTGCCCGCCCTGGAGCAGGTCGCGGAGGAGCTCTACCGCGATGTCGGCATCGAGAGCACCGTCACGGCGGTGGACGAGCCGCAGGCCCCGGTCAGCCTGCGCACCGTGGCCTACCGGATCGTCCGCGAGGCCCTGGTCAACGTGCGCAAGCACGCCGGCGCCAGCCGCGTGCACATCACGGTGGGGTCGCGCGACGGGGGGTTGCTCGTCGAGGTCGCCGACGACGGTGTCGGGCTCGGCTCCGGGCCCACCCGGTCGGCGCCGGGCCACTACGGGGTCACCGGCATGCGGGACCGGGCCACGATCGCCGGGGGCGAGGTCGTCTTCGCGAACCGCCCCGAGGGCGGGGCGTCGGTCACCCTCTGGCTGCCGGGCGCCACCGCGCGCTGAGCCCGTTCGGGGCTGGTCGGCGGCTGGCCCTAGGCTCCGGGCATGCGCAGCGAGTTCGACGACCACATCGCCCTGGACCGCCTCGGCGAGCGTGACTACGGTGCGGACCTCGCGGCCGGCTGGCAGGTGGGCGGCGGAGTGAACGGTGGCTACCTCCTCGCGGTGATCGGCAACGCCCTGCGCGCCAGCCTGCCCGCCAAGCCGGACCCGGTCGTCGTCAGCGCGTACTACCTCTCCGCGGCGGTGCCGGGCCCGGCCACGGTGAGCGTCGACGTACGCCGCGACGGTGGCAGCCTCGCGACCGCGGCGGTCGACCTGCGCCAGGGCGACCGGGCCCGGATCACCGCGCTGGCCACCTGTGGCGACCTCGGCCGGCTCGGGGACGACGTCGGCACCACCGCCGAGGAGCCGCACCTGCCGGCGCCGGAGAGGTGCGTGCCCAACACGATGGCGCCGCCCGAGGTGCGCGCGGTCGCCCCGCTGATGGACCGCTTCGACATGCGCTTCCACCCCGACCACGTCGGCTGGGCGGTGGGTCAGCCGAGCGGGAACGGCGAGCTGGCGGCGTGGTTCCGGCTCGCCGACGGCCGCGAGCCCGACCCGATCTCGCTGCTGATGGTCGTCGACGCGCTGCCACCGGTGACCTTCGACCTCGGCATGCCCGGCTGGGCCCCGACGCTGGAGCTCACCGCCCACGTGCGGGCGCGCCCGGCACCGGGCTGGCTCAAGGTGCGTCACGCCACCCGCAACATGGCCGGCGGCATGTTCGAGGAGGACTGCGAGGTCTGGGACTCCACCGGTCGCCTGGTCGCGCAGAGCCGCCAGCTGGCCCGCCAGCCGCGCGGCTGACCGGACCGACGGCCAGCCGTCCGACGACCGGACGGTGGGGCTGGCGGCTCGGGGCGGCTCAGTCGTACCAGGAACGCTTCATCGAGTAGATCCAGCGTCGCCGCGGGTGCTCGGTGACCGACCAGAGCAGATCCTGCGAGGGCCAGTAGGCGATGTCCTCGGGGCCCATCGGCGTCGCCCAGCGGTAGCGCCGGAAGTTGCCCGGCATGCCCACGTGCACCGACCCCGGGGTCTGCGGGCCGTGCGAGCTGGTCAGGTAGAGACGCCCGCCCGCGACGGCCGCCCCCTGGGTCTGGCGGACCCCGTCGCCCAGGAGCCGCGGCACCGAGCGCCCCTCGTCGTCCTCGCTGAGCAGCAGCGACCCGGTCTCCAGGGGGAACCGGGCCAGCCGCCGGGTCTGCCGGCCGCGGGCGTACTCGCCCACCACCAGCTGGGGAGGCCTGGTCTGGCGATCGAGGGAGAGGAAGGAGTAGCGCAGCCGCTCCTGCTCCTCCTCGGCATGGGCGCGGTACGAGAACCGCACGGGCAGCACGTAGCGGTAGCCGTGGGTCGAGACCAGCTCGCCGTCGACCCCGAGCCGGTCCGGGTCGCCCGCCGCGGCGTCGGGCACCCGCAGCACGTCGTCGACGTGGCAGGTGACCAGGCCCCGCCCGGTCGCCGCGAGGTGCAGCCACGGGCCGCACCACACGATGCCGCCGGCGTGCACGCGCAGCGGCTCCAGCTCCACGGTGCCGTCGGCGGAGAGCTTCGGGACGACGAGCAGCACGTGGCGGTAGCGGCGGGTGTCGACGTCCACGAAGCTGATCCGGACGCCCGGGTGGTCGCTCCGGCCGGGTCGGGGCTTGGCGTACCACGTGACCACGACCAGACGGTGACCGTCGATCTCCTCGGTGTCGGAGGCGTCCGCCGAGGTGGAGATGCCCTGGGGCCACCACCACGGCGTACGGCGGTCCGCCCGGTCCCAGGTCAGCGCGCGGTGCACGGCCCGCCCGGGCGCGAAACCCCGGCGCCCGCGCCGGTCGAGGTCGGCGAGGACGCCGGGGAGGCCGACCCTGCCACCGAGCAGCCGGGCGAGGGCCTCGATCGCGGCGGAGCTCTCCGCCGTGCGGCTCAGGTGCAGGCCGGGAACGGGGACCGGGCCTGGCGCAGGTGCGGGGGGCATGGCTCCACGGTAGTCCGGTCCGGGCCCGCGGGGGAGGGGCAACAGCCGACTGGGGCTGGGGTGTGGGGCTCGGGGTGGGGCTCCGGTGTGGGGCTTCGGTGTGGGACCTTCGGCGGGTGACTAGCGTGAGGCGGGTGAGATCCGTCGTGGGCGCCGCCGTGCTGCGTGGCGGCAGGGTCCTGGCCGCCCGGCGCACGGCGCCACCCGCGGTCGCCGGCCGGTGGGAGTTCCCGGGTGGCAAGGTAGAGCCGGGGGAGTCCCCCACCGCGGCCGTGGTGCGCGAGGTGGGCGAGGAGCTCGCCTGCACCGTCGAGGTCACGGGCTGGTTGGCCGGCTCCGCCGCGATCGGGGCGACCCACGTGCTGACGGTGGCGCTGGCCCGACTCGTCGCGGGCGAACCCGCGCCACGCGAGCACGACCGGATCCGCTGGTTGGGGGCCGACGAGCTCGACGAGGTGGACTGGCTCGACCCGGACCGCCCGTTCCTGGCCGAGCTCGCGCTGCTGCTGCGCGACCGGGAGGTCCCGACGGGCGGGTCCAGCGCCCGGGGCTGGGAGCCCAGGGGCCGGGAGGCCCTGGACATGCGCGGCATCTTCTTCGACGAGGACGACGCCCGGGCCGTGGCGGCCCGGCTGCTCGCCGACGGCTTCGACGCCTCGGTGACCCGCGAGCGGCTCGCCGGTGAGGACGACGACGAGGACCACCCGTGGGCGGTGCTCAGCGACGCCCCCGCGCTGATGCTCGAGCTGCTCGTCGACGAGTACGACGGCTGGCTCGACGAGGAGCCCGAGCAGGTGCCCCGACCCGGTCCCGCCCCGCTGGACCTGCCGACGGCGCCCCGGCGCATCAAGCGCCCGTAGGCTTGGCTACATGAGCTCCGACCAGCGTCTCCTCCTCGTGCACGCCCACCCCGACGACGAGTCGATCGGCCAAGGCGCCACGATGGCGAAGTACGTCGCCGAGGGCCGCCGGGTCACGCTGGTGACCTGCACGGCCGGGGAGATGGGCGAGGTCCTGGTGCCCGAGCTCGAGCACCTCGCCGCCGAGCGGGAGGACGCCCTCGGCCCGCACCGACGCGAGGAGCTCGCGGCGGCGATGAAGGAGCTCGGGGTCACCGACCACCGGTTCCTGGGCGGCTTCGGTCGCTACCGCGACTCCGGCATGAAGTGGCACGCGGACGGGCACGCCGTCGCCGCCGACGACGTCCACGAGAACGCCTTCTGGCGCGCGGACCTCACCGAGGCCGCGGACCTCCTCGTCGAGATCGTCCGCGAGGTCCGCCCGCAGGTGCTCGTCACCTACGACCAGTTCGGCGGCTACGGCCACCCCGACCACATCCAGGCCCACCGGGTCGCGATGTACGCCGCGCAGCTCGCGGCCGTCCCGTCGTACCGCCGCGACCTCGGCGAGCCCTGGGAGATCGACAAGATCTACTGGGGGGCGATGTCCGAGAGCCGCATGCGCGCCGGGCTGCGCGCGTTGCGCGACGCCGGGGACACCACCTCCTTCGAGGGGATGGACCCCGACGGGCCGCTGCCGCACTTCGTGACCGCCGACGAGCACCTCGCCGCCGGGGTCGACGCGCAGGAGCACGTCGAGCAGAAGATGGCCGCGCTGCGCGCGCACGCCACCCAGATCACGACCGACGGGCCCTTCTTCGCGCTCTCGAACAACGTGGGCAGCACCGCCTGGGGGGTCGAGTTCTACCGGATCGTCAAGGGTGAGCAGGGACCGGCCGGGGCCGACGGGCTCGAGGCGGACCTCTTCGCCGGTCTCTGATGAGGCTGCTGGTCGCGCCCGTGCTGCTGCTCCTGGGCGCCGGGACCGCGATCGCCACCGTGGCGCTGCACGAGCGCTGGTGGGGGCTCCCGCTCGCCGCGGCCGCCACGGTCCTCACGCTGGTGGCCCTGCCCGCCGGGTGGTGGTCGAGGCTGTCGTTCGCGCTCGGCTGGACCGGGGTGCTGGGCGTCCTCGCCTCGCCGCGGCCCGATGGCGGCTGGACGATCGGTCGGGACTCCGCGGGCTACGCGCTGCTGGCCCTCGGCCTGCTGGTGCTGGCGGCCGGGCTGGGCACGCTGCCCCGGCGCACCCCCACGCGATGACCCCGCGCCGCGCGCGGGTCCCGGAACGCCAGCCGACGTTACCTACGATGGTCCGGTGAGCTCTCCCCGGACTGCGCCCTCCCGCGAGAAGGCGGGCGGTCGCGTCGTCCTCGCCGTGCTCCTCGTCCTGATGCTGCTGGTCGGCGGGGGCTACGCCGCGGCGTACGTCGCGGCCGAGGGGAAGATCGCCCGCGGCACCACGGTGGCCGGGGTCGACGTCGGGGGCCGCACCCGGGCCCAGGCCGCGCGCGCCCTGAGAGCCGGTCTGGCCGACCGGCTCCGGCAGCCGATCACCGTCCGGGTCGAGGGCCGGGCGCGGTCCTGGTCGCTGACCCCGGAGCAGCTCGGGCTGAGCGTCGACGCCGCCGCCTCCGTCGCGCAGCCCGCGGCCGGGGACAGCTGGCGCCCCTCCGTGCTGTGGGACCACTACACCGGGGGCCCGGACCTCGACGCCGTCCTCGAGGTCGACCCCACCGCGTTGGACGCGGCTCTCGACCCGATCGCCTCGGACGTCGAGCGTGCGCCGCGCAGCGGGACGGTCCGCTTCGCCGGCGAGCGGATCGTCACCACGAAGGCCCGGGTCGGCCGTGTCGTCGACCGCGAGCAGGCCCGCGACGCCCTCACGGCGGCGTTCCTGTCCTCGGACGCCGAGGCGGAGCTGGCGCTGGAGACCACCGAGCCCGCCATCAGCGACGCGGACGTGCGCCGGGCCGTCGACGAGTTCGCGAACCGTGCCGTCTCCGCGCCGGTCACGCTCGCCTTCGGCAAGACCCGGGTCCGCCTCCGACCGCGGGAGTACGCTCCTGCGCTCGAGCTGCGGCCGCGTCGCGGGGAGCTGGTGCCGCGCCTGGACGAGAAGCTGCTCGACAAGCTGCTCGCCCGCGCGGTCAGTGGCTCCGGCGCCCCGGTCGACGCGCGGGTCGTCCTCGCCGGCGGCCGGCCACGGGTGCTCGCGTCGCGGCCCGGGGTGACCTACGACCGCTCCGAGGTGCGCAAGGCGTTCCTGAGGCTGGTCGCCCGCCCCGACGGCAAGCGTGAGCTGGAGGTGCGAGCCAGGGTCGAGCGCGCCGACTTCACCACCAAGCAGGCCCGCGCCCTGCGCATCCGCGAGCGGGTCTCGTCGTTCTCGACGTACTTCCCCTACGCGGAGTACCGCAACACCAACCTCGGGCGAGCCGCGGAGCTCGTCGACGGCACCGTGCTCGAGCCGGGGGAGACCTTCTCGCTGAACGACACGGTCGGCGAGCGCACCCGCGCCAACGGCTTCACCGAGGGCTTCATCATCAGTGACGGCATCTTCAAGGAGGACCTCGGTGGTGGGGTCTCGCAGATGGCGACGACCCTCTTCAACGCGATGTTCTTCGGCGGGCTGGAGGACGTCGAGCACAAGCCGCACTCGTTCTACATCGACCGCTACCCGGTCGGCCGGGAGGCGACGGTCGCCTGGGGCGCGGTCGACCTGCGGTTCCGCAACGACACGGTGCACGGCGTCCTGATCGACGCCCGGGTGACGCCGAGCACGCCGTCCAGCCAGGGCGTCGTGACCGTCACCCTGTGGTCCACCAAGGTCTGGGACATCACGGCCGGCACCTCCGAGCGCTACGCCGCGACCCAGCCCGAGACCCGGGTGCTGCGCACGGAGGACTGCTACCCCAACGAGGGCTACGCCGGGTTCGACATCGACGTGACCCGCACCTTCCGCAAGGCCGGTGTGAGCGAGGTCGACCACCGCGAGGTCTTCCACACGACGTACACGCCCTCGGACACCGTCGTCTGCAAGCCACCCCCCGCCCGCTGACCCGTCGCCTGTTGACCCCTGGGCTGGCCGACCTGTCGCTTGTTGACGCTCAGGCCAGCCGACCCGTCGCTTCTTGACGCGTGGCTGCTGCCGACAAGCGACGGGTCGGTGGTCGGGGGCGCGAACAAGCGACGGGTCGGCGGTCGGGGGGCGCGAACAAGCGACGGGTCGGCGGACTGGCCGTACGCTGACGCCCGTGCTCGTCCACCTCCGCCTCACGGTGCCCGGCGACCTGGCCGCCCCGGTGCGCGACCTGCTGCTCGCGCGCGACCACGTCACCAACGTGACCGCCCAGCCCGGGGTGTGCCTCGAACCGCCGGGCGACCTCATCGAGTGCGACGTCGCCCGGGAGAAGGCGGAGTCCGTGCTGGACGCGCTACGGGCGGTCGGTCTGGGTGAGCGCGGCGGCGTCGTGATCACCACCCCCACGGGTACGCCGTTCGCCGCCGCCAAGCGGCTCGAGGCCGCGGCCCCGGGGCACCCCGACGACGCCGTCATCTGGGAGTCCGTCCGGGCGGAGGCCGACGACGGCGCCCAGCCCACGGTGTCGTACGTCGTCTTCCTGGTCCTCGCGGTGATCCTGGCCGCCGTGGCGGTCATCAACGACTCGGCCGTCCTGGTCGTCGGGGCGATGGTCGTCGGGCCCGAGTTCAGCGCGATCGCCGCCGCCTCGGTGGGGCTCGTGCTGGGCGAGTGGGTGCTGGCGTGGCGCAGCGTGCGGCTGCTCGTCTCGAGCTTCCTCCTCGCCATCGCCGTCGTCGCGCTGCTGGCGCTGCTCGGCCGGGCCGCCGGCGTCATCGACGTCCTCGACGTGACCCGCCCCCGCCCCAACACGGGCTTCATCTGGCACCCCGACGGGTGGTCGTTCCTGGTCGCGGTCGTGGCCGGCTCCGCCGGCGTCGTGGCGCTGGCGGTCCAGAAGACCGCCACCATGGCGGGTGTCTTCATCAGCGTCACGACCGTCCCCGCGGCCGGCAACCTCGCGCTGGGCCTCGCGTTGTGGCAGCGCAGCGAGATCGTGGGGTCGCTCGAGCAGCTCGGCCTCAACATCGTCTGCATGATCGTCGCCGGCACCGTGGTGCTGGCGATGATGCGGCGCTGGTGGCCCTGGGTGACCGCGCACTCCGAGCTGGTCTTCGGTCAGCGCTGAGCCGCCGGAGCCTCGGTGAGGTAGCGGTAGGCGTGGTGGGTGACGAACCCCAGCCGGTCGTAGAGCGCGAGCGCCCCGGCGTTGTCCCCCAGCACCTGGAGGTACGCCGTCGTGGCCCCCTGTTCGGCGCCCCACTCCAGCAGGGCCGCCAGCACCTCGAGGCCGAACCCGCGACGCCGGTGCTCCGGGGAGACCTCGATGCTGCGGAAGCCGACCCAGTCCCGGTCGTGGACGGCGAGCCCGCGGGCCACGGTCTCGCCGGCGAGGACGACCCGGGCGACGGCGAGCCCGTCCTCCTCGGTGAGGCTCACGGCGGGTCCACCGGCGCGGGCGCCGAGCCGCCGGCGCACCTGCGCCACGCCGGCGAGCTGGAAGAGCGTGTCGGCGTCGGGGCTCTCCGGCACCCACCCGTGCCCGCGGAAGAGCGACTCCTCGGCCGAGTCCGGCAGCACCGCCGCGATCGGCCGCCCCGTCGTGGCGGCGTAGAAGGCGACCACCCGCCCGTAGTCGTCGGCGACCCCGGACGCCGCGAAGGCCAGCACCGAGTTGGCCCGGCGGGCGGTCGCGGTGGCTGAACGGCGCAGCAGCCAGTCGCCGACCGGTTCGGTGGCCAGGTCCGGGAAGAGGGCGAGGGCCCGCGTCTGCGCCTCGAGGGGCGAGACCCGGTGCCGCACCGAGGGTCGCGGTGGCACGGGCTTGCCGGAGACGATGTCGCCCAACGCGATCCGCACGGGGTCGCCGCTCTCGGGGGCGACCACGCAGGCGTCGTCGGTCCACGCGAGGCAGACGCCGAGCAGGTCGGTCATCGCGGGGCCGCCCGAGGGGCCGGTCTCGCCGCGCAGGAGCCGACGTACGACCACCCGCCGGCCGACGACGTGCGGGCCCAAGCCGTGGGCTTCCGAGGGGGAGGGCACGACGGGATACTAGGCTGTCTCCCGACCGAACCTCGCAAACCCCAGCGTGACCTCCAGGAGGAACTGGTGACCTACGTCATCGCCCAGCCGTGCGTCGACCTCAAGGACCGGGCCTGCGTCGACGAGTGTCCCGTGGACTGCATCTACGAGGGCAAGCGCATGCTCTACATCCACCCCGACGAGTGCGTGGACTGCGGGGCCTGCGAGCCGGTGTGCCCGGTCGAGGCGATCTTCTACGAGGACGACACCCCGGAGCAGTGGAAGGACTACTACACCGCGAACGTCGACTTCTTCAGCGACCTGGGCTCACCCGGTGGCGCCGCCAAGATGGGCGAGATCGACAAGGACCACCCGCTGATCGCGGCGCTGCCCCCGCAGCCCCACGACGAGTGAGCGATCGCCCGCCGGCGAGCGCCCGGGGCGCCGTCTCCCGACGGCTCCCGGACTTCCCCTGGGACCACCTCACGGCGTACGCCGAGCGGGCCCGCGCGCACGCCGACGGCATCGTCGACCTCTCGGTCGGCACGCCGGTCGACCCCACCCCCGAGGTCGTGCAGCAGGCGCTGGCCGGGGCCAGCGATGCGCCGGGCTACCCGCTGACGATCGGCCGGGTCGAGACCCGGCAGGCCTGCATCGACTGGCTGGCCCGGCGCCACGGCGTGAGCGGTCTCGGCCTGGACGGCGTCCTGCCCGTGATCGGCTCCAAGGAGCTGATCGGCTCGATGGCGGTGCACCTCGGTCTCGGCGCGGGGGACCTGATCGCCTACCCGGCGCTGGCCTACCCGACCTACGAGGTGGGGGCGGCACTGGCCGGGGCCCGGGCGATGGCGGCGGACTCGCTGACCGCCTTCGGCCCCGAGACGCCGGCGCTGATGTGGCTGAACTCCCCGTCGAACCCGACCGGGCGGGTGCTGCCCCCCGAGCACCTGAGGAAGGTCGTCGACTGGTGCCGCGAGCGCGGCACGATCCTGGTCTCCGACGAGTGCTACCTCGAGTGCGCGTGGGAGGGGGAGCCCGTCTCGGTGCTGCACCCCGACGTCTGCGGCGACTCGCACGAGGGGATCCTCGCCGTGCACTCGCTCTCCAAGCGCTCGAACCTGGCCGGCTACCGCTGCGCCTTCGTGGCCGGTGACCCCGCGCTGGTCGGTGAGCTGCTCGCCGTCCGCAAGAACCTCGGGCTGCAGATGCCCGCCCCGCAGCAGGTCGCGATGGTGGCCGCCCTCGACGACGACGCGCACGTGGTCGAGCAGCACGCCCGGTACGCCGCGCGGCGCGCGCGGCTGCGCGAGGCGCTGCAGGGCGCGGGGTTCCGGATCGACCACTCCGAGGCGTCGCTCTACCTGTGGGCGTCGCGCCGGACCGAGCAGGGCGACGAGGACTGCTGGGAGACCGTCGGCTGGCTCGCCGAGCGGGGCATCCTCGCGGCGCCCGGCTCGTTCTACGGCCCCGGCGGGGCCCGGCACGTGCGGGTCGCCTTCACCGCGACCGACGAGCGGGTCGACGCGGCCGTCGCCCGGCTCGCCCGGGGCTGAGCAGGCCCGTCAGCGGTGCCCCCCGGCTGAGCCCCTCAGCGGCGGATCACCACCTTGAGCGCCTTCGTCTCGGCCGCCCGGGCGAACGTGTCGTAGGCCTCGACCATCTGGTCGAGAGCGAAGTGGTGGGTGGCGAACCTCTCCGCCGCCAGCTTGTGCTGAGTGACCAGCTTGAGCAGCATCGGCGTGGTCGAGGTGCTGACCAGGCCCATGGTGATCGCGATGTCCATGATCCACAGGTCCTGCAGGGGCAGCTCGACCGGGGCGCCGTGCACGCCGATGTTGGCGACCGAGCCACCGGGGCGCACGATCCGGGTGCACGCAGTGAAGGTGTCGGGGATGCCGACCGCCTCGATGGCGACGTCGACCCCGAGCCCGTCGGTCATCGCGCGCACCTGATCGGCCCAGTCGCCGTCGCCGCTGCTCACGATGTCGGTGGCGCCGAAGGCCCGGGCCTGCTCGAGCCGGTTGGCGTCGAGGTCGAGGGCGATCACCCGAGCGGCGCCGTACAGCCCGGCGGTCATGATCGCGGCCAGGCCGACCGGTCCGGCGCCGACCACGGCCACGACGTCCCCGGGCTGGACCCGGCCGTAGCGCACCCCGATCTCGAAACCGGTGGGCAGGATGTCGCAGAGCATCACCGCCGCCTCGTCACTGACCCCGTCGGGCAGCTTGTAGACCGAGTTGTCGGCGAACGGGACGCGCACGTACTCCGCCTGCGTGCCGTCGATGAGGTGGCCGAAGATCCAGCCGATCCCACTGGCCCCCTCGTCGGCCAGGCAGTGGGCGTACAGGCCCCGGTGGCAGTAGGAGCACGAGCCGCACGCGCTGATGCAGGAGATGATCACCCGGTCGCCGATCGCGACGCTGGAGACGGCCGAGCCGGTCTCGATGATCGTGCCGACCCCTTCGTGGCCGAGGACCCGGCCCTCGGTGACGGCGGGGACGTCGCCCTTGAGGATGTGCAGGTCGGTGCCGCAGATCGTGGTGGTGTCGATCTGGACGATGACGTCGGTCGGGTCGACGAGGACCGGATCGGGGACGTCCTCCCAGGCCTTGCGGCCGGGTCCGTGGTAGACGAGCGCTTTCATCTGTGTTCCCTCCGTCGAGACGTCCCGGGCTCCCCGGGAACCTGGCTCCACTCTCGATCCGGGGCGGGGCGGCGGGAAGGGACCTTGGTCCCGGACGCCGGAGTCGTCGTCGACGATCGGGGAGGCCCCGTGAGCCGATCCCGGGACGCCTCGCACGCGTCACCCGGTTCCGGGGCAGGCGGGTGGCTCTAGTCGAAGACGTCGACGTGGACGTGGTCGCGGTGCTCGAGGATCGCCCGGTCGCCGGGCCCGTCGGGGGCCCGGTAGTCGCGCCACCCGGCGTCCGAGCGGAAGCCGGCCGTCCAGATCCGGCCGTCGAAGATCAACGTCCTGACGCCGAGACGGTCGGCCTGCGCGGCGAGGTACTGCGCGATCGCCCAGCCGCGCTTGCGGTTGCCGGCGTTGACCGGTCGCACGAAGATGTCGACCGCGCGGCCCTCGTAGTGCGCGGAGCCCGCGATGTGCCCGGTCCGCACACCGCCCGGGGCGAAGCCGCCGAGGGCCAGCTCCCCGAACGCCGCCTCGACGTCACGGCGCACGGCCGCGGCACGTCGGGTGAGCCCGGCGTCGTCGAGCCGGTCGCGCTCGGCGGGCACGTCACCGTCGACGGTGCAGCTGAACGTCTGCGGGGAGTTGCCGGTGAGGGCCGAGGCCAGCACCCGGGCGTCGGCCTCGTGGTCGGCGTACGCCTCGGGGAACCCCGAGCGCTGCACCCGCTGGGCCGCCACGGTGATCCGCATCGACTCGTAGCCGTCGACGCGGGCGAGCGCGTCGTAGAAGGCGTCGATCGCGTAGTAGGGGTCGAGGATCTCCGCCCGGGTGCCCCAACCCTGCGACGGCCGCTGCTGGAAGAGCCCCAGGGAGTCGCGGTCGCCGGTCTCGAGGTTGTAGAGCTTCGACTCCTGGTACGCCGTGGCCAGCGCGATCGAGGCGGCGCGGGCCGGCAGCCCGCGCCGGACCGAGACGGCCGTGATGAGCGCGGCGTTCTCGGCCTGCTCGGTGGCGAGCGTGACCTCGCGCCCGCCGACCGTGGCCGAGCACGCCTCGGTGGGCGCCAGCGGGCCCACGTGGCGCAGCACCGCGTAGCCGGTGCCGGCCACGACGGCCAGCACGGCCACCGCGACCAGGATCGCACCGGCCCGGCGTCTCATCACGGCTACCGGTCAGTTGGCGTGCAGCGCGGCGTTCAGGGTGATGCCCTCGCTCTTCCACGGCACGGCCTCGATGGCGCCGGTGACCGAGTTGCGGCGGAAGAGCACGTGGTCGGCGCCGGAGAGCTCCAGCGCCTTGACGACCTGCGGCTTGCGGTCGATGTCGGTGATGGTCACCTTGGTGCCGGCGGTGACGTAGCAGCCGGCCTCCACCACGCAGTCGTCGCCGAGCGAGATGCCGATGCCGGCGTTGGCGCCGAGCAGGCAGCGCTCACCGATGGAGATGACCTCCTTGCCGCCGCCCGAGAGCGTCCCCATGATCGAGGCGCCGCCACCGACGTCCGAGCCGTCGCCGACCAGGACGCCGGCGGAGATCCGGCCCTCGACCATGGACGCGCCCAGGGTGCCGGCGTTGAAGTTCACGAAGCCCTCGTGCATCACGGTGGTGCCCTCGGCGAGGTGCGCGCCGAGTCGCACCCGGTCGGCGTCGGCGACCCGGATGCCGCTGGGGAGCACGTAGTCCACCATCCGCGGGAACTTGTCGACGCCGTGGACGGTGACGTGCTGACCGGTGGCGCGCAGCCGGGCGCGGGTGGACTCGAAGCCCTCGACGGCACAGGGGCCGGCGCTGGTCCACACGACGTTGGTCAGCAGGCCGAAGACGCCGTCCATCGAGATCGAGTGCGGCACGACGTGGCGCGCGGACAGCAGGTGCAGGCGCAGCCAGACGTCCTCGGTCGAGGTCGGGGCGGCCTGCAGGTCGTCGATCTCCACCAGGCGCACCTCACGGGTGACGCCGCGGGCCTCGTCGGTGCCCTCCAGCGCGCTCAGCTCGGCCGGCACGGCGGCATCCCCGGGCGCCCGGCCCAGCGCAGGTGCGGGGAACCAGACGTCGAGGACGGCCCCGGCGCGGTCGAGGGTGGCGAGGCCGTGGCCCCAGGCAAGAGTCGGCTGGTCAGTCACGGGCCCAACTCTACGGAGGGGCGGGTGCTCAGAGCCCCATCGCCGTCCGCATGTGATCGATCACCGCCCCGTGCTCGTCGTCCGGGCTGAACAGGATGACCTCGGCGTCCCGGCCGACCCGGACGCTGTGCCCGGCCGGCCAGTGGAAGACGTCCCCCTGCGTGCAGACGTCGTCGTGGCCGTCCTGGTAGGTCACGGTCACCTCGCCCTCGAGCATGTACCCCCAGTGCGGCGACTGGCAGGCGTCGCCCTCGAGGCCGACGAGGAGGGGCGCGATGTCGGTGCCGGCGGCCAGGGAGAAGTACTCGGCGCCGAGCACGCCCGACGCGGACCCGAAGCCCGGCAGCTGGCGTGCGGTGGCTCCCGGTGCGTCGATGCGCACGGGGAGGTCGTTCTTGGGCAGTCGCATGAGGATCGCCTTTCTGGTGGTGGTGGACACCGATGAGGCGTGACAACTGCTGTCACACTGCGACAGTGCGCAGTCTCGAGCAGGCTCAGGCCCACCTCGCCCGGGGTGAGTGGCGCGCCGCGCTCGACCTGTGCGACCAGGTGAACCTGGGCGCCAGTGACGGCGCGGGAGGCGGTGCCGGCGGGCCCGGCGGGCCCGACGGGGACGCGCTGCTGGCGGTCCGCGCGGCCGCGGCCTACGGCGCCGGCGACCTCGAGGGCGCGGTCACCGCGTGGGAGGACGTCCACGCCGCCCGCGTTGCGCGCGGCGACCGGGAGGGGGCCGCGGACGCGGCCTGCCGGGTGGCGCTGCACCTGCTGTGCGACACCGGGCTGATGAGCCCCGTCCGGGGCTGGACCGACCGCGCGGCCCGGTTGCTCGACCCGGGTCGGGAGCAGGCGGCGGCGGCCATGGTGGCGACGGTGCGCGGGTACGAACGCTTCCTGTCCGGCGACCACGCGGGGGCCGAGCGGCAGGCGACGCTGGCCGTCGACCTGGGGAACCGGCTCGGGGTGCTGCCCGCCGTGGTGATCGGGCGCACCGCGCTGGGCCGCCTGCGCATCCTGGCGGGGGAGGTGGCCGGCGGGCTGGCGCTGCTCGACGAGGTGGCGGCGCAGCTCATGAGCGGCGAGGCCGACGCCTTCACCACCGGGATCATGTACTGCGAGATCATCTGCGCGGCCCAGAGCCTCGGGGAGCACGACCGGGCGCGGGAGTGGACCGACCTGATGCACCGCTGGGGACAGGGTGCGGCGTTCGGCGCCATCCACGGCCGGTGCCGGGTCCACCGCGCCGAGCTGCTCCGGCTCAGCGGACCGGGCGCGGAGGCCGAGGCGCAGGCGACCCGGGCGGCGGACGAGCTCCGCCCGTGGCTGCGCCGTGAGTTCGGCTGGCCGCTGGTCGAGCTCGGCACCATCCGGCTGCTGCGCGGAGACCTCCCGGGGGCCGAGGAGGCCCTGCTGGAGGCGCACCGGCAGGTCTGGTCCCCCCAGCCGGCCCTGGCGCTGCTGCGCCTGGCCCAGGGGCAGGTCCGGATCGCGCTGGCGATGATCGACGACGCGGTCCAGCGGCCGGCGGACAACCCCTCCAAGGAGCAGCCCCCGTTCGGCGGGCTGCGCCTGGCGCCGCTGCTGGGTGCCCAGGTCCGGATCGCGGCGGCGGCCGGTGAGGTCGAGGTGGCCGCCGTTGCGTCGGCCGCGCTGGACAGGGTGGTGGCCCGGTACGGCGGTGCCGCGCTCACCGCCGGCGGCGACCTGGCCCGGGGTCGGGTGGCCCTGCTGCGAGGCGAGTCCGCCCGGGCCGTGGCGGCCTGCACGGCGGCGGTGCAGGCCTGGGTGGAGCTGGGGGCGCCGTACGAGGCCGCCGCCGCGCGGATGGTCCTGGGCGCGGCGCACGCGCAGGCCGGGCGCCCGGAGGCCGCCCGGCTCGAGTGGGAGGCGGCCCGCGACGGCTTCGACGCCTTCGGGGCGGTGCTGGGCGTCGCCGAGGCGGCGCGGCTGCTCGAGCGGCGGCCCGAGGGGACGACCTCCCGGCCCGTCCCCGCGGCCGCAGCGGTCGCGCCCGTCGTCAGGGCCGCGTTCGTCCGGGTCGGTGACTGCCGCCGGATCGCCTACGGCGGCAGCGACGTGCTGCTGCACGATCTCAAGGGCTTCCGCTACCTGGCTCGGCTGCTGGCGGAGCCGGGGCGCGAGCTCCACGTCCTCGACCTGGTCTCCCTGGAGGGGCCCGCCCCCGGGCGGGACGGCGCCGACCGGACCGGGCGCGAGTCCGGCGAGCTCGTCGCGCGACGAGGCGCCGACCTCGGGCTCGCCGTGCTCGACGACCAGGCCCGGGCGGCCTACCGCCGACGGGTGCTCGAGGTGGACGAGGACATCGAGGAGGCGGCCCGGGACCACGACCTCGCCCGCCTCGAGCTCGCCGAGCGCGACCGCGACTTCCTGCTGGCCGAGCTCGGCCGGTCGGTGGGGCTGGGGGGACGCGAGCGGCGGACGGGAGGCACCACGGAGCGGGCACGCACCAGCGTGACGCGGTCGGTGCGTTACGCGCTGGGCCGGCTGGCCGAGGTGCAGCCGGAGCTCGGCGGGCACCTCGACCGTCACGTACGCACCGGCACCTACTGCAGCTACGTGCCCGACCCGACGGCCCCGCTGGTCTGGGAGGTGACGGGCACCTGACCGACGGCGGCGGACCACGCTCACGCCTCGGGGGTGAAGACCTCCTCGACGCCGACCTCGAAGAGCCGGGCGATCCGGAAGGCCAACGACAGACGCGGGTCGAAGTGGCCCTTCTCGATCGAGATCACCGTCTGCCGGCTGATGCCGAGGGCCTCGGCGCAGTCGGCCTGGGAGAGCCCCGCCCGGTCGCGCAGGTCCCTGAGGGTGTTGTGCATCAACCCTCCCGGCGGCGCTGCACCTCGAGACGCACGGTCACGTCGAGCATGGCGAGGCCGAGGAACACCACCGTGGGCACCGGTGCGACGTCCAGCACCGAGGTGGCTGTCGTGGCCAGGCCGAGCGCGATCAGCAGGTCTAGGAAGGCGCCGCTGGCCGCCGTGGCCAGCCACTGGGTCTCCACGGAGTCCTCGTCGTGCTCGGGTCGCCCGGAGGGGGAGGTCAGCACCAGGACGAGGGCGACCCAGCAGGGGGCGGTGACCAGGGCGTAGACCACGGTGAGCAGGGCGTCCCGGCCATCGCCCTGGGCCCGGGCGGCGAGCAGTCCGGTGGCGGTGGCCAGCAGCAGGCCGACGGCCAGGGCGACGGACCACCGGACGTGGGGGTGGGTCATGACCTTCTCCTCGATGTCAGGTTTGTTTGACATCAGCATCGAGCGGCGCGTGAGCGATGTCAAGGTTCTTTGACATTCATGTCCAGGGGTTCTCGATGTACGGGAGCACCTGCCCCTGGACGACACCGGTCTCTCGTCCGACGAGGCGGCCGAGCGCATCGTGACGTGGCTGGACGGGCCCTGGACGGGCCCTGGGCGGCAACTGATTGGCACCGGTGCCCGACCGAGCCGTACGATCGGCGCACAGGCGTTCGAGCCGTCATCAGCGGCGAGCCTCCGGAAGAACAGCTCGGTGGTCGAGGTGCGAGCCTCGGGTCCGAGCCCACTAGACCCGGACGGGTGGGCCCGTCAGCGCCCTCATGGAGTGGTCGTCCCCCGGAGGCTCGGGGAGCGGCAAGCGAGGTGGTACCGCGGTCCCCGGCAGGGAGTCGTCCTCGAGGCAGGCAGGCCCGAGCCCGACGTACCGCAGGAGCAGACACCATGACCTATCCGAAGGTCTCCACCGGCAGCGAGCCCACCGCCGTCCCCTCGAGCCCGGCGTTCCCCGCGCTCGAGGAGCGCGTGCTGGCCTACTGGAAGGACGACGACACCTTCCGCGCCAGCGTCGCGCAGCGCGACGCCGGGGAGCACGGCGAGAACGAGTTCGTCTTCTACGACGGCCCGCCGTTCGCCAACGGGCTGCCGCACTACGGCCACCTGCTCACCGGCTACGTCAAGGACCTGATCCCGCGCTTCCAGACGATGCGGGGACGCCGCGTGGAGCGCCGCTTCGGCTGGGACACCCACGGCCTGCCCGCCGAGCTCGAGGCGATGCGACAGCTCGGCATCAAGACCACCGACGAGATCGTCGAGATGGGCATCGAGAAGTTCAACGACGCCTGCCGGGCCTCGGTCATGCAGTACACCGGTGACTGGCAGGAGTACGTCACCCGCCAGGCCCGCTGGGTCGACTTCGAGAACGACTACCGCACGATGAACCCCGACTACATGGAGTCGGTCATCTGGGCCTTCCAGCAGCTCTACGACAAGGGCCTGGTCTACGAGGGCTTCCGGGTGCTGCCCTACTGCTGGAACGACGAGACGCCGCTGTCGAACCACGAGCTGCGGATGGACGACGACGTCTACCAGATGCGCCAGGACCCGGCCGTCACCGTCGGCTGCCGGATGGAGTCCGGCGAGCTCCTCCTGGTCTGGACGACGACGCCCTGGACCCTGCCCTCGAACCTCGCGGTGATGGTCGGCGAGGAGATCGACTACGTCGTCGTCGAGTCCGACGTCACCGGGACCACCGAGCGCTACGTGATCGCCGAGGCGCGGCTCTCGTCGTACGCCCGCGAGCTGGGCGAGACCCCGAAGCTCGTCGAGCGGCTCACGGGCGCGGACCTCGTCGGGCGCAGCTACACGCCGCCGTTCTCCTACTACCTCGGCCACGAGAACGCCTTCCGCGTGGTGGCCGCGGAGTTCGTCACCACCACGGACGGCACCGGGCTGGTGCACACCGCCGGCGCCTTCGGTGAGGACGACAAGATCGTCACCGACCGCGAGGGCATCGAGGCGGTGATGCCGGTCGGCAAGGACGGCCGCTTCACGCACCCGGTCGACGAGTACGCCGGGATGCTGGTCTTCGACGCCAACCCGCACGTCATCGACCACCTCAAGGCCGCCACCCGCAACCTCCGGCCCCCGACCCCGCCGTTTGAGGAGGTTGCGCAGCCGACCCCGCTGGTTGAGGAGGTTGCGCAGCCGACCCCGCTGGTTGAGGAGGTTGCGCAGCCGACCCCGCTGGTTGAGGAGGTTGCGCAGCAACCGTCTCGAAACCTCGACCAGGGCGCCGTCACCCCCGGCACGGTGCTGCTGCGCCGCGAGTCGTACGAGCACTCCTACCCGCACTGCTGGCGCTGCCGCGAGCCCTTGATCTACAAGGGTGTCTCGTCGTGGTTCGTCGAGGTCACCGCGATCAAGGAGCGGATGAGCCAGCTCAACCAGGAGATCCGCTGGGTCCCCGACCACATCCGCGACGGCCAGTTCGGCAAGTGGCTGGAGAACGCCCGCGACTGGTCGATCACCCGAAACCGCTTCTGGGGCTCCCCGGTGCCGGTGTGGAAGAGCGACGACCCGGCGTACCCCCGCCTCGACGTCTACGGCTCCTTCGAGCAGCTGGAGAAGGACTTCGGCGTCGAGGTCACCGACCTGCACCGCCCCTACGTCGACGAGCTGGTGCGCCCGAACCCCGACGACCCGCGGTCGCTCGAGGAGGGCCGGTCGATGATGCGCCGGGTGCCGGACGTTCTCGACGTGTGGTTCGACTCGGGCTCGATGAGCTTCGCCCAGGTGCACTACCCGTTCGAGAACACCGACTGGTTCGAGCACCACTTCCCCGGCGACTTCATCGTCGAGTACATCGGCCAGACCCGCGGCTGGTTCTACACGATGCACGTGCTGGCGACGGCGATCTTCGACAAGCCGGCCTTCGCGACCTGCCTGAGCCACGGCATCGTGCTCGGCTCCGACGGCAACAAGATGTCGAAGTCGCTGCGCAACTACCCCGACGTGCGTGAGGTCTTCGACCGCGACGGCGCCGACGCGATGCGCTGGTTCCTCATGTCGAGCCCGATCCTGCGCGGCGGCAACCTCGTCGTCACCGAGCAGGGCATCCGCGACTCGGTGCGCCAGGTGCTGATCCCGCTGTGGAACAGCTGGTACTTCTTCACGCTCTACGCCAACGCCGCGGACAACGGCGCGGGCTACGACGCGCAGTGGTCGACGCGGTCGAGCGACCCGCTGGACCGCTACCTGCTGGCCAAGTGCCGCCAGTACGTCGAGCAGATGACCCACCAGCTCGACAACTACGAGGTGGCGGCCGCCTGCGACTCGACGCGCTCGTTCCTCGACGTGCTGACCAACTGGTACATCCGGCGCTCCCGCGACCGCTTCTGGGGTGACGACGAGGGGGCCTTCGACACGCTGCACACCGTGCTCGAGGTGGTCTGCCGGGTCACCGCGCCGCTGCTGCCGCTGACCACCGAAGAGGTGTGGCGCGGCCTGACCGGCGAGCGCTCGGTGCACCTGACCGACTGGCCCGCCGCCGACGAGCTGCCCGCCGACGACGCCCTGGTCGGCGCGATGGACGTCGTGCGCGACGTCTGCTCGGCCGGCTCGGCGCTGCGCAAGGCCGCCGGACTGCGCAACCGGCTGCCGCTGAGCTCGCTGACGGTCGTGGTGCCCGGAGCCGACGCCCTGGAAGGCTTCGAGTCGATCGTGGCCGACGAGCTGAACCTCAAGCAGGTGCGGCTGCTGGACGCGGACGCCGCCGAGGCCGCGTCGTACGGCGTGTCGCAGCGGCTGAGCGTCAACGCCCGGGCCGCCGGTCCGCGCCTGGGACGCGACGTGCAGACCGCGATCAAGGGCTCGAAGTCGGGGGACTGGTCGGTCGCCGAGGACGGGACCGTCACCGCCGGCGGCCTGGCGCTGGTGGAGGGCGAGTACTCCCTCGAGACCGTCGCCGGCGCCGGCGACGGCTCCGTCGTCATCGGCATGCTGCCGCGCGGGGGCTTCGTCGTGCTCGACACCGAGGTGACACCCGAGCTGGCCACCGAGGGCGTGGCCCGCGACCTGGTCCGCCAGGTGCAGCAGGCCCGGCGCGACGCCGGCCTGTCGGTCTCGGACCGGATCGCGCTCGAGGTGGCCGGCTCCTCGGCGGTGCAGGCCGCGGCCCGCACCCACGAGTCGCTGATCGCCGCCGAGACGCTGGCCACCAGCGTCTCGATCACCGCCTCCGGTGCGGCGGACGGCACCGAGCCGACCGTGACGGTGACCAAGGCCTAGGCCGAGGCGGCGCAGTTGGGCCGCCCCCACCCGCCGAGGCGGCGCAGTTGGGCCGGGTACTCGGCCCAACTGCGCCGCCTGGGCGGTGCCTGGGCGGCCAACTGCGCCGCCTCGGGAGGGACTGGTTGGATGTGGACATGACCCCCCTCGACCTCTCCGCCGACGCCGTCACCCTCACCGAGCAGCTCGTCAACATCGAGTCGGTCAGCCGCGACGAGCAAGAGATCGCCGACGCCGTGGAGGCGGCTCTGCGCGGCCTGGGGCACCTGAGCGTGACCCGGGCGGGCAACAACGTGGTCGCTCGCACCGACCTGGGGCGCGACGAGCGGGTCGTGATCGCCGGGCACCTGGACACGGTCCCGCTCAACGACAACCTGCCCGCCCGTCGCGAGCAGCGCGCCGACGGCGACCTCCTGCACGGCCTGGGCACCTGCGACATGAAGGGCGGCGACGCGGTCATGCTGCGCCTCGCCGCACATGTGCCCGAGCCCGACCGCGACGTCACCTTCGTGTTCTACGAGGCCGAGGAGATCGAGGAGCAGTTCAATGGTCTGCGGCACCTCGCGGCGCACGACCCCGAGCTGCTGAGGGCCGACTTCGCGATCCTGATGGAGCCCTCCAACGCCGGGGTCGAGGCCGGTTGCCAGGGCACGATGCGCGTCGACGTCACCACGCGGGGCGAGCGTGCGCACTCCGCCCGCAGCTGGCGCGGTGTCAACGCGATCCACAAGGCGGCCGGCATCCTCGCCCGACTGCAGGAGTACGAGGCGCGCCGGCCGGTGATCGACGGGCTGGAGTACCACGAGGGCCTGAACGCCGTCTTCATCCGCGGCGGTGTCGCCGGCAACGTGCTGCCCGACGAGTGCGTGGTCGAGGTCAACTTCCGCTTCGCCCCGGACCGCAGCGAGACCGAGGCCGAGGCGTTCGTGCGCGACTTCTTCGACGGCTACGACGTCACCGTCACCGACAGCGCCCCGGGCGCGCTCCCGGGCCTCGCCGTCCCGGCGGCCCGGGCGTTCCTCGAGGCCGTCGGTGGTGAGGCGCACCCGAAGTTCGGCTGGACCGACGTGGCCCGGTTCACCGCCCTGGGCGTCCCGGCCGTGAACTACGGCCCCGGTGACCCGATGCTGGCCCACAAGCAGGAGGAGTTCGTGCCGGTCGAGCACATCGAGCGCTGCGAGGCCCGACTGCGGGCCTGGCTGGGCGCCCCATCCGGGGCACCGTCTGGAGCCCCGTCCGGCGCCGGCGGGGACCGCGCATGAGGGACAAGCTGACCGGCCCGATCCTCAAGCGTCGCCGCCAGGCCGAGGAGTCCAGCACCACCGACCAGCGGCTGCTCGACTCGCGCGGGGACGCGGACTGGCTGCACACCGACCCATGGCGGGTGCTGAGGATCCAGGCGGAGTTCGTCGAGGGCTTCGGCGCCCTGGCCGAGCTCGGACCGGCGATCGCGGTCTTCGGCTCCGCGCGCACCCCGGTCGAGCACCCGTCGTACGCCCTGGCCGAGCGGCTCGGCCGGGACCTGGTGGCCGCCGGCTTCGCCGTCATCACCGGCGGTGGACCGGGCGCGATGGAGGGGGCCAACCGGGGTGCCAGCGAGGCCGGCGGGGTCAGCGTGGGCCTGGGCATCGAGCTGCCGTTCGAGTCCGGGCTCAACCAGTGGGTCGACCGGGGGGTCAACTTCCGCTACTTCTTCGCCCGCAAGACGATGTTCGTGAAGTACTCGCAGGGCTTCGTGGTGCTCCCCGGTGGGGTGGGCACCCTGGACGAGCTGTTCGAGGCGCTCACGCTGGTCCAGACCCGCAAGGTCACCAGCTTCCCGATCGTGCTGGTCGGGGTCGACTACTGGGCCGGCCTGATCGACTGGCTGCGCGAGACGGTCCTCGCCGACGGCAAGATCAGTGCGGCCGACCTCGACATGCTGACGCTCACCGACGACGTCGACGAGGCGGTGCGGCTGATGGTCGCCGCCCGGGGGGCGAACCGACGGTGATGTGGTTCTTCGCGATCCTGATCGTGCTCGCCCTGGGCGCGATCGCCGCTCTGGCGGCCGGCGGCGGCGCCCCGCTGGCCGAGGTCTACGACGACCGCCCGGACGCCTTGGTCCCCGCCGAGGGGCCGCTCGGGGCCGAGGACCTGCGCCGGGTGCGGTTCTCGCTCGCGCTGCGGGGCTACCGGATGTCCGAGGTCGACGCGTTGCTCGACCGGCTCGCCGCCGAGCGCGAGGCCGCCGGCCCCGTCGGCCATCCCCTCCAGGTGCCGCAGGAAGACGGCGAGGAGCCCGGCGACGTGCCCCGCGACGTGCCCCGCGACGTGCCCGGCGCGGACCCCGCCACCGGAGACGGTCGTGGCCAGGCCCCCGTCCGTTAGGGCACACTGCCCGACGTGTCGTCTGAGCTGATCGTCTACCTCCTGACCGCCCTGGCGGCCGTCGTCGTCGTCCTCACCCGGCTCCGCCTGGCCCCGGACCGGGCTCCGGCGGGGCGCGTGCAGGTGGCCCACCA
This sequence comes from uncultured Actinomycetota bacterium, assembly GCA_963760585.1. GTDB lineage: Bacteria > Actinomycetota > Actinomycetes > Propionibacteriales > Nocardioidaceae > Nocardioides. The sequence continues at coordinate 49,491 of CAVXDI010000005.1, forward strand.
GCTCCTCAACGCCCACACCGGCTTCGGCGTCCTGGCCCTCGTGACGTGGCTGGTGTTCCTGGTGGCCGGCGAGGACACCGCCCTGGGCAGCTCCACCGTCGGGATCATCGCCGTGGCCTGCTGGTGGATCGTCGCCCTGGTCGGCCTGCTGCTCCTGCTCCGGTGGATGCCCTCCGGCGGGAAGCACGCCTCCGGGGCCAACCGGGACAGCTGGTCGGACGGGCCCGGTCTCTCGGTGCTCGCCCACGTCGGCATGCTCGTCGGCGTCACGGTCTTCACCTGGGCCTACCTCACCGCAGCCGTCTGACGGCGACCCCGGACGCCCGGCCCGGCACGTCGCCCCGGGCGCCGGCCCGGCGGCCTCAGCGGCCCTCGAAGACCGGCTTCTCCTTCGCCACGAACGCCGCGACCGCGGCCCGGTGGTCAGCGGTGGCGCCGGTGAGCTTCATCATCGAGCTCTCGAAGGCGAGGGCCTCTTCGAAGGAGTGGCCGGCGGCGTAGCCCACCGCCCGACGGATCGCCCCGAGCGCGACCGTGGGGCCGGCCGCCAGCCGGGTGGCCAGCGCGCGGACCTCGTCGGCCAGCTCGGCCGCGGGCACGACCCGCGAGGCCAGCCCCAGCTCGAGCGACTCCTCGGCCGGCACCGTGCGCGGCAGGTAGAGCAGCTCGATCGCCCGGGCCCGGCCGACCAGCCGCTGGAGGTGGTAGCTGGCGCCGGTGTCGCAGGAGAGGCCCACGTTGGCGAACGCGAGGTTGAACCCGGCGGTGTCGGCCACGATCCGCAGGTCGCAGGCGAAGGCCAGGCTCGCGCCGGCACCGGCGGCCACCCCGTTCACGGCGGCGATCACCGGCTTGGCCATCCCGGCCAGCGTGGCCACGATCGGGTTGTAGTGCTGCTCGACGGTGTCGAGCACCTCGTGCGCGCCGCTGTTCAGGATCTGGATGTGCTCCTTGAGGTCCTGGCCGGTGCAGAACGCGCGCCCGGTGCCGGTGAGCACCACGCACCGCGCGGCCGGGTCGTCGGCCACCGCCCGCAGGGTCTCGAGCAGCAGCTCCTTGGTCGGCACGTCCAGGCTGTTCATCGCCTGCGGCCGGTTCAGGGTGATCGTCGCGACGCCCTCGGTGAGGTCGAGGTGCACGGCGGGGGACTCAGGGGTGACGGGAGTCGTGGGGGGCATGGGGGGAGTCTGCCCGTCGGGGGCTCAGGCGTCGAGGCAGCGGGCCACGAACCGGTCGGCACCGGGCTTGAGGCGGCTCGCCTCGCGCTCGAACCGCTCGGCGGCCGAGTGGCCGGGCCAGTCCACCGGCAACAGCTCGGCGGGCAGGCCGGGGTCCGCGAAGAGGAACTTGCGCCACTCGTGCACCAGATGGAACCGCGCCGCGAAGGCCGCCTCGTCGGGGTCGTCCACGGACTGCCCGGCACCTCCGGCGCCCACCAGGTCGTCGGCCGTCGCGGGCCAGCGGACGTAGGCCTCGTGCAGGGTGGCGAGATCCCAGGCCTCGGTCGGCGCAGGGTCGAAGTCGGTCGCCCGGGCGGTCCGCCCCGACGCCCCGGCGCGGTGGAGCACCGAGGTCAGCTCGGGACGGACGAAGGGGCTGACCCAGACCTGGTCGGCCAGCTCGGCGTACCCCATGAAGGTGAGGTCGGCGCGCAGCCGGTTGCGGGCGCCGCGCTCGGTCGGCGGATCGACGAAGGCCAGGTGCCAGGTGCCGTCCCAGACCGGCAGGTCGAGCCGGTAGATGCGTTCCAGGGCGCGCTCCAGCCGGGCGATGGCCTGCTCGGTGGCCCGGTAGCCGCGACCTTCGTCGAGCTGCACCGGCTCCAGCCAGCCCTGCATCACCATCCGTGAGATCGCGGTGCGCACGGCGGGCGCGGCGATCCCGACGGGCGCGAGCAGGCGGACGACGGCGGCCACCGGGGCCTGGTTCTCGCGGCCGCGGAGGTGGTCCCCGTAGACGTCGAAGAGGGCCGATCGTGCGTGCATGCACGGATTCTGTCAGTCCGGCGGCCCGCTCGCTCGCTGCGTCCGGGAAGAGTCTGTGAGGAGCCGGTGGCCGACCGGTGGTCGGCGCCCGGCCGGTCATGGGGAATAATGGACGAGGCTTAAGACGCGCGGGGTCCATGTGGACTCCGTTCGTCCTCATCAGCAAAGGAAGAGGTGTCCGGATGGCGGCCATGAAGCCGCGGACTGGCGACGGTCCGCTGGAGGTCACCAAGGAGGGACGAGGCATCGTGATGCGCGTCCCGCTCGAAGGCGGTGGCCGTCTCGTGGTGGAGCTCAACGCCGAGGAGGCGGGCGCGCTCGGCAACGCCCTGAAGGACGTCGTCGGCTGATGGCCGGCTGATGGGGCCGAACCGGATCGACCCGCCGGCCCTCCCCGACCAGGTCTCGCCGCCGAGCTTCGCGCTCAGCGACCTGCGCCTGGACGCCCTACCGGGGGTCGAGGTGCTGGCGCTGCCCGTGCTGCCCGGCCCGCCCGACGGCGTCGAGGAGGGCTCGTCGTTGCTCGGTCCGCTGCTCGGGCCGGGGGCCGCGGAGGTGGGTGACCAGCTGGGCGCCGACCTGCTCGCGCTGCTCGAGCTCGCCAGGGCCACCGGCCGCGCCGGGGAGGTGACCTCGCTCCCGGTGCCGCTCGGCGGCCCCGGGAACGACGAGCTGCGTCTCGTCCTGCTCGTCGGGGTCGGTGCGCAGCGACCGCAGGACTTCCGCCGGGCCGGGGCCGCGCTGGCCCGCGCCGCCCGGGACCGGACCTCGGTGGCGACCACTGTCGCCGCGCTCTCCCCGCAGGCGGGGCTCGAGGCGTTCGTGGTCGGCGCGATGCTCGGCTCCTTCGCCTTCCACTGGCGCTCGACCCCGCCGCAGCACCCGCCCGTCGGCCGGATCGTGCTGGCCGGGCTGCCCGACCTCGACGAGGTGGCCGGCACCCTGGCCCGGGCGGTGGCCGTCGGTCGCGCCGGCTGGCGGGCCCGGTGGCTCTCCACCGTCCCCTCGAACCTGAAGAACCCCGAGTGGCTGGCCGAGCAGGCTCGGGTGCTGGCCGCCGAGCACGACCTCGACGTCACCGTGTGGGACGAGTCCCGGCTCGCCGCCGAGGGCTTCGGCGGCATCGTCGGCGTCGGCCGGGCCTCGGCCACGCCGCCGCGGCTGATCCGGCTCGACTACACGCCGAAGAGGTCCGGGCGTCGTACGCCGACCGTGGTGCTGGTCGGCAAGGGCATCACCTTCGACACCGGCGGGCTGTCCATCAAGCCGGCCGAGTCGATGACGACCATGAAGCGCGACATGACCGGTGGTGCCATCGTCATGGCCGTGCTGGCCGCGCTGGCCGACGTCGGGTGCCCGGTCCGGGTGGTCGGGCTCGTCCCGGCCGCCGAGAACGCCGTGGGCGGCGACTCGCTGCGTCCCGGCGACGTGCTGCGCCACTACGGCGGTCGCACCAGCGAGGTCACCAACACCGACGCCGAGGGCAGGCTGGTGCTGGCCGACGCGCTGGCGTACGGCGTGGCCGAGCTCGCGCCCGCCGTGATCGTGGACGTCGCAACCCTGACCGGGGCCATGAAGGTGGCCCTGGGCCAGCGCACCGGCGGCTTCTTCGCCAACGACGAGTGCCTCGCGACCGCGATCGCAGGAGCCGGTGAGGCCGCGGGCGAGCCGCTGTGGCGCTTCCCGCTGGCCGACGTCTACGAGGAGAAGCTCGCCTCCAAGGTCGCCGACGCCGACAACGCGCCCGGCGGGCCCGGCGCCATCACGGCCGCGCTGTTCCTGCAGCACTTCGTCGGCGACGTGCCCTGGGCCCACCTCGACGTGGCCTCCGCGGGCGACTCGCCCTCGGAGCTGCACGAGTGGACCACCGGCCCGACGGGCTTCGGGGCCCGGGCGCTGCTGCACTGGCTCGGCTCCGGGGACCCGCTCGCCGGGATCGGCCGCCCCCGGTGAAGGGCCTGACCGAGCGCTGGTCGCCGGCCGACGCCTCCTGGGCGCCCGCGGGCACCGAGGAGGCGTGGGCGGCGTACGTCGCGGGCTTGCACGCCGCCCCTCGGGCCTGACGCGCGGGCCCGACCCGCGGGCTCAGGCCTCGGGGGACCACACCTTCTTGGCGGCGAGCAGCCCGTCGCCGACGGGCAGCAGCACGGAGATCAGGTCGTCGTGCGCGGCGATCGTGCGGCCCAGGTCGCGGATCGAGACCGTCTCCTCGTCGCGCTGTGCCGGGTCGGCCACCTTGTCGTGCCACAGGGCGTTGTCGAACACCACGACGCCGCCGGGACGCAGCAGGCGCAGGGCCTCCTTGAGGTAGGCGGCGTACTCCGCCTTGTCACCGTCGCAGAAGACGAGGTCGTAGTGACCGTCGGTCAGCCGAGGCAGCACCTCGAGGGCCGCGCCGGAGATCGTCCGAGCCCGCTGGGCCGGGACGCCCGCCTCGGCGAAGGACTGCTTGGCCAGGCGTTGGTGCTCGGCCTCGATGTCGACCGTGGTGAGCACGCCGTCGGCGCGCATGCCGCGCAGCAGCCAGACTCCGGAGACACCGGTGCCGGTGCCGATCTCCACCACCGCGCGGGCGTCGAGCACCGAGGCCAGGAAGCGCAGGGCGGCGCCGCCGCCGGCGCCGATCGGGGCGACCCCGACCTCCTCGGCGCGGGCGCGCGCGGCCACGAGGACGTCGTCCTCGGCGACGAAGGCCTCGGCGTAGGACCAGCTCGCGGGCTTGATCGGGGTGGTGATGGTGGCCTCCTGGGTCGGGCTGGGCTCCACCCGGGCCGCCGAAGTGGTCTGGGCGGGCCGGATGCGCGCGTTCGAGGATCGACGAGCGGGACCACCGTATCGTGGAACGCAGCGGGAACCCGGCGCGGTCGTCGGTCGTTGACCGGGAGAGTTCACAGGGTGCATCGGGTTCACCTCACAGGGTTCTCTCAGAGACGTTGCCTACCGTGCGGAGGGTCAGGATGTTCGGATCGCAGGCGCGGACCACGCGCGGCAAGGAGACCCCGGTGGACGTGACCCCCGGTGCCGGGCTCAGGCCCACGGACGGGCGCACGGACGGGCCCGCGGACGGGCCGCCCGATGGGGTGCCCACCTGGGACGAGATCGTCGAGCGGCACTCCGACCGGGTCTACCGCCTCTCCTACCGGCTGACCGGCAACCGGCACGACGCCGAGGACCTCACCCAGGAGGTCTTCGTGCGCGTCTTCCGCTCGCTGTCGACCTACACTCCCGGCACGTTCGAGGGCTGGCTGCACCGGATCACCACGAACCTCTTCCTCGACCAGGCCCGGCGCAAGCAGCGGATCCGCTTCGACGCGCTCTCCGACGCGCGTGCGGACCGGCTGACCAGCGCGCTGCCCTCCCCGGACGCGGCCTACGCCGACCAGACCTTCGACGACGACGTCGAGCGCGCGCTCGCGACCCTGCCGCCCGACTTCCGCGCTGCCGTCGTCCTCTGCGACGTGGAGGGCCTCAGCTACGAGGAGATCTCCGAGATCCTCGGGGCCAAGCTCGGCACGGTGCGCTCGCGCATCCACCGCGGTCGGGCGATGCTCCGCAGCGCCCTGGCCCACCGCGCCCCCCGGGACGGTCGCGCCCGGTACGCCGGACCTGCCCCCGACCCCGTCCTGACCAGTCGGGGCAGCGGCACGTGATGGGTCACCTCGGCCCCCGGGTCAGCGCCCTCCTCGACGGCCGGCTGTCGCCGGAGGAGACCGAGCGCGCCTGGGCGCACGTCCACGTCTGTCACGTCTGCCGCGACCTCGTCGAGCGCGAGGGCTGGGTCAAGACCCGGCTGGCCGGGCTCTCCCACTCCGCCGGTGCGGCCCCCGTCCACCTGAAGGGCTCGCTGCTGGGCGGCGAGCACCTCGTGGCCCCGCGGGAGAGCCACCTCGCCCCGAGCGGCGGCGCGCGGTCGCGCCGGACCGCCGGGGTGGTCGCGCTCGGCGGTGGCGCGGTCGGCGTCGCCGTGCTGGGGGTGCTCGCGCTCGGGGTCGCGCCCGCCGACGGCCCGGTGGACCGTCGTGCGCCGGTCACCAACCTCGCGCGGCCCTCGGACACGCCACGCCTGGTCACCCCGACCCTGTTCCCGTCCCCGGCCACGTCCCCGGTCCCGTCCGTCCGTGGGCAGCGCACGCCGTAGCCCAGGTTCCGGCCCGGGGCCGACCCCCATTTCGCCACGTGGGCCAAGATGGTCCCGTGAACCCAGAACACCCGGACCGGGACGACACCGAGCCGACGCGTCCGATCGCCCTCGGACGCCAGCCCGAGCCGTACGTCCCCTCCTGGGTGCCGCCCACCACGCAGGCACCGCCGGGTCAGTGGAGCGGCTTCCCGCCGCCCGCCCCGCCGCCTGCCCCGCCGCCTGGGCACCTCGCCCCGGCCCACCGTGAGACGCGGGGTCGCCTCCCCGGCTGGACCTGGCCCCTGGTCGCCGGCCTGGCCCTGGTGCTGGGCGTCGGGGGTGGGTTCCTCGGCGCCCTGGCCCACGACGAGCTGCGGGCCGGCAGCGGCACGGTGGCCGGCGGCCTGCAGGGCGTCGACACCGTCTCCGTCCCGCCGCTGAAGGCCGACAACGGCTCCGTCGCGGCGGTAGCCCAGACGCTGCTGCCCAGCACCGTGCAGATCGTCGCGGAGTACGACGGCCAGACGGGCGGCGCGACCGGCTCCGGGTTCGTGCTCGACCGCCAGGGCCACATCGTCACCAACAACCACGTGGTGGCCCAGGCCGCCGGGGACGACGGCCCGATCGAGGTGGTCGACCAGGAGGGCAACCGCTACGAGGCGGAGGTCGTCGGTCGCAGCCCGGTCTACGACCTCGCTGTCCTCCACGCCAAGGGCGCCACGGGGCTGTCGCCCGCGTCCCTCGGCGCCTCGCAGGCGCTACGGGTCGGTGAGGTGGTCGTCGCGTTCGGCTCCCCGCTCGGGCTCAGCTCCACGGTCACCTCGGGGATCGTGAGCGCGCTGCGCCGACCCGTCACCACCGGGGACGCCGCCAGCGAGTCGTCGTACATCAACGCGGTGCAGACCGACGCCGCGATCAACCCCGGCAACTCGGGCGGCCCGCTGGTCAACCTGCGCGGCCAGGTGGTCGGGGTCAACTCGGCCATCGCCACCACCGGCGGCGGCGTCGGCGGCGAGTCCGGCAACATCGGTGTCGGCTTCGCCATCCCGGTCGAGCAGGTGCGGATCACCAGCGACCAGATCCTCAAGACCGGCGAGGCCCGCTACCCGGTGATCGGGGCCAAGGTGCAGACCGGTCGCAACGACGGCCGCGGCGCCGCGATCGACGAGGTCGTCGGCGGCACCCCGGCGGCGCGCAGCGGCCTGCAGAAGGGCGACCTCGTCACCGAGGTGGGCGGCGAGCGGGTCAGCGACGGGATCTCCCTGATCGTGGCGATCCGCTCGCACCAGCCCGGTGAGACGGTGCGGTTCACGCTCACCCGCTCCGGCCGGGAACGCACGGTCGAGGTGACCTTGGACTCCGAGGTCGGCTGAACCGACCCGACCCGGCCTGACGCGGACCGGTGGGCCCGGTGGGCCCGGGCGGGTCAGCCCTCGGGCCGCTGCTCCGCCTCGCTGTAGGGGTGCTCGGCGACGAACGTGCGCGCCTCGTCGTACATCCGCTGGATGTAGGACTCGAGCTGGTCGGCCTCGACGCGCCACTGGCCGCGGCCGCCGATCTTGATCGCGGCGAGATCACCACGACGGACGAGGGCGTAGACCTGCGCGCTCGAGGTGTTGAGGACCTCCGCGACGTCGGCGAGCGTCAGGAAGCGGGGCGTGCCGGGCATGGGGCCATCGTCGCACCTGCCCGCACGTCCCTCGCGCGACTCCCCGGGGACCTGTGGAGAAGGGGGTGACCGGAGCGCCGTCGCCCTGCATGATGTCAGCGTGCGCAGAGACCACGGGGGAGTCGCGTCGTCGGGATCGTCGGGGCCGGTGGGAGCCGCGGGGGTGGGCCGGGTGACGCCGGCCGTCCGTGCCTCGACCTCGGGCTGGCGGGACCCACGGCTGTGGATCGGGCTGCTGATAGTGGCGGTCTCGGTCGTAGCGGGGGCACGCCTGCTGGCCGCCGCCGACGACACCGTGCGCGTCTGGTCGGCGGGGGCCGACCTCGGAGCCGGCGCCACCCTGCGCCCCGACGACCTCGTCGCGACGCGGGTCCGGTTCGAGGACGCCACCCGGCTGGAGGACTACTTCACCGTCGACGACGAGCTCCCGGCCGACCTGGAGCTGACCCGCGGCGTCGGGGCCGGCGAGCTGCTGCCACGAGCGGCCGTCGGCACCTCAGGGGCGCCCCGGAGTCTGCAGGTCCCGGTCGCGGTCGACGCCGAGCAGGTGCCCGGCTCCGTCGGCGCGGGCTCGGTGGTCGACGTCTACCTCGTGCCGGCCGGGGGCACCGGGCGGCGCTCGGACGGCACCGGGCCGGCGCTGGCCGAGGTGAGCGTCGTCGACGCCCCGCCACTGGCGCAGAGCCTCAGCGCCAGCGGCAAGCGCCAGCTGGTGCTCGCCGTCGAGGAGCAGCAGGCCCGGCGGTTCTTCACGCTGCTCGGTGCGGCCGAGAGCCCTGTCCTGACCGTCGTACGACGGGGCTGACGCAGTGGTCGTCGTCCTCGTCGTCGCCTCGGGTGCGGCCTGGGAGGCGGCGGCGCTGCGACTGCTCAACGAGCAGCGCGACGTGGTCGTGCTCAAGCGGTGCGTGGACGTGGACGACCTGATGGCCGCCGCCAGCGCCGGGCAGGCCGACGTCGCGGTGCTCGGCCTGGACTCCCCGGGCCTGGACCTCGCGGCCACCGACCACCTGCGCCGACACCGGGTCCGGCCGGTGGCCGTGGTGCCGGACGGGGTGGACGGTGATGCCGGGCGGCTTCGCGCGGCCCGGGTCGGCGTGGCCGCGCTGGTCCCCGAGGACGCCCTCGACACCCTGCCCGCGGCTGTGATCGCCGCCGGTGCCCTGAACGGCGCCGACCCCGGCCCCGATCTCGTGCTCGACTCCGCACTCCGTCGTGGACCCCAGGACCCTGGGCCGGGGGACGGGCCACTGGGCGGTCTGGACGCGCTGACGGACCCGGGCAGGCCCGGGGAGGGGGCCGGCCGGGTGGTCGTGGTCTGGGGCCCGGCCGGCGCCCCGGGCCGGACCACCGTGGCCGCCGGCCTCGCGGCCGAGCTGGCCCGACGACGGCACCGGACGGTGCTGGTCGACGCCGACCCCTACGGCGGGGCGCTGGCCCAGCAGCTCGGGATCCTCGACGAGGTGTCCGGGCTGCTGGCGGCCGTCCGGCTGGCCGGCTCTGGCGAGCTGGCCGAGCATTTCGGCCGCGTCCAGCGCGGGGTGGGCGCGCACCTCGGCGTGGTCACCGGCCTGCCCCGTCCCGACCGCTGGGTGGAGGTGCGCCCCGGCGTGGTGCAGCACCTGCTCGAGGTGGCGAGCCGCCACGGGCACGTCGTCGTCGACACCGGGTTCGGCCTCGAGGACGACCCGGGCTCCGACTTCGGTACCCGTCCGGGGCGCAACCAGATGACGCTCGGCGCGCTCGAGGTCGCCGACGAGGTGGTGGTGGTGGGCAACGCGGACCCGGTCGGCCTCTCCCGGCTGGCTCGTGGTCTGGTCGAGCTGCGCGAGGTCACCGGCGGTGTGCCGACCCGGGTGGTCGTGAACCGGATGCGCCCCACCCTGGGCTGGAGCGAGAAGGAGGTCGCCGCCATGGTGGCGGGCTTCGCCCGGCTCTCCGGGCTGCACTTCCTGCCCGAGGACCGCGCCGTCGTCGACCGGATGCTGGTGGCCGGCCGGACCCTCCCGGAGGTGGGTGGCGACAGTGCCCTGGGCCGGGCCGTGGCCGCCGTGGCGCAGGCGCTGGTGCCCTCTGTCGGCGCCGAGCCGCCGGCCCGCCTCAGGCGGCGAAGAGCAGGTACAGCCCGCCGACGGTGAACGCGACCATGACGGCGAGCAGCGGCAGCTGGCCGGTGAGCTGGTGGCGCCGGGGCAGCACCCGCACGGCGCGGTCGTGCGCGGCGACGACCGCCACCACGTGGCCCAGCACCACCGCGCCGACCTTGACGCTCGCCAGCAGCGTCGGGTGGTAGGAGAGCCAGTAGTTGATGCTCCAGTCACCCGTGCCGAGGAGGTTCGCCCCGGTACCGAGCGGGTCGCTGGCCTTGATCAGGGTGTCCTGGCCGATCTCGACGAGGTAGGTCAGGTAGTGCGCGGCGACGTAGCCCACGACGATCGGCACCACGGAGTGCGCGAAGAGGTCCGGCAGCGCCGAGCGCCGCTGGCCGTCCTCGACCCCGGTCAGCATGCAGCCCGTCGCGAAGACCAGCCCGACCAGCGCGCAGAACGTCAGCAGGGCCAGGTTGCCGAGCAGCACGCCCGGGACCGACGAGCCCTGGACGAAGGAGACCCACGGGGCGGAGTCCCGGAAGGAGTCGAACGCCGTGCTGCCGAAGAGCACCGCCACCACGGCCACCAGGCCCGGGCGCACCGGGACGGTGTCGAGGTTCGCCAACGGGCTGCGCACCAGCAGGGTGCCGTCCCGCCGGCCCCACACCGAGAGCCGCGCGACCAGGCCGGAGTACACCTCGAAGGGGTCGGCACGGGCGTAGAAGGCGCTGCCGAAGAGGGCGCCGCCGAGCAGCATCAGCGCCAGGTACGCCGCTCCCCAGAGCCGCACCGGGCCGAGCTCGTTGCCGGCCGGGTAGACGAGCTCCAGCCACACGAACGCGTAGAGCCCGATCGCGGCCGGCCAGTACCCCAGGCGCTCGGGGTAGACGAGCACGCCCTGCTCGGGGTCGCCCCCGGTGACCCGGGCGAGCAGCCAGTTGATGCTCCGGACCGGGCTGATCGCCCTCCAGACCGGCCCCAGCAGCAGCGAGAGCGGCACCAGCCCGACCCACCACCACACGTAGAACAGGCCGAAGACCGGGTTGGTCAGCAGGTCCTGGCCCAGCACCGCCGCGACCCCGGAGTAGGCCAGGAGCAGCAGGCCGAGCACGCGCAGGGCGACCCGGAACCCGGTCGAGTCGACCAGCCGGCCCAGCGCGCGCGGGGCGGGCCGGCCGCTCGTGGCGGCGTCGTAGCGTGGCGAGCGCCAGGCCAGGGCGAGCACCGTGAACGAGACCGTGAGCGCGGCGACCGCGCCGGCGATGGCCAGCTCGGGCGAGAGCGGCAGGTCCTTGGCCCCACCGACGCCGTGCGTCGAGATCAGCTGCTGGGCGAGCACCTCAGCGGACTTCGAGCTGCACGATCGTCAGCTCCAGGTCGTGCGCCTCGACGTCGACCACCCCGGGGCGGCCGATGGTGAGGTCGAGGGTGGTGGTGCCGGCGTCGTACTCCAGCTCCTGCTCGGGCGAGGAGTGCACGTGGAGCTCGCCGGGCGCCTCGGCGGTGACGACCAGCTCGATCGGCTGACCGACCGCGACGTCGACCCGCTCACCGCTGGGGGTGACCGAGTCGCCCTCGAAGGCGATCTCGATCCGCTGGGCGGCCGGGCTCGCGGCGTCGGGGCTCGCGGCGTCGGGGGTCGGGCTGGTGGTCTCGGGGCTGGTGGCCCCGGGGCTGGCGCTCTCGGGGCTCCCGTCGGCCGCGCTGGTGTCGTCCTGGCCGCACGCGGCGAGGAGGAGCAGGCAGGAGACAGCGGCCAGGCTCGCCACGCTTCGGCGCATCGCTGATGACTTCCTCTCGATCGGGTACGCGGTGGGCACGTCACCGGCAGGGGGTGCCTCTCTGCCAGAATCCCACAGGCGTGGATCTCTCGGGACCTGACCCCGGACCGCAGAGACCCACGTCACGACGAGAGAGGAACGCCGATGAGTGAGCGGCTCGCGCCGCGGGACGTGGCCTTCCTGGCCGACGAGTCCCCGTCAGCGCCCCGGCACAACGCCACCGTCGAGATCTTCGACCTCGCCGGCTCCGAGTTCGACTACGACCGGCTCCTCGACCTCATCGATGACCGACTCTCCTTCGCGCCCCGCTACCGCCAGCGCGTGCAGGCCGTGCCCGGGCACCTCGCGAACCCGACCTGGGTCGACGACCAGGACTTCGACCTCGAGTACCACGTGCGCCGTTCCGCCCTGCCCCGTCCGGGGAGCCTCGACCAGCTCCGTGAGCTGACCGGGCGGATCATCTCGCGTCCCCTCGACCGCCAGCGCCCGCTGTGGGAGATGTACCTCGTCGAGGGCCTCGCCGAGGGCCACGTCGCCCTGCTCTCGAAGTCGCACCAGGCGCTGGTGGACGGCGTCCACACCGTCGACCTCGGTCAGGTGCTGCTCGACAGCACGGCAGCGACCAAGGCCCTCGGCGGTGACCAGTGGCGCCCGCGTCGTCGCTTCACCCCGGTCGGCTTGGTCGCCGACGCCGTGCGTGACTCCCTGACCAGCACCACGGCCGTCGACACCGTGCGGACCCGTGCCGGGGCGGTGCTGCGCGGTGCGGACGGCGCCCTGCACCGGACCGGGCGGGTCGTCAACGGACTGGCCGGGCGGCACCCGGCGACGGAGTCGCCGATCAACGGCGAGCTGTCCCAGCAGCGCCGTTTCGTGACCGTGAAGACCGACCTCGAGGCCTACCGCACGATCCGGGCCACCCACGGCGGCACGGTCAACGACGTCATCCTCGCCACCGTCACGGGGGCGCTGCGCAACTGGCTGATGACCCGTCCGGGGTCCCTGGGGGGCCTGCGCCAGATCCGCGCGGTGGTGCCGGTCTCCGTCATCGACGATGAGGCCGAGGCGACGGTGCTCGGCAGCCAGATCGCCGCCCACGTGGTCGACCTCCCGGTCGGCGAGAGCAGCCCGGTCGTGCGCCTGCACCAGGTCTCCTACTCGTTCCTGGTCCACAAGGAGACCGGGCAGGGGGTCGCGGCGGACCGGCTGGCCGGGATCTCCGGCTTCGCCCCGACGACCTTCCACGCGATCGGCGCCCGGGTCGCCGCCTCCCAGCACCTGCGCAGCTTCCAGGTGAGCGTCACCAACGTGCCGGGACCGCAGTCGCCGCTCTACATGGCCGGCGCCCGGATGGTCGCGACGTACCCCACCCACCCGCTCCTGCCGGGCCACGCGCTCGCGATCGGCGTCACGTCGTACGACGGGTCGGTCTACTACGGCATCACCGCCGACCGCGACCTGCTGCCTGACGCCGACCTGCTCGGCAGCTGTGTCAGCGAGGCGCTCAGCGAGCTCCTCGACACCGTCTCCGGGGTGCGGCCGCGGGCGCCGCGGGGCCGCCGGAAGCCGGCCGGGTCGGCCACCCGGAAGCCGCGGCCGACCAAGGACCGGACGGTGCCCGATGAGTGAACGCGTCTACGTCCCGCTGACCTCGAGCGGGCTGGCCCGCCTGGTGGCCGAGGGTCGCCTCGAGGGGCCCCTGCGGGCCCACGCCGTCACCGACGCCCTGCGCACCGCGTGGGGCGAGGGCGGGGACGAGGAGGGCTGGGAGTACGCCGCCCTGATGGCGGCCGCGGCGGCCTCGGCGCGGCTGCGGGGTGAGGGCGACGCCCCGCGTCGCCACGTCATCGCCGCCGACGTCCCCGCCGTGGTGCCGGTGCCGGGGGAGGACCCGTCCTCGGTCGACGTCGCGGCCGACGTCCCGTGGAAGAACGTCGCCGCGGCGCACGTGGACACCAGCGACCGGGCGCCGGGGGCGGACCCGGACGACGACGCGGACCTCGCCTGGTTCGCCACCCAGGAGATCGGGCACCTCATCGACCGGGACTGATGTTTGGGCGCGTCGTGACTCTTCTGAGACGATCGTTGGTATGGACGCCATCTCCTTCCCGCCGGCCCCCGTCAACGAGCCGAACCTGACCTACGCGCCGGGCAGCCCCGAGCGCGAGGCGCTGATCACCGAGCTCGCCGTCCTCGAGGGCCAGCAGCACGACCTGCCCGCCCACATCGGCGGCGAACGCGTCGTCGGTGCCGGACCCGAGGTCCCGGTCGTCCAGCCCCACGACCACCAGCACGTGCTCGGCACCTTCCGCGGGGCGGGCCAGGCCGACGCGAAGGCCGCCGTCGCCGCAGCCGGCGACGCCGCGCCCGAGTGGCGCGCGATGTCCGTCGACGACCGCTGCGCCATCCTGCTGAAGGCCGCCGACCTGCTCGCCGGTCCCTGGCGCCAGCGCATCAACGCCGCCACCATGCTGGGGCAGTCCAAGACCGCCTTCCAGGCCGAGATCGACAGCGCCTGCGAGCTCATCGACTTCTGGCGCTTCAACGTCCACTACGCCAAGCAGATCCTCACCGAGCAGCCGATCGCGAACAGCCCGGGCATCTGGAACCGCACCGACCACCGCCCGCTCGAGGGCTTCGTCTACGCGATCACGCCGTTCAACTTCACCGCGATCGCGGGCAACCTGCCGACCGCCCCCGCGCTGATGGGGAACACGGTGATCTGGAAGCCGTCGCCCACCCAGCAGCTCGCGGCCTCGCTCACCATGCAGCTGCTCGAGGAGGCCGGCATGCCGCCCGGGGTGATCAACATGCTGCCCGGCGACGGCATCGACGTCTCCAAGGTCACGCTGGCCAGCCCCGACCTGGCCGGCATCCACTTCACCGGGTCCACGCCGACCTTCCAGCACCTGTGGGGCCAGGTCGGCGCGAACATCGCGAGCTACCGCTCCTACCCGCGCATCGTCGGCGAGACCGGCGGCAAGGACTTCGTGGTCGCCCACCCCTCGGCCGACCCCGACGTCACCCGGGTGGCGCTGCTGCGCGGGTCGTTCGAGTTCCAGGGCCAGAAGTGCTCGGCCGCGTCGCGGGCCTACGTCGCGCGCTCGGTGTGGGACCGGATGAAGGACGACCTGGTCGCCGAGGTCGACGCGATCGCGATGGGCGACGTCACCGACCTGTCGAACTTCATGGGCGCGGTGATCGACGACCGGGCCTTCGCCAAGCACAAGGCCGCCATCGAGCGGGCCAAGCGCACCGACCACCTGAGGGTCCTCGCCGGGGGCGAGGTCGACGACTCCGTGGGCTACTTCGTCCGCCCGACGGTCGTGGAGTCCACCGACCCGACCGACCAGATGTTCTCGACGGAGTACTTCGGACCGATCCTCGTCGTGCACGTCTACGAGGACGGCGACTTCGAGTCGGTCGTGCACCAGATGGAGTCGTTCGCGCCGTACGCCCTGACCGGCGCGATCATCGCGCAGGACCGGCGCGCGATCGCCTGGGCCCAGCACGAGCTGCGCTTCGCGGCCGGCAACTTCTACATCAACGACAAGCCCACCGGCGCCGTGGTCGGCCAGCAGCCCTTCGGCGGCGGCCGGGCCAGCGGCACCAACGACAAGGCCGGCGCCCCGGTCAACCTGCTGCGCTGGACCTCGCCGCGCTCCATCAAGGAGACGTTCGTCCCGCCGAAGGAGTACCGCTACCCGTACATGGGCTGACCCGTCGCCTGTTGGCGGTGAGATCCGCCGACCCGTCGCCTGTTGACGCCGAGAAGCCGCCGACCTGTCGTTGCTCAACGACGGGTCGGCGGCTTCTGGTGTCAACGAGCGACAGGTCGGCGCCCTGCTGGGTCGACGGGCGACGGGTCGCTCAGGCGGAGAGGGCCGGGTAGTCGGTGTAGCCCGTGGCGCCGCCGCCGTAGAACGTGTCGGGGTCGGGCTCGTTGAGCTCGGCCCCGGTCTGCCAGCGGGTGGGCAGGTCGGGGTTGGCGATGAAGAGCCGGCCGACCGCGACCGCGTCGGCGAGGCCCTCGTCGAGGATCGCCTGGGCGCTCTCTCGGGTCGTGACCTGGCCGAAGCCGTCGTTGGCGATGACGACGCCGCCGAACTCCTTGCGCAGCCCCTGGACCAGGTCGAGGCGCGGGTCGGCCAGGAAGCTGAGGTAGGCCAGGCCGAGCGGGGCGATGGCCTGCACGAGGGTGGTGTACGTCGCCTCGACGTCGGCGGCGTCCTGCTCGGTCGCCCCCTGGATGTTGTGCGCCGGGGAGATCCGGATGCCGACCTTGTCGGCGCCGATCGCCTCGACGACCGCCCGGGTCACCTCGATGCCGAAGCGGGCCCGGTTCGCCGGCGAGCCGCCGTACTCGTCGGTGCGCTCGTTGCTGCCCGGGGCGAGGAACTGGTGGATCAGGTAGCCGTTGGCGGCGTGCACCTCGACCCCGTCGAGGCCCGCCTCGATCGCGCCGCGGGCGGCGTCGACGTACTCAGCGACCACGTCGGCGATCTCGGAGGTCTCGAGCGCGCGGGGCGTCGGGTAGGGCTTCATGCCGTCGGCGGTGAACATGGCGTCCGGCGCGGCGAGCGCGCTCGGTGCGATGATCTCCTGGCCGCCGGTGTTGTCGGGGTGCGAGATCCGGCCGGCGTGCATCAGCTGGGCGACGATCCGCCCGCCCCGGGCGTGCACGGCGTCGGCGACGCGGCGCCAGCCGGCGAGCTGCTCGGGGGAGTGGAAACCGGGGGTGTTCAGGTAGCCCTGGCCGCGGGCGCTGGGCTGGGAGCCCTCGGTGATGATCAGGCCGGCGCCGGCGCGCTGGGCGTAGTAGTCGACCGCGAGGTCGCCGGGCACGGTGCCCTCGGCGCGGTTGCGGGTCAGCGGGGCCATCACCAGACGGTTGGGCAGCTGCCAGTTCTTCACGTCGAGGGGCTGGAAGAGATCAGTCACGTGCGGTCACTCCTGGGGTCGGGGATGTCGTTGAACGTTCATCCTCAACCGGCCCCGCCCCTGCTTGATTCCGCTCCCGGGCCCGGGGTGAGAATGGCCACGATGGAGATCAGGACGTTTGCGTACCCCGACCTGGTGGCCCCGGACCTGGTGGCCCCGGACCTGGTGGCCCTGCACCTGGGCGCGCTGCATCCGGCCGAGCAGGCGCTCGTCTACGCGCTGGCCTTCGGCCCGTTCGCGGTCCTCGCGCTCGTCGTGGTCCTGCGACGACGTCAGGACCGGCTCGGCGAGCAGCCCCCGGCACCGGCCCCGGGGGAGCCCGGGCGTCAGCGCGAGAGGTAGTCGGTGCCCACGCGCTGCTCGGTGCGAAGGGCCTTGAGCAGCAGGTCGGAGACGAGGCCCTCGATCTTGGCGCCCACCAGCGGGATCCGGACGCGGATGTCGAGGTCCACCGTCTCGGTGGTGGAACCGCCGGACTCGCGCAACCGGATCGTCCCGGTCATCTCGCCGGGTTTCCCGGGGATGCTCATGTGCAGCTCGGCCGAGGTGGGGGAGGTCCAGGTCTCGCGTCGGACGATGCTGATCTCGTCGCCGACGAACTTCTGGGCGAACGACGGGATGCCGTCGGCGGCCTGCACCTGCTCGACGTCGACCTGCCCGTCGCCCGCGGCCGGGTCACCGGTGACGCTGACCTCGTGGCGGAGCACGTGCTGGGCCTCGCACACCTCCGCCCGGAAGCCGGCGTCGGCCAGCATCGCGGCGACGGCCGCGACGGGAGCCGCGTAGGTCAGGTCGTGGGTGAGCTTCTTCGTCATCAGCGGCCTCCGGCCAGGTAGGCGACACCGACGCCGTGCTCGGCGTCCATGCCGGAGCGGACCTTGTCGGCGACCAGCTTCTCGAGCCGATGGCCGATCAACGGCACCCTGATCCTCGCATCGAGCTCGACGATCTCGAGCGTGCGGCTGCCCTCGGGGCGCAGCGTGACCGTGCCGAAGAACTGCCACGGCTTGCCGGGCGACTCGATGCGCAGCGTGCCTGAGATGGAGTCGGCCCACTCCTCGCGGTGCAGCACCTGGATCGTCCCGCCCGCCCAGGGGCGCGTGAGGGAGGGCAGGTCGCCGGTGGGCTGCTGCTCGTCGACGACCAGCGTGAAGCCGTTGCCGACCCGGGTCAGGGTCACCTCGGCGGCGACCACGTCTCGGGCGGCGCAGGCGGCCTCGCGGAAGACGGGGTCCGCGAGCATGGCGAAGACCTGGGCGGGCGTGGCGTCGTAGGCCAGCTCGTGTCGGAACAGCATGTCCCACATCATGACGCAGCGGCAGGGCTAACGTGCCTGCCCATGACCGAAACCCCCCGGACCGACTCCGACGTGTCCTTCGGCGAGCAGGGCGCCCAGCTCACCTACGGCAGCTACCTGCGCCTGCCCGAGCTCCTCGACTCACAGCACCTCGAGTCCGACCCGCCGGCGCACGACGAGCTGCTGTTCATCACCATCCACCAGGTCTACGAGCTGTGGTTCAAGCAGCTGCTGCACGAGGTGGGGGCCGCCCGCGACGCGATGCTGGGGGAGGTGCCGGGTCGCAGCCTGTGGTGGGCCCAGCACCTGCTCACCCGGGTGCACGTGATCGAGCGGGTGCTGGTCCACCAGGTCGACGTGCTCGAGACGATGACCCCGCAGGACTTCCTGGAGTTCCGGCAGCGGCTGGCACCGGCCAGCGGTTTCCAGTCCGTGCAGTTCCGCGAGCTGGAGTTCCTCTCCGGCGCCCAGGACCCGTCGTACCTCGAACGCTTCCGGGGGGTGAGCGCGCAGGAGCGGGCCCGGCTCACCCGGCGGCTGGCCGAGCCCACCCTCTGGGACGCGTTCCGGCACGCGCTGGCCGCCGAGGGGCTCCCGGCGGGCAGCGACGAGGACGTCGCCGCCTCGCTGCGCACCGTCGCGCACGACCGGTCCCGGTACGCGGTCGTGTGGGCGCTGGCCGAGGCGCTGCTCCAGCACGACGAGCTGGCCGCGAGCTGGCGCGCCCGGCACGTCGTGATGGTCGAGCGGATGATCGGCAGCAGGTCCGGGACCGGCGGCTCCAGCGGGGCGCCGTACCTCCGCTCGCGTCTCCCGCTGCGCTACTTCCCGCTCCTGTGGGACCTGCGCTCGCAGCTGTGAACCGGGCCGTCGGGCGGCCCGCCGGTCGGGGGTGGCCCCTGGATCGGCCCATGTTGTCCGGGTCACACGCGGGGCCTAGGGTCGAGGGGTGTCAACGACGACGCTGGACCAGGACAAGGCCGAGCTGATCGAGCAGGCCATCGAGCGCGCGCGATCACGCAAGGGCACCGGTGGGCCGCCCCACGACACGGTCGACGTCCTGCTCCAGGCCTACTACCGCCACGTCGCGCCGGAGGACCTGCTGGGCCGCGGCGACGTGGACGTGTACGGCGCCCTCGCGTCGCACTGGAAGCTCGCCGGCGAGCGACCGCAGGGCACCGCGCGGGTCCGGGTCTTCACCCCGAGCCTGAGCGAGCACGGCTGGTCGGCTGAGGGCCACACGATCGTCGAGGTCGTCACCGACGACATGCCGTTCCTCGTGGACTCCCTGACCATGGAGCTCTCCCGCCTGCAGCACGGCGTGCACGCCGTCGTCCACCCGCACTTCGACGTCACCCGCGACATCACCGGCAAGCTGGAGGGCGTCGCCCAGGTCGCGGACGGCTCGCTGGAGCCCGTGGCGGGCGCGGTGCGCGAGTCGTGGATGCATGTCGAGATCGACCGGGTCCAGGACGACGACACCGACGCCCTGGAGGAGGCCGTGGACCGGGTGCTGCGCGACGTGCGCGAGGCGGTCGAGGACTGGCAGAAGATGCACGCGCAGGTCCGCTCGGTCGTCGACGACCTCGAGGCCACGCCACCACCGCTCCCGTCCGACGAGGTGCGCCAGGGCCGTGAGCTGCTCACCTGGCTCGCCGCCGACCACTTCACCTTCCTCGGCTACCGCGAGTACCGCCTCGAGAGCGACGGTGACGGTGAGCTGCTGCGCGCCGTGCCGGGCACCGGTCTGGGCATCCTGCGCGCCGACCCCGACATGTCCTCGAGCTCGGGCCGGCTGCCCCCGGCCGCCGCCGCCAAGGCCCGGGAGAAGACCCTGCTCGTGCTGGCCAAGGCGAACTCGCGGGCCACCGTGCACCGCCCGGCGTACCTCGACTACGTCGGCGTCAAGACCTTCGAGGACGGCGAGGTGGTCGGTGAGCGGCGCTTCCTCGGGCTGTTCTCCAGCGCGGCCTACACCGAGTCGCTGACCCGGATCCCGCTGCTGCGCGAGAAGGCGGCCGCGGTGCTGCGACGCAGCGGGTTCGACGCGCGCAGCCACGCCGGCAAGGCGCTGATGGACACCCTCGAGACCTACCCGCGTGACGAGCTCTTCCACACCACGGTCGACGAGATCGGGCCGATGGCGCAGGCGGCCATGCACGCCCGGGAGCGTCGCCAGGTGCGCGCGTTCGTGCGCCGCGACACCTACGGCCGCTACGTCTCGGTGCTCGTCTACCTGCCCCGCGACCGTTACAACACCGGGGTGCGGGAGCGGTTCGTCCAGATCCTCAAGGACCGCCTCGACGGCGACTCGGTGGAGTTCACGGTGCGAGTCAACGAGTCGACGACCGCGCGCGTGCACTTCGTGGTGCACCCGGCCAAGGACGCCACGATCCCCGACATCGACACCCCGGACCTCGAACGGCGCCTGGGCGAGGCGTCCCGCTCGTGGCGCGACGACCTGATCTCCGCAGTCGTCGCGGAGTACGGCGAGGAGAAGGGCACGATCCTCGGCCGACGCTACGTCGACTCCTTCCCCGAGGCCTACAAGGAGGACTTCGCGCCCCGCACCGGGGCGGTCGACCTCGGCCGGGTCGAGAGCATCGAGGGGGACGAGGGCATCACGATCTCCCTCTACGAGCAGATGGACGCCGACCGCGGCGAGGCCCGGCTCAAGGTGCTGCGCAAGGGCCCGGCGCTCTCGCTCTCCGCCGTGCTGCCGATGATCTCCTCGATGGGGGTGGAGGTCGTCGACGAGCGGCCCTACGAGCTCGAGGGGCTGGGCCTGCCGACGTACGTCTACGAGTTCGGGCTGCGCTACGACCGCACCCTGCCCGCGCACGCCCGGGAGCGCTTCCAGGACGCGCTGCGAGCGGTCTGGGACGGCTTCAACGAGATCGACGGCTTCAACGCCCTGGTGCTGGGGGCCGGGCTGACCTGGCGGCAGGCCACGGTGCTGCGCGCCTATGCGAAGTACATGCGGCAGGGCAACTCGCCGTTCGCGCTTGACTACATCGAGGAGGCACTGGCCAGCAACGTCGACATCACGCTCCTGCTGGTGAAGCTCTTCGAGGCCCGCTTCGACCCGGGTCGCGAGGCGATGGCCCACGACGCGGAGGCGCGCACGGCCCGGGTCCACGAGATCGAGGAGCGGATCGGTCGCGCGCTCGACAACGTCGCCAGCCTCGACCACGACCGGATCCTGCGCTCCTACCTGACCCACGTGCGGGCCACGCTGCGCACCAACTACTTCCAGCTCGCCGAGGACGGCGGCGTCAAGCCGTACATGTCCTTCAAGCTCGAGCCCTCCGCGATCGGTGATCTGCCCGAGCCGCGGCCGCGCTTCGAGATCTTCGTCTACTCCCCACGGGTCGAGGGCGTGCACCTGCGCTTCGGTGCCGTCGCCCGCGGCGGCCTGCGCTGGTCGGACCGGCGCGACGACTTCCGCACCGAGGTGCTGGGCCTGGTCAAGGCCCAGATGGTCAAGAACACCGTGATCGTCCCGGTCGGCGCGAAGGGTGGGTTCTTCTGCAAGCAGCTCCCCGACCCGGGTCAGCGCGACGCCTGGCTGGCCGAGGGCATCGCCTGCTACACGACCTTCATCTCGGCCCTGCTCGACATCACCGACAACCTCGTCGAGGGCGAGACCGTTCCGCCCCCGGGCGTGGTGCGCCACGACGGGGACGACTCCTACCTCGTGGTCGCCGCGGACAAGGGCACCGCGACGTTCTCCGACATCGCCAACGGCGTGGCGAAGGACTACGGCTTCTGGCTCGGCGACGCCTTCGCCAGTGGCGGCTCGGTGGGCTACGACCACAAGGCGATGGGCATCACCGCCCGGGGGGCCTGGGTCTCGGTGCAGCGGCACTTCCGGGAGCGGGGCCACGACTGCCAGACCGAGGACTTCACCTGCGTCGGGATCGGCGACATGTCCGGCGACGTCTTCGGCAACGGCATGCTCTGCTCCGAGCACACCCGGCTGGTCGCGGCCTTCGACCACCGCGACATCTTCCTCGACCCCGATCCGGACGCCGCGACGTCGTACGCCGAGCGGCAGCGCCTCTTCGCCCTGCCCCGGTCGAGCTGGCAGGACTACGACAAGGACCTGATCTCCGAGGGTGGTGGCGTCTTCCCGCGTTCGTTGAAGTCGATCCGGCTGAACGCCGCCATCCGCCGGTCGCTGGGGATCGAGGGGGACGTGTCGGCGATGACGCCGGCCGAGCTGATGCGCGCGATCCTCACCGCTCCGGTCGACCTGCTCTGGAACGGCGGCATCGGCACCTACGTCAAGTCCTCGGAGGAGAGCCACGCCGACGTCGGCGACAAGGCGAACGACGCGATCCGCGTGGACGGCGGCGAGCTGCGCGCCGCCTGCGTGGGCGAGGGTGGCAACCTCGGGCTCACCCAGCTCGGCCGCATCGAGTACGCCCAGCTCGGCTTCGAGCGCCAGGGCGGCCGGATCGACACCGACTTCATCGACAACTCCGCGGGCGTGGACACCTCCGACCACGAGGTGAACATCAAGATCCTGCTCGACCGGGTCGTCGCGGACGGCGACCTGACCGGCAAGCAGCGCAACACGCTGCTGGCCTCGATGACCGACGAGGTCGCCGAGCTGGTGCTGCGCGACAACTACGAGCAGAACCTCGCGCTCGCGAACGCCGCGGCCGACGCGGCGCCGCTGCTGCACGTGCACGAGGACTGGATGAAGAAGCTCGAGCGCGAAGGGGTGCTGAACCGCGAGCTCGAGGGGCTGCCCACCAGCCGGGAGGTGCGGCGTCGGCTGGACCGCAAGGTCGGGCTGACCGTGCCCGAGCTGTCGGTGCTGCTGGCGTGGACCAAGATCGTGCTCGCCGAGGAGCTGCTCGCCTCCGACCTGCCCGACGACCCCTACCTCGACGACGACCTGTGCGCCTACTTCCCGCGCCAGATCCGCGAGGGGTTCGAGAAGCAGGTCCGCGACCACCCGCTGCGCCGGCAGATCATCGTGACCCAGGTCGTCAACGACCTGGTCAACGGCGCCGGGATGACCTTCTGGCCGCGGCTCGCCGGCGAGACCGGTGCGACCCCGGCCGAGCTGACGCGGGCCAACTTCGTGGCCCGCGAGATCTACGCCTCGCTGCCGGTGCGCAGCGAGATCGCGACCCTGGACAACGTCCTGCCGGCGGCGGTGCAGACCCGGATGCGCCTGGAGATGCGCACGCTGGTCGAGCGGGCCTCGCGGTGGCTGGTCACGAACCGTCGTCCGCCCCTGGACAGCCGGGCGAGCGTGGAGCAGTTCTCGGGGGAGGTGCACCGGGTGATGGCCGAGCTGCCCGAGGTGATGACGGGGCGCGAGCTCACGGCGTACCACGACCGGCGCGACGCGTTGCTGGCCCAGGAGGTGCCCGAGGACCTCGCCGGCCGGGTCGCGGCGCTGCCGCCGGCGTACATGCTGCTCGGCATCATCGAGGTCGCCCGACGCGACGACCTCGACACCGTCGAGGTGGCCCGGCTGCACTTCGCGCTGGGCGAGCGGCTCGGACTCTCGCTGCTGGTCGGCCGCATCCTGCGGCTGCCCCGCAACGACCGCTGGCAGACGATGGCCCGCGCTGCCCTGCGCGACGACCTGCACGCCGTGCACTGCCAGCTGACCGGGCAGGTGCTGGCCGCGACGTCGCCCGACGACTCCGCGCCCGCGCGGATCTCGGCCTGGGAGGACGGCGACAGCGTGGTGGTCACCCGGGCGGTGGCCACGCTGGAGGAGATCTGCGGGGACGACGGGGCGGACCTGGCGCGGCTCTCGGTGGGCCTGCGCGTCGTACGCGGGCTGCTGGCCACGGGCTGAGCGCCCGAGCGGTCGGTCCGTTGCCCACGAAGGTCGATCACAAGCGCGAGCTCGCGTGCGACCGGGCCACGCGCGACACGCCCCAGGTCCTGGTCGTGCCGGACCTCCGGTACCTCATGATCGACGGTCACGGCGACCCGGACGCACCGGCTTTCGCCGAAGCGACCGCGACGCTCTACCCGGTCGCCTACCGGCTCGAGTTCGCCGGCAAGGCGCTCGGCCGTGACCACGTCGTCATGCCCTCGAGGGCCTGTGGTGGGCCGAGGACATGGAGCCCTTCACCCACGCCCGCGACAAGGCGCAGTGGGACTGGATCACGAAGGCGATGTTCACGGCCGCCGTGGAACAGGTCGCAGCCCGGGACCGCCACGCCCGCCTCGACGACCTACGACTGGAGACCCGCTCCGAGGGTCTCTGTGTCCAGGCCCTGCACGTGGGCTCCTACGAAGCCGAAGCCGGACTGCTCCAGCGGCTGCACCGTGAGTTCATCCCCGGCCGAGGCCTCACCATGGTGGGCAAGCACCACGAGATCCATCAGAGCGACGCGCGCAGGGTCCCCGCCGGCCAGGCTCAGGACGATCCTGCGCCCACCGGTCGCTGCCGCAGGGGGCTGAGCTGCCGCGCGGGCGGGCAGTGGCCGTCGTCTGGGTTCAGGCTCCCGGGACCGGCACGGTCACCGTGCCCCCGCCGTAGCCGTTCTCGAGGTCGTGGCCCTCGACCGTCACCTCGTCGACGCCCTCGGGAATCTCCAGACCGTCCTGCGCGCGGGTGAACGGTTGCTCCGCGGCGTGGTCGTGCCCGAGCTCCATCGTGCCGAGCACCTTGCCGTCGGGGTCCAGGACCCGCCACCCGTCGGCGTAGCGCTCGGGGGTGTCGTACTCCGAGCTCATGGTCACGCTCAGCGAGTAGCGGCTGCTTCCCGCGCGGGTCAGCTCGGCCGCGAGCACCTCGGGGTGGTCGGCGTCCGCGGTCGACGACCGACTGGCGCTGGCCGTGGCAGTCGTGCCCGTGGTGGCCGGGGACACCGAGTCGTCTGCACAGCCGGTGACCAGCAGCACGGAGCCGACGAGGAACGCAAGCCTGGCGGCGAGACGGGGACGCCGTCGGTCGGCTGCTGCTGTGGAGCGCCGGCCGAGGGTCATTGCTCCGACGCTAGCACCGGACGCCCGCCGTCAGGCACCGGTCCTCACGGCCCGTCTCAGACGCGCTCGGCCTCGTCACGGGCGGCATGCCGCATCACGTCCAGTACCCGCTCCTGCTCCGGTGTCGTACGCCGACCGGCGGCGGGGGAGATCCCGTCGGTGTGCGCGATGAGCGGGATGTCAGGCTCGCCGTCCTCCGCGACCTTGGCCATGGCCCAGCGCGAGAACACCCGCTCGGGAAGGGGGCCGGTCTCAACGACGGCGACGGAGTCGTGACGGGTGTCGGTGGAGATGTGCTCGAAAAGCGCCCGGACGACCGCCTCCTCGCCCTCGAGGACCTGGACGAAGCGGTCATCGACGCACAGCAGCGCCCCGGTGACTCCCCGCCCCTTGTTGTTGGACCTCGCCGTCGAGAAGAGGGCGCCGAGCTCCTGCTTGCGACGTTCGTCGGGGATGGTGCTCCGGCTCCGGTACATCAGGTGGAAGATGCTGCCGGGTTCCTCCTCCGCCGCGCGCTCAGTCATCGCTGCCTCCCTGTCGTGCGACCTCTGGTTCTCCACTATGCGCAAGGTGGACTGGTCGGCAGGTCTCAGTCTGGGACAGCTGGCAACAGGTCGCCTTGGCGTGGGGGAACATAGTTTCGATTGCATCTCACCATGCGGGATCTGGGCCGGTCAGCGGGCCTGTGACTGTCGGTGGTCGCTGGTTGAGTGGGGTCATGGAAGGCACCACGTTCTCGCCCCGCAGCCCCGCCG